>NZ_JAKRNU010000002.1 GCF_022346545.1 Sporosarcina sp. ACRSM | reverse complement strand
CAGGGGGTCGGCGGTTCGAGCCCGTCATCCTCCACCATTTATTTGCCGGTGTAGCTCAATTGGTAGAGCAACTGACTTGTAATCAGTAGGTTGAGGGTTCAAGTCCTTTCGCCGGCACCATTTTCGAGCCATTAGCTCAGTCGGTAGAGCATCTGACTTTTAATCAGAGGGTCGCAGGTTCGAATCCTGCATGGCTCACCATTTTCACGACTTGTTAAGTTGTGGCAAACAATGCGGGTGTGGTGGAACTGGCAGACACGCTAGACTTAGGATCTAGTGCCTTCGGGCGTGGGGGTTCGACTCCCTTCACCCGCACTTTCATTATTGTATAGCGCCCGTAGCTCAATTGGATAGAGCGTCTGACTACGGATCAGAAGGTTATGGGTTCGACTCCTGTCGGGCGCGCCATCAATATTATTTCGGGAAGTAGCTCAGCTTGGTAGAACACTCGGTTTGAAACCAAGAGGGCACAGAGGCAAAATCATTCTATATCACGACCATTTCTCATGGGGCCTTAGCTCAGCTGGGAGAGCGCCTGCCTTGCACGCAGGAGGTCAGCGGTTCGATCCCGCTAGGCTCCACCAACAAAATTTATATAAAAATCCTGGCGGCGTAGCTCAGCTGGCTAGAGCGTACGGTTCATACCCGTAAGGTCGGGGGTTCGATCCCCTCTGCCGCCACCTTAAAGAATCTTTAGCTTAATTCTTTAGAGCAGACGGTTCATAAACCGTCCGGTCGTAGGTTTGAGTTCTGCAAGGTCCACCAGTAACTATATTTCACGGAGGAATACCCAAGCCTGGCTGAAGGGATCGGTCTTGAAAACCGACAGGGGTGTTAAAGCCCGCGGGGGTTCGAATCCCTCTTCCTCCGCCATTTAAGTTAAATGGTGAATCTGAACAAACGAATTAATATTATCGCGGGGTGGAGCAGTGGTAGCTCGTCGGGCTCATAACCCGAAGGTCGCAGGTTCAAATCCTGCCCCCGCAACCAAATGGTCCCGTGGTGTAGCGGTTAACATGCCTGCCTGTCACGCAGGAGATCGCCGGTTCGATCCCGGTCGGGACCGCCATTTTTAAAAAATACATACATGTGGCTCAGTAGCTCAGTCGGTAGAGCAAAGGACTGAAAATCCTTGTGTCGGCGGTTCGATTCCGTCCTGAGCCACCATGATAATGCGGGTGTAGTTTAGTGGTAAAACCTCAGCCTTCCAAGCTGATGATGAGGGTTCGATTCCCTTCACCCGCTCCAAGGGCCTATAGCTCAGCTGGTTAGAGCGCACGCCTGATAAGCGTGAGGTCGGTGGTTCGAGTCCACTTAGGCCCACCATTCCGCAGTAGCTCAGTGGTAGAGCAATCGGCTGTTAACCGATCGGTCGTAGGTTCGAATCCTACCTGCGGAGCCAATCTCGGGGAAGTACTCAAGTGGCTCAAGAGGTGCCCCTGCTAAGGGCATAGATCGCGTAAGCGGTGCGAGGGTTCGAATCCCTCCTTCTCCGCCATGTTTTTATGGCCCCTTGGTCAAGCGGTTAAGACACCGCCCTTTCACGGCGGTAACACGGGTTCGAATCCCGTAGGGGTCATACAAGAAAAAATATCCTATCAAGTTATTCATAAACTTGATAGGATATTTTTTTATTTTTACAAAGTAAGAATATATCTTGTCGAACCCCGTCAATAGGTTTGTGAGGGAAAATGTCGCGACAATAAAGGTCATCTAAAACTTTGTTGAATGTTTTAGGTGTTTTTTTATTGTAGAGAAACTGGTTGAATTGATTTTGAAAAATAATTTTATGCACATTTATCTCCTTTGACATAGCAGTCAACACATGCGTAGAAAAGCAGGGTATCCCTTCATAGACAAGGTTTTCTATTTCGCTTGAAATCTTCTTCTACCCAGAATATCAGTATTAAGAATATTGGTTAAATGAATTATTTTGTTCCCTTTTATAAAAAATGGTTTACAACAATTCGTTTTTATGCTAATATTCAATTTAATAAATAGTTAGAAAAAATAGAACTATTTATCGTTTTGAAATTGAAAATATCAAAGATTGAAAAGGGGCGATAAATAAAATGGAGGCAACTGATTTTCGATTAAAACCGAAAGTGGAAAAGTTCTTGGATGAATGTATAGGTCTTTATATTAACGGGGAATACGTGCCAGCGATTAGTGGGAAAACATTCGATGTCATTAATCCTGCTACCGAAGAAGTCATTGCACAAGTGAGTGAAGCGCAAACGGAAGATATCGATATTGCCGTTCAAGCTGCAAGAAAAGCGTTTGACGAAGGTGAATGGTCAGAAATGGAAGCGGCTACACGATCACGTCTTCTTTACAAGTTTGCTGATCTTTTGGAGGAGAACCGTGAAGAGCTTGCACAACTTGAGACACTAGATAACGGGAAGCCCTATCATGTCGCTTTAACAGATGATATTGAAGGGTCCATCCAACATTTCAGATATTATTCGGGTTTTGCAACGAAAATACAAGGAAAAACGACACAAGTATCACCGGATTATGTGTGTTACACGACGCATGAACCTGTCGGGGTTGTAGGACAAATCATTCCATGGAATTTCCCTCTCTTGATGGCTGCTTGGAAGCTAGGCTCCGCCTTAGCCGTTGGTTGTACAGTTGTGATTAAACCGGCAAGTGAAACACCGCTTACGCTACTTTATATAGCAAAACTATTTAAAGAAGCTGGCTTTCCTGACGGTGTTGTTAACATCACACCTGGTGCTGGTCGTGTAATTGGAGATGCAATTGTCACGCATGAGCAAGTGGACAAAGTGTCATTCACAGGATCAACAGCTGTCGGAAAAGAAGTCATGAAGAAAGCTGCGGATCAAATCAAAGGCGTCACGCTCGAACTAGGTGGTAAATCACCTGCAATCATCTTAGAAGACGCCAATTTAGAGGAAGCAATTGAAGGGGCATTTAACGGCACAATGTACAACCATGGACAAAACTGTAGTGCATGTACACGAATCTACGTTCACCGCAAACATTATGAACGAGTAGTACAAGCATTGGCGGAACGTGTGAACAAGTTGAAACTAGGTCTAGGTTTGGATCCGGAAACAGAGATGGGTCCTCTCGTTTCGGCGAAACAGCAACAAGCAGTTCTTCGCTACATTGAGCAAGGAAAAAAAGAAGGTGCGCGTCTTGTGACAGATGAAAAAACATTTGATAAAGGTTATTTCGTCCAACCAACGATCTTTGCAGATGTAGAAGATGACATGACGATCGCACGTGAAGAGATCTTCGGCCCAGTTATGTCTATTTTGGTTTTTGATACGGTTGAAGAAGTCATTAAAAGGGCTAATGATAGCGATTATGGTTTAGCTGCTAGTGTTTGGACAGAGAATATAAAAACGGGTCATTATATTACTCATAAACTACAAGCGGGAACGGTTTGGATTAACGACGTTGGTCTTGAGTGGGAGACGATGCCGTTCGGCGGATACAAACAATCAGGTATTGGACGCGAAATGGGCGGAGAATATGGCTTGGAGAACTATACAGAAGTGAAAAGTGTCTATGTAAATATTAAACGAAAGTAATTTTTGAATTTTTTATACATTTAATCACAATTATGAGGGGGATAACTATGTATAAACCATTTGGAATGATTCCGGCTTTACCAACACCTTTGAATGAAGATAACAGTATTGACTTTAAGGGGCTTGAACAACTGATCGAACACTTGATAGATGGGGGCATGCACGGTCTCTTAGTGGGAGGAAGTACTGGAGAATACTCACTAATGAGCATGGAAGAACGAAAAGAAGTCATTAAATTTGTGTGTGAAACAGCAAACGGTAGAGTACCGGTTATGGCGGGAACAGGATGTCATCGTACAGCAGATACAATCAACCTGACGCAATATGCGGTTGAAGTGGGTGCGACTTCTGCTTTGGTTATTAATCCTTATTACATGACAACAAGTAGACAAGGAATTATTGATCATTACAAGGCGGTAGCTGAAAGCACAAACATTGGAATTGTTATTTATCATTATCCGGATGCGACGGGCGTTGAACTTGATCCGGAATTGATTCATGAAATCAGTCAAATAGAGGGCATTGTCGGCATTAAAAATACGGCGGACGGACAGCACACTTCCAAACTGCTTGCATTGACAAAAGATAATCCAAACTTTGCGGTATTGACAGGATTTGAACATTTAATCCTACCTACATTGGCATTAGGGGGACAAGGTGCTATTGGAGTGGTCCATAACTTGGCTCCGAAGAAACTGGCAAAACTCTATGATCTGATCGTGAATGAAAACAATTTAAAAGAAGCAACTACATTAAATCAGGAACTGATGGCTTTATATAATGTCATTGAAGAAGAAACGATTCCGGGAACAGTGAAGGCTGGCCTGGAAGCACTAGGATTACCAGGTGGATCGAGTAGATTGCCACTCGTATCTGCTTCCGAAAATTACAAATCAAAGATTAAAGCAGTCTTAAGTGAATTAGGGGAACTAAGATTGAAACAACTCAACTAAGTAAATGCACAAGGGATGGGAGGAAATCGAATGAAAGATGTCATTATCATAGGCGGCGGACTGGCTGGTTTGTCTGCTGCCTGGCGCCTGAAACACCATGATATTTTACTTTTAGAATCCGATAATCGGGTAGGTGGGCGTGTACGATCTGAACGCCGGGGAGATTATTGGTTAAATTGGGGCGGACATCTCTATGCGGGAGCTGGTTCAGCTACAGATGAATTATTTCAATCGGTTGGGACAACTGCATTACCTGTACCCGGAATTTTATCCGCCATGCATCTGAATGGAAAGTTGCTGTTAGGGGGGCGAGTTGAATTCTATCCATTTAGGGTCCCGATGTCATGGAAGTCTAGATTTGCGATGATACGCGCAGGTGCTAAAGTGCGTGCAGCTGTCGTCAAGTATAGCAAAATAGCAAAAAAACGTCCGGCGGAAGACTACCGAGTTCAACAACAACGAGTGTTAGAATTTATGAGTGATCGAACGTTTGCCGAATTTACGGGTAAATTACCGCCAGACGCAGATGCGATTTTTAGACCAACCGTCAGCCGTTCGACTGGCAGTCCGGAGACAATGACAGCTGGATCTGGTGTGGGATACTTCAACTTGATATGGGACAAGAGTGAAGGGTTATCGAGAAATATTGTTGGGGGTCCTTCGACGCTGACGAACACGATTGCAACAACATTAGGTGAACGAGTTCAACTCAATGCACAAGTGGTAGAGGTTCTTCAGAGAGAAGATTCAGTTGCCGTACGCTATCTACAACACGGCGTGGAGCACGTGGAGGAAGCGCATTATGCGGTCCTTGCAACGCCTGCTCCAATTACCAAAAAAATAGCGGTAAACATTGACCCAGAAATCGCAGATGCTCTTGGTCAAGTTACCTATGGTCCACATGTCAGTGCTGCATTTTTAACGAATGAAATAGGGCCTCAAGTTTGGGATGATGTATATGCCTTTGCTACGCCTAAAAGGTCATTCGACATTATTCTTCATCAATCTAATCTAGTCCGTTCAATGGAAACGAAGAGGCAACCAGGCAGCAGTATAATGACTTTTTCACCGGGGGAAAGTGGGCGACGACTACTTGATAAAACGGATGAGGAAATTATCCAAGTATATTTGAAAGATTTAAATGAAATTTTTCCTGGTTTTAGTGATCATGTAGTGGAGGCTCAAGTCAATAAATTTCCACTAGGATCCGCTTATATTTTTCCAGGACGTGAAAAAATACAGCCCATTTTAACAAAATCTGCGGGGCGGTTGTTCTTAGCAGGCGATTATTTAGGCACGCTATATACTGAAACAGCCATTCAAACAGGATTCACCGCAGCCCAAAATATTAACAGCCTACTAGATTTTGAATTTGACGGATCACAAAAAGAGAGGAAACTCGAGGTCTTGATTTCTAGTTAAGTTGATTCAGCAGAAGTCCCCACTTCCATAAGTGGTGAGATGAATGCCAGAATGCATTTCTAAAGGGGAGTCCAAACTTCCTGCTGATTAGAGGAACTCAGGCTAAGGCACCAGCCATGAGAAAGCGCAATTCAAAATCTGGACGCAATTACGCCAAGGCGTAATTGATTAAGCATAGTTTACTCTTCATTCAGCAAATGTTTTGTACTGAAAGCGAAGCGGCAGCTACAGAGAACTCCCGCTAATTGAATAGGATAAGGCAACCGTTGCCAATCGAACCATTCGCTATTCGATCGGCAACGGTTGCCTGTACCATCTCCTGTAGGCTGGCGGATGTCGTATGGAAAAAGACTGTAACCTCAAATAATGTAAACGCTTACCAATAAGCTGAATCGAAAAAATCACTTTAATAATTGGGGGAGAAGTTTATGAATAAGGTTCGAACAATGGAAGATCTGCCCATAAACAGATTCCATTATAAAATATTTGCCTACGCCAGTGGAAGTACATTCATAGATGGGTATATTATCGGGATTATAGCGGTAGCACTTTCTGTCATGCATACCCAGTTTGATTTATCTGTGACCATGACGGGCCTAATAGGGATGGCAACTCTAGCGGGTATGTTTGTAGGTGGGATAATAGGCGGCTATCTCACAGACATTATTGGTCGGAAAACAATGTTTCTCATTGATATGCTTGTCATGCTTATTGTGTCTATTCTTCAGTTTTATATCAATGATCCTAGTCAGTTGGTACTTTTACGATTTATTTTAGGGATTGCAATCGGGGCAGATTACCCAATTGCAGGAGCATTGATGGCAGAATTTTCACCGAAAAAAAATCGAGGTTCTTTACTTGGAGGACTTAATGGATTTTGGTATGTCGGTTACGCCAGTTCCTTTTTGGTCGGTTACTTGTTGCTCTCGTTAGGTGATACGAGCTGGAGATGGATGCTTGCAAGCAGTGCGGTTCCAGTAGCCATCATGCTTTTGGCACGTTTAAATATGCCGGAATCTCCGCTTTGGCTGGCTAGCAAAGGAAAAGAAAAAGAAGCAAACGCTCTTGTTCAGAAAATATTCGGGGAACATGTCATCATGTCGAACGAACCAAAGGCACAGAAGAAAACCACCTTTTTGGATATGTTCCGAAATGGATATGGAAAATGGATATTTTTTGTGTCGGCTTTCTGGTCGCTTTCAGTCATACCTACTTTTGGTATAGGAACCTATATCCCTGAAATCCTTGCACAATTTGGTTTTGCTGATGGTTCCAGAGAATATCTTGGATCAGCAATCATTAATATAGTCTATCTTATCGGCTTACTTCCTGCTCTTTATTTAGTTGAAAAATATGGAAGGAGACCTACGCTCATCTTGCCATTTTTAATATCTGGAATCGCTTTAATCGTACTTGGAGCAACCTCTGGATTGAATACACCATTTAGTCTAATCCTATTGCTCTTTATAGTCTATGGGACGTTTAATACGGCGATGGGAGCCCATCAATGGATCTATCCGAATGAGCTCTTTCCAACTCATATTCGCGGTACAGCAATGGGTTTTATCACAGGAGTGACTCGTTTTGCCTCTGCGATTGGAACGTTTGTCTTTCCGTTCTTTTTGGGGAATTTTGGTTTGGCCGCTACGCTATATATTTGTGGTGGTTTGCTTTTCCTAGGATTTTTAATTTCTCTTTTCATGGCTCCGGAAACTAAGAATATGAGCTTGGCACAATCCAGTTCCATCAACAAATCCGGACCTTTAAAGCAAGGTAGCTTTGTATCGAACAAAACTGCTAATGGTATAGGGGGAACTCTTAGTGCATCGGAAACGAGATTAAGAGAAAAATAATCGACATGTACTAAGGAGTAGTCATCTACCGGCTCATCGGATAGGTGACTTTCATTTTGTAGGACTGGTTATGACGCAAAACAATGAAAGATGAAAATGTTGTCTTGCTTTATTCATAATTATCCGGAAAAATAAATAAAATCATAACGTTTTGAGGAATGGATCTAGCGCATAACTGAATAGGGAAGTGAATGATATGGAAAAACTGTCGAGTTTGAAAGTTTATATCATGACAATTGCTGGTGCGGCATGTTGGGGGCTAATTGGTTTATTTATTGTGCCACTATATGATCGGGGTTTCACGGCTTGGGACGTGGTCGCCGTTCGGGCCATTTTCACCTTTGCAATCTTAATTATAATAATGGCTATATTTTATCGTGCTCAGTTGCGTACCAGATTAAAAGATCATATTTTCTTCGCGGGTGCGGGGATTTTTAGTATCGCTTTCTTTAATTTTTTTTACTTTGAAGTTTTTTCTCAATCGAGTATATCCCTCGCAGTAACGCTTTTATATACAGGTCCTTTGTTTGTAACCCTGCTATCGAGGCTCTTTTTTAAAGAACCGTTGACTATTCGTAAAGGTTGGGCACTTGCTCTTGCGATTGCAGGCTGTGCATTTGTTGTTGGTCTACTGCCACTCGGCCAAGAAAGTATACCTATGAAAACTTTATTAATAGGGATTTTATCTGGATTTTGTTATGCGTTGTACAGTATTTTTAGTAAACCTGTAACGAAACGGTATTCTGCTTTGACAATTACTACGTACACATTTCTTTATACGAGTGTTTTCATGTTATTAACAAGTGACATTGCCAGAAAGACTGATCAATTTCAATATGTTGACGTTTGGATATCAGCAGTATTGTTAGCGTTAGTTTCAACGGTTGCGGCTTTTGTGTTATACACTTCTGGACTAAAATATTTAGAAGCTAGTAAGGCTTCCATTCTAGCAACGATAGAACCTATCGTTGCAGTAGTCACTGGCGTACTTTTTTTGGGGGAACATTTGCTGGCGTGGCAGGTATTGGGAATCGCATTAGTTTTGTATTCCGCAATTCTTGTCGCAGGAGGAGGGTCTAAAAATAAGCTGATTAGATGAACGGATTAACCTTTTCATATGAACATTCACCATGTAGGAACATTGATTTTGAATCCGCAATGTTCTTAAATATAAGATATAATGGACCTTAGGTAGATTAACTTGCTTCAGCAGAAGTCCCCCAATTTTATAAATGGCGGGATGAATGCTAAATATGCATTCAATTCAGTGGGGGTTTCAACTCCGGCTGAATCAAGTTAAAGCCTCCGGCGGATGTCACAGATTTTGAAGGGAGTTAATTGCGCTTATCTAAGTGCCTTAATTTCTGCAAAAAACGCAGAAATTAAGGCAAATCGAACCCTTCGCTGTTCGATTCGCAATTCAAAATCTGGACGCAATTACGCCGAGGCGTAATTGATTTTTGTGGGATCATCTATATCTTGAAGGTGAGAAGGGGATTTAAATGAGTTTATCTAATGAAACAACAACCATTCATAAAATCGTTACGATCAAAGATTCTTTACCCAAAAAACAAAGACAGTTATGCGACTATATCTTGAAAAATTATCAGTCGATCGGCTTGATCACCGTTAAAGAACTTGCTGACAATGCCAAAGTTGGCATTTCAACTGTCATGCGAACGCTGGATGCTTTAGGATATGAAAATTTTAATAACTTACGAAAAGATCTTTATGATGAATCGGTTCCATCCGTCTCGAAATGGGCATTGAAGAAGTCTTTTACAGAAATACGAAATGAAGAAGGAAAGGTTCCAACTTTAGTGCAGGTTTGGAAAGAATCGGTTAACCTATTAAACAAATCACTAGACACAAATTTAGTGGAAAGTTTTGATAGTGCAATTGATTGCCTTTTAGAATCAAGTTATATCAATGTTTTAGGAACACGACCATATAAAGCGACAGCATTATATTTTGAACAGTTGCTTGGAGAATTCTACCCTAAGATCAGGCAACTAAGCCATGACACGGAAGTGATGTATGACAGGATTTTGCAATTAGAAAAGGATGAGACGTTAGTGGTTTTTGCATTTGAACCCTACACTGTTAGCATTATCGAAGCTGTTAAGTTGGCCCATGAATTAGGCAATCGCATCCTATTGATAACCGACCATATTTCATGTCCAATTATTTCATATGCATCAGTAACGTTAAAAGTGGAAGTTAGTAAAGAACAATTTTCAGTCATACCGATTATGGCATTGATAGATGCATTGGTCATCGAGATTGGGAAGCGGACAGCAGAACAATCGATTGAGAAGTTGAAAAGGCTTGAAAAAACACTTGCAGAAAAGAATATTACATTTACTTATTAATCCTAATAAGCATAATGAAAACATTTATTACCGACAAAAAATAATAAATAGCAGGCAATCTAAGTTCGCCAAAGTGTAATCGATATGGAGTAGTTTTTTTATGTCTCTACACAAGATGACATGCACCACCTGTTATTACTAGAAAAGTTGGTGAATCAATGGAACAAGTAATAAGAGAAATATGGTCTCCGAGTCATCAATATAAAGTACAAATTATCAAACGCAAAGATGGTCTTTTTACAACAGTAGTTTATAGGTGGACGTCAAACTGCGGATACGAATATTGGAATCCTATAAAAAAAGGATTATCGTTGATAGAGACAGAAGAAAATGCCGTGACGTTAGCTATAGAGCATTTAAGAGAGTATTCTGGTGAAAATAGCTGCCTCTGATAACGGGGTAGCTATACTAAGCTCAATGCCGACAAATATCTTATTGACAAAGGCAATGCCATGGAAAGTAGGCAAGGGTCAGGTAATCTATTTTTAGCAATCATATCGCAAAGCATGGATTATATAAAGGATAAATAATTACATACGTTTAGAAATTATTAGAGGAACGTCCATCCGGATGTTCTTTTTTATTTAGTTCTAAAATCCTTATTGCCTATTGAATATAGTTCTTTTTATCGTATACTAGTATAGTGTGATTAATAGGTCTAAGGAGATATTTAAATGGAGTTTCAAGAGTTATTGAATAAGATTCAACAAAGTATAGATAAAATGGACTTAGTTTCGGCTAGAAAATATATCGAGGGGAATATAGAGGAATTATCAGCTAACAGGCATAAACTTCGAAGAAATGCGAGAGAGCTGTTAGATTTTCTCTTAAGTAATTCGGGAGGAGAGGCTGAACCTTTAGGTCGTCAGGATCTGCATGCAATTAACATAATTAATACATATGCTACTAGATTCGACATCAGAAGTTTGAAGCGATCAGTCGAAAATAACCCAAATTTACTAATGAGGGAAGATATTAAATATTACTTGAATACAGACGCTAAAATTTTGCTAGAGGGAATGAATGCGATTCAGGTAAGCTAATAATTTTCTCATTTTAGCTCATTCAAATGTATTGGTTCTAGAGGTTTTGTTCCCATAAATCCGAACTGTTTCTGAGTTATTTCCACGCTGAAGAAAATAATAACGATGAATAAATTCCTGTGCTTAAGAGATAATAATACTGTTAGCAATATCATCCATTGGGGGTTTCTCAAATGAAAGGAAAATATTTAGCTTTGCCATTGGCGGTATTATTACTATTAGGCGCTTGTGGAAAAGGCGATGACGGGGATAATAATGACAGGGAAGTGCAGGATCCATTGTTGCAAGACGGCGGGGAGAATGATGTAGGCACATGACAATATTGGATTTTGTGACTCAGAAGATTGTTTAACAATATTGCAGTTCAGAACGTCCACTTGGGCGTTCTTTTTACTTTTAGGTTGAAGAAATTGATAAGTAGCAGGAGAAGGTTGAGGCGAAGTAATTGTAGGATTCTCTTCACTTTTGTAGAATAAAAAAAAGAAGGAGGGGGGGATTACTAATGATGAATGAAGAAGTAAATAAAATATCGGTTATGCTGTTACAAAGCCTTTACGACTATCACTTTGCAAATAACGGAGGAAGTTACACTTTACCCAAAGCAATGCTGAATGCCGATGCAAATAGCAAAGTAGCTATTGAATATCTTCTTGAAAAAGGCTATGCCGAGGATAGTGGGCAAGGGTCGGATAATTTAGTTCTAGCAATAACGCCGCAAGGCATGGATTATATAACGAATAAATAACTGCATATGTTAAGAGATAATTAGAGGAACATCCACCCGGGTGTTCCTTTTTATTGTGCGTTTCTAAAGGATTGTTAATTGATCAAAGGATGTATCGGAACCGAATTACGTATTAATTAAATGATATTCATCAAAGTGTAGATAAGATGTCTTTAGTTTCGGCTAGGTGGAACCGTATACTTAAATACGCTTACATCATAAATTATGGTATACTATAAGTACACAAACAGCTTTTGGAGCTTCGACAAAACCCTTATTTAAACATGAACGCTTGGTACAGATAACGATTTGGTGAGAATTGGTTTGGAAACGTCTGGAACCCTTTCAACTCGAGGTTTCAGACGTTTTTGTTTTGAAACTTTGTTAAATGGCTAAGTAGCCAAAACTTAGATCAAGGGAAAGCGGAATTGCTTGTCATCAAATGCTCGTTTGTTTACCCAATATTTTTTGTTTTTAGTGTCACTATTTAAAAAATTGAGTTACGATGAGTATAGCCAGATTTAGATTGGGAGGTACGTATTTAGAATGAGTAATTTTCCGAAAGACGCAATGCGTATGTTAAAAGAGACGAGTCGTACGTTTTATATTCCGATCACTTTTTTGCAGAAGGAATTAAAGTATTCGGTTGCATCCGCTTATTTAGTGTTTCGGGCAATCGATGAGATTGAAGATCATGAGGGATTGGATAATAACGTAAAATATACAATTTTAATGCAAGTAAGCGAATTATTTAACAAACCTTTCGATAACGAAACGTATTTAAAAATTCTGGGGCAAACTAAAGAACAATTGCCAGCAGTTACAATTCGCTTAGCAGAATGGTTACAAGCTTGTCCAGAAGATGTGCTGCCGATCGTGACGAATGCTGCACGTGAAATGGCAAGTGGGATGGCGAAGTGGTCAAAAGCAAATTGGGAAATCCATACGCGTGAAGACTTGGATGATTATACATACTACGTTGCTGGGCTCGTTGGGGTTATGCTTTCGGACCTTTGGGAGCATTATGGAGAAGCGAAAACCGATCGGGAACTGGCCATCGGTTATGGACGTGGACTTCAGGCCGTAAACATTCTGCGTAATCAGCAGGAAGACTTGGATGAGCGCGGGGTAAGCTTTGTCCCTGATGGATGGAATCGTGCAGACCTATTCGAATATGCAGAGGAAAACTTGTCAAAAGCGGATGAATATATGAAGTCTCTCAGTAAGAAAAACATTATATTGTTCTGTCGTCTGCCGCTCGCTCTTGCGCATAAAACATTAGCCGCGATGAAAGAAGGACGCGAAAAAATGACACGTGCAGAAGTCGAACAAACAGTGGAGGAAGTTCAAGTCAAATAAAACGATCGATATGTTGTGGGGATAAAGAGTTTGAACATTGTTAAACAGTCATCTGCAACAGAAAGCTATAAGAATATTGAGGGTAAGGGCAGGTGTTGGCATTGACCAATTCAATCGAGCAAAGAAAGTCGGAACATATTCAAATTTCGTTGAACGAAAAGGTTACAGGTGAGTCGATTTCCACAGGGTTGGAGTCGTATGTGTTTCTCCATAATGCACTTCCAGAAATCGCATTTGACGAAATTTCGATTGAAACCACGTTTCTCGACTTTACATGCAAAGCACCGTTTCTCATCAGTTCCATGACAGGCGGGACAGCCCTTGCCGAGACAATTAACCGGAATCTGGCAGTAGCGGCGGAAGAAAGGGGCTGGGCACTTGCACTCGGTTCAACCCGGGCGTTGCTCGATAATGATGGCCATGCCTCCTCATTTTTGATGAGGCAGTATGCCCCAAGCGTCCCGATCATTGCCAACTTGGGCGCAGTACAGCTCAATTATGGATACGGTGGCGACGAATGTAGGGAAATTGTAGAGAAAACTGAAGCGGATATGCTTGTCCTCCATTTGAACAGCATTCAAGAAGTCATTCAGGAAAATGGAGATACAAATTTTAAAGGTCTATTGAAAAAGATTGAACAGCTGTGCCGTACACTAGAGATTCCAGTTGGTGTGAAGGAAGTGGGATGGGGAATCGATGGTCACATCGCTGAAAAGTTAGTTGAGGCTGGCGTGGCGTTCATCGATGTAGCCGGAGCGGGAGGCACTTCCTGGAGTCAGGTGGAAAAGTTCCGAGCGAAAGACCGGATCCGTCGTGTTGCCGCCGAAGCATTCAGCGATTGGGGCATTCCGACGACAGAATCCATTAGGTTGGTTCGCGGAAAGATTGGGAATCGTCCGCTTATTGCTAGCGGCGGAATGCAGACAGGACTGGATGGTGCCAAAACGATTGCGTTGGGAGCAGATTTTGTAGGATTTGGACGAGCCATCCTGAAAGAAGCAACCCAAAGCCCTGAAGCTGTCCTAGAGATGATGCAAATCCGAGAAATGGAACTTCGGATGGCGATGTTCGGTATTGGAACGAAGACGATTCAGGAACTAAAGGATACTCTTCGTTTGCAGGAACGATGATAACAAATTTTTGATGGACGCGTTCTATTCATTAAACAGACAAACAGCAGTAGCACAAATCGAGAACACGGTTTGTGCTACTGCTGTTTTTAAAAAGAAAAAGGCGTCCTCAAAAATTAAGTTTCACTTTAGTTCGATCTTTTGGCAATCATTTCGATTTCAACGTCTGCTCCAAGTGGTAAAGCTAAAACGGCAACACATGTTCTTGCAGGGAATGGTTCCGAAAACTGCGTTGCGTATACTTCGTTCATTGCGGAAAAATTATTCATATCCGTTAGGTATACATTTACTTTTACGACATCATCCGGTGTCAGGTTAGCTGCTTCTAGCGCCTCGAACAAATGAGTGAAGCACTGTTTTGTCTGGAACCCGATGTCACCTGCCATATTATTCTCCGAAACGGAATTCATTGCAGTCTGACCTGATAGATAAACTAAATCACCTGCGTCTACCGCGTGTGAATAGGGACCTGATGCCGTTGCACCCTTTATGTTATAAGCCTTTCTTGCCATTGTTATTCCTCCTTTTATAGATAAGCTGATTGTTCAATGTGTGAAATGAATTTGAACAATCCAGCAATCCAAGATTAATAGAAAGCATTAATTTTGGATTGCTGGATTGTTCTGGAGGGGGGAGCCCCTTGATGACTTAAAGCCATTTTTCAGCCCATGATTCCACAGCTTTGAGAGCTTTCCCTAATTCATTTCCTTTCCTTGTTAAGGAATATTCGATACGCACGGGTCGATCTGCAATCACATTTCGAAAAATGATGCCCGATTCCTCTAATTCTTTGATGCGTTCATTGAGCACACGCTTACTTAAATCTGGAATATAAGCGTGAATCTCACTAAAGCGTTTTGGTTCCTCGAGAAGCGAATGAATGATAAGGCCTATCCATTTCTTACCGATTAATTGATAAGAATGTTCCACTTTATTACATAAAGGCGGCCGTTGCATTTCTTCTCCCATTTTTTCACTCCATTCCTTTTTAGAGTATATACATTTCATTTGTAACCTTTTCACTTTTAGTAGCAATAATACTGATAGCATCCAAAAAAAAATTTATATATTTAAATTTATCATACCATAAAAATGTGTCTATTGAATATGCTTTGAATGTTTTCTCAGCGATCTAAACTTTCATGTTGTCTTATCCAAGTATCTATTTTGGTTTCATGACATGAATTTATGGCAAAGACAATGAATGACGGAGCACTTTTGAAAGTATTCATGATCTTAAAATTCAGCGAAATAGGCGTTTTGATTGGAAAGGCTTATGTGTGGAGAAATTGGGGTAAAGGATATGGAAGAATATTTGGCACACCCAGCATGAACAACAGTAGTTGTGATAGGTGAATGTATAGCATTTTTAACAAAATCGCCGCATTTATATTGACCGATGGTAATCGAAGGTATCCCATTTTTATGTAAAGTCTATTTGTTACTAAAAGTAACCTAATTATTTGAAATGGAGAAAGGAGAATGAAGCCTTGTGTTTGTCCAAATAAAGAAGTGCATTGAGTTATCCGATATGGAAATATCGTTTGAACAAGTTATCGTTTGGGGAAATAGAGAAGTAAGAAAAACAGTCCCCTAAATTAGTCCAAAAAAGGAGAAATGGGAGAAATCTTCATGCTGAATGTAAAGGTTCAAAGGACTTTGAATAATTAAAAGCGGATCGGTTAACATACGAGTGCTCGATGGTTTGGTTTAACTTAATTCAGCAAATCTTTTTGTACTGAAAGCGAAGCGTCAGCTACAGAAGTCCTCCATTCCCATAAGTGGCGGATGAATGCCAGCATGCATTTCAATTTAGAGGGAGTCCAAACTCTCGCTGATTCAAGTTAAGCCTCCGGCGAATATCACAGATTGTAAAGGGAGTGAATTGAGCTTTGCCCAATTCAAGATCTGGACGCAATTACGCCAAGGCGCAATTGATTGAACGAAAGGCTAATTCGACATAATCAAGGAGGGTTTCGATTGAAACAAATCAATCGAGAACAACTAAAAAAAGAGGGTTTTAACGAAGATATATTGCCGACGAAGCCGGAAGCTAGAAATTGGAACGTCGGAAACTATGCAACCGTATGGATGGGGTCAGTGCATAATATCCCGAACTATATTGCAATTGGTGGATTGTTTGCTTTAGGGATGTCTGTTGGACAAGTTTTCGCCGTCATTATGGCAGCTTCCGTTGTATTAGCAATCGTGATGGTTCTGAATGGTCATGCGGGATCTAAATATGGATTACCTTTTGCGATGCTGATACGCTCCTCTTACGGTACGAAAGGTGCAATGATTCCGGGGATTTTACGAGGGGTTATTGCAGCGATTATGTGGTTTGGGTTTCAAACCTATGCAGGAAGCCAAGCGTTAATCATTCTCATCGGAAAGCTTTGGCCGACGTTTTTAACGTTAGGTGGAGATTGGAACCTTTTGGGATTAACATTACCCGCGTTAATATCGTTTTTATTATTTTGGTTATTTAATGTTGCTTTAATTTATGGTGGATTGGAATTCCTGGGGAAATTTACAAATATCCTTTCTCCACTTGTTTACATTGTTTTTGGTGGTATGGCGATTTGGGCCATTCGGTTAGCTGGAGGGATTGGTCCAATCTTAGCTTATACAGGTACAGGAACGAGCGAAAATCAAATCGTTTTCTTTGTAGCTGGTATGACCGCAGTAATTGCTGCTTGGGCCGCCCCAATTGTCAACGTATCTGATTTTACAAGATTGGCCCGTTCTACGAAGGCTCAGGCTATCGGACAAACTGTAGGTTTGGTTGTGACGTATTTATTGTTTGCCATCGCTAGTATTGCGATTATTGTAGGCTCTGAAATTGCCTTTGGGACACCCATTTGGAATGTATTGGATGTGGTAGCTCGATTTGATAGTGCTTTTGCAATCGGAATATCTGTACTTACACTTTGTTTAACCACATTATCGGTGAACGTGACAGGTAATATTGTTCCTGCTGGTTACCAATTAGCATCACTTTTTCCGAAGAAACTAACGTTTAAATCGGGTGCAATGATTGCTGCTGTCATCGGAATTCTTGTCATGCCTTGGAAACTGATGGAGAACTCGACAAGTATTTTCACATTCCTAAGTATCGTTGGTGGGATATTAGCTCCTGTAGCAGGTGTTATGCTCGCTCATTATTTTGTCGTGTCGAAAACAGAAATTGACTTGAGTGAATTGTATTCCAAGAAAGGAAAATACAATTATAAGAATGGTTTTAATGTCAATGCCCTCATTACAACAGCCGTCGCGGGTGTACTAAGCCTAATTGGTAATTTCGTCCCATTCTTTGAACCACTTTACGATATGTCATGGTTTGTAGGGATTATTACAGCGTTTGTTCTTTATAGTGTCCTGGAAATGCGGAACATTAAAAATGCTCAGTTCACGAGTGAAGAAAAATAGCCGGGCAATATTGAGGAAAATTTCGGTTTCGAGTTTTTATCGAATTTTTATCAGGGAGGGTTTGGTCATGATTTGAGAAAGGGATGAAAAAGTTAGCGCAAAGCAAGAGCCTATTGGGCATCGCGTCCGATTTTTAAAAAGTGGACGTTTGTAGAATTAGGAAAATATCTAACGGAGGGATAAAACATGACTACTTTCGATTTAATAATAAAAAACGGAACGATCGTTACAGCGGATTCAATTGTTCAAGGAAATATTGCTATCAAGGACGGAAAGATTAAGGAAGTATCTGTCGATAAACCTTTGGAGGGGACAGCAGAGAAAGAGATCGATGCAGTAGGGCTTCATGTTTTCCCAGGAGTAATTGACTCACATGTCCATTTTAACGAGCCGGGCAGAACAGAGTGGGAAGGCTTGGAGACAGGAAGCAGAAGCTTGGCGGCAGGTGGAGCGACATCATTTTTTGATATGCCGCTGAATAGTACACCCCCTACCATCAATAAAGCGAATTTAGAACTGAAGCGTTCAGCTGCCGAGGAAAAGTCTGTCGTAAATCCGTATTACTGGGGCGGGCTTGTACCGGAAAACTTAGCTGATTTAAAGGATCTTCACGAAAATGGTGTCATCGGATTCAAGGCATTTATGTCACCGAGTGGCATTGATGATTTCCATAATGTCGATGATGAAACGATTTACAAGGGAATGAGAGAAATTGCATCTTTAGGATCTCTATTAGCCGTTCATGCTGAAAGTACGGTCATGTGTGAACAGCTTGCAGAGGAAAGAATAGGTCAAGGTAAAGTGACGGCAAGAGACTACGTTGAATCACGACCAGTCATTTCGGAAATTGAAGCGGTGCGAAGAATACTTTCCTATGCAGAGCTGACGGGTTGTAAACTTCATATTGTGCATGCAAGCAGCCGGAAAGTCGTGGAAGTGATCAATGATGCGAAACAAAGAGGCGTCGATATAACAGTTGAAACATGCCCGCATTATTTGTCTTTGACCGTCAAAGACTTAGAAGAGCAAGGCGTCATCGCCAAATGTGCGCCTCCATTAAGAGATCAAGAAGAAGTGGATGATTTATGGACGGCGGTTGCGAACGGAGAAATCGACACCATTGGCTCCGATCACTCCCCGGCACCGGCATCGATGAAAGTGATTAGCGACAATATTTTTGATGGATGGGGAGGAATTTCGGGAGCCCAATCCATGTTAAATATTCTTTTGACAGAAGGGCATTTCAAACGAAATCTCCCGTTGGAGAAAATTGTTGAGCTAACGGCAACAAATCCTGCTAAGATATTCGGACTGACAACAAAAGGAACGATCGCAGCTGATTATGATGCGGATTTGACGCTTGTTGATTTGAACGAAAGTTTTGAATTAAAGAAGGAGGATCTGTTCTACCGTCATCAACATTCACCTTATGTCGGTATGACATTCAAAGGGAACGTGAAGACGACAATTGTCGGCGGAAAAGCAGTGTTCGAAAATGGACAAATACAAGAATAAAAAAATAAAAATTGTCCGTTCCTGCAGTTATTATAAAGGGGAAGGGGAATTGGTAGTATGGCGCCAAGGGAAGCACAGCCTCAATTTCAACGGCAAAATAAATTCATGATTCCATATTGGTGGAAGGTAGTTTTTGCATTTACATTAGGATGGATGTTTATCAATGCGAATAAATATTTCTTGAACCCGATTTTGGATAACATCGGCTTGGAATATAATCTGAATAATTCTCAGCTGGGGCTCGTCAACAGTATATTCTTCCTGACGTACACGATCGCACAAATCCCAGCCGGAGCGTTCAGTGATAAATTCGGCAGGAAAAAACTACTTGTCGTCGGGTTCATCTTATATGGGATTTTGACGGGCGTCAGCGGTCTCATGGCCGGTTTCACTGGCTTTTTGGTAGCACGTGCAATGGCCGGACTATCCTCGGCAACCTATTACGGTCCCCAATTCGCCCTTTCATCCGAAGCGATTCCAGAAAAGCATAGAACGGTTGGCAGTGCAATCATTAACAGTGGATCAGGGATCGGGATTGCTTTCGGGTTTATCTTATCAAGCACATTAGTTTTGGATATGGGAATGAAATGGACCATTCCTTTTTATATCTTCGGCATACTGACAGTTCTTGTCGGAATTCTAATTGCCGCACTAGTTAAAGAAAAAAATCCCGATGCAGTGAAAGAAAGGGAACAACTTGAGAAGACTTCCGTTCATGAAGAAAAAGTGTCAGTCGTATCTTTACTTAAAAACCGTAATCTACTGGTTACTTTTCTCGTGTTATTTTGTTCCATTTACGGCTTTACGGTAGTTGTCACATGGTTGCCAAAGTTTTTGGAGACCGAAAGAGGCTTTCACGGTAGTCAAGTCGGTTTGATAGCAGCTTTGGTTCCATTGGCTTCAATACCGGGAGCGCTCGTTGCAAGTTATATATCCGATCGCTTAGGTAGGAAGAAACCTTTCGCATTTGTGCTCATTCCCATTGCAGCGATCGCATTATGGGCAACTGTTTATGTGCATAGTACAGCGCTGTTGATCACTGCATTATTGATTTATGGGCTATTTGGTAAGATTGCCCTGGACCCGCTTCTAATCGCATCTGTTTCTGAAAACGTTCACCAATCAGCATATGGAGTTGCCTTCAGTCTTTATAATTTTATCGGGATGATCTCATCGGTTATCGCCCCTTGGTTCGTGGGCTATCTTGCCGATAAAACAGGTAGCATGACTGCTGGATTTTACTCAGCGGTAATTGTTCTTGTTGTAGGGTTGGTCATTATGATGTTCTTTAAAGAAGGCCCAAAAGTAAAAGTGAAAGATGTATAAATAGCGTCTAGGGAATCGAACAGCATTCAGGATATATAGGTTACATAAAGAATTTTGAAAAATAAAAAGTAACCGTGGTAATTTAGAATCGAAATCGAAAGGGTAGATGAATATGAAAGACTTAACAAGTGAGGTTGCTCACCTCGTGGATTGGCTAGGTGGATTCGGGAAAGATCCCGAAGGCGGTGTTACGCGATTACTCTATACAAACGAGTGGGTTGAGGCGCAAAAAGCGTTAGAAAAACAGATGCAAGAAGATGGATTGACGACTCGATTTGATGAAATCGGCAACTTATTCGGACGTTTAGAAGGAAGTAAGTATAATGATGAAACCATTTTAACGGGCTCTCATGTCGATACTGTTAAAAATGGCGGAAAATTAGACGGTGCATTCGGGATTTTAGCTGGGATTTTAGCACTTCGGCATTTACAAGCCGAATATGGACAACCTCTTCGTAATCTTGAAGTCGTATCGTTTGCTGAAGAAGAAGGAAGCCGTTTTCCATATGCTTTTTGGGGCTCGAAAAACCTTGTTGGAATTGCAAAAAAGGAAGACGTTGAAAATATTGAGGATTTCGATGGCGTTCCCTTCGTCGACGCGATGAGAAAAGCTGGATTTAATTTTAGGGATGAGTCGAAGCCGATGCGTAATGATGTAAAAGGCTTCGTTGAAATTCATATTGAACAAGGGAATGTGTTGGAAAACGAAGGGAAGAGCATTGGGGTTGTCCATAGCATTGTCGGGCAAAGACGTTTTACAATTGAGGTGACAGGAGTAGCAAACCATGCGGGCACAACGCCGATGGGATATCGTAAGGATGCTGTGTATGCAGCAAGCCAAATGATTCAAGGTGTGATTGACAAGGCAATTGAATATGGCGATCCACTTGTTGCGACGGTAGGAAAAATCGAAGTCAAACCGAACATTGTCAACGTTGTTCCGGGACATGCCTTATTTACACTGGATGTACGGCATACAGAAAAAGAAATACTTGTAAAGTTCACTGATGAACTCACTGCGATTATCAATCGTATTTCCACTGCCTCCGGTGTAGAGACGACGATCGATATGTGGATGGACGAGGATCCGATTCCAATGGATCGACAAATTGTCGAAGCCATTGAGAAACAAACGAAAGAAAAAGGATTGAATTATAAAATGATGCACAGTGGTGCCGGTCATGATTCTCAAATTATCGCGCCGATTGTGCCGACAGCGATGATCTTTGTCCCAAGCCGTGACGGGATTAGTCATAATCCTTTAGAGTATACAAGCCCGGAAGAATTAGCAACAGGTGTTCAAGCATTGATGGAATCACTTTATGTTTTAGCCTATCAAGAGTAAATAACAGTAAAGGGAAGGATATTGTTAGTCTCGTCAGGTAAAAATTAATCCAGATATGTCGCGATATTTGCCGTATAGCTAGATTATTACGGAAAAGAAATCACCAAGCTATTTTCAATAGTTTGGTGATTTCTTTCTTTAAGTATAGGGGTGGCGGGAAGTAGATGACATCGTAACATGAATTATCAGTCATTGAGTATACTCATCATCTCCTCAGCAATCTCTTCGGTAAGCGCTAAAAATCGTTTGGAGACCGATGACATATAACGGTTCCGAAGTGTAATGATACTCAGTTTTGTTTGGAGTAACGGGGATGCGATAGGATACAGTTTAGGTAAATCAGGGGAATTGAAACGGTTGTAACAACTTGGAACAAAACAAATCCCTGCCCCTTTCATGACCATCAAGAGCATCGGTAATATTTCCGTTCCCCGATAAACGATATTAGGCGTAAAACCGCTATTTTGGCATGCCTCGATCACATCATCTGCAATCCCAAGTCCTTGTGAAGTAGTGGGCAAAAGAAAGCGCTCGTCTTGAAGATCTGCTATTTCAATAGAGTCTTTTTCACATAGATGATGATTCGGAGGAAGAGCCAAAAGCAAAGGTTCATCGAGTAATGTTGATGTATGGATATCTTCCGCTCTAACCGATGTCCGAACGATTCCTATATCAATAGAAAGACTCCTTAGTTCGTTAAGAATATAAGAAGAGTTGCCTTCCTTTACATGCGTGACAATATGAGGGGTATCTTCTTGAATTCTCTTTATGACATTAGGGATGATAAATAAATTTGCGGATGTAATGCAGCCTATTTTTACGGTACCTCTGATTCCTTCGTGATACTCGACCAATTGCCTTGCTGTATTATCCGACACGTCAAGCAATTCCTTTCCCTGTTCGTATAAAAACTTGCCGCTGGCCGTTAACTCTAGATTTTTCCCCGAACGATTAAATAAATCAACCTCTAACTCCTCTTCAAATTTTCTTATTAAAATACTTAAAGGCGGTTGTGTCATCTGAAGCGCAGCGGCCGCTTTTGTAATACTTCCTTCCTCTACGACTTTAATAAAACAACGTAGACGATGTAGATTCATTCGAACATCCCCCACTCCTTGTATTCACAAAATATATGGTAAATATATATATTATATATTTTACATTATATAAAGGTAAAGATATACTATTTACACAATTAAGAATATCAAGAAAAAAGTAGTTGTTTTTTCTTTCTTTTCAGTTTGGATAATTAAAAAATTATAATGGGGGTTTTCTCAATGACTACTAAAAATACGCACCAATCGTCTAAAACTACGAAACTAGCTGAACTGGACAAAAAACATTTTCTTCACCCAGCTTCGAATCCGAAAGCTGTTGTTGACAACGGACCGGCTGTTATTTTTGCAGAAGGGGAGGGCGTGACGGTTACGAGTACGGACGGTATCGAGTACATCGATGGAATGTCCATGCTTTGGAATGTCAACTTAGGTCATGGAAATCAAGAGCTTGCTGAAGCAGGAAGTCATCAATTGTCGACACTGGCTTGTACCTCCCAATTTAAAGCATTTTCCAATGAACCGGCAATTCTTCTGGCGGAAAAGTTGGCCTCATTAGCGCCTGGAGACTTAAATAGTGTTTTCTATACTTCAGGCGGGTCGGAATCAAATGATACAGCGATTAAACTTGCACGCTTTTATTGGGAGCTAAAAGGTAAGCCGACTAAAAGAAAGTTTATTGCACTCAATAATGCCTATCACGGTGTAACGGTAGCTGCCCAAACAGCAACGGGACTTTCGGCATATCATCAATTCTCGGGATCCAATATTGAGGGGGTTGTTCGTGCAACAGCTTATCTATTGGAGAGTGAAAAAGGCGATAAAAACGCCCCGAATTATGAACTTTCTATAAGAGCGACGATTGAACGGGAAGGGGCAGATTCGATTGCAGGCATTATGATCGAACCTATTCAAGGAGCAGGCGGGGTGAACATCCCACCAGAAGGTTATTTGCAAGCTGTTCGTCAACTATGTGATGAGTTTAATATTCTATTTCTTGCAGACGAAGTGATTTGTGGTTTTGGGCGTACCGGAAAAATGTTTGGGGTAAATAACTGGGATGTTGTTCCTGATATGATGTCGATTGCCAAGGGATTGACAAGTGGATATGGTCAACTTGGCGGCGTGATGATGAATGATGAAATCAAACAGACCATTTCCAACTTTGACGCGGTTGTACCCCATGGTTTCACGTATAGCGGACATCCGACAGCCTGTGCCATCGCATTGAAAAACTTGGAAATCATAGAACGTGATGAAATCATTGGAAATGTACAAAACATGGAACTTGAATTGAAAAAAGGATTAAAGTATTTGGAAGAAAAGCATAGCATCGTTACAAATTGTAGAGCGATCGGTTTGTTGGCCGCATTTGAACTTTATGAGGATCCGGCTAGCAGAAAACTGTTTGATCCGACTGTCTTCCCGGCAAATGCAGTGGTCGATGCGTGTTTTGATCGGCAATTGATTTTAAGAGCACTTGGAGCACATAACCAAATTATTGCGATTGCTCCACCACTAATCATTAATAAAGAAGAAATCAAAAAAATGATTCAAATTATTGACGATGCGATTACCGCTTTTAAAGAAACACTGAACTGATCAATCAAGTAAATTCCGATAGGAGGTTTTAAACCGTGCTTTATATAAACGGTGAATGGCGTGAGACAGAGAACAAATTGGATGTGATCAATCCGGCAACTGGCAAAGTGATACGAACTGTTGCGACAGGTGGAAAAGTCGAAACAAAAGAAGCGATCGAAAGCGCCAAAGAGGCGTTCAAATCATGGGGAAAGACGACCGGGAACGTGCGGAGCAACTATTTGTCCAAAACGGTTCAATTGATGAAAGAGAAGTCTGAGGAATTAGCTGAAACAATTACACTTGAAAATGGTAAACCGCTGCCGGATGCGACTCGTGAAGTGGCGGGCGCCATCGCTTTTCTGGAGTGGTATGCAGAGGAAGCGAAGCGGATATATGGAGATACGATTCCGGCCTCCGATCCGGATAAACATTTAATGGTGCTTCGTGAGCCTGTAGGAGTATGTGCAGCCATTACTCCATGGAATTTCCCATTATCGATGATTACAAGAAAAATCGCACCTGCTCTCGCTGCCGGATGTACAGTTGTTTTGAAACCGGCCGATGTAACGCCGCTTTCTGCAATTAAAGTATTCGAATGCTTCCATGAAGCTGGATTGCCTGCGGGAGTGGCCAATCTTGTTATCGGGCCAGCTGAAGAAATCGGGAATGAGATGACGAGCAATCCGGATGTTCGTAAAATTACATTCACAGGTTCGACAAGAGTCGGTAAGCAACTGATTCGTGATTCAGCGGATACTGTCAAGAAAATATCGATGGAACTTGGTGGCCATGCACCTTATATCGTATTTGAAGATGCTGATATTGAAGCAGCAGTTGATGGCGTCCTAACTTCAAAATTTGTCAACGCAGGTCAAACCTGCATCAGTACAAACCGAATTTACGTTGCGGAAGCAGTGACGGAAGAATTTTCAGCAAAATTAGCCGAAAAAGTATCGAAGTTGGTCGTAGGGAATGGCCTAGAAAATGGTGTGAATGTCGGTCCTTTAATTAATAAAGCAGCCCTCGAAAAAGTGGAGAATCATGTAGAGAATGCAGTGGAACAGGGTGGGAAACTCATCTCAGGCGGCAATGTCTTCACACATGAAAATGACAGCGGTTACTTCTTTGAACCTACTGTTATTCAATATGCAAACGATCAAATGCAAATTACGACAGAAGAGACATTTGGACCGGTCGCTCCCATTTACACATTTAAAACGGAAGATGAGGTTGTCGAAAGAGCCAATCATGCTGAATATGGCTTGGCCGCTTATTGCTATACAAAAGATCTAAGCCGGGGATTACGGATGATGCGTGCATTAGAGTATGGAATTGTCGGTATTAATGACCCGGCTCCGGCAGTCGTACAAGCTCCTTTTGGTGGTGTGAAAGAAAGTGGTATGGGGAAAGAAGGCGGCAAATATGGCCTTGAAGACTATTTGGATGAGAAATATGTATCCATCAATATGAAATGAACAGAAAAAAGACGAACCATTTTGTTGACCATAAATAGACTGCAGTAGACTTATTTACTTCAACGAAGACCTCCCAATAGAATAGCAGTTTTATGGAGAATAAGTCTACTCAGTTATTCCTCAAGAGAAAGGAAGTATTTAGAATGATACAAGCACACTCGACAAATCATCAACAGGAAATTGTTGTTCGCAATATTGTAAAAGAAGATTTAGATGCTGCTGCAGCCCTTTCGATGAAGTGTTTTGGACCCGATATGTCATTGAAACGTGAACATATTGAAAGTCAGTTAGAAATATTTCCGGAAGGTCAAATTTGTGTGGAATATAAAGGGGAAATTGTAGGAACGGCTTTAAGTTTAATTGTGAATTTTGACGATTACGGAGAAAAGCATACTTATTATGAAATCTGTGACCAAGGATTTATTCGTAATCATAATTCGAATGGGCGCAATCTATATGGCATTGAAGTCGGTGTCAATGAAAAGTTTAGAGGAATGCAGTTGGGCCGACGTCTCTATGAGGGGCGTAGAAGGATTTGTAAAGAATTGAACTTGGATAGTATTTTGATCGGAGGTCGGATGCCATTCTTCTATAAATATGCGTAGCAGATGAGTGCAACCGAATACGCACAAGAGGTTATGAAAGGGAATCTCTACGATCCCGTTTTAACATTTCAAAGGAAAAACGGATTTGAGTTGAATAAAGTGATCGCAAATTATTTACCCGGGGATGAAGAATCGTTGGAATATGCCGCATTGATGGAATGGAAAAATAATGACTGTACACCTTAATTCGTGTATGTTGTTATATCGCCGATTATAGAAGTTTGGATAAATAGGCATGAAGCTAAACCGTTCATCTACAATTGTAATGGACTTAGGAGTGAAAGCGTTTTCTTTTTGAATGCATTACAATTTGAATAAGCGATGAAACTGGACGAAAAGGAGCGCTTGATAATGGAGATAGCAGATAAAATAATTTCGAGCGAGGCAGTGTTTACAGGTTTAGAAAATGAAGCAAAACCAGCTGCTCTTGCCATTAAAGGCAACAAAATACTAGCAGTAGGTGCAAAAGAGGAAATTCTATCATATATCGGTTCAGAAACGAAAGAGTATCATTTTGGGAATCAATTGATTATGCCTGGATTTCATGATGCGCATCTTCATCTAATGCTCGGTAGTCTTTTTACGCATGCAAGTGTTGATTTATCGGGCGCTCGTTCTTCTGAAGAAGTGGTTACCCTTGTCAAGCGATTTGCTGATGAGAGGCAAGGAGAGAAGTGGATTTTTGGTTATGGTTGGGATCAAACAAAGTGGGCTGTAAAAGAATTTCCGAAAAGGTTTCTATTAGATAAAGCCATTCATGACCGGCCTGTGATTCTCTTTCATGCAGAAGGTCATTACACATGGGTGAATAGCAAAGCATTGCAAGTTAGCGGTGTAACGAAGAAGACGGCGAATCCGGATTATGGAGTGATCGAGAAAGATGATGAAGGAGAATTAACGGGGATTCTCATTGAAACGGCTACTAATCTAGTAGCAGATATCGCACTTGCGCTGCCTGAGGAAAAGCAACGAGAACTTTTCGAGGCATTTTTAAAACAGGCCGCGAGATTAGGTGTGACATCGGTTAATGATTTATATGCGAGCAGTTTCGACCGCTTGAAAAATTTGAACATGTATCACGAATATGATAAAAATGGAAAATTAACAACAAGGATTCATCTTTATCCTGCTTTAAGTGGGAATATCGAAGAGGCTAAAGCGACGCGTGATACGTATAGATCAGAAAAATTAAGATTTACAGGGCTTAAGCAATTTATTGACGGCGTAGTGACAGGGCATACCGCTTACATGCTCGATCCTTATTTAGATCGTCCGGAAACGAAAGGAGGCCCTGCTTTTCCCGAAGAAACAATTAGAAATTGGGTGTTAACCGCTGATAGGGAAGGATTTCAAATTCGTTTTCATGCGATTGGGGATGGAGCGGTAAGACTTGGTTTAGACCTTTTCGAGGAAGCGCAACAAATAAATGGAATAAGAGATTCCCGCCATGCGCTAGAGCATATCGAAGTGATTCACCCAACGGATATTCCAAGATTTAAGGAAATAGGTGTCATTCCATCTGTGCAACCTTCGCATTTAGCACTCATGCCAAAAGAAAGTCATACATTGCGTGTTGGCAAAGAAAAAGCTCCCTATACTTATCTTTGTAGAACTTTAAAAGACGCTGTAGATCATATTGCTTTTGGTACGGACTATCCGATTACAACGCTGAATCCGTTTAAGGAAATTTATTATGCTGTAACGAGAGTAGACTTCACAGGGGAATCTAAATGGAATAAAAAAGAGCAAGTGACATTAGCAGACGCGTTAAGGGCTTATACACAAGGGGCAGCCTATAGTTCTTTCAGAGAGAATGAACTTGGAACCTTAGAAGGAGGGAAACTCGCAGATATCATTGTGTTAGATTGCAATCTATTTGATATTTCAGTAGATCAGATACCTACAATACAAGTGGAATTAACGATGATGGACGGAGAAGTTATTTATCTTTCTTCGGCAGAAGATTCCCCCCTCCATAGGTGTCGGGATGAGCGTAGTTTGGTTTCCTGTTCAGAAGGTGTCCAAACGCCTGCTGAACAAAGATAAAGCCTCCTGCGGGTGTCACAGATTTTGAATTGCGTTATATGCAATTCAAAATCTGAACGCAATGCGCTCTGTTATATATTCCGAATATTCGGTTTTTAGTAGATTTAAAAGTTATTTTACGATAGCTATTTTGTTCAGCGCCTATATATGAGGAGTTGGTTGAATGAACGAAAACATTAAATTGTCGAGATCACTTTCACTGACCGCTGTAGTTGTATATGGAATGGCTTTTATGGCTTTAACTACGGTATTTAGCACATATGGTATAGCATCTCAAATATCTCACGGGATGGTTGCCGGATCGTATGTTCTAGCCTTGGTAGTAATGATGTTTACGGCTTATAGTTATGGTCAAATGGCAAAAGCATACCCTGTTTCCGGATCAGCCTATACGTATGCACAGAAAGCGTTGCACCCTTATGCGGGCTTCTTAGTAGGCTGGGCTATTTTAATGGATTATTTGTTTATTCCGATGGTCAACTTTTTATTATTTGGGATATTTTTCTCTGCGGCGATCCCTGAGGTTCCATCCTATGTGTGGATACTCCTTTTAATCATTGTTGTCACGTTTGTAAATATTAGAGGTGTCAAGCTAGGTGCCAGCATCAATATGCTAGTGATTGGTTTGTCATTATTATTTCTTGCCGTTTTTTGTCTATTATCGATTAAATCAATCTTGCAGGGAGAGGGAACAGGCGTATTAGTTAACTTGGAACCATTCTTCAATACCGATGAATCGTTCAAATATATTGTTGCTGGTGCTGCCTTGTTGTGTTTTTCTTTCCTAGGATTTGACTCGGTTTCTACTTTTTCTGAAGAGGTGAAGAACCCGGAAAAAAATATACCGCGTGCAATTTTTCTAGTAACGATTATTGGTGGGTTATGTTTTGTCGTTGTATCTTATGTGGCACATAATGTCTGGCCAAATTATATGGGTTTTAAAGATCCAGATTCTGCTGCTTATGAAATCATCTTGCTGATTGGTGGAAATGCGTTACAAGCGGCATTTTTAGCAATAACTGCATTGGTTGTCTTTGGTTCTGCTTCTGCATCGCAGGCAAGTGCTGCACGTGTTTTATATGCAATGGGTCGAGATGGACAATTACCTACTGGCTTTTTTGGAAAGCTACATGAAAAAACTAGAACACCAGTTAACAACATTTTACTAATTGGCGTGTTATCGTTATCGGCTTTGTTTTTAAGTTTAACTTTTGTTGCATCTTTTATTAATTTTGGCGCACTGCTTGCGTTTACGGCCGTTAATTTATCGGTTGTTGCATTATATTTTGTGAAAAGAAAAGAACGTTCATTTAAAGGGGTTTTCTGTTATTTGCTAATTCCTTTAATTGGCGCATTAATGACCACCTGGCTACTTTTAAATTTGGATGGATATTCCAAAGTTCTTGGGGGAGTTTGGTTTTTAATTGGTGTTGTCTACCTATATTACATGACGAAAGGATTTAAAAAACAGCCTCTCCTGGTAAATTCCGATGAGCTTGTCTAACTTACTATCTCAAACCAGTAGATAATATGGAGAAAGAGTTTCAAAGAGTGAAAGTGGTTACACTAAACTGCAAAATAGTACTGAAAGATCCGGGGGTGGGGTGGAGGATGGAGAAAACGACGTTGAAGCGTTCGCTCGGTGTTTGGGCCCTTGTTGCACTGGGGCTAGGCTACATGACACCGACAATTGTCTTCGATACATTTGGAATTGTCTCGAAACTGACAAATGGAGTTGTACCGGTAGCATATCTTGTTGCACTGGCTGTCATGGCATTAACGGCTATCAGTTATGGAAAAATGGTGCGGGCGTTTCCGCAGGCGGGTTCAGCCTACACATATGCGCGGGAAACAATGGGACCTCGATTAGGGTTTCTGGTTGGCTGGGCTTCGTTACTAGATTATTTATTGCTGCCAATGGTGAATGCCTTAATTATTCGGATATATATGGAGTCCCTTTTTCCAAGTGTTCCGGTATGGATCTGGGTTCTGTCTTATGTACTTGTCGTTACGGCCATTAATGTTTACAGTATGGAATCGACATCAGGCTTAAATATGATACTTGTTGTTTTCACACTTGTCCTCATTGTCATGTTCCTTATCCTTGCAACTGTTCAGTTTACAAATGGAATGGGGGAAGGCACTCTATTTACCATTAATCCGTTGACGAATGCGAATGTAGAGTTGGTAGCCATCTTTACCGGAGCAACCGTCGTTGCGTTTTCGTTTATCGGGTTTGATGCCATCACGATGTATACAGAAGAAGCGAAAGACGCATCGACGGTTCCAAGAGCGATCCTATTGACCGTGACGATTGGTGGCTTGATTTTCTTCATCGCTTCTTATTTCACGCAAGCATTATTTCCGGATTTGTCGAGGTTCAACATGTTGGATGATACATTACCCGAAATCGGACTATATGTTGGTGGAAAGGTATTCCAATTGATCTTCATTGCAGGGGCATTCGGGGCTACAGTCGCTTCAGGGTTAGCTTCGCATGCGAGTGTATCACGTTTACTATTTGTCATGGGAAGAAACGGTGTTTTGCCGAAAAAATCGTTCGGTTACTTACATCCCAAATTTAGAACACCTGTTTTTACGATTGTTTTCACAGGAGTCGTATCATTATTTGCAATTGGACCGGATTTGGAATTAATAGCTTCAGTCATTAACTTCGGTGCATTAATCGCGTTTACATTCGTTAACTTATCGGTCATTGTCCACTTCTATATTAGACAAAGAAGGCGATCAGGCAAGGACACGCTCAAATACCTAATTATGCCTTCGTTAGGTGCTTTGAGTACAGGAATTCTCTGGTCACATCTGCATGCCGATGCATTTATTGGCGGTCTCATTTGGATTGTAGTGGGAATCGTCTACATGCTATTCATTACAAAATTCTTTAGAAAAGAACTTGGCAGTATGGACACTATTGAAAGTGTTGAGCCGCTGGATGAAGAGCCGATTAACTCAAGTGAACTTGGCGGATTGGAAGCAATTGAAGGAGTTGAGTTCGTAGATAATGGGGTGATAAAAACTAGATAAGGGCAAAGAGTGAAATAGGAGTGTAGGGGAAGATTACCCATAAGTAAATTTCCCTCTTTTTAGCACCAAAGAATACGAGGAGAGATTATTTTGAAAGAAAAAATCCGACAGTATATTGATGAACATAAAGAAGAATTATTTACAACCATTCAAGAAGTTGTCCGTATCAAAAGCATTGTTGGGAATGAACAGGAAATGCAGGCGTATATGAAGAGGAAATATGAGGAACTCAATTTGACCGTGTATGAAATTGAACCGGTGTATGAGAAAATTTCTTGTCATGAAGCCTTTATCGACTCGGGTATTCCGTATGTGAGTCGGAAAAATGTGGTTGGAATCTATAATGGTAATAAAAATGGGAAGTCCTTAACGATTCATGGGCATGTAGATGTTGTTTCTCCAGAACCTTTTTCAAATTGGACGATGGATCCGTGGAGCGGAGATATTATCGGCAATAAATTATATGGCCGGGGCTCTGCCGATATGAAAGCAGGGCTGATCTCCAATTGGTTCGCATTGAAAACGCTGATCGATTTAGGCTATCCAATTGCTGGGGATGTTCATTTGCATTCCGTACTTGAGGAAGAGGCTGGAGGAGGCGGTGGGGCTTTAGCTTGCTTAGAAGAGGGTTTCGTTACAGACGGTTATATTTCAACAGAGCCACATAATTTAAATGTGACGATTTCACATGCAGGAATCATGTATTTTCGGGTTCTTGTAAAAGGAAGGATTGCGCATGCGGGCTTGGCTCATGAAGGCGTTAATGCGATCTCCAAAATGATGAAAATCATCAGTGCATTGGAAGCGTTAAACGAATGGCGCGCTAAAAACGTGAAATTTGAGTTGTATGAGAAAGGATCTGGTCAATCTGTTCACTTGAATTTAGGTGTACTGAATGCCGGAGATTGGGCCTCCACCGTTCCAGGGGAAGCGGTGCTGGAAGCGCGGATCGGATTTATCCCTGGAGAAACGCGCCAAGAAATTAAAAAACTGATACATGATACGATCAAGAAAGCAGTGGAAGGGGATAAGTGGATGGAGGAAAATCCACCAATTCTCGAATGGTTTGGTTGGTCCACAGATCCATGGTATCAAGACCCGGAAGATCCTTTTGTGCAACTGTTCCTTGAGAATGCGGAGAGTGTGATGGATCGTAAAGTCAATATCATTGGACGGGCTTCTGCAAATGATGCCAGGTTTACCCAATATTATGGTAAAAAAGGCCTTTGTTTCGGACCAATCGGTGAAAATATGCACGGACCAGATGAGTGTGTCCATTTGGATAGCGTCGTGGAAGTGACGAATGTATTGGCGAATTATATAATTCGTTGGACTGAGAGTTAACCGTGAGACTTTTCGCATATGAAATCAGTCATGATTCTATTTACAAGATTTAGATAGTCATCCACAAACGTTGTTGTCTTAACGTTTGTGGGTGACTTTATTTCCCTGGAAATAAGGGGAAATATGATTGGGAAGACAAGCTAAACTTTAGCCATTTCAGTCTAAGATTTTAGACAGTCGTTCCACAGCTTCAAGTATTTGATCTTCCTGAATGTTTGCAAAGCCGATGACTAAACCGATGCTACCATTAGCGTTTTCTTTTTTAGACAGCATGAATCGCTTCATCGAATAGATTTCCAGTTTCTCTCGTGCTGCCCTCTTCATAATTTCCTCATAGCTTCGTGATGTATGAAAATATGCAAGAAAGTGGAGGCCTGCCGGGATGTCCTCGATGTCGACGGAGTTGCCGAACGTAGTTTGCAGCTGTTTGATCAGCAACTTTCTTTTCAATTCATACTGATGATTCATCCTTTTCACATGTCTGTTATAATCCCCGTTTTCGATGAAATAATGTAGTGTGTATAAGCCTAACGTGTTACTGTCCTGGATGAGGTCTGCATTGTGGTCGCGGTACTCCCTCAACATTTCTGGGGGCAATACCATATAGCTGATTCGCAAACCGGGTAACATCGTTTTTGAAAAAGTGCCTGTGTAAATGACCCGTTGGTTGCGATCCAAGCTTTGTAGTGAAGGGATATTATCCGTTTCATATTTGAATTCACTATCGTAATCATCCTCAACAATATAGCGATCTTCCTGTTGGACGGACCAATTGAGCAGCTCGATACGCCTTGAAATCGGCATGATTTTTCCGGTCGGAAATTGATGGGAAGGTGTTACGAAGACGAATCTCGCTTGAGAATCTTCAATTAGCTGAATGTCAATGCCTTCATCATCCAATGGAATCGGATGGACATCGAATTCCATTTTCTTTAACATCTTGTAAAAACGAGAGTATCCAGGATTCTCGATGCCAACAATCGTTTCGGCGTTTTGCATGCTCATGACATTTCGGATTAATGATTGGGTTCCTGCTCCAATGACAATTTGTTCGGGTTCACAAAGAATTCCACGCGTTAGTTTAATTAAGCGGGCAATGGATTTTCTAACGAGATAAGGTCCTTGCGGGTGTGTAATTTCGCTCAATTCGATTTTATGGTTTTTGATTGCTTTCTCTTGATATTTCATCCACTCTTTAAAAGGGAATGAGGAGATGTCGGCTGTCATATGGGAAAGAGAGAGCCATCCTTCTTTATCGACCATCTTTTCTTTTAAATCTGGTGGTAATTTGTTTTGCTGTTGATCATCTTTAATGATGAATTGGGCAATGTTTTCAACGTAATATCCTTTTCTTTCCAACGAATAAATATATCCTTCGGCAAGTAATTGTTCATACGCATTTGTGACGGAATTCACACTGACATCCAACTCTTTTGCCAAGTTTCTCTTTGAAGGCAATTTTTCATTTGACTGCAACTCGCCTGCGAAAATGGCGTTCTTGATACTTCCATATATCTGCTGGTAAATATATTTTTCTTCCCCTTTACTCTTGTCCAACGTTAATAAGAACATAATACCCCTCCTTAATCTGGTACCTAAAGAAACTATAATCTGGTTCTTTTTATTGTACCAGATAAACAGGATACTAAATATATAATTCTGACAAAAGGAGTGGTAGTGATGGTACTAACAACTGGATTGACTGAGGAATTGCAAGCAAAGAGGAAAAAATACGTTCCACAAGGTGTGAGTAATGGAAATCTCAATATTGCACATTCTGCCTCTGGTGCGACAATTACAGATATCAATCAAAAAGAATGGATTGACTTTGCGGCTGCCATCGGGACGTTGAATGTGGGGCATAGCCACCCGAAAGTGACGGCTGCTGTCAACAAGCAGATTGAAAAGTTTTTGCATCCCGGATTTAACGTTATGATGTATGAAGGTTATATTCAATTGGCGGAAAAATTATGTGCAATCACACCAGGGACGTTTGAGAAACAGGCGCTTCTATTGAACTCAGGAGCAGAAGCAGTCGAAAATGCTATTAAAGTTTCACGCAAATATACAGGAAGGCAAGCAGTCGTCTCATTTGTGCGTGGGTTCCACGGCCGTACGAACTTGACAATGGGGATGACAAGTAAAGTGAAGCCGTATAAATTTGGATTCGGACCTTTTGCGCCAGAGATTTACCAAGCTCCTTATCCTTACGTGTATCACAAACCGAGTGAAATGACAGAAGAAGCATACGTAGACCGCGTGATCCAAGAGTTCAAAGACTTTTTTGTTGCAACGGTTGCACCGGAAACGGTTGCTTGTGTTGTGATGGAACCTGTTCAAGGTGAGGGAGGTTTCGTTGTCCCGCCGAAGAAATTTGTGCAGGCGGTAAGCGAATTCTGTAAAGAACATGGTATTGTTTTTGTAGCCGATGAAATTCAAACAGGTTTTGGACGAACGGGTACAATGTTTGCGATGGAACAATTTGACGTTGTCCCGGATTTGGTCACGGTATCAAAATCTTTGGCTGCAGGTTTGCCATTGAGCGGTGTGGTCGGAAGAACTGAAATTTTAAACGCTGCATCGCCGGGGGAGTTGGGCGGTACCTATGCGGGTAGTCCCGTTGCATGTGCAGCTGCGCTGGCAGTCATCGATATTATCGAAGAAGAAAACCTGTTAACAAAATCGGAAATCCTTGGGCAAAAGATCGAGTCAAAATTGATTGAACTGGCTGAGAAGCATAGTTATGTCGGAGAAATTCGTCGTTTAGGCTCAATGGTCGCAGTTGAAATTGTTAATAACCGGGCGGAAAAGCTTCCGAACAAAGAAAAAACGAGTGAGATTGTCCAATATGCAAATGCGAACGGTCTGCTGCTTCTTTCAGCAGGATTAAAAGGAAATGTCATCCGCTTTTTGGCGCCACTTGTCATTACGGATGAGGAGCTATCGAAAGGACTGGAGATTTTGGAAGAAGCATTTAATTAAAGTACGTTCAGGCCTTCTACTAGTTATTTGCTAAATTTTATGGCACCTTTAAGATAAGGCACGACTAACATCAAACGATTAAAGGAGTGTTACCAAATGTCAACAACTTTTAAAACGGCTTTTACAGTAAATAATCCGGCTACAGGTGAGCTCATCCAAGAGATCACGAGACACACGGAAGAAGAAATTAACGCGGCGCTGGAGAAGGGGCACAAAGGTTTCAAAACATGGGCAAAAGTCCATGCACATGAGCGTTCACGTCTGTTGAAGGCTTGGTCCCGGAAGATTCAAGACAAGAAAGAAGAAATCGCAAAAGTGATGACGATGGAAAACGGAAAGCCTTTGCGTGAATCATTGGGCGAGGTGGACTATGCAACGAGTTATATCGATTGGTATGCGGAAGAAGCGATCCGCATTTATGGACGGACCATTCCGGCATCTTCCGAAACGAAACGAATTGTTGTGAGCCGTCAACCGATCGGCTTAGTTGCGGCCATCACACCTTGGAATTTCCCGGCAGCGATGATGACTCGAAAGGCGGCTCCTGCGTTGGCTGCCGGTTGTACATTCATCGTAAAAGCGGCAGAAGAAACGCCGTTAACGACAATGACACTTGTAGACCTGGCGCATGAAGTGGGCATTCCAAAAGACGCCATCCAATATGTGAATGGGAAAGGGTCTATCGTCGGGAGATTATTCACGGAAAGTCCATTTGTGCGGAAAATTACATTTACAGGTTCTACTCCTGTCGGGAAAGAGCTGATCAAAGGTAGCGCTGATACGATAAAACATGTGACGATGGAATTAGGCGGGCACGCTCCACTGATCATTGCGGAAGACGCTGATCTTGATTGGGCTGTTGCTCAAACGATCATATCCAAATTTAGAAATGCGGGCCAAACTTGTGTCTGCGTCAACCGCATTCTTGTGCATGAAAATGTCGTGGATACCTTTGCGGAGAAGTTTACAGTGGCCGTTTCCAAGCTGAAGGTCGGAAACGGATTGGATGAATCTACAGATGTAGGACCGGTAATCAATGAAAAAGGGTATGACAAAATTGTCGCTCAAGTACAAGATGCGATTGACAAGGGGGCGGAAGTGCTAACTGGGAACGAATATGAAGCCGATCGGGAAAAAGGGTATTTCTTTGTCCAGCCGACCGTCTTGAAAAATGTCGATGCAAGCATGGAAATCATGCAGGAGGAAACATTCGGCCCGATTGCACCGATCACCAGCTTCAAGACACTTGAAGAGGCGGTTGAAATCGCGAATAATACGCCATATGGCTTGGCAGCCTATTTCTTTACGAATGATTATCGGACTGGAACGTACTTACATGACAATCTGGACTTCGGCATCATCGGTTGGAATGACGGTGCTCCATCCGCCGCACATGCCCCGTTTGGCGGGATGAAGGAAAGTGGAATTGGCCGTGAAGGCGGCATCGAAGGCATTGAGCCTTATTTGGAGACGAAGTATTTGTCGATTGGAAATTTAACTGAATAATTATCTTGTGTTGAAAACAAAACATTATTTACAGAAGCCGTCCGCTTTTTGACCATTGTGGTTAGGAAGTGGACGGCTTTTCCTATAGCTTAGGAATGCTGTTGCGACACCGGTTACAATTTTATCATTTTTACGGGGCAGACTTGCTGTGCAATTTGTATTAATTGATCGACTAACTGCTGGACGCTTACCATCGTTGTGCTTTGGCCAAATGAAATGCGAATAAATTCTTTCGCTCGTTGGGGGTCGACTTGTAATGCGAGCATTGCTTTCGCTGAATGCTGTTGTCCGACTTGGCATGCGCTGCCTGTAGAAATTGCGAAGCCGTGGCGATTTAATTCCAGCATCATGAGCTGGCCTTCCACATTGTTCACGCCGAGCCCGATGATTTGAGGAAGTTGTGTTTCCGCCGTACTTGCTTCATAGACAGTGAACAGTTCAGGGTACTTGTTCAACTCATCCAAAAAAATGGAACGGAGTGCTTTATATTTTTCGGTATCGTAACTATTCTCTGCACATAATGTAGCGGCGGTTACAAAGGACGCAAGACCAGGAACGTTTACCGTGCCCCCTCTGAAGCCTGCTTCATGCACAAAGCCGGGAAAGACGGGAATAATTCGGTGACGTGGATGGATGTAGGCGGCACCGACTCCTTTGGGTCCGTACACTTTATGGCCGGATACGGTTAAGCTATCGACGATTTTTGCTATTGGTTTCAAGTCCATCTTCCCAAAAGATTGGACGCAGTCGCTATGCAAAAGAATCTGGCGACCTTTCAGCAATTTCGCGATTTCCTCCAGCGGTTGGATCACTCCGATTTCCGGGTTAATATGCTGGACACTCGCTAAAATCGTATCTTCTCGCAGCGCCCTTTGGAAAAGCTGAAGATTGACCTGACCGGATGGATCGAATGGCACTACTGTGACAGTGAAGCCATCTTGCTGTAAATATTTCAATGCTGAATCAATGGAAGGATGTTCCCCCGCTGTTGTAACAATGTGTTTGCCACGATGACGATTCGCTTTTGCAAGCGAAATGATGGACAGCAAGTTGCTTTCGGTTCCCCCAGAAGTGAAATACACGCCCGCTGTTTGTACCCCAAGCAGATCGGCAAATTCTTGGCGACAAAGTGCCAGCATATTTTGAGCCTCTCCTCCCACATCATGCAAACTACTTGTATTCCCATAACATTGTTCCGAAAGCGTAGCGAATACATGGGAAGCCTTAGGATGAAGCGGTGTCGATGCCGCATAATCAAAATAATGCATGATTTTTTCCTCCAATCAATTACGCCTCGGCGTAATTGCGTCCAGATTTTGAATTGAGAAAGCTCAATTAACTCCTTTCAAAATCTGTGACATCCGCCGGAGGCTTTATCTTCATTCAGCGGGCTTTGCTGAATGAAGATAAAAAATGTAAATCTATCTTGTCATATTTTAAGTTTTATGTAAAGATAGGTGTCAAGACAACCATGAAGCTAAGGAGGATACCTTTGAAAACATATCGGTGCATTATCGTTGGAAGCGGCATTGCCGCACTGCAGCTCGCCACTCATCTCAGCACTCGGTTTCCCGTACTTCTCATTACAAAATCTAGTTTACGTTCCAGCAATTCGTATCGTGCACAGGGAGGTATTGCTGCAGCTATTGGAGGAAACGACGCACCATCCCTGCATTATGAGGATACGATTCATGCAGGATGTGATTTTCATAATGAAAAAGAAGTCCGTGATCTTGTAGAAAAGGGACCTTCGCTCATTAATGAGTTGACGCAAAGTGGACTCCGATTTGACGAAAATCCTACTGGACAATTTTCCTTAGGGATGGAAGGTGCGCATAGTCAAAACCGAATTGTGCATTGCGGCGGAGATGCAACGGGAAAACATGTCATAGATCATCTAATGACAACGCTCAGTTCCCACATTGATGTGTTGGAAAATCGGCTGGTCTATGAGTTGGTCATTCATCCGTTAACGAAAAAGTGCATTGGCGTGAAGGTGAAAGATAATTTTGGCAATAACGAGGTCTATTGGAGTGACCATGTTGTGTTAGCCACTGGCGGTGTAGGCGGTTTGTACTCGTTTACCTCAAACGATCCCTCCATCACGGGGGATGGAATCGCACTTGCATACCAGGTAGGTGCGGAAATTGTAGATATGGAATTTATCCAATTTCATCCGACTTTACTGTATGTCAATGGACAAACTGCGGGATTGATTTCTGAAGCGGTTAGGGGAGAAGGTGCAAGACTAGTTGACGCTCAGGGTAACGCAATTATGGAAGACGTGCATCCGCTTGGCGATTTGGCACCGCGCCATATTGTTGCAGGGGAAATATTTAGGAAAAAATCAATGGGGAGAGATGTCTATCTGGATATTTCGATGATTAATGCATTTGAAGAGAAATTCCCGACGATTACGGCCATTTGTCAAGCACAAGCGATCTCGATTGAAGATGGCAAAATTCCTGTGGCTCCTGGGTGCCATTTTTTAATGGGGGGCATTGCAGTTGATACGGTTGGTCGCACTTCCGTTGAAGGCTTATATGCAATTGGTGAAACGGCGGCAACAGGCGTCCACGGTGCCAATCGCCTTGCGAGCAATTCCTTATTGGAGGGGCTACACTACGGCAAGAAACTGGCAGCTTATTTAAATGAACAAATGCTGCACAGTCAGCCGGAACCGATGAAAATCGATTTGACAAAGCGGACAGCTATCACCAACTATTCATTACCTGATAAACAGCAACTAAGGGGAAAAATGATGGCGTATGCGGGAATCATCCGCTGTCAGTCGGAGCTTGAACAGTTGAGAGCATGGTTAAACGACTATGACTCTGTTAGGCGTATGGATTGTTCTTTAGACGAGAGTAGCAGCGAGGACATTCAATTGTTGTTCATGGTTCAAACGGCAAAACTGATTGCCCATGCGGCTTTGTTGCGTGAGGAAAGTAGGGGAGCGCATAAGCGGGAAGACTTCCCGGAGGAAGATGAGCGTTTGGGGAAAATTCATATTGTCCAATCAAAAAAGGGAATAGAAATGAGGGAACGGCATTGTGAATACGATCAAGTTGAAGTCCATGCTTGAGCAGTTTTACATAGAGGATATCGGTGACAATGATATATCGAGCGACTTTTTATTTCCCAAGGAAGTAACGGGGGAATTGCAGATTGTCGCTAAAAAGGAAGGTGTTTTTTGTGGCAGGAAAGTGATTGAAGAAGGGCTATATGTCGTTGATTCATCCACTAAAGTTGTCTGTCACATAGAAGATGGCGGAAAGATTAAAAGAGGTACCTTGATTGCAACGGCGACAGGATCGGTTTGCAGTCTATTGAAAAGTGAACGTGTGATTTTGAATTTGATTCAACGGATGAGCGGTATTGCAACGGAGACAAATCGTGTAGTGCAAAAAATCGAAGGAACCCGAACGAAAGTGTGCGATACGAGGAAGACGGCTCCAGGTTTGCGCATGCTCGACAAATATGCCGTTCGTACTGGTGGTGGTGTTAATCACCGCAATGGCTTATATGACGCGGTGATGTTAAAGGATAATCATCTCGCTTTTGCAGGCTCTATCTCAAAAGCGGTTGAAAAGGTACGGGCGGCGCTCGGACATACCGTTAAAATTGAAGTGGAAATTGAAACGTTTGAGCAGTTGCAACAAGCGATTGCTGCAAATGCCGATATCATCATGTTCGACAATTGTACGCCTGAAACAATCAAGGAGTGGCGGCAAATTGTTCCGGATACGATCATTACCGAGGCATCCGGCATGATTACGAATGAGACGATCCGTGCCTATGCGGAAGCGGGTGTCGACTATATTTCGCTTGGTTACTTGACACATTCTGTGAAGGCGCTTGATATCAGCGCCCTTGTAAAGGTTAGCGAATCATAATGGAGGGGTCTGCATGTCTATTTTACAGTATTTTGAAGAAAATAAGAGTGGTACATTGCCGGAGCATTACAGGCAGCTCATACGTGAGCAAATGGAAGCGCGTATTCGGGAAATTAAAGAGCAGCTTGGGGAAAAGCTATTCATCCCCGGGCATCACTATCAGAAAGATGAAGTCATCCAATTTGCCGATGCGACCGGCGACTCGTTACAACTCGCTCAACTTTGTGCAGCGAATGAAAAGGCCGAGCATATCGTTTTCTGTGGTGTCCACTTCATGGCGGAAACTGCAGATATTTTAACGAATGATCGGCAAAAAGTGTATTTGCCAGATATGCGTGCAGGCTGTTCGATGGCCGATATGGCGGACATTTTTCAGACGGATCGAGCATGGGATGCACTTATGGAAATGTTTGACGAAACAATTGTGCCGCTCACATATGTCAACTCAACGGCGGCCATCAAAGCGTTCGTCGGGATAAACGGCGGAGCGACGGTGACGTCATCGAATGCGCATGCGATGGTCAAATGGGCATTCACGCAAAAAGAGCGGATTCTGTTTTTGCCAGATCAACATCTTGGTCGCAATACGGCATTCGATATCGGCATTCCACTTGAACAGATGGCTGTTTGGGATCCTATTCAGGATAAGCTTGTCTATGAAGGGGCGCTGGAAGACGTCAAAGTGATTTTATGGAAAGGCCATTGTTCCGTCCATGAAAACTTCACGGTGAAGAATATTGTGGACATCCGTCAACAGCACCCGGATATGCAAATTATCGTTCATCCAGAATGTTCCCGTGAAGTCGTCGCATTGGCTGACGACAACGGTTCAACTAAATATATAATCGATACGATTGAAAAAGCACCATCAGGTAGTAAATGGGCGATCGGAACAGAAATGAACTTGGTGAACAGGCTTATTCAGCACCATCCGGATAAACAGATTATTTCCTTGAATCCAAGCATGTGCCCATGTTTGACCATGAACCGCATTGACTTGCCCCATTTGTTATGGAGTTTAGAAAGTATTGTGAACGGGGAAAAAGTGAATGTTATTACGGTTGACGAAGACACGACAAAAGAGGCGATCAACGCATTGGAACGGATGTTGTTGCGGGCGTGAGAACGTAAGTACCTAAATATTTAACAATTCGCTGATAAGTTGAGATATCATTTACAGAAGCCGTCTGCTTCTTGACCATTGAGGTTAAGAAAGCGGACGGCTTTTACTATAGGGGTGGAAAATCTTCAAGGAGCCAAGATGAATTAGACATCCGAAAATTTGGGTATACAACAACTAGTGAGACGTCATTCAAGATAATCATTATTGTGTATTGTAATATGGAGGGATTTATATGGAGTGGAAAGGGCGAAAAGGTAGTGCCAATGTTGAAGACCGAAGAGGGAACAGGAAAGGCGGAGTCGCAATTGCGGGAGGCGGGATCGGGGGAATCATCCTTATCTTGCTGTTTACATTTCTTGGAGGAGATCCGGGAGAATTGTTAAATGGCTCGCAAATCGGTGGGAATGGCAACACCGTTCCTTACGAAGAAACGGCTGAGGAAAAAGAAATGGCTGAATTTGTATCGGTTGTTCTTGCAGATACGGAAGCCATTTGGTCTGAATTGTTTCAAGAACAAGGGATGACCTACGAAAATCCAAAATTGGTGTTATATACGGACATTGTTCAATCCGCTTGCGGGACGGCCAATTCGGCAGTTGGCCCTTTTTATTGCCCGGGAGATCATAAATTGTATATCGATTTGAGTTTCTTTGAGGAACTTCGTGATCGATTCCAGGCACCGGGCGATTTCGCGATGGCCTACGTCATTGCCCATGAAGTGGGGCATCATGTCCAAACTCTTTTAGGAACGAGTGATAAAGTGAATGCGCTCCGCTCTAAGTTAAGTGAAAAGGAATTCAATCAATACTCGGTCCGATTGGAATTACAAGCCGATTATTTTGCAGGAGTATGGGCACATCATGAAAAAGAGTTGAATGTTCTAGATGAAGGGGATATCGAAGAAGCGATCAATGCTGCAAGTGCTGTCGGTGATGACCGTCTTCAAAGACAAGCTCAAGGCCGTGTCGTCCCTGACAGTTTCACACACGGAACTTCCGAACAAAGAAAACGATGGTTTTCGAAAGGCTTTGAAAAAGGAACAATCAACGAAGGCGATACCTTCAACGCAACGAATTTATAGTTTAACTGTTGGGGGACTCGAATAAGAACTAAAAAGAAAGACTGCCACACGCTGGACCACGTTGAAAAAACCGCTATGAACATTATTCATTCAATGTTCATAGCGGTTTTTTATTAAGCTATGGGGGTTATAACCGTTTTCTCGATTCTTTCCGAAATAGCCTGTGCAAATTCAGATGTAGAGGCAGTACCGCCTAAATCTTTTGTTTTTATACCGTCTTTCAGTGATTGGTACAGACCCTGTTCCACCAATTTACCTACTTCTTCAAGCTGTTCATCACGATGCCTTTCGGCTAGCCATTCCATTAGCATTACCGTTGAAAGCATAATTCCTGTCGGGTTTCCTATATCGAGGCCTGCAATATCCGGAGCAGAACCATGAGCTGCCTGGGACATGGCCAGATTTTCGTTTGTATTGATAGAAGGGGCTAGTCCTAGACTTCCAACAAGTTCACCTGCTAAATCAGAAAGAATATCCCCGTACATATTTTCCGTTACAATTACGTCAAAATCTTTTGCTCTTCGAACTAGGTGGGCAGCCATTGCATCGATATGATAGTCATCTACCTCAACTTCTGGATATTGTTCAGCGACTTCCCGGCAAACTTTTAAAAATAAGCCCATACTTAAATGGAGGACATTTGCTTTATGGACAATTGTTACTTTTTTACGGCGCTTCATGGCCATTTTGAAAGCTGAATGAGCAATTCGTTCTATGGCTTGTCTTGTAAAAACACCCGATGTGACAACGACATCCTCCGTAATTTGCCATTCCCCGTGACCCGCAAACATGTTGCGATCTGCGTAAAACCCTTCTGTATTTTCGCGGAAGATGATCAAATCAGCTTCTCCCGCTACGCTTTTGATACCTGGCATTGTTTTGGCTGGACGAATATTGGCAAACAGATCAAGTGTATGGCGAAGTGCGCCACTTGGGTTACGTTTCCCTTGATGTTCAGGCGGATAAGCGACAGAATCATGGGGCCCGAGTATCCATCCATGTGTGTTTTCCAATGCATCTGTCGTTACCTTTGGTAGAGGATCGTTGTGTCGTTTGATGCCATCCCATCCCATAGGCAAATCAATCCACTCAATCTCAAGCCCCACTTTGGAGGCAGCCGTTTTAAATACTTCCACTGTAGCGCTTACAATTTCCGGACCAATCCCATCACCTGCTAGTACACCAAGACGATAAATAGTCATTTCTTAACAATCCTCTCTCTTGTGAAATATGGGGAGTGCTTGAACTTTCTATAATTACTGTATTACAAAGTTAGAAATTAAGAAAATATGTTTTTTCTATACTTATCGATTGGTTTTTTCTATAACTTAATCATTCAATCTCGTTTTCAAAGTAAGTACGGTGATAATCTTGAATAAAATCGACGAACTCTCTTACCATATCCAATTCCAGAAGTTCTTCCCGATATAAAATGCGTGTTCTCCATACGATTGGGGAGCCCGTCGTATCCCGAAGATATATTTTGTGCAGCTTATCATTTGGCTCTAAGACAATACTAGGTACGATACAATAACCTAATCCGTTTAACACCATTCTTTTGGCGATTTCGACGTTATCGACATTCATATTGCTGATGGACGGTTTAGAAAAATTGTCCTTCCACCAGGTGTCGATGACCATTTCCAAGGTAGGATCTGTCTGATAACTGATTCTTCGCATGGAGGGAAGTTCTGTTAAGTCAATTTCTTTGGATGAAAGGATTGTAATATGTTCTTCTGAAAACGTACGATTGCTACTTGGCCAGTTATGCTCACCTCTCACAATACCGATATGTGCATCTTGCTTATAGATGGATTGAATGACATCTATGTTTACTCCTGTATTCACATGGAATTCAACTTTAGGGAATTTCTCATTAAAAGCTTTTAGCATTTGTGGTAGCCGATAAAAAGCAAATGTTCTTGAAACACTTAATCGTAGTGTCCCACGCACTTCATTTCTGGAATTCCATAATAATTCAAGTAGATCTTGTTCCCGGTGTAGCATCTCTTCCGCGTAGGCAGCTATTAACTCTCCTTGTTCTGTAAAAACAACGCCCCTTCTTCCTCTAGAAAAAAGTTTAATGTCAAACTCTTTTTCTATTTGTTGTAAGCGATACGTTAAAGTCGGCTGCGAAATATAGAGGAGTTCTGCTGCCTTCGTAATATTTTTTTCAGCGTAAACTTTCTGCAAAATGAGCCAGTCTTTTTTATCCATGTAAGAATCCCTCCCTCAAAATAGAAAATCTCTATTGAATTTTATAGAAAATCAATATTTTGTTTATCTCTACAATTATCATACACTGATTTTACAATAATAAAAGAAGGCGGTGGGGGTTTTTATGGATGCAAGGCAACAACTAATTTATACGGGTCAGTACCTTATTTCAAATCAATTAGCTTGGGGAACATCAGGAAATATGAGTGCTCGAATTGATGAAAATCGAATGGTCATTACAGCCTCTGGAACATACATGGCAAATTTGAGCATGGAGGATTTCGTGGAATATCAGATTGGTACTGGCGAAAAAGAAAGTAAAAGAAAAGCTTCTAAAGAAACACCGATGCATCTTGGAATCTACCGTGAACGTGAAGATGTCAATGCTATTTTACATTCCTCGCCCTTTTATATAACCTTGTTTGCATGTAGTAATGAGCCAATCCTTTCTGAACTATTTATAGAAACAATGTATTATCTCGAAACTATCGCTTATGTAGATTATCATCATCCCGGCTCACAAGAGTTAGCAGATGCGGTGAGCGAAAAAGCGCAAAACGCAAATATTATTATGATGCGAAATCATGGAGTTGTTGTATGTGATGATAGTGTTCCAGAAGCGCAGATGAGACTAGAAACATTAGAGATGGCTTGCCGCATGATTTTAAAAGCCAAGAAGTCAGAGGTTCAATTAAGTGTAATTCCAGAAAAAACTGTCCAAAGTTTTTTGGAAGATTCTTTCTACAAACCGAGGAAAAGATTAGTCGGAAAGTCTACTAATCGAAGTTGAAAAACTGTGAAAAGAGGGATTGATATGATAAAACCAATAGGTGTTGTAGCAGACGATACAACAGGGGCCAATGATATTGGCTTGATGTTCAGCCATAATCAATATTCCGCAAAAGTTGTCACTTATGGTGAAGATGAAAGTTTGGAAGTGGATTCTAATGTCATGATTATTGATACGGACAGTAGGTTAGATTCGCCTGATCTTAGTTATGAAAAAGTCTATAAAGCGACCAAAGCATTGCAGGGGATCGGCTGTTCCTTATTCTTTAATAAGACATGTTCCGTCTTTCGCGGAAATATAGGAAAGGAATTTGATGCCATGCTGGATGCTCTTGGGGAGGAATTTGCGATTATTAGTTTAGCATTTCCTAAAAATGGGAGGCAAACAAAGAATGCTGTCCATACAGTACATGGTAAATTATTGGAGGACTCCGAGTTTTCTCGTGATCCCGTGCACCCTATGTATCAATCTAATCTAGTAGATATTTTACAAGGACAAACAAAGAGAAAAGTAACCTTTATAGACATAGAGACTGTTAGACGGGGAGCATCCGTTTTACGAACAGCAATCGAGGAAAGACGGAAAGAATTCAACTACTGTTTAATTGATAGCGAAACACAGGCAGATCTAACAATTGTAGCAGAGGCAGTTCATGATTATAAAGTTCTTGGTGGTAGTTCGGCCATTGCTGAAGAGCTACCTAAGTTTTTACAAGTACAACCCATAAGTCATTCCTTCATGAATTTAGATCTAACTGATGATCTTGGTGTTTTAGTCGTCTCTGGAAGTTTAACGCCACAGACTAGAGCACAGACCGCTTATCTTATTTCTTCTGGGGTCCCTAGTATTGTACTGGATTCTCGTAAAATATTTGTTCATACTGAACGTGAAAAAGAAGTAAGGCGTGTTTTTGAGGCAGCTCAACTCCTTTTAAGACAAGGAAAAGATGTATTAATGATGGCTAATAACGAAGAAGAAGTGGTTTTAGAAACGAAGGAAATGGGTTTGAAACTAAATATCGACCCGCTCCTTATAAGTAAAATGGTTTCAGCAACGTTAGCTGATATTACAGGGCAGATTGAAAATGCTACAAGTCTAAAGAAATTAGTGATAGCGGGTGGAAACACTTCTGGAACTGTCAGTAGAAAATTAGGTATAAAAGGAAATTATATTCTGGAAGAAATCGAGACTGGAGTACCGTCTGGATTGGCTTTAGGGCGTCATATGTTAATTGTCTTAAAATCAGGTAGTTTTGGTAAACCTGATTTCTTAGTTCGTGCTGTTGCACATTTAAAAGATCTTTCGTATTAAGGTAGAAACACTCTGTTTTGATCAATAGGGGGAGGGGACAGGATGAGTAATAAAGAGAATGTCATTCACCAATTTGGAAAGAATGCTAGGAAATATGTAACGAGTGAAGGGCATGCAAAAGGAAAAGACCTTGATATGCTGGTTGAAATAGCAAAGGAAAGTAAAAAAGAAAAACTTCTCGATATTGCTACAGGGGGAGGTCATGTGGCGAACGCTGTGGCCCCCATCTTTGAAAAAGTGACGGCGCTAGATTTGACTCCTGGAATGTTGAAAAAGGCAAAAGAATTTATCGAAGGAAATGGCCATACAAATGTTTCTTTTGTTCAAGGAGACGCCGAATCATTGCCTTTTCCAGACAAAGTATTTGACACTGTATCCTGCAGAATAGCTCCGCATCATTTTCCTAATATAGACCGCTTTGTAATCGAAGTGCATCGTGTGTTAGAAGCAAATGGTTTATTCATCTTAATTGACAACATTGCCCCAGAATTAGACGAATACGATCAATTTTATAATTTTATCGAAAAGAAAAGAGATCCTAGTCACTATCGGGCCTACAAGAAATCAGAGTGGATTTCCTTACTAGAACGAAAAGGATTTCGAATGGAAGGTCTTACGAGTTTCAAGAAGAGGTTTTTATTTGAAGCATGGTGTGAAATGATGGATCTCCCTGAAAAGGACAAAACGGAATTAAATGAATTTATCATTTCATCTTCAGAGGATCTCGTTAAATTCTTTTCTATTGATATAAAAGATAACGACGTTCAGTCGTTTCAGGTAGAGGCGATGGTAATAGCCGTTAGAAAAGAAGAAGAACAATAATCTTGCTGTGTACAGAGTTATTCGAAAATTGAATCTCTTCTTATGAATTATCGCTATTTTTCTGATACCGAATCATCAGGTACACTTTTTTAGTAAGGTGTAGATTCTTTATTAAAGCGTTTTGAAAGCGCTGTCTAGATTGAAAGGTGTGATTGGAAAAGTCAATGTTGTACTAAAGAACGATTGAACGGATTACCCAAAACAACTATTACGAGGGGGATTTTGATGAAGAAATTATTGTTTATATCTCTATTGGCCATGTTAGCTACAGTGATAGCTGCATGTAGTTCTTCAGAAAATTTGACTGGAGACGGGGAGCAAAGTGCATCCGCTAGCGAGTATCCGGATAAACCTATCACGTTCACTGTCCCATCTGGGGCGGGAGGTGGAATTGATACGATGGCTAGGGTCTTAAGTAATGTTCTGTCAAAAGAAGAGCTCTTGAAAACAGCGGCTACAGTCGAAAATAAACCGGGTGGAGGTCAAGTTGTAGGTATTGTTGATTTTGCCAATATGAACAAAAACAACGATTATAGGATACTCGCCACTTCAACGCCATTTATTTTAAATTACATCAAAAAGGATGGAAATAGCCCGGTCTCATTCCGAGATGTGGAACCAATCGCAAGGCTCGTTACGGAATATGATGTCTTAGCCGTTCCTGTAGATTCAAAATACGATACGTTGGAGACATTATTTGCCGATTTGAAGGACAATCCTTCCTCTATCTCCTTTTCCGGCGGTTCCGGACCGGGATCGTTTGATCATTTGAATGCGATTTATCCTGCGAGTAAAGCTGGAGTCGATATTAACAAACTTAAATATATTTCGTATGACGGAGGCGGAGAAGCTTTGACTGCTCTATTGGGAGGTAACGCAGATGTAATTAGTTCAGATGTTTCCTCGGTCTATGAATATGTGAAAGCGGGAAAAGTGAAGATTCTTGGCATTTCTTCTTCCGAAAGGTTAGAAGGGGAGTTTGCTGACATTCCTACCTATAAAGAACAAGGCATCGATGCTGAATTGACCAACTGGCGCGGAATTTATGGTCCGAAAGGGATGTCAAAAGAGGCTAAAGCATTTTGGGAAGCGACCATAGCCGAACTTGTTAAAACGGAAGGATGGACTACTGAAATTGAAAAACACGGTTGGCAAGATGGTTATGTCGCTTCAGATGAGTTCACCAAACTGATGGAAGAAGAAGAGGCGATGTACACGGAAATTTATGAGGATCTTGGTATGGCAAAGTAGTCTTTTCGTAGTAAGGTAGGCAGCTGGTTTACACCCCAAAGCTGCCTTCTTTAATAAGAGAGGAGGGAAAGACATGAGTAAAGCCTTTGACCGCTACACAGGTATTTTATTTCTTGCTGTTGGGGCAATATTTATGGTTGAAAGTTTTAAACTTTCTCAGAATGCATATGGAAGTGCAGTTGGCCCTAATGTTTTTCCGATGGCTTTAGGGATGGTGCTGATTTTATTAAGTTTCCGCCTTGTCTTTGAAACATTCCGTTATTCGGATACGGGAAAAAATAAAATTAAGCTTGATTACAAGCGATTTGCTATTATTTTAGCAGCTGCCATTCTGTATGCGTTACTTTTAGAAACGCTTGGTTATGTAATCACTACTTTCCTCTTCTTATTAGTTGGATTCCAAACGATGCAGAGAGGGAGAATATGGGTGTCACTTTTGGTGGCTGGCGGTTTCTCCACTAGTGTTTATTATTTATTTGTCATTCTATTGAAAGGTACACTTCCACCATTTCCAGAGTGGATTAGTCTTTAGGAGGGGGTTATATGGGGACGATCGATTATCTATTTCAAGGTTTTGCAACAGCATTTCAATGGCAAAACCTATTATTTGCCTTTTTTGGTGTGCTAATCGGTACGGCCGTGGGTGTTCTACCTGGTATTGGACCTATGAGTGGAATAGCGCTGTTAATGCCGATCACGGCCTCTATTACAGGGGGGCTCCCTGCTGAACAAGCGGCTACCAGTTCGATTATTCTTCTGGCAGGGGTTTATTACGGTGCAATGTATGGTGGTTCTACAACTTCCATTTTATTAAATACACCCGGTGAATCTTCTTCTGTCGTTACGACATTGGATGGGCATCAAATGGCCAAGAAAGGACGAGCTGGTGTGGCGCTGGCTATTTGTGCAATCGGGTCCTTTGCTGCCGGAATCGTGGCGTTGCTCGGTCTTGTTCTTTTGGCCACTCCGCTGGCTAGCGTTGCTCTGAAGTTTGGACCGGCCGAATATACCGCATTGATGCTCCTTGGTCTGCTCGCTGTCAGCAGTCTAGGAGGAAAATCAATGACGAAAGCGTTGATGATGACAGTCTTGGGCCTACTGCTTGCCACGATTGGAATCGATGCAGTCTCTGGAGTCGCCCGATTTACGTACGATATCCCCACACTTTATTCGGGATTGGAATTTCTAACAATTGCAGTCGGACTTTTTGCGGTGGGGGAAGTCTTTAAAACTATATTAGAAAGAGAGCAAAATGATGGAGAAATTGCCAAGATTACAAGAATCCTTCCTTCGAAACAAGAATTAAAGGATAGTTCTATGCCGATTGCTCGAGGATCTATTCTTGGATTCTTTGTAGGAGTTCTTCCCGGCGCGGGAGCGACACTTGCTTCATTTTTCTCATACATTATGGAGAAAAAAGTGAGCAAAGATCCTAAGAAATTTGGAACGGGTGCCATTGAAGGGGTAGCCGCCCCGGAATCTGCGAATAACGCGGCAGCAGGAGGCGCCATGGTACCTTTGCTGACGTTGGGCATACCTGGATCGGGGTCGACTGCCATTTTAATGAGTGCGTTTATTATGTTTAATATTACACCAGGTCCGCTATTATTCGAGGAGCACCCGAGTGTTGCTTGGGGATTGATTGCTAGTATGTTTGTGGGAAATGCCATTTTACTAATTTTGAATTTGCCGATGGTGAAAGTGTTCGCCAAAGTAGTGGAAACACCTACAAAATACTTAATTCCACTCATTGTAGCGTTTTCGTTTTTTGGCGTATATGCTGTCCAGCTTTCCGTTTTTGATTTAATACTGTTAATTATATGTGGGGTAGCTGGTTATTTTCTTTCGAAAAATGATTTCCCGATTGCACCTCTTGTGCTCGGAATAGTCCTTGGACCGATGATTGAAAACAATCTAAGAAGAGCATTAACGCTATCCGATGGTAGTGTCTCGATTTTCTTTGAAAAGCCCATTGCCCTCACTTTCATCATCGCTGGGCTGCTGTGGATTTCAATCCCGCTTCTTTTAAAGCTAAGAGGGAAAAAACTGATTGTTAGTGAGGAAGCATAAAGAAGATTTTAACTTGATTCAGCAGAAGTCCCCCACTTCCATAAGTGGCGGGATGAATGCCAGAAGGCATTTGAATCAGAGGGAGTCCAAACTCCCTGCTGATTCAAGTTAAGCCTCCGGCGGATGTCACAGATTTTGAAAGGAGTTAATCGAGCAAGCTCGATTCAAAATCTGGACGCAATTACGCCGAGGCGTAATTGATCGTAACTTCATCAATTATTATCATTAACTCAGGCCGGGATTCTGGTCTGAGTTAATGATTCGTAAAAGGCGATGTTTCCGTTTTTAGTGATTTCTACATTATCGACATTCATAATAGGCAACTAATAGCTTTCCTTACTATATGAAAACAACGCCCCTTCTTCTTCTGGAAAAGAGCTTAATTCAAATTTATTTCAATTTGTTGCAAGCGATACGTTAAAGTTGACTTCGAAATATAAAGAAGTTCAGCTACCTTCGAAATATTTTTTCAGCATAAACTTTCTGCAACATGAGCCAGTCTTTTCTATCCATATAATAACCCTGCCCTTGAAATAGAAAATATCTATTGAATTTTATAGAAAATAGGTATTTTTCTTATTTCTATAAATATCATACACTGATTTTACACCAATAATAGCTCAAATTTTTAATTGGAAGTGAATTCAATAGGTAGTCAGGAGGTAATAAATTGTCTGGTCAAGATTATAGAATTGGGCTGATCCATGCAACGATGAACTCAGTGCAGCCAATTTTAGAGGCTTTTCAAGCTCATGCACCACAAGTTACCTTGGTGAATTTTATGGATGAAAGTCTTATTTTTGAATTAAATGAAACAGGAATTGTCACAAAAGGGATGGCTCGCCGTTTGTTGCATTTAGTAGAAAAAGCGGAGATGAGTGGAGTAGATGGAATTCTACTGACTTGTTCATCTTTTACGCCAGTCATTGTAGAGAATAGCCACTTATTTGAGGTACCTGTACTCAGTGCAGATTTTAGTATGTTGGAAAAAGCGGTAGAAACAGGCACACGGATTGGTGTCATTGCGACTGTAGAAGCAGCAGGGCCGACAACAACGAAGTTACTTGAAAGAATCTCCTTAGAAAGACAGAAGGAACTTTCGATTCAAACAGTGATCATCCCAGAAGCCTTCCAAGCATTACAAAATGGAGATCGTACGAAACACGATGCGCTCATTCATCGGAAGGTAAAAGAGTTGACGACTGAATGTGACGTCATTCTGTTCGCTCAATTCAGTATGGCGAGAGCATTGGTGACACTTGACATGATGACAATAAATAGACCTATCCTAACAAGTCCTGAAATTAGCGTGAAATCGATCATCACTGAAATAGCGAAAAGGGAGGCTAATTTGTGAGTATTTCTTACTTTCGAACAGCTGAAACGTTGATTACTGGGTCAGGTTCTATTGCACAAATCGGCGAACAAGCTAAAAAGTTGAACGCATCTAAAATCATCATCGTGACAGATAAGGTGATTCGTCAAACGGGATTACTGTCAAAAGTGTTAGAGCCGCTTAAAGCTGCTGAAATTGAAGTTGATCTGATTGATGATGTCGTTCCAGAGCCGCCTTTTGAAAATCTGGAAGAAATGATAATTAAAATAGAAGGAAAAGGATACGATTTACTTGTCGGTGTCGGGGGTGGAAGTGCTCTTGATATTACGAAAGTCCTTTCTATCATGTTAACGAATAAAGGGGATATTCGTGACAAAGTCGGCATCGAAAAAGTAGAGAAACCTGGAGTTCCTACGATTCTAGTTCCAACAACTGCTGGTACAGGGTCGGAAGTTACCTTTAATGCTATTTTTACGGATACCCGTGATCAGGTCAAAAAAGGGATTGTCAGTCCTTATTTGCTTCCCAAGGTGGCGATTGTCGATCCTGAATTGACCTTAACAGTTCCTCCAGCAGTAACAGCAGCAACTGGGATGGATGCGCTTGTTCATGCCGTAGAATCCTACACGGCAATTCGTGCGGATGAATTGACAGATGGAATTGCCTTGCAAGCTATTAAGCTCATCTCCCGTTCTTTACGGACAGCTGTTTATAATGGCAAGGATTTAAAAGCGCGGGAAGATATGGTGATGGGGAGCTTATTGGCTGGGATTTCACTTGGAAATGCAGGAGTGGGAGCCGTTCATGCGCTTGCATATCCACTAGGCGGAAAATACAAAGTCCCCCATGGTGTAGCCAATTCTTTGCTGTTGCCATTTGTTATGAAATACAATGCGGTCGCTGATTTGGAGAAATTTGCTGAAGTGGCGAAAGCGATGGGTGAAAATGTAAATGGACTATCTTTGCGCGAAGTTGCAAATTGTGCTGTGCAAGCATTGGCACAATTATCTGAGGACGTAGGTATCCCAGCAAGTCTGAAGGATGTAGGGGTTGCTTTCTCTGATATCCCTGCACTTGCTGAAGAGGCTAGTAAAGTTGAACGTTTGCTTTCGAATAATCCGAGATGGTTAAGTGTCAAAGAAATTCAAAAGATTTATGAAGAAGCATACGGGACAGTGGAAACAACAACTCTTATACCCGTCCAGGCTTAACTGTTTTTAAGATCTTTTTTCAGGCGGACAAGCAACAGAAAGAAGGGGAAATAATGAGTGATTTTTCCGAACTAGAAGGGAAAAAAGTTCTTATCGTTGGTGGGGGCAAAGGGATTGGGAAAGATATCGCATTTGCATTTGCCAGACGCGGCTCTAATGTAATCATTACAGGCAGGAACGAAGACGATCTTAGAAAAACGACGGAAGAGTTGCGAGAAATTAAGCCCAACTGTTCCTATCTAACGGCTGATATACAAAACGTCCATGAAATTTACACGATGATCGACGCTGCTGTTTCTCGGCTTGGCCAAATTGATGTGTTGATCAACAATGCGGGTATCAACATACCGAAACCGGCACTGGAAGTTACAGAAGAGGATTGGGATCGTGTGCTGGATACCAATTTAAAAGGCAGTTTCTTCTGTTCGCAACGGGCTGGGAAATATATGATCGAGCAACAGATTCCGGGGAAGATCATCAACATCGTCTCGCAGATGGCTTTCGTCGGTTATATCAAACGTGTGGCTTATTGTTCGAGTAAAGGCGGTGCCGTACAGATGACAAAAGCATTGGCCATTGAATGGGCTCCCCATCAAATCAAGGTGAATGCCGTTGCGCCGACTTTTATCGAAACGGATTTCACTAAACAGATGTTTGACGATGAAGATTTTTATCAGGATGTCATCAGCCGCATTCCATTGGGAACATTGGCTAAACCGAGTGATGTTACGGGCGCTGTACTATTTTTGGCCTCTAATATGGCGAATTTCATTACAGGTGAAACCATTCGTGTAGATGGTGGGTGGACAGCTATCTAACAATCTATCATTGACAGGCAGTAAGTAAGTTTTTTGCTGTATACTTACAAGTGAATTAGAAGGTAGAAAACACGAAGGGAGCTTGTATGATGTATGCAGTCACTGTTTCTGAATTTGGAGGTCCTGAAGTATTAAAGTATGTTGAAGTTTCGATGCCGCTCGTAAAAACTGATCATTTATTAATAAAAGTAGAAGCCACCAGCGTTAATTTTGCAGATGTCAAAGCTCGTTACGGAAATAAAGATCGTCAGCCGCCTTTTATACCGGGGCTCGATGTTGCAGGCACAATCGTGGAGGTTGGAGAAGGGGTCGAAGACTTTCAAGTGGGTCAACGAGTGATTGCATTTCCACAAGGCGGATCGTATGCAGAATATGTCGTTGCCCATACGAATCTGACATTCGAAATACCAGCGAATGTTGATTTTACAACGGCGGCAGCGTGCCCGATCGTTTCATTTACTTCTTATAAGTTGCTGGCAGATGTAGGACGAATGACACGTGGGGATGCAGTACTCGTTCACGCGGCAGCGGGTGGAATCGGTACGACGGCTATACAACTTGCGAAGCTTCTTGGTGCTAGTACAGTCATCGGAACTGTCAGCAAGGAAGAAAAAGTGGCTACTACCCTTGAAGCAGGGGCCGACTTTGTCATCAATACTTCCAAAGAAAATTTTGTGGCGAAGGTTCTCGAAATCACCCAAGAAAAGGGAGTAGATTTGATATTAGATTCCATAGCGGGGAGAGTAACCGAACAAAGTTTATTATGTTTGGCGAAATACGGCAGATTGGTTAACTTTGGAAATGCAAGTGGAGAAACAGCTACGATTCAAACAGCAGATTTGACTGCTAGTTGTCGATCTATATTGGGATTTAGTTTTGGAACCACTCGAAAGCATCGGCCGGAGACCGTACGTGATACGGCGAACAAAGTCTTCGAGTTTCTGGAAAACGGGAGTTTAAAGATTGTGATCGGGGAAAAGTTTCCGCTGGAAGAAGCGGGCAAGGCGCACAAGTTGATGGAAGATAGAGGGAGTAAAGGTAAGATTCTTTTAATTCCGCCGACTTCTACGATCGTTTAAGCGCTGATTCCCTGTTAGATGAAGGGAGAAGATGTTGTGGAGAAGTCTGAAATTACTATTGATTATAAGGATTTAACGGATGCCGCTACCCGTCTGTTGGAAGGGGGCGGTTTACGGAGTGAAGATGCGGCAATTGTGGCGCGTGATCTTGTTGCTGCGAATTTACGCGGACTGGATTCCCATGGCGTCTCACGCATCCCCATGTATCTTGAGCGGATTAGACGTAAAGTCGTCAATCCGCAGCCAACTATTAAGGTACAAAAAGTGACTTCGGCTGTTTCCCTTATTGACGGAGATGACGGGATGGGCTTCCTTGCCGGCCATCAGGCGATGGACGAGGCGATTCAATTGGCAAAAGAAAACGGGATTGGTCTTGTAGGGGTTCGGCGGAGCACACATTATGGGATGGCAGCTCTTTACGTGAAGCAAGCAATTGATGCGGGCTATATTTCCCTGGCTTATACAAATTCATCCCCAGCGATACCGGTTTGGGGTGGACGGGAAGCTTTTCTGGGAGCGAGCCCATTCGCTGCTGGTGTTCCAGGAGGGAAAGAAGCCCCGTACGTTTTAGATATGGCCATGACCGTCATCGCGCGGGGGAAAATTCGACTTGCCGCGACTCATGATGAACCGATCCCTCTCGGCTTGGCGCTTGATTCGGATGGGGTACCGACGACCGATGCAAAAAAAGCATTCGAAGGCGTCTGTCTACCATTTGGCGGTGCAAAGGGCTCTGCGCTTGCGATGTTGATGGATTTACTGGCAGGCGTTCTTACAGGAGCGAACTTTGGAGGAGAGGTAAAGAGCCTTTATTTTGATCATACGGAACCTCAAAATGTCGGACATCTTTTTATCGCTATACGTCCTGATCTATTCGTTTCCAAGGACGAGTTTGCCGATCGGATGGATACGTTTGTCAATCGGGCAAAGGAAGTTCCGTTAGCACAGGGGTTTGAGGAAATTCTTATTCCTGGAGAACCGGAGGAACGGACGGCTATGAAGCGGTTGGAATCGGGCATACCTATTACGCAAGAAGTGATACAAAGTTTAACGGAAGAGGGAGAACGGCAAGGGACTGATCTAACTCATTTTTTCGAACTGACCAATTAAGTGGATTGCCTAAATGCTCTGCGCGAATATAGAAACTAGAAATGAGCGTCAACTACTTAATATGCAAGGGTGATGATCGTTGAAATTAGCCTATCCATTTTTAACGGAGGAAACTGAAAATCCGTCGCTCGGTTTTCGCGGTGATCCAGAAGAAATCTTCCCGTTGCTAAAAGAGCTAGGGTATGACGGGATAGAGCCACTGGTTCGTAATCCGAACAAAATCCATACATCTTCTTTTGAAAAGTTCATTCATCACTTCGATCTGGATGTTGCGGCAATTGGAACGGGGCCGGTCGTAAGCGACGACAAGCTGACTTTTACTGCAAAAGATGACAGTGTGAGAAAGGAAGCCCAAAAGAGGGCAAGGGGAATTGTGGAATTTGCTTCGCTGTTTGGTTGTCCCGTCAATATCGGTAAATTAAGGGGAGATATTGATGGCGATCAGTCTGAACAATCGTGGCAATGGTTACGGCAAGGCATTGAGCAAGTATGTGAACACGCAGAGAAATACGGAATCCGGATTGCACTGGAACCTCAGTCTAAAAAGGTGATTAACAACTTGAACAGTACCCAGCAAGGTCTTGCATTTATCCGGGAGATGGATTTTGAAAATCTTTTCCTTATGCTCGATGTGTACCATATGAATCTAGAAGACGAATCGATTGAAACAAGCTTTAGAGAGGCGAACGGCAGCTTCATTTATATCCATATGGCTGATAGTAACCGTCAGGCTCCTGGCAAAGGAAATCTTAACTTCCAAAAAATAATCCAGCTACTCAATGAATTGAATTATCAAGGTTTTATGACACCTGAAATTATGCAAGCCCCGGATAGCTACAGGGAAGCGAAAGCCGCCATTGACCATTTGAGATTATGTGGTTTGTGAACTAAATAATAGCTGTCAGATCGGTTACCCGAACTGACGGCTTTTTTTTGATAGAGGTGACTGTAGATGTGCAATTCCTCATTGCACATCCAATAATTCTGTAAGATAGGCAAAGTGATGTGGTTAGTGAATAGAAAACTCATACGTATACAATATAAGTCGAGTGTGTCAAGAGTTTGACGAAACATGGGGTGTTTCGAGCAAAATCAATGAATCGTAAAACGCATATCCCTATGCTATTATGGAAATGTCGCACTTGGATTTTAGATATAAATTGAATTGATTTATAAAATTAACCACATTTAACTATAGAAGGAATGATTGTATGTTACATGCAAAATTGGAGACAAAAGTATTAGATGTCTTGAAGGAAAAAATACAAATGATCGAGACGGATGAGGGTGCCATCTATTTAGTGGGACCTATCAAACTCCCCGTCAATTTGCACGGAGAAACGGTCGTCTTTCAATGGTATTGCTGGCTGAACCGTTGTCAGGCGACGGAAGATTATCAAGAAATCATCGATCAGCTATCATCTGCTAATTTGGCGGAATACCAACAGTCAAGCGTACTCGTTTACGGGGACTTTGCAGAAGCGGATGATGCGTTGATTCGGATGCACTCGATTTGTCATACGGGGGATATCTTCGGAAGTAAAAGATGCGATTGCGGTTATCAGTTGAAGCAGTCCATGCAAAATATTGTCGATCATGGGACGGGAGCGCTTTTCTATTTAGCCAATCATGAAGGACGCGGGATCGGTTTGTTCAGCAAGGCGATGGCCTATGTATTGCAAGAAAATGGTTACGATACAGTGGAAGCGAATGAAAGTCTTGGATTTGTCGACGATTCAAGAAATTATGAAGATGCCATCCGTGTGCTAAAGACTTTGCGGACCAAACCTGTCAAACTGATGACGAATAATCCAAAGAAACTGGAAGCACTCCAAAAAGCCGGCCTTCCGGTATCCGGGCGTGAACCGCTATGGGGCGATAAATCTGAGTACAATGAGAAATACTTACAGACGAAAATATTGCGGTCCGGACATTTGGGGGAAGAAGGGACACCCGAATGACTAACCATGAATTTTACATGAACTTAGCTTTGGAAAATGCACGTGCCATGAAGGGACAGACAGATCCGAATCCACTTGTCGGGTCTGTAATTGTCAATGAGAACCGCATCGTCGGAATCGGTACGCATTTGAAGGCTGGAGAGCCGCATGCTGAGGTCCATGCCATCCAGATGGCCGGAGAGAAAGCGAAAGGCGGCACCATCTATGTGACGCTAGAGCCGTGTTCACATTATGGACGAACCGGTCCTTGTGCGATGGCAATTGTGGAGGCTGGACTTCAAAAAGTAGTCATTGCGACATTAGATCCGAATCCGATTGTCGCCGGCAATGGCGTGAAGATTTTAGAAGACGCGGGAATAGAAGTGGTCGTTGGCGTCATGGAAGAAGAGTCACGGAAGATGAATGAAGTGTTCAACAAATTTATTGTTGAACAGAAGCCATTTATGACAATGAAAGCCGGTAGCTCATTAGATGGGAAGATTGCGACGCACACCGCTGACAGCAAGTGGATAACGTCCGCCGAAGCAAGGGAAGATGTCCATCATCTGCGTAATGAACATATGGGCATTTTAGTCGGCGTCAATACGGTTATCGAGGACAATCCAGAATTGACGACAAGGATTCCGAATGGGAGGAATCCGATTCGCATCATTTTGGACTCCACTTTACGCATTCCACTAGCCTCGAAAGTGGTGCGAGATGGACAGGCAGCAACGTGGATATTCACTGCGCAGACGTATGACCAAAAGGCTAAGGATGAACTGGAGAAAAAAGGGATTTCCGTTTATCATACATCAGGCATCACACATGTGGATCCGAAAGATGTCGTCCGCATCCTTGGGGAAAAGCAAGTCTCCTCTGTCCTGATTGAAGGAGGAGGTACAATACACGCTGCTTTCTTGGAAAATCAGCTCGTCGATAAGGTGGAAATCTATATCGCGCCTAAGCTGGTCGGAGGCACACAGGCTCCTACATTTTTGGAAGGTGCGGGCGTCAATCTCATGCGAGATGCTGTCGATTTGGAAAATCTTCAGATTACGCAAATAGGGAAAGATTTCAAGTTCACGGGCTATCCGAAATACAACAGAGAACTAGATTGAAGGTGCAGAGTAATGAAATTCGGTTTTGATATTGATGATACATTGATCAATTTGAGGGAACATGCTTTTCATATTTACAACCGGAAGTTAAATCGGAATGTTGAGGTCGATCTTTTTCATAAGCTAGATAAAGTTGAAATCCATGAGCTCTTTGACATGACAGCCAAACAAGGGAGTGAAATGTGGAACAGTTCATTGGAAGAGATCTACTTTACATCATGTCCAGCGTATCCGGATGCGGTGGAGACTTTGCAAAGATTGGAAAGCGAAGGCCATGAAATCTATTATATTACGGCAAGGCCAAAAGAACATGGCGAGCGTACCATGCAATGGATGATCGACAATCAGTTTCCCGTCGATCAGGATCGTTTTTATTATGGCATGAATGATGAGGATAAAGTTCATATTATCAAAGAGTTGGAACTGGATTATTATTTTGATGACAAGCCGATTATTATAGAAACGTTAAGAAATCTCCCTTTAAAAGTGTTCACGAAGACCCAATCCTATAATCAGCATTTAGATATCCCTCGGATTACTAATTGGTCGGAATTAGACGACTTACTTAAGATCGGGGATTAATTTCAATATGGGAAGGGCTATGTTATAGTAGGGATGATGAAAGAAGGTGTGCGTATTGCGGAGGAAATACGGAAGGCTGCGAAAAAAAGCGAATGTTGTCGTCTTCCCTGGAACATTTGAAAAACTTGTAGAAAAAGGGTTGACCTCCGTTGAAAAAGGGGAGTTTGAGCAGGCAGTCAAAGCTTTTGACCAGGCGATTGTTTATGAACCTGACTTTCCAGAATTTCTCGGTCCTTACGCGGTAGCCCTTTACGAGACGAAAGATTTTGAACGCGCAAAAGAAATCGCCGCAAGGCTATTACAGAGCGGCACGGCCAATTACATCGATGTGATGGAGCTCTATTTGACAATCAGCATCCAGTTGCAGCAATACGATGAGGTTGAAATGACCATCGGGACCTTGATCGATGAAGGTGTTGTACCGGATGCCCTGCTGAGCAAATTCCATTATTTAAGGGAGCTGAACGGCAGACTTTCGGAGCGTTATGCGCAGAATGAGCCGGAAATTCAAACAAAGCCGCTAACTCTCGGTGAATTTATGGAATTGGATACGCTAACTCAGCAATACGCATTGGCAGCGCTAGAAGGAACGGACCTGAATGACATGATTCCATTGTTAAAAGGAATTGTGGAGCTTCCCGATGTTGCACCGCTTATTTTAACTTTCGCGTTGACATTATTACATCAAGCGGGTTATGAGGAAAAAGTGACCGTTCGAAAGTTCGATCGTGAACGGGTTGTGATCCCTGCCGAATTGACGATGCCAGGACAGGACAGCATGACATTGAAAGTTTTGGATGAGATTGAACGGTTACTGTTCAAGGAACCATCTCGGCTGGAAATGGCAAAAGGTTTAATCGAAAAGTTTACCATCACGTCTTTTCCGTTCGGTTGGGGGGACTACGAACCGAAGGAAGTAGCAGAAGCTTACTTGGATTACATAGAATACTTATTCTCAGGGGAAAGATTTGCCGAAACGGAACTGTCCTGTTACATTCAGCAAATCGACAATGATTCGGACCTCTTGTGATGAAGGAAATCAGTTGAAAGATGAAGAGACTGTGATATACTAAAATGGTTGTCAATTAAGTATATACGTACGAAAAGATATTGGCCAAAATGATTCGGAGGTATTTGATTATGTCAGTAAAATGGGAAAAACAAGAAGGAAACACTGGAACGCTCACAGTGGAAGTTCCTGCAGAAGAAGTAACAGCAGGTCTTGATAAAGCGTTTAAAAAAGTAGTAAAACAAGTACAGGCTCCAGGCTTCCGTAAAGGGAAAATGCCTCGTCAGCTGTTCGAGAAAATGTATGGCGTAGAATCACTTTACAATGATGCGCTTGACTTCATTCTTCCGGAAGCATATGCAAATGCGGTTGATGAAGCTGGCATCGAGCCGATTGATCGTCCGGAAATCGATATCGAACAAATGGAAAAAGGGAAAACGCTCATCTTCAAAGCGGTCGTTACGCTAAAACCTGAAGTGAAACTTGGGGATTACAAAGGTCTTGAAGTGACACGTCAAGAAACGGAAGTAACGGATGAGGAAATTGAAGAGCAATTGAAAGATCGCCAAAAAGCATTTGCTGAAATGGTCGTTAAAGAAGACGGCGCTGTTGAAAACGGCGATACAGTGAAACTGGACTTCGAAGGATTTGTTGATGGCGAAGCATTCGAAGGTGGAAAAGCCGAGCAGTATGACCTTGAAATCGGTTCAGGTTCATTCATCCCAGGTTTTGAAGAGCAATTGGTCGGTCTGAAGCAAGGTGAGGAAAAAGACGTTGAAGTCACATTCCCAGAAGAATACCATGCTGCTGAACTAGCTGGCAAACCGGCTGTTTTCAAAGTGAAAATCCATGAAATCAAAGCAAAAGAAGTTCCAGAACTTGACGATGAACTCGCAAAAGAAATTGACGAGGAAGTTGAAAGCCTAGAGGCACTTCGCGTGAAATTGAAAGAGAAAACTGCTGAAGAGAAGAAATCAGCTTCTGAAACAGCTCTACGTGATGACCTTGTAGAAGCGGCTGCACGAAACGCTGAAGTTGATATCCCTGAAGTGATGATTGACACAGAAGTGGATCGGATGTTGGGTGAATTTGAACAACGTCTTCAAATGCAAGGCATGAACTTGGAATTATACTTCCAATTCTCTGGTCAAGATGAAGCAGCTCTTCGCGCGCAAATGAAAGACGACGCACAAAACCGCGTACGTGTATCATTGGTACTTGAAGCAATCGGCAAAGCTGAAAATGTTGAAGTATCCGAAGAAGAGATTAATGCAGAGCTTGAAAAAATGTCTGAACAATTCGGTATGGACATCGAGCAAATCAAGCAAACGCTTGGCGGTACGGCAATGCTTGAAAATGATCTTCGCTTCACAAAAACAGTTGAACTTCTTGTTGAAAACGCGAAAATCACTGAATAATAATAAGCAATATGGACAAGGTACGGAGACCGTACCTTGTTTTTCATAACATAAGGTAGGAACAATTACGCAAAGGTTACATAGTACTAATTAGTTGATAAAAATCGGGGAATCTTGTAAGATTGTCACTTGAATAGGGGTGAGCATGATGTTCAAATTTAATGATGAAAACGATAACTTTAACTGTTCATTTTGTGGGAAATCCCAGGAACAGGTCCGGAAATTAGTCGCAGGGCAAGGTGTTTATATTTGCGACGAGTGTGTTGAACTTTGTGCTGAAATCGTAGAAGAGGAAGTCGGACTTGAAGAAGGATTCGAGTTAAAAGACGTTCCGAAACCGAAAGAAATACAAAGTATCCTTGATGAATATTTAATCGGGCAGGATCGGGCGAAAAAATCACTTGCCGTTGCTGTCTATAACCATTATAAACGTGTGAATTCGAACAGTAAGATTGATGACGTCGAATTGTCAAAATCGAATATTGTTCTCATCGGACCTACTGGTAGCGGGAAAACATTACTCGCTCAAACGCTTGCACGTATTCTCGATGTTCCGTTTGCGATCGCGGATGCGACATCACTTACAGAAGCTGGTTATGTCGGTGAAGATGTTGAAAACATCTTGCTGAAGCTGATCCAAGCTGCAGATTATGATGTGGAACGCGCAGAAAAAGGTATTATTTATATTGATGAAATCGATAAAGTTGCACGTAAATCCGAAAATGCGTCCATCACACGTGACGTATCTGGAGAAGGTGTTCAACAAGCATTATTGAAAATTCTTGAAGGAACCGTTGCGAGTGTGCCACCGCAAGGCGGTCGTAAACATCCGCATCAGGAATTCATCCAAATCGACACGACGAATATCCTCTTTATCGTAGGTGGCGCTTTTGACGGGATTGAAGAAATCATCAAACGTCGTATCGGGCAGAAGGTGATTGGCTTTGGAGCAGAACCGAATGCGGTTTCTGAAAAGGAATCCTACCTCGCTAGATTAATTCCAGAAGACCTTCAAAGCTTTGGACTTATTCCAGAATTTATTGGTCGACTACCCGTTCTTGCAAGTCTTGAACAACTCGATGAAGAAACGCTCTATCTAATATTGACTAAACCGAAAAACGCAATTGTTAAACAATATCAGAAGATGCTTGAGCTTGACAATGTAACGCTTCGATTTGAAGATGATGCGCTGATTGAAATTGCGAAGGAAGCGATTGAACGGAAAACAGGTGCACGTGGGCTCCGTTCAATTATCGAAAATATTATGTTAGATGTCATGTACGAATTGCCGTCACTTGATGAAGTGACAGAATGTATCATTACAAAAGCATCCGTCAAAGGAGAGGCAAGTCCAATCCTCTTGAGGGAAGATGGTACTTCAGTTGACTTGGATACTGAGAAGAATTCGGCGTAACGCCTGAAGGATGAAGCTGACTCCGACGACGCGCGTACAAATGCGCTTATCGGTTGTCAGCTTTTTTACATAATCGAACCGGTTATGAAGCAGAATACATACTTAATTGGAGGTGACTTCCGCATGCCGGCGAGTACAAAGAAAAATATACCTTTACTTCCATTGCGCGGTCTACTGGTTTATCCAACCATGATTTTACATATAGATGTTGGAAGAGAGCGATCCGTCTTTGCGATTGAGCATGCCATTGCGCAAGATAACCTCATCTTCCTTGCAACGCAACAAGAAATTGAAAATGAGAATCCGGAGTCGGAAGATCTATACCGCATCGGTACGCTGGCAATGGTGAAATCGTTGACGCAACTCCCGAACGGTACGTATCGTGTTCTCATTGAAGGGCTTGAAAGGGCGGAATGGTCGAATTATCAAGAGGCAGATCTCTATCCGGTCGTCGACGTGGTGACTTATCCGGACGATGAAAAAAGGGATGCGGAAACCGAGGCATTATCCCGTACATTGCTCACCTATTTCAAAAAGTACTCGAAAGTTTCGAAAAAAGTGACGAAAGAAACGTACGATTCAGTTGCAGCCATTTCAGAACCTGGAAGACTGGCGGATATGATCGCTTCTTACTTACCGCTTAAACTCCTTGCAAAGCAGGAAATCTTGGAAACCCTAAATGTTAACGAACGGCTTGAATGGCTAATCAGCCGCCTCTACAATGAACAAGAAGTCTTGAAGTTAGAACGTAAAATCAATGAACGTGTCAAAGAAGCGATGGAGAGAACTCAAAAAGAGTTTTACTTGCGGGAGCAGATGAAAGCGATTCAAACTGAACTCGGAGATAAAGACGGAAAAGGCATAGAAGTTGCCGAGCTAACGGAGCGTATCGAAGAAGCCTCTATGCCTGAAGGTGTGAAGGAAGCCGCAATGCGGGAACTTGGCAGATATGAAAAAATTCCATCTGCTGCCGCGGAGAGTGGAGTGATTCGCAATTATATTGAGTGGCTTGTGACGTTGCCTTGGTCGGATGCGACAAAAGACCAATTGGATATCAAACGTTCAGCAGCAATATTAAATCGCGATCATGATGGTTTGGATACGGTGAAAGAACGCGTTCTGGAATATTTAGCTGTCCGACAACTCACAAATTCTTTGCGTGGTCCGATTCTTTGTCTGGAAGGACCGCCGGGTGTCGGAAAGACATCGTTAGCGCGTTCCATCGCAGAATCTCTCGGTAGGAAATTTGTCCGTATTTCCCTTGGAGGCGTGCGCGACGAATCGGAAATCCGTGGTCATCGACGAACTTATGTCGGAGCGATGCCGGGACGGATCATACAAGGCATGAAAAAAGCCGGGAAGATCAATCCAGTATTCCTTCTTGACGAAATCGATAAAATGTCCAATGATTTTCGCGGTGATCCATCTGCCGCCATGCTAGAAGTGCTGGATCCGGAACAAAACCATTCTTTCAGTGATCATTACATCGAAGAACCTTATAATTTGTCGAATGTACTGTTCATCGCAACAGCAAACGATCCAAGTGCAATTCCAGGACCACTTCGCGACCGGATGGAGATCATCTCGATTTCTGGATATACCGAAATCGAGAAGAATACCATTGCAAAAAATCACCTAATTCCGAAGCAGTTGAAGGAACATGGTTTAACTAAGTCCCAAGCTCGCTTTAACGATGCAGCCATCATGGACATCGTTCGATATTATACGCGTGAAGCAGGTGTACGTGGCTTGGAGCGTGAAATTGCCGGTATTTGCCGGAAAGTCGCCAAGCAGATTGTCACTGGGGATAAGAAAAGTGTAACGATTAGCCCGGGAACACTTGAATCGCTGATCGGAAAAAGGAAATTCCGATACGGGCAGGCCGAAACGACCAACCAAATCGGCGTTGCTACCGGATTAGCCTATACACAAGTTGGTGGCGATACATTACAAATTGAAGTTTCGTTATCACCTGGAAAAGGAAAACTCATCTTGACAGGTAAATTGGGGGACGTAATGAAGGAATCCGCACAGACGGCGTTATCGTATGTTCGTTCAAAGACCGAAGAATTTGGGATTGACCCGGAATTTCATGAAACCTGCGACATCCATATACATGTACCCGAAGGGGCAATTCCAAAGGACGGTCCATCTGCAGGGGTAACCATTGCAACGGCCCTTGTGTCAGCTTTGACGAAGCGACCGATTCGACGGGAAGTCGGCATGACAGGCGAAATCACTCTTCGTGGTCGCGTGTTGCCGATTGGTGGGGTTAAAGAAAAAACATTGAGCGCACATCGAGCAGGCTTGACGACGATTATCTTGCCGATTGAAAATGAGCGCGACATCGAAGATATTCCGGAAAGCGTCCGGGAAGAATTGACATTCAAACTTGTTTCCGACGCGGAAGAAGTGCTGGACATTGCATTGGAGGCCGCAATAAAATGAAAGTTCATAATGTAGAAATGATCATGAGTGCCGTACGACCGGAACAATATCCTGAAGAGGGCTACCCTGAGTTTGCACTTGCAGGGCGATCCAATGTAGGAAAATCCTCTTTTATCAATAAAATGATCGGGAGAAAAAGTTTAGCGCGCACTTCATCGAAACCTGGAAAGACACAGACACTAAATTTTTATAAAATTGAAGAACAGCTCTTTTTCGTCGATGTACCGGGATATGGCTATGCTAAAGTTTCAAAATCATCTCGTGAAGCATGGGGAAAATTCATCCAGCAATATATGACCGAGCGGGAACATTTACGGGCAGTCATTCAAATCGTGGACTTACGTCATCCACCTACTGCTGATGACTGCACGATGTATGATTTCTTGGTACATTACCAAATCCCTACCATTGTCATTGCGACAAAAGCGGATAAAATCCCACGCGGAAAATGGGAAAAACATAAGAAAATTGTACGGGAAACGCTTGAAATGCGAAGCGATGATCCACTTCTGATCTTTTCTTCGGAAAAGGGGATTGGTGTCGAAGAAGCATGGAAAGAGATCGAAAGTAGAATGTAACCCGCTTTACCAAAAACCCGGAGACAAAAGTGTTCTACCGGGTTTTTGCACTGGAGAAACTTGGTGCTTTATTAAAAAAATACATCCTGTTGTACGGATGCAAATCCATTGCATTGTTTTGGTGAAAGGCTTAGAATTACATTATAATAATTCTAAAAAGGCATGCTCAACCGTTCATAGTCATATGTTGTTCACAAATTGACCATAATGAAGTGAAAGCCGTATGTTATAATGGAAGCATGAAATAGAACGTGAGAGGTGTGAACACCTGATGCATACTATCGTAGTCGGTGTCAATCACCGGACGGCTCCGGTCGAAATAAGAGAGAAATTGTCTTTTATTGAATCGGAATTGCCGCAGGCGATGCAAACATTGCAACAGCAAAAAAGTATATTGGAAAATGTCATTATCTCGACATGTAATCGGACTGAAATTTACGCGGTAGTCGACCAGCTACATACAGGCCGTTACTATGTCAAAAAGTTTTTAGCGGAATGGTTTAATATGCCGATTGAGTCGTTCTCATCTCATTTGATCATTCATGAGCATGACGGTGCAATTGAACATTTAATGCGGGTTTCTGCAGGAATCGATTCCATGGTGCTTGGTGAGACGCAAATTTTGGGGCAGGTCCGGAATAGCTTCTTGGGAGGCCAATCGATCGGAACGACTGGTACAGTTTTCAATGAACTATTTAAGCAAGCGATCACGTTTTCAAAACGCGCCCATACTGAGACGGCAATTGGTGAGAATGCTGTCTCGGTTTCCTATGCAGCTGTCGAATTGGGGAAAAAGATCTTCGGTTCGTTGGATGATAAGCATATCGCTATTCTTGGCGCTGGAAAAATGGGCGAGCTGGCCGTAAAAAACTTGAATGGCAGCGGAGCTGGAAAAGTGACGGTTATCAACCGGACAGTGTCCAAAGCGGAAGAGCTTGCGGGTAAATTCGGCGGAGTGGCAAAACCGATGAGCGAGTTGCAATGCGCACTTCTTGAGGCCGATATCCTCATCAGTTCAACGGGGGCAAATGGATTTGTCATCGATGTGGAATTGATGAAGCTTGTCGACAGAATGCGCAAAGGTAAACCGATCTTCATGGTCGATATCGCAGTGCCACGCGATCTGGATCCGCGCATTGGCGATTTGCCGAATGTCTTCCTTTACGATATCGATGATTTACAAGGGATTGTTGAAGCGAACCTTGCGGAAAGGAAACGTGCGGCTGAAGAGATTGGTGTAATGATTGAAAAAGAAGTGGTACAGTTCAAAGAATGGGTCACAACGCTCGGTGTCGTACCTGTCATCTCTGCACTCCGTCAAAAGGCGAATCTTATCCAAACGGAAACGATGACAAGTATTGAAAACAAAATGCCGAACTTAACAGAACGTGAGAAAAAAGTTTTGAATAAGCATACAAAATCAATCATCAATCAATTGCTGAAAGATCCGATTTTGCAAGTGAAGGAATTGGCAATGGATGCGAATGGGGCAGAAAAACTGCAATTATTCCAGCAAATTTTCGGTATCGATGAGGATGTCGTGAAAGAAAAAGAAGTACTTGCGAAACAGGCGAAAGAGCGGCTAAAAAGCAGAGCGGATAGAAAAACGGTAATGCAACCGGACCTGACTTATTAGGAGCTTGTCGATGAGGTGTTTCCGCATCAGTGTGATACACTAAGGATGCAAGGGAACACCTTTTTTCATTAATAGAAATAAGCAGGCCTTCGCTTTTGCTTTTAGAAAGGCAGAGGTTTATCATGGCTGATATGGCGATGGCGAGGCTGCACGAATTGATGGTTGTACTTTACGCCGTGAGCCTCGTCTTTTACTTTATTGATTATTTGAATAAAGACAAGATTGTACATCGATGTGCCTTTTGGATATTGTTTATCGTCTATCTATTACAGACTACTTTTTTAATCATGAATATTATTGAAAAGCAAAGGTTCCCGGTTCTTACACTCTTTGAGGGCATTTACTTTTATGCATGGCTGTTAATTACGGTGTCTATTATTCTACACTTATTTTACAAAATCGGACACGCAGTATTCTTCCTAAATGTTATCGGTTTTATTTTTATGACGATTCATACATTTGCGCCGACGCAAATAGAACAATCTCCAATTGGAGAGGCACTCATTTCAGAACTTTTGATTATTCATATCACATTTGCAATACTATCGTATGCTGCATTTGCGCTCTCTTTTGTTTTTTCGATTCTCTATTTACTTGTCTATAAAATATTAAAGAAGAAGAAATGGTCAAAACAGTTTGGCAGATTACCATCCTTACACCAGACGACAATCAGCACGAAAGTGGCAATCTATACAGGGATTCCTTTGTTGCTCGTCAGTTTGATCTTAGGTATGCAATGGGCGCATGTAGCGTTGCAGGAATGGTCATTTTTCGATATGAAAATCATAGGTTCGTTTTTCTTGCTTGCAGTTTATAGTTCTGTATTATTTTTCATGCGGAGTGGTAAGCTGACAGGAAACGACTTTGCATGGGCGAATGTATTCGCTTTTCTTTTTGTAATCATTAACTTTTTCTTAGGAAGCAGGTTGTCAGAGTTCCATTTTTGGATCTAAAACCAAAAGCGCAAGCGCCTGTTCAGCCCCGACAAGCGCTGGAAGGTTTGAAGGTAAAGGCGCCCTTTGCCTTTGTCAGCAAGACTGAAGCGACGCGAGGGGTTAGGCGCTGGAGTCTAGACGTAACCAAAAGCGCAAACACTTAGGAATAGACAATTCGAAAGGTTGGATAAGATTGAGAAAAATCATCGTAGGTTCAAGAAGAAGTAAACTGGCATTAACGCAAACAAACTGGTTCATCGATCAGATGAAAGCTGCCGGTGTGCCTTTTGAATTTGAAGTGAAGGAAATCGTGACAAAAGGCGATCAAATTTTAGATGTCATGTTATCGAAAGTAGGGGGGAAAGGCTTGTTCGTTAAAGAAATTCAACAAGCCCTTTACAATAAGGAAATCGACTTTGCTGTCCATAGTATGAAAGATATGCCGGGTGTCCTTCCAGAAGGTCTTGTGATCGGTTGCATTCCTGCGCGTGAAGATGCGCGTGATGCGTTCATTTCGAATGGACATGTAAAATTCATGGATCTTCCAGCGGGTGCAATCGTAGGGACATCGAGTTTGCGTCGAAGTTCACAACTTCAACTCCTTCGTCCAGATTTGGAAATCAAGTGGATTCGCGGTAATATCGATACACGTCTGAAGAAATTGCATGATGGGGAGTATGATGCCATTCTACTTGCAGCTGCAGGCATGAAACGGATGGGCTGGAGTGAAGAGGTCATTACGGAATACATGTCAGTGGATGAATGTATCCCGGCAGTAGGGCAAGGGGCGCTAGCAATTGAGTGCCGTTCGGATGATGAGGAATTGCTTGCTGAACTGGCAAAATTAACAGATGAAAAAACATGGAAAGAAGTCGAGGCGGAGCGTACGTTCCTGACAGAAATGGATGGCTCTTGTCAAGTGCCGATTGCCGGTTTTGCAACATACGATGGCAAAGAAGTAGAAATGACTGGTTATATCGCAACACCGGATGCGAAACAAATCTTTAAGAAGACGGTCAAAAGTGTAGATCCTGTTGCTGTAGGGACAGAAGTGGCGCAAGCATTACGTGCGGAAGGTGCTTCCGAAGTCATTGAGAAAGTGAAGGCGGAAATGGATGCGTGATGGTCAACCCTTACAAGGAAAAACCGTCATTTTTACGGGGACACCCAAGTCGGAAGAAGTGTTCGACCTTGTAAAGCAATATGGAGGAACACCAATTTCTTTACCGCTTATTCAAGTGAAGGAATGTATCGACCCGACAGACGAGCTCCGATTGAAAACTTGTCCGACATATGATTGGCTTATTTTCACTAGTCAAAGTGCGGTTGCGGCAATTGCGGCTAAACTCGATCGGCATCATATTCCAGCGAAGTCGATTCAAACGAGAATTGCAGCTGTAGGAACTAAAACGGCAGAAGCGCTTGAAAAGCTCGGGCTAACAGTAGACTTCATCCCGACTATATTTAGTGCAGATACATTCGTTCAGGAATTCAATCCATCTGGAACGTCTATCCGCCGTATTTTGTTTTTACGCGGTTCCATTGCAGGTCCGACGATCAAAGAAGGTTTGCCTTTTGAAGTGGATGAGTGGACAGTCTATTCAACTGAACGGGCAACCGATTCCATTGGTGTGCTGATTGAGCAATTGCAACGAAAGCAGCAAAAGACGATTCTTTTTGCAAGTCCCTCCGCTGTGAAAGTGTTTGCTGAGGAAGTTGCGCCAATAGCAGGATGGGATGGTTATACGATCGGTGTCATCGGACATGTGACGGAAAAGGCGCTGATCGATGTAGGAGGAGTCGCCCATGTCCGTCCTGATACATACACATTGTTGAATCTTGTCGAAGCATTAGCGAAGCGAAAGGATGGATAATTTTGGAGAAATTACAATTCAGACGAAATAGACGTCTACGCAATACACATGCATTACGTTCAATGGTGAGAGAAACGGTCTTGCGGAAAGAAGACTTTATCTATCCGATATTCGTCGTCGAAGGGGAGAATGTGAAAAATCCGGTATCTTCCATGCCGGGTGTATATCAGTTCTCTTTGGATCGTCTAGCGGAAGAAATCGATGAAGTCGTTGAGCTTGGCATACCTTCTGTCATTCTATTTGGCGTACCGGAAGAGAAAGATGCAATGGGCACAGGTGCTTATCATGATCACGGAATCGTTCAACAAGGGATTCGATTTGTAAAAGAACGCCATCCGGAATTGGTTGTTATTGCGGATACATGCTTATGTGAATATACCGACCATGGACATTGTGGAGTTGTCGAAGGGGAAAAAGTATTAAATGACCCATCACTAGAATTGCTTGCCCGAACAGCGGTCAGTCAAGCAGAAGCTGGTGCAGATATCATCGCTCCGTCAAACATGATGGACGGCTTTGTTGCGGCCATCCGTCAAGGGCTTGATGCGGCAGGATTTACCGATATTCCAATCATGTCTTACGCCGTGAAATACGCTTCGGCTTATTACGGACCTTTCCGGGAAGCGGCGGATTCGACTCCACAATTTGGCGATCGTAAAACCTATCAGATGGATCCCGCGAACCGCTTAGAAGCGATGCGCGAAGCCGAATCGGATGAAGCTGAAGGGGCAGATTTCTTAATTGTCAAACCTGCCTTGTCTTACTTGGATATCATTCGAGACGTCAAAAATAACTTTGTTTTACCGATTGTCGCGTATAATGTCAGCGGTGAATATGCGATGGTCAAAGCAGCGGCACAAAATGGTTGGATTGACGAACAGCAAGTTGTTCTGGAGACGTTGACAAGTATGAAGCGTGCAGGTGCAGATATCATCATGACCTATCATGCAAAAGATGCAGCGCGCTGGTTGGAGGGAAAGTAAATGGGTAGAAATTATGAGAAATCTAAACAGGCATTCAGTGAAGCTGTCAATCTGATGCCAGGAGGGGTAAACTCACCCGTTCGTGCATTTAAATCGGTCAATATGGATCCGATTTTCATGGAAAGTGGAAAAGGCGCAACAATCACGGATATCGATGGCAATGAATACATCGATTATGTCCTATCATGGGGACCGCTTATTCTTGGGCATACAGATCCGGATGTAGTGGCAGGTATTAAACGAGTAGCGGAAACAGGCACAAGTTTCGGCGCATCGACACTTGTTGAAAATGAATTGGCGAAAATTGTCATTGAACGTGTGCCGTCCATCGAAATGGTACGTATGGTGTCATCCGGAACGGAAGCGACGATGAGTGCATTGCGTTTGGCGCGTGGCTATACGGGGCGCAATAAGATTTTGAAATTCGAAGGTTGCTATCATGGCCATGGGGACTCCTTGCTGATCAAAGCAGGTTCAGGTGTTGCGACACTCGGTCTTCCGGATAGCCCTGGGGTACCGGAGTCAATTGCGAAAAATACCATTACCGTTGCATATAATGACTTAGAAAGCGTCAAGGTGGCATTTGAACAATACGGTGATGACTTGGCGGCTGTTATTGTTGAACCGGTTGCAGGCAATATGGGCGTCGTACCTCCTGAGCCAGGATTCTTGGAAGGATTACGTGAACTGACTGAGAACAACGGAACATTGCTCATTTTTGATGAAGTGATGACAGGCTTCCGTGTCGGCTATAATTGTGCACAAGGATATTTTAGCATCACGCCGGATATTACCTGCCTTGGAAAAGTGATCGGGGGAGGCTTGCCTGTCGGTGCGTACGGTGGTAAACGTGAAATTATAGAAAAAATCGCGCCAGCAGGGACAGTGTATCAAGCAGGAACCCTTTCAGGTAACCCACTTGCTATGACGGCTGGTATCGAAACGTTGAAGAAATTGACGCCAGAATCCTATGATCATTTCATGAAACTGGGCGATCAGCTAGAAGCCGGTTTCCGAGCGGCAGCAGAAAAATATAATATTCCGCATACGGTCAATCGTGCCGGTTCAATGATCGGCTTCTTCTTCACGAACGAAAAAGTGTCGAATTATGATCAAGCGAAGACGTCCGATCTTGAATTATTTGCAGATTATTATCGTCTCATGGCGGAAGAAGGGATCTTCCTACCGCCTTCTCAATTTGAAGGCATGTTCTTATCAACGGCCCATACGGAAGAACATATTGCGAAAACAGTTAAAGCATTCCATACGGTATTTGCACAACTCGCTCGGTAATTGATCGGAAAAGGCTTTCCTGAACTTGCTAATCAGGAAAGCCTTTTTCTACTATGCAGATCATGTACCGCAAAAAGTGCGGTATGGGGTTGTTGATAGAGATTCTGGCAGCATGGCATATTCAGCTTGTACATCTGTATGGTCGTATGGGTTCGAAAGAGCATCGAGAAGCCTATGCATAACAGTGAGGTCATCCCGTTCGACCGCTGCTTCAAGTGCGGCTTCCACCAAATGATTACGAGGAATGATCGCCGGATTATTGTCTCGCATCAATTGTTGACTAAACGCAGTGGTTTCATGCTGTCTGCTTCGTCGAGCTTCCCATCTTTTATTCCATTCTGTGAATTCTACAGTGTGGAAAAATCCCAGTTCTTCGGGCTTGTTAAACGTTAAGGCAAGAAAAGTGTTCGTATAATCTGCATGATGAGTTTGCATGATATTCAAAAAGTCTCTAATAAGCTCCCTGTCTTCGGTCTCTTCATTATATAGGCCTAATTTTGCTCGCATTCCCGAGAACCAATAGGAATCATAACGCTCTGGGAATTGTGAAAGAGCTTTTTCAGCAATTTCAACGGCTTTTTCCTGTTCTGTGTGGAACAATGGTAGTAACGCCTCAGCAAATCGAGCGAGATTCCAACCAATAATCGGGGGTTGGTTACCATAAGCATAGCGCCCTTGAACGTCTATCGAACTAAAGACTGTTTTAGGATCATACGTATCCATAAAAGCACAAGGACCATAATCAATAGTTTCCCCGCTAATCGTCATATTGTCCGTATTCATCACCCCGTGAATGAAACCGGCAAGTTGCCATTTTGCAACGAGCAATGCTTGACGTTCCAAAACCCGTTGAAAAAATGTAAGATAGCGGCTGTCGTCCGATTCAATTTCAGGGTAATGCCGCTGGATGGCATAGTCAGCCAGCGTACGAAGTTCCTCTATTGTGCCCCAATTGGCAACATATTGGAAAGTGCCAAACCGTAGATGACTGGCGGCAACGCGGGTGAGGATGGCGCCTGGCAACTCCTTTTCGCGGATTATCGACTCACCGGTAGTCACGACAGCTAAACTGCGCGTTGTGGGGATCCGAAGCGCATGCATCGCTTCGCTGATGATATACTCCCGCAACATCGGTCCTAATGTCGCTCGTCCATCCCCTCCGCGCGAAAAAGGGGTGCGTCCCGAACCTTTCAACTGAATATCAACTCGTTCACCTGAAGGCGTGATTTGTTCGCCAATAAGCATCGCACGACCGTCCCCCAGCATCGTAAAATTCCCGAATTGATGGCCCGCATATGCTTGCGTCAGCGGTAATGAGCCTTTAGGCATCCGATTGCCGGAAAAAACCGCGATGTTCTCTTCGCTTTTCAAGCCTTCAGCATTCAAGCCGATAGACGTTGCCAAAGAATCATTCAAGATGACCAACTTCGGTTCCGGTACGGGATTTGGCTCAAGCACAGAAAAAAAGGATTGCGGTAGACGTGCATAACTATTATCAAAATTCCATCCTGTTGAAGTGGAAGCATTGTTTTTTGTCATTGAATCTCCCATCTGCTATTGTTTATTTATAGCGTTTAATTTGTTCATTTGTACATTTATTATACGCATTTTGCTATATAAATACTTCTTTCAGGATTTTGATGTTTCCGTCATAATATGAAAAGAAGGTTTACTAAAATCACTCAATATGGAATAATTAAGGATACAATGTATGGAAATAAAGCCAAAGGTCGATTAAAAAGACAATATGGCGTATGATTAGAGGAAAAGATGTAGGTGACATATGAAAGCATATATTCTAAAAATAACCTTTGAAGACATTTCTCCACTTGTGTGGCGACGTGTGATTTTACCAGCGGATGTGACCGTGAATCGAATACATGAAACCATTCAGCGTGTTACCAATTTCCAAAGTGCTGGAGATCCTTATCATTCCTTTGCAGTAGAGACAGAGGAAGATTATATTACAAATAATGAATTTATTTCAGAGGAATACAAAGGAAAGACATATTTCGGTAAGGCGGTCAAACAACCGACACGTATGAAAATCGATTCGTATCTTCAAAAACATGGGGAGTTTATTTATAATTATGATTTTGGAGATGGTTGGAAAATTCGTGTGTCGCTTGAAGAAACGGTAGAGGATTATTATTTTGGCTATCCGACGCTATTGGATGGAGAAGGTATGGCGCCACCGGAGGATGTGGGCGGTCCACCAGGATTTGCGGCGTTTCTAGAAGTGTATGGTGATCCAACCCATCCTGATAACGAAACGACTGTCGCATGGGCTGAAAGTCAATTGTATAGGCCTTTGAACCTTGCGATGGTGAACGAGATCTTAAAAGCAGTCAAATATAAAAAGACGGAATGGGCATTCATTGACCATGAAAATTACAACGTGAAATCGGATAAATACCGTATGCCGAATCAAGTGGAATCAAGTCCAAAGCCAAATCAATTGAAGACGAGTCCGATACCAAACGCTGAGCGGATCATTCAATATGCTATCGCCTGCGGAAATTTATATGGCTATCTCGAATATCCACAATTTCTGGAAATTTATAATGGCCAAAATGAGCCAAACATATCCAGTCAAGATATCAAAGCTCTTCTAGCGGATCCTCGATATGCTAAATTGCTAAAGAAAGCACAAATTACTGTACAACCTAAAGCATTGGCACATCAAGCAGCAGATGACGGACTCTTACAAAAAACGGCTGGGAAACCCTTCTATGTGCCTGAAAAAGAGGAGCTTTTACGCTACGTAGACGGCGAATATTATGAAATGACGGATTTTCACGAACAGTTTATGGGAAAACTTGCGGAAGATTTTTTCGGTGGCAGTACAATCATGGTGAAAGGGATATTGGATGACTTGATCACTAAACTGCAAGCCGCAGAAAATTATTCCCAAATCGTGACGCAACAGTTTATTAGACGATTCGCCATGAAAGATGTCATGCAGATGAATGAATATGCCTATATGATCTCTATGATCGCTAATACTACGCGTATTTGGGAGAATAGAGGGCATACGCCGTCTGAGCTTTCCGCCATGGAAAAAAATTATTTGAAATCAATCCAAGATCCAGCATCAAATGGCATTTCCGATAAAAAGATTGGCCGAAATGATCCATGCCTATGCGGAAGTGGCAAGAAATATAAGAAGTGTTGCGGAAAATAACAAAGGAATCCGATCTATCGAGTTCATGGATAGCAACAACCTCTCGCGGAGGCCCCTTGGAAAAGGGAGCCTCCGTTTTCCTGTATTTATCCTTCAATCCTTCCGAACAAATCCGAAACACATAATGTTATCGTGGGGAAGATTGTTTTCTTGAAAAAGTATTCTATTTTCTGTAAAATAAAATGGTTGGATAATATTTCTTTATAAGGCGTAATCTACCCTTGTACCACTATATTACCCACATCCTCAAACGATAAACTTAAAATTACTAGAAAGCTAGGGGAACGAATGACGGAAAGAACGAAAAATAAAAGCATTAAGCAATTGATTCAGTCGACCGTTGCAGCTGTCCAGATGGATATTCGTTTAAAGCCTGATAGCTCTGGAGTGAATATGAGCTATAATTTTATACTCGATTATGTGGGATTTGATACACAGCGTTTGCAGCAAGCAAGAAACGAAATGCAGACCCATATCCCACTTCATGAATATATCAAGATATTGACGCTACATGAGCTAGGCCATGCAGTGGATAGAGAGGCATTGATGGATTCTTTGCCGCGAACAATGGAAATATACGAAATGAAAAAAAAACATCCATTTCATCAACAATATGAGAATCTCGAATTGCTAGAGATGATCATTGAAGAACATAAGATGAATATCCTTTTCGAGGAAACGGCATGGATAAACGCAGAAGAGTTGAATCGGATTTATCGGATTGTTGATTGGCACAGCTTTGAAAAAGTGAAAACGCATAGTTTGTCAACGTATCAAGAACTTTATGAACAGGATTTAGCACTTTATGATCGACTTGTGGCGGAAAGCGGTGAACCTGCTGCATCTTAAGCATTTCGAATGCTTGTTGTCCAAACAATCCAGAAGCGAAAAATACCTAGTCTGTCGGCGATTGTCCAGACCCCAAAAATCCCTCTGCATATGATTCAAGATAGGATTGAATTGTAGGTAGGGGGATAACTATGCAGTGGATAACGATTATACTATTGGGCATTGCCGCCAATTTGGATAACCTTGTCGTCAGTCTTGCTTATAGCGTGAAGCAGACCAAAATTCCGTTTGTATCGAACTTGACGATTGCAGGCGTATCGATGACTGTCACTTATGTTTCAGTAATCGCAGGGAATAGGATCATCGAGTATATATCGCCAGATACTGCTAGCCTGATTGGAAGCTTGTTACTTTGTGCGATAGGATTATGGACGATTATACCTCATCAGTCAAATGGGGATGCGCCTGAAAAAAATCCGGCATTGATTGATAGAAACGGAGATAAAATTGTTTCGTTTCGGGAGGCATTGATGCTTGGAGTCATCCTTTCTGCAAATTGTTTAGCCACTGGAATAGGAATCGGTGCAAATGGGATTTCAGCATTAGGGGCTGTGCTCTCGATCGGTTTCTTCTCCCTTGTGACGATAGGCGCGAGTAACCATTGTGGAAAATTGCTCTCCCGAACGCCAATCGGGAAATATCCCTCAACGATTGCCGGTGGATTACTCATTTTCATCGGCATTTTTGAGATTTTCGTCTAAAAGAATGATTTCTCCGTATTGAGACAGTAGAGTATAAGACACTTCCAATTGTCAATTTAAATATCGATTAATTCGGAATACTCATTTGTTTCTACTTTTAAGTATGGTAGCCTTAACTAAGAAGGGGGGATTCCGATTGGCGTATTTTCGTACGGAAGATCATGTCGACTTATATTTCGAGGAAGAAGGAAAAGGAAAACCGGTTGTACTAATCCATGGTTGGTCCGCATCTCGAAAGCATTTCAAGAAGCAAATTAACGAGCTGGCAAAACATCATCGTGTCATCCGTTATGATCTCCGTGGGCATGGGGACTCCAGTAGAGTCGAACAGGGTTTGACGATGGCCCAATTTGCAAAAGACTTAAGGGATTTGATAACTTACCTGAAATTGGAAGATGTCTCTTTGGTAGGTTGGTCGATGGGCACACATATCATTTGGGAGTATGTGAAAAATTATGGATGCGACAATATAGAAAGTCTCTGCTATATCGATATGACACCGAAGCTGTTGACTGATGAGGAATGGGAGCTTGGGTTATTTGGGGATTTCCAGCATGAGAAAAACTTATGGACATTGGCGAGCATTGCAACAGACTGGAAAGTGCACACACAAGGTTTTGTTCCTGCGATGTTTGCGCCGACTTTCGACGATCCAGAAATGCTACAGTGGTGTTTTGAAGAAGCGGAGAAAAATACCCCTCATGTGATGCTTGCCATGTGGATAGCGATGGCACTCCAAGATTATAGAGAGATATTGCCGAAGATATCCGTTCCTTGTCTCATCACATATGGAGCTAAAAGTTTCTATCGTAAAGAAACGAGTGATTATTTGCAAGCGCAGATTCCAGATGCAACATTGGTTAGATTCGAACAGAGCGGCCATGCACCACAAATCGAAGAAGCCGAAAAATTTAACGATACGCTGCTCAAATTTCTAGGTAAGGTGAAAGCAGTATAATATAAAAAGATAATTGTTCCTTTTAAATAGCGGTATCAGGTTCTAATACAGTGTACAATCGTGTTAGAACCGGATGCCGCTTATAAATTTAGTTGACATTGGGCGATAGGAGCCCAGGCAAAAGTGGATTTATAGAATAACCTCTTTCTCTTTGAATGAGCAAAGTAGATAATAAGTGAAGAATTTTCTTGTTCGATTCTTTACTGAAATTTATAAAACAAGCTCTGTATTCGATATCGAATACAGGGCTTGTTTTTGTAATGCTTAATTGGCAATCTATAAGATCTTTCGTCATAAGCTGTCGAAATTATAACTTTATTTTGACTATTGTAATCTTCGATAGTAGGATAGTTCTTGAATGATTGAAAAGGTAATATGGTACGTCTATGCGTTTAAGTCTGCACAACACTAGTTCTATCAAAAAAGAGATCAATCGTGAGGTGAAGTGGAAATGGCTCGTTATGAATATGGCGGAGATGAGTTTATTTTTGTGGAATTATCCGAGGAAATGGGATTGGAAGTCAATTTCCAAGCAATGGCGATTACTGAAAAACTGAAAGAAGAGGAACTACCAGGAATCGTGGATATTTGTCCTTCAAACGCATCTTATATGGTCCGTTTTAATCCGGATGAAATTCATCCCGACGTGCTCATTGCAAAACTGCAGCATTTAGAGGAAACGGTCTCTATCGATGATATTGAAATTTCTTCAAGGATTGTCGATGTTCCGATTTTGTTTGATGATCCATGGACAAATGAGGCGTTAATGCGCTTCAGGGATCGCCATCAAGATCCAAATTCGACCGACTTGGAATATGCGGCTCACATCAATGGATTTGACTCAAAAGAAGAACTGATAAAAGCAATCACAGATTCCCCTTACCTCGTATCAATGATCGGCTTTGTTCCAGGGTTGCCTTGGTGCTACCAAATGGTTCCGAGAGAACGGCAAATCGAAGTGCCGAAGTATGTTCGTCCACGAACGTATACGCCAGAAAGAGCGTTCGGTTTTGGCGGAGCATTTGCAGTTATCTATCCAGTGGAAGGGGCTGGAGGATACCAGTTATTCGGAACAGCAGCAGCGCCAATTTTCGAAAAAGAGCAACGTTCCCCTGACTTCAAAGATTCGTTAACATTCCCAAGACAAGGGGATATTTTCAGATATCGCAGTATCGAGATGGACGAGTATGAGAAAATCCGCGAAACGGTTGAAAAGGGAACTTTCCGTTATTTAACGAAAGATATTACCTTCAAACCGAAAAACGTACTGGATGATCCAAAAGGCTTCTCCGAAGATGTATTAGGGAGGTTGTATGCATGATCAAAGTTATTAGTCCCGGTTTGCAGACGACAGTTCAAGACGGGGGACGTATCGGATTTTATGAAGTTGGTATGCCTCCGTCCGGGGCGATGGACAAATACTCCTATACTGTCAGTAACTTGCTTGTCGGCAATAATGAAAACGCTGCCACTTTAGAAATTACGTATTTGGGGCCTGTTCTGGAATTTCAGGAAGATGCGCTTATCGCACTCACTGGTGGCGAAATTCCTCCGAAAATAAATGGGGAAGCCGTACCGATGTGGGAAGCTTTGTCCGTCAAGGCAGGTGATCGGCTAAGCTTTGACTTTGTTAAACAGGGCGCCAGAGTGTATCTTGCGGTAGCGGGCGGGATTGATGTTCCCGTAATTATGGGATCCCGTTCTACATATACATTATGTGGAATTGGTGGTTTGGAAGGCAGACCCCTCCAAGCGAATGATCAACTGGTCATCGGCGCAGATCGTCTTCATTCGGTACAAGCTGGCGCGCGGGTTGCAGATGAGTTGATCCCGCTTTTTTCGAAAAAGCATGAAATTCGAGTGGTGTTAGGTCTTTGCAGCTATCGATTAACCGAAGAAAGTAAGGAACGTTTTTTCTCAATCGATTGGAGCGTAACACCGGAAGCCAATCGGGTCGGTTATCGGTTCAAAGGGGAACGTTTGAATTTTGTTGAACGTGAACAGCCGTTTGGTGCAGGGAGCAACCCGTCCAATGTAGTTGACCTTGGTTACCCGATCGGATCGATTCAAGTACCGGATGGTGTCGAGCCGATTGCCTTGTTGAATGACGCTGTAACAGGCGGAGGATATGCCACGATAGCGACAATCATCAGTACAGATTTAAATAAAATGGGGCAAATCAAGACGAACGAAACTGTAAAATTCGTTTCAGTAAGTATCGAGGAAGCACTTGCAGCAAGGAAAGAGGAAAAAGATAAATTGAATGCAATAAAAGAACAACTTTACTTAGGAACAGGAGGGGTTATCAATGAGTAATCATCAGAAAATACTTGCAGCAATACCCGGCATTTTTTTTCGTAAACCTTCACCGGAAGAAGCCGACTATGTGAATGAAGGAGACGTGGTAAACGAAGGGGATACGATCGGTTTGATTGAAGTGATGAAAACCTTTTATGAGGTGAAAGCAGAATCTGCAGGAGTCATTGAAAGCTTTTTAATCTCAAATGAAGAAATTGTGGAAGCAGGACAAGAGCTTGCCGTACTGAATGGACAAAGTAAATGACAATTGTGTAAAAGTGAGGTTTTGCAAATGCTCCGAGTAGATTTAAATTGCGATATGGGTGAGAGCTTCGGTTTGTACGATCAAGGGAATGACGAGGAAATGATGCAATACATCACTTCTGCGAACATTGCATGCGGTTTTCATGCAGGGGATCCACATGTGATGAGAAAGACGATTGAACTGGCAAAAAAGTACGAAGTAGGCATAGGGGTACATCCTGGTTTTCCTGATTTACTAGGATTCGGAAGACGGGATCTTGCATGTACCCCGTCTGAAGTGAAGGATTACGTAACGTATCAGATGGGTGCATTGAGGGAATTTGCCAAAGCATACGATGTGAAACTCCAGCATTGTAAACCACACGGTGCCTTATTCATGAAAGCGATGGAAGACAAGCAAATCGCACGGGCGATTCTGGAAGCCATTCATGACGTTCAATCCGATATGATCGTATTTTCTTTAAATAACTCCGTATTCATGGAAGAGTCGATGAAAATGGGCATTCCGGTTGCAAAGGAAGCCTATGCCGATCGGGAACATACGAAGGATGGTTCGATTGTTTTAACGAGGAAAGGTTCAGTGATTACAGACTATGCCCAAATGGCTGACCGTGTCGTGCGCATGATTAAAGAAAAGAAAGTACAGACGCATGACGGAAAAGATGCTTCTATCGAGGCCGAAACGATTTGCATTCATGGAGATACACCCGGTGCACCACAATTAGCGAAAGCCATTGTGGAAGCTCTGACGAACAACGATATAAAAATCGTTCCGGTCAAGCATATTATTCAAAAATGAGAAATGGAGGTGACGATTGATGAAGATGGAGCATTCTTATTCGTTTAAAGGGATTTCGAGAGAGACGTTATGGAAAACGATTCAAGATAAAGAAGTTTTACGAAAGGCTTTGCCGGGTTGTAAAGTATTCGAAGAAGTTGAGGACAATGTGTTTCATAGTATTCTAGGTATTAATATCGGTCCGATAAAAGGCGAATTTACAGCGGATGTTCAACAAGTAGATAAGCAAGAACCGGAAAGCTATCGCTTGCTTGTTCATGCAAAAGGGAAACCTGGTGAAATTGAAGCGGATGCGGCTATGCATATGGAAGAGACTGAAGATGGGGTGACACTTACTTGCAATGCAGATGTGGAAGTAACGGGTCTTCTTGCCTCGATTGGTCAGCGTATCGTAGGGGGCGTTGCAAAAGTGGTAATCGGACAATTTTTTAAAGATATAGAAAAAGAGACAAAACAAATGGCTGAAATGTGACAGCTATACAAGCATTACATTCAGCGGAAAAAGGATAAAGGTATAAGGGTTTCCCAACAGGTACTATCCAGTTCTTTTACTATTATGGAGGTGTAATAGATGGGCATTCAAGATGTATCTGTAGGCGTGATAGTGAACGGGAAAGAAAGATGTGCTGAAGTGGAACCACGAACTTTGTTAGTTCACTATCTCCGAGATGGACTAGGGTTGAAGGGGACTCATATCGGCTGTGATACGAGCCAATGCGGAGCCTGTACGGTGATGCTGGATGAGGCTGCGGTGAAATCTTGTACGATGTTGGCGGTCCAGGCTGACGGAACGGAGATAACGACAGTTGAAGGGTTAGGCACTATAAAAAATCTGCATCCGATTCAGCAAGGTTTTTGGGAAGAACATGGCTTACAATGTGGCTATTGTACGCCGGGTGTCATGGTGGCCATGGTAGCACTGTTAAAAGAAAATCCAAATCCGACAGATGAGGAAATCCGTATAGGCCTAGAAGGTGTCATTTGCCGTTGCACTGGCTATCAGTTTATCGTCAATGCGGTCAAACATGCGGCAAAATTGATGGCTGAACAAAATATTGAAATCGAGGAGGTGCTGTCGTAATGGTTAAACATGTAGGTGCACGGTTGAAAAGGAAAGAGGATCCAAAGCTTCTAACCGGCAATGGGAATTTTGCGGATGATATTCAATTACCTGGACTTTTGCATGCAGCCATTTTACGCAGTCCTCACGCACATGCACTCATCCGAAAGATTAATATTGAAAAGGCTTTACAGGCACCAGGCGTTGTAGCCATCTATACCGGAAAAGACCTAGAAGGGAAAATCGGAAGGATTCCATCGTCATGGTTAGTACCAGATGCCAATTTAAAAGAAGCACCTCAATATCCACTGGCCATCGACCGGGCTCGGTATGTCGGAGACGGGATAGCCCTTGTCATTGCCGAAGGACGTTATGCCGTACGGGATGTGTTGGATCTCATTGAAGTGGAATATGAGACGCTTCCCGTAGCTGTCAACCAGAAAGAAGCAATGGCCGAGCATGCACCTCTTGTCCATGATGATATTGAAAATAATATCGCTTTACATTGGAAAGCAGGAGAAGTGGACGACGCGGATATTGATGGGGCGGAAGTGGTTGTCCGTGCGAGTTTTAATGTGCAACGAGTTGCACCGAGCGCGATGGAAACAAGGGCCGCAATTGGTCAGTACAATCCAGGTAGCGGGGAATTGACACTCTGGTGCACTTCACAAAACCCGCATATTCACCGGATGGTGTTATCGGAAGTTCTCAATATATCCGAGTCGAAACTCCAAATCATCGTGCCGGATATGGGGGGAGGTTTCGGCGGCAAGATCGGCGTGTATCCGGATGAGGCGCTCATCGGCTATGCTGCACGTGATTTAGGTAGACCCGTCAAATGGGTTGAAGAGCGAAATGAGCATTTCTCCGCCTCGAACCATGGACGGGATGAAATTATTGACGTTGAATTGGCAGGAAAATCAGATGGTACATTAACCGCAATACGTGTAAGGAATACGGCGAATTTGGGTGCCTATCTATCCACAATGGGACCCGGAGTTGCCACCATCGACTTTGGTTTAATGATTACAGGTGCCTATGCAATTCCAAAGGCCTCATGTGAAACATTCGGAGTCTATACGAACACCACACCGACAGATGCATACCGGGGTGCCGGAAAACCGGAGTCCACGTATCAGATTGAACGGGCGATTGACCTATTTGCTAAAAAGATCGGCATGGATCCGATTGAAATAAGGCGAAAAAACTTCGCGAAAAAGGAAGATTTTCCATATACGAATGCACAAGGGCTTGTTTATGATAGCGGCGACTATGAAAAACCGCTGAATAAGGCGCTCGAGATGATAGATTATAAAAAGTTGCGTGAAGAACAAGCGAACCAACGGAAAAAAGGTAAACTGATCGGCATCGGGATTTCCACGTATGTGGAACTATGCGGATTCGGACCTTCGGCTGTTGCAGGGGCAATCGGATTTCAGGGTGGTGTTTGGGAGAATTCGACTGTGCGGGTCCACCCGTCAGGTAAAGTAAATGTCTACACAGGAACTTCTCCACATGGACAAGGTCATGACACGACATTTTCACAAGTTGTCGCAGACAAACTGGGTATTCCAATGGAAGATATCGATTTTGTCTTTAACGACACGAAGGCCATTTCGATGGGATGGGGGACGTATGGTTCACGTTCAGTAGCGGTTGGCGGAGGGGCTGTCTCAATGGCTGCTGATCGGATTGTCGACAAAGCGAAGAAAATCGCTGCCCATGAACTCGAAGTATCTGTAGACGAGATTGATTTTTCGAATGGAGTCTTTCAAGTGAAAGGCGCTCCAAGCAAGCGACGTACATTCAAAGAAATTGCCAAATCTGCAAATATGGCTTGGAATCTACCAGCAGATATGGAACCATCGCTCGAAAAACAGGCATTTTTTGACCCTTCAAATTTTGTTTATCCTTTTGGTACACATATTGTAATTGTCGAAGTTGACAAAGATACAGGCGAAATAGAGATAAAGCGCTATATAGCGGTCGATGATGTCGGACGTGTCATTAACCCGCTCACAGCTGAAGGCCAAGTGCATGGGGGAATCGCTCAAGGGGTCGGGCAAGCTCTTTGGGAAGGGATTGTCTATAATGATGCTGGTCAACTTCTGTCAGGTTCGTTCATGGATTATGCGATGCCAAAAGCACGCTTTTTCCCGCGAATAGAAACCGCGTTTACCGAAACGCTCAGTCCCGTTAATCCGCTTGGCGCTAAAGGGATCGGAGAAACCGGGACAACCGCATCGATTCCAGCCGTCATGAATGCGGTTATCGATGCATTAGAGCCATACGGAGTGAAGGACATTGAAATGCCGCTCACCCCTGAAAAGGTTTGGCGAGCCATTCAAAATGGGGAGGGGAACTAATTGATACCCGCAAAATTCGATTATGTTCGTGCAGACTCAGTAGACCAGGCTATCCAATTATTACAGCAAAGTGATGGCGAAGGCAAAATCATGGCTGGTGGCCATAGTTTACTTCCACTTATGAAATTCAGAGTGACTGAACCGGGCAAAATCATCGATATTAGTCGTATTGCCGAACTAAAAGGGGTGCGAATTGAAGGAAACCGGATAATTGTCGGAGCATTAACAACGCATCATGAATTGGCAACTCATCCGATCGCTCAAGAATTGGTTCCTGTATTGGCTGATGCCGCGAGCCAAATCGGGGATATCCAAATTCGGAACCGTGGGACGATCGGTGGCAATATTGCCCATGGCGATCCAGTTGCAGATTTGCCTGCACCTGCGCTTGCTTTGGAAGCAGAGCTGCAAATCCAAGGGGATGAGGGGCAAGAGGTAATGAGTGTAGATGGGTTCATTCTTGGTCCGCTCATTACACTATTACCTGAAAATAGTGTCGTAACGAGTGTCAGTTTCAAAATCCCTCCATCACATACAAAATCGACATATCTCAAGTTTTTCCATCACGCTTCCGGGTATCCCGTTGTAGGGGTTGCGGTTGTGGCAGGGGTGGATAAGAAAGGTTTCATCGATTTTGTCAGAGTGGGAATCACCGGTGTAGGTGAAGTTTCCTATCGGGCATCGTCTGTAGAAAAGCAACTTTTGGGACAACGACCAACTGAAACGACTATTCAATCTGCAGCGGAATTGGCAATCGAAGATGGAGAAATGGGCAGTGATCTATTCGCTTCGGCAGAATACCGGGCGAATATTTGTAAAGTATATACTGCGCGTGCTTTGAAAACTGTCCTTCTATAAATACGCATGATAAGGAAGTGAAAAGGCTTGAGACTTTTATAGTGCTCGGTCTTTTCATTTCTTCAATCCGTTCCACCAAGTCAAATTCGGGGGTGATTGTTATGCATGAAAATGCATTAGTATTGAAGGCTTTACATAAAGCGAGAGAAGCACAAAAAAAGTCAGCATTGGCGACAGTTGTACGAGTGTTTGGGTCGGCCTATCGACGGGAAGGTGCGAAGATGCTCATTGACGAAGACGAAAATAGAACGGGAATGATTTCTGGAGGGTGTCTTGAAGCAGATGTAGCGGAAGTTGCAATAGAAGTGATCGAATCCGGGACACCCATATTGAGAATGTATGACATGGACGAAGATCTTGTATGGGGCCTGGGTCTAGGTTGCCCTGGCAAAGTGGAAATTTACATTGAACCAGTTTCCTAACGTAGTATTAATTATGAATCTTATTTGCTTATGCGTATATGTTGTTAATACGCATGGCTGAAAGGAAGGCAAAACATGTCTAAACAATCAGCATTTGAGGCTTGGTTAGCTTGTATAGAAGCCGAACAAGCCGGGGTACTGGCAACGATTTTGCAAACTGGTTCCCCTTTGACGGACCCGGAATCCGGTCGTCTATTCATTTCCGGTGAGGCTGAGCCGATGGGTGACCTGGGCGGGGCAGAGATTAATGAACAGATCATTAAAATTGCTTCTCAAAAATTAAAAGAAAACAATCCAAAGTCAGAAACTGTCATCCTTATATTATCCGATGGCAGGGAATTTCCTATTTTTATAGATGTCTATATGCCCCCCATTGAACTGATGATCTTCGGGGCAGGTCATGATGCGATTCCTGTTGCCAATTATAGTGTCTCCTTAGGTTTAAAGACGACAATTGTCGACTCAAGGTCATTTTATAATAGTGAAGAACGCTTTCCTGGAACACATCGAATTGTGACAGGTGAAGATACATTTCAGGATAAATTAACAATAGGAAATCGCACCTATATTATTGTCATGAACCACCATTTAGAAAAAGATCAACAAACATTAAAGTTCGTCTTAAACTCTTCTTCACCATATGTAGGGTTACTTGGGCCACGCTCTCGGAGAATGAGGATGCTGGATGGATTGAAAGAACAAGGCATCGTTTTTTCTGAACAGCAACTTTCACGTTTATATAGTCCGATTGGTTTGGACATTGGCGCCCAAACTTCGGAAGAAATCGCCATCAGTATATTGGCAGAAGTGATTGCGGTCAAAAATGGACATACAGGAGGTTTTCTACAAGGTTCTGAAGTCATTCACCACCATACATTGAACTAGCAAAATAGGAATACTATGTTGAACTATGAAAGGAAGCGCAATGAATCCATCTATTTGTGCAATTATTCTTGCTGCTGGAACTTCGAGCAGAATGGGAAAGACGAAACAAATGCTTTCTTTAGGAAATGATCCAATTTTGGAGCATGTGATAAATTGCTCATTACATGAGAATTTTTCTGAAGTCATTGCGGTGATTGGACATGAGGCAAATACGATTAAAGAAAATATTTTGATTGATAGTGAGCGTTTTCGCTGGGTAGTAAACGAATCCTATCTTTCAGGACAAAGTTCATCCTTAAAAGTGGGCATAGAAAGTTTAAAGGAAGTTCATCCGAATTTAATGGTGTTTCTTGGAGATTTACCGTTTCTTTCAACCAAAACCATTCGTACAATCTACCAACACGGAGCAAAGCGGTTGGAGGAAACAGATGCGCCATTTATGATTCGACCGATGTATAACGGGGAAGTGGGACATCCCGTATTTTTCGGGAATATCGACAGGCATTTATTTGCCCGATTGCAAGGTGATACGGGTGGGAAAGCGATTATGCATCAAATTTCTGATCGTATCTTTTTGAAAGTAGAAGACGAAGGGATTCTATTTGATGTGGACACACTTGCTGACTACCAGAAAGCGAAAATAATTGCCAAGCATCTCTTCTGACCAGGAATTATTTCAAGCGATTCCTGCTCACAAGGAAGAGATGCTTTTTTATTTTTATAGAAAGTGATCTGAATATCTGATATGCACATAATTTGAAGAAATGTCGGAAGTATTCGTCTTAACTGAAAATTAGAATGGATTCTAGATCAAGAATGCTCTAAAATGAACAAAGAGGAAACCGCTTTCTATACATAGAAATGAAATGATCGAATGGAGGAAGAGACAATGACGAGAAATGCAATGATCATAGGAGGGGGAATCGGGGGTCTCATTACGGCTCTCACACTTCACCGGACAGGCATGTCAGTGAAAGTTTTTGAAAGTGTTTCCGAGATTAAACCACTCGGTGTCGGGATTAATCTCTTACCACATGCTGTCCGAATTTTGACAAATTTAGGGCTTGAAAAGGAACTGTCGGAAATTGGGTTGCCGACTGGGGAACTATTGTATGTCAATAAATACGGCCAGAGAATCTGGCAGGAAGCGAGAGGGTTGGAAGCAGGCTATCTTTGGCCGCAATATTCCATTCACCGTGGCCGATTGCAAATGATGCTGTTGCAGGCGGTAATAGATCGTATCGGCGAAGAATCCGTTATCACGGGACATCATCTCGAATCATTCCAATCGACAGATGATGGTGTGGAGGCGCACTTTATCAATCGGAAAACGAATGAAAAGCTAGGTTCATATCAAGCAGATGTGATGATTGGTGCGGACGGTATCCATTCAAATGTGCGAAAGCACTTCTATCCGGACGAAGGCTTACCAAAGTTTAGTGGAAGAATTTTATGGAGAGGCATTACAGAAGACGAGCCATTTCTAACGGAGCGTTCGATGATCATGGCCGGTTTTCAAGATCAAAAATTTGTAGCGTATCCTGTCACACCGAAAACTAGTCACACGGGCGAGGCGTTGATTAACTGGATTGCCGAACTGCATGTCGGGGGAGATGTACCACCCAAAAGTGACTGGAACGAAAAAGTCGATAAAGCAATATTTGCACCGTCCTTTTCGGAATGGGATTTTGGTTGGTTGAATGTTCCGGAACTCATTGAGAAAACAGAGACCGTCTATGCCTTTCCGATGATTGACCGTGATCCATTGCCTCAATGGACGTTTGGAAAAATAACACTCCTTGGTGATGCGGCCCATCCGATGTATCCAATTGGCTCGAATGGCGCATCTCAGGCAATTCTCGATGCCGATGCGTTAGGAGAGGCATTTCAACAAGAAAAGGATGTGGAACTTGCACTGCGTGCCTATGAAGAAGCACGTCTTCAACCGACTGCTTCCATTGTGGAAAGCAATCGGAAAAACGGGCCGGAAGTCGTTATGCAAATCGCGGAGGAGCGTGCACCCCTGGGATTTGATCATGTCCATGACATTATTTCACAACAGGAGTTGGAAGATATTTCCGATCAATACAAACAGATTGCTGGATTCCATCAGCAAACGTTAAATAGGCATCAACATGCTTGAGCATATCGTTCTGCTGAAATTTTCAACTGGAACGAAGCTGGAGCAAATCGATGAGCTTATTTATAGAACGAAAAGATTGAGAGAGTGGATCCCGGGAATTGTAGATATCCAACAGGGGCATAATTTCTCCAAGCGAAATCAAGGCTATCAAGTCGGCTTAACCGTTCGTTTTGAAAGTGGGTATGCTTTGGAACAATACGGTCCACACCCGATGCACCAAGAGGTTTTGGCCTATGCAAAAGAAATCGGTTTAGTCGATAGTATAATTGTGGATTTTGAGCTTTAACTTGATTCAGCAGAAGTCCCCCACTTCCATAAGTGGCGGGATGAATGCCAGAAGACATTTGAATCAGAGGGAGTCCAAACTCCCTGCTGATTCAAGTTAAGCCTCCGGCGGATGTCACAGATTTTGAAAGGAGTTAATCGAGCAAGCTCGATTCAAAATCTGGACGCAATTACGCCGAGGCGTAATTGATAAAATGAACCTATCATGATTGAAAATGTTGGCATAGTAGGCACGGGAAAACCACCTTCGTGATATGCACCCCGAAAGTTAGAGTCAAAATCTAACTTTTGGGGTGTTTTATTATGGCTTTCTATAACCCTTGTAATACGAGGTACATCGTAGTAAGCTATAGCTAACAAGAATATGGAGGGGTTGGATGGATAAGGAAATGATGAAAGGGAGTATCGATCTTCTGTTACTATCCCTTATACAACAGCGTGATATGTATGGGTACGAGATGATTCAGATCATGAAACAGTTGAGTGAGGACACGTATGAGATGAGCGAAGGCACTCTCTATGCCGCCTTGAAAAGGTTGGAGAAAAAAGAGTGGATCGAATCTTATTGGCATCTGACGGACAGCGGAAGGAGGAAGTATTATCATATTACGGATGCGGGCAAACAAGCGCTTGATCACAAACGTGAAAATTGGAAATGGATGGATGCGCTCGTCCGCAGAAGTTCGGAGGGATTGATATGAATTCGGCATTTCACCGTTTCGTCGATAATATCGTACAGCAAACTGATGCACCATTGGATGAAAAAGAAGATTTATATGAGGAATTACTTGTTCACTTGGAATTATCCTATGCAGCATTGCTGAGGGAAGGCTATTCCGAACAAGAGGCGGAGTGCAAGGCTATGGCCAGTTTTGGCGATGAAAAACAGATTGGTAGCCAAATTCAGCAGGCGATGTTTCCATACCGTAAACAGATGTTGTTGGCATTAGTGATTGCCTCGCTTCTTTTTTCGTTTGCGGTTTATATTAGTCAATTAGTGGTGGAAGGGGATGCTTTGATCACTTGGCTTCTTCTATCCGTATCTGTCAGTGTTTGCTTATTGGTTTTTTCCTTGCAACCGATATCTTTTTTGAATAGACGTGCTTGGATCAATAGCCTTCTGCTTATTCATCTGTTCATCTATCTACTAGGCGCCGGATTCGCCTCCAGTGTAGATGCTGCGATTGCGGCCCCTTTGACCTTTTTGGCATGGGGAATTTTACTGCTGACGATTGCCCTTGTTTATCGCACAACGATTTTTGATTACCGAACGAGGAAGCAAAAGTTAAAGAAGCAAGTGATGATTATTCATGCGTTGAATATAACGTGGGGGATTTTCATCACTAGTGCAACATTGTTTTTTCTTTGGGCATTTCTTGCATTTTCAACGGGCGAATTTAATCCGCGTATCCTGCTTTTCCTTTTGCCTTTACTCATTTGGATCATTGCTTATATCGTTCAAATAATCTTATTATCTAAGGAAAAGAAGAAAAGTGCGTATATGGTAGCGCTGCTTCCTTTTATCGTCGTCTTGGCGTTAGTGTTTTGGTGGTTTGGAGGGATCATTTGATGAATAAAATTAAAATACGGAAGCCCATCGTTTTGCTCCTGATCCCGATCTTGGCAATCACGGTTCTTCTCATTCTTCTCGGTTTTGTTTTCCAAAAGTCTGAAGATGAAAAGCAACAAGGACTTACGCCGATCTTTGATGTTTCTGCTAACGGTACAATCGCTTATGTCGCATATGATAAGGGAAAAGCAGGCATCTATCTGAAGCATGCTGAAGAAACATTTGATAATCCGGTCTTGCAGTTGGATACAGAACAATCGATACTCGATATCGTCTTTAAGCCGGACGGTTCTTCGCTTGCGTTCGTATCGGCAAATAAAGACGTCCAATCGGACATGGAAAGTTCAGTCCATCTGTTGTCCCTTGTAACACTGACATCCGAAAAACTTTTTACAGATCTTGCGCTTCTGACTGAACTTGCCTTTGATCCGCAAAACGAAGATATGTTGTTTTATTTGCGTGCCGGGACTTTTGAAAATTATTCCCCGATTGCAAGTGCACATCCTCATGAGTTCGATCTGTTTAGTTATCGGATTTCCAATCAATCGCGTCAGCAGTTCACGGAGTTGTCCAAATACTCAATGCGCTCGTTGAAAATTTCACCGGACGGGAAAATGGCCTATGTGCAAATGCCTGATGATGCGCATGTAGAAACGGCGGAGGATACGTTTGAGATGAAGCAAAAAGTTTTTCAAATTCCATTGGATGCCCCTGATGACCTATCGGTTGTGAGCAACAATGACTGGGAGAAGGATATTTATGATTTTGTGATCATGCCGGATCGCCATTCCATGATTTTTCAATCGGTGAGTCAAACAGGGTCAGAAGGCATCTATGAGTATGAATTGTTTTATTACGATTGGAATAATGGTGAGGAAAAACAACTGACCTATTTAAAACAACATACAAGTCACCCCATGATCAGTCCACAAAATGGCAAAGTCTATTTTATGGTCGATAAACAATTCGGGAAACGGAAGGCGGATTATCAACTCTATCAAATGGATGCAGATGGCGAAAATTTAGAAAGCATTCCTTTCAATCTAGAGAAGCATTAAATGATTGTATGTTTGCAACCACAATGAAATAATTCCCGTATATTATCCGCCTTTCTCCAATAAACTGTACTACCAACCACTAGAAAGGATGGAGGATTGAAACGGGGAATTTACTATGCGGCTGCGATTGTCGTCGGGATTGGATTGGGCATTCTGATCACCACCATTATGATTTAAAAGCAAAAAAACTTACAAATGAAACAAATCAGTCATAGATGAAAATGACTGGTTTGTTTTTTATTATTAATCAGGGAGTGACTTCTAACTGTCAAATTATGCTATAATCTTCTTGTGCACGCAATATTCGAAAGAAGGGTTATATTTAGTTTTGTGGAAATAGTAATTTAAACGTAATGTTGTGAAAGAACTTGAAGAAAAGGGGGATGAGGAGCGATGAACACAATTTTTTTAGCGGGGCATTCAAGACTGCCGTCCGGAATGGCAGCACAAAATATGTACGAAACATTGACCATTACTGCAGAGATCGATAAGCAGTATGCTGTAATCGTTTCCGCAAGCTGTACGCTAGCAACGGTCCATGGACAAGAGTTTGTGCAGCAATTATTGAAAGGGCATAGCTTACAAAATGGCATTGAAGGGCCGGTGGAGAGTGTGCGGCATCATTATTTGGGGAAAGCGGGAAATGCTATTATTGCGGCTTTGAAGGATTTACATAAACAATATGAAACCTCTATCGTCCTGAAGTGAGAACAATCTTGGAAGCGCAATGCAAACAGAAAAGACTGGTACCGAAGAGCGGGAATGCCATCCTGTTACTTCAAAAACGATTTAATGCTTAAAGACCAGCAACGGACCTCAAGATGCTGGTCTTTTCCTTTATCTTTTGTACGAATGTTGCTGTTCGTAAAATAAGTCGATAGGCACAAATAATCCGACGCGTCCGTGTGCTTCGTGATCCAATGTAGCAAATACGACACCGATCACTTGGCCTTCACTATTCAAGAGCGGGCTCCCACTATTGCCTCGGTATACAGGCGCTTCCATCATCCGAACAGGTTCTTCCCAATTTTTTAACTGGATCTCTCCCAAAAGGGTTCCTTCATTGGCGATGCCGGAGAAGCGCAAGGGATTACCGATAAAGATAACCGGATCATCGGCTGTCATATGCGTATCCTCAGCCAGTTGCAATGAAGGGAGATCCTGCCCATTCACTTCCAACACGGCTAAATCGATGGACGGATACGTTTCGACCACTTTGGCTGTAAATCGTCCGTCTTCTGGGAACGAGACCGTGACGGAGTTATTTCCTTCAATCACATGATAGTTTGTCAGGATCGTCCCTTCACTGGAAATAGCAAACCCTGTTCCTTTACTGCCGTCTGTGTTGACGACAACAACGGATTTTTTATAGGAAGCGATGTCATCTTGTGCAGATAATCGTGTGGAAGTTTTGACAAATTCAATGGCAGGAATCGAATATACTTCGAACAGCACGACAAATGTATTTACTACCATGACAATGGCAATCAACCAAAATAGCCATTTGGGAAATGGCCGTCTGGATTTGTTCTCCATTTTTTTACGGCCTTCCGGAGAAAGAGCCTCTTGTTGTGCCTCTAACACCAACGCTTGGAGTTCTTCATCATCCAGTACTTCCAGTTCCTGTTGTTTTTCTTTTGAATCCATAAGCCACATCCTCATTCAGAAGATCATTCTCACACTATTAGTATACACAATTGCAAGAATAGGAGGGCCATTGAAAAAAAAACGGGGAGGGTGAAATTTCACCTTACCCGTTTTTCCAACTTAACAGTTAGATTTGAATAATGAATGGAAGGATCATTGGTCTTCTTTTTGTGCGGGCATACAACATCTTCTCCACCGCATTTTTGATCTTTCGTTTCAAATTTCGGGAGTTAGCTTCCGTATCTCGCCATTCGGCAGCGGTTGTCATGACTAACTGATTGACTTCGTTGATGAGATCCGCTGAATCGGGATCGAAGACAAATCCGCGGGAAATGGTATCCGGGTCTGTAATCAGTTGGCGATTCGATTTGTTCAATGTCACCATGATGACGAGCATCCCTTCTTCGGATAGCAGTTTACGATCCCGCAAGACGATTTTTCCTACGTCGCCAATTCCTAATCCGTCAACAAAAACTTCTCCAGCTTCAACACTGCGGGTTTGGCGAGCGACAGCCTGTTGAATATCGACGACATCCCCGTTGTTGATGATGAAAATATTATCGCTATCAACGCCTACCGATTCGGCCAATAATTTATGCATGTACAGCATTCGGTATTCCCCGTGAATAGGAATGAAATAAGTAGGTTTCATCAATGTGAGCATCAGTTTCAGTTCTTCCTGATGCGCGTGTCCGGAAACGTGCATGCCCGTTGTCTGTCCGGATCCATAAACGACTTTAGCTCCCAAACGATATAAGTTATCGATGATACGCGCAACATCTTTTTCATTTCCAGGTATTGGACCCGCAGCAACGATAATCGTATCTCCAGGTAAAACGGAAACGCCACGAAAAGCGGAACTGGCCAAACGTGACAGTGCCGCCATCGGTTCACCTTGACTTCCCGTACAAAGAATGGCAACCCTCTCCGGTGCTAATCGGTTGATTTCCTGCGCTTCGATCAACATGCCTTCAGGAATCGTCAAATAGCCGAGTTCTTCCGCAACCGATACGACATTGACCATACTCCTGCCAAGCAATGCCAGCTTTCGATTCGTCTTTTGCGCGGCATCGACAACTTGTTGTACACGATGGACGTTGGAAGCGAACGTCGAGATGAATATTTTCTGATCGGCTTTACGGAAAGCATCTTCGATATGGTCGCCGACTACGCGTTCAGATTGGGTGAAACCTGGCCGTTCCGCATTCGTGCTTTCCGATAAAAGAAGCAAAACGCCTTTTTTTCCGATTTCAGCCATTTTATGAATATCGGGATATTCATCATTCATCGGCGTTAAGTCGAACTTAAAATCGCCGGTATGGACGACCGTACCTACGGGTGTTTGAAACGCGATTCCTAAACAATCGGGAATACTATGATTGACTTTGAAAAAGGTGGTGTTAATCGTGCCGAGCTCTATATCCGAATCGGCATTAAGCTGTACAAGTTCCGTACTTCTAAGCAGCCCATGCTCTTTTAGTTTTATTTGGATTAAGCCGAGTGTCAATCTGGTTGCGTACACGGGCATCGGCAGTCGTTTCAGCAAATAGGGGATGCCGCCGATATGGTCTTCATGTCCATGTGTCACAATCAATGCCCGGATTTTTTCCCTGTTTTCCTGTAAATACGATATATCTTGGATGATCAAATCGACGCCTAATGTACTTTCATCTGGAAACTTAGAACCGCAGTCGATGACGATGATATCATCCGCGTATTGTAACACATACATATTTTTTCCGATTTCATTGATGCCGCCTAATGCGAAAACCGATAATGTATTGTCCGCCATGTTTAACGTAATACTCCTCTCACCTTCACAATTTGTTTTAAGTATTCCCTTTGTGTTGATTTTTATGTTGGATGAATTGATGAATTTCCATTGTTTATGAAATCAATGATGAGGAATTGCTTTGCGATGATCGGGACACACTACAATGCGAAGATAACTGGAGGTGGAGAGAAATGTCGAAGAAGAATAATCAGAACAAAGGAAGAAACGCGTCGAGTGTGACGCCCCAAGGCAATATGAATACGGAATTTGCAACAGAGCCGAAATCCAAACTGGAAAATGCGGCTAAAAAGAAAAACACAAAATAGAAATTTATTACCCAGAGAGAAAACCAGCCTGTCCACACTGGATCAGGCTGGTTTTCATATCGATACTATTCAATTGATCGTTGGGAACGTAATTACTAATTGACCGTCCATGTTGATCACTTCAATTATTTCGTCGTTAAATAAGTAGGGCGTGTCATTCTTATCTTGGGCTGTCACTTTTTCATAAATGTTGTTGACAGATAATACCGGAAATGTCACGGGAATATAGCGGCCTTTGCTGAGTGTTTTCATATTGCCCATTAAAAACACTTCTTTGCTGGAGGCGGCAAAACCTAAATGGCCAATTGCCCGATTCGAATTTTCGGAACGCAAAGAAATTCCTTGCAGTAATGAAATGATACATAAGATGAAATCATTGATGACTTCAGTCGGCAACTTTTCGAATCCAAATTGTAAAAACAATGCATTGAACCCATTTCTAAATTCTTTAAATGAAAATAGATTTTCAATTTTTCTACGCTTCTTTTCTTTTTCGAGATTACGGATAATATCCGTGCAATCGTCAAAATAGGATTTTACATAGCCTGTCATCTTATCTCGATGGATGAGAAGATGGCTTAGTTCATGGATGACCTTATTGTCATTTGTCTTTTCCTTAACGAATAGTAAGAAACTGAAAAGATCTTTCTCATCAAAATCTCTTTCAGAGAACTTATTATAATAGTATTCAAGTAATTGTTTTTCTTTTTTGTCCAACTGAATTCTCTCCTAACGATATTGACACACAATCAAGTCTATAAAGATGCGATACTCTCACTACTATCATAACATGTCCAGACTAAGAAGTTAAAATGCAATGATTTTCTAATTGTCATTTATGCACCCAAGCAATCAATTGTCCGAAACGCTCGGCAAACGGCAAGACAATAAGGGAAGAGACGCAATTGAAAATAACACTTGCATGCGCCAATTGTACATCGGATTGGTCTGAGAGGAGGCCGCTCAACAGCGCCAAATAGGAAATGAAAGGCCATACAAGTAAGACGCCCCCTATATTGAGCCATAAATGAGCGAAAGCTGTCAGTCTTGCTTCTTGGCCTGCCCCGATGCTTGCCATTAATGCAGTGGCACATGTACCGATATTCGCGCCGAGCATAATGAGAATACCTGTTTCTAAAGGGAAAATGCCGGCACTTAAAAAACTCATTGCAATTCCGGTGACGACAGTGCTCGATTGAATAATGGCTGTAATGACGATGCCGAGGATGAAAGCGTACAAGACATGTTCGCCCATCATTAGCAAAAGTTTTTGCATAAGCGGGATGTCCATCAAAGGGCCTGCTAGCCTTTCAAACCCATTCATAGCAGCGAAAATGCTGGCAAGTCCGATCAAGATGAAACCTAAGCTCTTGACCCATGAGACCTTAAAGAACAGACAAATGAGACCAATCCCTACGAAAGGAATGATGAAGCTCGTCAAATTGAAAGTGATGAATTGTAAAGTGAGCGTCGTTCCGATATTGCTGCCCAAAATGATTCCAATTGTTTGTGGAAAGAGTAAAAGCCTTGTCGAGACAAGGCCGATCATGATAACCATGACGGCGGAACTGCTTTGTAATACGCCTGTCATGGCAATTCCGGCAAACATGCCTTTCATCGGTGTATTGGTCATTTTTTTTAACCATTGCTCCATTTTTTTGCTACCGAGAATAAATAGACCAGCACGCATTAGCGTAATCCCGAGTAAAAACACGGCGACGAGTATTATAAAAGCACCTAAGAAAAGCATGTCCTTCACCTCTATGACTACTCTATGGTTGGCGAGTCCGAACAATGCGTAAAACGTAAAGGAAGAATTTAACCCTACAGCTACTCTCTTTGTAAAGTACGGGACATCGAGATGGAAATGGACTACAATGAAAAGATGTGAACTTGATGAGTTTGTAGAAAGAAGGCAAGAAAATGGCACAACAAACATCCACCCAAAACGTTTTACGATGCGGACTGGGTGTGACGGAAAATGCACGAAAAGGTATTACGAAATTTGCGAAGGATGAGCATGCATTTTTTTCAATGCAAGATGCCTTCGATGTACATATCGAAAAACGTCCGGAAAACAGACAAGGTAATCAGTCGTTTTCCTTTTTCTTTGACAACCAAACGAATGACGCATTAGCCAAACGGCTCGATGATCGCGTGGCGGTCATGGAATGTGTTTATAAGCCTGATGGTTTTCTGGCAACCGGTTTTCACGTTAGAGGTAAAAGGGAGCCGGTTCGGACAAACCGCCGTTTAGCGGTACGGCTGAAGTTTCAAACAGGACGTAATTCGGGTGCCTCCATGCCTGTTGAATTGTATACAGGTTTACGGGAGCTGCCGATTGCCGAAGAACGGTCAGAGTATGTAAAGAAACGGATTGCCAGTTGGGAAGGATATTTGCGCATCCAAGAGCGGAATGCAGATGTTGAAGATGTGGTGGCTACGATTACACATGCAAGTCTCAATGAAAACTTCAGTAAGGTCCGTCTTGTCTGTAAAGGGTTGAAAGGCGAGGATTGGCAGGCGATTAAAGGGTTTAGTGCCAAAAAGAAAGGGACTTCACAAGATATAGGGAATGTGAGTAAAGTCGATCGGTCCAAAAGTGTTATTGAAATTGAATTGAATCGACCTTATCAAGAGTTGGCAAGAAAGAACCAATGGCATCCCAAAGCACTTAAGGAAGTTATTTTCAGCAATTTTGCTGAACTGAGCCAAGTAAGGCGATTACGAAAAGGATTTAAAGATCTGCAAGATGGACTTGCAGCGAATCCGAATTTAGAAAAAGTGCTTTTTGAAGAGCGGCCCGTTGTTCGTATTGCGAAGACGAAGAAAAACCTCGAATTCCATAATAATTTGAATGAATTCCAACAAGAGGCGGTCGTTGGTGCAATGACTGCCAATGATCTCTATGTTATTCAAGGACCACCGGGAACAGGAAAAACAACGGTCATTTCGGAAATTTGCTATCAAAATGTCAAAGCGGGATTACGTACACTCGTTGCCTCCCAAGCGAATCTGGCGGTCGATAATGCGCTTGGCCGTTTGTTTTCTCACCAAGACATCCGGATTTTACGATATGGACGGACGGAGAGCATAGAGGAAGAGGGCAAAAAGTTTATCGAAGAAAATGTCGCTTTGAATTGGAAAGAACAGACATTACAGGCAGTCCATGAACAACTTGAAGCCCATACACAAAGGGAGTCACAGTTGGAAAACGAACTAAAAGATCATGAAAAGCAATTACAAGCACTTCAAGTAAGATTGTCCTCGCTGGAAGAGCAAGTGAAATTGAAAAAAGCGGCGGAGGGAGAATATAGTGAACGTTCCACTGAAATCGATAAGCTAACGAAAAATGTGGAGCTCTCAATGGACGAGCGTAATCAAACGATCGATAGCCAAGAGAAATTGCAACAAACGGTCAATGAGTGGATGGAACGGATCGACCATCTCGAACGGGAAATCGAGTCAAAGTCTATGCGCCAAGAAACGGTTGAACAAATGGAAGAACTTGCGCGAGACATCGAAAGACTCCGACAACTCGTCACCTATCGTCAAACATTGCAACAGATTGGAGAGACGGTCCATACGCTTGCAACAATTCAACAAACACTCGAACGGAATCAGCGTCAAACCGCCGATTTGAATAGATTAGGGCAAGAACTCCAATCGGTTAGCAAATTGACCGTCTTACAGGAGAAATTGGAGTTGGCATCATTTCTACCTCCATTTGCCACCGCACAAAAAATTACCGAGTTGACCCAGCTGATTCAGAGTATTAAAACCGATGCCTCAACCGGGACGTATGCAGAGTGGAGGGAACTGACGAACCGTTTGGAAATCGCAATTGAACGTCTGCAGCTTCTGCTCAATCAAAATGGTTTTAGAAGTCCGGCGACGCGACGACCCCCTAACCAAAAATATACGACTGTGAAGGATATTCATCAGTTGATTGACCAAACAGGACGATTTTTAGTCAACCCGTCAACAAAGCACATTTTGGCGACCCGCAATTACTCTGCGGAAAAATACGACACACTTGAAAAAATCGCGATTGCACGAGATATTTTGCATGAACGAATGAGTTACGCTAAAACGACAGGTGCCGGTTTTCAGCATGTGCATCACATGATTGAGGACTCAAAAAAACGGTATGCGATCATTCATGCAGAAACAATCGCGTCCGTGAAGGAATCCGTCTATACAATTGAAAAAGAAAGCAACACTTTGCAAAAAGATACCGAACACTTGCAAATGGAACTGACCGACCTTCAGCAACAGAGCTCCAAACTGCTTGTGCAACTTGGAATAGTCGATGAAAAAACGTCGATCGACAATCTGAAAGAAGAGTTGGTTGAAAAAGAGCAGGTTTATGCAGCCTATCAAGAAACGAAAGCGATGCTCGCACAATATACGTTAGAACTCGAACAGAAGAAGCACAAAGTCGAAGAACTCAACGAACAAATCAATAGCCATTCGGCTGACGTTGATGAATTGAACAAAGAAATTGAAAAAGGGAGCGCAGAAATCGAGGAACAAAAACTGCATCTTGCGAGTCTGAAAGAAATCATTGCACAGCAACCCGAAGTGCAACGTCAAGAAACGCTGACGGAAATCGATACACTTACCCAAACAGTCGAACAGTTGGAACTTGAAAAAGCCCGTTTACCGATGACGCAGGCCTTGCAGCAAGAATGGCTTACCCTTCTCGAGGGTGCCAATGACTATGATCTCGATGAAATCCGGAAATTGTATGTACGACATGCCAATGTCATCGGTACAACTTGTGTCGCCTCGGCTCGGCGTGACTTCATGGAAGAATATCCAACATTTGATGTTGTCATTATCGACGAAGTATCGAAAGCGACACCGCCAGAATTATTGCTGCCGATGTTAAAAGGGAAAAAAATCATTTTAGTCGGCGATCATCATCAGTTGCCACCTCTTGTCGGACAAGAAACGATGGAGGAATTCCTGGAAGAAATTGACGATCGTGAAGAGAAGCAGGAATTGGCGAAGCTGTTGAATGAATCGCTATTCGAACGGCTATTCAGAACGTTGCCGAAGCAAAACAAAACGATGCTTGCCATCCAATACCGGATGCATGAAAGCATTATGGAAACCATTACGCCTTTTTATGCGGAAGGAGATTATCGCCTTCGATGCGGATTGACAGATTCCGATACAATGCGTGATCATTTGTTGGAATCCCGTTATGTAAAGCGGAATGACCATTTACTGTGGTTCGATATGCCAAATGAACCTGAATTCTTCGAAGAGAAGATGAAAGGCGGCACAAGCCGTTTCAACCAGTCCGAATTGAGTCGGATCCGAGATCTTCTACAGGATTTGGATATTGCCACTGAACGGGCAAAGGCAGCAGGTAGAATGGCGCCAGAAGCACAAAAGAGCGTAGGGGTCATCAGCTTTTATGGCGAACAGGTCAAGCGGATCGATCGGTTGATTCATCAAGAACTACTGCCGCAGCATCTGCATTGCAGAACGGGATCTGTGGACAAGTTTCAAGGGATGGAAATGGACGTCATCATTTTAAGTTTTGTACGGAATCATTCCGATAAGAGCGGAGACATCGGTTTTGCAAAAGACTATCGAAGGCTCAATGTCGCTTTATCCCGTGCGCGGGAATTACTCATCATTGTCGGGAGCTCGGAAATGTTCACCGAGCGGACAAAACATATCGGTTCGAGGGAAATGTATGGCCGTTTACTAAATGATGTGCAAAAGAAAAATGGCTTAAGGAATGTAGAAGGGAATGTGCAAGGATAATGGATGATTTGAAAAGGCAGTTAACAAGGGAACTTCAACAGGATTTGAATGTGACACTCGTCAGGTCTTTGACATGGCGTTTACCTGTCCATTCCATTGAAATTGCATTCCAAACAGTGAAGCGGACGAAGATGGATATTTTGATGAAAATGATGCTCATCGCTTTCCAAAAGGGGACTATTGAAACTGCTGAGGAGCTAAGTGAACTTCTACTTGTGGATCCCCTTTTTATCAACGATTTGATCAGCCTGATGACAAGAACGAAAATCATTGAAAAAAAAGGACTGACATTTGGATTGACGGAGAAAGGTGTTCAGCAACTTGCAACGGGTATTTTTGTCCATGAACCGGAAAGCGCCACGAAAAAGGCGCTTTTCAGTCCTTGCCATCAAAACTTGCTGCAAGGAGATATAAAGCCGGATCCTTTAAAAGAACTCGAAGTGTATCGCTGGAATGATGAATTCAACAATTGGGAAATCGACTCGCTAGAAGATTCAGCACTGCGTAATGCACTTCAAGCGATGGATGTGGAATCTGACGAAGGCAATACCCAAATTGTCGTATCAGATATTACATCCGCAACAGCCGAACAAACCGTTCATATACCTTGTCTTGAATTTCAATTGTATGACAAATCCGAGGACTTATTTTATGTCCGTGTTTGGAATACGCTTTTGCAGCGTTGGGATGAAACGCTTGAAACCCAGTTGAATGACAAAGAACGGAAACAGTGGCGGGCGGATTATCTAGAGAAGTATGATAAAAAGTGAAAAGTCACCGTAAAATTTACATGAAAATAAACTCCACCCATCCAGCAATTGCTGAATAGGTGGAGTTTATTTGTTTGAATAGAAAGATAGTTGCTTGACTAGTGAGAACATATGTTCCGCTATGAGGGGAGAGTAAATGTTGTTGTCTGTTGTAGAGGTTGAGAAATCCATTTTGAAAATTCAGTAAGGGAGGAAATCTCAAATGGGTGTCATGATTTTTCTAGATATTATGCCGGATCATATTGACGCATCAGAGTGGGAAAAGGTGTATGAAGAAACGCTTGAAATCATAAATGGCTATCCATTTTTGGACAGTATTTTTGATGATCAAACCTATCATTGTAATTGGCAGTATGTTACGCGGACTGAAGAAAGAGCGATACCGTTTGCAGATAATCAGATCGGGTGGCATACAATTGGCGATGAACAATCACTAAAAATAGCAGAATCATTTGTGCTTGTAAAAGATCTTCAATATTATCGGGAGTATTGTGGACGAGGTGGGAATTGTGAGGATATCTTGTTTTCATCCATCTATGATTATCCTGGGATAAATGAGCAGCTGAAACAGTTAAAGGTAAATAAGGTTCATGTATTTGACGCAAAAACGCAAGGCGAGCCTTTTCATATTCCACTGCTTGCCATCGCTTGTCTGATTGAAAGTCGGTTTCCGCAACATGCGATGGTATACGGGGATATCTCGATTGGTCAGATGGAAAAAGCGTTGAAATGGGCAAATTCGATTCTGAAAAAACCGATCGAGTTGACCGAGCGTGCCAATAATGGAAAGCTATTGATGAGAATAAAGCAAGAACTAAAAGATGAAGCCGCTGCATTGGAAGTTTTCATGGATTTGACAATGCGGGAACAAGATAGGGAACTTGGTGAGTTGGTCCGAATGCACTTCAGCTATGAAACGATTGCTACTTATTATCTTTCCCAGTTTAAAAAATACAAGATCGGAACATTTGGATTCGCAACAGAGCTTTCCAATTATCTCGATCAAGGATTCCGTTTAGAGGATGCCTGTGAATTATGTGTACTTGATCCCGCTGGCTGTAACTATGACGCCCAAAAGTTTGCAAAATCAGTATTGTCGATGGAGTGGCCAACAAACGATAGAAGTCTAACTGACTTGATACCTACAAAGATTAACGCTCCAAATTCGGACGAGCCTGAAACCGTCAATTCTATGTTAGGGAAGACACTGTTACAAATGTCAGGTTTTCGAGAAGAGATGAAATCTAATTTAACCTTCGAAGAGGTGGTCTGTATTTTGCGTGATCAGCTAGGGCACCTTTGTAATATAGATCTGCTCATTGATAAAGTAATTGAGAAAGATAGAGATTTAACTACTTTGTTAGAAGATTTCCATGCAAAGTTTGATAAGGATTCAGAGGATGAAGAGGTGAAAAGGATTCACTATGCGATAACAGCTGTAGAGGATTTGATCTTGTGGAAACATGGGGACAAGATTCATCCGAATTTGGAAGATGGAATCGTAATGGTAAAAGAATTTGTTGAAAAATTACTGGAAAGAGATAAAGAGTTTTTCGCCGCTTTTCAGAATATGACTGCAAAAGAGAAGATGAGGAAATTGATACAATTCAATCAGTTTTTCTATATTCATAAAAGAGTTTGGGATGAAATTGTAATAAATCTTAATGATTCAGAAAGAACAAATAAGATTCTAGGTGTATTATTGATTCAAGCTGATGAAATAACTATCAATAAGTTATGTAAATATTCCGTTAATAATCAAGCGTTATTTAAAGCTTATTTTTTGTGACTTCGGTATAAGTTTTGTGCCAGGTACCTGCACAATTCGAGATTGTCTTGGTACCCGGCAAGTTTTATTTCAGGGAATCCTTTTCCTCACGAATCTCTTCTTGCATCCCTTCGATGCTCTCTTTCCGTCGTTCGTTTTTCGCTTTGATGGCGGCGCGTTCTGTCCCTTCCGCAAATTCCATCGCTGCTTCTGCAGCTTCCATATTACTGATTGTTTTCTTCATCCGATTGACAGTCGTGTCCGTATCGTTCGGTCTTGGGGTAAATTTAGGCATTGTTGTCCTCCTTCATTTTTTTAGGAAACCTTCATGAGATAGCATTCCCGAATTTATATGAACTATTTGTTACAATGGAAACAGATGATGACACCCAAAATGGAACCGCATTTTGTTCATCAAACACAATTTGATTGACGGTTCGGTTATCATTACGTATAATACCTAGTAAATAGATATGTTTAATTTAAATTGAAGATAATATTGAAAGGAAGTTGAATATGATCAATCAATCCGTTTCAATTAACCATAATCATCTACAGTTATCTGGTGTGCTTCATCTGCCGGAAAGAAAACAGCATGAAAAGGTGCCGCTCATTGTTCTATTGCACGGGTTTATTGGGAGTAAGGTTGGAGAACATCGGTTATTTGTCAAAGCAGCGCGTTATTTCACGGGAAAAGGATTTGGGGTTTTCCGTTTTGATTTTAGCGGCTGTGGGGAAAGTGACGGTGATTATGTCGATGTGACGGTCACGAATCAGTTGGATGAAGTACAAACGGTTTTGAATTATGTATCGAAATTGAACGCGATCGATGAGCAGAACATCATTTTGATCGGTCATAGTCTTGGCGGAGCGGTCGCTGCGTTAACGGCTTCTCGGGATCGACGGATTCGCAAACTTGTTTTATGGTCCGCTGTCGGTATTCCATACGAAGATATTACAGAGATTTTAGGTGAACGGGCAGTGAGCATTGCAAATAGAAGCGGGAAAGTGGATTATCAAGGCTTCTATGTCAGCCGTTCCTTTTTAAATGATTTGAAAAACCATCAACCTCTTGAGGCAATCCGTTCTTATGATGGCGAGGCATTGATCATCCATGCAAAAGAAGATGAAGATATCCCGAAAGAACATACTGTCCGTTATTTGAAATCCTTACAACAAAGAGGACAATCCAAAGAAGTGAGCACACATTATATTGAAAATGCTGATCATACATTTTCAAGTTACCGATTCGAGGACGAGTTATTCGCACAATCCGCCGAATGGTTGGAAAAATGGCAAAGACAACTTAATTTAAAATCCGTACTTTAATCCATAATAAAAAATCAATTACGCATCGGCGTAATTGCGTCCAGATTTTGAATTGCGCTTATCTAAGTGCCTTAATTTCTCCAAAAAACACAGAAATACGGCAAATCGAACCCTTCGTTGTTCGATTCGCAATTAACTCCTTTCAAAATCTGTGGCATCCGCCGGAGGCTTGGGCCAACAGGATGTTAGTCACTCAGGCGTTGCCGCAGGACGCGGCGACCTTAGCCTGAGTTCCTCTATTCAGCAAATCCTTTTGTACTGTAAGCGAAGCGTCAGCTACAGGGAGTTTGGACTCCCTCTGATTAAAATGCCTTCTGGCATTCATCCCGCCACTTATGGAAATGGGGAACTTCTGCTGAATCAAGTTAAAAAACACTGGAATCCAATCGTCGGGTTTCCAGTGTTTTTGTCGTTGCACTCACACATAAATCCATTTGCTTGTGGAAGGCTACTTTTATGTGGAGGTGTAGGAATGGGGAAAAAAACGGCAGATGGTCAAGACGAAACAGCAAGTCTTGCCTGGTGGCAATTATCCCTTATTGGTGTAGGTTGCATTATTGGTACAGGGTTTTTCCTAGCTTCAAGTATCGCGATTAAAATGACGGGACCTTCTGTCATACTTGCCTTCATCCTGGCTGCAAGTGCAACGTATATTGTGTTTGAAGCATTGGCGAAAATGTCCGCGAATGACCCGCAGAAGGGATCCTTTCGCACATATGCCAAAAAAGCGTATGGACGTTGGGCCGGCTTTAGCAGTGGGTGGGTATACTGGTGTTCTGAAATATTGATCATTGGCAGTCAGCTTACTGCAATTTCACTTTTGTCTAAATTTTGGTTTCCTGATGTAAAATTATGGATTTTTGCATGCATATATGCCGTGTGCGGCCTCATTGTTCTGTTTATCGGTGCAAAAGCATTCGGGAAGTTGGAAAGCGTCTATGCGGTGATGAAAATTGCCGCCATTTTTATGTTTATTGTCATTGCCATTTTAGCGCTGACCGGGGTGCTTGATGGTAATCCGAAGGAAGGGATCCCTCGGTCTGTCGATGAATTTTTTCCAAAGGGAATCATCGGTTTTTGGAGTGCCCTCATTTTCGCCTTTTATGCACATGGTGGAATCGAAGTGATGGGTGTCATGGCCATCCATTTGAAAAAGAAGGAAGATGCCCCTAAATCGGGAAAAGTCATGTTAGGTTTGCTTGCGATCATTTACGTTACCGCACTGTCATTGGCGTTATTGCTGTTGCCTTTTGATCAGTTCAGGGAGAATAAGAGTCCTTTTGTCGAGGCTTTGTCAGGTGTAAATGATATCAGTTTTTTTCCCCATGTATTCACGGCTGCCATCATTATTGCCGGATTTTCAACGATGTCTGCATCCCTTTTTTCGGTTACGACGATACTTGTAACCATATCGGAAGATGGAGATGCCCCTAAAATATTCAGTAAACAAATGAAAAAGAAACTTAAAATGCCGTTACCGGCGATTGCACTAACTTCAATCGGGCTTGTTCTATCCATTGTCACTTCCTTATTATTGCCTGACAAAGTGTACGAATATATAACGACTGCAGCAGCATTAATGCTTCTTTATAATTGGCTGTTCATTTTAGTCATGTATCACAGGTTGATCGAACCAACGACGGTAGATAAAGTGAAAAGAGTCATTGGAGTGCTGTTGGTGCTAGCAGCGGTCAGCGGAACATTGCTCCATAAAACAAGTCGACCAGGATTTTTTATTAGCCTAATATTCCTGGCGATTATTGGGGGTATTGTTTTAATTTTAAAGAAAAAATGGAAGAAAGAAGAGACTCAAAAAAGTGCATGAAATGCCTGAATGCCAAAGTATATTCCGAACCCGATAATAGATAGGGAAGAAATGACAGAGATGATTTTCAGGAACTTGGTGGACAGTACTTTACGGGCACCACTCGATATCGTGGCCATTATGGTATCCCATAGAATGATACCGACTATAATGGCCACGCTATTCATGAGGATTTGATTGCCAGAAAAGGTTACCGTTGCTTCTGCAAGCACCGATCCATAAATCCCAAGCCAAAAGAGAATCGTCAAAGGATTTAAGAGCGACATGAAAAATCCCGCTGTAAATGAACGCTTTAGCTGAACCTTTTTACCGAATCCGACATCCAGCTCGATTTTATGTAGCGAAAGTAAACTTTCAATGCCTGTATATGTAAGTACAAAGCAGCCGAATGACCAAAGAATGATTTGAACAAGGGGATACTCAATGACTTGACCGATCCCGAAATATACCATCATCATATACAATACGTCCGCGGTTAAAGCGCCAATGCCAAAAATCCAAGCATGAAAAAACCCGTTCTTAATGCCTGTATCTAACTGTGCAGCGTTAACAGGACCAATGGGCGCAGCTAACGATACGCCCAAAAAGATGTAGGCGGCTATTGAATGCATAAAAGTCCTCCTTTAAAATGACGTCTTTGCATCATATTCAAAGGGGGTTACTTGTACAACTGCATGAAGGAAAAGATTGGAGAATTTCACAAAGATAAAAAGACCAGTTCAGCATTGAACTGGTTCTTTTTTAGGTGGTTTTATTTGTTTTTTCGATTTCATCGACTTTGATGCATTTAAAAACAATAAATAATAATATTGCGCCGAGGACACCTGCTAGGATATAGCTGGCATTCAAAAAATTCTTCATGGCGAGTGACATGATAGGGGGACCGGCTGCTACGCCGATAAATCTTGCCGAACTATAAAAGGAAGAGATTGTGCCTCTTAATTCCTTTTCGATATTCTCTGTTATGATGGCGTCAAGCGCAGGTAGTAATGCACCAATCGCTATTCCCACAATGCTCGTTACGACTAATAGAAGGATCAGTTTTTTGCTCGTAAATCCGACGAAGATGACGCTAATGGACATACCGATCAAGCAAAAGACCATGTACTTTTTAATCGTCTTCAGATTGCCTTTAATTTTCCGACCGGAAATAAAAGAAGCAATACAAAGTAACAACAGCGGAATGGCTAGAACAAACCCTTTTTTAATGCCTTTAATATCATGAGCACTTTCAAGATTTTCCGATAAAAAAAATAGCATGCTGAATAAAATCAGCATAACAAGGACTCCATTTAGAAATACGGTATACAACCATTTACCTTCCACTTTGAATACTTTTTTTGTGTTACTTAAAAACTCCTTAAACTTTACGGGCTCATCTTCTTCTTTGGGTGCTTTTACAAAGAAAAAGATGAGTGCAATGGAAATTAAACTGAGTGCCGAGATGGAGAAGAAAGGCAGAAACCATAGAAAAGCGGCAAATACTGAACCCAGTATGGGGGCTAACACTTTTCCAAAGGTATTCGATGTCTCAATAATCCCTAAACAGGAACTCGTTTTTTCATCATCATCTTTGTAGAGATCTCCCACGAGCGGCAAAACGATGGGCATGGCACCAGCCGCCCCAATACCCTGAAGAATCCTTCCGACGATGATCATCATGTAGGGCTCATCCATTTTCCAGGAAGCAAACCCGGCAATGAGCCCCCCGATCAAAGCGAAGATCAGGCTCGGCAAGATCACTTTTTTTCGCCCGAACCGGTCCGATAAATAACCGGCAACTGGTATAAGAAAAATAGCTGCAACTGAATAGCTCGTAATGATCATACTCGATTGGAAGGAAGTGATTCCGACTTTATCTTCGAGTATTGGTAGAACAGGGATAAGCATGGAGTTCCCAAGTGTCATGATGAGAGGGATTGAAGCCAAACTCACGATACACCATACACTGACTTTATTAACGCTTTTTTCCATTAATACACCACACCTCGACTCACCCTCATTTTGACGATCAAAGGTATGGTTTCCTTGCTTAGACTTTTTATGCATTCAATGTGATAGTGCAACTCTCTTCTTTTCGCAGTTTGCCGGCATATCAAAATAACGCCTGAAATGCCTGGATGCCAAAGTAAATTCCGAATCCGATCATGGAAACGGATGAAATAATGGAGACCCATTTCAAAAGCTTGGTGGATAATAATTTTCTCGCTCCACCGGATAGAAAAGACATGGTGAGATCAACGATACTAATGCCAAACAATATCGCGGCACTGATCAAAATAATTTCAAAGCCCGTAGCGACTCCAGCATTTTTCGCGAGGATGGACCCATAGATCCCCAGCCAAAAAAGGATAGTCAATGGATTTAATAAAGACATTAAGAAACCGGACAAAATGGATTGTCTAAGCCGGACTCTTTTTCGGGATTTCGATATCATGTCGATTTTTTGTTCGGAAAGTAAATTTTCTATGCCTGTATACAAAAGTACAAAACAGCCGAATGACCAAAGAATGATTTTTAATAAAGGTGATTCGATAAATTGGCCTACGCCAAAATAGACAATGAGCATATACATGATGTCTGTTGTGATTGCCCCAAGACTAAAAAACCAAGCATGAAAAAAACCATGCTTCAACCCCTTGTTTAATAGGACACTCTTAACGGGGCCAATCGGCGCAGCCATCGATACCCCTAAAAAGATATAGGCAAATATAGAACTCATGTATTGTCCTCCGCTCGTATGACGTCCATGCATTTTATCTTTATTCAGCAGAAAAATCCCATCTCTATAGGTGGCGAGATGAATGCAGTTTTGTTTCCTGTTCAGCGGGTTTCTAAACGCCGCTGAACAAAGATAAAGCCTCCGGCGGATGTCACAGATTTTGAAAGGAGTTAATCGAGCAAGCTCGATTCAAAATCTGGACGCAATTACGCCGAGGCGTAATTGATTCACCACAACCAACTTATACGACTTGCAGGCTAATACTCTTGGAATTTCTTTTGATAACGAGCAAGCGCAAGCAAAGGAAAAATAATGTGATAGCTATGATAGTGGATATAGAAAGCGCCTCCCATCCCTTGCCCAACCGGATAGGAAAGGGTCCAATCGTTTTTATGAATGGACTCTAGAAGATAGGCGATCCCTGCATTTATTTCCGGTGTGATCTGTTCTGAAACAGCCATAAGTGCGTCTAATGCCCAAGCTGTTTGAGTGGTATTGCTGGAACCAAGCGGCACGTATGAAAAGGCGATATCGCTTTTACAAGATTCGCCCCATCCACCGTCGGGGTTTTGGATGGCAAGAAGCCAGCGGACAGCTTTTTGGATCACTGGATTTTCTTTGCTTACGCCTGAAGCAATAAGCCCGGTAATGGCTGCCCATGTGCCGTATATATAACAAATTCCCCAGCGGCCGTACCATGATCCGTCTTTTTCTTGGTGATGCGCGAGCCATTCAATTCCATTTTTCATAATTCCATGATTGTGAGGCAAATTCGTGTACCCACCTAGGAATTCAAGTGTTCTGCCGGTTAAATCGGCACTGCTAGGATCGGTCAATAAAAATTGTCCACCTTCGATCGGCAGTAAGTTTAAGAAGGGAAGGTCCACATTTTTTTCAAAAGAAGACCATCCACCGTCCTTGTTTTGCATCGAAATGATCCAATGGACACCTCTGTTCCATGCTTGATGAAAGTGGGGATCCGATTGGGCCAGTCGGACAATCGCCCTAAGCGAAGCGGTTGTGTCGTCTACATCCGGGTTCATCGTATTACTGGCTGAGAATCCCCATCCTCCGGGAAGTACACCGGGATTGTGAATCGCCCAGTCACCATAGTTAGACTGCTGCCGATGGATTAAGTATTGATTTGCCTTTTGGATGACCGATGCAGAAGCAGGAACGTTTGCAAATTGAAGGACGTGGCTGATTAAAGCGGTATTCCACACTGTAGCAGTTGTATATTGCATATGCGTATGTCCCTGAATCGTACATTTCATGGCTTTCAATCCTTGGACAGCTTTAACAATGATCGGATCTTTAGTGGAATGCCCAAGAGAGAGCAGCGCAAAGATCATCAGGAATGTAGAACTGAAATAACTGTAAAGGGTTCCGTCCGGCTCGATATGCCGGAGCATATATTGTTTGGTCCGACGGATGGCGAGCGATTGGATCATGTGAGGCAGGCCGAGTAACTGTTTAAGACCTTGATCAATCAACGAAAAAATTTCTTCGATGTCTTTCTTGTCAAAGAACTCATCGGTTTCATTTGAAAGGAGAAGGTCAGATAAATCGGGACTTCGTTTAGTTGTTTTGATGTATTTCTTATTTGCCAATATCATGATCGGCGCGATGTTCGCCCTTCCATACACGGAAAAATCATAGAAATTGATCGGGAAGTGAAGGGGCAGAAGAATCATCTCAATTGGTATCGGAAAATAAGCGGGCCACGGATATTGGCCGGTTAACGCCAGCATGATTTTTGTGAACAGATGCGATTTTTCAAGACCGCCGTTTGCTAGGATGAACTCTTTTGCGGCTACAATTCGATTGTCTTCTTTGCTCACATAGCCAGAGTAGAGAAGGGAATAGTAGGCTTCCACCGTCGCAGAGACGTTTCCTCTATCTTCATCGTAAAAAAGTTTCCACGCACCGTTTATCTCCTGTTTGTTAAAAATTCTTTCTGTCAATTGGACAATTAAGTCTTCGTCATTTATTTCCAACGTTCTCAATAAGATAATCATATAGGCATCTGTAGAGATACCGGTTTCAAAGGGGTAATCCCATGAGCCGTCTGCTTGCTGCTCATGAATCAGTTGTTGTATCAATCGGCTCATAACGGGTTTCGTATCGTATTTCAACGCATCCTCATCTCCCTCTGTCAAGATCGTTCATATACATATATACAGCTGTTCATTAGGATGTATGACGGTATAACGCGGGGCGGAGGAGACCGATGTTTACAAGTTTTAAAAGGATAGGTGGAAAATGGAGGCTCCCGGAAAAATATCTTGCCATTAAAGCGGATTTAAAGAATGACAAACGTCAACCACTTCGAGATGAACAAGACTTGTCCCGTGACGATCGGTCGCTTCTTCAATCGATTCGTTTCCAAACGGAGCGGCTGAATAGCAATAATAAGACAAGAACGAAAGCTTATCTTGATTTCTATTCGCTTCATCCGGAAATTCACTGGGCATTTCTCGGTCATATGGTATCCAGGAATGGCGGATGGAATATGACGGATTTAAATGGAGAGTTCCTTTCCAAGCTTATGCAGAAACAGACGAAACGAGATTTTTTCTCTTTTTTGGAGCGGGGGAACTGGCTGATATTCCAAGATGCTTACCCTCAATTTTTACTCTATGCCGAAAGTAAATCCCGAAATCGGAATTTGTTTTATTTGTTGCCTTATTTGCATGTCTCTCGATTTATGGAAGTGATTTGGAATCATTTTTGGAGAGAAAGAGATTGTTATTTGCTTGCGATTGCTCTTGTGATTAATGAACAAAATTATTTGGAAAACAGGATCATTCAAAATCCTTTATACAAGAAAAATGTTTTTCAGACATTGGAGTTCGTGTTACAAGATTTTCTATCTGTTAATCATATTTTGTTTCCATACCATGATCATCGTGAGCCGGAAGGAAGGGCTTCGCTTATTGGGCTGACGCTCCATCATTTCGGTTCCCTTCATGAGCGGATTATGCTAGGAAAGAGGCTCTATCAATTGTTGTTTGGCGAAAGGGATTTGTTTGAGGCCGTTTATCGCTGGGCAATCGCTCATCCACATACAGGTTCGCGGAAGGATTATTGGCCGGAAGTCTTTAATGATTTAAACGAGGGAGTACCTGGAGCTTCTCTATCAAGAAGGATAAAATCTTGCCAAATAAAAAAAGGCGCGCTTCGTTTATTCAGCCCGAAGCTTGAGTATGCATGGAAGAATGTCAACCACACCGAGGCCGAACAGGGTGATTGGTATGAACACTGGTATATGATTGAATATCTGAGGGAAGAAAAAATAGCGGTGAAGGGCAAGATAGAGGGGGAGTATTGTGAAACACTTGAAAAGCTCGAACTTGCGGCAATCGCCAAAACGACGATTTTCCCGTAATGTCCTTTTATACTTGCCTGCTTTGGTCGTTGCTTGTTTGCTAGGAACCTATTTAGATTTAATTTTTGTTGGGATAAATATGTATAGCTTTCCGGTACGTCCTTTTCCAGATATTTTTTCGATTAATATCGCCTTTACATTATTGATACTTCCTTTTTATACGTGGTTATTCCTTTTCATTATCGACAACATGCCGAAATGGGGCAGACTTGTTTTTATTTTCCTTCTTGCAATCTTCGCGGCAATCATTGAGAAACTTGCGGTGCAATGGGGCTTTTTCAGCCATACCGATCAATGGAACTCTAGCTATTCGCTTGTAGGCTATTTTTTGTTTCTTATTTTAATGTGGAAGATTTTCAACTGGAGTAAAGGAAGAATAGGAAACTAAGTTTACCCGAACGATTGTGATTTTTACTGTGGAGATTTTAGTTAGAAAAAGGAAGTGCCTCCATCTAAATTTTTTATAGTCGCTGTTCAAATTCTATGGTAAGATATTTTTATTTGAATACGGATTGGAAAAAGAAGGAGTTAGTATGGCAGCGACTGCAGGAAAACAAGACATCGGCCAAAAGTTAAATTTATTTCATTTGACGTGGCCGATCTTTTTGGAAGTTTTTCTTTTTATGTTAATGGGCATCGCGGATACATTCATGTTGAGTGCATTGTCTGATGATGCGGTGTCGGGTGTGGGAGCGGCGAATCAGTATATCCATATTGCCATTCTCGTGCTTGAAGTGGTCGGGAATGGGGCGGCGATTGTCGTCTCACAATACTTGGGATCGAAAAGATTTATCGAAGCATCCAAAATTTCAGCACTGGCAGTTACATTGAATTTGATTGTTGGGCTTTTGATGAGTGTACTTTTTGTTATCTTTTCAAGACATATTATGATCGCCATGAATTTGCAAGGTGATGTGCTGGACTATGCCACCAAATATCTGATCATTGTAGGTGGGGCGATTTTCCTGCAAGCCATCATCAATTCATTGGCTGCGATCATTCGTGTCCATGGCTTTACGAAGCAGACGATGCTTGTTTCGTTAGGGATGAATATTTTTCACGTCGTGGGGAATTATTTGCTCATTTTTGGGAAGTTCGGGTTTCCGGAACTAGGTGTGCAAGGGGCAGCGATTTCTTCGGTCGTTAGCCGTTTACTCGCGATGATTGTGTTTTTCTGGCTGCTTTATCGAGTGATGGAGTACCGTGTGGAGTTGCGCTATTATATTACGTTGTCAAAAGAATATATAGGGAAAATATTACAGATCGGCATACCATCCGCGTTTGAACAAATTATGTACCAAGGCTGTCAAATTGTCTTTTTGTATTACGTCACTTATTTAGGGGCGGAATCATTGGCAGCTAGGCAGTATGCCGTGAATATCTCGATGTTTACGTATTTATTTGCTATTGCAATCGGGATGGGTACTGCCATTATTGTCGGACGTCTAGTGGGCGGTGATGAAAAGGAAGAGGCATACAAAAGTGTCTGGAAGAGTGTGAAGTGGGCATTGCTATTCACACTATGTATGGTCGCACTTGTCATGATTTTCCGCTATCCGTTATTGAAACTGTTTACGGATAATTCGACCGTCGTTGAAATAGGAGCGACCGTCTTGTTGCTCAGTATTGTACTGGAAACGGGGCGGACGATGAATATCGTCATTATTAATTCATTACGTGCAGCGGGGGATGCAAAATACCCTGTCATCATCGGAGCTTTTTCGATGGTCGCCATGAGTTTACCATTAGGTTATCTGTTAGTTTTCCAATTGGACCTTGGACTCGTTGGTGTATGGCTCGCCATTGCGGCAGATGAATGGGTACGCGCAACCATTATGTACTTCCGATGGAAAAGTAGACGATGGGAAAGATATGCGCTCGTTTCACCAAATAAGTGATAAAGAAAAACAGCCATGCAAATTGAATGGCTGTTTTTTTCTATGGAAGTCGCTTTAATCGATTGCTGCGACAATCCCTTCTTCTTCATCGAATTGTAGATCGATGCTTGTTGCGAAAGGATCTTTGTTCATATATTCCTCAATCCATAAACGTAATGCCGCAATGATGTCCGAAGTCATGAACACTTGTTGCTGTCCGTTTACCGTAGCTTCTGCAGAGAAGGGTTGTGCGTCCTCATCATCGTAGAAAAGCTCCACTTCCACATCTTCAGGTAGGGCATATTTTTTACGGGCGTAATAAAGGCAAATGGCATTGATAATGTCTTGTTCCGGAATCATTAGCTGTTCCATGGGTTAACTTCCTCTTTTTTCTTTTTAGCTTTCATCAGGTCAAAGATTTTCTTGATGATGACGACAATCAGGATAATCGCGATGGCATTGATTGCAAAGCCAAGGATCGATCCGAGCATGCCCATATTGGCAAAAAGACCACCGAATAGCAAGCCGGCAAGACCACCGATGAATAGGCCTTTCATCAGACCGCCATTCATGAAGCCGCCGCCTTTATTGTTCGTATTGGACGATTTGGCAGCAGTCGTCGAAGAGTCGTCCTTTTTTGTTTGGCTGTTCGATTTGTTGATTTGGTTCGTTTGGTTATTGTTGCTATTATTGGTGTTGAAGCTTTTCTTCCCTGATTTGTAGCGTTTTGCTTCTGCAGTCGGGTGATCATTGAAAACATAGTTTCCGATCGGTGATACAAGAAGCGTTAGCACGAGTAATGCCGCAAATAATTTTTTCATGTTCTATACCCTCCATCAATTTCGTATGAACTTAAAGTACATCCATCATACCTAGTCTAACCTATTTTACGATTGAAGCCAAAGAAAGTTTCACTTTTTGATGCGAATAATATGCTAAAATGAAGTTTTGTATTGAAAGAAGCAATGGCTTTCTTCAATTATTTTGCGATGAAAAAGGTGGAATTCATTTGGGAAGAATGGAACAAAGGCAACAATGGAAAAGGTTTGATAGATTAAGGGGATGGTTTAAAACTAAAAAGCTGATAAAGTTACTTTTCATCAGTGGTATTGGCGTACTTCTGTGTGGTCTATTGATCTTGAACTTATTCATTCGTTCAAGTGATGTCAGTAAATTGGAAGAACCGGAACCAAGACCGACCTTTATTTATGATCAAAACGGTGAGATTGCTAGTAAGATTTCGCATTCTAAAATCGAAGGTGTTCGTTTGGAACAAATTCCAAAAGAGCTGATAGAGGCGATCATTTCTACTGAGGACCAACATTTTTATAGACATAACGGCATCAATTACTTCGGTATTGCACGGGCATTCACGCAAAATTTGTTTACAGGGGAAGTGGTTGCTGGAGGCAGTACAATCACGCAACAGCTTTCAAAAAATGTGTTTTTAACTCACGAACGTACATATAAGCGGAAACTCAAAGAACTGATTCTGACTAAAAAGATTGAGCGGGACTACTCTAAAGATGAAATACTGGAACGTTATTTAAATCAAATCTATTTTGGTGAAGGGGCATGGGGCGTTCAACGTGCTGCACTTGTCTATTTCGGAAAAGATGTTAGCCAATTAACCTTAAACGAATCCGCCACATTAGCGGGTGTGATTAAAGCGCCGTCCCACTTATCTCCTTATAAAAACATGGAGAAATCGATCAAGAGAAGAAATATCGTGTTGTCTTTGATGAAAAGCGAAGGCTATATTACCCAGGCTGATTATGAACGGGCAATCGAAGAGAAAATCTTGTTGGCAGATAAAACATTGCCGAATTATACAGGGAAATACCCGTATTATATAGATCATATCGTTGACGAGGCGGTAACGAAGTATGGTTTGACAAAAAATGAAGTGCTAGCTGGTGGCCTACATATTTATACAGAATTGAATCCTGTCATTCAAGATGCGGTTGAAGAAGTCTATCGAGATGATAACAATTTTCCTGCTAGTAAGCCAGATCAACTTATCCAAAGTGGTGGAATCTTCTTGAATCCAAAAACGGGTGGCATTCAAGCACTTGTCGGCGGAAGGGGAGACTATACGTATGGACGTTTTAACAATGCGACCGAGTTAGTCAGACAGCCAGGATCCGCATTGAAACCGATTGCGGCTTACACGCCTGCATTGGAAAAGGGTTATGAAATTTCTGATTTACTTGATGATGCACCGCTTAATATTGATGGCTATTCGCCACAAAATTTTGATAGACAATTTCGTGGGCAAGTCACTATGTATGATGCGCTCGTCAATTCGTATAATATTCCTCCCGTCCGGCTTTTACATGAAATTGGCATTGAGGAAGGCGTACGTGCTGTTGAACGGTTCGGAATTCCTTTGGATGACAATGATGCGAATCTCGGCTTAGCTTTAGGGGGCTTGCATCAGGGGACATCCCCGCTGTTGATGGCTCAAGCTTTTTCAGCTTTTCCGAATGACGGGGTAATGATGGAAGCCCATGCCATTACGGAAATCAAAGATGCTGAAGGTAAGATCATCGGGAAATGGCGCGAAACATCTGTCCAAGTGACAGAACCGGAAGTTGCCCAGAAAATCACCTATATGTTGCTTGGTGCTGTGGAGACCGGAACAGCCAAGAAAGCGCAAATTTCCGGCTTGGAAGTAGCCGGTAAAACCGGTACAACCCAGCTACCTTTTTCAGGTTCAGATGGTTCAAAGGATCATTGGTTTGTTGGCTATACCCCTGATATCGTAGGGGCGATTTGGTTAGGGTATGATAAAACCGATGCCGAACACTATTTGACGACAACGAGCAGTTACACGGTACCACCAATTTTCCAACAAGTCTTGTCGAAATCCATTAGTGAATACCCTAGTAAAGCATTTGTACTACCACTGGTCGAGAAACAGAAAAAGGAACTGGAAAAACAGAAAAAGAGGATGAAGGAGAGAGAGAAGGAGAAAGAGAAAGAGAAAGACAAGAAGGATAAGAAGAAAGAGAAACGAAAAGAAAAAGAAAAAAAGAAGCACGAAAAGGAAAAAAAGAAAGAGGAACGGAAAAAAGAAAAAGAAAGGAAGAAAGAAGAGAAAAAGAGAAAGCATGATGAGAACAAGTAAAGCAGTTCACTACCCGCGCCCATTCATAAGGTCCTTTTAACAACTTCCTCTCTTTCCCCATATGTATAGAGAGGAAAGGGGTGGCTGAGATGATTTCAATGGAGCCTATAGTACTGGAAGGAAGTATGTATACGGCGGTGACAGTTCGCTTACCGAAAACAACTTTGTTAACCGTTTCGAATGATAAAGGCTATATTATGTGCGGTGCGTTGGATGTCGGGCTGTTGAATACAGTGCTGCAAGATCGAAAAATCATCGCGGGGCGAGCAGTCGGTGTAAAAACCATCGAGCAATTGTTGAAGGCACCGCTGGAATCGGTGACATTGGAAGCGGAACAATTAGGAATCCACGTAGGAATGAGTGGGGAAGAAGCTTTGTTGAAAATGCTGTGAAATCTCGTAATTGCGCCTTCCATCTGATTAGACGGTATGATCAGATGGGGGGCTTTTTCTTTTTGTTGAGATAATCGCTTACTTGGTACTTTTTTGCATTCATTAATGTACCATTTTGATGAGAAATTCGGTACAATAGGTCTCTAAAGATTTACAGGCTGGATGGGCGAAAAATATTTCGATTTACCGTCATTCACACCAGTAGGAGGTAACTATGTTTTTTATTGAAGCAAAGCGGATAGCCGTCGTGATTTTCGGATCATTCTTATTGGCTATATCACTTAACTTTTTCTTGATCAATGCCAATGTCTATTCAAGCGGATTTGCAGGTGCTGCACAGCTGACTTCTAGTGTCTTTGCAGATTATCTGGACATTTCGATTGGCACTGGAATCCTCTTATTCATCTTCAACATTCCTGTGATCATACTTGGATGGTTCAAAGTGGGAAGAGGATTTACCATCTATAGCATTGTTTCTGTTATCTTTGCAACGCTTTTTATGGAAATTTTACCGGTCTTGTCTGTTTCAAACGATATTATTTTAAATGCCGTATTTGGTGGAGTCATTGCTGGAGTCGGTATCGGATTATCGTTGAAATTGGGTGCTTCAACAGGAGGAATGGATATTGTGGCGATGGTGTTATCACGATTGCAAGATAAACCGATCGGCACATATTTTCTCATTCTGAACGGCATCATCATCGTATTTGCCGGAATCGTATATGAGCCCGAAAATGCGTTATATACGATGCTGACATTATATGTAACAACGGCAGTCATCGATATGATTCATACACGCCATGAAAAGGTGACGGCTATGATCGTGACACGTAAAGCGGATGAGTTGCAACAGGCGATCCATCAAAAAATGGTGCGCGGCATTACCATTCTTCCCGCTAAAGGTGCTTACACAGGAGAAGATAAGAGCATGATGTACCTCGTCATTACGCGCTATGAACTGTATGATTTGGAAACGATTATTAAGGAAGTCGATCCGAATGCCTTCACGAACATCGTTCAAACTGTGGGGATTTACGGTTTCTTTAGACGCGAAGGGGAAGAAGTGAAATAAGAATTACCTTTGACAGCAGCCGTTTTATAACGGTTGTTTTTTATTTGAAAGAAACCCGGGAGAAAATGCAAAAAAAGCGAAAAAAAGCACTCCCCATGTTATAATAGACATGCGAAAATTTTTTTAAATTGAGAGATGGCCCTTCGATTGTTGCCGCAATCCGAGGGCTTTTTCTTTGTCATAATGGACTCCTTCTGATAACACTTTATAAATAATCCTCAATAATTTATGCCCACAAGCAACGACTGCTTTCATCTTCGAACCGCGAGCGGAAATGCGATTATATAATGAACTAAAAGCAGGATCTCTTGATCGTCCAGCCATACCGCCACTTGAAAATAGGGCAGTTTTCAGGTACTTATTCCCTTGGGTGATGTGTGAACTTTTTTTCTTCCCTGCACTTTCGTTAGACCCCGGGGAAACCCCAGCCCAAGAAGCTAAGTGCCCAACTGTTTGAAAGGCCTCTACATTTGGGCCAATTTCTCCTAAAATAACAGCGGCACACTGTTTTTTGACACCGGGAATTTCCATCAGTAGCACGTACTCCTCTGGAAAGTGTTCCAAAATATAGAGTTCTATCTCTTGTTCAATTTGCTCAATCTTGCGTGAATAAAAGCGATATTCATCCAGTGAATCGTCTAATAATCGACGATTAGTAGTGCTTAATTTTCCATCCATAGCTGTTAATAAATCTTGGGCAGATGCCTTAACCCGCCCGTGCATACAGGCCTCAATCCGTTCGATGCTTAACACTTCTCCATCGATAAATAATTGAAGTAATGCTTGTCCCGTTTTCGAAAAGATATCGGACAAGTAGCCAGTTAATTTAACGTTGGACCGTTGGAGCACATTGTGCAATTCATTTTTGGATTGTGTCCGTTTTTGCATGTAGGATTGTCTGCGTCTCGTCATTAATCGTAATTCCATGACTTCCAGGTCGGGAATATAAGATGCTTGAATGAGACCACATCGGCCCAATTGGGCAATCCATTCGGCATCTTTCGTATCCGTTTTCCGACCCGGAACATTCTTAATATGTTGAGGGTTGGCGAGTGTGATGTGAAAGGAAGCTTCGGAAAAGATATTGAAGATAGGTAACCAGTATTGTCCGGTACTCTCCATAAAGACGTCCGTTACTTGATGGTCATTCAACCAGTCAAGTGCTTGGCGTAATTCATGGGTGCGGGTGCCGAAAGTTTTTTCATACTTTTTAGGACGATTCGTATCTAAGGGACCATCAAGAATACAACAGACAATTGTCTTTTGATGAACGTCGATACCGCAACACGTTTCGATCATGATTTCCATTTGGAATCCCTCCATCGAATAATAGAGTAGGTAATGGAGCTCCTTATGAAGAATAGAAATTTTATTTCCACGTTCGATGACGTAATCGGCTTACCGCTAAAGATAAGAAGCTCATCCAGTTTTTATGACAGGTTCGGCAAAACCCATTAAAACAACGGATTTGTATTACCTATGTTAATTATACTAGGAAAGCCCCCTTTCCGTCATGGCGTAGATTGCGTAGCAATCATATAGTTTTTATGGCAAATATAGCCTTGTGCATTAGTTTGCATTGATTCGAAAAACCTGAGTTGCAAGCAACACAACAAGGAGTGCAGGCGAATTACCTATGAATGTAAACAAACACAATTTGACTGTAAGCAAAAAGGCAGGAAGTAAGGTGATGTGCTATAATTAATGGAAAGTTTATACTTATCTATCTCTTTAAAGGGGGAGTCATGAATGTCAAAAAAAGAACTGATCCAACTGAACGAAAGAGTCTATTTAATAGATGGCTATGATATGGGGGTTCCGGAACGGACAGGTACGTATGTGATCAATGAAGAAGAACTGACCATTGTAGAAACTGGTCCAAGTCCGTCCGTGAAGCATGTAAAAGATGGGTTGCAAACGTTAGGGTTTTCGCTCGATCAGGTGAAAAATATCATTGTCACACACATCCATTTGGATCATGCAGGCGGGGTTGGACTCTTGCTACAAGATTGTCCAAATGCCCAAGTGATTGTGCATGCGCGTGGAGCGCGGCATTTGGCAGATCCAGCAAGATTGATCGACGGAGCAAAGGCTGTCTATGGAGATAAGTTTTCGGAGTTATTCGATCCTATTCTACCCGTCCCTGAAGATCGACTGCTCATTAAAGGGGAAGGGGATACATTGAAAATTGGTACGGCGTGTACTTTGGAATTTTTAGATACGCCTGGCCATTCCAGACATCATTTCAGCATCTATGATCCAGTCAGCAATGGGGTATTTACGGGCGATACAGTCGGTGTCCGTTATTCGCAATTGAACCGTGATGGTGTCCATCTCTACCTGCCATCGACATCACCGAATCAATTCGATCCAGAAGCGATGCAACAATCGATTGACCGACTGCTAGCGATGAAGCTGGATGCCATTTACTACGGACATTACGGAATGACGGATGAACCGGATCAAGCGCTACGACAAGTTTCCGACTGGCTAACGGTCTTCATGGAAGAAGCGCAAACTGTCCAGGCTGAAGTAGGTGGCCCTGAATTGCTGGCGAGCCGTTTATTAAAACGTGTAAAGAATCATTTAAAAGAGCAAGGTGTGGCAGATGACCACAAAGAAATGGAAATCATTAGGCTGGATATGGAAGTAAGTGCAATGGGAATCGTTGATCATTTCAATAAACTACAAATCAAATAAGATTAAGGAAGCTCATAATGGTAGAATACTTTGATTTTTAAGATAAAATGGATGTCAATCTCCGTATTATTTTACTTAATTTTTATATATAAACATGTTAAGCTTGACTATGATTTTTAGTAGTTAAAGGACGTGTTTGTATGGTAGGTCGTAATGAACCTTGTCCGTGTGGTAGCGGAAAAAAATATAAGAAATGTTGCGAAGCGAAAGCGACATTTTCAATAGAAGCAGCGCAGGCGGAAGAATTGGAAAGAATCTTGCAGGTCTTTTATGAAGAGTATCCGGAACGCCGTGATGTACATGCTTATTTGGATATCGCAAAGCAGTGGAAAGAGAAGCTGACAACCTATTTAGTAGAAGAAATGATTGAAGCCATTGTGCTGGATGAATTCTTCTTCCATCACAAGCCGGACATTTGGACGAATTATTTGGAAAAGCAACGTAAGAAAATTGTCCGTCCATCTGTCTTAGACGTACTGGACACTTGGAACAATCCGGGTGCTTTCATCGGAGAGGTCGTCGAAGTGGAAGATAAGTATCTGACTGTGAAGAGCATTTTTAATGATGGAACGATCTTCCTTAGACGGGAAAGTGAGAAGCCTGTTCCTGTCGGTGTTCATCTCTATTGTTTCATTTTACCGGATGGCACGACCAAGGAAAATCACTATTTGGCGATTTCCAGTTTGATTTTCTTCCCGACGGATCACCAAACAGTGTTCAGGGAGTTTGCGAAACAGTTCCAAACGCAGCAAACTCAATCCGTGAACGTATTTTTAAAAGAAAACGGCATGGCATTTTGGAAGTTGCTTGGTGAGGATGGATACGAAGGTGAAGAATTTACCAATTTCGAGTCGGGCGTCCTTTTGAAAGCAATCGAGTTTTTAAATGAAAAAGAACGGGATTCCGAGAAACTATTGGAAGTTGTCGAAGATTATTTAGTAGAGCAGCAGCCGAATGCGCGGAAAGAGGTAGCGATTGCAGCTGGCGCAATCCGATTCGGTCAGGAGCATGCCTTATTTGAACCGCTTCAACTAACCGTGAAGGAAATTGCCGAATGGTTTGGAGTATCTACCTCATCATTAAATAAGTATTATCAAGATTTGAATGCGTATTATACAACAAAAATGTAAAAGAAAAGCATCCCACTTATTGAAGAAAATTCATTTGAGTGGGATGTTTTTTTATTTTTTTAATCACTAGTTTGACTTTAAAATTAACAGACTTGGATGATGACATACGTTTGCGTGCTAAGCGGAGCTTTGTTAGGTCTTTAGAACGAGTTGGGGCGGAGAGCACAATATTTGCATTAAATTATGTTAAAATAGAAAGTAGAGTGATTTGTGCTGTTCCAACAGTTGTTTGGACGGAAAAGATTCACTGCTCCTTTGTCTCTGGCGAACCAACAGAATGCTGTCCCCTATAGCTTGAAAACTGCCTTTTCCCCACTAACCTAATATACAGCCTAACCCAGTCTAAAATTCCCGGAGACAAAGACATCTACACTTGAAGAAAGAAAGGATCTGGTTGAATGCGATCTGAAATTACTGCAGATCACAAATTACGAGAAAAAGACTTACGAGAAAAAAACTCACGAGAAAAAGAAGTACGCCAAGATGGAGAAACAACGGGTGACTATTCCTTTGACCGTGTCCCGCGTGAAGAACGTAAAATGGGATGGTTAAGTATCACCAATATCACATTCGGTATCGCAACCGCGATTTTCTATTTCCAGATGGGTAGTGTCATGGCACTTCAATTCGGTGCGGCCAACGCCATCATCTCGGCAACCTACGCCATTATCGTTGCAGGTATCCTGGGAAGCATCATTGTTTATTTGTCCGCAAAATCTGGCATGAACGTCAACTTATTATCCCGCGGAGGATTCGGTTATATCGGGGCCTCGTTAACCTCATTAATCTACGCATCGAATTTTATCATGTATTGTGCATTTGAAGGCATGATTTTAGTCGCTGCGGTCCATGCATTTTTCCCCGCCATCCCCCTATGGCTCTTGATTGTCGTCTTCGGTTCATTGGTCATCCCATTAAACTGGTTCGGCATTAAACAATTGGACAAACTACAAAAATGGTCATTGCCGATTTTCGGTGTCTTCTTAATCGTAGCGATTATTATGGCGTTTAACCATCCGTCCCTTTACGAGGGCAGTTTTTGGACCTATATGCCTGAAGGTGTTCAAATTGGTGGAACCGCATTGCTATTATGTATAGGTATGCAGCACGGCATTATGGGACTTACTGCGTTGATCGCCTCGGATTACGCACGTTTCCTAAAACCGAAAGACTTGAAAATCGGATCTATCGCCATTGGCTTTATTCCGCAGATTTTCTGTTTCGGCGTAATGGGCGGTCTCGGTATTTGGTTCGGAGTCACACTCGGAGAATCAAACCCGGGTGTCTACATTGTTGTTCTGCTAGGGCTCGGTGGTGTATTGTTTACTGTGCTGACACAAGTCCGCATCAATATCACCAATATTTACAGTAGCTCGCTGTCGCTGTCAAGCTTTTTTGAAAATATGTTCGGCTTTACGCCAGGTCGCCGTTTCTGGGTAGTGGTGGCAGGAGTCATTGCAATGATTTTGATGCTTGGCGGTATCGTCGACCATCTTGATACAGCCATGACTTTCCAAGGTGTGGCATTGATGAGTTGGGCAGCGGTTCTGGTGACGGACGCATTGGTTCTCAAGAAATGGTTGAAAATTAGCCCACGCTATTATGAATCAAGACAGGAAAACTTATATAAATGGAATCCCGTCGGTGTTGTATCGTTAATCGTACCAACTGTGATCGGAACGATTGCAGCACTCGGTTATATGGGAACATTTCTGCAAAGTACGGCAGCGTTTTTCGCATTAATACTGGCATCGATTTTGACCGTTATCCTTGGAATAGCGACAAAAGGCCGTTACTATATGAAGAAAGAAGCGCATGATATTCCGAAAGAGGATTGGATTGCCTAAAAAAGAAAAGCAAAAGAGAAACATCCCACGCAATGGAGTATCCATTTGTGTGGGATGTTTTTTATTTATTTTCCTAAAAAGTGAAATGATTCGATGCTTCAACCCGTTATACTGGGTGAAGTACCTAAACGAGACATGCGCATGATCGTTTGAGGGAGGAGGTTTACGATGCAAGACGAACAGCAGTGGATCAAAGAAGTGCTAGCGGGAAACAAGCAAAGCTATGGACATATTATTAATAAATACAAGAATCCATTATATGCAACGATATTGCGTATGACGAAAAATCCGCATGATGCCCAAGACCTAGTACAGGAGGCTTTTATCAAAGTCTATGAACAACTTGGAAAATACGATCAGACAGGCTCATTTTCGAGTTGGTTGTATCGGGTGGCCATCAATCATTGTATGGATGAATTTCGTAAGAAGCGCTATAAAATGAAGCAGATTGAAATAGAGGAAGGAACGATGATCAGCGCAGATACACCGGAACTGCTCTTCTTTAAAAATGAGGAGAGTAGAAGACTGGAACGGTTGATTGCAACGCTACCGGAAGACGAACGCGTCATCATTTTATTGCGTTATGTCAATGAACTCAGTTATCAAGAAATCGGAGATATCGTGGATGTTTCACTAGCCACTGTCCGCAATAAACTCCATCGGGCCAAGAAGAAATTGAGAGAGATTGTTAAACGTGAAGGAGGGAATTTTCATGAAGTGTCCGACTGTAGATGAACTTTCAAAATATGTAGATGATCGACAAGCCTATAAGGATATCGCGAACCATGTGAAAAGTTGTACGGAATGCCAGCGTGTTGTCGCGGCTTTTGAAAGTGAGCAGCATTTTATCAAAGAAACTTTACAAACCCCGACATTGCCAGATGATTTCACTGCTATGGTTCTGGATCAGCTGGAGCCTTATGAACAGAAGATGCAATGGAAAAAGAGCAAGCCTTGGAAACGAATTCTCTTATCGGCAGCGGGAGTCGTACTGGCGCTTGGGGTCAGTGCTACACTGAATCCAAGTTTTGCCGAGTGGATCGGAGGCATGTTTTCACCAGAACAAGCAGATTCCAATGCCGCGATTGTCGATGATGGGTTACGAATGGCAACGGAGGCCGGTTTAGCGGAACGTGTCAATCTGGAAGTTCAAGATAATGGCATTACCTTCAAGGTAGAAGATGTTGTCATCGATTCTTCGCGCGTGGCATTATCGTTTCAAGTGCTCAATCAGAAGGGTAAGCCTCAAGATACGCAGCTGAATTTAATTGATTCTGGCAATAAAATTACAGTCATTGATCAAAATGGAGAGCGATTCGATCAGATGGGCACAGGCTGGCAGGAAAATAGCGACTATGGCATCGTTGAAATTCCGATAGGGAAACAGCCTGCATTGGAAAAGGTGACAGTAAATTTTGACCTAGTCGAATTGAATGGCATAAAAGGGAACTGGGCTTTAGAGGTTCCAATTGATGTGACGAAACATAAAAATTTAACAAAGATTGTTCAAATAGAGGATGCTTCAACAAGCCATCACGGTGTGACAATCGATATGAAAGAAATCCGATTTGCCCCTTCGACTACTGAATTGACGTATGAAACAGGTTTTACAAAAGAAGAGCAAGCGCGTGTCTGGAACGAGATTCAACAGCTGGAAGCGCAAATCGGTGGGAAAAGCGTTAAAGATGAACTGGCTCTTCGAAAATACGGAACGGCTTTAGAGTACCATATCGAAAATGAAGATAAGAAAACGATTTACCGGAATATTCATGGAACCCTATTGTATGAGGAAAGACAGCCAGGTGATTTAATACGAACTCAAGGTTCAGGTAATGAGGGAACACAACTTGGGCAAGTGATATGGAACCAAACATTCATCCCGCAAAAAGGGAATCCCAAAAATACATTGGTATTGGATGGAGTGTATAAAACAGTCCCTTCTGATTTCTCTGTCAGCTTCAAACCGAAAGAATTGAAAAGAAATCCCGTGTCATTTGAATATGAAGGGAATTTTATCACAATCAAAAAAGCAAAGAAACAAGGAGAGTATTCGTTACGAAAAGCGCTCATTCCAGTTGAGAGAGAATCGGTCTTTACGATTAAAATGGAAGGAGGCATGGAAGAAACCGCTTCTGATCTTGACACTTGGATTTTAACGGATGGCAAAGGGAATTCCTATCCAACCTATGGAAACGAGAATATCCTTTTCGAAAAAGACAAAAATGGACGTTATAAGACTTCCGTTGATCTCAAAGTATATGACTTGAAAGAAGTACCGGAAGAACTGACCTTGCATCTCGTCTCCGTGACGCGTTATGAAGAAGTCAAGGAGAGATGGGAAGTACCTTTATACGAATAATGCAAACGAAATCAGCCATTTCATATAGATGGCTGATTTCTCGTTTTGATATGCAGAAATACGAAGATACGGGGTTATTGTTAGGCATTTTTATTATGGAAACTTCTTTGAGTCAGTTCGATAAAATCTTCCAAAGGCGGAGTCATCCATTTATCCTTATGCCAAGCAATATGTGTGAAAATAGGGGGAATATCACTCTTCCAATTTAATTCCGCCATAGCTCCCGTTTTTATATCTTGTTTGACAACCATTGTCGGCAATGCCGCAATTCCTAATCCCGAAATTACACATTGCTTGATCGCTTCGATACTGCCAAATTCAAACTTATTGACCGGGTAAACCTTTGCTGCATGACAAGAATTTTCGAGGAGTGTGCGGTAGGAGCAACCCGTTTCGGTTAATAGCAGTGTTTCATGCTCAATATCTTTCAGATGCACCTCTGATTTCGAAGCTAATGGATGGTTTGAAGCAGCCACCAACTTAATATCTTCTTGTATTAACGGTTTGATTGTCAAAGCCTCTTCAGATTTTGTTATATCCATAATGAAGGCAATATCAAGCGTACCATTCATCAGTTCCTTTCTAGCTAACTCATCAGAATGGGCGGGTTTAAACAATAGTTTTACGTTCGGGTATTGATCTTTAAATTCTTTTAATATGGTGGGGAGCCTATACGTACATTGACTCTCTTGTGCGCCAATGACAAGTGTTCCAAAGGGTTCTTTATTTCCACTGATGGCCATTTTTGCTTCTTCATTGAGTTTAATGATTTTTTCTGCATATAGTTTAAACTCTTTTCCTGCCTCTGTCAGTGTTAGGCGTTTACCTAAACGTTCAAATAACGGTTTTTCGAGCTCTTCTTCCAATGCTTTTATTTGAGCTGTCACACTGGATTGAGCAAAGTTCAATATGCTGGCTGTTTTGGTGAAGTTAAGCGTTTCAGCGGCCGTTTTGAAAGTGATTAGTTGTTTATTATCCATATTCGCTTCTCTCCTTAATCGGAAATATCGATTGAATCAAACGGAATAATCAGTTTTACTGCTTTGTATATGTAGTCTACACTATTAATTGTAAACAATCAAAAAAGGAGTGGAAGATTATGAGTATTGCAGTTATTTATGGAGGTACCCGTCCAAACGGGAATACAGAGACGTTAACAAAACATGCCATTAAGAATCTAGATGTAGATTCAATTCATCTAAACGAATTCCATATTAAACCGATCGAAGATATGCGCCACGATGAAGCCGGTTTTCAAGACGTCGGTGATGATTATGACACCCTCATCTCTCGAGTAATGCAACATGATATCCTCCTGTTTTCTACACCGGTTTATTGGTACAGCATGTCAGGTACAATGAAGAACTTTATTGATCGATGGTCCCAAACGATGAGAGAGCCTCAATACAAAGACTTCCGAAAAAGAATGTCTGAGAAAAAAGCCTATGTAGTTGCTGTAGGAGGAGATTCCCCTTATCTAAAAGGATTGCCGCTCATTCAGCAATTCAATTACATCTTTGACTTTGTCGGTCTCCCTTTTGAAGGCTATATTATCGGAGAAGGGAATAGACCAGGGGATATATATCAAGACAAAAAGGCTTTTTATGCGGCTGAACAATTACGTGAAACACTGAATTCTTTGTAGCTTTCTTTTTACGCTGTTTTTGTCAATCAATGAACACGATACATTATGGATTCGCTATTCTGTAAAAAAGAAGTGAAACGACAATGGAGAAACCTTTTTTCTGATCACCGCATGAACCTTTGATAGGCCAAGCCTTTCAAGGGTTTTTGCATATTTTATGATGAGGTCAATGATTTCTTGAAAAAGTGAACTGGAATGGCGGCACTGTATCATAAAGTTATTGAGAAATAGAGGAATTTAGCGTCCGGCGACGAAATAATCAGATAATGAATAGGGAAAATCGAAGGGAACTTTTATAAAGGATTGTCGCATCGGTATTTTTTTAAACGATTTGAAGAGGATTTTGCGAACACTTCATTTGGAATGGAGGAGAGGAATGTTGGTGGCAGCTTACCAAATGTTTTTGATTTTGTTAATCGTTGTTTTTGGAATGATATCAATTGGATTGAAAGAAGAAGAGCATTGCAAAATAAAAAATCATTTTGCACAATTAAGTGGCATCGGGATAGTAGGCTTGCTTGCAACATTTTGGCTGACATGAAATGAGGCGTATCTAACAGCGCTGCGTGGATTTTACTCGTGGAGAATACTTGTGCATTACACAATTAAGGAACTGCTTTGAATTGTGTCCGAATCGTACCATGCGCAGGAATGTTTTTTTTTCATCGGAGGGCAAAAGAGTAATTTGCTCATCTGGTTGCTGAATTGTCTGGTTTAGGGAAGCTACTGCATATAAGGGCGTGAGTACATTTCATCTTATACAGATGAAATTCTCAGACTTTCCTATGGATGATGCGCAGTTAGAAGGAAAAACATCTGAAGTGTTTGCAAATAAAGAGTAGTCAAAGACTACTCTTTGAATGAAAAGATTCTTATTTTTGGCTGAAAGCGATTTTTAGACCTATAACCGTGAACAGAGTCCCTTGCACCATGTTAATCTTTTTAGATAAGGATGTATTTTTACGCAGGAAATAACCAACTTTCCCAGCGAATATACTGATTAAAGTGAAAATAACTAAAGTTTGGATCAGAAATAGGAATCCATAGACAAGCATTTGAATGGAGACATTACCATTTTCAAAATTAATAAACTGAGGGAAGAAAGCCAGGAAAAACAAGGAAACTTTTGGATTTAACAGATTCATGATAATTCCTTTTTTGTATAAGGATTTGTAGTCTAAAGAATCCGCGTTATCCAGGTCAAAAGCCGATGTTTTTTCTCTAAACGACTTATAAGCCAAGAACAACAAGTATGCGGCCCCTGCATATTTGACGATTGTAAATGCTAGGCTTGATTGATAAATAATTGCTGAAATGCCGATGGTCGCAGCTGCAATGTGAACGAGTAATCCTGTACATAGCCCAAGAGTCGTAAAAATCCCTGCATTTTTCCCTTTTGCTATACTTTGTGCTAAGGTAAACAAGTTATCGGGTCCTGGCACAAGGGTAAGAACGATTGCCGCGCCCAAAAAAGAGATAACAGTTAGCAGTTCCACATTAAATCCCCCCACTTTTTTGAAAACTCATTATAACATAATTGTAGAAGTGGTATATCAAAAACTTAGAACTAAACGGTTTTAAAACGATGACATTAAATTATCATGTAAATCGTTATCGAACGTTGTTCAATTGGAAAAACTCTTGCATAAGGCTTATTCGACGTTTCAGAAGGGGTGAGGGCAGCCGTGCTTTCATCGCTAAATGGCTACTGTTATCGTATAATAACCGGAGGGGATCCCCATTTCTCCTTTTGGAGGCAAGCTTGAAACAATTGACTGGAAGGAGTTGGAAATAATGAAAAAGGTTACCCCGTTTTTAATGTTTCAAGACGGCAAGGCAGAAGAAGCGATGAATTATTACACGTCCCTAATTGAGGACTCAGAAATTAAGAGCATTAATCGCTATGGTTCGAATGATGGTGGTAAAGAAGGAACCGTGATGCATGCAACATTCTCCTTGAAGGGACAGGAATTTATGTGCATTGACAGTGTTATTAAACATGAGTTTACGTTTACCCCATCATTCTCCCTTTTTATCACTTGTGATTCTGAAGAGGAAATTGACAATCTGTATGAGAAGCTGAAAACTGACGGAGCAGAACTTATGCCGTTAGGGGATTATGGTTTCAGCAAAAAATTCGGCTGGATAAACGATCGGTTTGGCGTGTCTTGGCAACTCGATTTGCCAAACTAATGGATGATGATAGAAGGTAAATGAAATATGGAGGAAACGAATATGACAAAGGAAAATGAAATCAGTACTAACAAGGAGTTGCCACTTGAGCAACGAGAAGAATTACTTAGCGTATTGAAAGCTCGTTTTGAGAAATATATGAACCGACATGAAGGGCTTGAATGGACTCAAATTCAAGCGAAGTTGGAAGCAAATCCCGAAAAACTATGGTCGCTTAATGAAATGGAAACTACTGACGGTGAACCGGATGTTGTTGATTACGATGAAGAGAAGGACGAGTATATTTTTTATGATTGTTCAGCGGAAAGTCCTAAAGGACGCAGAAGTGTTTGCTATGACCGCGAAGCGCTGGAGTCAAGGAAAAAACATAAACCGGAAAATAGTGTGATGGATATGGCGACTGCTATGGGCATTGAACTTTTAACAGAAGAACAATATCGGGCGTTGCAAAAGCTTGGGAATTTCGATATGAAAACATCGAGTTGGGTGCAAACCCCTGACGCTATTCGAAAACTCGGAGGGGCTCTTTTTTGCGATCGTCGCTACGATCATGTCTTTTTGTATCATAACGGTGCGGATTCCTACTATGCTGCCAGAGGTTTCCGCGGCTCGCTAAGGGTTTGAAGCCAATTATTATAGAGCCTGCTTTTGAACAGTTTTGTCAAAAGCAGGCTCAGTTTTTTTTGCGCTATAAGCTATTATGATCAAACATTATTTTTCTCGTTCCATTCCTTGATAAAATGCATCATCTTATGAACGGAAGGTGTTTGCAAATGTTTTGCCGAATACAAAATCCCAACTTGTCTGGAAAAATGATCTTCCAAGTCCTTTATCACTAAACCGTCAGCACATCGATTCAATAGTAACTGAGGTATTTATTTAGGCGCTATTACTTTATTTTCGATCATGACGTTGGTTAATATTCATTTACAAATGAAAAATATGGACTTGATGGATTTTCGGATTACACAAAAAAGTGCCATCACCGGTGCATTTGGCGCGGTTATATTAGTCGGTACAATCTTTATATTGACGAATTGGTTGAAACCTTTACATGCTGTCCTTTGTGCAGTGGTCATTTATATCATCTATATGATAGGTTGTAAGTTCCTTCTTTCTTAACAAAAACAACAACTTGATGCTAATAAATAGCAGCTATCAGATTTTCTGACAGCTGCTATTTATTATTATTCATTCATAATGAAAGGATTGAATGGAAGAGGTTTCTGTGAAATAGTGGAGAAATATCTAATTAGAGGAAGAAATGAGGCTATCTTTAACAACTTAGGGCAGAAGTCTCCCACCTCGACACGAAGCGTAGGTGGGAGATGAATGCTTGCCCTTCTATTTTTATCACCACGACAAGAACGTACGTTTCGTTAAATGGGATTCGTGGTATAATAAAGTATACGACTACCTAATTGGAGGGTTGACAATGATTCGTTGTATGAAGACATCGTTCCGGGCAAGCAAGGAAACGATTGACCGATTATTCGAGTGCAACCGGGTTTCGGGTGAAGTTTGGAATCGTTGTTTGGAGCTTGCGAAAGAAACCCATTTGAAAACAGGAAAATGGATTACCAAAAGTGCGTTACAGAAAGGCACGAAAGGGATTTTTCCGATTCATTCCCAATCTGTACAAGCCGTTTGCCATAAGTATCTATTTGCACGTGATGCGGCAAGAAAAGCAAGAAAAGCTGGGCATCCAAATAAATATCCGTACAAACGAAAAAATCATTTCAATACGAAGTGGGCGAACAACGGCTTCAAGGTCTTTGAAAATGGCAAAGTCCAATTATCGATGGGAAAACTTGAAGGGAAGCTACAAGCGCCACTCATTCTCTGGATCAAAGAGTTGCCCAAAGGTCAAATCAAAGAAATCGAACTAATTTTTAACCGACAACTTATGCTAGCCATCGCTTATGAAGACGGTCAAAAAGTAAAAGAAAACACCTTTGCAAACCGCTCGGCAATTGACGTCGGAGAAATCCATACCATTGCGGCAGTTGCGGAGAATGGTGAAAATATCATGATTACCGGTCGTAAAATCCGCTCCATTCACCGGTTGCGTAATAAAAAGCTGGCAGAACTCCAGCGGAAAATGAGTAAATGCACAAAAGGCTCCAAGCAGTGGAAAAGATATAACCGAGCGAAACGCTATGTGCTCTCGAAAAGTGATAAACAACTCCAAGATGCCCTGCATAAAACAACGAAACAATTTGTTGATTGGTGTATCGAAATTGAAGTCAAAGAAGTTGCATTTGGTGATGTGGACGGCGTTCAACGCAACACATCTCGCCGTAAAAAGAAAAAGGTCCGACGAAGAACGACGAACCAAAAGCTATCCAATTGGTCTTTTGGAAAAGTCTATGCCTATCTGACCTATAAACTGGAAGCGGAAGGCATGAAAATCGACAAACACGATGAAAGCGATACAACGCGGCAATGCCCTTGCTGCCCGAAGAAACGCAAAGTCTCTTCTAGAATCTATACATGTCCTTGCGGTTATACGAATCATCGCGATCTTCACGGGGCATCCAATTTCTTCGCAAAAACCTTTTACGACGAAATCAGAGAACTCGATTTCAGCCTAAAGCCTACAAAGTATCTACGGATTGCCTAAGGGCAGGAAGTAGTAGATGGTCTGTTCCGACCCTGCTTATCTTCGGATAAGTTGTTCCCTACTGTAGTGAATGAAACCGACTCCTACGAATTCTCGTAAAAAGAACGTGTCACCCACATTCTTTGTTGGAGCATTTTCATTCATTTGGTAGGAAACCTCCACTTCAAAAACGGAACGTTTTAAGTGGGGGAGGTTCATCAATGACTAGAACGGGTGCGATATCAGGTGTAGCAACGAAATATTTATCGCGCGGTGATTCAAAAAAATTATGTGTTATCAGAACAGGAGAACAAGCAAAAGGTCTTGTTGAAACGATACTAGCTGTTCGAGACATTGAAGAGATTCTTCTTTATAACAGAACTGAACAGAAAGCAGTTGAATTTGCTGAATCTATTAGAAGTGATTTTGGTAAACGCGTACAAATATATTCAGATTCAAATGAAGCAGTACGTAAAGCAGACATTATTGTTACGACAACAAACTCATCAACACCGGTATTTACTGAAGCGTTAAAACCTGGCGTTCATGTTAATGCAGTAGGATCATTTAGACCTACGATGCAAGAGGTGCCGTCCAATGCCATTTCTTTAGCGGACAAAGTAGTGGTTGAATCAGGTGAAGCGGCTCTGGAAGAAACAGGTGATTTATTAGTTCCCATAAAAGAAGGAATTTTTAAGGCAAATGATATCTATGGAGAACTTGGACAAATTGTAAAGGGAGAACGAAACGGAAGAGAAAGTAACGAAGAAATTACTCTATTTAAATCAGTAGGACTAGCAGTTGTAGACATTGTAGTTGCAAAGTATTTTTACGAAAAAGCTATTAAAAATAAAGTTGGGACTCATATTAATCTTTAAGAGAATAATATTTTGCCACCCTAAAAGTATGCTGACAGAGCTTTGTTGAAAAGTAATTTGTTTGCAGAAATCGAAAAAGCCGATTCCAACAAGGAAATCGGTTTTTTGATGCTATAAAATACCTCTTCACCTTTTAGCGAGTTCTTGACGATGAACACGGTATGCGACAACTAGGCAGATACCAAAGAAAATAACAAAGTAAACGAGAATGATGAATAAAGCGACCCCAAGACCAGCCTGTATTCTTCCGTTGTAATAAAGCATCACCCTCAAGCCGTCGACCATATAGCGTGCGGGTAAGAAATTGCTGAAAAAGTGATGGATGAATGGCAATGTTGCAATCGGAACGGCTCCTCCACTGGAGAAGATGCCCAAGATATTAATCGGGAACATGACTAACATTCCCCATTTTCCTAAAAATAGTGAAATCATTTTAAACTGGAAATGCATCGTTAAGCAACACAAAAATGTAAATAAGAAAATGAGCCAGATGCTCGTCGAATGGGAGCTCCCGAAAACACCAAATATAGCAATTTGCAATACCGCAGCTACAAGTGCCGATAATAGTACACCTAATAACATACTAGTGCTCATGACGTCCGTTTTACGTAAAGGATAGCCGTTACTTTTAATACCCGCGCTACTAGTTTTTAAATAGCCATTGATCATATTTACACCCATGATGCCAGAAATAGAAGTGATGAGAACAATCATAAAAGGGGTCATCCCATTATTTGTACGTTCGGGAAGTCCTAATGCATTTGTCAACGTGTATTGTATCGGATTGGCTAACAAGATTGCGTTTTGTGGTGATAGTTGGCTATTGTTATGGATTAATTCTTCTTTTAAATGGCCACTAATCGTGGTAGAAGCGGTCGTTACGAGCGTTTCCAGTGCATTTGTCGCAATCATTGTTGTTGTACGGCCTCCACCTTCATTAATGAGTAATTCTAAATGAGCAGGCTTCACTTCCGTTTTACCTGTTATCAGGGCATCACGTAATTCAATAATTTCTTTGGAATAATCCGTTGGAATAACCAAGGCACCGTATGCTTGGTTATTTTTCAATTCTTGTATAGCGGCTTCCTTATTCGCTGCCACTTTCCAGCTAAATGTATGTCCATCTTGTTTTTTTATCAAATGATCAGCAATTTCTTTACCTGTAATGAAAGAAGAAACGCCTTCATCTTCATCTACAATAATGAGAGGGAAATCAGTCAAGCGGGGGCTTGTACTGCCAAAAACAGGTAGGTAAATACTAATCATACATAGCATAAGGATGGCAATGATCCAAATAGGTGTCCAGGTAGACGGTATTTTCAATAACTTTTTCAAGGCATCATTCCTCCTCGCATCGCTAGGTTATCCTTTGAAATATGCCCAAACTTGTATATGAATAAACGATAAACGCTTAAGAACGTGCTGTAGAAGGAATCTGCTTTTTATAACCGAGGAAGTCGAATTAACGAGAAGTCCTAATTTGAAACAGATAAAAGAAATGGAATGATTTCTTTTATCTGTTTTCTTGTACACCAGGTGTAAGGAGATCGAACTCCCGCTTTTTCCTAACTTTTGACGACAAGAATATGAGGAGCAATAAAATAAACAGTAATACGATAAATGCATCGTTATAGGTATTGGTAACATCTTTTACGACGCCCACAATCATGGGAATTACACCACTAATGAGGTAACCACGAAATTGAATCATCGCAGTCCATTGGCTGGCATCAATTGCGGTAGTAGTCTCGTCTAAAGGGAGGATCATAGCTAATGGAAATAATCCACCAGCGCCGATTCCCATTAAAACAGCCGCAATGATCGGTGAAAAGCCTCCAGTGAGTAATAAGATAATCCCAATGATAGAACAAGAAGCTGAGAGAATAAGCCAAGGCTTTCGATTCACGCTTTTATTGATTAAAATGGGGATGATTAGACTACAAATCATCTGCATGATGGAAAAAATAGTAACGACGGTTGCTGCATATCCGGCATTAAAACCAATTTCTTGTACTTTTGGAGCTAACCATGTTGCAAGAGAATAGTATACGCCAGATTGAAGCCCGAAAATGATCATAAGTAGCCAAGCATATCGATTTTTCCAAGGCAAATGCGTTTTTGGATTGACAGATTCCCCTGTTTCATTTTTCTTTTGAGTAGATCGCTTAAGGATTGGAAGCCATGCGATGATCCCGATGACTGCCAATAAGGCCCATATTGCTAAAGCAACGTTCCATGAATGATGGAATGTATGCATGACTGGAACGACCAATCCAGCACTTAAGGAAGCCCCGATCCCCATGCCGGCCGAATAAACTCCAATCATAGAAGATGTCGCTTTAGGAAAATGATTTTTAATATAGCCAGAGATAAGTGGACCTGTAATGGCAATTCCAATTCCGGCAAATACAGCTGTCAATAATAACAACAGAGGAAAGGTCGCAACGAGGCGCAAAGCTGTGGATACCCCAATGACTAAAACCGATATTGCAATCGTCATCTCACGTCCCCATCGTTTACTCAGCGTTCCAGCAATAGGGGCAAAAATGCCCATACAAAAAACAGGAAGGGCAGTAAGTAAACTAATCGAGACGCTGGACATATGCAAATCCGCTTGAATACTTTTTAAAACGGGTGAGATTGACGTAATCGATGCCCGCAAGTTCATGGATATAATAAATAAAGCAAAGATACTCCAAATCAGATATAGATTTTTTGATTTTTTCATTATTGCAAACACTCCTTTTTGTATAGCATGAAGATTTTTTGGTATACTATAGTTAACTTTTTCAACTTATTATAAACTATGGTTAACTATTTTGTTTACTATAATATACTTTAGAGGTGTGGTCAATAGAAAGGTGTGGCAATATGAGTGAGGAAAACATTGACTTATCAAGTCAAGTAGGTAAGAACTTAAGAGAAATTCGAAAAAGCAAAAGGATTAGCATTGAAGAATTGGCGAGTGTAAGCGACATTAGTAAACTAACATTAGGAAAAATTGAAAGAGGGGAGGCAAACCCGACACTTAATATTCTTTGGAAAGTAGCCAGAGGGTTAAATATACCCCTCGCCTCTTTAGTAGATTTCCAAGAAGAGAGCGAAATATACCGATTTGAAACCAATCATCATTTTGCAGGGCAACATAATGATTGGTTTATCACGCCATTATGTAAAGCGTTTGGTAGTGTTGAATGGCATCGGGCGTGTATCGAACCAAATAGTGAGTACAGTGAATATCATTTAGCGGGTTCTGAAGAAATTGTCCTTGTCTTAAATGGTCAGTTAGAAATGGAAGTAGGGGGCAAAAACCATCAATTAAACAAGTGGGATGTTTTAAGATTTAAAGGCGAGGAACTCCACACGTATAGAAATTGTTCTGACGAAAGAGTTTATTTAATGTTGTCTTTAACCTATGCGACTCCGTAAATCGAATGAGAAACTTCAACTGTTACTATTGGTATTGCTTGTCTTTTTGGAAATTATTAAGTCAAAGAAACAAAACCAGACTTTGGATTCTCTTCGTTAGCGCTATCACTGAGCCATTTTGGAGGCAGAATCAGCCGAGTATTCGGCTGATTCTGCCGCTTTTTCGGTCGGTTTTTAGAAAAACAGGTGATGATTGCTTGAATCCCACTTCGGCATGCTTCTTGCAAAATATAAATGCGAATGACATAAACCTAAGGGAGGAATGTTTTATGAAGTCAGCAATTGAAGGCAAGGTCAAAGAAAAAGAGGGACTTTTCATGAAAGCAGCCGTGGTTAGTGAATTCAAGAAAGGGCTAGACGTACAAGAGGTGCCGAAACCGAAACCAGGTCCAGGTCAGGCACTTGTTAAAATTGAAGCATGCGGTGTTTGTCATACAGATTTGCATGCGGCACATGGCGATTGGCCAGTAAAACCGAAGTTACCGCTTATCCCGGGTCATGAAGGTGTCGGTGTTGTGGAAGAGATTGGCGAAGGGGTTACCGCAGTGAAAGTGGGGGACCGTGTCGGAATTCCATGGCTCTATTCGGCGTGCGGAGAATGTGATTATTGTTTGAGTGGGAAAGAAACACTTTGTCTTGATCAAGAGAATGGGGGGTATTCCGTTGACGGAGCATATGCGGAATATTGTCTGGCGGCCGCGGATTATGTAGCGAAAATTCCGGATGGTTTAAGTTCAGTGGATGCGGCTCCGATTTTATGTGCGGGAGTAACAACGTATAAAGCACTTAAAGTGTCGGGGGCAAAACCAGGTGACTGGGTAGCGATTTATGGAATTGGTGGATTGGGGCATGTTGCGCTTCAGTACGCAAAAGCGATGGGCTTCAATGTTGTTGCTGTCGATATTGCCGATGAAAAGCTCACGCTTGCAAAGGAACTGGGAGCTGATGAAACAGTGAATGGGTTAAAAGAAGATCCAGTTGAAGCAATTCAGTCACGTCTCGGTGGCGTGCAGGCGTCGATTAGTGTTGCAGTCACCAAGAAAGCGTTTGAACAAGCATATGAATCGGTTAAGAGGGGCGGTACGCTTGTCGTTGTCGGGTTGCCAAACGATGAGTTGCCAATTCCGATTTTCAATACTGTATTGAACGGCGTTACTGTAAAAGGATCTATTGTGGGTACGCGGATCGATATGAAAGAAGCACTTGATTTTGCAGCACGCGGCAAAGTAAAAGCGCAGATTGAAACGGCGCCACTTTCCGAGATTAACAATATTTTCGGCAAAATGGAGCAAGGAAAGATTAACGGACGAATTGTCTTGGAGTTTTGATAGATTGCTCGATAAATGGCAGTAAGGACGAAAGCGTTCTATTTTTATACAAAGACCGGGAAGCCGATGGTAGCTTTCCGGTCGTTTTTCATTGTCTAAGCAGTAGCTCTGTGCTTTTCTTATGTTTCGTTTAAATAATAGCGGATTTTCCGCGTTGAAATGCCCAATTTTTCAGCAGCTTTTCTGCGGTTACCGGCCGTTTCTTGAAGCGTTTTTTGAATAACTGCCGTAGCGGTCCGCTTTTCCATCTTTTTCATGGAATCAATGAGTTCGTCAAGATGATGGTCTTCTTGTCCATGGTAAACATGCAGGACTTTTTCGGAAAAACGCATCCATTCATCGGGGAAGTGAACAGCTTCTATTGAAGTTTTTTCTGATAAGGATTGGTTTTGAACCCCTGTTATTTTTGCGGGCAATTGGTTTGGTGTAATGATCGCTCCGTCAGTTGACAGGGCAGTAATTTGGCGAATCATGTTTGCTAATTCTCGCATATTTCCCGGCCAATCATATTGCTTCATCAGTTCGATTGATTCTGGCGAAAATGTCATGTTTTCACCAGATCGTCTTAAAAAAGAGTCGACGAATAAGGGGATGTCCGCACGGCGTTCACGCAATGGTGGAATGACGAGTCGTATGACATCTAACCGGTAATATAAATCTTCCCGGAATGTCCCACGCTGAACAGCTTCTGCAAGATTGACATGGGAGGCGGCGACAATACGGGCAGATGTGCGTTGTGAAGTTGTCCCACCTATTTTCCTGAATTCCCCTGTTTCGAGTACCCGTAGCAGTTTTACTTGTGTAGAAAGGGAAGCTTCAGCGATTTCGTCCAAGAAAAGGGTGCCCGAAGAGGAGGCTTCAAAATACCCGACCCTCTCCGTTGAAGCGCCAGTGAAAGCCCCTTTCACATGGCCGAAAAGTTCACTTTCAAGGAGTGATTCGGGTAGCGCTCCGCAGTTAAGGGCCACACTGGGACCGGATCGGTTACTTGCGGCATGAAGAAACTTTGCTAGCACTTCCTTGCCTGTTCCTGTTTCCCCTTGAATGAGCACGGTAATCTGTTTCGGTGCAATTTTAAAGGCAAGTTCGTACAACTGGTGCATAGAGGGGCTTGTGCCAAGAAAGCAACCGACGTCACGTGCGATTCGTTCATAATCGGCTTCTTCAATCGTTCCGCTTTGTAGTTCACCTAGTAAACGATCAACCAATTGGTCAATGGTGTCAATGTCTTCAAACGGCTTTTCGATAAAATCAGCAGCGCCATATTTCATGGCATCTACTGCTATTTTCACTGTACTGTAGCCGGTCATGATGACACACGGGCAGGCCGGCACTTTTGCTTTCAGCGCTTTTAAAATATCAATTCCGTTTCTGTCCGGTAGGCGCACATCGATAAATGCAAGTTTGAAGGAAGATAACTGGAGCTGATCAAAATCATGTCCGGTCGTTACTTGTGTTGTTTTGAAGCCTTTTAGTTGAAGTAACCGTGACAAAAATCGACCGAGTTCCATTTCGTCTTCGACAATCAAAATATGTCTCATCGTTTCACAACCCTCCATGAGATAGTGGGATCTTTAAGATAAATGTCGTTTCATCAAGCTGGCTCGTCTCAACGAACAGTGTACCTCCATGCGCTTTCGCAATCCCGAAGCTGACGGATAATCCAAGTCCGGTGCCGCGATCGGTATCCTTTGTTGTGAAAAAGGGATGGAAGATATCGTCCAGTATGCCCTGTGCGATGCCTGACCCGTTATCTGTTACACATAAAAGGGCAGAACTATCTGTTGTTTTTGTTTGGATCCGAATTTTTTTGGGAACTACTTGTTGTTCTTCAAGTGCATCTTTTGCATTCATCAATAGGTTGACAGCCACTTGACTTAACTGTTGCAAATTACCGCTCAAAGTTGGGAGGCTGGAATCAAGAACAATGTCGATTGAAATCTGCTGTTTTTCAATTTGCTGGCGGGTTAAATGAAGTGCCTCGCTGACGGCTTCATTCAAAGAACAAGGTTTAAATGAAAAATCATCTTGGCGGGAAAAGGCTAACAGACTGCGGATAATCGTCCGGCAACGTTTACCACAGCGATCGATATCTTCGAGTAGTGGCTTCATTTCTACGTTATTTGATTGGGTTCTAAGCAATAACTGAGAATTGCCAATGATGGCTGTTAGCGGGTTGTTTAGTTCATGTGCCACACCAGCCGCCATCTCCCCGATAGCGGCAAGTTGTCCGGAATGCATCAGTTGCACTTCCATTTGACGTTTTTCGGTTACGTTTTTACGGTATAAGATGACAGCGTCAATGGATGCATCCATTCCCAAAAGTGGGTACCAAGAACAGTCATAAATTTTATTTTCATGATGAAGTTCAGCAGAGTAGGGCCTTTTCGTTTCAATCGTTTTCTGAAAAGGATCTTCTCCGGAACGGGTAGCTTTTGCGATAGCCGTTCGTATGTTCTGACCGACTTCAAGCGGCCAGTCCAACTGAACAGCGTCGTTTCTAGATACAACCGTGCCATCGGGAGCGATAATCAAAATGGCATCCGAGACTGCCCGAAATGTTTCTTCCCACCGTTGTTTTCCAGCCAGTACCTCACTAAAGAGACGTGAATTTTCCACGCAAACGGCAACCTGATCGGCTAGATTGAAGAAGAAAGCTAGATCTTCTTCGATGCACTGGAAATGGGTACGACTACCAAGTGACAACACGCCAATCGTTTTTCCATTACTCTTCAATGGGAACAAATGGACAGAGGCTAGTCCCAGCCGCTGAAAACCTTCTTTTTCAAAAAATGACACACTGTTGTCGTCGTGGTAAACCGTATGGTGGCCGAGTGTTAAAACGTCATGATAAAGCGAGTTGTTTTTGGGGAAACGGGTGCCTCTTGCAAGATACATGTCGCTCTCCGGGTACACATAGCTTAGGACAAGTTCGTGATCATTCTCAAGCGCTGTGCTTACACGGTCAATCGGATACACACTTTTTAATTTTAAAAGCATGTTTTGCAACATATCCGATACCGAAAAATTTGAGGTAAAACTGCTCATTACTTCATTGATAATTTCAAGCTGACTATTTTTCTTTTTCAATTCATCGACTGTCGTTTTCAGTTCTGAATAATAATTTCGCTTGGATGATTGGACGCCTGTCAATAAATCGATCATTTCATGTCTTTCCAAAATATCACCTACAAAGCCCGCCGGAGAAGAAGGGTGACTTCTTCCGCGGAAATATCTCGTGGATTTGTAATCATGCAGGCGTCTAGTAAGGCAATTTCACTAATCGCAGGAATAGCCGATTCCTCAAAACCCATTTCTGAGAGTGTAAGGGGCGCACCGATATCAACCGCAAGTTTGCGGACATGATGAATTGCCTTTTCACTGGCCGCTACCGTACAGAGCGTTCGAACATCTTCACCCATCAATTCAGCCATTTCTTTAAACTTTACAGGTGCCGCCAATGCATTGAACTCCATGACATGTGGAAGGAGGACCGCGTTGATATCTCCGTGTAAAAATGGATAGCGACCACCAATCGTATGGGCCATCGCGTGCACGGCACCAAGGATGGCATTGGAAAAGGCAAGTCCGGCATGAAGGCTCGCCATCGCCATCATTTCTTTTGCTTCCTTATTGTATCGGGAAGCAACGGATGGACGTAAAAATTGAGTAGATAGTTTCAATGCATTTTTGGCGTGAACATCCGTTAGCGGAGTAGCAGCTACACTGACAAATGATTCAATTGCATGTGTTAACACATCGAGTCCTGTGGAAGCCGTTAGTCGGGCACTCTTTGTGGCAAGTACGTCGGGATCGATAATCGCGATATCGGGTACGAGAGACTTTGAAACAATTGTCATCTTTATTTGCCGTTCTGTATCAACAATAATGGAAAATTGTGAAACCTCAGAACCTGAACCTGCTGTTGTAGACACCATGACAAGTGGGGGAAGCGGTTTTGAAATCCGATCCACACCTTCGTAATCACGGAGATGGCCTCCATTCGTTGCAAGAATGGCCGCGGCTTTAGCCGTATCAATGGCACTGCCGCCACCGATTCCGATTAGCGCATCACATTCATGTTCGAGATAGCGCTGCGCACATTCCTCCGCTTCCGACGCTGTAGGGTTAATACTGACATTGGCATAAATAATTGATGAAAGTCCTGCTTCCCGACAGCTTTTTTCGGCATACGTAGCCCAACCTGCATCGATCACTCCTTTGTCCGTAACAATCAACACATTTCGAGCACCCAGACGAGCACAGCTTTCACCGACTTGATGGATTGAACCACTTCCAAAAATCACTTCAGGCATGACAAATTTAAACATCCCAGCACACCACCTTCATTAACAGTTATTTCAACTATTGTAACACTCTCTATCTTGAAAAAACATGATATCTAGTAAGTTATTACCGCATGACCATTCAAGAAAATCGCATCGTTTTACAGAAGAATATGCGTAATATGAGTTCGGTGAAGCAATGAGCGCCGCTGATTTCTTTTACTGTTCTTTTTTGTCATATACATTTCCCGATTGTAAGTATTGACCTCTGAATTTGTATAAAAAGACACGGGCTAATTCGCCCCGTGTGTCATCATTTTTATTTCTCTAACGCTAATTTCATTCCCTTTTGATAATATTCGTTCATCATCTCTTCGGGAACCATGCTTCCGCCAGTTCCCCAAACAATATGTGTACCCTTATTCATTTTTTCTGTTAAATGATGCTTCAGTAAGTAATCGGTTCCTTCTTTACATAATTTACTTGGTCCAATCATGCCCGCCAGTGCGGAAGGTTCTAAACGGATGCTCTCTGTATCGACTAATCCCTTTAGCAGCTTATACAATTGTTCATCGCTAACCGTGTAATTCCCACTTAAAAATGGTTCCATGGTTTTCCCTACAAATCCAGATGGTCTTCCCACAGCGAGCCCATCCGCGTCTGTCACATTATCAATACCGAAATCTTGTACAGCAATTTCATCATGAAGACCCGTCATCAAGCCGAGTAACATACATGGAGAGTGGGTAGGTTCCGCAAAGAAACAATGCACATTGTCCTGGAATAATAACTTCAAGCCGAAAGCGACGCCACCAGGACCACCACCTACTCCGCATGGAAGGTAAATAAACAAAGGGTGATCGTTATCGATTGTGATCTCTAATTCTTCTAGTTGTTTTTTTAATCGGGATGCTGCTACTGCGTATCCTAAAAATAAATCATGGGAATTTTCATCATCCACAAAATAGCATGTAGGATCTTTTTTCGCTTGCATCCGACCTTCCTCTACCGCTTTACTATAATCCGCTTCATATTCAACGACTTTGACATTTTTGCTTCGGAGCAAATCTTTTTTCCATTGTTTTGCATCAGCTGACATATGAACGGTTACATTAAAACCGAGCTTGGCACTCATGATGCCTATACTAAGCCCTAAATTACCGGTTGAGCCTACCGCGATGGAATATTGGGAGAAGAAAGTACGAAACTTGTCACTATCGAAAATTGAATAATCCTCCTGAATCGTTAACAACTGATGTTGAAAAGCGAGTGATTCAGCATGTTTAAGGATTTCATAAATGCCACCTCTTGCTTTAATAGATCCCGATATAGGAAGGTGACTATCGCACTTTAGCAATAGTTCGCCTACTAGAGGTTGTTGAGAATCTTGTTCCAAGAATTGCTTCATGGAAGGGATTCTCACCAAAGGAGATTCAATAAGACCGTTCATTTCTTTTGTTTCAGGAAAGACCTTGGCGATATAAGGAGCGAAACGCTTCAACCTTTCCTCCGCATCTTTTACGTCTTCTTGAGTGAGAGGGGATTTGTCCATCCCACTTTGGAATTTTTCAATATGGGGATTGATCCAAAATACTTCCTTCAATGAAATGAGCTCGTTTAAAAGTGGGTGTTGATCTTTCCACGCTTGTATATCTTTACCTTCAAATTCCTTCATCTGTCTGATCCTCCTAATATCTTTGTGATAAGTGACATGTTAAAATACGATTTAACAACATTAAATTTATTTTAACACACAAGCTCTTTCGTGTTAATTTAAATTTAATTTATTTAATATTAATTAATAATCCGAGGGGAGCTATGATTATGGAAAACATAGATATTGGTAATAAAGTTAAAAAGTATAGGGAAGCTAAAGGGTGGAGTAGTAGGGAATTAGCAAAGCAAGCCGACATTACACCTTCAATGTTAAGTCAAATTGAACGAGGTTTGGCGAATCCTTCCATCCAAACCTTAAAGATTTTAGCTAAAACGCTTGACGTTCCAACTTTCAGTTTTTTTCTCGAAGAAGTGAATACGGGCGATTTAATCGTAAGGTCAGGTCAACGTAAGAAAATGATCATTGGTAATCTGTCTTATGAGTTACTGTCATCTGATTTTACGGGGAATCTGGCCACTGCGATTATGAACGTTCCTCCGAATACTTCTTCATCAGAAAAGCTACTAGAACATAAAGGAGAAGAAGTCGCTTTTATTGTAGAGGGGAAAATTAAAGTCTATTTGGGCGAAGAAGAATATCTATTGGAAGCGGGTGATAGCGTGAAAATACCAGCAAATTTGAAACATAAATGGGAAAACAATTTTACACAACAGGCAGTTGTATTATTTTCAGTTACCCCACCTGTATTTTAACGCCTTGGAATTCTTGTAGATACAATTGAAAGAATCGAAAAGCCGGCATTCTGTAAGTGTTAATTCACGACTTACAAAGTGCCGGCTGATTTTTTAAAATCAAGCTTGACTGAAATGATTCTGTGGAATGTTTCTCAATAATGGGGTCGGTTCACCGACACTGTACAGTTGCAATTCATGCATCGCTCTTGTACAAGCGGTGTAGAAAACTCTGCGTAGGCTTTCATCTCCGTATACATGCTCCGAAGCATCATAAATGAGGACCGCATCAAACTCAATGCCTTTAGATAAATAGGATGGTACGACGACCACTCCTTGCTCGTACTCCATTGAATTGCTTTTCAACAGTTTGATATCTGCGATGTCGGATAGGGCTTCATAAGCACGCCTACTTTCCTCGGCGGATTTACAGATGATTGCAATGCTATTGTAATTACGGTTTCGCAACTGGGCGACTTTAGTGATAATGCAACGATGCAGTTCTGCATGATTGCTCAACCTCTTCAATGCAGGCCGTTCGCCGTCGCGATTGAAGGGGATAATTTCTTTTCCGTTGGGGATGAGACTTCGTGTAAATTCGATGATTGGTTTAGTGGAGCGGTAACTTCGGGCTAGATTGATCACTTCCGTCTCAGCAGGCCCGTATAGATTGGTGAGCGTGCGAAAATCAATCATTTCGCTTGCATGAGCGAAGATTGCTTGATTGAAATCGCCTAGAACTGTCATCTTGGCTGCCGGAAACAAACGTTTCAAAAACTCGAATTGAAAAGGTGAATAGTCTTGCGCTTCATCAACAACGATATGTTTAATTGAACGATTCGTCTGAAAGCCTTGAATGAGTTCGTTCAACAGTAAAAATGGGGTAGCGTCTTCGTAAAATAATTTGCCTTCGTCCACCGTTTTCAACGTTGTTTCACAGATGATGGGCCACTCCTTTGGTATCTCGCCATCAATCCATTGTTGAATATACAGTGGGTCAGTAAAAAGTTGCTGATAGATTTCTTTGATGTCAATAAAATCAAATGCTCGGATCCATTGTCGTAAAGGCTTCAATTTCTGTAGAACAATCAATAGGGCAAGGGCTGCAGGCTCCATCTCGTAATCGGCAATCGCATCCCTTTTAAACCCTCGTTTTTTGGCTAAGTAAGCATGCGCTTGATCGTATTCCTCCTTGCTTAGTAATTCAATTTTTTCCTGTACCCACGGTTTCGCCCGTTCAACCTTTTGGATTTCCTTTAATTTCTCCAACAGCCATTCTTTTATCTTTTCAAGTCGATTATGAAAGCGGAGGGAAGGGGTGTAACTGTAAAATTTTTCGGCTATTTGTGCGGCAGTGACAATCGATTTTCCTCTGAAAATCATATCGCTGAATAGCATACCGGAGACCTCTAATGATTTACGATAGGCTTCCATCGCTTCGAAAAAGAGTGGCGATGCTTTGAAGCGGATGCTTGCCAGTCTTGAACTGTAAGAAGGGGATTGACTAGCCGATGAAACGTACTCCAATTGGTCGTAAGGATTTTCAACTTGAAACGCATGACCAAGTCGATGATTTATATACTCCTGGAAAGTGACTTGTTGCATATTTTCTTCACCGAGTTCCGGCAACACATTGGACACGTAACTGTTGAACAGCGTATTGGGTGAAAATAAAATAATTTGATCCGCATTTATATTGTCCCGATGTTTGTATAGCAAATAAGCAATCCGCTGGAGAGCGGCTGATGTTTTCCCACTGCCCGCCGCACCATGAACAATTAGAAGTCTGCCTTGTTCGTGGCGGATGATCCGGTTTTGATCTTGTTGAATGGTGGCTACGATATTATGCATATGTTTGTCGGTGCCTTTACCCAATACTTGCTGTAAAATCTCATCTCCAATTGTGAGACTCGTATCGAACATCGATTGCAGAACGCCGTTGCGGATGAGGTACTGCCATTTTTTCTCCAATCTGCCTTGGATGACACCGCCAGGCGTGGCATATTGAGCAAAACCGGGTTGGTAATCATAGTAGACCGTCGAAATCGGTGCTCGCCAATCATAGATCAGGAAATCTTCGCCACTGTCATTTGTCAGTGTAGCGATGCCAATATAAATGGTTTCTTCAGTGGAAGTACCATCTTCGATAAAATCGATCCGACCGAAGTAAGGGGACTCTTTCATACGGCGTAGCGTGGACAATCGTTTGGATGCATGCCGATGTGTACCTTGGCTTACAGAGAGTGCCTGCGCCTCTTGTCTTAATCCAATGATGGTTTCAAGATAATCGTCAAAGGTTTCCACATTCACCTTAACCTCATCCCAGAAATGTTTGCGAATTTGAACTACTTCATTGCGCTGTCGGGTAGTATCTGTTTCCAACTTGCTAATTTGTTCTTGAATAATCTCCATTACATCGTTTACTCGCTCTTGCTCTTGTTGAAATTTTGATTCCATAGCAAACACTCCTTAAAAAAATGATGAAAAGGGTTGACTAACAGATAGATTACATCGTATAATTAAAATAAGGGGATATACAAAATAATTTATACAATATGTCTATCTATATAAATTTATCATAAGATGTGCTTCTTTTCAATAGAGAGAGCACTTTTTAACTTGCCGTTCTATTGGTGATTTGATTTCTGAAAATGAGTTTTTGAATATCAAGGAGGATTATTAAAAAATGACACACAGTATGCGACTTCGTTTCCCAACTTTGAACCGATAACTGAATACGTTCAAAGGCTCTGTCTGTATAGAAAGAGTAAACGGGATAAGTTTGTCCTTTTTTAATAATCTTCACATTAGAACCACTCTTTTGGGTTTAGTAAAAGATTGGTTTGTTTGATGATCGTAATACAGGTTTAACCCAACTCAAATAGAATGGGTCATTTTCCATTTACTCTAAAACACAGGCAGATAGCTTGTGTTTTTTGTTTTGGAATCGGAGGGATTTTTATGATGATGTTATTGTTCTATTGATACGAGCTGAATGATAGAAAAGCTCGTATCGATCCTAGCTATCGATACGAAATCACAAATTTCGGAGGTAGCGAATATGGAACAAATTTGTTTTGAAATAGAAAATATAGAAATGACATACTTGGATAGAGAACTATTGAAGATTAACCGATTAACTGTCCATCAGTTCGATCGCATCGGTATTGTCGGAAGAAATGGCGCAGGTAAAAGTACATTGTTGAAGTTACTTGCCGGCAAGATTCAACCGACTCGCGGAAAAGTGACACGCCATGTAGAGAGCGGCTATTTTGAGCAACTTGAATTGCCTTCTGTTGCAGAAGCGGACCCCGCATTGCTTGGGAGATTGGCTGTACCGCAATATTTCGAGGGGATGAGCGGTGGGGAGCAAACAAGATTAAAGCTTGCACAATTGTTTGCACATTATTATGGAGCATTGCTCATCGACGAGCCGACAACACATTTGGATCAAGAAGGTATTTCGTTTTTACTTGATGAACTGCGTTATTATTACGGCGCGCTCGTGTTAATTAGCCATGATCGGGCTGTTTTAGACGAACTGGTCAACACGATATGGGAAGTCGGTGATGGTGAAGTGCATGTCTACACGGGAAATTATAGCGATTACCATGCACAAAAACAGCTCGAACGTGAACAGCAAAGCCATGCGCATGAACAATTCGTCAAAGAGAAGAGCCGCCTGGAAAAAGCGGCGCAAGATAAAATGAAAAAGGCCGAAAAGATTGCACAAGCGGCAAGCATGTCAAAAAAAGAAGTCAAGTCGAAGCCTAATCGGATGATTGAGACGAAATCGAAAGGCACCAGTCAAAAAGCGATTCATCGTGCAGCTAAAGCAATTGAACAGCGGCTGGGAAAACTTGAAGAAATCGAAGCTGTTCAGGAAGAGAAGCCAATTATCTTCCGTCAATCGAAAACATTGACCTTGCACAACAAATTTCCAATTATGGCAGAACAGCTTACGCTTCAAGTTTCACATCACGTACTATTGGATAACGTGAATTTCCAACTGCCACTTGGTAAAAAAATTGCGATTACAGGTGCTAACGGTGTGGGGAAAAGTACATTGCTTCACCATATTGCAAACAAAGGTGAGGGATTGACGATTTCGCCAAAAGCGAAAATCGGCTACTTCCGGCAAATGAGCTATCGATTTACAACGGATGAAACCGTGCTGGACTTCCTTAAAAATCGATCAGACTATGATGAAGGATTTTTACGAAGTGTGTTGCATGCGATGCAATTTGCCGGAACCGATCTGCAAAAAAGCGTGAAGTCATTGAGCGGCGGAGAAGCGATACGCCTGCAACTATGTCAGCTATTCTTAGGTGACTATAATATTTTATTGCTGGACGAACCGACCAACTTTTTAGATCTTCATGCAATCAAAGCATTAGAACGATTTATCGTTGGCTATGAAGGAACGATTCTATTTGTTTCTCATGATCAAGTGTTCATAAAAGCTGTCGCGGACTTACGCTTTCAGATTCAAGCGAAAAAATTAGATCAAGTATGATGTCACGTATAAGTCGCCGAAACCAGCGTTCGAATTAAAAAATAAGCGTGCCTTCCTAGTTCGCATGGCAAATAGGGGCTGTCTGATAAGTCCTCAAAATAAATCGGGTGGAGAAAAAGGATACGTTTTTCTCCACCTGGTTTTGTACCTACAGAGATGCTTCAATGGATAACTCGTACCAGTTCTTCATACAACTCCGACTCAATTTTGAAAACAGTTCCGGGTGTTGTATGCGCAATATTGGGAATATTGTTGTATAGTACTAGGAGAAGGGGTCATTGAATAAGGGGGATTGCTGGAATGAAAGAAAATACGAGACTGACAAGCATTAAAGATTTACGTCAGCATCTCGATGTACATACGGTCAGCGCGGGATTAGTTGCGGCAATCTTTGGGTGTACAGGTCCTGCTTTGATCATCATTGGGGGCGCAACAAGCGGTGGATTGTCGTATGTGGAGACGATTAGTTGGATATTTGCCGTTTATTTTTTTAGTGGATTACTTGGCCTATTTTTATCATTCAAGTACCGTCAACCGATCGCGGGTGCACATTCTATTGCCGGAGCAGTTTTAGTGGCCGGTGCTTTGACGCATTTTTCATTACAAGAAGCAATCGGGGCTTATTTAGTTGCCCATCTCCTTGTCATTTTGCTAGGTGCGTCCGGCTTAATCGACAAAGTGATGCAGTGGATCCCGGTTCCGATTGTCATGGGTATGATTGTTGGTGTGATGATTCGTTTTTCGACGGAAATGATTACATCCGTTACGATTTCGCCTGTGCTGGCAGGTTCTGCGATCCTCGCTTTTTTATTCTCTACACGTTTTTTGAAAAAAGTTCCACCTGTTTTATCTGCTTTGCTCATCGCGGTTCTGTTGGCCATCTTGATGAATGAATTTCAAATTCAAGACACGCAGCATGCATGGATCCTTCCACAACTGATTGTACCGACATTTAGTTTTGATGCCATTGTATCGATTGGAATTCCGCTTGCGTTATTGATCATCTGCACCGAAAATGCCCAAGCATCCGGTGTGTTAATGGCTCAAGGATACAAGCCGCCAAATAATGCGATGGCGATGTACGGTTCCATTGTTGGCCTGATTGCTTCGTTTTTCGGTGCACATGCCATTAATATTGCTGGACCGATGACGGCAATCTGTTCCGCGGAAGAGGTAGGGAAAAAAGAAAGTCGGTATGCTGCTGCAGTTGTAAGCGGAGGATTATTTTCGACTTTTGGCTTGCTTGCGGCAATCGTCGTTCCGCTTGTCATTGCGATGCCTGGTGTAATTGTGAGTGTCATTGCTGGACTTGCCATGCTTGGTGTTCTTATAAATTCCCTCAAAACGGCTTTTTCGGACAACCAATTTCAAATGGGCGCTTTTTTTGCTTTAATTATTGGGATGTCAGGTGTGACTTTCTTCAATATCAGTGCACCTTTATGGGCCATTGTTGGAAGCTTATTCGTTTCTTTTGTGGTGGAAAAAGAACATTTTGTCCGAAGAGCAAAAGTGGAGAAAGCAAAGAATCCAAAAATAATAGAAGCAACAGAAAAATAAGGAAGATTCTACTGGTGGTTGAGGTAGACAATGAAAGCGGCTATTCATAGGATAGCTCGCTTATTTTTGTATCAAAAAACAAATTGGCAAAGGCATTCGGTTTGACATTCACCAAATCAGGTAATACATTAAATATGAACATATACTCATATAAGCATATATAATAGATAAATGGAGGTGGAAAAGCAAATGAATGAAGGCAGTCAAAATGAAGAGACGTCTGTTGGAAACACGCAAGATTTAGATGAAGAAACGTTATTTGTTGTATCCCAAACCTTTAAAGCACTTGGCGATCCAACAAGAATCCGTATTTTAAACCTATTATGCAAGCAGGAACATTCCGTGAATGATATTGCAAATACTTTAGGTTTGAGCCAATCGACTGTATCCCATCAGTTGCGTTTCTTGAAAAATTTACGATTAGTTAAATTTAGAAGGGAAGGGACAACGATCTATTATTCAGAAGATGATCACCACATTATGAATTTATTAAAGCAGGCAATTGAGCACGCAACACATAATTAGGAAATTCCCTTTTTACAAGTACTGACAATTGAGGAGGAACTTTAATGGGGCATGAACACGACCATACACATGGCGCAAATAAAAAAGTGTTATTTATATCTTTTTTCATCATTGCAACTTACATGATTATAGAAGTGATAGGGGGCTACTTAACAAATAGCCTTGCTCTTCTAGCAGATGCCGGCCATATGCTAAGTGACGCACTTTCATTGGCGATTGCGTTAATCGCATTTAAATTAGGCGAAAAGGTAGCGAGTGAAAGTAAGACATTTGGCTATAAACGATTTGAAATCTTGGCAGCTGTCCTAAATGGTGTAACGTTAATCATCATTGCTTTGTTCATTTTTTATGAAGCAATCGAACGTTTTGCAAATCCACCCGAAGTGGCAACTACAGGAATGTTGATTGTCAGCGGTATTGGCTTGGCCGTTAATATTCTTGTTGCGTGGATAATGATGCGCGGTGGGGATGTAGAAGAGAACTTGAATATGCGAGGGGCATACCTACATGTAATCAGCGATATGCTTGGTTCTGTCGGTGCCATTGTCGCTGCACTGCTGATCATGTTCTTTGGTTGGGGCTGGGCTGATCCGTTGGCAAGTGTTCTCGTAGCTGCGCTCGTTTTACGGAGTGGCTACTATGTGTCGAAATCAGCTCTACATGTACTGATGGAAGGTACACCGCAAAATGTAGATTTGAACGATGTGATTCAAACGATTGAAAAAACAAAAGGGATTCAAAGCGTTCATGATTTACATGTTTGGTCGATTACGAGTGGCTTAAATGCGCTTTCTTGCCATGCTGTAGTAGATGATGAAATTTCAATTGCAGAAAGCCAAAAATTGCTCCATAAAATCGAACATGATCTTGGCCATAAGGGTATTCATCATGTGACGATCCAATTAGAATCATCTGCACATAAGCATGACAATTCGATTCTATGTAAAGTGAAAGCTGAATCATCCGGCCACCATCATCATCATTAAAACAAAGGTTGAGGTTCAAGGCATCAGTCTTAAAAAAATAGGAAATAAAAGAAAACTCTTTGAATACCATAGAAGGGTATGGTAAAATTCTTTTTAAGTAGATAAAAGGAAAGTAAATCTGTTTTACGACCATCATGGGGGAATATAATTATTCCTTTAAGGATGGTTATTATTTTCGAAATCTACATACCCTATACATGTATATGGTAATGGAAGACTGTCGACGGAATAAGGTAGCGAATTGTATATATAGAAAGGATGTGTACTTGTATGGAGCAACAAGAAAAAATGGTTAAATTAGCTGTGAACGGCGGCATATCATTTGGCTCAAAATTGAATGCCAAACAGCTTGTTGTCATTGCGGAATATATGAAAGAAGGGGATGAACTCGAGTTAACGACGTTTCAACAACTGTATGTCGAGGTGCTTGAGTCTGATCTTGAGTTCGTTCAAAAAAAATTCGAAGCGGTCGGTTTATCATGCTATCCAGTAGGAAACTTTGTGAAGAGTTTAAGGACCTGCAACTTTTGTAAAGGTGCAGAGCAAGAGGGAATGCCTGTTGCGATTGAACTTAATCATCGAATCGCTGGAAAAGCAGTCCCGGTAACACTTCGACCCGCTTATACAGGGTGCCCGATTGGATGCGGCGAACCACTCGTCAATGATATCGGTGTCATGAAAATGAAAAATGGGTATAACTTGTATGTGGGGGGCAAGGCAAAAGGATTGGACGCACAAGCAGGTACAATCGTCATGGAGCAGGTACAGCCTGAGCAGTTGTATGAAGCTGTTGATAAAATCATTGCCACTTATGCTGAACATGGGAAAAAAAGAGAGAATTTCTTTAAATTCGTGAACCGCTATGGTGTAGAAAGTTTGAAAAGTCAACTTGCAGACAACACATTTGAATAAGAGTAGGGGTATCCTTCCACCTCGATGTTCATTTACTTAGGCGCCATAATTATTGACCTGTTGAGAAGAAATTGTTAATATAGGGGTATGGGGTATCTAAGAACTTTGAGAGGTGAAAGATATGTCAGAAACACCAAAAACAACTGTCCAGCCAAACAAGCAACAGCTTCTTAATCGATTAAAACGCGTTGAAGGTCAAGTGAGAGGAGTTCATCAAATGGTTGAAAATGACCGTTATTGTGTAGATATTCTACATCAAATTAGCGCCATCCAATCCGCGATGAACAAAGTTTCTTTAGCATTGCTAGAAGATCATACACATCATTGTGTAGTGAACGCGATTAAAGGGCAAGATGGTGAGGCGGCAATCAAAGAGTTGATGGATGTCATGAAAACAATGACAAAATAAAAATAGCAACACTTTCAATTTGACATACTACTACGGGGTATGGTAAATTGACACTAACAATAGAACAGGAGGCGTTTTATATGAAAGAAATCTTAAAAGTCGAAGGTATGTCATGCAACCACTGTGTGAATGCAATCGAAACGAATGTCGGGGAACTTGCAGGTGTTTCTGCAGTTAAAGTAGACCTGAACAATAATGAAGTTGCAGTGGAATACGACAATACAGCGACACTAGCTAAAATCAAAGCAACAATTGAAGATCAAGGCTATGATCTTGTCTGAAATGTAAATAGGAACTTCCGCTCCCGACGCGCGGGGGATAAAACTGTAAATGTGATTGTACCTATAGGTATAATCTTTCTTTTTCAAAGTTATATACCCCCAATGCGTATGGAGAGGCAAATGGCAACAACGGAAGGGCCATTACAAATTACGGGTATCAGTTGTTCAGCTTTTGTGAATACGAAATCGATTTGGATTATATTAAAAATATTTTTTTGATTTTAATATACCCCTATAGTGTATACAGGGCTAAAAAAACATAATTAAAGGAGAAGAAAACATGGGAAATTTGACTTTAAACATACAGGGTATGTCATGTGGGCATTGTGTGAGCGCAATTGAGACTAGCGTTGGTGATTTAGCGGGTGTTAGCCGAGTAAAGGTAAAATTAGACGATGCCCAAGTGGAAGTGTCATTCAATGAATCGCAAGTATCGCTTGATACGATTAAAGAAACGATTGAAGACCAAGGATATGAAGTAGGATAAGAGTGCTTCCAAAGCACTCTCTAATTTTCAATTCAATATACCTCATATAGGTATGGAAGAGGTGGAAAGCATCATGAGTACAGAAGTGAAAGAAGCGAGTATCCAAATTACAGGGATGACTTGTGCAGCGTGTGCGACACGTATCGAAAAAGGGTTGAACAAAATGGAAGGTGTCGAGCAAGCAAACGTCAACTTAGCGCTCGAAAAGTCATCGATCAAGTATGATCCGTCAAAACTGAGTGAAGCAGATTTTGAAAAGAAAATCGAAGCACTCGGCTATGGTGTTGTGAAACAAAAAGCGGCATTTGATATTACCGGAATGACTTGTGCGGCGTGTGCGACACGTATTGAAAAAGGATTAAACAAAATGGAAGGTATTGCTTCCGCGAACGTCAATTTGGCGCTTGAAAAAGCGACCATCGAATTTAATCCGTCAGAAGTGACGATTGCAGATATTATTGCGAAAGTGGAGAAGCTTGGTTACCATGCACACCAAAAGCAAGATAATAAAGCGCAGGTAGACCACCGTGAAAAAGCCATTCAAGACCAGAAACGTAAATTTATTATTTCAGTCATTTTATCGTTGCCTTTATTATGGACGATGGTAGGGCATTTTTCATTTACATCTTTCCTGTACTTGCCGGCTATTTTAATGAATCCGTGGGTACAAATGGTACTTGCAGCACCCGTGCAATTTATCATTGGAAAACAGTTTTACGTCGGAGCTTATAAATCATTACGGAATGGCAGTGCCAATATGGACGTACTTGTTGCCATGGGTACATCCGCCGCATACTTCTATAGTGTGTATCAGGCGATTGTCACGGCTGGTACCGAACATGCGCCGCACCTTTATTTTGAAACGAGTGCGGTACTCATTACACTCATTGTGTTAGGGAAGTATTTTGAAGCGAAAGCCAAAGGACGTTCATCAGAAGCGATTAAAAAATTAATGGGCTTACAAGCGAAAACCGCGACTGTTGTGCGTGATGGTGTAGAAAAAGAAATTCCATTGGAAGAAGTCATGATCGGGGACACCATTTTAGTGAAGCCGGGCGAAAAGATACCGGTTGATGGGGAAGTACTGGAAGGTCATACCGCGGTTGATGAATCGATGTTAACAGGGGAAAGTCTCCCGATCGATAAAAAGCAAGGTGACGCTTTATTCGGTTCAACGATCAATAAAAATGGTTTTATTCAAATGAAAGCGACGAAAGTTGGACGCGATACTGCACTAGCGCAAATTATTAAAGTTGTTGAAGATGCGCAAGGTTCCAAAGCGGAAATCCAGCGACTAGCGGACAAAATTTCAGGTGTTTTCGTGCCAATCGTTGTAGGGATTGCGATCATCTCATTCCTCGTGTGGATTTTAATGGTTCAACCTGGCGAAGTAACACCCGCATTGGAAGTTTTTATTACGATACTGGTCATTGCATGTCCATGTGCGCTCGGTCTTGCAACGCCGACGTCCATTATGGCAGGCTCAGGTCGTTCAGCTGAATTCGGTATTTTGTTCAAAAGCGGCGAACACTTGGAGCAGACCCAAAGTATTGACACGGTTGTAGTGGATAAAACAGGGACTGTCACACACGGTAAACCTGTATTAACAGATGTTGTGCTAGCATCTGATCAAGAAGAAGGAAAATTCCTATCCTTAATCGGTGCGGCGGAGAAACAATCGGAACACCCATTAGCGGAAGCAATCGTGCAAGGCATTCAAGAGAAAGGCATCGAACTTGGTAACGTCCAATTTTTCGAAGCAATCCCGGGTTATGGTGTGCAGGCAACCGTTTCGGGTCAAGCTGTTGTCATAGGTACACGTAAATTGATGCAGCAATATGGCATCGACATCCAATCGGTTCTTCCAACGATGGAAAAATTAGAGAGTGATGGGAAAACGGCAATGTTAGCTGCTATTAATGGACAATACGCGGGGCTAGTTGCCGTAGCAGATACGATTAAAGATACATCTCGGGAAGCTGTACGCCGCTTACAAGAAATGGGCATCAAAGTCATCATGATGACAGGTGATAATGAGCGAACAGCGCAAGCGATCGGGAAAGAGGTAGGCATTGACGCTGTCATTGCGGAAGTTCTTCCTGAAGGGAAAGCGGAAGAAGTGAAAAAGATCCAGCAACAAGGTAAAAAAGTTGCGATGGTCGGTGACGGTATTAATGATGCACCTGCACTCGCCACAGCTGATATTGGAATGGCCATAGGTACAGGAACAGATGTAGCGATGGAAGCCGCCGATGTGACACTTATTCGTGGGGATTTAAACAGTATTGCCGATGCGATCATTATGAGTCGTAAAACAATGCGCAACATTAAACAAAACTTATTCTGGGCATTTGGCTACAATACGCTCGGGATTCCAATCGCAGCGCTCGGTTTACTCGCTCCTTGGGTGGCAGGTGCGGCGATGGCATTCAGTTCCGTATCAGTTGTCCTAAACGCATTACGTTTACAAAGAGTTAAATTAGAAAGGTAAATAACTAACACAATACTTTCGGATTTCACATTAGAAAGCCCCAGTTTAGTGCTGGGGCTTATTTATGCGAAGGGCATTCTTGCCTTGTGCATATAACTACAATAAACGGTACGGGATATGTATAATCAACCATTGGATGAAGGGAAATTGGAAAAGAGGCTATGAAATGAAGCATAACATAACGGTTTATACAACTACACTATGTCCTGTATGCCGAATGGTGAAAGACTTTCTCAATGATTCGGATATACCCTTTAAAGAAATCAATGTAGATATTCGGCCAGTTACCATGATAAAACTTATCGGGAAAACAAAGAAACTCACAGTACCACAAACAAATATAAACGGAGAATGGATATCCGGTTTTGACCCCATCCGTATACTGAATGCAATGAGTGTGGAAAATGATATTTAACTAAAACTGTTTGACAATTCGTTCATTTCGAAGTTATTCTTATTTAGAAGTCGTCATAAAAGAATTTGAAAAACGAATCAGTTAAAATTGAAATATGCTGAAAGCAGCTACATACGAAGTGAGGAGAGGTTTTATATGATGATTGATACTGTTTTGGAATATAATGAGCAATTCGTTAAAGACCGAAAATATGAGGAGTTTCGTACAACCAAATTCCCGAACAAAAAAATGGTGATTGTCACCTGTATGGATACAAGATTAATTGAGCTTTTACCCCAGTCTATGAATTTACGTAATGGGGATGCTAAAATCATCAAAAATGCGGGTGGTGTTATTTCCCATCCATTTGGTAGTGCTATGAGAAGTATTCTAGTGGCATTGTATGAACTACAAGCAAGCGAAGTTTGTGTAATCATGCATCATGGGTGTGGCATGAACAATATAAATTCAGTTGAAACGATTAAGAAGATGCAAGAAGGCGGAGTTTCTAAAGAAACATTTGACACATTGGAGTTTGCCGGCATTGATATTAAGAATTGGCTCGCAGGTTTTGAAAATGTAGAAGATAGCGTTCGTAATAGCGTGAATATGATTAAGAAACATCCCCTTCTCCCAATTGGTACACCTGTCCATGGCTTAGTGATTGACCCGGAAACAGGTAAATTAGATGTGGTAGTAAAGGACGATGTTACTGTATAATCACATTAAAAAAGGAATTAGCATTATCCGGCTATTATCCGATATTGTATCCGAATAACGAGATAAGTAAAAGGCATTTGAGAATAAGCTCGTTCCCAAATGCCTTTTACTTTAACTTGACTCAGCAGAAGACTTCCACTTCCATAAGGGGCGGGATGAATGCCGGAAAGCGTTTCAATCAGAGGGAGTTCAAACTCCCTGCTGATTCAAGTTAAGCCTCCGGCGGATGTCACAGATTTTGAAAGGAGTTAATTGCGCAAGCGCAATTCAAAATCTGGACGCAATCACGCCGAGGCGTGATTGATTTGCTGTTTAACACTGTGTTAGTTTTGTTGCAGGAAATCTGCAGTCGATTTTACATCGCAATACATACTTCCAACAGCGCTGACAAATGCAACATGGACTTGTTCAGCTGGAACGGTTTTACCTTCATAAGCCATGTCGCGCGTAGCACATGCATCTTCGATAAGTGTCGTTTCAAAGCCTAAATCTACAGACGCTCTGACAGTTGCATCGATACACATATGCGTCATCATGCCTACGACGACTACTTTGGTTACGCCATTCTCTCTTAATTTGCTTTCCAAATCAGTTTTTAAATAGCTGTTAGGGAAGTTTTTGACGATTAGGTGTTCGTTTTCCAAAGGTTGAACTGTTTCATGTATTTCAGCACCCTCTGTATCCGGAAGGAAGAAGCCCAATGATGGATCAGCTGCGATATGCTGAACGTGAAAAATGTTCTCATTTTTGTTCTTTCTAAAATGTTCAAGTACTTTAGCAGCATTCGCAGCTGCTTGGTCTGGATTCACTAATTCCATTCTTCCGTTTTGGAAATAGTCGTTTTGAATATCTACAATAATTAGAGCTGTGCTCATAATTCTCCACCTCGTTTAAAGTATTTTGCTACATTACAATCATATACCGTATGTGGTATTTTATCGATAAGTTGATGAAACACTTTCAGATAAAACAGTTTCACGGTGAAAGGAATGTATTATGGAACTTGATAATGTTGATTTTCAAATACTTCGGTTGCTTTCCGAAAATTCGCGCATACAATGGAAAGACTTAGGTGAACAAATTCATATGACGGGACAGGCGGTAGGAAATCGTATAAAAAAACTTGAGGATAACGGTGTCATTAAAGCCTATTCTCTAATCGTCGATGAAATGAAATTAGGACTTTCCTATACAGCGTTTATCATCATTTATATGAAAACAGCAAACCATGATTCGTTTATACGGTTAATGAATGATCGAAATGAGGTAGTGGAAGTTCATCGTGTATCGGGAGAAGGCTGTTATCATCTAAAAATAATAGTTGATTCTCAAGAGCAATTGAATCTTTTTCTGGATAAAATACTCGAATATGGGAATTATACTGTACATTTATCGATAAAAGAGATTAAAAAACGCAATCCATTATCTACCACTCTATGATAGAGATCCTTTATGCTTAGGAAATACTTATAAAAGGTAACCGTCTAAACAGATTAAACGTTTAAATGGTTACTTTTTTATTTGACTTCCTTATAGCATTGAAAAATTCCACCCGTATATAATTTTTAGAGTATTCAAATGTCCGAAGATTATTTAAAGTTAAGTTATATAAATCAGATTGACTTTTTTGACATTATTATTCGTCACTACTTTCGTAAAACGGCAAAATGTTGTCGTGTTTGTTGAGAATATGAATTGATTTATATATGTACTAAAATTGAATACTATTTTAGGGGGAATAGAAATGCAGAAAAGTGGAAAAGTCAGACTTCCAAAAGGGAAAACGGTTGCAGTAAATATTGGTTTCGATTTCGATGCACAATCAATTTGGGATGGCTCATTCAATCTAACATCTCCTGCTTACATGGCTAGAGGCGAGTTTGGAGCAGAAGTTGCTGCACCTCGATTGCTGAAACTAACCGAAAAGTATGATATCAAAACAACATGGTGTATTCCCGGACATACAGTGGATACGTTTACAGACATCTGTAAAGAAGTTGTAGCGGCCGGACATGAAGTGGCTCACCACGGGTATGTACATGAAAATCCGACAAATATGACCTATGAGGAAGAAGAAAGAGTCATGCAAATGGGACTTGAATCCCTTGCCAAAATTGGCGTGAAACCACGCGGATATCGCTCACCGTATTGGGATTTTAGCCCAAACACACTTACTATTCTTGAAAAATACGGATTTAAATATGATAGTAGCTTAATGGGCAATGATCTTCATCCGTATCGACCTCGCCCAGTTGAAGTTCATTCAGATCGAGCGAATGTATTCGGACCACCTTCCAGCATTTTAGAAATACCCGTTTCTTGGTATTTGGATGATTTTCCACAGATGGAGTATATTACTGGAGGACAAGAAGGGATGAGACCAGTAGAGGATATTTTTAATCGCTGGGCTTCCATTTTTGATTATGCCCGTAATAATGAGGAAGGCGCATGTTATGTGTTAACAACGCATCCTCAAACAATTGGTCGTGCACATACGATTCAAATGTTGGAAAAGTTAATTCAGTACATGGAAGCGAATGGCGCATGGTTTGCAACACTAGGTGAAATCTATGACGCTTATGAAGAATCTGACGAGTAAGTCGGATACGGGAAAGATAATACTATGTGGGAGGAATTCAATTGAAAAAAGTGAAAATAACGGCTTGTCAATTTCGTGTAGAAAAAGTATCTTCATTTGAAGTATTTCAAAGACAGGTGGAAGAACTAATTAGTCAAGTGCCAACAGACTCGGATTATGTTCTTTTCCCTGAATTATTCACGGTCGGTTTATTGGCGAGTTTTCCGGACGCAGATTCATTGACTGCTACTGATTTGACAAAAATCGATGAATATACACCACAATATATAGAACTCTTTAGTAATATTGCGAAAGAACGGAAACAGGTTATTCTTGCAGGTTCACATATAGTGGGTAGGGAGGATAAATACTTCAATATTGCTTATATTTTTGATAAAGACGGAACATACGTCGAACACAAAAAAACGCATATTTTTCCTGCGGAATCCAATTGGGAAACGGCTGAAGGCGACAGTCTAGAAGTATATTCTATCGGTCCAGCCAAAATCGGGTTAGCGGTTTGTTATGAATCTGAAATACCGGAAATTTCAAGGATACTCAGTGTAAAGGGAGCCGAAATTATCTTTGCCCCTTCATACACGTTCACTGAAGCCGGATTTTGGCGTGTACGTCATTGTGCACAGGCTAGAGCTATTGAAAATCAGGTGTACGTTGTTCATTGTCCTACTGTTGGTGATCCTGGAGAACCTCTTCCAAAGGGATACGGCCGCTCGTCCATTCTAAGTCCATGTGATCTCGCTTGGTCACCAAACGGTGTTGTAGCGGAATCGGAAACAAATACACACACCGTCGTAACCGGAGTTGTAGATATTGATGAAATTTATGAAAATCGAAAAACCGGTGCTGCAACAACTTTTTATGATCGAACACGTCGTGAGGATGTTTACACGAAATATGAGCCTTATAAATCGATGCATGAAAGAAGTCTTTTAACAAAATAAATTTGTAAGCGCTTATAAATATCGAATCAAGTCCATTGAGGTAACCCGTTCTTAGGTAGGCGAGATAAGTGTGGTGTTACCTCATAAATCAGCAAGACGTTTAACAATGGAGGAATACATAATGAGCAGGTTAACAGGGAAAGTAGTCGTTATAACTGGAGCAGCTAGCGGAATGGGGGAAGCCCATGCAAGGCTATTTGTAAAAGAAGGGGCACAGGTTGTATTAACTGATATTAATGAAGAAAAAGGTCAAAAAGTGGCAGAGGAACTTGGTGAAAACGCACTCTTTGTTAAACATGATGTAGCGAATAAAGATGATTGGCAAATTGTGATTGATCAGGCGGAGAAAGCATTTGGACCAATTACCGGACTTGTAAATAACGCTGGAATAGTGGGACCACTTGGACCTTTGGAAGAATTGAACGATGAAGATTTCAACAGGGTTATTGCCATTAATCAATATAGCGTTTTTAAAGGGATGCAAACGGTATTAAAATCGATGAAAAAAACGAACGGCGGTTCCATCGTGAATATTTCCTCAACTTCAGGTCTAGTTGGAACTGCCAATGATATTTCTTATAGTGCAACAAAATTTGCCGTCACTGGAATGACTAAAACGGCTGCCTTGGAGCTTGCTAAGTATAATATACGAGTGAATTCCGTACATCCGGGTGTAATCAGTACAAACATAAAACTATTCGATGAGGTTATAACAGCAACTCCTTTAGGACGAATCGCAGAACCTGAAGAAGTTTCATACTTAATCTTACATCTCATCTCAGATGAATCAACATTCACAACGGGCTCAGAATTTGTTGTAGATGGTGGATTTACAGCTAAATAATAACAAAAACCTGCTGACCACAAGTATTGCCAGCAGGTTTTTGTTATTATTTATGCAGAACGCAAAGAAAGGAATGATGTATTTGTTTATCAGTCTAAAGTATAAATATATTATTCTCTACTTTTTCATGACAATTGTACCTATCATTATCATCATTATATTGATTTCCCAACTTGGGGCTACTAGACTATATGATAAAACTGTCGACTCTAATTTGCATTTCCTTAAAGTGGTAGGCGGTTCCAGTGTTGCTTATCATGAGAATTTCGAAACAGCCCATAGTATGAAAGAATTTTTCGAAAGGTTATTTACTGATTTTAAATTAGAATCAGAAGAGCAAACTTTCCATGTGATTGATGGAGAAGGTAGGAATGTATTTTCTACAAAGGACAGCAAAATCGATTCCAATATGCTAATTGAAAAGATTGAAAAACACAGTGCCAGTTCAGAAAGTAAGAGTGAATTAAGATTGCCTAATAACAATGAAGATGTATTGGTCTCTTACTATCTCGATAAGGAATTGAATATTTATTATATTTTACTTACACCAGCCAACTACGTGCTTGAAAAGGTCTTTTTCATTAAAGAATTGATCATTATTCTTGTGATAGTAAGTTTTATCAGTATTTTTTCGATTGTTCTGATATCCTTCTATTTAACGAGGCCGATTCGAAGGCTGTCAAAAGAGATGAAGCAAAAAAATATCTCACTCTCTGATGAAGTGATGATGAAAGATGAGGTATGGGAAATATCGATTCAGTTAAATAAAGTATTTCAAGAACTAAAAGACCAGATCGATAAAGGATACCATCTTGAAATCAAAACAAATAAAGCTCAGTTTTTAGCTCTGCAATCACAAATAAATCCGCACTTTCTCTATAACACGCTCGGAACCATCAATTCCATTGCTATAATTGAAAGAGTACCGCTTATTGCAGAATTGACGAGGTCTCTCTCTAACATGTTTCGTTACAATACAATTCAGGATAAGGAATATGTTTTCTTAAAAGAGGAATTGGAGCACGTAAAAAATTATTTGCGGGTTCAACTGATTCGGTTCGATGGAATGATTAGGAAAGAGATTAAATTTGAGGATGAGTTATTAGAATGTAAAACGATTAAATTTATGCTTCAGCCAATCGTCGAAAATTGTTTTGAACACGCTTTCGAACATCTAGAAGCGCAAGGTTTAATCCGAATAGTAGGATATAGAAAAGGCGATTCGATTATAATTGACGTTGAAGATAACGGCCTATCATGGAAGCAAAAGCAACTAGATGAAATGAATGCATTATTTAACGAGGCTGATACCTCATTGAATAATGAACAATCCAAAGGTATCGGTCTATTAAATGTAAATACGCGCATCAAATTAGCCTTTGGAAAAGTATATGGATTGTCTTTTCATTCGGTTCAACCAAGAGGTCTTTGTGTAAAGATTACCTTACCTTTTGAAAGTCAGAACGGAGGGGAAGTACATGTTTCGAATGATGATAATCGAAGATGAGGTATGGATGCGAAAAGGATTAGAAAAAATGTTGGCTTGGGACGAGTTACATATTCAGCATGTTGCGAGCGCAAGAAATGGACAAGAAGCCCTCGAATTAATGGATGAATGTAAACCGGATATCATTCTTACGGATATCAAAATGCCCAAGATTGATGGGTTTGGCATGTTAGATAAAATCTCGGAAATTACTGGACGACTGCCGAAAATCATTATTATATCGGGTTATGATGATTTTGAGTTTGCAAAAAAGGCAATACAACATGCTGTCATAGATTATATATTGAAACCGGTTGACCCGGAAGAATTGGAAAAATCATTAACGAAAGCAATCAAGATGATTTTGCATGAAGCAGAGCAAGCATTTCAAACGAATTACTACCAAAATCAAGAATACATCGACATCGATATTGGTATTTCTTTAAAAGAAGAAACGCTGATCTTAAAAGCACTTCAAAAAGGAGATAAAGGATTTGTTAAAAGTATTATTGATGATATATTGGAAAAGTATAATTCTTTAGAACAAAAAAGGATTATTCATTTCCAATTATATTTGTTCTTGTCTAGATATTTAACTGCTGAACAATTAAAATCGCCTAATCGGCTGATGTTACTTCACAAATTTAAGTCTGCTTATACATTTGAAGAACTCAGGGGGATTTATAACCTGGCTTTTGAGCCACTAGTGGATGAGATTATTCAAAACTTCACCCCATCGAAAATAAACTATATTTCACAAGCGAAAGAGTATATCGATATGCATTACAATAATTCTTCATTATCATTAGACCAGATTGCAGAACATCTTAATCTTTCACCAGCCTATTTAAGCTTCATCATTAAAAAGGAAACGGGCATAAATTTCACATCACACGTAACTCAAAAAAGGATTGAATCCGCTAAAGACCTTCTTTTGAATTCAGATATGCCTCTTTATGAAGTTAGTGTAGAAGTTGGTTATAACGATGTAAAATATTTCTTAAAAGTATTCAAAAAAGAAACAGGCTTTACCCCAAATCGTTACCGGGAATTATACAAATAAAAACGGGAGAGAAATTATGTACGAGTCTCAAGGTTTAAATCGATATCATCTACTTTTGGTATTCATTACTTTTTTAGGGTGGATGATATCGGCAATGGATGCATCATTATTTTTCTTTGTGGGACCTTATTTGATGGAACGATTTGATTTTGATTTGCAAGCGTTTGGTTTTATTGTCGGAGGCGGCTTTTTTTTAGCCATTTTTTTTAGCGTATTTGTCGGTCCCTTAATGGATTTTTGGGGGCGGAAAATAATATTTCAATGGATTCTTGTACTTGTAACAGTTGGAACTTTTTTGAGCGGTTTAGCTTGGAATTTTACTTCATTAGTCATTTTTAGATTGATTGCTACAGGAAGTGCTTTCGCTGAGTATGCAGTAGGCGCTACCATACTAATTGAATCAGTTCCTAAAAAACATCGTGGTTGGTTGCTAGGGATAATGGCAGCAGGTTGGCCGGCAGGCACTGCGCTTGCCGGAATTATTACATCCTATTCAATTCCAAATCTAGGTTGGAGAAGCGCGTTTTTTATTGCTACAATACCAGCATTTGTAATTATTGTAATTAGACTATTTGTCGAAGAATCAGAACAGTTTAAGAAAGAACGTAAACGCCAAGCAATATCACTAGATTTTCGAGCGAATAAAAACTTTATGGAATTTGTAAATAACCAGGTCAATGTATTTAAAACTAATTACAGTAAGCTTTTGAGTGGAAAAAATTTATCGAATAGTATACTTGTTTGGGTATATATAAACGCCGCCGTATTTTCGTATAGTTTGTTAATATGGTTCGCCCCTTATTGGATGAGAGATGCCTTCGGACTTGACTTGATGCAGACAACTTATATCACCGTGTTAGGAAGCCTCATTAGTATTTTGGGGTATATTTGCTGCGGATGGCTTGGGGGCTACTTGGGCATCCGTAAAACAAACCTTATTTTTCTCTCAACGGGTACTGTACTGATTGTTTGGATCAACTATTTTTCGAACGAATTTTCCTCCTTTTTAACTGGATACCTTTTATGGAATTTTTTCGGGGCTGGTATATGGGGGATTATTCCGAGACTGTTTACAGAAAAATTCCATACGAGTATACGTGGTACAGCTGCGTCTTTAAATTCAGCGTCTTGTTGGTTAGGATGGGCTGTTATAAGTTCATTTTCACCTTTTATACTTGAGTATATTGGCTTCAATCTAATCATTTATCTTTCAGTAATCATCTTTTTCCCTATAGCTCTTATTACCAATTGGATTATGACAAGGAGTTAACGATTAATTTGAAGTAGGGACGGCGTATTGGATAGAGAGAGATCGAAAAAACAGCAAAAAGAGACTGGGACAAAACCCACCTCAATATAGGAAATAGTGAAATTGAGCTCGCTCAATTTCACTTTTTTTATTTGACGCTTACTTTTTTAAGGTGAAATACATAGCTAAAACAAAGTGCTTTGCCGGTTTCACTTTGTTTTTTTAGTTTTCAAGAAAGCTTATGTTATTTACTGATAACAATGGATAATTTGTAGTTTGCATGTTTGTTTAATTCCGACAAAAATTCATCTAATACTTCATTAGATGGAAATCTACTTTCCAGAAGATAACAACTATCGCCGCTGATTTTATAATTATTGATGACATATTGATTTTGTGTTTTTATAAACGACAGATATGGTTGATGGTACAAATTTTTTGTATAGACGTTAATAAAAGCATGTATAAAATACCCCATTTTGACTTGGTTGACTTCAATGCTACACCCCGTGATAACTCCATTATCCAGCAATTTCATCACTCTAGTTGCAGCCGCTGGCCCAGTCAAATGAACCTTCTCACCCAATTCTTTCATCGTCATTCGGCTATTTTTAGACAACACATCTAAGATTTGCTGGTCCGTGTGATCCAACATTCTATCAAATCCTTTCAAGAAAACCTTTTTGTGTACTGTTACCTTAAATCGTAAAAAGCACATCCAGTATGTGCTTTTAAAAATTAAGTCAAACGGCAAAAAGACTTTATTTTATCTGTGTATTTGTTATTGGGCATAGTATAAGCTATTTCCATACCAAAGAAAAGGAGTACATCAACATGAAAATCCAACAAATTCGAAATGCAACCATCATTGTGGACTATGCAGATAAAAAATTTTTAATCGATCCATTTTTGGCGGAAAAAGGTACGTATCCCCCTTTTGAGGATACGATCAGACAAGATAAATATAACCCTTTAGTTAGTTTGCCGGCATCGGTTGATACTATTATTCAAGGGATTGATGCTGTTATTCTTACGCATTTGCATTTAGATCATTATGATAAAGTGGCCAAAAATGTATTACCGAAAAATCTCAAAGTGTTTGTGCAAAATGAAGCAGATGCCGAAGTAGTCAGAAATGATGGTTTTCAAAATGTAGAGGTTTTAACAGAAGAAACGGTCTTTGGCGATATCCGATTAATCAAAACCGAAGGCGAACACGGAAGAGGAGAAAACGTATTAAAACTTCTTGGCCAAGTATGTGGCATTGTCTTTAAACACTCAACAGAAAAAACGTTATATGTAGCTGGAGATACAGTTTGGTATAAAGGGGTCCAGGAAGTGATTGAGACACATGATCCAGAAATTATCGTCGTAAATGGTGGAGATAATCAAATACTGTCACTTGGTTCCCTCATCATGGGGAAAGAGGATATCTATGAAGTGTACAAAGCTGCATCTAATGCAACAATCATTTCTGTGCATATGGAAGCTGCCAATCATTGGACATTATCAAGAGAGGAATTAAAAAGCTTTGCGATTGAGAAAGGAATTGCTTCTCATGTTTTAGTTCCTGATGATGGTGAATCGTATACTTTTTAGGTTTTAAATGATATGGAGTTTCAATAGACAAGGCGCGCTCATGATTAGTTTTTTGAAAATCATGAGCTTTTATTGATCAGGTATTTTTGTAGGAGGTAATTTTATGAAAAATAAAACTCGATATATGAGTCATTCACAACAGCCAGTTTGGTTGCAAAGTTATATTGATTCGCGTGAAAAACAAAAACAGCTTTATAAAAAAACATTAATAATCGTGATTTTTTCACAAATCTTTGCAGGATTAGGGCTTGCAGCGGGTATAACGGTCGGTGCACTGATTGCACAAGAGATGCTAGGGACAGACAGTGCGGCAGGAATTCCAATTGCCTTACTTACTTTAGGGTCTGCAGGAGGAGCACTGCTTATAGGCCGACTTTCACAGCGTTTTGGCCGCAGATCAGGACTTGCAACTGGTTTTCTTATTGGTGGACTGGGAGCGATCGGCGTTATACTCGCCACCTTTGCCAATAGTGTCATTCTTTTATTTGTTTCCCTGTTTATTTATGGTGCGGGCACCGCTACCAATCTGCTAGCACGATATGCAGGCACAGATCTGGCGACGTCTAAACAGCGGGGAACCGCTGTAAGCCTAGCCATGGTTTCCACTACTTTTGGTGCTGTAGCAGGTCCTAACTTGGTTGATGTGATGGGGAAATACGCGCAATCTATCGGGATTCCAACTTTAGCTGGCCCCTTTATTCTAGCGGCGGCTGCTTTTATCCTTGCCGGATTGGTTCCTTTGATTTTCCTCCGTCCAGATCCGTTGCTTTTGGCTACGGCTATTGCGAATGCCCAACAGAAGGACAGTGCTAAACAGGCAGGTTCAAATTTGGAAGGTTTTACAATAAACAAAAAAGGAATAGCCGTGGGTGCTACAATTATGATCTTAACTCAGTTTGTCATGGTGGCCATCATGACAATGACACCTATACACATGGGAAACCACGGTCATAGTTTGAGAGAAATAGGGTTGGTCATCGGTTTTCATATAGGCGCCATGTATTTTCCTTCGCTTTTCACAGGCGCGCTTGTAGATAAAGTCGGTCGGAGTGCTATGGCTATTGCTTCTGGCATCACGCTTTTGGCCGCCGGTATAGTGGCCGCGTTTGCGCCTGGGGAATCATTGGCACTGATGATCACTGCGCTCGTCTTACTTGGTATTGGCTGGAATCTTGGTCTAATTAGCGGAACAGCTCTCATCGTAGATGCAGCACATCCATCTGTCCGGGCCAAAACGCAAGGGTCAGTTGATGTCTTGCTTGCATTATCCGGTGCTTCTGGCAGTGCATTATCTGGAATGGTCGTTGCTCATTCCAGTTATGCAATGCTATCTATTGCTGGAGCTATTCTTTCGCTATTACTGATTCCTGTAATTTTTGTTTTGTCTCGTAAACCTCATAGCGTAAAGCAGCTATGAGTATCTACTATTCTTATACTGTGAGCGTGAAATAGCCCCCATCCTACATTGAGGCGGGAGCTATTTCACGCTTATTTTTTAGTTTTCTTTATTGAACTCTCCCCATTGGCACATTTCTTGGATAATAGGCCAGAGTGTTTGCCCTTTTTCAGTCAGGCTATATTCGACCTTCGGAGGGATTTGTGGATATTCCTCCCGATGAATGATACCATCATCTACCATTTCCTTTAAGGTGGAACTGAGCGTTTTATAGGTGATTTTCCCGATCATTCGCTGAAGCTCATTATAGCGCACTGTCCCACTTTTTGATAAATAGTAAATAATGAGCAGTTTCCATTTACCGTTAATAATGGAAAGTGTATAGCCGAAAAATGTTTCTTCGTTGTCGGCAACGTTAACTTTGGATTTTTTCGTCATTATACTATCCTCCTAGATAGTATGCGTCAAGAAAGTGCATACTTGTTACTGAATCTATATCGACTATATAATACATTTAGTTTCAAGTAAAGGGGGGAAATGTTGTGGCGAAAATCGGAATTTATGGATCTTCCTTTGATCCGATCACGAATGTTCACTTGTGGACGGCGAGTACGATTGCTCATCGTTGCAAATTGGATTGCGTTATTTTCCTGCCTTCCTCCAATCAGCGTACCGACAAACAGATGCATATTTCTGATGAGCACCGGTGGAACCTAGTCCGCATGGCGATTAAGGGAAATGAGAAGTTTGTTGCCAACGATTATGAAATGAGGCAGTATGCTTGGGAAATTGCCACCTACCTGACAATGAAACACTTCAAGGAAAGATATCCGGATGATGAGGTCTACTTCATCATGGGTGCTGACCTGCTCGTAGATATCGGGGATGAGAAGTGGAAAAAGTCGAAAGAGCTTGTACAGGAAAATAAGTTTATTGTCATGGCGCGAAATGGCATCGACATGTTGACCGCGATTGCAAAATCACCGATTCTGCGAAATGTAGATGATGGTAAAACCTTTCATCTAATCGACAAAGGATTAGCTATGGAAATTAGCTCTACGTATATTCGGGAAGAGTTCCAAAAAGAAGGGGAACCACGATATTTACTTCCTGAAAATTGTTACGAGTACATCAAAGCTAATCATTTGTACCAAAACTAAGGGGGAGTTTCCAATGAACATGCAGATGGAAATCCTAAAAGCATTGCATGTAAAACCTGAAATCAATGTTAAAAAGGAAATTCGCAACCGGATCGACTTTCTCAAAGCATACTGTTTGAAAGTGGGAGCAAAAGGTTTTGTCTTGGGAATCAGTGGGGGGCAAGACTCGACGCTTGCCGGAAGGCTGTCGCAATTGGCAGCCGAAGAACTGAGGGCAGAAGGTAATGAAGCCGAGTTTTATGCAGTACGCCTCCCTTACGGCATGCAAAAAGATGAAGAAGATGCTCAAGCGGCTTTAGACTTTATCCAGCCTGACCAAACAGTTGTCTTCAACATTCAGGATCCCATCGAAGCTTTTGTCAATGTCTATTCGAATGCGACGAGCGAAGTCATGACTGATTATCACAAGGGGAATGTGAAAGCCAGAATGCGTATGGTTGCACAATACGCGATTGCCGGTGAGCAGCAATGCTTGGTCATCGGTGCGGATCATGCGGCCGAGGCCGTAACGGGTTTCTTCACAAAATACGGCGACGGTGGCGCCGATATCCTTCCTTTGGCCGGTCTCACAAAAGGGCAGGGACGCGAACTCTTGAAGGCGCTTCATGCCACCGAGCAACTTTACCTAAAGACGCCAACAGCGGATTTATTGGATAACAAACCTCTTCAAGCGGATGAGACGGAACTTGGGATTGCATACGATGATCTCGATCAATATTTACAAGGGAATCAAGTTAAGCCCGATATTAAGCTGATTATTGAAAACCGATTCGAAGTGACAAAGCATAAGCGGGAGCTGCCCGTTACCCCATTTGATACATGGTGGAAGTGAGCATTTGTTTGAATGGAAGTCACTCCGTATAGGGAAGGGGTATTTGCTGTACGAGGTTTGGCTGTTAATTATATTTACACTATCCCTGAGGGAAGTATATGTCCTAAAAGTGCATACTTGTTTATGAATGTATACCCGCTTTATAATACATTTAAATCAAATTAAAGGAGACAAATAATATATGTTACCAGAACAATATCAAGACAATATAAACACATTACTGCAAAAAATCGAGGAAGCTGACGCAATTGTAGTTGGCGGTGCTGCCGGTATGTCTGCGGCTGCCGGATATAACTGGTATCGGGACGATGAAAATTTTCGGAAGTACTTTAACGCATTTGCTGAAAAGTATGGGATTGACAGCATCTTTGGAGGCTTTTACTATAAATTCCGTACTGAGGAAGAACGATGGGCTTATCTTGCCACGTTGATCAACTTTGTAGCGGAGGTTCCCCTTGGTCAGCCTTACAAGGATTTATATAAAATTCTAGACGGTAAAGAATATTTTGTTCTCACTACCAATCAAGATACGCAGTTTATGCAAATATTCCCGGAAGAAAAGGTCAGTGCCATTCAAGGGAACTGGACAGCTTTACAATGTTCAAAACCTTGTCACGACCAAATTTATCCTTATGCGGAACAGGCAAAGGAATTGTGTTCCCACATTGAAGGAACGAAGATTCCAACTAGCATGGTTCCCGAGTGTCCGGTGTGTGGCGGACCTATGGAACTGTGGGTACGTTCCTTTGTATTTCTGGAAGGAACCAAATTTAGAGATGAGCATCGAAAATATCGTAAATTCCTTCTGGAAAATCAAGAGAAGAAAGTTCTCTTTTTAGAGTTGGGTGTCGGTCAAATGACTCCAATGTTCATCAAAGAGCCGTTCTGGAACATGACGTACAGTTGGCCGGATGCATACTACATTACCATCAATCCAAAGGATGCATTATTGCCGGGGCAGCTGGAGGAAAAAGGGCTTGCGATTCATGAAGATATTGCCCTAGTACTAAGAGATGCGCTGGTCGAACAGCAAAAAGAAAGTAAAGAAGGCGCAGTTTGACAGGAGCATCAGGCTTACTCACATGAACAGGACGAGGAGGAAGAAAACGTATGGAAGAGAAATATTCTAATGTACTAGCAAAAATAAAAGAGGCTGACGGAATCATTATCGGAGCAAGTAATGGTCTCTCCATTTCGGAAGGCATCCATATTTTTGCAGAGAACGCGGACTTTCTGGAGAATTTCGGTGATTTCCGTGAGAAGCATGGTTTTCACAGCATTATACAGGGATGCTTTCATCGATTTCCCACCGAGGAAGAAAAATGGGCATTCTTCAGCCGCATGTACGATTACTTTTTATATGACAAAGAAGCCAGTCCAGTCATGAAGAATCTTTATGAATTAGTGAAAGATAAAAACTTTTTTGTGGTGACTTCTAACATAGACGACCATTTCAGACAGGCAGGATTTCCAGAGGAACGTCTATTCGAAATAGAAGGAAGCAGTCGGAATCTGCAATGCACGAATGGCTGTCACGATAAAATTTATCCAGGTGATGAACTATTGAGTGCAATGGCCCGAAACCAACAGGACGGAAGGGTCCCTCTGGATCTCATTCCAAGATGTCCGGAGTGCGGTGGGCCGATGCAAGTCCATCTAGAATTCGATCGTAATTTTCTAAAAGGTGAAGCATGGCAAGCCAGTTATCGTGCTTATCGGGATTTTATCGAAATAGCACATGGAAAAAAACTAGTTCTTCTGGAATTAGGGGTAGGTGCAAGAAATCAATTGATTAAAGCCCCATTTATGAATTTAACCCATCTTGAGGAAAATGCTACCTATATTACCCTGAATAAGGGAAGAGAGCTTTTCATTCCAAACGAGATTGCTGCTAAATCGATTGGGATCGATGGCAATATTGCGGAAGTATTAGAGCAATTAGTACAGATGAAATAAGCTGATTCAAGTTACGTCTTCGGCGGATGTCACAGATTTTGAAGTACGCCGAAGCGTAATTCATCTAATCAGAAAAAAGGAGAGATTGAAAAATGTTTCTAGCGAATGTTCTGAATGATTCTATCTGTCAACCGATCAAAGAGCCTTATGAACGATGGTATGCATTCATGGAGAAAAATGTAGAGTTTTGGCTTCCGGATAGTGAATGGCACACGAAAACGCATTGTGCTCGTGTCTTGTTGTTATCGCTCATTATCGGACATCAAAAAGGGCTAAGTGACGAGGAAAAGAATGCGCTTGGAATGGTAGCTGTATTTCATGATTCCCGTCGTCTAGATGATGGGATCGACAAAGGACATGGAGCGCGTGCTGCTGCGTATTATAAGGATTATTGCCGAGCGCATGATTTGCCCTTTGATGAGCAAACCTACTACATTACCTATTACCATGACCAAGATGATTCACTTGGATTATCAGAAATTGCGAAATCTCCTCGTTTAGGTGAACGGGGTGTATTGCTATATCAAATTTTCAAAGATGCTGACGCATTGGACCGTTTCCGTCTGGGTCCTGATGGTTTGGATGTAAAATTTCTTCGGACCGAAGAAGGTCGTCAACTTGTTGAATTTGCTAAAGATCTCTTACGAAAAAGTACAGAATCGAAAGCATAAAAATCTATTAATCGTGAGTAAGTCCTGTCGTATTTTATTAGCTGAGGAGGAGAGTGTTATGAACGAGTATATTGACGATAGCTTCGCCCTACACACGGACTTGTACCAAATCAATATGGCAGAGGCATATTGGGAAGATAACATTCATACCAAAAAAGCCGTATTCGAATTGTATTTTCGAAAACTGCCGTTTGGAAATGGATATGCCATTTTTGCTGGATTGGAACGAATCATTGATTATCTCCAAACATTTCATTTTTCTGAAAGCGATTTAGATTATTTAACAGAACTTGGCTATCGAGAAGACTATGTCGACTATTTGCGAACGGTACGTTTTACAGGAACTGTCCGCGCCATGAAAGAAGGGGAAGTCGTATTTGGCAATGAACCCATTCTTCGTGTCGAAGCACCGTTAGCCGAAGCGCAGCTCATCGAGACGGCTTTATTGAATATCGTAAACTATCAAACACTCATCGCAACCAAAGCATCCCGCATCAAACAAGTCGCAGGTGAGCAACCCGTCTCAGAGTTCGGATCAAGACGCGCACATGAATTCGATGCCGCATTATGGGGGACAAGAGCTGCTTATATCGGTGGGTTCTCCAGCACAAGTAATGTTCGAGCTGGAAAACGATTTGGTCTTCCTGTTTCAGGAACCCATGCCCATTCCTTTGTCCAAGCGTATCAAGATGAATACACGGCTTTCCATAAATACGCAAAACGGCACAAAAATTGTGTCTTCTTAGTGGACACCTATGACACCTTAAAGTCAGGTGTTCCTATGGCAATCCAAGTCGCCAAAGAACTGGGTGACAACATAAATTTTGTAGGCATTCGCTTAGATAGCGGAGATTTGGCTTACCTCTCCAAAGAAGCAAGAAAGTTGTTAGATCAAGCAGGCTTTGTTGACGCTAAAATTTATGCTTCGAATGATCTGGATGAATACACCATTATGAACTTGAAAGCACAAGGAGCGAAAATCGATGCATGGGGAGTTGGCACGAAAGCGATCACCGCTTACGATCAACCGGCTTTAGGTGCTGTCTACAAATTGGTCTCCATTGAAGATGACAACGGACAGATGCGTGATACGATCAAAATTTCTTCGAGTCCTGAAAAAGTGACAACACCGGGATTGAAAAAGGTATACCGCATTATCAATAATCTTACGAAAAAATCAGAAGGGGATTATATCGCCTTAGCTAGTGAACAACCCGAAAAAGAAGAAAGACTTCATATGTTCCACCCTGTGCATACGTACATTGGAAATTTTGTCACCAATTTTACAGCCAAAGACTTGCACGAAGATATTTTCGTCAATGGCACACTTGTGTATGATCGTCCGCGCATCCAAGAGATCCAATACTATGCCGGGCAACAACTGGACCTTTTATGGGAAGAGTACAAACGTTCATTAAACCCGGCGGAGTATCCTGTTGATTTAAGCCAGGCTTGTTGGGATAACAAGATGAAGAATATAGAAGAAGCAAAAAAATATAATAGCCTACAAACGATATCCTGATATAGCAAGAAAATTGATCAATAACATTACTGTTTGGAGTTGACTTTAAATGACAAAAGAAGCTTTATTGATTGTGGATATGAGCAATGATTTTGTAGCAGATAATGGAACATTGACGGTTGGTAAGCCAGCTCAAGACATTGTGCCTTATATTAAGGATTTGGCAACGACGTTTTTAGCGGGGGGAGATCTCGTTGTCGTATCGATGGATGCACACCAACCAGATGACCCGCACTTTGAATTATGGCCGCCACATAATATTGTGGGGACAGAAGGACAACAATTGTATGGAGAATTATACGATTGGTTTGAAAGTCATCAAGAGAATAAGAATTTGATTTATTCGCCTAAAACGAACTATAATGCATTCTTCAAAACAGATCTAGCCGATACGTTACGAAATTCAGGGGTAGAAAAGGTTCATACTGTCGGAGTGACGACGGATATTTGTGACTTTTTAACCGTTGCGGGGGCAGATGCAGAAGGATTCAAAACGGCCATTCATAAACGAGGTATAGCCACGTTCACTGAACTTGGAGAAACGATGCTAAATCATATGGAGCGCTGTTTCCATACGGAAATTATTGAATAAACAAGAGATGGATCAGGTCGGTTAATTACATGATGGACTTGTGATCAAAAGATAGGATGAAACGAAATGGAGAAAGCACCAAAAGACACACGTGTCGTTGTGGGAATGTCAGGCGGAGTCGATTCTTCTGTAGCTGCAATGCTTCTAAAAGAGCAAGGCTATGATGTAATTGGGATATTTATGAAAAATTGGGATGATACAGATGAATTTGGCGTTTGTACGGCTACAGAAGATTACGAGGATGTTATCCGCGTCTGCAATCAACTGGATATTCCGTATTATGCCGTGAATTTTGAAAAGCAGTATTGGGACAAGGTGTTCACTTATTTCCTAGAAGAATATAAGACAGGAAGAACGCCAAATCCCGATGTAATCTGCAATAAAGAAATCAAATTCAATGCATTTTTAGATCATGCGATGAGCCTTGGAGCCGATTATGTAGCTACAGGACATTACGCGAGAGTGATCAGAGAAAACGGGAAAGTCAGCATGTTAAGAGGGAAGGATGAAAATAAGGACCAGACTTATTTCCTTAATCAATTAACAGAAGAGCAGTTAAGTAAGGTGTTATTCCCGCTTGGCGATATCGAAAAACCAAAAGTAAGAGAATTGGCAGCCGAAGCTAACTTGGCGACCGCATCCAAAAAAGATAGCACAGGCATTTGCTTTATCGGAGAACGAAATTTCAAAGAGTTCTTAAGTGGTTATTTGCCTGCCCCAAAGGGGAATATGGAGACTTTCGATGGAAAAGTTGTCGGACAACATGATGGAATCATGTACTATACCATTGGGCAGCGGCATGGATTGGGGATTGGAGGAAACGGTGATCCTTGGTTTGTCGTAGGAAAGGATCTGCAAAGGAATGTGCTGTATGTGGAACAGGGCTTCCATCATGAAATGCTCTATTCAGACAGCATCATTTCTGACAATGTCAGCTGGATTTCAAAGGAAGATATACCACATACATTTGAATGTACAGCAAAATTCCGCTATCGCCAGTCGGACAATAAAGTGACGGTGGAGCGCTTGGATGATTCCAAAGTTAAAGTTATTTTCCACGAACCGATTCGTGCTATCACACCTGGACAAGCAGTTGTTTTCTATCAAGGAGAAGTATGCCTTGGTGGAGGAACGATTAACCAAGTGTATCACGACAATAAACAATTAACGTATGTAGGTTAAAATGGAGGGAACGTTGATGGCGGACATTTCTATTTTACTGTCATTCAGTGCAGGTGCGTTAACTTTCATATCCCCTTGTGTATTTCCACTTTATCCTGCATTTTTATCGTATATTACGGGAATGAGTGTAGCAGAAATACAAATGGGTGAATTAAAAGGGCAGCGAAAAGCAATTTTGCATACATTATTCTTTTTAGTTGGCTTTTCAATCATTTATTTAGTGTTCGGTTTCGGAACAGCGGGAAGCGCGAGTTTATTAGAGAATTGGTACTTTCAATATGGAAGTTTAATTCGGCAAATTGGTGCTATCTTAATGGTGATCTTTGGATTGATTACGATTGGGTTACTCCAACCAAAATTTTTGATGAAGGAGCATAAACTGCATATTAAAAATAAACCCGCCGGCTATTTAGGTTCAGTACTGATTGGACTAGCTTTTGCATTAGGCTGGACACCTTGTATGGGCCCGATTTTAGCGGCTACATTAACACTTGTAGGTGCAAATCCCTCACAGGGTCTATGGTATATGGCAGCTTATGTTTTAGGTTTTAGTATTCCTTTTCTATTCATGGCATTTTTCATTACTAAATTCGCTTGGATAAAAAAATACAGTGGCTCCGTAATGAAAGTAGGCGGTGGAATTATGATTGCAATGGGAATGATCCTGTTTTTTGATAAACTTACATTTATCAATTCATTAATTCAACCGATCTTCGGAGATTTCCAAGGATTTTAGTCATTTTAAGAATCCATTTTGAGCAAGCTTTTTCAAAATGGATTCTTCTTTTTATCCCTCAACTGCTGAAATGTGATCATTACTCAAATTAATGAGTTGACTTATTACCCGTAGGGGTATAATATAAGTCTTGTGATCGATTCTCATGATTGAAAGTAGCGAGAATCTTATAAAGCATCAAGCAAACAGTCGTTATCCAGAAACGACTATTTTATTACCGTAAATTATACCTATGCGGGTATAGGTAAAGATGTTGTCACGATAATTAATCATCTAAGGGAGGTAGCGGTATGATTCTAGCTAATATGCAATTAGATGCAAAAGGTTTAGCCTGTCCAATGCCGGTTGTAAAAACCAAAAAAACAATCAGCGATCTCGAAGAAGGCCAAGTATTAGAAATTCAAGCGACAGATAGAGGGTCAAAAGCTGATTTAACTGCTTGGGCAAGTACTGTCGGACATCAATATTTAGGTACAGTGGAAGAAGGCGATGTTCTTTATCATTACATTCGCAAAGGTTCTAATGAGCCAGGAGTGAAAAAGGCCTTTGAACAAACGATTTCACTTGAAGAACTTCAATCACAGAACGGTTTGATTTTAGACGTACGTGAAGCAGCTGAATATGCGTTTGGGCATATTGAAGGTGCCAAATCCATTCCGATGGGAGAATTAGAATCTCGTCTTGCGGAATTGAATAAAGAACAAGAAATTTATGTGATTTGCCGTACAGGCAATCGCTCAGATTTGGCAGCACAACTTTTAGCAACTAACGGCTTTACAAAAGTTTATAACGTTTTACCAGGTATGAATGAGTGGAACGGCAACCTAACAAAAGAAATCTAGGAGGAATTGATGATGTCAGAAAAAGTAGCTATTATTGCAGCAAACGGTGGAATGTTTGATGCTTACAAAGTATTCAATATCGCAACGGCAGCAGCAGCTTCAGAAAAAGAGGTACAAATCTTCTTCACGTTTGAAGGGTTGAACTTAATTCACAAGCAAGCCATGCATACATTAGAAATGCCAGCTGGAAAGGAACATTTCGCCGAAGGCTTTGAAAAAGCGAATGTTCCCAGCATTCCACAACTCGTAGAAATTGCGCAAGATCTTGGTGTGAAATTTATTGCTTGTCAAATGACAATGGATGTGATGGGGCTAACCAAAGAAGATTTCGTGGATGGAATCGAAGTGGGTGGAGCCGTAACATTCCTAGAGTTCGCTAAAGATGCGGCGCCAACATTAACATTCTAATCAGAAAAACTTCATGCAGTGGGGGAACTTCCCTCACTGCAAAAAAATCGACACTAATATACCTAGGGGGGTAAGAGAAGATGACTGTAAACAAATGGACAGCAGCACAAGTTGCTCGAAAAGTAATTGATAACGAAGAACTATTTATTTTAGACGTACGTAACGGAGATGCGTTTGAAGATTGGAAAATTGAAGGGCATAAATTTGAGTATTTAAATATTCCTTACTTTGAATTATTAGATGGTGTGGAAGAAATTCTATCGAAACTTCCGACGGATAAAGATGTCCTAGTCGTCTGTGCGAAAGAAGGGTCTTCTATCATGGTAGCAGAAATGCTATCTGAAGCTGGTCGTGAAGTGGCCTACCTTGAAGGTGGTATGAAATCTTGGAGCAGCTACTTAGAACCAATAAAAGTGGCTGACTTAAAAAATGGCGGTGAACTTTACCAATTTGTTCGTCTAGGTAAAGGTTGCCTATCCTATATGGTGATTTCCGGAGGAGAAGCAGCAATTATTGATGCAGTCCGTTTCACGGATGTATTCATAAACTTTGCAAAAGAAAAAGGTGTAGAAATCAAGCATGTGTTTGACACACACTTACACGCAGACCATATTTCAGGTGGACGTCACATCGCAACCGAAACAGGCGCAACTTACTATTTACCACCAAAAGACGCGACAGAAGTGGTGTTTGATTACACGCCACTCACGGATGACCTAAACGTGAAAATCGGTGCATCTCAAATTGATGTAAATGCACTGTACTCACCTGGTCATACGATTGGTTCTACATCATTTATTATTGATGCTCAATTTTTACTAACAGGAGATATTTTGTTTATTGACTCCATCGGTCGTCCAGACCTAGCGGGGCTAGCGGAAGATTGGGTAGGGGATTTACGCGAAACATTATATTCCGGTTACCGTGAACTGGCAGAAGACCTGGTCGTATTACCTGCACATTTCATGATCATTGATGAATTGAATGAAGATGGAACGGTAGCAAGACGTCTTGGTGATCTATTTAAAGAAAATCATGGGCTGAACATCGATGACGAAGAAGAATTCCGTCGTACGGTGTCAGATAACTTACCCCCACAACCAAATGCGTACGAACAAATCCGTCAAGTCAATATGGGTAAAATCAATCCTGACAATGATGAACAAACCGAAATGGAAATTGGACCGAATCGCTGTGCGGTTCGATAAAAATGAATAAAGGAGTCATTCACATGAACATTACAAAAACACTAGATGCAAAAGGACTTGCATGTCCAATGCCGGTCGTTAGAACAAAAAAAGCGATGGATACGATGAACTCCGGTGAAGTACTTGAAGTGCTGGCAACGGACAAAGGTGCGCTAAGTGATATCCCGGCATGGGCAAAATCGGGTGGCCACACGATAGTAGAGCAAAAAACAGAAGAAGACGTGCTCTATTTCTATATTCAAAAAGCATAATGAAAATCAAATAGCGAGTAGCTATCAATACTCGCTATTTTACTTTGGAAAGAAGGGTAATCCATGGATTTAACATTTATCATCGTCGTATTTGCTATTGGATTTATCGGCTCTTTTTTATCCGGTATGTTAGGTGTTGGTGGTTCGATCATTAAATATCCAATGCTGTTATATATACCTCCCATGTTCGGCCTTGTAGCCTTTACAGCCCATGAGGTATCAGGTATCAGTGCGGTACAAGTACTGTTTGCTTCCCTTGCCGGAGTCTGGGCATACCGAAAAGGCGGCTATCTGAACAAACCACTCATCATTTATATGGGAGGAGCCATCTTACTTGGGAGTTTACTTGGTAGTTATGGCTCTAGCTATTTATCAGAACAAGCGGTGAATGTCGTATATGGTATTCTTGCCGTCATTGCTGCAGTGATGATGTTTGTACCGAAAAAGCCAGTAGATGATATCCCGCTAAATGAAGTGACATTTAATAAGCCAATCGCAACCATCTTAGCTTTAATAGTAGGAATCGCATCTGGTATAGTCGGTGCCGCAGGCGGATTCCTACTCGTACCGATCATGTTGACCGTCCTGCATATACCAACACGAATGACGATTGTAACAAGTCTAGCCGTTACGTTTATTTCTTCAAGCGGAGGGAGTGTAGGTAAACTCGTTACTGGTCAAGTGGCTTATTGGCCAGCCATTATTATGATTGTGGCAAGCCTGCTCGCAGCGCCGCTTGGAGCGAAAGCCGGTAAGAACATGGATACAAAAGTTTTACAAGTTATTTTAGCAATTCTGATTGCAGGTACGGCAGTGAAGATTTGGTTTGATATTTTGGTGTAGTTGATTGAAGCCCATGACAGTATCAAAATAAAAAACAGACAGAAATGTTGTTTTTTCTGTCTGTTTCATGCTTAAAATGTGTAAGATTCGCCGTCATCTGGCACTAATACATTAGAAGAAATCCCTTTTTCATTCGTAAAGTTTCTTAATTCTTCTCTTGATAATGTCCAGTGATTGACCGCTTCCATATGGGTTGAAATAATTTTTGCATTTGGGGACGCTTTATACACTTCATAGATATCCTCTTTCCCCATGACGAGTGAACCGCCTTCCAAAAATTGATTGTCTCCACCATTGACCACAATGACTTCTGGTTTATGTGATTCGATCACTTCTTGAACAGCAGCATACCAAACCGTATCTCCAGCTAGATATAACGTTTTTTCATCAGGGTGCTTGAAGACAACACCACACACTTGTCCCGCAAGTTCTACTAGTGGGCCTCTCCCATGTTCACCCTTTGTTTTAATGAATTGGATGCCTTCAAACACTGTATTCTCTTGTAAAATCTCAATATTGGTGAAACCAGCGTTTTGAATGACTGATGCATCCTCATCATTTTGTACAAACAATTGAATATCTTTTGGCAATGCTTCTATAGCCGCATCATCCCAGTGGTCTAAATGGAGATGAGTGACAATGACAGCGTCAAGATTGGACACGATATTATCAATAGACGTTGGAAGGCCAACTAAAGGATTGTTTTGATCTTGTCTTGGTGCAGGGGGAAATCCTCCTTGAGGTCCGAAAGGTGGATAAGCTCCTTTCTCTGCTAACATAGGATCAATTAAAAACTTTTTCCCAGCATATTGTACTACGAGTGTAGCATTTCGAATAAGTTGAATATCCATAATAACATCTCCTCTTTCCTTTGATTCAGGTATAGTTTATACTATGGGCAATTAGGTGATACAGAGGAAAAATCAAGTCTTTTTACAGTTTGACTTGATTATTGAAAGGATTTGAAAAAATGTTGGATGACACGGATCTGCTTATCTTAGATGAACTAGCTAAAAACAGCCGGATTACAATGAAAGAATTAGGTGAGAAAGTCCATTTGACCGGACAAGCCACTTCGGCGAGAGTTGCAAAACTAGAGGATAACGGAGTGATAGAGGGGTATACCATCCAAGTTAATCAAGACAAGTTAGGGTATGTTACGCATGCTTTTATTACGATCATGACAGAAGGCACTTACCATCAACCGTATCTGTCATTCTTAAAAACACAAGAACCCTATGTAATTCACAACTATAAAATCAGTGGAGATGGTTGTTATCTTCTCGAATGCAAATTTCCATCCAATGCAGAACTGGATCAATTCCTAGAAGATTTAAATAAGCACGTGAACTATAAGTTGTCGATTGTCATTAATAAATAATGCATTTTGATAAGAATGGGGGATTTCAACTTCATACACATCAACCATTGTGAGCAGCTTCAGTGTCCGAAGTTGACAATATACCTGCAAGGGTATAAAATGGTGTTAGGCTTTTTTGATGCATAAAATATAAAATGCTATTTTTTATGAACTGATTGTAAATCTCATCAAGAATAACAGCATAGTGGAGGTGAATACTCATGGAATACAATGATCAAATGAAAAACAGAGTCAAGCGCATGGAAGGGCAACTTCGTGGAATCTTGAAGATGATGGAAGAAGACAAAGATTGTAAAGAGGTCATTACGCAGTTATCCGCTGTTCGCTCCGCAGTAGATCGAACAATAGGGGTGATTGTCAGTTCCAACTTAGTTGAATGTGTTCAAGAGGCTGAACAAAATGGGGTCAAAACGGACGAACTCATTAAGGAAGCTGTCAACTTGCTTGTAAAAAGCAGATAAGAATCTAATGGTTGACAGCTTTCTTTTCAGCTATTAATATACCTGTAGGGGTAGCGGTAAAAGAAGTTCTGGATAAAAAGGTTAATTTTTTTAATTATATAAATACCTATATGGGTATAGAGAGGTGGAGTTAGATTTGGAATTTTTCAATTATGTCATTATTGCACTTTTCCTGTTTTTCATCTTACAGCGTGTTCTCCCTACAAAAGGTGTGCGGCATATCTCAACAACTGATTTAAAAGAAGAGTTACAAAGCAAGGAAAAGCAATTTGTCGATGTCCGAACACCGGGTGAATTCAAAGGAAATCATATCAAAGGCTTTAAAAATATCCCTCTCAACCAACTTTCTCAAAAAGCGGATCAGGAGCTTTCAAAGGATAAAGAAGTGATTGTCATTTGTCAAAGTGGGATGAGGAGCAAAAATGCGAGTAAGATATTGAAGAAATTAGGATTTGCAAAAGTGACAAATGTAAAAGGCGGCATGCTTACTTGGAGAGGGTAGTAAGGTGATTTTTTTGAAGGTTTTAATACCTACATGGGTATTGAAACCTTGATAAAGTTAATATTATTAAATTACTGGAGGATTGTTAATGATGGCTGAATTAAAAACAAATTTGAATATTGTTTGGAATGGTGGAAAAACTGGAAAAGGTACACTTACAGCGGATTATCTAGAAACGGACGTTGCTATTCCGACAGCTTTAGGTGGTAGTGGGAACGGGACAGATCCAAAAGAGCTGCTCGTTTCTTCAGCAACAACTTGTTATATCGCAACGCTTACTTATATGCTCGAAACTAGAAAACTACCTGTAGTGGAACTTACAATAAATACTGCAGCTTCTGTATCCAATACAGGGTTTAACATTGCGCATGCTCCACAAATCGTTTTAGCTGCGGATGCCACAGAAGATCACGTACAATCTGCAGAAAGAGCGATAGAAGGAGCAGATAAAAGTTGTGAAGTCGGGAATTTGTTGAAAAAAGCTGGTGTGGTCATTGAAGTGCAAGGGAAAGTTTCTTTGAAATAAAGGGGACGAACAGAAAACTGCCTTTTAAAATTTTTTTAAATGGTATATACCATAGGAGGTAACTGTATGACTGTGAATAACTTGACTTCAAAAGAAGTAACGAAAAAGATATTTAACAAAGAAGAACTATTTATTTTAGATGTTCGTAACGTAAATAATTTCACCGAATGGAAAATTGAAGGGGAAAACTTCAATTATTTAAATGCTCCATACATCGAATTAAAGGATGGTGTGGAAGGCATTTTGGATAAGATTCCTACCGATAAAGACGTACTCGTTGTTTGTGCAAAAGGGCGTTCATCAATCATGGTTGCAGAAATGCTGTCGGAGGCAGGACGTAACGTTTATTCCTTAGAAGGTGGAATGACAGCGTGGAGTGAACATTTGGAACCTGTTAAAATTGGAGATTTAAAAAATGGCGGCGAGATTTATCAGTTCGTACGAATCGGTAAGGGTTGTTTATCTTACATGGTCGTTTCAAATGGTGAGGCTGCCATTATTGATGCGGCAAGAATGACGAATGCTTATCTTGTATTTGCAGATCGGATTGATGCAAAGATCACTCATGTATTTGATACGCATCTACATGCCGATCATATTTCTGGGGGAAGAAAACTAGCTGAAGAAACAAACGCAACCTATTGGCTCCCACCGAAAGATGCCTTAGACGTAACGTTTGATTATCAACCATTAGAAGACGGAAATGAAGTGCTAATTGGCGATACTGCCATCAAAATTCATGCTTACTATTCTCCAGGCCACACGATTGGCTCTACTTCCTTTGTTGTGGGCGAACAGTTCTTACTATCAGGGGATATTTTATTTATTGATTCAATCGGAAGACCAGATCTTGCTGGGTTAGCGGAAGATTGGGTTGGAGATTTGAGGGAAAGTCTATACAAAAGATACAAAGAATTATCGGGAGAACTTATCGTTTTACCAGCACACTTCATGATCATAGATGAACTAAATACGGATGGCAGTGTAGCTGGAAAATTAAATACACTCTACGAAACCAATCATGGGTTAAACATTGAGGACGAGGATGAATTTAGAAAGCTAGTCACTGAAAATTTACCAGCCCAGCCAAATGCATATCAAGAGATTAGAGAGATGAATATGGGGAAAATGAATACTGATGAAGAAACACAACGAGAAATGGAAATGGGTCCGAATCGTTGTGCGGTCCGATAAAAAGGGTACGAGTAATTGGTTCCCTTTTCTAACGGAGGAAAAATGGATATAGGCATTTTGCAACTATTAATTTCAAACAATTAATAGGCACTCATATAGGGCAATTAGAGTTTCAAAAACTACATAGAAAGGATGATGAAAAGTTGAACCATTGGAATACTCGCTTTCAATCAGACAATTATGTTTATGGCAGGGAACCGAATGCTTTTTTATCGGAATTTCAACAGAAAATCAAAATTTCCGGGGATGTCTTAGCTATAGCCGAAGGAGAAGGGCGCAATGCAGTTTATTTGGCAGAACAGGGCCTGAACGTCACTGCGTGGGATTATGCGGAATCGGGACTAGCCAAAACAAATAAGCTCGCTGAAGAACGAGGGGTAACGGTTTCGACTAAACTTGTTGACTTAAACGAAGCGCACTGGAGTGAAGAGGAGTGGGAAGCTATTGTATGCATCTTCGGCCACTTCCCGACAGAACTCCGACAGAAAACCCTTCAAGGTGTAAAGGAAGCTGTAAAGCCGGGTGGTTATTACTTGACAGAGGTCTATTCACATTACCAGATCCCTTATAAAAGCGGCGGACCACAAGATCTGGATTTTTTATACAAGCCGGAAGAGTTTTTGAAAGTCTTTGCTGATTGGCGCATCGTTCATTTTTTCATGGGAGAGGTTACCCGCCATGAAGGTGAACTTCATAATGGACTGTCACATGTGATTCAGTTTGTCGGTCAAAAACCTGAGAAGCAACAGGGTTGAAGTGAAACTATTTGACCCGAAAATTTCATACAGCAAATCAAAAAACGACTCTAAACGATGCATTTGAGTCGTTTTTTTGATGTAGCTAATTAAAATGAATGATTGTCCATTTTCATCAAACTTTCATAAACCTTTAGTATTGTTGACAGTGAGCGATTTTTATCTTCATTCAGCGGAAGACTCCCACCTCCAGAGGTGGCGGGGTGAATGCGGTTTTGTTTTCTGTTCAGCGGGTGTTCAAACGCCCGCTGAACGAAGATAAAGCCTCCGGCGGATGTCACAGATTTTTAGGGGAGCTTTTCGAGCGAGCTCGAAAAAAATCTGGACGCAATTACGCCGAGGCGTAATTGATCTAGGGGGTTCACATTAGCCATGTCAAGTACACAATTGTCCGTCGGTATGATCATTTTAAGTTTGGCTGTCGGTTTTTTCACTTATTACTTCTTAAGTGATTTAACAAAGGAAAAAAAGAAAACTTATCTGGGAGAGCTTTTGGAGCAACTGATGAATTTTGTTATTTATATATGGGTTGGGAAAATTCTTTTAAACCTTTCTGTCTTTATCAAGGACCCCTTGTCAATATTAGCCTACCCAAGTAATTCAACTGCATTTTACTTAGCGTTTTTTGCAAGCGTGCTTACAATCACAATCAAATCCAAACGGCAAAAAATTAAAATCCCTCCATTATTAAATGCTTTTCTCTATGTCTTTTTAATCGCGTCGTTTGTTTATGAATTCATTCAAATCGTATGGAATGACAATACATATTCAATCAGATATATGGGATTACTTGCTGTGCTTATTATTGTGGTCATCGTGAACCGTGATCGGATAGCAATTGATCGATTCAATCTCATCATGTTGGTCGGTTGGACGCTAGGTACATTGGGAGTGGCTCTCAGTATGCCATTTACGATGGTATTCGGCTATACAATATCCCCATGGTTCTTGGGTTTCATTTTAATCGTTTGTTTAACAATACTTATTTTCAAAAAAAGAAAGAAGGTGTCGTAATTGGGAGGAATTGAGACGGATACGATGTTAGTCGTGGGAATGCTTCTGGCCATAGGGGCGGGTGCTTTATCTTTTCTATCACCTTGTGTGTTGCCGATTTTCCCTGCGTATTTATCGTATATCACAGGCATCAGTGTAAAAGAACTGCAGGGAAATCAAAGCGTTAAAATACGCAGTAAATTATTGAGCCATTCTGTATTCTTTTTGTTAGGTATTTCACTTGTTTTTATTGGTTTAGGTGTCGGTGCTTCGTTTTTGGGTCAATGGATTCAAACGTTATTAATCGGTGATTCAGGACTGCTGATCCAACGTTTAGCCGGCGTCTTCATTATCTTCATGGGCCTTTTTGTTGGTGGTTGGATCAATATTTCATTGCTAATGAAAGAAAAGCGTTTCCAATCCACTAAAAGGCCTGTTGGCTATTTAGGTACTTTTTTTGTCGGAATGGGGTTTGCTGCTGGATGGACACCTTGCATCGGTCCGATATTCGGTTCCATTTTATTTTTGGCTGCAAGTGATCCAGGTCAAGGAATCTTGTATACAGTCATGTATGTGATTGGTTTTTCCTTGCCATTTCTTATCCTGACATTTTTCCTCGGATCGACCAGGTGGATTGTTCGTCATAGTCAAGTGATCATGAAAACGGGTGCCATCATCATGATTCTGATGGGTTTGATCTTATTTACTGGTCAAATGCCACGCATCACTGAATTTCTACTTAAATTAGTGCAGGATACGTGGTTTGAAAAATTAGGATGAGAACGGGAGGAATGGTCAATGAAAAAGGCAATACTTTTGTTGGTTGTAGGGGCAATGCTTGGTTGGGCTGTGTTTGAGTTTGTCAATTCATCTGATAAAGACGAAGCTCTAAATACCTCCGAATATGAAAATGCGAATATCGGAGAAAAAGCGATTGAATCCAATGAAGTTGGAATTCGTAAAGGTCAATTAGCACCGGATTTTGAGCTGAAGACATTAGATGGCGAGACAGTAAGGTTGTCAGATTACAAAGGACAACGCGTCATGTTAAACTTCTGGGCAACTTGGTGCCCGCCATGCCGCGCCGAAATGCCTGATATGCAAAAGTTTCAGGAAAAGAAAGATGTGAAAATTTTGGCTGTGAATTTATCTGAAACAGAATCAGATCCAAGGAATGTTCAGAAGTTTATAGACGAATTGAACCTGACATTGACAGTTCCTTTGGATGACGAATCCGCCGTCTCAAACGAATATCAGGTGATGGCTTATCCAACCACTTATATGATTGACGCGAATGGGCGCATTCAATTTGTCACGTTAGGCGCACTGAATTATGACTTCATGGTACAGCAGTTCGAAATGATGCAATAGGCTATTTCTATGGAGTAAACTAGGAATAGAGGTGATTCGTGATGAAACAAACGATTATGGTTGTTGAAGATGATCAAATGATTCGAAATCTGATCGGTATCTATTTAAAGAAAAACAGCTATGAAGTGGTGGAAGCAAGTGATGGGGAAGAGGCGAAGACAGTTTTTCTAGCACATCGGCCTTGTTTAATCATATTGGACCTCATGCTTCCCAAGGTAAGTGGTGAAGAATTCTGCACTTGGATACGTGAGCAAGCGCATAATGAGGTTTCGGTCATTATGCTTTCAGCGAAAGTACGGATTGATGATCGGATTACCGGCTTAAAATTAGGGGCAGATGCTTATATGACAAAGCCATTTGACCCCAATGAACTGATTGCGCAAGTTGAAGCGGTTCTTCGTCGCACGGGACAGTTTTGCCAAAAAATTGTCTATGAAGGATTATGCATCATGCCAAGAAAAGGGGAAGTTGTACTTTACGGCAAAGATATAAAATTAACAAAATATGAGTTTAATTTATTGTATTACTTCATGCAAAATCCGGATATTGTATTATCACGTGAACAGCTTATGGAGCAAATTCATCCGAATATGGAAAGCAGTATAATGGATCGTACCATTGATGCGCATATAAAAAAACTTCGTGAAAAAATAGAAGACTATCCATCGAAACCAAAGCGTGTCCAAACGGTTCGGGGAATGGGGTATAAGTTTGTCTCGGATAAATAAGCGCTTAGCCCGACTCATACCAGCTGGATTTCTATGGCGCTTAACATTTTTGAATGTGATAGTTGTTGTAGCGATAACTGCCCTAAGTGGTTGGGCCATTTATCATACCGCCTGCTTTCTAGCGGCGGAAGTGGGAGGCTTGGATACGCTTCGGCAGCAACGATTCAATCGTACGCTTTTTAACTACTTATGGATCTTGATCATCATAGCAATCTTTACGGGAAGTGTCCTTCATTTTTATCTAATCAAACGCTTTATCAAACCAATCCGAAGTTTGATCCGAGCCACGAAAGAGCTGAAACAGGGTCATTATCCTGATCCAGTGAACGTCTATAAAAATGATGAAATTGGTCAATTGGCTCTCCAATATAATGAGCTTATTGCACAGTTAGAGATGAATGAACAGCAGAGGAACAGGCTCGTTACTGACGTATCACATGAAATAAGAACGCCCTTATCGAATCTAAATGGGTATCTGCAAGCATTGAAAGATGGAGATATAACCGGAGATCAAGCACTTTTTGCCTCCCTATATCAAGAATCGAACCGATTGTCCCAAATGCTGGAACAACTGGAACAATTGAAAGAGTGGGATTACATATCCGTCCAATCGATTGTTGAAAAGGAAACCCATGAAATCAAAACTATCCTCCATCAATGCGTCGCGATGTTTGAAAGGACTTTGGAACAAAAGAATATTCCAATTCTCCTTAAGATCGAATCGTGTAAGTTAGATATCCATGTGGTGGGAATCCAACAGGTCATTAGCAATTTGTTGGAAAATGCTATCCGCTATTATGAGGGAGATGGCTCCATTCTAGTAGCAGGGGAGAAGCGAGGAAAGGCTTACTATATTTCGGTTACAGGTCCTAGCAAACCAATACCAGAAAAGGAAAGAGAAAACGTATTTAGACGGTTTTATCGACTTGACGCTTCACGAAGCCGTATGACCGGTGGCTCTGGATTGGGACTTGCCATTTCAAAGGAAATTATCGAACGGCATCAAGGTGAAATTGGTATAGACACGACGGATGCGGGTAATCGTTTTTGGATTGTGTTACCGGGTTGAGGTAATGGTATGAAAAAGTTGAATGTGGCACTACTGGTAGTTGTGATCTTTTATGATGGTTTCATCAATTGAATATAAATGATAAATAGCCCCGCTTATTATTAAATGGGGCTATTTATCATTTACAATCCGTTTTCGCTTGAATAGGGTCAGAGATGGAAACAACGCCTTTTACAAAGAGGTCTGCTCCTATTTTTAAGGCAAAATGATTCTTTCCGAAACCTTTTTTTCTAAGATTGGTATCTTGTGGCTACGCCATATTCGGTTGCTTTCTAGACGAACCGTTTGCAATGAGTACACCAACTAAAATGAGCAGGGCGCCAAAATAGCCTTGTAGTCCCATATTTTCATGCAGAAAGATGAAGGCAAGGATTGCTGAAAAGACGGGTTCCAGTGAAAAGAGGAAACCGGCGCTTTCAGGTGTTGTATATTTTTGTGCAATGGGCTGCATCACAAAGCCATATGCAGAGCAGAAAAGTGCCATTCCGAGTATCGCAGTCCATTGGATGGCGCTGTTCGGTAAAACAGGTGTTTCAAATACAAAGGCGCCAATGGTTACATAGAGTGTAGCAAATCCCAATTGATAAATCCCTAGCTGCAAGGCATCCACCTTACGTACAAAGCGATTTGTCACAATAATATGGATTGCATAGAAAAGGGCGGCCACTAAACAAAGAAGTGCACCCGTTGTTATCGTAAAATCCTCGCCGATTACAAGAAATGACAAACCGATCATGACTATCAGAACGCCCCAAGCAATTTTGCTATTTGGCAATTTGCGGGTGATGAATACTTGTAAAATGGGTACAAGAATCACGGTTGTACTTGTCAAAAAACCTGCTGTAGAAGCGGTCGTAGTTTGCACGCCATACATGATCGCAAAGAAAATTCCAGCTAGCAAAGCACCTACGATCGCACTGTATTTCAACGTTCTAGTATCGACATGAATAATTTTCTTGGAAAATATTGCGCTCATGACGAGAAATGCAAGACCGAATCGTAGAGCGATGATTGTTAAGGTAGGAATTGCCTCCACCGCAATCTTCATAAAAATATACGATGTTCCCCATGCCAGTGAAACCGTCGCTAAAATCAAGTTTGCCTGTCGTTGAGTCATAGTTGTATGTCTCTACCTTTCATCCAGTGTACCTGTATTGTATCATCCTACTTTACATTAATAAAATGAATGATTATTATAGTACTATTAGATTTGCTAATGAAAGGGGTAAGAGAATGAATCCATATGAAGCTTTTATTAAAATCATTGAAACAGGTAGTTTTACGAAGGCAGCTGAAGAACTTGGCTTTACGCAATCTGCCATCAGCCAAATGGTTCACTCATTGGAGAAAGAGCTTTCGACTACGCTGATTTTGCGCTCCCGTAAAGGGGTTACATTGACGCCCGATGGTGAAGAGTTTTTGCCTTATATCCGGAATATCCGTAATTCACATCGGGAGTTGATCGAAAAGCATAATGAAATGCAAGGATTACAAAGAGGGTTGATCCGGATTGGAACGTTTTCAAGTGTTTCGTGCAATTGGCTGCCGGGGCTGATGAAGGATTTTAAGGAACAATATCCGAATGTGGAGTTTGAATTGCATCAAGGGGAATATACAACGATTTCAAACTGGATTAAAGAAGGGCGTGTAGATTTCGGCTTTGTCAATCCAACCGCTGTATCGAATCTGAACACAATCCTACTCCAAGAAGACGAAATGCTTGCTGTGTTGCCGACGGACCATCCTTTAGCTACGCACCACACTGTTTCCTTGGAAGACTTAACAAATGATCCCTATATTCTTTTGGACGAAGGAGAACTAAATGAACCGCTATCCATTTTTCAACAAAACAATTTAGAGCCGAACATCCAATACCGAGTGCATGATGATTATTCCATTATGGCCATGATCGAACAGGGGCTAGGGATATCGATTTTATCCAAACTTGTCTTGAATAGATGCCCGTATCCTATCGTGACGAAACCGATTGCTCCATCGGTATTTCGTAAAATCAGTCTAGCTTATAAAGATAAAAAGGTGCTCCCGATCGCCAGCAGATATTTTATCGACTTCATCATCGAAAGGTATGGCAAGCCGAATTGAAGATGTTTTGTTGGAATTATAGTATAGATCAAATGGAACTATTAGTTTGCCATTGAATTGAGAAAGGCGTATAGTTATCTATAGTAACTATTACTTTCGGTAACTATATAAGGAAAGGGTGAATAGCTTGGAAGGTTTTTTTCGGCATTTTTTACGTCTTTACCGACCATTGATTACTTCGCTAAATGAGCTATTGAGCCAATTTGAGCTTTCTTATTCATTATGGCAAGTGATTCATTATGTGAAAAACAACGGTTCTTCGACGCTTGTTGATATTTCAACTTACTATGAAGTTGAAAAACCGACCATTACGAGAAGGGTCCACCGTTTGGAAGAACTCCAAATCGTTAAGCAAATACCGGGTACTGATCGACGGGAAAAAATCATTCAGCTGACGGAAAGAGGGGAAGAGATTTACCAAGTATGTCGAAGTAAGATAACGGATTTGGAAAATAGCATGACGGAAGGAATTTCGAAAGAAAAGCAATATGTGCTATCGCAATTGCTTCCTCAAATACGAGAAAACATTCTAAATAAAGAAGGTAAAAAAGATGAATAGGCCAAAATTATGGACGAAGGATTTTATCATTGTATCATCTATCAATTTCTTGATTTCTTTAATCTTTTATTTATTAGTCGTGACGATTGCGGTTTATGCGGTAGACGAATATAATGCTTCAACGAGTGAAGCAGGGCTTGTCACGGGGATTTTTATCATAGGGGCGCTGATTGGACGGATTTTTATCGGACGCTACCTTGATGTGATTGGTCGAATGAGAACATTATATATTGGATTGCTTTTTTTTACACTGGCAGTCGTTTTATATTTTGTCAATATCGGACTTACTTTTCTACTCATTAACCGTTTGATCCACGGAATTGCGTTGGGGGTAGCGAGTACAGCGACAGGAACGCTTGTTACGCAAGCAATTCCCGTTTCACGAAGAGGGGAAGGTATTGGTTATTATAGCATGAGTGCGACATTGGCCACTGCAATCGGCCCGTTCATCGGCATGTTTATGAGCCAGCATACTAGTTTCCGAATGATTTTTGCCTTCTGTCTTGTATTAGGTATCATCAGTCTATTGATCGCATTTCTTATTCGTATTCCTCCAGTAGAAATCCCGGCACAGACAGCCGAGGCAGGGGGCTTTAAATGGACAAATTTTGTTGAGCCGAAAGCATTGCCGATTGCCATTATTACGTTAGCGCTTGCTTTCTGTTACTCAAGTGTCCTTTCTTTTATTACTTTTTATGCGATTGAAATTGATTTGGTGGAAGCGGCAGGCTTTTTCTTCCTCGTTTATGCGATTGCCGTTCTTGTATCACGGCCATTCTCCGGAAGATTATTAGATCTAAAAGGCGCGAACTTCGTGATGTATCCGGCATTTCTCCTTTTTGCTGCCGGCATGCTTCTTCTAAGTACGGCACAGAGCGGCATCATCTTGTTGGTCGCCGGCGCACTGATCGGTTTGGGCTTCGGGAATATGCAATCGAGTACGCAGGCGATTGCCGTCAAATTGACCCCTGCGCATCGGATGGGATTGGCTACCTCGACATTCTTCATCTTTTTGGATGCCGGTTTCGGTTTCGGCCCTTATCTCCTTGGCTTCCTCATTTCGGCAACTGGATACAGCACCATGTATGTTGTCTTAAGCATTGTAGTTGTAGCTACGGCTGTACTTTATTATTTCCTACACGGTAGAAAAGATCGTCTTCTGAATGAGCCATTGAGCTGACAGATGCATGTGAATATTGATCATGTAAATCTGTCAAACGGATAGATGACAGACTAAGAGTCAAGTACAGAGAACATTCTGGGCTTGGCTCTTTTCTAGTAGATTTCTTTCCATTCTTCATTGATGATACGATAGAGGATTTTTCCAATTGATATGTACAATATATCGTGTCGACAGTACAATAAAAAGAAAATAACATACTGCTTATTTTAGCCAGTGTAATTTATCTGCTAGGGAGAAGGTTTGCGATGCCGGTACTATCATTCTTGTTGTACGTGTTTGTCATGAGTTTCACGCCTGGTCCTAATAATATTATGGCCATGGTTTTTGCAAATCACTATGGGTTTAAGAAAACACTTCGGTTCTGTCTCGGTGTAGGTGCCGGTTTCTTTATCATTATGATGTTGTCCAGTTATTTCAATTTGGTCCTCCATAGTTTTATCCCCAAAATTGAATTACCGATGATGATTTTAGGGGCGGGGTATATGGTGTATTTGGCGATTAAAATCATGACGAGCACAGGAAGCGCGGATCATGATGGAGGAGGAAAATACAATAGCTTTATGGCAGGGATGCTGTTGCAATTTGTCAACCCAAAAGGTGTTTTATATGGCATTACGGTAGTTGCGACATTCATTCTCCCGTATCATAGTTCGACGATCAGCTTGCTGCTATTATCATTATTTTTAGGGTCCGTCGGAATGTTGAGCACATGCAGTTGGAGTCTCTTCGGTTCGATATTCCAGAAGTTTCTATCTAACCATCGAAAGCAATTTAACGTTGTAATGGGATTGTTATTAGTGTATAGTGCACTGTCGATTTTTATCGGATGAAATACATATTGAAAAGCTGTTTTAATGTGGGGAGACACACGTTAAACAGCTTTTTAATTTTACAGATATGATTGTGCTAATAATAGAATGCTTAATTAGAATGGAAAAAAGTGACGATGAGCTTGTATATTTACTTTTACAGACGAATGAGTTAGACTAACGTAGATAATAAATATCCACGTTATATTTGTTGTTTTATGAGAAATGTTTTATCTTCATTCAGCAGAAGACTTCCACCTCTATAGGTGGCGGGATGAATGCTGTTTTGTTTCCTGTTCAGTGGGTGTTCAAACGCCCGCTGAACGAAGATAAAGCCTCCGGCGGATGTCACAGATTTTTTAGAGGAGCTTTTTTCCCGAAAGCGAAGGGCGCCTGCTTAGGAGCGACAGGCATAAGGAGAAGATGCGGCGTGGCGTTTTTTGCCACAGAGCAACTTTGACTTATGACCCGAGCTCCTGGAGCCCGGAGCTAGATGCGAGCAAGCTCGAAAAAAATCTGGACGCAATTACGCCGAGGCGTAATTGATAAAAGGCGGTGAATGTTGTGCAGATGAAAACGGGCGTTGAGCAATCTGTGTACGCCATCATTTTGCTGAAAATGTTGCCAGATAAAGCGGTACTACCTGGAGAGGCGATCAGTCAACAATTAGGAACTTCCCCAACCTATTTTCAGAAATTGTTGAGGAAATTAGTGAGGGCAGATTTGATCACTTCGGTTCCAGGAGTGAAGGGCGGCTTTAAATTAAAGAAAAAACCTGAGGAAATCCAAGTTTACGATGTTTATCTTGCGATTGAGGGGCAACAATCCCTTTATTCTCCCAGCGGAATTCTGGATGACATGCTTGAATTGGAAGAAGAAGATAGATGCTGCTTGTTATCGGACTTGATGGATGAGGCTGAATCTGCTTGGAAAACGGTGTTGAAGCGTGAAACAATAGCATCTTTATATGAAGAAACAGCGAATCGCTTTCCTGGGAAAGTGGAGGAGTTAAAAGAATGGGTTACCGAAAAAATGGTCGTGTAAGAAAATGGAGGAAGTAGGGGAACAACGTTATGGAAAAATTTCAATCGCATCATGGTTTTGTAAGGACATTTAAAGAACATCACTTAACGCTTGGACTCCTATTCCCCTTGGAAGCGTATAAAGGAAGCTTTCCGACGATGGATTTGGAAGCGCAAATGACCCTTGCGAAAAAGGCGGAACAGCTAGGTTTTGCCTCTTTGTTCGTAAGAGATTCCCCGCTTTACGACCCGACTTTCGGTGATGTCGGAGCCCTTTATGATCCGTGGGTATTTCTTTCTTACGTTTCCGCGCACACAGATCGGATTGCGCTTGGCACCGCAAGTATCGTGACCACGCTGCGACATCCGCTCCATATAGCGAAAGCGGCTGCTTCGCTCGATCAACTCTCAAAACAACGTTTCTTAATGGGCGTTGCAACTGGAGATCGCCCCATCGAATTTCCTGCGTTTAAGGTGGCGCGTAATGAGCGTGAAAATTTATTTGCAGAATCGATTAAAGTGATGAAAACAGTATGGAGAGAAACCTTTCCGAACATCCTGACAGAGAGGGTCGAACTGGTTGAAGGGGATGTTGTCCCTAAACCGCTTTTGTCCACGATTCCTGTTTTTGGAACAGGTTATTCTGGCCAAACGATTGAATGGTTGGCCGAACATACAGACGGTTGGCTATTTTATTCGCAAGGGGTCAATGAACAACGTGAACTTGTGAAAAAATGGCACGAAGCGGCGGGCGGATTCAAACCGTTTGCACAAACATTGGCGATCGACTTATCTGAAAATCCGAGGGAAGCCCCGAAACCGATACAGGGCGGGTTTAGATCCGGTGCTGCTTTTTTAATTGACTATCTTAGTGCTTATGAGGATGCGGGAGTGAATCATGTGATGCTAGGTTTGAAACATGGAAAGCGTCCTGCAGAAGAAGTGATTCAGGAATTGGGGGAATCTGTGCTCCCTCATTTTCCTGCCATTAGATATTGAAGGAAGTGGAATATTAATGATTAAAGGTTTAGAACGAATTAATGAATTGGCGAAAAAAGAGCGGGAAGAAGGCCTGACGAAAGCTGAAATGGTTGAGCAAACGGTCTTGCAGCAAGATTATTTGCGTGAAATTCGCGGGCAAGTGTTGAACACCGTTTCAGGAATGACGGTGCTCGATCCACTAGGCAATGATGTCACACCTGAAAAATTGCGTGAACAGAAAAAGTTGCAAGCCGATCAGAACGAGTAGAAAGAACGTTAAAGGACGAAAGGAAGTAAAGTTATGAAAGACTATTTAGTAAAAGCGATTGCGTTTAACGATCAAGTACGTGCTTATGCAGTAACAACAACAGAAACAGTTGGAGAAGCCCAACGTCGCCATCAGACATGGCCGACTGCTTCCGATGCGCTTGGCCGATCTATGACAGCGAGTGTAATCATGGGTGCGATGCTCAAAGGTGAGGAAAAGTTAACAGTAAAAATAGATGGTGGCGGTCCAATCGGCACCCTGTTGGTAGACGCCAATGCGAAAGGGGAAGTCCGAGGGTATGTAACAAATCCCCAAACAGATTTTGACCTGAATGAACAAGGAAAATTAGATGTTTCACGAGCCGTGGGAACGGATGGCATGCTTACCGTATCCAAAGATATCGGACTGCAGCATCCTTTTGTTGGACATGTTCCACTCATATCGGGTGAGTTAGGCGAAGATTTCACGTCCTATATCGTGCATTCAGAACAAGTGCCTTCCTCTGTAGGCGTCGGGGTTTTGGTGAATGCTGATCAGACAATCCAAGCGGCAGGTGGATTCATCATTCAACTGTTACCTGGTACAGATGAAGAGACCATTACGAAGATTGAAGAACGTTTGAATGGAATGATGCCGATTTCCTCGATGGTTGAGCAAGGAATGACGCCGGAACAAATGCTTGAACAAGTGCTCGGAGCCGGAAATGTAAAAATGCTTGAGCAAATGCCCGTACATTTCCAATGTCAATGTTCCAGAGAACGGATTACGAATGCCATCGTCAGCTTAGGAAGCGATGAGATTCAAGATATGATTCAGACGGAAGGTATGGCTGATGCACAATGCCATTTTTGCAATGAAAACTACCATTTTTCTAAAGAAAATCTAGAACGGTTATTGGAAGATACTGTCTAACAAAATAAGTTTTGTCTAGGTCATAACGATATTTATAAGCGATTCTCCGGTTGAAGGGGAGGATTTTAGTATTTCACTTCAGGTATTATTTTAGAGAAATAAAAAGCCGAGAATATAAGTAGAGTGCCAAAGGAAGATCCTCGTTCGATTTTTTCAATGAATGCAAGTCGTTCAATCAGATGGAAATGCTCGTATAAGTGCAATTCCAGTGAATAACGACTTGCCTCTTCTCCTCGTCTAGAAGTTCCTTTAATTGGCTGTTTGACAGATGGAAAATAGTATTGTAAAGTAGGTATCATAATTGAATACAACCTCACTTTAAAAATAGTGAGGTAGAGGCGCGATATTTAATAGTTCTTAGTGGAGTTTGAGATGCAATGATTCTAAGAAGAAGGAAATGTCGCCGAAGCTTGTAATCTTTCTCACGATTGCTTGCTGGGTCTGCAGCGAATAACTGCAGGACTGTCTCAATAAACGTCCCGGTTTATTGAGTGGGCTATCTCATTTGGGAAAAGTGGAGGATTTAGGGCAACTTACATATTGCGACCTGAGATCACTTCAGGTCTTTTTGTATAAGTTGCCCTTTTAGTATGTTAGAAATATAGTAAAAAAGATTCAGAGGGGGAGAATCAATGATGAGAAAAAGGTTATCATCATTCATCGCGTTATCATTTTCAGCGATGCTGTTGTTAGCTGCATGTGGAACAAAAGAGAGCGGTAGCACAACTTCTTCGGAAGGAGAAGGGGAACAGAAAGAAGTTTTACGGGTAGGGATGGAAGCAGGATACCCACCATTTAACTGGACGCAATTAGATGATGCCAACGGTGGAGTGAAAATTGAAGGCAATGCGGAATATGCAGGCGGTTATGACGTAGAAATCGCTAAAAAAATTGCTGAAGGTTTAGGAAAAGAATTAGTTATCGTCAAAACAGAGTGGGACGGTCTAGTCCCGTCATTACAATCCGGTAAAATTGACGTGATTACAGCGGGCATGTCACCAACTGAAGAACGGAAACAATCCATTGACTTTTCCGACAACTATTATACTTCTAATTTTGTGATGATCGTCAAAAAAGGTAGCAAATATGAAAATGCAACTTCCATCCAAGATTTCAGTGGGGCGAAAATAACGGGACAGTTAAATACATCCCACTATGGCGTCATCGACCAAATTGAGGGTGTCAACAAACAACCGGCATCGGATAATTTCCCGGCAATGCGCGTTGCCCTTGAGTCTGGTGTCATTGATGGTTATGTATCAGAACGTCCGGAAGGCATCAGTGCTTCATCCGCCAACCCTAATTTTGTAATGGTCGAATTTACAGAAGGATTTGTTGCAGATGAAGAAGAAACTGCGGTTGCAGCCGGATTAAAAAAGGATAGCGAATTAGTTGATAAAATCAATGAAATTTTAGCAGACATTTCGGAAGAAGAACGTCAGAATATTATGGACGCTGCGATTAAAAATCAACCAGCGGCAGAATAAGGATGAAGTGATACCGGCTGCCTCTTATTGCAGCCGGTTTTTCACTTGATTCAGCTTCTGCTAAATCAAATAAAAGCCTCCGGCGGATGTCATAGATTTTGAAGGGAGTTAATTGAACCAGCCATTAGAAAGCGCAATTCAAAATCTGGACGCAAATACGCCGAGGCATTATTGGTTTTGGTTAGATTCCCCTTTGGAAAGGATGGAATGAATGAGTCTCGAGTGGATTATTCAAATGATTATTAATAACTGGCCGATGTTTCTTCGCGGAGCGGGCATGACGCTTCTCATTTCTGTCATCGGGACGATTATCGGAGCAATTATCGGTTTACTTGCAGGAGTGATACGCACAATCCCCGTTCCAGAACGACGGGCAAAACGAATCTTATTAAAAACGGTAAATGTGATTCTCACATCCTACATAGAGTTTTTCCGTGGAACGCCAATGATTGTTCAAGCAATGGTCATTTTCTATGGATCTGCTTTGGCTTTTGGGATAGATATGGACCGGACTATAGCGGCCATCGTGATTGTCTCTATCAATACAGGGGCCTATATGGCGGAGTTTGTCCGTGGCGGTGTCATGTCGATCGATAAAGGACAGTTTGAAGCGGCACATGCGGTCGGGATGAATCATGTTCAGACGATGCTGAATGTTGTTTTACCCCAAGTGATCCGTAACATCTTACCGGCAACCGGCAACCAATTTATCATCAATATTAAAGATACATCTGTTCTGAACGTCATCGGCGTTACGGAATTATATTTCCAAACAAAAACGGTCGCAGGTATTAGCTTTAAATATTTTGAGCCATTTTTCGTTGCCTGTATATTGTATTTCGTCATGACGTTTACCGTCACTCTGATTCTCCGTTATTTTGAAAGAAAATTGGAAGGACCGGAAAACTATAGCATGATCGGCCAGCCGGCACAAATAACGACTGTAGCCAATACAAAAGAGAGTTAAGACGGAGGTGGGGGACAAATGGAAAAAGTCATCGATATTCAACATCTTAGAAAATCATTTGGTACGCATGAAGTATTAAAAGATATCAATTTTTCAGTAGCCAAAGGGGAGGTTGTCTGTATCATCGGGTCATCTGGATCCGGTAAATCCACTCTTCTTCGTTGTATCAATCTATTGGAGAGGCCAAGTGGCGGACGAATCATCTACCAAGGTGAAAATATTCTAGATGCTAAGCATGATATTCATTCATACCGTACGAAGTTAGGGATGGTATTCCAACAATTCAACTTGTTTAATAACCATGATGTATTAAGTAATTGTGTTGTCGGACAAGTGAAAGTGTTAAAACGCACAAAAGAAGAAGCAGAGAAAGTGGCAATGAAGTATTTGAAAGTGGTAGGCATGGATCGCTATGTGAATGCAAGAGCTAGACAATTGTCTGGCGGTCAGAAGCAACGTGTAGCAATTGCCCGCGCCCTATCGATGGAACCGGATGTCATGTTATTCGATGAACCGACATCCGCATTGGATCCAGAGATGGTAGGGGAGGTTCTGAAAGTAATGAAGGAGCTCGCTGAAACCGGCTTAACAATGCTGATCGTAACTCATGAAATGGAATTCGCAAAAGAAGTTTCCGATCGCGTCGTCTTTATGGACAAAGGAGTCATTGCTGAAGTAGGGCCTCCCGAACAAATTTTCAATAACCCGACACAAGAGCGAACGAGGGAATTTCTAAAACGTACGTTGAAATGATCATATATGGACGAAAACAGCGAGTCTTTCCCTGATCTGTTCAGGGAAGAGTCGCTGTTTTTGTTGTATTCTTTCATTTACTTTGAATGACTTGTTAACCAATTGTCGACGAGTGGGTAGAGTTCATTGACTGCTTTACGGCCAACAACGACGGAGACATGTCCCGTATCCATCAAGTGATACGTTTTGTCTTTACTAGATATTTTATCCATCAAAGGCTCAATTTGAATTGGATTAGCAATGTTATCACGTTTTGCAGCAATATTTAAGACATTTGCTGTAATTTTGCCAAGTTCTACTTTCCGCCCGCGGATGTAGAGTTCATCGTTAATCAGCTTGTTCTCCTGGTAGAACTCGCGGATCCATTGGCGATAAGCTTCCCCAGGGAAAGGTATTCCGTCGTTTAACCATTTTTGCATAAGCTTCCAATTATGAACGAATGCATCATTATCTGCTCGATTCGCCAATCCGACGTAAGGTCCATAAATATTGGCAATCGGGTTCAATAATTTGTTCCCGAAGTCGATCATATCATGGGGAATTAAACCAAGTGTATCGACCAGTTTATCCAAGTTAAAATAACGTTTATCTAAAAAATTCGAATAAAGGCCGGCGTCTGCAAAATCAAATGGACTTGTCATAAAAATCAAGTTGCGGATCGGTAAATCTTGATGGAGTGCAGCGAAGATAGAAGTCATCGTGCCTCCCATGCAATAGCCAAGCAAACTGATTTCGCTGGCTTCCGAAGTCCGCAACACTTTTTTGACAGCACGTGGAATGTAGTCCAGAATGAAGTTATCGAATTTTAAATGGCGGTCTTCATACCCGAATGTACCCCAATCCAACAAGTACACATCATGCCCTTGGTTTGTCAAGTGTTCGATCAAGCTGTTTCCAGGATATAAATCTAAGATATAAGGTTTATTGATCAGTGCGTAAATCATTAGGATAGGTACTTTGTTCGTCTTTTTTACGGCAGGTTGGTAACGATAAAGTTTCGTCTTATTTTTGGTCCAGATGACTTCTTTCGGCGTTTGGCCAACTTGTGGCTCGGCCTCTGTCGTTAACACTTCCGTCATCCGTTTTAGTCGGCGGTAGCCGTTCTGATATTCTTCAGGTAATTGGTCCACCCAATTATCCAATTCTCTCGCACTCGAATAAATCATCATTCTCCCCCTAAACCAAGTTTTCCAGGTACTGATGGACGTTTCCGATAGAAGTCATTACATGTATAATCCGCCGTTCACATTGATCGTCTGACCTGTAATATAGTTTGCTGTCGCAAGGTATACGACCGCTTCAGCAATTTCATCCACTTCACCAAGTCGACGCATCGGAACTTTTGATACGATGGAGTCTAATACCTTCTCCGGCATTGCCGAAACCATTTCAGTAGCAATAAACCCTGGGCAAACCGCATTGACCGTGATACCATTTTTTGCTGTTTCTAACGCAAGAGATTTGGTGAAACCGATCAGACCAGCCTTTGAAGCTGCATAGTTTGTTTGTCCAAATCCACCTGCTTGCCCGATGATCGAACTGATATTGATAATACGACCGTATTTTTGCTCCAGCATTTCGTTAATCACTACTGAAGTTGTACGGTATACGCTATTCAAGTTCACGTCGATCACTTCGTTCCAATCTTCTTCAGAAAGGTTTCGGAACGTTTTATCTCTTGTAATGCCCGCATTATTGACTAATATATCAATTTTACCAAAACGTTCCTTTACCGCTCCGATAAATTGTTGAATATCATTTGCATTCGATACATCGGCTTTGATCGCGTAGGAGTTGCCGCCCTCTTCTTCAATAGCTTTTACAACTGCGTCCGCACTTTCCACATTGGATTGATAGTTGATTGCCACTTGGGCACCTTTTCGCGCTAATTCCTTTGCAATTGCAGCGCCGATTCCACGGGAACCTCCTGTAACAATTGCTACTTTCCCTTCAAGTGGTCTCAAGCTTTCCTGTTTTGTGATTTCGTTTTCGAATAACATTGTCATTGACTGCACACTCCTTCTAATGTTGTGGGATGTATTGAACTTTCACTTCATCTATATTATTGCTTCGTACTCACGGCAGGGACTGCGGGTGCGGGTTTCGTATTCACTTCTTCGATGAGAGTAAGCACTTTATCCAATTTTTTGTCCAAGTTTGATACGGCTTTTTTCAGCTGATTGATTTCCTTTGAGGTGTCTTCTTTTGCCGCAGCATCATCGATTTTATCTTCGAGATCGTCCACTTTGTTCTCTAGATTGATAACGAGGGATGCAATGTTGGAAACTTCGCCTCTTGTAGGCATGTTCACCTGTTTAAGATAAGTCTCGGTCATTTGTGATATGACTTCCTGGTATTGTAAATAGCTATTTAATGTTTGCCCCAATCCTTCGGAGAAGGTTTCTTTCCCCAAGGATTCTTGGAGCACACCGCTCCAGGATGCTTCTGTTTTTTCGTAAATCTCTTTCCACATCGTAAACGGATCAAATGGCACTTTCTGAGTCAAACAACATCATCTCCTTTTCAAATCTATGAGCCTTCTAAAGTTCAGTTTCATTGTACAGGAACATAGTTTTTTTATCAATTAAAATAATCTAAATAATCCGACTCATTTTTGCTGATTTTGACAGCATTCGACATATAGGGTGTTAGATAATGTTGTGATTTGTCTGTTTTTTCTGGGTACTCATTTATGTTAAGGTATAATTGTGTCCAATTTTCAAACTGAGGACATTCGCACTTCTCTCATATCAATGAATGTCCTACATTTAACTTACACTTTACGGAAAGAGGGAGACTTCTGAGAATTTGCTTTCAATAATGAAGCATTAACTGAACTAAAGTTAAAGAGTTGACAAAGTAAACACATAGGTGTAAATTACACTTATAAGTAATTTACAATTAGGTGGTGCTCGACAATGAATTCTGATCAGAAAACATCGGGGAGCGAGAAAAGCGCCAACTTAGGAACCCCGAAAAATTTTCTCATCCCGATTATGCTGTTACATCTTCGGGAGTGGAATGCGCATGGTTATGAATTAATGCAGAAAATTTCCCAATTTGGGATCCATTCTATTGATCAAGGAAATTTTTATAGAATACTTCGGCAACTGGAGAAGGATGCAATGGTCACTTCTGAATGGGATACGACATCAGGAGGGCCCGCCAAACGCATATATTCCATTACGGAGGCTGGAGAGCGGTATTTGGAGTTATGGGCAGACTCACTTGGTCATTATCAAAAAATGTTGGATCAGTTTTTCAATTTGTATAATCCGTTTTTTCCGTCTTATAAAATGCCCTCAAATGAGACGGAGGAAGAGAATGATGATCACTACTAGACGGGTGATATGCAAAATATTTTGCATTCAACATATATATCCATGATCTATGGATCCAATACAAAGGAGGAGACTTTGATGACAAAGAAAGTAGCTGAGGTCAAGCAACAAGCAACAGGGGTGGATCTGATTTGGGATAGCTGGTTAAATAATTTCAAAACACTCCAAAGTATTCAAGCGGAGGTTGAAAGAAAATCATTTCGAGTTTTTGATTACCAAAAGGAACTGATTGATTCTACGCGCAAAACTTTGGATAATATGGAAACGGAATCGAATAAGCTCGTTAAAGAATGGTCAGATCGATTAGAGGACAGTGTAAAAGCTTCTGAAAAAATTCAAAGTGAATTGTCAGCCAATTGGTTATCAACGATTGAAGAAATCAATAATAAAGTACAATCACTTGCTTGGAGTCCAAGTCATGCAGTCTTGGATCTGTTTACGCAATCACAGGCACAACTCGAAACGACCGTCAAAGAAGCTGTACAACAACAGAAAGAAGGTCGCACTGAAGTGCTGAAGCAAATCGAAGACTTAACAATTCAATTGAAGCAGTCGCATAAAGGTGTGTTGGAAACAGTAAAAGCTTGATCCAATTGACTGCCAATGTCCTAATTGACACAAGCAGCGGGAGGGTCGATTCAGTTGGTAAGTTATGATGAGATCAAGATTGGCGACAGAGCGAATATTTCGAAAACTATTACTGAATTTGATATCTATCAATTTGCCGGGATCACTGGTGACTTTAATCCATTACACGTAAATGTAGAGTATGCCAAAAAATCAGTTTTCCAAGAACGGATTGCGCACGGTGTCTTGACAGCTGGATTCATTTCAGCAGTGCTAGGGATGAAACTGCCTGGTCCGGATACAATTTATTTATCTCAAAATCTCAACTTTAAGGCACCCGTTAAAATTGGGGATACAGTTATGGCAGAGGTCGAAGTGTTGGAGAAAAAAGATGCAAAAAAGATTCTTCGGCTTCGTACGACTGTCACGAACCAATTCGATCATAGTGTTGTCGAAGGAGAAGCCGTTGTGATGATGCAAAACTAGCTTTTTCTTCTTTTATAAAAGTAAGTGCCAAGTTATGTAGACCCATAGCTTGGCACTTTTTTTGCAAAATTTTTAAGATAAAGTGAAACTTCAATCAGTGGGGGTTTTCTTCATCCTCCACTGATTGAGGGGAACACAAGCTAAAAGCGTCACGTCCTGTGACAACGCTTGTGTAACCAACATCGTGTTGGCCCGAACCAATCGGGCTTTTATCTTCCTTTAACGGATGTCCAAACTACCCGCTGTAGGAAGGCGACTTAAGTTCGCGGCGTCATGTAAGTGCCTTAATTTCTGCAAAGAGCGCAGAAATATGGCAAATCGAACCCTTCGCTGTTCGATTGGCAGTTGATCTCCCACCTCTTCTTATCGTTTTACTTAAGTCTTGAGGTGGGAGTCTTACTGCCTGTTAATGCGGGATAAAATTGAAACGACTTTCATACACTTTTAGAAGTATGAAAGGGGAATTCGAATTGATTGAAAAAGCACTTTTAATGATTATCCTTTTGCGTATTTTCTCAGGAAGTGTAGATATTACCGCTGCGATGTTAATGTACAAGTTCAACGATTTGGAAAAAGCGTTTTATATCAATACGCTTTTAGCATTAGTCGGTCCCATTGTATTAATCATTACAACAGGGATTGCCTTATTCGGACTAGCTGAAAAAATTTCCATAACCCGGATGATTTGTCTGTTTGGCGGTATTGTACTCATTATTTATAGTTTGAACGCAGACTAAATCATTCGAACAAAGAACAAGCCATCTCTTGATCGGGAAAAGAGATGGCTTGTTCTGTTAGGATGCTGGATAAAAGTCATATAGACCGATGTTTTGTACCCATACTTCGGCATTTTGCCCAGTGGGGTAGGCAATCCATAAATCACCTTTTAAACTGATGTCTTTTTTCCGCAACCAAGTGATCTTTTGGATAGAAGGTAAAAAGATTGGATCATAATCGCCTTTGTTAGAGGAAGGCGACGTTATTTTCGTCTGTTTTTCATTGTCGAAAGTTACAAAATATAAAGCGGGTTTCGGTCGCTTATCAGGATCATTGGACCATTCACTTTCCGGCACTCTGGAAACGATAAGGGAATTGTCATTTACCCAGGAAAATCCTAATTCTGCATAGTTTTTTGGAGTCAGTGTTTCGGTTTGTCCGGTCGTCGGTTCAGTGACTTTCAGATCTTTGTTTTTGAAGCCGAAGACAATTCGCCCTCCACCAGCGATATAACCGAGTGTATTCTTGTTGAACGCCCATTTCGGTGTGAACATATTAATCGTTTCATCGATCACTTCAAATTGTTTGCCATCCGCAGACAAAATACAAATCATATTGCTATCCATCGACCAGGAGGGGAACGCTGAGACGATAAAGGAAATCCATTGCTTATTGGGCGAGTAGGTCAATGATTCGGCATTGATGGATTGAATCTTGACATCCCCTTTTACCAGCTCCTTTGGAACGACGAAAAACTTCTTTGTACTTTTTGTTAAGTCTTGTATATTTCGGTAACCATCCGCTATCGAAATCATATAAAGGATGGGGTGGGTCCAACCGTCTGGACGAATCGAAGCACTTGATGAGGCGATAAAGCCTTTCCCATCTGGCTGCCACTGATACTCATTGACACCTAAAGCGATATTATAAAATGTTTTCAAATCGGATATGTTTAGCACACCACCGTCGCTAAAGGCAATGATGTTTTCCGTTGGTGACCATTTGGGATTATAACCGTCATAAAAGATTTTCTGATGTTTTTTCGTATTGGTATCGTAAACCCATAATTCATTGCTTGTTTTTTTATTTCCGACAACGCTGCCGGTCACTTCTTTCTGGTAAAGGATCATTCTTCCATCAAATGACCATTGGGGAGGATAATTGTATAGCGCTCTATTCTCCGTTATTCGCCTCTCATTTTCACCTTCTTTTATCCATAAGTATCCGTCCCGGCTGAATACGATTTTCATTTTGGTACTAGCTGTTTCAGCATGCAAAGAAGAAGGGGAAATCAAACAAAAAATCATTAGGACTAGGATAATTCTTTTCACGGCTTCACCTCGTTTTTTTTTTATGATTTCCGATTAACGCGAAACTAAGCATGAATAATTGTTTTGGATTTTTTTACTGAAAAAATCATCGTAACGAACATCTGTGAGACAATTGTGTTTTATGTTTCCAGCAGGTAGATGTACAATAAACTTAAGTGTTTTGACAGTTCATTCTAAACTATATAAAAAGGGGAACATGAAATGTTGACAGAAGTGGCAGATGGCATACATAAGGTGATAATCCAATTTCCTGGGGGAATGGGTGAGGTGAATTGCTATTTACTGAAAGGGCTTAATGGGTATACAGTGATTGATACGGGGACTGATTCGGAGGAAGCGAAAGAACGATGGAAACAAGTCTTGGCATCTGGAATTGTCATCGAAAAAGTGGTTTTGACACATACCCATATCGATCACATCGGTCTTGCAAAATGGTTTCAGCAAGAAGTCGGCGTGCCGGTCATCGTATCCAATCTAGGGTACGAGGAAATGAAAAAGAGGCGAGATAAGTGTAGAAGAAAACGAATAAACAACTTGCTCGTTAAACATGGAGGACAGGCACTTCCTGATTCGAAGAAAGATGATTCGTTCCTTTATGATTTCGAACCGAATGGTTTTTTTGAAAATCAGCAGCACATCCAATTGGGCGCAGAATTATTTGAAGCGATTTGGACACCTGGTCATGCACCGGATCATTTTTGTTTTTACAATCGTGATAAAAAAATAATGATTGTGGGAGATCATGTATTACAAAAAATCAATCCGGTCATCGGTTTATGGTCGGGAGAAGAGGAAAATCCTTTACAAGATTATTTGATCTCCCTCCAAAAAATAAAAAAATATCCTGCTGAAATTGCGTTATCGGGTCATGGGGAGACGATTAATCATTTACTGGGTCGAGTGAATGCTTTGACAGCTCAACATGAGCATCGCCTGCAACAAGTTTTACAATCCGTGAAAAATGACAGTAAAACGGCCTATCAAATCTGTATCGAAATATATGGAACGGAAAATATCATCCTCAACTTAAGTGCTTTCATGGCAACGCTTACGCGATTATTATATTTAGAGTCGATTGGGAAAGTGAGAAGAAGGGAAAGCGAGCAAGAAGTTCTATTCGTAGCAAACGTGTAACGCTCGGAATTAGCCAAGTATCATTTCAGGAAAATCTTCCGACATCTCACACAACTCATTGAAAATGTTTTTATTTATCCTACAAGGGAAACCTATAAAGGATATTACATTCGGTTATGAGGTGGTTTTGTTGAATCGGTTATTTTCCATTTTGATTTTTATCGGCATTCCGCTCGTTGTGGTAGGAGCTATCTTCCATTGGTCGGATATTCCGATGTTTTTTCTTTGTTGTGTAACGATTATTGCCCTTGCAGGTTATATCGGAAGGGCGACAGAAAGTTTGGCGATTGTGAGCGGTCCGAGAGTGGGTGGCTTGCTGAATGCAACGTTCGGCAATGCGGTTGAACTGCTCATTTCCATTTTCACATTGAAAGCAGGCATGATCGGCATTGTTTTGGCATCTTTGACGGGGTCTGTTCTTGGAAACTTGCTGCTTGTGCTTGGTCTATCCTTCTTTGCAGGCGGCATCAAATATAAGCGTCAAAATTTTAGTATTCATGATGCGAAATACAATTCAGGCTTGTTGATTTTTGCGGTCATCGTCGCTTTTGTCATACCCGAAATTTTTTCGATGTCGATGGATCACTCAAAAACTTTAAGTTTAAGCATCGGTATAGCGGTGATTTTGATTGCTTTGTATATGGCGGGTCTCTTCTTTAAATTGGTGACGCATCGGGGTGTATTTGCATCCGCCGAACAACGGGAAGAAGAAACTGAAACGCCGGAGTGGACAAAGGGAAAATCGATGCTTATTCTTTTATTGGCAACGGTAGCGGTCGCATTTGTTTCGGAACAACTTGTTCATACATTTGAAACGCTTGGTGAGCGGTTCGGCTGGACGGAGTTGTTTATCGGTATTATTATCGTGGCCATTGTCGGGAATGCCGCAGAACATGCATCCGCTATTACAATGGCGCTGAAAAACAAGATGGATATCGCAGTGGAGATTGCGGTCGGTTCCACATTACAAGTCGCTATGTTTGTGACACCTGTCCTTGTACTTATTTCGCTCTTTATGGTGCAACCGATGGCACTCGTTTTCACGGTACCTGAATTGGTGGCGATGATCACGGCGACACTTCTTGTTATCAATCTTTGCAATGATGGGGAATCCAATTGGTTTGAGGGTTTGATTCTCTTTGCGGCTTATGTCATTATGGGAATCGGTTTTTTCCTTTTGTGAACGTGGAAGAGTTTAGAAAAGATCAGCTTCTTTCGTAAAGACGATTGTGCATGTCATCGTCTTTACGGAGGAGTTGGTCTTTTTTCCTATTATGACGAATTTGAGTACTAAATGTCACTCCAGTCAGAATAGAATGAAAATGTCATGCCGAGTAACGGCTCAGAAAAGAATTGGCCTTTGCAAGATGGCGGACATTGAAAGCAAACTGACGAAGGAGGAGATTTTGGATGTCAAAAATAAAAATACTGTTCTGGACCATTGTTTTCGTATTTTCAACGTATTCGGTGACCTATGCTTCCGATGTGATTGAATTTCCTGTGACGGAAGAAACGTATGAAGTGCCCGATGTGTTCACTGAGGATTTGGACGAGCCTAACGAAATCACAGCTCCGGAGGAAAATAAAGATGAATTGACAGATGACAAAATGGAATTAAGTGCCGAGCCGGATATCTATACGGTTATAGAAGGGGATAACTTGTTTCGTATTGCCCTGACGCATGAAATACCCCTTGACGACTTAATGAGTTGGAATGACTTGGAAGGGGATTTGATCCATCCGGGCGATGAATTGCTTGTCAATGGAGAGGAGATTGAAGAAAGTAAAGATCCTGTCGTCGAAAGTGGAGAAAAAGCTGTTTCTTCACAAGAAGTTGCCGAATCTACTCCATCTACACCATCCATCGATGAAGGAAAAGAGCTTTTTGTGACCGCAACAGCTTATACGGCGTATTGTAAAGGCTGCTCAGGGACGACTGCCTATGGCATAGATCTGCGCTCAAATCCCGATCGGAAAGTGATTGCAGTAGATCCGAGAGTGATACCGCTTGGGACAAAGGTATGGGTGGAAGGCTATGGGGAGGCGATTGCAGGAGATACCGGCGGCGCGATTAAAGGGCATAAGATCGATGTATTCATCCCTTCCTATGAACGTGCGATGGAATGGGGCGTGAAGAAAGTGAAAATGAAAGTGTTGAATTAATTGAAGAAGCCTGTCCAACAAACATGTGTAAATAGTTTGTTGGACAGGCTTTTATCCATTAAGATAAACGATTTTTAAAATCATCGTAACCGAATTGCTTGATGACTTTCGGTCCGTCATTCAACGTATTAAGTACGATAGATGGTAAGTTGATACCGTTGAAAGTATTGTTTTTGACCATTGAGTAATGGGCCATATCACAAAAGACCAGTTTGTCGCCAGGTTGTAGCGGTTGATCGAAAGAATAGTCACCGATGACGTCGCCTGCTAGGCATGTCGGACCACCGAATCGATACGTGTAGGCTTTCTCGTTCGGAAGTCCCGCGCCGATGATCTCTGGACGATAAGGCATTTCCAATACATCAGGCATATGGCAAGAAGCCGATGTATCTAAAATCGCGATATCCATTCCGTTATAGAGCGTATCCATAACGGTTGCGACAAGAAATCCTGTGTTTAGGGCCACGGCTTCTCCCGGCTCTAAGTAGACATCGACGTCGTATTTGTTTTTCATATACAAAACGGATCGCTCCAACGTTTCGATATCATAATCCGGGCGGGTGATGTGATGGCCGCCACCGAAATTGAGCCATTTCATCTGATGAAGATATTTCCCAAACTTTTCTTCGATCACTTGAAGGGTACGTTCAAGTGTATCAGAGTTTTGTTCGCACATTGTATGGAAATGGAAACCATCAATCCCATCCAGTTGGTCAGGTTCAAAATTATCCAGTGTCACGCCGAATCGGGAATGCGTGAAACAAGGGTTATACATGTCCACTTCAATTTCAGAGTACTCCGGATTGATGCGGATGCCGCACTCAATCTTTTTCGGATGATTTTTTACCCTTTCCTTAAACTTATTCCATTGCTGAAAAGAGTTAAAGACAATATGGTCCGAATAAGAAAGAATCTCCTCAAAATCGGCATCCGAGAAAGCTGGGGCATACGTATGGACTTCCTTCCCCATTTCCTCGTAGCCTAGTTTCGCTTCCAAAATACCACTTGAAGTTACACCATCTAAATATTTACTAATGAGGGGATACACCGCAAACATTGAAAAGCCCTTCTGCGCAAGTAGAATTTTACAACCCGTTCGATCGGCAACCGATTTGAGCTTCTCTAAATTTTTAATGAGCAGTCCTTCGTCTACGACATAGCTAGGGGAGGGCACTGCATGTACGTCAAAATTCAATTTTCAGGCCCCCTTAGTCGATTAGTGTAGGATTGAAGCTTTCTTGCCATGGCAGACCGTACTCGTTCAATGCTTCCATAAATGGATCTGGATCGAATTCTTCAATATTATAAACGCCAGGCTTGTTCCATTTTCCTGTCATAATCATCATTGCACCGATCATGGCAGGGACGCCTGTTGTATAGGAAATTGCTTGAGAACCGACTTCTGCATAACACTCTTGGTGATCACAGACATTGTACACATAATACGTTTTTGGTTCACCATCTTTGACACCTTGGAAAATACATCCGATATTTGTTTTCCCTTTTGTACGCGGACCGAGGGAAGCCGGGTCCGGAAGAACCGCTTTTAAGAATTGCAATGGTGCAATTTCTTTTCCTTCGAAGTTAATCGGCTCAATGGATGTCATGCCGACATTTTCAAGCACTTTTAAGTGCGTCAAATATTTTTCAGAGAATGTCATCCAGAAACGGATTTTTTTCACGCCTGTAATGTTCAAAGCAAGGGATTCCAATTCTTCGTGATAGAGCAAGTACACATCTTTTGGTCCGATTTCCGGGAGATCGTAAACACGTTTGACGGATAATGGTGGTGTTTCGATAAACTCACCGTTCTCGTAGTATCTGCCATTAGCAGTGATTTCACGGATATTGATTTCCGGATTGAAATTCGTTGCAAATGGGTAACCGTGGTCACCAGCGTTTGCGTCAACAATATCAATCGTATGGATTTCATCAAAGTGGTGTTTAAGCGCATGTGCGGAGAAGACACCTGTCACGCCTGGGTCAAAGCCACTGCCAAGAAGGGCCGTAATGCCGGCTTTTTCAAATTTTTCACGGTAAGCCCATTGCCATTTGTATTCAAATTTTGCTGTGTCAAGAGGTTCATAGTTTGCTGTATCCAAATAATGAACGCCAGTTGCCAGACATGCATCCATAATCGTTAAATCTTGGTAAGGTAGCGCAACGTTAATGACGATATCCGGTTGGAATCCGTTGATCAATTCGATCAGCTCGTTTACATTGTCGGCATCTACTTGTGCCGTTTGAATTTTCGTGCGGCCACCGTCCAATTTCTCTTTTAATGCATCGCATTTAGATACTGTACGGCTCGCGATACAAATTTCTTCGAATACGTCCGGAACTTGACAACATTTGTGCACAACAACGCTAGCAACTCCGCCAGCACCAATAATTAAAGCTTTACCCATTGGTAAACACCACCCATTTCATTTATTTTTAGTTTGTTTTGATTGCCAACAACAGTTCCCGCAGTACTTTACAGGCGACGGCTGTGGAAACACCGCTGTGATCATACATAGGGGAGAGCTCATTAACATCACAAGCTACAATATTAAGTCCGGCGACTTGCAAGATCGCTTGCAATAAGTCCATAAAGCTGACGCCGCCAGCTTCAGGCGTGCCCGTGCCAGGGAAGACTGACGGATCCAAGACATCTAAGTCAATCGTCAAATAGACCGGTTTTCCTTTTAATTTTTCGACGACTTGTTCCAGTCCGCCAAAATTAAATTTGTTTGTAAAAACATGGTCTTTACCCCATTGGAACTCACTGCGATCCCCTGAACGGATACCGAATTGGAAAATCTTTTCGTCCCCTAGTATATCCCATACTCTTCGGATGACGGTAGCATGAGAGAGCGTTTCTCCTAGATAGTCATCACGTAAGTCGGTATGCGCATCGAATTGGATAATATGCAAATCAGGGTACTGTTTGGCGACGGCACGCACAGCACCAAGTGTGACAAGGTGTTCGCCACCGATCATACAAGGGACTTTGCCGGCATCCAAGATCTGTTTCGTGAATTCTTCAATATGCGTTAATGCTTTCTCCGTATTTCCAAAACTTAGCTCCAAATCGCCACCGTCGAATACGGCGATATCTTCCAAATCTTTATCTTGATAGGGGCTATATGTCTCAATGCCAAACGAATCCCCGCGCATCGCTTTACTCGCAAAACGCGTTCCGGGGCGGAAAGACGTCGTGGAATCGAAAGGCGCCCCGAAAATGACGATATCGGACTGCTCAAATTCATTATCGCAGCCGATAAATGTTTCTATATTTTTACTCAACATCTTGCAATTGCTCCTTCACGTAGTTTGGCAGTGCGAATGAACCGACATGGATATCAGTATTATAATATTTCGTGATCAAGTCGAGTTCATTCCAAGCGACTGCATCCAAATCGGCAATCGGGTCATATTTTTTAGACGCGAATCCGAACAGCCAATGACCGGATGGATAGGTCGGAATATGGGCTTGGTAAACTTTACAGATCGGGAAAAACCCGAGAATCCGTTGATGAGCCCTTTGCATGCCGAGCGCATCTTCTGTATAAAAAGGGCTTTCATGTTGATTGACCAAAATACCATCTTCTGTAAGAGCTTTAAAGCAGTTCCCATAAAATTCTCTTGTAAACAAACCTTCTCCAGGACCAAAAGGATCTGTCGAGTCGACGATGATCAAATCATAGTCATTTTCTTTTTTACGGACAAATTTAAGTCCATCTTCAAAAAATAGGTTCACTCTTGGATCATCCAATTGAGATGCAGTTTGCGGAATGTATTCACGGCATAAGTCCACAACCATCTGATCAATCTCAACCATGTCGATCTGCTCGATTGACTGATATTTTGTCAGTTCACGAACTGTACCACCATCTCCTGCGCCAATCACAAGTACTTTTTTTATACCCGGATTGGTCGCCATCGGAACGTGGGTGATCATGTCATGGTAAATGAATTCATCTTTTTCGGTGATCATCACATAACCGTCAAGGGTCAGTACTTTTCCGAATTCCACAGTTTGGAATATATCAATTTTTTGAAACTCACTTTGTCCCGTATAAAGGTGTTGTTCCACTCTTATTGAAAAACGGGCATGGGGTGAATGATCTTCCGTGTACCATAAATTCATCATTCCACCTCCTTCAATACATTTATATGTTGGATGGCGCTATCTTCAGTCCCTGTTAAAAAACATCCTTTTTCTTTACAGTAAGCGATATAATCCAGTATTTCTGTTGTGATGCGCTCACCCGGCGCAAGGATAGGGATGCCAGGTGGGTAACACATGACAAATTCACTGGAAATATAACCGGCACTTTCCGCAAGCGGTAAATTTTTTTTAGGTGCATAAAATGCCTTTTGAGGCGTAGCGACTACTTGCGGATTAATATATTCATGGTCAAAGACATCATTTTTATCTTTTGCATAGCGCCGTTTGATCTCCGCGAGTGCGGCGACTAGCCGTTCAAGATCCAACTGTCTATCTCCGACGGAAATATAAGCGAGCAGGTTGCCGATATCGCCAAATTCAATTTGGATATCGTATTCGTCCCGGAGAATATCGTAAATTTCTATTCCAGCAAGACCGATTTCACGAGTATGGACGGAAAGCTTGGTGACATCGAAGTCAAAAATCGTATCGCCATTCAGCAGTTCCTTTGAAAAAGCATAATAACCACCAATTTTGTTAATTTCGTCTCTTGTGTATTGGGACATTTGAGCCACTTTTTCGAATACTTGTCGACCATGAAGGGCTAAGTTCTTCCTAGAAATATCCAAAGACGAGAGCAATAGGTAGGATCCGCTTGTCGTTTGGGTCAAGTTGATGATTTGACGCGTATGTCCTTCGCTCATTTCATTATTGATCAAGAGGAAAGAGCTTTGTGTTAAAGAGCCCCCGGATTTGTGCATGCTAACAGAGGCCATATCAGCACCAACTGACATAGCAGAAGCTGGAAGGTTTTCACCAAAGTAAAAATGTGTGCCATGTGCTTCGTCGACGAGGACGAGCATCTGATGTTCATGTGCAAGATCTGTCAGCGCTTGTAAGTTTGAACAAATCCCGTAATAAGTGGGATTGTTGATGAGAATAGCCTTCGCATCGGGATTTTCCAAAATGGCACGTTCTACATCTTGGACAGACATCCCCAAAGGAATGCCAAGTTCTTCATGTACACCTGGATTGACATAGACTGGCACGGCTCCGGTCAGAATGAGCGCGTTAATGGCACTGCGATGCACGTTCCTTGGCATGATGATCTTATCACCGGCTTTACATGCGGTCATAATCATTGCCTGAACGGCGGATGTCGTGCCGTTGACCATGAAAAAGGCATGTTTTGCACCGAAAGCTTGAGCAGCCAATTGTTCAGCCTCTTTAATGATCGATACGGGATGACAAAGATTGTCTAACGGTTTCATGGAATTTACATCGACCGCCAAACATTGTTCCCCTAGGAACGCAGCCAGTTCTTCATTGCCTCTTCCACGTTTGTGACCCGGTACATCGAAAGGGACGACCCGCATATGCTTATAACGGTTCAACGCTTCCATGATCGGGGCTTTCTCTTGTGAAAGATGTGTCATTTTATCACCTCTCACTCATCATATATATTGGTACCGCTGAAAATTTCAATCATTTCTTTGCGCAAGTTATTCGTAATTGTCAGTCGCTCTTTCGGAGACAATTCGAGAACATCCCTGTTAAATAGGTAATTTTGCAATTCGATTTCTTTGATCAGCAGTTTTGTGTGAAAAATATTTGATTGGTACACATTGACATCGATTGCATCGTATTTTTGCAATGTAGAGGTATTAATGTACTCTTGAATCGATGTCATCGGTTGGTCCATAAACAATTTCTTCCCGTTGACATCGCGTGTAAACCCCCGTACTCGATAATCCGCTGTAATGATATCAGAATCGAAACTGCCAATCAGATAATCAAGTGCGTTCAACGGCGAAATTTCGCCGCATGTTGCCACATCGATATCTACACGGAAAGTGGCAATTGAGTTATCCGGATGGAATTCCGGGTACGTATGCACGGTTACGTGGCTTTTATCCAAGTGACCGAGGACGGTTTCACGAGCTTTCAGAATATCGAGCTGTCCCCGATTACATGATTCGTCAATCTGAGAGTATGGAAAGGATTCTTCTGATATCAGGATCGTTACACTGGCACCTTGGGGATCATAATCCTGTTTACTGACATTCAACACATGGGCACCAATCATTTCAGTTACATCATACAAGATATTGGTCAGCCGTTCGGAGTTATATTGCTCATCAATATAAGCGATATAATCACTTTGCTCCCGCGCACTTTTTGCATAGTTAACATCATAGATGTTAAAGCTAAGTGATTTGGTGAGGTTGTTAAAGCCGTACAGCTTTAGCTTATTTTCCAACCCTAACATCACGCCTCTCATTAGAAATCAAAAAGTTGAAAAAAAGTTCTAGAAGGTATATCCATCTATTTCAATCCATTAATGCTCGTTTGTAAAAATCGATTCATTTCTAAATATATAGGATAACTTCTCCAAGTCAATATAATTTTTTAAAAAAATTTACCTTCTACTTCTTAAAGCATTAGCATGGACCAATTCGTAAAACAAAACCTTATTTTTCACACTATATATAGGTAAGGGGATTTCTTTTCTTCTATATATATGCAGGCAGTCGGTGTTAGCACGAGAAACATTTTCATAAATGTTCAGGCTACAAAATCGCATTTTTGATCAAGAGCATTGAGCGATATAACCGATATTTAGTATTCTTCCCGGAAGGTGAGGTTTAATAAACATTCTTAAAGGAATAATAGAGGCAGAACATCTGAAAGGAGCCACTATTCAATGGCAAAATCTGCAAAAGAGCTTGCACTAAAAATTTTGAATGACAGTTTGATCGGTACGATGGCAACAATCCAGTCGAATAAGCCTCATTCCCGCTACATGACATTTTTTAACGATGGGTTCACCATTTACACAGCAACGAGCAAAAGGACGCATAAAGTGGAAGAGGTCCAAAAAAATCCGAACACCCATATTTTATTAGGCTATGAAGGGAAGGGGTTCGGCGATGCATTTCTAGAAATCGAAGGAACCGTTGAGGAATCGCAGGAAGAAACAATCAAGGAAAAAGTATGGAACAAACTCCTAAAAGGCTGGTTTGATGGACCTGAAGATCCTGATTTCCTCATTTTGAAAATCACCCCTACACAAATCCGCGTCATGAATACAAAAGGTGAAGAGCCGCAGATTGTGGACTTTTAAGCGATCGGTGGCGGGATTGATCAAGTATAAAAAGCCAAAACAATTGACTCTTTCAAGCCGCAGAGATTATACTAATCCTACAAATTGAATAGACAACTTTCTTTAAGGGGAGTAGCTACACAGCAAACGTCGTCAATACAGGATTCCTATCCTCGGCTTTGCTGGCAACAATTGTTGTTTGCGAGACCTTACCGATGATTTGGTGAGGTCTTTTATATTAAAAATAGGCGATATGACCAAATACTGGTTATATCGTCTTTTTAGTTTTAGAAATCTATTGGAGGTCTAATGTTGGATACTTATCAAGCACTTGCGAAAACAGTCATCATTAACAAGAACAATCGTCTAATTAGCTATGATGATTCTTTAATACTTGTTGGGACAGGGAGAAGTGCATTTGTTTTTAGGATAAAGTCATCAAATAAAGCGATTAAATTATTTTTCCCAGCTTTTTCTTTCATAGCAAAAGAAGAAGCGGAAATTTATAAAATACTTCAAAATATCGACTATTACCCAACTATCTATGAGGCGGGATCGAATTATATCGTAATGGATTATATTGAAGGCCTGACACTTTTTGAATGTTTGTCTAATGGGTACATCATAACGTCTACTCATCTGAAAGAAATCGATTATGCACTCTCGTTAGCGACAAAGAACGGTTTAAATCCTTCTGATATCCATCTGAGAAACATTTTCATCACGCCAACACGTGCCATAAAGATTATTGATGTCGCACGCTTTAGACAAGTAAAAGACTGTAGGCAATGGGCGAATCTAAAAAAAGCCTATTATCAGTTTTATCGGAAACGTCTGTTTCCAAAGAGAGTCCCTGCTCCGATTTTAAATAGCATTGCATTCCTTTATAAAAAAGGATGGATCCCTTATTATTGAACAAAACTGAAAGAAGTCATTGAAAAAACGAATAAAAACCTGCATAATGATAAGTTAGTATCTTTATTGCTAGGAGAGATTAATATGGTATCTGAGGTAAATCTTAAATTGAAAGAGAAGCAACAGGGTAGGGTACTTGAAAATCGGGGACGACTATTAGTGAAATGTCCAGACAAACCGGGGATTGTCTCGGTATTATCGACATTTTTACATAATCATAGTTCGAATATCATCGAATCCAGCCAGTACTCGAGTGATCCGGAAAATGGGACTTTTTTCATCCGAATCGAATTTCACTGTGAAAATCTGTTGGAGAAACGGGCACAACTTGAAGCGGACTTTGCAGAAATCGCTGCGAATCACTCGATGGATTACCATTTCGCATATAGCAATGAAAGAATACGTTCAGCAATATACGTATCAAAAGAGCCTCATTGTTTAATGGAATTGTTATGGGAATGGCAAAATGGTGATTTAGACACGGATATTGTCGTTGTTATTAGCAACCATGAAGAAGCCCGTCCCTTGGTTGAGTCTTTAGGGATTCCTTTCCACTATATCCCTGCTAATAAAGAAATTCGGAAACAAGTTGAGGCTGAACAAATTCGTCTAATGGAAGAGTATAACGTTGATTTGCTGATCCTTGCTCGTTATATGCAAATCTTGACACCTGACTTTGTTCGACATTTTGAAAATCGCATCATCAACATCCATCACTCATTTTTGCCAGCATTCATTGGGGCAGGCCCATACGAGCGTGCATTTGAACGCGGTGTAAAATTGATAGGTGCTACTTCCCACTATGTCACAAATGATCTTGACGAAGGTCCAATTATTGAGCAAGACGTGGAGCGGGTGGATCACCGAAATGATGTGATCGATTTGAAGAAAATCGGTCGTCAAATCGAAAGGCGGGTTCTTGCAAAAGCTGTGAAATGGCATCTGGAAAACCGGATCATCGTTGAAGGAAACAAAACGATTGTGTTTCATTGACCCCAACAAAATACGAGTGTCCAGTCAGTTTACTGGGCACTCGTATTTTAATTGTATCAATTACTGATAACTTTTTTCGTAGGTTCGAATATTTTTCTCTCGCTTTCCAATCGCACTTTTTTAATATCAAAACGGATCAAAATGGAAATGACGAGTGCAATTACAAATAAACCGGCAAAAAAGATGAGACTGCTTTCATAACTTCCCGTTGTATCTTTCATCCAAGCGGCGAACATAGGCCCCGCAAGTCCTGCGGCCGACCAAGCTGTTAAAATATAGCCATGGATGGCACCAAGTTGTTTCGTTCCGAAAATGTCGGCAATGTATGCAGGAATAGATGAAAAACCACCGCCATAGCATGTGTAAATAATGGCTAACATGACTTGAAACAGAATTGCGTTAGTCGTAGAAGGCAATAGGGCAAATAAAAGAATCTGGATGACAAAAAAGGCGGTGTATGTGTTTTGCCGGCCGATATAGTCAGAAATAGCCGCCCAACCGAGTCGCCCGGCTCCATTGAAAATGCCAAGAACACCGACAAGTGCAGCCGCTTGAATCGTTGTCATGCCGATACTATCGATGGCAAGCGGTTTGGCTGCGGATAGTATGGCAATGCCGCAAGTGACGTTAATAAAGAGCATGAACCATAAATAGTAAAAACGTTTCGTTTTCACTGCCTCATTTGCAGTCAATTGAGCTAAATCCTGTTTTTGTTCCACCTTGCCGGACTTCATTTTTTCGATAAAACCGGGAGGCGCCCAACCTTCTTCAGGTTTTTCAAGATAGAGAGAAGATAAGATCATGATGACTAAATAAGAAAAACCGAGAATATAAAAGGTATTTTGAAGTCCGACTGAAGTGATCAACGCTTCCATTATCGGACTACTAATGGCGGCAGCAAAACCGAACCCCATAATTGCAAGCCCTGTTGCGAGTCCTCGGCGGTCTGGAAACCATTTGACGAGAGTAGAAACAGGCGCAATATATCCCACACCAAGCCCGATACCGCCAAGCACCCCGTAAAACAAATAGAGTAGCGGCAACGAGGAAGCGCTTACAGCGAATCCCGAACCAATTACACCTGTTCCGAAACAGACCGCTGCCAAAATACCCGCCTTTCGAGGTCCATATTTTTCGACGAAATGGCCAAGAAAGGCGGCAGAAAGACCCAAAAATAAAATAGCGATACTGAAAGTGAGTTGCACTTGACTTGTGGTCCAACCGAACTGTTCAATCAAAGGATTCGTAAAGTTACTCCAAGCATACACGGACCCGATTGAAATGTGAATCCCTACTGCTGATGCGGCGATCAACCATCTGTTTTTCATTTTCTTCCCATTCATCCCTTCTCCTCCTTAATTTATATATGAAATTAAACAGAAAAAAACTGTAATCTCCAAATCCATTTTCAGAAGACAGAATACGAGATGATAAACCTTTTAATTGCATAAATGAATATTTTTTCTAATATTTCAGCCATGTTAGCATCTTTTAATCTATTTGTCACTACAGTTTTTGAAGGTTGATGGAAATTTGCTGTTATTTTCCAATGATCCGCTCAGGGTGTGTATAGAGATTAAATGAATTTTGTCGGATGAATCCAACAGTCGTAATGCCGAGTTCTTCAGCAAGAATCAGAGCGCGTTCTGTCGGGGCAGACTTGGAAAGAACGATTTCGCACCCGATTTTTGCCACTTTCAATAAGATTTCTGATGAAATCCTTCCGCTGAAAACGATAACTTTGTCGCGGACGGAAATCGATTCTTTCAAGCAATGCCCGTAAAGTTTGTCCAGCGCATTATGTCTTCCGATGTCCATCCGGGATAAGATAAATCCATTCGGATCACAAAGCGCTGCAATATGAACCCCTCCGGTTTGGTGGAACAGATCTGCCGATTGGTCCATTTGTGCCATCAGGGTAAAACAATCTTCCGGAGTGAGAGTGACATGGATCGTTTTCATTTTTTTAGCGGTTAAGGCATCATGGGCAAAAACAAAACCTTGCCTGCTCATTCCACAACAAGAATTGATATAGCGTTTGTTCAGCATTTTTTCATAAAAAGGATACATCTTTTCCGTTTCAATATGCACAAATCCCGATTCTTCCTGAAGCCGAATTTCTTTAATATCTTGATAGTTTGGTATGACGCCTTCTGATGCCAAAAAACCTACTACCATATCTTCGATATATTGAGGTGAACAGACAATTGTCGCAAATTCACGTCCATTGATGTGAATCGTTATGGGCTGTTCGGTAACAACATGGTCCATTTTTTCTACAAATTGTCCGTTGGTGTAACGAAACACGGTCCTTTTTTTATCGAGATCCATTCGACTCTCCTCCCGTATCTTCAATCGACCGATCAAAAAGGAAAACGGAAATGGCGATATCATCCTGCAACTTGATATCTGAAAAGAGATGGACAAATTTTGCGCCGATCAGCTCCTCCATGCCTGCGGGAGGGGCTTTATCATAGACATCTTGAATCATGCGGGTTCTTGCCGCATGTACCATTTCTTTACCTTCTGGTGTCTGGGCAATAAATTTTTCCGTAGGTGTCAAGTTTCCGTAGAGAGTGGAAATGACCATGTTGTCCATGATGACCGTATGAATCCGTTCAGGACCTTTCCCGAATAATTCTTTGCGTAACTTTCTAATAATATCATTAAATTCATGTATTTTTTTCGACATGGATGGGTTCCTCCTTCAGAAGTGTATAAATAGCTGTTGCAATATTTGAAAAACAGATTGTTAATTCAACCAACATCCACTATACTAGAGTTATAGATGATTTTGCGGTATGACCTGCCCTGAGATTATCAAACATAAACCTAAAAATTGGATTGGTTGTTTAGCATGTCCTGTTAGAAAACTATTCCACTATGGAAGTGCACTTGTCAAGTCGGTGTATTTTTTCATAGTGGTTTTTTTATTGAACTTTAATTGATTGGTGATTAAAAAGGAGGCGTTAACATGACGGTCAAGATTAATGGGTCCGCTTTTCATTTCGAAGAAGGGAAGACGATTCTTGAAGTGATCAATGAACACCAATTTGCCCATCCGCAAATTTGTTATTTACCGGAAGTGGATCCAATTCAGACATGCGACACATGTATCGTAGAGGTAGATGGACGCCTGGTTCGCGCATGTTCTACGAAAGCGATTTCAGGGATGGATATATCGCTATCCTCTCCGAGGGCGAAAGAAGCCCAGACGGAAGCGATGGATCGGATTCTTGAGAATCATTTATTGTACTGCACGGTCTGCGATAATAATAATGGAAATTGTAAAATACATAATACCGTGGACTTGATGGAGATTGAGCACCAAAAATATCCGTACAAACCGAAATGTCCGGAAAATAGTGTGGATTTTACCCATCCATTTTACCGCTATGATCCAAACCAGTGTATCGCTTGTGGGCAATGCGTGGAAGTATGTCAAAATTTACAGGTGAATGAAACATTGTCCATCGATTGGGAGAGAGAGCGCCCGATTGTTCTATGGGATGGCGGAGCGAAAATCAATGATTCCTCCTGCGTCGGTTGTGGTCATTGTGTAACTGTTTGTCCTTGCAATGCGTTGATGGAAAAGTCGATGCTAGGCGAAGCTGGATTCATGACCGATATGAAAGACGAAATCCTGTCACCGATGATCGATTTGGTGAAGGATGTAGAGCCGGGCTATAGCGGCATCATGGCCATTTCAAATGCTGAAGCGGCGATGCGCGACACGCGGACAAAAAAGACAAAAACGGTCTGCACATTTTGCGGGGTGGGCTGTTCGTTTGAAGTATGGACAAAAGACCGAAAAATCTTGAAGGTCCAACCTGTTTCGGACGCCCCGGTCAATGCGATTTCAACATGTGTGAAAGGAAAATTCGGATGGGATTTCGTCAATAGTGAAGAGCGGATTACGACACCGCTGATCCGCAAAGGGGATGCGTTTGTTGAAGCGACTTGGGAAGAAGCACTAGACCTAGCTGCACGTCAACTCGGCGCCATAAAAAAAGAGCATGGCAAAGACAGTGTCGGGATCATTTCTTCATCAAAAATCACAAATGAAGAGAACTATGTCATTCAAAAACTGGCACGCCAAGTTTTTGAAACGAATAACGTTGACAACTGTTCACGCTATTGCCAATCCCCTGCAACGGACGGCTTGTTCCGCACAGTCGGCATGGGAGGGGATGCGGGGACCATCAAAGATATCGCAAAAGCGGGTCTTGTCATCATTGTTGGAGCAAACCCGGCAGAAGGGCATCCTGTTCTGGCTACACGTGTAAAACGTGCCCATAAACTGCATGGACAGAAACTGATTGTCGCAGATTTACGGAAAAATGAGATGGCGGAACGCTCGGATATCTTCATGAGTCCGAAGCAAGGCACAGACCAAGTTTGGCTTATGGCAGTGACCAAGTACATCATTGATAACGGCTGGCATGACCAATCGTTTATCGAGGAAAATGTCCATTATTTCGAGGATTTCAAAGACGTTCTTGCGAAATATACACTCGATTATGCAGAGAAAGTGACGGGCGTGTCCAAAGAGATGCTGATCCAGACTGCGGAAATGATCCGGGATGCGGACGGTACATGTATTCTTTGGGGTATGGGCGTCACGCAAAACACAGGTGGATCCGATACATCTGCCGCCATTTCGAATTTATTGCTTGCGACGGGGAACTATCGCCGTCCAGGGGCAGGTGCTTATCCGCTCCGCGGTCATAATAATGTACAAGGCGCATGCGATATGGGAACACTTCCGGGTTGGTTGCCCGGTTACCAACATGTGACAGATGATGCAGCACGCGGAAAGTTTGAGGATGCATACGGCGTCAAGATCGAAGGCAAGCCTGGAATGGATAATATCCAGATGTTGCATTCAATTGAAGACGGGATCATGAAAGCAATGTATATCGTCGGGGAAGATATGGCGCTCGTCGATTCAAATGCAAACTATGTGCATGACGTCCTCTCCAAACTGGACTTTCTTGTTGTACAGGACGTATTCTTCTCCAGAACTGCCCAATATGCGGATGTTATTTTACCAGCCGTACCATCCCTTGAAAAGGATGGCACATTCACCAATACGGAGAGACGTGTGCAACGTTTATACAAAGCGCTTCCGGAGCTGGGGCAAGCGAAGCCCGATTGGTGGATTGTCCAAGAGATTGCGAACCGTCTCGGTCAACAATGGAACTATCACCATCCAGGCGATATCTTTGCCGAGATGGCAAGTTTGTCTCCGCTCTTCAGTCAAGCGGATTACAGCGTGCTTGAAGGATGGAATAGCTTCCTTTGGGGAAGTTTGGATGGCGCAAGCACACCATTGCTCTATACGGACGGATTTAACTTCCCGGATAAGAAAGCGCGCTTTGCCCTTTCTGACTGGGTGGAGCCTGTTGCATTTCCGGATGAGTTTGATCTCCATATCAATAATGGGCGTTTGCTAGAGCATTTCCATGAAGGCAATCTGACAAATAAATCAGATGGGATCCAGGCGAAAGTGCCGGAGATTTTTGTGGAAATTTCACCTGAGCTTGCGAAAGAGCGTGGGGTGTTAAGCGGTTCGATCGTTCGTCTGATCTCCCCATTCGGCGCATTGAAATTGCCGGCACTTGTAACGGGACGAGTGAAAAAAAACGAACTTTTCCTGCCGATGAACTCGGTTGAAAAAGAATCAGCCATCAACTTCCTGACCGGCCCTGCCGTCGATCAACGCACGAATACACCGGCGTATAAACAAACGATGGTGCGAATGGAAGTTTTGAAGAGAGATGGCGAGAGTCCATTGCCTAAAACAAATCATCGAAACAAAAAACGGCATCCGCAAAACGGCGTGGAAGTACAACGGAAATGGGCGCGACCGAATTATGTCCATTTGACGGATAAGGGAAGGTGATGTTCGATGGCTATACCGATTACGACCATCAAAAAGAAAGAATTGACAGCCGAGGAGAGCAAACGTCAAAAAATAGATGAGCTTCAGTCATTGATCGCCGAGCAGGATCATGTGTTCAATAAAATACTAGAAATTACAGGAGAACTGGATGATGCGGGCGTTTTCGATGCATTAAAAGCGATGGTGAAAGCGAAAGATGAACTTGCGAAGGTTGCAGTCGAGCAAGCAGGGAGGGAACCTGTCACCAATTTGATCAATCATGCGCTGAATGCATCCGGGGTTGTGGCTGCAATCGATCCGGAAGTGACCGCGAAAATTGGAGCAAGCGTGAAGAGCGGACTTGAGGAAGCTGAACTTTACCGGGATAACGGGCACAAAGTGAGCATTTTTGAATTAATGGGCGCCTTGAATGATTCCGATACAAATCGGGCCATTAAGTTCGGATTGGATTTTCTGAAAGGGATGGGGAAGGAGTTGGGACGTGATACACGCTCCGGCGATGTGTAAAATGTCCAAGAAGATTTTGCATCTAAATAGATAAAAAGAAAAAGTGATTCCGAAAAAGGGAATCACTTTTTCTAATGCTTATCCATCTTTACGTACAAGAGGTTCGAAAAATCAGTGTTTCTTCTATAATATATGTGTATCGATTTTCAAAATCAATTCCGCAATATCGGGTTTGCTGATCTGTTCGATTGCGCCGACTTGGTTGCCTTTATGGCGTAAATCATCCGTTATTAGACTGGAAAAGATCACGACAGGCAATTTTTCCAGAACGGGATGGGTCTTGATTTTTTTCGTGAAATGATGCCCGTCCATTTGTGGCATTTCAATATCTGTAATGACTAAATGGACATGGTCTTCAATAGTTCCTTCTTGTACTTCGTTTTCCAAGTATTGGTAGGCTTCTTGTCCGTTTTCAAAAAACTCAAGATTGTCATAACCTGCTTCGGAAAGTGTATCCGCTAAAAGTTGACGGAGTAAGGGAGAATCTTCTGCCACAATGATTTTCTTTTCGGAACGCTCCCGTTTACCCAGTTTTTTTACCTCGTCCATTCGGATACCGGATTCTGGATTGATGTCAACCATGATTTTCTCAAAATCGAGTAGTAGAATCATATCGTTATTGAATTTGATGACACCGATTATTTGCGAGCTTCCCCCTTGATACATATCGGAAGGCTTTTCAATCTGTTGCCAAGAAAAACGGTGGATTTGGGTGACATTTCCTACATGGAATACGACCATTTGCTTATTGAATTCCGCAACAATGAATTTTTCTTGTGGATCATGCGGAGCAGTCGTTAATCCCAAAGCTTTATACAAATTGACAACTGGAAGCACTTCTCCTCGTAATTGAATTATCCCTTCGACATGTGGATGGGCATGTGGAACCGAAGTGACAGGAATCGGCTGGATGATTTCCTTTACTTTAATGACATTAATGCCAAATCTGTTATTCCCCAATTCGAATTCAATGATTTCAAGTTCATTGGTCCCACTTTCTAATAATATACCTTTTGAACCTTGCACAATTCCATCTCCTTTAATTATGTTCATGCTTCGATTGTACCATGGAATGTATAATTATCCTATTTTGGATTTTTTACGTTTTAAAATAGGTTTTCAGGTCGTTTTTTTGTGCTGATGTAACTGTCGTCAATTTGTCACGAATCTTTCCTTTGTCATACCTGACAAGTAATAGTAAAATGGATAGGAAGAGGTCAGTTTCTACAAAAATCGTGAAATGAACTTCATGGTCGAGGAATTCCCCTGTGATGAAGTGATGCTTCCGGCGGATCATGGATCTGGGGCGATATGGATCGAAATAACAAGTAACTGACGTTATTTGAGGAGCGATTGATAAATGGTTAGAGAGAAAATGCCTTCTATGCGGAATGGCGAAATGGCTGCTTTGTCAAATGAGCGAACTGGGTCAACACTTTTAGCGGATATCGTTTCTTTATTTAAAGGACTTGTTCTCGTTTTAAATGTATTACCCGTCTTGACTGGTTTTTGGTTGGCGCTACATTTTACAAATACAGCCTTTAGTGAAACTTGGTCTGTATTTTTATTGACAATCATTGGAAGTACACTTGTAATGGGAGGGGCACTTGTCCTCAACAACTGGTATGACGTCGACATTGACACAATAATGGACCGGACGAAAGAACGGCCGACTGTCACAGGACATTTCCCACTTAAAGCTGTTTTGACGATAGGTCTTGTTTTGTCGGCAATCGGATTTGTCCTTCTTCTTTTCACAACTATTGAAGCGACAGTTTACGCGTTTATCGGGTGGTTTACGTATGTCATTTTATATACGATGTGGTCAAAGCGGAAATACACCTTAAATACAGCAATCGGTAGTGTTTCCGGTGCTGTGACGCCTTTGATTGGTTGGGCGGCTATTGCACCGGGTTATCATATTGTTCCAATTGTATTTGCACTGTTGCTATTCATCTGGCAAATGCCTCATACTTTTGCGATCGCCATAAAGAAATTCGATGAGTACAAGGCTGCAAAAGTTGCGATGTTACCGGTTGTTCGTGGCATCCCTATGACAAAACGGCAAACGGTCATTTACGTTGCCTGTTTAATGCCATTGCCGTTTTTATTAAGTTCGCTTGGGACAACTTTCATGGTTGTGGCGAGCGTGTTGAATGTAGTGTGGTTAGTTGCGACCATCACTGGTTTTTTTACAAAAGATGATAAGAAATGGGCGCAAACGATGTTCCTATTTTCAGTGAATTATTTAGCGATCATATTTTTAGTGGCTATTATTGTGACATTCCCCGTGTTCAATTGACGCCACTGTTTATCAACTGACGAATCCCTTGAGCATCTACCTCGAGGGATTTTTTAGCACTGTATTCATAGTAAACCTATATGAATTTAAAAATATACTGAAAAGTCATTGACTTTGAATTTTGGTTACGGTAATATGATTCTCGACTGAATCATTCAACTTGCTTCAGCAAATCTTTTTGTACTGAAAGCGAAGCGTCAGCTACAGAAGTCCCCATTTTCATAAATGACGGGATGAATGCTAGAAATGCATTTAATTCAGTGGGGGTTCAAGCCCTGGCTGAATTAAGTTGAGCCTCCGGCGGATGTCACAGTTTTTGAAAGGAGTCAATTGCGCAAGCGCAATTCAAAACCTGGACGCAATTACGCCGAGGCGAAATTGATTTATACATGTGATTGCCGATTAGACAACTAAAGGCATCTTTCTGACCGATCAATTGGATCGGCTAGAAAGATGCCTTTTTGTCATCGAAGAACTGTCGGGAAGGAGTTGGAGAGATTTGTGCTTTCGATGATGAATATGGATATGATGCTCGTGCTTATTTTAATCGTTTCGATGCTTGTTTGTTTAATCGTTGAAATCGCGCGGCCGGGAATGATCATATTTTCTGTGCTGGTGATTTTATTACTAGCCGGAATATTGACGCCACGGGAAGCGCTGAGCGGTTTTTCAAACGAAGGGATGATGACCGTCGCCTTGCTGTTCATCGTTGCAGGTGCTGTTCAAAAAAGCGGAATGACGGATTATATCGTAGAAAAATGGTTAAGGAAAAGTCAGACTGAAACAGGGGCTATGGTACGATTTTTTGTACCCATTTCCATGCTATCTGCATTCCTGAATAATACACCGATTGTTGTTACTTTCACACCGACGATCAAAAACTGGTGTGAAGAGCGGGGAATCGCTCCTTCCAAGTTTTTGATTCCCTTGTCCTATGCAACCATTTTAGGTGGAACGATTACATTGATGGGGACTTCGACGAATATCGTTGTGCATGGGATGCTATTGGACTATGGATTGGATGGTTTTTCGCTATTTACACTGTCAGCTGTCGGTATTCCAGTTACAGTGCTCGGTCTGTTCTTTCTGTTCACGATCGGGAAACGGCTGTTACCAGACCATAAAGGGTTTAGTCAGCAAGTGAAAGAGGGTGCGAAAGAGTATATTGCGGAAATGAATGTCGGAACGAATTATCCTTTTGTTGACCAAAGCGTAGCGACCGCAGGACTAAGTAATTTGGAAGGTTTGTATTTAATCGAAATCATCCGGGAAAGCGGACGCGTTTCACCTGTACGGAATTCGACAATCATTCAAGCAGGGGATCGGCTCATTTTTGCAGGGAAAATTTCGACGATGGCGGAATTGCAGAAGATGAATGGATTGACCCTTAGGACCGGGACTGATCTTGAATTGGATGATTTGAAAAATGGGTCAACACATCTAGTTGAAGCGGTTGTGTCCCACCGTTCCGGTTTGCTGTCCAAGTCCATCAAACAATCCCAGTTTCGGGCACGCTTCGATGCAGGCGTAATTGCCCTGCATCGCAATAACGAACGAATCCAAAGTAAAGTGAGCGATATACTAGTAAAGCCTGGTGATACACTGCTATTGCTGGCAGGTGCAGATTTTGTAGAGAAGTATGAGCGTTCGAATGATTTTTATGTTGTTTCTAGGTTGGAAACACCGGATGTGCTGAATCGGTTTTCGTGGAAATCTTGGTTTTCTATCGCTTTGTTAGTGTTTATGATTTTGTTTGTATCTTTCGGCTTGTTTTCGATGCTAGAGGCGATGGCACTGGCTGTTATTTTGCTCATCATTGCCAAAATCGTCAACGCAGAAGAAATTATGAAAAATATGCAATTTGACGTGTTGCTCATAATTGCTAGTTCACTTGGAATTGGGGTGGCGATGACAAAAACGGGGCTTGCAGATATGCTCGCAAGCGGGCTGATTACAGTCGGAGAACCGTTTGGCATCATCGGGATTATCATCATATTCTATACGTTGACCAATCTTTTTACCGAATTTATCACGAATAGTGCAGCTGCGGTTCTTATGCTACCCATCGGTTTGGAGTTGGCCAATACATTGCATGTGGACCCGATGGGATTTGCGATTCTCGTAACGATTGCCGCATCCGCAAGTTTTTTGACCCCGATCGGTTACCAAACGAATTTGATCGTTTATGGACCCGGAGGCTATACATTTTTCGATTATGTACGAATTGGAACACCTTTAAGTTTGTTAGTAATGGTGACGGCAATCACCGTTATTTATACTATTTGGTTTTAGGAGGAGATCACAATGACAGCATCAACAAATATCGTATGGCATGAATCAGAAGTGACAAAGGCGGAAAGACAACGGGCGAAAGGGCATAAAAGCGCTGTTCTATGGTTTACGGGCTTATCTGCATCGGGGAAATCAACAATATCGGTTGCATTGGAAACCGTACTTCACCAAAAATCGATCCACACGTACCGGTTGGATGGAGACAACGTTCGATTCGGCTTAAACAAGAATTTGGGTTTCAGTCCAGAGGATCGAACTGAAAATATCCGAAGAATTGGTGAAGTATCTAAGTTGATGATTGACGCGGGTTTACTGACGTTAACAGCGTTTATTTCTCCTTATCGGGAAGATCGTGGGCAAGTAAGGGAGTTACTGGAACCCGGTGAGTTCATCGAAGTGTATGTCAAGGCTAGTTTGGAATCTTGTGAAGAACGCGATCCGAAAGGTCTTTATAAAAAAGCGCGATCAGGCGAAATCAAAGGATTTACAGGAATTGATGCCCCTTATGAAGAGCCGGAAAACCCGGAGATCGTCATTGATACAGATCAGCTAGACGTTAAGGGAGCTGTCAATCTGATTCTGGATTATTTAAGTGATAATGGGTATATTTGAAGATTCCTAGGAAACATTTTCTCTAATGTGTAATAAACTAGTTTAAAACCTACTTGACATATAGGAATTATCTAGATATTATAATCAATAACAACTGGCTGACCGGATAACCGGAAGCCTTTCCTTATCAGAATATAGCAACTAACCATTCGCTGACTAGAAAAACTAGAGGCGACTTTAATCACTGTTCGGTTAAAGTCGCCTTTTTTAAAATATTAAAAGTTTGTTTATTCTTTTAAAAATGACAAGAGGGAATTAGGGGAATTATCTAGCATTTAAAGAAAGGGATTTCTAAGTTATCAAATGATGAAAGGAGCGAATATCGCGATGTTAACTTATGATACCTGGACGGATCAGGAACGGGATTTTATTGCGGATGATCCGTCCAAAGGGGCACTGGATGTCCTGCGCTGGGCATATGACGAGTACGACGAGAAATTAGTGTATGCGTGTAGCTTTGGTGTTGAAGGGATTGTGATGATCGACCTCATTTCGCAGATAAAACCGACTGCTCATGTCGTCTTTCTGGATACGGGTCTTCATTTCAAAGAAACGTATGCGCTAATTGACGAAGTGCAAAAACGTTATCCTCAATTGGTCATCGAAATGAAAAAGCCGGAACTGACCGTTGCACAACAAGCCGAAAAATACGGAGACAACATGTGGGAAAGGCAGCCGGATCGCTGTTGTTACATGCGGAAAGTGATTCCCCTTCGGGAGACGTTGAGTAGCGCAACAGCCTGGTTGTCCGGCCTGCGTCGTGAACAATCAGCATCGAGAAGCAAGACGGACTTCATCAACAAAGATGAGACGTTCCAATCGGTGAAAATTTGTCCACTTATCCATTGGACGTGGACAGATATTTGGGATTACGTAAAGGAACACCAATTGCCTTATAACCCGTTACATGATCAAGGGTTTCCAAGCATAGGTTGCGCACCATGTACATTGCCTGGAGATACCACAACAGGGTCGCGTGAAGGGCGTTGGGCCAATCAGACAAAAACGGAATGCGGTCTGCATCAGCCAGCCGCAGGTAACGAATAAAGAAAGTTTTAGTTTCTATAAAAATGGAGGAATTGACATGAGTTTAAGCACACCACACGGCGGGACGTTAATCAATCGATGGAATCCGGATTTCGATAGTAATAGCTTGACTGTAACGGTTGAACTGGATGAAATCGCGAGCAGCGATCTGGATTTGATCGGTACGGGAGCGTATAGCCCAATCAGCGGTTTTCTAACAGAAAAAGATTATAACGCAGTAGTAGAGACAATGAGATTATCGACGGGTGAACCGTGGACTATTCCGATCACATTGCCGACAACAGAGGAAAATGCACAGCAGATTTCAATCGGTAGCCTTGTCAAATTGGTTCGTGATGGCGAGGCCTATGGGATCCTCGAAGTTTCCGATATTTACAAGCCGGATAAGGAGAAAGAAGCACAACATGTCTATCAAACGACCGATCTTGCGCATCCGGGTGTCAAAAAGTTATTTGAACGCCCAGCTGTGTACTTGGGTGGACCGATCACGCTCATTAAACGTCGACCACTCGATGAGTTCTCGAAATATCTCTATGATCCGCAAGAAACACGGAAAAACTTTGAAGCATTAGGTTGGAAAACGGTTGTCGGTTTCCAAACGAGAAATCCGGTCCATCGGGCACATGAATACATTCAGAAATCAGCATTGGAAATCGTTGATGGGTTGTTTTTGAATCCACTTGTAGGTGAAACAAAATCGGACGATATTCCAGCGGATGTGCGCCTTGAAAGCTACGAGGTGTTACTTGAAAATTATTATGCCAAAGACCATGTGTTCTTAGGAGTCTTTACAGCGGCGATGCGCTATGCGGGACCTCGGGAAGCGGTTTTCCACGCGATGGTGCGCAAAAATTTCGGATGCACTCACTTCATCGTTGGTCGGGACCACGCCGGTGTAGGTAATTATTACGGCACATACGATGCGCAGAAAATCTTCAGCAAGTTTACGACGGAGGAGCTGGGGATTACGTTGCTATTCTTTGAACATAGTTTTTATTGCAATGCGTGCCAAAGTATGGCAACGCCAAAGACATGTCCGCATGATGCGGCAGAACATGTCATCTTATCCGGAACGAAGGTGCGTGAAATGCTTCGCAATGGGGAACACCCTCCTGCAACTTTCAGCCGTCCGGAAGTGATTCAAGTATTGATAGAAGGTTTGAAAAAAGAACTGATCCATTCGTAAAAGGTTGGCGAACGGTGAGAGGAGAGAAGAAGATGGGGAAAGTATATTTGGTTGGCGCTGGACCCGGCGATGTTGATTTGATCACCGTTAAAGGTCTGAAATGCATTCAAGAAGCGGATGTCATCCTATACGATCGCTTGATCAATAAAGAGCTGTTAACGTATGCAAAACCCGGGGCGGACTTGATCTATTGCGGGAAACTACCAAACTACCATGCCATGATTCAAGACACGATCAATCACTTTTTAGTGAAATATGCAAAACAAGGCAAAGTGGTTACACGATTGAAAGGGGGGGATCCTTTCGTCTTTGGAAGAGGGGCGGAAGAGGCGGAAGTGCTGGCCAATCATAAAATTCCATATGAAGTCGTTCCTGGCATCACTTCCGGAATTGCTGCTCCGGCATATGCCGGCATCCCGGTGACACATCGTGAATTGGGTTCGAGCTTCGCAATCGTGACAGGTCATATGCGTGCCGGAAAAGATGATGCGATCCATTGGGAAAGCCTCGCGAAAGGAATCGATACGCTAGCGATTTATATGGGGGTCGGCAATCTCCCTTATATTTGTGAACAACTGACCAAACATGGCCGATCGGCAAATACCCCGGTTGCGCTCGTCCATTGGGGAACGACGGAAGCACAGCATACGATAACGGGCACACTCTCGACAATCGTTGAAATCGCAAAGGCATCCGATATCCAAAATCCAAGTATGATCATCGTGGGGGAAGTCGTGAAATTACGGGATAAGATTCAATGGTTTGAACAAAAAATGATGAGTGAAACACTTATGAAAGAAGCTACATTCTAATTGTTCAATACAAAGGGGGAAGGACAGCATGCAAGCCGTATTATATGTTGGTCACGGTAGCCGCTTGAAAGCAGGCGTCGATGAAGCGATACAATTCATCGAAAGGTGTAAATCACGCATTGATGCACCGATTCAAGAAATCTGCTTCCTGGAATTGGCGAAGCCGAATATTGAAGAAGGAATTGCGAAGTGCGTGGAACGCGGGGCTACGAGCATTGCGGTTATCCCCATCCTATTATTGACAGCGAACCATGCAAATGAAGACATTCCATTTGAAATTGAAGTGGGAAAAATCATGTACCCGGATGTCACATTTACATATGGAAAACCACTTGGGATTCATTCGAAAATCGTGGATAGTCTTTATGATCGGATCGTAGAACAGCAAGTACCGATTGCAGAAGATGCGCATGTATTGCTGATAGGGAGGGGGAGCAGTGACCCGGCTGTAAAAAGGGACTTGACGGAGATCGCACGGTTATTGAAAGAGAAGTACTCATTTTCAGACGTCGATGTCAGCTTTCTTTACGGAGCAAAGCCCTCATTCGAAGATGCCTTACGCCAATTGAAAGAAGCTCACCATCGGCAAGTATTTATCATTCCTTATTTACTATTTACAGGAATTTTGATGAAAAGCATTGAGAAGAAAGTGGCGCAACAGTTTTCCGCTGACCAACAGCTTATCCTTTGCAATAGTCTCGGTTATCATGAGGCAGTGGAAGAAGTGCTTGCCGAGCGGGTGAATGAATTGCTCGAAACGCCAGAAATCTGGCAACTAACTTGATTCAGCGGAAGTCCCCCACTTCCAAAAGTGGCGGGATGAATGCCAGAAGGCATTTCAATCAGAGGGAGTCCAATTCCCTGCTGATTAGAGGAACTCAGGCTAAGGTCGCCGCGTCCTGCGGCAATGCCTGAGTGACCAACATCCTGTTGGCCCAAGCCTCCGGCGGATGTCACAGATTTTGAAAGGAGTTAATTGCGTTTAGCTAAGTGCCTTAAATTCTGCAAAGAACGCAGAAATACGGCAAATCGAACCCTACGCTGTTCGCTTCGCAATTCAAAATCTGGACGCAATCACGCCGAGGCGTGATTGATTCTCTTAATGGGAAATACAATTTGAAAGGACGTTCATTGACTATGGGGAAACGTGAAGAAAATCTTGAGTTTACCATTGAAAATTTGAAGAAAATGTTGAGCACGATGAATTACGGCTCCATCACGCTCGTTGTCCAGGACAATGTTGTAATTCAAATTGAGAGAAATGAGAAAATTAGATTGAAATAAACATTCTGGACAATTGTATTCAGATTTTATAAATATGATTTTGTGAGGTGGAAGTGTTGACGCTTCAAGTGATAAATAGTCCTTTTAATGAAGAGCAAGTGCAGCTTTTAAATTTACTATTACCAAAATTGACAGAGCCGCAAAAAATTTGGCTTGGTGGTTATTTGAGTGCCTATCAGCCAATGAACGCGCAAATTGCGGCGAGTGATGTCGCTGTTGGCGAGATACATGCTTCCGTTATGCAAACCGAAGTGGCCAGGAAAGAAGTGACGATTCTTTATGGTTCACAAACGGGTAACGGGCAAGCATTGGCAGAGAGCTTATCCAAAAACCTGTTGGCGGAAGATTTTCATGTCTCACTGTTCTCCATGCACGAATTTAAGTTAAATTCCCTGAAGAAAATAGAGAATTTATTATTAGTGGTCAGTACGCATGGGGAAGGCGATCCACCGGATAATGCTTTGCCATTCTATGAGTTTCTGTTTGGGAAGCGTGCCCCGAAACTGGATCATTTACAGTATTCGGTTTTAGCACTAGGTGATAGTTCATACGAGTTTTTCTGCCATACAGGTAAACAATTTGATGAACGTTTGCAAGAACTGGGTGCAAAAAGGCTCACACCACGAGTCGATTGTGATTTGGATTATGACGAACCTTACGAAGAATGGTCCAACCAAGTATTAGAAAATCTCAAAGAGCGGTTGGGGTCCGCTGTAGCACCGTCATCACAAGTTGCAGTCGGCCCAGGCGCAACCCAACAATCGAGCTATTCCAGATCAAAACCGTTTCAAGCAGAAGTGCTAGAAAACATCGACTTGAATGGTCGCGGTTCAAACAAAGAAACACGACATTTGGAATTATCATTGGAAGGGTCGAATTTGGAGTACGAACCGGGCGATAGCTTGGGCATTTATCCAACGAATGATGAAAAATTGGTAGATGAATTGATTGCAGCTGCAAAATGGAATCCAGAAGAAACCGTACATGTCAATAAGCAAGGAGAACGCCGAGCGCTCAGAGAAGCCCTCATCTCCCATTTTGAAATTACTGTACTTACAAAACCGCTATTGCAAAAATTTGCGAATCTGATCAACCATCCAAAGTTGGTTGAATTAGTGGCATCCGAGAATGATCAAGCATTGAAAGAGTATATTGACGGTCGGGATTTGTTAGACCTTGTACAGGATTTCGGACCATTTAACATTCCTGTAAACGAGTTTGTAGCACTTCTAAGAAAAATCCCTGCTCGCTTATATTCAATTGCGAGCAGTTCGAAAGCCAATCCGGATGAAGTCCATTTGACAATTGGGGCAGTTCGATACGAAACATATGGCCGTGAGCGGAAAGGTGTTTGCTCGGTTCAATGTGCAGAAAGATTGGAGCCTGGTTCGACCGTACCGGTTTATATTCAACGGAATGACAACTTTAAATTACCTGATAATCCCGATACACCTATTATAATGATTGGACCAGGTACAGGGATTGCTCCGTTCCGATCGTTCATGGAAGAGCGGGAGGAAATCGGTGCGGAAGGGAAATCGTGGTTATTCTTTGGCGATCAACATTATGTGACGGACTTCCTTTATCAGATCGAGTGGCAAAGATGGCTGAAGGATGGCGTCTTAACGAAAATGGATGTCGCTTTTTCACGGGATACGGATGAGAAGGTGTACGTTCAACACCGCATGCTGGAGCAGAGTGAGGAGATTTACCGATGGTTAGAAGAAGGCGCTGTCGTTTATATTTGCGGGGATGAAAAGAATATGGCTGCCGATGTCCATACCACTTTGGAAACGATTCTTCAAGAAGAAGGCGCCCTGAATGCGAAAGAGGCCGCCGATTATTTGGCAGACATGCAAAAGCAGAAACGTTATCAGCGCGATGTCTATTGAAGCAAGTGCGAAAGGGGTAAAAGAAGATGACACAAAAAATAGTTTTACCGCCGCAAACGGGAGAACCGAGTGATGTCGAGCGGATTAAACGGGAAAGTAATTATTTGAGGGGGACACTTGCAGAAACGCTTGTGAACCCGATCAGCTCTGGGATCCCTGATGATGATAACCGATTGATGAAATTCCATGGCAGTTATTTGCAGGATGATCGAGATTTGCGTAACGAGCGGCAACGGCAAAAGTTAGAACCGGCCTATCAATTTATGGTTCGTGTTCGTGCCCCGGGCGGTGTTGCAACGCCGGAACAATGGCTAGTGATGGACAGTGTGGCGAATAAATATGGCAACGGAACATTGAAGTTGACAACTCGGCAAGCTTTTCAAATGCACGGGATATTAAAGTGGAATATGAAGAAAAACATACAGGAAATCAACGCAGCGTTAATGGATACATTGGCCGCTTGTGGGGATGTCAACCGTAACGTCATGTGTAATCCGAATCCTTATCAATCGGAAGTCCACGCGGAAGTGTATGAATGGTCCCGACAGTTGAGTGAATATTTGTCTCCGCGGACATCCGCTTATCATGAGATTTGGTTGGACGGGGAAAAAGTCGTGGACAGTCAACAAGCGGATGTAGAAGTGGAGCCAATGTATGGCGCATTGTATTTGCCGCGTAAATTTAAGATCGGGATTGCTGTTCCTCCGAATAATGACATCGATGTGTTCTCGCAAGATTTAGGCTTCATCGCCATTTTGGAAGATGATCAACTTGTCGGATTCAATGTAGCGGTCGGTGGAGGCATGGGCATGACACATGGAGATAAAGAAACGTATCCTCAGTTAGCGCGGGTCATCGGTTTTTGTACACCTGAACAGTTGCTGGAAGTTGCAGAAAAAGTAATCACGATACAGCGTGATTACGGGAACCGCTCTGAGCGGAAGAATGCACGTTTTAAGTATACGATCGATGCGCGAGGACTTGATTGGATTAGCGAAGAGCTCAATGAACGATTAGGCTGGGTACTTGCAGAAGCGCGGGCCTATCATTTCGATCATAACGGAGATCGCTATGGTTGGGTGAAAGGGAGCAACGGGAATTGGCATTTCACACTCTTTATCCAAAACGGTCGTGTCAAGGATTCGGATGATTATCCGTTAATGACAGGTTTACGGGAGATTGCGAAGGTTCATACGGGAGATTTCCGACTGAGCCCGAACCAGAATTTGGTCATAAGCAATGTGACAAGTGCAAAAAAGAAACAAATCGTCGAAATGATGGAGCAATATGGTTTGACAGCCGGAGAGCAGCATTCAGCATTGCGTCGAAGTTCGCTCGCATGTGTCGCTTTACCGACCTGTGGATTGGCGATGGCGGAAGCCGAACGTTATTTACCGGTGCTCTTGGATAAAATCGAAGTGATTTTGGATGAAGCGGGATTACGTGATGAAGAGATTGTCATCCGGATGTCTGGTTGTCCGAATGGTTGTTCACGACCTGCATTAGGGGAGATTGCTTTTATCGGAAAGTCGCCTGGTAAGTACAATATGTACTTAGGGGCCGGTTTTGTAGGCGATCGTTTGAATAAATTATACCGGGAAAATGTTGGGGAGCAGGAAATTCTTGATTTGCTACGTGCGCTCTTTTTCCAATATGCAAAAGAAAGGCAAGAAGGCGAGCATTTTGGCGATTTCGTCATTCGTGCAGGACATGTGAAAGCGGTCCAATCCGGCCTGGATTTCCATGATTGATTGAAAAAGACCGTAGCATCTACGGTCTTTTTTAGACGGACTAACTTGATTCAGCAGAAGTCCCCACTTCCATAAGTGACAGGATGAATGCCAGAAGGCATTTCAATTCCAAGGGAGTCCAAACTCCCTGCTGATTCAAGTTAAGCCTCCGGCGGATGTCACAGATTTTGAAAGGAGTCAATTGCGCAAGCGCAATTCAAAATCTGGACGCAATTACGCCGAGGCGTAATTGATGGGGAGGTGAAGTGTGCAATGGAAGCATACCCAATCATGTTATCTATTAAAGGGAAGGAAGCGGTAGTTGTAGGTGGGGGGACTATTGCTTACCGGAAAATGATCGGTCTATTGCAGGCGGGGGCACTTGTCACTGTAGTTAGTCCGGAATTGCATGAAAAGGTCGAGCAATTATACCTCGAAGCACGGATTGAGTGGAAAAAGAAAGAATTTGAACCGACTGATATCGCATCTGCATGGCTTGTCATTGCAGCGACGAATAGCCATGTGGTGAATGAACTGGTTGCGCTATCTGCACAAAATCATCAACTGCTCAATATTGTCGATAATCCGGAAGCGAGTAATTTCCATGTTCCGGCAAAGTTGACACGAGGGGACTTGACGATCAGCGTCGCGACAGCCGGAGCTAGCCCTACACTAGCCAAAACTATCCGTGATGAACTATCATTGATTTACGATGATTCGTATAAGGATTATCTACAATTTCTGGCTGAAGTAAGGGAGAAAATTCGGCATTCAACACTTGAGCATACAACAAAAATGCACTATATTAAAGAATCTACAGAAGATACGTTCAGACAATCAAAAGAAAAACAGCAAGACTTTATCGAGAAAATTGATCGCCTACTGTATGAAAACGCAATACACGTATAAAAATAGGTACTACCCTTTCAAAAAAAGCAGTTCATTCACTTCTGTGAATTGATCTGCTTTTTCGATTGAGTAAATGTACTATATAGGTAGGAATAATGTGCTTTAATGGGTATAATAAGAGAAGCGGGAAATATTTTCATAAACACTATAAAGATAAAGGGATGAGAGAGATGCGGATTGTCAATAATATTGCTGAACTAATAGGTCAGACACCACTTGTTAAACTAAATAGACTTCCGGACGCGAAGGGGGCAGCTGTCTATGTAAAATTGGAATTTTTTAATCCGAGTCGTAGTGTGAAAGACCGTGCTGCGTATAATATGATTATTGAAGCCGAGAAAAGTGAAGTGTTGAAACCGGGGGCAACGATTATCGAACCGACTTCAGGCAATACCGGAATCGGGCTTGCGATGAATGCTGCCGCAAGAGGTTATCGTGCCATTTTTGTTATGCCGGACAATTCCACAGTTGAACGGATCAATTTGATGAAAGCCTATGGAGCGGAAGTCGTTTTAACGCCGAGTGCAGAAAGAATGCCGGGTGCCATTGCAAAAGCGGATGAAATCGCAGCGACGATCGAAAATAGTTTTATACCAATGCAATTTGAAAATGCCGCAAATCCGGACATCCATCGCACGACGACTGCAGTCGAAATTATTGAGGCGATGGAATCGATCGACCGTAAACTGACTGCTTTTGTGTGCACATCGGGGACCGGCGGGACAGTGACAGGTACGGGCGAAGCATTAAAGGTCCATGATCGGAATATTACTGTCCATGTCGTTGAACCAGCCGGATCACCTGTTTTATCGGGAGGTCAACCAGGAAAGCATAAGCTGGTCGGTACAAGCCCAGGTTTTATCCCTCCAGTGCTCAATACGGAGGTCTATGATGAAATCTTTCAGATTGAAGATGATGAGGCGTATGAGACCGTACGGGGATTGGCGGCAAAAGAAGGGATTTTGATCGGTCCTTCAGGCGGAGCGTCCGTCTATGCAGCGATGGAAGTGGCAAAGCGATTGACACCGGATGATACGGTCGTTTGTATCGCACCTGATTCCGGCGAGCGTTATTTATCGAGTGATTTGTTTGAATCATAAAAAAGAACCTTATGCCATTATAGTCGGCATAAGGTTCTTTTGGCTTGTTCGCATTATTTGGGAGAATTGTCGACCAGTTCGTCAACATATCAAAAAAAATATCGAAAAGTTCGACAATAATAGTTGACAAATCATATCTATATAGTAGAGTATAGATATTATAAAACATATCTAATTAGTAGGATATTTGAAAGTAGGGAAGATGGGATGTATTTAACGATTGATGGGGTTGAAAAAAGCTTCGACCATAAGGAAAAAGGTCAAGTGAAAGTTCTGGATAAGATTCAGCTAGACGTGGAAAAAGGACAGTTCGTATCCATCGTCGGTCCTTCGGGATGTGGAAAATCTACATTATTATATCTGATTGCAGGATTGGAAAAAGCGGATCAGGGAGAAATTCGGATTGCGGGCAAGAAAGTGACGGGAGCCGGACCGGATCGCGTCGTTGTTTTTCAGGAGGATGGATTATTCCCTTGGCTCAGTGTCCTCGATAATGTAACCTACGGATTGCTATTGAAGGGCATCTCCAAAGCGGAAGCAGAAAGCAAAGCGAAGGAAATGCTGAAAATGGTCCATCTCAGCAATTATACAGAGTCATTTCCTCATCAGCTTTCCGGCGGGATGAAACAGCGAGTTTCCATCGCCCGCGCACTTGTGATGGAACCTGCTATCCTTTTGATGGATGAACCATTCGCTGCCTTAGATGAACAAACGAGAATGGTATTGCATAATGAACTGCTAGAGATTTGGAAAAAAACGAAAGTGACGATTTTTTTCGTTACACATAATATTCGGGAAGCGGTCTTATTATCTGAGAAAATTGTCGTTTTTGAAACGAGACCAGGAAAAATCAAAGAGACATACGCAGTAAAGACAATGAAAGATGGAGTGATGCCGAATGATAGTACATTCCATTTGGAAAAACAGATACTGGCATCACTGCAAGGCGAAATAGAGAAAGTGTTGAAGGAGGAAATGGGGGATGACTACGTTTTTAAGGCGGACTCTCTTCATCGTGATGCTAGCGGTGATATGGGAAGTCACATCTAGACTATCTACATTACCTGATTTCATGTTCCCAACCCTCAGTCAAGTGCTGCAAACACTTTTTTATGGGCTGGTAGACGGACAAATCGGGATTGCTATTTTTAAAAGTATGAGCCGATTGCTGATCGGATTCTCGGTTGCAGTTCTACTTGGACTTCTGTTGGGTTATTGGATATGGCGATCCAAGTGGGTAGAGGATACACTTGGTTTTCTAATTACGGCCTTACAGTCGATTCCAAGTATTGTTTGGTTTCCGCTCGCCATCATTTGGTTTGGCCTGAATGATTTTTCCATTTTGTTTATTGTCGCAATCGGGGCAACATGGACCATGACGATCAATGCGACTAGCGGATTCAAGAATGTGCCACAGCTTTATCAAAGAGTGGCCAAAACATTAGGATCGGGCGGTTTCCACTTTTTGAGGACAGTCATTTTACCAGCATCCGTTCCACAAATCATTTCAGGGCTGCGAATTGCATGGGCGTTTTCATGGCGCGCCTTGATGGCCGGTGAGCTATTAGGATCCGGCGGTGGTCTCGGTCATCTGTTGGAAACGGGCAGATCGCTCGGACAGATGGATTTAGTTATTTCAGTCATGATCATCATCGGTGTCATCGGTACGATTATGGATAACCTCGTATTCTTGCGTTTGGAGCGAAATGTACAGAAGAAGTGGGGCATTCAATAAAAACACATCAGCTTAAAGGGGAGAATGAAATGAAAAGGCAGTCCTTTCTAGTGTTACTCATTTCTGTTTTTGTATTAAGTATCGTCGCCGCATGCGGGCAAGGCGATGCAAATGGGAACAGCAGCAAAGAAGTGAATATCGGATACTTTCCGAATTTGACACATATTGCAACGATCGTTGCGTTGGAAAAAGATTATTTCAAGGAAGCATTTGGTGAAGATATTAAAATCAATACAAAAACGGTCAGTAATGGCGGGTTGTTCATGGAAGCGATGGCGACAAAGGCCGTTGATGTAGGAACTGTCGGCCCAGGTCCTTTGTTGAATCGTTATGTCCAAGATCCGAGTTATCATATCATTTCCGGAGCGGTAAACGGAGGGGCTGTGCTCGTTTCGAGTAGACATAGTCAAATTAGTGATCTAGCAGAATTGGACGGAAAAAAAGTAGCAATTCCTGTCATTGGCAGCACACAGGACGTGATGTTACGGAAAGCACTCAATGATATAGGATTAAAGCCGACGACGAATGGTGGAACAGTTGAACTGTTTGCAGCGGCACCTGCTGACACTGCAACTCTTTTTATCCAGAAGTCGGTAGACGCAGCGGCGACTCAAGAGCCTTGGGGTTATATTTTAGAAACGCAGGCAGATGGAGAGTTACTGTTGGACTGGGATGCATTTGCTTGGGGGAAAGAATCGACCAATACGGTTGTAGCGGCAAGCAAACAATTTTTAGAAAATGATGATTTAGTGAAAGCTTACTTGACGGCTCACGTCCAAGCTGTGAATTTCATCAAAGAAAACCCGGAAGAAAGTCAAGATTTGGTTATCCAACATATTAAAGATTTGACCGGTAAAGAGATCAATAAGGATGAACTTCAAGCTGCATTTGCGAGACTGGAAGTAACGACGGACGTCAATGCCCAAGTGATTCAGGAAATGGCCGATATTAGTCAAGAGGCCGGTTATGTAACGAGCAATGACATCGACGGATTGATTCAATTGGAGCAGTTAAAGGCTGTCGGAAATAATTAAAAAAGATAGCTAGACAAAGGGATCCACTGTAATTTTGGTGGTATCCTTTTTTGTTTTAGTGAAAATGCGGAATCTATGAAACTTCATTATCTATTAAACGTAGAATAGGTAATGAAGTGGAGGTGTTGAAGGATGAAGGAGGGAAATGAAGTTTTTGACAAGAAAGAAGATTTGAATGTATGGACGTCTATTTGGATTAGGCCGAGAGAAACAGTCCGCTACGCAATCGACAATAAATCGATGAAGTTTGCACTTATTCTTGTTCTAATTTCCGGGGTTTTTGATGTGCTGAATGGGGCGTCGCAAAATAATACAGGTGACGTCATACCCATTTCGGTAATCTTGCTATTAGCAGTTGTGTTAGGTCCTTTTTTAGGTTGGATTGGGTGGTGGATCGGTGCAGGGATTGCTACTTTTGTCGGGAAGTGGTTCGGTGGCATAGGAAAGTTTGAAGAGTTGAAAATGGCTTTTGCAATTTCTTATATACCGATTATAATCGGTGCGATCCTATGGATTCCGGATCTCCTAATATTGGGCGAAGCGTTATTCATTGAAGACATTGATATTTCAGCAGGGAAATGGCTTTGGTTAATTTTTAGTGGATTTATTGGGGTCGTGCTAGGCATATGGAGTTTCATTATTACAATAAAAGCAATTGCGGAAGCGCATAGATTCTCGGCGTGGCGAGGATTATTAACGGTTATTATACCTTCGGTTGTGATCATCATTGTGCTACTCCTATTCTTGGTTCCATTACTATTTTTGTAAAGCTATTAACAAATGAAATCGCTGGTTGGAAACAGTGTAAAGCTGTTTCCAACCAGCGATTTGTTCTTTATTTTACAAAATATGCTGCGACATCTCGAGTCGTTTGTTCCGGAACCTTCAAGCAGAGCGGTTCACTATGCAAGAAATTGAAAACGTTCATGTCGCTCGTTTGAAGTCCGCCGATTGTCATACGGGGAACAAGTCGCACATGTACGCGTTCAGCCCCATTTGGAAAGAGCGGAATAAAGAGAGCAAGATTGAAGCTTGCGATGCCGATTTGTTCAAAGTAGCGGAAAAACTTGATCACACTCTGTGCGAGATCTTGCCAATTCTTTTCGGTTAGTTCATCAAAAGAGGAGGCATTGAATAGCCCTATGAAATCGGTATGGCTTTTCGGTGCGAATGCATGCAACCAGTCGATCGCGCCTTCTGTTCCGATGATCCGCGCATCGAGTTCGCATTCCTGTTTAAGAAGTTCGTCATAAAAATTTCGATCGTTTATTTCGTAAAACTGTTGGGCAGCTGCTAAGGCAGTTGCTTGATAGTTCGTCGGGTGTTCTGATGCCAACACATGAATATGAGGATGTAAAATACTTCCTCCGGACGGCGGTAGATAGTTCCAGTTAATGGATGCGAAAGCTGTATTTGGGTCTTGTGCTTTGACTTTTTTCAAATAGTCAAATGCGACCGAAAACGAATCGGCAATTATTGAACTCGTAAATTCCTCCAGCTTGACATAGTGTTGATCTGTCATGCGGACAACAGCATTATGTTTACTGTATGGAAATAGATTTGGAAAGACGACCGCTTCACTTTTTGTAAGTCGTCCTTCTTCGATTAAAGTATTTGGAAAAGTGGGTGTAAAGGATTGCACATTTTCAGGGCAAAACGGGCATTTACTGCCAGCAGTTTCTTTAGCGAGTTCTGTATAATCAGTAGGTACAAATGGGGCTCCAGGGTCGAAAATAATTCGGGAGGTTTCCCCAGTTAATGGATCTGTACGGATTTCAGTTTTACGATCAATTAATTTCCCATCTTGCATCGGATCATGGAATGTGAAAAATTCTTCATGAGCTGTGAATTGGATTGTCATTTAGAGTTCCCCCTACAAAATATTAAACACATCAACTCTATTCTATCGATGATTGAAGGAAAAGTCAGTATTATTAGTCGGATTCTTTAGATTCTTCCTTATTCTTTGGGTGATAAAAAAGAAAAGAGTAGCAAATAACGCTACTCTTTCCTGTCTTCAAAATCTTATTCTGCGTCGTATCCGGCTGCCGCTTCCACTTCACTCAAGGAAATACCGAGTGCGTCCGCTACACCTTGCCCGTATGCCGGATCAGCTTTGTAGCAGTGTCCGATATGGCGGAGCTGGATAAACTTGTCGGCTGCGCCGATATTGCGTGCAGTATTTTCGAATAGCAATTGTTTTTGTACATCGCTCATTAAGTTGAAGAGCTTACCAGGCTGCTCGAAATAATTGTCATCGTCTTCACGGAAGTTCCAACGATCAGCATTGCCGAATAGGTCAAGTGCCGGTTCTTTGTATTGCGGTTGAGCTTGCCATTCACCATAGCTGTTCGGCTCGTAGTGAAGCGTGCTGCCCATATTGCCGTCCACACGCATAGCTCCATCGCGATGGAAACTGTGGACTGGACATCTTGGCTGGTTAACTGGGATTTGGTGATGGTTAACACCTAGACGGTAACGCTGTGCATCTCCATAAGAGAAGAGGCGTCCTTGTAACATTTTGTCCGGAGAGAAGCTGATGCCCGGTACAACGTTTGCAGGAGTAAAGGCTGCCTGCTCGACTTCAGCAAAGTAGTTGTCAGGATTCCGGTTCAATTCCCATTCACCGACTTCTATGAGAGGGAAATCTTTTTTGTACCATACTTTTGTCAAGTCAAACGGGTTGTAAGGCATGTTGTTTGCCTGTTCTTCTGTCATAACTTGGATGTACATTTTCCATTTCGGGAAATTGCCTTTTTCAATGTTTTCATAGAGATCACGCTGATGGCTCTCACGGTCGACGCCGACAAGTGCAACTGCCTCTTCGTCTGTCAAGTTTTCGATGCCTTGTTGGGAGCGCATATGGAATTTTACCCAAACACGTTCGTTATCCGCATTGATCATACTGAATGTATGGCTACCGAAACCATGCATTGTACGGTATGATTTTGGAATGCCACGATCACTCATAACAATTGTCACTTGGTGGAGAGCTTCTGGGAGAGATGTCCAGAAATCCCAGTTGTTATTCGCACTTCTCATATTTGTACGTGGATCCCGTTTGACGGCATGGTTCAAATCAGGGAAGTTCAAAGGATCTCTGAAAAAGAAGACCGGTGTATTGTTTCCGACTAGATCCCAGTTGCCTTCCTCCGTGTAAAAGCGCATTGAAAAACCGCGGATATCACGTTCCGCATCTGCAGCGCCGCGTTCTCCGGCAACTGTGGAGAAACGTACGAACATATCTGTTTTCTTACCAATTTCGGAGAAAATTTTTGCACTCGTATATTTTGTTATATCATGTGTGACGGTAAATGTACCGTATGCCCCGGATCCTTTGGCGTGCATGCGGCGCTCAGGAATGACTTCACGGTCAAAATGGGCCATTTTTTCTAAAAACCATACATCTTGTAGGAGCATAGGACCTCTTGGACCTGCCGTCATCGAATTTTGGTTGTCTACTACAGGTGCACCGGCAGCTGTTGTTAATCTTTTTTTAGGGTTATTGTTTTCAGTCATACATTCCCACTCCTTAGATTGTTTTAATTACTACATTAGAATCATAACAAATAAGATCCGAGAATCCAAGCATAATAGCTTTTATAAAAAAATCTCCTCTAAATCAATAAAGATAACGCGGTTATTTCTTGCATTAAAGGCAAGAAACGCGATACCTTCTGTATAATTTTAATTGAAAGTGATTATCAATTTGGGAAGCTTGGGTAAACAGATAGATATTTATTAGAATGGTTTTAAATTCAGAAATATAAGTTAAATAATACTATCTCCATTATTAACCATAAAAACTCTTTTGACAACTATAAAGGTAGCATTTTCAACAGAATTCATCCATTCGTCAAGTATGGTAAACTTGAAAAAAGAAGGAGTAATACAAGGAAATTTTAAGAAGAGGATCTTGATAACCATGAAAGAGTACTTAAATTCTGTGCAACAATTTTTTGATATTAATTTTGAGAGTGTGAGAGGCTATTTCATTACACTGGCATTAACGATTTTGTTCACATATGCGCTCATCGTTGTTTGCAGGAAAATTTTGCAACAGCTTTTCAAACGGACAAGCATTTTGGAAGAGAAGAAGAAAGAAACGATTGAAAGCGTTGTAAAAAATACGTCTAGATATCTATTCGCGACGATCATTTTAATCGCTGCGATTAAGCCATTTGTTGTTGATTTGAAAGAAGTCATCGTTGCGGGAGGGATCATTGCGGCTGTGATCGGGTTCGGTGCCCAAAAACTGATCAACGATATTATCAGCGGGATTTTCATGATTTTTGAAGGAACGATTAAACGAGGGGATTTTATAAACGTCAATGGAGAACCCGAAGGGGGCACAGTCGAGGAGTTAGGATTTCGAATTGTGAAAATTCGGTTGATCAACGGGAAATTAGTGACGATTTCAAATGGTGAAATTCGCAAGATGGTAAATGGATCGGTTGAGAAAAGGAGAATCTTCGAAAGTGTCGTCGTCTCATTCCATCAAGATCCAAGTATTGTCAAACAACTGCTACGAGAAGTTTGTGAGGAGTTGAATCAAAAACAACTCGATTATTTAAAAGTGGATCAGTTAACCGGTGAATTTGTAGAAAAGTATAAAGTGTATGGCTTACATTCGCTAGACGCGAGCCCGTTCGGCTACAAGTTTTCGATCGTAGCCACCGTGAATGATACTGATTATTTGCCAGCCGCTTTAGAGGCGAAAGAAGCGATGGCCCAAAAACTATACGACAACAAAATTAAAATGGCAGAGCAATTGATCAACAGAGGCCATTAACGATAAAGAAAAACGGCTAGAGGAACGATGCTAAATCGTATTTCCAGCCGTTTTTTTGTTTACTTGCTTTATTAAATGAGCAAACCGAATAATGTGCTGTCCTTATTCACTTCTTTAAAAGGGAAGCCGCATTGTTGCATCCGTAAGATGAGACTATCATAGTCCTCTTTCTTTTTGATTTCAATCCCGACGAGACCCGGACCGTTCTCTTTATTGTTTTTCTTCGTATATTCAAATGTCGTAATGTCATCATCCGGACCGAGAACTTCATCCAAAAATTGTCGCAATGCACCTGCCCTTTGTGGAAAGTCCACAATGAAGTAGTACAGAAGCCCTTCATAGATAAGTGATTTTTCTTTGATTTCTTGCATTCGTCCGATATCGTTATTGCCCCCGCTGATCACACAGACGACCGATTTCCCTTTGATTTGTTCTTTGTAAAAATCCAAGGCCGCGATAGGAAGAGCACCTGCAGGCTCAGCAATAATGGCATGTTCATTGTAGAGGTCCAGTATGGACGTACATGTTTTTCCCTCGGGTACAAGTACGATATCATCCACGTATTGTTGGCAGACATCATAGGTAAGTTGCCCAGCGCATTGAACTGCCGCTCCGTCGACAAACTTATCGATGGATTCCAATAGGATAGGTTGTTGTTTTTGGAATGCGGCATGCATGCTGGCCGCTCCTTGTGGTTCAACACCGATGATTCTTGTGAGAGGGGAGACGTTTTTCATATAGGCACTTAAGCCGGAAACAAGGCCACCGCCCCCAATGCTCGCAAAGACAAAGTCTAATGGTTCTTCGATGTCGTTTAATATTTCAACCGCAACAGTTCCTTGACCGGCAATGATATGCGGATCATCGAACGGATGGATGAAAATGCGTCCTTCAGCGTTTGCGTATTCAATCGCTTTGCTTGATGAAGCATCGAATGTGTCGCCAGTCAGAATGATTTCCACAAAGTTCTTCCCGAACATTTTCACTTGATTGACTTTTTGTTTAGGTGTTGTTTGAGGCATGAAAATTTTAGCATCGATACCTAAATGAGCACAAGCATACGCTACGCCTTGCGCATGATTGCCTGCACTGGCACAAACAACCCCTTTTTCACGAGCTTCTGTTTCGATCGTTTTGATTTTATAGTAAGCGCCACGCAGCTTAAAAGAGCGGACATACTGCAAATCTTCTCTTTTTATGTACACTTGGCAATCATATTTTTCAGATAGCCTTTCATTCTTTTGCAATGGTGTGTGGCTGACGACATCTTTTAACAATTGATTGGCAATCAGGATGTCTTCCACATGAACTGTTTTCACTTTAGTATTTGTAGTATTCATAAACTTTCCACTACCTCCGTCATTGTTGAAGATTTCTTAATGATAACATGAATTCTGCAGAAAGGACAAAAGAATCTTCTTAATTATGCGTGAACTATTTGTGAAAATAGTTTTTGTTTACAATCAATTTCCAGTATTTATCGGGATTTGAATGCTATGCCGAAAGGATGACCTGAATGTGGAAAAGATATTTATTAAACCTTTTGTTTCATGTTAATTTAGCGTAAGATAGATAACTAGAATACGTACAATATACCTATCTTTGAGAATGTAGGGGGAAAGACATGAGAAATACATTAACGATACAGCTTGGAGCGATTATCGTCGGGATTATGATAGCGATGCTCGCTATTACCTCTATCGCTACCTATAAGACGGCTTATGAAAAATTATATGACGCAGCAGGGGTCGAAGCCTATGGATGCGCTAATATTACGACAGGGCTTCTCCGTCCAGAGGATGTCGATAAGATGTTGGCGGGAGATCAAGGCGTTATGGAGGAAGTCGGTCAACAATTGAACTGGACAGTCGATCATAAAAACATTTTCGAAACACAATACATCGTTGACTTGGACGGAAAGATTCTTGCGCTTGACGACAATTTGCGTGCGAAAGGAATCGAACCGGGAGATTCTGTTCCATTGGATGAAGAAGCCATTCGCCTATTGTTGGAAACGAAACACTCTACATATTCGGAACTATATCATTTCGCGGGGATGGAAAGATTATCGGGCTATGCACCGATTTTTGAAAATCATAATGCGAATGGGGAAATCATCGCAGTTAGCGTCATCGATTTCGATGGTTCAATTGTCGCTGAGCGAACGTGGGAAGTTGTGAAGAATGGTATTTTGATCAGCCTGATTCCTATGATCATCGCTTCCATCATCACCTTATACCTGATTAGACGAAAAACAAAGCCGATTTCCGCACTTATCGCGCAAGCGAAGGAAATTGCGGATGGAAATCTTGCGATTGAGGATGTCGTGATCAAAAGTAATGACGAGGTAGGCGATTTAGCCCGTACCCTGAACACGATGACCAGCAATTTAAGGAATATGATTGGTACTGTGCAAGCGACAGCGATCCAATTAACCAAAAACTCGGTCGATACATCAACTTCGCTAAACGAGATGCAAACGGCCATCCAGCAGATCGCCCAAAACATGAATGAAACGGCAACATCAATCTCGAACGGTACGATCAATGCGGAACATGCATCCACTATTTTAGAGTCTTTGGCAAAAGATCTGTTGGATTCCAAGGAAAAGGCTGTACTCAGTGTGGAAAATTCCCATCAAACGATGCAAATTGCAGAAGATGGACAACAGAGCGTATACCGCATTAACGATGATATGGTACGAATCAGAACCGCCTCGATTGAATCAGGCGAGACGATTGAAAATCTGATTGAATCGACGACTAAAATACAAGATATTACAAATTCAATTTCAGGAATCGCTTCTCAAACGAATTTGCTTGCTTTGAACGCTTCCATAGAGGCAGCAAGGGCTGGTGAACATGGGAAAGGGTTTGCGGTAGTAGCAGAGGAGGTGCGGAAACTAGCGGAACAATCCAATAAAGAAGTACTGGAAGTCGAAAAACTGGTGCAAGAGTTAACGGAAAGTATTCAACTTGTCGTCAATTCTACTTCTGAAAGTACAAAGCTCGTTGAGTCCGGAACGGAAACGGTAGCCAAGACAGCGACATCACTCAATCGTATTTCGGAAGCCGTATCAGAAACAGTGAAGGAAATCGGTATGATTTCCGAACTGACGACTGCGGAAGCAGATAGTTCCAGCCGTATTGTTGAACTGATTAACGAATTGACTCAATCCATCCATACGATAGAAGATATGAGCAATCATATCTCAGCCGCAACGGAGCAGACTTCCGCCTCCATCGATGAGGTTGCCACACGATCCAAAGAAATGAGTGATCTGGCACAAGACTTGGAGAAAATCGTCTGTCAATTTAAATTATCGTAAAGGAAAATAACCCGAAAGCCATGCGCTGTTCGGGTTATTTTTTGTAGAATCAGATAGGAAGAAACTTCCTGACGATTAAGAATGTCCAAGTGGAAAGGATGAAAGGCGAAGTAAGTGCGGGCAGTCCAAAAGGATTGATCAGATGATCCATTCCAGCGGTAATGGGAACGGTCATTGCTGCCGCGAGTATACCGACAAATGGAAAGTTCCTTTTTTCATCGAACAATAGCCCAACCGCAATGATGGTCAGCACCGCATTATAATTGTATAAGCCCAAATCAAGAGAAGCTACATCAACGCCCAATGAAATGGCTGTCAACCAAGAAATGAAAGCTCCAGCAATGGCATATACCCCATACCTCCAACCCGCAACAAAAAGGGCTAGAAGGATAAGCGAACCAGCCCAGAATGAATCAATGATAAATACCTCACCGACTCCTTTGATCAGGCTGGCGAAAAAATTGGGAGTCCCTTCATACGGGATCAACCATTGGGTCGGGGAAGCTGTCACAAACGAGGGATTGACATGTAAACCATCAATCCGATAGGTTAACAGGAGCCCAATCCACGTCATTAAAACGAAAGGGATGGTTAAAACAGGAATATGCAATCTATTAAATACTCTTGAAAAAAGAATCATTAGCAATCCGGCTGCACAACCTATGAACGGAACAACTATCCAGCGCCAACTGACATATAAAAACAACATGACGGCGATCCCGCTCAGTAAAGAGTTGAATCCGTACATCCCGCTTTTAACTGCCGCTCTATCTCCGCCTAAATAGTAGCCTGTCAATGTGCCTGCCATCGAGGAGAGAAACGCCATGGTCGCTAAAAGAGGGGAGTGCAAAAAAATACCGAGTAGAATGAGACCGCCAGAAAGCGCGTTTTCCATAAGCATCACTTGTGAAAAACCTTTCAGAGATATGGAAATGAGACGGAAGACCCTATTCAGTTGAATCGTGTGCCCCATTGAGTTCATCCCCTTTTGGTTGCTGCGAAAGAATTTGTTCCTAAACCTTTATGACGAACACCTTAAGACGGCTTGTTATTTAGCGTACTTCGAATATCCATTCATAAAGTAAAGGAGAGATTTCAATCGTTTTGTCATTTGCACTGTCATTATTATCATATAGAAACATACGATTAAACAAATCGAATAAATTATGCGTTAGTAACAGCGCTGATTATACGGGGAGTTAATGGAGTATGCAAGGCGCAAATTATTCCAAGGCAGGCCCGAAGCCTTTATAATCGGAGAAAATGAAAATCTGGAGAACCTCATCTATCTCCTTTCTGCTCTTCCAAAAACGATGTGATATAATTAGAATAACAAGAATATTGAGGAGGTTTGCCATGTTAAAAGCCTTTTTTATGGGATTATCTCAAAATCAGCTATTGAATGACGCGGCAAAAAAGTATGGTTTAAAGCTCGGCGCGCAAACTGTCGTAGCAGGGACAAACGTGGAAGAAACGATTCAAAGTATAAAAGAGTTAAACAATCATGGCATTTCTTGTACAGTCGATAACTTAGGGGAATTTGTCCATGATAAAGCGGAAGCGTTAAGGGCAAAAGAACAAATTTTAGCAGTCATTAAAGCGATTCACGACCATGGTGTTGATGCGCATATTTCGTTGAAACCTTCTCAATTAGGCCTTGATATCGACTATGCATTCTGTTTAGACAATGTGAGGGAAATTGTTTCCGCTGCCAAACGCTATGATCTATTCATCAATTTTGATATGGAAGATCACGCCCGTTTGCAACCATCATTCGGTCTAGTGGACGAGTTATCAAAGGAATTTGATAATATCGGCACGGTTATTCAAGCCTATTTCTTCCGCGCGGAACAGGACTTGGAAAAATATAAAAATTACCGTCTGCGAATTGTGAAAGGGGCCTATAAAGAACCTGCTGACGTTGCCTATCAAACTAAAAAAGAAATCGATGAGAATTATATCAGATTGATTGAATGGCATTTGTTGAATGGGAAATTCACTTCAATCGCTACGCATGATCACCATGTAATCCAACATGTCCAGCAATTTGTAAAAGACAATCGCATTCCGATTGAGAAATTCGAATTTCAAATGCTCTATGGTTTCAGAAAGGACATGCAATTACAGTTGGCGAGTGATGGCTATAATTTTTGTACATACGTTCCCTTTGGCAATGATTGGTACGGTTATTTCATGCGCCGTCTTGCGGAAAGGCCACAAAATGTGAATCTCGTTATGAAACAAGTTTTCAATAAGAAAACGAATACAATGCTTGGTTTAGCCGCAGGCGCATTTCTACTAGGCCGGGTGACAAAAAGAAAATAAGGATACGCAAAAAAAGGTTGTAGAATGGAAGTAAGTGTACTCCATTTTACGACCTTTTCATTTACATATAGTGATTAACCAATTGTCACAATGATGATAAAGTAAACGATCATTGCGAGTAAGCCGATTGGAACACCGAAACGTGCCCATTCGATACTTTTAATATTCAGTTTTCCGGCGGCGATAATGTTGGGTATATTCCCGGGAATCAACATACCGCCACTGATGAGAAGACCGAGAAGAATAGCCTTAATGGTCGGCTCATCCATCGTCGGACTGATTTCTGCTGCTGCGAGTGTAGCGTTGTCAAGAACAGCTGAAATCATATTGATCCAGTACAAGACATAAGGATGGAGATCGAGTAAATATCTTTCGATGAACGGTTCAAATCCAGCTCCAAGTAAGGTAAGGGCCATGACGAATAGATAAATCTTAACTCCACGAATTAAAATGTCTATGTAAGATTCGGTTCCTTGATCTGCGTAAAGACTTCTTGTTTTTTCCTGAGGTTTGATGATAACAGCGGCAAGTATACCGAAAACAATAACGCCAGGGATGACATCTGCACCAATTAATTGGAGTAAATAGAAGAAATCTTCATTCAATTTACTCGTTGCAATCGTCGACAAAGGTTCGCCAATCGGCGTTAAAACTGCCCCCATCCCGATAGAATAACAAGCTAGGATAACAAGTCGTACTTCGGATTTGCGATCCAAACGAAGGACACTTACGACAGTGACGAGGACAATCGCAGCAATAATGGCTGTAATCACACTAGAAATGATTCCGAGAATGATGACAACAAGTGCTAAAAACAACCTGAACGGCATCGCTTTACTCATGCCGAGAATCCCATTTTCAATTGGGCTTTGAAGCCAACGGAATAATAGCCCAGCAATGATTACTGCCAGTGTAATTTGAATGGGATCTTCCAATGCCTTGACAATGAGTGATTTATCCAACATACCGCTCACAATTGCGGCGGCCACACCCATGATGAATAGGAAAACTTCCAAGTTACGCTCGACTATTTTCACAGTGAACGGTAAAAACAGTACGAGGATTAAAATAATTGTTAAACCAATAATCATCATTTTACTCCTTTTCAATCTATTATAAAAATAACTAACATTCTTATCATAGCATTTATTAATAGGGAGAAAAACCTGATTTTAAAAATAATTTCATCTTCATTGAATAAATACTTTTGTACCGAAAGCGAACGGTAACGGCAGAAGAACATCATGCCTCGGGTCGATGAACGTAAAAAGGTATAATCCGTTGCGGATCATACCTTTTAGGATTAGCGTACGCCTTTCATATAACGTTGGATGAAAGGGGAAATACCGAAGAGGATAATTCCGAGCAGAATAGCCACTCCTCCGATAATTCCAAAATACATCATTTCCGTTTCAGGCGTATAAAACTTAACGAGCTGTGCGTTCAGTGCTTGTGCGGCTGCGTTCGATAGGAACCAAAGGCTCATCGTCTGAGCAGAGAAAGCAGCAGGCGCAAGTTTGGTTGTCGCGGACAACCCGACAGGCGATAGGCATAATTCACCTAGCACGACAAGTAGGATGCTTAAGACGAGCCATAGTGGGCTGACGAGGGCGTCTGTACCTCCAAAATAACCTGGTAATAAAATGACGATGAAGGACAGTCCAGCAAATAGGAGCCCTAACGAGAACTTTTTCGGGATAGAAGGCTGGCGGTCACCGAGCTTCATCCACAGCCATGCAAATACGGGTGCTAATGTGATGATGAACAGCGGATTGAACGATTGGAACCAAGCCGGTGAAATGGTAATTCCCATAAAGTTTAAGTTCGTCCGTGTATCCGCGTATAGCGCTAAAATCGTTGAACCCTGTTCTGCGATTGCCCAGAACATGACAGCAGCAAGGAAGAGCGGAATGAACGCAAGGATACGTGAACGTTCCACATCATTCGTTTTTGGACTCCTATACATCACAATAAAGTAAGCGGTAGGGATGAGGAAACCAAGTATACCCACGATTGTGATAAAAGATTCGAATGTAAGCCAACCGCGTGGAATAGCGATTGCAATCGCTATTGCAATGACTACTAATGCAATTGCAGCAATAATGGATACTTTTTTCTTTTCCTTTACAGACAATGGATTTGCCACTTGTGTACCGGCAAGTCCAAGGCTACTCTTCTTCGTTAGCATAAAGACAACCAAGCCGATAAACATCCCGATAGCAGCCAACCCGAATCCAAGATGGAAACTGGTGTGCATTAATTCACCGGTGATAATCGGAGAAATGAAAGCCCCCAAGTTGATCCCCATATAGAAAATACTGAAGCCGGCATCCCGTCTATTGTCGTTTTCAGGATAAACGTCACCGACGATACTAGAGACGTTCGGTTTCAATAGACCTGTTCCGATTACGATGAGTACCATCGACGTGAAGAACATGGCTAGATTACCTGGAATTGCTAGCGCAATATGACCGAGCATAATGAAAATACCGCCATAGAATACGGCTTTCGAAGTACCGAATATCCGGTCTGCAAGCCAACCGCCGATGATTCCGGACATGTATACAAGGGAACCGTAAATGGACATAATCGATAATGCAAGGGTCTTATCCAATCCGAGCCCGCCCTTAGACACCTCGTAGTACATATAAAAAACAAGGATCGCTCTCATCCCATAATAGGAAAAACGCTCCCAGAATTCTGTGAAGAAAAGAGTGAACAATCCTTTTGGATGTCCGAAAAATCCTTTCTGCGGAACGCTTTCCACAATTTCTTTTTTCGTTAACTGTGACATTATGTTGCCTCCTTCATATTTCACTATAATACATATAATCGTTTTCAATTGTCAAAAATAATTTATTTATTCAATGGTATTTGGAATATAGTTGGTTTTACAATGTTTTACCCTAATCGAAATTTTCGAAACAGATTATAAAAATATGTTTCTAACTAAAAATTAATTATACCAAAATACTTTTTGTTTGGAATAAACAATCATTTCGCAGTTTGGATAGAAGGTCAATATGAAATCAAATAAAGGATGCGCAGGTACATGACTTCATTCCCGAATACATAGATTGAAGAAGGGATAAAGAGAGTGATCTAGGACGTGATGAAAATTCGTTTAGGAGGGAAATTGTTGGAGGTCTATGATGTTGTCTTAATCCCACTGATTATCGGGATGGTAGAACTATTGAAAATGTATGGAATGTCAAGGCGATTACTGCCAATCATGGCGTTGATTTTCGGGATATTGGGAGGCATCTTTTATATCTATCCCCATGACCCGAAAGCGGGGATACTTGTTGGGATCATGATGGGGTTGTCGGCAAGTGGACTGTATTCAGGTGGCAAGGCGGTGGTGGAAAAAGAAGTTAGGCAGTGAGTTGGCCGAGAAGGAAATCGATGGAAAAGTATTTTGTTAGTATAATAGATGACAGAATATTTACAATCCTATATACTGAATGAAAACAACGAGGTGAAAAGAGATGAACATTCCATTAATTTTACCCCATTTCCTAGATCGAGCTGTCACATTATTCGGCGAAAAAGAAGCGGTCCACTGTGAGGGGAGAACCATCACGTATAAGCAATTGAATGGCAGAGTCAACCAGCTATCCAATGGACTACGAGACCTCGGAATTGTAAAAGGAGATCGAGTCGCTTATTTGGCAGGCAATTCACTTGAAATGTTAGAAGGCTTTTATGGTGTTTTTCAACTTGGTGCGATAATGGTGCCGCTGAATATTCGCCTAAAGCCCGAAGATTATCTATTCATCCTGAACCATAGTGAAGCTAAAGTGCTTTTCGTCGATCAAGATTTCTATTCTCTAATCCGCTTGATTATCCCTGATTTCAAAACGGTTGAGCATATCATTGTTCATTATAAAGACTCGGAAACGAATGCCATCGATTATGATGATTGGCTGACTTCCTACTCGGCTTCGGTGTTCGATCGTGCAGATATTGATGAAAATGACGTCTGTAGCTTGCTTTATACAAGTGGAACGACCGGAAATCCAAAAGGGGTCATGTTGACACATCGGAACAATTATTTACATGCGCTATCGACAATGCACCATTTAAACGTGAAAGAGTCGGACGTCTATTTACACGTACTACCAATGTTCCACGTAAATGGATGGGGTGCTCCTTTTTACTATACGGCTAACGGTGCGACACATATTTGCTCCCGAAAATCGACGCCTGCTTCTATTTTCAAAGCACTGCAAGATTATCGGGTAACTATCTTACATATGGCACCAACCGTATTGAATGCTTTATTGCAATACCATGATGCACATCAACCTGTCGTGGAACAAGATGTCCGAGTGGTCATTGCCGGTTCCGCGCCTCCACCTGCGTTTATTACCAGAGTCGAGGAAGAATTAGGTTGGAAGTTCATTCAAGTATATGGGATGACGGAATCAACCCCGCTCAGCCTTATATCAACCATTCATTCCCAGTTAACGGATTTGCCAAAAGCGCAACAAACCGTTTTGAAATCGAAAGCCGGTTATCCGATGATCGGCAGCGATGTCCGTGTCCTTGGAGCAAATGGACGCGAAGTAGAACACGATGGGGCTGAGGTGGGGGAAGTGGCTGTTCGGGGTCACGGCGTGATGAAAGGTTACTGGAAAAATGAAGAGGCTACAAAAGAAGCGCTTCAAGAGGGTTGGCTTTTTACAGGAGATATGGGAACTGTGGATGAATATGGTTATATCAATATTGTTGATCGTAAGAAAGATGTCATCATTAGTGGCGGTGAAAATATTTCATCAATCGAAGTGGAAGGGGTCCTTTATGAACACCCTGCTGTTTTGGAAGCTGCTGTCATTGCTGTACCACATGAAAAATGGGGTGAAACTCCTCACGCTTATATTGTTCTACGGGAAAATATGGAAGCGACTGAGGAAGAGTTCATCGCTTTTTCAAGGGAGCGATTAGCCCACTTTAAAGCGGTTACAAGCGTCACGTTCGTCGAAGAACTCCCAAAAACTGCATCGGGTAAAATTCAAAAAGTTCAACTCCGCGATACTTACTGGGAAGCGCAAGGAAAGAGTGGGCGTTTGGTGAATTAAATCGATGGTTTCTCAAAAAGCTTACATTCGCTATGTTTTTGCATAGCGAATGTAAGCTTTTCTAATTCGACTAAAATTCAAATGCGTCCTAGCCTATCCGTTTAGCGGGATTTGCCATTGATCTTCCTTGTATTTTCATTGATTGGTTATATAGGACAGACAATACACTTTCAAAAAACCGTCCATATCAGCTATGATAGAAACAGGTAGTCATTTAGAAATGGAAGTGTTGTCATGAGTCAATTGATCGTTGAAAACCTGACGAAGACGGTCGGGGAGAAAACGTTATTCAACAATATAGCGTTCACAGTGGTGAGCGGGGAAAAAGTCGGGTTGATCGGCATAAACGGTACCGGTAAATCGACGTTGCTGTCCATCATCGCCGGAACTGAAGATGCAGACACAATATCGAAAGACCATCCGAATAAATATCGGATTGCATATCTACCGCAAGAACCTGATGTGGATCCAGAGCGGACCGTCATGGAAACGGTGTTCATGAGTGATGCACCGATTATTAAATTGAACTTGGATTATGAACATGCCCTTCAGGCACTGACGGCAAATCCGGAGTCTTCCGCTCATCAGGAGCAATTCACCAAACTGCAAAACGAAATGGATGCGCAGTCTGCATGGGATCTGAATGCAAAAGCGAGAACGATCTTGACGAAACTGGGCATTGATACGTTCGATAAAAAGATGGGAGAGCTGTCAGGCGGGCAGCAAAAAAGGGTTTCATTAGCTAAAGTGCTTATTGAACCTGCGGATTTGCTGTTGCTCGATGAACCGACCAACCATCTTGATGTGAATTCCATCACTTGGTTGCAAGAGTTTTTAAAAAATGAGCAAGGCGCGGTCATCTTCGTCACGCATGATCGCTATTTTCTTGATGTGGTCTCTACACATATTTATGAGCTGGCCGACAAGACGTTGTATTCCCATACTGGAAACTACGGCGATTATCTCGAATCGAAAGCGTTGCGTGAAGAAATGGCGGCGGCAACGGGCGATAAGCTTCGCAACCAATACCGCTCTGAGTTGAAGTGGATCAAGCGGGGTGCGAAAGCACGATCGACGAAACAGAAAGCCCGGATTGGCCGTTTTGAAGAGCTAGCTGAAAAAGTGAAAAAAGAAGAGAGCGGCGTCGAAATGGATGTTGCGTTGAAAACTTCTCGGCTTGGACGAAAGGTCATTGAAGCGATGAGTATTTCAAAATCGTTCGGCGACAGAAAAATTGTCGAGGATTTTTCATGCTTGCTTCAATCCGGTGATCGGATAGCAGTTGTCGGGGCAAATGGAGCGGGGAAAACGACGTTATTAAAACTAATCTCAGGCGAAATTGAACCGGATAGCGGGCACATTGAAAAGGGATCTACGGTGAAGATTGCCCATTTCCATCAACATATCCCATCGATGAATGGAAACAAACGGATTATCGAATATATACGTGAGACATCGAATGATATCGAAGATGCGGACGGCGTGCGTATATCTGCTTCACAAATGTTGGAACGTTTTTTATTCCCGACTTCATCTCACGGGACACCCATCAGTAAATTGTCTGGCGGAGAACGGAAAAGATTGTATTTGTTGAAACTATTGATGGAACAGCCCAATGTATTGTTGCTGGACGAGCCGACGAATGATTTGGATTTGGAGACATTATCCGTGCTCGAATCATTCATTGATACGTTTCCGGGTGTTGTCATTACAATATCCCATGACCGATTTTTCCTCGATCGTACATCGACGAAATTATGGATATTGGACGGCTCCGGAAAAATCGATTCTTGGTACGGGATCTATACAGATTACCTTGAAACCTATGAAGCTGTTACAGATGTGAAACCAGAACCTGTTGTTGAAGTTGTGAAACCGGCCAATAAGCCTCAGAAAAAGAAAATGACTTATGCTGAAAAGAAAGAATGGGAATCCATCGATACGGAAATTGAGAAAGTGGAGACGGAAATTGAACAGACCGAGGCAGAAATGGCCTCCGCCGGCTCCGATTACGATAAACTAAGAGAACTGACAACGAAGCTCGATGCATTAAACGAATCGTATGAAACATTGATCGAGCGATGGTCATACTTACAAGAAATTGCAGAGTCTTAAACTGGAGGGAACTTATTCATGAAAATTGTAACGATTGAACCGACACCGAGCCCGAATTCCATGAAAATTGTCTTGGATACGGAATTGCCGCAAGGTACCGGCCATAATTATAAAAAAACGGACGTAGAAATAGCCCCGTACCCTGTATCCGAATTGTTGAACATCAATGGGGTCAAAGGAATTTATCATGTCATGAATTTCATGGCGGTTGAACGGGTGGGGAAAGTCGCTTGGGAAGCGATTCTAGCTGATGTTCAAGCTGTTTTTAATGAAGAGCAAAGTGAAGAATCTGAAGTGGAGGAGCAAGCCGACGACAGCTTTGGTGAAGTGTATGTACACGTCCAAACTTATAAAGATATACCTTTGCAAGTGAAGGTGTTTGATAGCAATTCCGAAGAACGCTTCGGCTTGAGCGAACGTTTTGTCAAAGCGATGAATGCTGTTCAAGGGCGTGAAGTCGAAAACTATATATTACTACGTAAGTGGGCGGACTACGGAATCCGCTACGGCGAAAAAGCTGAAATAGGAGAAACGGTTATTCAGGAAATCGAAGCTGCCTATCCGGACGAGCGTCTGCAGGAAATTGTCCGCCAAGCCGGGGAAGGTCACTCGGACACTGTCCAGCGTGGAAGAAAAGTGACGCTTGAAGAATTTGACGTCGAAGAATGGGAAACAAGGTTTCAATTGCTTGATCAAATGCCTGATCCCGATATGTCGGATGCTCCATTATTGGATCGGGCGCTTGATGATGAAAAAATGTCAATCCGTCGCCTTGCCACAGTCTATCTTGGCATGATTGAAGATGAAGCAGTTATTCCCTATGTTGAAAAAGCACTTAAAGACAAAAGCTGGGCTGTCCGCCGTACTGCTGGCGATTGTATGAGCGATCTCGGATTTGAAGGATTTGAAGCTGCGGCTATCGAGGCATTGAAAGATAAAAATAAATTGGTTCGTTGGCGTGCGGCGATGTTCCTTTATGAAACAGGAACTGAAAAAGCACTTTTTGCATTGAAAGAGGCTGAAAACGATCCGGAGTTTGAGGTGAAGCTGCAAATCCGTATGGCCATTGCACGAATTGAGGAAGGCGAGGACGCCAAAGGTTCCGTTTGGAAGCAGATGACCGAAGCACGGATGGCATCGCCGGAAGAATAAGTTAGAGGTGAACAAGAAGGCTGATTGGAAACGTTACATTTCGTTTCAATCAGCCTTCTTTATTATTATCCACTTTGATGGTACAGTAGAGTACTTGTGCACACAAAATAATGTTCAATTCATCGATTGCATTCGCAAACGATGTCCAGCTTCAGAAAGGTTGTTTTCAACATGGAACCATTATCAGGAACAAAACGATTAAAGTTTGCATTACTTCTTGGAACATTGGCAGCAATGGGTCCGTTGACGATTGATATGTATTTGCCATCATTTCCTACAATTGTATATGCATTTGAAACGACAGCTTCCTATGTACAAGTTAGTTTAACAGCATGTCTGTTAGGTATCGGGCTCGGGCAATTGATTGTCGGACCGATGAGTGATGTACGAGGACGAAAAAAGCCATTGCTCGTTTCGCTTATCGTTTATTTTATAGCTTCACTCTTCTGTGTATTCGCACCAAGCATCGGTTTCTTTATTGCTGCCCGTTTTATACAAGGGTTAGCTGCATCCGCCGGCATCGTTCTTTCAAGAGCGATTGTTCGCGATGTCTACAGTGGAAGGGAATTGACAAAGTTCTTCGCCTTGTTAATGCTCATTAATAATCTGGCTCCGATCCTTGCCCCCGTCTTGGGTGGTGGCATTCTCGCATTCACGAATTGGTCAGGAATCTTCACTGTATTAAGTGCAATCGGCCTGCTTTTATTTATCATTGTGTTATGGAGATTAGACGAGACGCTGCCCGAGCAAATGCGTGTACCGAGTAGTCTTTCCGCCACATTGAAAAACTTTTTGTCTTTACTGAAAAGCCGTCAATTTATGGGATTTGCCCTTGCGCAGGGCTTCATCATGGCGGGGATTTTCGCTTATGTGGCTGGGACACCTTTTGTGTATCAAAATATTTACGGTGTTTCGCCACAAACCTTTAGCTTGTTGTTCGGCATGAACGGACTCGGCCTTATAATGGGGGCTCAAGTGGTAGGAAGGCTGTCAGGAATCGTATCTGAAAAACGATTTTTAGAAATCGGATTATTCATCTCGGTCCTATCTGGTGCATTGCTCCTGCTGGCCGTCTTGCTGAATGGACCACTCGTTACAATCGTTGTGCCGATTTTCTTTTTCGTCGCATCGATTGGCGTCATTTCGACATCGTCCTTTTCATTGGCGCTGGAATCACAAGGGCATATTGCAGGGAGCGCTTCCGCGTTGCTTGGATTACTGCCTTTCGTTTTGGGAGCGATCACTGCGCCACTCGTTGGGATAGGGGGAGAAGAAACCGCAATTCCAATGGGCGTTATCATTTTCGTGTCAGGCCTCATCGCTGTCCTGTCATATGCCGGACTTGCAAGAAATACAATCAGAGAAAACTGATGGATAGCCGCCAACTCAACCGAGTAGGCGGCTATACTTACATGGTTGAGACTCAGTTGAATACAATGGCAGTACCCGGTGTAGAAAGGGGCTTCCATATGAAAGAAGTGATCATTGCGTTAGTCAGTTCTTCCATTACCATTCTGATCACTAGTTTCTTTTCTTATCATTTTCAATTGATGAAAGAAATCCGTAATGAATCTGTAAAATACAAATCGGAAATTTTGAAAAAAATCTATACGCCGGTCTTAAAAATATTAAAAGCAGCTGTTGTGGCTGGTGAAGGTTATGATGGCATTACGAAAGAATCGCTGTATGAAATCGATGATATTGTCAAAAAGAATTATGAGTTGGTCGATCCGGAATTGGATGCCATCATCTGGTCGATCAAAAAAGAAATAAGACGGGATCATTATGAAGACAGTTTGAAGTTATTTGATAAAAATAAAAAATTATTCAACCACGTCGAACTTCATTTCAACTTTTACCGTAAACAGCTTGGATTACCGTATAACAAAAGAAGGATTTGAAGTGTGCGAAACCGATTAAAGGGCACAAATAGAGCGGAAAGACGGGTTCCATTAACAAGATGCATCGCTAAAGAGGATTTCGACTTCTTATGTCTTTCCTGTATAGGTAGGCATCTTTTCTTTTCCTATTGAAAATGGACAAGTGCCGACAATCACACATAAATAGCGAATATGATACAGAGAAAAGTATTTAAGGGAGATGATGGATTCTCACTTGAATATTGTAAAACACGAAGAGGAGGTATTTACAATGGTTAAAATTGCAATCGATGCCGGGCATGGATTTGATACACCTGGGAAGCGTTCCCCTGATGGCGAGCGGGAATGGTCATTTAACAATAAAGTAGCTCAATATGCCATAGCGAAATTACAAACTTATAAAGACGTAGAAATTCTTCGTGTAGATGATCCTACTGGAAAGACGGATGTTCCGCTTACAAAAAGGACAGACCTTGCGAATAAATGGAAAGCCGATGTTTACGCATCTATCCATCACAACGCGATGAATGGGAAATGGGGGATGCATAGCGGCATTGAAACATATACGTCAGATAATCCGGATGCGAGTTCACGATCGAAGGAAATAGCGAATATTGTCCATCCCCGGGTCGTCATGGCGATGGGGATTAGCGATCGTGGCATGAAACAAGCGGATTTTCATGTGTTACGTGAGTCCTCCATGCCTGCCATTTTGACAGAAGGAGGATTTTTAGATTCCAAAGTTGACATAATAAAATTACGTGACGACAATTACTTGAAAGCCCAAGGCGAAGCTATTGCGGATGGCTTGGCGTCCTATTTTAAATTGAAGTCAAAAAATGAACTGGAAGACAAGGAGTCCTCCGTTGCTAAAATAATGACGGAAAAGTTCTATAATCCTTCCTCGCAAACAATGATCGATGCCACAATTTCTGTCTTGAAGCGACTCGAACAAAGCGGGAAAACAACATTACCTCCTATTTGGCGTGAAAAATTATCGAATGGGACGCTGACCGAATCTGATGCGATCGGGTTATTGTTTCTCGTATTGGATCAAGGATACTTCGATGAACTGAAATGATTTCGCTTAAGTAGTTTAAAATGCGGGAACAGCATATAGATTGACGATTCAAGTAGAATAATCGTGAAAAACAGCAAATGATGCCACAATTTCATTTGCTGTTTTTTATTATTTTTTTATCAATTTTGATCTATTTGAATTGGGAAAAGTTAAAGGGTTAAATCTATTTGATCATTTATTTATACTTGATTAATGGTCTTTGAAAATAAATTTTAAATTATTTTAAAGGATTTCGAAGAGCTTTTAACGGTTGTTACGTCAATCTCAATTGACTTTTCGAATTAACGTGACATTCAGAAAAATCCGTTTTTCCATTTGAAGTTTGAAATTCTCTATGTTAATCTAAAAACTATAAAATTTAAGAGTTTTACGAAAAAATAAAGGAGGAAATTATGAGGAAATTTAAGTTTGGAATTTTGGCCACGGTCATTTTGCTTCTGTTGGCGGCATGTGGAAACGAAGGAAACGGCTCATCCGGGGATATTTTGTCTTCGCTACAAGACAAAGGACAGGTAAAAGTTGGTTTTGCAAACGAAAAGCCTTATGCATATGAGGAGGATGGCGAATTGAAAGGAGCTGCTGTTGATATTGCAAAAGCGATTTTCAAAAATCTTGGTGTAGAAGAAGTTGACGGACATCTGTCTGATTTTCAGCAACTGATTCCTGGATTGAACGCCGGTAAATTCGATGTCATTACAGCTGGAATGGCGATTACACCGGATCGTTGTACCAACGTAGCTTTTGGTGAACCTGAGATGAAATACGGGGAAGGCCTCATTGTCGAGTCCGGAAACCCGATGAAGTTGCATAGTTATCAAGACATAGCAGCCAATCCCGAAATTACGGTTGCTGTAATGAGCGGCGCGACCGAAAAGGCATTCCTTTTGGCTGAAGGTGTTGCTGAAAGCCAAATTACAATGGTTCCAGATATTCCGGCTTCTTTCTCGGCGGTTGAGTCAGGGAGAGCACATGCAACGACAGGTACAGAAATGACGATCAAAATGGCGCTTGAATCTTCAAATCAAGACAAACTGGAGTTTGTCAATGACTTCGAACAACCGAATATTGAAGGTGTACCAAGCTACGGTGCAGCTGCTTTCCGTCAAGATAACGAGGCATTAAAGGACGCGTATAATGCCGAACTTAAAAAGTTGAAGGCAAGTGGCGAGCTTGCTGCAATTATTGAGCCTTATGGATTTACAGAAGAAATGAATGTTGTAGCTCTTGAAGTGACTACTGAGAGTATTTGTAGCGGTGAAAATTACTAATCGTTTTAGGGTCGCACCTTTGTTACAGGTATGGCCCTTTTCACATTACGGCTGAAAATGGAGATGTTTTTATGAGTTCCATAATGGAAATATCCCTTGTACTCCTAGAGGGGATAAAAATCACATTAATCGTATTGGCCCTTTCCATCACCATCTCGACTTTGATTGCGTTTGTCGCTGGGTTGTCGAGAGTGTCCTCTAATGTTCTGCTCAACAAGTTCACCGGATTTTATGTTGAAATATTCCGAGGGACTTCGCTCATCATACAACTTTTCTGGTTTTCTTATGCATTACCGGGATTGTTTAATATTCACTTGGGAAGTGATATCTGGACAGCTGTGATTGCTATTTCTCTGAACTATGGCGCTTATATGTCTGAGATTGTCAGAGGGGCGATCCTATCGGTTTCCGGTGGACAAACAGAAGCCTCGATTGCACTAAATTTAACGAAATTTCAACGGTTGCGCTATATCATTATCCCGCAGGCAATCCGGATGATGCTTCCCGAGTACGGAAATTATTTAATCCAGATTTTGAAAGCGACTTCTCTTGTATCGTTGATAGGCCTGACAGATTTATTGTATTACGGAAATATTTACAGAAGTACTCATTTAGCAGAAGCGCCGACAGTCTATTTGCTGATCCTCGTTTTCTATTTTATCCTCGCATTGCCGCTTATCGCATTTACAAGGAAGATGGAAGTTTTCTCTAAGAAGGGGGTGGCGCAGCAATGAAATGGGATTGGAGCGTGTTTTTTGAAGTCATTCCACTGATTTTCAAAGGGTTATGGATTACACTCGGTTTAACGATTGCTTGTTATCTTTTTGCGATGATCTTTGGTTTCTTTTGGGTGTTCATGGCGCGTATCCCTTCTAAAACCGTTCGCTGGATTTTCCGTTGGATTGCCGAATTCATTCGTTCGACACCTCCTTTGGTTCAATTGTTTTTCATTTTTTACGCTTGGCCGATGGTGCCTGTAGTAGGCGTCTCGCTCAATCCGTTTGCGGCGGCGATTTTAGGTCTTGGTTTACATTTTAGTACCTACTTGTCCGAAGTCTATCGTTCCGGCATCGAGTCGGTTGATAAAGGACAATGGGAAGCTTCGACGGCGTTGAATTTATCGTCAAAACAGAAATGGCTGAAAATCATCTTACCGCAGGCGATTCCGCCGACCATTCCGATGCTTGGTAACTACTTGATCATTATGTTTAAGGAAGTGCCGCTTGCTTCTACAATCGGTGTTGTTGCGATGCTGCATATAGCGAATGATTACGGAGCCCAGTATTGGAAGTATGTAGAACCGTTAACGGTTGTCGCATTGTTCTTTTTATTGCTCAGCTATCCATCCGCTTTATTGATTAACAAGCTGGAGAAAAAATATAATCGGCGTTTTGATAAAAAATCAGTTTCGACACTGTAACTGTAAAGGGAGTTCATATCTATGGGAGAATCCATCGTTCATTATTCAAACATTTTTAAAACATTCGGAGAGGTTGATGTTTTGAAAGGCATCGATTTAGAGGTTAAACCTGCCGAAAAAGTCGCATTGATCGGTCCGAGTGGATCAGGGAAGACGACCATTATCCGTATGCTTATGACGTTGGAGCAACCGACCTCAGGAACGATTTTGGTCAATGGGGAAAATTTATGGCAAATGGAGAAAAAAGGGCAGCTTGTAATGGCAGATGAGCACCATTTACGATCGATACGCGGAGATATCGGCATGGTATTCCAACACTTCAATCTGTTCCCGCATATGACCATTTTAGAGAATTGTATGCTAGCGCCAACAATCGTTAAAAAGGAAGACAAAACGGAAGTGGAACAGCAAGCGGTAGAAATGCTTGAAAAAGTTGGTCTCGGTGACAAAATCGACTTGTATCCAAGCCAATTATCGGGAGGTCAAAAACAGCGGGTTGCGATGGCTCGTGCCTTGATGATGAAGCCGAAAGTGATGCTATTTGATGAAGTAACTTCTGCTCTTGACCCGGAACTTGTTGGAGAAGTATTGGAAGTGATCCGCGACCTAGCCAAGGAAGGAGAAATGGCGATGATTTTAGTTACCCACGAAATGGATTTTGCGCTTGATATTGCTGACCGAATCCTGTTTTTAAATGATGGGGTTATCGAGGAGGAAGGATCACCGGAAGAAATTTTGATGAATCCAAAAAGCGAGCGCTTACAAGACTTCTTGGCGCGTTTCAATAATCGATAAACAGATGATGTGAAAAAACAATCTCTTCTATAGTAATATGGAGATGGACAAAAATTTGTAGAAAGAACGTTTTACTAACTGGAGGGAATTGAACACATGAATGCTTACGATGAATATATGAAGGGCATCGTCAAACCGATGCGTGAGGAACTTGTACAAAATGGATTTACAGAATTGACAACGGCAGAGGCTGTTGAAGAGAAGATGGACAAACTGGAAGGGACGGCACTAGTCGTCATTAATTCGGTTTGTGGATGTGCAGCAGGTCTTGCAAGGCCAGCTGTAAGGGAAGCTTTGCAAGAAGCTGAACAGAAACCGGATCATCTATTGACCGTTTTCGCAGGACAAGATAAAGAAGCGACAGAAAGAATGCGTGCGTATTTTGCAGAAGTACCGCCAAGCTCTCCGTCCATTGCCTTATGGAAAGATGGCGCATTGGCTTACTTCATCCCGCGGGAACAGATCGAGAACTTCGAAATGGAACAAATTAAAAACCATCTGGCGGAAGTTCTGACTCAAGTTTGCAGCAAGTGAACATGATCATTACAACAGGTGGCAGACCGGATAAGCATTCCGAAATGTTAGCGATGGAAGCGGTCAAAGCGCTCGATTCACCTTTTGTGGAACGGAATAAGCGATCTGTCTTCCGCTTGCAGGAAGAATACAGGGCAGATGTGTTGGTAGCTGGAAAAAATCGATTTGAACTGTATCGGTTAGGGATGGAAGAACCCTTTTTCTTCCATCCGAATTCAGCTGCCTTCCGATTGAAACGGTTGGCAAAAGGGGAACGTGATCCGATGGTTGAAGCCGCTGCCTTACGCGAAGGTGACTCTTTTCTCGATTGTACACTCGGACTTGCTTCCGATAGCATTGTCGCGTCTGCTGTCGTTGGAGACAGTGGAAAAGTTTTAGGGATCGAAGCGGACGCAGCAGTAGCATTTATCACTGGGCGAGGGCTCCAATCCTTTTCGACAAATTCGGAACAACTCTGTAACTCAATGAGCCGGATTGCAGTCATTCCATCAGTCGCCATTGACTATCTCCATACACAACCAGATGCCTCTTGGGATATCGTCTATATCGATCCGATGTTCCATCGACCGATCGAAGAATCATCCAACTTCACTCCATTGCGCAAAGCTGGCGTCCATGGCATGCTATCACAGGCGTGGATGGAACAGGCGATGCGAGTCTGTAAAAGACGAGTCGTCGTAAAAGACCGATTTGACTCGCATGTATTTGACCGTTTCCAGCTAATCCGGAAAGTCCGACCGAATACAAAATTCCATTTCGGTTATTTGGAAAAGGAATTCCTCGTATCTTCAACTGAATGAATGAAAAACGCCATCATCCTCATATGCAGGATGATGGCGTTTTTGAATGAATGTTAATGCGTAAAGTTCAAAGAGCTTAAATACAGTATCAATGCGAGCATTCCGATACCAATAAAGAGTTGTACATCCACGAGTATTACCCTCCTTCAAAAAAACGCACATTTATCTACAAATTTATTGTACAATGAATAGTAGAAAGAAGAAACCTTTTCTATGTCTTTTCGTCAAACAGTTAACGCGCATTTTAAAAAATGTTCAAAATTGCAGGTGAAATGTATGAGAAAATGGATACAAAAGACAATTGTTATTGCAGTAGCGCTTCTGACATTTGGCGCGATTTCGCCGAACCATGAAATTTGGACAACTTTGCAGGAGAAAGTCCATCCAAAACAGACGGAAGATCCATCACGTCTTGCCGATTATGCCATCGGATTGGATGATCCTGTTTATGCAGATGACGGAGATACGTATGCCGATCCAAGTGAAGACTCATTAGTCGTGTCTGCAAAGGAAATGGCCTACACAAAATTCGGTTCCAAGATCGGTCCAGTGATTGGAGACGAATTTGATGAAGTTATCTTCCCGAAAATCGAGGAAGCGATCCAAATGACACTTCTGCATTCTGAAGATCTACATAAGCGAAAGTTGGCGATCAGCGAACGGCCAGGAGGAGACTACTCCGAGAAAATATTCAATGTCTATGACATGGATACAAGGAAAGATCTTATCCGTTTTCACGTCCGAACCGACAAACGGCCACAAGATGGCTATTTTTTCAACTTCCATTATCATGTCGCCGATGATGGATTTGTGACACATCACACGATTGGCGATATCTATTGGTCGAAAAACACGCCGCCTAAGTGGTTATCATAAACCACTTAGGCGGTATTTTTTTACTTGCTTCAGCCAGGTGCTGAAGCAAGTAAAGCCTCCGGCGGATGTCATGGATTTTGAAAGGAGTCAATCGCGATTATCTAAGTGCCTTAAATTCTGCAAAAAAACGCAGAAATTAAGGCAAATCGAACCCTTCGCTGTTCGATTCGCAATTCAAAATCTGGACACAATTACGCCGAGGCGTAATTGATTTCAATCGTACAACTGTTTTTGTTATACTGGAATCAAGTAAGAGGAGGCTTTTCAGATGAAGCAATATTTGGATTTATGTAAACATGTTTTAGAAACGGGTACAAAAAAAGAAGATCGGACCGGGACGGGAACAATGAGTGTGTTCGGTTATCAAATGCGATTCGATTTAAATGAAGGTTTTCCATTGATGACAACGAAAAAAACGGCCTTTCGTCTTATCTCGTCAGAGTTACTCTGGTTTTTGAAAGGCGATACAAATGTTAAGACACTCATTGAAGATGGGAACCCGATATGGGATGAATGGGCATTTGAAAAATGGGTGAAGAGTGCGGAGTATGCCGGGCCTGATATGACGGATTTCGGACGTCGGGCTACCAAAGACCCCGAATTTGCGGCTATTTACCAAATAGAGATGGACGCTTTTAAGAAACGGGTTGTCGAGGACGAAGAGTTTGCTGCAAAATACGCAGACCTCGGGCCGGTTTACGGTAAACAATGGCGCTCTTGGGCGACGGGGACAGATACCATTGACCAAATCGCTAATGTAATCGAGAGCATTAAACGGAATCCTGATTCTAGGCGACATATTGTCACAGCTTGGAATCCATCTGAAGTGGAAGATATGGCGTTACCACCATGCCATGCCTTATTTCAGTTTTACGTAGCAGATGGCAAATTGTCTTGTCAACTTTATCAACGGAGTGCAGATATTTTCCTTGGCGTTCCGTTCAACATTGCATCGTATGCATTGCTCGTTCACTTGATTGCAAAAGAATGTAATCTTGGTGTCGGGGAATTCGTCCATACACTTGGCGATGCGCATATTTATTCGAATCATTTGAGTCAAGTGAATGAGCAATTGACACGTGAACCGAAAAAGCTGCCAACGTTAGTACTAAAAGGCGAAGGGAAATCGATTTTTGAAATGACAACTGCTGATATCGTACTGGAAGGTTATGATCCCCATCCGAAGATTAAAGCGCCTATTGCGGTGTAATGAAGAAGACGCTGAGTATTCTGGCGTAAAATAATAGCTTTGAAATGGTTCGATCGGATTCTGTAGTTCGAGTTGATTGGTTTATGTAAAATAACTGAGCTGTTTGTTTAGAAGAAAGGAAGAAGAGGATGATATCACTGTTAGTGGCACATGATCCCGACCGGGTGATTGGCGTGAATAACGAACTGCCATGGCATATACCGGAAGAATTGGCCTATTTCAAGAAGGTATCGATGGGTAAAGCAATGATTATGGGACGAAAAACATTCGAGTCAATCGGCAGACCATTACCGGGGAGATTAAATATCGTCATTACCCGAAACAAGGGATACACGGCCGATGGAACTGTTGTCGTCCATGATCTCCGGAAGGCAATTGAAAAAGCGAAAGAGTTTTCAGATGAAATTATCATTATCGGCGGTGCAGAAATCTTTCGTTTGGCAATTGGGATTGCAGATCGACTTTATATTACGCTCATTCAAAAGCATTTTGCAGGCGATACTTTTTTTCCGCCGTACGGATCGGAATGGAATTTAGTGTCTGCTTCAGAAGAACAATTTTCAAAAGAAGGAATTCCATATTCGTATCTTGTCTATGATCGAAAAAAGGAAAGTTGACTAGATCCAACAATTCAAAATCCATATTTATTACCTCTCCATGTAATAAATATGGCTTCATGTAGGATACACATTAAAAGAGAACAGAAATTTTACTGAGGAAAAGGGGAACGTCATCTATGAGAAGAGTTTTCATGCTTTTGATCGTCTTCTCATTGTTGTTGTCAAGCTGCCAACCTGAGGATAACCGTGTATCTCAACCATTCTCTACTCGGCATGAAAGCGGCTTTTCCGAGTGGTCGATTCCAGGCTACTTCATACCGAAAAAAATCCATGTTATCGGTCTTGGGGATTCGCTTACGCAAGGTGTTGGAGATGAGTTGAAAAAAAGCGGTTATTTCGGTCGTGTGACTGATAAAATGAAAGAATGGAAAGGTGTTCTGGATGTCGATTCGGCGAATTTGGCAAAGCGGGGACGCAGAAGTGATCAGCTGATCAAGCAATTGGAAGAAAGCGAAATCCAATCTGCAGTCGAAGAAGCAGACCTGATTTACTTGACAATTGGTGGAAACGATATAATGAAAGTGGTAAAAGCCAACCTGTTTAATTTAAAAGTGGAACCATTTTATAGAGAACTCGGTGACTTTGAGAATAGGCTGGATGAGCTGTTTACCATCATTCGGACATTGAACGGAGATGCGATCATTGTTGTAGGGGGCTTATATAACCCGATTTCAATTGTGACGGATGAAGCAAATGAATTCGATGAGATTCTGGAAGATTGGAATGAAGCGATTGAAATCCGTGCAATTATGGACGGAAAAGCATGTTTTGTACCCGTCACGGACTTATTCGATTCAAATGTGAACATGGTATATCATACCGATTTTTTCCATCCGAACGCAAAAGGGTATGACGGGATGGCAAACCGTTTTCTCGAATCCATTCAAAAATGTGGTTTGCTGGAACTGTCAGAAGGGCAATTGGATATGTAGGAGATGATCGCATGAATCGATGGAAAATCGGATTTTTTTTACTGGCAGGCCTCATCGTGGCTGTTGTCGCATATATAATATTCCTCATTGGATCTCCAGGTGATTCAGAACCGTTACCAGAGGTGAAAATAGAGGATACATCGGATCACGTATTGACAGTTAAAGTGGCAAAGGAAGATTTTGAAGGTATTGCGAATACCTATATAGGAAAAGCAGTCAAAGGGGAACCACTTCCGGTGACAATGGTCGTTCGAGATGATGTTGTCCTGTTATCGGAAATGATGGTATTTTCGTTAAAATTGCCTGTAATCATGCATTTTGATCCACTTGTCAGAGAGGATGGCAACCTCATATTGAAGCTGTCGTCGATGGAAATCGGGCAATTGAAAATCCAACCTTCTACTGTCTTGACGATTTTAAGGGATTCGGTGAAATTGCCACCATGGATGATTGTCCGTCCTAAGGAAGAAGAGGTATTCATCGACTTAACAAAATTGCCTCTATCGGGTAATTTGAAGGTACGGGCAAAAACATTCAACTTGGCAGAAGATGAAATTATTTTAGAAATTATTATCCCAAAAGAATAGGAGCTGTTGAAATGGCAAAATCGCTAGCTACATTTGCAGGTGGTTGTTTTTGGTGCATGGTGAAACCTTTCGATCGCTATGATGGCGTGCTTTCGGTCGTTTCAGGTTACACGGGCGGTGATGTTGAAAATCCAACCTATGAACTTGTTTGCACAAATACGACAGGGCATCGGGAAGCTGTCCAAATCACATTCGACGATGCTATCATCTCTTATGAGGAGTTGCTACGCATCTTTTGGCGACAGATCGACCCGACCGATGCCGGGGGACAATTTTTCGATCGTGGAGAGTCGTATCGGACAGCGATTTATACACATACGCCTGAACAACAACGACTTGCCGAACAATCAAAAGAAGAATTGGCTGCTTCCGGTAAATTCGATAAACCGATCGCAACCGATATCCTTCCAGCCAAAACGTTTTACCAAGCTGAAGAAGGACATCAAAATTATTACATGAAAAACCCTGTGCATTATAACCGGTATGCAGTCGGTTCGGGACGAGAGCAATTTAAATTGAACAATTGGGGGGACCTAGCATGAAAGAAGAATTGAAAAACAAACTGACGGAAATGCAGTATCATGTCACACAGGAAAACGGAACAGAACCTCCTTACCGCAATGAATATGATCGGCATTTTGAAGAAGGGATCTACGTCGATATCGTCTCGGGTAAACCGTTATTCAGCTCAAAGGACAAATACGATGCCGGTTGTGGTTGGCCGAGCTTTACGCGACCGATAGAAGAAGCGGAAGTGACGGAACACTTTGATACTAGTTATGGGATGAGGCGGACGGAAGTACGCAGTAAAACAGCAGACTCCCATTTAGGACATGTATTCCCGGATGGACCGGGTGAAAATGGACTGCGTTATTGTATCAATTCAGCCGCTCTACGCTTTATTCCGGTTGAGCGGATGGAAGAGGAAGGCTACGATGCCTATCTCAAACTTTTCAATAAGTGAAAAAGGAGGGCTGGGATGAAACGCTCATTTTACCAGTTTGTTCTATCGTACCGCGGAGGTGCGAAAGAGGATTCTTTCGCCGTTTTCGCGGAATATATGTTTAATGATTTAAGTTTTCCGAAGGATGAAACGTCTTTTGATACGTTGTCTCGTTATATTGAAGATAAAGCAGATTCGAATATGCCATCCGTCGTCTTCGATGAATTATATCAATTGTATGAAGAGCGTTTCAATTGAAGGAAAGCGGCTTCTTCATTGCAACTTGACCTATTTAACTGTATGATTGAAAAAGAAAAATTTGAAAGTGAGGCAATAGGTGATGAGTATACATATCAACGCGAAAAAAGGTGACATTGCCGATACGATTTTGCTTCCAGGGGATCCGCTCCGTGCAAAATATATTGCAGAAAACTTTTTGGAAGATGCGACATTATATAATGAGGTTCGCAATATGTTCGGATATACGGGCACTTATAAAGGAAAGCGGATTTCAGTCCAAGGAACCGGGATGGGTGTGCCATCCATTTCCATTTACGTCACGGAATTAATGCAAGAATATGACGTGCAAAAACTGATCCGTGTCGGTACTTGCGGAGCTATTCAAAAGGATGTTCACGTACGGGATGTCATCCTTGCGCAAAGTGCTTCAACAGATTCTAAAATGACTGAAATCATTTTCAATGGGGTCACTTATGCACCGACCGCAAACTTTGACCTGTTACTAAAAGCGCACCAAGCAGGAATCGAAAAAGGTCTGGATTTGAAAGTGGGCAACGTCTTTACTGAAGACGTCTTTTATAATGAGTTTGCACAACATGAGAAGTGGGCCCAGTATGGGGTGTTGGCGGTTGAAATGGAAGCTGCAGCATTATACACGCTTGCAGCGAAGTTTGGTCGTCAGGCGTTGGCCATCTTAACAGTCAGCGATCATATTTTGACTGGCGAAGCGACTTCGGCAGAAGAACGTCAAACAACGTTCAATGAAATGATCGAAGTGGCGCTTGAAGCGGCTATTCAACAATAATGGTGAAAAAGGACCGTTCGCAAAGCAGCGGTCCTTTTGAAAGTAGAGCACGAAATCATATCAATTAAACAAATTTGATTTCGATGAACGTATGATTTTCCACGGTGAAATTGAGACAACAGTCGTCGATTACATCGGGGAAATTGATTTTCTGTAAAAGGGAAGAGAGTGGGGAGTAGGATGGATGAAAAAGTAAATCCCGGCATTGAAGAAGAACAGAAGCCACAACCGCCGGCAAAACGTTATATCAAACTGAAACCATTCTCCTTTGTCATGCTTGTGTTTGGCTTAGTGTTAGCCACTGCTGCAGTCACTTTTTTTGCGTTGACAACGGGGGAAGACAAAGTGGTCGATGTCGTCAGTCCTCCTAAAGCGTCTTCTGTAGAACGGAAAGAATTCCAAAAACTTTATGACGCCTATGATGAGATGAAAGCGAATTATTACGATGAGATTGACGAAACCGCCATTATCGATGGAGCGATCAATGGCATGATCGATGCGTTAGGTGATCCTTATTCTGATTATTTAAATGAGAAGGAAGCCCGTCAGCTGAATGAAAGCATCTCCTCGAGCTTTGAAGGAATCGGTGCGGAAATCCAAGAGAAAAATGGCTATATTAATGTCGTATCGCCGATTAAAAACTCACCGGCTGAACGGGCAGGTATCTTGCCAAACGACATGATCATCGCTGTTGACGGCGTTAGCATTCAAGGGATGTCTTCGTCAGAAGCGGTTCTTTTAATCCGTGGTGAGAAAGGGACAACCGTTACATTGTCGATTAAACGCGGAGAAGCGGCAGAACCTGTCGATGTGAAAATCGTACGCGATGTCATACCACTTGAAACCGTTTATGCGGAAATGCTAGACGATGGAATTGCCCATATCCATATTACAAGTTTTTCGGAAGGGACGACGAAAGAATTATTGTCCGCTTTAGATGATATGGAAGCAAAAGGCATGAAAGCCCTCGTCATTGACGTCCGACAAAATCCGGGTGGTATGTTGAATACCGCGATTGAAATATCCGATCTCTTTGTGGAAAATGGAAAGAATATTTTCCAGTTCGAAGAGAAAGGGAAAAAAACAGAAGTATTTGTAGCGAATGGTAATCGGAAAATCACGGTTCCTGTAGCTGCTCTTATCGATGACGGCAGTGCATCTGCATCTGAAATCCTCGCAGGAGCTTTAACCGAATCTTCCAATATTCCGTTAATCGGCATAAAGACATTCGGGAAAGGTACCGTCCAAACACCAAAAGATCTAGCAGATGGCTCCAATCTGAAGTTGACAACTGCGAAATGGCTCACGCCAAACGGCAATTGGATTCATAAGAAGGGGATCGCGCCTGATATCGAGGTTTCTTACCCACCTTATGCGATGCTTCCTTTCCTTGATCCGTCAACGGAAATGAAGGAAGGTATGCTATCCCCTACAGTCAAAGCCGCGGAAGAAATGCTGGATGCTGTCGGGTATGCGCCTGGCGAAGTGGATGGACTATTTGATGAGCATACTGAACATGCGGTGAAAAAGCTTCAAGAAGATCTTGCCTTGGAAACAACGGGAATTCTATTAGGAGATACGACATACGGTCTAATGGAAAAGTTGCGCGAGAAAATACAGGAAGATGATCCGCAACTATTGAAAGCGAAAGAAGTATTGCTTGAAAAAATAGGAGAATAACAGAGTAAGCGTTCGTTTCCATTTATGGACGGACGCTTTTCTTATGACAGAAGAAGAGGGGTTTTAGAATGATTGATGTGTACTTGTTAAGCGGTTTTCTGGGCAGTGGTAAAACTTCACTCTTGCTCCATACAATTGGACAATTAAAAGAACAAGGCAAAAAACCCGCAGTCTTGATGAACGAGTTCGGGGCTTTGCCTTTTGATTCAAACGCAGTGGAGGGAGAGGGGGATATCCCGCTAAAGGAGTTGTTGGAAGGGTGTATCTGCTGTACCGGATCTGAGAAGACAGAAGCACAACTTCAAGGGCTATTGGAGGAGAATGAGGACATTGATGTGATCTTAATCGAAACGACTGGCGCTGCACACCCTGTGGAGGCGCTTGATGCCGTATATTCTCCGTTATTCGCCGATCGCCTTAACGTGAAAGGTATTATCACTGTCGCTGATGCAAAACGCTGGTTGGAGCGTGAAGGGCTTACACCGCAGATCCGTGCGTTATTTATGGAACAAATTCGACACGCTCATTTATTGATCGCCAATAAAGTGGATCTACTGACAGAAGAAGAGATTGCTACAGTTACGATGGGATTATCCAATTTCAATGAAACGGCCCCAATCATCCAAACAGTAGGTGCAAAAGTCGATTTTTCTTTTATCGAAAAATTATTAAATACACCGAAAAGAAGGACAAACGCATCCATTGTTTCTGGAAAAGGCCTGCCGCTATCCTCGAAACTCCTTACCTTTACGGAAAGCGTCGACAAAGAAGAGTTTGAGAATTGGGTTCAGTCATTGCCTTCAACGGTTTATCGCATGAAAGGCTATGTCCCGGTGAAAGGGTCTAGCAAACCATTACTGTTTCAATATGCATATGGGATGGTGAATTGGCTACCGGAATATGTAAAAATGGATCCACGTCTCGTCATCATCGGAGAGGGGATCGACGGCATAGAATTTGTAGCTTCAGATGAGGATTTGTCTTAATCGTCAACCCCTTTTTGGATGAAATATAATGATAGTTGACCAATATCATCCAAATTTAAAGGGCATGAGTACTTTTATCAAAGAGTTTTTGGATGAAATGGTTAGACTGGAAAAGAAATCCTGAAATCTTAATCTCCTTCGCGGTATGATAGTTTGCGAAGGGAGGAGTAATGAGATGAAAAAATCGATTGCAGTACTCATGCTCGGTTCGGCACTCTTACTGCCGAACAATACAAGTGTAGAAGCTTCATATTCGGATAATGACGGACTGGTGCAAAAAGCACAGAACGTTCAATGCTATGTATTGGAAAGTAAATACCCTACTCTCCAACTTACGAAGTATATGAATAAGGTGGATTTCGATCAGGCATATCAGCTGATCAAATCACAAGAGGATAAAAAACAGGAAAAATGGGCTTTAGCTAAAGATAAAAAGATAGCGAAGCATAATCATAAGAATGAGCAATCCAAGTCTGTTGAGGAGAACTCTTCAGCTAAACCTGTTGAGAAACCTGATGTGAAAGATCCAGAGGAATCACCGGAAGCGAATCCGACACCAGAAGTGACACCGCAACCTGAAACAAAGCCGGAACCAGAAGTGACTCCGGAACAAGAAACAACAACGGAACAGGAAGTAACGCCGGTACCGGAAGCAAAACCAGAACAAGAAACGCCTGCTGAAGTGACACCGTCAGAGCCTGCGGAATCAACTCAAGATGCATCCCTTTCTGCGATGGAACAAGCGGTACTTGACTTGACAAACGCAGAAAGACAAAAAGCGGGTCTTCAACCGTTACAAGCAGACAGTAACTTGATGAACTCTGCAAGACAAAAATCAGCAGATATGGCTTCAAATGGATACTTTTCACACACGAGTCCCACATACGGTTCTCCGTTCGATCAAATGAAGGCAAATGGCGTAAACTATAGCTCCGCTGCAGAGAACATTGCTATGGGCCAACGCTCTGCAGAAGAAGTAGTAAAAGCGTGGATGGAGTCACCAGGACACCGTCAAAATATTTTGACACCAGAATTCACACATATCGGAATTGGCTTTGACCAAAACGGTAACTACTGGACACAACAGTTCATTCAAAAATAATAATAGTGAAAGAGTCATCCTTCATCCCCGTATCATCCGGGGGAAGGATGACTCTTTTGTTCTGTACAAGAATTCCATTCAAACGTTTAAAACATTTTCTCTCGGAACATACTTTTCCAAGAGGTGAATGTCATGGAGGAAGTGAAATCGAATGATAGCTTGATTTTGTACATACAAAATCTATTCCATGATTCTGCGGATTTGGTTGTACATGAAGTTTCTTGGAAGAACGAAATCTCTATTGTATGTTTTTATAATACGATGACAGATAGTGCCGATGTGAACCGGCAAATCGAAATTCTTCGTCAACGTTCAATTGATGATTTTCCAAAATGGGAAGGTACCGCTGCATCGAGCGTGGGGGCGTTTTCCGAGTCACAATTGATTGAAAATGTGACGCATGGATTTGTCGCTGTTTTTTTTCCGTCTACGAATTTGTTGATGACCATTACTATTCCCACCTTTGAAGTTCGAGCAACCGCTGAGCCGGACAATGAGCTTGTCATTCGTGGCTCCCATGAAGGTTTTGTGGAAAGTATTGACAAAAATATCTCACTTATTCGAAAACATCTCTCCATTCCGGACTTAGTCGTTAAAGATTTACGGATCGGGAAAGAGACAAATACGAAAGTTACATATGTCTATATTGAATCGATCGCTGATAAAGAGGTCATAGATATCGTTAAAACGCGTCTTGAAAATATTGATACACCGAAAGTGTACAGCATAGGACAAATTGAAGATTATTTGGAGGATACGGTTTGGTCGCCTTTCCCACAACTTCTGACGACGGAAAGGCCAGATCGGGTCGTTGCGAATATATTGGAGGGCAAAGTTGCTGTTTTCATGGATCAATCGCCCTCGGCCCTTCTTGGACCTGTGAATTTTTTTTCATTTTATCAGACGCCGGATGACTTTAATGGAAGAGTCTTTGTCGGATCGTTTTTCCGGATCCTTCGGTTGTTCAGTTTCCTAATCGCCATTTTTCTCCCTTCATTTTATATTGCGGTAGTAGGGTTCCATTCTGAAATCTTGCCTTATGAATTGGGGGTAAAAGTAAAAACGGCGATACAATTCATCCCTTATCGACCGATTATTGAGGCGATGATCGTGGAGCTTTTTATAGAGGTGATCCGGGAAGCGACAATCCGGTTGCCAGCGCCGATTGGCCCTACAATCGGCATTGTAGGAGGACTTGTCATCGGGGATGCGATAGTCAATGCCGGTCTTGTCTCGAATTTGATGGTCGTCATCGTAGCAATGACTGCCATTTCGAGCTTTGTTGTACCAAGTGTCGAAATGAACACGACGATCCGGCTGATCCGATTTCCGTTTATGCTTGCGGCAACTTTTTTTGGATTTCTTGGAATCGCCATCGGGACACTCATCTTATTTATCCATATGATGAACCGATCTTCACTTAATCAACCTTATTTGTCGCCGATCGTCCCGTTTGACCCTTCCCGCTTTAAGGAGGTTTTCTTTAGAACTCCATACTACAAAAATAATCAGCAACAAAAAACATTCACTTTTCGGGCTGGGAAGCGGAAGGATGGTGAGGGGACTTGAAGATCAGTTTATCAAGGGTTCAGTTTTTCTTGCTTCTCTTCATAACCCAGACAGGATCGTCATTCTTTTCTTTTCCATCTCCGTTCATCGCGGCGACTGGCAGAGATGCTTGGCTGATCTTTATCGTGGCAGGAACAATCCACTACTTGCTACTCCTGTTATATGAAAAAAATTATAACTATTTTTCGATTGGCCCATATATTGGCTGGCTATACAAAGGGTATTGGCTTTTTATTTGCGTTTGTTATCTCGCTTATGTCGATTATACGTTGGCCGTTTGGGGTTTTCCTGAAACACCACCCTCCATTGTTATTGCCGTGCTAGTCAGTGTATCCCTCTATGCCAATTTGAGCAGGGCTGAGACAGTCATTAATTTATCGGTCATCCTTATCCCACTCATTTTGCTGTTTATGATTTTTCTTCAGTTTGCCTGGAAGGAGTTCGTATGGACGAATATCTTCCCGATTGGAGAAGCGACTGGGAAGCAATGGGGTATAGGGTTGCTGAAAGCGCAAATTGCATTTATCGGGATGGAGTTGTATTTGTTTTTTAGAAAGTATATCGATATGACACAGAAAATAAAAGGATTTCCATTATTCGTCTATCAATCGGTGTGGCTGTTATTTTTTCTAATCTCGATTTTCATTTCGCTTTTCTATTACACATTGACTGGATTGAAGATGATTCCGGAACCGCTCCTTTATTTATTGAAGTCCCAAGAAGTGACTTTCGTTGAGCGTCTTGACTTATTTTTCTTATATATTTGGACAATTTGGACCATCATTACAGTGACGATTATTTCCTTTGTTGCCTTGTATGTTCATCGTCTTCATGCAAAAGAGAACAGGAAAAGGGATACAATCATTTGGCATTTGTTGCTCATCGTCATTCCTTTGTTTTTTTTAACAAAGGGCAGTGTGGAAAAATTGAATGATGTCATCATTTATGTTCATCTCACATTTGCCTTTATTATTCCCATCATCGTTATCACAGTGAATCGGAGGAAAGTGAAGTGAAGAAAATCGCACTTGTTTGCATCGTCTGTTCGTTTCTTTTGGCCGGTTGTTGGGATGAGCGCCTGTACAAGGAACTCACGATTGTTCCTTTAATCGGCTATGATGGGAAACCTGGGGAATGGATGGGCTATTTCACACATACTTCGATCGACTCGGAAGACACTGTGAGCTATACCACAGTGGAAGGGAGTGGGATTTCCATAGAAGATGCCCGGCTGAATGCCAGCCGGAAGACGAGTGAGTCGCTCGATCCTTCACAAATCCTTGCGGTTCTTCTTACAGAGGAAGCGGTTCGATGGGATCTTGTAGAGACCTTTGATGTTGCTTACAGAATGCCTCGTAGTCGGTTGAGTAGTAAACTGGCGGTAGTGGAAGGGGAGATGGCCCCCTATATGGAAAAAACGGAAAAAATGGGTTTAGAGCCGCCCAATTACTACGATAAAATCTTGGCCACTGCCGCTTATCATTCCATTATTCCGGATGTTGATATTCAGCAGGCGGCAAGATACATACTTGATGACGGGGTTGACCTGGATTTGCCTTATCTTAAAATATCCGAGATAACGGGGACACCTGAGGTCGCGGGTGTCGCTTTGTTCAGCGGTAAAGTATTTTCGGGACATGTGCTGGATATGAGGGAGTCGACTATCGTCCAAGTGCTTAAAAAGAAACCTGGAAAATTCACTGTGTTCAGCTATGAATGGGAGAATGAAGGTGTGAAATATCCGGTTACAGTGGAACTGGACCGATACAAAAAACAATGGGAGATTCAAAAAGACAAGATCGATGTAACTTATGACGTAAAACTCGATATTACTTCCTTCCCGGCGGATCATTTGGACGAAAAGAAGCGAAGAAGAGAGCTTGAGCAGTTCCTTTCCAAGAAATTGACGCAGGATTTCAATAAGGTGATGGGGAAATTGCAAGAAGCGAAGAGTGATCCTATCGGTTTCGGTAGGGTAGCGCGTGCATTCCATCCTGAATTATGGAATAAAGGAGAGTGGCCAGAGACATTTTCGCAGCTTGATATACAAGTGAAGGTGAAGGCCGTAATCACACGCACTGGTATCATCGACTAAATATAAAGGTGCGGGAAGCAGAGCAGATGTTAACAACCCATCTTCCGGACATGCACAAAACTCGCGATGTGAAAGTCCATCGCGAGTTTTGTATTAACTGAATTTCTTCCTTTGAATCAGTACAAGCCGAATCGATAGCGTGATCGCACCTACAGTCAACCCAGCAATCAAGCCGATCCAATAACCATAAGGCCCCAGCTCGGTGAAGGTCGCCATTAGATAACCAATCGGCAAGCCGAGCACCCAGTAAGAAATAATCGCCATCAGGAAGGTCATATTGACATCCTTATAACCACGTAGTGCACCTTGGACCGGGGCTTGGACGGCATCGGATAGTTGAAAAAGTGCTGCATAAATAAGGAAATGAGTCGCCAATCCGATAATGTGTATGTCCGTAGTGTAAAGGGAGGCGATCGATTCCCTAAAGACTAGAAGAATAGAGATGGATAGGATACTAAAGGCGACGGCAAGACCGACAGCAAGAAAACTATACTGTTTTGCATCTCGAAATTGACCGGCGCCTACAGCTTGCCCAACAAGAATCGTCGCACCCATTGATATGCTCAAAGGGATCATATAGAGCAAGGAAGAGAAATTCAGGGCGATTTGATGTGCTGAAATGACCTCAGTCGAATATTTACTCATCATTAAAGTGACAACGGAAAAGATGCTTGTCTCTACAAAAATGGAAATGCCGATCGGGACACCTATGAAAAGGATCTCCTTCCAACGTTCAATTAAAATCTTCCCCCACTTCTTGAACAGTTCATAATCCCGGAATGATTTTTGTCGGCCAGCAATCCAAAAAGCGATGAAAAAAATCAGCCAATAGGTGATTGCGGCCGCATACCCTGCTCCTACTCCTCCGAGCTCAGGGAAGCCCCAGTTGCCAAAAATAAGCAAGTAGTTTGTAAAAACAGTCAAAGGAGCCGATAAAAGAATGATGGCCATCGAAACACGTGTTGCCCCAAGTGCGTCAAAAAAACAGCGCAATACGGTATAGGCGAAGAGCGGGAATAGCCCTAAGCTCATCGCCTCCAGATAATCGGCAGCTACAATCCGGACTTCCTCTTCCAAAGGCATCGCTTCCAAGATCGGTGAAACGCCTAATCGGATAATCAGAAAAACAAAGGCTGCGAGAGCCACTGATACATAGAGCCCTTGCTGGACAGAAAATTTTACTTCATCCTTGCGCCGTGCGCCTACAAGTTGTGCGATAATTGGGGTCAGTCCCATCAAGATACCGGCAAGGCCTGTATAGACAGGAACCCAAAAAGAAGAGCCGATTGTTACACCGGCAAGGTGGTATGTATTATAGCGTCCAGTCATAACAATATCGAAGAACGTAATCAAGTACAGGGCGACTTGCGTCACTAGAATCGGCATGATGATGGTCGCCAATTTGAAAGGCTTTTTTTTCAAAGAGAGTGCAGTTTCCAATTAAATCATCCTTTATTACACAATTAAATACCATTGTACCATGATTCGTTTGCTATAATAGCTATGAAGTTCGGATATTATGGATGTCACAGTGCGCGATGTCCTGAAAGTAATTGATTTTAAAAAATAGAAGAGGTGAATGGCCATGAAGCGGCCTGTTATATTATTGACGGGAGGCGGCACTGCAGGGCATGTGTCGGTAAACGAAGCGTTGATTCCCGTTTTTAGTGAAAAAGGATATGAGATTCATTACATAGGATCACATGATGGAATCGAAAAAGAATTGATCGGGAATGGTCACCCGGAAGTGGTTTACCATGCCATTCAAAGTGGTAAGCTAAGGCGGTATTTCTCCATGAAAAATTTTACGGATCCATTCCGGGTTGGTGCAGGTGTATTACAAGCTTATTCCATCATGCGAAAAGTGAAGCCTGAGATCATCTTCTCCAAAGGAGGATTTGTCTCGGTCCCGGTAGTCCTCGCTGCAAAGTTGGCGAAAATCCCGGTTGTCATCCATGAATCGGATGTCACGCCAGGGCTTGCCAACCGGCTTGCCTTGCCGTTTTCCAGCCATATATTCACTGTTTTTGAACAGACATTGGCTCATGCGCCTGAAGGAAAAGCGACGTGTTCAGGTGCGATTATCCGCCCGGAATTATTTAACGGAGTGAAGAGCGAAGGTCTCCGATATGCAGGGTTGACCGGTGATAAGCCTGTTTTGATCATCATGGGGGGAAGCCAAGGATCCAGTGTTTTGAACGAAGCAGTCCGCAAAGATTTACCTGCGATTTTACAAAACTTTGAAGTTATTCATCTTTGCGGAAAAAAGAATGTCGATGACTCGCTTCACCTTACACCTGGCTATACGCAGTTCGAATATGTGACAGATGGCTTGCCGCATCTATTGGCGGCTGCGGATTTTGCTGTGTCGAGGGCAGGCTCGAATGCCATTTTCGAACTGCTCGCATTACAGAAACCGATGCTCCTCATACCACTTTCCGCAGCGAAAAGTAGAGGGGATCAGATTTTGAACGCGGCCCATTTCAAATCGCTTGGGCTTGCCCGTGTATTGAAGGAGGAGGAGGTCCCACTTCGCCCACTTTCCGAAGAGTTGGCTTTGTTCGAACAGGAACAAGCTCAATTATTAACAAATATGGAAAAAGTGGAATCTCCGAAAACCCCTGAAGAAATGGTAGAATTAATTATGGCTTATCGAAAATAGATGTAAGAATCATTTTTATAATTCTATTTTTAAGTCTTGCATTGAAACGAAAACGGGTGTATCGTAGTTCACGGCATGAAAAAAATGTCGAAGTTTTGACTTTTTCAGAAGAAGTTGGCTCTTTTCTTGCATTCTTATAACTAGTTTCATTTTTTGGGAAGACTTCTACTGAATAAAGTACAAATGCTAGCGCTAAACCCTTTAAGTTAAAGTGCTAGCGTGGTAAAATTGAGAAGAATGCAAAATAAAACACAAAATGCCTGTTGGCAAATGTGGAGGTCATTTTACATGTCGAACAATGTTGGCACCCATCGTTCCCCTTATGCAGCATTTTCGGGGCCCAACCTTGGGTATGTGATGGAAATGTACGATCTTTTCAAAACGTCACCAGAACTGGTTGATGCGGAACTTGCTGAAATGTTCAGCCGGTACGGAGCACCAGTCTTGGAAGAAGGAAAACAAGCTGAAGCTGTCGGTGAAGTTGCACCGGGCAATTTTGGCAAAGTGCTAGCCGCTTATCAGTTACAGGCCGCCATTCGTACATATGGACACCTCGCTGCGGATATTTATCCGCTGAACGATCGTCCGAAAGATACGAGCCGTTTGGAGCTATCCCACTATGGATTGACAGAAAGCGACTTAGTAGAAATGCCTGCATCTTTATTCTTCAACAATGTTCCGGCTACTGTCGAAAACGGACTTGATGCAATAAACTACTTGAAGGCCGTCTACACTGGTAAAATCGCTTATGAGTTCGATCATGTCATCAATGAAGAAGAACGAAATTGGATTCAGTCGAAAATTGAAAACGGCGAAATCGTCGCTAAACTTTCGGATGACGCTAAAAAAGCGCTTCTGGAAAGATTGACTAAAATCGAAGGTTTTGAGAAATTTATCCACCGTACTTTTGTGGGAGCGAAACGCTTCTCTATCGAGGGACTCGATACGCTCGTAGTCTTCTTGGATGAGCTTGTACGCCGTTCAGAAGAAGATAAAATGAAAAAAATATTAATTGGTATGGCACACCGTGGCCGTTTGAATGTATTGACACATATTTTAAACAAACCGTATGAAATGATGTTCGCTCAATTTGCTGGTGTTCCAGATGAGCCGTTTCAACCAAAAGACGGATCTCTTGAAACGACAAGAGGCTGGTTCGGCGACGTGAAATATCATATGGGCGCATTATATAAAGGTAAGTCTGGTATGGAGCGCTTCTTGGCATATAACCCGTCCCACTTGGAAGTCGTAAACCCGGTCATTACGGGACAAACGAGAGCTGCCCAAGAAAAAACGGATAGCCCAGGAGTGCCTGAGCAGGATACAAACGCGGCATATGCTGTACTTATCCACGGAGACGCGGCATTCCCAGGACAAGGAATTGTACCGGAATCGTTCAACTATAGCCGGGTCCGCGGTTTCAAAACAGGCGGATCCATCCATGTGATCGCAAATAATATGATTGGATTCACAACGGAATATTACGATTCCAGATCGACCCATTACTCATCGGATCCTGCAAAAGGCTATGAAGTACCGATTCTTCATGTCAATGCGGATTGTCCGGAATCGGTCATTGCAGCAGCTGCATTTGCATTTGATTATCGTCAGAAATTTAGCAAGGATATTTTGATTGATCTGCTCGGCTATCGCCGTTATGGTCATAACGAAATGGATGAGCCACTTGTCACAAATCCGGTTATGTATCATACAATTCACGAACATCAAACTGTGCGAGAATTATATGGTGCACAATTGACTTCCGCCAACATCCTGAAAGCGGAAGAGGTTGATAAGCTCGATGCTGACATTTTTGCAATGATGCAAGCGGCGTACGACCGGGTGAAAGAAGAATCCGCTGAAGTAGAGCTTCTTTCGAATGCAACGCCTGAAGAAGTACTTGCCGGTTACCCAAGGGATCTTGAAACGGGTGCTGACGAAGAAACACTTCGCCGTATGAACGAAGAACTTCTCGAATTCCCGAAAGATTTTAACGTATTCGGCAAACTTGAACGTATTTTAAAACGCCGTGAAGAACCGTTCAAAGGGAAAGGCAAAATCGATTGGGCACATGCGGAAACATTGGCATTCGGCACCATCTTACAAGATGGTAAACCGATCCGTATCACGGGACAGGATGTTCAACGTGGAACGTTTGCGCATCGTCACCTTGTGTTGCATGATGAGAAAACAGGCGATGAGCTTGTGCCGCTCCACCATATTAGTGGATCGAAGGCGTCCTTTGTCGCCTACAATAGCCCGTTAACGGAAGCTGCGATTGTCGGTTATGAATTTGGCTATAACTTGGAGGAACAACAGGCGCTGTCTATCTGGGAAGCACAGTATGGAGATTTCGCGAATATGGCACAGGTCATGTTCGACCAATTCGTATCTGCCAGCTACTCAAAATGGGGTCAACAGTCTGGTCTAGTCATGCTTTTACCGCATGCATATGAAGGACAAGGACCTGAACACTCAAGTGCTAGAGTCGAACGCTTCTTGCAACTTTGTGCGGAAAATAACTGGACAGTTGCAAACCTTTCAAGTGCTGCAAATTATTTCCATATCCTGCGTCGCCAAGCAAAAATGCTCGGGGAGAAATCGATGCGACCACTTGTGATCGTATCACCTAAATCACTATTACGTCATCCACTTGTCGGTGCCGATGTTAGCGACTTGGTGGAAGGTCATTTCCAAACGGTTCTTGAACAGCCGGGAACAGGAAAGAATGTCGAGAATGTCGAGAAAATCTTGTTCGCTAGCGGAAAAATGGCAATCGATCTCGCTGAGCGCGTGAAGGATGGAACAGGTTTCGATCACTTGCATATCGTGCGTGTGGAGCAACTCTATCCATTCCCTTCTGAAAAAATTAGCGATATCGTATCTCGTTATCCAAATGCAAAAGAATTGGTTTGGGTACAGGAAGAACCGAAGAACATGGGGTCTTGGCAGTTTGCAAACAACTATATCCGTGAAATTGCAGGCGACAAGAAAATCTCCTACGTCGGACGGATCCATCGTTCTAGTCCATCCGAAGGGGATGGGGAATCCCATAAGATCGAACAGAATCGCATTATCGATGAAGCATTGAAGAAATAATCTTTTTCCAATGGATAACTGAGTGTTGTCGCCTTTCAAGGCGCTAACGCAATTGCGCCGCGGCGTAATGATAGAGAGGTTAAATGTAAAGAACTAAAGCTTTACACCGTTGTGACGGTAGATTAGAGGAGGAATTTATTGTGGCGGAGATTAGAGTACCAGAATTGGCAGAATCGATTACAGAAGGAACGATTGCACAGTGGCTAAAACAACCAGGTGAAACGGTTGAAAAAGGTGAGTTCATCGTTGAGCTTGAAACGGACAAAGTAAACGTGGAAGTTATTTCTGAAGAAGCGGGTGTTGTCCAAGAGCATCTAGCGGCAGCAGGGGACACAGTTGAAGTAGGTCAAGTCATTGCGATCGTAGGTGCAGGATCAGGCGCACCTGCAGCATCGGCTCCAGCCGCTGCTGCTCCGGCGGAAGCTCCTGTCCAACAAGAAGCGGCTCCAGCTCCTGTAGTCGAAGAAGTTGGCACATCCGATCGTACGATTGCGAGCCCGGCAGCACGCAAACTTGCTCGAGAAAAAGGAATCGACTTGGCTGCAGTAAGTCCTGTAGATCCAATGGGCCGCGTTCGTGTACAAGATGTTGAAGCGCATGGCGCAGCTCCGAAAGCACAGCCGGCTGTTGCTCCAGCATCACAAGCACCAGCGGCACAGGATGATGGCCGCGTCACTCGTGAGAAGATGACTCGCCGTCGTCAAACGATTGCGAAACGCCTACTTGAAGTGAAGCAATCTACTGCAATGCTGACAACGTTCAACGAAATTGACATGACAAATGTTATGGCACTACGCTCACGTAAGAAAGACCAATTTTTCGAACAAAATGACGTCCGTCTTGGTTTCATGTCATTCTTCACAAAAGCGGTCGTTGCGGCTCTGAAAAAATATCCATATGTCAACTCTGAAATCGATGGCGATGAAATTATTCTGAAAAACTACTTCGATATTGGTATCGCTGTTTCCACAGAAGGTGGACTCGTTGTACCGAATGTTGTCGATGCAGATCGTAAGAACTTTGCTGAGATCGAAGCATCCATCGCAGAACTTGCAGCAAAAGCACGCGACAATAAACTGACGATCGCTGACATGACTGGCGGTTCGTTCACAATCACAAACGGTGGTGTGTTCGGTTCACTTATGTCCACACCGATTCTGAACGGTACACAAGTCGGGATTTTAGGTATGCACACGATTCAGAAGCGCCCGATAGCAGTAGGGGATAACATCGAGATCCGTCCAATGATGTACGTCGCCTTGTCTTATGACCACCGTGTTATCGATGGAAAAGATTCTGTCGGTTTCTTGAAAATGGTTAAAGATTTAATCGAAAATCCAGAAGATCTTCTACTCGGTTCTTAAGCCGTCCCTATAAAGTGAAACTTCAATCAGCGGGGGGGTCCCCATCCCCCACTGATTGAGGGGAACACAAGCTAAAAGCGTCACGTCCTGTGACAACGCTTGTGTGACCAACTTCGTGTTGGCCCGAATCAATCGGGCTTTTACCTTCCTTTAACGGATGTCCAAACTACCCGCTGAAGGAAGGCAACTTAAGTTTGCGGCGTCCTGTAAGTGCCTTAATTTCTGCTAAGAGCGCAGAAATTAAGGCAAATCGAACCCTTCGCTGTTCGATTGGCAGTTGATCTCCCACCTATCCTTATCATTTTACTTAAGTCTTGAGGTGGGAGTCTTACTGCCCGTTAAAGCGGGATAAAATTAGCATCGGCCCGTCATGAGTACGGGCCGATTTTTCCTTATTTATTTCAGTGAAGAGAGGGGTGAATAGCAATGTCATTCAAAGAGTGGACAACTGCACCTTCATTGCGGACAGTCGTATGCAAGCATGCAGACGCTGAAAAATATGTAGTAACTAATGTTCTGACACCTGGCAAAACGTACGAAGTGAAAAACGAGACAGAAGAATTCATTTTCATCGTTGATAATACCGGTAAGGTCGGGGGATACTATAAAACGTACTTTGAATAACAATTAAACCCGATTGCAGTCACTGGCTGTGTCGGGTTTTTTAGATAGAAAGGATAATGATCTATGAACCCAATCATTGAAAAAGAACGGCTATCGCGTACGAATCGAACAGTTGATGACACATCATCAAAACTGATTCAAGAAGGCGGTTATATTTCCCCAGATCCTTATTTATGGCAAGATGTACTTGTCAGTATTGTGTTGAAAAAGCCGGTTTTATTGAAAGGTCCATCAGGGGCAGGAAAAACAAGGTTAGCGCAAACCGTATCCAGTTACTTCAATCAGCCGATGCAAAGCGTCAATTGTTCCGTCGACTTGGATGCAGAATCACTACTAGGCTTCAAAACGATTATTAGTAAAGACGGCGAAACCGTGATTGAATTTGTGGAAGGACCGGTTGTTCAGGCGATGAAAAAAGGCCATATTCTCTATATTGATGAAATCAATATGGCACGTCCTGAAACTTTACCAATTCTACATAGTGTTTTGGACCATCGGCGTATGCTAACGAATCCTTTTACAGGTGAAGTCATCCATGCACATGATAATTTTACAGTCATTTCAGCTATTAACGAAGGGTATGTAGGTACTTCACCGATGAACGAAGCGTTGAAAAACCGCTTTGTCTCCTTTTCTGTTCCGTATTTGACAGGAGAACAATTGAAAACCGTACTAAAGGAAGCCCACCCGAATGCCTCCGAGCAACTTGTTGAAATTATTCTCCATATCGGAAATGATTTGAAAAAACAAGTGATGAACGGATTGTTGTCCGATGAAGCTGCATCTGTCAGAAGTTTGTTAGATGCCATGGCATTAGCAGAGCATATACCGATGCAACGGGCAATTCAATATGCCATTGCAGAAAAATTGGATGACAAAATTGAACGAAGGCTCGTCATGGAATTGGTAGATACGTGGGTAAAGTGAGGCGATTGCAATGGTAAAGTTAAATCGATTCATTCAATTTAATGATGAGACGGTCGATGCCAAGACGCTTCTCTTGTACGAAAGGCTAGGGAGGGCTTTAGCTGATGCGCCATTTTTGGAACTGACAGAACGTAAATTATTGGAGTTCAGACCACAAGAAGGCATCATTTCCATGAGCGTCTTTTGGCGTCATCGAAAAGAGGATGAAACACATGCCGGACGTCTTTCGGATATCTATCTATTGACAGCAGGATTTTGGAAGCATTTCAATGTACCTACATGGATCGACTTCAATCGACAAAATGCGTTGCATCCTTTGCATAAACTTGCGGGAGAATTGCTATTACTATTAGAAGAGTTCCGGATGAGCGATCTCATTACGAAAGAAAGACCTGGTACGGCAAAAGCTTTTGCCATTCGACAAGAGGCCTATCTCGCTTTTCATAAGGATCGTCTCATTTCCAATATGCAAAAAAGCTTCCTAGCAGATGCGCTATTGAACCAGCTTTATATATCCCTTTATGAAGGCATGTTTGCCGACACCGCAGTCGATTGGGGACCGATCGACTATGGACTTCTTCAATCGATCTTACAACAAGCTTATGATGTCAATAGTACGAGAGACAATACGTTTATTGCCAATCATATCATCACCATTATCGAAAGGTTCGTGGACAAGGATCTGACACTCCAATACTACTCGCTCGGCGATTCTCTGACTGATGATAATGGCACATTTCATTATCATAAAGGAATGAGCGATGCAGAGAAAGGGGAGGAGGATACGAAAGAGACAATTGAGGAAATTTTCCGCTCTTGGCACCGTGAAAATGAAGAAGAATCAGGTGTTCACCTGGAATATGAGCTGGAGCATGGACGTTCCGGAACAAGTGATGCTGGTGATGCTGCCGAGGGGAATGAAGGGGCGACGATTGAAGAAACAGGTTATGGAAGTTCGGAAGGAAATGAGAATGAGCACTGGACAGACGAGGACTCTGACAAGAAAACTAACACAGATGCCAAGAAGAAAGCAGGGAACATGTTTGGCAAAGAGCATTTGAATGTCGTTTTTGAAGAAAAGCGCATAGCCAGTATCGATGAAGTGGGAAACCGAAAAAAATTGGTGGCATGGCGAGAGGAACAAAAACCATATGTTCGGTCTTTCGTAGAAGAGATGAAGAAAAGAATCGATTTCAAGGAGGATTCGAAACGGGAACGTCTGATGAAAGGGCGATTGTCTACGAAACTGACAACGATGGTGGTCGATGAGCGGCCGAAACCATTCTATCGGAAAAATGCCCCTTCTGTCAAGCTGGATGCAGTATTTGGTCTTCTCGTGGACGGTTCTGCTTCAATGCTCGATAAATTGGATGAAACGAAACGGGCAGTCCTTCTTTTCCACGATGTTCTTCGTCAACTGGATGTCAGCCATGAAATTTCGTCTTATTATGAAGATGCCTATCATGCATCGAAAGAAATGCAACCGAATGTCTTTGATCTCATGCACACGTTTACGGATCGCAATAAAGACAATGGTCTTTCTATTTTATCATTCGATGCGAACGAAGATAATCGGGATGGCTTTGCGATTCGTTGGATGGCTGACCGACTTGCTACAAGACAGGAAAAACACAAATTTCTACTCGTCTTTTCCGACGGGGAACCTTCCGCATTTGGTTATGACCGAAACGGGATTCTTGATACGGCTGAAGCTGTCATGGAAACTGAGAAAAGAGGGATTTCTGTCATCCACTTATTTTTGACGACAGAAGAACCGACAGACGATCAAAAAGCGTTGTTTACAATGATGTTCGGGAACAAGACCGCTTCCTCCAATTCAGTCGAAAGCTTCGCTGACCAAACACTGCGTATTTTACGAAAGCTGTTGGCCATCGTCATTCGAAATACGTAAATTTTATTGGAAAGTGATAACACAAAAACCGCCTTCTTATGAAGGGCGGTTTTGTGTTTTTTCATGAACAGCTAAAAGCCGTTGTTTCAATTCTTCTTCCATCCGTCCGATTTCAATTTCGGCTGCTTTCCGTTTGGCACGACCGTCAGCTTGGATGACGAGCGTTTCTTCGATTGTTTGGATGAGGTTTTCCTGTGTCTTTTTCAACGTATCAATTTCAATGATCCCACGTTCGTTTTCCTTGGCGGTTTCAATGGAATTGATCTTCAGCATTTCCGAGTTTTTCAATAAAAGATCATTGGTTGTTTTCGTGACCAGTTTTTGAGATTCGACCGCTTTCTTCTGACGATTCAATGTCAAGGCGATTGCTATTTGATTTTTCCAAAGTGGGATGGAAGTCATAATCGATGATTGGATTTTCTCTGCAAGCGTCTGGTTCGTCTGTTGAATCATCCGGATTTGCGGTGCACTTTGAATCGTAATCTGGCGGGAGAGCTGAAGATCATAAAGCCGCTTTTCTAAACGATCTAAGAACTGAGCCATATCATTGACTTCTTGGAAAGCCATCTGATCATTCGATAACTCCGCTTTTCTTCTCATTTCAGGTATGATGACGTTCGCTATTTCATCCCGCTTTAATTCACCGGCAGCGATATAGACATTCAGTGCTTGGAAATAGGTCTTATTTTGTTCGTATAGGTTGTCGAGCATTTGAACATCTTCGAGAAGACCCCGTTTCGAATGTTCGAGCTGCACACCGATTCGATCAATTTGTGTGCTCAATTTTTGATACTTCGTCATCATTTCTTGAATGGAACGGCTTGCTTTGCTAAATAGTCTAGCGAGTCCCGTTTTCTTTTTGGCAGATAAATCTTCAGGGTCGATTTCGGATAGTTTGCCCATTAAATCTTGCAGAACATCTCCAACAGGTCCGATGTCTTTACTTTGCACATGGTCAAGCATTTTGTGAGAGAATCGGGATAATTCGCCTTGTGCGTTTGCACCATAAGTGATGATCGCTTCGTAGTTACCTACTGGAATTTGTTCGGCCAGCTGTTGTGCTTTTTGCCTTTCCTCCACGCTAAGCCGGTCTACGAGTTTAACACTCGTCCCCGGTGCAGTGTTTTCAGTCTGCATTTCTTCCGGTAGGAGAGGGGCCTGTGTATCAAAAGGGTTACTGAGCAGATCATCCATTGTTTTCACTTGGTTATTTTCGTTCATTCGTATTATCTCCTTTCATTTCAAGAAGCGGCTTTTTCCGATTCAATGTCACATCGACAAAGTCGAGCTCCATTTGAAGTTTTTCAATATCGGATGCCAAAGCACTTCGTAAATCAACTTCCAGCTGTTTATTTACATCACTCAGTGTTTCACGTGTGGTTTGTAGGGCAATGCGGATATCTTTATCTTTTAAAGGTTGATTGACAAGCATTGCATATTTGGATGTCAGTTCAACAGCCGAGTCAAGATGGGCATAGAAAAAGTTTTCAACTTGATAAAACTTCTTCGGATTCGTCCGCACAATGTTAAGAATTCTTCTTGATAGACTATTCATTTCATGAAGCTGCTTAAATGCTTGGACGGATCTGACTTGTCCATAAAGCCCATTCAATTTGCGTATTTTTAATTTTGCTTCAGAGATTTGGCCTTTAATATGATTATATTCTGATCGGGACATCCCGAGCCTTTTCAAATTGGAGCTTAGTTGAATCTGTTTGATCGAAAATGACCCTGTAAAGTAAATCGCAATGAATAGGCCTGTCGCTGCGATGGGATTCATGCTTGCACCGAGTACAAAGATGAGCCAAGAACCGATGCTGATCGGTGCGGTGATGAAATGTCTAATAAAAAAATGTTGAATTTCCTTCATGAGGTGTTCAGGCCTCCTTTGTCTATATAATGTTATACGAATTGAAGCAGGAAAAGTTTCAGTTCATATGTTAATTATACCCGATAAATGCATTGAACACATTTGTTTTGGATTGATTGTCATAGCAATTTACTTGGACATTGACGGAGAGTCTGGTAAAATGAAGGACATTCACTGCTTGGTTGTGCAAGGGGGTACATGAAATGTTTGAAGTGATATACATAAAAGCGGATTATGAACCGTGGTGGATGTTCGAAGGATGGGAAGAGATGATCCGCAGACGGCAATCTTTCAGTGAAGCGTCTGCAGCACGCGCCTATTTTGAAGAATTACGAGCGGAACTACGTAGCAAGCACGACTACGAGGCGACGAAAAAGGAATGCTTTTTCGCATTTTGGACGCAAGGTGAACTGAGTTTCTGCGAAGGGTGCGATGAAGATCTTCAGCTTTATCACGGCGTCATTTTAATGAAAGATGGAGAGCCGTCCACTTTTTAAGAAGCATAATAATTCGAATATTTATTTTTCTGCATTGACAAAATAACTGAGTATGATATAGTGTTCAATAACAACTGAAAATTTTCCAAGCTTTGGGTTGCTTTTTCATGTGGCCATTGTCGCATGAACTGCTTTATGCAGGCTTCGGCTTCACCGAAAAACACGTATTCACATATTACAAAAAGTGATCGGCGTTGTCGGTACTTTTCGTAATATGTGAATTTTTCTTTTGGAAAAGTTTATGTATTATAAGTATTTATTAATGGAGGTTTTCTACATGAAACAAGGTACAGTAAAATGGTTCAACGCTGAAAAAGGCTTCGGTTTCATCGAAGTTGAAGGTGAGGATGACGTGTTTGTACACTTCTCCGCTATCGAAGGAGAAGGGTTCAAATCATTGGATGAAGGACAGCAAGTAGAGTTCGAAGTTGTCGAAGGCAACCGTGGACTACAAGCTGCGAACGTTATAAAATTATAATTCGTCATTCATAAGAGGCACCCTTACAGGGAGTGCCTCTTTTTCATTCCAGGGAATATTATTGATCCACTGCTTTCAACGTGGATGTGACAATATGATCGCCATCTTCCAGATGCATGATGGCTTCCCGTTTCACTTCTCCAAATCCTTCTACGAAATACTTCCGATTCGTGAAATCTTCTCCTTTTTCTTCAATGACAAAGGCTTTGTCAAACTTTTTGTAAGGTGTTTCCACAGGCACTTCGGTTTGTACAATCGTCCAGTTATCAAAGGAAGTACCGACTTTAATCGGCTTCTGCAAGTAGATCCCTGTTGGATTCATCGCATCCAGTTCATCCAAGCTTGGGAACTCCTCTTTGTAATCAACCATGCCTTTATCCAAAATCTCGATTTTATCGTTTGCGATTTTGTAAATGTAGCGGATCATCGCTCCGCCATTGTTTTCATGAATGATGACGTAGTTTTCATGAGGTTGTGCTACTTCAATATCCAGTTCAGCAAATTCATTGCCTTCACCTTCATAATGCGCTTTGGACCCATCCGGCAGGAAAAAGTCGCTCATCGTTACTTCATTTTGGCTGTTGCCCTCATTACCCTCCGTGTTTTCCTTCTCATTTGTTGTCATGCCTCTATTTTCGGAACCTGAATTGTCCATCGTTGTGGAACTGTTTTTAGAACAACCGACGATTACGAAACAGGCAAGTAATAGGAAAAGGACATTCAGTTTTCTCATCAAGACCACTCCTTTCCCTAGGTATACCCCATCATGGGGAATCCATGCCGGTAGTGGATTCACGATTTAAAAAAAGTCGCCACCTGTTTAAGATGACGACTTTTTGAAGAATCATTTAGCTTGTTGTTCAGACCATTCGAGGTATTCATCATACTTCATCATTTTGTCGAATATTGTGCCGTCTTCACGGATTTCAATAATACGATTGGCAACCGTTTGGATGAATTGTTGGTCATGTGAAGTGAAGAGCATTGCCCCTTTAAACGCAATCAGACCGTTGTTGAGTGCTTGGATCGATTCCAAGTCCAAGTGGTTCATCGGCTCATCTAGTAGTAGAACGTTGGCATTGGTCAACATCATTTTGGAAAGCATACAGCGAACTTTTTCTCCTCCGGAAAGAACGGAAGGTTTTTTGTTCACTTCTTCGCCGGAGAATAGCATACGACCGAGGAAACCTCGTAGGAAAGTTTCAGTTTGGTCTTCAGGTGAATATTGACGTAGCCATTCAACGAGCGATTGCTCTGACCCTTCAAAGTACTTGCTGTTATCGAGAGGGAAGTAAGCGCGTGATGTCGTTACGCCCCATTTGAACGAGCCGGCATCGGGCTCTGCCTCTTCAGCAAGAATTTGAAGGAGCGCTGTTTTCGCAAGTGGATTTCCAAGAAGGATGACTTTATCCTCTTTTCCAATTGTAAAAGTGGCATCTTTAAGCATGACTTTTCCATCTTGTGTTTTGGATAATCCTTGGACACTCAATACGTCATTACCGATTTCACGCCCCATTTGGAAATTGACGAATGGGTAACGGCGGGAAGATGGTTTAATATCATCCAATTCGATTTTTTCAAGTGCCTTCTTACGGGAGGTCGCTTGTTTCGACTTTGAAGCGTTCGCGCTAAAACGCGCAACGAATGCTTGGAGTTCTTTGATTTTCTCTTCTTTTTTCTTGTTTTGATCCTGTGCCATTTTTAGTGCCAATTGGCTGGACTCATACCAGAAATCATAGTTACCTGGGAACAGTTGAATCTTCGAGAAATCCAGATCCGCGATTTGTGTACAGACTTTGTTCAAGAAGTGACGGTCATGGGATACAACAATGACCGTATTGTCGAAATTAATCAAGAATTCTTCGAGCCATTGGATCGCTTTTAAATCCAAGTGGTTCGTCGGCTCATCGAGAAGAAGTACATCCGGTTTTCCGAATAGGGCCTGCGCAAGTAGCACTTTCACTTTATCCGATCCTGAAAGTTCGGCCATTTTCACATGATGAAGGCTTTCTGGAATTCCAAGTCCTTGAAGGAGGATGGCCGCTTCGGACTCTGCCTCCCAGCCGTTCAACTCCGCAAATTCACCTTCGAGTTCAGCAGCACGCATACCGTCTTCATCAGAGAAATCCTCTTTCATATAGATGGCATTTTTCTCCGTCATAATATCATACAGGCGCTTATGCCCCATGATGACGGTATCGAGTACTTCATTTTCTTCATATTCGAAGTGGTTCTGTTTCAATATGGCAAGTCGTTCATCTTTGTTCATAATGACATTGCCGGATTGTGGCTCAAGTTCGCCGGATAACACTTTCAGAAAGGTTGATTTACCCGCACCGTTCGCACCGATAAGGCCATAACAATGACCCGGATTGAACTGTATATTCACATCTTCAAACAGCTTGCGATCGCCGAATTGAAGGCTTACATTACTAACTGCTATCATTCAAAATCCCCCTAAATTCACAATGCTCCTATTATAGCACGAATTTAAGGACACTACCAATGTTCAAAGACGTTGGAATAGATGTGAAATTAAGGATAGGTATGCGGGAAGCAGGCCGTTACCGAATGGACAAAGCTCTTCATAAAATAATCTAAGGGAAAGAGGTGAGGAAATGTTTGAAATCTATGACGTAGTGATCATTCCATTGATTTTGGGTATTGTGGAGTTGTTTAAAAGGGCTGGCGTCAATAAAAAAGTATTACCGTTTATCGCTTTGTTCATCGGGATTGCCGTAGGGGTCGTCTATGTGGCCGACTTCGATGTAAAGCAGGGGATACTCGTCGGTGCCATGTTAGGGTTATCCGCTTCAGGGTTGTATTCAGGGGCGAAAAATACGGTCGAAAAGAGTGAGGAATGAACGTTTCACAATCTTAGGTAAAGAAGGGAATTAAATGGCCTATACAAAACTCAATCGGTATATCCCGACCTCTTTGTATCCTTTAAAAGCAACATTTCCGATGACGCCAGAATATATTACGATTCACAATACAGCCAATGATGCGACAGCGCTCAATGAGATCGCCTACATGACAAGAAACACATCAGTTGTCAGCTTTCATGTTGCAATCGATGATATCCACGTTGTCCAAGCAATTCCATTTAACCGCAATGCATGGCATGCCGGAGATGGACAGGGGAAGGGGAATCGGGCAAGCATCGGAGTTGAAATTTGCTACAGTCAATCAGGCGGCCCTAAATATGAGGCGGCGGAGGAAAATGCCGTCATCTATATCGCTCATGTTTTAAAACAATATGGTTGGAGTGTCGATCGTGTGAAATGGCATCGGGATTGGTCAGGTAAACGATGTCCCCATCGCATTCTAAGCGAAGGGCGATTACAATCTGTGAAAAACCGGATTGCAGCAAAATTGAGAGAGTTGAATGCGCCGCCAAAGCAAACGACACCTAAAAAGGGGGAAATACGCATGTTTGCTCCAAGTTCGGCAACATTAAAGCAAGCCTTTGAACAGTTCTTAACAGAAGCCGTGAAAGAGGGAAAAATTTCGGATACATGGCTCAACGATTTTAAAGCGGGCAAATTGTCCCTCGACGATGCACTTGCGCTTAAAGTGTACATCGATCAGTGGAAGTAGAAAAGGAAAATGGCGATTGTTCCATCTCCGAACAATCGCTTTTTCTTTGACTTCGTCATTCTAAATGGGGAAAGACTGGAAGTTTATTGTTGAAACTGCAAGGGGGAAGCCTACACGAATTGACTGAAGGATGTTATGCTAGGAGCGGGAATTTTTACGTTTTGCATGCTGTCATGCTGAACAAACAAGAAGCTTTACCAATATAGAAAGGGAAATGTCAATGTCTAACAATATGACGAAGCAAAAATCCGTCTTCCTTCTGATCGCGATTTTCGCGATATCCGTCAATATGCGTCCCGCTATCACCTCTATCGGACCGATGCTTGAAACGATTCGAGAGGAGCTGGTGCTATCGAATGCACAAGTCACCCTTCTTACCTCCATTCCTGTCATCTGCATGGGGATTTTTGCGTCATTGGCACCGTTGTTGAACCGGATATTCGGATTGAAACGCACGATGTATGTCATGATTACGCTCATCGGCCTGACAACTGCGCTGCGGGGATTTGTCACGGGATTGCCGGTGTTGTTGGGTACGGCTTTCGTGGCTGGCATCGCGATCGCAGTCATCGGACCGCTTTTATCCGCAATGATCAAACAAAACTTTCCTGATCGCGCCGCATCGGTTATCGGCATTTATTCATTTGGGATGGGCGTTGGATCAGCAGCAAGTGCGGGGTTGACTGCTGTCTTTTATGAGGCGACTGGATCTTATCTTTTCGCATTGAGCATTTGGGCTGTATTGGCGTTCATCGGTTTCGTCTCTTGGTTTTTAGCCGTTAAAGGGCAGAATAAAGTTCGTCAACAAGCACCATTAGCTGTCAATAAAAAGAGAAAAAAGGCAGTCTCACCGTGGAAATCTTGGAAAGCGTGGCTATTTCTTCTCTTTTTCGGCGCCCAATCAGCCGCATTCTTTTCCATTACGACTTGGTTAGCACCGATTGCCATGTCCGCCGGAATGACTTTGCTTCAGGCGAGTACACTCCTTGGTATTATGATGATTGTCCAGATCTTTATGAATATCCTCATCCCCTTATTGATGCAACGTTTTCCAGCACGAAAGTTTTGGCTTCTGTTCATTTTAATTTCAGGAATGACGGCAATCATCCTGTTTTGGACGGGGATCCACTCACTTATGTGGATAGGGGCGTTCATCATTGGCATTCCGCTTGGAGGCCTATTCCCGGCGGCGTTATTGTTCCCGCTTGATGAAACAGAAACGGCCGAAGAAACGAATGAATGGACAGCGATGATGCAAACTGGTGGGTTCATCATGGGAGGGTCATTGCCGCTCCTCATTGCTTTGATGTATGACTGGACTTCCAATCATCATTATACGTTCATCATTATGCTGATGCTGTATGTGTTGATGTTCATCCTGACATTTTTGATCGGAGATAAAAAGAATAGCCAGTAGGGAAGACATGCATACAAAAAACGAGCCGGGTTTTAACATAACCGGGCTCGTTTTTTGTATGCATAAAAGGAGACATTATGACCAATGGTTCGCGATAAATTCATTCCGTCCGGAACGTGCACGGTCTTCTTCATAATGTTCTTTTTCTTTCACGTAATAATCTTGATGATACTCTTCTGCACGGTAAAACGTTTCTGCCGGACGAATTGGTGTCACGATCGGTTTTGAGAAAATGCCGCTTGTGCTCAGTTTCTCTTTCGACGCTTCTGCGATTTTACGTTGCTTATCCGAATAGTGGAAGATGGCGGTGGTGTAGGAATGGCCACGATCATGAAATTGTCCTTCCGCATCCGTCGGGTCAATTTGCTGCCAGTACACCTCCAATAATTGTTCATAGGAGAAGACGGCAGGATCATATGTAATCTCGACGACTTCCAAATGCCCGGAGTCACCTTTTTTAACATCTTCATATGTAGGATTTTCAACATGACCACCCATATAACCGGATACAACGTCTTCAATGCCGTCCCATTCTTTGAACGGTTTCACCATGCACCAAAAACAGCCGCCTGCAAATGCGGCTTTTTCTAATTTCTTACCTGTCAAAATCAGCAACACCCTTCATAGCGATCTATTTGAATTGTATCATAAGAAGAAGGGAAACAAACGAAATAAGAGCGCCTGTAAGCGCCCTTATCTTAGAGGTGTCCCATTGAGCGGTGCCTTTTCTTAAATCTCGTTTTTTTAGTATACAAAGCTCGCGCCAATGATAATTAATAAAATGAAAAGCACAACAATCAAGGCAAAAGAAGAATTATAGCCTTCGCCTCCGCAGTATTCACGTCCCATATTGTACACCCCCCTTTTCGCACGGACATCAATGTATTATATGTGGAGTTGTGAGGAGGAACTGGGAAAATGTCATGGTGTTCGTTGTTCCCACAAAGGAGCATGCAGAAGGAGGCATTGGCGAATAGAACGTAACTGAAAGAAATTGACCACAATCCATGAAGCAAAATCAATTTACCGGAATTCCGACAGACCGCCATGGTATAATGATCGCAAGGGGACGCAACCAAGAGAATTTTCGTTCGTCCTATTGGCAAGATCATTTTTTGGGGGAGTCAATCAATGGAAGATCAATACGAAGGACCTATTCCGAAAAGAAGAAGGAAAAGAAAACTACGGGTCGGCAGGGTCATTTTTACACTCGCTACATTATGTTTTATCGCAGTAGGATTTTATTCCCTCATTCAATACAATGCAGGTAAATCGATTGCAAAAGGTAATGTCATCGATCCGGGATCATTCCAAGGAGACGCGGTGGATCCGAAATATACGTCTATTGAGAATTATTTGTTGTTAGGTGTAGATAATGATGGAAGTGGCAGATCCCGCACTGATACGATGATGGTGCTTTCTTGGGATAAAGGGGAAAAAACGATGCGCCTTGTATCGTTCATGCGTGATATTTATGCAGATATTCCAGGCTACAAATCCTATAAACTGAATACTGCCTACTATTTAAACGGTGTCCAGACGGCGAAGGATACAATTACAGGTATGTTCGGCATACCGATCCATCATTATGCCATCGTGGACTTCGATAATTTTGAATCGATTGTCGATATCGCTTTTCCAAAAGGTGTAGAAATCGATGTCAAAAAAGAAATGTCCGAAAAAATCGGTGTGACATTAACGCCGGGGAAAAAGAGATTAAATGGACAGGAACTGCTTGGCTATGCTCGATTCCGTGCGGATGCCGAAGGGGATTTTGGCCGTGTGGCACGCCAACAGGAAGTCATTTCCGCGATGAAAGAGGAAGCGATGCGACCTGGCATGATCGCCAACGTACCGAAACTGGCCGGCGCCTTAACCGGATTCATCAAAACGGATTTGTCATCTAAAGAAGAAATTACACGGGCCATGACTCTGTTATTGAATAAGGGGGCAGACATTGAAACGATGACGGTTCCAGTGGAAGGGACGTATTCATTCGCAAGTTATTCGCACGCAGGTTCCGTTATTGAATTGGATGTAGAAAAAAACAAAGACGCGATTGCCAATTTCCTTGGCATGCAATTGGATTGAACGTTAAGTAGGGAAGGGGATGTCTATGGGATTGAATGAAGAAGGTAAAACAACTAACAGAATTGAAGCGGACCGGAAACCCGGACAAGCATCTAATGTGATTCGATTTCTCGGGGGACGAAGTACGTTGTTCGTCCTCATTTCCATTTTACTGATCGGTTTGATCATACTGATTTTCAATCGGATTTCTTTCATTTTTTATCCGATTACGGTCTTCTTTTCAACCGTTGTATTACCGGTTTTACTAGCGACGATTGCTTATTATTTGTTGCGACCGGTTTTGCGCTTGTTGGAAAAAATCAAAATACCGCGCATCTGGGGGATCTTGATCCTATTCCTTGGTGTTGCTGGTCTCGTAACACTGCTTGTCTTTCTGGTTTATCCATTTTTAAAAATCCAGTTCCATAATCTTGTTGAGGAATTCCCTACTTATTTCAGTGAATTACTCATCAATACAGACGCTTTTTTACGCTCATCCATTTTCGCTTCTTATTATGAAGGACTGGATATCAATGTCAATATGATATTAGAATCCATCCAAGGGAATATCGGGAAGCTCTTTACTGATACGCTTGGCGGAATTGCAACCGGAGTGACCTCTTTCATATCCGCGTTGACAGGCTTTGTTCTGGCCATTGTTACTGTTCCATTCATTTTATTTTACTTATTGAAGGATGGGGAAAAACTTCCGAAACATATTTTAAAAATGTTACCGCCTCGTATGCGGGACGATGCGAAAATCATTTTTCACGATGCGGATCGCCAAATCAGTTCCTATGTCCAAGGGCAAATCCTTGTAGCCATGTGTATCGGTATTATGGTTTCCATCGGATTTTTCATTATCGGCATGAAATATGCACTGTTACTCGGTGTGCTGGCCATGTTTACAAGTGTTGTCCCTTATTTAGGTCCTATCATTGCCATTACCCCCGCTGTCATCATTGCAATTGTCACTTCACCGTTGATGCTCATCAAATTGGCGGTTGTCTGGACGATTGTTCAGCTAGTGGAAGGGAAGTTTATATCCCCTCAAATTATGGGTAAATCATTACATATCCATCCGATTACCATTATTTTTGTTTTGCTAACAGCAGGTTCGATTTTCGGGGTGGCAGGTGTCATTCTCGGGATACCGGGCTATGCATTGTTGAAAGTGGTCGTCACTCATTTATTCAAATTATTCAAAATGCGGTATAATAGATATGAAGCTAATGAAAATCTACATTATGAACATTCCGATAGTCAAGAAGCGGAGGAAGAGAAATGGTGATTCAATTTCTATCGAAGATTGAACATGGAACATTAACGATTGAAACAAACATCGATGGTCCGAATATGGCATTTGGAGAAACGTTATCGGGTACGGTTTACATCGAGGGGGAAGGAAGCGAAGAACTGATCGACTATATTGAAATCAGTTTGTTGAAGCGCTCAGGGAAAGACGAAGCAGCCATCGCTAGACACTCCGCCGAACTGATGAGTGACACGAAGTCAAAAGAGACATGGATGATTGCATTTGAAATGGTGCCTGATGAAAGATGGGAAACCCAGTCCGATGCCGAAATGCTCATCTTACGGACAACCGTGTATTTGAAAGATGGCATGACGTTGCAAGATGAAGACCGAATCAGTTATGCATAACATGATTTAACAAACGCGCCTTGAGGTGAAGGGCGTTTTAGACTGTAGGCAAAGTCGGGAATTCTTCGATTTTGCCTACAGTCTTTTTCTCTATTCAACTGAGTAGCGTAAAAAAAAATTGAGGTGAAAGATATGATGACAAAAAATCAATTCAATGAACGCATACAATATTTAAAATCAATGGGTTTTAAAAATTTTGGTATAGCCGAAACCTTAGTATACTGAATATGACGCAAAAGACTGCCGATCGTAGTTGATCAGCAGTCTTAAGCATAGACACTTGAATTATTTATTTTAATTTTTCGGAAACCTTCCAATGTTTGAAGGGAACTATCTTTTGGTTCAGCTGTTGCACTAATAATTCTGCCGCGTAGTAATCAGCAAAAGTTTTGTCCGACTGTGTACTTGAATCCTTCAAGGTCTCTGTTTCACCATCAACGGTTCGAATGATTACAAACATGAGTCACCTCCAATTTATGTCATAAACAACCAAATAGTTGTAAAAGAATTATCTCATTAAAAAATAATTTAATGTCCATTTTCAGTAAAATGTTACCAATTTGTTAATGAATTGCAATAAATGAACCCATATATTTCAGGAAGATTACACGGTTCGACCAAAATCGCGTAGGAGTGGAAACTCCCGTGCTGAAAAGCATCGAGTGACGCACAAGTGGCTGAAAACTAAAGGATAGCATTGCAATGTGGCATTCGCTGCCCTTCTTTATTTCAAAAATAGGGAGTGAGGAAATGGAGCCATCAGAAACGGAAATCAGCGTTGTGAACGACCCCTCCTTACTTCTTCGAAGTTGAAGAAGGAGCTTCCTGTTTCAATGATCGTAGCCTATCGGGTTTCCCTACTAGGTCTTACCTGATCTCCACAGGCGTGAATTCGGACACGACCTTGCCCTACAAAAAATAGCATGTTAGCTAGTTCTTTGGTGGCTTGAAGATTTTACGTGACAGAGCATTCTTCCTATCACAACCTCATATCTTCAGTTTTCAAAGAGCATGTTTGACTATAATGTAGCACGAATGTTCTGTGAAAACAAGGTTTGGCTATCGCCAATCGAAATTCATCGCCCACTTTCACTGGGCTATGCCCGTAATGTTTAGAAGTGGGCGACTTCTTTCGGAAGGCGTGTTAAAGATTATCTTTATTTTATAAAGAAAGAGCTTTAGCAACTTAGAAAATTTCTCGACTTGAACTACAGAATGAAGCGTCCAGATTTGGAAGGCGCTTTTTTTCGTCAAATAATGCAGAACCTTGTATAATTGACAAAAGAGTTGGTAGGGGGCGTTCATAATGGAAAGGATCGTACCTATTTTTTATTCATTATCGAAGAGTATGCAAAGTATTCATAAAGCAAGCTGCGGTAATATTTCCACGGTTCAAAGCGCGATTATTTATGAGTTATCGCTATTGTCGAAACCATCGATGCAAATGGTCGCCGATGCTGTCGATATGGATATTACGACGTTTTCCCGGCAGATCAGGACATTGGAAAAGAAAGAATTGGTCGCAAGGACGCCATTTGAAGGGGATCGGCGGATTCATATCCTTTCTTTGACTGAGAAAGGAAGACAAATGGTAGATGCCATCAATGACATCATTACGGCTAAAATGGAAAGTGCCTTCGCGACGATGAACGATTTCGAGCGAGAAACTGTTCTTCGTTCTTTACAAGCTTTGGATGGAAAATTACAAGAAAGCATAGGGGAAGAGAAGGGATAAGTCGAATTTACGTTCTATAATTGACGTCCCATCTAATAGTTGCAATGTGCAAGTATTGAAAATTCGTCTTTTATAAATTGCAAATGCTTGTCGATTGATAGCAGTAGTTCATCAAGATAATGAAAGTAAATACTTGTATAATGCAACTATATTTGAATTCATCCAAGTGAATTGGTTTAGTTGTGCGCTTGAGGAGGTATCGCACATACTACAACGTATTTATATTTTTTCTGTGCAAGGTCGGATTTTGTTTATATTCCGTTTATATAGAACTTATAAAATGAGCGTATCGACAAACAGAGAAAGTAGGGACTCACGCATGACAAATATATTGATCGTGGATGATGATCCGCATATGCGGGAATTGGTCGGGCTTTTCTTGCGTCCTGCGGGCTTTGAAATTGTAGAAGCATCTGATGGGGTGGAAGCATTGGCGACGCTTGAGTCAATGAAGGCAGATCTGGTCATTTTGGATATTATGATGCCAAATATGGACGGGTGGGAATTATGCCGAGAAATCCGGAAACAGTACGATATTCCATTGCTAATGCTGACGGCCAAAGGCGACACGACGCAAAAAGTGAAGGGATTTGAATTGGGAACCGATGATTATCTCGTGAAGCCATTCGAACCTGCGGAGTTGGTTGCGCGTGTAAAAGCATTACTAAAACGCTATCGGATTGCCATTTCACAGACCGTTCAAATCGGAGGGCTGTTGATGGATCGCAATACATATGAAGTGTTGGTGGAAAATAGGCGTGTGGAGTTGCCAATGAAGGAATTTGAGTTGCTTTTTAAATTAGCCAGTTATCCGGGGAAGACATTTTCGAGGGAACAACTAATTGAAGATATATGGGGTTTTGATTATGAAGGAACGGATCGAACGGTCGATGTGCATATTAACCGATTGCGCGAGCGTTTCCCGGAGACGTTCAGCGGCTTCAAAATCCGTACCATTCGGGGATTAGGCTACCGTCTTGAGGGAATGGAATGAGCAAAGTTTTACGGTTAGGGGCGATGGTCGCTGGCTTTGTCGTCTTTTGGTCTGTGGCATATGTCGGGACATCGTTTCTATATAAAGAATGGAACATGAACACAAGTGATTTTTCCAGAGGATTGCTGACTTTGTTTGTCATGATTTTACTCTTCATTGCCACGGTGTGGACGATTTCAAAGTTTGCGCATCCCAAGCGGATGGATTTTTTTACAGTGATGATTGATGCTATGAAAAGGATTTCCAAAGGCGATTATAATTTCAAGTTAGCCAATCAATTTGAACATAAAAAGGATCATCCTTTCGGCAAAATCGTAGAAGGCATCAACGAGATGGCAGAGGAGCTAAATCAGATGGAGGAGCTACGCCAAGAGTTCATCTCCAATGTTTCGCATGAAATCCAATCACCACTTGCTTCGATTAGCGGTTTTGCTAATGTGTTAAAACAATCTGATTTGACGATGGAAGAACGTCAACATTATCTTGGGATCATTGAGACGGAAAGCAGGCGATTAGCCAATTTGAGCGATAATCTGTTGAAGCTGACATCCATCGAGTCCCGACATCATCCTTTCGAACCGATCTTATATCGATTGGATAAACAGGTTCGTGACGTCATTTTATCGTGCGAACCGCAATGGCTGAATAAATCGTTGGAATTGGATATTTTTCTGGATGAAGTCGAAATTATCGCCGACGGAGAGTTGATGAGCCAAGTGTGGATTAATCTCATTACCAATAGCATCAAGTTCACCCCGGATGGTGGAAACTTGACAGTCCTGCTTTACAAGCAAGCAGATACAGCGGTCGTGTCGATTGCGGATACGGGAATGGGCATGAGCAAGGAAGATCAAGCGCATATATTTGAACGCTTCTATAAAGTGGATAAATCACGGAACCGTACGTTAGGGGGCAGCGGATTAGGTTTATCCATTACCCAAAAGATCATCGACATGCACGACGGTTCGATTCATGTCCAGAGTCAATTGGATGAAGGAACGACGTTTACTGTTACTTTACCGTTAGGGACGGAGTAATGGTTGGAGAATCTATAGAGTAAGGAGAGTTTGAGAAATGGTAAAATTACTGAAACATTTATCCGCCTATAAATGGCTTGTCATTATAATACTTATGCTCGTTTTCGCGCAATCAATGGCAGACCTATTTTTACCCACATTAATGGCGGATATTATTGACAAAGGGGTCGTCATTGGAGACATCCCTTACATTTGGAAAATTGGAGGAATCATGCTGTTAGTCGCTGCAGTCGGCGCGATCGCCTCTATTGCGGCGAGCTATTATTCTTCAAAAGCTGCGATGGGTTTCGGGCGGGATATCCGTCGGAAAGTCTTTCAGCATGTAGAGAGTTTTTCACTTCAAGATGCTGAGAAAATCGGGACTGCTTCTTTAATTACAAGAACGACGAATGATATTACGCAAGTTCAGCAAGTCATCATGATGCTGCTTCGTATGGTCGCCAGTGCGCCGATCATGTTTGTCGGCGGCTTAATCATGGCTGTTTCGAAGGATGCCAAATTATCGTTGATCATCGTCGCCACGATCCCTGTCCTCGCCGCTTCCGTTTTGCTCATTCTCTATAAAGGCGTGCCGCTATTTAAAATGGTGCAAAACCGGTTGGATCGATTGAACCTTGTCATGCGTGAAAATTTGACTGGTATCCGTGTCATCCGTGCGTTTAACCGCGAAAAACAAGAGCAGGTCCGTCTTCAGAAAGCCAATAAGGACTTGACCGATGTTTCAATTAAAGTGAATAAAGTGATGGCAATTTTGATGCCGGTCATGATGTTAGTGATGAATTTGACGGTTGTGGGTGTCATTTGGTTCGGGGGCATTCGAATTGACAATGGCGGTATGCAAATCGGTGATTTAATGGCGTTTATTCAATATGTCATGCAAATCATGTTCGCTCTTGTCATGGCTTCTATGATGTTTATCATGGTGCCGCGTGCTTCTGTGTCCGCGAACCGGATCAATGAAGTGCTCGCCATGCAACCGACTTTTTTGGATGAAGGTACCCAAAAAGCGGATAAAGAGCGGGGAACACTTGAGTTTGACAATGTATCATTCAGCTATCCAGGAGCCGAGGAACCTGCCTTATCGGACATCAGTTTTACCGCGAAATCGGGGGAAGTGACGGCTATTATCGGGGGAACAGGTTCCGGTAAAACAACGCTGATCAACCTGATACCCCGTTTTTACGACGTGACTGCGGGGACAATCCGGGTCAATGGTGTTGATATTCGAGAATCTTCGCAAGAGGAAGTGCGTTCGAAAATCGGTTTCGTACCGCAAAAAGCATTGCTGTTTTCAGGAACGATTGCAGACAATATCCGTTTCGGGAAACAAGATGCCACACAATCTGAAATCGAACATGCTGCACGCATTGCGCAAGCGGAGGATTTTATACTGAACATGAAAGACGGTTATGACACTGTTATTGCACAAGGAGGAACGAATGTTTCGGGTGGTCAAAAACAGCGTCTATCCATTGCACGTGCATTAGTTCGGAAACCTGACCTCTACATTTTTGACGATAGCTTTTCCGCGCTTGACTATAAAACGGATGCGCAATTGCGGGCCGCTCTGAAGGATGAAACGAGAGAAGCGACCGTTATCATCGTTGCACAGCGAGTGAGCACGGTCATGGATGCTGATCGGATCATCGTATTGGAAAAAGGCGAAGTTGCCGGTATCGGTGCGCATCAAGAACTGCTGGAAAATAATACGGTCTATCGTGAAATCGTCGAGTCACAGATCTCAGAGGAGGAGAGCGCATGAGTGAGCATAAACGATCACGCCCACAAGGCGGAGCCCCCATGGGACCTGGTGGGGGAAATATGATGATGGCTGGGCAAAAAGCCAAGGATTTTAAAGGCACGTTACGACGTCTGATCGGTTATTTAAAACCGCGGCGTAAGCATTTAATCGCTGTTTTGTTGACAGCTATTTTAAGTACGGTGTTTTCGGTCATTGGCCCTAAAATAATGGGGAATGCGATTACCGAATTATTTGAAGGGGCTTACGGCAAATTCATGGGCGTCCCAGGAGCGGCCATCGATTTTAATGCTATCGGTAAACTACTCCTTTTGCTGGCAGGTTTGTATGTGATCAGTAGTCTATTTAGCTATATCCAGCAATTTATCATGTCGAGCGTGGCGCAAAAAACAGTGTATGATCTCCGGGAAGATGTCAACGGCAAATTGAAAAAGCTACCACTCAAATATTATGATGGGCGGCCGATCGGAGAAACATTAAGCCGGGTGACAAATGACATTGATACGATCGGAAGTACGTTGCAGCAAAGCTTGACGCAATTTATCACTTCCATCGTGACGATTGTCGGGATTCTTGGGATGATGCTATATATCAGTCCCGTATTGACGTTAATTGCGCTTGTCAGTTTACCGTTATCGATGTTCGGCATTCGCCCGATTTTGAAAAGATCCCAAAAGCATTTTGCCGATCAACAACGGACACTCGGTCAATTGAATGGCCATATCGAAGAAATGTATACAGGCCATCAAGTTGTCAAAGCGTTTAATCATGAAAAGAAAGCTGTTGCCGAGTTTGATGAAGTGAACGAACAATTGTATGACGCTGGCCGTAAAGCGCAATTCATTTCAGGCATTATTATGCCGATGATGTCGTTGATCGGGAACTTAAGTTATGTTGTCATTTGTGTGGTAGGCGGTATTTTGGTGACACAGCGCGCAATTTCAATCGGGGATATTCAAGCTTTCATTACGTATACACGCCAATTCACGCAGCCAATCATGCAGACGGCCAATATTGCGAATGTCATTCAGTCGACCATTGCTGCGGCTGAACGCGTGTTTGAAATTTTGGATGAAGCTGAAGAAGTGCAAGAGGAAACGGTCGTGCATTTAACACGTGCTGAGGGTGCGGTTGCATTTGAGCAGGTTGACTTCGGTTATGGAGACGACTTGTTAATCGAAAATATGAATCTTAACGTACGCCCAGGTCAAACGGTCGCCATCGTGGGGCCGACCGGGGCAGGAAAAACGACGTTGATCAACTTATTGATGCGCTTTTATGAGTTGAATGGCGGGAAGATCACTATTGACGGATTCAATACAAGAGAGATGTCGCGCGAGGATCTTCGAACGACTTTTGGAATGGTGCTACAAGATACATGGCTCTTTAATGGAACGATTAAAGACAATATCGCTTTCGGTAAAGAAGGCGCAACAGATGAAGAAATTTTTGCCGCATCCAAAACGGCGCATGCTGATCATTTCATCCGGACGTTACCGGATGGCTATGATACGGTTTTGAATGAGGAAGCATCTAATATTTCACAAGGACAAAAGCAACTCATCACCATTGCCCGTGCGGTTTTGGCAAATCCTCCGATTATGATTTTGGACGAAGCGACGTCAAGCGTGGATACACGGACAGAAGTGCTGATTCAACAAGCGATGAACCGGTTAATGGAAGGGCGCACGAGCTTTGTTATTGCCCATCGCTTGTCAACCATCAGAGATGCCGATATCATTGTCGTGATGGATCAAGGGAAAGTCATTGAACAAGGAACACATGAGCAGTTGTTACAGGAAAATGGTTTTTATGCGGAGCTGTACAACAGTCAGTTTTCCAATAAGCCGGCTATATAATGGCGAAAATACCTCATCCATAAGTTAGCTTATTGGATGAGGTATTTTTTATTTTTAAGAAAATAAAATGAACGATTTGTCATGTTGAACTGTCTAATAGGTAACAGGGGGGTGAGGGGTTGGAAATTGATTTGGCGAAAAGAGCCATTGCGGGTGATGAACGGGCGATCGTGGAGCTTTTGGCGCAACATGAAGCTACGCTCTATCGTACGGCCTATGCATATTTGAAAAACGAGCACGATGCTGTTGAAGCGGTACAAGAGCTGACGTATCGAGCTTTAAAAAAGATTCATAGCGTAAAAGAACCCACATACATAGCAACATGGCTTGTTCGTGTACTCATTAATATTTGTTTAGATATGAGAAAGAAGCAAGAGAAATTTATCTACAATCAGGAGGTAGACATTGCATCGAACGATCACCAACCATTTGAAATGGCTGATATCATCGCAAGTTTGCCAAAGGAACAACAGGAATTGATTTACCTGAAATATTTTCAGGATATGAAGAACAGGGACATTGCACAGCTGAAACAAATTCCTGAAGGTACTGTGAAATCAAGGCTACACACAACATTAAGAAGATTACGCGTACTCATTGAAAAAGGGGGACTGTAAATGACGAACTTAAATGAGCAGGACTGGCAGAAGCTAACAGAGGAATTGGATGCGATCGAAATCCCTAGAAAAGCCTTACATCATGCACGTACACAGGCTGTGCAGCGTCATCGAATGGCAAGGAAGAACAAGCGCCGTCTGTACTCACTCGTAAGTGCCGCTACCATTGTATTGCTGTTGTTTGTAACATCGATTCGCATTTCCCCCGTAGTTGCGGAAGCCATGGCTAAAATCCCGGGGTTTGCTTCTGTTGTGGGCATGATTGCTGTTGATAAAGGAATCCATGACATTGTCGACAATGATTATTATGAAGATCTTGGAATTGTACAAACAGAGGGCGACTATACGTTGACTTTACGGAGTGTCGTAGCGGATCATTCGGGCATGACGATCTTCTATAAGCTGGAATCCCCCTCGGATCTTTCCAAAATAAGTATCACTACTCTAGAGGTGACGCAACAAGGTGTTCCGTTTGGTGTCGTAAGTCCTTACGCCATCTCCCGAACGGGTAAAAGGACTGTACAGGAAGACAAAGTTGAAATTACATCTATCGATGATTTATCGTATGATAACATGTCATTTGAGTTTCATTTGCATTTGAGTGATGCAGCAAAGACAAAGTTCACCGTGCCATTTACACTCACCAATCCTATTAAAGAACCGAAAGTCTATGAATTGAACCGATCCGTTGTCGTAGACGGTCAAACCATTGACGTTAAGCAGTTGAAAATTTCACCGTTACGTGCCGAAATCCGACTAGCTACTGACGAACAAAACACAATGCGATTACTAAAATTCACATCGGCTCGGTTGATTGATGAGAATGGTGAAACTTGGGGTCAACTAATAAATGGCGCTGGTGGGGTCCGCAATTTACGTGACGATGAAGTAAGCATCTCTATGCAAAGTAATTACTTCAGACAGCCAAAAAAATTAACATTAGCAATGGAAGGGATTGAAGCACTTCCAAAAGGATCGGACTATATTGAGGTCGATTTTGAGCAACAGAAAGTGCTGTATGTGCCAAGTGAACTGGATATCGATGTTCAAGTTCCATCGTCCAATACATTGGCAGTCACTTATCCATCCGCAGGTTGGCAACTATTGGGTGAAATTGAGGACCAAGAAGGCAATGATATCAGTAGTAATCTGATTGAAATGCGTGTTAGTAGTGAGGCGCCTTATGTCACAGCTGTGTCAACCCTTGATTTTGAGCATGAAATGAATCCAATTCGATTCAATATTAATAGCTACCCACTGTATTTGGACGGTAAGGTGGAAATGGATATTCCGCTTAATGAATAGGCTTCTAGCCCCCGATTATTAAACACTTAAAAGGAACCGGCTTTTAGGATGATAAAACCCCATTTGTATATTCATTTTGCGAATGGGGCTTTGCAATGCCCTTGCGTAAGTCCCGATTGACGTGCATACTATTCTAGTATCCAATACTTGATATAGGGGTAGTTATAAAATGAAAACTGATGAAATGACGCTTAAAACAATGACGCCTGCATATGATCCATGGGAAGCATATTTGGACGTACAGGAACATGGAAAATTGACTTTATCAAGCATCGAATTCACGACGACGTACTTATGCAATATGCGCTGTGAACATTGCGCAGTCGGCTATATGTTACAACATAAAGATCCGGACGCTTTACCGATCGATTTGCTGACATCCCGCTTGGATGAGATTCCGCATTTACGGACGATCAGCATTACGGGCGGTGAACCGATGTTCTCCAAAAAGTCGGTTGAGAATTATGTTTTGCCATTACTGAAATACGCCCATGAACGCGGCGTGCGGACGCAAATGAATTCGAATCTAACCATGCCACTTGACCGTTACATGGCCATTGCACCATATTTGGATGTGTTGCACATCTCACATAACTGGGGAACGATCGATGACTTTGTAGATGGCGGATTTGCCAATATGGAACGAAAACCGCCCCGGGAACGACGTGCTGAGCAGTTCCAACGGATGATCGACAATAGCCGCGCCTTGGCGGAAGCGGGTGTTATGGTTTCAGCTGAGACAATGTTGAATAGACGGACACTGCCACATTTGGAACATATCCACCGTCAAATCGTCGAAGAGATGAAATGCGCCCGGCATGAAGTGCATCCAATGTACCCAAGTGATTTCGCTTCGCAACTTGAAGTGCTTTCATTGGATGAAACGCGGAAAGCGATTCACCAATTATTGGAGACGCGTAATGAAGATGTGTGGATGCTGTTCGGCACATTGCCGTTCTACCCATGCAGTGATAACGAAGAAGATTTAGCTCTGTTGGAGCGAATTTATAGTAGTAAAAACGTTTCGGTACGTAATGATCCGGATGGTCGGTCCCGCTTGAACGTCAATATTTTTACTGGCGATGTGATCGTAACGGATTTTGGAGACACACCGCCAATGGGCAATATCCAACAAGATTCATTGCCTGAGATGCTCGATCGCTGGTTGGATCGCCCACTTGCCAAATCCATCAGTTGCCACTGTCCGGCAGTCAACTGCCTCGGACCGAATCTGTTAGTGAAAGACGCGTATTATCCGGAAATGGATTTTACAAAGAGGGAAGCGGCCATTACCCGCTGATCATCGACACTATGTGGAGAACCCAAGTTCACCGCATAGTGTCTTTTTATCTTCGTTCAGCAACCTATCATTTTTATCGGTAAAATAGATATGAAACTGTTGCGAGATGTATAAGCTGGAAAGAAGACTAGTTTATAAGGAGCGGTGATGTGTATAAACGGTTTGCGGTGATTGGTCTTATTCTCTTCTTATATGGTTGTAGTTCAAAGGTGAGCGTTTCGGAAATCAGCTTAGAACAGGCAGAGCAGGACGTATTGAAGTTCGTCGATATTGTTCATGACGAAAATGGGCGTTATCTTTATACCGATGATAACAACCAAATTTATATATTTTTAAATGAGAAATACGTGCAACGAGGGCAGGACGCCGTGCATTTTACCGCTTTCTATATAACGGCCCAACAGGATGTATTGAATGTATTTATTAATCAGGATTATGCTTCAGATTACTCAGAAACCGAATTGAAATATCAAGCACTTTATAAAATCTCAACATTGGGAGAGTTTGATAGGATCAATCTGTTCAGTAACGGAGAGCCTGTTCCGTTCGATCGGATTTTTAGCAGGGAGTCATAGATAAACTATAGTACCTATAGTGAACTTTACTGACCAATTTTCGTTTACAGTATAAAGCCTGAGAAAGAGGGGATAAAAATGATCGCTAATTATCAAGAACCTTCATTTGAACTATTTTCAATCGCACATCTGACTGCAATCGTTGGATTGGGCTTGTCAATCCTACTCCTTTACCTCTTCAGAAAGGGTCCGCCGGCGTCCGCGAAAGTTGAGCGCCTTGTTGCATTGTCCTTATTGCTGATGGAAGTTTTCTATCATGTTTGGATGATAAGTACGAGCCGGTGGATGGCAAGCCAGTCTTTGCCATTGGAATTATGTAGTATCAGTTTGATAGTTGTCATACTTCTTCTGTGGACGGGAAAGAAGCAACTGATCGATTTTGTCTTTTTTGCGGGTATCGGAGGGGCGCTTCAAGCGATGGCAACCCCTGTATTGGATATCGGATTTCCTCATTTCAGGTATTTTCACTTTTTCTACATACATATCAGCATCATTTTAACTGCGCTTTATTTTACTTGGATGAAAGGCTATCGGCCGACATTCAAAGGAATGATGAAAACGATGCTCGCTTTAAACTTGTTATTACCAATAATCATGGCTGTCAATGCACTGACGCAAGGGAATTATATGTTTTTACGGGAGAAACCTTTGAATGGCAGCCTGCTCGATTTTTTGGGACCTTATCCTTGGTATATCCTTTCCCTTGAAGGGGTGGCATTGATCATTTTTATCTGTTTGTGGCTGTTATTCAGGGAGTGGCGTCATTCCGAGTGCAATTGAAAATGGCACGCTACGTCCTAAGTCTTAGAAGCATTCCATTCTCAAGTCTATTCAGTAGAGAATCGTAACTGTCTATAATGGAGTTTACAAAGTGAAATGATTCCGTTGCTTTGAAGGAGGTATATGTATGGCGGATTATACGGCGAAGGTGCAAGACGAACTGCTTTTTTGGAAGCGTAAACTGACGAAACGATTCGGAATGATTAGTCGAGCATCAAAGGGCGCACAGATGAAAGTGAACAGTCTTATCCCTGAAAAAGTGCATAAAGTGGTGACAGAAAGTATTAAAAATATGGTGAAAGCAACGCTGGTCGGTTCGAACCTTACAACGAAAAAACAACAAGCGATTGGTCTTAGCCTTTATGAACGAGATGAGCTGTTCAAAGAGAAGTTATCGACTTTTCGAAAAACAGCCGTAGTCGAAGGAGCAGGAACAGGAGCAGGTGGTATTATGCTCGGTTTAGCGGACTTTCCCTTGCTCTTATCCATAAAAATGAAATTTTTATTTGAAACGGCAGCTGTCTACGGATTTGATACAAATGAATATGAAGAACGTCTTTTTCTGTTACATGTTTTCCAACTAGCTTTTTCAAGTGACGAAAAGCGAAAAGAAACATTAAGTATCATTGAAAATTGGGAACAACAGAAGCACTTGATCGCTGATATGGATTGGCAGGAATTCCAACAAGAATATCGGGATTATATCGATTTAGTGAAAATGTTCCAACTGATACCCGGATTCGGCGCGATCGTAGGGGCTTTTGCCAACTACAATTTGCTCGATCAACTTGGAGAAACGGCGATGAATTGTTATCGGTTACGAACTTTGCAACAACGCCAATAAACCTGCTAGACAGAATGGGAGTGAATGATGGATGGTTTTACCGAAAAAGTGGTTTATCTTTTTAGTGCTCGGTTTGATTTTGGGGGTTGCTATTGCGTTTGTGTTGAAATCTGGACTTTTTTTCGATGACAATGCCCGAAAAAAAGTGGTTGAGAACCCTTCCTTTTCAAAGATTGACGTTTCCACTTCGAATGCGATCATCGAAATGATTCCAACAAAGAATAAGGAAGCTGTTGTAGCGTATTCCGGCAAGAAGGGCAACTATCGATTTGATGTGAAAGAAAAAGGCGATACGCTTGTCGTCGAGCTCAAGAAGAAAGGATGGCGTTTCTTCAATTTCAACTTTTCCCGCCAACCGTTACGATTGACCGTCGAAATTCCGGAAAAAAAATATGCATCAATCCGGGCTAGATCAGATAATGGAAGAATACAGGCGGAACGTTTGCAAGCGGATGAGCTGGTGTTCCAAACCGATAATGGGAGAATCGAGCTCAAACAGCTAGAGGCTTCTAAAGTCCATGTGAAATCGGATAATGGCCGGATTGAACTTCAACAGGTCCAAGGTGACATTATAGGCACGACGGACAATGGAAGAATTACCATGCTGACAGACGATTTGGACCAATCGATTGATTTAAGTTCGGATAATGGACGAATAGAAATTCAGACACTGAAGGAACCGATAAATGCGACAATAGATGTGGATACAGATAATGGCCGAATAAGCATTTTCGGCAAAGAGAATAAGCAACTGACCTTCGGAAAAGGCGAACATCTGATCAAATTAAGATCCGATAACGGAAGAATTACAATAACGAAATGATAGGTGCATGCCTATCATTTCGTTATTTTTCGATTAGTGAATAACTGTTTGTATTGCTCTTTTGTATCGATATCAAAAACAAGCCGTTGATCTCTACATGGCAGAAGTTTTCCGCGTTGCAGGAAGTCCCCTTGTAAAATCGTTTTTGCACCCATATCACCACGCAGTTGCAGCAAATCGCTGTACATAGCAGAAGGGAAGAGCACGGGTGGCACGATGGTTCCCTTCAGTGTTGTTGCGACAAATCGACATGCCGGATTTTCTTTGGCACAAGTGATCATTTCCTCGATCATTTGGACAGTAACAAAAGGCTGGTCTGCCAACATGATCAGTACAGCTTCCATCTGATCGATCTGTGCTTGACGTATGCCGCAGCGCAATGAGTTGGCCTGTCCTTCATGGGCGTCAACACAAGGGATGATTGTACACTTGACATGCGATTGTACTTCCGGAGAAAGCCATGACCTATCATCGTTGTCTTTTGTAATGATATACATGCGATGGAGCGATGATTGTAATACGGTTTCAACAGCGAGACTTCCCAATGTCTTCGTCCCGACAGGTAACGCCAACTTATTCGTTCCCATCCTGCTACTGTTTCCAGCGGCAAGATAAATGCCGGCAATTTTCATCTCAATTTCCCCCTTCTCACAGCAATCAATTCCGCGACGATACATCCAACTATCACCATCCAACCAATTTTCTATTCGTTCCCCAATCTTGTGAAGGTAATTATAATCTTTCATCTCGATGGTTAATATATGAATGAGGCTTTAAAGGTTTTTTTAAGGAGTAGTTGCCATGAACAGTTATTTACTTCCCGTCGTCATGGGGATCATTTTCGGTTTTGTATCCCGGACCATTTTATTGCGTACGGATTTCCGGCAATACCCGACGTATCCGACAGGTCGGGTCATTCATCTTTCCCTCGGTTTCATCGCGGCTTTTATCGGAGCGGTGTTCACCCCTGCATTTTTGGAATCCGATTGGACCGCGGTGACATTCCTAGGACTTGCCGCTACACAGTTTCGTGAGGTCAGGAAAATGGAAAGGGATTCCCTCGATAAAATCGATACGAATGAGCTTGTCAAACGCGGGGCTCCGTTTATCGAAGGGATGGCCCAAGCATTTGAAAGCCGCAATTATTTAGTGATGTTCACGGCATTGATCACGACGCTCTGTGCCGTCTATTCTTTTTGGCTCGGACTAGTTGGCGGGCTAATCATGTTGATCATTGTGAAATTCAAAATGTCCGGTAAATTGTTACATGCCATTGCCGATGTCACAGAAGCGGAAATCCGCTTCGAAGGGGCGACGCTCTTTGTAGGCGATATTCTCATTAAAAACGTCGGTCTGGAAGATACGAGAAAAATCATCACTAAAAAAGCGGTCGGGGCAATCGTCATACCAAAAAACGAAAACAGTATTATTACGTTATCCTATCTTGGGCAGAGGCAAGCGATGTTACATCATGTAGCAACGGTATTGGGCAGTTATCTCGATTCCGGCGAACCGGCTTTGTTGCCACTGTCGAAAAGAGATATGGAAGATGGCCGAATCGCCCTGTTCCTCTTGCCTCGGGAAAAAGACTTTCATCAAGTCAAAACGGTATTGGAAAATGTACCCGTGCTGGATAGTGCAATCCGAATGCCAAAGGAAGCTGACAAAGGGAAAAAATAGAATAAGCACTATCATCCATTAAAGCTAGAAAGGGCGTATGGCCAATGGGCAATCAACATGCAGAAATCGTCGCCGTCATTACTACGAAACCAGACTTGATACGGAGCGGTGGCAGCCCTGTTTTTATTGCAGCGGATAACAAAGACTTGCAGAAAATTAGCATGACCCTCGAGAAGATCATGGATGCTTCAGCGCATGAAATCGAGGAACATACAATCATCATTGTTGCACGGTAAAAAGCAGGAGGGAAGAAGGATGAAGCAATCAATCCATACGACGGTCGGGAAAGCCGAAAAAAGGATCGATGTAGTAGAAAAAGCAAGAGGAAAAGTGCGGTACGTCTCGGATTATGCAGTTCCGGGCATGCTGCACGCAAAACTGGTGACCAGCACACAAGCCCACGCAACTATCAAATCCATCGATTTAACGGAAGCTTGGAAGGTTCCGGGCGTGCGCGCGATCGTGACAGGCGATGTGTTTCCATACCATATCGGTCCAATCCTTGCAGATCGGCCACCGCTCGCATTTCAAAAAGTGCGCTATTACGGCGAACCGGTGGCCATTGTCGTAGCGGATTCGGAATATCAAGGGAAACTGGCGGCAAGTAAAGTGAAAGTGAACTATGAACCGTTGCCTGTCGTCAACTCGGTCCAGCAAGCCTTTCAAACGGATGCACCGCTCATTCATGAGCATTCTGGCCAATATACAAAAATCATCGACAATGTTTATCCGGTATCCGGTACGAATATCGGAAGCCATATCAAAATCCGAAAAGGGGATGTAGGGGCCATCTGGGCAAACTGTGCGGAAACGATATCTGCCAGTTATTCCTTCAATCTGTCGGATCATGCAGCGATTGAAACCCGAAGCACCCGGGTGGAAATCAATCCGGAAGGCAAAGTAATTGTCCATTCATGCACGCAATCGCCTTATACGATCAAAAAAGTATTGAATCAGTTTTTTAACGTTTCAGTCGGCGATGTTGTCGTACATGTCCCGCTAATCGGCGGTGCATTCGGCGGAAAAGGAACCGTTCAGTTGGAGCCACTTGCCTATTTAGCATCGAAAGCGGTCGGAGGCAAAATGGTCAAACTTCAATATGAACGGGAAGAAGATATGATAACCGCTCCTTGCCATATCGGTCTGGACGCGACCATTAAATTTGGAGCAACAAAAGACGGAAAAATCATTGCGGGCCACTATACGTTCTTGATCGACTCGGGCGCTTATACGGATCAAGCGGCGGGTATTACAAGGGCCATGGCACTTGATTGTACGGGTCCTTACAATATACCGAACGTCTGGTGTGATGCTTATTGCATGTATACGAATCATCCGTTCGCGACGTCTTTCCGTGGATATGCCCATCCAGAACTGACATTCGCAGTGGAACGGACGATGGAACAATTGGCCAAACAATTGAAGATGGATTCGATTGAGCTGAGGACAATCAATGCGATTAAACCCGGAAATACGACACCTACTCAAACGGTCCTCACTGCGAATAATATTGGAGATACTGAAAAATGCCTCCAACGTGCAAAAGAAATGATTGCCTGGGATAAAGGAATACAAGTCGATGTCGGAGAAGGGAAAATCCGCACGAAAGGCATCAGTCTATTTTGGAAAACATCAACGACAGCGACAAATGCTCAAGCAGGTGCAGTGTTAACGTTTGAAGCGGATGGTACAGTGAATTTGAACTGCGCTGCCATCGAACTGGGACAAGGGACTAAAACAGCATTGGCTCAAATTTTGGCGGAAAAGCTGAAAATGGATATGAAACAGATCCATGTGACAATGGAAGTGAACACACAATACGATCCGCATCAATGGCGGACAGTAGCGAGCAGTTCGACATTCCTTGCAGGGCGGGCAGTAATTTCGGCAGCTGAAAATGCCATCAAGCAAATGAAGAAAACTGCATCCAGCGTTTTGCAGTGCTCAGAAGAAGATTTGGAAGTGGGGGGCGGGCGCGTCTATTTAAAGCCAGATCCAGGTTACGGAGTGGACATAAAAGACATCGCATTGGGCTATACATTTCCGAATGGCCATGCAATCGGCGGTCAGATTGTCGGCGTCGGTTCCCATATCCAGCGTCATTTGACGCCGATGGATAAAGAGACGGGATTCGGAAAGCCTGGACCTTGGTGGTCTGTAGGTGCGCAAGCGATCGAAGTCGAGTGGGATAAAAAGAATTATACTTATAAGATTCTAAAAGCTGTGACTGTGCTGGATGGTGGAACGATCATCAATCCGATGTTAGCTACACAACAAATGCGTAGCGGGATGTATCTCGGTTTAAGTTTCGCAAGTAGCGAGTCTTTTATCTTTGATGAGGCAGGTGTCCCGCTCAATCCTGATTTACGAAATTATCAAATGCTCCGTTTCGGGGAACAACCGTCGGAGTACTTGGTCGACTTTATTGAAACACCAGCAGCAGATGGACCTTTTGGCGCACGGGGTATCGGAGAATATGGGGTGATCGGCATGGCGGCAGCACTTGCGAATGGATTATCTGAAGCCGCACAAGCGGAGTTGAATCAACTTCCACTCACCCCGGAATTCATTTGGAAAACGAAGAAGGAGGGTGGCAAATGATTCCCTTCAATTTTGAGTATTACAAGCCATCCACCATTACCGGGGCGGTTGAAGCTTTTCAAACTGCGCATGATTTGGGCCAGCACACCGTTTATTATTCAGGCGGAACGGAATTCATCACATTTGCCCGAACGAATAAATTGCATGCTGATGTCGTCATTGACCTGAAAGGGATTCCTGAATGTAAAGCATTGGAGCTGGATGAAAACGACTTGATAATCGGGACAGGCGTTTCCCTTAATAAAATTTCCGAATCGGGCTTATTCCCTTTATTAGGCGAAACGGTAAAACGAATTGCCGATCATACGTCACGTAACAAAATTACGCTCGGCGGCAATTTAAATAGTCAACTAATGTATCGGGAAGGCATTTTACCCCTCCTTTTAGCTGACGCAAAAGTGAAAATTGCAGGGAAGGATACGCCCGTTGCATTGGATAAAGTATTCCATCACGAAATCACATTGGAACCGAGCGCTTTTCTTGCTCAGATTATCGTGGATCAATCATACCTCAAGCTCCCTTTCAGCACGATGAAACGGACAAGATTTTCAAAGGTCGGCTATCCCGTTGCGACAGTAGCAGCTCTGATGAAAGACGAAGAACTACGGATCGCTTTTAGCGGGGTTTGTGAATTTCCTTTCAGGTCAGCTGATGTCGAAGCGATCTTAAATGATACTTCGATGCCAGCCGAAAATCGAATTGAAGAAGCGATCACCTATTTTCCGGCGCCGTTGGTCCATGATATGCATGCATCAGCGGAATACCGTCGTTTTGTCTTGAAAAATCTGATGACAGAAACATTACATGCATTGGAGGCGGCGAAATGATCCTATCACACAATACGTCGAAAGCAATCATCCCATTGCTCGTCAACGGGAAAAACCATGATGTTGTCATCCGATCGGCCGATACGCTTTTGCACACATTGCGCGACCAACTCGGTTTGACGGGGGCAAAACAGGCATGTGAAAACGGAGATTGCGGGGCATGCACTGTCATCGTTAATGGCGAACCGACGCATGCCTGCTTATCTTTGACTATTGAATCGGCGACCGAGTCGATTACGACAATCGAAGGTTTGGCGGATTCTCCTGTCCAACAAGCATTTGTTGACAATTGGGCTATCCAATGTGGCTATTGCACACCGGGTTTCGTCGTGAATTGCCATGCCCTTATGGAACGACATCCCGATGCAGACGACAAAACCATCGAGGAATGGATGCAATCGAATTTATGTCGCTGTACAGGCTATCATGAAATAAAGGAAGCCATCCAATCAGTTCTCCGGACAAAAAAAGACCTCCCCTCAACAAATGAAGATCAGTGAGGGGATGGTCTTTTACCCTTTTTTGAAACTATTATTGCCGCTATTCAACGATTGGATCAGCTGAAGTGTTTGTGCCGCCTGTTCAATTTGTTGGCGAACTTGCTCCAATTGCTGTTGCACGGCCGTCGTCGATTGAGTGACCGCCACACCTTGCATCTGGTTCATTAGCTGGGATGCTTGTTGGAGTTGCTGTTGCGCCTGTTGCAATGCTTGCTGGTCTGTCATTGAAGTCATCTGCTGGATCGTGTGCACGGCCTGCTGCATCGCTTGAAGTGCCTGCTTCTTTTGCATTTGAAATTGTTGTTCGCTTTGCTGTTCCTGTTGTATTGGCTGTTGCAAGTGAAAAGCTCCTTTCGAGATGGTACGGATTTTCTTTATCAGTGTCGGTATAAAGAGCTTTTTTTAATCACTTATCCTTTACGCTCTCTTCCGGATCGTAAAATTGTCTTCCAATAGCAGCCAATTTTGCGGGAATGGATAGCCAAGTACCCAGTAGCTGATTCCGCGGAGGTTATATTCCTTCACCAGGTCAAACTTGGCCTGGGCACTGCGGGCATCTTCAAACCATACTTCATGACGCTGTCCATCTGCATCGGTGTAGCGGAAAAACGGAGATTGGGCCACTTCGTCATATTGAATGGTGGCTCCGTATTGAATTGCCCTGCGAAGCGCTTCTTGCTGACTGAACGTTTCCGCTTCCTGTCCCTCCACATGAGGGAGCAGCCAATCCCGTGCATAAATTTGAAATCCGAAAAAGATCTTATCCCTCGGAATGACCGTCACCGCATAATCAAGCACCCGTTTGATTTGGTTCAGTGGGGAAATGGCTTGGGGAGGCCCCAATCGGTAGCCCCACTCATAGGTCATCAGTACAACGAAATCGACAATCTTTCCATGCGCCTCATAATCATGTGCTTCAACCAAAATCCCAGTTTGTTCGCCGCTTGTTTTCGGTGCAAGGGCAGTTGAAACAAAATAACCTTCTGGATGCAACCGATCTACAAGTCGTTGTAAAAATTGGTTGTACAATTCACGGTCGGCCGGAAGCACATTTTCAAAATCGACATTGATCCCTTGATAGCCTTTTTCTTTCATGACATTTTCAATATTCGCGAATAATTGATCTTGAATAGCCGTGCTTGCCAAAATGGTGTGGGCGAGCTCGGAGCCGGCCTCTGTAGCACTGAAATTGGTGATTGTCAGTACAGGAACAACCCTTTCTGCAGCGGCAGAGCGAAGCATTTCCGTGTCATCGATGGCATCTAGGCCACCATCTGCCCGCATCCGATAAGCGAAGGGCATCCAATAGGTCAAAAATCGGCCGACTTCCTGGATTTCACGGGCACCCGTTTCACCCGTATTGAGCGCATAGGCATTGACATCGATTTCCGGTTTCTCTGCGGGAGGCGTCGTGGATGGAACTGGAATGACAAGGGCCATGCCGGGCACTAACTGATTCGCATCAGCCAGCTCATTCGCTGTTACAATTTGATTGACCATGACGCCATAGCGATTGGCAATCAACCATAGCGTTTCCCCTGGTTGTACAACATGGATTTGCATCTACTTCTCTCCTCATTTATTCATCTCGTTCATCTTATTCGACGGGAGAATAGGATATCAGTAATATTTGTGATATTTATAAATTAGAGGCCAAGTCAAGGGATACCTATAGAGGAAGGAAATGCATGAATGTTATTATGAAAGGGAACACATATTCAACTAAAATGAGATAGCTTGCTATGACCATGGACAATGGATGGCAAGCGAAGCGGTTGAAGCAATCAGCCTTTGATGGAACTCAATAGGAAGCAGATGGCATTTAGAAAGAGGTGAAAGATATGTGTCGAAACATTAAAACACTTTTCAACTACGAACCACCAGCTACTGACGACGAAATCTATGCAGCTGCACTTCAATATGTACGAAAGGTCTCCGGGTTCAACAAGCCATCGAAAATGAATGAGGAGGCAATCCATCGCGCCGTCGAGGAAGTGGCCAAGAGTACACAAAACCTTCTACATGCACTCGTCACCAATGCTACACCTCGCAATCGAGAAGTTGAAGCGGAACGAGCAAGAGCAAGGGACGCCAAAAGATTTGGGAATGAATAAAAAAAGCCGATTTCCCTATGGTCAATAGTGGAGAAATCGGCTTTTTTTATTGACGATTGGTTACCAAGGCAAAACAACACGCAAACGACAACAATTTCCTTCTGTTTCACCATTATCAACTTCAATGATCATTCCCGTTGGTGTAAATTGGGATTTGATTTTTACAGTAATACCAACTGATCGAATCATTTCCTCCACTTTGAGTGAATTTGAAAGTTGGGCCGCTTCCATTAGCTCATTTGCAAATTGCGGGGAGGTAGCGACTTTATCGAAAAATAAACTAATTTGCTTCGTTAGCACCTGATATTTCTTCGCGGATTCATTGAATTTTCTCGTATCGACGGGCGGATATGGATTTGGTGGATCAATCGCAAGCTCTGTTTGCAACTGGCCGTAATAGGAAGGGGAAACCTGTAGATTCAGATTCGCTACTCGTTGACTAGGATGGTAGTAAGGATAGGGCAAATAGGGATAAGCGTAATAATGCAAGGAGATGCTCCTTTCCAATTGCCTGATATTCTATCCTATGTACAAAAATGAGGTTAGTGTACCGTCCTATCGAAAGCTTCCAAGCAGTTTTGGCAGATGCAAACCTTTTCCCGCTCAGTGGGTAATAAATCGAAAATCCCTTTTGGAAAGAACGCATCGGTACACCAACATCCTTCAGCGGATTCGTCATTCGGAATACAGCATTGATTATTATTCTTGCATAATGGGCAACGATACTTATCAGCTATCATGAGGGAACCTCTTTTCGATAATTGTTTTTCAGTCTATTATACGCGATTTTTTTGCAAACCTCGTCATTGTTTTTGGCAAATCGTCATCTACTAAAGAGAAAGAGAAATCTTTATGGTAGAGGTGAATAGCAATGGCGAAACGAAATCGAGGGAAAATCCTAGATAAGCTTCCATCCAATGGGCGAGGAAACTGCCCATTATGTGAGCGGAAAAGAATCAAATTATTATATCCGGTAAAAATTGAACCAACGACAACTGTAAAAGTCTGCAAAAATTGCCGGAAGAAATAACATCATCTACTTTATGATTCCGTACATCACTTATTGCTAGTGATGTACTTTTTTCTATCAATACAGAAATATAGGAATTTATTTTCAATATCATAGACCTCGTTAGTGCATATAAAAATAGATTGCCCGCATTACGGCTATTTTAAAACTATTATTTGCTTCCGCACTTTTTCTAAACAATATATTTTTTTGTTTATAATAAGCTATGTTGAAAAAATTCTTTAAGCAATGTCAAACTTTTTTCAAACTGTTTACGAATATATGTATAGAACGGTTTAGATCATGGGGGAAGCATGTGGTGAACTATGGAAAATGAGCAGCGCTGGATTAACAAGATTAAGAGAAGCGGCAATGAGGCAGCCGCGAATGCACTTGTTGAGAAATATTATAAGGAGATGTACGCCTTCATCTACAAACAGACGATTGACGCTGAGCTTTCACTCGATTTGACGCAGGAAATTTTCATAAGCGTTTTAAAATCAATCCAACACTATGATCGAAAGAAGGCGTCATTTCGGACCTGGCTGTACAAGCTTGCATCGAATCGACTCGTCGATTATTACCGATCGAAGCGTTATAAGGATACGCAAATCGTCCAATCCATTGACGATTATGAGTTTGAAGACGAGTATGATATGACCGTTTCGCTTGAGTTCAAGGAAGATTTTGAAAGAGTGACAGCACTTGTCAATGAACTGGATGTAAGTTCACAGCAAATCATCCGGCTTAAATTGTTCGGAGACTACACGTTTCAAGAAATTGCATCGATTGAAACCATCCCACTGTCGACGGTGAAGACGAAATACTATGCCGCCCTGAAAAGAATTCGAAAAGGAATGGAGAAGGTACATGATGAATAAGGAAAAATTTCAAATTCCGATGCCGGATGAACGTACGATCCAGACACAAATTGAGCAAATTGTCGCCGCGGGTGTTACCCAAAAAGAATCTTTCATCGCATATTTGACATCGATGGTCCGTCAAATCGGTTTCAGGCATTTGTTTGCAGATCGGTTGGGGCTTGTGTACATATTTTTGATAGCGTTGATTGTTAACAGTTTCATGTTCTTTCTTGCTGAGCCTAAAAAACTCGCCATCCAAGATTTATACGGGTTGATCTTTCTACTTTCGCCTTTGTTATTTCTGATGTTTTCCCTCTTTACGTATGTCCATAAAATGAACAATGAGACGTTAGAAGTCGAAATGTCGTGTAAATATAACGTCTATCAAATCATCGCTTTCAAAATGCTTGCGTTCAGTGCCGTTTCTATAGTGGCGAATACGATATCAATTGCTTTTCTCGTTACCGTCTATGATGATATCCACTTCTTACGGGCATTTATGATTTCGATTACAGGGCTATTCGTTTTTTCCATCCTTTTTTTATACGGCATGATGAAGCGTCGTTCAACAATTGCCGTAGCAACAGTCGTCATCATTTGGACGGGTGGAAATGTATTTTTCCGGTTTATGAACGACGCGCTGTACACCAATCTTCTTGTCACGATGCCACTCTTCGTCTATGGAGTCGTCTTCATTGGCAGCCTTTACTGTTATGTACGATACCTGAAAAGATTGATCCGTTTCACACAAATGAAAGGAGCTTTTTAACATGATACTTGTCAAAGACATCAGCAAACAATACGGGGATTTTACAGCGTTAGAAAACATCAATTTGGAATTTACAAATGGGCTCTACGGGTTACTGGCTCCAAATGGGGCGGGCAAGACGACATTGATTAAAATGTTGGCGACACTCATTGCGCCGAGTAAAGGGGAAATTCTCTATAACGGGAAAAACATCGTTGCGATGGATGAAGACTATCGTTCCTTATTGGGTTACTTGCCACAGCAGTTTGGTTTTTATAAGAACTATACACCAAAGCAATATTTGCTTTATTTAGCAGCGCTCAAAGGCATCGGGAAAAAAGAGGCTTTAGATAAGATAGATGACTTATTAGAAAAAGTGGCATTGCGTGAAGTCACCAATAAAAAAATGAAGAAATTTTCCGGTGGGATGATCCAACGGGTCGGCATTGCGCAGTCATTATTAAACGATCCGAAAATCCTCATTTTAGACGAGCCGACAGCCGGACTTGACCCAAAAGAGCGTGCACGTTTCCGGCATCTGCTCACTGAACTGGCACGTGAACGATTGGTCATCGTTTCTACCCATATCGTGTCAGATGTCGAGACGATTGCCAATGAAATCATAATGATTAAAAACCGACAACTGCTTTATAAAGATTCGGTTGAAAGGATTTGCGCAACATTAGACGGTCATGTCTATGAAACGACCATTCCTTATGAACAACTGGAGACATATCGCAGACAGTTTGTACTATTATCGGAAAAGCAGGAGAGAGGGTCGATGGTGATTCGTTTTATCCATAAAGGTGAAGCGGAAGCAAACTGGCTCCCATTAGCTCCGCAGTTGGAAGATGTCTTTCTCTATGAATACCGGGATGACATCGGGGAAGAAGTGTGATGGCGATGCGCATCGTCTGGCATGAATGTCAAAAAGCGTTCAAATCACCCATTCTTATCGGGCTTCTTCTACTCTTTACAGCATTCAATGTCTTCGTAATTGTGGACAATTCCTATTTCAAAGAAGAATTGAAGATTGCAAACCAATTAGTTGAAAAGTACGGTAGGAAAATCACAGATGAATCATTACTACAGTTTGAGAAGGATCTTCAAGATGATCTGACGGCCTTAAAAGAAATAACAGGACAAGAATATCAAAGCGTTTATGATTTTCTTGAGACATTAACTTTTGAAGATCAGAATCGATATAGCGAACAAGAGTGGCGATTCATCGAACAATTACAACTGAAAGAAATGTACTTTAGCATGGCCAACGACATCGATGCAAGTTATGCAAAGATCGATATACAGAAAGTTGCGGAAGGGACGATTGCGCAATCCCGACTTAGTGGAAATGCGGAAAAGACACTTTTACGCGAATACGAAAAGTTTTCGCAACGTTTTGAGGAGATGAAGCAAAACGGGGAACATAAAGAATGGTTTTTTGCGGGGAAAGCGTATTTTATGCATAGTTTTCTCTTTAAAACGGTCTTTCTCCATATTGTCATAGAGTCGCTGATGCTCATCATTTTATCAACAGCCTTGATTACGAATTATGAATTTGAAAATCGGACACAGCTTGTGACCTATGGCACCACAAGAGGAAGACGCCTGATGAAGGACAAACTCGGTGCCTCAGTGGCGATGGCGGCGTTGCTCACAACCTTTATACTAGTAGCCACACTTAGTACCTATTTTATCGTATACGACTATTCGAATGTCTGGGGAACTTCCATCAATAGTGCTTTCAATTGGGAGTATAATTTTCCAAATATCGCTTGGTGGAATTTGTCAATCGGGCAATTTTTAAGCGGGACAATTGCAATTGTCTTCATCACCATGCTGTTGTATTCAGGATTGACATTTACGCTGACTACGTTTGTTAAAAATAGTTATATTGCTGCCATTCTAATGGCCACCTTTTTCGTCTTGGCGTTACTGATACCAGGCTTTATGCCGACATCTTCAAATCTATTATTTATCACAAGCTACAGTTTATCGCTGCTTGTGTTGAACACTGCTTCATCGTTCATGGGAAGCAGCGGTCTCATCATGTTCAAAAATTTTGAATGGATGACGACCGTTTGCTGGACGATGATTACGTTCGTGCTCTGTATTTTTTCATTGAAATGGTTCCACAAAAAGGATATCCAGTAAGGGGAGTAGGCAATGCGGGTTTTATGGAATGAACTAAAGAAAATCTTGACGTGGAAGATGTTGTTTTTGCTTGTTTTACTCAATAGTGTGCTTTATTTTTTTCTAATTGAGTTTGATATTGAGCATTTTCCGAACGGTAGACCGGCACTTGATTCTTACAACATAGGGATTGAAATGATTGAGAAATACGGGACGCATATGGATGAGGAGGAGTTTCTTGATTTTAAGCAAGCATACGATGAGCAAGTGAAAGAAGCCGATCAGTACTTGCAATCGAGGCGGGAGTTTGTAGAAGCCGGGCTTGTTACGTATGAGAAATTCAAGCATTTCGATCGGGATAATGAAGAGCTCAATGCCCTTCATAGCAAGGTGATGTTTGAAGAAAAGGAAGTAAATACATTTTGGGAGCTTCAAGAAAGAGAACGTCTTATCGAGTTTTATGACATGAAAGATGAACTTCGAGGCTATGATAATGCCCAACAAAAACAGCGCATGGAGGAATTAATTGCTTCTAAAAAATATGGAGTCTATCCAGAAGTAGTCATTATGAATTTCAGGGATTTCATTGGCAATGTGACTATCGCTATCTTGTTCAGTGTTGTCTTAGTCATCTCACCGATGATTCTGAAGGACCGTTCACGGCAAATGCTCGCTTTGCAATACACGTCAAAAAAGGGACGAAATCTCTTCAAAACGAAGATCCTAGCAGGACTGATTTCAACTTTTAGTGTCATTACAGCATTGCTTATCGTCTATTTTGGGGTCTATTCACTGAATGATACATCTATGTATTTTGATGTACCGATCAACACGTTTATTGGCAATGCATCCTGGTATGATCCGACATTCTTCCAATATATTTTGCTGTGTGTCGCAGCGATTTACCTAATAGGCTTTGTATTCGGACTGTTGGCGATGTCTTTTTCAAGCTTTGTTCCCAATAGTATGGCTTTGATCGGCATCCAAATTCCATTTATTGTCGGGATGATCATCGTGATAGGGGGACCTTTAATGCGATATATCATATCGATATGGAATCCGCAATGGCTAGCTCCAACCGTATACAGTGGAATGATTGTTATAAGTGTAATTTTTATCATTTTGCTTTGGAGAAGAGAGAAGAATAGAGATATTGTTTTGTAAAGAGAGCTATGAAAAACTACATGAATTTCAGCACTTCACGAGACGTTAGGTGAGGTGCTTTTTTTCATGAGGCGAGAAAAACGGAGAGAATGCTAGAGGAATATATTGAATTATGTATATATTCTTATTTTAATAGACCTCGCTAGTGCATATATAAATCTATCATCCATCCGCACTTTACTTATCTTACAACTATTTTTTATTCCCGCACAGTCCCTTAAGGGCTATTCGAAGAGCTAAATAACAGAACGGAATAATCTTAAAGAGAATGAAATCTATCGCAACGGACACGGAGCTTGATATATGGACTAGCGAGGTGTATGATTATTTAAAATATTAGGAGTGTTCAGTATGAAAATACCTTCATTTCAACAAGCTGTCGGTTTTAGTGTCGGGGACACCCTTTCTCTCTTTTTATTGAGGGCAATTCGTGTGCAAAGCAATTATGCTAGGGCCCTTTATGAACAATTCAACTTCGATTTTCCGGGACGATCCGTTTCCTATGAATACGTCGCACGTACTGCCAACACATTAGAAAAGGACGGTTTTCTTCATGCAGAAACGGCAGGGCGTAAAAAAATCTTTCATATTACTAACAAAGGGATTGGTCGCCTTCAGGAATACGAAGCGATTTATGCGCATCGATTTAATGAGGTATCGACCGTGATTGATCGATTCTATTATTTTCTAACGGGGAATGGACTGCCGCCGGAAGGGGAGGTTGAACCGTTGCATGAAGATTTTCGGCCATTTATATCCAAACTATTATCTGTCAAAGATGTCGTCCGATACATCGCATTGCGACTTAGCTTGAATCGAGAGTTTTTTTACATGGCAGAGGTCCAAGCACAATTGAACAGTCTGTTTGGGTGGTCTCCGTCCAATGGTTATTTATACGACATCGCCCGTGAAATGGAAGAGACCAATTTGTTGATAGGATTTTGGCCGGATGAAAGAAGAACAATTCGGAAACTCTATAAAACGGCTGAAAGCGAGGCCTTCTACGAAATTGTAGCAGCTTCATTGGCCGAAAGAATTACGCAAGTACGAAAATATTTACACTATATTTTAAAAATGGTTGGGTATTCGTAAAAGACTTGGAACTCTAGAGAGTAAAATGGGATCTATATAGGGTTGCACAAGGAAGGAAAAAAGGATTTGTGTAATACGGATAAATCGGAGGTTCAAATCATCGCTGTTTATAGAACCTTTATGGAGAAGCGTTTCAATGTATCACCTGCTATTCAAGCAATTGAATGAACAACAACCACTCAAAATTCCCGAACTAAATAAAGTTTTTAATGAATAATGTTCGATTTTTAGTAGAAAAACGGATTTTTATTCATATTTATAAAAATGTTGTTCGCTTTTCGGTCATGTTATGTTAAAATCCTAACAGGATAATGATTTGCAATTTCCTGATTTTATTTTACTACTTAAAACGTTAAGAACACCTCGGGATGCAAACATCGAAGAAAAGCAGAGAGTGGGGAATGAGATGCAGCAACAAGAACTAGCAAGAGGACTTAAAAATAGGCATGTGCAGCTAATCGCTATAGGGGGAGCGATTGGAACCGGATTATTTCTGGGTGCCGGAAAATCGATTCATCTAGCAGGACCATCGATCTTATTTGCTTATTTGATTACAGGCGTGATTTGTTTTTTAATCATGCGTGCGCTTGGCGAATTACTATTAACCAATTTGAACTACAACTCCTTTGTAGATTTTGTACAAGATTATTTAGGGAATATGGCCGCTTTCATAACGGGGTGGACATACTGGTTCTGCTGGATTTCAATCGCAATGGCCGATATAACCGCTGTTGGTCTTTATGCACAGTTTTGGTTTCCTGAAGTACCCCAATGGATGCCAGGGTTAATCGCACTTGTTGTTTTGCTCATTATGAACTTAGCAACTGTAAAACTATTTGGCGAAATGGAATTCTGGTTCGCCTTAATAAAAGTCATCGCGATTCTAGCCCTCATCGTTATCGGTATCTTCATGATATTTACCGGCTTTTCAACCGATTCAGGTACGTCCAGCTTCTCGAATTTGTGGAGCCATGGTGGCATGTTCCCGAACGGCATAAATGGTTTTATCCTCTCCTTCCAAATGGTCGTCTTTGCGTTTGTTGGGATTGAGCTGGTGGGACTGACTGCAGGCGAAACGGAAAATCCAAAGAAAGTCATTCCACAGGCAATCAATAATATTCCCATCCGGATTTTAATCTTCTATATTGGGGCACTAATTGTCATTATGAGTATCTATCCATGGAATGCCATCAATCCACTGGAAAGCCCATTTGTACAGGTCTTCATAGCAATTGGCATTGTTGCTGCAGCTGGTATCGTCAATTTCGTTGTTCTGACATCTGCTGCTTCAGCTTGTAACAGTGCCGTTTTCAGTACAAGCCGGATGCTGTACTCACTTGCTAAAGATAAAAATGCACCTGTCCCTTTTACAAAACTGACGGGTCATAAAGTGCCTTCCAATGCGTTGTTCTTTTCAACTGTCGTTATTCTGATTGCGGTTGTGTTGAACTATATCATGCCAGAAGGCGTATTTACACTCATTACAAGTGTTTCTACCGTCTGTTTCATCTTTATATGGGGCATTACGGTTATCTGCCATTTGAAATACCGTAAAACAAGACCAAATCTAGCGCGATTAAGCAAATTTAGAATGCCGCTCTATCCGATTTCCAATTACTTGATCCTTCTTTTCCTAGCATTTGTACTTGTCGTGCTCGCGTTGGCAGAAGATACACGCGTCGCTTTGTTCGTTACACCAGTTTGGTTTATTTTACTCATTGTGCTTTATAAGATAAGGCCTACGAAAGCGAAGAAAAAAATAGCGTGAATCCAAATGCATCACATCACACTCATCCCTTTTAGTGGATGAGTGTTTTTTGTCCTTCTTTCTCCCTCTGATTGTCATAGTTTGTTCAAAGTTGCACAAACTCTTTTATTTTTTTCCTTTATCACTTTACTATACTCTGAATTTAGATTATACTGTATTTTGTGAAAACTGAGTATTTGATTTGCAATACTCGTTTTTCGCAATAAAGATTGTACTGAAAGGGGGGCTATGATAAGAAGAGACATGCAACCAGAAGACTGGAAATTCAATACATTTGCATCGAATGGTTTTACGGTTCCAGTCAATGTCCCAATTGTTGTTGTTGCGAATCTGCTTGTATAAGCGGAGTATGTCGGTGGCATAGGAACAGAATTTCCTGTTCATGATTCCAAAAGCAACTAGCTTGCTGATCACCTTACTAACTTATAATAGGAGGCAGTAAAAATGTGGGTCATTACCCTTTACGCAGACGTATCTATTAAAATGTTTGAATTCGAATCGGAAAAAGAAGCGAAAGAGGTCTATAATTCTTTGCAAGGAAACAAATACCTCTCGCACTTGGTCTAATAAACGCGCTTATTTCCGTAGATTGAAACGACTAGGATTGGGAACAACGGCATGGTGCCGAGTCTATCATGGGTTTCCTAAGTGAATCCTAGTGCTTTTGAGACGTAGGGGAAATGCCTACCGTGTGGACTGCCTTTTATGGGGCAAACAAAAAAGAAGCAAGTTAGCACACATTCAGGAAATCGTTCCAAACTAAAACTATTCAAGTGTTAAAAAACTTCCTGATAAATGAAGTTATAAAACTTCTAAAAAAGTACATCACCGCTCCAATGGTGATGTACTTTTTCATGTATATAAACGATCCATTGAGGTTTTTTACTATTCTAAAGTGAAGCTCGCAAACTTAAAAAATTTATTAAAAGTGAAAATTTGAATAGACAAACGATCATTAGTATGTCATAATCATTTCAATGTTACATCATATTATATCGATTTCACTACTTTATCCCTTTACTGTGTGGAAAATCTTGATTCCTCTGTATTTCTTAAAAGTAAATTGTTATGTACAGGATACTTTCTTTTCACAATAAAGGTAGCACTTTGCATTGATAGGAGTCTTTTATCAGGAGAGACATCACACAAAAGGATTGGGTATTCAATTACTCTTCGTAAAATGACAGATCCAGGATGCCTGTTATTATCTCAATATTCCTTGTTGCAAGTCTGATTTTTGTCTAAGTGAAGTATATCGATAGTGATGGAACAGAACTTTCTGCTAATTATGCAGAATAGCAAATAAGTTTGTTTGATCATCTTACTAATTTTATAGGAGGCAGTAAAAATGTGGGTCATTACCCTTTACGCAGACGTATCCATTAAAATGTTTGAATTTGATACGGAAAAAGAAGCAAAAGAGGTTTACAATAGATTAGAAGGAAACAAATACCTCTCACAAATTATCTACTAATCATTCTTACTTTCCGTAGATTAAAAACTAGGACCGGTATCACAAACATATTACAAGCTTCAAGAATGATATCCAAGTCCTTATGTGGCACGTTGGGGGGTAAAAAGCCCATCGCGTGAACTGTCTCTTGTGAGGCGAAAATGAAGCAAGTTACGATACATCCAGGAAATAGCTACAACTTAATCTATTATTTTGAAAAAGTACATCACTTATTCTAATGTGATGTACTTTTTATGATTTCTCCCTTTATCTCCCCTTGTAAAAGCAGAGACTAATGCTTCGCCTTCAACGCAAATCCATTGGCTGAAATAGGTTAGATATACTCCCCAAAACCCTCCGATTTCCATGCATGTATGGCGTGACGTTCTTTTTCAAACACTTTCTCTAAGTAAATCATTGTTGTCTCAATTTTCTCATGACCAAGTGAACGCATAATATCATAGACGTCGACACCGTTAAGTTTGGAAATGATTGCAAAGGCATGCCGGAATACGTGAGGGGTGATTTGCAACGTCTGATCCGACAACTTTAATCGTTCCAGGCTTGCAATCTCCTTTTTCACATATTGCGATAAATAGGAAGGGGAATAGGCGCGCCCTGTATTCGTCGTAAATAATGGATCCTCCAGTTCAGCATGCTCAACGGGGAGTAGACCACGTGCGTGACGGAAACGACGGATGCTTTGAACCACCTTCTCTTTCAACGGAATATGCCGCCTCTTATTTCCTTTCCCTAACACATCTAAATAATAACCACCTTGGATTGCATCCACCTTCAAATCTTTCACTTTCAATGTACAAAACTCTTCGTTTCGAATCCCTGTCGTTGTTAGGATGTGAATAATCGCAAACATGATTGGATGTTGCTTGTCCCGATATTCATTCAGTAATGTAACGACATCAGCTGGGCCTAGATCACGATTCGGTCGATCGTCTTTTCGGACCGTGGCAATCTTCAGCCCTTCGTAAATCGGCTGTTGAATATATCCTACCTTATGTAGAAATGCAAAAAAGGCCTTGATGATCGTCGTCTTTCGTTCGAGCGTAGCAGGGGAGTATGACCCTTTCTTGAGTACATGTGGACTTTTAGTTGCCAACCACTCCTGATATCTTCTTAAATGACGTGATTGAAATGATTTGAACAGAGAACCTTCTATTATATTGGCCATATCGATGCCGATTTCCAAACTGTATGTAAACAGCTGTTCAATGAAAAGCAGAAGTTCACGTTCGTACTCTCGAACCGTTCTTTCTGTCCGTTCATTCTTTTCGTTCAAATGTCTTCGTTCATATAGAAACCATTTCATCATCTCTACATCCGTAAAATCATGAAAAGCAGGTTGTCCATTTTTCTCCGCCTCATCCAAACGATTCTGAAGAGTGGGAAGGGTGGTCATATTTTGCAATTCTATTTTTAAATGAATTATTTCGAATTGCTTGTTTTCAATTAGTCCGATTGACAATCTAAATCATCCTTTTCTTCATTCCACTTTTGTATATAAATAATTAGCTATTATTAAAATCCATTTTTATATACAGTTAATTGTTTTCTATTGTTAAATCCATTTTACCATAAATCTAATATAACCTAAAAAAATCATCCATTTGTTTAGGTTATAGAAACTAAATTCAATTTTAAATTCTATTCTGGTTTATATTTATGTTACTATTAAATCATAAGAGTTCAGTCTGTATTAAATTGAATTCATATTCGGAACAAAATAATCCTTTTACTTTAGAAATCCAATATTTTCTAACTTAATACGTTTTATATTAAATGTTATTTAAAGAAAGCAAATGCACAATTAATATAAATTTAAATTCAAATATAAAAATCCATCAAAAAAGGGATTTCTATTTTAATAGACGCAAGACAGGAGAGATTGAATTGAAAGATTGGTATACAAGACAAGAAGTGGCAGATTTACTTGGTGTTTCGAAGGCAACGGTCTATCACTATGCAAAACAGAAGAAAATTATTAAAATCGACGATCCGCATCGTTTAATACGTGAAGCAAGATATCAGAAAGAAGAAGTCGATGCACTTGCGGAGGAACGGCAACGGCATCAACCAACCGGGTTACGTCCTTCCGAACTGGCCAAACAATTAGGTGTGACGACCCAACGCATTTACGCTTTGATCCGGGAGACTGAGTTGCCGGTGGACGAATTGCCGGCTGGCGATGAACGGATGATATACTCCATTCCCGAAGAAACCGCTGCTTGGATCCGCCAAGAAATCGAGCGGACTGCTTCCTCACGGGGAACAAGAGTTGAATTCTATGATACGAAGTTAGATATTGCACTTTATCAATGTTTTCGCACGCCACAAGGACAAGAGATGCGCGTGGTGCGCAATGACAACCAACAATGGGGATTCTATCTGCAGTCCGGGACCTGGATTCCTTATACGGACGGCATTCAAGCCTTTCAATACGAACCGGCCTATTCCATTCACCAGCCGAATAGACAGATCAGGGGCTATACAGACTTTTTATTGCCAAAAGCAGAGAAGGAATCCTTTGACTTGCTCGATTTTGTCTATCAAGCATGGGGAATTGAAAATATTCGTATCCGCGAACAAGATACACATATCGCTCTATCGATTAAAAGTGGGGAAGTGGACCTTTCGCTAGCGGCTCCGGAAACAATAACAGAAAGCACGCTTAAGAAATTTCTCGTATTAGGCGAGGTGATCGTCGGGGAAGGGAAATGGACGCTCATTAGTGGATACCGGCGTACGACATTTGATTTGCCGACAACTATGCTGGAAGAATTGAAGCGTGTTTCTCAAGAGCATGGGCTATCCATGAGTGAATATGTAGAGGTTGCACTACGGGAGAAATTAGAAAGAGAACAGAATGATGGATAAAAGATGATGGCAAAGATTGAAAAGAGCGTGAGGTGATCTAGATCAGATCAAAAATAACAAATGGTATGAAAAGCAAGCAAAATGTATCCATAATATTATTATGTAAACCAATATCGGTAAGAAAAGAGATAGATATAGAGGTTCTTAATTAGCTGACCGCGAAATAGATATATAGCTTACAAATTGATTGGAGGAACAACCGATGTCAAGAATCCCATCTCCTCTTCAGAATTTACGTTTTCCTGTAATTGGTTCACCGATGTTCATTATTAGTCATCCGCAGCTTGTGATTGAGCAATGTAAAGCGGGGATTGTTGGATCAATGCCTGCTTTGAATGCTAGACCCGCCTCCTTACTTGATGAGTGGTTGGCAGAAATCACAGAGGAACTTGCAGCTTATAACGCAAAAAATCCAGACCGTCCAGCTGCACCTTTTGCGATTAATCAAATTGTACACAAGACAAATGATCGATTAGAACAAGATATGGAGTTATGTGTGAAGTATAAAGTTCCCATTATCATTACGTCCTTAGGCGCCCGTGAAGAGATATTTGACACGGCACATAGCTATGGAGGAATTGTACTGCATGACATCATCAATAACACTTTTGCACAGAAGGCAATTGCAAAAGGGGCTGACGGCTTAATTGCAGTTGCGGCTGGGGCTGGTGGCCATGCGGGAATGAAGAGCCCATTTGCGTTGATCCAAGAAATCAGAGAGTGGTTCGACGGTCCGCTTGCTTTGTCGGGGTCGATTGCTACGGGAAGCGCCATTTTAGCTGCCCAAGCGATGGGAGCTGATTTTGCCTATATCGGTTCGCCGTTCATTGCTACGCATGAAGCCCGTGCTGCTGAAGCATATAAGCAAGCAATCGTCGACTCGACGTCTGATGATATTGTTTATAGCAATCTGTTCACGGGTGTTCATGGCAATTATCTAAAGCCATCCATCCAAACAGCAGGATTGGATCCTGACAACCTTCCAGAAAGCGATCCATCCAAGATGAATTTTGGAGATAGGACCGTCAAGGCATGGAAGGATATTTGGGGAAGTGGTCAGGGCATCGGCGCGATTAAAGAAGTGACAAGTACAGCTGAATATGTCGATAAACTTCATAAAGAATACGTGGAAGCAAGAGATCGGCTCATAAGTAATAGTGCAGTTAGTATGAGTTGATGATTGCCAAATGCTGTATAGCTACACAATGATTTCACTTGTGTGGCTTTTTTCGGTTGCTCTATCCAATGGTTCATCGCCTTATATCACCATCCATCCTTCAGAAAAGGCATTTCATCAGAATCCGAAGACAGGGAAACCCGTCTGTTATATAGTAGTTATTAATAAAATAATCTGTTTCAATACAAAGTGATTGAAACGAGAAAAATTGGAGGAGATCAGTATGGAAGCGATCAAAAACCAGACGGAAAAACATTGCACGGAATGCGGCAATAAAATTATCGAGAAACACGAATCCGCACTTTATGAATGCGAACGTTGCATCGGCAAGCATGAACATTAATCAATAAATCCCTATTTCCTGAGTGATCTGGAAAATAGGGATTTTTTTAACCCTATCGGGATAGATAGTTTAACATAGTATTATTATGTAAACTTAATAGTCATTAACTGAGAAGCCGTCCTTTACATGAACTGCTCATAAAGAACTTGATTTGATTAAAAATGGAGGAATTTGAATATACTACGATATATTATGCTTACTTAGAAAGTGAGGAACATTGATGAAAATAGGTGAGTTATACAGCAAGTATTTGAATGGAGAAAGATTCAAAAGTATGAGGGAGATAGACGTTGGATATCTACCTGTTAAGCATCCAAAAGATTTAGTTGGAAATTCGACCATTTTACAAGCGTTAGCTAAAAGGCATTCCAAAAGTTTAAAATTATATAAAAATAACCCCCTTTAGACAGGGGGACGTTGAGTGTTTAATGATTCACGATCCTTCTCACTAATGGATCTGTTTTGCTAACATGGATTGGCTTGACCATTTGTCCAGTAACGGTTACACGATTGTCCTTCTTACGACTTTGACCAGCACTTGAAAGACTTAATTTACGAGCGGCACGGGCTTTAATCGCTTCTGGATTAATTGGAGTTTTGACTCTTACCATAACAATCACTCCTTTCTATTATTCTACAAGATATCCTTTCGATAGGTCAAGGGATCATCACGTTTTGTTCATATCTTCATCAATATTTGTTAAGGCAACCATATATTCGATATTCTCAACGTTTTTACTTACAGTTTTATGTAAAATTTCAAAAAGATATTTGTCAAAAATATCAAAAGCATGCGTATAACTGCTTATGACAGTGATGTATTCATCTTTACCATAACAATAATAGAAAACTAGATAGTTTCTCTTGAACAAATTATCTTCATTGATTTTATTCTTGACAGCTGATTCTCCTGTTTCCTTAGATTCTTCTATTAAATCATATAGTTCCGGGGGAGTGGATTGGTTGTATATCTCATATGAAAATGTTGCATATAGCGGGCTTTTGTTATATGCAATTTGGATTTCCGAAAGAAAATAATCCAGTACTTCTTGATAATCTATTGCTGAATCGGATAGAAATTCTAAAGTCCTTCCAGAAGCGTCATCCCCTGTTAAATAAGCCATCAACTGAGCTTTCGTTCCGCTAATCTCTATCGTTTCAATGGCAGCCTGTTCAATATCATCTACCTCAAATTCCATATTAAAAAACTTAAATCTTTTTAAACGTTTGAAGGCAACTGGAATGACTAAAAACAAAAACATCCAAATGAGCAGTAAAAAGAGTCCACGAAAGATAACTTTATTGAAATTCGACTCTACAAAAGGTTTCACTATAACTGTAAATACTGTTTCTTCAGGTGTGTTCCTGGCCGCTGAATCGTTATTAATAGTTTCAGCAGTGGTATTCAGGTGAGATTCACCCTTTTCGGTTTGTAGAATGATAGCCTCTGGATGTTCTTTTATAGACGCTATTAATAAGAAAGCTCATTTCACAGCACGTATTCCATTTATGGTAAAGTTAACTCATTCATACATAAATACGACAATAAGGGGATTTTTTATGAATATTTTTAAAGCGACACTAAATGACCTTGAAGCATTAACCGGACTATTTGACTTGTATCGAATATTTTACCAACAAAAATCAGATCTTAGCGGTGCAAAGAAGTTTATCCAGGAAAGGTTGCTCAACGAAGAATCGGTCATTTATATAGCTTGTGATGAGTCTGACCCGATCGGCTTCGTCCAACTCTATCCGACATTTTCATCCGTCAGCATGAGGCGTACATGGGTGCTAAACGACTTGTATGTGAAAGAAAGTGGAAGAGGCAAGGGAATTGGTGAAAATCTAATAAAAACCGCGCTTGCTTTTGCAAAGGAAACGGATGCGAAAGGGGTGCTCTTGGAAACGGGTGCAGATAACACGACGGCACAAAGACTTTATGAGAAAATCGGCTTTGTAAAAGAGACCGCCCATTTTTACTTTTATGAGATTTGAATTGGAGGAATGAGAGATTAGAAAAGAGTCAACAATTGCTGTTGGCTTTTTTCTTGTGCACCGGTGGAATTCTGTGTAGTATCTCTATCATAGACCCCATAAAGGGAGGAAGAGCCATTTGAAATTTTTAAAAATACTTTTAGGTACTGTGGTCTTTATCGCCGTAGCAGGGTTCGCGATTTACTTTTTTGGGACAAAACTCATTGCTGACCAAGTGATGGACCAAGTAGCGGTGGAACTGAATGACAGCGGCCAACTTGAAAGTATCAAACAAGAAATCAAGAATGATCCGCAACTGCAGGCATTTATCGAAGAAGGGAAAAACGTAGATAGCAGCACTTTACCGTTCCAGACGAAAGAAGAAGCGGTCAGAGTATTGGTGAAGAAGTTCAGTGTGAGTGAATTGAAAGAACTCCAAACGAAAGCCCAAAGTGGCCTTACCGCGGAAGAACAACAACGATTATTCAATGAGATTGAAGGCAAATTAACGGATGAAGAATTATTGGCCTTGAAAGTATTGGCTTATAAGGAACTTAAACAACGGTGATATGCCACATGTGCAATCTAGCATCACAAGCAGCATTGTAGAACAAAGCAATGCTGCTTGTTTTATTTGAACCATAAATTAGTTGTCGAGTGCCGAATTTACGGGTCCGGAACATTTGTTCTGTCATTAAAAAACGAGCTTGCTTGGTTTATGGAGATCATGGTAGCTTCTAATTCCATTTATTACAAAAAAGTAGCTGTTATAAATTCTTATAAACCCAATTAATACAGTAATTGTAAATTCATTTTACTATTACTGTGAATAAACAGCAGACAGAACATTAGTTCCCACCCCGGTAATTGAGCATTTTTCTTCATTACTTAAAATAAATTCATGGGAAATGGGAGGAATTATTAAATGGATAATGGGATATCGAAGGAAAACAGCCTAATTGATAACTTCGTGCAAGCCGAAATAAATGTGCTCGTTGAATTACGAATGGGCAATGGATTGCATGAAAAGGAAGTAGTAAAACTAGTTGGAGCATTAACTGCCTGTGCTGATGAATGGGAGAATCGGGAGAGTATCCCCCAAAACGCCATCCAAACTCTAATCGAACTGTATGATGAACTCTATAACTTTTCACTGATTTATAACGAAGAAGAAGCGACACGAATAATGGATGCCGCTAAACAGATAAAAGCACTGATTCATAGGTGGACAAAAGAAACGGGGGAAATAGAGCCTGAGAAAGCCGAAGTATTGGCCAAACTGTTCAAGTACATCAATGAGGACGGGCATTTTTTTAAAAAACTTCAAAACGGCAAAGGTTTGGATGAACAGCAATTCGAAAGAATTTACCACGAATTGGAATCCATCTCCAATCAGATTTATGCCTGGGAAACCTTGCCGAAAGTATTGGTTAATACGCAAATCGCTCTTTGCGAAATGGATTTGTATATTTATCAGTACCAAGAACAGCATGAAGAGGCAGATAAGATTTATGATGCACACGAACGGATAATGGCATTACTGATTGGTTGAGCTATTTATAAGCCTTTAAAGGGGCAAATAGGAGAGTGCAATGTCCCCCTGGCCACTCATGGTTGAGTAGCTAGGGGGATTATTTTATGTAGGGGAATTGTAGAACCTTTCACATGATCAATTTCTGTGCAACGAGGCCAAGGAGTAATCCTAAAAAGATAGAGGATAATGTACCTAACAGGAAATATTCCGCCCAGTTTCGATCATCCAGCTGCTTAAATCGTGCAATCGACTTGGCAGCAATGATAAAAGCGATAGACGGATAGGCACCGATTACCGTTAATAAGATGACGAGCAATCTTTCGATATAGCCGATGAGGTTTCCACGTGAACGGAGAGGGGTGGAGTACGTAAAATAATGATATTCCTCCGTAAAACTATTCTCCATGTTAGGTTGAGCTTTTTCTTTCGCAGCAATGACTTGATTTTTTAATGTCAATTCGCCTTCGAAGTTTGCAAACTCTGATGGCAATGAGCCAACGATGAATTTCACGATATGACCGCTGACACTTGTCGCTAAAATAAAAACGATCGTGATCAATAAGAACGTGTTAATCGGGTCTAAATGGCTTGTCCCAAACAATTCTAATATACGAGTCGTCAATGCCACAACTTCCATATGAAAGAAGATGATACAGGTACTGAGTAACATCACGATATGAAGAAGTTGATCAAATAGGAAAAAGCCCAGTTTTTTCAAACTGTCATTTGTATCCCTTTTTATAGAATCCACTAGTTTTATTTTCAGCAAGTCGATGAAAAGATGGGAGACACAGATAAAAAGTAATGGGGACATAAAATAGTCGACAATGTTCCTAAAGTCGTAATAATGACCCCATATGATAGCAAGTGCTATGCCTGTAGTAAGGAGATGGTGAAGACAATGTTGCTTGAGATATTTTATTTTATGTTTCACCATTTTATCCGTTTGTAACCAAAAATCAGCGATTAAATGTGCGAGAAGCAGCAATAGTACAGTCATTATTTTCCTCCCTCAATGCTTGGAAAATAATCATCAAGCTGATTGCTCACAATTTGTCGTATGTTTCTTTGTAACAGCTTACTTGCGCTAGATGGATTCAATTTATGATCAGTTTCTAAAGAATCTAATACGTTTACAACGTTCTGAAAAGCATGCAGGATCGCGTCTGTTTTGCCTTTTTTCATATGACTTGAAACAGTAGAGGCTGATCTTCCTAGACAATGACTTACTTTATTTTGTTGAGCAAGGATCAAAAACAATGAACAGACAAGCGATTGTATTTCTGTTTGTTCATTCATTTGTTCTTGTTGTAAAGTTAAAATCACATTTAGCAACGTTTCAAACTGGATTCCATAGGCATTGAATCCTTCGGGTGATTTTTCATTTGGGAAATCCGCCAACTGAAAGTGAAATTGAGCTCTATTTTGTTGTTTTTTCAAGAAATCATTCGCTTCTCTAGCTTGCTTCATTAACGGATGTATCCAAGTTTCTACGTTCAAAGTGTTAACGTCCTCTTGAATATCACCAAATGACAGACCGAAATAAGGTTTATGATCTGCGTATTCCCAAATACGGCTCAAATAGAAAGCAAGCGTATACGCTGTTGCATAGCCATTACTCACAACGACGAGTTCATCTCCAGCCCGGTGGGTGATCTGTGTCGCAACGATATTTTCTGTCCATTTCGCTATACGCGCCTCTAATTGCTGAAGATATTCACTTAATTCACTTCCGATATTTCCCTTAGACGAATGACTGACGTCCATAATGAAAACAGAAATTGGATTCGTCATCACTTAACAACTCCTTCCCAGCATCAATTGTAGCATTAAGTTCGATGATATCATCAAATATATCAGTAATTCGATTAAACAGTCAAACTTATAAAAAGTTCGATGATATAATCAAATTTATATGTATTGATTTGATTTTTGAATTCCGAAAGGGGAACGAGATGATTGTTCTTCTTGATCAGAGTGAAATGCCTGTTTATGATTATTTCATTTGATAAATATTTGGACAATAAGTCGTGTGAGCAATGGGGAAGGGGTATCATGAAATTCAAAAGTGCTCAAACCACACTATTCGGTTGAGCACTTTTTAGGATTGGTCTCATTGATTATATATTTTTCACCATCACTTTTTCATGATTCACATCGAATTCGCCATTAAACTGAAAGTCGAATTTTTTATATAAGTAGACGGCGGATTGGTTATCTTCATATACACTTAAATATATCTGTTGGCATGAAAATTCTTGCACCAATTTTTGCATTAATGCTTGTAACATGATCGTTCCATATCCCTTTCCTTGATAGCGGGCGTCTATGAGAAAGCGATCTAACCAAACACGGCTATTTTCATTTTCATTTTGAAAACGTCCGTACATAGCAAAACCTACTAGCTCGTTGTCTGCGTAAAGGCCAACAGGTTTAAACAGAGCACACTCCTTCGCTTCCTTTAAACATTGTTGCGTCGTTTCAATGAAATTCATTTGAGATTTTGCAACATGCAAACCTAAAATTTCTTTCTCATTGTCTTTTGTAACGTCATGAATAGCTATATTCATGACTATCAAATCCTTTCTCAATTTATCCCCACTCATTACTGTAGTGGTATAATTACATCCTAAAGTGTACGGTAACCGTATAGTCAAGGGAGGGCTCTCAAATGAGTCAAAAGTTGCATAAATATTTTACAACCGGCGAATTCGCCAAGTTATGTCACGTGAAAAAACAAACATTGTTTCATTACGATGAAATTGGCCTTCTTTCCCCGGAAATTAAAACGGATAACGGGTATAGGTACTACTCTTATCATCAGTTTGATGTGTTTTCCGTTATCCAACTACTAAAAGAAGTCGACATGTCCTTACAAGAAATTAAACGATTTCTAGAAGATAAAACCCCGTTAGAACTCATTGAACTGTTGAAAAAACAATCCCAAGAAATTGAATCGAAAATGCGGAATTTGAACCGAATCCAAAAAACGATCCAGACAAAGATCGACTTAACAGAACGTGCGTTAACAATTGATTATTCGCAAATTACATTACAAGAACGAAGAGAGGAGCAGCTTTTTCTAAGTCGTTCCATTTTAGGCTGTTCAGATAAGGAGTTCCTTAACTTGGTTTCTACATTTATCGAATTTGCCGATGATCATCAGTTAAATTTAGGTTACCCAATTGGGGCAATGGTCAGTAAAGAACAAGTCGAGCAGGGAGACTATGAAAACTATTCTTATCTCTATATAAAGACGGAAGAAAAATTCGAGGAAATTCCATATCATGTAAAACCAAAAGGTCTGTACGTTGTCGCTTACCATAAAGGAAGTGAGGATCTGATCGATCAAACATTCGAAAAAATGTTTGATTATATTCGTCGTAATCAGTTAAAGCTTACCAATTACACGTATGAGGAATATATACTAGATGAAATATCAGTAAGCAGCAAGGATGAGTATGTAACGGAAATTATGATGAATGTTGAACGGTTATAAACGATTCAGCAACCTTTACTGGATAAGTTGAGAGGAGTGGGGCGGAGAAACACCTTGAACAGCGTTAAATCGCCTCTAGCGCTTTTTATCTCTCAAGAGGGCTATATGGAGCGTTTAAACAGCTTGTAGCTGCAGTAATTCATGATAAGGGGGTAGAAAAGAATCGTTCCGCTAGCAACAAAGCAGCATGGCGGTTCAGAATCGCCATGCTGCTTTGTTCTTATATTCGAGCATTTTATTCAATAAAAGCGTGAAATTTAAGCTATATCACAGCCATTTAAAGGAATGAATTCTACTAAGATGGATGTCATATAAGGAAATAAGATCAATCCCAACCGTAGCTTTGAAATCACCGTATTTTATGGAGACACAAACCGATTTTCCGATATGGAAGTTTAAAGGTTCCATATCGGAAATCGCTTATGTAAAAGTATGTGCCAAGGTGATGATGTGATTACATACAAATACAGCGTACGAATATACGAGTTGCTAACGAGAGAAGAAACCAGGATCAGCTAAGTACGGTTTGAATGTAGCGCCGCAAGTACGCAAAGGGGATCCGATTCAAAATACCTCTTTTATCTTAAAAACATTTTAGTTTACATAATATATATTATCGATAGTTGTGTTTCGTTGAATAAGTATACTTGGAACAGTGAGATAAAATGAGAAATTGCTATATAAAGACATAAATATTTAGGTTTTGACTTCTTAAAACTTAAACACATTTTGAAAACAAATAAATTCAATTACACTTATAGTTACACAAAAAAATATACAGAACCCTAAAATGCTGCTGGTTTCTGTATATCTCCGTTATTATAGGCTAAGAATCCACTTCCTGAAGGTTATGCTTTAATCATTTATTAGATATACCTCAGAATTAATTCCAAAATAGTTGCAATCTAAATCAGCATATAGTTCTCCCATGAATATCAACAATGCTATATTCGAAAATAAATTTTCAACCATCAATCCCGAAGATATGTTAAGTAATTTATGGATAGATGTCTTCTTATCTCTTTTAACTTGATCCAATATATCGCTTCTGATCGCTTCGTTTAAATATTTACCACTCTTTAGTAAACTTATTATAATTTTATAATTTGTAAGGAGAAACCGATTTAGTCTAAGATCTTTTTCGGTAACTACTTTATGAACTAAATCATTTTTTTCACACCATTTTTGCTGTATTTCTATTTTTGTTAATACCCTATTTTCTTGTAAATCATTCGAATACTTTATCTCCCTTATTTCTTCTGTACCATCATCATATAAAATCCACATATTAGGAATTGATGAACGAATCGTATTCTCCATAGGCAACTTAATTTCAAAGGGTTGCTCACAATAACTAATAACGTGCGGGTTACACTCTATAAACAACCAATTATCATACTCCAAGTCACTGGATAAAAATACATCCCTACCTATTTTTAGACTCTTTGATTTCCAGCGATTGTTACCGTATTTAGTAGAAAAATTTGTTATGATAGGTGTATACATTAATGTCCCCCCTAATTCATTTACTTTTACGTTACCTTAATCACATAATATTCAAACATTTATACCTCTATTACTAAATATAATAAGTTTCAAATATAGGTACCATAAAAAGAAGCTAGACAATGCTCCAGCTTCCTCTTTTTTAATATTACTTTATCTAACAATCATTGATATAATTATAAAAGCAATGATGATAACAAGTATGAGTATGCCAGTGCCTTTCCAGCCTAATCCCCCTACCAATTCAGCAAGGTTGCCAGTTTCCGCCTTATTGAAAGCATCGCTCATATTTCCGGTTGGGTTTCTTTTTGACTCTTCTTGTCGTAGCCTTTCCCTTCTTCTTTCGGGTGTTTCTTTATCTTCGTTCATCCCCCCACCCCCATTAACCATCATTCTAACATATAACCTTCAACCATTCTTTCCGCTAATCTAAATTTTTAGAATAAACAGAACAAGTATCCGGATTTAATCAGTCGAAACGATGGCTCATCACAATAAGTTCACCTTTTTTCCCCATTGCTCGTAAACCTGTATCGATAAAACCACATTTTTTGTATAGACCTTGTGCAACTTCATTTCGATAATTGACTGCCAAAATAATTTCATTGATTCTGGAATAATTCATTTTCAAGTATTGCGGCAATGCCAACAATGCTTCCGTTCCATAGCCTTTTCCGAGATGATAAAAGCAAGTTGAAAAGGTTCTTACAAGTATCGCTTGTTCATTGTCGGAATATGGCTTGACTCCCTCGTTTTGATGTAAGACAAAGAATGTGACGAGTAGACCGTCTTTTATTGCCAATATCGGTTGACGATCTGGGTCTTCAGCTGCCAATGCAACAGCTTCCTTTGGTGTATCAGTGAAATAAAGCTGATCTTCTGTTAATGTGTAGTGCTCAATTGCAGACTTGAAAGTTTCACAGTACTTATGTAATTCCATCTCGGGCTCCTCTGAATATATTCTATTCATTGTAGTATAGCAAATCGCAATGATTTTGAAATCATAAATTTCCAGCAATTCACCTGAAGATAATTAAAGTCCACTTTCTCGTTTTCAAGATTGAGAAAGTGGACTTTTTACTTCGCTACGAAAGGCCCTTAGAATATGTTTGGGGATTATTCATTCGGTCCTATTATTCGATTACGAATATCCGATTTCCCTTCACCTTGCGCCCGTTTGCGTAATGTATTACGCCAGTTAGGTGAAAGAAGCTCACAAGAAGCAAGTCTAGCTGCCAGTTCTAAATCATGTTGTTGATTATGCATCACATCATTGCATCTAGTAACAGTCCATTCTGGAAATGGCCTCTCTCGAAGTTGAAGTACATCCCCTGCTTGGAATTCCCCTTCTTTCAGAACGCGAAAATACCAGCCTGTCATGCCTTCTTGTTGTATTTGTAAAGCCAAATCTATAATCTTCCAACGTCTTGCCGGCTTCCAACAAGGCTGTCTTGGCTGCGAAACTTGTACGATTGCACCACCGATTTGAAAAATATCGCCAATACACAAGTCATCTTCAACGATATGTTGAACAGCCAAGTTTTCACCAAAAGCGCCAATTCTAAAGTCTTGGTCTTGCAGCTTGATTTGCCAATAAGCATAATGAGAGACAGGGTAGACAAATATTGCTTTTTCCGCTCCCCCATGATGTTTGAGGTCGGCTTGCCCGTCCCCCTGAAGATTCGTTTTTCCCGCCCAAATCTTCCCATGAACAAGTTGCTTCACAATGCCACTTGTCCATTCACGGTCCATTGGCCGTTTCGCTTCTTTTTCTCCAAATGTTTGCGGCTTTCCAACCATGATCCGCTCTATGATTGGTTGACTCATCCTTTCCCCCCTCGCCATTGTGTGTAAAACATTCGAGCTTATTTATCATTTTGCAGTTTTTTCATCTCTTCTGCCAATGCTAGAGAATTCGGATCTTCTTCTTTTTGTAATTCTTCAATGATATTATGATAATCCCCTTCATGTCGATTTTGACTTAGTTTATAAGCGGCTTGAACTTCTTGCACTTTTATTTTAAAACCGACGATTCCTTTTAATTGCTTTTCCAATAATTGTGGCGATAAGGTATCCCATAAAACCGGATGTTTACGATGTTTCTCATACTTCTCTAATAACGCTGTCAGATCTTGTTTTAACTCTTCTTCACCTAGAATGCTTGCTTGCCCATACATATGAACTGCCTGGTAATTCCAGGTTGGTACATTTTCATTTTCATACCATGAAGAAGAAATGTAAGCATGTGGACCTTGAAAGATGACTAGAATACTTTCGCAAGTTTCAAATGTTCTCCATTGTGGGTTTCCGTATGCCATATGTCCAGTTATGAAATAATCCTCTCCCTCCTTTAAAAGTTGTAATGATAGATGAGAAGCAATAGGCTTCCCTTTTTTTGTTGTGACGACTGTTGCAAATGAGTTCTTCTCAATCATTTTCACAATTTCATCCATATCTTTGACTTGAAAATATTTTGGAATATACATGATCGCTTGCTCCTTCTTTGACAAGATTAGTCCCCTTCATTTCAAAAAAGTTAGGACGTTTTTTGATAATTCTTTATCATCGTAATATACTTATTGACATATAAAAAGATACAGTTTAAATAAAACAGACATGTCAGAGGGGAATATGATGAAAAATTTCATTTTTGCTTTGGATGACCAATCTGCTAAATACAAACAGATCTATGAACGTTTTAAAATGCTGATTGAACACGATGACCTACCTGCCAATAAACAATTACATTCAATACGCCAGTTGGCAGACTCCTTGCAAGTCAGCCGCAATACGACATTGATGGCTTATGATCAGCTTATTGCGGAAGGCTATATTCGAGGTAAAGCAAGAAAAGGCTACTTTGTTAATGAAATAGAGCCGTGTTTATTTCCGGAGGAAGTCATTCCTATACTTAGCAAACAAACAGAGCCGTTAACATTTGTTGTTGATTTTAAAGCAGGGGCTGTAGATCAGACAAACTTTCCTTTAAAAGCTTGGAGGAGGATTTCGAATTCAATACTGACCTTACAGGAGAGTTTTCAATACGGGGGTCCTTTTGGTGAAATGGATTTGCGTAAACAAATCGCTGCCTATTTACTCCAATCTCGCGGAGTGAAGGCTGATCCAAGTGCCATTATCATCGGTAGCAGCACCCAACAAATGTTGATTCATCTCGGACAAATTCTAAAGGATGAGTTCTCGAGCTTGATCGTAGAGGACCCAGGCTATGACGGAGCAAAAGAGGCATTTCTATTCCATCGTTTCGCCCTTGAAACGTTACCAGTCGAGGAAACAGGTGCAGATTTTTCACAATTGGAAAATAGGGCGTCACGCTTAATTTATGTGACACCCTCCCACCAAAGCCCAATGGGCGTAAGCATGTCCATTCAGCAAAGGCATAAGCTCATCCAGTGGGCTACTAAGAGAAAAGGCTATATTATCGAAGATGACTATGATAGTGAATTCCGCTATACACAACGACCATTTCCTGCACTTGCTTCCATTGATGCCAAAAAAGTGATTTACCTAGGGAATTTCTCCAAGTCCTTTCTGCCGGGAATTCGTCTAAGTTATATGGTACTGCCAAAACTTCTTTTAAACCGTTATAGAAAGCAGTTCCGGTGTTTTGAGTGTACCACTTCCCTTCTTAGCCAACTGACAATGGCCAAGTTTATGGAAGAAGGAGAATGGAACCGGCATATTAAACGGATGCGTCTTGTTTATAAGCGAAAAATGCAGTGCATCGTATCAGCGTTGAACAAGCAATTCCAGCAACATATTTCCATTATTGGAGAGCAATCTGGTTTGTATGTATTAGCGAAAATACATCAAAAACGTTCAGAGGAATGGTTCATTGAACGTGCCGCCTCTTATGGCGTTAAAGTATACCCGACTTCCATCTACTTCATTCATAACCATTCTAATGAACCGATTATCAAACTTGGTTTTAGTAATCTTAGTTGTGAAGAAATAAATGAAGGCGTGAAGCTCTTAAAACAAGCCTGGCTTTGAACTACTCTACTTCCCCTCCTTGCGAATCATTTGAAGTGGGTGTCAGTTGTCAGGGAGTGAAAAATCAATAATAACGAGTTTATATTAATAAAATCTCGAAGTAGAAAAAATAAATTTCCTTGATTCTCTCCCTACGTCACCTTTTATGCTTATATTTAAGATAAATAGGAAAGGTGACCAAAATGAATAAACCATCCAAAAAGGAAATTTTTTCTGTACAAATAATGCTTGGAATTTCACTATTTCTTGGTGTGATCCCTCCGCTTATTTTGTATTTAGTTACAAGGAAGAGAAATTTATATTACTGGGAGTCGAGCCGCAAAGCACTTAACTTCCATTTGACTATTTTTCCACTGTTTATTATTAGCAGTCTCCTTCCTCCATGGGTAAAGTACGCTTTATTGGCTATGGAAACTTTAATCATTATGAATGCTATTATTCGGATTGCTTTTCAAAAACCATATTATTATCCTGCTGTACCCTATATTAAAGGCATAGAAAAAATATAGAAAAGGGGATTTCGTATGTCAGATAATATGTTGACAATTGGGCAATTGGCTAAGCAAACGGGAGTTACCATCCGAACACTTAGATATTACGATAAAATTGGCTTGCTATTACCAACTGACTATACAGAAGGAGGACACCGACTTTATAGTCTGGATGATCTCTCACGTCTACAACAGATACAATCTCTTATATTCATTGGATTTTCCCTTAAAGACATCGCGGATTTATTAGAATCCCAATATATAGAGGCACAGCAACTTAGCCACTCAATTGCATTTAAAAAAAGAGAACTTGTTGTAGAACTAGAGAGAATTCGCCAGAACATTGATCAGTTAAATCATATGGAGTCAATCATCTCAGCCCACGAAAAGATAGATGTGAAATTATTTTGCTTTATTATTCATTCAATTCTTTTTGAAGAGGAAAATCTTAATGAATATAGTAAAATCAAAGATTCTATTCACAATTTCAGAAGTGAAGAAAGACTTAATTTAGATAAAGAGTACTTTTCATTTTTTATGAATTTAAAAAGACTTGTGGCGAACGAAACAAATCCTGAATCTGATGAAGCCTTAAAATTTATCAAACCTTTGGTAGCACTCTCTAATCAAACGTTATCGAAAATAGACACAGCTGAAATAAAGTCAACGCATCTATATGACGAACCCAACATACTCAATCCTTTTACGGAAGAAGAAAAAAACTTTCTAAAAAGTGCTTTTACTTATATGTCAACGAAATAAAAGGTATAGGAAGGAGTGATTAATGTTGAAGCAAATTCAATTAAATTCTCCTGAATTTAACCGTGTAATGAAAAATTTGCAGCTTGAGAACTTACATTTAAGTGATACTTTACAGAAAAAAGCGCTTGAAATCGTCAATTCTGGGATGGTGGTAACACCAGATTTGATTAAGAAAGCTTTAGCAAATGGCGAAATACAATGAGGATTCGCTTGAACATTTATTTTTAAATACTTTATTTCCCATAGATTGAGTACTGACGAACTTCCTAAATGGAAAGTTCGTTTTTTCTTTGCAACAACCAAAAAAGTCATGGGCGGTTTCCCCATGACTTTTTTTGGTGTTTATTCAATTTCAGCTTTCGGATCTTTGTACATATGCGTGACGATGCCGTCTTTTTTCTCATCGACTGTCGCGCTACCATTAGAATAGCGCTCGACCAATCGTAATGATCCCGCGACGATCGGAATCTTTTGATCCTGATCCGTTGCTAGGACGATGATTTCGTCATTTTTCACGATTTTTGCTCCGATGAGCCGGTACGGGTTCGTTTTCAATTCTTTTAGGACCACTACACCACGCTGGGCTCTCGATGCCGTTTCCAACTCTTTTAAGCCCATCCGCTTCACGTTTCCGCGCTGGGTGCCAATCAAGATTGAGCCGCTGTCATCAGGAACAATTTCCATGGCGACGACTTGGTCCCCTTCTTTCAAATTGATACCACGTACGCCTGCTGTGCGTATTCCGGTTACAGACAGTTCAGAAAGTGAGAAGCGAAGTGCGTAGGCTTGATGTGTGAACAAGATGACGTCCTCTTCTCCTTTGACGAGCCTTGCATCGATCATCGAATCCCCTTTTTTAATCCCCATCGCTTTGAATGTCCTTGAATAACGCTGCACTCGGTAATCCGCAAGTTTCGACATTTTAATCGAGCCGTTTGCGGAAGCGGTGACGATAGAAGCATCTTCATCGAAATTTTCAAGTCCAATGGCAGCGATAATCGACTCATTTTGTTCCAATGGGATAATGCTCGAAATATGTTGTCCCAAGTCCCGCCATCGAATATCAGGCAGTTCGTGGATTGGCTGATAAATATAATTTCCAGCGGAGGTGAACAATAACAGATGATGCTGGGTATTCATCGGGGCTTCCAGCAGACTGTAGTCCGATTCCTTCATTTCCTGCCCAGTGCCATTTGAAGCACCGTAAGAACGGACACTCGTCCGTTTGACATAACCGTCTTTCGTAACGGATACGATGACTTCCTCGCTCGGCACAAGGATATCGAGATCCACTTTAATTTCTTCGATTTTCGCTTCAATGACTGATCGGCGAGGTTCAGCGAATTGTTTCCGGATGGCGGACAACTCTTTTTTAATGACAGCTGATAGCTTTTTATCACTTTTCAATATGGCATCCAACTGTTCAATCAATTTACGAAGCTCCGCATCTTCTTGCTGAAGCTCTGTGATATCCGTGTTCGTCAGTCTGTATAATTGGAGCGATACAATGGCTTCGGCTTGTACCTCAGAAAAATCGAATTTCGCAATCAGATTATTTTTGGCATCACGTTTGTCTTTCGATGCACGAATCGTTTTGATCACTTCATCCAAGATCGACAATGCCTTCATAAGGCCTTCTACGATATGCAGACGGTCTTTCGCCTTTTGGATATCGTACTGTGACCTGCGTGTGACAACCTCCTTCTGATGGCCTATATAAGCGTCCAGAAGCATCGGTAGCGACATCAGCTTCGGTCTGCGATCTGAAATGGCGATCATATTGAAACTGTACGTCACTTGCAGGTCTGTATTTTTCAACAAGTATTGGAGGATTCCGTTGCCATCGATGTCTTTCTTCAGTTCAATGACAACACGGAGACCTGTCCGATCCGATTCATCCCGGACATCCGCAATGCCATCCAGTTTGCGATCTAAGCGCAGCTCGTCGATTTTCTTCACCATATTCGCCTTATTGACGTCATATGGGATTTCTGTAACGACAATTTGTGATTTTCCGCCTTTTAATGGCTCAATCGCCGTTTTTGCACGAATGACAAAACGGCCTTTTCCTGTTTTATAAGCAGTTTTAATGCCGTCTGTCCCTTGAATGATCCCGCCTGTCGGAAAATCGGGTCCTTGGATAACCGTCATCAGTTCATCGACGGTAACATCCGGATTGTCCATCCGCATCAGAACGGCATCCAACACTTCATGCAAGGCATGTGGAGGGATATCCGTTGCATACCCGGCGGAAATGCCTGTAGAACCGTTGACCAGCAAGTTTGGAAAACGGGATGGCAAGACAGTCGGTTCAGGCTCCGTATCATCAAAGTTCGGAACAAAATCGACTGTGTTTTTCCCGATATCCCGCAGCATTTCACCTGAAATCGCGGATAATCTTGCTTCCGTGTAACGCATGGCTGCAGCCGGATCACCGTCTATTGAGCCGTTGTTACCGTGCATTTCGATCATCATATGCCGGAGCTTCCAGTCTTGGCTCATTCGTACCATTGCCTCATAGACGGAACTATCGCCGTGCGGATGGTAGTTCCCGATGACGTTCCCGACTGTTTTGGCTGATTTCCGGAACGCTTTTTCATGGGTGTTGCCTTCATGGTACATCGCATATAAAATACGCCGTTGAACCGGTTTTAACCCATCACGCGCATCCGGCAATGCCCTATCTTGAATGATGTACTTACTATATCGCCCAAATCGGTCTCCGATGACTTCCTCTAAGGGCAGGTCTTGATAACGTTCTGATACTGTCATTCAAAATCCCCCTCAACGTGCAAAAATTCATTGTCCAAAATATTTTGTTCTTCAAGCATGCCAAAATCGACGTTCTCTTCTATCCAGCGTCGTCTCGGTTCCACTTTGTCGCCCATCAATGTCGTCACACGACGCTCAGATGTAGCGCTGTCTTCGATGGTCACACGGATCAATGTCCGAGTTTCGGGATTCATCGTCGTATCCCATAACTGATCGGCATTCATCTCCCCTAACCCTTTGTAGCGTTGGAGCATATACCCTTTACCGATTTTTTTCATCGCGGCATCGAGGTCGGCCTCCGTCCAGGCATACTCGACTTTTTCGTTCTTTCCTGCCCCTTTGAACACTTTATAGAGCGGTGGTAGCGCAATATACACTTTCCCGGCTTCAATCAACGGTTTCATATAGCGATAGAAAAACGTCAATAACAACACTTGGATATGGGCGCCATCCGTATCCGCATCCGTCATGATGATGATTTTATCGTAGGCGATATCTTCGATTTGGAAATCCGACCCTACACCGCCCCCGATCGCATGGATGATTGTGTTGATCTCTTCGTTTTTCATAATGTCTTCCAGTTTCGCTTTTTCGGTGTTAATGACCTTCCCACGTAAAGGCAGAATCGCCTGGAATGTCCGATCGCGGCCTTGTTTCGCAGATCCGCCGGCCGAGTCTCCTTCGACAAGATAAAGTTCATTTTTGGCCGCATTCCGCGATTGAGCAGGTGACAATTTACCGGACAGAAGTGTATCCGATCGTTTTCTCTTTTTTCCAGAACGTGCATCTTCCCGTGCCTTTCGTGCCGCCTCCCGCGCTTGTTGCGCCCGGATGGCCTTCCGGACAAGTGATGCACTGAGCTCCGCATTTTCTTCAAGGAAATAAAGCAGTTTCTGTGAAACGATCGCATCAGTTACGCTACGGGCTTCACTTGTCCCAAGTTTTCCTTTCGTCTGTCCTTCGAATTGTAAGATTTCCTCCGGGATACGGACCGAAACGATTGCCGAAATCCCTTCCCGAATATCCGCTCCATCTAAGTTTTTATCTTTGTCCTTCAATAAGCCCGTTTTCCTTGCATATTCGTTGAACACGCGTGTCATCGCTGTTTTGGCACCTGTTTCATGTGTCCCACCATCTTTTGTCCGCACGTTATTGACGAAAGACAAAATGGTTTCCGAATAGCCGTCACTGAATTGGAAAGCGAACTCGACTTCGATGTTATCCGATTCCCCATCCAAATAAGCGACTGGATGCAACACATCCTTTTCTTCATTCAGGTAGGTGATGAAAGCTTCTATGCCTGTTTCGTAGTGGAAAACATCGTGTTTGTCGGTGCCTTCTTCCTTCAGGTCAATTTTCAAACCTTTCAACAAGAACGCCGACTCGCGTAAGCGTTCACTCAGCGTATCGTATTGGTATTTGATCGTCGAGAAGATGGACGGATCCGGCTTGAAATGAATCAGTGTCCCTCTTTCCCGTGTCGTTCCGACTTGTTCAAGTGTGGTAACCGGCTTTCCACCTTTCTCAAAGCGTTGACGGAATTTTTGACCGTCTCGGAATATGGTCACTTCGAGCCATTCAGACAAGGCGTTGACGACAGACGCACCGACTCCGTGCAGTCCACCGCTTGTCTTATAGCCTCCCTGGCCAAACTTCCCCCCAGCGTGGAGCACAGTTAAAATAACTTCGACTGTCGGTTTCCCGGTTTGGTGTATTCCGGTAGGCATTCCTCGCCCATAGTCCCGCACACTGACACTCCCGTCTTTGTGTAGCGTCACATCCACTTCCGAGCCGAACCCCGCCAACGCTTCATCCACCGCATTGTCCACAATTTCGTAGACGAGGTGGTGAAGCCCCCGGGAATCAGTAGATCCGATATACATACCCGGCCGTTTCCGGACAGCATCAAGCCCTTCCAGAATATGTATCGAATCGTCATTGTACGTATAGGTTTCTTTTTGTTTCGTCAAGTTACAACCCCCATCAAACAAATGTTCTGCACTCTATATATATTATCGTATCGCTTCCGATAAACCTTGTCAAATCAACGTTTACAGTAGCTTGCTCAATTAATTGTATAGAAGAAAGCGGTTGAATGCAACGAAGATAGGAAAAACTTAGCTATACAAAACGGATGCCGGCATTGTAAAACTTCTGATTTACCCACTCATTATTTCTGATTTAACGTGGTCATTCATATGCGAATCCCATTGTCGGGATTGGACGGTTCTGCTAAACTGATTACAGACATCTGCAATTATAAAGGGGTATGAAATGGAACTTATCTTATTGTTACTGTTCGCCTATTTACTAGGTTCGATTCCATCCGCACTTTGGATCGGAAAACTATTTTACAAAACGGATATCAGGGAACATGGTAGCGGTAACCTTGGTGGAACGAATACATTCCGGGTACTCGGAAAGAAAGCCGGACTGGCGGTGACGACTCTCGATATATTGAAAGGGACTGCTGCCGTTCTTTTGCTGTCATTGCCTTATTTCGCGTCTGTGAACGTTCACCCGCTCATTCCAGGGGTCCTCGCGGTCGTCGGCCATATGTTTCCGATATTCGCACGATTCAAAGGCGGAAAAGCCGTTGCTACATCAGGCGGGGTCGTCCTTGCCTATCACTGGCCTGTCTTCATCGTCGTGCTTGTCACTTTCTTCATCGCTTTGAAACTGACGAAAATGGTCTCTTTAAGTTCGATGATCGTATCTGTCGTCGGATTTTTGTATAGCATTTATCACTACATTCGAACCGGAGATTTCTATTTGATGATTATGATCGGTCTATTTGGCCTATTCATATTCTATCGCCACCGTGCCAATATTGGACGGATCAAAGCAGGAACCGAGCCAAAAGTGAAGTGGTTATAATACAATGGGGATAGCAACGGAAAGGCTGGTGCCACACTATGAAAATCGTCTTATCGGAAGAAGCGCTCAATTGGTTCAAGGAAGAAATGGATGTTGAGTCAGGAGATTGCGTTAATTTCTATGCCAGATACGGGGGGAGCAGTCCTTTACATGATGGCTTTTCGCTAGGCGTCAAAGTGGAGAATCCCGAGGAGATTGCGGTCCAAACAGAACACGACGGTATTCTGTTCTACATCGAAAGTAGAGATGCATGGTTTTTTGATGGACACGACTTACACGTGCAAGTAGATCTTCAACTCAACGAGCCGACCTATGCATATGAAAAAATGTGAGTAAAGACAAAGTCTATTTCTGACTTTGTCTTTACTCTTTTTCGTACATTTGATAGGTTACATCATGATGCCGCCATCGACATGCAAGACATGGCCATGCACATAATCCGACTCCTCACTCGCAAGAAACAAATATGCATTGGCGATATCACGCGGTTTCCCGAGCCGTTGTAAAGAAACGGAACTTTTCATTTGATCGAGCACTTTTTCAGGCATCTTCTTGACCATTGCGGTAGCAGTGAAGCCTGGCGCAACCGCATTGACATGGATGCCTTTCCGTCCGAATTCCTTCGCCCATGTCTTCGTCATGCCGACAATCGCCGCCTTTGCCGCCGCGTAATTGGTTTGCCCAAAGTTCCCGTATATACCGCTGACTGAAGATGTATTGATGATCTTGCCGTATCCATTTGTGAGCATATGTGGGACAACCGCTTGCGTACAGTTGAAAACACCAGTCAAGTTCACGTCAAGCACATGTTGGAAATCAAGCGGATCCATTTTGACCAAAGTCGCATCTTTTGTAATGCCTGCATTATTGATCAAAATATCAATTTTCCCATAGTGTTCCAACGTTTGATCGACCAATTGTTTGACACTATTTCGATCTGCCACATCAACTTGGATAAATGTCGCTTTTACCCCTATCCTGGCGAAATCCGCTTCACTCTGTTTTCCTGCCAATTCGTCGAAATCCGCCATGATAACGTTTGCCCCTTCTTCCCCGAATCGTTGACATGCTGCAAGACCGATTCCATTTGCACCGCCTGTTATGATTGCCGTTTTCCCTGCCAATCGCATGTAATCAGCTCCTGTTTCAAGAAATTTGCAAAACGGGAACGGAGATCATCATATTTTCCGCTTGTTCCGTCCCTTCATTCACTCCGTTAACACATTCAACCTGTTACCTTTTTTCATTCCTACTAAACCTCCTCTCCATTTGTTTGTTCAAACCTTTCTTATTCCCCTCTTTATATAAGTACAGTTCTCACCTGCTTTTTATGAGGAGTTAATAATTTAGACTGTCATTTTTGATTGTTACACGCTGTAATCTAATTGTAAAAATACGTGGAGAACCCAATGGGATCAAGGCTTAAGGATCACCCAACAATCCGTCTGGAAACAATTCCCTCGAAGTGCAGAACTTTTTCTATGTTACGATCAATTGCGAGTTCTACTAGAAAGTTTTTAGGAGGCAACAAACGAATGAAAAAACAATTAGTGACTGCTACTTTAATCGCGTGCGTCAGCCTAAGTACATTGGGAACACCTCTCCCACTTCAAACAAATGTACTAGCGGCTACGACGACGATCCAGAACAACCAGTCGGCTGTTGAAGCAAAGGCCGATCAATTAATCCAAACTGCAAAGAGTTTGATTGGCAAAGCTACTTATAGTAATACCGAGTATAAGCCCACTTATCCCTATAAATTTTCATGTGCAAGTTTCCTTATGTATATTTTCGAAAAAAATGGCGTAGATCTAGCGACATATAATGAAGATTATATGATGCAACAAGGAACGTACGTAGCGAGAGATCAATTACAAAAAGGGGATTTACTTTTCTTCTCGAGTAAAGGAACGAAGATTCCAGATCATGTAGCCATGTATATCGGTGATAATAAAGTGATTCAAATGGCAGACCCGACACAAAAAATTGTGATTACTGATTTAGACAGCAAACCTTATTATAAAGACAGTTACATTACGGCTCGACGCGTTCTACCAAGCTTACTCCCTTCAAATCCGGCAACAACAGAGGATAACATTGTGAGCCTTTCCTATGATTTGAAGGATAAAGTGACAATGGGTACTGTGAACGATGAAAAATCCAAAAAGTTTACAGACGGAGGATTTGTGAACTATGTTTACAAGCAAAATGGCGTAACGCTTGGCACTACCAATCTACAAGAACAAATGAAATTGGGAACGACAGTCTCCCGAGCAAACTTGCAAAAAGGCGACTTGGTTTTCTTTAGCAATGCGATCGGATCAAAGACGCCTGGTTTAGTTGCGATTTACGCAGGGGATCACCGGATCATTATTCCGAATTCAGATGGAATCCTTACTCGCGTTCTTTTCGTTGATTATTACGATCAGCGTTTTATCACAGCAAAACGCGTTGTAAATGAAAAAATTGCATCGACTGACGCATCTCCTACGGTTCCTGCTACTTCGGCTGACCAACTCATCAGCTTCGCATCCACGCTAATCGGAAAAGCAAAATTCGGATATGTATATGATGAGAAATCCTTAACCTTTACACCCGCTGGTTTTACATATTATGTTTATAAACAGCAAGGGATTGACCTGAAAAGCAAAATCGCAAGCCAACAAGGGCAAATCGGCAAAGCCGTTCAAAAAAACAACCTTCAAAAGGGTGATCTTCTGCTCTTCTCAACAGATCATAAAGGGTCCAACATTACACAAACAGGGATTTACATCGGAGGCAATCAATTTATTTCCCTTTCCAGTTCCGGTTCTGTCCTGAAAGAAAGTCTAAACTCCGATTGGGCTAAGAAAAACTATATTTCAGCACGACGTGTACTTTAAGCTTAAAAGAAGCATTCATCACAACCGTGGTCGAATGCTTCTTTCTATTATTCATTGATTGTCTTTTAAACTACTCGCAAACTCAATCATCGATCGACTTGACATGGGTCCCTTGATCAGTAGAATGGCATCACTGTTCAAAACCGGCTCCAACATTTCTTTAAGCCCCTTGACTTCTTGCACGATATGGATAGTCGCTTTGCTCCCATCTTGTATCGCTTGTCTTGCGATTTCTTCCGCCTTACTTCCGATTGTAATTAAAGTATGAATTTTCCTTTTGGCCACCAGGCTGCCAATTTCACGATGATATTTCTTTTCAAAATTCCCCAATCGATTGATATCACCTAAGACAAGAATGACATTTTTGCCTTTCCCAATGGTATCAAGGACTTTTAATGCCGCTTCTATCGATGTCGGATTATTTGTCCACGTATCATCGATGATTGTACTTCCACCAATCCCATCAGAGAACTCCAAATGTCTTGTCATATTTTCATAAGTGGCTAGACGGGCAATCGCTTCCTTTATGTCCATTCCCATCTCGTTTACTGCCGCTAAAGCAGCAAGCGCGTTGTAAACTTGGTGCTCACCGTATCCAGGTATATAAGCTCTATAGATTCTTTTGTTACAATGGAGATGAAAAGCCATTCCCTGATTAACGAATCGGATAGTAGAAGCCCTAAAATCTGATTGCATACCGACGCCAAAATAGATGATCTTTCCTTTGAATGATTGGATAGGAACCTTTCTTGTATTTTCATCATCCGCATTTAAGATTAATGTGCCGTCTTCCTTCAGTCCATCCACTATTTCCGATTTCGCACGGATATATCCTTCAAGGTTTTGACATCCATCTAAATGATGAACACCAATATTGGTGATAATACCAATCGTTGGCTGGTAAATCATACATTGATGCGCAATATTCCCGGAATTCCCCAGTCCGTGTTCAAAAACAGCCGCGTCTGTTTTCTCATCAATCCCCATCAAATACGGGAAAGATCTTCTTGGTTCGTTTTTACTGCTAACAGAAGCTTGGACTGTGCGATCTTTACTCAATATATGTTTGATCATATCTTTCGTTGTTGTTTTACCGCATGTTCCTGTTATCGTTACGACAGGTATTGTAAATAGACTGCGATAATAGTTGATGAATTTCCAATAGGATTGGACAAGGCTCGCCACTTTGATGACGGTCGTATTCGGCAAAGCACTTTTCAATTCATCTATCGGCTGATCTGAAATGACAAGAGAAGGACCTTTCTGATTAATTTCATGCCAGTTAACAGCATCGCTTCTACTAACAAATAAAAGTGTATGCCGCTTCGTCAGGTCGTGGCGATTATAATAGATGGCATCCTTTACATACCATTCTTCAGAACCGCTAATTAAGTCCCCTTGAAGCAATTTCCGAACAGCTTTTACTTGTAATGGTTTCAATTCGATTCCTCCTCTCCTCTAAATATTTTATGAAAAGTATGTTTTGAATGTATGGGTACCAAAGTGGGGAACTTCTGCCGAATCCAGTTAATATCTTAGGAGGCATTGAAGAAACCACGTTCAATGTTTTTGATAGCCGTATACATCTTTTTATCCTCCAGCTTATGAAACATTGAGAGGTCAGGGGCTCCATTGCCTTCGATGATCCCTATTCCGCCCCGTTTGGTCATTCCGATATCAAAACCGATGATTTTGATCCCTGTTTTGTTTTCTTCAAGCCGGCCGGCTGCGACGATACAAATTTCATCTATCTTCGCTTCCAATGATTCGATCGATCTAAATCGCATGTTCGAATACTGAATGGCATCCTTCAGCGATACTAACCCCTGTGCCGCGTTGGTGACGATAAAGCCCTCAGCGGCGATTTTAACAATCTTCCCGGTTGTTTTCCAAGCCGAATCGACCTTTTGCACAATCACCCGGCAATCGATGGGACAACCGTTAATCATTGCTAATGGTAATTTTTGCTGGATAATATAGTCCCTTTCAGATAGATGATTTTCTTCGATAAAATGATAAGCTTCCTCAAGAGTCCCTATCGTCTTTTTTTTGATTCCTGAATGAATTTCATACGAATGGTCATGATTTACGGAAACTTGCACGATGCCCAAGCCGCTCTGACCGTTACAAGGCTTGATGATTATTTCATGATATCTGAGAAGAAAATCATGTAAAGTGGCCTCCGTATATAAATCTGTATGGGGCATAAAAGGCTTAAGCGAACGTTCTGTCATCAGCGTAAGATATTGGTTCCATTTACTCCTAGGCAAGTGCAACTTGGTATCATGGATCCAGATCCCCATTTGCATGTCATACACAATTTCAACGACGATCGTATGACACGTTGGAAAGGATTCTCCAAGTTTTTCGGCAACCAACATAGATAAGTTCCCTATTTTGTGACGAAAATACCTATAGATCCCCCTTCCATTTGTAGTGTTCATTTTCTCTGTATAAGAACGTATTGTCCACGCATGTGAGGCTGATTTCCGATGCGCGGTAACAAGATATCGACAATGGCCTTGGGCATACCGGCGACTCATCTTTAATGGCTTGATCACATAATATTTCTGCGTAATTTCATGACGCATCAGATGTTGATAAACCGTTTCCTTGTCTGTACATATCACTGTTTTCGATTTCGAGACGATCGTAAACCGGTTATTGACAGCGGACACACAAATCTCGCCGGAACCAAATGCAGGCAGTATGACAAACATATTGTATTTTCCGATAAAATCGTATAAAGATGCTTTGGAGAATAGTTCCGTTTCTACGAGATGCTTCGATAGGCTTTCGACGGAATTCAATAGATAAAATTGGCTTAATCGGCCGCTACTGGCCTTCATCATTCAACTCCCCTTTAACTTGATTCAGCAGGATGGCTATGTGAAAAATTTGAACATCATACGACTATAATTGCTGACAACCTATTGCGGTGATGGAGCCTTGCGGGACAAATACGGCACCATTCTGGTCAAAGAAACCTGTTATGACAAAACTTCTCACACTATCATGTCCTGGAAAAACATGATCTTCAAAGACCGCCGTAAAGGGATATTGTTTTCCGTTCACGATGCCAGTTCCTCGAACAGTAACCGAACAACCCAGCTTCTCTTTCTGGCAGACAACAGAAGTAATGTCATTTGCAGTAAATAGAAAGTCATTTACAGATGGACGTCCGGTATCCACAAACTTCAAGGAAAGCGTCGATTTCCCAAGTGTAGTGACACAAACGTCGGCCAAATACGTAAGATCTCCTCTAATCGTTCCGCATTTGCCCCTCAATTCGACACGATTCTTTTTCGAGAACGCATTGACAGAGACGCCACAAGGACAAAGGATTCCCATACATTTCCCTCCTTTCTTTCAAGATACTTTACGATATGAACGGCATGTAGGATGCGGCTCGGTGTTTGTCCGAGGGAAAGAAACTTTTATCTTCATTCAGAAAAAGACTCCCATCTCTATACATGTAGTTTTGTTTTCTGTTCAACGGATGTTCAAACGCCCGCTGAATGAAAATAAAGCCTCCGACGGATGTCACAGATTTTGAACGGAATTACGCCGAGGCGTAATTGATCAATACGAGAAGAAACAAAGTGCCTCCTGAAAACACCCGAGTCTAAACGCCAGTGTTTTCAGGAGGCTATTCCTTCTTCCGTAATTTAACGGCCAATTCGATAATGGGTTTGCTGTACATATCTCCTTTAATCAAGATAATTGTATTTTCATCGGTAATCCGTTTTAAGAGATCAAAAACAAGGATACTATTGTTAAATGTATAAGCAGGAGCCCTCAAGCCGCAAAACACTGCATGATCCGCCATGATACGCGCATGTTCGCCAATGGTAATGAGGACATCTACACCAATCTGATAGATCAGTTCCCCTGCTTGTTCATGGATAATATATCCCCAAGATCCCAAATCCGTTATCGTTCCCAAAATCGCTATTTTATTTTTTCCTTGTCCAACATCATTTAATACTTTTAATGCTGCTTCCAAAGAAGTCGTTGTGATGCTCCATGTATCGTCAAGAATAGTCGATCCGTTAATACCGTCAAACAGTTGAAGATGCTTATTTAAATTTCGGAACGTTTTCAACTGATGCGCGATCTCATGGAAATGAATGCCCATTTCATGTGCAGCTGCAATCGCAGCAAGCGCATTATATACTTGATGCTCACCAATTCCCGGCACGAACATCGGATACTCATTGTGCTCGTATTGGACAATAAATCGCATGCCGTTTGTACAGTATTGGATATCGCGCGCTTTAAAGTCACAGGAAGAATGGATCCCCACTTTGATGATTCGCCCCTTATACTGATTCAGATTAAGCTTTCCGCTATTTTGATCATCAGCATTGATGATTAACACACCTTTCTGTTCAAGTGCTTCGCATATTTCACCTTTCGCCTGAATGTATCCTTCTAACGTTTTACAATAATTTAAATGGTGTGCACCAATGTTCGTAATAATTCCAATGGTCGGTTTGAAATACTTCCCCGCATTGCGTACATCTCCAGGGGCACCGACTGCCGTCTCAAAAACAGCCGCCTCTGTGTCTTCATCAATGCTGAGTAGGTAATGTAAATGAGCGGTTCGTGAATTATTACTGTTGTTTGTACAGGCGATGCTTTTATCTACGGAAAGAATATGGCAAAGCATTTCCTTTGTAGTCGTTTTTCCAGAAGTCCCTGTAATTGCCACAATCGGAATTTGAAACAGGCTACGATAATTATTCACAAATTGCCAATACGCTTCTTCCGTATCCTTTACTTTGATAACGGTCAAATTCTCTGATTTCTCATTCGGACTATATGTTTGATGCGTGACAAGGACAATTGGAAAAAAATCTTTTAACCTCTCCCATTTCACAATCTTTTGCTTTGAAAAAAGAACGGTATTTGGCTTCTTCACTTGTTTCAGACGATAAGCTCCATGGTAAACAATCATATTATCGGACCCTTGAATCAAATCACCGGCAATTGTAGTTCGAATATGTTTAACCGAGAGGGGCTTCATGGCGTTCGTTTCACTCCTTTCATGTATAGCATTATATGTAAATGTCCTCATCTTGCTTGTACGAATCACTTAGATTGTTCCATTGTTCATACACAATATCCGATTTTCTTGTCGAACAGCTCTCCTAATTTTCGTTCTTTCGTGATACATAACCCATGCCAAAAACAGTTTTCTTCCATAAACATATAAAGGGAGGTAATTGCGCCAAGGCGTAATTGATTGGAGCTTCCTAAAGGAGGTGTACCGTTTGAAAACGATTGTCTTTGTAGGCACAAATAAATCCGGTTCCAGTCGAGAAGCGATCCAAGCCGCAGAACGGATGGGGTATTTTACGGTTTTATTCACCAAAAATGAAAAGCAGCTACGTCAAAGAAACGAATACTTGGATGTACATGAGATGATCTTTGTGGATACAGACAATATTTCCGAAATGAAAAATGAAGTGAATCGGCTCAAGTCAAAAGGGAAGGAAATCAAAACCATTGTCAGCTTTATCGACTCCAATGTCTATCAGGCATCCATACTTTGTGATGCGTTTTGTCCAAACCGTATCTCCTCTAAAGGGATCGAAATCATGGAGAATAAAGAGCAAACGAGAAACCTTTTACATGATCAGCCTTATACCCCAAAATTTCTTGTGATCCAACCAGGCGAGACGGATTTCTTTGACACAGTAGACACACAGTTCCACTTTCCTGTCATGGTGAAATCCCCTAAATCGACAGGTTCCAAAGATGTGCTGCTTGCAAAGGGAAATGAACAATTAACAAAACAGATTGCCAGCTTGCAGGAAAAAAATCCGGATGAGTCCATCATTCTAGAAGAATATATTGAAGGTGATCAATATTTAGTCGAGGCGCTTGTCTATAATAACAAGGTGCAGATTGCGGGCATTTGTAAACAAGAAATTACACAAGGTAAACGGTTTATTATTACGGGCTATGGGGTCTATGCGGATGTCCCAAGTAACTTGAAAACAGGAATTGAAAATGTTTTACATTCCATCATCTCTCAATTCGGCATTATAAACGGTGCTTTGCATCTTGAGTTACGGCTTTCAAAAAATGGTTGGAAACTCATTGAAATCAACCCGAGGATATCCGGGGGCGCGATGAATAAAATGATTCAAGCCGCATTTGGTTTCAATTTAGTAGAAGAAACACTGAAACTGTACTTAGGGGAGAGTCCCTCACTCAAACCAACATGCAAGAATTACGTCTTTACCCAGTATCTCGTTGTTTCAAAAAAAGGGGTATTGGAAAAAGTAACCGGGAAGAAAAGGGCAAAAAATTCCCCTGGAGTGGTTGACGTTTACGTGAAGCCTAAAAAAGGCACCAAATTGATTCCACCGCTGTCCATGGGGCATCGCTATGCCTATGTCATCGCCGCTGGTGAAAGTATGGAAGAGGCGAAACAGCTTGCACAAAATGCTGCAAACGAAATTCGATTTCATCTGATAGAGGAAACAAAAGAATAAAGTGAAACTTCGTGTTGGCCCGTTAATGCGGGATAAACGGGGAACTCCTAGATTCTTTAACTTTAAATACCCGAATCATCACGCACTAGTAAGTAGTGTGGATGATTCGGGTATTTTGATTTGCTATCTAAATGTTTGATCGATAAATTTCACTGTTTCAAACATATTCGTCTTACTGGCTCCTTTAACCAGAATTGTATCATCTTTTTCAATCAGATCTGCTAACAACTCATGTAATTTGTCTTTATTGGTGAAATGATAAACGTTTTCAGGAGGGAATCCCTTTGCTTTTGCCTGTGCGCCAATGTCATCTGTTCGAAATCCATAGGTGATTAAAATATCAATTTCCTGCTGGTACACATATTCGCCGACTTTCCGATATTCCTCCTCCCGTAAATCTCCTAACTCCCTCATTTGTCCGATGATTGCAATTTTACGGTGTTTCCCTACGTTGGAGAGAACATCGATCGCCGCCCTTACTCCTTCTGGATGGGAGTGTACAGTATCATCCAGAAGGGTGATATTGTCACGGCAATTATAGATGGTCAATCGTCTCGGCGGTTTTCTAAAGAGCAATCCCAGCTTAATATCTATTGGCGCAACGCCTAAATAATCAGCGACAGCAATTGCATTGAGTGCATTATAAACATGATGCTCCCCAAGTATCGGTATGAAGAACCTCATTTCCTTCCCCTGAAGTTCCATCTTGAAGTTCATGCCATTATCTCCAAAGGCAACATCATAAGCCCTATAGTCTGCGTCCGAGTTTACGCCAATCGTAATGATTTTTCCTTTGAAGTTTTGAGTCTCTAAATACGTTGAATTCGCATCATCCTTGTTAAGCACTAAAATGCCTTCCTGGTCCATTCCGTGGATCAATTCAGATTTGGCATGTGCAACTTTTCTAACATCTCCGCCAAAATTCCCGACATGTGCCTTCCCTATATTCGTCACGATGCTAATATTCGGCTGGATGATGCTGCAGTGTTCTGTAATCACTCCTGGATAGGCCATGCCATACTCCAATACAACCGCCTCATGGGATGCTTGAATTTCTGCAGCATGCTTTTTCGTGTGTTCTGTCGTATTCCAATAATCTTTCGACTCGAATACATTCCATTTCTTTGCTAAGATCGATGCTAGGAATGCTTTCGTTGTCGTTTTACCGGCACTTCCTGTGATTGCGATAATAGGGATTTCCTTCTGTTCCCCAAAGCTCTGTTTTTTGATTTCTTTTATTTTTTCCGCAATCACTTTTTGATTCTGTGCCAAATACATCGCATATTGAATGGTATTGATTACTACATCCAGTTCCAAATAGAATGCAGGAGGACAACCCGGGCGCCAGTTCACTTCATAAATCCAGATTTTTTGATTCTCATCTAATCCGATATCCACACCGATTTCATCAATGACCTCTTCGAATTGAATCATTTGAAGCTTATCTAAATGTTTTGCAAGTGCTAAGGAGAAATACTCCAAAGTCCTCCTGATATTGAAAGCTTCCTCTTTAAATTCTTGCTGTAAAAACGGGTCCAAATAATTGGTGAACCCTCCATTGTTAATATTTGCAATGATCGATCCTGGTGGAGCAATGCGTGGGTAAATGGTGGTAATCACCCATTCGCCTTCTCCGTTTTTTTGTACATGAAGCCTGAAATCAAATACTTGCCCAGATTTCGTGACAGATTGAATATAAGGCTGAACGATATGTGTCCCTTTCGAAATTTTTGCCTTTATAAAATCATATAGCTGTTCCCTTGAATAAGGGGTACTTGTGTTATCCCTCCGAACTAGAAAAGCATCGTCTTTTTTTGTAATTAAAAATATCCCTTTTCCTTTTCTTCCATCAATCGGTTTCAAGACAGCCTTTTCAAATGCGGCCATAAATTTAAAGAAATGATCCGTGTCTTTTACAATCTCTGTCGGGATTAAATAGTTGGCAAACTCATTCGCTTCTTTCAACCGTTCATTCACATTCCACTTGTTCCCGATTGAGTGAGTGGTAAAGGGGATTTCATTCTTCAACTTTTGAATAATTTCTTTCGATTTAGCTAATTTTTCGGGACTCCCCGCATTATAAATCACGTGTGGGAAGGGCATGATTCGCGCCACCCATTTACCATTTTCGTAAACTTGTCCTCTAATTGTCCGATTGACAAAATTCACTTCCCCCGGCGAAAAATAAAAAAACCGGGCTCCTTCCGCTTTGGCCACCACCGCATACGCATAGGATTTTATGACAGTGGTGGGATCTTTCCGATGATGTAACATTCCTATCAAAATCATTGAATAATCTCCTTTTGTCTTTTCTCCAATCCTTCTCTAGTACATTCGATGAACAATGCTTTTGATACGGATAAACGTTTATAACTAGAAGATGAATTATGAAAGACGACGGGAGGATACGGTCATCGATTAACATTTTGGTTCAATAATTGGAAATGGTCGATTTACGAACTCTAAAGGAAGGGGGTTAATGGCACAAAAGCATCTTAAGTTAACAATGACGCAGCTTTCCGTTTTGCGAAGGGCAAATAAATCATCACAGCAGTCAGTAGGACACCCTTCCATATCAACGGCTTCAAGTAATGATAAAACGGCACAGCATGTTTCTTCATCCAACTTCTCCAATCGAAAAAAAGGGGTTGCCATGCATTTATTGAAAGCCTTAAATGGATCATTTTGATGCGCAGAAAAAAGCATAAAAGGAATGGTATCCACCTTTTTAGATACACAGATAAATTGAAATTCCATCTCTGCCAGCATACATTGTTCCTTTAGCAATGCTTTCATCGACTGACAAATACAACTTTGTTTCCCCACTTCGACTTGTCCCCCTTCCCACTTGGGTAGCTATCACTCGTATATCCTATAACTTTAGTGTATGCCGGGAGAGAGATTTTGGAGAGGATTTCTAAAAATCCTACAGTAGTTCCAAGTAGAATTTGATGTGATTGGCGGCATTCACCGCGTTTGTCTTTGCTTCTTCTGGAGTATCTCCGGAAGCGATCACATATCCGTAACGATGCCCCATGGAAAGCGCAGGCATCATGATCGTTCCTTTTCCGGGTTTGATAGAGACCTCTTTTACGCCAGGTTGTGCTTTGGCCTTCTGTTCACCTATTACTTTTAAGAGGTAGCCACAAGATCCAATGATTATATAGCGGGTGTAAATGGATTTCTCAAATTTCCTTGTCAAATCGGGTTCAATACCGAGATATAGTTTAATCGTTTCTCCAACGAGATGAATGCCAAATGCTTCTTCTATCATACGATTCATCGCTCCACCAGCTATCCTTGGATTCATTTCAATGAGCTTCCACTCCCCATTTACAAATCTGCATTCAAGATGACAAGCAGCATTTGAAATCTTAAGTTCCTTTATGATTGATTCAACTGCTTGAACAAGTTTCTGATAGAATTCATCTTTCACATCCAGCTTGACCGCATAACCGGTTACAATGAACTTGAGGTTTTGCGTGATGTCTTGTTGAACAATCGCCACAATCGTGCTCTTTTCGCTGCGCACAAGCACCTCGACTAAATATTGGGGTCCGTCTAAGTATTCCTCCAGTATTATTTTTTGGTGACAATCTTGCTTCGTCAATTTCTTCAGTATCTTTTGCATCTCTATTTTATTTTCAACGACGTAGACATCCTTGGAGGCTTTAGAAAGGGCTGACTTAACGATCATTGGATATTTGTACCCATTATGGATCAGACGTGCCCAATCGTCTCTGAGATCAATGATTTCAAAATTTGGGGTCGCGTCATGTTGTTTCAATTCTTTTCTTGTTGCCGCTTTGTCTTCCATTATTTTCAAAGCTTCAACGGAAATTTGGGCACCACAATATTCATTTGCAAGTTGTGCAGCGATTGATACAAACGGGTCTACAAAACTGATGATCGTCTTCATAATAGCCCCTTGCTCTTGAAGCTGGTTAATCGTAGTGCGAATTCGCTCTTCTGTCAATTTTTCAAAATGAATCATTTGTGCAACCTCTGCAAATTCATCCTGTTGCTCGATAAAACTCCTTCTTTCCGTTAACAATACTGTACGATAGCCTAATCGCGCAGCAACTTTTAGCGCTTCCCTGCTCGAACCCAATTTGGTTGTTTCAATAAATAAGATGGTTTCCATTTATCATTTCACCTTTCAATTGCACCCCTATTGCCTCCTTTCATTCTTATGCTGTAAGCGTAGCGCTTAGGCTTAGACAGATCGATTAAAAATAGAAAAAGCATAAGGCTCAATGCCCTACGCTTTTGTCCTTAGGCCGAATCGTTCCAATTGGTCGATAAAGCCTTCGTTTTCCAGAATAGTTCGTTCTTCGTTTCCAAATAAGTCGAAATGAGGATAATCATTCCGCATATCGATCCATTCCGGTTTCAATCCATATTGTTTTCCCCATTCAATCAACTTTTCAACATTCGCGCAACCCGCTTTGGTCACCGTTTTGCATCCGGGAAAACGGTCATCAAGCCAGTAATGGGTCAAAAAAGCGATGTCGCCATCACTGACCGCTTTTTTCCATGCTTTCAGTTCCGCCCGTTGTATGCCGAACGCCATATCAGTCTTTCACCTTTCGAATCTCCCGGTATTTAGCATCCCATGCCGGATCGACTTTCTGCAAGGAAACTGGTCGAAAGTTTTCTTTCTTGACGAGAACATGTTCCGAAGTGGCTGCTGCTGCCACTTTTCCATCTTCGTGAAGAATCTCATAGCCGTATGTCGTGCGCAGCCTATCATGTGACTCGATCCATGTGCGGACTGTCGCCTTTTGTCCGTATTTCATCGCAGCCTTATATTGGATCGATAAATCCGTTACCGGCGATAAATAGCCGCTTGCTTCCAAACCGGCATATGTAAAACCGAGATCTTCAATCAATTTGGTCCGTCCGATTTCCATCCAAACTAAATAATTCGCATGATAGACGACTCCCATTTGATCGGTTTCCGCGTATCTGATTTCAATTTCTTTTTCGCTAATATGCACATTGCTCACCTCTTTGTCCATTATACAAAATGTCGAAGAAAAAAGGTGCCCGATTCACTCGGACACCTCAGCCTGTTGACAAACGCTCGCACCCGTTGTTGCTCGTCTCGCTCGTCCGCTCATGAACTTTAGTTCGATTCGCGTCTTCGCTCGACTTCGCGCGGGCTCGCAGGAAGCGAGTCATGCAGGCGTTGCGACAGGACGTCGCGCTCTTAGCCTACCTTCCACATGACAAGCGTTTTCAATCAGGCTGAAAGAGATACCTGCTTATGGTTTATTCACTAAAAAAGAGTGTAGACAAAGTTAAACAATACTTTGTCTACACCCTATTTGGCATTAGTTGTTTTTCATTTTGTCGCGAAGAACCATTTGTAGGATTCCTCCGTGACGGTAGTAGTCAACTTCAACTTCTGAGTCAAAGCGTGCTAATACGTCGAATTCTTTAACAGTTCCATCTGGAGATGTCGCTGTCACTTTTAGAATATCACGAGGTTTTACGCCTTCCGCGATATTGACGCTGATTTCCTCTTCACCTGTTAGGCCAAGTGTTTCAGCACTTTCACCATTCATGAATTGAAGTGGAAGAACACCCATCATGACAAGGTTTGAACGGTGAATACGCTCGTAGCTTTCTGCGATAACTGTTTTAATGCCGAGAAGGGAGGTACCTTTCGCAGCCCAGTCACGTGAAGAGCCCATTCCGTAGTCTTTACCAGTAATGATTGCAAGACCTGTACCGTTTTCTTGATACTTCATCGCTGCATCATAGATCGGCATGATCTCTTTTGTCGGCCAGTAAGTTGTGAAGCCGCCTTCTGTGCCTTTTGCAATTTGGTTACGGATACGGATGTTCGCGAATGTACCGCGCATCATCACTTCGTGGTTACCACGACGTGAACCGTATGAGTTAAAGAAACGAGGGCTGACGCCTTTTTCAGTCAAGTATTTACCGGCTGGTGTATCTTTACCGATTGCACCCGCTGGTGAAATATGGTCCGTCGTGATGGAATCGCCGAATTTACCGATGACACGAAGTCCTGATAGTCCTTGGATGTCAGCAGGTTCTTTTGCAAGTCCTTCAAAGAACGGTGGGTTTTGAATGTACGTGGAATCCTCGTCAAAATCATACAATGCCTCATCAGTTGTTTCAATTGCATTCCATGCTTCGTTCTCCGTGAATACGCGTGCATATTCTTTACGGAACAATTCAGGTGTAACAGTTGCTTTCACAACATCTTGAACTTCTTCGGATGACGGCCAGATGTCTTTGAAGAATACATCGTACCCATCTTTGTCTTTACCGATCGGATCTTTTTCAAAATCGATATCGACTGTTCCAGCCAAAGCATAAGCAACAACTAGTGGCGGTGAAGCCAAGTAGTTCGCTTTTACAAGTGGGTGGATACGTCCTTCGAAGTTACGGTTACCTGAAAGAACAGAAGACATAAGCATATCGCTATCCATGATCGCTTTTTCAATTTCAGGAAGAAGCGGACCAGAGTTACCGATACAAGTTGTACAACCATATCCGACTGTCGTGAATCCGATTTGGTCTAGGTATTTGTCAAGACCGGAATCTTGCAAGTAACCTGTAACAACTTTTGAACCTGGTGCAAGGGATGTTTTGACATAAGCTGGCGGTGTAAGACCTTTTTCGACAGCTTTTTTCGCAACAAGCCCAGCACCCAGCATAACGTAAGGGTTAGATGTGTTCGTACAAGAAGTGATTGCGGCAATCGCAATGTCACCTGTTTGGATATCAGCTGTACGTCCATCTTCGAAATGGATTGTCGCTTTCTTCTCAAGCTCTTTTGGTGTGAATCCGAAACCTTGGTTCCCTTCAGGTGCAACAACTGCGTCATTGAACGCGCTTTGCATTTCTGTAAGAGGAATCATATCTTGTGGACGTTTCGGTCCAGCCAAGTTTGCCACGATTTGGGATAGGTCGATTTCAACAACATCCGTATACGTCGGTTCTTCCTTATCCGCTGTAAAGAACATATCATTTTCGATTAAGTATTGTTTGACTACTGCGATGTGATCTTCCTCACGACCTGTTAGGCGCATGTAATCAAGTGCCTCTTCGTCTACCGGGAAGAATCCGCAAGTTGCACCGTATTCTGGAGCCATGTTTGCAATTGTCGCACGGTCCGCTAATGGTAACTTGGAAACGCCTGGTCCGAAGAACTCGACGAATTTACCAACTACACCATGTGCACGAAGTGTTTGTGTCACTTTGAGGGCAAGGTCTGTCGCTGTCGTTCCGTTTGGAAGTTCACCAACAAGTTTTACACCAATTACTTCTGGAATCGGGAAGTAAGAAGGTTGACCAAGCATACCCGCTTCCGCTTCGATACCACCTACACCCCATCCGAGAACACCGATACCGTTGATCATCGTTGTATGGGAGTCTGTTCCGACAAGTGTATCCGGGTACGTTTCGAATGTACCGTCTTCATTTTCAATCGCATGGACAACGTTCGCAAGATACTCAAGGTTTACTTGGTGAACGATCCCTGTTGCCGGTGGTACAGCACGGTAGTTATCGTAAGCTTTTTGTGCCCAGCTTAGGAACTGGTAACGTTCAGCATTACGCTCGAACTCAAGCTCCATATTTTTTTGCAATGCATCAAGCGTTCCGTAACGGTCAACTTGTACGGAGTGGTCAATAACAAGGTCAACCGGGATTTCCGGGTTGATTTTGTCAGGGTCTCCACCCATTTCAGCCATTGCTGAACGAAGTGATGCTAAATCGACGACAACAGGTACACCTGTGAAGTCTTGAAGAATGACGCGGGACGGTTTAAATGGCACTTCGGCACCTGCGTCCGCATTATTACCCCATTTTGCCAGATTTTCGACGTGATCGTCTTTGATTACATAGCCGTCATGCTGGCGTAGGACGGATTCAAGTAGCACTTTGACTGAGTAAGGCAGTCTGGAAATGTTCGCGATACCCGCATCTTCAAGGGCGGCAAGACGGTAATAGTTATACGTCTTTCCGTTCAGCTCGAATGATTTACGGCTGTTGTGCAAATTGCTTTTTGCCATTGCTGAATTCCTCCTTCTATCGACTGAAAACTACTGAAAAGGCTATAAAGGAGCATCTTTTCTCTAGTCCATCATAATATACAATTCTATATAAGTAAAATACATTAATTTTATAGTCTTCCATAAGATAATGTAATGACTTATTCATTTATTATTAAGATTTTTCAAACACTTTCATATATTGTCGATTGTTCTAATTTACTAATTAGCGGTTTTGAAATATACTGTTTTTTCAATCGAAATATGACATGATTGAAATGATCAGTGAAAAAGGGGCGAACTTCAATGAAAAAAGCTTTACTAGTGATTGATTACACAGTTGATTTCGTTGCTAAAGATGGTGCGCTCACTTGCGGCGAACCTGGCATCGCTTTGGAAGAGTACATTACAAACTTGACGAAAACTTTTTTGGATGAAGGCCATTTTATTGTGATGCCGGTCGATGTGCATGATCTCGATGATCCGTACCATCCTGAAACGAAGCAATTCCCGCCGCATAATATCCGCGGAACAGCGGGAAGAGATTTATTCGGTTCTCTTCAGCAATTGTACAATGAACGCAAAGAAGATATCATTTGGATGGATAAAACACGTTTTAGTGCCTTTGCAGGAACCGATTTGGAATTGTTATTGCGGGCACGCGGCATTACGGAATTACATCTTGTCGGTGTCTGTACGGATATCTGTATTCTTCATACGTCCGTCGATGCTTATAATCGCGGCTTCGATCTCTTTATTCACGAAAAAGGTGTGGCAAGCTTTAATCCTGTCGGGCACGAATGGGCGTTGAATCATTTTGAAGCAACCCTTGGCGCGACGGTCATTCGCTAATTTTTTAGCTCTTTTTTGGTAATTTTTAACCTGTCTGATGTTTAGCGTATCGCCATAACGGTTATAGCAAATACTAAGAAAGCAATTATGAATGACTAAAAAGGAGATGAACAACATGAGCTTCATTTGGTTTTTAATCGTTGGTGGGATTATCGGCTGGCTGGCAGGCCTTATTTTAGGAAAAGATATTCCAGGCGGGATTATCGGTAATATCATTGCCGGAATCATCGGTGCTTGGGTCGGCGGAATGCTTTTAGGCCAATGGGGACCAAGAGTTTCTGATTTCTACATCTTCCCTGCCTTGATTGGTGCGATTGTGCTTGTATTCATTGTGAGCCTTATTTTAAAATCGATGCGTAAAGCATCATAAGCGCATAAAAAAAGATGGACACCGATTTGGGTGTTCCATCTTTTTTTATGCGCTCTACAATGGAGCCTAAATTGTTAACCAGTGTGCCGTTTATTGCTCTGTTTTCAAACGATATGCTTCAAACTCGTTGAAAAAATAAAGAACGTCCTGAACATATTTTTCACTGTGGTTGTAATGGAAAATCGCTTTTTCAAGATCTCCATCTGCCGCACCACTTTGGGAAAGATAATTCGCCGCGCTAAAGATGGCATCTTCCAGATCGTATGGATCGGCAATCCCATCCCCATTCGCGTCGACTCCATACCCACCGTATTCGGCAATAATTTCCGGATTTGTTTTATCCTCTTCTGGAATCTCCCCTTGTCCAAGTCCTCCGCAACCAGGGTAACTCCATCCGACAAATGTACATGGCATAAACTGCATATGTCCTTCTGCCCCAACCGGGGAAAGGAGCGGATCCATTGTCGAAAACTTCGTTTCAATCCGGTGATGGGCAGCGAGAAGCGTCCATGGAATACCGTATGTCTCGGCCGCCTCTTTGTAAACGGGGATATATTCCTCAGGAATTGTCATGGCCGTATGGCGGTCTCCGATTTCAAGCAACGTACTCGCCGACTTTTTGATGAACTCAGAATCGTTCAGACTTGTCCAAATGATGGCCGTCAATGTGAAGACAGTGACAGCGACGGGGATCAGCAAGAAAAGGAGCATGGCCTTTACTTTGATGGATAATCCTTTTCGTTTTTTTTGTTTCATTTTTACACCCCGTCAATTTTCGTATTCCTTTACTTATGCACCTGCTTTAACGAGTGCTTTGACATCTTTCACAATTTGCTCGTACGGGACATCTGAATATCCGTTATATGTTTTCACAACTTTTCCCTCTTGGTTAACAAGGGAGAAATATGTAGCATGAATCACATTATTGTTTTGTGGATCATCGGCAACAAGCGTTCTAAATGAGTCCATCGCAAATTTGATGATTTTTTCCTGCTTAAAACCTGTCAACATTTCCCATCTACTTTGATCTTGGACATCAAAAAGATCGAGATATTCTTGCATCAATTCCGGCGTATCTGTTTCCGGATCGATACTGAACGACACGATTTTATAATCTTCGACACCTTCGGCTGCAAGGTCTTTCTCAACGTTCGTCATATTGACCATCATCGGTGGACAAGCATCCTGACATTGCGTGAATACAAACTGTGCCAACCATACTTTCCCCTTTAAATCCTCCAACGAAACTTTTTCATGATGTTGGTTCGTAAATTCAAATGGCTCAATGTCATATTCGTGATCCGCTTTGAAACCACCTTGTGAACAAGCACTCAAAACGAGTACGACAAGTAAGCAAAAAGGCAGTAACCATTTTTTACGCATTCTCTTTCCTCCACTATCTCTTGATACGTTCATCATAGCGGAACTGATTGTCCTAGACAAGCGAAGCGCTGATGAGTTCCATGGCAAAACATTGACGTTTCTGTGAAGTGGATTTCACTTTTAACGCTAAGTATCGACCTTCTCTCTCCCTCTATCTGTCGAATCAGCAAGAAAAAATACATTGTCCGTGAATTTTCTGGCGGATGCTCTTATAATGGTGAATAGAATGGAAGAGGTGAAGACTGTTGCAACAAGACTTATTTATGTGGTTCATCCTTTTTTGGTGCATTGTACTTGTCGCACTTTTCGGAATCGGCGGCTTTTTCATGTTCCGGAAATTTTTAAAAGTATTTCCGAAAGCGGACGGTAAATCTACGCTGGACTGGGAAGAACATTATGTAGAAAGTTCCCTTCATCTGTGGAATGATGAAGCGAAACTTCTGTTGAACGAATTGGTGTCGCCTGTTCCAGAACTGTTCCGCCCCGTTGCCAAACAAAAAATTGCCGGTAAAATCGGTGAAATTGCGCTTGCAGAAAAAGCGAAGAAAATCGACTTTGATCTTATCATACGTGGATATATACAGGCAACGCCAAAACGCGACCATAAATTTCTACGTAAAAAGTTGAACTCCATGGAAGTGGATCTCACTCCCTATGAACATCTATTCTAAAGGAACATAAGAAAAAAGGTGCCTGCAATTAGTTGCGGACACCTTTTTCTTGTTTGAGACGATTGTATTTGATTAGCATTCCGATCCGCCATGGCACAATCATCCCAAAGGCCAGTATCCAGAACATCCCGCCGAGTTCTCCGACGTCAATCGTATTGCTGAGCATCAGTTTCCCAATGAGACGAACAATCAACAGACCGAATAAGATAAACAAGAAAGCCTTTGAGCGCTTCATGTAGATATCTCCATCTCGACGCTGGAAGTTTGTTGTTTTAATAAGGATGATCGAAAAAAGCATACCGACAGCGAGTGCTTCAAGCACCTGTAGCGGCGGTACCCGGAATTCCTCAAAAATGAACATCAATGCTCCTGTTGACATGAACAGAGGCGGCAAGATGATTTTTTTCGGTGTCACTGGTTTTTTTGCGGCTTTTGACCGGACAATCAATGCGAGCGTCCCCATGAATAAGGCGAGCGCCGTCGAACCGATAATCAGGTATGTCGGGGGCACCTTTGTAAAAATCGTATCAATCAGTGCGCTCAATCTTTTTCCCCCGTTCCACCAGTTCCCCTAAGCGTCTTTTCAGCTCCTCCATTTGAACAAACCTAGCAAAGCGCGCATACTCTTTTCCATTTGCGAACAAAAGGACGACGGGTGCGGTAAATAAGGATAACTGCCCAGCAATTTCCGGCACTTCCGCCACATTCACTTTGTAAAAAGGGATCGGATATGCTGCTTGCAAGTCCTCTACTTGCGGATACAACCCGTCGCAGACCGAACAATTGTCTGTCTTGACAAACAAGAGCAACTCTTGATTTTGTTCAATGATCTCCAGCCATTCCTTGAATGATCCAATTTGTTTCATTGGTATTCCTCCAACCTTCTATCAAAAGCCCGTGAAATCCCCGAAAAGTGGGCTTAACCAATTGATGATGTATGTCATGCCGTCGAAAAACAGCAAGACTCCAACGGCAATCATAATATAACCGCCAACTTTCATAATGATGCCACTCGATTTGCGAATCCATCCAAGTCTGGTGATGAAGAACGACAGGATGAAGAATGGTATCGCAAAACCAAGGACATAAGCGATCATATAGGCCATGCCGGACCCTGGATTAGCCGCAGCTAAACCGATAATCGCTCCAATGATCGGTCCCGAACAAGGTGTCCAGCCTGCCGCAAAGCCAAGTCCGATAAGCACGGATCCAAAATAGCCTGAAGGCCTGTTTTTGAATTGAAGCCTTTTTTCTTTCATCAGAAATTGTGGTGTGAATAATCCGGCAATGATGACTCCGAATAAGACGATAAAAATCGCTCCAACTTGTCGTAGAATTTCCTGGTTTTGTATAAAAAACTTTCCTATAAATGACGTGCCGAAACCGAGTACGATAAATATAATCGAGAATCCGATTAAAAAGAATAACGTATGTAACATTCCACTTTTGCTCATCCGTTTTGAGTCCGATTTCAAATCGTCCAATGACATGCCTGTAATATACGAAAGAAATGCCGGGTATAGTGGCAATGTACATGGCGATATGAAACTGAGAAACCCTGCGCCAAAAGCGAGGAACAGATTTAAATCAGTAGCCATTCTTATTCTCCTTTTCACTTTTCTGCTTCAATCGTACCAAAAGAAACACTTGAATACGCCTAATTTGTCTGTGAACAGTTTATGACATTTGACGGAACATTAACTCATTTGAATGAAAAAATCCGCTTGTTGAATTATTTTTCATACATCGAGAAGGGGTAAGGGATTTGATTGATACATATAGTGGTCGTGAAACCTTAAGTATATCACTGGAGGGATTCTATGCAAAAGTGCTTGTATCTATTTGGTATTCTTATCGTGCTTCTTTTATCCGCTTGTTCGTATGATAGTGATAAAGCGGTAAAAAATGGGGATGTGATTAATATGCATGGTCCCATTTATAACTTTACCCGCTTTGAACACTTTTTGGAAAAAACTGAATCCGGAGAAAAGGCTTCCGTACGGATTACCAACTATACACCCGATGGAAATCCTACGTTGTACAATCTCTCTTTCAACGGGTCTGTATTCGATTTGGAAATTGATCGTTCAAAGAATAAAGATCGTGGAGACAACCCTGCCAAAACAAATATGACATGTACAGGCCTCTTAACGGAAGAGGGAGAACAGCTATTCATCTATACACTGGAAGGCTGCCAGCAACCTGCCTCGACCGAAAACTTCATGCTGCTAAGCGTTTTGAAGGAACAGTTGGAAGAGCACGATCACTCGCATTGAAAATGACATCACGAAAAATCCATCGTTTCTATGCCAATAACGGCGTCCAGTGAGAGGGTCTGGACATCCTGCCCCACTTCCAAATCAATGAGTCCTAACTGGCCATTCACCCTTTTCAAGACGCCTATTCTATCCTTGAATACCCCGTCTTCCCATGTTTTGACCCGGATTTCACACCCTGTCCGATAAGCGATATCCAACTGCTGCTGCATGTCTTGCCATGCCCACTCATCAAGGGTGGGTTTTTCTTCGTATGCATCTTCCGCTACCCAGTCCCGTAACTTTTCCAGATGTTCGGGCAACATCATCGCCGTCCATTTTATGCGTCCGCGATCACGGATCATAAAGATTCTCCCTTCCAAGGAACATTTGTTCTATTATATAAAAATCCGCCTCCTTTATGCAAGGAAGCGCTTATGATTACACTCCGCAAAAAAACTGCCACGTCCGGTAATTAATGGGTTTTAATACAGAAAAGCTTATTCCTCTTTTTCACCTCAACAGTTTTTTATTGAGAACTAAACTTCTTGTTTCTTAAAAAAATAAATACCGCACTTAATATGACGGATAAAATTCCGACTAGAACCACGTATTGCGTTCCCATTGCTGAGATGAATAAGCCTCCTACAGCTGTACCAATTGTCGTCCCAATATTCGCGGATGATAAAAACAAGCCGTTCGTAAAGTCAGGCGCTTCAGGTGCTGCAGAGGTAACGACATATTGAGTAATGTTTGCGGAAATTCCAGCTAGTATTCCCCAAAGTAAGATAATCATTATCATTGGCAAGGTAAGCTGTTCCAAGAAAAATTGGACGATATAGACAACCCCCAATAGAAAAGGGATTGTGACGATTGTTTTAATCGGATTAATCGTCAGTAGTCTTCCAGCCAAAATGTTACCGATAATATTGGCTGCACCGTAAATGAATAGCATCACGCTAGTTACACTTGGGGATATATTCGTTACGGTTTGTAAATAATCTGCAAGATAGCTGTAAACCCCAAAAACAGCTGAGTTCAGCAAGATGACAATGAGTATAGACAGTCATGTAACAGATTTTTTCAATACATTTAATTGAGTTCCATAGGAGATTTTTTCTTCAACCGGCATGGATGGAACGAATAGTATGGTAGCAATTAGTACAAGGATATTAACAACAGCGAAAAACGCAAGCGCTAGTTGTAAATTAGACACGCTGGCAATAAAACTGACAATTGGAACCCCGACGACCATCCCTGCAGACACACCAACAAAAATCTTCGATACTGCTTTGGGAGCTTCCTCTTTGCTAACCGAATCAGCAGCCGCTGAAAACGCCAAAGAAACATAAACCGGATGTAAAAGGGCGGGAATGATTCGGGCAATTAATAAAACGATGAAATTGGATGTAAATATAGAGATGATGTTCCCCACTACAAAAACACTTAATACAAGGATCATCACGTTTTTTCGATTCATCCCCGAAAATAATAACGGCATGGTTGGAGCCGAGATGTCAACGCCTATGGCAAAAATACTGACCAACCATCCCGCTGTTGCAACTCTCACATCGAAATAAGCTGCAATATCGGGTAATATCCCAATGAAGCCCATTTCGGTATATGAACCTCCCGCCACTTAAAACGTTCCGTTTTTGAAGTGGGGGTTTCCTACCAAATGAATGGAAATGCTCCAACAAAGAATGTGGGTGACACGTTCTTTTTACGGGAATTCGTAGGGGTCGGTTTCATTCACTACAGTAGGCAACAACTTATCCGAAGATAAGCAGGGTCGGTACAGACCATCTACTACTTCCTGCTATTAGGCAATCCGTAGATACTTTGTACGTTTTAGGCTGAAATCGAGTTCTCTGATTTCACCGTAAAAGGTTTTTGCGAAAAAATTGGATGCCCCGTGAATATCACGATGATTCGCATAGCCACAAGGACATGTATAGATTCTCGAAGAGACTTTGCGTTTCTTCGGACAGCAAGGACATTGCTGCGTTGTATCGCTTTCATCATGTTTGTCGATTT
>NZ_JAKRNU010000029.1 GCF_022346545.1 Sporosarcina sp. ACRSM | reverse complement strand
TCGGAGAAATCCATACCATTGTAGCAGTTGCGGAGAATGGTGAAAATATCATGATTACCGGTCGTAAAATCCGCTCCATTCACCGGTTGCGTAATAAAAAACTGGCAGAACTCCAGCGAAAAATGAGTAAATGCACAAAAGGTTCCAAGCAGTGGAAAAAATATAACCGAGCAAAACGCTATGTGCTTTCGAAAAGTGGTAAACAACTCCAAGATGCCCTGCATAAAACAACGAAACAATTTGTTGATTGGTGCATCGAAAACGAAGTAAAAGAAGTGGCATTCGGGGAGGTAGACGGCGTTCAACGCAACACATCCCGCCGTAAAAAGAAAAAGGTCCGACGAAGAACGACGAACCAGAAACTATCCAATTGGTCTTTTGGAAAGGTCTATGCCTATCTGGCGTATAAACTGGAAGCGGAAGGCATGAAAATCGACAAACATGATGAAAGCGATACAACGCGGCAATGTCCTTGCTGCCCGAAGAAACGCAAAGTCTCTTCGAGAATCTATACATGTCCTTGTGGATATACCAATCATCGCGATATTCACGGGGCATCCAATTTCTTTGCGAAAACCTTTTACGGTGAAATCAGAGAACTCGATTTCAGCCTAAAGCCTACAAAGTATCTACGGATTGCCTAAGGGCAGGAAGTAGTAGATGGTCTGTTCCGACCCTGCTTATCTTCGGATAAGTTGTTGCCTACTGTAGTGAATGAAACCGACTCCTACGAATTCCCGTAAAAAGAACGTGCCACCCACATTCTTTGCTGGAGCATTTCCATTCATTTGGTAGGAAACCCCCACTTCAAAAACGGAACGTTTTAAG
>NZ_JAKRNU010000028.1 GCF_022346545.1 Sporosarcina sp. ACRSM | reverse complement strand
AGAAAAGCCGGACATCCAAATAAATACCCGTACAAACGAAAAAATCATTTCAATACGAAATGGGCGAACAACGGCTTCAAGGTCTTTGAAAATGGCAAGATCCAATTATCGATGGGGAAGGTTGAAGGGAAGCTACAAGCCCCACTCATACTTTGGATCAAAGAGTTGCCCAAAGGCAAAATCAAAGAAATCGAACTGATTTTTGACCGACAACTGATGTTATCCATGGCATATGAAGATGGTCAGAAAGTAAAAGAAAATACTTTCGCAAACCGTTCGGCAATTGACGTCGGAGAAATCCATACCATTGCGGCAGTTGTGGAAAATGGTGAAAATATCATCATTACAGGTCGTAAAATCCGCTCCATTCATCGGCTACGCAATAAAAAGCTGGCAGAACTCCAACGGAAAATGAGTAAATGCATAAAAGGTTCCAAGCAGTGGAAAAGATACAACCGGGCGAAACGCTATGTACTTTCAAAAAGTGATAAACAGCTTCAAGATGCCCTTCATAAAACAACGAAACAATTTGTTGATTGGTGCATCGAAAATGAAGTAAAAGAAGTGGCATTTGGTGATGTGGACGGTGTTCAACGCAACACATCCCGCCGTAAAAAGAAAAAGGTCCGACGAAGAACGACGAACCAGAAACTATCCAATTGGGCTTTTGGAAAAGTCTATGCCTATCTGGAATATAAACTAGAAGCGGAAGACATGAAAATCGACAAACATGATGAAAGCGATACAACGCAGCAATGTCCTTGCTGTCCGAAGAAACGCAAAGTCTCTTCGAGAATCTATACATGTCCTTGTGGCTATGCGAATCATCGTGATATTCA
>NZ_JAKRNU010000026.1 GCF_022346545.1 Sporosarcina sp. ACRSM | reverse complement strand
GGAAGCGCGGCGACGTGTGGAGCTGACAGATACTAATCGATCGAGGACTTAACCTTGATTAAAAAGGGCATGGTTGTCCCTGAGTTTGTGAAAACCAATGTTGGTTTTATCCGGTTTTGAGAGAATGAGTATTTTTTAAAAAAAGTGCTTGCAAATCTCAAAAGTCTTGATATAATGAATAATGTCTTTAAAAAAGATCATACAGGTCTGGTGCCGATGGCGAAGAGGTCACACCCGTTCCCATCCCGAACACGGAAGTTAAGCTCTTCAGCGCCGATGGTAGTCGGGGGTTTCCCCTGCAAGAGTAGGACGTCGCCAGGCTTGTACAATTCATTACATGATGGACAACCTTTATAGATGAAATAATACCCAGGAGGATTAGCTCAGCTGGGAGAGCACCTGCCTTACAAGCAGGGGGTCGGCGGTTCGAGCCCGTCATCCTCCACCATTTATTTGCCGGTGTAGCTCAATTGGTAGAGCAACTGACTTGTAATCAGTAGGTTGAGGGTTCAAGTCCTTTCGCCGGCACCATATTCGAGCCATTAGCTCAGTCGGTAGAGCATCTGACTTTTAATCAGAGGGTCGCAGGTTCGAATCCTGCATGGCTCACCATTTTCATGACTTGCCAGTCATGATGTTATATTGCGGGTGTGGTGGAACTGGCAGACACGCTAGACTTAGGATCTAGTGCCTTCGGGCGTGGGGGTTCGACTCCCTTCACCCGCACTCTTAACGCGGAAGTAGTTCAGTGGTAGAATACGACCTTGCCAAGGTCGGGGTCGCGGGTTCGAATCCCGTCTTCCGCTCCACTTTTTATGCCGGGGTGGCGGAACTGGCAGACGCACAGGACTTAAAATCCTGCGGTAGGTGACTACCGTACCGGTTCGATTCCGGTTCTCGGCACCAGTTATAATTTATAGCGCCCGTAGCTCAATTGGATAGAGCGTCTGACTACGGATCAGAAGGTTATGGGTTCGACTCCTGTCGGGCGCGCCATTAATAATTTTATATGTTCTTCGGGAAGTAGCTCAGCTTGGTAGAGCACTTGGTTTGGGACCAAGGGGTCGCAGGTTCGAATCCTGTCTTCCCGACCACTTCACGGGGCCTTAGCTCAGCTGGGAGAGCGCCTGCCTTGCAC
>NZ_JAKRNU010000025.1 GCF_022346545.1 Sporosarcina sp. ACRSM | reverse complement strand
ATAGCTCATTTCTTGCTGACTTTGAATCCGAAGATTCGTTTGTGTTTGTGTCCCCAACAGAGTTGGTTCAACAAACTGTATTTGTTAACGTTTTGCTGTTCAGTTTTCAAGGTTCATATCGTTACTGCGTTTCAGCGGCAACTCTTATATCTTATCACTTTGCTGATTCGATGTCAACAACTTTTTTAATTTCTTTTGTTGTTGTTTTGCACACCAGAAGTGCGACGCTTACTATCATAACTCTTCGCCAGATAGAAGTCAATAACTTTTTTAAACTTTTTTCGTTGTTTCCGTATACCGGAAGCGCAACGTTCTTTACTATACCAGCATGTCTTTTCGATTGCAACATTAATTTTAAAAATCATATCCAAAACAGCAATTCTTATTATAAGTGACATGATGAAAAGTTGCTATGGGTTCCTACTCGAAGCGATTCATACTTTTATATACTCCTCATTCGTAATGGTCGCAAAAAGTACAAATCCACCAATGCTTGAGTAAGTTACATACTACGCTTGTTTAAATTAGATACCACAAGCGTAGTTTTTATATCTTATACAATCTTTCTATTGACGGATCGATTCACTTATTCGCTTAACTTGTACATTTTGTTCTTTCATCCAATTCAGCATTTTCATTATTCCTTCTCTATATGATGTGGCTGGTATTGGTCTAATTTCGCGCTTGTATTTTTCACCGCTTAAAATAATAGGAACTTCTGTTAAGTACATTATCTCCACGAGTTTTTTCATAAAAGGTCGAGATATTCGAGTTTTTATTGCAAGTACTATCTCGTAGGGCAAGATCTATCATTGCTTTTGCACCGTCGAATGTATAAAGAATCTCTCTTTTTACGTGAGTATTTCCAACAAAATTAACCGTTTTATGTTGAATTACATTTTTGAGTGTTTCATAAAGCACCGCATTACGTGCATGCGGTCCATAAAAATCCGGAGAATATACAACTAGTGAGGAAACATTTCTTGTCATTAATACACTTTCCATTTTCAAACGAATCTTTCCTTTTTTCGTATATGAATATTTCTTTATATCTTTAGTTACTTTTTTGTAGTGTTCCGTAGGTATATATATTATCTACAAAAATAACTTTTGCTCGATGCTGGTATCTATATTGAAAATGATTCAGTGTGTAATTAAAGTAATTTTTGACTTTAGGGGTGCTTTGAGCGCTGATGTGAAAATGATTATAAGAGAGAGGCCATGAGCGCTGAAGCGGAGAATTGATTACTGGGAGGTTGCTTTGGGCGCTGTGGAGAGAGTTTGATCACTTAAAAGTACTTTTGAGCGCTAAGACAGGAGTTTGATCACTTAGAGGGCGTTTTGGGCGCTGTCGAGAGAGATTGATCACTTGAAAGTAGCTTTGAGCGCTAAGACAGGAGTTTGATCACTTAGAGGGCGTTTTGGGCGCTGTCGAGAGAGATTGATCACTTGAAAGTAGCTTTGAGCGCTAAGACAGGAGTTTGATCACTTGGAAGTTGTATTGAGCGCTTAGAGAAACTTTGGGCGGATGAAACAGAAGTATGGTCGTTTAAAAGTTACTTCGAGCGAAGACAGAGGATATATGAGCGCCTAATTCGTCAGAATGATCTTTGCACAACTGCAGAGGCTTCCGCCCCTTCCCTCTCTCGCATCCCATTAAATCAATACAAAATGAACCTTCATTTTTCTATTTATAAGCACAAAAAAAGCCATTACCTATCGGCAATGACCTTGACGCCTGGCGACGTCCTACTCTTGCGGGGGAAAACCCCAACTACCATCGGCGCTGAAGAGCTTAACT
>NZ_JAKRNU010000024.1 GCF_022346545.1 Sporosarcina sp. ACRSM | reverse complement strand
TTTTTAATCAAGGTTAAGTCCTCGATCGATTAGTATCTGTCAGCTCCACACGTCGCCGCGCTTCCACCCCAGACCTATCAACCTCATCTTCTTTGAGGGATCTTACTTACTTGCGTAATGGGAAATCTCATCTCGAGGGGGGCTTCATGCTTAGATGCTTTCAGCATTTATCCCGTCCACACATAGCTACCCAGCGATGCCTTTGGCAAGACAACTGGTACACCAGCGGTGTGTCCATCCCGGTCCTCTCGTACTAAGGACAGCTCCTCTCAAATTTCCTGCGCCCGCGACGGATAGGGACCGAACTGTCTCACGACGTTCTGAACCCAGCTCGCGTACCGCTTTAATGGGCGAACAGCCCAACCCTTGGGACCGACTACAGCCCCAGGATGCGATGAGCCGACATCGAGGTGCCAAACCTCCCCGTCGATGTGGACTCTTGGGGGAGATAAGCCTGTTATCCCCGGGGTAGCTTTTATCCGTTGAGCGATGGCCCTTCCATGCGGAACCACCGGATCACTAAGCCCGTCTTTCGACCCTGCTCGACTTGTAGGTCTCGCAGTCAAGCTCCCTTATGCCTTTGCACTCTGCGAATGATGTCCAACCATTCTGAGGGAACCTTTGGGCGCCTCCGTTACACTTTAGGAGGCGACCGCCCCAGTCAAACTGTCCGCCTGACACTGTCTCCTGCCCCGATCAGGGGCATGGGTTAGAAGTCCAATACAGCCAGGGTAGTATCCCACCAGCGCCTCCTCCGAAGCTGGCGCTCCGGATTCCAAGGCTCCTACCTATCCTGTACAGGCTGCATCGGAATTCAATATCAGGTTACAGTAAAGCTCCACGGGGTCTTTCCGTCCTGTCGCGGGTAACCTGCATCTTCACAGGTATTATAATTTCACCGAGTCTCTCGTTGAGACAGTGCCCAGATCGTTACGCCTTTCGTGCGGGTCGGAACTTACCCGACAAGGAATTTCGCTACCTTAGGACCGTTATAGTTACGGCCGCCGTTTACTGGGGCTTCAATTCGAAGCTTCGCTTGCGCTAACCTCTCCTCTTAACCTTCCAGCACCGGGCAGGCGTCAGCCCCTATACTTCACCTTACGGTTTTGCAGAGACCTGTGTTTTTGCTAAACAGTCGCCTGGGCCTATTCACTGCGGCTCTCTCGGGCTTTAACACCCTAACAGAGCACCCCTTCTCCCGAAGTTACGGGGTCATTTTGCCGAGTTCCTTAACGAGAGTTCTCTCGATCACCTTAGGATTCTCTCCTCGCCTACCTGTGTCGGTTTGCGGTACGGGCACCTCCCGCCTCGCTAGAGGCTTTTCTTGGCAGTGTGAAATCAGGGACTCCGGGGATAATTCCCCTCGCCATCACAGCTCAATGTTATAGGAACGGGATTTGCCTCATTCCACACCTCACTGCTTAGACGCGCATAACCAACAGCGCGCTCACCCTATCCTACTGCGTCCCCCCATTGCTCAAACGGCGGGGAGGTGGTACAGGAATATCAACCTGTTGTCCATCGTCTACGCCTTTCGGCCTCGACTTAGGTCCCGACTAACCCTGAGCGGACGAGCCTTCCTCAGGAAACCTTAGGCATTCGGTGGAAGGGATTCTCACCCTTCTTTCGCTACTCATACCGGCATTCTCACTTCCAAGCGCTCCACCAGTCCTTACGGTCCAGCTTCAACGCCCTTGGAACGCTCTCCTACCACTGACACCAAAGGTGTCAATCCACAGTTTCGGTGATTCGTTTAGCCCCGGTACATTTTCGGCGCAGCGCCACTCGACCAGTGAGCTATTACGCACTCTTTAAATGATGGCTGCTTCTAAGCCAACATCCTGGTTGTCTGGGCAACGCCACATCCTTTTCCACTTAACGAATACTTGGGGACCTTAACTGGTGGTCTGGGCTGTTTCCCTCTCGACTACGGATCTTATCACCCGCAGTCTGACTCCCAAACATAAATCATCGGCATTCGGAGTTTGTCTGAATTCGGTAACCCGGGATGGGCCCCTAGTCCAAACAGTGCTCTACCTCCGAGATTCTTTCGTTTGAGGCTAGCCCTAAAGCTATTTCGGAGAGAACCAGCTATCTCCAGGTTCGATTGGAATTTCACCGCTACCCACACCTCATCCCCGCACTTTTCAACGTACGTGGGTTCGGGCCTCCAGTAAGTGTTACCTTACCTTCACCCTGGACATGGGTAGATCACCTGGTTTCGGGTCTACGACCCCATACTCATTCGCCCTATTCAGACTCGCTTTCGCTGCGGCTCCGCATTCACTGCTTAACCTTGCATGGAATCGTAACTCGCCGGTTCATTCTACAAAAGGCACGCCATCACCCATTAACGGGCTCTGACAACTTGTAGGCACACGGTTTCAGGTTCTATTTCACTCCCCTTCCGGGGTGCTTTTCACCTTTCCCTCACGGTACTGGTTCACTATCGGTCACTAGGGAGTATTTAGCCTTGGGAGATGGTCCTCCCGGATTCCGACGGAATTTCACGTGTTCCGCCGTACTCAGGATCCACTCTGGAGAGAATGGATTTTCGACTACGGGGCTTTTACCCGCTATGGCGGACCTTTCCAGGTCGCTTCGCCTAATCCATTCCTTTGTAACTCCGTATAGAGTGTCCTACAACCCCAGGAAGCAAGCTTCCTGGTTTGGGCTATTCCCGTTTCGCTCGCCGCTACTCAGGGAATCGAATTTTCTTTCTCTTCCTCCGGATACTTAGATGTTTCAGTTCTCCGGGTCTGCCTCGTTTACGCTATGTATTCACGTAAACGTACTACCCCATTATGGGCAGTGGGTTTCCCCATTCGGAAATCTCCGGATCAAAGCTTACTTACAGCTCCCCGGAGCATATCGGTGTTAGTGCCGTCCTTCATAGGCTCCTAGTGCCAAGGCATCCGCCGTGCGCCCTTTCTAACTTAACCTT
>NZ_JAKRNU010000023.1 GCF_022346545.1 Sporosarcina sp. ACRSM | reverse complement strand
CATTATTACAATCACAAACGCATCAAACAGAAATTGGCTGGCATGAGCCCGGTTCAATACCGTCTTCACACCAGCCAATTAGCTGCCTAATATAAACTCTAACTTTTAGGGGTCACATCATGGAAGGGGTTTTTATTATTTGAAAATAGGGTTTTCAGTTCTGAGCGTACTGGGGCGATGCTATTGTTGATTGTTTCTAACAACCTGCATCATAATTTTAGTAACATATTGTTCATTGTCATTTTTTACAACCGTATCATAGACATATTCCTCGAAGACATAATCGCCTAAGGTTAAATGCAAACGTTCCAGCTCTGCGAAAAGCCTTTCGTATGTAAGGTGGATGGTTTGGTCTTCTCCAATATGATACCCAATGAGAAAATCCCCTTTTACTGCCTGAAAGTACGGATATCCTTCCTTTGGCTGTGGTTGCTCGATGTATAAATAGCTATATTTGGAGTATTCCCCCTTCAAGACTTGTTCGCGTTTCGTTATCACACCAATCGGGTATCCTGTATCTAGCTTTGCTTCGTTCAATTCACCGATAAATTCCGAAATGACCTCTACAAATGCATCATCGGACATATTTTCAACGTTCCTACTAAGATAAAGCATAGCTTCCGGTAAATGTTGGAGCGTGATTTGATCAAAGTCTATTTGTAGGGATTCTTCGATTAATGCTATTTTTGTGTCGATTAGTTTTTCCTTCATTTCAATTTCCTGACGCATTTTTACAATCTCGCTCTTTTGTTGATACATTAACGTTAAAAAACTTTCCGGCGATTTGTTTTGTGTGTATTGTCGAATGTCATATAGGGACATTCCAAGCGTTTTTAATAGATCGATGACATAGAACAGATCGATTTGGTTGATGGAATAAAAACGGTAGCCTTTTTCGCTTTTGAATAGGGGAGATAGCAGGCCTATTTGGTCATAATAAAAAAGTGTTTGTTTATTGACTTTGCAAAGCTTTGCGAATTCGCCTGTCGTCAAATATTTTACATTTTTTTCATGCATTTTTTACACCATCCCCTTGACTATATAGTTACTATATACACTAGGATAGTATCTGTAAAGCAATCAAACGAATACACTTTTGTGTTTAAGGAGTACGTAAAATATGCGATCTTATAACCTAACGTTAGGATTATTATTATTCAATTTATTTATAGCGTTCATGGGCATTGGTCTCGTCATTCCAGTCTTACCTACGTTAATGAACGAGCTAGGGATCGGTGGAAAAACGATTGGCTATTTAACAGCGGCATTTGCAATTACACAACTGATTTTTTCACCAATTGCAGGAAAAGCAGTCGATAAAGTAGGCAGAAAAGTGATATTGGTCATCGGCTTATTTATTTTCGGTTTTTCGGAATTTTTATTTGGGTTGGGGAAAGATTTATGGGTGTTATTCATTTCCCGTCTTTTAGGTGGAGTCAGTGCGGCGTTCATCATGCCAGCTGTGACGGCCTATATTGCAGATATTACAACGCCACAAAATCGCGCAAAAGCACTTGGCTACATGTCAGCTGCCATTAGTACAGGTTTTATCATTGGGCCGGGGATCGGTGGATTTTTAGCGGAATTTGGTACGCGCATGCCTTTCTACTTTGCGGGCGTGCTCGGTACAGTAGCCGCAATCCTGACGATTATTTTAATAGCGGAGCCAGAACGCGCTTCCCAATCGAATGAACAAAATTCAGAAGCGCAGAAAGGGTTCAGACGTATTTTTAAGCCGAAATATTTCATCGCGTTTATATTAATTTTTATTGCTTCATTTGGTTTGGCGGCGTTTGAATCGTTTTTTAGTTTATTTGTGGATCATAAATTTCAATTTACACCATCGGATATTGCCATTGTGATTACAGGCGGCGCCATTTTTGGTGCAGCTGCACAAGTGTTGCTTTTTGATAGGCTAACCCGAATTTGGGGTGAGATTAAACTCATTCGCTACAGCCTAATCTTATCGGCAATACTTGTTTTTCTCATGACGGTTGTTCATTCCTATTTCACGATTTTACTGGTTACATTTATCGTTTTTGTCGGTTTCGATTTATTCCGGCCAGCGGTTACGACGTATCTTTCGAATGTTGCGGGAAATGAGCAAGGTTTCGCAGGTGGCATGAACTCCATGTTTACAAGTTTGGCGAATATTAGCGGACCTATTCTTGGCGGAATCTTATTTGACATCGATATTAATTATCCATACTATTTTGCCACTGTCGTTCTCTTTGTAGGTGTTGTGTTGACTTTCTTTTGGAGAAAACAAAAACATTCAACCTAATAAAGGGGAATGAAGAGTGTTGGAAATAAAAGATGAAATCATTTAGGTTTCGTTGACCCCATTACGAATGGACTTCACATCGATACCCGACAAAAGACGTTTCTTTTTTGTCGGGTATTCTTTTTTGACCGTTACTATAATGAATCCATGAAAGGAGGAATTAGAGATGCTGAAAAGTATGAATGAGGCGTTAGATTATATTGAATCTCACTTGAGTGACAGGATTGATGATCACGAATTGGAGAGAATTACAGGGACTTCTGTTTATCACTTTCGAAGAATGTTTTCATTTCTTTCAGGTATGTCATTAGGCGAATAGATACGCAATCGAAAATTATCTGACGCTACTTTTGACTTACTGCATGAAGGGATGAGTGTGACCGAAACGGCCTTCAAATATGGTTATGAATCTGTGGATGGATTTTCACGTGCCTTTCGGGAATGGTCCGGAATCAGTCCATCAGAGGTCAAAAAGAAAAATAGACTTAAAGCATTTCCACGGCTCTCCTTTCAATTAACCATCCAAGGAGGAATTAACATGGATTATCGTATCGAGAAAAAAGAATCCTTTAACATTGTTGGTGTGAAAAAGAGAATACCAATACAATTTAAAGGAATAAATCAAGAAATAATAAAGTTAGCGAAAAGTATTATACCAGAACAAAGAGAAAAATTGCATAGCTACGCAAACATGGCACCGAATCAAATTGTAAATGCCTCCTACAATTTTGATAGTGGACGTCTGGAAGAAAAGGGTAGTCTTGATCATATGCTTGGCTTTTTAACAGTTTAGGGCAGAAGTCTCCCACCTCAACGCGAAGCGTGGGTGGGAGATGAATGCTTACTCTTCTATTTTCATTATAAAAAGAACATATGTTTGCATCGGTGGGATTCGTGGTATACAAAAGTATATGACCATTTGATTGGAGGGTTGACCATGATTCGTTGTATGAAGACACCGTTCCGGGCAAGCAAGGAAACGATTGATCGATTATTCGAGTGCAATCGGGTTTCGGGTGAAGTGTGGAATCGTTGCTTGGAACTTGCGAAAGAAGCCCATTTGAAAACGGGGAAATCGATCACCAAGAGTGCGTTACAAAAAGGCACAAAGGGAATCTTTCCGATTCATTCCCAATCTGTGCAAGCCGTGTGCCATAAGTATCTATTTGCACGTGATGCGGCATGGAAAGCAAGAAGAGCCGGACATCCAAATAAATACCCGTACAAACGAAAAAATCATTTCAATACGAAATGGGCGAACAACGGCTTCAAGGTCTTTGAAAATGGCAAAATCCAATTATCGA
>NZ_JAKRNU010000022.1 GCF_022346545.1 Sporosarcina sp. ACRSM | reverse complement strand
CCAGCGTTCGTCCTGAGCCAGGATCAAACTCTCCATAAAAGAAGAAAATGAATAGCTCATTTCTTGCTGACTTTGAATCCGAAGATTCGTTTGTGTTTGTGTTCCCCGACAGGGTCGGTTCGACAAACTGTATTTGTTAACGTTTTGCTGTTCAGTTTTCAAGGTTCATGTCGTTACTGCGTTTCAGCAGCAACTCTTATATCTTATCACTTTGTTGATTTGGTGTCAACAACTTTTCGTTATTTTTTCTTGCTTTCGTGCTTTAGAAAAGCAAGGTTGTCTATCTTAACATTCTCATATTAGTTAGTCAACAACCAATTATAATCTTTGTCGTTTTGCTCACTCGCAAATGCGACGTTTAATAATATATCATCTAACTCTATCGTTTGCAACCTTTATTTCAAAAAATGTTCCGCTAGGGTGCAATCCACTTAAATGTCGCCTGTTTAAATTTTAATACACCTGGTAGTGACCGTAGCAAAATCGATATTAGGAACATTCGAAGGCATAAAGCGGCTACCATAATGCATTTTCTGTATATACTTCACCCATTCCAATGATCCATTATTTAAAATGATATGTGTTGCTTTAAGATTAAAGTGAGATAATGTAGCAAGCTCACTAATTCCAAAACAAATGCCTCCATCCCCGTTGATTGTAATCACTCTTGAATCATCATCTAAATCTAAAGGCAATGTTAGTTGATTCATGTTATAATCTTTAAACATAAGAACACTTCTTTCTCTGTAAAGTTCGGTAGTGGGACACTCAATTTTATTTAGAGTGTATCCTTTTTGCATCTAAAAAAACAAAGCCTTGAAATTTTACTACGCGTAAATTTCAAGGCTTTTTCATTATTGAGGTGGGTTTTGTCCCAGCATCTATTGCATATACGATAAGTTTCATTGTCATATCAACTTGATCGATCTTTCTAATATAATTTTCCAGTTAAATCTTCTACGCAATCAATAATTTCATTAAAGCGAATCATCTCTCTTAATGTCTCTATATGCGGATAAAGATATGTGTCTTCTTCAACTTGAGGCACATTTTGAGCAATGTGAGTTAAAACTGCTTTTGTAGCAGAACCCGGCGATATATCGCTTTCTATGAAATGATGTGCGTAATATATTGATAATAATTCGATTGCTAAGACATACTCGAGCTTCTTAACCACTTCAAGTGCTTTTTTAGCCGCATTGTATCCCATAGATACATAATCCTCTTGATCAGCACAAGTAGGAATCGTATCGACGGTTGCTGGATATGATAATATTTTCATTTCATTTAAAAGTCCGGCTTGTGTATACTGCGGAATCATTAATCCAGAGTTTAGTCCTGCATTTTTCATAAGAAATGACGGATAGCCAGAAAGATTTCCATTTATGAGACGATTATTTCGCCGCTCTGACATTTTACCAATGGCCGTGGCAGCAATACACGAGGAATCCAATTCGATGCCAATATATGAGGAATCGCAATTACTTCCTGAAATTGCTCCAGCATTTTCACTATCTGGCCATAATATCGGGTTATCTGAACAAGCATTAATCTCAATCTCGAACGTTTTCAATGCATCCTTCAGCGTTTTCTTAGCAGCTCCATGTAGCTGAGGAATAGCCCGCAGTGACAGTGCATCTTGCAAGCGATGATCTAAGGACTCTTTAGCAATCATAGAATCATTTAAGATTTTCCTTACGTTTGCTGCCGTATTTTTTTGCTCGTCATGGGGACGAACGCTCATCAATCGGTCATCAAAAGCGCGCGTCGTCCCTCTTAACACTTCGAGGGTCATTGCACCAATTATATCGGCTGCCTTCGCTGCTTTTAACATATCGTAAAGTGCCAGCGCTCCAATCCCTGTAGAAGTGGTTGTTCCACTAATAAGTGCCAATCCCTCTTTTGCTGAAAGAACAATCGGTTCTAGTCCCACCTTTGACAACGCATCACTTGACGGCAACAGCTCTTCATTTATATAAGCTTTTCCTTCTCCAATCAGCACCAGCGCCATATGCGCTTCCGGACTTAAATAACCAACAGAACCTTCTCCCGGAGAAAAAGGGGTTAGACGAAGATTCAAAAACTGCCGATACATTTCCAACGTTTCGATCCGAACCCCTGAATAGCCTTGCCCTAAATTTTGTAAGACCATGAGCATAGTAGCACGGACAGCTTCTTCATTCAAAGGTTCTCCAACTGATGTCGCATGGGATAATAGTATATTCCTTTGTAATTGAGCTGTTTTTTCCTGCGATATCAATTCTGTCGACAGTGAGCCGAATCCCGTGTTGAGCCCATACATCACCCTGCCCTCTTTTATCCACTTTTCTACAAGTCGGTGAGATCGGTCTACCCGTTGGAGATAGTCATCGGAAAATTCAACAACGGCATTAAAACGGGCAACAGCCACAAATTCTTCAAGTGTCAACTGGTTACCAAGTGTTACTTTTTTAATATTTTTGGCGTTCATCTGCTTCTCCCTTCCCTATTTATTATCCCTTTTCCACTTTATCGAAGAAGAACATTTTAATAGCAGAAATCACTTGCAGTACAAAGACAAAAAGTACGGTTGAGCCGCCTAATGCTGCTAGATACTTTACACCGTCCACTCCTTGTGCACCACCAGCAAAAGTTACCATTACAAAACCAATGATTGCAATAGACAGTGCCCAAATAAGTTTTTTCCATTGCGCTGGTTCTTCATCATGTCTAATATTCACTGTGCACAAAACACTAATTGTTCGTACCATTGAATCTGCAGCTGTTGCAAATGAAAGGATTAACGTTAGCATTAAGACCGGAATTATAATTGAACCGAAAGGCATGTGACCTAAAAACGACCATAACCCTGCTACCGCTCCACTATTTTTGATTGTGCTAGCTAAATCGACAATTTTGTTTTGTTGCCAGTGTAAAGCCGTTCCACCCCAAATACCAAACCAAATAACACTAAAGACGGCAGGTAAGATCCAGTTAACAATCATAAATTGTCGTATAGTGCGGCCGTGTGAAATAACGGCAAGGTAGATGCCCATTAACGGCGCATATGCAATCCAAATCGCCCAATCGTATAAAGTCCACCACATCACGAGAGCCTCTCCACCTAAATCGATCGGGTCTAACCCCCATTGCCAGAAATTTTGTAGCCAGTACCCTAAACCAGCGGTAGATGTGCGAAAAATATACAATGTTGGTCCAATCACAACAAGGACAATAAGCAGCACGTAAAACACTTTCGCATTGACGTCCGACAAGATGCGGATTCCTTTATCTAATCCCTTAAGCGAAGAAAGTGTAAACGTAACCGTAATAATGATGGTGAGAATGAGCCAAACGAGAGGCCCTTGTTGAATCCCATATGTCGCTTCTAACCCTGAACCGACCAATGCAAGTCCTGCACCTAGCGAAGACGCTAAGCCAAGTGCAATAGCTAGTACAGCTAATGTATCGATGATGCTTGTCCAAATCCCCTTCGTTACCTTTTCTCCAAACAATGGTATTAACGTTGCGGATACGGATAATGATGTCTTTCGATTAAAGTACATATAAGCGACGACTAGACCACTTAGCGAATACATTGCGTAGGGAATGAAGGACCAATTGTAAAAGCTACGTCCCATCGCATATATCGCTGCAAGTGAAGTACCAGGTTCTACGCCAGTTTTCTCCATTTCTCCATAAATACTGTTAAAGTAAATAATAGGTTCATTGACCCCGTAAGTAATAACACCGGTTGCAATTCCACCAGTTAATGCCATCGCGAACCAAGCGCCGAAATGAAATTTAGGCTTGGCGTCTTCTCCCCCTAAGCGAACGTTGCCGATTTTTGAAAATGTCACTAGACTTACAATAATTAATGCTACAATCGAGATAATCTGATAGAGCCAACCAAGTCCGCGCAAAGATCCGACAAAACCGTTCATAGAAATGTCCGTCAATAATTGATTGTTTACAATTCCAAGAACAGCGCCACCACCTACAACCAGAAATGCTGGCAAAAATACGCCTTTCCGCGTTTTCCGTTTGTTTTTTTCCATTAATTTCTTAGCATTCACTTTTTCATTTTTTAACAGCATCAAATCACCCCTGTTCTCGACTATTTAAGTCAGCCGACAAATGATTATTGGAAGCAAATTTGGCCTCCCCCTAGACAAGCTTGTAATTGCTTGTTGGATAATTTCTGGTGTTACTTTTTACGGTCATGCTTTAATGTCATCACTTTATTTTGAAATCGCTTTCATTCAAATCACCTCGCCTATTCCGTATTTTCATTATATAGTGGAATTTCTAATATTTTTTTATAGTTTGATGATTTTTTTATAGAATATCTCACAACAATATATTTATTTCATTTTTTTATAATTAATTTTACTTCTTTAGTTTTTTTCAAAAAAAAACGATCAACTTAAAGCTATGTTGAAACGGCAAAAGTTGAAATCGATAATGATGCACGGGTTACAGCATACTCACGCTATAGTGGTCAATGCTTTTTTCACAGTCATTCCTTTTAGTGCTGATTCCTTCGGCGGCAATAAATCAGTTTTAATTGAAACATCGAATAAAACAGTTCTTTTGGTCACAAAAAACCTCCCAAATATAATTTGGGAGGTTGATTTTTGTTGACGATTTTTAAGGTTATTTTTCAAAAGTTAGAATACCTTACTACGTCAAACTGTTGAAGCTATTGAGTTGCTCGTAGTTTCCATTACGTCCCAGGAGGGATTCGAACCCCCGACCGACGGCTTAGCTTACCACTATGGCTTTCGCCACCAGCAATGACTGTTTGTAGTCTGGACTATAACTTCACCATTTCAGGTGCGACACGTTTAGTCTCTACGGAACCTCACGATAATCTAAAGATTATACTTCGGAATTTCTACCTCCGGATTAACCGGACCTTTGAATTTCCTCGATCTTAATTATGTAAATAAAGATCGTAAGTTTCCTCGGTATTGCCATCAGCATGATCTGTTAAGGTTTCACCGATACGGTGTCGTCCACTTTACAAGTTCTCTTTCCTTGTAAAGGCTCCTATTCTTGAAGGCCGTTGCTCTATCCAGCTGAGCTACTGAGACATGTTCCAAACACCAATACTTTTAAGACATTTATTATTATAGGATAGACTGCACATAAAGTCAACATTTTCCTGAAAATATTTTTCTTTTTTATTTCTGGACCTTTCAATACTCTGAATGCTAAAAACTCTTTACTATCTGATTTGATAGTCCTTTCCAAAGGCGTCGTCCTACTCTCTCAAAAGGGGAAGCCACCCTACTACCATCGACGCTAAAGAGCTTTACTTCCCTGCTTGTGAACGGGTATGACCTCCCTCTTCCCCATCGGTACCAGACTCTTTGGGCTTGTTTACATCATGTTTATTACAAACTGTAAGATTGATAAGTTTAATTCTTCCATGGCGGAAGAAACGACTAACAGATTATAGAGTTTGATAAAAACAGAAAAAAATATCCTATCAAGTCTACGAATAACCTGATAGGATATTTTTTCTTGTATGACCCCTACGGGATTCGAACCCGTGTTACCGCCGTGAAAGGGCGGTGTCTTAACCGCTTGACCAAGGGGCCAAAATTATGGTGGCTCAGGACGGAATCGAACCGCCGACACAAGGATTTTCAGTCCTTTGCTCTACCGACTGAGCTACTGAGCCACTTTTATGTATTTTTAAAAAAATGGCGGTCCCGACCGGGATCGAACCGGCGATCTCCTGCGTGACAGGCAGGCATGTTAACCGCTACACCACGGGACCATTTGGTTGCGGGGGCAGGATTTGAACCTGCGA
>NZ_JAKRNU010000021.1 GCF_022346545.1 Sporosarcina sp. ACRSM | reverse complement strand
ATTCGTTTGTGTTTGTATCCTCAACAGAGTTGGTTCAACAAACTGTATTTGTTAACGTTTTGCTGTTCAGTTTTCAAGGTTCATATCGTTACTGCGTTTCAGCAGCAACTCTTATATCTTACCACTTTGTTGATTTGATGTCAACAACTTTTTTTATTCTTAATTTCGTCTGCCGTATACCTCATTGGCGACTCATATAATACTACATTATCTTTAAAGCGAAGTCAACACTTTTTACAAAAATAATGCAAAGGCGCAAATTGTAGCGAATCCCGGTATGCCTAAAACCGCTAGTAGCAAGCCTGACGCAATGTTGACCGGGACATAAAGGCCAATGAAACCACCCGCTACATTCATTGCAAATAGAATAAGAAATGCAAAGGCGAGTCGGAACCAAAAAACAGAAAACCTTTCCATTACTTTTTGAATCTGTTTCTTGTCCATTGCCAACAACAAAAGAAGAATGAACCCGACAGCTACAATACTAATAATTTTCATAGAGCAACACCCCTTCCAATGAATGGTCCAGTATATGCTCCTCATTGAAAGAATATCATTCACTGCTTAACTGTCGGATTTTTGCTTCTTTAAAAAGATAAAAGTGTTTGCTTTCGGCAATTTTTCGTCGAACGATCACTTCTTGCTCGTAATCATTAAGATATCTCTCAATTTCTCGAGCTCTCTCCCAATCTTCTTTTGTTTCTAGCATTAAGGAAAGAAGGCGATCATCAAATTCTTTTTTCAACTTCCTCTTCCGACTAAACATCCCTTTTGACCCCTAAAGTTCCCGGCGCCCTTCCAGCGCCTTCGATAATGTAACCTCATCTGCGTATTCGAGATCTCCACCGACAGGGAGTCCGTGAGCGATTCTTGTTGTCACAATTCCCGATGGTTTCACAAGCCTTGAAATATACATCGCGGTCGCCTCCCCTTCTATTGTAGGGTTTGTGGCCAATATTAACTCTTCAACCTTTTCATCTTGCAGTCTTGTTAATAAAGAAGGGACGTTAATATCTTCTGGTCCAATTCCGTCCATTGGTGATATCGCTCCGTGGAGAACATGATAGAGTCCGTTATAATCTCGCATCTTTTCCATCGCAATGACATCTTTCGGATCCTGAACAACACAAATCATTGAACCATCGCGTTGTTTATCTTGACAGATTTGGCAAGGATCAACATCGGTAATATGTCCGCATACTGAACAAAAACTTAAGTTCCTTTTTGCATCGACAAGTGCTTTCGCGAAGTCGAGCACCGTGTCCTCTTGCATATCTAACACAAAAAACGCCAGACGGCCCGCCGTTTTCGGGCCGATACCTGGCAACTTCATAAAACTATCGATCAGCTTCGATATTGGTTCTGGATAATGCATTGCCGCTCCTCCTAGAACATTCCAGGCAAGTTCAATCCCTTCGTGAATTGACCCATTGTGGAGTTCGTTAATTCTTCCGCTTTTGCCATTGCTTCATTTGTTGCAATGACAACTAAATCTTGTAGCATTTCAACATCTTCCGGATCCACAACCGATGGGTCAATAATGACGTCGATCACTTTTTTATCCCCGGACACAATTACTTTCACCATACCGCCACCAGCGGCACCTTCTAGACGTTCTTCTGTTAACTTTTCTTGTGCCTCTGCCATTTTCTTTTGCATTTTTTGCATTTGCTTCATCATACCTTGCATATTTCCCATACCGCGCATGTTTGTTTCCTCCTCCAAATTTTAGTCATCAAAAACTTCTATGAATTCCTTGCCAAAGAGCTTCTCAGCTTCTGTTACGAGCGGGTCCAAATTTTCTTGTTCCGCTTCTTTCACGAAGGAAAGTGGTTCCTCGACACTTGTTGTATCAGCCGGATCATCTGAATCCTGTTGCTTCGCAAGTTTGTTTTTCCGGATGAATTCTTCCCGAACTTTCAACCAACCTTCTTCCGGGACATACACAACATCATACGCTTTACCGGTTCGGGTACGTAACGCTTCCGCCAGCCCCGCGCGAAGCGATGCATTTTCTGAGGCCATCTGACAATGGATTTCATATTTGAACTTTAACACAAAAGCGTTCTCTGATGCTGCTACTGGTTCCGTTTCATCCAGCAATGCAGCATGCGATTTTTGCAGTGTTTGCATCATCCCCGCCCATTCTTCTCGGATCGTCTGGATGTCTTTTTTCGTAGCCATTTTGAGTACTTCATGGATTTTACCCGTTGGAATCTTGAATGTTTGCATCGATTTTGATGCATTTTTTCTTGGTTGTGCAACCTGTTCAGCGGAAGCTTGCATACCTGCTCCGCTGGCAATCTGTTGTTGCAGCCCCTTAATCACTTGTTCAAGCTCTGCAACTTTTTGAGAAAGCCCTGGATCGTTCCCCTGCCCACTGTTATTTTGTCCAGGTTGAGCATCGAGATGGATCATTTTTAACAAAGCGGATTCAATATAGACCTTCACATGATTCGAAAATCGCATTTCCTGTTGAGTTTTCGCTAAAATATCAATGAACGAATACAACAGCTCTGGATCAAACCGTTGCGCCAACTCTATAAAACGTTCATCCCCCGAAACAAGTTCAAGCAAGTCTTGCATACTTGGCGCTGTTCGCAACAGCAGTAAATCCCTGAAAAATGTGATAAAGTCTTCCGCAAGCCTCGAAACATCTTTTCCTTCCGCGATCAAGCGGTCAAGCAAAGAAAGTGCTGCTCCAGCATCTTTTTCAAGAAGCGCCTCCGCCAATTGATAGAAAATCCCTTCACCAATCGACCCGGTCACCAATAGAGCATCTTCGACCGTCAATCGATCTCCACTGAACGAGACGACTTGGTCAAGCATACTCAGTGCGTCACGCATCCCTCCTGAGGCTGCCTGTGCAATAACTTTCAAAGCATCTTCGTCAGATTCAATGCCTGCATCTGCAAGAACCGTTTTCATCCGATCGATAATATCGGATGGTGTAATCGGTTTAAAATCGAATCGTTGACATCTTGAAATGATCGTAAGCGGAAGTTTGTGAGGTTCTGTTGTCGCCAATATGAAAACGACATGCGACGGCGGTTCTTCCAATGTTTTCAATAATGCGTTGAATGCCGAATTCGACAACATATGCACTTCATCTATAATATACACTTTAAAACGTGCATTCGAGGGAGCGAAACGTACCTTTTCAATAATGTCCCGCATTTCTTCAACCCTGGAATTGGATGCCGCGTCAAATTCGATAACGTCTGTATTCGATCCTTCTGTAATGCTAAGACAAGTCGGACATGCATTACACGGCTCTTTCGCCGGACCGTTTTCACAATTCAACGCTTTCGCGAACACTTTCGCCGCACTCGTCTTCCCGGTTCCACGCGGGCCTGAAAATAAATAGGCGTGCGTCGTCTTGTTATGAAGGAGGGCATTCTGAAGGGTTTGTTTCACATGCTGTTGTCCCGACATTTCTGCAAATGACTGCGGGCGATACACGCGATAAAATGCTTGATATACCAACAGTTTTTCCTCCTTTTGACGCAATACAGTAATGTTTCTATTATAGCACAAATCGTTATAAGAAATCTTTCTATGTACAATCAATTACGCCTGAATATGCACAAAAAACCGTCCGCGAATACGGACGGATTCATTTTCAAATGTAATGCCGTGCACCTTCCTTCGACAGCCGCACATAAGCGTTACTCCTGTCGCCAGCTCGGTCTAGGCGACCCCGCGGCACATGAGAGAGTCCACTTAATGCTGCTTCCTTCCGGACCTGACATGGTTCATGGGTTCCCATTGCGCAGGACCCAAACGTCAACACTACGTGCAAGAGGCAGACCCTACAATACGGACAGCCTCGAAAAGGGATTCAGTCTTGCTAGAGCGGATTGCAAGTTACAGGGCACCGCTACCTCCCCACCTAGCACGGCATTTCTAAGTATACTCTTTTTTTATACAAAAATCAATTCGAAACTTTTTTCGTTTTTTATTTTAAAGCTGTTGACACTCTGTTTCAAACATGGTAAATTAGATTTTGTTGTTACGGAGGAATACCCAAGCCTGGCTGAAGGGATCGGTCTTGAAAACCGACAGGGGTGTTAAAGCCCGCGGGGGTTCGAATCCCTCTTCCTCCGCCATATTTTCAACTTAGCGCATAAGTCTGGAGATCAGATCCGTTACAAATTTAATGGATTTTTCTTCACAGTAAACCAAATTAAAAATGACAAGAAGCGAAACTGATGCAATTTGCATGGTGCGCTTCTTTTTAAATACATGACTAAATAAAAAGGTGACCCATTCCTTCGCGAGTGGGTCACCTTTTTTCGTTTTTCATACAAGTACTTTTTTCACAACCGCCCCTGTAGTGGATGGTTGGATGGCGAGAGGTGTATAATAAGGGAATTTTTCTTCTAAACTTTCCGCCAACTTTTTCTCATCGCCTTGTTTCACTGCCACAAATATGGACGGACCTGCCCCGCTAATTGTCGTTCCGTATGCTCCATTTTCACGACAAGCGGAACGGATCTGCTCAAAATCAGGTAGCAATGATTTCCGATACGGTTCGTGGAAGATATCCTTTTCCATCATCCGTCCTGCCGTATCCCAATCATTTCGTGCCATTGCCGCGGCCATCACACAGCTTGCCGCACTCCCGGCTGTCGCTTCCTTATGCGACAGTTGTTCAGGCAATAGCCCCCGTGACTTTTCTGTTTGAAGCGCTGCAGGTGGAACGAGAAGTACCGCCCCGATTTTAGGTTCTGGTAAATGAATGATATCCATTTCCTCTTCTACAAAGTAGGATACCGTCACACCGCCTAATAATGCCGCGGATACATTATCCGCATGCCCTTCCAATTCGCTACCGATCCGCACTTTATCGTTTGCGGAAAGATCCAATGATAGGTAATGATCTGCAATTTCAATTCCTGCCGCAATGGCGCTGGCACTACTACCAAGTCCTTTTCCAAGCGGGATATCAGATTGAACGCGAAGTTGTAGCGGTGAGGCTACCTGTCCTTTACGCTTTGCCACGTGTTGGATCGTCGTCACAATCAGATTATCATCTCCACTCGCCAATTCCCCGTATTCATCGCCATCGTATTGCACGGTCCATTCGTCAGCCGCTGTCACATCCACTTTCATATACAAAGCAAGCGCCAGCCCGATACTATCGAAACCAGGACCGAGATTCGCCGTAGTTGCAGGAACAACTACTGAAAAATCGGCTTCTCGCATCACTTGGCCCCTTCTTTCAAGTCATTCAATAGTGCATCGAATTGTTCACGGGATAACAACGTTTTGTCTTCGTTCACTTTAATGGCTGTTTCAGGATCTTTCAATCCGTTTCCTGTCAGGATACCGACAACTGTCGTGCCTTTTTCCAACAATCCAGCATCAAGGCGTTTTTTGATCCCCGCAATGGTTGCACAAGAACCTGGTTCAGCAAATACACCTTCCGTAGAAGCGATCAAGCTATAGGCAGCCAAAATTTCTTCGTCAGTTACCGATAATATTGCTCCATCCGATTCTGCAAGTGCGTTCTTCGCCAATTGCCAGCTCGCAGGATTTCCGATGCGGATCGCTGTTGCAACTGTTTCAGGCTCTTCAAACACCCGATCATAGACGATTGGCGCTGCTCCATCCGCCTGCACACCAAGAAGCTTTGGTGTTGCTGTCCCTTTGCGCTCGGCATATTCTTTGAACCCTTTCCAAGCCGCTGAAATATTGCCGGCATTGCCGACAGGAAGTGCAAACACATCCGGTACTTGGCCTAGCTGTTCGATCGCTTCAAACGCAATCGTCTTCTGTCCTTCCAAACGGTATGGATTGACCGAGTTGACAACAGCCACTTTTCCTTCTCCAGCTTCCCGAACCATGTTCAACGCTTCGTCGAAGTTGCCTGCAATTTCGACGATTTCAGCACCGTACATTTTAGCTTGCGCCAATTTCCCAAGGGCAATTTTCCCTTCAGGAATAACAACGATCGTCCGCATACCTGCGCGTGCTCCATATGCTGCTGCAGATGCTGATGTGTTGCCTGTCGATGCACAGATGAGGATTTCTTTCCCTTCCTCTTTTGCTTTGGCAACGGCCATGACCATTCCGCGGTCTTTAAAGGAACCTGTCGGATTTGTTCCTTCCGTTTTGACATACAGATTGATGCCCCATTGTTCGGATAAGTTTTTCAGATGAATGAGGGGTGTGTTCCCTTCTTGCAATGTCAGCGCAGGTGTGTTTTCTGTCACCGGCAGCCATTCTTTATACTCTTCAATTAATCCATTCCATCTTCTCATCATTATTCCCCCTCTACCCGGTAATGGCTTAGTAAACCGATTACCTCTGGTGTCTCATTTAATTCATTTGCAATATCGAGATGTTGCTGTCTAGAAATTTTATGTGTAATAAAAATCAGCTCCGCACCTGACTCACTTTTATCGGAGTCTTGGACAACCGTCGCCAAACTTGCACCGTGCGCACTGTAAATTGCCGTCAATTTCGTTAACACACCGACTTCGTCTTTCACATGGATACGGTGGAAATAACGGGAATATTTTTCGCAATCATTTTTTACTTTTCGCTCATACTGCATTACATGCGGTCTTTTTCCATTCACATCAAGCAATAAATTACGACAGGCCGCAACAATATCTCCCGTCACGGATGTTGCTGTCGGCATGGAGCCCGCACCCGGTCCATAGAACATCGTCTCCCCAACCGCGTCGCCATAAATATATACGGCATTAAACTCGTTGTTAACCGATGCCAATGGATGCGAATTCGGGAAAAATACCGGTTCAACCGCCACTTCTACTCCGTCTTCATCTTTACGGGCAGATCCAGCAAGTTTCACTGTATAACCGAACTGCTCTGCAAGTTCCAAGTCGCCGTCACGGATCTCTTTTAATCCTCTCACAAATACGTCTTCCAGGCGAACCTCTGTTGAAAATGAAAGAGATGCCAAAATGACCATTTTACGTGCAGCATCGATGCCATCGACATCCGCTGATGGGTCAGCTTCCGCAAAGCCAAGTTCCGTCGCTTCCATTAGTGCATCTTCATAGGACATTTTTTCATGTTTCATTTTTGTCAGAATGAAGTTTGTCGTTCCGTTCACAATACCCATTAAAGCGCTGATGCGATCTGAAGCCAGTCCGTCTTCCAATGTACGAATCAATGGAATACCACCGCCGACACTCGCTTCAAATAACAGATCGCAATTATTCACATCCGCCAATTCCAACAATTCACGGCCGTATTCTGCCATGACGTCCTTGTTAGCCGTCACTACACCTTTTCCAGCACGGAGGGAACTTTCAATCGCATCTTTGGCTTCGCCTATTCCCCCCATCACCTCGACGATGATATCAATGGAAGGATCTTCGAGTATCGTTTGTAAATCAGACGTGAACACATCCGATGAAAGGGAAGTATCTCTTTTTTTATATAAATCTTTCACCAAAACTTTTTTAATACCAACAGAAGCCCCGAGCTTATGGCGTAAGTCCTCTTGGTGGTTCTGTAAGATTTTCGCCACCCCGCTCCCGACAACGCCAAATCCTAACAATCCAATATTTATTTCATTTTTCATTGACGATTCTCCTAACTATATGTACACTATGAAAAAACAATCGTTCTTTGTATAAGGACATTATAGTGAAATACTCGGTGAATAACAACCCCGTTTTTCATCTAATTTGAAATAACTCAAAATTATTATTATTGAATAGATAGGATTTGATAAAAATGAAAGTATGTAAATTTGGTGGAACATCCGTCGCATCCGCAGAACAGATTAAAAAAGTCGCGAACATTGTCACTGCAGACCCTTCCCGTAAAGTGGTCGTCGTCTCAGCACCGGGCAAACGATTCAGTGAAGATGAAAAAGTGACAGACTTGCTGATTCACCTTGCTGAACAAGCCTTAAAAGGAGAGAACACGGACTGGGAACTGGAAAAAGTCATTGACCGGTATCGCCTAATCGCGACGGAGCTTGATCTTTCAGATGAAATTATCCAAATCATCGAACAGGATTTACGTAAACGACTAGACTTCGATCGAAATGATGCCGACCTTTTTATGGATAATCTGAAAGCATCCGGAGAAGATAATAATGCTAAACTGATTGCGGCCTATTTCTCTCATATTGGCCTTGAAGCCACTTATGTCTGTCCGAAAGAAGCAGGCCTTCTCGTAACCAATCGACCTGAACGCGTTCAAGCGTTGCCGGCCGGTGATGAACGGCTGGCAAAGTTGCGCGATCAACCTGGCATCATCGTGTTCCCTGGCTTTTTCGGTTACACAGAAGATGGGACACTCCGTACGTTCAACCGAGGCGGGTCTGACATTACCGGATCTTTACTAGCCGCTGCACTGGAAGCGGAGCTATACGAGAACTTTACTGATGTCGACTCCGTATTTGCGGCTAACCCGACGATTGTCGATAATCCAATTGCCATCGATAAAATGACGTACCGTGAAATGCGTGAACTGGCATACGCCGGCTTTTCTGTTTTCCACGACGAAGCGCTGATGCCGGCGTTCCGACGTTCCGTTCCGGTTTGCATCAAAAATACGAATAATCCGGATGCCCCCGGCACAATGATCGTGAAAGAACGAAATCATTCTACACACCCGGTCATCGGCATTGCAGCGGATAGCGGCTTCTCAACATTATTCGTTGACAAATATTTAATGAACCAAGAAATCGGTTTTGGTCGACGTTTATTACAAATACTGGAGGAGGAGGAAATTCCTTTTGAACATACGCCATCTGGCATCGACAATATTTCAGTTATCATCAGGAGCAAATTCCTCACTCCCCATAAAGAAGCACGCATCATCCAAAGAGTGAAGGAAGAATTGAATGCTGACGACGTACATCTGCACTCAAATTACTCCATGATTGTGCTGGTCGGTGAAGGGATGCGTCATACGACTGGGCTTGCCGCCCGTGCAGCATCCGCTATTGCCCGTGCAGGCGTCAGCATCCAAATGATCAACCAAGGTTCTTCTGAAGTGAGCCTTGTCTTCGGTGTCCATCGAGAAGATGAAAACAAAATCTTAAAAGGATTGTACGAAGAGTTTTTCCACAAATCAGCTGTACTTCGTTAAAATCGAGTAGGAGGCTAACCATTAGTTGATTAGCCGACCTCTCACACCACCGTACGTACCGTTCGGTATACGGCGGTTCAATCTTTTAAGTATCTTTGCTCATATAGTTGGGACATATCTTTCAGTCCCCACTTTATGAGTTTTTCTTTTGTTATTGCACGATGCAAGATTTTAGTACTCGAAGTGCGCCAGTATCCCTTTCGGGAATTTGCTTGTTTTATGGCATCCTCATGATCGATGCCATATTTACGAAGCATTGCGTATCTCGTACGGACTTTCTTCCACCTTTTCCAGACGATTTGCCTAAGTCGATGATTTAACCATTGCTGGGTTTCCAGAATGAAGGCCTTCATTCTGCTTATTCCGTAGTAGTTAATCCATCCCACCGTAATCTGATTGATCTCTTTAACGATGTCCGAAAATGTACCGGATCGTTTGCGGATCGTTGCTTTCCTCAGTTTGTTTTTGAATCGTTGTTTTGCCGACTTGCTTGGTCGGCATCCAACTTTCCCATGAGGTTTTGAATATTGAACCCAAGAAACGTTGCCGAAGTTGCTCCGCAGACTTTACTCTTTTCCTGATTGATAAAGAGTTTTAAATCTTTTTCGATGAAGTGGGTGACGCTTTCCATCACTCGTTCCCCCGCACGTTTACTTTTGACATAAATGACGAAGTCATCTGCGTACCGAATAAAGCGATGTTCCCTCTTTTCCAGTTCTCTGTCTAATTTATTCAAGTAGACATTCGCAAGAATTGGAGAAAGTGGTCCACCTTGCGGCGCCCCTTCTGTTGTTTCGATATAGATATCTTTATCAAGAATACCTGATCGGAGAAATTTCCAGACCAGCTTCAAAATAATCTTATCTGATATGAACTCCTCCAAGTACGCATGTACTCTCTGATGGTGTATCGTATCGAAATAACTCTTTAGGTCACAATCCACTACGACTCGGTATCCTTCTTGGTAGTACTGCTCTGCCAGCTTTATGGCTTGATGCGCATCCCTGCCTTTTCGGAAACCAAAACTGTTCTCCGAGAATTCCGGGTCAATGATTGGTTCAATGACCTGTAGAATAGCTTGTTGTACTACCCTATCCAGAACTGTCGGGATTCCCAAGTTTCTTTTGGACCCATCAGATTTTGGTATGGCAACTCGTTTGACTGGTTGAGGTTGGTAGGTACCGTCCTTCAACTTCCTTTTGAGTGGTTTGAAGTATTTTTCCATGTGCCCTTTTAGTTGATAAACGGTAATGCCATCAATGCCGGGAGCACCTTTGTTACTTCTTACTTTTTTGTATGCACTCCAAAGGTTGCCATCTGCAATAACCTTGTCAATTAAGTTGATACCATCTTGTTCTTTCATATCCATGTCGACATCCCTGCGCACTCCTATGTACCTTTCGGTTTCCAACCTATCTCTCCATAGGTAGCCATCTATCGGTTTTTTACCACGATGTTTTCTGCGTTTCGGCGGTGATGTCTACACCTCCCTGTTTTCCAAGATTTAAGATTGTTCCACCCTTCATTTCCGTAAGGAAACTACTATGGTTTCTGCTGACTTCTCACGATAAATCTTATTTCAACCGAGTTTCCACTCGTCCGCGAGACCTCCCCGGGTAAGAGCTATAACCTTCCTCCCATGTAACTGCTGTATTTACTGTATGGAACTTGTGCAGTATTGGACTTCGTTATGTTTTGCAAACTCGTCCATTCCAATTCAGCCTTATATACAGTTTCTGTCCGTCAGTTCGGGATTTTGCCGCCGGCTTCCTTCAGATTCCACCTCACGGTGGACACCCTTGCCTTAAGCTAACAGTTCCTACTGCCAAGCCTGTAGTGGACTTTCACCACCAAGTTATAGCCCATGCCGGGCACACCAAAAAACCGACATATCACCCTGACTAGGTGATATGCCGGTTTTTCAACATTGTGGCAAAAACATGTTTGGAAATTGTTTTACGATGGCATTGGCAATCATATCTGACATAGCCAATGCCTCCGCTACAATTTTATCAAATACCTCGATATCCTCTTGGAAGTTTTTCTGAATCATACACACCGCTTCATACTTCGTTAGCGCTAAATGAGTGTAAAACATGGCCCTTACTCCATCTTTTTCTAAATATGGATTAATGTTGCTTAAGAATGTAGCAATGTCATCCGCATTTCGATACCATTCCTTTTCTTTTTCCGCTGCCGTTTTTTCATCCCCTTTTACTGCCGCCGTCACCAATTCTGCAGCTAACACAAGGTGCTCTTTAATCAGTGCGGCGTATCGATCCGCGATTTGATCGCCGTAAAAAGGACGCAAACAATTCCCCAAATCAGTCGCATTCCTTAAAAGACGTTCTTGTACGAATGGTAAATCTGGCAGCCCAAAAACAATACTGATAATGGTCATTCGCGTCCAGTTGACGTGCTCCATCCAAAGCAGTCTGTTCATATTGACAAAGTCAGTCTCTGCTTGATTAACACAGTATCGCCCATAGCTTGGATGCGCTTGACTCAAAATATAGCGAACGGGCGCTGTATTTTGTGCGTTAGGTTTCACTTCCTAATCACTCCCATGATGTCCGTAAGTGTAAACACTACAATCTATTCAAGTGCCCATTGTTTTGTGAATAAACAAAAGCGTAAGCGCCTGCTCAGGAGCTCGGGTCTAGAAAAAAAAATCAGCCACAACTGAATGGCTGATTTACCTGTATGATTTATTTTCTTAAAAATGCGGTCTGTTCAAAAAAGTGCCCGATCCGCTCCACAATAGTTTCGACTTCATGTGGATTTTTCAACAGATCATAATCGTTTATATCCAATCGCAGTACGGGGCATGCATTGAAGGAGTTGATCCACTTATCGTAACGGCCATGCATTTCCTCCCAGTAAGAAATGGGCGTCTGCTGTTCCATCTGACGGCCTCGTTCTTGGATCCGCGACAGGATACCGTCCAGCGGCCCTTCCAAGTAGATAAGCAAGTCCGGATGTGGAAAATAAGGTGTCATGACCATCGCCTCAAACAAGTTCGTGTACGTTTCGTAATCGACAGGATTCATCGTCCCTTTTTCCTGATGCATTTTTGCAAAAATCCCTGTATCTTCATAAATGGAACGGTCTTGGACAAAGCCTCCGCCGTACTCAAACATCCGTTTCTGCTCCTTGAAACGTTCCGCCAAGAAATAGATTTGCAAATGGAAGCTCCATTTTTCAAAGTCCTCATAAAAAAGATCGAGATATGGATTATGATCGACATTCTCAAATGATGTTCTAAATTGTAATGCATCCGCAAGTGCCTGTGTCATCGTCGACTTCCCGACACCGACCGTTCCCGCAATTGTAATGATCGCATTATTGGGAATTCCATATTTTTCGCGTAAATTCATTCAAAGTGCTCCTTTTTGTATCGTTTCATCCACCCGATTTAAAATGTATTGCAAGTCCTGTTCATTGTTTACAAAGTCCAGCTCATCTCCATCGAATCGAAGGATCGGGATCTCAGGATGTGCCGATTCAAAATAAGTGATAAATGCAGCATAATCTTCTGCTAGCTGTTGCAAATAGGCAGGATCCATATTTTTTTCGAAAGTACGTCCACGCATTTGCACACGCTTCATCAGTGTTTCCAAACTGGCGTGAAGATAAATGATAAGATTTGGCACGGGCATGTCCTTCGTCAGGATTTTGTAGATTTCCTCGTACTTCACATAATCATCGGGACGTAGCGTTCGTTTCGCGAATATGAGGTTTTTGAAAATATGGTAATCCGCTACAACAGGCTTTTTCTCCTCATTGATTGTCGTTTTGAGATCACTGAGCTGTTTATAGCGATTACAAAGAAAAAACATTTCGGTCTGGAAGCTCCATTCCTCGATGTTATCGTAAAATTTATTTAAAAACGGATTTTCATCCACAATTTCGTTCAACTGATCATAATGTTGTGTTTCCGCAATTGCTTTGCAAAGCGATGTTTTCCCAACACCAATCGGCCCTTCAACCGTTATGAACGGAACAAACATCTAAGTTTCCCCCTTATTGCTCAATAAGTGCTCTTTATTTTATCATACGGAGCGGTTGAAGAATAGTGAATGACTAATGTAAGTCAGTCTCCAACATTCTGAATTGTTACACGTGGAACATTCGGGCCGAACCATTAGAAACTTCTACTGAAGAAAATTCAATGCTACACTGTTTACAAGGAGAGATGAACATGGATGCTTTTGAAAAGGATCGATTTTATATGCAAATGGCGATCGACGAGGCAATGAAAGCGCAAGCGCTCGGTGAAGTGCCTATCGGAGCCATCATTGTCTATCAAGATCAAGTGATTGCACGTGCACATAATTTACGTGAAACAACCCAAAATGCGGTCACCCACGCGGAATTATCCGCTATACAAGAGGCATGCAAAGCAATCGACAGCTGGCGTTTAGAAGATACAACATTGTATGTCACATTAGAACCATGTCCGATGTGTGCCGGTGCCATTTTGCAATCGAGGGTACCGCGAGTCGTCTATGGAGCACGTGATCCGAAAGGCGGTTGTGTAGACTCCCTCTACAGACTGCTGAACGATCCACGCTTCAATCACGAATGCGATGTGACGGAAGGTGTGCTGGGAGATGAATGCGGGGAAATACTGACGGCATTTTTCAGGGCCATTCGAGAACGGAAAAAGAAAGCAACAAAAGCGCAAGCCCCTAGGCGCTGGAGTCTAGACGAAAAAAGCAATCGCGCGGGACATTGAATGACGTCCCCGCGATTGCTTTTTACTTTCAATACGGTTTCAAGCATGTTCTTATTTCGTAATGACTTCTTTTCCACCCATATACGGACGAAGCACTTCCGGAATGACGACTGAACCGTCTTCCTGCTGGTAATTTTCAAGAATTGCAGCCACTGTACGGCCAACCGCCAGACCACTGCCATTCAATGTATGCACATATTCAGGTTTTGCTCCCGCTTCACGACGGAAACGGATTGAAGCACGGCGCGCTTGGAAATCCTCGAAGTTTGAACAAGAAGAGATTTCACGGTACACATTTTGCGTCGGGATCCATACCTCAATATCGTATTTTTTAGCAGCTGTAAATCCAAGATCCGCCGTACACATTTTCAATACACGGTACGGAAGTTTCAGCAACTGCAATACTTTTTCCGCATGGCCTGTCAATTTCTCCAGCTCTTCATAAGAATCTTCGGGTTTTACAAAACGGACAAGCTCTACTTTATTGAATTGATGCTGACGGATCAATCCACGTGTATCACGGCCGGCAGAACCTGCTTCTGAACGGAAGTTCGTGCTATATGCTGCATAAGCAAGTGGAAGCTGTGCGCCATCTAGAATCTCGTCACGATGAAAATTCGTCACCGGTACTTCTGATGTCGGAATGAGGAAGTAGTCTTCTTCCTCGACTAAAAATGCATCTTCTTCAAACTTCGGAAGTTGACCTGTCCCCGTCAAGCTTGTACGGTTCACCATGTAAGGCGGTAACATTTCTTCGTAGCCATGCTCCTCATTATGAAGGTCCATCATGAAGTTGATCAATGCCCGCTCAAGACGTGCACCAAGCCCACGATAAAAAACAAAACGGCTTCCCGTCACTTTTGCCGCTCTTTCAAAATCAAGTAGGTTCAAGCTTGTCCCGATTTCCCAATGCGGTTTCGCTTCAAATGCAAATTCAGGAAGTTCTCCCCAAGTACGCACTTCAACATTGTCGTCCTCGCTGTCGCCAACCGGTACGCTGTCATGTGGAATATTCGGTACACGCATCATAATATAATCAAGCTCTTCTTCGACTTTATGAAGTTCTTCGTCGAGACCTTTGATTTCATCGCCGACTGCGCGCATACGTGCAATGACGTCATCGGCATTTTCTTTGTTGCGCTTCATTTCTGCCACTTTTTGCGATACTTCATTACGTTCCGCTTTCAGTAACTCCACTTTCGCAATCAAATCTCTTCTTTTCTCATCCAAACCGCCAAATTTATCAAAGTCGGAAAGGTCTTCCCCACGTTTCGAAAGTTTCTCCTTCACCTCATCGAAATTGGCACGGACTCTTTTAATATCCAACATCGTTTATTCCTCCTTAAAATATCGACAATAATGGAAATAGACAATAAAAAAAGCCCTCCATCCCCTTATATAAGGGACGAGAACTACCCGCGTTGCCACCCAAATTGACAGAACACCTTTGTCCTATCCACTCATTGAAATAACGGTTCAAGAACCGGCACAGGCCTACTTCTAGTTCGACCCGGCTACTCAAGGACGGATTCACAAGTGTCTTTACCGGCTTGCACCAACCGCCAGCTCTCTTCAAAAAACAAACTTGTTACTACTTCCCATCATCGTCTCTTATTTGCAATTAATTATACTTACCCTAACATATGGACAATATTTTGGCAAGTTGCACCCTCGCCTGTATGTATGCGCTTTCCTTTTTGGAAATATGAGCAGAACAAAAGCGAAGGGCTATCCCTCCGCTTTTCAAATTGTTATTTACCAGCCGCGTTCTTGCATACGCTCGCCTTCAGCTAAACCGGCGATTTCCAAACCTTTCATTGGCGTACCGATATCTTTAGACAGTTCACCAATCAATTGATAGTCCTTGAAGTTTTGTGTCGCTTGAACGATGGCTCGTGCAAATTTCTCTGGGTTTTCTGATTTGAAAATGCCTGACCCAACGAATACACCGTCCGCACCAAGTTCCATCATTAGCGCTGCATCCGCTGGCGTTGCCACACCGCCCGCTGCATAGTTGGTAACCGGTAGTCGACCGTGCTCTTTAATTGCAAGCAACACTTCATAAGGTGCGCCAAGATCGCGGGCTTCCGTCATGATTTCATCTTCGTTCATATGGACGATCCGGTTCACTTGCGCATTCACTTTACGTAAATGACGTACGGCCTCTACGATGTTACCCGTACCCGGTTCCCCTTTCGTCCGCAGCATTTTCGCTCCTTCGCCAAGACGGCGGGCTGCTTCCCCTAGATCCCGTGCTCCGCAAACAAATGGAACGTTGTATTGGTTTTTCAACAGATGGAATTCTTCATCTGCAGGCGTCAATACTTCACTTTCATCGATATAGTCTACACCCATCGCTTCCAATACTCTCGCTTCTGAAATATGGCCGATTCGCACTTTGGCCATGACCGGGATGGACACAGCACCTTGTACCTCTTCAATGATACGCGGATCAGCCATGCGCGCAACGCCTCCCGCTTTCCGAATATCCGAAGGGACACGCTCAAGCGCCATTACTGCAATCGCACCTGCCGCCTCTGCAATTTTTGCCTGTTCTGCATTAATAACATCCATAATGACTCCACCGTATTGAAAATTCATTTTTTCTTCCCCCTTTTCTTATTGTTCAGTATAATGGATTATGACCTTATTAAAATACCCAGTTTAATTCAAATTAAAGAGGTCAGTTGGAGGCATCAATATGGAAATGTTATTGATCAAATTGGAGAAAAATATAGAGAGCCCGTTATATGAACAAATTTACGACCAAATTCGCCGCGACATTACAAACGGTAAATTACCGATTGGCATGAAACTTCCATCCAAACGGAAACTCGGTGAATTCCTTGCCGTGAGCCAGACGACCATCGAGCTCGCCTATGCACAGCTTATAGCGGAGGGATTCATCTCTTCTCAACCGCGAAAAGGATTTTACGTACAAGCCATTGAAGAACTCTCTTACGTCCAGCCGGTGGTACCGATTGAGAAGACCTTCAATAAAATGAAAGAGGACATTGCTTTCGATTTTTCGCCTGGAAAAATTGACACCGGTTCCTTTCCTTTCGATCAGTGGAGAAAGTACGCCAAGGATGTGATAGATGAATCTTCCCAACACCTATTACTCCTCGGTCATCCGCATGGCGACTATGAATTGAGGCAGGAAATCGCGCGTTATTTATATCATTCACGTGGTGTCGATTGCACGCCCGAACAAATCATTGTCGGGTCGGGAACCGAACAACTAATGCCGTTGCTAATCCGGATTTTAGGCACCGAAGCGACCTATGCGATAGAAGATCCTGGGTATCCGCTCACCCATCACGTTTTTTATCATAACAACCGGGAGGCGATACCGATTTCGGTCGATGACGAAGGAATGGATGTACGAGCCCTCCAGCGCTCGGGAGCAACCATTGCCTATGTAACCCCCTCCCATCAGTTTCCGACCGGTACAGTACTCTCTGCAGCGCGTAGGATCGCCTTATTGAACTGGGCTTCCTCAAAGGACGAGCATTTTATTATCGAGGACGATTACGACAGTGAATTCCGGTACAGCGGACGTCCCATTCCTTCTCTGCAAGGGATGGATAAAAGCGGGAACGTCATCTATTTAAGTACATTTTCAAAATCACTTATGCCTTCGCTACGGATCGCCTATATGGTGCTTCCTCCCGTGTTGCTCGATCGATACGAGAAGGCATTCATCCACTATGCTGCCACCGTTCCCAGACTCGATCAGCATATTCTGTCGCGCTTTATGGCTGACGGACATTTCTCGCGCCATTTGAACCGGATGCGGAAGACCTATAAGCGAAAACTCCAAGTGTTATCAGAAGCACTATTAGCATATGCGCCGTCCGTTTCATTTTCAGGCGATGAAGCAGGCATGCATATCATTCTGAAAGTCCATACGCAAACCACTGAAGCGGCCCTCGAAGAAACGGCAAGAAGAGCAGGTATCCGTGTCTATAGCGTAAATGAATACAGAAGCACCGCCGTGACAGGCGAACCTTCTTTTCTCATCGGCTTCGGCGGCCTTTCCATCAAGGAAATCAAAACCGCCGTGGAAAAGTTGATGGCTGCATGGCAAATCAAAAAGGTGTAGAATCCGCCCCGGGACTCTACACCTTTTTTCTTACTTATTTAAATAACCCTTTAACAAAATCGATAGCGCTTGTCCAAATGCCTGCGAAGAAATCACCAATCGCACCCATCATGAGCGCAAACCAACCTGCTTTATCGACCGCATCAACCGTCACAACAGCAGTACCCGAATTTTTATCATCGATAAAGCCATAATCGGTACCATCCGTCTTCACCAGCTTCACATGTCCCACAACCGTATCCTTTTTTATAGGCGCTTGTAATACACCATCTGTCAGCTTCGACTCATCGATAACTAGCTCCGGCACATATAAATCTTTTTCGCTTGTCTTAACGATCATCCGGATCGGTTCTTTCACAGCGATGGACACTTTTTTCTCTTTTCCTTTGATGACATCCAGTTCCTTTTGTTTATCGAACTGATAGCCGGCAGGAACAAATTCCACTTCTGAAAATTGACTAAATCCGTAATCAAACAAAGCACGTGTTGCGTCAAATCTTGCTTTATACGAACCAACGCCATTTGCATCGACAGCTTTCATCACAACCGCGATAACACGTTTGCCGTCCCTTACCGCTGTGCCCGTGAAACTATGTCCCGCAAAATCCGTCGTGCCCGTTTTCAGGCCGTCAACGCCCTCATATTCGTAAATTAAACCCGGTAGCATAAAGTTCCAGTTTTTCATCTCAGTACGATCGGTTGTACCTTCACGGAATACTTTTGTATGAATTTTTGTCGTTTCCAACACTTCAGGATAATCACACAATAAATGGTACGCAAGTCTTGCAACCGACTTGGCAGGCATGACGTTCTCATCATTTGGGCCTGTCCCTTGTGGGTGCATCCCTTGCAAGTCACTATTGTTCAAACCAGTTGAGTTGACAAATTTAAAATCTTCCAGCCCAAGTTCTTCCGCTTTCGCATTCATCAACTTCAAAAACTCGGTTTCCGTTCCTGCAATTGTTTCAGCAATTGCAATCGTTGCCGCGTTCGCGGAATAAATTGCCAATGCTTCATACAATTCACGAATCGTATACGTTCCGTCTCTCCGAAGCGGTACGTTGCTGAGTCGACGATCCTGTGAAATCGCATACGTATAATCATTCACTTTATACTCTTGATCCCAGCTGATCGTCCCCTCTTCAATCGCTTCAAAAAGGAGATATTCCGTCATCATTTTCGTCATACTCGCTATGCCTAAAGGCGTATCTGCATTTTCTTCATATAGGATCTTTCCGCTTTCCGCGTCAATTAAAATCGCCCCGTCCACATGAATGCCCAATGTAGACGCCGCAGAAGCAGGAACCGCGCCAATTGTCATCAGTAGCAACAGCGGCATTATGAGCAATGCCACCCATTTTCTCATTTCCCGTTTCACTTTTCTACCTCCGTTATTGCTATTTCCCCAAGGTCATTTTATCATAACTCAACTACTCCATGGGAACTAAACCAAAAAAGCACCTTTCCGCTCATATGTAGACGCAGGAAAGGTGCTGAAGTTCCTTCATTCCGGTTCTCAATTTTTATTTCATTAAAGTGAGTAGTTCGGAGCTTCTTTTGTAATTTGGACTTGGTGTGGATGGCTTTCGCGCAAGCCCGCACCCGTCATACGTACAAACTGTGCTTTTTCACGTAGTTCATACAAATCCTTCGTACCGCAGTAGCCCATACCTGCACGAACACCGCCAACCAATTGGTGAATGGAATCCGCCAATGGTCCTTTATATGGCATACGTCCTTCGATTCCTTCCGGCACAAGTTTTTTCGCTTCGTCTTGGAAGTAACGATCTTTTGAACCACGTTCCATGGATGCCACAGAACCCATTCCACGGTATACTTTGAAACGGCGACCTTGGAAGATTTCAGTTTCTCCCGGGCTTTCTGTCGTACCTGCAAGTAGACTTCCAAGCATAACAGCATGTCCTCCTGCAGCAAGCGCTTTGACAATATCGCCAGAGTACTTGATGCCGCCATCCGCAATAATCGTTTTCCCTTGCTTACGTGCTTCCGTAGCGCATTCGTAAACAGCAGTGATTTGTGGTACTCCGACGCCTGCTACAACACGTGTTGTACAAATTGAGCCAGGACCAATTCCTACTTTTACAACATCAGCTCCAGCTTCATACAATGCCCGTGCACCCTCAGCCGTTGCCACGTTTCCTGCGATAATATCAAGGTCTGGATAGAGACGACGAATTTCCGCAACCGTCTCAAGAACACCTTTTGAATGTCCATGAGCTGTGTCGATGACAATGACATCGACTTCCGCTTTTACCAGTTTTTCGACACGCAGCAATGTATCTGTTGTCACGCCGACAGCTGCGCCGACAAGAAGACGACCGTGTTTGTCTTTCGCAGCATTCGGGAATTCAATCACTTTCTCGATATCCTTAATAGTGATTAATCCTGTCAAAATGCCATTTTCATCAACGATCGGCAACTTTTCAATTTTATGTTGCTGTAAAATCTTTTCAGCATCTTCAAGCGTTGTCCCTACAGGCGCTGTTACAAGATTTTCTTTTGTCATTACATCGTCAATAACTAATGAGTAATCCTGGATGAAGCGAAGATCACGGTTTGTGAGAATCCCGACAAGTTTTAATTCTTCCATATTATTCACAATAGGAACGCCAGAGATACGGTATTTGCCCATCAAGTGCTCAGCATCAAATACTTGGTGTTCAGGAGTTAAGAAAAATGGGTTTGTAATAACGCCATTTTCGGAACGTTTAACAGTTACCACAAGCTCAGCTTGTTCCTCGATGCTCATATTTTTATGGATGACACCGAGTCCTCCTTGACGAGCCATGGCAATCGCCATTTTTGCTTCCGTCACCGTATCCATCCCAGCACTGATGATCGGAATATTTAATTTGATCTTATCGGTTAAATTCACAGAAAGAGATACATCCTTCGGCAATACTTCAGAAGGTCCCGGTATTAACAATACATCGTCGAACGTAAGTCCTTCACGTGCAAATTTTGATTCCCACATTCCATTACGCCTCCTATTGTTTTCAGTTAAATATTATTAAAAGGTTATCAGCGCACGCAAAACCTGTCAAGGTACTGCAAATAAGAAAAAGTATTCCTATTATTCGCTGAATAAATTATTCACTGGAACGCCTTACTTTGGTCGGAAAAATATGAATAAAGATACACTGTTCCGCAAAATTAAGCCATATCTTTATACACCCCATATAATTATTGGAAACCTTTAAAGCAATTTGTAACAGATTTACATTCGAATCTTTTACAAATAAATTGCTTACCCTATCCATAAAATTCAATCTTTCCATCTCTTCGGTGTACTTATACAATATGTTGTTTTATCCTTATTTTCAAGTTAGGAGATATGAATCAAAAAACCTTCCTATCAGCAATGACCTTAACGCCTAGAGACGCCCTACCATTGCACAGGAGCCTCCGTCTTCCATCGGTGCGACAAACCCTTCACTTCCGTGTCCAAAGCCTTGAAAGGCGTTGAACAAAGGATTCCTTCATTAGCCTTAGCCACTTGGTTCCTTGAACTCCCCTCCCCCCTATTCTTGCATTCTTTTAAATAAACCTTCATTTTTCTATTTATAAGCACAAAAAAAGCCATTACCTATCGGCAATGACCTTGACGCCTGGCGACGTCCTACTCTTGCAGGGGAAAACCCCAACTACCATCGGCGCTGAAGAGCTTAACTTCCGTGTTCGGGATGGGAACGGGTGTGACCTCTTCGCCATCGGCACCAGACTCTTTTGAGCTTGTTCGCTCAAAACCGGATAAAACCAACATTGGTTTTCACAAATATCAGGGACAACCATGCCCTTTTTAATCAAGGTTAAGTCCTCGATCGATTAGTATCTGTCAGCTCCACAC
>NZ_JAKRNU010000020.1 GCF_022346545.1 Sporosarcina sp. ACRSM | reverse complement strand
GTAGTGAATGAAACCGACTCCTACGAATTCCCGTAAAAAGAACGTGCCACCCACATTCTTTGCTGGAGCATTTCCATTCATTTGGTAGGAAACCCCCACTTCAAAAACGGAACGTTTTAAGTGGGGGAGGTTCATGAAATTATCTTTTACAATTCCTTTTTTCCTTTCACTAGCTTCAACGTCGCGACAATCAGAAAGCTGACAATGACTAATAAAACCCATGAACTTACTTTACCTAGATGGACAAGACTCCATGCAGCGGTTTGGTTTGGATATTCCCAAGCACCAAAGAACGTTGCGATATTTTCGGCAATCCATATAAAAAATCCGATTAGTATAAAAGAAAATGCAAGTGGCATACGATAACATTTTCCATTTACTTCGTATGTGACCCATGATCGCCAAAAGACAATTATGACAAGTGCAGCTAACCACCAACGAATGTCAATCCAATAATGGTGGGTGAAAAAATTCAAATAAATCGCTGCTGTAAGAGGGACCACTACCAAAAAGGGCGGCCACTTCACTAGGTCGACATTCAACCTTCTCCATGCCTGGCAAAGATAACTTGCCACACTTGCATACATGAATCCGCTGTACAAAGGGACACCGAAAATTTTGAAGTAACCTTCCTCCGGATAAGACCAGGAGCCCATATGTGTTTTGAAAATTTCAAGGGCGAGTCCAATCAAGTGAAATAAGGTGATTACCTTTAGTTCATCCCGTGTTTCAAGCCCAGAATGTACCATCCACCACTGCATGAGGAGGCAAATGATGAGCAGCCAATCATACCGCGGCAGGAACGGAAGGGGCATGACTTTAGTCAAAGCTAAAGAGGCAAAAATAACGACAGGGAACAAGCAGGATAGAGCCTGTTCCCAACCAAAACGAACAAGTTGTTTGAGCGCGCTCAACATTCGTACTTTCAACGTTTTTTTCTGAGAATCATTCTGGATCGTTACTTGCATGTGTCAGTCACCTCGATTTCTCAATCATCACTTCTGTATTCTAAAATATCGCCGGGTTGGCAGTCTAAAGCCTTGCAAATCGCTTCTAAAGTAGATAATCGAATGGCCTTCGCCTTTCCATTTTTCAATATGGAAAGATTGGCCATCGTGATGCCAACCTTCTCTGAAAGTTCGGTGACGCTCATTTTCCGTTTAGCCAGCATTACGTCAATATGAATGATAATCGCCATTGTTTTCACCTCAGACCGTTAAATCATTTTCTGATTTTATTTCAATTGCTTCTTGTAATAGTTTTTGGAGGGCCGCAGCAAAGACCGCAATGACCATTGAAGCAAAAATAATGACCATCCCGATGACGATGAATCCAGGGGCATCGTCTACCTCCGCTATGAGATAAAAGAGGGGCATGCCGAGGACATAGATAATGCTAATTGCGATTGCACAGCGTTTTATATTCCTTAAAGCTTTTACCGATAATGCCGAGAAGGCTTTATTCTTGTCAATATAGCTTAGCAGTTTAAATGCTTGATACAGTGCAATATAAAAAGGGATCGCTGCTGCATACAGATCAAGATAAACGTAATATTTCATTAAGGCGATGTCTGGATACAATTCCGCTGCAAAATTCGCAAGCTCGGGCACCAAAAAGACGCACAAAGCAAGAATGGGGAGTCCGATAAGAATAACGGCTATTTTTAAAAATAGGGTTGTTCCTTGTTTCATAAAAAGCACCTCGCTGATTTATTGTTAAATTGAATTTAACACGTATTTTATCGTTTTACAATAAAAAAATATTGAAAAGGGTAAAATTTTTGTTGTCATGAGAAGGGAGCAGCATAGAGTGTATACAAAAAGATAGACAACTCTAACAGTTTTCCTATACAATTATCTCGAATTGGAGATAAAATGAAAGGTTCATTCCTCGCTGATTATGTAGAGGTATGAGAGATATAATGGACCTAATATGAATTCCCTCAGACAGAGGACAATAGAAAGGAATGGTTGCAATGCTTTCGATTGATCCGGCTCAACAGACCGAAAGAGAAAATTATAAGTTTTTGATAGGGAGTATTATTCCAAGGCCAATCGCTTTCGTTACGACTCTTTCCAAGGATGGGGTAGTGAATGGGGCACCGTTTAGTTATTTTAATATTGTATCCGCCAATCCGCCGCTAATTTCATTGTCGATCCAACGATTGGAGGGAAATCAAAAGGATACAGCGAGAAATATTCTCGCATCCAAAGAATTCGTCGTCCATATTGTGGACGAACAAAATGTTGGACAGGTCAATGAAACAGCCGCCACTCTCCCGCCTGATCGAAGTGAAGTTGAACTGGCAAAATTGACGCCCATCGAGAGTTTGAAAGTTGCTGTTCCAGGGGTCAAGGAAGCCAAAATTCGGATGGAGTGTGTCGTAGAGCATACCTTGGAATTGGGAGATTTGGATTCTCCTAGCTGTGATTTGATCATCGGCAAGATCGTGCAATTCCATATAGACAGTGACATTTATGAAAAGGGGAGAATTGATCCGAGAGGGTTGGCTGCCGTCAGCAGGTTAGCTGGGCATGATTATGCGGAAATCGGTGAAGTTTTTTCAATCAATAGACCGAAATAAGAGAAGCGCTACGTTCTAAACAATGCAAAATTGTTTTAGAATGGGGCGCTTTTTATGTTGGTCAGAAAATTACTTAAAAATTTTATTGAGAATGGCAATCAAGTAGAATATAATTAGTTGAGATTGATTCTCATTCTTAATGAAATGAAGAGCGGAGGAAAATAAAGATGAAGAAGTTTATATTTGCAATGCTGGCACTCCTATTCGTTTTAGGAGGATGTGCAGAAAAAGGGAAAAGTGGTCAAACGAATTCGAATCAAAGCGAGACGAATGAAAAAATAGAAATCACCCATGCATTGGGAACCGAGACATTTGACAAAGTACCTGAACGGATTGTCGTTTTGGAATGGAACTTTGCGGAGGAACTGCTTGCATTAGGCGTTCAACCCGTTGGCATGGCGGATATTGAAGGGTTTAACAAATGGGTGAAAATTAGTGAATCTATTGCGGACGATGTTGTAGATGTCGGGACTCGCCAAGAGCCGAATTTAGAAGAAATCGCCAAACTAAATCCGGACGTGATCATTACACTGTCCAGTAACCATGGCGCCATTCAAGATCAACTTACAAAAATTGCACCGACTATTTTCTATGACACGGTTTCGCCAGAAGTGACGAAAGATTTGTACCAAAACACATTTGATTCGTTTAAGACGACTGCAAAACTGCTAGGTAAAGAAGCAGAAGCGGAACAACTCATCCAACGATTAGATGAGAAATATGCAGAAGCTGCGAAAAAAATCGATGAGCTCAATTTACCAACTAGGGAGTTCTTGTTCACACAAGCCTATACAGTCAACCAAGCACCAACTTTCCGTTTGTTCACGAAAAACTCCATGGTGAGTCATGTGCTTGAAAAAGTAGGTTTGGAAAATGTGATTAAAGACAATACAGATGCACCTTGGGGCTTTATTGACGCCAACGTCGAAGGGGTTTCAAATTATGAAGATGCACTTTTCATTCATGCTGTTCAACAGGATGACCCGCTATTCGATAACTTGCAAAACAATAAAGCTTGGAATGAATTAGCCTTCGTCAAAAATGAGCAACTCTATGATATCGGTGGAGATACATGGACATTTGGGGGCGTATTATCGATGGAGACATTAGTGGATAATTTACTACGTGCATTGCAAAAATAACATGAAGAATGACAAACGAAAATTCATTACGATCGGTTTTTTAGGTTGTTTGCTCTTTATTTTATTAGGGACGATTCATGTCAGCCAAGGCCAAGCTTCTGCTGGGTATTTTAACTTTTGGCAGCGGCTTTGGCACGATGAGCAGCAACAAAATTTTCTGCTGCATAGCCGTTTGCCGCGATTTGTCATCGGATGTTTGGCGGGCTCTTCCTTAGCGGTTGCAGGAATGCTCATGCAAACGATGACAAAGAACCCGCTGGCAAGTGCAAGTACATTAGGGATTCATTCGGGAGCTTATTTCTTTGTGGTAGCTTTCGCGGTTTTCTTTCCGCATCTCAGTGGAAAGCACCCTTTATTCCTTGCTTTTGGAGGCGGGTTGGTGGCTGCGATGCTCGTATGGGGTTTAGTCGGGAAGACGCTGGATCCCGTACGGGTCGCTTTAACAGGAATGATTGTGAGCATGCTTTTTGCGTCCTTCACAGCTGCTTTGCAACTGCTATTTGCAAATGAAGCATCAGGTTTGTTTTTATGGGGATCGGGGACTTTGCTTCAATTAGATTGGTCAGGCGTTCAATTTGCATGGCCATGGATTGGCATCGTGCTCCTCATTACGCTGGCGATTAGTCGTAAACTGGATGTTTTATTATTGAATGAGGAGGCCGCGATTGGAATTGGTGAAAAGGTCGGGTTGATCAAGCTCGTCGGTTGGCTAGCCGCCATTTTCCTAGCGGCTATTACAGTCGCGGTAGTCGGGCCGATCGGTTTTGTCGGTATTATCGCTCCCCATGTCGTTCGGTTACTCGGATTGCGGTTACATTTTTCCATGATCCTAGGCAATATTGTTGTGGGGGCTTTGCTTCTCGTTAGTGCGGATATATTGGTACGGATTATTTCTCAGACATCGGAATTACCGGTTGGCGCTATGACTGCTCTTATTGGCGGTCCTTGTATTGTATATTTAGCGATGAAAATGGGGCGTTCCGTCCGGGGGAAATCCTCTCCATTGGGCGGGCATGTTTTATTTCCGAAAAAGGGACTCGTTTATGGTGTCTTATTGATTATCACCATTTGTCTATTTGTCGTCAGTTTGCGGTTTGGCGGGACCGAATTTACGCCGTTTCATTTGCTTGGACAAGAGCTCGCGCATAATGCATACGTATGGAATTTCCGCGTACCGCGTATTCTCGTCAGTTTCTTGGTAGGGATGCTTATGGCTGCCGGAGGCGTTCTGTTTCAATCGGTTTTGCGAAATCCGCTTGCAGATGCATCCGTGTTAGGGGTGACCTCCGGTGCAGGGATGACGGCGATGCTGTTCATGATTCTGTTTCCGGGTTTAGCGTATTTATTTGTACCGATCGGTGCAGTTGCAGGGGCTTTTGTCGTGATGGGACTCATTCTGACCTGTAGTTCCCGAGGCGGTTTTCAGCCTGTTACGCTTCTATTAATCGGCGTTTCAATCTCGGCTGTCTGTTCCGCAATCATTCAAATCCTCATGGTTAAATCCAAACTGTATGCAGCACAAGCATTGACATGGCTGTCTGGGAGTACGTATGGGAGTTCATGGGATCATGTATGGATGGCGCTTGTCACGGGCATTATTTTATTGCCACTTATTTATTATTTCTCAAGGACGTATGATGCGTTAATTTTCGGGGAAGAAGTGGCGATCGGTTTTGGTATCCATACAAGCAGACTCCGTTTATGGATGATTATTGTTGGAGTGATCATCTCCGCGATCAGCGTTTCGATTGTCGGAACGATCGGTTTTATCGGTTTGCTCGCTCCGCATGCCGCGAGGCGGATTGTTGGCATCAAGCACCAAGCCGTTTTCCCGGTCAGTATTTTGCTTGGTGGCATGCTGTTATTGGCGGCAGATTTTTTAGGACGTTATGTACTGGCACCCAACGAGGTTCCGGCCGGCTTACTCGTTTCCATAGTCGGTGCACCATATTTGCTGTATTTATTAAAGAAAAGTGGGCAAGTGAAAGTAAGATAGGCATTGAAAGTGTACCGTGTCGCAGGGCAATGTTGGATTGTCCTACAGCACGGTGCTTTTTTGATTGATATGGGAGAGGTATTCAAATGCGGTAAAACCACGATTATATCGGACTCTTTAAAAAGTATGTAGATGAAACTAAACAACTTCCAAGCCGACTAACTCAATATAAGTTAGAGGGGGGCGAAGAAATGAAGAAAAGAATGGGATTCGTACTGATTGCAAGCGTTTCAATCTTTTTTGCCGCATGTGGAACCGCTGAAAATGATCAGGAACACCTTACATTACAGAGCAATAAAAAAGCTGTCAGTGAGCGAGAAATTATTGCAGAACTTGAGCAGACGGCGACCGAAACGCCAATACGGGACGCAGCGGCAAAGAAACAACTGGAAAGTGATGATTTTAAAAGTGGGTTCTACGGTGAGCCATCGGTGGAACTTGAGGAAGATATGGCAGTTCAATCAATTGAAGCTTTAGCCGTGTCAGACGCGATCGAAACAGTATATGGTAGTCATGGAGCATTCCGAAAAGAAGGCGTTTTATTTATAGAAAATCAGTCCCAAGGTGCGGAACAGTCTGGCGTTTGGATTGGAATAAAAGAACCTGATGACCGTCTTGATGAATTGCAAAAAATATTACAAGCGAAAGTGGATGCCGGAGAGATTCTAGCGAAGCCGATTTATTTTTATCGTAGCGATTACGCGGAAATGGACTTGGAGCTCTTGCAAGAGGACGTGTTGAATGCACTTAAGCCGATGCAATCCGGACGCGGATCGTTTGGTATTTCTACAGATACGAAGACAGGCAATATTGAAATTGCTCATGACTTCTTAAAAGAAGAACAACAGGCGGATCTGAGAAAACAGTTTGCAGGTTACACCATTCATTTCGAACAGCAAGGAAGACTAGTTGCGGAACCTGGCGAGCCAACAACGACGTACCCAGATCGGCCATTTACGGAAACTCCTTCGAAGGAAGGGACGTACGTTATGCAGGTTGATAATGAAAAAATGCTTGTTGTCGACACAATGCCAAAGAATTTCAATTCGAATGGGAGCGGGGAAGATTTTTATGATGCGGTGTTTTTCACATATCCAAATGCAGCCGAAGAGTTAAAAGTGGGTCAGCGGGTTAAGGTGGAGGTTACTGGTTTTATTTTGCATTCTTATCCGGGACAAGGGAGCGCGAAGTATGTAGAAGTGCTTCCTGAGTACAAGCCGAAAAATGCGAAGCTCTCAGAATCAGAAGTGATTGAAAAAGTGATTGAAATTACAAAAAAGAAGTCAGACGGCTGGATGATCATTCGCTCTATTGCGTTTGATGAAGAAAAAGCTGTTTGGAAAGTTGAGGTCAAGCAAGGTGAACAGGACGATGAAATGGAAATCAGAGATGAATGAAAAGTACCGGGTTCCGAGCTTGATTTGGAACCCGGTACTTTTCAATTCTACAGTTATAGAAAGTGAGGGTTTTTCTGTCACAATATAAACTTTCCTTGAGAATTCAAGTATGATAAATAATAGAATACTCAATCGTTTGATTTTTTAGGTTTTTGGAATAGGGACATATGGCGAGGACGATAGACGCTGTAAATAGAATGCCAATTGCCAGAATGTCTTAAACAGGCAATGAACATTTAAAGAAAGATAGGTGATTATATGGAAAAGCTTGAAATGTTAGAGCTTGAGCTTGATGCTCTAGTAAGAGCATCAAAAGATAACATTGTCATTACGGATGGAAAAGGGGTCGTGTTAAGGGCTAGTCCCAATAGCAATGGCATTTATGGAGCGGATCCTTTGTCCTTGATCGGGAAGTCGGTGACTGAACTTGAAGCGGAAAATGTATTTTCACCTTCTGTAACCAAAAAGGTATTGGAAGAGCGTAAGGAAGTACAGGTAATGCAGCATACTGCAACCGAACGATCGGTCATGGCAACAGGGATTCCGGTCTTTGATGAAGCAGGTGAGATTATTCGAGTTATTAGCTTTTCACACGACTTAACAGAACTTCAACATTTAAAAGAGGACTACGAAGAATTACGAACAAAAATGGAAAGGTATCAATCGGAAATTCAAGAACTGAGAGAAAAAGACCATGGCCTGGAAAATATGGTCATCCAAAGTAAGTCTATACAGAGAGTGTGGCAACTTGTACAGCGAGTGGCAAAGTCTGATGCTTCAGTTGTCTTTCTAGGAGAATCCGGAGTAGGAAAAACCGTATTTGCCCGGGCGCTTCATAAAGGAAGTCAGCGACAAAACGAAACGTTTATTGAGGTGAATTGCGGGGCGATTCCAGAGTCCTTATTCGAATCCGAAATGTTTGGCTACGAAGCAGGTTCGTTTACGGGTGCTAACCAAAAAGGAAAGCCGGGACTCATTGAGCTTGCCGATAAAGGGACGCTATTTCTCGATGAAATTGGAGAGCTCCCACTCCCGGTTCAGGCCAAGTTGCTAAAAGTGCTTCAAGAGAAAGAAATTACTCGAGTAGGGGGAATAAGATCAAAAACCATTGATTTTCGATTAATAGCCTCGACTAACCGGAACTTGGAGGAAATGGTGAAACAGGGGAAGTTTCGACAGGACCTTTATTATAGACTAAACGTGATATCCATAACCATTCCTCCATTAAGAGAGCGTAGAGAGGATATTGCGATGCTTTCGCATTATTATTTACAAACGTTCAATGAAAAAAATGCGATGAGCAAGTTTTTTCATGCGGCAACCATAGAAGAACTTGTTGCTTATGATTGGCCGGGAAATGTGCGTGAGCTTCAGAATATGGTAGAGAGGCTTGTCATTACGGCAGAGACAACAACCATTTATCCTGACTCATTACCCTTTTACATCCAACAAGAACGCCATCCAGGAACGGGTAACTTACACATTGCGGAACTGAAGGAAAGGGGTGCCACCTTGCAAGAAGCCCTGGAGGAAGTTGAAATCCGTTGGTTGAAGCGAGCTATTAGACAATATAAGACTACATATGAAATGGCGGAATACCTTGGCGTGAATCAGTCAACGGTTGTTAGGAAGCTTAAGAAATACGGTATTAATGCAAAAATGCATTAAAATGCAGAATGGCATTAACGGCGATTGGGTTAATGCGTTATTGCATGAGGATTCTGCTGATTTCCCCCTGTTTTTCTAATGTTTCACTTTGGCATAGTTCTTGCATTTATAAAGTTGGATGCAAAAATTTTTAGAAAACTGGGGGAATTGTGATGTATCAACCAAAAGACTCTTCGAAATCACCACGTTTTTGTGGTATACGTACATTCATGAGATTAGAACAAATTAAGACGACAGATCATGTAGATTTTGTTGTATTAGGCGTTCCTTTTGATACAGCAGCTTCAAATAGAACGGGACAACGATATGGCCCGCAACATATACGTAATTCTTCAGTCTTGCTTCGCCCTTACAATCCGGATATGGATATTGATATTTTTGAATACTGTTCCGGTGTCGACTACGGGGATATTGATGTCATCCCTGGGAATATCCATCGTACATACGATAACATGGTTGCGGAACTTGGGCCTATTCTGGAAAAAGGAATCACTCCCATTATAATGGGGGGCGACCACTCCATTTCGCTAGGAAACCTGCGTGCTTTTCACAAAAAATATGGTCCGGTTGCACTTGTTCATTTCGATTCTCATGGTGATACATGGGATGATTATTACGGAGAAAAGTATATGCATGGCACACCGTTTCGCCGTGCAGTAGAAGAAGGGCTTCTGGATGTTGACCATTCGATTCAGGTGGGGATGCGTGGTCCGCTTTATAGCCCGGATGATATAGAAGATGCTCGGAAATTAGGCTTTGAAGTAATTCCGATGAAAGAAGTGAGGGAGATTGGATTCGCAGAAGTCATGCGACGCATCCAATCTCGTGTTGGGGATCGACCTGTATTTGTTTCTTATGATATTGACTTTGTTGATCCGGCGTATGCTCCAGGTACGGGTACACCTGAAGTCGGTGGACCGACAAGCTATGAAGCGCTAGAGTACGTGAGAGGTTTAGATGGACTCGACATTGTTGGATTTGATTTAGTGGAGGTTCTACCGACTTATGACAGTAGTGAAATTACAGCTGCATTGGCATCTGCTGTGATGTACGAAATGATTACGTTGACAGCGTTGAAGAAAAAGCGTCTGCAGTCGTTAGTACATTCAGCTTCCAATCAATCCGAATGAATGACAAACCAATTTTCTAATCGTACAAGAATGAGACATAATCTACTATGTATCATTCTTGTACATCTATAAGACCGAATATTTAAAATTGTTTACCGTACTCGCGTTATCCTCTTAGACGATGGAGATTATTTCATGCCGTCTAACTCGGTAATTGACAAGAATCTATTCTATGGAGAGTGGTTAGTCAGTGAATATAATTGATGTTTTAATAATGGTTGGATATTTTGCTGTGCTGGTCGGGGTGGGGATAATTGGATCCAGGAGGGCGAAGACAGCGGAAGACTACATATTAGCCGGGAGAAATCTAGGGTTTTTTATGTATTTTGGCTGTCTAACGGCCGTCATTCTTGGAGGCGCTTCCACAATTGGATCGGCGCAACTCGGTTACAAATATGGATTATCCGGTATGTGGCTTGTATTCATGCTCGGCTTTGGCATCATGCTACTTGGTCTCTTTCTCATTAAACGCATCACAAATTTCAAAGTAATGACGATTAGTGAATTTTTAGGGAAGCGTTTTAATGCGCAGACACAATTAATCAGCGCTCTTGTCGCTTCCATTTATGCGATGATGGTGACGGTGACTCAAGTTATAGGAATGGGAACAATTTTAAACGTATTGATTGGCTGGAATTTGACTATATCGATGCTTGTCGGCGGAGGAGTCGTTCTTTTTTATACGATACTCGGGGGCATGTGGTCGGTTACCATGACGGATATCGTTCAATTTTTAGTCATGACGATTGGAATTTTCGTTTTCATGCTACCCATGAGCATATCGAGTGCAGGAGGTTGGAGTCAACTTTCGCTTCAGTTGCCAAATACGTATTTCAGTCTTTCTGGAATCGGCTCAACTCAAATATTTCACTATTTCTTATTGTTTGGGCTTGGTATGGTAGTGGCTCAAGACATTTGGCAACGTGTTTTTACTGCGAAAACAATCAAAATTGCCCGTACGGGAACTGTCTTTGCCGGAATTTATAGCTTGTTGTATGGATTAGCTATAAGTGTAATCGGAATGTGTGCATTTATCGTCCTGCCGAATCTCCAAGACACTCAAAATGCTTTCGCTAGCATGGCTACAGAAACGCTTCCAGTCGGTATTCTTGGCTTTGTACTCGCAGGTGTCATTTCGGCCTTGATGTCCACAGCATCAGGAACATTACTTGCTTCCTCTACATTAATTACGAATGATATCCTAAAAACCTACTTTTTCAAAAACATCAAAGATAAACAATTCCTGATTCTTTCAAGAACTGTTACATCCATCATTGGTATTGCAACGATTGTTTTCGCACTTTGGATTCAAAATGTACTTGTTGCTCTTGACGTGGCGTATGCCGTATTATCAGGGGCCGTTTTTGTACCTGTTATTCTTGGATTCTTCTGGAAAAAGGCGACGGCGAAAGCTGCTTTTTACTCGATTATCGCTAGTACCATCACAATCCTGACCGGCCTCGCTATCGAAGGGATATCATCGACCAATCCTATCCTGTATGGGATTGCAACCAGTGTTGTTGTCATGGTACTTGTTTCGCTGGTTGGCCAATATCAGAAACAATCAGTCCCTGATTACCAAGGGAATGTTAGCAGCGGGGTGGATCGGATTGACTCGTGATATGAATAGGTTGTAATACGGATGTTGTTAAAACAAAACGAACCTCCCAAAGCAGTGAGGTTCGTTTTATCATAATCAAATTAAGCTTTTTACAACTTTCGACATCGTTCCACCGTCTGTTTTCCCAGCAAGCAATGGTTTTGCAATTTTCATGGCTTCACCCATGTTCATGCCTTTGGTGATTCCGGCTTCTGTCAATAGCGCTACGATTTCGTCTTCGCTCAGTTGTTTTGGTAAGAAGCTTTTGAGCAGTACTAATTTTGCTTCTTCCTGTTGGATCAAGTCGTCTCGTTGTGCTTTTTGTGCACCTTCTAGAGCCTGATTCGTCTGCTTGATTTCCCGATTGACGATGGCTGTTTCTTCTTCGGTTGAAAGGGCTTCACCTTTTTCTTTTTCGGCAAGATCTAGCGCTGACTTCAATAAGGTTAGTACACCTTTAGAAAGCGTATCTTTTTCCCTCATGGCCTTTTTCAATTGTTCGAATACAGTTGTCTTTAACATTTTTCGATCGCCTCCCACTTAGTGTTTAAAAGTATAAAAGAGGAATATGCGAAAAGCAACAAATGATGATTTATTTGCGCTTCATACTCCGAATTTGTTCTTTTGTTTCCTTGTCGACGCGGTAAGACTCTGTGATTTTTTGTAAGGCTTTATTATAGGTGAAATCGTCAAGTGTATTCTTGTTCAAATAACTCATCGTCAGTTCAGGGAGTTTCACGTAACAGATGGAAATGGCCCACGCAACCGCCATTTTCACATAATAGCCTTCATGCTTGATCCGATCGAGCGATTGAAGGACCTTGTCAATATAGGCATCGTCAATGTAATAGTTCAGGAGCATGACAACGCCGAATCGTATTTCATATTCTTTTTCAGAAGATAAATAAGGCTGCAAGTATTCCCAAACACGTTCCTGATTGACCTTTGTAAACTTCAAGCCAATGCAGAAGCTGTCACAAACCGACCAATTATCAATCTTAGGGACAAATGCAGTGATATAAGATAAAATTTCCTCGATATCCGCTTTTACATAGCCAAGGACCATTCCTTGTAGCATGACGTCCTCAAAATACTCACTTTCGGTGGTTTCCAAATACGTACGCCAATCACTTTTGGCAATCTCCTTGGCAATTTTGCGTAGTGCCGGCAACCGGACCCCTAAAACATTATCGATTGTAGGTATCAGCTTGGAGGCAAACTTTTGATAATCTTCATCAATGAGTTCGAAAATTTGTTGACGATAATTATTTTCCATCATTGCACCTCATCATTTTTCCAATGCTAATAATTGCTTTTTCATGTCCAAGCCGCCCCGAAAGCCTGTCAATTTTCCATTTTTCCCAATGACGCGATGACAAGGGACGATGATTAAAACTGGATTGGCGCCAATTGCTGTTCCGACGGCACGCACTGCTTGTGGTTTTTGGATGCTTTCTGCAATGTTTGTGTAGGAAACCGTTTGGCCGTACGGTATTTCTTGCAACGCTTTCCAGACCGTTTGTTGAAACACAGTGCCATGGAGATCCAAAGGTAATGAGAATTCTTTGCGTTTCCCTTCGATATAGTCGATCAATTCAACTGCATAGGGCTTCACAGTCAGTTCATCTTCTACTAGATGGTGGTCGGGAAGTCGTTTATTTGTCCATGCAGCAAGCTCATCGAAAGGGGAATTTTGAGGCCCGACATAACAGAGCCCTTTTTCTGTGGCGGCAATATACATCTTCCATTGTCCATGATTTAACAATGTCCAATAGACAATTTTTTCATTGTTTTGGTCCATTTTCATGTTCCTCCGATAGGATTTTTAGTTGGCATTTCTATTTCCAGTATACCCGCTCTTTCTCCATGATTCATAATCCAATAAAGTCCCACATAAATAATAGTGTATCTGAGGGAATGAATTGGCGGGTACAGGAGGCAGGAGTGATGAGAGATAACAAGGGGCGTGAAACGGGTTCTTCTACGCGTCGAAACAATCGTGCACAGGAAATGCATTCGCAAACTGTAGGGGAAAGAGGTCCTGTGTTAGAGCAGGACAGTGTTTTGCATGAAACATTGGAGACGTTTATTCATTCAAAAATACTGGAAAGACCGGTGCATGTGAAAGGCTTTGGTGCTTTCGGATATTTTGAGACTGTCAATCCTATGGCCAAATATACGAAGCTTTCCTTTTTACAACAGTCAGGACAGCAAGTTCCGGTGACGGTGCGTTTTTCGCTTGCTGTCAGTAATAAAGGCACTCCGGATACTTCCCGCAATGTGCGCGGGTTTTCGACCAAGTTTTATACAGGAGAAGGTATTTTTGATTTGGTTTGCAATCATATTCCTGTATTTTTAGTTCGGGATGCCATGCGCTTTCCAGAAGCTATTCAAGGTTTATTACCCTCCCCGGTTAATAACTTGATGGATCCCGAACGGTTTTGGAGCTTCATAGCAAGAGCGCCCGAGGCCACCCATTTTGTCGTTCGGCTATACTCGGATATGGGGACATTGAAAAGCTTCCGTCATATGCCGGGGCATAGTGTGAACACCTTTGTGTGGCGGAATGGGCAAGGCGTTCGTACTTTTGTAAAATACCACTGGATTCCTTACGCGGGGGAGCAGTATATCGACAGTCAAGAAGCCGCCCAGTGGAATGGGAAAAATCCCGATATTGCAGGTCAGGACCTATATGATGCCATTGCAAAGGGAGAACCTGTTGAATATGGGCTCTATGTACAATTAATGAATCCGAATGATGCAGATATCCTTCCTTATGATCCATTGGATGATACGAAGGTTTGGGATGAACGGCAGTATCCCCTTTTACCAGTTGGTCGCCTGACATTGAACCGGAATCCGGAAAATTATATGGAGCAAGTAGAAAAAGTGGCATTTTCCCCGGCGAATCTATTGGAAGGGGCCGAGTTGTCAGATGACAAGATGCTACAAGGGCGGGCCAATATTTACTGGGATTCCCAGCGTCACCGACTTGGACCGGATTTCCGCAAAATACCAATCAACCATCAGAAAAATTGGTCACCAGCTTCTCTTGTAACGAGTGGGAAAGGGAGATATGTGGAAGGTCATCTCGTCCGGTCCGGATTGCCGAAGCAGGATGACTTTACACAAGCCGGCCAATTTTATCATGGCCTTTCCCCTGTACAAAAAGACCACTTGATTCATAATCTTTCCGCTGATCTTGCGGGCATATCTACTGAAACGCGGCGCATTGTTTTAACCTATCTGTATAATGCATCGCCGGAAATGGGAGAGCGGGTTGCTCGGGAAATCGATAAACATTCAGGCTGAATCCACTATGGGTTCGGTCTTTTTTGTCGTCAAGAAAATTATAAAACCTCGAATTATAGATAACTATGAATGGGGGCAACTAGACTATTGGAGCGCCATTTTACTTAAGTGCTTTCAACCACATTTTATATATTGTGTTGCATTAAGTTTAAATGTGTGAGATTGCTGTGTAGAAACAAAGATCACAGAGACATTATCAGTTGCAGGCACTGAGCTGAATAAAATGAATTCGTTCTTTCAATAAGCAACGAAAATAGGTTGTTCAGGAACTCTTTTTTGTTGCTGGAACATGATGAAGGCTTGAGTTGCTAAAAAGTCGATGCCAAGAGATTTCAAGTTTAGGCAGGTGGGCGACGCTTTTATTTGTCATCTAGGAACACAAAAACTTATTTAGACAATACAGCCCTTATTATCGGTCTTTTTAGACTTTCAGTGTAGTGTCAGGTTTCCATGTATTCCGAATTATTTTTAAAAAGGTGTTGTAATATGTTGGATTATGGGTTAATGTTATTAGAAATTAAAGATAATATGAGGTGTAATCATGGGGGAAGAACAGTTAGTAGACGTAATAAGAGGCAGCATTATTGAAAGTACACACTTAGGGCATATTGCTATTGTGAATAGTGAAGGAAAACTACTCTACTACAATGGCGATCCGAATCGAGTAACGTTTGCGCGATCGTCGATGAAACCTTTGCAAGCGGTTCCAATTGTTGAAACTGGAGCTGCCGATTTTTACCAATATGATCAAGCCGACCTTTCGCTAGCTTGTGCATCGCACAGTGGAGAAGCGCAACATACTGACCGAGTATTGGCGATTTTGAGTCGATTAGGTTTAACAACAGACAGTTTGAAATGCGGCACACATCCTCCACGTTGGCAAGAAGCTTATGAGAAGTTGATGAAGGAAGGTAAAGAAGTTACACCGGAATTCAATAATTGTTCCGGTAAACACAGCGGCATGCTTGCAACGGCAAAATTCATGGAAGAGAGTTTGGAAGATTATTATCAGATCGACCATCCCGTTCAAAAAAGGATTTTAGAAGTTATCAGCAATCTCTCTGAAATACCCATTAACGAAATTGAAATCGGTATTGATGGTTGTGGAGTTCCCGTTCACGGAATCCCTTTGAGAAACCTTGCATTAAGTTTTGCGAAAATGGCGAATCCGGAAACCCTTCCGGAAAACAGAAAAAAAGCCATTGAACAAGTTACCGCTGCGATGATGGCTGCACCGGAAATGGTCGGGGGCACAGACCGTTTCTGTACAGACTTTATGCGCGTTGAAGATGGCCGTATGTTCGGAAAAGTTGGAGCGGAGGGCGTTTACTGTATTGGTGATAAAGAAACCGGTATCGGAATTGCTATCAAGATTGAAGATGGAAATGCCCGAGCTACATCGCCTGTTGCGGTTGAAGTGTTAAAACAGCTGAACTTATTAACGGAAAGACAACTTGAGCTTTTACAAGACTATCATTATCCAAGTTTGAAAAATGCAAGACAAGAAGTCATTGGGCAATTACGTCCAACTTTTTCGTTGAAAAATGCGTAATGCATATTTTCATAAAACAAGAAAGCAAAGGGGAGTTAGGGATGAAGAAAGCGTTAAGTGTACTATCTTTACTAGCGTTATCGATGGTTCTCATTTTAGCGGGCTGTTCAAGCGCTTCAAATGATAGCGATGGCAAAGACTCGGCTAAAGAAACAGAAAAAGCGAAAAAAGAAGGCAAAGACATTGTCATTGCAGTGCAAGATAACTTCACAGGAATGGATCCGCATGACACCAATGATACGTTATCCGGATCTGTTCAAAAGACAATGCTTGAAGGGCTTGTTGGATTTGACAAAAACATGAACGTCATTCCAGTTTTGGCGGAAGAATATTTAGCCAATGATGATGCGACGGAATTCACCTTTAAGTTACGTCAAAATGTAACCTTTCATGACGGAACACCTTTTAATGCAGAAGCAGTAAAAGTGAATTTCGATCGACTTGCAGATCCTGAAAGTGGATTGAAGAGACATAGCCTTTATAGCCTGATTGAAAAAACGGAAGTGATTGATGAATACGAAGTGAAGTTTACGTTATCAGAGCCATTCGGAGCGATGATCAATACATTCGCTCACCCGGCGGGATTAATCCATAGTCCGAAAGCGTTAGAGGAGTTTGGTAATGACGTTGCGAGAAATCCAGTAGGAACAGGTCCATTTAAATTTGTGGAATGGAAACCGAGTGAAGGGCTAGAAATTGTTAAAAACGAAGACTACTGGTTGGAGGGATTCCCGAAGGTAGATAAAATTACTTTCAAACCGGTAGCGGAAAACGGATCGAGAATTGCGATGCTTCAAACAGGTGAAGCGGACTTCATTTACCCGGTTCCAACAGAACAAGTGGAAAACATTAATGGGAAAAATGGTATTGAAGTGGAAAGTAACCCTTCTATTATTGTTCGTTACATGGCGATGAATACACTGAAAAAACCATATGATGATGTGCGCGTTAGACAAGCATTAAATCATGCCATCAACAAAGAAGCATTTATTAAAGTTGTGATGAACAACCAGGGTAATGTACTGGATTCCGTTATTGCGCCTGATGTACAGTTTTATGCGAAACAGGATGCATATGCATTCGATCTTGAAAAAGCAAAAAGCTTGTTAAAAGAGGCTGGATATGAAAATGGCTTTAAAACAAAACTGTGGGGCGGTAACAATTCCAGCGCAATCAAAGCAATGGAATTTTTGCAACAACAATTAGCGCAGATCAATGTAGAAGTAGAAGTGGTACCGATGGAAGCGGGTACGTTGTCTGATAGAATTTGGTCCGTTCAAAATGCAGAGGATGCTGAAATTGAATTGTATTATGCCGGATGGTCACCATCTACAGGAGATGCGGATTGGGGGATGCGTCCACTTCTTGGTGGAACAGAAGCTTACCCTCCATTCTCTTATAACGTAGCGTATTACGACAATCCGAAAGTGGATGAATCAATCCTAGCAGCCTTACAAACTGCGGACTTGGAAAAACGTGGACAAGCGTATGAAGAAGCACAAAATATCATATGGGAAGATGCGCCATGGGCTTTCTTATCAACAGATAATACATTGGCAGGTAAGAAAAACTACTTACAAGGAGTTTATCTGTTACCGGACGGCTCCCTAAGTGTTTCAGAAATTGAAATCGTCGAATAAACATTTGAATGAGCGCTATATTCAACATATAGCGCTCTATTTTTCACCAACTTGGAGGGATGACAATGCTTCGCTTTCTCGTGAAGAGACTACTAGAGATCATACCAATTTTGTTATTGGTCTCCATCCTCATCTTTCTTTTCGTCCATATGATACCTGGTGACCCAGCTCGTCTCGTTGCAGGAGAAGATGCAACGCTTGAAGACGTGGAACTAGTGAGAAAAGAATTAGGTTTGGATAAGCCAATGCATGAGCAATACATTACATACATGACCAATCTATTCCAAGGGGATTTAGGAACATCACTGAAGACGAAACGACCGGTTACGGAGGAAATAGGCGAACGTTTTATGCCGACTTTTTGGTTAACTGTATGGAGTATGGTTTGGGCAGTCGTTGTCGGATTGATCATTGGGGTAGTTTCCGCAACCAAAAGAAATAAGTGGCAAGATTATTTAGGGATGTTTGGTGCTGTTTCAGGTTTGTCTTTGCCATCATTTTGGCTCGGACTGATGCTCATTCAGTTATTTGCCGTCACGCTTGGCTGGTTCCCGACCGGGGGAATGGAGTCATGGAAAAGCTATATTCTTCCGTCCTTTACGCTTGGAACCGGTGTTGCAGCGGTCGTTGCTCGCTTTACAAGATCATCTTTAATGGATGTATTGAAAGAAGATTATATTCGTACAGGTAGATCGAAAGGGTTAAATGAGCATAGCGTTATTTGGGGACACGGTTTAAGAAATGCGATGATCCCAGTTGTGACGATGACGGGCTTACAATTTGGTTTTTTACTCGGTGGATCTGTTGTTATTGAAACCGTATTCAGCTGGCCTGGTTTAGGAAAACTACTCATCGACTCAGTGGCTTATCGGGATTATCCCGTCATTCAAGCTGAGATGCTTATTTTTGCTTTAGAATTCATTTTAATAAATTTAATCGTTGATCTGTTATATGGTGTGCTAAATCCACAGATCCGATATGAGTAAGGAGGGACCAAAGTGGTTGAAATAAAGCTGTCCAAAAAAGAAGCGTATATGCAAATGACGTCGGAACAGATGAAGACGCGAACACCTTTTTCTGAGTTTTGGAGGAAGTTCAAAAAACAAAAACTTGCGTTTATCTCATTCTTTTTAGTGCTGTTCCTTATGATACTTGCTGTCGTCGGTCCATTTATTGCACCTTACGACATTGCGGAACCGGATTATGAAAATGTTCTTTCAGGTCCATCAGCCAAGCATTGGGCAGGTACGGACGCCTATGGTAGGGATATTTTCAGCCGGATTATTGCTGGGACACAAATTTCCTTATTTGTTGGCTTGTCTTCTGTTTTACTTGGTGCCGTCGGTGGGACGGTTTTGGGGTTGTTAGCAGGTTACTATGGAAAGTGGATTGACCGGATCATCATGCGGATTTGTGATGTCTTACTCGCTTTTCCTGGTATACTATTGGCAATTGGTATTATCGCAATTTTAGGACCTGGTCTTGGTAACGTCATCGTTGCAGTTGCGATTTTCAGTATTCCGGTGTTTGCCCGGATTGTTAGAAGTTCAACATTAGCTGTGAAATCGACCTTATATGTGGAGGCGACAAAATCGATTGGTGCGCAACCGCGACGTATCATTTGGAAGCATATTTTCCCAGGTACCATTTCTAGTATTATCGTTTATTTTACAATGCGAATTGGCTCGGCCATTTTAACAGCTGCCAGTTTGAGTTTCTTAGGGCTGGGGGCGCAACCACCTTCGCCTGAATGGGGAGCCATGTTAAGTGGTGGTCGGGACTATTTGAATATAGCGCCACATGTTACCCTATTTCCAGGGCTTGCGATATTTTTTACCGTACTCGTATTTAACTTATTAGGTGACGGATTGCGCGATGCACTCGATCCAAAAATAAAAGATTGATAATAGGGGAAAGGAGTCGTGTTTATGGGTAATCCATTGTTGAAAGTAAATAACTTACAAACGCATTTTAAAAGTGATGCTGGCGTTGTAAAAGCTGTGGATGGGGTTTCATTTGCCGTTTCAAAAGGCGAAACGCTTGGGATTGTTGGAGAATCCGGTAGTGGAAAAAGTGTGACATCCTTGTCGATTATGCGCTTATTGAAAGATACACCGGGGCAAATCGCCGGTGGGGAAATTCTCTATGATGGGCAAGACTTGGTTAAAGTAAGCGAAAGTCAGATGCGAGAAATTCGTGGAAATGACATTGCGATGATTTTCCAGGAACCTATGACTTCTTTAAATCCAGTTTTCAAAATTGGGCGTCAACTGGAAGAGGCTATCCGATTGCATTTGAAATTCGGTAAGAAAGAAGCCAGAGCACGGGCGATTGAAATGTTGAAAGCGGTCGGTATCTCAAGGCCGGATACGATTGTCGATGAATTTCCACACCAACTTTCAGGTGGTATGCGCCAACGTGTAATGATTGCAATGGCTATGGCTTGTAACCCAAAGATTTTAATTGCCGATGAACCGACAACAGCACTTGATGTGACCATCCAAGCACAAATACTGGATTTGATGCGGAATTTGAGTAAAACGGCGGAAACGGCTATATTGCTTATCACGCATGATTTGGGTGTCGTTGCGGAAATGTGTGATCGTGTCGTCGTGATGTACGCAGGTCGTGCAGTGGAAGAAAGTGATGTCTACTCTATTTTTTCAAATCCGAAACACCCTTACACACAAGGGCTATTAGCTTCGATTCCTAAAATGGGAGAAAGAGTGGATCGCTTGCAATCGATTCCAGGTAATGTTCCAATTCCAACGCGAATGCCTGAAGGATGTAAATTTGCACCTCGATGCCCATTGGCAATGGAGGTTTGTTGGGAAAAAGAACCGGCTTACAAAGAAGTTTCTACAAAGCATTCTGTTCGATGCTGGTTGCATGAGGAGGTGCCGAACGATGAGCCAGAACTTGTTGGAAGTGCACAACGTTAAAAAATATTTTCCGTTGCAGAGAAAGTTGTTCAGTAAAAAGCAGGACTATGTAAAAGCGGTTGATGGCGTTTCATTCGCAGTAAAAGAAGGGGAAACGTTAAGTATCGTTGGCGAGAGTGGTTGTGGAAAGTCAACAACTGGCAGAGTATTGATGAAGTTATTAGAAGCCACAGAAGGTAAGATTATTTTCGAAGGAAAAGATATTACGCATTTAAATGATGACGAGATTCGTCCTTATCGGAAAGAGTTTCAAATGGTGTTCCAAGATCCATACGCATCGCTGAACCCCCGACTGACGGTAAAGGAGATCATTGAAGAACCCCTTATTGTACATAACTTCGAAAAAGAAAAGCGGGCAGAACGAATTGCTGAATTACTGGAAGTTGTCGGTCTCAATAAATATCATGCGGATCGTTATCCTCATGAATTTAGTGGAGGTCAACGTCAAAGGATTGGTATCGCAAGGGCGCTGGCAGTACATCCGAAATTGATCATTGCAGACGAACCGGTTTCGGCGTTGGATGTTTCGATACAATCTCAAATTCTAAACTTACTAAAAGATTTACAAGAACAGTATAAGTTGACATATGTTTTTATTGCCCATGATTTAAGCGTGGTTGAACATATTTCTGATCGGGTAGGGGTTATGTATTTAGGGAGATTGGTTGAGTTAGCGGATAGGGACGAATTGTTCCAAGGTCCGTTGCACCCTTATACGAAGGCATTATTAAGTGCAGTTCCAATTCCAGATCCCACTTTAAAAAGAGAAAGAATTCTGTTGAAGGGAGATATCCCGAGCCCTGCTAATCCTCCTTCTGGTTGCACATTCCACACGCGTTGTCCTTTTGCACAATCATTATGCAAAGAGCAGGTACCGGAATTTAAGGAGTTAAGGGATGGACATTTTGTAGCGTGTCATTACGCAGAGGAGTTGCAGAAGGAATAATATGGTTCATTCTAAACGTAAACTTCATGTTATAGCGATACAAGAAGCTTATTTAAATATTGCAGCGTACCAATTAGTAGATATTCTTGGAGACAAAATAGATGTATTAGCGATCACTTTACAAGAGTTGACGATGGATGTCATTGGGGAAGGAGATATCGTCATTCTTTCAAAAGAAATCTTAAAGGGGATTACACGGCCCTTCATCCCGGCGTCATGTCCAATCATTGTTGCAAAACGAGAAGTCAATATAGCAGGTACAAGAGAGTTTTTAAGTCTGCCCAAGAATCAACAAATCCTTGTCATTAACGACACACTTGAACATGCAGAGGAAACAGCGATATCTCTTAAAAACATTCACTTTGAGCAAGAATATATTGCTTATGATCCGATTAATCCAATCCCTTCCCAGATCGATCTTATCGTTACGCCTGGAGAAAAAGAGCTTGTCCCAAAGCAATTTAAGAATGTCATTGATATTGGACCTAGGACATTAGATTTTAATACGGTATTGGAAATAGCGAGTCACTTAAATGATGACGATGAACTGAACATATTAATGAAGCGTTTTTTCAAATCCCAACTGTCATTAGCCGAAAAATTAAATGAAAAATACAACTTTCACTATAAAAAACCATCGATACAGAAACGAGAAGACATGGAGGATAAGGATCGAACTGGAGATGCAGTTCCTTTATCGGAAAAAGAAATGAGTTCCATGGTTAAAAAAATTGAAGAACATGGTTTTTTGGAGGAAAGTTTAGCGATTTTGGCAATTTATCTAGAAGGTAAAAGAAAACTTGAATCGTTTGGCCGTACAACAGTCAAGCAGAAACTACAGCACCTTGGTTTTGATTTATCTGCCCAGCAGTTACGGTTACGGTTAGAAGTTATGCAAGAACTGGGATTGGTCATCGCGCGTCAAGGAAGAGGCGGCACTAAATTATCTGAAACGGGCGAAGAATTTCTGAGTCATTATACAAAACGTACGGGTGCTGAATCCGTAGAAAAATCGATGTAATATGGCTCAATACACTAATTTTGGAATGTAGCGTTCAATGGGGAGGAATGCGTAATGAGTATTGGTTATGTGAATGGCGAATTTATACCGGTCGACAAACCCGTTATTCCAATCGATGAAAGAGGCCATCAATTTGGTGACGGAGTCTATGAAGTCATTAGGGTCTACCATGGAAAACCCTTTATGTTGGAAGAACATGTTCAAAGATTATTCAAGAGTGCAATAGCCATTAAATTAAACGTTGAACAGTCCCATGAGGATATCCAACAACTTATTGCTGAATCGATTGAAAAATCGGGTTTGGCGGATTGTGATGTCTATATTCAAATTACAAGAGGCATTTCACCGAGACAACATCTATTTCCAGCTGCTCCAGTCTCCATCACGTTAACGGTTAAGCCTATGCGTGTAACGGAAGAGGCGATACGTGAAAACGGTAAGACTGCCATTTTCCATGAGGATGAGCGTTGGGCAAATTGTTATATAAAATCATTAAATCTTTTGCCGAATATATTGGCTAAGCAAAATGCACAAGATGTAGGTGGTTATGAGGCAATTCTTGTAAAAGATGGTTTTGTGACAGAAGGATCCAGTTCGAATGTGTATATGGTAAGGGATCATGCCATCTATACAACGCCATTATCGAAACAAATCCTGCCTGGTATTACGCGCATGGCGGTAAAAAATATTGCGAATATGCTCGAGATCCCATTTATTGAAAAAAAGTTTACACCTGATGAGTTACTGCAGGCAGATGAAGTATTCATAACGAGTACAACGAATGAAGTCATGCCGATTGCATATGTGGATGGGAACAAGATAAAAGACGGAGCTTCTGGGGAAATAACAAGATTACTCTATAAAAAGTTTTTTGAGTTAATTGAAATAGTACAACATACATGAGTAAAAAACGGAAGTGGGATTTTCTGTACTCCTCATCCATGAATAACTCCTTCTAATTGAGGATTTGGGCGGAATTCAGTATCCGGCAATCCGAATTAGTAGGAGTTTTTGTGATTTAGATATGTGGAAAAATAAATTATTTCGAGGTGCAGTTATGAATATTTTTATTTCAGCAGATATTGAAGGGGTTTCGGGAATTGTTCATGGTGAACATACAGCACGGGATGGAAAAGAACATGATCACGCAAGGATGCTCATGACGGAAGAGGTTAACGCATGCATTATGGGGGCATTGGAAGCAGGAGCCGGGCGAATCGTAGTCAATGATTCTCATGGAACGATGCGAAATATCTATCATGAAAAATTGCATATGCAGGCAGAGCTTATTCTAGGTTCCCCAAAGAAATTAGCGATGATGGAAGGGATCAGTTCAGATTTCGACGCAGCAATTTTTATAGGCTATCACACAAAAATGGGGTCGGATGGAATCCTTAACCATACGTTCAATGGCCGGGTTGTAAAATCAATTGAAATAAATGGTATGGAACTTGGAGAATTTGGGTTAAATGCACTTGTTGCCGGTTATTTCAATATTCCTGTTATCTTTGTTTCCGGATGTGATTTAGTGGCCATTGAAGCGGAGAAATGTGTACCGAATATTCATCATGCTGAAGTGAAGAAAACGATAAATCGTACGACAGCTCTTAATGTACATCCTATGGTAGCGAGGGAACTCATTAAAGAAGGTACCCAAAAAGCGCTCGAGAATCACGAAGATATTATCCCTTTTACAATGGATCCACCGTTCCTTGTGAAAATGGAGTTTTTAAATACTGGATTAGCTGATGCAGTTGAAATTTTACCGATTGTGAAAAGGGAAGGGCCGCTTACGATTTCATTCGTTATGAATGACATGTTAGATAGTTATCGAATGATTCGAAGTGCCATTATGATGGCCGGGTCTGTTTCATAAGAGAATGTAAAGATGTTTCTTACAATGCAACTGTTATTAAAATCTTTGGGGTGAATAATTTTGACGCAATATGTACTAGGAAAAGTTAGAGATAAAGGAATTTTGATTGGTCGTCTACCAGTTGGTGAGAAGAATTGCATTACCGATGTAATGGGAGTGAAGGTCGGACATGTGACACTTGATCATCCGTTAGATGACGGTGATGGCGAATATGCATGTACTGGGGTAACGGCTATCCTACCACATGGTGAAAACTTATTTAAGTATAAAGTAGTGGGTGCAAGTTATGTTTTAAATGGCTTCGGTAAAACAACCGGTCTTGTACAGGTGAATGAACTAGGTTTGATTGAGTCCCCTATCATGCTCACGAATACCTTTGCAGTACCTGCAGTTACACAAGGAGCCTTGCAATATATGTTGGAGGAAAATCCTGAGATAGGCGAAACAACAGGAACGATCAATTTGGTTGTTGGGGAATGTAATGATAGCCGGTTAAATTCAATTCGCGCTTTGCCGATTCAACCGAGTCATGCGGTAGCAGCGATAAAAGAAGCGTCAACTGAAGCTGCCCTTGAGGGGGCTATCGGGGCTGGTAAAGGAATGATTTGTTTCGGTTATAAGGGGGGGATCGGTTCTTCATCTAGAATTATTAAAGATGAGGGCGGTGGAAATACATATACCGTAGGCTGCATGGTCCTTAGTAATTTTGGACGAAAAGAGGATTTTCAACATTCAAAATACAGCATCCCGAAAAATAAGGATGTTCCATCCTATCCGAAAACTGCAGATGGTTCAATTATATTGGTGCTGGCTACGGATGCACCATTAAGTAGTAGACAGCTTCAGCGAGTGGCCAAAAGATGCGGTATTGGATTAGGCAGAACAGGCAGCCATTTCAGTCATGGCAGTGGAGATATTGTTATTGCTTTTTCCACAGCCCATAAAATAGCACATTTTACAAAAGAGTCGATGGAAGTACGACATCAATTACGAGAGGATCATCCAGTCATGAATGATCTTTTTGAAGGTGCCGTCGACGTTGCTGAGGAAGCAATATTAAATTCATTGTCCCAAGCAGTGACAACGAAAGGGAGGAAGGGGAGTATTGTTCACGCTTATCCCTTTGGATAAAAATCCATGCTCCTTGAACTCGAAGCATTAATGTTTGCGGTAGCTTTCGCGACGTTGATCGGGGCGATGCTTACATTTTAATACAAATAACCCATCCTAGCTGAGTTGAACACTCAGCAAGGATGGGTTATTTCATTCAAGACGCCGATCCCCTTGGAGGGAACCTACTTTATTATAAATGGTCGTTCGATGCGCAAACAACGGGCGACCTTTTTTATTGTATTTCATCTATGTCTTTATTATTTGTTCGAATCGCTTTGACGGAAACTACTTCGTCTTATATAAGCTCTTCCAATCATCTATACTGTTTGTAGAAGGAAGGTGTTTCTCATGAAGATTTTAGTTTTAGGTGCAACGGGTCGGGTTGGGAGTCGAGTGGTTGTGCATGCGTTGCGTGATGGCCATCATGTCACTGCACTCGTTCGGAATCCAGAAAAAATGACTTTGAGGGACGAAAACTTACAAATTGTTCAAGGGAATGTCTTGAACAAGCAGGACGTTGAACGTGCTATGTCCGGGATGGATATCATCATCAGCACGTTAAATACAGACCAGACAACGACTTTGTCCGAAAGTATGCCGTTGATCTTGGAAGCGATGGAAAAAGAAAACATCAAACGGATACTAACAGTCGGGACAGCTGGCATCTTACAAAGCAGAACAACACCAGATGTACTCCGCTATCAGTCGGCTGAATCGAAACGTAAGCTCACACGTGCAGCTGAAGAGCACCATAAAGCGTATGAAATACTTAATCAGTCGGACTGTGATTGGACGATTGTCTGCCCTACCTATTTACCGGATGGGGAACTGACGGGAACGTATCGTGTTGAAAGGGATTTTTTGCCGGAAGGCGGAACGGTCATATCCGTTGAGGATACCGCAGACTTTACCTATCAACAGATCACGAGTACAGAATTCTTGAAAGCACGAGTGGGTATTGCTTACTAGTTGCATAATGGATCTAAGACAAAACCGGCTACTCCTAGTGAGCCGGTTTTGTCTCTTTTCATTACGATTGCATTCATTCGATATATCGTTTAATATAATCGATATATATAGCGGGGAGAGGATTTAGATGAGAAGGCGGAGAGGGTTTGTACAAATCGCGATTTTGCATTTACTCAAGGAAGAGTCGATGCATGGCTATCGGATCATGAGGGAATTGGAAGAGCGGGCAGGAGGATTCTATTCAGCAAGTGCAGGCACCGTTTACCCGGCGCTTCAAGAGTTGTTGGAGCAGGAAATGATTGCACTTGAACCGGCATCCGATAAAAAGGCGTATCTCATTACAGAAAGTGGAATGAAACGCTTGGAAGAGTTTGTGAAGCGGCGTGAAGGCGATTTTTGGAGTGAATGGAAAGCGCGATTCGTTTGGCGTAGCTCGAAAGAAGCCATTCAGTTAAAGGCTGTGACGGAAGCTTGGGAAGAAGAATTGCGAAAGGCGATCAAACAAGCAAGAAAAGATCCTGAAAAAACCGGGAAACTTATTACGTTTATAGAAGAAATGACTGAATTACTCAAGAAAGATAATGAGGGAGGGAAGCAATGAGTTCCCTGAAAAAACTATTTCCATATATTAAGCCTTATACCCTTTTTGCGATTTTAGGTCCGCTTTTAATGTGTATTGAAGTGGCAATGGATCTACTGCAACCGACGATCATGCAGCATATGATCGACGTGGGAATCGCGAATAATGACAATGCCTATGTGATAAAGCTGGGCTTATTTATGATTGTGACCGCTTTTATCGGTTTAATTGGCGGGGCGGGAAGTTCGATTTACAGTACAAAAGCAGCTGTCAATTTTGCAGCGGATATACGTCGTGATGTGTTCAAAAAAGCGGAAAAGTTTTCAAGCGAAACGGTTGATACGTTTAGTGCTGGAAAGTTAATCACCATTTTGACGAATGATGTAACAGCTGTTCAGCAAGCCGTAATGATGACGTTGCGCGTCTTTGTTCGTGGACCGCTGTTGTTTATCGGCGCTGTGGTGATTGTTTGGTTGACGGCCCGAGAATTGTTTCCGGTACTCGTCGTGGTGATTCCTATCTTGATGGCCTTTATTTATTATTTTTCTTCTCAATCCGGAAAGCTGTTCGCCAAAGTACAGAAAGCGATGGATGCGGTGAATACAAAGCTTCAAGAAACATTTGCGGGTATCCGGGTGATTAAAGCGTTTAATCGGCAGGGGTATGAGCAAGAAACGTTTCGTAAAGTGAATGATACGTTGACGAAGCGGAATCTGACTGCTGAGCAAGTGATTCTGTCATTGATGCCTATTATGCTTTTTGTCGTCAATCTGGGCGTCGTTGCCGGGATGTGGATGGGAGCGATAAAAGTAAATGAAGGAACTCTTCAAGTCGGCGTCATTTTAGCTTTTATTAATTACTTGAATATTATTATGCATGGATTAATGACGAGTAGCCATGTGCTCATGCAGATTACCCGGTCGTTTACGTCGGCCAATCGAATCGGGCAAGTGCTGAATACGGAAAGTAGTATTCAGGAAGTCGACTCAGCGGCTTCTTCTCCAGAAATTCAAGGCGACGTGGAATTTAGGCATGTGAACTTTAGCTACAGTAAAAATGGGGAACATGTGCTAAAAGACATTTCATTCCAGGCAAAAGCGGGGGAGACAATCGGTGTCATCGGATCGACGGGCAGTGGGAAATCGACGCTTGTCAAATTGCTTCCACGTCTCTATGACCCCGATTCGGGAGAGATTCTTATTGATGGGCTAAATAGTAAAACATATTCGCTTCAAAGATTACGAAAGAGCATTGGTTTTGTCCCACAAAAAGCGCTGTTGTTTTCAGGGACGATTGAAGAAAATCTGCGTTTCGGTAAAGAAGACGCGGGACTTGAGGAAATGAAGGAAGCGGCTGATTTTGCTGTGGCTACTGAATTTATTGAGAAATTGGATGGGAAGTTTGCGCATGAACTGATGCAAGGGGCGACGAATCTATCTGGCGGTCAGAAACAGCGTCTATCGATGGCGCGTGCTTTTATTCGACAGCCTAACATTTTGGTATTGGATGACTCGACTTCTGCCGTAGATGCGATATCGGAAGCTTCGGTGCAGCAAGTGTTGAAGCAGTGCTATCCAAATACGACTAAGTTCATCATTTCCTCGAAAGTGTCCTCGATTATCGATGCCGATCAAATTCTTGTGATGGATGATGGAAGAATTAAAGCAAGTGGCACCCATGAAGAATTGCTACTAACGAGTGGTATTTATCGTGAAATCTATGAAACGCAACGCGGGAAGGGGGTTCTTTCCTATGAGTAAAGCTTCCGGACAACCTGCTGTCAATATTGTGGCCCGTGCGCGTGGTCCAAGAGGATTTGGTGGACCAGTCGTCAAAGCAAAGGATAGAAAAGGGACCATTAAGCGGATATGGGCGTATATGAGTAAACAGAGAGTGGCGATCATTAGCTCAATGGTGTTAGTCATCTTGTCTACCTTATTAGGCTTGCTGGTGCCTTATTTAATCGGCAAGATTGTCGATGATTATATCATCCCTAAGGATATCAGCGGGACCATTCGGCTGTTACTTCTATTAGCCGCTATTTATATTCTTTCTTCCATACTCACATGGCTGCATAACTTTTTGATGGTTCGTGTATCGCTTCAAACGATCCGCATGTTACGTCAGGATTTATTTGATAAGTTTCAGACATTGTCGTTGCGATTTTTTGATAAACGTACGCATGGCGACTTGATGAGCCGCGTGACGAATGACATTGAAAGTTTAAATAATGCGCTGAGTCAAAGTGTCGTCCAAATTATTTCCACTATTTTAATGGTGTCAGGTGTTACGATTGCGATGTTCTTATTGAATTGGATGCTGGCGATCGTGTCGCTAATTGTTCTTCCATTAATTATTTTCACGACGAAAAAGATCATTAAGTATAGCAGTAGTAATTTTATCAAGAGACAGCGAGATTTAGGTGAATTGAACGGTTTTATCGAAGAAGCCATTTCAGGAAACGAAGTGATTTCACTTTTCAGCCAAGAGGAAAAGACATTCCAGAAATTCGATGTCGTCAATGAAAGGCTGCGACAGTCAGCAACCGCGGCTGACACAGTTTCGGGATTTATGGGTCCGATCAATAACTTTATTAACAACCTTGGACTTACGCTGATCATTGCAATAGGAGCATTGCTGACATTGCACGAATTGGCTACCGTAGGAATTATCGCTGCGTTTGTTACGTATTCACGTCAGTTTTTCCGACCGATCAATCAATTGTCCAGTTTACTTAATACTTTCCAGTCAGCGATTGCCGGTGCAGAGCGGGTATTTGAAATTATGGATGAGACGCCAGATGTCCAAACTAAAAAGAATGCGATCGCGATCGATTCTTTTCAAGGGGATGTCCAGTTTTCCAATGTAAACTTTTCTTATGAGGCCGATAAGCCGATCTTAAAATCGATTAGCTTTCATGCCAAACCGGGTGAGAAAGTGGCTTTGGTAGGACCGACTGGTTCAGGGAAAACGACGATCATCAATCTATTGATGCGCTTTTATGATATTGATTCCGGAGAAATTATGATTGATGGTCGCAGAATTAAGGATTATGAACTCGATCAGTTACGCGAAAGAATTGGCATTGTCCTTCAAGATACCTATCTATTTTCAGGGACGATTATGGAAAATATCCGTTACGGTCGTTTGGAAGCAACGGATGAAGAAGTCGTTTCTGCCGCCAAAATGGCTTCCGCACATGGATTTATCAAGCATTTGCCCGAGCAGTATAAAACGCATATCATGTCTGGAGGCTCCAGTTTAAGTCAAGGGCAACGTCAATTAATCGCCATTGCACGCGCAATTTTAGCCGATTCGGACATCTTGATTTTAGATGAAGCGACATCGAGTGTTGATACAAAAACAGAAATTGAGATTCAAAAAGGGCTCAATCAGTTATTGCAAGGTCGAACGAGTTTCGTCATTGCTCACCGTTTAAAAACAATCGAAAGTGCTGATCGCATTATAGTCATCCGTCATGGAGAACTGATCGAATCGGGTACGCACGAGGAACTGCTCGAAAAGGAAGGCTTTTATCATGAACTGTACGAAAGCCAGTTTACGATTTGAAGATAATGGTGCTAAAATAATATCCGTTTTTAAGTAATCGTCATATTTAGGGAAAAGCACCTCCTACTTGTCAACAGCGTCGACGAATAGGAGGTGCTTATTTAAGCATTATGATTCGATTCCCCACTCAAGTGCTAATAAGTCCTTCAACAGTTTTACTTGTTCTGCACCTATTTTTTCCGCGACTTTCTGTTCCAGCTGAGCTTTCAGTGCCTCATTTTTTTCATAGCATGCTTCGCCTAAAGCTGTTAACTGCACACATTTCTCTTTCTTGTTGTTTTCTACGTTATGGATTTCGATTAATCCTTTTGCCTCAAGCTGTTTAATGAATTTATGGATGGCCTGGCGGGAGATTTCTACATTTTTGTTTACGTATGAAATAGTGGGTCGTTTTTTATAAATGCGGGCCATAATATACCATTCAGAATTGGAAATATAAATATCGCTTTGATTGTTCCAAGCCTGCTCAGAAATTTTACGGAGCAAACTATGACGTTCACTCAATAAATCGATTAGATCTAAATTTTGCAATTCAACGTTTGAACTCAAACGATTCACCCCGATCACGATCTTCGCCACTAACTATACGGAATCCATTATTGGATGTCAATTTGGTTGACTTTCAGTCGCATTTTACTCATGATCTGCAGTTCTAGGTAATGATTTGGTCGCTACCAAAATGTTATAATATACTTTAGCACAATAAAGAAATGAGTGACGTTTGTGAGGTATAAGGGAAGGATTTTTGCGGTTGGAGTCGTTGGTCTCTTCAATCTCCTTCGTTATTTTTATTACCATCAATATTTAGGATTGCCTTTCAAAGCGAATTTTTTTATATTGACGGCTATTTTCTTAGCCATTGCTTGGTGGTGCGGCAAGCAGTTTGATCGTGCTAAATACTATTCTGAGAAAGATCCTTTAACAAATACCTATAATCGTCGAACACTGGAGCGGTCTTTTCGAAAGCTTGCAGCGACGTGTAAAAAAGAAGAAAAGAAGCTTGGGATCATCATGCTGGACTTGAACAACTTTAAGGAAATCAACGATTCTTTCGGTCACCAGATAGGCGATGAAGTGCTTGTTCATGTTGCTTCCATTTTGGAGGATTTCAGGAGGAAAGATGATTGGGTAGCGCGCTGGGGTGGGGATGAATTCGTAATTCTTGTCCCTGACTGCCAAGAAGATTTCAAGTCTGTTTATATCGAAGGGCTTCTACAGAAGCTGAAAGGGGGAAATGTCGACAATCTGCCTGTGATCGGTGCTTCCATTGGAGGTTCTGTCTATCCTGATGATGGGGAGAGGTTGCAGGAATTGTTGAGGATGGCCGATGGGGCGATGTACAAAGCAAAAGAGATGAAAGAGGGCGGCAGATTCTAAGAGGATTTACAAGCTTTAGAGGTCTGTCGTTTTTCTGTTTTTTTACTTATTGTAAAACTCCGAGATATGTGTATAATCATTCTATACATCATTAAGGAGGTTGGCATAAATGAAGCTATTAGATCGAATTAGCCAATTCGCGGGCAATACTTTCGCAGTGTGGGTATTGTTATTTGCGGCATTGGCATTTTTTATACCAGATGGTTTTACGTGGATTGCACCTTATATATCTATACTGCTTGGAATCATTATGTTCGGTATGGGGATGACCTTATCAGTGGATGATTTTAGAGAGGTATTGAAACAGCCGAAAAATGTGGCGATTGGTGTCCTGGCACAATTTACGATTATGCCGCTCCTTGCTTTCGGACTCGCTGTTGCCTTTAAACTACCGCCTGAAGTCGCAGCTGGCGTCATCCTTGTAGGTTGCTGTCCTGGTGGTACTTCGTCTAACGTTATGACCTTTTTGGCGAGAGGAAATGTGGCTTTATCCGTTGCGATTACATCTTGCACGACTTTATTGGCTCCATTTGTAACACCGGCATTGATTTTATTGTTAGCGAGTAAATGGTTACCAGTTTCGGCTGGCGACATGTTCTTGTCGGTCGTGAAAATTGTCCTTATTCCTATTATCCTTGGTCTTGTTGTCAAGATGCTTTTCCGCAAGCAAGTGGAACAAAGTGTAAAAGCAATGCCACTTGTTTCGGTCATTGCAATTGTTGCTATTGTCGCGGCGGTTGTCAGTGGAAGTCAGCAGAAAATCGCGGAGACGGGCTTGCTGATTTTATTAGTTGTTATTTTGCATAATTCTCTTGGCTATATGTTAGGTTATTTAGCTGCTCGTCTATTGAAGTTAGACTATTCCGATCGGAAAGCCATTGCCATCGAGGTGGGCATGCAGAACTCCGGACTTGGTGCGGCATTGGCGGCAGCTCATTTTTCACCACTTGCCGCAGTACCAAGTGCCATCTTTAGTGTCTGGCATAATATTTCAGGTTCGTTGCTTGCAACATGGTGGAGCAAAAAAGCTGATAAATGAGTAAAGGCTCCAAGTTCTAACGTAAGCTAGAACTTGGAGCTTTTCGCTTTATTCAATCAGGGTGTCTTGCTAAGGAGGTATTTTTCTGACACTGGATCGCGGAGGGAGCCAAGGCATATTAGGAATGGATCCGCCCCCTCTTACTGTTTTGAAATAATAGAGAATGGGCATTTTCCACTTTTTCTTCTAAATAACGGAGCGAATAATTGCCGGATGGGTCGGTAATATCCCCGACGGCCCGAGATAGATTATCAATGACAAGGTTTAATGTTTCACAGGGTCTTGGCTCTTTCGCCCGGTTCATCTCATCCATGATTTCATGGGCGAGGCGTTGGACACGCCGTAAACGCTTTTCTTTTGTTTGCATGAAATCCCCCTCCAATTGCCGATTCATACTGACTAACTATATGGCAGGAGAGAGGGGTTTATGAGTTGAAAAACATCTGTTTTTCATTACCGGATTATCTGTATTTGTTTTTCGAATGCCCTTTCATTTGGATAATTGAATTTACTTATGACTAAAGGAAGATTATGCTAGTGTTATAGAGGTTTTCGTTGAAAGAAGGATGTCGTATGGAATATATTTTGCTTTGTATCATTGGTTTTGCTGCCTCAACGCTCGGCACGTTGGCAGGGGGCGGTGGATTGATCAGTCTGCCGGCTATGTTGTTGATGGGCGTACCGGTTCACTCTGCAATCGGGGCCAATAAAGTATCAAATACAGTGGGCTCGTTTTCCAGTTTTTTTATGATTTACAGAGAGAAGGAAGTAACGGTCAAAGAAGCGCTGACGGTTGTTCCAATCGGCCTGGCGGGCGGAATTACCGGTGGGGTAATCGCATCCCATCTGAAAGAGGAATGGCTGATCATCATTGCGGTCGTGTTGTTGAGTTTTGCATTTATCACATCCTTTCTAGGGAAAGCGGACTTCGATGGCAATGAGCGATTCCGGTTCACGAAAAAAAGTGCTGCTTCCTTGTACGGGATCGGCATTTATGATGGCGTGTTTGGTCCGGGAAGCGGGACGCTTGCCTTGTATTTATATGGACGGTTGAAAATAGCTTATTTGCGGGCTGTCGGACTGACTCGGATTATGGTTTTTTCAAGCTGTTTCGGGGCCTCGATCAGTTATATTTCGACGGGGAAAATCATTTGGCCTTTGACGCTTGCGTTAATGCTTGGATCCGTCAGCGGCGCACAGCTTGGTGTTCGGCTCGCACGTAAATTGAAAAAAGAACAGGTCAAACCGATTCTTCGGGCTGTGACGGTTTTGCTAATCATGCAAATTGTTGTGGAGTATTTTGGATGACCTGACATGGGTCAATGTGTATGGAAAGAGGCTTGCCTTATGACAAGCATTAAAAAGACTATCTCACTAATTGCTTAATGAGATAGCTCAACCGTTATGGGCTAGAAATGGGTATGCTGGTAATGGGATACATAACTACAACAAACGTAAACTTTCAAGTAAAAGCGAAATCCCTGCAATCATCAAAAGAATATAGGTAAGCACTCGGAAAAACTGCTGGTTCAGCCATTTGAAAATGATTTGACCTAAAAATAACCCAACAAACACTAGTGGAATAGCATAGAGACTAGATTGCCATATCACTTGGTTTGTTCCGGTAAAGATTATTTGCGTGAGGAGACTGACGAAATAGATAAAGAGGTAAAAGGCTAATGTTGTAGCTCTTAGCTTCCCTTTTTCAGTGTCTGTTCCTGTTAAGTAAAGCAATAACGGAGGTCCAGGCATCCCGATGCTCGTCGTTAAAATGCCTGATACCCCGCCAACAATGAAATCTCTGAATGCTGTGGATTGAATCTTGAAGTTGCATATGAGTAAAAGTGTTAAAAGCATGAGAAGAAGGCTGACTCCTAATTTTAATGCATTTATATTCAGCGTAACAAAGATGAAAATACCTAAAGGTACTCCAACAATGCTCCCTACAACAAATCTTTTCAATAGGATGAAATCAATCTCCTTGTGTATCTTGAAAATGAGGGAGATTGAGATGATCAAAGAGAGGATAATGTTGATTTGTATAGCTTCTTGTGGACGAAATAACATGAGCAAAAAAGGTGTTGCCATGATGGAGAACCCAAAACCTGTACTCGATTGAAGGATAGAAGCAATAAGTACAATACATACAAAAATAAATCCAGTCCCCAAAATATACCTCCTCATTCAACAAATTCACGTATAAGTATTTTACCATTTTGAAGGCGGAATTTTTGAATGGTTGCCATAATCCGTCGAATGGCTCACATCCGGATTGTATAAGCATTCAACGTTTGCTATATTATATATAACTAATATGCAATCTTTGACGTGACCAAGTAAATAAGAATTGTGAACCAGAAAGTATAGCGTATTGCTGAGAGCTATATCACCGCTTCTTATTGAAACCTACCACCGAGATGTTATGCCAACATAACCGAGTCGTTTTCGTTACCAAACGTCTAGAGGGCTTACATTCAGGTAGGCTAAAGTAAGGTGGTACCACGTCCATTCAGCACAAAGACGTCCTTGTAGAGGGATAGCTTTGTGTTTTTCATTGTCCAGGCTCCGGGCGCCAGACGCTCGGGTTATAAGCAATCCAGCTATGTGGCAAAAACCGCCACGTCGCTGAATCGACTTATGCCTGTCGCGTCTAAACGGGCGCCCTGCGCTTTTCGATATTTTAGGAGGGGAATTTAATGACCAATCAGCAACAAAATGATTTTTCAAAATGGTATATCGACACGATTCAAAAGGCGGATTTAATGGACTATACACCGGTTCGCGGGTGTATCGCTTTTAAACCGGATGGCTACGAAATTTGGGAGCATATCCAAGCGGAAATGGACAGACGATTTAAAGAAACGGGACATCGCAATGCTTATTTCCCGATGCTCATTCCGGAGAATTTTTTCCAAAAAGAGAAAGATCATATTGAAGGATTTTCACCAGAACTGCCTTGGGTGACGGAAGCTGCGGGCGAAAAATTGGAAGAGCGCTTAGCCCTTCGTCCTACATCTGAAACGATGATCGGGCATCTCTATTCCGATTGGGTGAAAAGTTATCGGGATCTTCCTGTACTGATCAACCAATGGGCAAACGTCTTCCGTTGGGAGAAGAAAACATTGCCGTTCATCCGTACGTCTGAGTTTTTATGGCAAGAAGGGCATACGGCACACGCGGATGAAGAGGAAGCTCGTCACGAAACGATGCAAATGCTCAACATCTATAAAGAAGTTGTGGAAGATTTACTTGCAATCCCTGTATACGACGGTCAAAAGACACCATCCGAGCGTTTTGCGGGCGCTGTCGATACGTATTCCATCGAAGCGATGATGAAAGACGGAAAAGCGGTACAAGCAGGAACCTCCCATTATTTAGGAACGAAGTTTGCGGAAGCATTCGATATTAAATATTTAACGAAAGAAAACAAGCATGAATTTGTTCATACAACATCTTGGGGAACATCAACACGTCTAATCGGTTCTGTCATCATGGTGCATGGTGATGAGCAAGGTCTTGTCCTTCCACCACGTATTGCGCCGACACAAGTTGTTTTGATTCCAGTAGGGCCATGGAAGAAAAACCCTGCTATTATGGAGAAATTGGATGAAGTGTTTGCAGAACTGAAGGCGAAAGGCATCCGTGTCCGTTTGGACGATTCCGATCAATCCCCAGGCTTCAAATTCAATGAATGGGAGCTAAAAGGGGTACCGGTTCGAGTGGAACTTGGACCACGCGACTTGGAAAAGAACCAAGCACTGATGAAAGCACGTGATGAAGACGAAAAAGTGGCAGTCGATCTTGCTGCGATCGTCGATAGCATTGAAGCGGAATTAAAGACGATGCAAACACGCTTACTCGAAAAAGCACGTGCATTCCGTGAACAGCATTCCCACACACACGTCGATTCACTGGAACAATTGACGAAGCATATTGCCGACTCAACAGAAAAAGGCGAAATTCCTGGATGGATCCTTGCAGGTTGGTGTGGAGATGATGCTTGTGAAGAACACGTCAAAGAAGAAACGAAATTCACAACACGTAATATCCCATTCAACCCACCAGCGAAGAAATCCACTTGTATCAACTGTGGAAAAGAAGCGCAACATACGGTTTGGTTTGGCCGTGCCTACTAAATCAATTACGCCTTGGCGTAATTGCGTCCGGATTTTGAATTGCGCTTGCGCAATTGATTCCTTTCAAAATCCGTGACATCCGCCGGAGGCTTAACTTGATTCAGCCGGGGTTTGAACTGCCACTAATTAAAGTGCATTTCTGGCATTCCTCCCGTCACTTATAGAAGTGGTGACTCCTGCTGAAGCAAGTTATGAAATGAAAAACGCTCCTTCGAATGAATCGATGGGAGCGTTTTTCATACAGTTTGAATACTTTCACGTGGATATTAGTAATATGAGAAAATATGTTCGAAATTTATTCTGACTATGGTAAACTAAAAGTACAGCTGACTATTGTAAGGGTGGATTGGTTGTCATTCTTCTTTCCGTTAAGGAAAGGAGGTGATAATCATGGAAACTTTTGGGCCTACAGGATGTAGGTCATGCATCCGTTACCGCAGGATGCGGTGCAATTAGGATGCCTTCCTTGAGGTTAGAGAGATTCTGAAAGGGATCGTGCGTGAATCAAGCGCATTCATCTTTCGGAAGAAAGTATTAGAAAACAAGAAAACCACCCTACATGATATGCACCCCGAAAGTTAGAGTCAAAATCTAACTTTTGGGGTGTTTTATTATGGCTAAATATAGTGAATCTTTTAAACTGATGGTTGTACAGGAATACCTTGCCGGTCCGCTTGGCTA
>NZ_JAKRNU010000001.1 GCF_022346545.1 Sporosarcina sp. ACRSM | reverse complement strand
GCCCCCGCGCTCAAAGAAAGTCGCCAAGTGATCAAAGTGCTGTCCCCGCGCTCAAAGAATCTTGCCAAGTGATCAAAGCGCAGCCCTTGCGCTCAAAGAATCTCGCCAAGTGATCAAAGTGTTGCCCCCGCGCTCAAAGAATCTCGCCAAGTGATCAAAGTGTTGCCCCCGCGCTCAAAGAAAGTCGCCAAGTGATCAAAGTGCTGTCCCCGCGCTCAAAGAATCTTGCCAAGTGATCAAAGCGCAGCCCTTGCGCTCAAAGAATCTCGCCAAGTGATCAAAGTGCTGTCCCCGCGCTCAAAGAATCTCGCCAAGTGATCAAAGCGCAGCCCTTGCGCTCAAAGAATCTCGCCAAGTGATCAAAGTGTTGCCCCCGCGCTCAAAGAACTCGCTAAGTGATCAAAGCGTTGCTCCCGCGCTCAAAGAACCTCGCCAAGTGATTAAAGTGCTACCCCTGCGCTCCAAGCCAATCGCTAAGTGCTCAAACCCTCTCCCCTAGCGATCATAACCCCGTCACTCACGCTCAATCTCCCTCGAATATGAAAGTCATAGAATTTTACATGTCATATGAGAAACTCCATTATATAGAAACGATAAACCATAGTGATCCCTAAGTAGTAGGGTGTTCGGATTATTTTGTGAAATTAATGGAAATACTCTCGCAAACACTACTTTAGATTGCTAAAGTATAGAAAAATAGGTTGTAAGCGGGGGTTGTTAAATGGTACGCAAGTGGTGGTTGGGAGCCTTATTAGTGCTGGCCTTGATTGTAGGAGGGTGTTCCGAGAAAGGGACAGCGGATGAACAAGAACCTTCTGAGGATGTCGCCCAAGGAGAAGAAGATGTTATAGAAGAAGTGGTTCCTGAACCGAAGGCCGAATCCGAACTTGATTTGATCCGGAAGATTGAAATTCCGGATTCGGAAGAGAGTTTCCGTGCTCAAGAGCCTGGCATTTTCACAGCTGATATCCCTTATGAAAAAGAGACGGCGCAAGTTTGGGGGTTTTTCGGACTGGGGGACTATAAAGAGGAATTGACTGCAAAGTTGGCGGAAGTGACCGCGGAGACCCAAGATCCGGAAGACTTGTTCAAGGCGCTGCATTATTACATCGGCAGCAACGCGTACGGACAGGCGGCAACAAATTTGGACGATTATAGTGTCGCATGGTTTGAACCTTATTTGCCCGAGCCTGGGGAAATGCAAGGCCAAGAGGGAGAAGAGGTCATCGATCCAGGGAAGACGTTCATTTTACTCGATGCGAGTTCCAGCATGTTGTTGAATGTAGAAGGCAAGCAGAAGATGGGCATCGCCAAAAAAGCGACCGGCCGTTTCGCGACGACAATAGGTGGGGATGACGATATCGCACTTGTCGCTTATGGCCATGTTGGTACACAAAACAAATCGGATAAAGAGTTATCTTGCACAACGATCGAAGATGTCTATCCACTTCAGAAGTACGATTCCGGACAATTCGCTAAAGCATTGAACGATGTGCAAGCGAAAGGATGGACGCCCCTTGCCAATGCCATCGAGTTCGTTCGTGACCAGATGGAAGGATCGACGGATAATGTCACACTCTACATCGTCAGCGACGGCGCGGAAACTTGTGGTGGCGATCCGGTCGCCGCGGCACAAGCATTTGCTGGGGAAGATGATAGAAGAGCTGTCAATATTATTGGCTTTGATGTTGATACGGCAGGTGAGAACCAGTTGAAAGACGTCGCGGCTGCCGGCAACGGTGAGTATATTTCTGCGAAGACGATTGATGAGCTCGATAATTCCATCGAGACCCAATGGCTACCTTCGCTTCAGGATATTATGAGCAAATCCAATTCCCTTATCAATCATTGGGGCCAGTCATGGGATGAAACCGTCACCCGCAGTGGGCTCTCGGATCGTTTCTTTTACGCGACGATTAATGAAGCAGACCGTTTCAACTCTGCCATTTCTATTATGCAGAGTGAGAAAATGATCCCCAAGGAACTTGCCGATGAGTTGAAGACGATGGTCAAGGCGAAAGATCAACGCGGAAAAGAGATTAAAAACGTTATGGATAAGAGGAAAATGGAGCAGGACGAAGCGGATCGTCAAGCAATTATCAAAAGGGTAGATGAATGGACGGACCGGATGTTTGAACTGAAGGATACACAAGGACAATGAAAAGAGCTGTTTCAGAAAATCAGTTTTCTGAAACAGCTCTTTTATCATTATTGAAGAAGATTGAAGCGTTTATAGCCTGTAAATTTATCTTTCCAGTAAGCGGAGTCGACAGATGCAATTTCTACTTTTTTTGTACCCGCATGGATAAAGTTCCCATCACCTAAATAAATGCCCGCATGTGAAATTCCGCTTCTGTATGTATTTTCAAAGAAGACTAAATCACCTGGCATAGGCGTGTCCACATAGGCAGAATTGCCGTATAAGCCGAGTGTATCCATTCGCGGCATCTCCAATCCGGCAGATGTAAATACATAATAGATGAAGCCGCTACAGTCAAACCCTTCTGGCGTGACACCAGCCCATGCATATGGCGTGTCGAGAAGAGGATGAGCCAGTTCAACGGCATTCAACATGATTTTTTCAGTGGAGAGCGATGGACTTTCCCCTTTTCCGATTGAAGCGGTCGTTTTTTTCCAGCCACTTGTGGAAGAAGTGACGGGTTTCGTAGCAGCGTTCTTGTTAGAGACGATGGACGAGCCGCCTGTTGATGCCGTTCCTCCATTATTTGCTTTGACAATCAATTTTTGATCGACTTTGATCGCATCGGAAGTTAGCTTATTTAAGCTTTTCAGTTCATCAACTGTCAATTTATGCGTTGTTGCGATTTTCCACAATGTATCGCCTGACTTTACGGTATAGGATTGTGTCGCCGCGTCAGCGGTACCGGTTGCGATACATGTTGCAAGCGCAACCGTTGCCAAAATTGAAAAAGCCTTCTTCTTCATCTCATTTTCCCCTTTCCACGACAATCTATCTACTACTATTCTACCTTTGCTAGATTTATAGTACAATCTTTCATTAAATTACATTTGTGTTACAAAAACATGTCGAATGTGTTACTGGATTAACGCGGTTAATTAATGAGGGATTTTCATCGAATTAAAAATCATTTTGTATATAAAAGTGAGTCGAGAAGTCCAAATTTATAAAAAAACACAAAGACCATTCTATTTATCTATCAAACAAGTAAATCCATGTTATAATCGCAATAATAAGCGAATTTCGACAAAATATGACTATATTAGTTAGAAAGAAGGAGGGAACAGCCACATGGAACATGGAAGAGAGCTTTCCGCTGAAACAGTGAATACCGTATTGGAAGAACTGCATCAACAACAACAACTTCTTTTTACACAGGCAAAATTTTTAAATGTCACAAACGACTCCATTAAATTTGTGCTTGAGGAAACTTGTAGACGGATTGCAAAGATCATGAAGTGTGAAAGAGTAGGGATTTGGTTATTTAATAAAGAGCAAAATGAATTGACGGCCCAAAATTGCTACGATGCCACTTTATCTAAACATTCATCGGGGGAACGCCTATTCCAAAGTGATTCGCCTTCCTATTTCAAAGCGATTCAGCAGGAGCGGACATTAGCAGTGGATGATGTTGCGACACACCCTGCCACACAGGATCTCGTGAACGGTTATTTCGGCAATCGAGGAAAAATCACATCCATGCTGGACGTAGCCCTCATCTTAAGCCAAGGGATCGGCGGGGTACTTTGTTGTGAAACGGCAACGCGTCGGGTATGGACGCCTTTCGATGAGACCGTTATTGCATCGCTTGCGGATATGCTATCCTTTCTATTTGACCGGCTGTATCGGCTGGAAGCAGAGGAGCATATTCGGACACTCGCCTACACGGATGTTTTGACCGGATTGGATAATCCGCATGCCTTTACGGAAAAAGCAGCATTGAAAATACGGTCGCTTGCGAAAAAAGAGCGGGGAATTTTCATCTATATGATTCTGGATCAGTTTACGGAAGTGCAAGCAACGCTTGGGCATGGTGCAGGTGAAAAAGTGTTGAAACTGATTGCGGATCGGTTGCGTTATTTATTTCCTGAGCCGGCATTGACTTCCCGTATCGGATTTGATCATTTTATCATTTTCTATCCCTATAGCGGAAACCGTGTTACAAGGGAGATAGATATTGATTTTATCACCAAAGTACTAAGAGAGCCTATGGTGGTTGGCGGACAAGAAGTCTATATGACCTTCAGTTATGGTGTATCGTCTTTTCCAGATCATGTTAGCAATGTCAAAGATGGGCTGCAGGCTGCCCAAGTCGCATTGGAAGCGGCGCGTAAAAAATCGCCTCGGAAAGCGCGGGGATTTTATAAACCTGACCTGTTCAAATCCATGAAAGAAACAATGCTATCCGAGATGAATTTAAGAAGAGGGTTGGATTTTAATGAGTTCAGGCTCTTTTATCAGCCTCAAGTCGACTGCCTAACCGGGGAGGTAATCGGGTTTGAGGGGTTGATTAGGTGGCAGCATCCGGAGAGGGGATTGATTGCCCCGGGCGATTTCATCGAACTTGCTGAATCGACAGGGCTTATCATCCCGATCGGGGAGTGGGTCATCCAGGAGGCCTTTTCCCAATTGGCTATTTGGGAAGAACTGGGGAGAGGGGAGCTGACCATTTCCGTCAATTTATCGCCAAGGCATTTTTTACATACGAAACTGCCCGCCTTTTTAATGGAATGTGCAACTAGTAAGGGCATTGAACCACGGAAATTAAAGCTTGAAATTACGGAAAATGTCGCACTTGAAGATCATGTAGCAGTGATCAAGCGCATCAACCAATTATCCGAAATGGGTTATCCTGTATCGATCGACGATTTCGGAACCGGTTACTCTGCTTTCATCTATTTGCAACATTTCCCTGTCCAAGAGATTAAAATTGATCGGCAATTTGTCCGTACAGTTGACGTTGATCCGAAAAGTGAGATCATAATTAAATCGATTGTCCAATTGGCGCAAATGCTTGGGCTTCAAACAGTTGCGGAGGGCGTCGAAAACGAAGAACAATGGAAAAGGCTACAAGCGATGGGGTGCGACGAAATTCAAGGATTTTATTTCAGCAAGCCACTTCCGGCCGAAGATATTCATAGATTTTTCGCTTCTTCTAAAGAACTCTTGCTACCCATGTCAAAGGGTGTGAAAAACTAAGACGCTCCCTCTAGCGAAACTGCACCGCCATCGACCATGAAGTGGTTGGATGGCGGTATTTTATTAATGAAGAAGCTAGAGATGTTGTACGGACGTCAGACTACGTGTAAAATATAGGTGATGAATTCATCAGGAGGTCATACAATGGGACAGGTTCAATTTATGCGTAATCTTATTATCGAAACGCCTTCCGTACCTGGGAACTTTGCGAAAGTGGCAAAAGCGATCGGTGAACTGGAAGGGGATATGGGCGATATCCAGACGATCAAAGTTGGTACGTTAACAACCATCCGTGATATAGCGATCTCATGTGCAAATGAGGAGCATTTGCTTAAAATCGTAGATGCCGTGAATGCAATTGGCGGTGGCATTAGCGTTCATGCTGTTACCGATGATGTGCTACAAGCGCATGAAGGCGGAAAAATCCATATGAAAGGCCGTATGGAAATCCGTTCACTTGGAGACTTGCGACGTGTCTATACACCAGGTGTGGCAAACGTTTGTGAAGTGATCAAAAATGATCCTGATCAGGCAAGATATTTCACAGGTATCTCCAATTCAGTTGCTATTGTAACAGATGGAACTGCCATTCTTGGATTAGGGAATATCGGCCCGGTAGCTGGAATGCCAGTTATGGAAGGGAAAGCGGTATTATTCGATCAATTTGCAGGAATCAGCGGTGTGCCGATTTTACTTGATACAAGCGATCCTGATCAGGTCGTTGAAACAGTGAAGCATATACATAAAGGATTTGGCGGTATTTTGCTGGAAGATATCGGTTCTCCGCATTGCTTCGAAATCGAAGAGCGCTTGAAAGCGGAGCTGCCAATCCCGGTTATGCATGATGATCAACATGGAACAGCCGTTGTCACACTCGCATCGGTTATCTCTGCATGTCAACAGTCCGGTGTGGAATTGGCGGATTCGGTTGTTGGGCAAATTGGTCTTGGTGCTGCGGGTCTTGCGATTAGCCGTATGTTGATGGAGTATGGCGTCAAAGAGATGCGTGGGGTTGACCGCAACGAAGAAGCGCGGAACCGTCTTGCCAACCATGGCGGAACTGTCGTGGATACGATAGAAGAACTGATGGAAACTTGTGATATTATTGTAGCTACAACAGGTGTTGCAGGGTTGATCAAACCAGAAATGGTCCGCAAAGGGCAAATCATCTTAGCATTATCCAATCCGAATGCGGAAATCACGCCTGAGGATGCACTGGCGGCAGGTGCCGCATTTGCAGCAGACGGCCGCCTCGTCAATAATATTCTAGGCTTCCCGGGAATTTTCCGAGGAGCGCTCAACGCAAATGCGAAAGAAATTACGTATCCAATGCTCATCGCGGCTGCACAAGCCATTGTAGAGAGCACAAAACCAGGGGATTTAGTGCCGCATCCACTTGATCCGAACGTCCACCAAAACGTAGCAGCTGCAGTCGAACGTGTAGCAAATAGCTGATGAATGAAAAAGCCTATCCACGAGAGAAATCTCCATGGATAGGCTATTTTTATTGTCTAGCCTCCAAGCGCCAGCCCCTCGGAGGCTCACAGGATGTGAGTTACGCAGTCGTTGCCAATCGAACAGCGAAGGGTTCGATTTGCCTTGATTTCTGTGTTCTTTGCAGAAATTAAGGCACTTTTTAGGACGTGGCGTACTTAGACTGCGTTCCTTGATAGCAACCCAACTATGTGGCAAAAACCGCCACGTCGCTGGGGTGACTTATGCCTGTCGGGGCTAAACGGCGCCTTCCGCTTTTCTTATATGTCCAGACTCCAGCGGCTAGCCTCTCGAGTCGCTTCAGTCTTGCTGATAAAGGCAAAGTACGCCTTTATCTTCAAGCCTTCCAGCGCTTGTCGAGGCTGAACAGCCGCCTCCGCTTTTCTTATTACCTTCCAATCGGCCAGTCGAATGGGGCGGAGCCGGGTGGGGAATGTTTTAAAATATCGAATACGGGAATCGTATAGGCGAATAGGATGAGCGCGATTGTGATGCCAACCCAGAGATACCAGTTTTCAAGGATTTTAGGTGTCGGCTCAGCATCCGCTTCTTCTTCGGCAATCGGATATTCTTCAACGCCACGCGGTGCAAAGAAAGCAAGTTGGATGAAAAGGTAAACCATGAGCAAAATAGCGATGAAGAGAATCGAACCGCCAATCGCCTGTGCAAGTTGGTAGTGAACCCATGTCTCGACTTGCTCACCGCCCGCATAACTGGAAAAATTCGAACGTCGCGGTCCGCCGAGCAAACCTTGGATATGCATAGCACCTGACATGATGGTCATCCCGATCGTCCAAATGAATGTCTGGATGATTCCGAGCTTATTCAACTTCGGTGTGAGCCTTCTTCCTGTCAAATGAGGAACGAGCCAATAAGCAATTCCGAAAAATGTCAAGATGACGGTCGTTGCCGCTGTCAAATGGAAATGGCCTGTCACCCAAATCGTATTATGGATGAGCGCATTCATCTGGTGGGAGGCATTGACAATACCACCTGCACCGCCCGGTATGAAAGCGACCATTCCAATGAAAGGAGCAAGAAAACGCACATCTTTCCAAGGCAGTTTTTTAAACCAGCCGAACAAACTGGTATAGCCTTTTTTGCGCCCTGTTGTTTCGAATGTTGCAAAGATCGAAAACGCCGTCATCAACGTCGGAATAACAACCATAAAGGTCAATACGACTTGGATGAATTTCCATGTAGGATTGATCCCGGGCTCCGTTAATTGATGGTGGAAGCCGACTGGAATCGAAAACATTAACAATAAAATAAAGGACATTCTTGCCAGTGAATCGCTGAATAGTTTTCCGCCAATAATCCTTGGAATCAAAGCATACCATGCCATATAGGCAGGGAGCAGCCAGAAGTAGACGAGCGGATGTCCGAAATACCAGAACAATGTACGGCTCATCAAAACATTAATCGTTTCCGCGTAGCCAAGTGACCATGGGATGAACTGGATCAGCACAGATGAAGCCACCCCAAGTGAGGCGATGAACCACATCAGCATATTGATCGTCACCATAAACGCTAGCAATGGTGATTTCTGTCCTTTATGGGCTTTCTTCCACACATAGAGCTGGCGGAAGTTGACGAATGCTGCAATCCAGCTACCTATGATGACGAGTGCGAGACCGATATAAAAGGCTGGATGTGCCCGTAATGGTGCGTAAAATGTGTATAGTACGGACGCTTCACCGACTAGGATTGTCACGGCAGTCATAATCGTTCCGACGATCATGACCCAGAAAGAAAGCCAAGCGACTTTTAGTTGCTTATCGGAAATGCCGACTGTTTTTCCCATGAGTGAAAATTGAAAACCGATGATGAAATATGTAGTAAGAACGAGTCCAAGAATGACTCCGTGAACAGTCAAAATCGTATAATAATCGATATTGAAAGGAAGCGTATATTTTCCGGAACGGACGAGGGTCTGCAACAGTCCCATCAACCCACCGACAAATAAAGAAATAAATGTCACATACATAAAGGCCATATAGAGTCGAGCTTCCTTTTTAGGAAACAGCAATCGATTGTTTGCTATCATTATTCATACACCTCCACTGTGCCGAACATTAAATGGTGACCGATTCCGCAGTATTCATTACAAACAACTGTGAATTCACCGGTATTTTTCATGACGGTTTCAAAGCGGCTAATATGTCCAGGTTCCACCATCATATTGATATTTGTACCTGCAACCTGAAAGCCGTGTACAACGTCCTTTGTTGTGATTTGATAAAGGACAGTGGAACCTTTTGGTACGCGGATTGTTTTGACAGCATTGCCGTTTTCATCTGTCCCGAAGTCATAGTTGAATGCCGAGGCGACGATATTGACAATATATTTACCATCAGCCACTTCATGGAGACCGAGATTTTCAGGTTTGAATGCGTCATGGGCTTCGATGTTTTGCGGGTCGATCGTTTCGATATGGCTTTGGGGATGTATCCCTTTCCAAAATGCGGCAAAGCCGATAATCGCTAAGAAAAGGGCGAGAGAACCCATTCCGAAAATGAGCCATATCTTTTCGTATTTATGCAGATGCATAGGTTTACCTCCTAAAAAATAGTGTTATCGTGAAAGAAATAATGCGTAAAGGGCGAACCAGGAGACGAGTATGAAGACACCCAACAACATGACTGCGATAAAAGTCCCTTTCAAACTGATAGAAGCTCCTTTTTGGTCAGGTTGGTGTGGGTCCAGTTTTCCTTTTGTCATCGTTACACCTCCTCTTCTGGTGAAGTGAATGTCGCTTACCTTTATCATAATCCGATGGTGGAATAGTGGAATTAGGGGAATCCCTATGCCTTTCGAAGCAGGGCATTATGTCACGATTTGTTCACGTACACTTCATCATTTCGTCAAATCAATTCAATTATTTTTAAAACATATCCGGCATATATTGAAGGAATGCAGAGGAAAGTTTTTGAAATACGTCAAAGTTGACCATACTGTCTGTGGAAATTACAATTAGACAGTGGCAAAATCTAATGGAAAGTCGGTTGATTGATATGGAAAATTTGAAACTTATAAAAGTTGAAAGCCCTGAAAAAGGTGCGGAGCATGTTTTCCGGATCATTAAAGAAGAGCTTGAAAATGGACGTCTCCATGTATTAGGTCTAGCTACAGGAAGCACGATGATCCCTGTTTACAAAGAATGGGCAGCATCGGATCTTGATTTTTCGGATGTCACTTCGTTCAATTTGGATGAATACGTCGGACTTTCTGCATCGAATCCGAATAGCTATGCTTACTTTATGGAACAACATTTGTTTTCGAAAAAGAAATTTAAAGAAACACATATCCCGAATGGTGCAGCGCCTGATTTGGATAAAGAATGTGCAGATTACGAAGCGTTGCTACTAAAGCATCCACTGGATATTCAACTTTTGGGGACTGGCGAAAACGGTCATATTGCCTTTAACGAGCCGGGAACGCCTTTCGATTCTGTTACACATGTAGCTCAATTGACAGAGTCTACGCTAGGCGTGAACAGCCAGTATTTTGAAAATGATGAAAAGATTCCAGAGACTGCGATCTCTATGGGGATCACTTCCATTTTGCGCTCAAAAAAATTGATCCTACTTGCTTTTGGTGAAAAGAAACGTGCTGCGATTGAGAAGCTATTGGAAGGAAACGTATCGACAGAATGGACGATTACGGCATTGCTGGAGCATGATGATGTGATTGTCATTACGGATTTGGACGTATAAGGAAACAAAAGAAACAAAGAAACCGCAACCCTTTAATGGGATGCGGTTTTTGTATGGAGAAAAAGCCTTGTTCTTCTATTTGAAATGATTAGGGTTGATCGAATCCGGAAGTGTGAAATTGTTCGAATTCTGCCGCATACAGTTCTTCCTGCATGAGAAGATGAATGGTTTCATCCATCTGTTCACCGGAGATGGGAACGGTCGACAAATCGCGTAGGAGAGGGCTGCTCATTTTTCTTGAATTTTTCATCTTGTGCTTTGGATGTTCGGAAGCGTGCAGTTTTTCACGATGTTGGAGCGGTTCATAATCACCAGCTGCATGATCAAGTTGCGGATTTCGATGATAGGATTTCCAGTCTGTCTCCGTGGCAGAGTATGAATGATCATTTGTCGACCATTCGCCGTTTTTCGCTTTAGCGGGAACTTCATGAAGCTTCTTCTTATCCTTTCTCAATCCATCTGGTTCCTGTTTCATGATGCGTGCACCTCCATTGAAGATAGTCCTCTCTATTAAATACCCTCTCTATCGGACATTAAACCTCAAAAACAGACAAGTATATTTCAAATATGCGATTTATTACGATTTATGTAATGTCGTTGTTACATAACTGTAATATAATGCGGGTTTATTACATGTTAAGGTTAATAAAGATAAAAAAGAGAGAAATTATGCCAATGGGGGAACATATGAAACTTCTATTTTCGTTGAAAAAGACACTGACAGTGATGGCGATGGCCATTCTATTATTCGTCGCACCTTTCGCGGGACAAGCTGAAGCATCCACATCGGACTCGATCATTGAAACGGCAACAAGCTTGAAAGGGATCAAATATCGTTACGGTGGTACGACTACGAGTGGTTTTGACTGCTCAGGATATGTCAATTACGTTTTTAACCAACATGATATTAAGCTTCCACGTACATCTTCTGGCATGTATAACTCTGGAACGGCTGTTAAAAAATCCGAATTGGAAACCGGAGACCTTGTATTTTTCAATACGTCAGGTAAAGGTGTTTCACATGTGGGGATTTACATAGGAAATGGTGAATTTGCACACGCTTCGACATCCAAAGGCGTGCGCGTCGATAAGGTGGACGACCCTTATTATTGGGGCAAACGTTATGTCGGCGCTAAACGCATCGCAGATGTCAATGCGGTCGCTGTAGCGAAATAAAATGAAAACATCGGGTATGAACTGCCCCGTAAATGTTAGACACTAAACTAACATTTACGGGGCAGTTTTTTTATAAAAAAAGATTGCAAGGCCGCGAAATCCGGCTTCTTGCAATCTAAAAATCAGGCATTTTGCCCCGCTTTAACGGGCAGTAAGACTCCCACCTCAAGACTTAAGTAAAACAATAAGGATAGGTGGGAGATCAACTGCCAATCGAACAGCGAAGGGTTCGATTTGCCTTAATTTCTGCGCTTTTTGCAGAAATTAAGGCACTTACAGGACGCCGCGAACTTAAGTCGCCTTCCTACAGCGGGTAGTTTGGGCATCCATTAAAGGAAGATAAAAGCCCGATTGGTTCGGGCCAACACGATGTTGGTCACACAAGCGTTGTCACAGGGCGTGACGCTTTTAGCTTGTGTTCCCCTCAATCAGTGGGGGATGGGGAAAACCCCCACTGATTGAAGTTTCACTTTACTGAGGAACGCGGACTGTCCAACGAGTGAAATCCGGCTCCGTTTTTTGGACCATTTCTTTCGGATAGATGAATGTCCACGGTTTTGAAGTGTTTGCTTTTACAGATAACGGATTGAGTGCAAATGAGCCGCGCGCTACGAGGTCACCTGTTGCATCGATCAGTTCCAATGGCAATTTCTCGATGTTGATCTGTTTGGAGTGCCCGTTACGGATGAAGACGGATGCTGCGATACTGCCGTCCTCTTGTTGCTTCACTTGGAACCCGCTAATATTCACCTCGCGTGGCTTCAATTTCGGAAGGCCTTCGACGACTTTCGCTAAACCTTCTTTTTGCTCTGCTGTCAGCCCATCTTCCCACGTTTGTTCCAATTCAAGCTTATGCGGTACCATCGATTGAACATTGAATGCGAGCTTCCAGTTTTCTTTCGGCGGTTCTTCGGCAAAGATATTGTCTTTCGTAAAAGTGAATACCCAAGGGCGTGCGCTGCGAGCCGGGATATCACCGAGCTCTTTCAAATCGAATTCGTCTGAAGCAAGTGTTTTCCCCTCTTCATCGAGCAACATCAATTCAACGGAGCCGACTGAAATTTCTTGGTCGAGTGATGAACGGAAAAATGCTTTGACAAGCCAGCTGCCATTTGCCGATTCCATATCAATATCAATCCCTGAGAGAGAGATTTGGTTCGGTTTAAGCGGTTCAAGTTCGTTGGAAAGGAAGCGGAAAACATATTCCTGCTCCTGTGGAACTTCCCAACTCGGATGAAGGGAAAGCGTTGTCTCCACTTCATCTGTAGCAGTGGATTGGTCTATGCCTTCAATGATTTCTTCTGAACCAATTGTACTATCGGATCCAGTCTTTTCGGCTTTCTGGAAAAATGAAAATAGTTTCATGTTTATTGGGCCTCCTGTTGTTCTGTTATAAGTTTCATAAAGCCGATCACTTCAGAAGCGATGTTGCGGCGGAGTTTCTGATAATGGCGGCCGAATAATTCAAGCCCCTCCCGCTGATAAATCCGCATCGGGTCTTCCTGTCCATAAGAACGGAGTCCGATCCCTTCTTTCAAGCGTGTCATCACTTCCAAATGTTTGACCCACATTGTGTCGATATAAGACAACATGACTTGCGGAATCATTTGATTGACGCGTTCATTGTCTGCGAACGAATCGACATAGTTCAGCAGGTCATCAAGGGGTTCCTTGTAGAACTTCAAAATGTCTGCTGTTCTTTCCACTGTGCGTGGTACGGAAACAGGCTCTAGAAGAAGACTGTTCATCGTCTGTTCAATCCGATCGAAGTCCCAGTTCTCCGGCACTTCGTCTTCCGGACAGCTATCGTAGATGACGAATTCCACAGTTTCGGACAGCATCGTCTTCAATTGGTCGAGTACGTCTTCTCCTTCGATAACTTTATCACGAAGCGCGTAGATGACTTCCCGCTGATCATTGATGACGTCGTCGAGTTTCAAATTGTATTCACGCATGGAATAGTGGGCACCTTCAACAATCCTTTGTGTGCGTTCTGTCAATTCATCGACTTCCGGATTGAGGACAAGTCCATTGTCATCCGTCTTCACTTTTTTCAGGAATTTCTCCAATTCATCCTTGGCGAATCGTTTGTACATATCATCTTCAAGGGATAGGAAGAAGCGGCTCTCACCATGGTCACCTTGCCGACCCGAACGACCACGTAACTGATTGTCGATCCGTCGGTTTTCATGTTTCTCGGTTCCGAGAACGAAAAGTCCACCGACTTCTTCTACGCCATCTCCGAGAACAATATCAGTCCCGCGTCCTGCCATATTCGTCGCGACAGTGATTTGTCCGAGCTGTCCAGCCTGGGAAATCAATTCGACTTCTTGCTCAACACTTTTAGCGTTTAGCAAATTGTATTTAAGTTTATATTCGTCCAAATATTGAACGACTTTTTCCGATTGCAAAATGGATGTTGTGCCGACGAGGACTGGTTGTCCTTTTTCATGACGTTCAGCCACTTCTTTGGCCATTGCTTTATATTTTTGATCGATGGTTGCATAGACTTGGTCCGGCGAATCGATCCGCGCACGCGGGCGGTTTGTCGGAATTTGGATGACTTCCATTCCATAGACTTCACGGAATTCTTTTTCCTGTGTTTTCGCCGTACCTGTCATCCCGCAAAGTTTTGGATACATTCGGAAATAGTTTTGAATGGTGATTTGGGCTTGCGCTTTGTTTTCTTCCGTAATTGGTACGCCTTCTTTCGCTTCAATTGCCTGATGGAGACCGTCGGAAAGCGTACGCCCTTCCATGATTCGTCCCGTAAACATATCGACAAGTTCGATCTTTCCATCTCGTACGATATAATCGACGTCCCGTTCGAAAATGACGTGTGCACGTACCGCTTGGATCATGTAGTGGTAAAGCGTTTGGTGTTCCAAATCATATAGGTTGTCTACGCCGAAAGCCTTTTCCACTTTTTCGATGCCGGCATCGGTAAGGGAAGTTGCTTTCGTTTCATCATCAAAATCAAAATCGACGCCTTTTTTGAAACGTTTAGCGAGACGTGCCGCAATATGATGAAGATCCGCATCCGCCTGCATTTTGCCTGCGACGATAAGCGGTGTTTTCGCTTCATCGACAAGGATACTATCAACTTCATCAATGATGGCAAAATGATAAGGGCGCTGTACACGTTGCGCCATTTGCTGTGCCATATTATCACGCAAATAATCGAAACCGAATTCTGTCCCAACGCCGTATGTGATGTCCGCCTGATAAGCAGCTTTTTTTGCGGGCCCTTGCATCATCGGTACATTCAATCCGACAGTAAGCCCCAAAAATCGGTGGATCTGGCCGATTTGCTCATAGTCACGTTTCGCCAGATAATCGTTCACCGTGATAACATGGACGCCTTTCCCTTCAAGGGCGCGCACATAGGAAGGAAGGGAAGCGACAAGCGTTTTCCCTTCCCCTGTCGGCATTTCGGCAATATTCCCTTCGGTCAGCACAAGGCCGCCAATGAGTTGCACGTCGAAATGGCGCATACCGAGTATCCGTTTAGAGGCTTCGCGCACGACCGCAAATGCTTCCGGTGTAATGGAGGGGAGTGATTCCCCGGATTGAATCCGTTGTTTAAAAGTATCTGTCATTGCGATGAGTTCTTCATCGGACAGATTTTCGTATGTAGCTTCCAGTTTATTTATTTGTTGAACAATTTTCCGGTATTTCCGGAGTTGTCTTTCGCTCGTCTGAGTTGAACGTTTGAAAATAGATAACATGAATGAACGCTCCTTTTTTCTGATCCATCAAAAGGACCCGTCCTCATTTTATCAAAAAACGGTTGAAATGACTACCATGAGCGGGAACAAAAGCGTAGGGCGCCGCTTAGATGCGACAGGCATAAGGCTAGTCGACGTCGTGGTGTTTTTTACCACAGAGTCGAATTGACTCTCAAAGATGCCAGCCTAAGTTCGCCACGTCCTGTGGCAACGGCTGCCTGACTCACTTCCTGTGAGCCTCCGAGCATCTGGTGCCCGGAGTCTGGACGAGAACTGCATATATAAGGAAAGAAAAGTCGGCGGATAGTGTAGGAAACAAAGGGAAGGATAAGGAGAAACAAGGAAGTGGAGGGAACCAAGGGAACAAAATTTTCCTTGCTAAGTGCTTTCCTTGACCGAACATGCTATAATACTGTTGGTTTGAAAAAATTATTGATTTTCATAAGGGAGGAAGGACATGTTATTCCTTGCAATGGTTGCTGCATTGATTGCATCCATCTTACTTACTCCGCTCGTCATAAAATTAGCATTTCGGATCGGAGCGGTTGATCGCCCGAACTATCGAAAAGTACATGCGTCTGTTATGCCGCGAATCGGCGGTCTTGCTATATTTGGTGCGTTTCTTATTGGTTACATGATCTTGCGTCCGGCAGACGAACATGCTGCGGGGATCCTGGTGGGAGCCCTCATTATCGTCATCGTCGGTTTCTTGGATGACATGCTTGAAATTACAGCAAAAGCGAAGCTCGCAGGTCAATTGGCCGCTGCGCTCGTTGTTGTAACTTGGGGCGGCTTACAAATCGAGTTCATCAATTTGCCATTTATCGGTCAAATTGACTTTGGTTACTTCAGTATCCCAATTACGATTATTTGGATCATCGGAATTACAAATGCCATCAATTTGATTGATGGGTTAGATGGATTGGCTGCAGGTGTTTCGACGATCGCACTCATTTCGATTTCCGTGATGGCGTTGCTCATGGGAGACCTTTTCGTTGTGGCGACTACCGCAATACTTGCGGCAAGTTCACTTGGCTTCCTGTTTTACAATTTCCATCCGGCGAAAATCTTCATGGGAGATACAGGATCGTTATTCCTTGGCTTCATGATTTCTGTTCTTGCCTTATTAGGATTCAAGAACATCGCTGTCGTTTCACTTATCATTCCAGTTATCATACTTGGTGTTCCGATTTCAGATACATTTTTCGCGATTGTGCGTCGAATCCGCATGAAACAACCGATTACCGCACCTGACAAGTCCCATTTACATCACTGTTTGTTACGGACAGGGTTTTCCCATAGACAAACCGTGCTGATCATTTATGGTCTTGCGACTTTATTCGGTGTTGCAGCAATCTTGTTTTCACAAGCAACTGTATGGGGAGCGATCTTGCTCATTATCGTCATGTTAATCGCGATTGAATTGTTTGTCGAAATCATCGGTCTTGCCGGAGGGAATTACCGCCCGCTACTCAATCTTGTCCGAATGATCGGCAAGTAAATAGCGTTTTGATGGATACCCGGGTATCAGGACAAGCAATGGCGCATCTCTGTTGAATAAATATAAATGAAAAGAGTCCGAGCATCCACCTGACCTATTCAGGTAGTATGCTCGGACTTTCTTCATTTTATACATGGGAACAAAAAAACTGCCGGAGGCGATCGCCTTCGGCAGTTGTGTCAGTTGCTGTAAAAGCTGTCGGATTCAGAGGCTTCATTCGCGGAGTCTGTCAGATTTGAACGGCTATCCGTTAAACTGGAGGAATCCGGAATAAGTCCGAGATGTGCTTTTAACAACTGTCTTGTTTCATGTAAATCAGTTTCATCGAGCTTCCAATAATAAGTGCCGGTGGACATATCGTCATAGCCTTTCAAGCTGATCGTATCCACTTGTGGCATGCCGCCTTTCGCATAAGCGAAAAATGACTTCATTTCATCGAATGTCATGTCGGTTTTCATATTATCGCCGACAGCTTCAATCACATCGCCATATTTGGTGATGGACTTAGCAGAAACCGCCTCTTTCATGATCGCTTGCAAAATCATTTGCTGGCGCTTGCCGCGTTCGACATCTGTATCCAGCTTCCGTGTCCGCGCAAGGGCGAGCGCGTGTTGCCCATCCAAATGTTGAAGCCCTTTTTTCAGTTGAATGGTGTATTTATCATTTTCGTCTTTTTCGAGTCGATCATAAGGCACTTCGACTTCAATCCCTCCAAGTGCATCAACAACATCTATGAAGGCATTAAAGTTCACTTTCACATAATAGTCGACCGGTACTTCAAATAATTCCTCAATCGTTTCAACGGTCGCTTGGGTTCCGCCGAATGCATGGGCGTGATTGATTTTATCCCGGTAGCCTACTTCAGGGATATAGACATATGAATCACGTGGAATACTGACAAGTTTCACAGACTTGTTTTTAATATTCAAAGTAGCCATCAAAAGTGCATCAGATCGGCTGTTACCATCTCCCTGATGACGGGTTTCGCTATCATCGATACCGATGAACAGAACGGAAACATTATCATGGGCGGGTTCGACAGTCGATTCACCCCGAATGTCGGATGTCGGACGATCTGGAATCTCCTCATAAGCACTTTCCACGACTTTTTCCGCTTTTTTCTGTAAGGATGCTGCATAGGCTGCGACCATTAGAAATGCAGAAAGCGTCAACAGGAGCGAAACTTTTAATGCCAAACGCTTGCCCTTCGATTTCTTCCGTTTCTTATAATCTCTTCTTTTCATGCGTCGTTCCTCCGAAATCAGCTAGTAAAAAATTTAAATAGCAGATTATTTACATGGACTATATACGCTTGTTTATGTCGAAAAATGTAAACAAACAGCAATAGTTCAAGGCGAAAATAGTACAACTTAAACCATTATACTATCTTTTGCATGAAAGGTACAACGTTTTCAAATGTCGAATTCTAGAAATTCCATTGCAACCGAATTGATCTGCGCCTGACCATTTGTGAGCTCAATCATCCATTCGGTAAATGAGGTAACATCTGCTACCGGAACGTACATGAAAAGATCTACCAGATCGGCATAGGCCATTTCTTTTAAAGGATAGACCGATTGCCTTGCTTCGTTTTCGATTTTTCCAAGCCATGTATAGTCGATCGTTACTTTCATTAGATGATGTAACTTTCTCTCCACGACTCCTGTCGCTGCAATCCCTTCTGACGTGGCGCGGCCATACGCGCGGATCAGTCCGCCACCGCCTAACTTAATGCCTCCAAAATAGCGTGTCACGACGACGACCGTGTCTTTCAACCCTTGTTTTTTCAATACTTCGAGCATCGGTACACCCGCTGTGCCTGACGGTTCGCCGTCGTCATTCGCTTTTTGGATGGAATCATGTTCGCCAATCAAATAGGCGGAACAGTTATGCGTCGCTGTATGATGCATCTTTTTTATCTCTTGAATAAACTCCAGCGCTTCATCTTCCGTTTCGGCACGCTTTACATAGGTAAGGAATCGGGACTTTTGGATGACCAATTCACTTTCCCCGTAATTTTTAACTGTAGTATAATCAGCCCGCATTTGCGGCACCTCCATTACTTGTAATACAATTTTAATATTCAAATGTCCCTATAATGCTATAATAAATGAAGTGTGTAAGGAAATCATCCTTCCTGCAACACTTTCCAAGTTGACGGGTGCTACCAGGTTATAGGCGGGAGGGAGTATATTGAAGGAACATACAGTCGATATCCAAACGCTTGAGACGATTTTCAATAACATGGTGCGTGCAATGGATCAATCGAAAAATGATATCTTCATTATTAGTGAACAGAGCCGTGCGAGCCTTGTAGAAATGCAAAATGAGCTTGCCGTTATTAAAGAAGATATTTCCCGGGTAATAACTGAAGGTGATCATTTAGAGGAGATGACCCGCCATGCACGTAAGCGTCTCGCTGATGTTTCGAAAAACTTCATGAAGTATTCGGAAGAACAAGTGAGGGACGCCTACGAAGTTGCGAACGATTTGCTTGTCCGTTTATCCATCAACCGGATGGAGGAGAAGCAATTGCGTAACAGACGGGATGACTTAGATAGGCGATTGGCGGCTTTGCTCGATACGATTGAAAGAGCGGACCAACTTGTCAATCAAGTCACGACAGTCATTAACTATTTGACATCCGATTTGAAAAATGTGGGAGAAGCACTTGAGACTGCAAGACAGAAACAGGAGTTCGGTATTCGAATCATCCAAGCACAGGAGGAAGAACGAAAAAGGCTTTCGCGTGATATCCATGATGGGCCTGCGCAAATGCTAGCAAATGTGCTGATCCGATCTGGATTGATCGAAAAGACTTATGAGGAAAAAGGGCCTGACATGGCTTTCAAAGAACTGACAGATTTGAAAGGGATGGTCAGAAACGCGCTTTCCGAAGTACGACGCATCATTTATAATCTGCGGCCGATGGCGATTGACGATTTGGGCCTAATACCGACATTAAAAAAGTATTTATCGACAATTGAGGAATATGAAAAAAACGTTGAGATCCATTTTCGAAGTGCGGGTCAAGAACAGCGATTTCAATCCGATTTTGAAGTATCTGTCTTTCGACTTGTGCAAGAATCTGTATCAAATGCGTTAAAACATGGAAAAGCAGATGATATTTGGGTGAAAGTTGAATGGCTTCGCGATATAATGAACATTATCATCAAAGATAACGGTCAAGGATTTGACCAAAACGAAGTGAAAGACAAATCATTTGGTTTGATCGGAATGCGAGAGCGGATTGATTTGTTGAAAGGGAATATGACAATCTCTTCGACAATTGGCAATGGAACCACTATCCATTTCCAAATCCCACTCGAAGCAAATAAATAGTAACTAGTTGCAATGGGAGGAAATGATTATGACGAAAATATTGATTGTAGACGATCATCAGCTATTCCGTGAAGGGGTAAAGCGAATTCTTGATTTTGAGGATTCGTTCGAAGTGATTGCAGAAGGTGATGACGGCAGTGAGGTAAATGATCTTTACCGGCAGTACCTACCGGACGTTGTGCTGATGGATATTAACATGCCACGCATGAACGGCGTCGATGCAACTGCACAGCTCGTTAAAGAATACCCGGATGCAAAGGTGATCATGTTATCCATCCATGATGATGAATCTTATGTATCCCATGCGTTAAAAACGGGAGCTCTTGGTTATATGCTCAAAGAGATGGATGCAGATGCCATTGTCCAAGCCATCAAAGTGGTTGCGGCAGGCGGTTCTTATCTTCATCCGAAAGTGACGCATAATTTAGTGAGTGAATTCCGTCGCTTAAGTGAACGGGAGCATAAAGGATCATTCCAACAAAATGATATCCGTCGTCCTTTCCATTTGCTGACAAAACGTGAATGTGAAGTACTGCAGTTGTTGACGGATGGGCAAAGTAACCGGACGATCGGAGAGACTTTGTTTATTTCCGAAAAGACGGTTAAAAACCACGTCTCCAGCATTTTGCAAAAAATGGCTGTTAATGACCGGACGCAAGCCGTTGTCACAGCGATTAAAAATGGTTGGGTGGAAGTGAAGTAAACTATTTTGAAATTTAGCCATAAAAAGGGAAGGCCTTCCGTCTGGAGCGGCCTTTTTCTTTGGTATCTGGGTACCCTACGCTTTTGTTTAAAGGAGGAAAAGAAATGAAGAAATGGTTTGTTTTTTGTCTGGTAGCTGTGATGGTGTTACTGGTTGCATGCAACAAAGAGGAGGACCCGGCTTCTCAGCATGGCTCTGTCAATGATGGAGAATCGGTAAATGGGCATGGTGCAATCGATCACGGAGTGGATGACAAAAAAGTCGGCTTCAATCTGACAGGGGATACGATTGAGGAAGCGGCCAATGTGCCTGTGGAAGAAAAAGAACGGATTTTGGAAGTGTTCGATGTGTATATCGATTCGTTTAATGATAAAGATATTGAACGGTATATCGAAACACTTTCAGAGCGGACGGAAAGTTTTAATAAGGAACAGGAACAGGCTGATTTGGAAGACTATTTTAGCCAGTTTGATATTCAGCGTGAAGTGACCGATGTGACAATCGTGAAATACGAGAAAGAAGAAGCACAAGTTTTTGCAAAACTTGCAACATCCATGAAACAGTTATCAACAGGTTTGGAAACGAATCCAACAGGTAGACAAGTGACTGTACTGACGAAAGAGGATGGAGAATGGAAAATTGCATCAGTGCATTATATTGGAGATGACGTTACTAAATAAGTAGACAAAAGCTTCTGGCTCGTGCAGCTGGAAGCTTTTTTATATCGATACTTTGGATAGTTCTTATGTCGACGTCCAGTTTCCGAAATTTGGATGGTTGATTTTCTTGAAAGAGAGGCATACAATAGGTGTACGAACGTTAGTTCTATTTAGGGAGGGATGGAGATGCCTTTAATTCCACCAGAGGCGTTGCCGTACTTTGAGAACATGATCTATTTGCCGATGATTCTTACGATATTGGAACGGGACCGGGAATTAATTGAAAAGGGCCCCTTCAAATTAAAGGGCCCCTATGTCAAGCTGATCGATGGAGCAGTGAAGCAAGCGCGTGCCGAGTTAAAGCAAACGAAAATCTACTTGCAACGTCATCAGATGAAAGTGATACGCAACAAGACGGATGATACATTTACGGAGTATTTATTCATCCATGGAGGCTATGAAGATTATAGGCGCTATTTAAATGTCCGTCTGCGCAATCGCACAGAGGAATTGCTGAACATGTACTTCGCGATGGTTGAAGGCGAAGTTAGTCATTGAAGGAATCCTCAAAATCCCGGTAAGGAGCTGGTCGAGTCAATTGTCTTTGCTTTTTCAAAAAGTCTTTTTCAAGAATGGCGGCAAATGCAAATTGCCTGTACATCGTCATAGCAGAAACGTTCACTTGCTGAGTCCGTCCATTGTCTAAATGGATGATGCTATTTAAACGATGGGGCTCTATATTTTCAATTGCATGGTAGGAGACCCAGGCATTCAATTCGGCGTTCGGAGACATGGTAGGGAGAAAAATGTAGGGTATTCCGAAATCGTGCGCAATGATAATCGGTGCTTTGTGCCGCTTTCCAAGGGCTAGTTTAGCGGTGTTTGTTGAATTCATGAGCGAACCACCATAAAAGTTGCATGACTTTCTGACGATGTGAAGCGGCTTCCTTGGAATGATAAATTCTCCATTCCTTTCAATAACCCGTGTGACAATTTTGTTATCCTTGATGACAGGTTGTAACATTAACGTGTCGAAAGATATAATATAATCTCCAGCTCTTGTCTTTTTTTCCAATTTAATATCCCCCTTTTTAATGTAGAACCCACTATAAGTCCTATTATAGGAAAAAATAAGAAAAATGCAACAGATTATGTAGATAATTAAGACTATTACAAAAGTTGATATTCGAAACATTTTTAATAGGAATATGGGATGTTTGAACCGGGAGTTGAAAGGGGAAGAGTGAATAGAAAAGCCCTCCACTCGAATACGAGGGAAGGCTTTAGGTAATTTAAAAGATATTATTAAAGGGATAGGGATTCGTCTGCTTGATAATCGATAGCAGCAGCTCCTAAAGTTTTAGCTGCAAGCAACATGGCCTTTTCATCAAAGTCAAATTTCGGATGATGATGTGGGTAAGGCTGGGCAGGCATTGCGCCTGTAAAGAAAAATGTGCCAGGCACTTTTTCGAGATAGTAGGCAAAATCTTCTCCGCCCATTTGTGGAATGGATTCCACGACGCGTTGCGCTTCCGGTACACTTTCCGCCACCGTTTTCAAAAATTCCGTTTCAGCGGCATGATTGACAACAGCCGGATAGCCACGGTGGTAGGAGAACTCGATCGTACAATTATGCGCGAGCGCAGTACCATCTACTACACGCTTCATCTCTACTTCCATCAGGTCACGAATTTCCGGATTGAATGTTCGAACAGTACCACCTAAAGTTGCAGTGTCCGCGATGATGTTAAATGCATTTTCCGCAACGAACGAACCGATAGATAGTACTGCTGAGTCGATCGGGTTGACGCGACGTGAAACGAGTTGCTGTAAATTCATGACGAGTTGTGAAGCGATCACAATCGCATCTTTCGTCTCATGAGGAGATGCACCGTGACCGCCAGCCCCTTGTACTTTGATAGAGAAACGATCTGCGGCAGCCATAATAGGGCCTGTCAAATATTCGATCGTGCCAGCAGGTGTCATCGACCACAGATGTGTACCGAAAATGGCATCGACACCATCGAGGCAACCATCTTCAATCATTGAAATCGCCCCACCTGGCGCAAATTCTTCCGCATGCTGGTGAATAAATACGTATTCGCCGGCAAGGTCTTCCCGCAATTCATGGATTGCTTTTGCAACTTGAAGAAGGGTCGCTGTATGCCCATCGTGACCGCAAGCATGCATGACCCCAGGAATGGTTGATTTGTAAGGGACTTCTTTCTCGTCTTGAATCGGTAACGCATCAAAATCAGCACGCAGGGCAACCGTTTTACCAGGTCTGCCGCCTTTCACACGAGCGACGACTCCATTGCCGCCTACACCCGCACGGACTTCGATACCAAGATCTGCGTAAAAATCATGAATATATTGTGCAGTTTTCACTTCTTTAAAGGATAATTCGGGATGCATATGGAGATGACGTCGAATGACGACCATATCTTCATACGCACTATCTAATTTCTCGAATAATTGTTGTTTCATTAGTACTTCCCCTCTCGAAATAACAGTGGTGTTAATTTTTCTATTATAACAAATATCCGAAAAGGTCGCAAAGCACCGCAAAATCAATAAAGAGTATATGCTATCAATTAGAAATTTCCTCAGCCTGATTGAAAACGCTTGTCACGTGGAAGGCAGGCTAAAAGCGCGACGTCCTGTCGCAACGCCTGCATGACTCGCTTCCTGCGAGCCCGCGCGAAGTCGAGCGAAGACGCGAATAGAACTAAAGTTCATGAGCGGACGAGCGAATAAGGAAGGCATCCTAAGGGCGCCGCGTCCCGAAAGAAGGTGCCTTAATTTCTGCAAAGAGCACAGAAATACGGCAAATCGAACCCTCCGCTGTTCGATTGGCAACGGATGCATGACCTACTTCCTGTAGGCCTCAACAACGGATGCGAGCGTTTGTCAACAGGCTGAGCGTGACTGATAGAGTCACGCCTCGTCATCCTTTTCCTTCGAAATATAAGTCGTTATGGATGGGGCGCCTGAGAAAAGGTTGAGCGTGCTGTTGGCGCCTGTTTGGGTGGGGGCCGTCAAAAAGTGATCGAAAGATGAAGCGTTTTTCCACATGGTGTAAAACTGGTTGCCGGACCATTCCGTTAAGAAGATATACGTATCGGAATCGCGTGGACGCAACAAACGGAAAGCGATGAACCCAGGTTCGGCATCGAGCGTATTCGCACGCTCTTTAACGCGATGTTCGAAAACGGGGCGCCCTTCATCCGCAACAGGAATATGATGAAAGACGAAATAGCCGTTTTCTTCGAAGGCGCCGGAAGAAGCGACCACTTCAAAGCGGCGCGGTGTTTGGAACACCGTTTTGCCATTCGTTTCATGCAAGAGGACGGTCGTGCTTTCCCCATGTAACATAATCATCTGTTCCCGTGCATGTTTGGCTCTCAATTTTTCCATGAATTCAGGTGTACCGGACGTCATAAAAATATTCAATACCAAAACCTCCTTCAATCCTTATCATCCTATTTTCCCTTATTCAACAACTTAAAACAAATACGCCTTGGCGTATTTGTGTCCAGATTTTGAATTGAGCTTGAGGCCTACAGGAGGTAGGTCATGCAGTCGTTGCGAATCGAACAACGAAGGGTTCGATTTGCCGTATTTCTGCGATCTTTGCAGAAATTAAGGCACTTTCCTTTTAGGACGTCGCGAACTTAGACTGCCTTCATATTGACTCCTTTCAAAATCTGTGACATCCTCCGGAGGGTTTAACTTTATTCAGCAGGGATTTGACAACCACTTAAAATGAACATATATTTTGCCCGAACAAGCACTCGTATGAAGAAGGAAACCTTTGCTGAAGAAAGTTAAAACAATCCATGACAAACTGGTGTCGAACTCATGAAGAAAGGGAGCACAATTTTATGACAAACAGGACGAAACGCTATACATTACAAGGCAAAACGTCTATATTGAGTACGGATATGTAACACGTAATAGCGATTATATATGAAAGTGGGAATAGACGATATGACAACATTCAACGATACACTTCTGCGCGCGGCAAGAGGTGAAAAAATTGAACATACACCGGTTTGGTACATGCGACAGGCAGGGCGTTCACAACCTGAGTATTTGAAAATCAAAGAAAAGTACTCGCTGGAAGAAATTACGCACCAACCCGAGCTATGTGCATATGTCACAAAGCTTCCCGTCGACCAATATAACGTAGACGCGGCCATCCTTTACAAAGATATTGTCACTCCGCTTCCAGGATTAGGAATCGACGTGAAAATTAAAGCAGGCGTCGGTCCAGTCATCTCCAACCCAGTCCGTACTGTTCAAGATGTCCATAATCTTGGCGAGTTATCACCTGAAGACGACATTCCGTTCGTTCTTGAAACGATCAAAATGCTGACACAGGAGCAATTGAACGTTCCACTTATCGGCTTTGCAGGGGCTCCTTTCACGCTTGCAAGCTATATGATCGAAGGCGGTCCTTCGAAAAGCTATAACTTGACGAAATCATTTATGGTATCCGAACCAGAAGCATGGTTTGCGCTGATGGACAAGCTGGCGGATATGACGATTACGTACATCACTGCGCAAGTGAAGGCGGGGGCGAAAGCGATCCAGATCTTTGATTCATGGGTAGGGGCTTTGAACGTTTCCGATTACCGGATCTTCATTAAACCGGTCATGACACGCATTTTCACTGAACTACGTAAATTGAACGTTCCACTTATTACATTTGGTGTCGGTGCGAGCCATTTGGCGAATGAGTGGCATGATCTGCCAGTTGACGTTGTCGGTCTTGACTGGCGTTTGTCCATCAAGGAAGCGGAAGAGCGCGGTTTGACGAAGCCGTTGCAAGGAAACCTTGATCCGTCCTTGCTACTTGCAGATTGGAATATCATCGAAGAACGAGCAAAAGTGATTATTGAGCAAGGCGTCGAGCATGGTAGCCACATCTTCAACCTTGGACACGGCGTATTCCCGCAAGTGAAACCGGCCACACTGAAAAAGTTAACAGAACTAATTCATACTTATAGTGCACAATTGCGCAAATGATGTATTGATTGATTCAAACGAAGAGGTGAACAGAATGACAAAAAAAACAATGGGATTACTAGTAATGGCGTATGGCACGCCGTACAAAGAAGAGGATATCGAACCGTACTATACACATATTCGACACGGGCGTCCGCCGGCACCAGAGCAATTGGAAGATTTGCGGAACCGCTACGAAGCGATCGGCGGTATTTCACCGCTTGCACGCATTACCGAAGACCAAGCAAATGCGCTTTGCAACCGTCTGAATGAAGTGCAAGACGATATCGAATTCAAAGTGTATATCGGGTTAAAACATATTACACCATTCATCGAAGATGCAGTGGAAAAAATGCACCAGGATGGCATCGAAGAAGCGGTGTCGATTGTTTTGGCACCTCATTTCTCTACTTTTTCCGTCAAGTCCTATAACGGGCGTGCAAAAGAGGAAGCGGATAAGTATGGTATTGCGATCACATCGGTCGAAAGTTGGTACAAACAACCGAAATTTATCGATTACTGGGCAGGTAAAGTGCGCAGCACATTCGATAGCATGCGCGACGAAGAACGGGCAGCAGCATGTCTCATCGTATCGGCACACTCCTTGCCAGAAAAGATTTTGGCAAACGGCGATCCGTATGCAGATCAGCTGAAAGAGACGGCAGATTTGATTGCAGAAGCAGCTGGTGTGAAACACTATGAAGTCGGCTGGCAAAGTGAAGGGCAGACGCCTGAACCATGGCTTGGTCCGGATGTACAGGACTTGACACGAAACTTGCACACTGAAAAAGGCTATCAAGCATTCGTCTACACACCGGTCGGCTTTGTGTCCGATCATCTTGAAGTGCTGTACGACAATGATTATGAATGCAAAGTCGTCTGTGATGATATTGGTGCTGCCTATTATCGTCCGGAGATGCCGAATATCAATCCGTTATTTGTGGATGCCATGGTGGACGCAGTATTCGATAAAATGAAGGAAGCCTAAAAATGACAGAAGAAAGTGATGATGGACATGGAAAGACGAAACAAAAAAGTCGTCATCGTCGGCGGAGGGATCACCGGCCTCTCTGCGGCGTTCTACATGCAGAAAGAAGCGCGTGAGAAAGGGCTTCCGCTCGATGTCACCCTTGTCGAAGCGGCAAATCGGCTCGGTGGAAAAATCCAGACGGTCCGGCGAGACGGTTTTGTCATCGAGCGTGGTCCGGATTCATTTCTCATACGGAAAAAAAGCATGGGCATTCTGGCGGAAGATGTCGGGGTTGCAGGAGAACTCGTAAGGAATGCGACCGGGCAAGCCTATGTGCTGGTCAATGGCGAGCTCCATCCGATTCCGGGAGGCTCCATCATGGGTGTCCCGACAGAAATCGGCCCTTTCTTGAAAACAGGCTTATTTTCATTGGCAGGGAAATTACGGGCGGCAGGCGATTTTGTCCTGCCACGCTCAGCCATTCAAGGGGATCAATCATTGGGCGGTTTTTTCCGTCGCCGTTTCGGTGGAGAAGTCGTTGAAAATCTGATTGAACCGCTGTTATCCGGCGTCTACGCAGGCGACATCGACCATATGAGCTTGGAATCGACATTTCCGCAGTTTTACGAAGTGGAAAAGAAGCATCGAAGCCTCATACTCGGCATGAAAAAGTCGACTCCGAAAAAATTGCCACAAAAGAACAGTCATAGCTCGAAAAAGGAAGGGGTCTTCCATACATTCCGGAACGGCCTTGAAACACTTGTCGAAGCGGTGGAACAAAAACTGGAACCGGGATCGGTCATGAAAGGCGTCCGGATCGAAGCGATCAAAGAGCCTGCAACTCCAGGTGGAAAGACTGTCCTTGAATTGAATGGCGGACAGCAACTGGAAGCGGATGCGGTCATCTTGACAACAGGCCATGAAATGGCGGGCCGCTTATTTGCGCCTTATGGATTGTTGCAAGATTTGCGTGCGATTCCGACTACATCTGTGGCGACAGTTGCGCTAGCGTTTCCAGAAGCAGCGGTCGTACAGGATAGGGAAGGAACAGGCTTCCTCGTTTCCAGAAGCAGCGATTATTCCATTACAGCCTGCACATGGACGCATCGGAAATGGCCGACAACAACGCCGGAAGGTAAAATTCTCTTGCGGGCATTCGTCGGCCGAGTAGGCGACGAAGCCATCGTCGACCTATCCGATGCGGAAATCGAAAAAATTGTCCTCGCCGACCTTAACAAAATCATGACGATCAAAGGAAAACCTGATTTTACCATTATCACCCGCTGGAAAGAAGACCGTCCGCAATACCGAGTCGGTCACAAACAACGGATTGCAGAAGCCCGCGAAGAGCTGAAAGCGCGTTTCCCGCAAGTCAAACTAGCTGGCGCTTCCTACAACGGCGTCGGTTTACCCGATTGCATCGATCAAGGAAGAGTTGCAGTCCGTGAAGTATTAGAAGATCTATTTGAATGACATGAACCAGAGCCTTTATTCCATTGTGAATGGGGCTTTTTTTATTGCCATGAACAGGAGGAGCTCTGATCAATGAAGAAGCTCTAATTGTTGCATCCGGACAAATTGCGTTTTTGTTCTAGTTCGAAAAGCCTATTCTCGTAGAAGAATGACGGGAATGAGGCGAATGGGGGTATAAGACTTAAAAAGAGAAATTGCGAAAAGAGGATATGAGATGAAAAAACTTCTATTTGTGCTGTTGTGTGCCACTTTATGGCTGACAGGTTGTGGTAAGGATATTGGACCGATGCCGGAAGACGAATTTCTCGTCATTGCACATCGCGGTGCGTCTGCATATGTACCGGAAAATACATTGGCTTCGTATGAGTTGGCGGAAGATCTGGATGCCGATTATATTGAATTGGATATTCATCTGACGAAAGACGGAGAAATGGTCGTCATGCATGACCAAGATGTCGAGAGCACGATGAATGCCAGTGGTAAAATTAGCGAATTCACTTTAGAGGAACTAAAGAAACTATCAAAAAAATCTCGCTATCAGGACGACGAAGGGATGGCAGCAAAGGGACAGGCGGAAATGTATGCAGTGCCGGCACTGCGTGAAGTGTTCGACCAATTCGAAGATCGGATGAATTTCATCATCGAACTAAAGAATCCGGAAGACTATCCAGGGATTGAAGAAAAGTTAATGGATCTATTGGAAGCAAATGACATGATTGGATCGGATGAAGATGGACATCCGAAAGCCGTGATTCAATCGTTTAGCGAAGAAGGGCTTGAAAAGATACATGCGTTGAATCCGAAAATCCCGCTTTTAAGACTGATCTCTTTTGAAGAAGGAGAAGAAGCCCAGTTAACCACAGAGGAAATAGAGAAGTTACAAACTTACGCGGCAGGAATCGGCGTCAGTTATGAAGCTTTAACAGAGCCATTTATCAGCTATATGCAGCAACAAGGGCTCGTTGTATATGCATACACGGTGAATGATCAAGAAACAGCACTCCGCATGAAGGACCTCGATGCAAACGGCATTCATACAGACCGTCCCGATATTCTGGAAAAATAAAAGTGAACGCAACCCCGAATCCCGGCTCTCTACGAGGAGTCCGACATTCGGGGTTGCGTTCAAATGGGTGTGCCAGATTATAAAATATTACAGGAGTCACATTTATTCCCGTAGCATTCATGCTGTTCTTCGATTTCCTTGCCGCATGACGTGCAGATTTTAGGTGGTAGGTTCTTAAAAAACTCGATGATGTTTTCAAGCATTGCAATTCCCTCCTTTTTTATAGTGTATTAGTACTCGCATTATCGTGTGCGTTGTATTAGTACAGAAAGTGTGAAAAAATTAAAGGTTGTTACAAGTGTCACATTTGTTGCCATAGCACTCGTGCTGTTCTTCGATTTCCTTGCCACAAGACGTACAAACTTTAGCCGGCAGATTTTTAAAAAACTCGATGATGTTTTCAAGCATTCCAATCCCTACTTTCTCTGTTGTATTATGACTATGTTAATAATCTATTGATGTAGTAGTACAGGTATTACAAAAAATATTAAAGCATATTACAGGAATCGCATTGATTGCCATAGCATTCGTGTTGCTCTTCGATTTCTTTACCACAAGACGTACAAACTTTAGCTGGTAGATTTTTAAAAAACTCGATAATGTTTTCAAGCATTCCAATCCCTACTCTCTCTGTTGTATTATGACTATGTTAATAATCTATTGATGTAGTAGTACAGATATTACAAAAAAATATTAAAGTATGTTACAGGAATCGCATTGATTGCCATAGCACTCGTGTTGCTCTTCGATTTCTTTTCCACAAGACGTACAAACTTTAGCTGGTAGACTTTTAAAAAACTCGATGATGTTTTCAAGCATTCCAATCCCTACTTTCTCTTTTGTATTATGACTATGTTAATAATCTATTGATGTAGTAGTACAGCTATTACAAAAAAATATTAAAGCATATTACAGGAATCGCATTGATTGCCATAGCACTCGTGTTGCTCTTCGATTTCCTTGCCGCAAGACGTACAAACTTTAGCCGGTAGATTTTTAAAAAACTCGATGATGTTTTCAAGCATTCAAGATCTCTCCTTTTGCTAGCGTATTCGTATGCAGTTTAAAAAATTGAAGGATGTTACAAGCTTCACATATATGTCCGTGGCATGTAGTCGGTTCGCCAATTTCTTTTCCACAAATGATACAAAATTGGGTTGGAAGAGTGATTAAGAAGTCCAAGTTGTTTTCCAGGAAGATGTCCCTCACTCCTTATTTGTACTATAACTTAAATCGATATTAGTAGTGTATTATAACAGTTGATCGAATGTCAACACTTTTCTTTACTTTTCAGATAAAATAGGACTGAAGCCCAATTTAAGTTAAGGAGCGATTATATTGTATTTCATTGACAATAAAGGTATTACAGATCCTCGCATCAATCTCGCAATCGAAGAGTATGCGTTAAAAACGATGGATATAGACAAAGATTCCTATTTGCTGTTCTACATCAACGAACCGTCGATCATCATCGGGAGAAACCAAAACACGGTGGAGGAAATTGACACAGATTATGTGGATACGAATGGCATTCATGTTGTTCGCAGATTATCGGGTGGAGGAGCAGTCTATCACGATTTGGGCAATTTGAATTTCAGTTTTATCACGAAAGATGACGGGGAGTCATTCCGCAACTTTAAAAAGTTCACAGAACCCGTTGTACAAGCATTGGCCGAAATGGGCGTGAAAGCGGAATTGCTTGGCCGGAATGATATCTTGGTCGAAGGGCGCAAGATTTCGGGGAATGCACAATTCTCGACAAACGGCCGCATGTTCAGTCATGGAACGCTGATGTTCGATACGGAAATCGAACGCGTTGTGAAAGCGTTAAAAGTTCGAAAAGATAAAATTGAATCGAAAGGTATCAAATCGATCCGCAGCCGGGTCGCCAATATTTCTGAATTTCTCGAAGAGCCGATGACGATTGAACAGTTCCGAATGGAAGTTTTGAAATCGATTTTCGGTGGAGAAGAGAAGATTCAATATATGGAGCTGACGGAAGACGATTGGACAAAGATCCGTGAATTATCCGCTGAGCGCTACGCAAACTGGGATTGGAATTATGGGAAATCGCCGAAATTCAACATGCAGCATTCGCATCGTTTCCCGGTTGGCGGCATCGATGTCCGCTTGCAAGTAAACAAAGGCATCATCGAAGACGTCAACATCTTCGGCGACTTTTTCGGAGTAGGCGATGTGGCCGAGATTGAGGAAAAGCTCAAAGGTGTTCAATATGATCGACAATCGATTGGCGAAGCACTCGCTCCAATCGAAATCACCACATACTTGGGCGGCATCACAAAAGAAGAATTTTTGCAATTGATTTATTGATAGAAATTAAGGAGCCTGACAATGCGTCAGGCTTTTTGGATTGGTGGAGTTTGTTTTTACGCGAGCTAGCTGCTATGAAAGTGATCAAACATCGTAGCACGCGCTCATACCTCCGCGCGAGCGATCAACCTTTGAATCAAGCGCTCATAACCTCGCGCAGGCGATCAATCTTCGAATCAAGCGCTCATAAATCCACGCGGGCGATCAACCCATGAATCAAGCGCTCATACCTCCGCGCAAGTGATCAACCCATGAATCAAGCGCTCATAACCCCGCGCGGGCGATCAATCTTCGAATCAAGCGCTCAAACTCTCGCGTGAGTGATCAAACATCGAATCAAGTGCTCATACCTCCGCGCAAGTGATCAACCCATGAATCAAGCGCTCATAACCCCGCGCAGGCGATCAATCCTCGAATCAAGCGCTCAAACTCTCGCGTGGGCGATCAAGCCTTGAATTAAGCGCTCATAACCCCGCGCGGGCGATCAATCTTCGAATCAAGCGCTCAAACTCTCGCGTGAGTGATCAACCCATGAATCAAGCGCTCATACCTCCGCGCAAGTGATCAACCCATGAATCAAGCGCTCATAACCCCGCGCGGGCGATCAATCTTCGAATCAAGCGCTCAAACTCTCGCGTGGGCGATCAACCCATGAATCAAGCGCTCATAACCCCGCGCGGGCGATCAATCCTCGAATCAAGCGCTCAAACTCTCGCGTGGGCGATCAACCCATGAATCAAGCGCTCATACCTCCGCGCAAGTGATCAACCCATGAATCAAGCGCTCATAACCCCGCACGGGCGATCAATCTTCGAATCAAGCGCCTATACTCTCGCGTGAGTGATCAAACATCGAATCAAGCGCTCATAACCCCGCGCGGGCGATCAATCTTCGAATCAAGCGCTCAAACTCTCGTGTGAGTGATCAAACATCGAATCAAGTGCTCATACCTCCGCGCAAGTGATCAACCCATGAATCACGCGCTCATAACCCCGCGCGGGCGATCAACCTATGAATCAAGCGCTCATAACCCTGCCCAAGCGATCAATCCCCATATCACGCGCTCAAACTCCACTCCAAACCCAACTCCCCAAGCAATCAACCCCCAACTTATTTCCGCTTTTTAGGTTATAATGAGAGGAAGTGTGAAAGGGGATTGAACGATGGACAAGCATCGCATATTCATAGTGGAGGACGATAAGAAAATCGCCCAGCTATTGGCAGATACATTACGGAAATATCAATATGATGTTGCAATTGTAGAGGACTTTGAACAAGTGACGGAAGAGTGTATGGCATTTGATCCACATATGATTTTGTTGGATATTAATTTGCCTTCTTATGATGGGTATTATTGGTGTCGTGAGTTGCGGCAGCATACGACGTGTCCGATTATTTTCATTTCAGCGCGATCGGGGGATATGGATCAGGTGTTTGCGCTGGAAAACGGTGGGGATGATTTTATTACGAAACCTTTTCATTATGAAATCGTCCTTGCCAAAATACGGAGCCATTTGCGCAGGACGTTCGGAGAGTATGCGCCGAATCAGGCGGAGCGGACGGTGAAGGTGGGCGCGTTGAATTTATTCATTGAACGGATGGAGTTGCATGTCCGGGATAATGTTGTGCCGTTGCAGAAAAAGGAGAGCGTCATTTTGGAATTGTTGCTGGAGGCGTCGCCGAAGATCGTGTCGCGGGAAAAGTTGTTGGAGGAGTTATGGGACGATCAGTCTTTTGTGGATGAAAATACGTTGAATGTCAATATGACGCGCGTGCGGAAAAAGTTGGCGGATTACGGTATCCAGTCCTCCATTGAAACGGTGCGTGGTGCGGGTTACCGGTTCATGATCGCACCGGAGGAATCATGAAAAAGTTTACGATGTTTATCCAGGAACATATGTCGTTCATGGTGTTCCAATTGTTTCTTGTGTTGTTTATCATGTTCCTTTATTGGTTGGACGGGTTTCGGAATTTCAATACGGCGGTATACTCGATCAGTATGAGCATGCTGTTGACGGCGGGTTATCTCGTCGGCAAATTTATCATGCGGCGTTCCATTTATGCGACCATTACGCAAAAACCGGAAAAGATGGAGGATGCGCTGATCCGGCATGGGCAATCGCCCGAGCACCGACAGATGATGGCGTTCACAAGGGAATTGTACAAAATCTATCAAAATGAAGTGCAAACCTTGTATGCTTCCCAACATCGTCAGCTGCAATTCATGAATCAATGGGTGCACCAGATGAAAACGCCGATTTCAGTCATCGGTCTGCTCCTGCAGGAAAAAGGGGAGTTGGATCGGGACAGTCTCACGGAAGAAATCGAGAAAATCCGTCGGGGCCTCGATACTGTACTTGTCAATGCGCGCCTTGAGACATTTGAACAGGATATGCAGATTGAAAGAGTCGGCTTGAAAATGTTGGTGCAAGAAATTGTCAATGAACATAAGCGGCTTTTCATCACCAATGGGGTGTTTCCCGTCATTTCAATCGACGACAACTATACTGTGGCCACCGATATGAAGTGGATGAAATTCGTCATCGGGCAATTTATCACCAATGCGGTGAAGTATACATTTGAACGAGGAAAGAAAGTGCATATTGACGCTGCGCGTACAGCTGAAGGTCTTCAACTTACCGTCCGTGATGAAGGCGTCGGCATTCCGTCATCGGATTTGAAGCGCATTACGAAACCGTTCTTTACGGGTGAAAACGGACGGTTGACAGGTGAATCGACCGGGATGGGGTTGTATATTGCATCGGAAGTATGTCAGCGGCTTGGCCATCGACTCGCAATCGACTCGGAATTGGGGGCTGGTACGACAGTGACCGTATTATTTGAAAATGGAGAGGCGGGTGAGCGGGATGACACGGAAGACGATCGTCGAACTGACGGAAGTGACGAAGATCTATGAAGGGAAAGTGATGCACAGGGCATTGAACCGCCTCGATTTTGAAGTGGAGGAAGGGGAATTTGTCGCGGTCATGGGTCCTTCAGGAAGTGGCAAGACGACCTTGTTGAATTTGATTTCGACGATTGCGGTGCCGACATACGGCCGCTTGATGATCGACGGCATTGAACCGGAAGCGCTGAAACAAAATGACTTGGCCCTTTTCAGACGGCGGAATCTCGGCTTCGTCTTTCAAGATATCAATTTGCTGCAAATGCTGACCGTGGAAGAGAATCTTGTCTTGCCGCTTACGCTTGACGGATTGCCCGTGAAGGAAATGGAAAAACGTGTGGCGGAATTGACAGAACGGCTTGATTTACAAGATATTTTGAATCGCAGGCCGGATGAGTTGTCGGGCGGACAAGCGCAACGGACGGCAATCGGCCGTGCCTTGATCCATAAACCGAAAATTATTTTGGCGGATGAGCCGACCGGGAATCTCGATTCGAAATCAGCCAGAGATGTGCTTGAATTGCTCAGCCAAATCAATCAAATCGAGAAAACGACCGTCATTATGGTGACGCATGATCCGATTGCTGCCAGTTATTGCGATCGGGTAATGTTCATCAAAGACGGCGAGTTTTTCAACGAAATATATAAAGATGAGCGGCGTCAGACGTTTTTCCAACGCATTTTGAACGTACTCTCGCTTCTTGGGGGCAATGTCAATGACCTTTCGACAGTTCGCCTACCGTAATGTCATGCGCAACAGCCGGAGTTACGCCGCATTTTTCATGGCGAGTATTTTCTCCGTCATGGTGTTTTTTCTCTATTCCATGCTATTGTTCCATCCATCCATTGAAGGCCGTTTTTTACAGGAAGTCGCCATCATGGGAATGGGCGGGGCGGAACTCATTTTGTACATTTTCACTGTGTTTTTCCTGTTCTATTCACTGCGGGCTTTTCTGCAAGCGCGCTCGAAAGAATTTGGCATTCTGCTTCATTTAGGGATGGAAAAAAGGCAATTGAACCGGCTCATCTTCCTGGAAACGATGATTATCGGTATGGTGTCCATCGCTGCGGGAACGGTTCTCGGTTATATGTTTTCAAAATTCTTCTTTATGATCGTCCGGGAAATTGTGCTGTTGCCGGCCTTGCCGCTCTATTTGTCCTGGGAACCGTTCGCTTTGACAATCGGTGCTTTCCTAAGCTTATTTGGCATCATTTCGTATGTCGCACCTGTTTTTATCCGTACAGGGGAAGTGGCAGAATTGATTCAAGGAGAAGCGGGAAATCACGAGGCGCATGGCTATTCGAAGAGCCGGGGCTATCTCGGATTGCTCTTTCTCGGTTTGGCTTATGCGATGGCAGCCGCGTCGGGCAATGTTGTTATCATTAGACTCCTCTTTTTATTGCCCCCGCTGGCGACAATTGGAACCTTTTACTTTTTTAATGATTCCTTGCCGATGTTGCTGCAAACGATCCGCAATCGAAAACGATTATATTGGCATCATTTTTGGTTGCTCTCCATTTCGGAAGGCGTTGTCCGGTTGCGTGAAAATGCCCGCATGTTTTTCATCGTAACACTCGTGTCGACGATTGCGTTCATGTCGGTCGGCATTCTTGCATCCTTGACTTCTTTCGCTTCCCAATACCGGGAAATGCATCCACTCGGACTTGTCTATAAAAGTGAACCGGAAAATGAGTTGGAGCGGCAACATATCGGACAGCTCGTCGAGGAGCTGAATGTGCAAAAAATCGATTTTTCTTTAATACGGTTCCATGTATTGCAACAGACTTCCTCTTTTACGCAGAATCGTGTTGCCATCTTGAAACAGTCCAATGTTGATATGCTCGCCCATTCGTTCGGCTATCCCGAGCTAGAACTGGATCCGGGGGAAGCGATCTTTCTGCCGCCTTCCGCTTCATCCTATGATCAGCTGAAAGATCAGACCGTCCGGACACAGCTCGTGGAAAGTGATGTCCATATCCGGATAACAGGGGCATATCCTTATCATTTATTTACATCCTATTCCATCGGGACGAACGCCATCATTTTAAACAATAATGATTATGATAAAGTGCTGGAAAGTGTTTATACCAAAAATCTACCATCCTTTACGTATTATGCGTTCAACGTACCTGAATGGCAGTCGACAAAAGAAATTGGACGTTCCATTGATGCCACCGTGACGGAAACGTTTTTGACAAGTGATGCGGAGCCCTTGCCCTATACATTTGAAAATCCGGGCTTGAACTATTCGGTCATCCGAACGACATTTTCCTTGTTATTGTTCATCGGCTTACTGCTTGCGGCGGTCTTTTTCCTGGCAGCTGGAAGTTTCATCTATTTCAGGTTGTATACATCGCTGGAACGTGATCGGAAACAGTTCGACGTATTGCGTCGCATGGGTCTGACAGATCGCGAATTCAAAAAAATCGTCAATCGGCAATTGATCCCGCAATTTTTCTTCCCGTGGGGCGTCGCATTGGTCCATAGTTCGTTTGCATTTCTTACGTTGCAAGTCATCTGGGATGCGCTTGCGGAAATTTCGATTGTGAAAGAACTGACACTCGTCCTCGCCGGCTTTACGGTCATGCAAATTTGTTATTTTTATCTCATTCGCTGGCGTTATCTTGCGCATATTAAAGCAACTGGTTGAGATTCGGCGTCCGCGAATGAACAATCCCCCTTGCTAGCTGGCAAGGGGGATCTTGTCATTTAGTGACTTGGCGTATTACCACCAACAGCAACGTCTGCGATTTCGCTGTTCACGGCAAGGGTTGCAGCGATCCCGATCGAAGTTTGACCGCTCATTGCAATCAGCCAGTCGATGCCTGAATGTAAAAGTCGGTTGTGTGTTGGAGTTGCAACATCTTCTGTCATTGCTCGGCCGTTGTTGTCCGCAGCCACAACCTCTATTGCTCGGCCGCTGCTGTCCGCAACCGCAACCTCTGTTGCTTGGCCGTTGTTGTCCACAACCGCAACGATTGTTGCCGGAACGTTGAAAATCATTGTCAAAAAAAAGTGACATGTCCAAACCTCCTTTCCGAATAAGTAGAGAAAGGAAGTGGGAGCTTTCGAGATTTACCACAAAACACTTTCCCTCTCTTTAACGTACGTGGTTGTACTAGAAAGACAGGAGACAAAAGCGTATGTAGGAAAAATATATTATTTTCAGTAATGGTTAATAAGCAAGAATTTGTTTTGTGAAAGAGATAAAGTCATTCAAGTGCTCTTCAATAATCTTTTGTAAAATCGTAATGTTGATCGTTTGATAATCATGGACGGCGATATTGCGGAACCCGACCATCGCTTTCATGTTAGCGGCAATATCTTCAGTAATCACGTTGTTGGTAAGTAATAGATCGAATGCTTCCCTGCTTTTTTGAGGGATCCCAAATTGTTTGATTGCCGAAACGTGCATGGCCAAGTCAATGCACGCTTCACATGCACGTTGGATATTCAGTACGATTGAGTCCTGTTTGGTAAAATCGGATAAGTTATCAGGATTGTCATGATAGACTTCTTTGATCCGTTCTAAACATCTTTCAATCACGCTAATTTTATTCAGAATCACATCACTCACCATAGACTGACCCCGTTTCAATGATTTTATCGAGTATCGGCTGCCGTTCTTCGTTCAGTCGTGCGTACATGCTGTACGTACGCATATGCAGTTCCATCCGCAAGTTTTCGTTTTGGGAATAAATGACTTCACCTGTTGAAAAGATTTGCGCGGCAAAAACTGTGGAGGCTTCTTTCAAGTCGACAAGATCGACTTCGAGTCCGATCAGGTCTGCTAATTGTTGTGCAATCATAAACAGTTCATAGGAAGAAAAGGATTGATTCTCGCAGTAGAAAGCGACGTCCAAATCGCTTTCGCTATGCGTCGTCCCTTTTGCATATGAACCGAAAACAATGAGGAAAGCGGGATCTAATTTTTCACTAAGAAACGTACGGACCTGCTGGAAGGTTTTATCATGCATCCAGATCACTCCCTGTATATGGTCCTTTCAGTATACCAAAAACGGGCTTTTTATTCCCACGATTAAAGGGAAGTTGTTCCGAATGGCGAAATAAGTAGATGAAGTATTAGTAAGGGGGAATTACCGTTGGGTAAACGTAAACTGCAAGTGGAGGATCTATTCAAATTACACTCTGTGACGAATCCGCGATTGTCGCCGGACGGCAAGGAAGCCGTGTTTGTGAAAACACATATGGACGAAAAGGACAATAAATATGTGTCGAATGTCTATCACGTCGATTTGACAGCGAATGAAGTGACACAATGGACATATGGAAACAATCATGTCTCATCGCCGCAATGGTCTGCGGACGGCAAGTTTATCGCGTTTTTGTCAAACCGTGAAGAAAACAATCAAGTGTACACCATGTCGACAAAGGGCGGCGAAGCGAAAAAACTGACGTCGTTCGATAAAGGGGTGTCGAGCTTCCTTTGGTCCCCGTGTGGCCAGAAAATCTGGGTCAATGCTGCTGTCAAAGAAGGCAAGACATGGACAGATAAAGAAGAAAAAGAGGAGAAGCAAAAACCGGAACCGTACCGCGTCACAAAGATGAAGTACAAGATGGACGGAGCGGGACTATTGCCACAAGATACATTCCAGCAAATCGGGGCGGTCGAACTTGCAACAGGCGAAGTGACCCAGTTCACCGAAGGCAATCATCAACACACGCTACACGCTGTCTCACACGATGGGAAGAAACTTGTCATCGGCGTTAATCGGAACAAAAATCAGGATTTGGAATTCCGCCAACCGTTATTGTTGGTCGACGTGGAGACGAAAGAAGAGACCGTGCTCATCGATGAGGAAGGCTTTTATGGCGGTGCGCGGTTTTCACCGGACGATCGATACATTGCCTTCGTCGGGAAAGACCAAACATTTTACAATGCGACACATTCGTATGTATATGTCTACGATATCGAAGACGGCATGCGCATGAATTTGACGGAAAGTCTTGATGCGCCGGTTGGGGACTATGTCGTGGCAGATCATCAGCAAGGGGTGAATGCACCGGCAGTCAGTTGGACAAAACATAACCAACTTTATTTCCAATTGTCGACGATGGGGGATGTGCGCCTCTATTTTGCAACGCTGGAAGGGGAGCTCTATCCGGCTTCTCCGGAAAACGAACATATTTATGACTATGCCATTTCGGCGGATGGCGAATTTGCGCTTGTTGCGGTCACGGATGCAACCAATCCAGGCGAATTGTACAAGCAGACGATCACAACGGGCGAACGGATTGCCCTCACTTCATTCAACCAAAGTTATTTGGAGGAAGTGGAACTTGTTGAACCGCAAGCAATAACCTATACAAGCACGTCAGAGTTGGATGTGCATGGCTGGCTCATGAAACCGGCGGGCTATGAAGAAGGGAAAAAATATCCGCTCATCGTCGAAATCCATGGCGGACCGCATACGATGTATGGCAACTCCTTTTTCCATGAAATGCAATTGCTGGCGGCACAAGGCTACGGCGTGCTCTACGTCAATCCGCGCGGCAGTCACGGCTATAGCCAGTCATTTGCCAATGCGGTTCGCGGCGAGTATGGCGTCGGTGATTATGAAGATATTATGGCAGGGCTCGACGCGGTCATCGAGGAAAACGATTGGATCGACACGGGTCGCCTCGGCGTAACGGGCGGCAGTTACGGCGGCTTTATGACGAATTGGATCGTCAGCCATACGAATCGCTTTAAAGTGGCGGTCACACTGCGCTCGATTTCAAACTGGGTTAGCTTTTACGGCGTCTCTGATATTGGTTATTATTTCAGTGAGTGGCAAATCCAAGCAGATATGAACGACGTCGACAAGCTTTGGGATCATTCACCTTTAAAATATGCGGAAAACGTGGAAACACCGCTGCTTATCTTACATTCGGAAAATGATCTCCGCTGCCCGATCGAACAGGCAGAACAATTGTACATCACATTGAAAAGAATGGGGAAAGAAACGGAATTCGTCCGCTTCCCAAAGGCCGACCACAATCTATCACGCACCGGCATCCCTAACTTGCGCATCGCTCGGTTGAACGAAATCATCGATTGGTTTGCGAAATATTTGTAAGATGAAATAACAGGGCTATCCGGAAAGTCAATGAGAAAAGACTTTCTGGATAGCCCTTTCTTATTAAGTGGGAAGCGTTGTGAAGTTTTACTAGAGCATTGCCAACTTTATTTTGGGATATTATTAAGTTACTTAAAAGTCACACTTCCATCCACCTAACCCTTTTATTTCCCTGACTGCATATTCCAAACTCCAATGAATGCGCTTACTTTACGGAATGTCACAAAACAGACACAAATGGTTTCTTTTCCATATTCATTATTGCCGACAAGTCATCTACGATTGAACTAACATAAGTTTTTGGGAGTGACACAAATGGAAGAGGTAATGGAATATCGGGTCGAAAAAGATTTTATCGGTGAAAAATATGTACCGATCGATGCGTACTATGGCATTCAGACATTGCGTGCGGTCGAGAACTTCCCGATTACGGGGTATCAAGTCGATAAGCAGTTGATCAAAGCGATTGCGATTGTCAAAAAATCCGCCGCACAAGCAAACGAAGCGGTCGGACAATTGGATAAATCGATTGCGCGTGCGATCATCCAAGCTGCCGATGAAATCATTGCGGGACAATTCCACGATCAATTTATCGTCGATCCGATTCAGGGCGGCGCAGGAACATCCATGAACATGAACGCAAACGAAGTCATCGCCAACCGGGCACTTGAATTGTTGGGCCATTCAAAAGGGGATTACGCGACAATCAGTCCGAACACGCATGTCAACATGGCACAGTCCACGAACGATGCGTTCCCGACAGCGATCCATATTGCCGTGTTGGCAAAAGTGCAACAGCTTCTTACAGTCATGGACGAGCTTCATGGAACATTTTTGAAAAAAGCGGAAGAATTCCAGCCTTATTTGAAAATGGGTCGGACGCATTTACAAGATGCAGTTCCTATCCGTTTAGGACAAGAATTCGAAGCATATGCAAGAGTATTCCAACGTGATATTGAGCGCATTAGCGGCTCGAGACAGCACCTCTATGAAGTGAATATGGGCGCGACTGCTGTTGGGACAGGGCTAAATGCAGATCCACTCTATATTGAAAAAGTAGTGGAATGCTTAACGACGAATAGCGGGATGGCGTTGGAATCAGCGGATCACCTTGTAGATGCCACGCAAAATACGGATGCATATGTCCAAGTTTCTGCTGCATTGCGCGGTTGCATGGTCAATATGTCAAAAATCGCTAACGATTTACGTTTAATGGCTTCGGGTCCGAGAGCGGGACTAACCGAAATTTCATTGCCGGCACGTCAACCGGGTTCGTCCATCATGCCAGGAAAAGTCAACCCGGTCATGGCGGAAGTGATGAACCAAGTTGCGTTCCAAGTGATGGGGAATGACCAAACGATTTGTTTGGCATCCGAAGCGGGTCAGTTTGAATTGAATGTCATGGAGCCGGTGCTTGTTTTCAACTTGCTCCAATCCATCGACATCATGACCAATGTCTTCACAGCTTTCCGTAACTATTGTTTAGACGGCATTCAAGCGAATGTCGAGCAGATGGAAGCATACGTACAGAAAAGCATCGGCATTATCACAGCTATCAATCCGCATGTCGGCTACGAGGCGGCGAGTCGCATTGCAGGGCTGGCGATGGAAACCGGTCGACCAATCCGTGAACTCTGTATTGAAAACGGCCTGTTAACAGCAGAAGAACTGGACATCATTTTACATCCAGTTGAAATGACAAACCCAGGCATCTCCGGTAAAGAATTATTGGAGAAAAAAGGACTTGTGCAAGCGTGAAAATAGGGGGAGCAGCTGACTCGTTCAGCTGCTCTCTTTTTGTTTGAATCAATACCAAAAAGATTTAACAAGTTGAAAGAATGGTATACTTAAATAAATGGAAAAGATTACATGACCAACAATGCTTTGGAGGGGAACCTTATGGCTGTACATAATGTAATGGAAGAAATCGTGCAAGAAGTACTTGTCAATTACAAACAACAATTCAACTTATCTTGCGAATGTGAACGGTGTCTAGACGATATTAAAGCTATCGCATTGAACCAGTTGCCACCCCGTTACATTACAAAAGACTCGCATATTCCTTATGTACGAGCCCCGCATACAGCGGATCGGCAAGGCGTGACCAATGTATTGATGACCGTGACAAAAGCAGCGAGCCTTGTGTCCGACAATCCGCGCTGCAAATAAATAAGTGTCATAGGAACGGGGCTATCTTTTGGAGGTAGCCTCTTTCATTTGAAATAGCAAGTGCAAACCTTCCAAATCGCGCGCTCAAACTTTGTCTCAAGTGCTCATACATCATCCTCCGCGCTCAAACTATTCTCTTAAGTGATCATACATCGCCTCCCACGCTCAAACCTTTTCACAAGTGCTCATACTTCGTTCCTCGCGCTCAAACCAACTTTCAAGTGGTCATACTTCATCACACGCGCTCAATCCCAAAATTAGGAGCTCATTCCATCGCTTCGCGAGCTCAAACTTTAAATCAAGCGCTCATAAACTCCCCCCAACCGATCATAACTCCCTCTATCCAACCCCAAAAAGAGGAAGGCAGCAACGCCTTCCTCTACTCATACACTCTTTTCCGCAATTGAATTTCAACAAGCTCATCGATTAAAAATCCCTAAAGTCTCATTTAAATTACGATTTACATGTTGGACAAGCAAATGATCGCCTTTTTGCCGGATGTCGTGGTTGATGAAGGTCATCATTTCTTTGGCGATGTCCGTATCTTCCAGCATGGAGAGCGATTTGGTCAAATTCGTTTCAAACAACATTGCATTTTGCAGATGATGCTCGATCGCTTCCATATCGGAACCGATTCTCGTCAAATGGCTGCTCACGATTTGAATCGCATCATCCATTCGCGAAATCAGCGACTCGGCATCACCTTGGCTCAATAAGGAAGCATCTTGAATACCTAGTGCGGCTGTCCCTACGTCAACAAGGTCGACAGTGATTTGCTGTGTCGGGTTTGCGCCGACTTGCAAGATGAGCGGCGCATCATCCCCAAGGATTTTCATCGTGTTGAATTCCAGCCTTTCCGCTGTATCGTCGATGGCTCCCATCAATTGGGTGAGCTCTTTTTCACTCGCAAGTCGGTCCTGATCCGTCAAGGTCCCGTTGGCGCTCAGTACTGCCAGTTCCCGTGCGCGTTGCAACAATCCGTTGACATTGTTCAAGCCTTCATTGGACGCTTCCAACACCGAAAGGCCGTCCTGCATATTGCGCTGCGCTTGGGAAAGGCCCCTCACTTGCGCCCGCATCGTCTCAGAAATGGCAAGTCCTGCCGCATTGTCGCTACCTTTCGCAATCTTTAACCCGGAAGCGAGCTTCTGGATGCTTTTTTCAATTTGATTGGCATTCCGATTGGCACGATTCGTCGAAATTGCGATTTGTTCCTGACTGTGGATGCGCATGTTTTCACCCCTAACCTAAAGGAAATTCTTTTTACACTTTCTATATCGGTCTTTCTACTTACAATTGAACAAATTGAGCCGATAATAAAGAAAAAGAGGATGGAGTGAAAAAAGTGGATATTCATCGAGTGGCGAGACGCTACAAAGAAAACGATTATACAACTCTATCCAGCATCGAATATGTCCTTCGACTGATCGATGAATGCCAGCATCATGTCAGATTTTGCCGAACGGCAATCCCCTCCGATGATCGCGATGTCCTGTACGAATCTTCAGCAAAAGCCCAACAGCTCCTCTTCGAATTAATAGCCACGGTGAATGGACGGACAGCAGAAGGGGAGCGGCTCATCACTTTCTATATTTACTTAAATCAGTGCCTTGTCGGAGCTCGCCTACAGAAAAAGGCCGAACCGCTACAAGAGGTAATTGGACACCTAGAGGAAATGAAAAATGCCTGGGAAATCGCCAAGCAAAAAAGCCGCCAACAAAATTTTCAAAGCAGCTGGGTTTAAGTTGTATCTAGATTAACTATGTAGCGTTTTAATGAAACGAAGCAACGCAACGCATCCGTACGAGAACACAACGTACCGACTTAAATACATAACCAACACCACAAAAAAAGAAGAAGGCCATCCAGCCTTCTCCCATCTATCCCGCTTTAACGGGCAGTAAGACTCCCACCTCAAGACTTAAGTAAAACGATAAGGGTAGGTGGGAGATCAACTGCCCGTAAAAGCCCGATTGGTTCAACTAACAATCAGTGGGGGATGGGAACCCCCCACTGATTGAAGTTTCACTTTATCATTTCCCTTGAAACACCGGTTTCCGCTTTTCGGCAAAGGCGTTCAGCGCTTCGACGCGGTCTTCGGTCGGGATGGTGATTTCATATGCTTTTCGTTCAATGGCAAGTCCTGTCTGCAAGTCCACATTCATGCCTTGTTTGATGGCGAATTTGGCTTGTTGCAAAGCGATTGGACCGTTTGCCAGAATGGACTCCGCAAACGCGGCCGTTTCTTTTGCCAAGTCATCCGGGGATGCAATCTTGGTCACGACGCCGTAGTTGAGTGCTTCCGCCGCGGTCAGTCTGCGCGCGGTCAAAATGAGTTCCAATGCTTTTGCTTCGCCGATCAATCTCGGCAAGCGCTGTGTTCCACCGGCCCCTGGTATGATTCCGAGCCCTGTTTCCGTCAAGCCCATCAAAGCTGTATCGGCGGCAATCCGGAAATCACAAGCAAGCGCCAGCTCCATGCCTCCACCGAAAGCGAAGCCGTTCATCATCGCAATTGTCGGTTGTGGCAACTGTTCGACGGCTGAAAACACTTCGCCGATTTTATAAATATTGCGTTTCACCTGCAAATCGGTCAACGTCTTGCGCTCTTTCAAATCAGCCCCCACACTGAAAGCGCGCTCGCCAGCCCCTGTAAAGATGACGACACGGATATCCGGATTGATACGAATCGACTCCGTAATCTGTGCCAGTTCGACAAGCAAATCATAATTGAAGGCATTCATCGCTTCCGGACGGTCGAGCGTCACAAATGCCACATGTTCTCTTTGTTCATAACGCAAATTTTCCATTGTAAATCCCCCTTGTTTCTTCCATTTCCCACAATTAAAACATATCATGTATCGGACAAGGATGCTAATGTAAAAAGTTTTAAGATTCCAATAACGTCTTGTATCCTAGTTCTTTTTTGCTATACTACTGTACTAAGAGGTGAGAAAGTGCGAAGCATGGATATTTTCGTAGGCAGACAGCCGATTTTGACACAAAATGGCGACATCTATGCATACGAACTACTATATAGAAACAGCCCAGATAACTTTTTTCCGGACGTGGATGCGGACAAAGCGACAATCGAGTTACTCGTCAATACATTTTTAACAATTGGTGTCGATCAAGTCGCGGGCAAAAGTCTGTCTTTTATCAATTTCACAGGAACCTTGCTCGCCCAGGATCTGTTTTCAAGTTTGGATTCTGATAGAGTCGTCATTGAAATTTTGGAGGATGTTGAAATCACGCCCTCCCTATTGACGAAAATGCGTGCATTAAAAGCGGACGGTTTCAAACTGGCTTTGGACGACTTTATGTTACAAGAGCAACATGTCGTCTACGAAGAGCTATTCAAGCTTGTTGATTTCCTTAAAATTGACTTTTTGAACACAACGGCAGCGGAACGAAACATCCTCGAAACATACATAGGGAAATATCCAAACATCCAATTACTAGCGGAAAAAATCGAAACGAAAGAGCAGTTCAACGCCGCCAAAAAAGCCGGATACAAACTGTTCCAAGGCTATTATTTCGCCAAGCCTGAAATTATCCAAGGGGTCGAAATTCCCCAAGATGTCGGTTTGAAATTCCATATCATCCAGAAGTTAAATGAGGAGACACCGAGTGTTGAAGAAATCACAGAGCTGGTCATGCGCGACATCTCGCTATCCTATAAATTGCTACGCTATATCAATACACTTGCATTCGAAGTCCCGAAACAGATCCATTCCATTAAACAAGCACTCGTCCTAATCGGTTTACGCGAAGCGAGAAAATGGATGCAAGTCTTGGCATTACAGGAAATTGGGGAAAGGTCGAAAGCGAGGCATATTCAAGTCCTAATTGATTATTCACTGACCCGTGCGAAACTTTGCGAGCTCCTTGCAAAACGGGATGGCAAGAAAAATCCGGAAGAATATTTCCTCGCCGGCATGTTTTCGCTCATGAACGTCTTAATGCGGCGGAGTTGGGAAGAGATTTGGGCGCTGATATCCCTCTCTGATAAAGTCCAACAAACATTGAAAGGGGAATGGACGGAAATCACCCCCTATTTACAATTGGCGGAAGCGGTCGAGCGATTCGATTGGGAACGGATCTCATTTTATTCACAAACCCTTGATATCACGATAAACGAATTGAGCCAGTGTGCCCTCCAAGCGCATTGCTGGACGCAACGACTTGAATAAGAATATAGATTGCTAATTCAATCTCGTTCCGCATTTCCATTCTGACGCGTTTTGGGTAGAATAGAGAGCGGGAGTTGAGAATAATTGAAAACAGCAATTGTAACAGATAGTACAGCTTATTTACCGATCGAATTACGAGAACGATTGGACATTCATATGATTCCATTAACCGTCACATTGGACGGTGTCGCATACGAAGAGGAAATCGACTTACAAGCAACCGAATTTTACGATAAAGTGCGCGGGAACGGTCCACTGCCGAAAACATCACAGCCGCCTGTCGGGAAATTTGTCGAATTATTTGAGACGTTCAAAGAACAGTATGATGCAGTCATTTCCATCCATCTTTCCAGCGGTATTAGCGGCACATACGCCGGAGCGGTACAAGCAGGCGGCATGGTCGAAGGCATCGAAGTTTACGCATTCGATTCGGAACTGTCCTGCTATTTGCAAGGATTCTACGCCATCCGTGCCGCGGAAATGGCCCAACAAGGCGCCGCACCTGAACAAATCCTAGCCGAACTTGCAGAAATGAAACAGACGATGCGCGCCTATTTCATGGTGGACGACTTGGCCCATTTACAGCGGGGCGGCAGACTGTCGGGAGCACAAGCGTTCATTGGCGGCTTATTGCAAGTGAAACCGCTTCTGCATTTCCAAGATAAAGTGATCGTCCCATACGAAAAAATCCGAACAAGAAAAAAAGCGATGAAACGCATTGCGGACATGCTTGCTGAAGACGCGGCTACGATGAAGCTCGAAGCGTCCATCATTCACGCCAACCGACTGGAAGAAGCTGAAGCATGGCGTGCCGAATTATCCGAACAAATGCCGGACGTCCACTTCACCATCAGCCACTTCGGTCCCGTCATTGGAACCCATTTAGGCGAGGGAGCCATGGGATTGGGTTGGGTGAAAAGAAAAGTGTAAAGCGCCGACCGCCACAAATAAATGATAGAAGAAAGAGGTGTTGCAGATGACTATTTTAATTGATTCGGCAGTGCGGGATTTTCTCGCCGGCCGTATTTGGTTGCGCCTGCACACCCCTTTCCCAATAGACACCATCGACGCACAAATTGCAGCCCGCCACATCGAAATCATTCCAGGTATCACATCGACCAAAACCTATACCCGACAAATTCGCCACTTCTGCAATCGATGTGAAAATGACACTCCATCCCGCTTCACCACCTTCCACTGTGCAAAATGCCAAGGAATTTGCACGTATTGCCGTCATTGCCTGAAAATGGGACGCGTCTCCAGTTGTACGGAACTCATCATCTGGAAAGGGGAACCACCCGTCTACCCGACCACCCATACACTTGCTTGGCAAGGAACATTGACACCACGCCAACAGCAAGCTTCCAACGAATTGACTGAAAGCAATACGAAACGCATTCCACATCTGATCCATGCCGTCTGTGGCTCTGGCAAAACGGAAATCCTTTTTGAACCGATCCACAAATTATTACTGGAAGGGAAACGGATCTGCATCGCCGCGCCACGCGTCGACGTAATCTTGGAACTCGAACCACGCCTGCGCGCCGCATTCCCGAAAACGCTGATCGATGCGCTATACGGTGGGGCCACACCAACACTACAATCCGCTCAACTCATCCTAGCCACTACTCACCAGCTTTACAGATTCCGCCATGCGTTCGATGCCATTTTTGTCGACGAAGCCGATGCGTTTCCCTATACGGCAGACGAAATATTGCGACGGGCTGTCAAGAAAGCGGCAAAACCGGAAGCTCCCATCCATTTTGTGACCGCCACACCATCGGACAAACTAATCGCGGACATCAAAAAGACAGGGCAGATCTCCACTATCAATCGTCGCTATCATGGCCATCCATTGCCTGTGCCGCGCTATGATTCACTATGGAATTACGCAAAGCAGATCCAAAAAGGCAAGCTGCCGAAAAAACTCATCGATTGGACGACCGCACGACTCGCTCAACAAGAACCTTTCCTCATCTTTTTCCATCACATCGGGCTCATGGAAGAAGCGGAGCCTTTATTCCAACAACTCGATGCGCGTATCCGAGCCGTCCATGCCTCGCATCCAGACCGGAAAGAACATGTCCAAGCGCTGCGCAATAAAGAACTGCCTGGTCTGCTGACAACGACCATTCTGGAACGCGGCATCACGATCCCCAATGTCCAAGTAGCCGTTGTCGGGGCGGAACAACTGATTTTCAATAAAGGCGCACTCATCCAAATCGGTGGCCGTGTCGGACGCGCTATCCAGCACCCGACCGGTGATTTCGTCCTTTTCCATCATGGTATCACCTATGCGATGGATGACGCGAAAAACGAAATCATCCGATTGAATAAAGGAGAATTCACATGAACGAATGCCTTCTCTGCCAACAGCCCATCGCTTCCACGGCAACTTGGAAAGGATTACTCGGCCTCGAAAAAGAAAAGGAAATTTGCCAACACTGTTCAAAAAACTTCCAACGTGCCGACATAAAAGATAAGGATGACGTTCTTGACAGCATCACATCATTGTACGCGTATAACGAAGCGATGCAGGACTATCTCCATCAGTTCAAATTTCTGCAAGATGTCGCACTCGCTACTATTTTTGCAGATGAATTGCGCGGCCACTTAACCGGCAACGCCACAATCGTGCCGATTCCGATGCATCCGGAAAAAAAGCGTGAACGGACTTTTGCGCATATCGATGAACTGTTAACAGCGGCGCGCATCCCATTCATCCATCTGCTTGAGAAGACAGACACCGGATCGATGGGTGAAAAAACGAAGCAACAACGCTTGGCGATGAAACCGTTATTTACAATAAAACCGGGAACTAACATTCGACCTGGAACGTATTTACTAGTAGACGATATTTACACAACCGGCACAACGCTCCGCCATGCGGCAACCGCCTTGAAACAAGCAGGCGCGATCCGCGTCGAGGCGGTTACACTGATCCGTGCCGGACGATAAAAGTGGAAGGGGAAAGACTATGGCTGAATTACGAGATTGCCCGACATGTGGGGATTTTTTCAACTACACAGGCATACGGGACGTCTGTGCGAAATGTGCGGCGAACGAAGAGAAAATGTACGAGGAAGTGTACCGCTTCTTAAGAAGGCGTGAAAACCGTGCAGCGACAATTGAACGGATTGTCGAAGTGACTGGCGTCACCGAAACACTTCTACATAAATGGGTCCGAAAAGGGCGCCTGCAACCTGCGTTATTCCCAAACCTCGGTTACCCGTGTGACAATTGCGGCAAACTGACAACGAAAGGGAAGCTATGTGATCGTTGTACGGCCGACATTAAAAATGAACTGCGCACATTCGAGGCGGCAAAAGAATTCAGGGACAACCTCGAAGCCCAAAATCGAGGGACCTATCTCGCAGACCGCAAACCTGAATAAGGGAAAAACCGGTGCTTTTTGAGCTATCCGGTTTTTTCGTTCCAAAGACACTAAACGTTCACTAATTTCGACCGACATAAAGAGTAGACACTTAGCGAAAGCGTATACTATTAGAAAAGCGTAAGGCGCCTACTTAGACGCGACAGGCATAAGTAGATCAAGCGACGTGGCGGTTTTTGCCATATAGCTGGATTGCTATTAAGGAACGCAGTCTAAATTCGCCGCGTCCTGCGGCAACGACTGCGTGACCCACATCCTGTGGGCCTCCGAGCGGCTGGCGCCTGAAGCCTAGACACCGATGGAAGAAAATCGAAAGGAGTGAGATATATGAAAATCAATCGAATCAATCTGCCGGCCGTAAACCCTTACAAAGCAAACCAGTTGAAAGCTGAACAAGCTGAACAGCAAAACAAGTTGAAAACCGACAAACTCGAAATTTCATCGAAAGCGAAGCAACTGTCGGAAATGTCGCCTATCGCTACAGAGCGCAATGAACGCGTCCAACAGCTGAAAAAGCAAGTCGAATCGGGCACGTACCAAGTGGATGCCGATCAACTCGCTTCCAATCTTGTGAAATACTTCAAAAAGTAAAGGCGGTGTATGAGCATGTCCATCACAACGATCCTGTCGACCATCGACAGCCTCGAAAAACTGCATAAGAGCTTATTACGTCTTGCCATTGACAAGACAGCCCTTATTAAAAGCGGGGACATGGCAGGGCTCGATCAGATGCTGAAAGACGAGCAAGCCCATTTGGCCGCCATCGTCCAGATGGACAACGCAAGACAGCGTGCCGTCGCGCAATACCTGGCCGATCAAGGAAGATCCGTGCCTGCGGAACCGACCGTATCCGACCTGCTCGAAGCCGCACCCGAGGCGGACAAACAACGCCTAGAGGAGGCGAGGGACCGTCTCCTGCATGCGATTCATGAATTGAAATGGCAAAACGACCTGAACCAGAAACTGACCTACCAATCCCTTCAGTTCGTGAATCTATCGCTGGACATGGTCCGGCCACGCCCGGAATCGGTCAACTACTCAAAAACAGAAATTAGCGGAAACAATGCATCGAAAGCCCGAACGACTTTTGATACAAATGCCTAGGGGGTAAAACAATGTCCACATTCATGGGACTCGAAACAAGCAAACGCGGCCTGTTCACACAACAATCCGCGCTCTATACAACCGGACACAATATCTCTAACGCCAACACACTCGGCTACTCACGCCAACGCGTCAACATGCAAGCGACACCCGGATTCCCAGGCGTCGGCCTCAACGCCGGCACCATGCCCGGCTTCCTCGGAACCGGCGTCGAAGCCGGCTCTATCCAACGGATCCGCGACTCCTTCGTCGACCAGCAGTTCAGACAGGAATCGAATAAGCTTGGCTATTGGGAGTCCAGATCACAAGCGATTTCGCAGATGGAAGATGTTCTTGCAGAACCATCCGCCTATGGCTTGCAACAATCACTGAGCGAATTCTGGTCATCCTTACAAACACTTGCGACAAATCCCGAAAACGGTGGTGCACGCGCAGTCGTTATCCAACGAGGTGAAGCGGTAGCTGATTCATTCAACTATATCCATAAATCTTTATCGGAAATTCAAACAAATCTAGGCCAGGAAATCGGTGTTTCTGCAACAGCGATAAACTCCATCCTACAGCAAATTGGAGATCTAAATCGTCAAATTTCAGAAGTGGAACCTAATGGTTATATGCCGAATGATTTGTATGATGCGCGGGATATGTTACTAGATGAACTCTCGACTTACGTACCAATTGAAACATCGTATGAAAAATCAGGTGGCCGTGCCTTAGCGATTGCAGAAGGTACGGTAACTGTGAAAATTAAAACGAATGGTGACCCTATCACAGTAGTCTCCGGGAAATCCTATTCGGAGATATCGGTAAACGGTGCTGATGCGGATGGAAACCCAACTGGCCCAATGACAGGCTTCACTTTTACAGGCGGTCCAGCAGATGGTGATAGTTTGACAGTGGATAACATGCAGGTTGCAGGAAAACTTAGATCCCTTATTGATTCGTATGGCTACGATGATGGAAGTGTAAACGGGAAAGGTCTGTATCCTGATATGATTGCTGAATTGAATAAAATGGCTGCTGTCTTTATCGATGAGTTCAATCAAATACATGCAGCTGGTGAGCCGCTTCCAGTTCCTGAAGGAGAGACTCCTAGAGTCAAAGAAGACGATTTCTTTGAAGGAACAGATGCAGCAACGATTACAGTCAATGCCAATATTGTCGATGACCCAGGAAAAATAAATGCTTCAAATGCAGAAAATGAAGCTGGAAACGGTAAAAATGCACAGGCTTTATCAGAAGCTCAATTCAAACCTTTAACTGGTTTGGGCGGCTCCACTATCCAAACCTATTACTCCGGCGTTATCGGCAAGCTGGGTGTCGAAGGTCAACAAGCCGAAAAACTTGTATTTAACACGGCTACATTACTAGGGGCAGTCTCCCATCGCCGGGACTCCATCAGTTCCGTTTCACTCGACGAGGAAATGACGGATATGATTAGATTTCAGCAAGCATACAACGCTTCTGCCAGAATGATCACTGTGGTAGACGAAACACTCGACAAAATCATTAACGGAATGGGCACCGTAGGTAGATAAGAAGGAGGAACCAATTAAATGCGTGTAACACAATCAATGCTTTCCAACAACATGCTCCGTAACTTATCGACGAGCTACAATAAAATGGGCAAGCTGCAAGAACAGCTGAACACCGGTAAAAAAGTGAACCGTCCATCAGACGATCCCGTCGTTGTCATGAAAGGCATGGGCTACCGGATGCAAGTCGATAAAGTCGCCACTTACCAGAAAAATCTAGGCGAAGTGCACAACTGGCTAGACAGCTCAGATGACGCGCTTGACGGCGTTGGGCAAGTTTTGCATCGTGCGAAAGAACTTGTAACGAATGCGGCGAATACGGGAGCAATGACACCTGGGGATCGTGACAAGATCAAGATCGAATTGGATCAGCTTCGTGAGCAAATAAAAGATTTGGCTAATACAAAAGTCGGGGATAAATATATCTTTAGTGGAACGAAAACAGATACCCCTGTTTATGGAGAAAATGGTTTTCCGACCGATCAAGCAACTTTAGATGCATTTGACAAAACTGTTGAGATAGAAGTATTTGATGGCGTAAGTTTGAATGTAAACTCAAATGCTGCGGCAATGTTCAAGAAAATCGACGACTTATTTGAAGAAATCGATAATATTGGCGATGATGGGGCCGGTTTCAGTGAGGCGTTATCTAAAATTGATGAGCAAATGGATGCGATCCTAACAGCTCGCGCAGATATTGGAGCCCGCTCCAACCGTGCTGAGCTGATGCAAAACCGTCTTGAAATGCAAGAAGGCGCTGCGAAAAAACAGCAATCTGAAAATGAGGATATCGACTATGAAAAAGTGATCACTGAAATGATCACTCAAGAATCGATTCATCGTGCTGCCCTTTCAGTAGGCGCACGGATCATCCAGCCATCACTTGTAGACTTTTTACGTTAATCAATATTCAAGGCGTTTGGATATTTTTCCTGCGCCTTGCTAAAAGGTGAAGCCAATGAACATCCCACAATTACAAATTCAAACAACACGTGGCATTTTAGGACTTCAGATCGACAAACCAATCCAAGAAATTGAGCAGCCAAAAGCAACACTCACTCAGGAACAACCCGCCGCCATCTTGGAAATGTCCACGGTGAGACCTCAACTTTCTTTAGATACAACAGAAGTTCGTGCGGACGTTGATTTGAAAAGTCCGCTAAGACGTTCTGCCGAAAATGCCCAATACGGACATCAAATTGTCATGGAAGGCATCGCACGCCGGGCGCAAGAAGGTCAACAACTTGTTCGTATCGAAAACGGTGGAAATCCAATCGTTGACATTGCCAAACAGAATGGCACACCACCACCAAAACAAATGGACATCCGTTTTGTCGGCGACCGAACGAAAATTCAAATGGCTTTCCAACCGGGCTCACTCAGTATCCATGCAACACCCCAAAAGGCCATCAACAATGTCCAAATCAATAAACCTATTCACAACTATACGCAAGGCAAAGTAACCGGTGTAATGGAACAATATCCTTCCATACAAATTGATTGGAAGTTATGAAGAACGTCATCCAATACGTTCTTTTTTTATGCAGGAAAACAGCAACATGCTATGCTATTTCATAAGAAAATAGTTAAAACCATTACTAGAAATCCCATCAAAGGAGCGACAAGCATGAACATCCAAACAAAATTCCACGGTGAACTTGAAATCCATCCCGACCAACTATGGGATTTTCCAAAAGGAATTCCAGGCTTCGAAGATGAAAACCAATTCGCTCTTCTTTCAATAGAAGGTAACAGCGCATTTCAAGTGCTCCAATCCATGACAACACCTGAAGTCGCCTTTATCGTCGCAAACCCATATAACCTCGTCGAAAACTACTCATTTGATATTGACGAACCAACCATTGACTTGTTAAACATTGAAAAAGAAGAAGTTGTCTTTGTTCTCGGTGTCATTTCACTAAAAGATCCATTCGAAACATCAACGATTAACTTACAAGCTCCACTTATTTTCCAAACTAACACTAAAAAAGCAAAACAAATGATCCTAAACGACAACAAATTCTCTTTGCGCCACCCAATCGGTAATCAAGTCACAGCAACAGAAGGGAAGGCCTAACCTATGCTCGTACTTTCTCGAAAAGCAAACGGAACAATTAAAATCGGTGACAACATTGAAATTCGTATCCTAGAAGTGAAGGGTGACACCGTTCGCATCGGCATCGAAGCACCAAAATCCGTCGATATCTTACGTGGTGAACTCATCCACTCCATTTCAGAATCAAACTCAGAAGCCCTAACACTCGACGCTACACTCTTTTCACGACTGACAAATAAAACCACAGAATGAATCTGAAACCCCAAGCGGTGCCAAGCACTGAGATCCATCCGTATTCTACAGCGAAATGTGTCAATACGTAGCACCTAGAGAACAAGAGATATTTAGAGTCTGGCTATTATCCTAGCTTCAAAAAGTTCTACAAAAACTTTCCCATTTCTACTAAACATCCCAACAACCAATCCGATATTATTACTGTAAGCGGCAGTCAATAGTTCGGCCGGCTCTTGACTCCGCAAACAATACTACTTATTCGGCTCACAAGGACGTGACCCGAACATACACACTCAAGGAGGAAACAAACAATGAGAATTAACCACAACATCGCGGCACTTAACACACACCGCCAACTAGGTGCTAACAACACACAGGCATCTAAAAACCTAGAAAAACTATCTTCAGGTCTTAAAATCAACCGTGCAGGAGACGACGCAGCAGGACTTGCAATCTCCGAAAAAATGCGTGGTCAAATCCGTGGTTTGGATATGGCTTCTAAAAATGCACAAGACGGTATCTCTTTGATCCAAACTGCTGAAGGTGCATTGAACGAAACACATGCTATTCTTCAACGGATGAGAGAATTAGCTGTACAATCCGCAAATGATACAAATGATAATGATACTGATAGAGCTGCGATTCAAAAAGAAGTAGACCAGCTTGCTAAAGAAATTACTCGTATTTCTGAAACTACTCAGTTTAATGGAAAAACATTAATGAACGGTTCATTTGCATCAACTGGCGGTTCGGCACTAACATTCCATATCGGGGCTAACAAAGATCAGGACGTAACATTGAATATTTCTAAAATGGATGCTACATCACTTTCAGTTGGTACTGGAGACAGTAAAACAGGATCAGGTATTGATGTTAGTACTCAAGCTGCAGCTAATACGGCTATCGAAACTATCAATGAAGCGATTAAAACTGTTGCTACTGAACGTTCTAATCTTGGTGCTATGCAAAACCGACTTGAGCATACAATCAACAACTTAGGCACTTCTTCAGAGAACCTAACTGCGGCTGAATCACGTATCCGTGACGTTGATATGGCTAAGGAAATGATGGAGTTCACTAAGAACAACATCTTGACTCAAGCTGCCCAAGCAATGCTAGCTCAAGCAAATCAGCAACCGCAAGGCGTTCTGCAATTGCTACGTTAAAAAAATAACCTATCTCTTTTTAGAGGTAGGTTCATCAAAAAAGTCGTACTCAACCAGTACGACTTTTTTGATGAACCTACATTGTTACGGGAGTGAGATATATGAAACCAATTCTTTCTATATGTATGATTGTTAAAAATGAAGAAAAAGTTCTGAGTAGATGTCTTGATTCGATAAGTGGAATAGCTGATGAAATAATTATAGTGGATACAGGTTCCAACGACCAATCAAAAGAAATTGCACTTCGATATACTAATAATGTGTATGACTTTGAATGGGTAGACGATTTTTCAAAAGCTAGGAACTATGCAGCTTCAAAAGCAACAGGCGAATGGATTTTTGCTATAGATGCAGACGAATTTGTGGAAAGAGAGAGTTTTCAAAAGCTGAAGGTTGAATTAGTAGAAAAGCCACCAAAGTTCAATATAATCGGTGTTCAAATTGTTAGTTTTGTTGGACAAAATGGTGAAAATACTTCATTAAATTATCACGAACGGTTATATAAAAATAACGGTGATATTTCTTACTACAGAAACGTACATGAAATATTAGCACATGTTGATTCGAAAGAAAACAAAGGGACAATTGATTTTCAGCTTTTTCATTCAGGATACTTGGCAGATGTAATGAATGAAAAAAATAAATTTGAAAGAAATTTGAATTTATTGCTAAATAAAAAAGAAAAAGAACCAATGGACTACTTTTTTATTGGAAATGAATATAGAAACTTGGAAGAATTAGATAAGGCTATTACTTACTATCAAAAAGCATATACTTTAAAACCGGATATGTATTTAGATTGGGTAAAAAAGCTTCTTTTATATCTGGCAGAAACATTACATAGAAGCAAGAGAGATGAGGAAGCTTTAGAAATACTAGAATCTTGCGAGAAAATATATCCTAACCTTGTAGATTTTAAGTTTTATAAAGGGGCTATCTATTTTGATAAAAAGCAATATAAACGTTCTAAGAAAATATTTGAAGATATTTTATTACAGAAAGGTAATCTGGTTTCAGACACTAGTATTGACTTTTTAGAATTATCACCACTTAGATATCTTGGAGAAATATATGAAAAAGAAAATGAACTCCACAAGGCAGTTCAAAGTTATTCAAAAGCGCTGTCCTTAAATGAGTCAGATGATAAACTATGGATAAAATTGATTACCTTGCTTGGGAAATATTCTTCACTAAAGGATTTATCTGACTTTCTGAATAATAATATGGTGAATAAAACAACTATGAACCCGGTGAGAATATCAAAAATCTTGCTCTCTGTTCCAATCATAAATGTTCAAAAGTTAAGTCGTTCCTTTTTAGATAATCCAGCGCTTACAACTAGTGAAAATGAAGCTCTTTTGATGAAAAATTTACAGTTGGATGAATGTAGTGAAGAAGTTATTGATACGCTTATAAAGAAAAATCCTCAAGAAATCGTTTCGCTACTTGCGACCGGCATTTTTAGTATTGTTGATTTTATTCTTTTGACTTTGAATACTAAAAATAGTGTATTTGAAGAGTTTCTTTACAAGATAAAGTATGATCAGCCGTTAGAAAACTTATACAATATGCTTTTTAAGAAAAAAAATAAAAAGCTTACAATTTTGGAAGAGAATTTTTTTGTTTCAGTATTTAAGCAGGCTGTAGTCTTGGATTCAAAAGAAGTACTGTCGGTAATGAATGGAAGAAAATCATTTCTTAGTAAAGAAACTAGAAATAAACTTAATAAAATATAATATAGAAGATAATAGATTTGAAAAAGGAGTCATTGAATGAGGCATCATATTCGTAATCAAATGATAGAGTTAGCTTTAACAATTAAGGAAGGAGGGCAATATATAAAAAAAGCAGAAACTTCAAATGCTATCCTAGTCTCTGAAGATTGTCATACTGCCCTTGAATCTATAAAACGAAATTTAGAGGAAGGTTTGACAGAGACAAGCTACTTAAATTATAAAACAATCATTATAACTGCACAAAATGCGTTGACATCAGCAGTTGAGAATAAAAAGTATGAAAAAAGTCCTTCAAAAGATATTCGAGAGTTTTGTAAAGCTTTAAAAACACTGATAAAAGAGCTGAAAGATGAATCGGAAGTTAAATTGGAGGTACTATTCATTCCTTATAAATATTCCATGTGGGACTCCTTGGAAAGTATATGGCTGTCAGCAGAGGACGATCCGAAATGTAATAGTTATGTAATGCCTATACCCTACTATGAACGTGATTCACAAGGATTACTCAAGCAATTTAATTATGAGGGAGAGCATTTTCTAACCAATAATGTACCCATAGTTTCTTATAAGGAGTATGATATTGCAAAACGAAGACCAGACGTAATCTATTTTCATAATCCGTACGATGGAAACAATCTCATTACTTCGGTTTCGCCCGAATTTTACTCAGATAGATTAAAACAATATACGGATATGTTAGTTTATGTTCCGTATTTTATAGCGGGTGCTTATAGAAAGGCTGAGGATGCTGCATCCAAATGTGTAACAAATGGAGTATTAAATGCAACTAAAGTTATTGTTCAATCAGAGGTTTTAAAAGAAATTTATATTGAAAATGGAATTAAACCTGATAAAGTAGTAGCTTTGGGTTCACCTAAAATAGATGCAATTTTAAATCTGCTGCATATTAATCAAATTCCTAAAGAATGGGAGGAGATAATAAGAGGAAAAAAGATTATTTTGTTAAATAGTAGCTTAGCAAGGCTCTTAAATACACGTGATTATATGAAAGAGTTAAAAAGTACAATAGAAGTAATTCTTGAAGGTGGGGAAAATGTTCTTATTTGGCGTCCTCACCCGTTAATGCATGCAACAATCTCATCTATGCGACCAGAGTTAGAGGAAGAGTTCGAAATTCTGAAAAATTTCATCTTGAATAGTGAAAATGCAATCTTGGATGAAAGTGAGAAGGCGGCTTCTGCTATACAAGCTTCAGATGCGATGATATCAGATGGAAGCTCATTAATTCGTACGTATATTGTGACTGGGAAGCCAATCCTTTCCTTAGAAAGTTCCAAATATGTTAAGGAAGAAGTTTTACTGAGTTCCGATGTTTACTCTTGCTACTTCTCTAATGATGGGATATCTATTAGTAAATTCATTGAAATGGTAAATAATGAACAAGATCCAATGCAGAAACAAAGAATAAAAGATTATAAGAATTCGATAGTCAATTCTAATGGGGACTGTGGTTATAAGATCTATTCTTACATAAAGGGATTATCTTGCACTATCAACTAATTGTTGCGTGAATATATATTCTCGTTATTATGATTTTTTATAGAAAGGTTTTTTTATGAAAAAGAAAATTGCTTTGGTCGGATTGAATAATTTTAATAACATGGGTGATCAAGTCATTGCAGAAACGACACAATATCTAGTTCGAAAAAACGGAGATGGTTTTGTTGAAACATTCTTTGTGGATATTGCCCCGTATGATTCTTTTTGTAAAATTCATTTACCGACTAGATTAAAATGCTTTAACTTACTGAAGACACTAGAATCACTAAAATTCATTAAGAAATCTAAGACCGTATTCTATTATGTTCAGTACTTCGCATGGTGGATAAAATTATATCAATATTATAAAGAACAACTTGAGCATGCTGATGCTATTATTTTTTCTGGGGGAGGTTTTATCAAGTTTAAAACACAAGAATTGAATTATTTAGTAGATATGATTACTAAAATAGCAAAGAAAAAAGGTATTCCAGTAATGCTAAATGCTGTTGGTGTAGAGGGATATGATTCGGAAGATCCAAGGTGTCAAAAGCTGAAAAAAGCTATCAATAGATCTTGTGTGAAGGTTATAACGACTCGAGATAATTTATATTTATTAAATGAGAAATATCTTAGCAATAAATCAATCGTGACGGCTTTAGCAGGCGATCCGGCTTTCTATATTCCGGAATGTTATAATATTACGAAGAAGGAAAGTTGTTTTATAGGAATAGGAGTTATAAGAAAGGACATTTTTTTGAGATATGGCATTTATTTTACCGAAGAACAAATGTTTGATCTATATCAGAAAATTATTGAAGAACTAGATCATAGAGGTATTCGCTGGAAAATATTTTCAAATGGTTTTACGTCTGATTATCAGTTTGCTGAGGAATTATTGGAGAGAATGAACATCGATAAATCTAAGCTTTTGGCTAGACCAGAAAATACTGTTGAATTTGTTAATTCAGTTGCACAGTTTAATGGTATTATCGGTGCTCGTTTACATGCATGTATTACTGCCTACTCATTGGATATCCCAGCAATTGGTTTAATATGGAATGAAAAAGTAAGAATGTTTGGCGAGTTAATTGGAAAAAATGCTAACTATGTTAGCGTGGAGCAAATTAATGCTAAATATATTGTAGATTTATTACAAAAAGAGCTGAAATCCAATTATGATCATGCTAAAAGACTAAAGCTAATGAGAGAAACCGATAAATATTTGAATGGCTTTATTAATTTGATAAAATGAGTTTTTAAAAAAAGAGGAATACTATGCGATATAAAATGAGGGCATGTATAAAAAACATAGAACCGACTGTTGAAGAAATAAGAAAAATGCAGAAGATTATGCTGGAAATGTTGGTGGAATTCGATAGAATTTGCAGGAAGTATGATATTCCATATTCACTTGATGGAGGTACTTTTTTAGGAGCGGTAAGACATAAAGGTTTTATACCTTGGGATCCGGATGCCGATATTGTCATTATGAGGGAAGATTACAACCGCTTTTTTGAAGCATGTAAGATGGAACTGGATCATGATCGATTTTTTTTGCAGGATTATAAGACAGATGAACATTATCGCTGGGGATATGCACGTTTATTACGAAAGGGGACTTCATATGTGCGTGCTGGTCACGAGCATATGAAGTCAAAAAACGGGGTTTTTATTGACGTTTTCACGATGGATTCTGTTCCAGATAATTATGTGCTACGGCGTATTCATCGTTTTCTATGTTTTTGCATCAGACGCACTTTATGGTCAGAAGTCGGAAAAAAAGTACATCCTAATTATTTAAAACGAATATGGTATTTGCTTATATCTAAATTACCAAAAAACAAAGTATTCAAATATAGAAATATGTTAGCAAACCAATGTAATCTAAATCAACAATCGGACTTAATACGGCATATGTGCTCACCCCATCCTAAAGGGAATGTTTACGGATTTCCAAGGAAACTCTTTGCTGAGCTTGTTGAATATGAATTTGAAGGTCATAATTTTTTTGCATTTGCTGAATTTGATTGGTATCTGAAATCGATTTATGGAGATTATATGACTCCGCCACCTGAAAATGAAAGAACGAGTCATATCCCATGTTCTAGTTTTAAGCTTACTGAACCAATTTTTACTGAAGGGAAACACTAAATATGGCAACAGCACTGATATTTGCTGGTGGAACGGGAACGCGAATGAATAGCAAATCTAAACCTAAACAATTTCTGGAATTATACGGAAAACCTATTATTATCCATACTTTAGAGTATTTTGAACGACATCAAGAAGTACAGGATATCGCAGTAGTGTGCCTCTCATCCTGGATAGAAGAATTAAAAGAGTCTATTAAGAAATTTAATTTAAAAAAAGTAAGGTGGATTGTTGAAGGAGGGAAGTCAGGACAAGAATCAATATACAACGGCCTGCAAGCTATTTATAATGATTGTGAAAAAGCCGAGGATAAGATTGTCTTAATACATGACGGAGTAAGACCACTTATTTCTGAACAGTTAATAACTGATAATATAGAAGCAGTGCGAAAATTTGGTTCTGCTATCACGGTAGGAAGAGTAAAAGAAACTGTTGTTTCGGTTGATTCAAGAAGTACGATCAATGAGATTGCGGATAGAGCGGTCGCAAGAATCGCAAAGGCTCCACAAAGTTTTTATTTGAAAGACATTTATAAAGTGCACAAAAATGCTATAAGAGATGGGATAAAGGAGATGACTGATTCAGCAACTTTAATGAAATACTATGGCTCTTCCTTACACATAGTTGAATGTGGTACCGAAAATATCAAAATTACAACTCCTACGGACTATTATATATTTAGAGCAATTTATGAGGCTCGAGAGAACTCTCAAATATTTGGATTCGAGGTAAAACAATGAATAGAAGTATGACCTTTTCGAACATTTCAAACGACGAAATTCTTTTGGAAGATTTGAAAAGCATAGCAAATAGTAATATCCCATTAAGTGAACTTCAAAACAAAACCGTTTTCGTTACAGGAGCAACGGGATTATTGGGGTCTCAACTAGTCAAGTCCCTTATAAGTTTTAATAAACTTTGTAAAACAAATATAAAAGTTATTGCTCTTGCAAGGGATGTGAATAAAGCTGAACGAGTTTTCAGGCATCTGTTGAAAGACTCGCGTTTGAACATGGTATATCAAGATATTACACAACCATTGAATTTAGAAGGGCCTGTAGATTATATCGTTCATGGAGCAAGTGTTACAAGTTCTAAAATTTTTATTTCAAATCCCGTAGAAACGATTCAAGTCGCATTGAGAGGCACTGAAAATATACTTAATTTAGCGAAAGATAAATGTGTAAAGGGATTGGTTTATTTATCCTCATTGGAAGTATATGGAGCAATGGATTTCCCTAATAATTTGATTTCGGAAACGGATTTTGGTGTTATTGACCCGTTGAAGGTCAGGAGTAGTTATTCGGAAAGTAAAAGAATGGTTGAATGTTTATGTAGTGCTTATTTTTATCAATTTGGAATTCCTATCAAAGTTGCAAGGTTGACACAAACTTTTGGAGCAGGGGTAAAATACGATGACGACAGAGTTTTCGCGCAATTCGCTCGGAGTGTTATTGAAAAAAAGGATATTGTCTTACATACTCCAGGAGATACTGTTCGAAGCTACTGTTATACGGCTGATGCGATAAGGGCCCTAATATTTATTCTTATTAAGGGGGAAAATGGACAAGCATACAATGTTGCCAATAAGGATACCGCTATATCAATAAAAGAGATGGCAGAATTATTAACAAATACTTATTCTGATACTGGAATAAAAGTTGTATTTGATCTTGGTGAAGATTCAGCTAAGCTGGGTTATAATCCTGTGGTTAAAATTAATTTAGATACAGCCAAATTGGAAAGTTTAGGCTGGCGTTCTAAAATTGATTTATTGGAAATGTACGAGCGTATGATTAGAAGTATGAGGTTCCAGAGTGGGGCAAACAGTGCCGAGTGAATTATTTGAGACAAAATGGTAATTGAGAAGGCGCGAGAATGAGCTTCATACGCTATCGTAAAGAGATCGGGAGCTAGCGGCTCAGTTGGGCAATGATTAATACTACGTCTGATAAACTGCAAATCTAGATTGAATTAACTTAAATAAAAAAAGGAAATAAATTCGATTACCGCAAACGTTTTAACCAGTGGAATGGATACCTTAGTAGAGGCGATTGATGGACCTTCAAATACATCTGAATTTTACTCTGCGGGTTATGATGAGGCAGCTTTTATCAATGACTTTAAAACTGACGGCCAAGCATTTATTCAAATACCTTAATTTTTAATTGGGACAGGAAGTATTTTAAATCCAGGAGCAAATGATAGGGATACCGTCCCTGATTTACCTAACCTTGTTGATAAAACAAGCTTTTTCAATTTTATATGATAAGCTTCAACGGAATATGCCGAAAGTTCTGCGGTTATGAATGCCCTAACGTTCCAAATTGGGGGGAATAGCAGCCAGGTAATACAGATGAAATTACTTTCTATAAACACAGCAACCTTAGGGATTGCCATGGTGGATTTAATTGCGAGTTCATCAGCGTCCGTAACATTTTTCGATAATGCAATTAAAAAAGTCTCCGGACAACGCTCAGGTTTAGGTGCTTTGTAAAATCGCTTGGAGCATGCCTATGAAGCGAATACAACCGAAAGTTCGCAAAAAGTGGAAGCGTTAATCCATGATGAGGATATGGCTATAGAAATGGCGGTGTTTATAAAACAGAATATTTTAGTCCAAGCGGCACCGGCAGTGCTTGTCTGAGCAAACTCAAAACCAGAGGTATTCTTGCGATTGTTGAGATGAGCTAGTTGAGGGCTTCACCCGACTTGAAAATTATAAATGCCCAGACTATTTTTAGATTTGGAATGAAAATGGTGTTACTAATTTATTTGCGATTTGGCATGAACAAAAAGCAAACATGAAAACTCTGAAGGATTCTCATTTGAAAAAAGGTGTTTTTCTGACGAAAAATGGATATATTCCACTTAATAGGACTCTATCTACGGTGAAAAAGAAATTTATACTGGAATAGGTCATTTTAATAATAATTTGCTCTACTTTTCGAAGTCGCATTTTATATGAGTACGTGGATTGAAATCATTATTATCTGTTTTTATGATTTCGGCATTTATTGTCGCACTCTGGATAGATCACCTGCCTAGTACGGGTCTTTTCTGTTTTAGACTGAATCAAAATAGGTCTAATGTGATGCCGACGAATAAGCTGTAACAATGAAGAACTTCAGGCAAGGTTAATGATTCGAAAATCCCTGCTACCAACCAGCAAGCAAAAAAGTGAAATTCAATATAGTTAACAAAACGCGACCTAAAATTTCAGGTCGCGTTTTGTTTATAAAATCACTCATCGCTAAGGTGCTTGATCATAAAAAGGAGAATAGTTCATATAATAACCAGACTATTCATTTGATTCCAAAATACTATTGAATATTCTGAATTTTGGTGTTTTAATTGGAACTACGAAATGACTTGTCGGATATGTGATGTCTGATAAGGGAGGTTGGAGAGGCGTGCTTGTTGAAAAAATATCTACAAAGAAAGTGTCTGAAACGGTTGCGGAAGAGATTGAAAACCTGATAGAAAAGGGCACGTTTCAGGCGGGGGAGAAGTTGCCGTCTGTCCGCGAGTTGTGTGAGTTGTTTGGGGTTGGACGGTCTGCGGTTCGGGATGCCCTTACGACGTTGAGTGGCAAAGGGATCGTTTATGTGAAGCAAGGGGAAGGGACGTATATTTGTGAGTTTGATTCGTCTAAGTTGTTTAACCAACATTTGTTACTGCCGAGTTCGAAGGATATTATCGAGCTGTTTCAAGTAAGGAAAATTTTAGAGACTGGCATTGCTGAAGCCTCTGCCATTCATCGATCGGAAAAAGACTTACGGAAGATGGGGGAGTGCATTTTCAATCCATCTGTCATCGAATGGGAGTCTGATTACCATTTTCATCTGGCCATGGCAGAGTCGACGGGCAATGAAATGTTGATCCAGTTTATGTTGTTTATTTCGGAGACGACGAAGAAGTCGATGATTGATTTTCATCAATACATCAAGAAATATCCGGACACGGTTAAAAAAATTGAAAACCAGCATCTTGAAATTTACGAGGCTATTAAAAAAAGGGACTCAACGAAAGCACACAGCATGATGCGCGATCATTTGAATTTTGTTGAAGAGGAATTGTTGCAAAGCCATATATTACAACAGTCATTGTGAAAATTACCGTATTTCTTTTAACAAAACAATGGGGGTGTATGCATTTGATCGCGACAAAGCTTGTAGGGGACTTGCAATTATTGATTCCAAAGGAACGCATCCTAGAAGGAGAAAATTCACACCATCCGCTTGGGAATGGCGGACAGGTGAGTGTTTTTCCGACTTCGGAAGAGGAAATCGCCGCTGTCTTAAAGTATGCTAATGATCATGGGAAAACAATAACGGTGATGGGGGGCGGAACGAAAAGGGGATTTGGCGGTTTGACCGAGTCCGCGGATATCCTGCTGTCGTTGGCCAATTATAAAGGGATTGTCGAGCATACCGTGGGGGATATGACGCTGACGGTTAAGGCTGGCACAACCTTTCAAGAGTTGCAAGACTACTTGGCGAAATATAAGCAGCGGGTTTCATTGGATCCTGCATGGCCTGAATTGGCAACAATCGGGGGGATTGTTGTCGCAAATGAAAGTGGTCCCAAGCGTCTCGGGTATGGCTCTTCACGTGATGTGGTGATCGGACTGCGTAACGTTTATCCCGATGGAACGGTCATTCGTTCCGGCGGGAAAGTGGTGAAGAATGTGGCGGGGTACGATATGAACAAGCTGTTTATCGGTGCGATGGGAACACTTGGAGTGGTTTCAGAGGTGACGGTGAAGCTTCGTCCGCTCGCAAAATGTGAAAGTCTGATTCTTGTAGGTTTCCCGGAAGGTAATTTGGATGCGATTCGAACGTTTTCCAAAACGCTGTTGGATTCGATGCTGGAGCCTGTCACACTTGAATTATTGAATCCTTCTTTATCCCAACAGTTGAGTGGTCAATTGACATATACGTTAGCCATTTCTTTTGAGGATGTGGAAAGCTCTGTTCGTTATCAAGAGAAATATATCCAAAGCATCCAGCCTTCGGGTACAAGCATGGACATTTTGTCGCAAGAGGAAGCCCAAAACTTCTGGCAGCAGTTTTACACCAGTTGTCCGAATGGTTCAGCGGCCTATACAGGGCAGGAAATAGAGGCATCCTTGAAAATTGGAGTCGTGAATCTCGATGTGCTTACTGTGATACAAGCAAGTGAAGCGTTAAAGAACGCTTTTCATTTACAAGTTGAAGCGCATGGAGGATTGGGGCATGGATTATGCCAAGTCAATCTGACAGGCAAAAGTGAGGATGTTGTCGCGGCAATTCAACATTTGCGGAATCGCATTACGAGGCTTGGCGGTTATGTCGTTGTGAAGCATTTGCCTTTATTCCTTCGTCAGCAAGTGGATGTTTGGGGGGAGAAGCCTTCGTATTTCTTCCTGTTGGAAGGGATTAAAGCAAAGGTTGACCCGAACAGAATATTGAATCCGAATCGATTTGTGGGAGGGATTTAAACATGACTGTGAAAGAATCGGAGTTGAAAAAAGTCCCGCCCTGTACAACGCAGAGAAGCCTCAGCAATTATCTTCTGAGAGACCATCCGGATGAGAACAAATGGGCGGATTGTGTCCATTGCGGCATGTGTTTGGAATCTTGTCCGACCTATGAGCTGACTGGACAGGAGCAACATTCGCCTCGTGGACGTGTCTATCTCATACAGTCAGTGGCAGAAGGAAGAATGGAAGTCAATAAGCAGTTCATGGATCCCGTTTTTGCTTGTTTGGACTGCCGTGCCTGTACGACAGCTTGTCCAGCGGATGTGGATGTCGGTGGTTTAATCGAAGAGGCGCGCGGTCAAATTCGTCAGGCGATTCCTCTGACGGGTTGGAAAAGATCAGTCAATAAATTCTTTCTACAGGGCGTGTTTCCGCATCAGAATCGATTGAATATGTTCGGCAATTTTTTGAGATTTTACCAAAAAAGCGGCATGCAGAAAGTTGTCCAAAAAACGAAGCTGATCAATGTCATGCCTCAGCATTTAGTGGAGATGGAAGCGGTTATGCCGGAAGTGCAACAACCTGTCCGGAAAAAATTTAACAATGAAACAGTGATCAAAGCAAAGGGAGAAACCAAGAACGAGGTTGCATTTTTAACGGGCTGTGTCATGGATGTGATGTTCAGCGATATCAATGAATCGACCATCAACGTTCTAACACGGAATGGTAATGATGTCAGTATCCCGAAAAACCAGACTTGCTGTGGCGCACTTCATGTACACGCCGGCGACCGTGACACGGGCAGAAAGCTTGCCAAGCAGAATATCGAAGCGTTCCAGGATGCGGAAAAAGTGATTGTGAACGCTGCCGGGTGTGGCTGTATGTTGCAAGAATACGGGGAATTGTTCCGGGAAGTCGAACCGGAATGGCGCGAAAAAGCAGAGGCGTTTTCCGCAAAAGTAGAGGATATTTCAAAATACCTGCATGACACAGGGTACGAAAAACCGAAAGCGGAACTCAACAAGCGCATTACGTATCATGATGCTTGCCATTTAGCGCATGGGCAAGGTGTACGACAGGAGCCGCGCGATATTTTGCTAGATATACCAGGTGTTGAAATGGTCCATATGCCCAACGCGGATCGCTGTTGTGGAAGTGCCGGTATTTATAATATTACCAATCCGGAAATGGCAGGAGCTGTTCTTGAAAGCAAAATGGAGAATGTCCCGGACGATGTCGAGATGATTTCAATGGGGAACCCGGGCTGTATGCTTCAGATGGCGGTCGGCGTCCAAAAATATGGGAGAAATCAAAAAATCGTGCATACCGTACAGCTGTTAGATTGGGCCTATCAAAAAGAGGAGGGGGAGAAATGACAGTAAAGGGAATTGACACAAAGGATAAACATATTATCAATCTTGCCAAGATTGTCGGTGGAGCACGTTCCATTCTTTACCATAAGGAAGATTTGCTGGCGTATGATTGCGATGCATTTACGGTGCATAAGCATTTGCCAAGAACCGTTGTCTTTCCAAAAAATACGCAGGAAGTTTCCCAGCTTGTCAAATACTGTTCTGATCATCAGTTACCTTTCCTTGCCCGCGGTGCAGGCACTGGCCTAAGTGGTGGTGCGATTCCCATCAATAATGAAGTGATCATTAGTTTAGTCAGAATGAAGAAGCTTGTCAGTGTCGATCTGGAAAATAGGCGTGCCGTTGTGGAGCCTGGCTTTATCAATCTGAAGCTGACAAACTCCATTTCCGACAAAGGGTATTACTATGCACCTGATCCGTCAAGCCAATATTGTTGCACGATTGGCGGGAATGTGGCCGAGAATGCAGGAGGCGCGCACTGCCTGAAGTATGGAGTGACGACCAACCATATCCTTGGCCTCGAGGTTGTGTTGCCAAATGGAGACATTATTGAAGTAGGAGGAGACGGCATTCCCGATATGCCTGGTTACGATTTGCTCGGTTTGTTAACGGGATCGGAAGGGACATTGGGGATTGTGACGAAAATCACCGTCCGTATTTTGAAAAATCCTGAAAGCAAGAAAACCGTGCTTGCTTATTTTGATAGCGTTGAAGATGGAAGTCAGGCAGTTTCGGATATTATATCAGCTGGCATTGTACCGGCAGCGCTGGAAATGATGGATAAAGTAGCCATCGAAGGCGTAGAAGCAGCCGCCTTTCCTGTAGGACATCCGAAAGACATTGCTGCGTTTTTATTGATCGAAGTGGATGGAATTTCCGCGGGGATTGATGAACAGATCAATCTCATCTTGGAAGTTTGTAAGAAAAGAAATGTGCGAGAAGTGAGAGCGGCGAAGGACGAGGCAGAAAGGGAGAGATGGTGGGCAAATCGTAAAACCGGATTTGGCGCGATGGGGGCGATCTCACCAGATTACTTAGTGCAAGACGGGGTGATTCCACGAAGTAAGCTGCCGGAAGTGTTAAGCAGGATCGAAGAAATCAGTCAGGAATCAGGTTTGCGCATTGCTAATATTTTTCACGCGGGAGACGGTAATCTACACCCGCTAGTCCTATTCGATGCCCGCATTCCAGGTGAAACCGAAAAGGCCATTGAAGCCGGGAGTGCTTGTTTGCAAGCCTGTGCCGATGCGGGTGGCACGATTACGGGCGAGCATGGCGTAGGGATTGAGAAAAAGGAAGAAATGCGTTTTGTCTTTAAAGATGAAGAAATCATTGCCCAGACAAATATCCGTGAAGTGTTCAACCCTGACAATCTATTAAATGCCGGAAAATTGTTCCCGACGCCGGGACGTTGTGCGGAAGTGAAACAAGAAATGAAAGAAGCGGTCCTGTCTTAAGCGAAAAAACTCAAAGGGGGAAATGATAACATGACAAACTACGTTCAAACGAATAATCTGCAAGTGGCATCTGAGCTTTATGAATTTATTAACAAAGAGGCTCTTCCGGGAAGTGGTGTGGATCAAGAAAAGTTCTGGTCCGATTTTTCACAGCTTGTCCGTGACCTGACGCCAAGGAACAAGGAATTATTAGCGAAACGCGATGAATACCAAGATAAAATCAATGCCTGGCATCGTGACAATAAAAACTTGGACTTTGGAAAGTATAAAGCGTTTCTAGAGGAAATCGGCTATCTTGAACAGGAAACGGAAGATTTTCAGGTCCAGTCTGAAGGCGTCGACGATGAAATTGCAGTTCAAGCGGGACCTCAGTTAGTCGTTCCGGTAGATAATGCGCGTTATGCGATCAATGCAGCCAATGCTCGCTGGAATAGCCTCTATGATGCACTGTATGGAACGGATGCTATTAGTGAAGCAGGAGGCGCTCATTTAGGAGGCGGCTATAATCCGGTTCGCGGCGACAAGGTGATTCAATTTGCGAAGAACTTCCTGGATCAAGCCGCACCATTAACAGGTGCCTCTCATAAAGACGCTGTGCAGTATGGCATCACCGATGGCAAATTGTCCGTCACACTTTCCAATGGAAATAAAGCCGCACTGGAAAACGAGGAAAAACTAGCTGGCTATCAGGGGCCGCAAGAAAACCCGACAGCTGTGTTGCTGAAAAACAATGGGCTGCATTTTGAAATACAGATCGACCGCAATCATGCAATTGGGAAGACGGATCAAGCGGGTGTGAAAGACATTCTGATGGAGGCGGCCCTGTCAACGATCATGGATTGTGAAGACTCGGTAGCGGCGGTGGATGCGGAAGATAAGGTGCTCGTGTACAGCAACTGGCTCGGTCTGATGAGAGGCGATTTGACTGCCAAATTAACGAAAAATGGTAAATCATTCACGCGGAAGCTCAATCCGGATCGCAGCTACACTTCCCCAAGTGGAGAAAAGTTGACACTACCAGGACGGTCTATGATGTTTAACCGCAATGTCGGACATTTGATGACCAATAACGCGATTTTAGATCACAACGGCGAAGAAATCCAAGAAGGTATTTTGGATTGCGTGGTTACGAGCCTATGTGCGAAACATTCGCTGTTAGGAAATGGAACAATCCAAAATTCTACTAAAGGTTCCATCTATATCGTGAAACCGAAAATGCATGGGTCAGAAGAAGTGGCTTTTGCCAACGAGCTATTTGACCGAGTGGAAGACTTACTCGGACTGGAAAGGAATACACTTAAAATCGGTGTCATGGATGAAGAACGCCGGACTTCGTTGAACTTGAAAAATTGCATCGGCACGGTAAAGGACCGGGTTGTGTTCATTAACACCGGATTCTTAGATCGTACGGGCGATGAAATGCATACGTCAATGGAAGCAGGGCCGATGATTCGCAAAAGCGACATGAAATCCTCCCAGTGGCTACAAGGTTATGAAAAATCGAACGTGAACGTCGGGCTTGCTAGCGGTTTCCAAGGCCGCGCCCAAATTGGTAAAGGCATGTGGGCAATGCCAGACTTGATGGCAGCTATGTTGGAGCAAAAGATCGGCCACGTACAGGCTGGTGGCAATACGGCATGGGTGCCGTCTCCTACGGCAGCGACATTACATGCCCTGCATTACCATCAAGTGGATGTGATACAAGTACAAAATGAGCTTGCGAAAAAAGCGCAAGATTTGCGGGATACGATTTTGCAAATTCCAGTTGAAGAGAATCCACAGTGGAGTGCCGAAGAAATTCAGCAAGAATTGGATAACAATGCACAGGGGATTCTTGGCTATGTCGTTCGCTGGATCGACCAAGGAATCGGTTGCTCCAAAGTGCCGGACATTAACAATGTAGGGCTGATGGAAGACCGTGCGACATTGCGGATTTCGAGTCAGCATATGGCTAACTGGCTCCATCATGGCATTTGTACAAAAGACCAGGTCCTAGAGACTTTACAGCGTATGGCAAAAGTGGTGGATGAGCAAAACGCCAGAGACGCCAATTATGTGCCGATGGCGAAGGACTATGCCAATTCGGTAGCGTTCCAGGCAGCCTGTGACCTTGTTTTCAAAGGCTACGATCAGCCGAGCGGATACACGGAGCCGATCCTGCATCGCCGACGTCTGGAAGCGAAAGCTGAAATAGCGGTGAAATAATTAACAGCAAGTGGAAAATGAAGGAGATGACAAGGCATTCTATTCGATTAGGTGCCTTGTTTTCACCTAATATTTGCAATGGCAAAAAATCGGGACGAAACGGAACGTGAGAGGAGCGCTACAATGAAATTTGCTAGATTTAAGGTGAAGGGTTCTGCTGTTTATCAAGGCGTACGAACTGAGGATACGTTGAAAGTGATAAAAGGTGATCTATTTGGTGATTGGGCGTATACGGGTGAAACGTTTTCAGTGAGTGAGGTGACACTTTTAGCGCCATTGGAGCCAAACCAAATCATTGGTATCGGTGCAAACTATGTTTCTCAAAAAGCAGACCTTCCAAGTGAGCTACCGGAAATCCCGGTCTTTTTCTTGAAGCCAACTTCATCCGTCATTGGTCCGGAAGAAGACATTGTTATCCCAGCCGGCATCGATCAAGTGAAATTTGAATCGGAATTGGCAATTGTGATTGGAAAAGAAGCAAAAAATGTCCCTGAGGCAGAAGTTTTGGATTATGTATTTGGTTATACCGTTGGCAACGACGTTACAGCTCCTCAGTTTTTCCATCAAGATGGCCATTGGACAATCGGCAAATCGTTTGACACGTTCACGCCGCTAGGCCCTGTTATTGAAACGGAACTTGATCCTTTCCAAGTGAGAGTCGAAGCGAAACTGAATGATGTCGAAAAACAACACAGCGAAACGGCGTTAATGATTATTCCGATGCGCAAAATGCTTGCTTATTTGACAGAAGTGATGACCCTGAAGCCAGGCGATGTCGTCTTAACAGGAAGTCCTGTAGGTGCGGAGTTTGTTGGGGATGGAGATGTCATTGCGTGTACCATTAACGAGATCGGAACGCTTCGAAATACGTTTGTAACAGCAAAAGTGGTATCGGAAATCCGCTAACAAATTATATATTTACGTTGACTTATTAACATCGCGTGATGAAAGTCTTTCGCTATGCCTGAATACCTTCAAGAGGTTTTCAGGTTTTTTGATTATCCAACAGTACATGCGTCCGAGTTGTTTTATAACAACGATGATCTTTTCAGCAGGTACCCACTTCTCATCTAATGTTCTTCATTAAATCGGGTTTTCGGCATATTGTTAAAATCACTAGAGTAAGCTGTACTATCAAAGTTGAATAGGGGAGGGAAATGAATATGAGTACGGGGATGCTAGCATTCTTATCACTTTTACCTATTTTAGCGGTCGCGATTTTTTTAGTCGGTCTCAGGTGGTCTGCAAGTAAAGCGATGCCAATTTCTTATTTGGTGGCAATTGTACTTGCTCTATTTGTTTGGAAGGTGCCGGGAGCAAATGTTGCAGCAGCGTCCATTAATGGACTTGTTGTAGCCGGGACGTTGTTGTTCATTATTTTCGGTGCGATTTTGCTGTTGAACACGCTGCAAGAAAGCGGCGGGATCCGGACGATACGGCAGGGTTTCACAGATATTTCAGAGGACCGACGCGTTCAGGTCATTATTGTTGCGTGGCTCTTTGGTTCTTTTATTGAAGGATCTGCCGGATTCGGAACACCTGCTGCCGTCGCAGTACCGCTAATGGTGGGGTTAGGGTTTCCGGCAATGGCGGCTGTTGTTGCCGGGATGGTCATTCAAAGCACGCCGGTTTCCTTTGGTGCGGTGGGAACGCCCATGCTCGTCGGGGTTCAGACAGGCTTATCTGCCAATGCAAGTATTACGGACAATATGCTGGCATTTGTCACCGCGATCGGCGGACAAGTGGCCATCCTGCATATGATCGCAGGGACACTGATCCCCCTCTTTGTAGTGGCGCTCATGACCCGGTTTTTCGGGAAGAATAAATCGTTCACTGAAGGCATTAAAGTGTGGAAGTTCGCTTTGTTTGCAGCCTTTGCTATGACGATTCCCTATGTCATCGTAGCGAATGTTCTAGGTCCCGAGTTTCCGTCCATGATCGGTGGATTAGTCGGTTTAGCTATCGTCGTCTCTGCAGCCAAAAAAGGGTTTCTCATGCCTCCTAAAGATGAAGTATGGGACTTTGAAGAAAAGTCGAAGTGGGATCCGGAATGGAGCGGCAAGCTGGAAATCAAAGATATTGCCCATAAAAGTGGAAGCATGAGCATGGTTCGTGCGTGGGCACCGTATATCATCATCGGAATTCTTTTAGTTTTAACTAGATTGAAAGCGCTGCCATTGATGGAGTGGGCGCAATCATGGACGTTAAGTCTTAAAGATATTTTCGGTTCGGGCATTACGGCAAGCTTTCAGCCATTGTATTCGCCGGGCACAATCTTTATTGTTGTTTCCGTCATCACCTTTTTCCTACATGGAATGAATAAACAAGCATACAAGCGTGCGTGGGCTCAATCGGGTAAAACGATGATCGCCGCCTCTACAGCCCTTGTGTTCACCGTTCCAATGGTCCAAGTTTTCTTGAATTCAGGTGGTGGGGCAGCAGGATATGAGCAAATGCCTATTGAATTGGCAAAGGGAGCCGCAGCGCTAGCAGGCGATTTTTGGCCATTCTTCGCTACATTTATTGGGGGAATCGGTGCCTTTATTGCGGGGAGTAATACGGTCAGTAATATGATGTTCGCATTGTTCCAATATGATGTAGGTATGCAGATCGGCATTGACGCGACATGGATCGTGGCGCTTCAAGCAGTTGGTGGGGCGGCAGGAAATATGATTTGTGTGCATAACGTTGTCGCCGCTTCTGCCGTCGTAGGATTGGTCGGAAAAGAAGGAGCCATTATCCGAAAAACCTTATTCCCGTTTGCCTACTACGCGTTATTGACAGGCTCGATTGGCTATTCAATCGTGTGGTACGCCGATAAAGGGCTCTTCAATCTTGGTACGTTCATTGCGGCGCTCATTGCTTGTATAGCGATTTATATCATTGCAACGAACCGTAGGCGAGCGGAGTTATTAGTGAATCGATAAAATTTTAATAGCCATTGGACTTCAAGTGAGATGGAGAAATTTGTTACCTTTAAGATAACCAACCATTACAAAGCATGCTATAACATCTGCGTTAATATGGTAACAAAACGCGACCTAAAATTACAGGTCGCGTTTTGTTTAAAAAATCTAACGGAATTTATTAGCTTCTCGAATTCGACGTTTGATAGATCACTTTATGACATTCATCGATTTGTTCTCGTAATGCTTCTGAAGCATGATCATATAAAACGACATCTATTTTGAGGAGAGTATCGATTTCATTTTCTACTTGTTCTGTTAACAAGAGCCATTTCATTTCGGATAATTCTGGAGCCTTTACAGCTAGGTCAATATCGGACCGTTCTGTGAAATCGCCATGTGCTCGCGAACCAAATAAGAGAACGGATTGGATTTCAGGGTAACTGTTAGCTATTCCTATTATTTGGTTGATAAGCGCATCATTCATTTTGATCATTTCCCGACATGTATTTTCTTTCGAGCTTATGAAAAGTACTTTTCATTTCCGGATAATACTGGATGATGTTTTGTAGGATTTTTCGAGCCATTTCTTCATCATAAGCATGCGAAGTCTCGTTTCGATCTTTCAGCATTTGCAACCATGCTTGTTCATTTTGAAGCCATCCCACCTGATAGGCTTCTTTCAAAGTTTCACGAGGAGTTTTCGCTTCAATTCCTTCACTAAGCAATAATCTTTTTAACATTTTCCAATAGATTTCAATTGTAAATTCAAAGCGTTGAATCGTTCCATCCACGATTAGACTATTCCCTTGGTCCTCGTTGAGCGCTTCTTCCAAACGGTTTAAAGCTTTCTTCAGATTTTCAAAGCTTTGTCTTAATTTGCGGTTTGCATCTGTCATGGATTCTTCACTCCTATTCCCATCCTTCTTTCAGACATTATACCATCAAAAAATGTCCAAGACGGCTATTTGTCGTGCATACCGAAAAGGTAAGCTTTCTTTATATTTGGGGCTTACGTCGAGGCTATTCAATGACGGATAATATGTTGAACGTCTCATCTTCTTATGGATTGGTGCGAACCCGAAGCACACATGAAAATCCCGGGGGATTCGCACCAAAAAAACGGCTTTTTTATTAAAACAAGAGGCGTATTTTGCGGAACCATTCAAATTTGATAGAATGAAAAGAGAGAATAATGCTGAAATACACCGTTCAGGATGATTATTCAGTATCTCTTCGCAGTCGCACTCCTTGTGAGTGCGTGGATTGAAATTACTCTACCTATGTCATGACAGGAACGAAAAATAGTCGCACTCCTTGTGAGTGCGTGGATTGAAATCTAAAGGCGATCAACAAACAAAGGAGGAGTTGACATTGGAAAGTCCAATCATGAAAGAAGCATACGAAGAAATTGAACGGTTAAGTCAAAATCCAGAGACGAGAAGACTTGCAGAATACAGAGCACGTGAACTAAAAGATATCCGTCAACGGGAGCTTGATGCAAGAGAAGATGGGATAGAGCAAGGAATAGAACAAGGAATAGAGCTGGGATTGGAACAAGGAATCGAGTTGGAAAAAAGAGAAATCGTCTTAAGAATGTATGGGAAAAATTTTTCAATGGAAGATATTGTCCAAGTTACAGGGGTTCCTTTAGAGAAAATCAATGAGATTATTAACTCGATTGAGCAGTAATTCTATATCCTATAATTAGCAAAAAAACATAACACCTACATTAGCTAAAACAACAAAACGCAGTCAAAGATTCTGGCTGCGTTTTGATAAGTTATATTGTTGAGAATTACTTTACCCCTTTATAAGCCCCTTAAATAGTTCAACGCCTGATTCAATAAGTTCATCCCGGAAGTCATATGTATTCGTATGAATATGTGGATAATCCTCTCCGTTTCCAATAAAGCAAAGGGCGCCTTTTGTTGATTTAGTAAAATGTCCGAAGTCTTCTGAACTACGGATTGCTTCTTTCAATTCCACTAGCTCTATTCCATTTGTTTCGGCCACTAAGCGGATTTTATCTGCACTTTCTTTGTGGTTGAACGTTTCCGGGAATTCATCGTTGTATTGGAAGCTTACTTTCAATCCGAATTCTTCCGCTTGGGCTTTTGCAAAGTTTTCTAGGTTTTCTTGGAGTCTATCTAATTCTTCCTCGTAAAATGCACGGATTGTCATCCGAAGATCTCCTTTTGAAGCGGCGATGCCAAACGCTTTTTCACCTACATCAATTTGGACAACTGTGCAGAGGACAAGCCCTTTATTGTTCCCTTGATCGGTGAATTCAGGAATCGCGCCAAGAATATTTCCGATGGCGAACGAAGGGTTGATGCCCGTTTCTGGTTGACTGGCATGGGCTGGTGCGCCTTCCAAGTGGATGGTCATCCCTTTTGATGCACACATAATCGTTTCATCGATAATGCCGACAGCTTTAAAAGGCAAACCACTCATATTATGGTAGGCATAAATTTCATCAATGTTGTGCTCCTGGATGAATTCGACGCATTGAATCGCCCCATCGCCTGTTTCTTCGGCAGGTTGGAAAAGGAAAAAGACGTTTTTGTTTGCACCTTCTTGATCGATTTCAAGTGCCAAACCTGCCAGCGTTGCGGAGTGGCCATCATGACCACATTTATGGGCTTTTCCAGGGAATGTAGAAGCCCATGGCAATTCGAGGACTTCATCCATCGGGAGTGCATCCATCTCCGCACGGAAAGCAATATTGGACTGATCCTTCCCAGCCCGGTAAATCGCATAGAACCAATTTCCTTTATCTACAATTTCCAGACTTGTATTCGCTTGCAAAAAAGCCATTAAATACTGTTTTGTCCAAACTTCTTCGTTCGACAGTTCGGGATGCTGATGCAATTCGTGCCGTAGTTTTTTTACTAATTCATAATTTTGGACTTTCAATTTACAACCTCCAAAGATGCTGTTTTTCTAATATTACTACATATACTATTAAATGAACGCTAAACTTTTACTTTTCATAGTTGATTTTTTTCTTATAAGAATTCCGATTATCGTAACTAAATAAAAACAAGCCCATCCATTTTAGCGGATGGGCTTGCATTCAATGAGTTGACTCCTATCTAAAATTGTCAGTTCCATAGACGGTGGCTTTTGATCCAAGCAAACTGTCACGGGATGATCCGGATCTATATACAACGACTGTGTATAGAGTTTGTCCATCCATTCCATCGTGTCCAACGGCTGTGGTGTAGCATCCGGAACCAATCCTGTTTTATAGATTGCTTCTTTCGTGGTCCAAAGCTCGAAAAATGTTTTGACTTGATTAACAGGAGATTGTTGATGAATCATTTCCAGTTCAGTTTCTGACAAGGCATAAGTCAGGAGTTCTTCATTCAACGGACCGATTTTTTCCACATCGACCCCGATATGGCCATGATGGGTAAGTGCAGCAACAATCCAATTGCCTGAATGGGAAAGATTGAAATCGCCATTCCAACATATATTGTCAGCTATATATGGGCGGCCGTTGTCGTTGCGTTTCATGAATAGGTGCTGCATGTCCGTAAATTTATGGAGCATCCATCGTACCAATACGCTCCCAAGCAAGGTCCGTTGGCGATCTTGCCAATGTTTATAATTCGAAATTCGCTCCTGTTCCTCATTTGGGAGGGAGGAGAGGAGCGTTGCGATTTCGGATTGCGTACACTTTGGGCCAAGGGGAAGGACGAATAATTGGCAAGCTGCCATCACTTTACGCCGACAAGTAACGGTTCTGGGAAATAGCCTATTTCCATTCCATATTCAATCATCGTTCGGACAAAAATTGGATCGGGTTCTGAACATTTGACTGCTGTCTGTTTCAGTAATGCTTGCGTTCGATCACTATTGAAAATGAATGGTGAATCGCCAGCACCGTCGCCATCCAGTTGGGCGATGGCCAATGCCAAGTACTCCTGCATGTCTTGTGAATGATCCCCGTTTACGAGCCAATCCTCGTATGCATTTGGTTCCATTATTTCTAGTTGATAGCCAAATTCCTTTATCATCTCAATAAAGTCAGCATAGGCCAGTGGGGCAGGGTTACATAAATGGAAGATATGGTTTTTCGATTCAGACTGGCGAGCGAGTGCGACAAGTGCCTGGCTTGCGTAATCAATCGGCGTGAAATCGATATGCCAGTTCGCTTCCGGTGCTTTGCCTAGACAAAGCATTGACTTCATCATGCGGTAAAATGCATTGTCATCGATGTTGCGCTGGAATTTTCCTGTTTTGGAATGACACGATAAATTCCCGACCCGGTAAATGGAGACGGGGATCTGCTCTTTTCCAGCGTTCCGGACAAGGTTTTCCGCTTCCAGTTTACTGTTGTTATAGACATTTTCCAATGACACTTCATAATCGAAGTCGCCATGCGTTTCATAGTGTGACCATTGACTCGCGGCAAGTTCTTCTGGAATGCCGATGGTTGATACATGATGGAAATGAATCCCCGGTTTGCGTTTCGCAAGCTCCAACAAGTATCTCGTTCCTTCAATATTGACATCTTGGAAATGGGCGGCTGCACCGAAGTGGCGTACATCCGCACCGCAATGGATGATGGCATCGATCTTTTGCGCCAAGGCGCGCTCATCTTCCACAGATAAGCCAAGTGCCGGTTTTCCTAGATCGCCCTCGATGACGGTAACCCGGTCTTCCATCATGGCTGATACCGCTTTGCCGAAATAAAACTGCATCTGATCAAGCAATTTTTCTTCCGGGGTCGCATTTGCACTTGGGCGGATAAGACAGTAGACGTGTGCATCCGTTTCAACCAATAGTTCATACAAGACATGGCTCCCTAAATAGCCGGTTGCACCGGTCAACAGAACCGCTTGCATCGGCAAAGGTTTTGCAGTTTGAATTGTTGCGAATGGGGCAGGCTCTTTCAATTCCTTCAGTTCGAAGTCTGTAGTTCTTTCGGTAATGTCTTCGTCTGTCACTTGCACGTTCTGCAAATAGTTGTCCAGTTCCGCGATGGTCGGGTATTGGAAGAAATCTTGGATCGTTAATGCCGGTAGATGCTTTTTCACTTGTACGAGAATCTCTAAGACTTTTAATGAATGGCCGCCAATGTGGAAGAAATTGTCATGAATCCCGACGCGCTCCAAGCCGAGCACATATGTCCAGGCATCGGCCAATCGTTGTTGCACCTCATTTTCCGGTGCGGTATAACTGCTTGTCTGGGTTAGTGCAACTTCCATCTCCGACAATTGTTTCCGATCGATTTTACCGGTAGGGGATAAAGGCATTTCTTCGACTTCGATGAAGCGTTCCGGCACCATATAGTCGGGTAGGTTGCTTGCTAAATAATCCCTGATTTCTGCTTCGGTCACTTGGACTCCTTCGGCTACCGTATAGTATGCAAATAAGCTATTATTGCCGTCCGTCATTTTCTTCGCAATAATGACTGCTTCTTGAATGTTTGGTTCGTTTCCTAATACGGCTTCAATTTCCCCGAGTTCGATTCGGAAACCTCGCACTTTGATTTGTGAATCTTTACGGCCGACAAATTCGATATTACCGCTTGGCAATAGGCGGACGATATCACCTGTACGATACATTCTTTTTCCGGGCTCGTCTGAAAATAGATGGGGAACAAAGGCTTTCGCCGTCTGTTCGGGTTGATGAAGATAACCGGCGGCTAATCCAACGCCGGCAATACATAATTCGCCCGGTTCATTGACCGGACAAAGCTGACCGTCCGGATTGACCACATACATTTCATAGTTGGCAATCGGTTTTCCGATCGGGATACTTGATTGACATTCCTTCACTTCGTCTTTCACTTTATAATAGGACGCTACGACGGTACATTCTGTCGGTCCATACACATTGATGATTTCCGTAGCGGTTCCAAACTTCTCCTGCCATTTTTGAACTACGGCAGGCAGCAACGCTTCACCACCGACCGATAAATACCGGAGCGATGCCAATGCGTCCTGGCGCTCGGCAGGAAGGTGGGTGGCAAGTTGTGTAAAGAAAGCGTTCGGTACGGTAGCGGCTGTCACTTTTTCCAGTCCAATGCGATCGGCGAATGCTTCAATCGATACCCGTTCGATGCTTGTCAGCATATGTAATCGCGCACCGGAGAAGAAAGCGGTGAATGTTTCCGTGATGGATGGGTCAAAGCTATAGGAAATGAATTGCGAATAGACGTCCTGTTCCGATGCTTGATAGATTCGTTGGTGATCTGCGATTAAATTGATGACGGAATGGTGCTGGATCATCGTTCCTTTTGGTTTACCGGTGGAGCCGGACGTATAAATGATGTAAGCGAGATCGGTTGGGACCAGATCAATCGACAGATTCTCCCTTGAAAACGCGTCTTCCATTCCAGTCAACGTGAGGATGGTGCGGGAACCATTTTGAAAACCAGCCAACAATGCCATATGCTCTTCTTTCGTCAAGATGAATGGCGCACCGGTGTCGTTTAATAAGTAATGACAACGTTCTTCCGGATAACTCGGATCGATCGGCACATAGACACCGCCCGCTTTCAGAATACCGAGCAGGCTGACGACGGTTTCCTTGCTGCGCTCCATCACAATGGCGACAAAATCACCTTTCTGCATGCCATTCGCTTTTAGCATATGGGCGATTTGATTGGATTGTTCGTTGAGCTGGCGATATGTCATCTCACCTTCATCAAAAGATAAAGCGATGCGATCCGCGAATGCTGCTGCCGAGCGATAAAAGATTTCCGGTATCGTTTTGTCTTGCTCATAAAAGGCGTTCGTCTCGTTTAACGTTTGGTACAGACGCTTTTCCTCATCCGTTAACAATCGCATGCGATCTATAAGGAATGACTGCTGTTGTACTGTTGAATTCAATGCTAACAACTCCTATTTTCTCAAAAAAAGTATTCAATGGAAAATCAATTCCATTGAATACCCAATTGTTATTGTTTCACTATGAAAGTATGAACGACTTTCAATAAGTCATCAGATAGCTCCGTCAAGACCTGTGCTTCCTCTGAAACTTGTTGAACCGACTGTAACTGGGAAGCGGATACTTCGGCTACAGTTTTCGTATTATCCCTTGAGTGGATCGAGAATTCTTCCATGTTCTGCACAGATGCAGTCACTTCTTCCGTACCTGCAGCCATTTCTTCAATGGTAGCTGATAACTCCTGAATTTGACTAGAAACCTGTTGTATGGACATTAAAATGTGACTGAATGATTTATCGGATTCATTGATCATCAGCAAGCCGTGATCCACTTCCTCTACAGCATGCGTCATCATTTTGACGGACTCATTCGTATCGCGTTGGATATGGGAAATCAGTGTAGAAATTTCCCTTGCAGATGCCTCGGATTGTTCCGCAAGTTTTCGCACCTCGTCCGCGACAACAGCAAAACCTTTTCCTGCCTCACCTGCGCGGGCTGCTTCGATGGCAGCATTCAAGGCGAGTAAGTTCGTCTGGGAAGCGATGCCTGTAATGATTCCGACAATCTCTTCGATTTTATTGGAATGCTCACCTAATAATTTGACGGATGTAGCTGAATCATTGACCGCTTTGCTGATGGCATTCATTTGCGACACAGATTTGTTAGTCGAATCATTACCTTTTTCAGCTTCTTCCGATGCGGTGATGGAGGATTCTGTAATCTGGTTAGAGGTCATCGCAATCCGCTGGATACCGATGCTCATCTCCTCGATTGTCGCTGAAGTTTGTTGGGCTTTTTGCACTTGTAACTCCGAACCACTCGCCACTTCCTGCATCGATGCAGTGACGCTGTTATAAGAATCTGTTGCATGGAGCATATTGGATGACAGGACTTGCGCAGAATTTGAAACGCGCTCGGAAACAGCTGTCGCGCTTTGAATGACAGTTCGAAGCGATTCGATCATCCGGTTAAAGTTAGCTGTCAGCACACCGATCTCATCGTTAAATTTAACGGGCAGAGGCTCCAGTTCCAAATTTCCGTCCGCCACTTTCTTAGACAGTTTGGATAGTTGCTGAATAGGTGTCAGCTTTCGTTTCAAAAGCGAATACACAACGATGGACGAAACGATGAGGAATAGGAGCGTCACAAAGATAGTCCACAATGATTCCGACATCGCTTTTGCAGTTACCATCGACACATCATAGTCGATTGCATAGGCGGCCAGCATGGTGCCGTCATCCGCAAAAATTGGTGTAAGCCCCGTTTTATAGCTACCATATTCATCACTATAAATTTCGGTAGCTGTCGCTTTCTTCGTTTCAAAAACTTCCTGAATCCTTGCAAGGAAGTCTGTCGAGAGCCCCATTTCGATCATGTCTTGGTTATAGACTGCACCAAAATCCAAAATACTTGAGGAAAGAACCGGTGCATTGATATTCTTCCCATCTGTTGTAATGATGAATAAATTCGTAATAATATCTGATTCATCGTTAATGGCATCCATTTCTTTCGTCAGTTGAATGGAATCCGGATTTTCGGCGCTCGGCCACTCTAAGGCAGATTGCAATGTATTGCGATTGATCGTCTGTGATAAAATCAACCCTTTATCATGGAGGGATTGATCCATATCTGTTAAATTACTATTTTTTACAATGTAATAGGAAATGCCTGTCGTGACTAATCCGAAGACTAATAAAATACTAATCATAATGGCTGTCAACTTCATACTGAGCGACATGTTCCGCACTTTTATTCTTTTCATGCTCCTCCTCCTAAAAATGGAAAATGGACAACCTGTTATCAGGATGACCGAAATGACATCTATCGTTGAATGAATAAGTCAAATAGAGGGCGCTATAACCGGTTAGCGAACTGTTCATCATAAACTTTTTTCCTATCAGTAAGTCATTAAATTGCACTGTTTATTATTATCGGATAGGTGTAAAGTCATGATAAATAAGACTGTTTCATTCTCTTCTTTCGATAGTTAAGTATACCTATTAAACTAGCAATCCACAACTTTTTATAGGAGTATTGACGTATTTTGATTTTTGGGAGTGTTGAGAAATCTAATGTAGAATTAGAAAAACGTTCAAGACAATTGTCCTGAACGCTTTCTAAAGTTGAACTTTATTCTTTACACTTTAAACCGATTCACGGCCTCACTCAGTTCCTCGCTCAACTCGGTCAACGTCTCTGCAGCATCCGTTACGGAATGGATGGCACGGAGCTGTTCGTCTGTTGAAGCACTCACTTCTTCGCAAGCGGCGGCGGTTTCTTGTGAGGTTGCGGCCATCGTTTGGATCGTTTCCGAGACGTCCGCTTTATGGGCGGCGACTTTTTGAATGCCTTCGTACACCGCATCAATGGAATCTTGCATAGCAGTCATTAATGCTGAAATTTCACTAAAGGTCTTTCCTGTATCATGGACGGCGACGCCTTGGGTATGGAAGTTTTCACGCGTATCGTTCATCTGCTCGGTGACAAGTCTTGATTCGGATTGCAATTCTTGGACGGTCACTTTTACTTCTTCCGTAGCGCGTGCAGATTGTTCCGCAAGCTTGCGCACTTCATCGGCGACGACGGCGAAGCCTTTGCCATGTTCACCGGCACGGGCCGCTTCGATGCTTGCGTTCAGCGCAAGAAGGTTTGTCTGCGCCGAGATTTCTGTAATGGTTTCCATGACGCCACCGATGGCTATCACTTTTCCTTCCAATGTTCCAATCGCATCAGCCATTGACTGCAAGTTGCGTTCCCAATCATTGAAAGAGTGGGTCAATGTTTGCATTTGTCGTTGTCCGTTTGTGTTCATGTCACCGGCTTTTGTCGCGATGTCGGACATAACATCTGCTTTCACTGTGATTTCGTTAATTTGTTGTCCGAGTAGATCGGCACGTTCTGTAACGAGTTCCGCGTCTTCGGCTGATCGGGATGCACCCTGTGCAATTTCCCCAACCGCGTGTGCAACTTCCGCGCTCGATGCGCTTGTTTCTTCCGCGACCGCGCTTAAACTTTCAGAGTTTGTCCGAACGTTCGAAGCCGAGTCATGGACGACGGAAATGATGTTGCTCATATTTTCAATCATGATGTTGAAATGTTTTCCAAGTTCTCCAATTTCATCATTGGATTTGATATCTGAGCGTACCGTCAAATCGCCTTGTGAAATGGAGTCCATCAGCAAATTCAATTGTCCAAGCGGTTTGATCATCCGGCTGATCATGCCATAGAGGACAATGAAGAATAGGACGAGTGTTGCCAATGCGGCAAGTATCATGGTCGTCTGTAAGCTGGTCGCCGTTTCGTTAATGCTCTTTTGATCGAAAACGGCTGCGACTTTCCAATCCAGTTCAGGGATTGTTGTGAACATGAGCGCCTTATCTTCGCCCTCGTAGTGGTATTGGATGTCACCGCTTTCCTTTCCGGAAGCATACATCTCCGCGATGAAAGGTAATTCCATCGCATTGTCTCCGCTCAATGTCGGGTGGGCAATGACAACTCCTTCCGAATCTAAAATCGTAGAGTAACCATCAAAGCTTAGCTTCATTTCTGAAATGGTTTCGGTGAGTGCAGATAGCTCGATACTCAAACCGATGACACCTACAACTTGGCCGTTGGATTGAACCGCTTTCGCAGCTGTTACTGCGTGATCCCCGGTGGCGATATCGACGTAAGGATTTGTCCAATATACTTTCTCCGGGTTTTTGGCCGCTTCTTGATACCATTCACGGCTGGTCGGATCAAAATCAGCATCCAACTCCACATAAGGGATATGAATCATATCTTTATTTGTCAATGCATAGTAGACGAAAACGGCATCCTCGTAGACGCCTAAGAACTGGTTGAATTCGCTTTCAACTGTTGGAAGAAAGGCGTTCTCTGTGTTTTCCGTCCCTCCTGCCTCCATAAAGTCTTGAATGGTAGGGGAGTTTGATAGTTGGTGAAGCCCTTTGTCAAATTGACCGAGGTAGTTCTCAATCGAATTGGACATTTCTTCGACAAAGACCGTGCTTTGGTCGATGACGGTTTCTTCGGTTTTATTTTTCACTTGGATGATGCTAACGGCGTTCATTGTGATAACGCCAATTAGAAAGAGTATCATCACTGTGAAGATCAGTTTTGTTTTGATCGATTTGAACAAATCCATTACCCTCTCTCTTTCTAAAAAAGTAGTATACCTAATCATTTTCGGCTATTTCATTGAATACTTTAGACTTGTGTATAAAGTAGTAGTATTTAGAATATTCAAGGTAGTGACTAGGGAATGCATTTCGATTGATGCAAAAATAAACCCACCCCGGATTGGATAGCCGGGATGGGTTCAGTGGGTCACACAGAAAATCGATTGACGACTTCATTTAATTCCTCACTTAACTCTGTCAACGTTTCTGCAGCATCGGTCACTGATTGGATGGCGCGAAGCTGTTCGTCTGTTGAAGCGCTCACTTCTTCGCAAGCGGCGGCGGTTTCTTGTGAAGTTGCGGCCATCGTTTGAATCGTTTCCGTGACTTCATCTTTATGGGCCGCGACTTTTTGAATGCCTTCATATACCGAGGCGATGGAATTTTGCATGTCGGTCATCAAGGAAGAAATTTCACTGAAAGTCATTTCTGTATCATGGACGACAATACCTTGCTGTTGGAAGTTATCACGCGTGCCATTCATCTGTTCTGTGACGAGTCTCGATTCTGCTTGCAGTTCTTGGACGGTCACTTTCACTTCTTCTGTTGCACGTGCGGATTGTTCCGCGAGCTTGCGTACTTCTTCCGCAACGACGGCAAATCCTTTGCCATGTTCGCCGGCACGGGCTGCTTCGATGCTGGCATTCAGTGCAAGGAGGTTCGTCTGTGCTGAAATTTCGGTGATCGTTTCCATGACGCCGCCGATCGCCGTCACTTTATTGCCCAGTGTATCGAACGCTTCGGACATCGATTGCAAGTTGAGTTCCCAGTCATTGAAGGAATGTGTCAATGCTTGCATTTGTTGTTGTCCGTTTGCGTTCATCTCGCCGGCTTTCGTTGCGATAGCGGACATGGCACTTGCTTTTGTTGTGATTTCATTGATTTGTTGCCCGAGCAGTTCTGCACGCTCTGTGACGAGTTCGGCGTCTTCTGCCGATCTGGAAGCGCCGTGTGCAATTTCATTCACCGCATGTGCGACTTCTGCACTCGAGGCATTTGTTTCTTCTGCGACCGCGCTCAAACTTTCGGAACTTGTCCGGACGTTTGAAGCAGAGTTGTTGACGACGGAAAGGATGTTGCCCATATTGTCAATCATCGTATTGAAATGATTGCCCAATTCTCCGATTTCGTCCTTCGTTTGGATGTCGGAACGAACCGTCAAATCACCTTTGGAAACTGAATCCATAAGGGATTTCAATTGTCCGAGCGGTTTGATCATTCGATTGATCATGACAAAGAGTACGATGGAAAAGAGGATGAGCGTAGCGAGTGCGATAATGATCATCGCTTGGCGCAAGTCAACCGCCAGTTGATCGATCTTTTTTTGATCGTAAACAGCGCCTACTTTCCAATCCACCCCTGGAAGTGTCGCGAAGACGATGACTTTATCCAACCCTTCATACTGATACTGAATGGAGCCTTTCGAATTTCCAGACGTATACATCTGCTTGATGAACGCCAGATCCATCAAGTTTTCACCGCGTAACGTTGGATGGACAATCGCGGTCCCTTCCGCATCAAGGATGACCGGGTAGCCATCATGGCTCAGTTCATTGCCTGCAATTTGATTCGTCAAGGCCTCCAGTTGAATGTCCAATCCGACGACCCCGACAAGTTGTCCGTCCACTTGAACGGCTTGTGTCGCTGTGATGACAAACTCACCAGTCGCACCGTCAATATAAGGACTGGTCCATTGGATGGCGTCCGGATTTTCGATCGCCTGTTTATACCAATCCCGACTTGTCGCGTCAAAGTCGGCGCCTAAATCTACAGATGGAAGGATGGTCAGATGTTTATCAGGCAATGCGAAATAGACGGAAGAAACATCTTCATAGACATCTAAAAATGCATTTAAATCACTATCTAACACAGCTTGTGCTGCTGCTTCATCTACATTTCTTCCAGCAATAAACTCCGTTAAAGTACGGGAATTGATCAGTTGATGAATCCCCTTTTCATATTGCCCAAGGAAGTTCGTAATCGTAAAGCCTAGCTCGTCGATGAACACAATGCTTTGATCGATCAAACCCTCCTCGGTTTTCTTTTTCACTTGTATGCTACTAATCGCCGTCATGGCCGCAATTCCGATGAGGAATAGAATGATGACTGTAACAATGATCCTGGTCCTGATTGACGCAAACATGTAAAACCCTACTTTCTGTGAATAATACTACAAATATAGAATATCGGTTGCATCGGCATATTATTAAATGGTAATTAGATGAAATGAGGTAAAGAGATTGTAAACTTTCCTGCTAGTACAAATGAATTTTTCCTCTTCCATTTCCTTAACTTCCGTTCTAGCGTGCCGATAGTAAAGAATAAGAGACGTTCTGAAATTGAGGAGGTATGGTGATGGTCAGTCGTATGGATGGTGGGGGATCTATACAGCAAAAGAGCATTGCAATGGACAATGTAACTTCCAATACGGACATTACGGTGATGGAAGGACAAGCATTGGCAAACAAAGCGCGGCAAACCAAATCCGAACAACAGCTACCGTTGGAGAAGGCACAGCAATTGACAGAAAGCATGAATACATTTCTGGAAAGCGCAAATACGCAACTGCGATTCAAATTGCACGACAAACTGAACGAGTATTATGTCACAATCATCGACATGAAAACAGACGAAGTCGTCCGCGAAATTCCATCCAAAAAACTGATGGACATCCACGCGGCCATGCGGGAATTCCTCGGTCTTCTCGTCGACCGGAAAATCTAAAAAAGGTGTGAAAGCATATGCGAATTAGTGGACTAGCAACCGGAATGGATACCGAATCCATCATCCGGGACCTCATGAAGGCCAACCGGATACCACTCGATAAAATTACACAGAAAAAACAATACTTGGAATGGCAGTTGGATGACTACCGCGCTGTCAATCGCCAACTGTTTGATTTCAGTCAAAATACGTTTGACAATATGATTTTGTCAAAATCGTTTTCGCATAAAACGGTGAATGTTTCGGTGCCGGATGCGGTGTCGATTAAAAACGTTAGTTCTACTAGTGATTTTTCGGGATCTATTCAGATTCATCAATTGGCGAAGAATGCTACTTTGCAAAGTAGTGGGGATGAGACTGTACGGGTTTTAGAAAAAGAAACAGATTTAACGCAAAAACTATCAGACCTAGGACTTGGAGTTACAGGTGTACAAAAAATTAAAGTAACAGCTATTAATGCAAAAGGTGTTGCAGAATCAAAAGAAGTTGAAATTGATACGGCAACACATACACTTCAATCCGCACTTGATAAAATTAACAAAGAAACAGGCGTGACAGCTTTTTACGATGAACATACGGGAAAAATTGCAATTACGGCAAAACATAGCGGTAGAGTTGACAATGGTGCTAAGGATATTCTCATTGAAGATGTTGATGGGACTCTTGCAAATTCTCTTAAAATAAATGGATCAAGCGATAACGGTCAAAATGCAGATTTCACTTTCAATGGTCTCAGAACCCAACGACCCTCCAACACATTCGAAATCAATGGTTTTGAAGTTACATTAAAAGAGGAAACAGCACCAATAGATGGAGAAGGAAAAGTTATTGATGGAGGGAAAGAGATTACATTCAATTCTTCCGCCGATACCGATAAAATCTTCGACAACATCGTTAAATATGTCGATGAGTATAACAAATTGATCGAAGACTTGAATAAACAAATCCGCGAGCCGAAATACCGTGATTTCCATCCGCTTTCATCAGAACAAAAATCGGAAATGAAAGAAAAGGAAATTGAACTATGGGAAGAAAAGGCGATGAGCGGGACGCTGCGTAATGATTCAACGATTTCCAGTTTATTGACCCAAATGAGGACAGCACTAATGGGGGCGGTTGAGGGCATCGAAGGTGACTCCAATACATTAAAGTCTATTGGAATCACTACATCAAAAGACTATTTGGCGCATGGTAAACTGGTTATTGACGAAGATGAGTTAAGAGCAGCAATCAGTGCCGATCCAAATAAAGTGCATGAACTTTTTGCAAAGGATGGAGAAAAAGCTGAGAACCAAGGCTTTGCAAGACGACTTCGTACGATTGTTGATGACAGTCAGACAATCATTGCGGACAAGGCCGGTAAAGTCGGTTCTGTCAATGACACATTTACACTGGGACGCAACCTAAATGATATGAACAAACAAATCGAACGTTTCGAAGATCGCTTGAAAATGATGGAAGATCGTTATTGGAGACAGTTCACGGCTATGGAAAGAGCAATCCAACGTGCAAACGCACAATCTGCCAGCTTGATGAATGCATTTGGCGGCATGTAACTCGATTCAGCGGAAGCCCCCCAACTATAAATTGTGGGATGAATACCAGGATGCATTTTAATTAGTGGGTGGCTCAAGCCCTGGCGGAATCAAGTTATGCCTCCGGCGGATGTCACAGATTTTGAAAGGAGTTAATTGAGCTATGCTCAATTCAAAATCTGGAAGCAATCACGCCAAGGCGTGATTGATAACAAGGCTTTACAAAAGGAGATTTAAAATGGCTATTAACAATCCCTATGCGACGTATCAGAATAACTCTATCAATACTTCGACACCCGGTGAGTTGACGCTAATGCTGTACAACGGTTGCTTGAAATTCATTCAGCAGGCGAAGCGGGCAATGGAAGAGGATAATATAGAAGAAAAAAACAAATCGATCCAAAAAGCGCAAGCGATTATTTCGGAATTAATGTTAACGTTGGATAAATCATTTCCAGTTTCAGAAAATATGCTAGTGCTTTACGAATTTGCCAATAGCCGTCTCGTTGATGGGAACATTAAAAATGACAGCGCATTGTTTGATGAAGCGGCTGCGATTATTACGGAGTTCCGTGATACGTGGAAGCAAGTGATCCAGATCAATCGTCAAAAACAGTATGCCAATGTGGATGAAGTATGATTCGTCCTGCGTTATTAGCTTGGCGTGAAGCAACTGAGACTTTATTGGCACTGACATACACGGAAGAAGAAAAGCGCGATGAAACGATTGCGCGTATAGAAGAATGTTTGGATATACGGGAAAAAGTACAAGTGGATATTGCAGCTCCTTTCACCCCGGAGGAAGAGGCATTCGGCAAAGAACTCGTTGCGATGGAAGCGGATGTCCAAAAAAAGCTTGCCTCATTGTCCAAAAGAATTCGTTTGGACATCTCCCAATCCCAATCCAAAAAAGACCATATGAAAAACTACGTTAACCCTTACAGTAATGTTGCCAGAGATGGGACATTCTATGATACGAAACAATGACTCGATTGGAGAATTTTCCCAATCGGGTTTTTCTTTAGATGTGTATGAAGGACATTTGACTGTGAAAAGATATTATTCCATTCGATGCAATCCGAGGCGTAATGAAGCCACATGAACCATATATTGGAGGGTGTGTCTTTTGGTAAAATCTCCATCTGGAACTGAAATATGTGAAGAAAGGACGAGCAAAATCCACTCGCGTCATTGTTTGTCACAATTCGACGAATTATTTCACTTTTTTCAATGTTTTTAGAAGGACTTTCAGGGGAAGATGTAGAAGTGTAAAGTAACGGTTAAATAAAGGAGGAGTTCATATGCTAAACTTCAATATACGCGGTGAGAACCTTGAGGTGACTCCGGCGATTCGCGAACATGTCGAGAAGAAAGTTCAGAAGCTCGTTAAGTACTTCACTGAAGAAACGCTTGAAACAGCAACTGTCAATGTCAACATGAAAGTGTATAACGATAAACAGAGTAAAGTGGAAGTAACTATTCCGATGAAAAATTTGACGCTTCGCGCAGAGGAACGCCATGACGATCTTTATGCCGCAATTGATTTAATCGTCGATAAATTGGAACGTCAAATCCGTAAATATAAAACAAAAGTGAACCGTAAATTCCGTGAGCGCGAAGGTGTCGCTTCGTTTTTCGCCTCGGTGAACAGAGCTGAAGAGAAAAACAACGACGCGGCTTTGGATGAAGATCATGAATTCTCCGTTGTCCGTACAAAGCAATTCGATCTGAAACCGATGGACCAAGACGAAGCCATTCTTCAGATGAATATGCTTGGGCACAATTTCTTCATTTTCACTGATGCCGAATCCGACGGCACACATATCGTCTACAAACGAAAAGACGGCAGATACGGCTTGATTGAAACAAACTAAATCATAATTTGAAAAGCTTCCTCAAGTGTTGAACTTGAGGGGCTTTTTTTCGTGCAGTGCGAAAGTTTCGTGAGAAATAAATAATGAATGATCATAATCCGGAGATTGATAATCAAACTAAATGAAGAATGCTCATACTCATTTACAGGCGCTCATATTTCGCACATCGCGCTCAAACTCGATTTCAGACGCTCATATTTCGATCATTGCGCTCAAACCAGGTTCCAAGTGCTCATCCTTTGTTTCGCGAGCTCATAAATCATTCAAACACGCTCAAACTTCAAATCAAGTGATCATACTCCCTCCAACGCGCTCAAACTCCATTCCAAGTGATCATACTCCCTCCAACGCGCTCATACTCCATTCCAAGTGATCATACATCCTCCAAACGCGCTCAAGCGCCACCCTAAGCGATCATACCTCCTCCAAACCCGCTCATACTCCAACTACACCACCCATCTCCCATACCACCACACCCCCTAACCCCACGCCTTTCAGTTAGACCATTTGCACCGTGCATTTCACAGTGTTAAAATGAGGAGTGAACTTAACGAGGATGTGACCTGAATGCTTGGCGTATTGAATAAAATGTTTGATATGAATAAACGAGATTTGAAGCGTCTTGAAAAGATTGCGGATAAAGTCGAGGCACTCGCTACGGAGATTGAACAGCTTTCGGATGAACAGTTGACTGCGAAGACGGAGGAATTCAAAGGGCGTATTGCGTCTGGTGAAACGTTGGAAGATATTCAAGTTGAAGCGTTTGCGGTTGTTCGTGAGGCGTCACGTCGGGTGTTAGGAATGTACCCGTTTCGCGTGCAGCTGATCGGTGCGGCGGCGTTGCATGAAGGCAATATTGCGGAGATGAAAACCGGTGAAGGGAAGACGTTGACGTCGGCGCTTGCGGTTTATTTGAACGCGCTTGCTGGCAAAGGTGTGCATGTCGTGACGGTGAACGAATATTTGGCGAGCCGTGATGCGACAGAGATGGGAGTACTCCATGAGTTTCTCGGTTTGACGGTCGGTTTGAACTTGAACAGTATGTCGAAAGAAGAGAAGCGGGAAGCGTATCATGCGGATATTACGTATAGTACGAATAACGAACTCGGTTTCGACTATTTGCGTGATAATATGGTGCTCTACGATGACCATAAAGTGCAAAGACCGCTATTCTATGCGGTTATTGACGAGGTGGACTCCATTTTGATCGATGAGGCGCGAACACCGCTCATCATTTCAGGTCAAGCTGCAAAAGCGGCGGAATTATACCGCTTGGCGAACCGATTTGTCATCACGCTGAAAAAAGAAGAGGATTATTCGTATGATGAATCGACGAAAGGGGTCGTGTTGACGGAAGCCGGGATCGAGAAGGCGGAAAAGGCGTTCGGCATCGACAACTTGTTCGACCTTCAGCATGTCACGCTCAATCATGCGATTAACCAATCGTTGAAGGCGCATGCGAGTATGCATATCGATGTGGACTATGTCGTGCAAGAAGGCGAAGTCGTTATCGTCGATTCGTTCACGGGACGTTTGATGAAAGGTCGTCGCTATAGTGACGGGCTGCATCAGGCGATCGAGGCGAAAGAAGGTTTGGAAGTCCAGAATGAATCGATGACGCTTGCGACGATTACGTTCCAAAACTTCTTCCGGATGTATGAGAAGCTTTCCGGTATGACAGGAACGGCGAAAACGGAGGAAGAGGAATTCCGCAACATTTATAATATGAATGTCATTGCGATTCCGACGAACCGTCCGATTGCGCGGGATGACCGTGCGGATTTGATCTATGCGACGATGGAAGGCAAGTTCAAAGCGGTGGCGGAAGATATTAAGGAACGTAACGCAAAAGGGCAACCTGTCCTTGTCGGTACAGTTGCCATCGAGACATCGGAGATCATTTCCAACTACTTGAAGAAATATGGCGTCAAACATAACGTCTTGAACGCTAAAAATCACGGCCGTGAAGCGGAAATCATCTTGGAAGCCGGACAACAAGGCGCCGTAACGATCGCGACGAATATGGCGGGACGTGGTACGGACATCAAGCTTGGCGAAGGCGTTAAAGAACTCGGCGGTCTGGCGGTTCTTGGTACGGAACGTCATGAATCGCGCCGGATTGATAATCAGCTCCGTGGGCGTTCGGGCCGTCAAGGAGATCCGGGTGTGACGCAATTTTACTTGTCGCTTGAGGATGAATTGATGCGCCGTTTCGGGTCGGATCAGATGAAGTCAATGATGACCAAACTTGGCATGGATGATACAACACCGATCCAATCGAAAATGGTGTCGCGTTCGGTTGAATCGGCGCAAAAACGGGTAGAGGGGAATAACTTCGATGCCCGGAAACGTTTGCTGCAATATGATGATGTCCTGCGTCAACAGCGTGAAATCATCTACAAAGAGCGGAACGAAGTGCTGGAATCGGATAATATTCGTGAAGTGTTGGAGAATATGCTACGTAATGTAATTGAAAATGCTGTAGCCATCCATACGACAGAAGAGAATCCAGCCGATTGGAAACTGAAAGGGCTAGAGGACTATCTAGGTGCGAACCTTCTTCCGGAAGGCCGCTTGACAGTTGCGGATATGGAAGGAAAAACAGCTGAAGAGCTGACAGCCATGATCCAAGACGCTGTTATCGCGCGTTACGATGAAAAAGAAGCGGAAATGTCCGAAGAGCGCATGCGCGAGTTCGAAAAAGTCGTCTTACTTCGTGCGATTGATTCAAAATGGACGGATCATATCGATGCGATGGACCAGCTGCGTGGCGGTATCCATTTGCGTGCATATGGCCAAACCGATCCATTGCGTGAATACCAATCGGAAGGATTCGCGATGTTCGAGGAAATGGTTGCGGCCATCGAAGCCGATGCATCGAAATATGTGATGAAGGCGGAAATCCGTAATAACCTGGAACGTGAGGAAGTTGTAAAAGGGCAAGCCGTCAACCCGAAAGAGGACGGCGAGCAAGTGAGGAAGAAACCAGTGCGTCGGGCTGTCAACATCGGACGTAACGATCCATGCCCTTGCGGTAGTGGGAAGAAATATAAAAACTGCCATGGTAAAGCATAAACTGCCAGGCAACCCAAATTCAGGAGGAATTAACAATGATGGAATTATCCGATGTACGTAATGAGTTAGACAAATCAGCTAAGAAATTAGCGGACTTCAGGGGGTCTCTTTGACTTAGAAAACAAAGAGGCACGTATTCAAGAGCTCGATGAAGTGATGCTGGAGCCGGGATTTTGGGATAACCAGGAGAATGCGCAAAAAGTGATCTCGGAATCGAATGCACTGAAAGATGTGGTCGGCGATTATACGGAATTGACCGACGAGCAGGAAAACCTGGAAATGACGCTTGAATTGTTACGTGAAGAATTCGATGCGGAAATGCAGGAAGACCTTGGCAATGAATTAAAAGAATTCAAAACGAAGATGGAAGCATTTGAATTGCAAATGCTGTTAAGCGATGAGTTCGATAAAAATAATGCCATTCTTGAATTGCATTCCGGTGCGGGTGGTACGGAATCCCAAGACTGGGCGTCCATGCTATTGCGCATGTATACACGCTGGGCGGAGCATCATGGATTCAAAGTGGAAACACTCGATTACCAAGCGGGCGATGAAGCCGGCGTAAAATCAGTGACGCTCTCCATTAAGGGTCATAATGCTTACGGCTATTTGAAAGCGGAAAAAGGCGTTCATCGTCTTGTACGGATTTCGCCATTCGATTCGTCTGGTCGCCGTCATACATCTTTCTCATCCATTGAAGTCATGCCTGAGTTCGAAGGCGATGTCGATGTGGAAATCAAGATGGAAGACGTCAAAATCGATACGTACCGCTCAAGCGGTGCGGGCGGTCAGCACGTCAATACGACAGATTCCGCTGTACGGATGACGCATATTCCGACAGGCGCCATCGTCACTTGTCAGACGGAACGTTCACAGATCAAAAACCGTGAGCGTGCATTGAATTTATTGAAAGCGAAAATTTATCAGATTCGGGTGGAAGAAGAGGAAGCACGTCTTCTTGAAATCCGGGGCGAGCAAAAAGAAATCGGTTGGGGAAGCCAGATCCGTTCGTATGTTTTCCATCCGTACTCCATGGTGAAAGATCATCGGACAAATGCGGAAACAGGAAACGTCGGCGCTGTCATGGATGGCGAAATCGATTTATTCATCAATGCCTATTTACGTTCACGCATTTCGTGATGGAAGGCGGAAAAAAAGTACACTTCGGTGTGCTTTTTCTTTTTGCTGTCGTAACATGTTTTGGATGTTTGTTTTAGGTGTATAGTAATTCATATGAGCACATTTGTCGGATTTCTCTACTTGGCGTCTTATTGCCATATTGGAAAACAATAATTGGCTAGATTTGTCATTGATTTGATGAATATTGAAGCGCTGGCGGAGGGTTCAAAAAGTGCGGATTTGGTATACTAAGTACTGTAGGATAACATTCAACAGGAGGGTTCAACATGAAAAACAAACTTTTTGCCATCATGTTCGGAGCGGTGCTTGTCCTTGGGGCATGTGGCGGCGGCAACAAAACAAACGAAAACAACAATAACGCGAACACAGACACGGGTGGCAGTACTGCATCAGTTGATGCAGAACAAGTCGTGAATACAAGCTGTATCACATGTCACGGTCAAAACTTGGAAGGTGCGGGGAATGCACCGGCACTTGCCGATGTTGGGGCACGTCTATCCGAAGAGGAAATCCATGACGTCATCATTAACGGACGTCCGGGTATGCCAGGTGGTCTGATCAAAGGCGAAGAAGCAGAAGCAGTTGCTAAATGGCTTGCTGAAAAAAAATAAGCGAATGACAAAAACCGCTAACGGATAATCGATCCGGAGCGGTTTTTTCATGCTGCAGCATCTCGGATAGGTTGCGACTTTCTACTAAATCTTATGGTGAATGCTTTTCTTCGACGACGTTTGCCCGATTTTATCGAATGTTTTCCGAAATGAAGGATTTTACCTAACCAAGTCGAAAAGGACTAAGGAAGATAGTTTAAACGGGCCTGTTTCTAGACGAAATTGTCCGTTTTGTGATAAAAAATCCCTTAAGGTACCAGACAATCTTCAATTGAAACATAACTGTAATACGCATATTGGCGAATCATGTTATAATGGGCATGTTGAATAAAAAAGAGAAAAAGAGAAAAAAAGGAATATAAATTTTCAGGTGGTTTTAAAATGATTGTGATGAAAAATGTCTATAAAAAATACCCGAACGGCGTTGTAGCTGCGAACGGCATCAATATTGAAATCGATCCCGGCGAATTCGTCTATGTAGTTGGACCGAGCGGTGCTGGAAAGTCGACTTTTATCAAAATGATGTATCGCGAGGAAACGTCGACAAGTGGGGAAATTGTTATTAACGGCGTGAATCTTGCTAATTTGCGTAATAGTCAAGTCCCTTTTCTTCGGAGACAGATTGGTGTCGTATTTCAAGACTTTAAACTATTACCGAAATTGAATGTTTACGAGAATGTGGCGTTTGCGCTCGAAGTAATCGAGGAATCACCGAAGACGATACGGAAAAAAGTAAATGATGTGTTGGCGCTTGTCGGACTGGCACAAAAATCGCGGATGTTCCCGGATGAGTTATCCGGCGGTGAACAGCAGCGCGTTTCAATCGCGAGGTCAATCGTCAACTCACCAAAAGTGGTGATTGCAGATGAGCCGACAGGAAACTTGGACCCTGATACATCATGGGAGATCATGAGGATTTTCGAACAAATCAATGCACGTGGCACGACGATTGTCATGGCCACCCATAACAGGGAAATTGTAAACACGAGAAGACACCGTGTCATTGTAGTGGAAGGCGGACTTATCACACGGGATGAGTACGAAGGTGAATACAGTTATGAAAGCTAGAACATTTGGCCGGCATGCCCGGGAAAGCTTGAAGAGTCTAGGTCGCAACAGTTGGATGACATTTGCATCGACAAGTGCTGTAACCGTCACCCTTCTACTCGTTGGTGCTTTCATCGTCATTATGATGAATTTAAATCAGCTGGCAGATAACATTGAAAACGATGTGGAAATTAAAGTCGTGGCAGATCCGGCAGCAGATGAGGCAGCCGTGAAGGAACTGGAGGAAAAGGTCCGTTCAACAGCTGGTGTTCTCGAAGTGGTCTATTCGTCGCGTGACGATGAATTGAACAAGATGATCCAGTCATTCGGAGATGAACTAAGCCTCTATAAACAAAGCAATCCGCTTGGGGATGCATTATACGTAAAAGCGAAAGAACCGCAAAAGACAGCCGCCATCGCCAAAAAAATCGATACATATGATTATACGTATGAAGTCGTTTATGGGGAAGGAAAAGTCGAAAAGCTATTCAACGTATTGAACACAAGCCGAAACGTCGGGGTTGTGCTTATTTTAGCGCTGTTGTTTACTGCGATGTTCCTCATTTCGAATACAATTCGTATTACGATTGTAGCGAGAAAAAGAGAGATCGAGATTATGAAACTGGTTGGCGCAACGAATAGTTTTGTCCGGATACCGTTTTTATTGGAAGGTATTTGGCTTGGTGTACTCGGAGCGATCATACCGATGATTGTCATTTCCGTTGCCTACTATAATTTGCATGTATACTGGGCACCTAGATTGCAAGGAGAGTTATTCCAGTTGCTAGATACTACACCATTCATTTTCCAACTAAATGGGCTCCTGCTGTTTATGGGCGTATTTATCGGAGCGTGGGGTAGTTTCATGTCTGTGCGCAAATTTTTACGAGTCTGAGAGAGACAATCTGAAAGGGGAACTGAGAAGTTGAAAATGTACAAGTGGATACTTTCCTGTGCAATCGCTTTTCTACTATTGATATCTGCGGTGGCGCAGCCGATCGTGTTTGCGAGTCCATTGAAAGACTTGCAAAAAGAAAAAAGATTGAATGAACAAAAATTGAACGAACTCAATACGAGCATCAATAAGAAAAAATCTGAAATCAAAACAAATAAATCTTCGATTGATCGTATTCTAGATAAGATTAAGACGCTTAATGGAAAAATCAGTGAGACGAATCAAAATATTGATCAAGTGACTGCAAAGATCAATCAAACGACAAAAGAAATCAAAGACTTGAGAGCATCTATCGAAGACTTGGAAAAGAAAATTGAAGAACGCGATGAAGTATTGCGTGATCGTGTTCTTGCCATGCAAGTAAAGGGTGGACAAGTCAATTATCTAGATGTCTTGCTTGGCGCAAATAGTTTTGCGGATTTCATCGATCGGTTTTCCGCAGTAAATACGCTGATGGATGCGGATCGGAAAATCTTGCAACAGCAAGCCGATGACAAAGAGCAATTAGAAAAAGAAAAAGCGCTTGTTGAAAAGAAACTAGCGGAACAGCAAGAAGATAAAGCGAAGCTTGAAGGCTTAAAAGCATCGCTTGTGTCACAAAAACAAGAAATGAACAAGCTTGTGGATGCTTTGGAAGCGGAACAAGAAAAACTAGTAAGTGAACAGAAATCCCTTGAGGAAGAGTTCCACGATGCGCATGAAGTAGATAAAGAACTTGCGAATAAGATTGCTGCCGAGCAGAAAAGAGCTGCGGAAGCCGCGCGTAAAGCGGAAGCAGAGCGCAAACGTAAAGCAGCTGCAGCGGCGGCATCAGGTGGAGTCGCGCCTGTGATTTCAAGCGGCACATGGACAACCCCAGCATCTGGGCGCTATACGTCTGCATTCGGATGGCGGACGCACCCGATCTACGGAACGAAAAGACAGCACCGCGGAGCGGATATCGCTAACGCAACAGGTACACCGGTTTATGCTGCTGGTGACGGCGTTGTTTCACACGCCGGCCCAATGGGGACATATGGGAATGTCATTATGATTACCCATTCCGTCGACGGACAGATTTACACAACTGTCTATGCACATCTTTCTAGCATAAAAGTGAGCTCAGGCAGCTCGGTCGAGAAAGGGCAACATATCGGCGCTATTGGTAGCACAGGTGCTTCTACCGGCCCACACTTGCATTTTGAGTTCCATATCGGCAATTGGTCAGCATCAGGACCGAGTGCAGTTAACCCATTACGCTATGTACCATTTTAATTAAAAGAAGGCCCGCCTCCTATGTGGAGACGGGCCTTTTCTGATGGATGGGATGGGGGAAAAGTCCTGATTCGCCAATAAAAGGCGAGTAACCGCCAATAACTCAGCGTTAAACGCCAATATACATCCGACGAACGCCAATAACTTAGGTTCGAACGCCAATAAAAAAGATGTGAGCGCCAATATCTTTAAAGGAGCAAACATAAGGGTCTTCTAGAGAATCAAAAACATCGCATTTGCGCATTATTTTCGATAGGATAAAACAGGAGCTATCATTAGAAGGAGTCTACATACATGATTGTGACGAATTATTTTCAGCTTGGTAATTTATCCGCTCCTTCCTCATGGATAGCGTTCATGGTGGGGGGTGTTTTGGCATATGTTGCAGTCCGGGTTCGTTTCGGAAAGCTGCAAGGTGACAGAGTGGCGGATGCGTTTTTTACGGTGATCCTTGTTTGGAAGTTCAGTATTATCCTCACTGATTTCAAGTCGGTGTTGCGGTCGCCGCTGGCAATACTCTATTTTGATGGAGGAACGATCGGATTTATCTTAGGTTTAGCAGTTATCGCACTGAAAGTATTGTGGGACTGGAAAAAGGGCCGACTACCGATCGAGGCAATGCATGCATTGTTTACGGGTGCGGTCATTTCGCAAGTTGTCTATCAGGTATTGATGGTTGTCTTGAACGACGGAGCGTGGATTGCACAAGTTGTATCCGTGTTGTTCTTCAGCTTATACCTATTGTATTTCTGGCTGGATAGTAGAAATGCGAAGGATATGCGAAGTGCTATCTGGTTGTTCATGGCGGTGCATCTCTTTGTCGCGGCGGTTCAGCCGAAGGGACTTATGGGGCCAGCGTTCGGTGCAACACTTGTCCTTGGGTTATTTTTTTGGTTGCTTTATTCAAAACGGTATCGGTCAGTTGAGGAATTGGAGGAACATACATGAAGAAAAAAATGATTGGTTCGATCATAGCCGCATTGCTGATTGGTTCGATGATTGTCATCATGGTGAAATCGAATTTGGACAATGAGGACCCGTTGGACAATTATATTGTCAGTGCGGATTATAGCGAGGATGACGGTTTGCCGGGCTTGGAAAAAGGGTCGATCCCGCCCGATTTCGTACTCTCCTCACTTTCCGGTGAAACGTTCAGGTTATCGGATTTGAAAGGGAAAAAAGTAGTCTTGAATTTCTGGGCATCGTGGTGCGGTCCGTGTAAAGCGGAAATGCCGCATATGCAAAAGTATTACGAAAAAAACAAAGACAAGGAAAACGTTGAAATCGTGGCGGTGAATTTGTCCGAGACGGAAAGGCGTGGACAAAAGGGCATTGAGGAGTTTGTCGATGCATACGGACTGACTTTCCCGATTCCACTCGATAAGGAAGGGGCCGTCATGAAAGCTTATAAAGTGTTAATCATCCCAACGACTTATTTTATCGGGACGGATGGGAAAGTGGGGCAAAGAATCACAGGCCCGATGGATGAAAAGCGGTTGACAGAGCTCGTGGATCAGTTGGATTGAAAACTAAGTGCATGACATCCTGAAAATGCCTTAATTTCTGTAAAGAACACAGAATTTAAGGCAAATCGAACCCTTCGCTGTTCGATTTACTGTCGTAATGTTCTTTTTCTGTTCATATAGTGGACAGAGGAGGGAGAGTTACGTAATGCAGAGAAGCCGGTTTTTGCTATTTGTCATGCTTGCGGTGATCGCAACAGGAGTATTTCTCATACTGGATGGCTGTTCTGGGGGAGCGGAGAAAACGGAAGGCGCGAAAAATACGGTGTCAGTCATCGACGAGGCGCTCAGTGTCATCCAAGAAAAAGGAGTATACCCAGTTGACGGGGACATGCTGATCGAAGGTGCATTGCGCGGCATGGCGGACGTCATTGGTGATCCTTACTCCACTTATTTAACGCAGGAAGAGGCGGCTGCTCATAGGGAATCATTGGCCGCTGAACGGGTTGGCATCGGAGCGGAAATTTCAAGGTCTAGTGGTAAATTTATCGTTGTGGCTCCAGTAAAAGGATCTCCGGCAGAAAAAGCGGGCTTACAACCGTATGATGAAATTATTCGGATTGATGGTGAACGGTTGGAAGGCGATTCTTTGCAAGATGTTGTCCAACGGATTCGGGGCAAGGAAGGGACATCGGTCGGCATGACCATTTACAGACCGGATTTGGATAAACATCTTGAATTGACAATCGTTCGGGAAAAGATTCCAGTCAAGACTGTTTCCACGGAACTGATTCAAGAGCGAGGAAAAAAGATCGGTTACATATCGATTACAACATTCGGCAATGAAAGTGCGAAAGAGTGGCTGGATGGAACGAATAAGCTCATTCAAGAAGGGGCGGAATCACTCATTATCGATGTGCGTGGCAATCCGGGAGGCTATTTGCATTCTGTCGGGGATATCGCAAGTAGTTTAGTGCCGGAAGATACGATCTTTGCTTATATGCAAGATGCCAAAGATATGTTGACGCCACTCGTGACGGAAAGCTCCGATAAATTGGCTTACGATGACAAGTTGAAAAAGCTGCCGATTGTTTTATTGCAAGATAAGGGCAGTGCGTCAGCGAGTGAAGTGCTGAGTGGTGCTTTGAAAGATTTACGGAGAGGGTTCATCACCGGGACGACGAGCTTCGGCAAAGGAACCGTCCAGGACATTACGCAATTGTCCAATGGAGGAGAAATGAAATTGTCGACCCATAAATGGTTGACGCCGAAAGAGCAATGGATTCACGGTAAAGGCGTCCAACCCGATTTGGAAGTGGAACAGAACGCGTTGTTCAATGAGCACATCCACCTTGTTGCAGAGGATTATAAAACTGGGGACTATCACGAGGATATTGCTTACGGGCAGCGATTGTTAGTCGGACTTGGCTATGAAGTCGAAAGGCAAGACGGTTACTTTGACGAATCCACGGCAAGTGCAGTGGAAGCATTCCGTACGGACATGGAAATCGCAGCCGATCCAAAGATGGACCGTCAATTTTATGCAAAGCTGAAAGAAAAAGTGGAAGCGTTCCGTGCCGATAAGAAAAATGACAAACAACTTCAAATGGCAATCGGCTATATGTACCATCAATTGGGTGGAAACTGATGTGCGGCTCCTAGCGAAAGTTAGGGGTCTCTTTTGTGTTTGGAATTGGCGTAGATAAGTAGGAATGGAGTACCCGTTTAAATTACGGGCGTTTTTGTTCATTTGCAGGTTTTTTCAATTCTGGTTCGCATTGAGTCCACTTCTTTTGATACAATGAAAAGAAACGATTTATTGGGAGATTGGAAGGTGACGGTTCTTGTCCGAGAACGTATTGCTAGATGTGCTGGAGGCGGTTCTACTCTTTTTTCTGAATCCACTATTCATTGTAACATTATTTGCATCTGTTGCTTTGGGCTATTACCGTGTGAAAAGGGAGCGCAAAGATTTCAAAGTCCGATTATTGCCAGGACTGACTGAATTCAAACGGTTGTTGGGAGAATCGTGGCTCTATGCGCTCATCGTCTCCGTTTTAATGGTTGGCGTCGGATTGGTGGTCGATTGGGGATGGATTGTACTCTATTCAGTTATGGCTCTTATTGGATTGGTTTCCTTTTACTATAAGATTACTTCTCCCATCTATTTCGCATCCATCGCGTTTTTTTCAATCTATGCGCTTGAAAGGTATGCGGGCAATTTCACCGTTTACGGTTGGCGTTCAAGTCAGGTTGATTTATTAGGGGAGCTGGCGATGACAATCCCGCTTATTGCCGGGATGTTATTAGTAGCAGAAGGGCTTTTGATTAAAAGATATACGATCAAATACGCATCCCCGCATTTGGTACAGACGAGTCGCGGGTTACGTGCAGCCGCCTTCAAGACGAAGCGGCTTTGGTTATTGCCGATTGTGTTTCTTGTTCCGGGGGATATGATTTCCGCATATTTGCCATATTGGCCACAGTTCACGTTAGGGGAGCGGGCATTCAGCTTCCTGCCGGTTCCGGTCATTATCGGTTTTTCACAAGTGGCGCGGTCGATGTATCCCGATCAGCTCTTTCCGAAGATGGGGAATGCCATCGCTTGGACGGGCATTGTCGTCATTGCTGTTAGTATTGCCGCATGGTGGTTCCCGATCGCAGGTTGGGCAGCATTAGCACTCGGTGTCGTCTGTCGGGCATTCATCTCCATCCGTTTCTCGCTCAGTGAGCGAAAAGGGGCTTTTGTTGCCGCCCCACGTCCGGCTGGTGTTGTCATTGCGGGAATTTTGCCCGATTCACCTGGTGAAAAGATGGGCCTGATACCAGGAGAATGCATCCGATCGGTGAATGGACTACAAGTGAGCAATGAAAAGGAATTATATGATGCAATTCAAATAAATGCCGCCCATTGCCGCCTGCAAGTGATCGGCCGTGATGGGGAAGTGCGGCTCATGCAACAAGTGATTTATAAGCATGATCATCATCGGTTAGGATTGCTAGTTGTCCGATGAACGGTTCACTTGGAAGGAAGGTTGGATATGCTTTCATTTGAAACAAAACTGCTACTGGCGATAATCATACCTGCTCTGCTCGTCATTTTTTTCACACGTGTGACGTATCATCACATCGTCGGACTTATTTTAACGCTGGCTCTGATTGCAGCGTCAGTCTATGCGGGCTATACACATAATTGGCAGTTGTATGCGGCGGACGCCTTATCACTGACAGTCGGTTTCTGGTTAGCGACACGTATGGTGCGCAAAGCACGGGAAAATAGAGATGAAGAATGAGGAAAACCGCCAGTTCGAGTAAACTGGCGGTTTTTTCGTTTGAAGAAGCTAGAAAATGGCTATAATGCTAATAGATATCAGTACTATAAGCTAAATGATCAAGGACCCTATTAGATAAATAAGCTATACACGGCGAGTACTCCAATTGTACCGAGGACAACTGACATAACACCTCCGCCTAAAAAGGCGATGAAGAATGCAACGCCTGCCCCAATAATACCAAATAAAATATTCCCCTCTTGCACAAACAAGACTGCGGGAAAAATGAGTGCACCGAGCACAGCAAATGGAATATTACGCAAAATGCCTGAGACGATCGGCGGTAATTCTTTCCCGTCCAAAAAGGTCAGTGGAATCATCCGTGGAATATACGTGACAAGCGCCATGCCTAAGAGCATCCACCAATATGTTGCGCCCATTACGTTCCCTCCTTCCGGCTGTACATCGTGTCGACTGTCTTACCGCGTCGCACGTAAACCATTTCAATAAGGATCGATGACGCAAGCGTTGCTAAAAGAATCGACCAGCCTGTTGACATGCCGATTAGATAGAGGAGGCAATGGAGGATGGCAGCTAAACCAGCGAGCATGACCACTTTGCGGTTCCCTTTCATGGAAGGGACGAGCAATCCGATGAACATGGCATACAGTGCGATCGACATTGCAGCTTGTAAAAATTGCGGTAAATTTGCTCCGATCACAAAGCCGACAGCGGTGAAAATGACCCAACTGCCATAGGCAATCAGGATGACCCCAAAAGCGAAAGCGGTCGGGATCTTGCCCTTTTTACCAGTTGCCAGCATTGAAAAGGATTCATCCGTAATCCAGAAAGCATAAATCGCTTTGACCCATTTTTTCGCGGGTTGCATCTTTTCATTGAGCGCAGCCGTCATAAGAAAGTGTCGAATATTGACAATGAATGTGCTTGTCACAATCAATAAGGGAGCAACGCCTGCTGTAATCAGACTTAGTGCCATATATTGTGAAGCGCCAGCATAGACGAAAATACTCATCGCGGTCGCCTCGATCAAGGATAGCCCAGCCGTTTTGGCCAGCAGTCCGAATGTGAGGGCGACAGGGAAATAGCCGATGGCAATACTTGTACCAGCTTTTAAACCAGTGGAAAATTGGTTATTCTCCATTTTGTCACATCTTTCTAAAGCTTTTATGTGATTATACTATATTTTCGTGTTTTAATGTTTACATAGAGGGAAATTCATGCGAGAGCTTGAAGCAAGCGGCTTCAATTAGACTTAGAAATCGTAGTAGGGGTGTTTAGGATGAACGAATGGATGGACGTCGATAAAATCATTGAGTACTCACAACATTATAAGACACTTGGACCGCTCATCGGCATTTTGTTGCCGTTTATCGAAGCGTTTCTACCGTTTCTTCCCCTTGTGGTTTTCATCATCGCAAACGCGGGAGCCTATGGGCTTTGGCTTGGTTTTATATTGTCGTGGGTAGGGACGGTTGCCGGCTCTTATGTCGTTTTTCTGATCATCCGAAAATACGGCCGTAACCGGATCCTGCGCTTTTTGACAAAAAGACGCCGCGTGCAGCAATTGATCAGTTGGGTGGAACGGAATGGTTTTGGACCGCTCTTTCTCCTCATTTGTTTTCCTTTCACACCATCAGCGCTCGTCAATCTTGTCGCCGGGTTATCGGATATGAAAAAGACCTATTACCTCATCAATTTAATGGCGGGTAAGCTCGTCATGATTTTCATCATCAGCTTTATCGGTCATGACTTGAAGGCGTTATTGACCCAGCCATTGCGAACGGCAATCGTTGTGTTGATCATCTTCCTGTTATGGGTAATCGGCAAAGCGTTTGAAAATCGGTTGAATGCAAAAGTGGAAGCGGATTTTCGGTCGGTCGTGGCGAAGACGGAGGAGAAGTGAGAGACATACATTGAAATTATCTAGGTGCTTGACTCAGCAGAGAATTATGTTGAGTTAAGCATCTTTTTGGTTCAGTTAGTAGGTTACTTTTCAGAGAAAATGAGCTGTGTACAACTTGAATAATTAGATAAATTACGTCATATATGATATGATGTGCATACTATGAATATAGATAAGCACAACATAAAAACTTTATTAGACGAAAATAATCGAGATATGGTTGGGGAGTTCCTATCGCAATTATACGAGGAATCGTTGTACTCTAATGAAGCAAAACTTCATTTAATGTTTTTGCAAAGTGCACTTAATCTATTAAGTGTGCAACCTCTAGAGAGTTTACTAAATACGAGGACAGAATTAACAATAACATTGAACGGCCACCCGAGGACTAAAAGATACGAGTTAGTGAAGCCTTTGAAAGTACCTCCAATTTATGAACTTCGATATGCAATGAATCAAAATGAACATTTACGATTTTTATTTTTTCCATTTTTACATAAAGGGGAATCTAACTATGTTTTTGTGAAATACTTCAAAAAGACACTAAATCCAAAAGTTGATGAAACGAATATAATGAGGGACTTAACCTACGAAATGTACAAAAGAGTATGTCTGGATCCTGAATATTATTTAGAAGGGACTGATTGAGATGAAACGGACACGAGATCTTTTAGCCATGACTACATCGATGTTAAAAGAGGGACATCCTGACTTGAAAGAAACATTGAACGGTTTGTCTCCTGTTTATGCAAAAATTATCTTTTCACACCGGGTTGCACTTGGCTATTCCCAAAAAGAACTTGCTCAGCTGGCACATGTCGGACAAAAGACAATATCGAGAGCAGAAGGCGGTTTTGATAATTTATCAACGGAGACATACGATAAAATCTTTGATGCCTTGAATCTTGGCGTAAGGGAGATTGCGGAGGCCATGATTCAACTGGGTACTGATGAGCAAGCCGTTACGATTGAATCATTTTAAAAACAACTTTCCACTTTTGATTTCTTCAAGAAAATCACAAAAACAAATATCCGAATCATTGTTCGCCACAATTACTTCCTGTCATCCTTAACTTTCTGTACAATAGAAAGAAAGGGATGACAGGCTTTTTTTGATTTTAAAAATAGACATGAATCCATTACATACATCCACAAAAAAGGAGGGACTCCATATGTCACTACGTTTCATAACCGGCAGATCCGGGGCTGGGAAGACGACGTTCATTGAGCGTGAGATTGCTGCGGAGTTGCAACGGGATCCGATGGGGGCACCGGTTATTGTTATTGTGCCTGATCAGATGTCGTTTTCGATGGAGCATAGTTTGTCTGTCAATTTCGGTTTGAAGGGATTGATCCGTGCGCAAGTGTTGACGTTCAAGCGGTTGGCTTGGCGCGTGTTGCAGGAGACGGGCGGGATTACGCGCAAGGAAGTGGATGGTTTTGGTTACCGGATGTTGGTCCGGAGTGTGCTGGAGGAGAATCAGGAAGAATTCAAGTTGTTCCGTCAAGCGGCAGGAAAGCGTGGGTTTACGGAACAAATCGGGGATTTGATGAAGGAATTCAGCCGCTATTGCTTGGATCACGAGACCATGGGGAATTTGCATGATGAATTGGTGCAGATGGGTGCCCCGCGGACGTTGCTCGATAAGGCGAGCGATTTGTCATTGTTATTGACGAAGATCGAGGAGAAGTTGGGGACGACTTATGTGGACAGTGAGGGGCATTTGGCTTTGCTTGCTTCTCAAATCCAGCATTCGGACCTGTTGAAAGGTGCCGATGTCTATATCGATGGTTTTGAAAACTTCACGACGCGGGAATACGAAATCATTTCGGAACTGATGAAGCATACGAAACGCACGACCATCGTGTTGCCGATGGAAGGGGCGCTGACTGGATTCGGAGATCATGAACTGTTTTTCAATCCTGTACGGACATCAATGAAACTACGGGAACTGGCGCGGGCGGAAGCGGTTGAAGTGGAAGAAGATGTCTATTTGTCAGAAGCACGGCGTTTCAAAAATGATGAGCTGCGCCACTTGGAAGCGGAATTCGATCATTATCCCGCGAAATCCTATGCGTCGGAAGGTCATGTCGTGTTGATGGAAGCGTCGGATCGGCGGGCGGAAATCCATGCAATTGCACGGGAAATCCGGGCCATGATGATGGAAGGGAAGCGGTATAAAGATATTGCGATTTTGTATCGACAACCGGAAAAATATGATGAATTGATCAACACGATTTTCCCTCAATACGACATCCCTGTATTCATCAGCCAGAAAAAGCCGATGTTGCATCATCCGCTTATCGAGTTTTCCCGTTCGATTTTAGAAGCGGTCACATCGGGCTGGTCGTATGAGTCAGTGTTCCGCGCTGTGAAGACGGATCTCTTTTTCCCGCACGGAGAAGATAAGCTGTTATGGCGAGAGCGTGCAGATCGTTTGGAAAACTATGTGCTTGCCCATGGCATTTACGGACAGCGTTGGTTTGACGACAGTCGCTGGCGCGTGAAAAAGTATCGCGGTCTTGAACTCTATTCAGACGTACAAACCGATGAGGAACGGGCGTTGGAGAAAGAACTGCATCAGATGCGCGACGTCATCCGGGAGCCGCTTGCGGAATTTGAAAAGCGTTTAAAACGCTCTAAAACAGGGCGTAATGTGGCGGAAGCATTGTTCAAATTTGTGGAACAGCTGCATGTGTTCGATAAAATCATTGATTTGCGTGCAGAGGAAGAACGTGCCGGCAGATTGCTGAGTGCGACGGAACATGAACAGGCGTGGACAGGCTGGATCAATGTACTTGATCAGTTCGTGCTTATGTTTGGCGACACGAATATAAAACCTGCCGAAGCGGCACGCATTTTGGATGAAGGGCTTGATACGCTTGAATTTGCGCGCATCCCACCTTCGCTTGACCAAGTGACGGTGTCTACTGTGGAAGTGTCGAGTTTGATGGAAATCGATGCGGTCTTTGTGCTTGGGGTAAATGATGGCGTGATGCCGCAACGGATGGATAATGAAGGGCTCCTCTCAGACGCGGACCGCGAATGGTTTCAGGAGATCGGTTTTGAACTGGCACCGACATCGAAAATGAAATTGATGGATGAAACTTACATGGCATACCGGGCGTTCACCGCAATGCGTGAAAAGCTGTATGTATCGTATCCGGTTGCCGATGAAGAAGGGAAAGCACTATTGCCTTCCTTATATATTGCGCGTATTCAACAGCTTCTGCCTGGGACACCGCTGAAACTGGCTGTGACAGATCCATCCGAATTGACTTTGGAAGCTGATCCGTTCGATTATATTAGTCATCCTCGTGCAGCGTTGCCTTATATGGCGATGAAGTTGAAAGAAGCGGATCATTCGGGCAATCTCGACCCGGAATGGCGTGCGGTCATGGCTTATTATGAAGAGGACCCGTACTGGTCTTCCGTGTTCAGCCATATCCTTCGTCCGATCACTGCGGATAAACAGACCGAACGACTCCAACCTGCGTTGACGTCGGGTTTATATGGCGAATCTTTCGTTTCCAGTGTGTCACGGATCGAATCGTATTACAGTTGCCCATTCCAGCACTATGCATCTTTCGGGCTCGGACTGCGGGAACGGACGGAATTTACGCTTGAAGCGCCGGCTATCGGCGATTTATTCCACGCAGCGTTGAAATGGGTGTCTGATGAAACGATGCGGCTCGGGAAAGCGTGGGCGGAATTGTCGAAGGAAGAATGTTGGAAAATGGCGAGGCAAGCAGTGGAGGATATTTCTCCATATTTCTTTAATCGTATTTTGTTGTCTACGAACCGTTATGTTTATATCAAACGGAAATTGACGCATATTATTCAGCGGACGATCTATTCGCTCAGTACGCAAGCGAAGGCGACGGTGTTCAAGCCGGTTGCTATCGAAGCGGGATTCGGGCCGGGTGAACAGTTGCCGCCGCTTGAAATTCCTTTGCACCGTGGGGATTCGATGAAATTGCGCGGACGGATCGACCGGGTCGATGCGACGGAAATCGGCGGGAAAAATTACGTACGTGTCGTCGATTACAAATCGTCCGCACGCAGCCTCGATTTGACGGAAGTGTATTACGGCTTGTCATTACAAATGATGACGTATTTGGATGTGGCGCTTGAAAATGCGGAAGAATGGCTCGGCATTCATGCGGATCCGGCAGGTGTCTTGTATATGCATGTCCATAATCCGATGATCCGTTCCGGTTCAGAATTGACGACGGCGCTCTTGGAAGCGGAAATTGCCAAGTCCTACAAAATGCGTGGCTATTTGCTCGATAACCCGGAAGTCGTCATCGGGATGGATGCCGATCTTGGAAGGTCCTCCGCGATTGTGCCCGCTTCCCTCAAAACGGATGGGACGTTTGCGAAGACATCCAAAGTGCTGTCTTCCGATGATTTGCAAATGATGCGGTCGTTTGTCCGAACGCGCCATCGGAAAGCGGGGGACGCGATGCTTGCGGGCGATACCCGCGTTTATCCATATAAATTGAAAGACCAGATGCCGTGCCAATTTTGCCCGTATCGTTCGGTCTGCCAATTTGACCCGACAGATCCGGCATCCAAATTCAGACCGTATGCTGAAATGGCGCCGGAAGCATCGTTAGAAAAAATGAGGGAAGAGGTGACCGAAGATGCACATACCCGTGAAACCTGAAGGACTGACCTTTACGGATGCCCAGTGGAAAGCGATTTGGGCAAAAGGGAAAGATGTTCTCGTTTCTGCTGCAGCCGGTTCGGGAAAGACGAAAGTGTTGATCACCCGGATGATTGAAAAAGTATTGGATGAAAAGGATCCGATTGACGTCGATGAATTGCTCGTCGTCACGTTCACCAATGCATCTGCCGCAGAAATGAGACATCGGATGGCGGTGGCGTTGGAAGAAGCGATCGCCGAAAAACCGGAGTCCGTTCATTTGCGGAGACAACTCAATTTATTGAACAAAGCGCAGATTTCCACTTTGCACTCGTTCTGTTTGAACGTTGTAAAGCAATATGCTTATTTGCTCGATATCGATCCGGGTTTCCGGATTTCAGATAGTACGGAAGCGGCGTTATTAAGAGACGATACAATTGGTGAAGTGTTGGAAGAAGCATACAGCGCGGAAAATCCAGAAGCGATGTACCGCTTGGCGGACAGTTTCACGTCGGATCGCAACGACCAGTCCATTGAGACACTCATCGACCGTTTGTATGATTACTCCAGGGTCCATCCGTCGCCGGAGCAATGGCTGCGCCTCCTTCCTGAACAATATGAAATCGGAGGCATTACATCCATTGATGAATTGACCTTTATCGGCCCTCTTAAAATGGCGATTCGCCATTCATTGGAGGAAGCGGCCGCGCTGACCAATGATATGAAACGGATTGCGTTTATGCCGGATGGACCGGAACCGCTTGCGGCAACGGCTGAGGCGGATCTGATGTGGATCGAGGAAGCCAAGCGGCGTATGACAGAAGGCAGCTGGGAAGAGACGTATGATTTTTTCGGCTCGCTGAAATGGGTGAAAGCCGGAACGATCCGGAAAGATTCCTGTGACGAAGAGCTGGCCAAGCGTGCGAAAGCGCTCCGTGATGCAGTGAAAAAAATCGTCAACACTTTGAAAGAATCGTATTTTACAAGGACGCCAGCCCGTCTGCTCGAAGAAATCCGACTGATGGCACCCGCGATGCATACTTTGATCGATCTCGTTGTCGAGTTCGGTAAACGGTATGAACAAGTGAAAATTGATCGGGGCATCGTTGACTTTTCGGATTTGGAACATTATGCGCTACGCATTTTATCCAAGGAGGAAGAGGGCGTGCTCACCCCTTCCGATATTGCCATCGACTACCGGAACCGCTTTGCGGAAGTGCTTGTCGACGAGTATCAGGATGTCAATTTATTGCAGGAAACAATCATCCAGCTTGTGAAACGCGGCGGGGAAGCGGATGGCAATCTGTTCATGGTAGGGGATGTGAAACAATCCATTTACCGTTTCCGCCTTGCTGAGCCGATGTTATTTCTCGGGAAATATAGTCGATTTACAGAGATGGACGGCGAACAAGGGTTGAAAATCGACTTGAACGCCAACTTCCGAAGCCGGAAAGAAGTGCTCGACGCCACGAACTATGTCTTTGCCCAAGTGATGGGTGCCCGTGTCGGCGAAATCGATTATGATGAAGCGGCCGCTTTGAAATACGGGGCCAACTATCCGGAAAAACCGGTGACGGCGGGATTGACCTTGCTTTATGATGAAGAAGAGGGACAGGACGATGAAGGGGAAAGCATGAAAAATTCCCAGGCGGAAGCGCGTTTCATGATTCGAAAAATCCAAGCATTACTCGAATCCGGAGCCGAGGTGACGGATGCGTTCAGTGACAAAAAACGTCCGATCGAATATCGGGATATTGTCATTTTGATGCGCTCGATGACTTGGTCTGGCGAAATTGCAGAGGAATTCAAGCTGGCAGGGATTCCGGTCTATGCGGAACTCTCACACGGCTATTTTGATGCGCTGGAAGTGATGATCATGTTAAACACATTGCGCGTCATCGACAATCCTTATCAAGATATCCCGCTGGCCTCGGTGTTGCGTGCGCCGTTTATCGGCATGACGGAAAACGAACTCGCCCAAGTGCGGCTTACCGCGAAAAATGAACCATTCTATGAAGCGTTAAAACGCTTTTATACGACAGGTGGTGCAGGCATCGCCAGTCAGACGCAGCCGAAGTTACAACGGTTTTTCAATCAATTTGAGGATTGGCGAAATTTGTCACGACGAGGTTCTTTATCCGAACTGATTTGGCAAGTGTATGCTGATACCCATTATTATGAAATGGTCGGTGCTATGCCGAATGGCAAACAGCGTCAGGCCAATTTACGTGCGCTCCATGACCGTGCGATCGATTATGAAAAGACCTCATTCCGCGGTTTGTTCCGTTTCCTTCGTTTTGTTGATCGGATGCGCAGAAGAGGAGACGATTTAGGGGCGGCACGCTCGCTTAGTGAAAAGGAAAATGTGGTGCGGATCATGACGATCCATTCATCGAAAGGGTTGGAATTTCCGTATGTGTTCATCGCAGGAGCGGGGCGGAAATTCAATAAGATGGATTTCAACGAACCGTATTTATTCGATCAGCATTTTGGGCTTGCGGTGAAAGCGATCGATCCGGACAACCGGATCATGTATACGTCCTTGCCGTTTCTCGCGATGAAAGAAAAGAAAGAGTTAGAGATGCGTGCGGAAGAAATGCGGGTATTGTACGTGGCGATGACGCGGGCGAAAGAACATTTGGAAATCATCGCCTCTGTCAAAGACATTGAAAAAACGATTGTCAAATGGCAAGATGCGCAATTGATCGAACCGGGTCAAATGTTGCCGGAATATACGCGTTCACGCGCGAACGGCTATATGGATTGGATAGGCCCTGCGATTGCACGGCATGCCGATTTCGACAAATTTGGGGTCATTCCGAGTGGTCAACTGGTCGATGATTCTTCCAAATGGCAAATCGATGCGTTACCGCTCTCCGCATTGACCGAGTCCATCGATGAGACTGAAGATTCATCGACGTCTCCTACTGAAGTGCAAGTGATTGAAAAAGCGGATGATGCCATCCTTGCGGAAGTGCAACGGCGCTTCGATGCACGTTATCCATTCCAAGCTTCAGTGGCGAAACGGTCGAAACAGACGGTCAGTGAATTGAAGCGCATTGCCCTATTGGAGTTGCAATCGGATGAGGATCCTTTTACCGATAAAAGTCCGGGAGTAAGCAATGCTTATTTACATGACCGGCCCGCATTCATGCAATCGAAGGCATTATCGGCTGCGGAAATAGGGACGGCGATGCATACAATCATGCAGCACATCGACATCCGACAGGAAAATGATGCTGTTCAAGTCGCTGACTGTGTCAAAGAGTTGACCGCACGCCAATTGCTGACGATGGAGGAGGCCGAAATGGTGGATACGCAGACAATCGTCCACTTTTTCGGAACGCCGATTGCGAAACGGCTCATGGAGTCGGAGCAAGTGATGCGGGAATTGCCCTTTACGTATGCGTATGACGGAGCCGATGGAGACTATCAGATTTTGCAAGGGATAGCAGATTGTCTATTCAAGGAACCGGATGGCTGGGTATTGCTCGATTATAAAACCGATCGGATTCAAGGCCGATTTGAGTCCGATGGGGCGATTGATGCGGAAATGCATAAGCGCTATGGCATCCAGTTGAATTTATATAGACAGGCGATTGAAGAAATTGTAGATATCGACATTAAAGAGATGGTCCTGTATTTATTTGATGGAGACAGGACTGTAAGAATTCGGGAGGAATGATTGTGAAGTTGACACCGACGACACTTGGGAATCGGGTGGAGGCGCTGGATTTGCTGCGTGGAATTGCTTTACTCGGCATTTTCATTGCCAATATGCTGCTATTCCATTCGCCGTATTTGTATATCGACCCTTATTCATGGTTTAGCACGCCAAGTGATGTAGCGACATATAAGTGGATCAATATTTTTGTGGAAGCGAGTTTTTATCCGATTTTTGCCATGCTGTTCGGGTATGGATTGAATATGCAATATGAAAAGGCGATGGCGAATAAGACGTCATTTGCTCCCGTCATGGCACGCCGTTTAAGTATTTTACTCGGATTCGGTGTGTTGCATGCGGTTTTTATCTGGTCGGGAGACATTTTATTCACGTACGCATTGATGGGCTTTGTCATGATTGCGTTTGTCAGAATTCCGAAGAAGTGGGTGTTGCCGATTGCCGCTATCATTTACATTATCCCAAGTGGACTCTTGGCGGCCGCGACTTACTTCCTGGGAAAACTGAGTTCAAGTGCGGGCTTGGAAGAGTACGCGGACATTCATCAAATTGAATTGTCGATCAGTGCCTACGCGCATGGTACTTATGCAGAGATTTTGAGTTACCGTTTTTTTGAATGGCTGCTGATGGGATTGGTTTCGTCATTGACGGGATTCTTTATCGTGCTACCGCTCATTTTATTCGGTGCGGGTCTTTCGAAATGGAAAGTGATCGAACGTGCTTCGGAATGGAAAGGCCGTATTGCGGTCGTGACTGTGATTGCGCTGGCAGGGGGCATTTGGCTGAAATCGATTCCTTACGCCGGTCAACCTGGAATGGATACGAAGCTTTTACAGCAATTATTTGGCGGACCGATCTTAGCGGCCGGCTATGTCGGGCTGATTCTCCTATTGTTCCAAATTCCGTTGCTTCGCAAAATCTTACGTCCTATTTCGAAAGCGGGCCGTATGTCGCTGACGACGTATATTACGCAATCGATTGTGGCAACGCTCATTTTCTATAGTTACGGTTTAGGCATGTACGGCAAAGTGGATTTGGCCACGGGGACTTGGATTGCCGTGGGAGTATTTGCCATCCAAGTCATCTTTGCAGAAGTCTGGTTGACGAAGTTTAAGATGGGGCCGCTGGAATGGTTGTGGCGAAAAGGGACATACGGAAAGAATTTGAAGGATAAAGAGGAAAAGAGTAGTCCTGTAGCGAAATAAAGAGGAAAGAGAAATTCACTAAAAGAAGGGTTGGGCTATCAGATGAAATTATTATCGTTCCGTTATGAGGATCGAACGAAATTCGGTCCGAAAGTGAAAAGGGAGGATGCCGTATGGGACGTGCTATCCATCGCGGAGGAATATGGCGTCGCGGACTTCCCGCAAACGATTACGGAAGGTATTTCATTGGGATTGGATTTTGTAGAAAAAGTGAGGGCGATTGTCGAACAAGCCTTGCAGGATGACAATCCGAATCGTTTCAAATATGCATTTACAGAAATCGAATGGCTTGCACCGATTCCGAGAACGCCTAAAAACGTCCTCTGCGTCGGCAAAAACTATGCAGAACATGTAAAGGAAATGGGCTCGGATACACCGCCTGAAAAATTGATTGTCTTTACGAAATCGCCTTTATCGATTGCTGCTGACGAAGAAGATTTGCCGATCCATGCAGATGTGACGGAAAATCTCGATTATGAAGGAGAACTTGCGATTGTCATCAGCAAAGGGGGACGACATATCCCGAAACAACTTGCATATGACTATATTTTCGGTTATACCATCGCCAATGATGTTTCAGCGCGTGATATTCAAATGGATCATGTCCAATATTTCCTTGGCAAGACGTTAGACAAATCCTGTCCGATGGGACCTTATATCGTCACGAAAGATGAAATTCCTAATCCGCATAACTTGTCGATTGTCACGAAAGTGAATGATGAAGTACGTCAAAACGGCAATACGGGCGAGATGATTTTCAAAATCGATGAGCTGATTTCGGAAATCTCAAAGTATGCGACACTTGAGCCGGGGGATGTCATTTTAACGGGAACGCCAGCCGGTGTCGGTAAAGGGATGACGCCTCCATCCTTCTTGAAAAAAGGGGATACCGTGAAAATTTCAATCGAAGGAATCGGTACACTCGTCAATAGATTCAACTAAACGGTCCGGGAGTGTATTCACTTCCGCACAATTCCATAGTATGTTACGATTACGGTGTAATTAGAATGAAGGAGGTGACGGTTTTGGACGCATTAGCTAGCACGACCCATTTTCATATTTTCACATGGGTTGTCGGGATACTTTTATTCCTTGTCGCTGCAGTGATGGCGAATGGTACAAAAGGTAGGAAAATCACACATATGATTGCACGTCTGTTCTATGTGTTGATTGTGATTTCAGGTGCATTGTTATTCTTCAAATATTCAAGTGCTGATGCGGCACTTTACGGAGTGAAATTCCTGCTCGGTCTGCTGACGATCGGTATGATGGAAATGGTGCTTGTACGCGCGGATAAAGGGAAAAGTATAACAGGCGTATGGATTCTGTTTTTCGTTTTCCTATTTGCGACGATGTTCCTTGGTTTCAAATTGCCGGTCGGCATCAGTTGGTTCGCCTAATTTGAATAGGGAGCTAGAGGAAGGGGAGGGAGCCGATGATGGGATGGATTTTTTTGTCAGTTCTTTTGCTGCTCATGCTGCTGTTTGCAATTTCCGTCTTCCTCTCCTCCCGTAACAAGAAAACAGAAATCGAAGATGATGAATAGAATTGTAAGTGGAACGTCTACTGCTTTTGCTTGGTAGGCGTTTTTTGTTTTGTCGAAAATATGGACTCTGCTAGAGCAAAGCAATTCACAAAATTGACCTATTTGTGAAGGAGGCGGTTTGTTTTCCGCGGAAAGCATGGCGGTCATGCGATTGGTTTGGTAAAATGACGGATGATAGCTTGTACGGAGGAGGCTTTTTTGTGAAAGTGAATCGATGGTTTGGATTACTTGTAACGATTCTGGTATTAGGCTCGACGCTACTTCCAGCGGGAGTGTCTGCGGAAGGGAAGCGGACGATTGAAGACGAAACTATATATGATTTGCTCGTGGACCGTTTTAACAACGGAAGTGGCGAGAATGATATCGGTATCGATTCGCGGGATTTGACTGCATTCAACGGCGGAGATTTTAACGGGGTTGTTGATCGCCTGACGCATATCACAGACATGGGCTTTACGATGGTTTCATTAGGTCCTGTGTTTGAAAGCGAGTCGTATGATGGAAAAAAAGTGTTGGATTATGCCAAATTAGAACCGCATTTTGGTACGGATGAAGAGTTCGTCAAGATGATTGACGCTTTACATGCAAAGGATTTGGCTGTTATCACGGACTTTCCGCTCGGCGGGGTCAGTGAAAATCATGTATGGGCGCACGAAGGGCTCTTGAAATTCACGCCCGATACGGATGGGACAATCGATTGGGAGGCTTCAGATGCAACTACGCAACAGGCATTGCGAGAGGCCCTTGTGACATTCATGGAAACCTATGCATTGGATGGCATACGTCTGACAGAAATTGATGCATATGATAGTGCTTTTTTAAACGATCTAATTGAAGCAGTCAAAACGGTCAATCCGGATGCTTATGTTATCACCAATGAGATGAGCGATGCGAATTTTGATGCCTCGCCAGACTTCGACAAAATGAATGCCTTGCGCAGCTCTTTTGTTCGGTATGATGCGGATACTTCGTCCTTATCATTATTCACCAATGACAGTAGAGGACAACTGATCCAATTTGATGAATTGACAGGCCCTCGTTATACATATGATATTGTGGAAGCAAGAATGTTCCCTCCGACCCGTTGGAAAGTGGCGGCGGCTGCCTTGTTATCATTACCGGGAATACCGATTATGCCTTATGGAACGGAAATCGCTGTAAATGGGGAAGCATCGCCTGAAAATCACCAGTTGATGAATTTCAAAACAGATCCGGAATTGAAAGACCATATTAGTGACTTGAACACATTGCGCAATCAATCCGAAGCGTTTCGTAACGGTGACTTTGAAATGTTGCATAATGAAAATGGGTTTACAGTCTATAAACTTTCATCAGCTGAAGAGACATGGATTGTGGCGTTGAATAATACAACCGAAACGGCAAGTCTGGAAATTCCGATAGACGTCATTGGGGAGAATAAGCTCTTACGTGGCGTGCTTGATGGGGATTTGGTACGCGAAGGGAAAGACGGCGTGTTCCGTATCGTACTGGAACGTGAACTTGCGGAAATTTATTTTGTAGATGAAGATAAAGGTTTTAATACGCCTTATCTGATTGCTTCTATTATGGTTTATGTCCTATTTTTTGGATTCCTATTCCTTATTTTCCGTAAAGCAAAGCAAGCGAAGAAAGCGAAAGCGGATCAATAAGTAAAAACACCAAGCTGCATTTGATTGCACTTGGTGTTTTTTGTGATTTACTCTGTGAATTGAGCATTTAAAACAATACTTTTTCAAGCACCTTGTTATTTCGCTTTATAACCGATCATATTGACGGGATCCTTAGGGGACGAATAAGGCGGAGAATAGCAGAGCTCGAGTGCTGCCAAGTCATCGACGGTCAACTTGCCCATGATTGCAGTAGCGATGACATCGATCCGCTTGTCGACCCCTTTGTCACCGATAGCTTGCGCACCGAGAATGCGTCTCGTTGCACGGTCAAAATGGACGCGCAAGTAAATCTGTCCATGATCGGGGTAATAGCCTGCATTGGTCCGTCCTTCATAGATGGCTGTATCAAATGCAATGCCTTCGTCGGTTAAGCTTTTCGCGGAATGGCCAGTCATTGCTGCCGTCAATGAAAACAACTTCGTGATGGTCGTCCCGAGGAGGCCGTTCATCCCGATTGGGTTCCCTGCCAAGTGACTGGCGACAATGGCGGATTGCCGATGGGCATGCCAGGCCAGTTTCACGTTCTTCGGTTTACCGGTGAACCAATCCTTGGATTCCACGGCATCCCCGATTGCGTAAATAGCGGAATCGTCCGTTTGCATATAGTCATTGACGACAATCCCTCCGGTCGGTCCGATTGACAACCCCGCTTCAACCGCCAGTTCCGTGTTCAAGTCGATTCCTATACAAGCGACAAGAAAATCGACTTCAAAGTTCGGTCCTCTTTCCATGAACAACTTGCGGCCTTCGATTCGAGCAATGGCATCATTAAAATAGATTTCGACCCCATTGTCTTTCATTTCATTGCCGAGTGCTTCGGAAATTTCCGGATCCATCGCGCTCATGACCCGTTCATCGCGGTTGATCAATATTGTTTTCAAGTTTTGGTGAATCAGGTTTTCAGCTACTTCGATGCCGATAAATCCACCGCCGATCACAGCGCAAGTCTGCGGTTTTTCACGAGTGATGTAGGCGATGACTTCTTCCATTTGACCAAAATTTTTCAGTGTAAATAAAGGAAGGTCGCCAAGCCCTTTCAATTCTGGAATACGGGCTCTGCCGCCTGGAGAGAGAATCAGTTTGTCATAGGTTTCTACAGCGTGTTCACCTGTTATCAGGTTTTGGACCTTGACGGTTCTGTTGGTGCGATCGATGGCAAGTACTTCATGCTCCAAGCGGACATCGATATTCCGTTGTTGGGCGAATTTGCTAGGCGAGGGACCCGCGATTTTCGTTTTGTCGTCAATGAGACCTCCGATGACATAAGGCATTCCGCATGTGCCATAGCCGAGAACGGGATCACGTCCGAATAGGATAATTTCGGAATCCGGCAAAGCGCGCCTCGCTTGGGCCGCGACTGTAGCCCCTCCGGCAACTGCACCGACGATGACGATTTTCATCTACTATGCCTCCCTGATTTCACTTACTTAGCTTATTTAAGAAGAAAACTGAAACAGTTCCGGGGCCGGTATGGGAACCGATTGTGGGACCGATCATATGGATTTCAATGCTTTTCGGACGGAACAGTTCATCGATCAGGCCTTTTAGTTCGAGTGCAATGCTTTCATCATCTGCATGGCTGATGGCAATGGTTTGTTCACCTAGATGATCGCCACGTTCCGCCATCAGTTCGGTGATCCGTCGCAACACTTTTTTCCGTCCACGGTGCTTTTCAATCGGCACCAGTTTACCGCCTTCGACGTGAAGAAGTGGTTTGATATTCAGCAAACCGCCAATGAACGCACTCGCTTTCGATACGCGGCCGCCTTTTGCCAAGTAATCGAGATCTTCCACGGTGAATAAATGCTCCATATGGGCTGCCATCGACCGGATTTTCCGCTCGATTGTCCGCACATCGTCACCTTCATCGCGCAGTCGGACGGCTTCTTTCACGAGCAGACCATATCCGAGTGAAGCACATTTTGAATCGATGATGACGAGATTCATGTTCGGATTTGTTTCTTTGACTTGATCTTTCATCATGACGGCGGTGTTGTATGTGCCCGATAATTCAGATGAAAAGGCGATATACAGTCCATCTTCCCCAATTTCCGCAAGTTCTTTCCACTTTTCCAAAAAAAACTCGGGTGAAACTTGAGAGGTTTTTGGATGTTTGCCATTCCGGATGGCATCGTAAACCTCTTTTGCCTCGATTGCCAGAAGGTCTTCGTAATCATTATCGTCCAAGAGGACATGTAAGGGGAGTAATGTTACATCGTTTTCCTCAAAAAATGATTTCGGCAAATCGCAGGCACTATCTGCAAATAATTTCATAAAACTCCTCCTCTGGAAATGATTTTTAAAAATTAATTATTTTTTTAAGCGCAACCGTTCTTCAAGTACCCGTGCAATGCCATCTTCATTATTCGTTTCAGTCACTTCATTCGCAATCGATTTCAGTCGATCGATCGCATTCCCCATCGCGACACCTACTCCTGCATAATCAATCATTTCCAGATCATTGTCTTCGTCGCCAAATGCGATGATTCTTTCTGTAGGAATATCCATCCACTTGGAAACATGTGAAATGCCGACCGCTTTATTCAGCCCGTGACGGACGATTTCGATGACATGCCACGGTGCACCCCAACGTCGATGATCGATCGCTTCTGCATGCACTTCCCCAAGATGGCGTCGGATCGGATCAACGTACTCGGCATCCGCTTGAATAAGTAAACTTGTCGGATTCTCTTTCAAAAATTGGCGGATATCCCCTTCTCTGATTGTCGGATCGCCAAACCCGAAAATATCGAGCAGTTTCTCGTCATGGTAATGCATATACACATCATCCATCACTTCTGCGACAATATTATGGAATGAGAATTGTTGCATTGCATCAACGACATCGTTGACGATGGGAAGTGAAATCGGTTCATGGATCGTCTTCCATGATGGATCAGTCGGATGGTGGACAAAAGCCCCGTTGAAATTGACGATCGGCGTCCGGAGTCCGAGTTGTCGATAATAAACCTCGCTTGCCCGATAAGGTCTACCGGTGGCAATCATTATATGGTGGCCTTGCTCTTCTGCTTTTTTTAAGGTTTGTATCGTTTTTTCCGAGATGACTTTTTCATCGGTGAGTAAAGTACCGTCCAAATCAAGTACGATTAAATGTGGCTTCAAAAAAACGCCTCCTTCTCTAGTATATAGTGTAGCGTTAAGTGATAATCCAAGTCAAAAAAAGGCCAATAGAGGGGGCTTCCTTTTTGTTTTTTTAGAAAAACTTTGGTACGCTCTAGTGAAAAGATAAAGGTGTGTGTGTCTTGATTGTTACGGATGAGCAATGGGGAGCAATCCCATTATTACATATTGTAGAAGAACAATTCGCGGACAAAGAAGTGCCTGTCGTTATTTTCCTGCATGGTTTTACAAGTGCCAAGGAGCATAATCTGCATTATGCATATAATATGGCAAAGAAAGGGCTTCGTGTTTTATTGCCAGATGCGCTTTTGCATGGTGCAAGAAGTGAGGATCTGGATGAAGTGCAATTGAGCCTCCGCTTTTGGGAAATCGTTTTGACGTCGATTGAAGAAGTGAAATTTTTGCAAGAAGAACTTGGTAGACGGGGAATCTGGAAGACGGAAAAACTCGGAGTGGGCGGTACGTCGATGGGTGGCATCACGACACTCGGTTGCCTGTCCGTATATGATTGGATCGACGTGGCCACCATTATGATGGGCGCGCCGGGTTATGTCCAACTTTGCAAAGCGCAAATGGCACAATTTGAACGCCGGGGCTTTACATTGCCTATTACGGATGAGGAAAGGAAGAACCTGCTAGAAACACTCGGGACATTCGATCTGACGAAACGGGCTGCCGCATTGAAGCAAAGACCAATCTATTTCTGGCATGGCCAACAGGATACCGTCGTTCCATTTCAGCCGACCTACAATTTTTACGAAGCTGTCAAAAAAGACTATGCACACGTACCTGAGCGGATTGCGTTTGTCTCGGAAGACACTGCGGGACATGCCGTTTCAAGAGCAGGCATGTTACAGTCGGCAGACTGGTTTGCACGTCATTTGAATGAATGAGCTGAACTCTGTTATGATGGGGATAACATATGAACGGAAAGAGGGATGAAAATGAGTAACGATATGAAAGAAAGCATGATGGGTGCGCTGGAAAATGTCATCGACCCGGAACTTGGTGTGGACATCGTCAACTTGGGACTTGTCTATGACGCAGAACTGGACGAGGAAGGCAAAGCGATCGTCACAATGACATTGACATCAATGGGCTGCCCGATGGGACCGCAAATCGTCGCGAACATCAAACAAGAACTGATGGAACTCCCGGAAGTGAAAGACGTGGATGTCAACATCGTATGGAATCCGCCTTGGTCACGAGATAATATGTCCCGCTATGCTAAAATGGCGCTAGGCGTCAGATAACAGAAAATACCTGTGAGCTGTATGACTGATTGACGAGTCATACAGCTTTTTTTGTTGTGTTGAAGGAATATGTATCCCTGCAATTCCATTTTTATTTCAAAATAAAGAAGGGTTTTCAGAATTTTGTCGAATGAGGTTAGAGAGTAGAAAAATGTGAATTGGGAGTGGGAATGATGGCTTTTACAACAGCTGATCTATGTGATGATTTTGCGAATGAGGTACAAATCTGCACGGTGGAATTCAAATCCTATGGGAAAAATAAAAAGTTTTCAGGGCCGATTGCGACTGTCAAAGTATTGGAAGATAATGTGTTGGTGAAAGAAGCTTTGCAGCAAATCCCAGAAGGGAGCGTCCTCGTCGTGGATGGGGGCGGTTCCAGAAGATGTGCATTGATGGGTGACAACTTGGGAGATATTGCGCAAACCCGCAAGCTTGCAGGCGTGATCATTTACGGATGTGTCCGGGATACTGCAGAAATAGCACAACAAAATATCGGTGTCTTGGCAATTGGCAGCAACCCGTTGAGAAGTGTGAAAAATGGGAAAGGAAGCACCGATATTCCATTAAACTTCGGGGATGTCGAATGGGTGCCGAATCATTATGTGTACGCGGATGAAGACGGTGTCATCGTCGCTCCACGTCCATTAATTGGTGAATGATAACTCTTCGGAAAGGGTATACCCTTTCCGAAGGGATTTTTTTATCTTCATTCAGCGGAGGATTCCCACCTCTATAGATAGCGAGAAAAATGCGGTTTTGTTTACCTGTTCAGCGGGTATTCAAACGCCGCTGAACGAAGAATGGAAGGCAACCTAAGTTCGCCGCGTCCTGCGGCAACGGTTGCATGACCTGCATCGTGCAGGCCCGCGGATGTCACAGATTTTGAAAGGAGTGAATTGAGCTTTGCTCAATTCAAAATCTGGACGCAATTACGCCGAGGCGTAATTGATATAAAGGATAAACAAAATTCTTTACTTTGATGAAAAATCATCTTACAATTCTATTAATCAAAGATAGTCAAAGTCAAACTTATTGGAAGGTGAGTGTCTATGAGAATGGCTGGTCAACAGGAAGAGCAACAAGCGCCACTTGAACAATTTGGGCGCAATCTTGTGGAAGAAGTGAAAAAAGGGAAAATGGATCCGGTCATTGGACGGGATGAAGAAATTCGTAATGTCATCCGGATTTTATCAAGAAAGACGAAAAATAATCCGGTGCTTATCGGGGAACCCGGTGTCGGGAAGACAGCGATTGTAGAAGGGCTAGCCCAGCGGATTGTCAAAGGCGATGTGCCGGAAGGATTAAAAGACCGGCGAATTTTCGAATTGGATATGAGTGCATTGATTGCCGGGGCGAAATACCGCGGGGAGTTCGAGGAGCGCTTGAAAGGCGTTCTGAAGCAAGTGAAGGATAGCGACGGTGAAATCATTCTTTTCATCGATGAAATCCATACGATTGTCGGTGCGGGGAAAACCGAAGGGGCGATGGATGCGGGGAATATGTTGAAACCGATGCTCGCTCGTGGGGAGCTCTATTGTATCGGAGCAACGACGCTCGATGAGTATCGCATGTATATTGAAAAAGATCCCGCGCTTGAACGCCGCTTCCAGCAGGTACTCGTTCGCGAACCGTCCGTGGAGGATACGGTGTCGATTTTGCGGGGGCTGAAAGAACGGTTCGAACTTCACCATGGGGTCCGGATTCACGACCGGGCAATCGTTGCGGCGTCGACGTTGTCTGATCGTTACTTGACGGAACGGTTTTTGCCGGATAAGGCGATTGACTTGATCGATGAAGCGAGTGCAATGATCCGGACGGAAATCGACTCGATGCCACAGGAACTCGATGCTGTGACACGTCGCATCATGCAGCTGGAAATTGAAGAACAGGCATTGCGCAAGGAAAAGGATGCGGTCAGTCAAACACGCCTGGAAGCGTTGCGCGATGAGTTGAAAGAACTGAAAGAGTCTTCCGAAGGGATGCGGGAGCAATGGGATGCTGAAAAATCGACGTTGCGCGGCATTCAGGAAAAAAGGGAGCAGCTCGATCGGTATCGACGTGAACTGGAGGAAGCCGAAAATCGTTTCGATTTGAATAAGGCGGCGGAACTCAGTTACGGGAAAATCCCGGCGCTTGAGAAAGAGTTGGCTGAATTGGAAGCCCCACTCGTAGATGGCCGGGAGAGCCGCCTCCTTCGTGAAGAGGTGACAGAAGAGGAAATTGCGACAATTGTAGCGCGTTGGACAGGTATTCCGGTGACGAAACTCGTTGAAGGCGAACGTGAAAAATTGCTCCGTCTGCGTGAAACATTGGAAGAGCGTGTCATCGGGCAAGAGGATGCGGTGCAATTGGTGACGGAAGCGGTTTGGCGTGCACGTGCAGGGATTAAAGATCCCGATAAGCCGATCGGTTCGTTCTTGTTTTTAGGACCTACAGGCGTCGGGAAAACGGAACTCGCGAAGACGCTTGCTGCTACGTTATTTGATTCGGAAGATCATTTTATCCGAATCGATATGTCGGAGTATATGGAGAAACATAGTGTGTCAAGATTGGTCGGTGCACCTCCGGGGTATATCGGTTATGAAGAGGGCGGCCAATTGACAGAAGCGGTCCGTCGCAATCCATATTCCGTCGTGCTTCTTGATGAAATTGAAAAAGCGCATCCCGATGTCGCGAATATTTTATTGCAAGTGCTCGATGACGGGCGGATTACGGATAGCCAAGGAAGACTCGTCAACTTTACGAATACAGTGATTATTATGACGTCGAATATCGGATCGGCATACTTGTTGCAAGGACTGGACGAGACGGGGAATCACGCAACGGAAGATTTGGTCATGGCTGAATTGCGTCGCCATTTCAAACCGGAGCTGTTGAATCGGATGGATGATATTATTATCTTCCACTCGCTAAAAGCGGATTCATTCCGTCTGATCGCTAAGAAAATGCTCGAAGACTTAGTCAAGCGACTGAAAGGGCAAGAAGTGGAGTTGGTCTATACAGATGATGTGCTCGACTGGATTGTCAAAGAAGGGACGGATGCCGAATTCGGTGCGCGTCCATTGAAACGCTTTATCCAGCGACATGTCGAAACCGTTGTCGCCAAAGAGTTGATCAAAGGCGATTTGGGACAAGAAGGCAAGCTTGTTCTCACAATGGAAGAGGATCGTTTGAAAATCAATCACGAATAAATGGAATCGCATAGGTCTGAGGATCTATGCTTTTTTTACGCTCTGCTCAATTTTAGATGTGCATTCTATCGTTTTCGCGTTATGATAATAGATAGACTACTAGAAAAAGGAGAGTGATCGGATGAAAGGAAGAGCTTCATTAAGTCGGCAAATAACGCTGTTTGTTGTTGGGACTATGGTAGCTGTTTTACTAGCGATCGGTATTATTTTATTTTTAAACACATCGAAGACGGTCCAGAAGTCGATCAGCCTTCAAGGGATTAGTACAGCACAACATATTGCGAGTTTACTGAATGCTGCGGAGTATGAACAAGTAACGAATGAGATGACGGAATCTGAATTGTATTGGAAGCTTCGTGCAGAGTTGAAGGAATTGCAGACGTCGAGTGGCGTACTGTTTCTTTATACAATGACCGCACCGGATTCGCCTGATGAACCGGTGCAATTTCTTATCGACGCGGCGGACCCGGATGCTGCAGATGCGATCCAGATCGGTGAATCACATGAATTTACAACATATGAAACAATCAAGGGTGCGCTAAAAGGGGAAGGGAATGCGGCCCCACTTATCGAAGATCCGGATTACGGCAGCTATCTCTCCGCCTTTGCACCATTGTATAACGAACAAGGTGAGAGAATTGCAGTTGTCGGCGTCGATATCGCAGCCGATTCGGTTGGGGCAGTTCGTACTGAAATATTGAAATCGAATTTGCCGCTTTATATCGGCATTATTTTAGTCATTGTTGTCATTGCATTATTGTTGATGAATCAGTTTGTCCGCCGCGCACTCCGTCCATTAGGTGAGATGGAACACGTCGCATCGGAATTTGCTGGAGGCCATTTGACGAAAGCGGAGGAATCCCTCATTTCGGTACAAACGAAAGGGAATAATGAAATCACATCCTTTAAAGGAGCATTCACAGAGTCCTTGATTCAGACGAAAGGACTGATGACGGACGTGAATAAAACCGCCATATCACTTCTCGCCGTGGCGGAGGAATTGACACAAGTGGTCAATGATGTACGTGGCTCGAATGATGAAATTACAAGTAGTATGGCGCAAATTGCAACAACGAGTGAGGTGCAGGAGACGAATAATCGGGAGGTGTTGACAGCGGTGGAAGAAATGGCTGTCGGCATCCAGCGAATCGCGGAGTCCGCCTCGGCAGTTGCGGAAGCATCTGATGTCATGGAAGGTCTCGTGGACACAAGTGTGGCAAATTCACAACAAGTTGCCGATCAGATCAAAGATGTGGAGGTCACTGTCCAAAAATCCGAAACGATTATGCGCAATATTGGCACCAAATTCCAATCGATCGAAGAGATGGTCGGCATGATCACGGATATCGCAGAACAGACGAATCTACTAGCGCTAAATGCAGCCATCGAGGCAGCGCGTGCCGGGGAATCCGGGAAAGGCTTCGCAGTCGTTGCCGGGGATGTGCGGAAGCTTGCAGAAATGTCCCGTCACTCCGCAGAACAGATCCGGGATGAAATGGCGTCATTCCAATTATTGACTTCTAGCGCGATGGTTGAAATGGGGACAAGTGCTACCGGAATGGTGGAAGGCTCGAAAGCGGTTATTCAAGTTGTCGATGATTTGGCAGCTGTGCTCGATACCGTTCGGGACGTCAACGAGGAAATTCAAGATGTATCGGCTGTGACGGAGGAAATGTCGGCCGCTTCTGAGGAAGTGTTGGCTTCGATGGAAGAAGTGATGTCCCTGGCAACCGAAAATGCAGGACGGACACAGTCGGTGGCGGATGCTTCGGCCACCCAACAGAACTCTGTCGATTTACTCGTCAAAACGATTCAATTGCTTAATAACTCTTCAGCGACACTTCGTGAAGATTTAGAGAAATTTGACTAAAAATAAAGGATAAAAAAACCATCTTCCGTGACAGCAGGAGATGGTTTTTTCTTCGCTTATTAATGATCTGCAACTTCGCCTTCTGGAAATGATTCGCCGACGAGAAAGACAAACACAGAAACAATTAGAGAAATAATTACGCCGGGAAGAAATTCAAAAGATACGTTGGCAATTGAACCTGAAACATAGTTCAACATCGATATTAATAAGAAAGACCAAATGAACGTCATGATGAATTGCATGGATTTCACCTCTGTATCACTATTTCACTGTTCATCATATCACAGCACGTACGTGGGAGAAACCATTTTCAACAGACAAAGGCACTTTATTTGGCGAAAAAGTGTCCGTGGGTTGAAAAATCGTTGCAATTCTTTTATGATTAATACCAGGTACTAATATTAGATGATAAGAACGGGGGATGTGGAATGAACGCGGGACTAATAGGCATTGGGAAATACGTGCCGCCAGCTATTTTGACAAATGCGGACCTTGAAAAACGTATGGATACATCAGATGAATGGATTCGGACGATGACGGGTATTGAAGAAAGGCATATTGCGGATGAGTCCATCAACACATCCGACATGGCATATAACGCAGCAGTAGATGCACTGAACAATGCAGGCATCAAACCAGAACAAATCGGACTTATCCTTGTTTCAACCGTTACGCCGGATAAACCGTTTCCTTCTGTTGCAACAATGATCCAAGAACGGCTCGGTGCAAAAAATGCAGCGGCAATGGATGTTTCAGCAGCTTGTGCAGGATTCATGTACGGTGCTGTGACAGCCAAGCACTTTGTTGAAGCGGGAACATATGATTATGTACTAGTTGTGGGAGTAGAGAAGTTATCCAAAGTGACAGACTGGGAAGACCGCAATACAGCAGTTCTTTTCGGAGATGGCGCAGGCGCGGCTGTCATTAGTAAAGTGAGTGAAGGACGGGGAATCCTGTCATTCGAACTTGGTGCAGATGGAACGGGCGGTAAACATCTTTATCAAGATCGGTACATCCACATGAACGGACGTGAAGTGTTCAAGTTTGCGGTCCGTCAAATGGGCGAATCGGCTGAAAGTGTCATTGAGAAGGCAGGATTGACAAAAGAAGATGTCGATTTCTTAATCCCGCATCAAGCGAATATCAGAATTATGGAATCGTCGCGGGAACGCCTTGGCTTACCGATTGAAAAGATGTCCAAAACGATCCATAAATATGGCAATACATCTGCGGCATCTATCCCGATCTCGCTTTTCGATGACTTAGCGGAAGGCCGGATCAAGGATGATGATATCATTGTACTCGTTGGATTTGGCGGAGGTCTGACATGGGGCGCTCTTTGTATCAAATGGGGAAAATGACATGCTATAATAAATGAAGTTTCAACATGGAAAATTAGAATCATTTTTATTCAATAGAGAAGGGAAGTTTTCGCGAATGGAAAAACGACGTGTAGTTGTAACAGGAATCGGTGCGATTTCTCCTGTCGGTAACTCGGCGGAAGAATCATGGCAATCGGTTTTGGCCGGCAAATCGGGCATCGGTCCATTGACAAGGCTTGATAAAGAACAGTTTCCTGTAAAAGTGGCTGCAGAAGTGAAGGATTTTGACATTGAAGCGTACATCCCGCGTAAAGATGCACGTAAAATGGATCGCTTCACGCATTATGCACTCGTCGCCTCAATTATGGCGATGAAAGATGCAGAACTTGAATTGGAAGGTGAGCTGGCTCTTCGTACCGGCGTTTGGATCGGTTCTGGAATCGGCGGAATGGAAACACATGAACAACAATTTAAAACATTCCTTGAAAAAGGCTATCGCCGAGTCAGTCCGTTTTTCGTCCCAATGATGATTCCGGATATGGCGTCAGGACAAGTATCGATTCATCTTGGAGCAAAAGGCATTAACTCTTGTACGGTAACGGCTTGTGCATCAGGTACGAATTCCATCGGGGATGCATTTGAAGTGATTCGGCGCGGAGAAGCGGACGTCATGATCACAGGTGGCGCAGAAGCACCAATCACGACGATGTCAGTTGCAGGATTCTGTGCGAATACAGCACTATCTTTAAATCCGGACCCAGCGACAGCATCACGTCCGTTCGACGCGGAACGTGACGGATTTGTTATCGGGGAAGGGGCAGGAATCCTGATCCTTGAAGAATATGAGCATGCAGTGGCACGTGGGGCGAAAATCTACGCAGAAATGATCGGTTACGGTTCCACGGGAGATGCGCATCATATTACAGCCCCAGCCCCTGGAGGAGAAGGCGGCGCACGTGCAATGGCACAGGCAATCGCAGATGGCGGCATCACGCCGGATCAAATCGATTACATCAATGCCCACGGAACGAGCACACCGTATAACGACCAATTCGAGACGATGGCAGCTAAAACCGTCTTCGGTGAACATGCTTACAAACTGGCAATGAGTTCGACAAAATCGATGACAGGTCACTTATTGGGAGCTGCCGGCGGATTGGAAGCGATCTTCACAGTGAAAGCATTGCAGGAAGGCATCTTGCCGCCGACGATGAACTATGTTAATCCAGACCCTGATTGCGACCTCGACTATGTCGTAAACGAAGCAAGGAAAGCGGATATCACCTACGCCATGAGTAACTCACTCGGCTTTGGTGGCCATAACGCTTCAATCGTCTTTAAGAAACTATAAGATAGAAAAAACGAGTGTCGGCAAAGTCGTAATTTGACTTTGCCGACACTCGTTTTTGGCGGGGTCATAGGTAGAGCGTGGCGCTCAAAGTATCAATCAAGCGCTCAAAGGGAGACACTTGCGCTCAAAGTGTCAATCAAGTGATCAAAGCGGGACACAGGCGCTCAAAGTGTCAATCAAGTGATCAAAGCGGGCCACTGGCGCTCAAAGTAGTAATCCAGCGATCAAAGCGGGACACAAGCGCTCAAAGTAGCAATCCAGCGATCAAAGCAAGAATCAGGCGCTCATACCTGTAATCAAGTGCTCATTCTAAGAGCACCAAATCCTAACAACAGATTAAAGCCCCCTTCGTCTAAAAGGGGGCTAAACATTCATATAATGTAAAAAATCCAAAGGACGATGCAAAATGACACGCACATTTCTATTTCTCATTAGTTATGGACTCATTGTCATCACGATCTCCAATATGATTTTCTACTTCAACTACAGAGCACTTGGATATGAGTGGAATGAGATTTTCCGGTATATTGTTCAGACAGCGGATTTTGCCCTTTTTATCATCGCTGCGTGCATCCTGATCCTTACCGTCTACGCCCGAGTCCCATCGCGGCTTCCATTTTCGCGACAGTGACGGATGCAATGGCATTGGCTTTCTCTGCACCTTTATCGAGAATTTCATCAAGGACAGGCGATTCAAGTAACTCATAATATTTTTCTTGAATCGGTGTTAAATGTGCAACGACCGCTTCAGCGACGCCGGCTTTGAAAGCGCCATAGCCTAACCCTTCATATTTCACAACAAGATCATCAATCGATACGCCACTTAATGCGGATTCAATGGTAAGCAAGTTCGAAACGCCCGGCTTATTTTCTACATCATATTTTACAACGCCATCGGAATCGGTGACGGCACTTTTAATTTTCTTTTCGATTTCCTTCGCAGTATCAAGGAGAGAAATGGTGCCTTTTTTATTCGGATCGGACTTGCTCATTTTCTTCAGTGGATCCTGGAGGGATTTGATACGGGCACCGTTTTTCGGAAACCGGGCTTCCGGGATTGTTAAAACATTTCCATATCTCGAGTTGAAACGTTCCGCCAAATCACGAGTCAGTTCCAAATGCTGTCTTTGGTCTTCGCCGACAGGGACGATATCCGTATTATATACCAGGATGTCAGCAGCCATTAACGGCGGATAGGTGAGCAAAGCAGCTGAAACACCTTCCTGCCCTTCGGATTTGTCTTTGAATTGTGTCATCCGTTCAAGCTCACCAATATAGGAAATGCTCTGCATCATCCAGCCGGCTTGTGCATGTGCGGGAACTTCCGATTGGATGAACAGCACTGCTTTTTCCGGATCGATACCACTTGCGATATAAATCGCTGCGAGAGAGCGGATCGTTTTTGCTAATTCGGCAGGATCTTGCTGTACGGTAATTGCATGTTGGTCTACAATACAAAATAGACATTCATACTCATGTTGCAGTTCTGTAAATTGGCGGAATGCCCCGATATAGTTGCCAAGCGTGACAACCCCGGTCGGCTGTACGCCGGAAAAAATGGTTTTCATAAAAATCTCCTCCATGTTCGTGTTCTAAATACAAAAAAAACATCAGCTGTCCCCTGTGAAAGGGACGACTGATGTTTGATCAACCGTGGTACCACCCGAATTGCCCGAAGGCCACTCTAAAATCCCGTAACGCGGGGGACGTGACAAGCTACTCTGTAAATCATCCATTCATAGGATGATTTCCCACTACTTCACCTGTCAGGCTCAGGAACCCACTTCCTCCGATCTGCCCACCTGTTCGCACCAACCACAGGCTCTCTGCAAGAATCATGATCGGCATACTTTTTCCGTCAACGCCAATTCGCTCTACTGTTTCCAAAATTATAATATGGTCATGTCCAAATTGCAAGAGGCGGCTTTATAATATAAATATGGAAAGTCCAGAAAAGTGTGTGATTTCTGGACTTTTTTTAAGTTTGATGAAACCTTTTTCGAGTCTGAAACGTATTATATAGTGTACTCCGTTTTTCAATTAGATAGTTTCTAAATGAGAAATTTTTTTATTTGACAAATCAGATGTTTAAACATTTAAATCTTCGGGTATAACAGTAAAGAACAAGAAATCGTAAAACGAAATGCTTCAGAAAAGCCGATTATATTATGGAATTGTGACAATCCCCTATGATTAAGTAAGTTTTTTTGAAAAAAGTGTATTCATCGCTTCTGAATATGTGTATAATAGGAATAGGAACAAATAGTTTAAAATCATTCTAATTTATCTATAGAAATAGCTGTCAAAACATTTTAGCCGACTGAAAGGAAGTGTCAGCATATGATGGTTACACTATTTACCTCACCAAGCTGTACATCATGCAGAAAAGCAAAAGCATGGTTGGAGGAGCATGAAATCCCATATACAGAACGAAATATTTTTTCTGAACCATTGAATATTGATGAGATAAAAGAGATTCTTCGTATGACTGAAGATGGTACGGATGAAATCATTTCAACAAGATCTAAAATATTCCAAAAGCTAAATGTTGATGTGGAAAGTCTTCCATTACAACGTCTTTATGAGTTGATACAAGAGCATCCGGGTCTATTGAGAAGACCAATCATTCTGGATGAAAAAAGGCTGCAGGTAGGGTATAATGAAGATGAGATTCGTCGATTCCTACCAAGAAAAGTAAGAGCCTATCAGCTACTTGAAGCACGACGCATGGTAAACTAAACATACAATAATGTAGGGCTGATAGGAGCAGACATTGTAAAATGCCTTATACCTATCGGCTTTTTGTATTTCTCTTGCTTTCCTGAAGGATGTTCTCTACAATGCTATTACTATCAAAATTACACGTCAACAGGCGGAACCCTTTCAAATCCTGTTCGACGGTCATATAGTAAGAATAAGCATTGCAGGTTGTTTACTAACATTGAAAGAAACAAGTAAAACTTGTTCTGGAGGAAGGGAGAGGAATAGAGATGGAAATAGAGCGCATCAATGAAAATACTGTTAAGTTTTTCCTTTCATATATGGATATTGAAGAGCGAGGCTTCACCCGCGAAGAAGTATGGTATAACCGCGACAAAAGCGAGGAACTTTTCTGGGAAATGATGGATGAAGTCAATGATGAGGCCGAGTTTGAGGCGGAAGGTCCATTGTGGATACAAGTGCACGCAATGAGCGGTGGTATCGAAGTAACTGTGACACGAGCACAACTATCCGAGGATGGCGAGCCATTAGATTCACCATTTGGAGTAGACGATCCGAGGAAATTGTTTCAACATCACGATGAACTGTTTGAAAACGATGAAGATTCAACGTCGGCGATGGATAGGGGAGCATTTGAATGGAACGACAATATGTTTGTGTTTAACGAATTCGACGATCTGATCCCGTTGGCAGTACGAGCGGCTGACTATGAGGCTAAGACATCGCTCTATTCGTATGAAGATAAATACTATATTTACTTGGAATACGATGACGAAGTGATGAAAAACGCAAGAAAATCCGATCTATACAGTGTACTATCTGAGTTCGGTACACCGTCCAATATGACGATTCATCGTATAAGAGAGTACGGTACTCTGATTATGGATGAGGACGTCTTTTCAAAAATTCAAGCTTATTTTTCAGCATAATATAGACAGAATTGCGGACAGCTACCTCAAGGGTGGCTGTTTTTTTGGTTGTCTAGGCAGGCGCCCTGCGCTTTTGTTCTGGATGTAGAAAGTTGATTTGCGGTTGGAAAATTCGTAAAATAAAAATGAAGGGAGGGAGCTTTCATACTCACAGCTAAAACAAAAGAAGGAAAACTGATTGTTCTTACGAAAGCGCTTCGGAAGGAGCAATTGAAAAAGTGGCGACAATCCCAGAGCTTTTATTGTCCGCAGTGTAAGAAACCGGTTCAATTGAAAATTGGAGAGATCGTGACACCTCATTTCGCGCATAAGAAAAATGAAGCCTGTCCAAGTTTCTTTTCTGAAGGAGAGTCCAAAGATCATCTCCAAGGGAAGCAGCAATTGTATTTATTTTTTCAAAAACATGCGGACCATGTTGAACTTGAACCTTATTTCAAAATGTTGGCCCAACGTCCAGATCTGCTTGTCAATAGTGGAAATAAGCGAATCCCTATCGAATTCCAATGCAGTACAATCCCTGTCGCTGATATGGAATCCCGCTCAGCGGGCTACCGGAGCATAGGAATGGACCCGGTTTGGATCTTACGTACGCCCGAAAAATTTATTGGCCTTCCACAAGGTGTTGGTATTTTTCATTTGTCCCATTTCGAAGAACATTTTTTGACCCGTCGTTCCCCTGAAGGTCGTGTCCTTCTGACGTATCATCCCCAAACAGAACGCTTCCATTATTACAGTAGTCTATTCCACGTAGTAGGAAATCGCCATATCGGCATTCATCGAACTTTATCGAGTTCGCTTCAAATCTTTCCCTTTGCACGTCCAAAAACACCAACTGTAGAAGATTTACAAAAATATACGACAATCTATTTATCGATGCGCGATCAATTTTTACAATCGCGCATATTATTGAATCGGAAAGGGATCCGCGATTCTTTTTTACGCATCTGTTATGAATTGCGTCTTGTACCAACCGAACTTCCGTTATGGATCGGCGTGCCAGTGAGAGGAAGTGATGCATTCCGGGAACATGATTGTGAATGGCAATTGGCATTGCATTATTATATGAGACGGCATGGAGTCAGTTTAAATAATTTGTCACAAGTGCATGTTAGAAAGTATCTCGCCAGAACGAATCAGACATCCGAAAGGAAAGAGTATGCCTGTTTAGCCTATCGTGATTTCCTTCACGCTGTCGGTATTGACCCATTCCGTTATCATGGCGACATCGACGAGAAATGCCTACATGCATTTATATCGAAGAGATTCCTTGCAAAGGGAAATGAAAATTGAGAAAATAAGACTGATTCGTTATCCGAAATAAAAGTGAAGGGAGATAATACATGTCAACTGAAACGAATAAGAAAGTATTAGCCCGTGACGAAGTAAAAGTGGAGGAAACATGGCGCTTGGAAGATATCTTTGCAACAGATGAGGTGTGGGAAAAAGAGTATGCCGAAGTGGAGGAACTTGCAAAGAACGCTGAATCCTATAAAGGGACGCTTCATCAGGGAGCAGAGGCTCTTTTTGAAGCCTTAACGTATCGTGATAACTTGTCTGAGAGACTGCGCAGACTTTATACGTATGCGCACTTGAAGAGCGACCAGGATACGACAAATAGCTTTTATCAGGCCATGGATAGCCGTATCAAATCACTCTACGTAAAAGTATCGACAGCCCTGTCTTATTTCCTTCCAGAGCTCTTGGCCATCGATGAAGATGAATTGGATAAATTCGTCGAGGAATATGATGAGTTAAAACTTTATAAACAGGAATTTGAAGAGGTCAATACACAACGACCGCATGTATTGCCAGCGGAGCAAGAAGCTTTAATCGCGCAACTATCAGAAGTGACGAGTAATGCTTCGGCAACGTTCAGCATGTTGAACAATGCAGACTTAACATTCCCATCTGTCAAAGATGAAAACGGGGAAGAAGTTGAATTATCGCATGGCCGTTATATCCGCTTCTTGGAAAGTGATGATCGTCGAGTTCGCGAAGATGCTTTTATGGCCATGTATTCCAAGTACGGAGAATTCAAAAATACATTCGCTACCACGCTGTCAGGCAATGTCAAAGGGAATAATGTCAACGCGCGCATCCGGAACTATGCATCTGCGCGGGAAGCGGCAATGTCCAACAATCATATTCCTGAACAAGTGTATGATAACCTGGTCGCGACGATTAATAACAATGTCCATCTGCTGCAACGGTATGTAGCGCTTCGGAAAAAGATGTTCGAATTAGAAGAGTTGCATATGTGGGATTTATATGCCCCGCTCGTTCAAGATGTCAATATGGAAATCACGTATGAAGAAGCGACGAAGACCATGTTGGATAGTTTCCATCCATTAGGTGAGGAATATGTATCCATCGTGAAAGAAGGGCTGGAAAACCGTTGGGTCGATGTCCGTGAAAACAAAGGGAAACGTTCCGGCGCTTATTCTTCTGGCACATATGGAACAAACCCGTATATCCTGATGAATTGGCAAGACAATGTAAATAACCTCTTTACGCTCGCCCATGAATTTGGGCATAGTGTACACAGTTATTACTCTAGAAAAACACAGCCATTCATTTATAGCGGTTATTCCATCTTTGTCGCGGAAGTGGCTTCTACGGTGAATGAGGCTCTGTTGAATGACCATTTATTGAAAACAATCGATGATGAGCAGAAGCGGATTTATCTGTTAAATAATTGGTTGGACGGATTCCGAGGTACGGTTTTCCGCCAAACGATGTTTGCGGAATTCGAACATAAAATCCACGAGCTTGACCAACAAGGAATTCCTTTAACGGCTGAAAAGTTGACAGAAGAGTATTATGCCCTGAACAAGAAATATTTTGGGGAGGATTTGGTTGTTGACGAAGAGATTGGACTCGAATGGGCTCGAATCCCGCATTTCTACTATAACTATTATGTGTATCAGTATGCGACGGGCTATAGTGCAGCCGTTTCTCTTAGCAATCAAATCTTGACGGAAGGGAAGCCGGCAGTCGACCGGTACATCAATTACTTCCTGAAAGCCGGTTCATCCGATTATCCGATCGAAGTACTGAAAAAAGCGGGTGTAGATATGACGAGCGTTGCGCCGATTGAAGAAGCCTGCCGAGTCTTTGAAGAGAAATTAAACGAACTTGAATCACTTCTATTGAACAAATAATCGCTGGTTGCGAAAAGGGGCCGACTGTCATACGTGACGGACCGGCCCCTTTTTCGTCAAGTTTGGTTATAAAACGACAGAAAGAGGAATGATTCTCCAAATGTAAACGCTTTTTGTGACAGTCATGTGAAATTCCTTGTGAAAAGTTGATGCAACTATTATTTTGTGATAAAGTAAGGATGTGAAATAAATCACATACCAAACATACACCCCTTTTGTTTGAACGTGAACATTTCTCCCATTCCCTTTGTAAAAGAGCATCCACTCCCCCCCAGGAGTCGGATGCTCTTTTCTGTTTCAGGCTGAAGGAATTCCCGATTTTAAAGCATAAACATACATATCACAAAAAAACTTCCTCACCGATTTTTGAGTGAGGAAGTTTTTTTATAATATTATTTTTGCTTTTTCCGCCATAATGTAATGTCTTCAATGGTCATTCTTTCAACATGTTGTTGGAGCAGGCGTTTTTTCAGTTCGCGTTCTGCGGATCGTTCAGGAAGATTATAAATATCTGCGATTTCCGCTGTTGTCAGCGTATCGAAACGTTGGAACAAATCTTCGAGGGAAGGCGGTAAGTCAGGAATGATCGCTGCATCCAGCAATTCCTCTAAAATTTGTTCGTATACTTCGTATCCATAAAGGCCGCTCACTTTTAAACCTTCATCTTCTATATTCTCATTGAAAAATACAAATGTAGGAGACTGTTCAACTTCCATTTCTTTTGACATATACAAGTCAACCTGCAAGGAACGCAAGACATTTTTGGATGGAAAATCACGAATGAATTCATCAACATCAAGGTTGACCTTTTGAGCAATTTCGACGAGTACGGAAAAAGACGTCACGTCGCGAGATTTTAAAAAGGAATATTCCAACATTTTGCTCAAAAAACGAAACCCTGCTCGCTTACCTTGGAATTCAGCCGCTTTGACAGCGATCGAAGGAAAAGTGGGATGTGTTCGTTCGCAAGCGAGCGCATCTTCCACTTTTTGCGTACATTTTGAATTCATGGTCGGTAAAGAAGAGCGCAGGGCGATCCGAAGTGTAAAATAGCGCTCATATTCAACTTGCAATTTTCGAAGGAGTGGTTGGATTGACCAGCAATCCCCACAGAGTGGGTCAAGAAATACATATAATTCAATGGGTCTAGTTAACGTTGAAGGACTGATTGGATTTTCCAATAGCGTTCGCTTGTTCACGTATACTTCTCCTCCCCGCTTCTGTTCACCATATGATGAGCAGTTAAGACGAGGCGTTTGTAATACGTCTCACGAAATTTCCCTTCTAGTCCGACTTCATCCATCGCCTCGGCCATACAGGCAAGCCATGCCTCCGCTTGAACCGGAGAAATCGGGAAAGGCATATGACGGGCTTTCATCATAGGGTGACCATGTTCTTCTGTATATAAATTGGGTCCACCTAAATATTGGGTTTGAAATTGTTTTTGTTTACGTGCTGTTTCTGTCAGGTCTTTCGGGAAAATCGGATACAGGTCCGGGTGTACGGCCACTTTTTCATAAAACAGGTCGATGAGTTCCGATAATTTCTCAGCACCGATCTCCTCATAAGGGATCAAAGGTTTTCGCATCATCATGTCAATCTCCTTTGTTCTGACTGTATGGACATTCTACCAACCTGTCGGGATTTTCACAAATAAACCGCTTGGACATCCATTGCAAGATGGTTAAGAAAATCTAAATCCGATAGTAGTTTAGCACTTTGCTGACATATTGCTCTGTTTCTTTAAAGGGAGGAATCCCTCCATATTTTTTAACATTACCGGGTCCCGCATTATAGGCGGCAAGTGCTAATTGAATATCTCCACCAAACTGATCAAGCATTTGTCTTAAATATTTAGTCCCGCCCATAATGTTCTGGGCTGGGTCGAAACTATCTGCTACACCGAGGAACTTGGCTGTTCCTGGCATAAGTTGCATGAGTCCTTGTGCTCCAGCACGACTGACTACATGATTATTGAAATTCGACTCCTGTCTAATGACCGCGGCGATCAGTTTGTCAGGAATCCCATATTTTTCAGCAGCTTGCCGAATAATGGTTTCATAGCTTCCGATGGCGCTTTGTCCTATCGAAGCTGAACCGCTTTTGGTTTCCGTTGTCGCCGTGAGAGCAGTTTGCAAGGAGATGGGTAAAAATACTTGTTGACTACCAGTATAATGCAAGCTTTCAAGCGCTGTATGCTGTCCGTTGTACGATGAGGATAAGGTGTCCGTGATAGTGGAGTTCCCTAAGAGCTCTTCAAGCATGACATTGAACATGGAAGAAGAGGTTGCGTTTGACCCCGCGTATGACTGGACGGCTCCAAAAGATTGCATCGCGTTGAGCTCCATCAAAGTGCGAATTGTACGCGTATCGATGACAAACATTCCTTTCTGCTTCAAGCGTTTGATCAGGTCAAGCGATTCCGCATCTCCATTATACCAATTTCCACTGAAAAACGCATTTTCTAAACTGCAAGGGCGCGCATCATATGGTAGACTAAACGTAATGACAGGTGAAGGGAAGAAGAGATTGTGAGCAACTTAAATCAAATCGATCAGGGAATTTTGAATGGAAATCACGTCCATTTTATAGTAGCGGAAAAGACGAAGGCACCTGAAGGGAAGCCAGCGGGAAAAATGATCACGGATACCGATGCATTTTCATTTGTCTATTTATTTGATGCGGAGGATGGCTATGTCTATTATCATTTTCCGCAAGCGGTTTGGCCGATGATGGTGGAGGCTTTGAAAACGGATGTAGATCCGGTTCTTTCATGGAACGACGGGGAAGTGACATTGAACGGTTTCAAGGAAGAGCTGACGATGTTGATTTTCAATATTGAGGGCAATGATAATTACGGGCAAAGCTTCTCGACAGCTGTTGAACAAACATTCAGTTCAATACTTCAAAACGCGGAATAACAGCTAGGAGGGATTCGGATGAGGCAGTGGAATCAATTTCTTGCACCATACAAACAAGCGGTAGATGAATTGAAAGTGAAATTGAAAGGGTTGCGTGCTCAGTATGAGCTGGAAGATGTACATACACCGGTTGAGTTTGTAACGGGCAGAGTGAAGCCGTTGGCGAGTATTTATGATCGTACACTTGAAAAAGGCATTCCATTTGAGCCATCAGCCGAACTTGCTGCAGAATTGCCTGATATTGCAGGTGTACGGATCATGTGTCAATTTGTGGATGATATCGAAAAGGTAGTCGAGACATTGCGCGAGCGAAAAGATCTTGAAATCGTCGAAGATCGGGACTATATTTCGAATAAAAAACCGAGTGGATACCGTTCTTATCATATGATCATCAATTATCCGGTCCAGACGATTCATGGAGAAATATCGATTTTGGCGGAAATCCAGATCCGGACGTTGGCGATGAACTTCTGGGCATCCATCGAACATTCCTTAAACTATAAGTATGAAGGCGAAATGCCGGATGAAATTAGGCATCGGCTGGAACGGGCGGCTGAAGCAGCTTTTCAACTCGATGAAGAAATGTCGCAAATCCGCGATGAAATTCGAGATGCACAACAGTATTTCAGTGCGTTTAAAGAAACAGCCACAAGAAGTTACGAGAAAAAGAAACGGAAAAAGAGGTAATGAGTATGAGGTTTGCCATACAATCGAGGAATGATGCATTATCGAATCGGCTAATGGACGAAGCGAAAAACTATTTACAAGATTTCGGTCTCGTTTTCGATGAAAGGGAACCGGAAATCGTCCTGTCAATCGGCGGGGACGGCACATTATTGCATGCATTCCATAAGTATCAGCATCGTTTGCAAGACACATCATTTGTCGGCATCCATACGGGACACCTTGGGTTTTATGCAGACTGGAAGCCCGAAGAGTTGGAGAAGCTGGTCATTTCCATTGCCCGGATGGAATTCAATGTGATCGAATATCCGCTGCTTGAGGTGACCATTAACTATCAAAATACGAAAGAAAGTGCAAAGTATCTTGCGTTGAATGAGTCGACCGTCAAGTCTCCTGAGGTGACACTTGTCATGGACGTAGAATTGAATGGAGGACTTTTTGAACGGTTCCGGGGCGATGGGCTTTGTGCTTCCACACCTTCCGGCTCGACTGCATACAATAAAGCGCTTGGGGGAGCCATTATTCATCCTTCCCTCATGGCCTTTCAATTAACTGAAATGGCGTCCATTAACAATCGGGTGTTTCGTACAGTTGGCTCGCCACTCGTATTGCCGGATCATCATAAATGCGTGCTCACGCCGGTGAATAGTCCTGACTTCATGGTGACCATCGATCATTTGCAGCTACTCCACAAAGATGTGAAATCGATTGAGTACACGGTGGCGGATGAAAGGGTCCGTTTTGCACGTTTTCGCCCATTCCCATTCTGGAAACGCGTCCAAGATTCATTTATCGACAGCGATGATGAATAAGGACGGGCAAGATCAGCGATTCCAGATGACATTCCATGTGGAGGAAGGCGATGTCCTGTTACGTGAATTTCTACATGCGAAAGGCATTTCCAGGAGAACATTGACTGCGACGAAATATGAAGGTGGACATATTTCGGTGAATGGGATTGAACGGAATGTCCGGCATCCATTGCAAATAGGCGATCTTGTAGTCGTCCATTTTCCCCCCGAGCAACCAAGTGCGGGATTGCGGGCGGAAGAGGGAGAATTAGCCATTCTCTATGAAGATGAGGCATTTATCATTGTGGACAAACCTGCCGGACAAAGCACAATTCCATCCCGTGACCATCCGACAGGCACAGTTGCCAATCTTGTAGCCGGCAAATTTGCTCGTGAACGACTTCCGGCTACGGTCCATGTTGTTACGCGGCTGGATCGGGATACGTCAGGACTTCTATGCATCGCTAAAAACCGGCATATCCATCATCTGTTAAGCGAGCAGATGATGGCTTCCGGATTTCATCGCGAGTACAATGCCGTTGTTGAAGGGTGGCCCGAACTAGATCGTTTTGTGATCAATCAGCCGCTCGGACGGAAAGAAGGCAGTATCATTGAGCGGGTCGTGCGTCAAGATGGGCAATACGCCCGGACCGATGTTGAAGTCCTTCGACGATTGCAACGAAATGGACAGAACTTCGCATTGGTCAAGCTTGTCCTTCACACGGGGAGGACGCATCAGATCCGTGTGCATATGCAGTGGAAAGGGCATCCATTAAGCGGAGATGATCTCTATGGCGGATCAACTGAAATGATCGGACGTCAAGCTTTGCACTGTGCAACGCTCGGTTTCACCAATCCGCTAACAGGGACCTATCAACTTTTTAACAGTGATCTTCCTTTCGATATGCAATACATGATCAGCCAAACGTTGTAAATTTCTCTTCAATGAATGGCTGTAAAGAAGTTGTGGATATAACTTCCATTTCAGGAAATCGTAATGCAGTTAGTTTTCCGCCAAACACACAACCGGTATCTACATTGACGGTATGATTGACAAAGCGTGCTTCTTTTACAGGCGTATGGCCATAGACAATCCAAGCGTCGCCTTTATAATGTTTGGCCCAATCACGCCTGACGGGTCTTCCATCTGGTAATTTCTTGCCGGTGATATCGCCGTAGAGGACAAAAACGCGTATTTTTTCCGAGTAAGGTGCACCAATCATATTGGCAAGGATCCCTGCATGTGACACGATAAGCTTGTTATCATCTAACATCAGATATAAGGGGAGCGCTTCGTAAAATTGACGGTAGCGATTTAAAAAAGAGATCCGTTCCATCGCAGGTAGTGCATCGATTTCAGCTACCGTCGTTTCCAATCCATGGGCCAGTTTTACGTTATTCCCTTTCGCATAGCGATAAAGTTTATTGCAATGATTTCCCGGGGAATATTGAAGTATACCTGCATCCTGCATCTTGAAAAGCAATCGCAACATGTTGAGGGATTCCGGTCCCCGATCCATCGCGTCTCCGACGAAAACGAGCTTTCTGCCGTCGGGATGCACCGGTAAACCGGTTTCCATCGTATAGCCGAGCTTTTCACTTAACGATACGAATTCTTGGTAACAGCCATGAATGTCGCCGATAATATCAAATTTCATATCCGCTCTCATCCTTTCATCGATTGTGTTTTCTATAGCTATAGATTACCCTGAAATGATGTGGAGATGCAGAGTTGGGATTGATTCAGCCGCAGCGTAAAATAGCGTAAGGATATCAACATCCACCCATACCCCATAAGCTGAAGGCCTAGTCCTGGTTGAATCCAGTGAAGAAAGAGGGTGTAGTTATGTACGAAAATGAAGAATACAAAGAGGAAAATAATCTCGATGAAGAAAAGCTGAAAGAGACACTTCTCCATCAGGATATACGAACTTTCAGGGAAGAATATCTACTCCTTCATCCATATGATCGGGCTATATTCTACGAGAAGGTCGAACCCGAGTTGCGAAAAAAGATTTACCAGTATTTATCACCTAAAGAACTTGCGGAGATTTTCGAGACAAGTGAAATCGATGCGGATGAATACAAGCAGTTCCTTCAGGAGATGGACACGACGTATGCAGCGGACATGATTTCCTATATGTTCGTCGATAACGCGGTAGATGTCCTGAAGGAACTTGATAAAACACAGGTTGTTAGTTATTTAACATTAATGGATAAAAATGCCGCGACTGAAATTAAAGCCCTGCTTCATTATGAGGAGTACACAGCCGGTTCCATCATGACAACGGAATATGTAACGGTTCCACAAAACTCGACGGTTCGTTCCGGCATGACCATTTTGCGGAATGAGGCACCAGGCGCGGAAACGATTTATTATGTGTTTGTTGTGGATGACGATAATCGACTAACGGGGGTCGTCTCCTTAAGGGATTTGATCATCGCGGATGAGGATACGTTAATCAGTTCAATTATGAACGAACGTGTTGTGCGTGTACTCGTTTCAGAAGATCAAGAAGAAGTTGCACGCATGATCAAAGACTATAATTTCCTTGCCGTTCCCGTTGTCGATTTTCAACAACATATCCTTGGCATCATAACGGTCGATGATATTATCGATGTCCTTGATGAAGAGGCGTCTGATGACTACTCGAAACTTGCCGCTGTTTCCAATATGGACACGTTCGATAAAAACTCTTTTTCCGCGGCTAAAAAGAGATTGCCGTGGCTGTTGATTCTATTAGTGCTCGGCATGCTGACTGCTAATTTAATTGATTTGTTTACGGAAACGATCTCGAAAGTGGCTTTGTTGGCCGCCTTCATCCCCCTGATTGCGGGGACAGCGGGGAATAGTGGGACGCAAGCCCTCGCTGTTGCAGTGCGTGGGATTGCCACTCGTGACGTGGAAGATGAGAGTAAATTCAAGCTACTGTTACGTGAAGCGGGAACCGGTCTGATTACGGGTATATTGTGCGCCATATTCGTTGTCGGACTGATCTATGTATGGAAACATGAATTTATCATCGGTCTTCTCGTTGGAGCGGCCATTCTCGTTTCCATCTTTGTTGCAACCATCTCGGGCTCCTTTATTCCGTTGTTCATGCATAAGATGAAAATTGACCCGGCAGTCGCATCGGGCCCTTTTATCACAACATTGAATGACGTCATCAGTATTATTATCTATCTTGGTCTCGCAACAGCTTTCATCGGTGATCTATAAACCGATGAAAGCTTTTTTCATTCAGCAGGTGCGCTCTATATTTCAATTGTCCAGCTCCGGGCGCCAGATGCTCAGGTCATAAGCAATCTAGCTATGTGGCAAAAAGCACCAATACGCTAGATTGACTTATGCCTGTCGCATCTAGACGGCGCCCTACTCATTTCTGTAGAACTTTGGGCAACTTGGGTGCATATAATGCTTTTAGAAAGGATGTGCTATTCATGTTCCGAAATGAACCGTTAATGTTTGTTCAAGGGCCACCTGTCTATATTAAAGTTTCGATAAAGGATGAAGAAAGCACGTCGGTTTTTGTGACCAACGAAGATGAGAGCCAAGTGATAGCACAGGACATTCAGGAAGAAAAAGAACAGCAGACGATCCAAGAATTACCAGAGGAACAACCATTACAAAAAATACCCGATCCTTCCATTATTAGAAGGATCAATTACCTTGGATCCCCCTTTGCTCGACAAGTGTATCGACCGCTTCAGTTTGTAATGGGAGAAGAAAGAGTGAAAGGGACCATCGATCAGATAAACGGTGAAACGCTAGTCATTGAAAAGACAGAAGGGGAAAAAGAGCATATCGCCATTGAAATAAGGAAAATTGAAGAAATCCTTTGGCGCGGTGAACCTTTCCTTGAAGAATAAAAGAACGCCTCAGCGTTCTTTTTTTACGTTTAAAATTAAAAACTGCCTAATCGAATAGTCGATTAGGCAGATTGGCATTGCAGGCCATTTCTAATTAAACTTCATCTTAGACTTCGTCGCAATCGATAAATACATCCTTGATACATTGTACAGCACAGAAACATTTTAAGTCGACAGTTACACAAGAACCAGTCGCCTCAAATCTTTCCACTTCACAGAACGCATCAAAATCGAGTTTACCGTGTTTAAATAGGTCGACTCTTCTTCCTCTCGAATCCCGTGGTTCAAGAACTTGTAATGTTGCGCAGCAGTTGTCGAAAATGTTTTGAACTCTGAAAAAGACGGAGAAACAGCTTTCGCAATCTCTTTCGCTTGTGGCATCATTCGCTGGACCCTGATTCCGTCCTCTTCTTCTATGATTAAAAAATGCTTTGAACGGATCACCCTCGTCATTCATGAGCATGAAGACCCGAGTGTTAGCACGTTGTCTTGAAGGGCTCACGAGACTTCCAAGTGGTGTTAAAAAACAATCAGTTCTGCAATCATCACAATCCTGTTCATCACGGATGTCCTGTATGCGACGGATCGCGCGGACTACCTCGCAGATACAGTTATCATGACGACGAGACTCTACCACATCTTCACTTCTTCCACATCCCATTCATTCCACCTCCTTTTCTCAGTTCTTTATTACTTTATGCGACACGTTTCGGGAGAATCGGGCAGACGGACTGGTTATGAATAAAGTTAAGGAGGAAAAGGCATACTGTGAAAAAATGGAGGGGACGCGTATTCGAAAAGTTGTCATGCTGTTTTTCACACTTATTTTACTCTCCGGCTGTTCGTGGAATGAAATCCGTAGTTACGATGGGGCGAATGGGGAATCTGAAAAAGCACAAGAGCTATTCACAAACGATAATCGGGTGGTCTCCGCTGCTACGATATTCCATGAAGATGAAGTGGTAGCAGGGATTTCCCTTAAAGCATTTTCTCGATTCAAAAAGGATAAAATTGAAAAGGAACTGAAAAAGGAACTGGAAAAGCAATATCCGGATCGGGAAGTGACCATTTCAGCGGACAGTAAAATATGGATGGAAGCGAATAAGCTCATCGATTCGGATGAGAAAAAAGATATCGATAAAACGATAAAAAAATTAAAATCATTGCTAAAGGAAGAGACATAATGGACGAGAAAAAGTATGCAAAGTTGGAGCAGGGCATGTCACCGAAAACGCCGTTGGTACGCAATATGGTTTTTGCATTTTTGACGGGCGGGACAATCTGTTTAATCGGTCAATTCATCTCTTTATTTTATATGTCTTTTTTTGATTTTACGGAGAGGACAGCCAGTAACCCGACCGTTGCAACGATGATTTTTATAGCGATGCTTCTTACCGGCTTTGGTCTCTATAAGAAAATCGGCCAATTCGGAGGGGCAGGTAGTGCTGTACCGATTACAGGATTTAGTAATGCAGTCGTTTCCGCTGCAATTGAACATAAGTCGGAAGGATATGTACTTGGAGTAGGGGGGAACATGTTCAAATTAGCGGGATCGGTTATCCTGTTTGGCGTGTTTTCCGCTTTTGCTGTTGCGCTCATTAAAACAATACTTGTCAAATTGGGAGTAGTGTCATGGTAAGAAAAGGGCTGTTAACTTTTAAAACGATGCCTTCCATTGCCACGACCGGTGTAACTGCAGGGCCGTTGGAAAAGCAAAGTCCCTTCAGTGATCAGTTTGATAAGATCTATGATGATGAGCGTTGTGATACGAAAACGAATGAACATGCGCATGCCAAAATGATGGAAGATGCCTGTATGATTGCGCTCAGTAAAGTGGATGCCAATCCGAGTGACGCCGACTATTTACTCATCGGCGATTTAGTCAATCAGATGACTCCTTCCAATTTTAGTGCAACGACGTTGGCAATCCCCTATATCGGCATGTTTTCGGCGTGTGCGACTTCCATATCCACCACGATCATGGCTGCACTGTTAACCGAAATGGGCATGTCCAAATATGCAGTGGCAGGGGCCTCGAGTCAGCATAATGCGGTTGAAAGGCAGTTCCGCTACCCAATCGAGTATGGAGCACAAAAGCCTGAAACCGCTCAATGGACGGTTACGGCGGCCGGTGTAGCTGTAGTGACCCCGCAAAAAAAGGGGACACCTTCTATTACATGTGCGACGATCGGAACTGCCGTTGATCTGGGCATGACGGATCCGCTTAATATGGGCGCCGCGATGGCACCGGCAGCTGCGGATACGCTCTATCGTCATTTGAAAGGCCATCAGACGAAAGAGAGTGATTATGATTGCATTATGACAGGCGATCTCGGAAAGTCTGGATTTGAAATTTATAAAAAACTGGCAGGAAATAAAGGGATCCAGATTACAGAAAATTTCCGGGATGCAGGCGCCGAATTTTATGGGGATGATCCTTTGTTTTTAGCGGGAGCAAGCGGAGCGGGTTGTTCTGCGTCAGTCTATTTTTCCGAGGTGATCGGTAAAATGATGAAAGGTGAATATCAACGGGTTCTGTTAATCGCGACAGGAGCACTGTTGTCGCCATTATCGTTTCAACAAAAAGATACGATCCCTTGCATCGCGCACGCGGTCGAATTAACGATGAAATGAGTGGGATAAATGATTTCAATTTTCATAACAGCATTTATTGTCGGGGGTCTAATATGTGTAATCGGACAGTTGTTATTTGACGTAGCCAAACTGACCCCTGCACATACTTTATGTATTCTCGTGGTGGCCGGTTCGATATTGGATGGATTCGGACTGTATGAACCGTTAATTGATTTTGCCGGAGCGGGTGCGACTGTTCCGATTACGTCATTTGGCAATTCCTTGACACATGGCGCGATGGCAGAGGCGGAAAAGCATGGGTTGATCGGTGTGTTGACTGGTATGTTTGAAGTGACGAGTTCTGGAATCAGTGCGGCTATTCTTTTCGGATTTATCGCTTCGGTGTTTTTTAAACCGAAAGGCAAGATTTAACTTGATTCAGCAGAAGTCCCCCACTTCCATAAGTGGCGGGATGAATGTCAGAATGCATTTCAAATGAAAGTGCCTTAATTTCTGCAAAAAGCGCAGAAATACGGCAAATCGAACCCTACGCTGTTCGATTCGCAATTACGCCGAGGCGTAATTGATTAGGGAACAAAAATATGACCGCCATTATCGGTTTTTGAAAATCTGGACGTATGCCCCCCCTTCGAGATCTTCTTTGCATATTATATGTGGAGAAGGAAGGGGGGATTTTCATGTGGGGATGCTATCCAAGTGGATGTGGATATGAGAGCGGATTTGTTGGTGGCTACGGCGGTTTTGATGGTGGAAGAGGCTGTAACTACGGCGGTTCGACATTCGTTCTAATTGTTGTTCTCTTTATCTTGCTCATTATTGTGGGCAAAAGTTTTTGCTAATTTGAAGGGGGGATAACATATGAATGATTCATTTTTCCGGAAAATCGAATCAAAAACCGGCGTCCCGATGGAAGAAGTGTTTGCACTGGCAAATGCCATTCAATATGCGGACTTCAGTGATGAACGCCAAGTGAGGAAAATCATACGAAAAGTTGGTAAGCTTGCCAAGAAAGATGTCCCGCAACAGATGGAAGATGAACTGGTACGCTCCATCGTCTCAGATGGAAAATCAGTGAATATTCAAGATATCCAAAACATGCTGGGCAGACAGTGAGAAGAAGCGGAATTTCGGTGAATAGGTTTAAAAGTCGCCGCATATGGATATAGAAAGATAGAGCAGAAAACTAATCTGAGAAGAGGGGTGTGAGCAATGGGTTATCTTTTACCGATTCACTCCATTCAATCCCAACAGTATGCAGATCGGATGAATAGGGAGCCTTCTACATTCACGAAAATAGATCGCGTAGCAAAAGTGAGTTTTACTGAAGAGCTATTGAGTCGTGACGTTTTAAGTGAGCAAAACCATTTAGATGTCTATGATGAAAAGGAGAAGACGGCCATTGCTTCACCTCCCTCTTCATATGAAAAGGCGAATGGTCCAAATCCCGTTAACCTTTCACCGATTCTCGCTAAAATCACTGGAAAAGGCTTATTTGTCAATAAGTACGTTTAATAGAAATAAAAATGAAAAAGTTCGCTTTGCTGAAGAAGCAAAGCGAACTTTTTCACGTTTTGTAGCCAAAAATACTTTAGGATGGATCTAGAATATGTTTTTCCATTGCACGATGCGGGATATCCGCATCCATAAATTCAGGGGACGTCACGACATAACCTAATTTTTCGTAGAAAGGGATAGCATAGGACTGGGCGTTCAGAACGATTTTCGTCAATCCTGTTTCCTGCGCATGTTCTTCAAGTGCATGCATGATAAGATTCCCTAGATGCTTTCCGCGAAACGTTTCCAATATACAGACCCGTTCCACTTTCCCCACCCCGTTGGAAGTCATTCGCAGGCGACCGGCACCAATAGGAGTATCTGATGAATAGACGACAAAATGGGTGGCCGTTTCATCCAGATCATCGATTTCCAAGTTGAGCGGTACGCCTTGTTCTTCAACGAACACTTTTCTTCTGACAGAATATGCATGTTCTCTTTCAAGGTCAGAAGTTGCGATTCTTACCGTAAACAACGCTTAGTTGTCCTCATCAAGACGGAAAGTTTCATAGACAGTCCATGATCCGTCTTCCAACTGATAGAGTAAGTGGAGTCGATCGATCATTTCGGTATGATCAACACCGACCATTTTCAATTGACCGATAATGTCATCATGTTCACCAGATGAAAGTTTTTGCGCAATGGTTATATGTGGAACGAAAGCATATTCAGGCTCATCGCCGAAGAAGTCATGATTCAAATCTTTGTACAATGCAAGCAATGCATCATTAGGAACGACTTTGAAGAAGATGGTGTTCGTAATCGGTGCAAATGTACCGACCTTCGAAACAGTCAATTCAAACGGATCATGTTTTGCTGTCACTTTTTGAATCGCTTTTGCAACCTCTTCGATTTCTTGGTCGTTTGCTTCAAATACACCTTTAATGGTCATATGTGGTGTAATCAATGCATAATGCGGGTCATAACGTTTCCGGTAAGCATTTGCCAGATCTTGGAGTTTTTTAGATGGGAATGCAACAATGCCGTATTTCATAGTACAAGACCTCCTCATTAGAATGATATAAAATTTTTATACTATCGATTATAACAGAATAATCAACCGATGTCCGGTTAACTTAATTTAGCGAATGGCCATAGACCATTTTGAGCGCGCGGGGAACATCGGGTTGCCAATGTTTCCATGTGTGGTCCCCTTTAAATTCTTCATAGAAGTAAGGAATCCCTTTTTTTTCGAGCAAATCTTTTAATAATCGATTCGGTGTCAGGAAATCTTGGATACCATCTGCCGTTGTTTTTACTTCGGTCTCTCCTTCGCCGATAATATGGTAAATTGAAATAGAGGAGAGATCCTCTGCATTCTCGACTTCTTTTAGGACCGAATCATCGACATAAGGGGAATGAAGCATCACTTTACCGAATATATTAGGGTACTTCAATGCTGTACGTAATGATGTTGTCGCTGCGAGAGAATCGCCGATCAGCCCTCTGCTAGCTCCTATTTGGTTTGTCGGATATTCCTGATCCAAATAGGGCACGAGCTCATGTGCAAGAAAACGGATATAAGCATCACTGCGGTCTCCGTCAGGATGATACATTCGTCTTCTTTCGGGAACACTTTTATAGGGGACTCCGACGACGATGATATCTTCAATCTCCCCTTCCTCCATCAATTGGTCGACAACGCGTCCAATACGGCCATATTGGAAATAATCTTTTCCATCCGATGCGATGAGCACCTCATATTTATAGAGAGGAGAATAGTTATGCGGCAAGTGGATGAGCAGTTGCATCTCTTCGCCCAGCGATTCGCTGTAAATCGAAATATCTTCAATTTTTCCGTATGTCATGCATGATGCCTCCTAAAAATGGGGATGTATAGAAAGTGTATCATATTCGTGGTAAGCAGGTATAATGGTTCCATTGTCTTTGAAAGTAATTGAAAAGGGAGATGAGCGCATATGTTTGATAAAAAGAAGATTGTTCATTCGAAATTGGTAACTGAAGCCACAAAAGAGGCATTGTTGCGACGCGGGGTGACTTTGGAGTCGATCGCAGAAATCGTTTTCGAAATGCAACTCCCGTATAATGCAGGACTTCAAATGGAGCACTGTATTGAATCGGTTGAAGGGGTGCTACGGAAACGGGAATTGCAACATGCCATTTTAGTCGGTATTGAATTGGATGAGTTAGCGGAACAGGGGAAATTGTCAGGTCCACTCCAGCAAATTGTCGAATCGGATGAAGGCCTGTTTGGTGTCGATGAAACGATTGCGCTCGGTGCTGTGTTTACATATGGCTCCATTGCTGTAACGACATTCGGTCATCTCGATAAGAATAAAATCGGGATCATCAACGAGCTGGATACAAAGAAAGGGAAAGGTATCCATACATTCCTGGATGATCTTGTTGCCAGTGTCGCAGCTTGTGCGGCCTCACGCATAGCCCATCGAACGCGTGATTTAGCTGAAAAAGGCGAGACATTCGAAGATATTGAACCGGAAGAAACGATGCCTGAAACGAATGTGGATGGGGCGCAAACTTAATTGGAAGAAAAAACAGTCGGAAAGGATCTTCTTTTCGACTGTTTTTATTTGCAATGAATATTGATAACGCTTGCATTATACCGATAATTAAGAATTTATTTGACAAAATGGATTTGATTCATGTTAATATGGTGCTGGGAGTAATGATAAATTTTAGGAACAAGGGGGAGAATATTGATGAAAAACAAGAAATTAAGTTTGCTAGCATTCATGATGCTAATCGCACTTCTTGTCCTCGCGGCTTGCAATTCCAGCGATGAGGGAAGCAGTGGCGATAGTGGCGGAAATGATAGCGGAAGCGAAAATGGGGCGGAAACAGAAAAAGAAACAGAAACAGGTAAAACGAAAGATGATTATCCATACCTTAGTATTTTAACGGGCGGAACACAGGGAACCTATTATCCGCTTGGGGGTTCTTTCGCTGATTTCATTACGGAAGCGACAGGCATTAAAACGACAGCTGAAGTTTCACAGGCCTCTGCAGCCAATATGACGGCGCTGAAGGATGGTAAACAAGAGATTGCATTCGTACAGACGGATATTGCGTACTATGCATCCAAAGGTGAGTTAATGTTTGAGAATGATGTCATTGACAACGTATCGGCAATCGGTGCGCTTTACCCGGAAACAGTTCAGTTGGTTACGCTTGAAAAGAATGGAATCAAGACTTTTGAAGATTTGAAAGGGAAGAAAGTATCCGTTGGAGCACCGGGTTCAGGGACGTATGCGAACGCGGAACAGCTGCTTGAAATCCATGGTTTGACAATGGATGATATTAGCCCGCAAATGCTCGATTTCGGTGAATCTCAAGAAAGTTTACAAGCGGGTCAGATTGATGCTGCGTTCATCACGGCTGGAACACCAACGGGTGCGGTTGAAGGTTTGCACGCAGTTGCGAAAGTATTTATCGTACCTGTAGAAGATGACAAAGCGGACGAGTTGATTGCAAAATATCCGTATTACGCAAAAGAAATCATTCCAGCAGGGACGTATGGCTCGGCAGATGAAACACCTGCGGTTTCTGTAGGAGCAATGCTCGTTATTCAGAATGATGTGCCAGAAGATTTGGGTTATGAAATTACAAAAGCCATCTATGACAACGCATCCAAAATTCAACATGCCAAAGGGGCGCTAATCAAAGCTGAATCTGGCCTTGATGGGATTGGAATTCCAGTTCATCCAGGTGCGCAGAAATACTTTGACGAAGTAAATAACTGATCATTGAAAATTTGGATGGGGCGGTGAAGCAGTAAGCTTCGGCCGTCCCATTCGTTTTCATTAATTGTCGAAATCCAAAGGGGAGAGGAAGTGGCGGATGAATCGTAAAAAAGTCTTTCCGCTCATACTTTTAGTAAGTACCCTTTTGCTGTGCGCTTTTTTTATACCACTGAAAAATGCATTTATATTCATAGAAAACCGTTCGGAAAATGCGGAGACGTATTACCTCTCGTTGAAAAAAGAAACACAATTCCAAATAAGGTATGTTCATTCTATCCATCTGAGTGACGTATTGGAAACGTACAATGTGACAGCCGATGGTCAAATTCAACTGCAATCCATGCAATATGAAGATTTTGCAATTGGTTTACCAAGTTATGCAGAAGAAGGCGAATCACTGACGGTGGAAGATGGCGTTTATACGCTTACATATGATGATAATGTCATTGACTCATTCAATCTATTAATCGGAGATGTAGATGCTGATTTAGCTTTTCGCTATTCCGGCAAAGAGTTCGATTTGAAAAAACAATTGGAAAGGGGGAGTTCGTACACATTCCGTGTTTCGAAACTTTCTTATTTTCAAATGCTGAAAGGAGATAATATGGATGGCAAATGACAAGAAGCAGAATGATAAAACAATGGTCGAGTCTGAAACGGAAGAGTTCAAAATGCTTTCAGAAGAAGAACAATTGGAGATTCTTCAAAAGTATGATCCGGAATCGAATACACGAAATGTATCGGGAATTTTCAAGAAAATCGTCTTTTTCGGTCTGCTGGCATTTTCTGTTTTTCAGCTATATACGGCGATTGGAACACCATTTACTGCCTATATCCAGCGTTCCATTCACCTAGGCTTTGCTTTGGCACTGATTTTCATACTGTTCCCTGCACGGAAAAAGCCGGGGGTGAAACGCAATAAAGTCCCGTTTTACGATGTCTTATTATCGATACTGGCCATTGGAGTAGGTATTTATTGGCCGCTTCTCATCGATGAACTTGTCCTTCGTGTCGGCCGGGTTTCTAGTCTTGATCTGATTGTCGGTATTCTTGCGATTCTTCTAACGCTGGAGGCGGCGAGGCGCGCAGTAGGGATCCCGATTACAATCATAGCGAGTGCATTTTTAGTCTATGCATTTTTTGGACCACATTTCCCGGGATTCTTAGCTCACCGCGGTCAAGACTTGGAAAGTATTGTCCAGCTGATGTTTTTCACGACAGATGGGATTCTAGGTACGCCGATCAGTGTATCTGCGACATTCATTTTCGTATTTTTATTGTTCGGTTCTTTCCTTGTGAAAACGGGTGTCGGCAATTATTTCAATGATTTGGCGGTTGTTTTGGCGGGGCGTTCAATTGGAGGTCCTGCAAAAGTGGCAATTTTCTCGAGTGCCTTGCAAGGGACCATCTCGGGTAGCTCGGTTGCGAACGTAGTAGGTTCAGGTTCCTATACGATTCCGATGATGAAAAAGCTTGGGTATCGGAAGGAATTTGCGGGCGGTGTTGAAGCTGCTGCATCTACAGGCGGTCAAATCATGCCTCCGATCATGGGAGCGGCCGCTTTCCTGATGGTTGAATTTATCGGGGGGATCACATATTGGGAGATTGCGAAAGCGGCGGCAATTCCAGCCTTACTTTATTTCACGGGTATTTGGATTATGACGCATTTTGAAGCGAAGCGTGTTGGACTGAGCGGGATGTCGGAAGATCAAATCCCTGATCGAAAAGCAACGCTCAAGAAAATTTACTTACTTTTACCGATTCTTGGAATCATTGTGTTTCTTTTAATTGGTATCCCGACGATGAAAGCAGCACTGCTGGGGATCGTCTTGACGATCATCGTCAGTGCGTTTGATAAGTCGACACGGCTTGGATTGAAAGATATGATTCATGCATTGGTCGATGGAGCTCGTACCGCACTTGCCGTTGCCGCTGCAACAGCCTGTGCTGGGATTATTGTCGGGGTTGTCGTAAAGACAGGTCTTGGTTTAAGCTTAGCAACAGGATTGATCAATGCGGCAGGTGGTAATATTCTATTGACACTGATCTTTACGATGTTTGCAGCGTTGGTGCTCGGAATGGGTTCGCCGACAACCGCAAACTATGTTATTACCTCAACGATTGCCGCACCGGCGATTATCACTTTATTGATGCTTGATAATCCGGATGCAACTGTTCCGATTGTCGTAGCGGTCTCAGCGCATCTATTTGTTTTCTACTTTGGAATTATTGCAGACATCACACCACCTGTAGCCCTAGCTGCATTTGCGGCTTCCGGCATTTCTGGAGGGGATCCGATTAAAACTGGGGTTGTGTCCGCAAAATTAGCCATTGCAGCATTTATCATTCCATATATGTTCGTCTTCAATCCGGCCATGCTTATGATGGGGGCATCGCTTCCTGAAATCTTATGGGTTGTTACGACTGCTATTATCGGTATGATAGCGATCGGTGCAGGAATGATCGGCTATTGGTACCGAAAATGCAATTGGATTGAACGGCTGCTTGCAGTGGTAACAGGATTGCTTCTCATTTATCCGGAAACCATTTCGGACATTGTCGGTCTGGCTATGTTCGTAGGATTATTTACGGTTCAATGGCTGTCTCGTAATAAGGAGAAAGAAGCTGTTACGACGGCCTAATAGGATAGTGGAAATCCCCTTTGCCTGTTGTGGCAAAGGGGATTTAGCAATGAGTATTCTAGTTCATTTATTCTTCGTCCTCATCCAATAAAATTTTTTTCATTCGATAGAGTTTGGATAATTCTCTTACTTTTGTTTCAGGATCTTTCGCTAAATCTTGAAAGAGCGATGGATGTTTTTTCAATACCTCAAAAAGATGCAATTCTTCTGTAGAAAATGTAATATTTCGGTCATCAATTGTACCAATTTGTGAAGATTCGGTGCGATCAGAATTGCCTAGAAGATAGTCTGTGGATACTCCAAAGTACCTAGCGAATATTTTCAATGTATCATAATCCGGTTGTCGGCTGCCTTGCTCATAATTGGCGAGCTTCCCTCTTGAAAAGCCAAGTATTTCTGCTAACTCGTATTGACTTAACCCTTTATCGTTTCGAAGCTTTGCAAGTCTTTTCCCCAACATACGAATGCACCTTCTTAAAATGATTACTAACTTCATTATAAGAAACAAAAAGTTTCCTTTCTATAAAAGTAACGAAACGTTTCTTCTTATATTGACAGAAACAAATCGTTTCTATAAAGTGGTAGATAGATGTAAAGAACTGCCTGAAAGGGATGTGACAAATGGAGGATATGATGAGGTTAAGGGGAGTCATTGGGAGGGTTGGAAATAATGTCAGATGAAATGAAAAAATTGGGAGAAACCGGCATGACGATAAACGAGCTGTCAGTTGGGATTGAGAACTTAGCAGAGCTCGTCGATTTGTTCAGGAAAGCGATTGATCAAACGGAACAATTGCAAAAAACCATTACGCAGATAAATGAATTTCGAGTAAATGCAAAGGTGAAATAGAGAAGGCGGATGTGTAATTGAATTGGCTAGTACGTATCGTGCATATTGAGGTTCATCTCTTTGGGAAGTCGGATGGATCATCAATAAGAGGAGACTGCTCATTGATGAGTGGTCGCCTCTTTTTGTTTCGGTAATATGGATAATTTTCGTTTTCAATTCATATCAATGAGTGGGGTGATGTGAAATGACGGATAAACGGAAAGAGAACGAAAAAGACGAGCAACTTGAGATTTTTCGTGTGGATGACGAAGGAAAGTATATGACAACAAATCAAGGTGTGAAAGTTTCCGAAGACGAACTTTCTTTAACTGCCGGTGTTCGGGGTCCAACTTTAATGGAGGATTTTCATTTCCGGGAAAAACTGACACATTTCGACAACGAAAGAATACCGGAGCGGGTCGTCCATGCCAGGGGCTTTGCTGCTCATGGCGAATTTGAATTGTACGAGGACATGTCACGTTATACAAGAGCGAAAATTTTTACGGATACATCTAAAAAAACGCCAGTTTTTGTCCGATTCTCCACTGTAAATGGGGCGAGGGGCTCGGGAGACACGGCGAGAGATGCGCGTGGATTTGCCACGAAATTTTACACAGAAGAAGGAAACTATGATCTTGTAGCAAATAATATTCCAGTCTTCTTTATTCAGGATGGAATTAAGTTTCCAGACGTTGTCCATGCATTTAAACCGGAACCTCACACCGATATTCCTCAAGCATCTACAGCTCATGATAGCTTTTGGGACTTTGTTGCCAATAATCCGGAAAATGCTCATATGGTGATGTGGATTATGTCGGATCGAGCGATTCCAAGAAGTTTTCGAATGATGGAAGGATTCGGGGTCAATACATTTCGTTTTGTCAATGCTTCGGGGGAAGCATTCTTTGTTAAATTTCATTGGAAACCAAAACTTGGTGTACATTCCTTAGTTTGGGAAGAAGCCCAAAAGCTAATGGGAGTGGATCCTGATTTCCATCGCAATGATTTATGGCATGCGATTGAGCGAGGGGCTTATCCGGAGTTTGAGTTAGGTGTGCAAATTGTAAATCAAGAAGATGAATTCAAGTTTGATTTTGATTTGTTGGACGCAACAAAGCTAATACCTGAGGAAGAAGTTCCGGTACAAATCATTGGAAAGATGACATTGACGAAGAACGTTGATAACTTCTTTGCTGAGACTGAGCAAGTGGCATTTCACCCAGGGAATGTTGTACCTGGCATAGATTTCACAAATGATCCGTTACTCCAAGCGAGATTATTCTCCTATATCGATACTCAATTAATACGCTTAGGTGGTCCGAACTTTCATGAGATTCCAATCAATCGTCCGATTTGTCCCTTCTATAATAACCAGCGTGAAGGTTATCACAGAATGACGATCAATGTTAGTCGAGTGAACTATCATCGGAATTCCTTAGCAGGAAATACACCAACTCCTGTACCGCCTGAAGAGGGTGGTTATAAGCATTATGAAGAGAAGGTTGAGGGGCGGACAATAAGAGCAAGAAGTAAAAGTTTCACCGATTTCTTTTCTCAAGCAACGATGTTCTGGAATAGCATGAGTGAACCTGAGAAGCGACATATCATCGATGCATTTAGTTTTGAACTGGGAAAAGTGAAAAGTGAATCGGTACGACAGCAAAATGTGGATTTATTTGCAAATGTTAACCTTGAACTAGCCAGAATTATAGCTAGAAATATTGGGGTTTCCCCACCGACAAGTGGTGGATCGACCGTAACGAAATCTTCTCCGGCATTAAGCCAATTAAATACGCCGATGTCTGCAAAAACCCGTAAAGTAGCGGTGATTTTATCGGATGGATTTAATGGCCCTTTAGTCAAATCAGTACTGGACTATTGGGAGGCAGCAGGGCTTGTACCAGAAATCATTAGCGAAGATCAAGGAATAGTTCATGGTACGAATGGTGTACAGTTAGTAGCCACACAAAATGTTTATACTGCTGATTCGGTGTTGTATGATGCGGTTTATTTGGTCCGGGGGAGTAGTGAGGATCGAAGATTTAACCAGAAAGTTGCAAATTTCCTTGATGAGGCTTATCGTCATAAAAAGACGATTGGGGCTACTGGTCAAGGTGTACGATGGTTACAGGTCAATCATTTTATCGACAAACCTGGTGTGATTACCGATGGAGATGCTTCAGATTTTGCAAAACGGTTTGTGGAAGCTGTTGCCCAGCATCGTCACTGGGATAGATAGTTATTAAGGGAGGACAGTCAAGTGATAAAAATAAAAAACACCATCCCGCTAGAGGATGATGTTTTTTATGTAATCTTAAGTTGTTGATGTTATGGTCCCAGACGGGCTCGAACCGCCGACCCCTACCTTGTCGAGGTAGTGCTCTCCCAGCTGAGCTATGGAACCGGGATGTTGTTGCGCTTGTCTCAAGCACATTTCTTATTATAGACTGTTTGGTAAATAAGTCAACACTTTTTCTAAAACTTTTTTAAAAAGCTGTAAAACATGTTCATTTCGCATGAAAAGAAGGGAAGCATCGCTCATTTACTTCTCTTATGGAAATCTCCAAATAAAAAAACAGCTTTTCCCTAATCATCTGGAAAAGCTGTTTTAAGGTTCTTCTATGGAAATTGTGACACTCGACGATGGAATGGCAACGAGAATCAGTGTATATGCTCCTGCATTTGTTCTTCCTCTTCAAAGTATAGGAAATTTTCATCTTCAAGTTCGGTAAAGCGTTCTTTGTTCATCCCTAATGATAGGTTTCCTTCAAAAATCGTTTCCCACCATGTTTCTGTTGTAGTCATGTCCATTTCCTCCTTTAAGATCTTTGGTGTTTGAACATTCTATTCCCTAGCGTGTTGTGAAGCGAAACGTGAAAGGTGAAAAAGGAATCGTAAGACCTATTCAGTTATCGATACAAAAAAAGCTGGGAAAAGGGCATCCTACTTGGAAGAATCCTCTTTTCAAAAAACAATTACTAAAAGATGAATCATTGCAACAGAAAGTATGCCGGCATTGCATTGGACCTTCCATTGTTAGTTGATTAGTTCATTCAACAAAAGGGAATGTCCTCTACAGTATATGGAGAAAAAGATGTTCCAAAACTGTGTAATTGGTCGGAACTTATTGCTGTGTAAAAGACGGTTCTTTTGAAATATTGACTTCTTTTAATAAGTTCAATTTAAAATTTGGATGTTAGGCATCGTTTTTTGCTTTTATAAAAAGTTTCGTTCGCATTGGCTATTTCTTTGGTCATGGATGACGCCCGTTATAGAAAAAAGTATAATAAGAACAGATCGTTTACATGGCAATCTTTTTTGGATATTCGATTTGACTAAACGAAAAAAAGATAAATAGTACGATGTTCCATCATCGATGATGAATTGAACGGGGAGGGATTGGATGGAAACACAATCATTATTGGCGGTGTTACCTGTCAAACAGGTGGCGGGAACATTACCGCCAACCGTGACGGATATTGCGGTCGACTCTCGGGCAGTGAATGCCGGAGGAGTCTTTGTCTGCATTAAAGGATTTACGGTAGACGGCCATCACTATGTCGGCAAGGCGATCGATAACGGCGCGCGGGTGATTATCGCTTCGGAGCCGGTTGATGTCGACTTGGACAAAGTGGCAGTTGTTCTTGTGGAAGATACGGCACGTGCCATTGCTCTGCTTGCGCCTCGTTTTTACAATTATCCATCTAAACGGATGACGATGATCGGCGTAACGGGGACGAATGGTAAAACGAGCGTTAGCGGTATCGTTCATGCGATATTACGGCAAGCAGGCGAAATGTCTGCTGTTTCGGGGACGATCGGCTTTGAATTGGATGGCGTTTTGTACGAAACGGAAAATACAACGCCGGATGTGTTGACGACACAGGGGATGATTGCTCGCGCAGCCGAAGAAGGATGCACAACGATGACGATGGAAGTGTCGTCGCATGGCCTTGTTGAAGGGCGTTTGGCGGGAACGGAATTCGATATCGCGATCTTCACGAACTTGACGCATGATCACCTCGATTTTCATGGGACGATGGAAGAATACGGCCATGCGAAAGGGCTTTTATTCGCCCAGCTTGGACAAGACTTGGAGAAGCGCAAGTTTGCGGTTGTCAATGCGGATGATCCATGGAGCGACAAGTTTACGAAGATGACGCCTTATCCGGTAATGACATATGGCGTTCGGAACGAAGCATTATTCCGGGCGACAAATATAGAATTGAATGCGGATGGAACATCGTATACACTTCAATCACCGGAAGGCGAATTCCGTGTAACGATGCAGCTCATCGGTGAATTTAGTGTCTATAATTCCTTAGCGGCTATTGCGGCATTGACAGCCAAAGGGATGGACATCGAGGAAATTGTTTTTCTTTTAGCGAAGATTCCATCCGTAAAAGGCCGGATGGAGATTGTACCGACGGAATTGCCGCTCACGATGTATGTCGATTATGCGCATTCGCCGGATGCGATTGAAAAAGCAATTGACGCAGTTCTTCCTTATAAGAAGGAAGGCAGTAAATTGATTTTCCTAATCGGGACCGGGGGCAATCGGGACCGGGTGAAACGCCCGATCATGGCAGAAAAAGCATCCGTTGCAGAGTACGTCATTCTTACGACAGACGACCCGAGGGACGAGCCTTATGAGTCCATAATGTCAGAATTGGCCGCCGGCATGCAGCACGAAGGGTATGCCTGCATCGGCGATCGCGCAGAAGCTGTCCGTCATGCGATAGCCATTGCGGAAAAGGATGATATCATCATTTTTGCCGGTAAAGGCCATGAAGATTTCCAAATCATCGGCAATGAAAAGTATCCGCACTCGGATGCAACCATTGCATTGGAAGAAGCGGAGAAGAAATTCGGAGAAGGTGCCGTGAAAAAGTGATTAGAAAGAGGGTCGAGCCTGTTTATAAGGACCGGCTCTTTTTCGTTTTGGAAATAAGGCATCGCCGCAGAAAACTTCTACTAAATAGAAATAAAAAATGTTGAAATCATGGCCCATAGTGTCTATGCTTAAAAAAGCTGAACAGAAGGAGTTAAATGACAATGGAAAAACCAATACATGATGAAATTGAATCGCGGCGCACGTTTGCAATCATATCCCACCCGGATGCGGGGAAAACGACGATAACGGAAAAGCTGCTGTATTTCGGCGGAGCAATCCGTGATGCAGGGACTGTCAAAGGGAAAAAGACGGGGAAATTCGCGACGTCGGACTGGATGGAAATCGAGAAGCAACGGGGGATTTCGGTCACTTCCTCTGTCATGCAATTCGATTACGATGGAAAACGCGTCAATATTTTGGATACGCCGGGTCACGAAGATTTCAGTGAAGATACGTATCGGACATTGATGGCGGTCGATGCGGCAGTCATGATGATCGACTCCGCAAAAGGGATTGAACCGCAAACCATTAAATTATTTAAAGTTTGCCGGATGCGCGGTATTCCCATTTTCACTTTCATCAATAAAATGGACCGTCAAGGGAAAGAACCACTTGAATTGATGGAAGAGTTGGAAGAAGTGCTTGGCATTGAATCGTATGCGATGAACTGGCCGATCGGGATGGGGAAAGAATTCCTTGGTATTTATGATCGCTTCAATAAGCGGATTGAGCAAGTGCGCGTTGACGAAGCTCATCGCTTTCTCGCTTTGAATGAAGACGGTGGACTTGCGGAACCGCATCCAATGGAAGAGACCTCTTATTATCAACAAGCGCTCGAAGATGTCCTGTTATTGAATGAAGCTGGAAATGAATTTGATGAAGAACGGGTGGCGCAAGGTGAACTGACACCGGTCTTTTTCGGCAGTGCATTGACGAATTTCGGTGTTCAAACATTTTTAGAGACGTTTTTACAGTTTGCTCCATCTCCGCAACCGCGGCAAACGAAGGAAGAAACGGATATTGATCCGTATGCGGAAGAGTTCTCCGGTTTTATCTTTAAAATTCAAGCGAATATGAACCCGATGCACCGTGATCGGATCGCATTCGTCCGCATCGTCTCCGGGGCGTTTGAACGAGGAATGACTGTAACCGTTCCACGGATTTCGAAAACATTCAAACTGACGCAGACGACACAATTTTTGGCGGATGATCGTGAAACCGTCAATGAAGCGGTTGCGGGAGATATTATCGGTTTGCATGATACGGGGAACTACCAAATCGGGGATACGGTGATCGGCGGCAAATCTTCTTTCCAATTTAACGCCTTGCCACAGTTCACGCCGGAGCTATTTGTTCGCGTCACGGCGAAAAACGTCATGAAATCGAAGCAATTTCATAAAGGGATTTTGCAGCTCGTGCAAGAAGGGGCGATCCAGTATTACCGGACACTCCATACGGAAGAAGTGTTGCTTGGGGCTGTCGGACAGCTGCAGTTTGAAGTGTTCGAGCACCGGATGAAAAATGAGTACAATGTGGAAGTGAATATGGAGCACATCGGTTCGAAAGTGGCACGCTGGATTGAAAATGAAGGCGACGTAAAAGAGTCGATGACAGGGCAGCGTGCAATGCTCGTAAAAGATCGATACGATAATTTTGTCTTTTTATTCGAGAACGATTTCGCAATGCGCTGGTTCCATGATAAACATCCGGATATCCGATTGTATAGTCTTTTATAAACAAGAACCCGGTGGGACGAAGCAGACGTCTTGCCGGGTTTCTCTTCATTTTACAGAAAATAGATGCTGATATTTGAAGTCAAATTCAACTTTGCATATGATTAAGGAAGCGCTGATTGGAAGAAAGGAGCGTCAACTATGAAAATAAGTGATTTTTCAATAAAAAGACCTGTATTGACGATTGTCACGATGTTCCTTGTCATACTACTTGGTGCGGTCTCTTTTTTTAAGGTTCCTGTGACGCTTATTCCTGAATTGAAACCGCCGATTGCGGTCGTTGTGACAAGCTATCCGGGGGCGTCTCCTGAAGAGGTGAGTGAAAAGCTGACCAAACCGCTGGAGGCCAGTTTATCGACAGCGCCAGGCTTGAAAACGATGCAAACTTCCTCGCAAGAAGGTTCAAATTTCATCTTATTGACATTTAATTGGTCAACCAAGATTGATGACGTCCAACTCGATATACTGCAACGTTTGGAACAGGTGACTGTTCCTGATGGCGCGAGCAAACCCAGATTCATGAAATTTGACCCATCTCAATTTCCAGTCATTCAGCTCGCCTTGTCTTCCAACGCGGAAGGAGCAGATGTCAGGCTTCTTGCGGAACAGTTGGAAACAGAGTTGCAACGGACGGAGGGCGTCGCAAATGTGACCGTTGCGGGAAAATTGATAGAAGAAGTCCAAATCATCCTTGATCAGAAAAAGCTGGAAGCGAATGGGCTTGTCCAGTCGGATATCGTCCAAGCGATTCAAGCGAACAATATATCCATGCCTGGTGAGCCGATTGAGACAGCGGATGGCAAACAGCTGACCACCCGCATTGTCAGCACATTGACGACGATTTCGGATATCCGGGGCGTCATTGCCGGTGTCAATCCGCTCACCGGTGAGCGGGTGACGATTGCCGATGTGGCGGATGTAGCACTTCTTGAAGACGAATCATCCATGCAAACACGAGCTGACGGTCAGCAAGCTGTATTGATGTCCGTTTTGCAGGAATCGGGTTCCAATACAGCGGCTGTCTCGACTTCGTTTAAAGAGGCGCTTGCCAAGCTGTTGGCCAAAGAAGAATTTGCCGATGTCCGATCCGATATATTGTTCGATCAGGGCGATTATGTCAAACTGGCGATCGGCAATATTGGTCAATCGCTTCTTCTCGGTGGTCTATTCGCGATGCTTGTCTTGTTTTTGTTCCTCCGTGGAATCAAAAGTCCGATCATCATAGGGATTGCCATCCCTTACTCCGTGATCGTCACATTTGTTCTAATCTATTTTGCGGATTTCTCCTTGAATATTATGACACTCGGAGCGTTGGCACTCGGGATTGGCATGCTTGTTGATAATGCGATTGTCGTCATTGAAAATATTGAACGGCATCTAGCGTTGGGGAAACCGCCGAAGCTAGCGGCATCCGAAGGAACGAAAGAAGTCGGCCGAGCCATTACAGCATCCACGTTGACGACGCTTGCCGTTTTCGTTCCGGTTGTTTTCATAAGCGGCTTGATCGGGCAGATCTTCACGGAATTCGCGTTGACGATTGCGTTCAGTTTATTTGCCTCACTCGTTGTTGCATTGACTGTTGTTCCGATGATGGCAAGCCGTATGCTGAAGAAGCCGAAGAAAAATATCGAGGCGCGCAGACGTCGTTCAAAAGCATTGAATCGTTATGAAAGATCTGTGAAATGGGCACTCCGACATCGTTTGTCTATTTTAGTTGTCACAGCAGTGTTGCTTGTGATCAGCGGTTTCGGTTTATTCAAAGTGGGGACGGAATTTTTGCCTGCAACTGATGAAGGGTTTGTCAGCATGACCGTCACATTGCCGAACGGTTCGTCCCCGGCTGCGACAGATGAAGTCGTGCAACGTATCGAGGCGCGCTTGCAAGAGGAAAAGGACGTGGACGTCTATGTCAGCCTTGTCGGCGGAACGCAAGAAGGGATTGTACAAGGCTCTTCAAAAGCGAGCGTCGCAGAAATCTATGTGAAACTTGTTCCACTTGCCGAGCGCGATCGTGCTGTTTTTGAATTTGTCGATGATGTGCAACCTGAAATGTTGAAGTTGGTCGGAGAAGATGCGAAAATCGGCTTTAACATGCAAACGGCAGCTGGGTCGAATCCAAACACCATTTCCTTTTCATTAACGGATACAGATGAGGCAAGACTTCATGAAGCGGTGGATACATTAGATCGAGAGCTGAAGGCAATGGATGCGGTAATGGAAGTGGCGAATGATCTTCAGCATACAGTGGAAGAAATTCAAATCGATGTCGATCGGGAAAAGGCTGCCGCATATGGTTTACCACCTTACCAAATAGCCCAAGCGGTTAACGGGATTACAAGGGGAACGATGGCAACACACATCATAAGCGAGAACGGTAAGGTGTTTGCCGTTAATGTCACATATGATAAAAGATACCGCAATACGGTGGATAAATTGAAGAAACTGAAACTCCGAACACCAACAGGGGCATTTGTCACGCTCGACGAAGTGGCGGCTATCACGATCGAGCAAGGTCCCGTGTCCATCCGGCGAATCGATCAAGCTCATTCCGTCAACTTCACTGTCAAATATGCGTCTTCCCGATCGCTTGGAGAGATGACGAGAAAAGTGGATGATACGGTCAATCGACTCGGATTAGCAGAAGGGACTGAACTGGCCTATAGTGGCGATCGGGAGTTGTTCGAGGATGCCATCGACGATATGTTCATGGCCGTCCTGCTAGCTGTCATCCTCGTCTACATCGTTATGGCGGCACAGTTCGAATCGTTCAAGTATCCTTTTGTCATCATGTTCTCTGTACCGCTCATGGCCATCGGTGTTGCCGTCGGACTGTTTGGGACAAGTACGCCGATCAGTGTCCCAGCTATTATCGGTATTCTTGTCCTTGTGGGGATTGTTGTCAATAATGGCATTGTACTTGTCGATTACATCAACCAACGGAAAGAGGCCGGTTTCCGTTCATACGAAGCCATTCTCATTGCATCCCGGGATCGGGTGCGTCCGATCTTCATGACGGCATTGACGACATTGCTTGGATTGTTGCCACTCGCGTTGGGGATCGGGGAAGGGACGGAGATCAACCAACCGATGGGGATCGCTGTCATCGGTGGTCTACTCAGTTCAACCTTGCTGACATTGTATATCGTGCCGATCATTTACAGCTTATTTGAAAAAGACATGTGGAAAGCTGTAAAAGAAGAATGATTTTCCGTTTACATTTCAGTCAGCGGTGGTATAATAGAACAAAAGCACCCAACTTAATATCTTTTGACTTTGCGTCAAAGGGGAGTAGCTATAGGGAGACCTATTTCATAGTCGTCAATACATGGCGTTTGCCATCGGTTATGATAGCTGAATTTTCTTCGGAATTCTGACTTAGCGAGACCTTTGCCTTTTTATTAGGTGAGGGTCTTTTTATATTGTCGAATAGGAGGAATCAATTTGGAAGCAATTTTATTGGAATATGCATGGGTCCTTGTAGTACTGATCGTGTTGGAAGGGTTGCTGGCGGCAGATAATGCGGTGGTCATGGCGGTCATGGTCAAACATTTGCCGAAAGCCCAACAGAAAAAAGCCTTGTTCTATGGGTTATTCGGGGCATTTGTTTTCCGGTTTGCGGCATTGTTCATGATTACGTTCTTAGTGAACATTTGGCAGATCCAGGCGCTCGGTGCAGCTTATTTATTGTTCATCTCGATTAAAAATATTTATGATTCGCGCAAAGGGAAGGAAGATGACCATCCCGATGCCAAGCCTCGTAAGCAATCCGGTTTTTGGATGACCGTGTTGAAAGTCGAGCTCGCGGATATCGCATTTGCGCTCGATTCGATGTTGGCTGCAGTTGCACTTGCTGTGACGTTGCCTGAACTTGGAGATTTCCATGTTGGAGGCATTAACGGAGGACAATTCACCGTTATGCTATTAGGTGGAATCATCGGTCTGATCATCATGCGATTTGCGGCACGCCAGTTTGTTGTGTTGTTGGAGAAATATCCTGCATTGGAAACAGCGGCATTTCTAATTGTTGGATGGGTCGGAATCAAATTGGTCGTTCTTACATTGGCACATCCTGCCTTACAGATTATCGATCCGGCATTCCCACATTCAACCTTATGGAAAACGACATTCTGGATTGTTCTTGCAGGAATCGCAGTGAATGGCTATTTAGTTGGTGTTAGGCAGAACCGTAAAAAACTGAATGGATAATGTTATTTATGATGACGACAGCTTGTAACAGGCTGTCGTTTTTTCTTGATTCATGAGAAAAGCTTTCATTTTAGAGTGACATTCTCTAAAATGGAGGAACGATATCTTTCATCTTCATTTAGCGGGCGTTCATATGCCCGCTAAATGAAGATGAAGCCTCCGGCGGATGCCACAGATTTTTTTAGGGAAACTTTTCTCCCAAAAGTGTAGGGCGCCTGCTTATGACCCGAGCTACTGGCGCCCGGAGCTAGATGTGGGCGGGCCTGAAAAAATCCGGACGCAAATTATGCCGAGGCGTAATTGATTAGGTGAAAGGGATAGGTTAGCATGAAGTTGACACGTGAAAATATTCGGAGATTGACTCCCGCGCAAATCATTGTGTTTTATTATTTTTTGGCCATCGCTTTTTCGTTCCTGCTGTTGAATTTGCCAGGCGTTTACAAGCCCGGTGTCGATGTCAGTTTCATCGATAGCTTGTTTACGGCTGTTAGCGCGGTAAGTGTGACGGGCCTGACATCGATCAGCATCGGAGATACGTATTCCATTTTTGGGCTTTGTATGCTGATGCTTGTTTTTCAAATCGGCGGTATCGGTATCATGTCCATCGGTACGTTCTTCTGGTTGCTTGTGAAAAAAAAGATCGGTTTGCGTGAACGACAACTCATCATGGTCGATCACAATCAGTATAGCTTGTCGGGTGTCGTCCATTTGATACGGGAAATCGTCAAAATCATCTTTTTGATCGAATTGATCGGGGGTTTGCTCATAACAGTGTATATTATGCGCTATTATGATTCGTTCAGTGAGGCTTTACTAAATGGGATGTTCAAAGCGGTTTCCGCTACGACCAATGCGGGCTTTAGCATCTCGGATAGTTCCATGGCTCCCTATTTCAATGATTACTTCGTACAAACAGTGACGATGATCCTCATTGTTCTCGGCGCAATCGGTTTTCCTGTCTTGATTGAAGTGAAAGCGTACTTTTCGAAAAAAGTGCCGCATTTCCGCTTTTCATTATTTACAAAAATTACGACGATCACATTTGGGGCTTTACTCCTTTGGGGTGCGTTTATGATATTCTTATTGGAATCGATGCATTCATTCAAAGGAATGGCATGGCATGAAAAACTGTTTACATCCCTCTTCCATTCCGTTTCCTCCAGATCGGCGGGACTGACGACGTTCGATGTGACGCAGTTTAGTGAAGCAACGGATATTGTCATCAGCTCACTGATGTTCATCGGAGCCTCTCCAAGTTCGGTGGGGGGCGGTATCCGGACAACGACATTCGCGATTGCCTTGTTGTTTTTAATCAATTTTGCCCGCGGGAAACAAGTGATCAATATATTTCATCGTGAAATTAAGTTGATTGACGTATTCCGGTCGTATGCGGTCATTCTGTTAGCAGGCATTATGGTGATGACAGCCTTGTTAATTTTACTTATCACGGAGCCGGGTATCCCGGTCGTGGCACTTCTATTTGAAATCACTTCCGCATTTGGTACATGCGGCATGTCCCTCGGGGTGACGTCGGAATTATCGACAATCGGTAAAATCATTATTATGGCGCTCATGTTTATTGGACGTGTCGGCTTGATTTCATTTTTGTATACACTCGGAGGGAAAACGAAGGTGGAGAAATATCAATTCCCACAAGAGCGTGTCATCATCGGCTAATACCAATAAAGGCTGTACTCCTGCAAAGGAGACAGCCTTTATTCATAGTACAATAAGTAATATATTGTATTGGAAAGGGGGTTACTATAATGACAAATCAAATGAAGCGTTTTGAAAACAAGGTGGCGCTGGTGACAGGCGGGCGTTCGGGGATTGGACGGGCCATCGCCCGACGGTTGCGCGACGAAGGAGCAACAGTAATTACCGCGCAGCGCGGCGAGGACGTGGAATTTGACTGGATCACGGCAGATTTCTCCGATCCGCATTCGCCGGAGCAGATGGTTGCAGAGGTCATCGCGCGCACCGGGCGGCTCGATGTGCTGATAAACAATGCCGGTATGATGCAGGAAGCCTTGATCGAAGAAATGAGTGTTGAGGATTGGCAGCGCAATCTCAATGTCAACCTGACCGGCCCCTTCCTCATGATCCGGGCTGCGTTGCCTTACCTGCGCAAGACGCGAGGCAGCATCGTCAATACCGGTTCGATTGAGGGATTGGCCGCCAATCCTAGACATGCGGCATACTGCGCCACCAAGGCCGGTCTTCATGGGCTGACTCGTTCGGTGGCAGTGGATCATGGCTATGAAGGCATACGCTGCAACGCGGTGGCACCCGGCTGGATCGACACTGATTTGAACCTCGAATTCATTGAAAGTACAACTGATTCAGAGGCGTTCCGACAAAATATCGGACGCATCCACCCTGTGGCCCGCACGGGATCCCCTGAAGAAGTCGCAGCGCTCGTAGCCTTCCTCGCCGCTGATGAGGCTGCGTTTATCACGGGGCAGGTTTATACTGTGGACGGCGGCAGGACGGCCAAATTGAGCCTCCCCTGAGCAAGAGTCCCAAGAACGATTGAAAAAAGCCTGTATCTAAGATCATGACTAGCTGATCTTAGATACAGGCTTTAATACTTTGTAAGGCTAATTGTAAGACATCTTCAATACATATATTCAAAGTGAAAGTATTGATGCAAATGATTTTTTAAAACTTACTGTAGATAACCTGTTTTTATTCAGCGAGTTACGGCAAGTGTCCGATCGAGGAATAAGAAATCGGGTTTTTCTCCATGTTGGAAGACAGTGACCAAAAAGCCATCTGTTTTTTCCAAGATTCCCAGTTCTGCATTGTCAGGATTGACGTAAATGGGTGTGATATAGGTCTGTTTCCGGATGTTGCGTGCATTTAGCCCGTATGCGGTGAAATCTTTTCCTGTAAGCATCGGATTTCCGAGTAAAGACTGTTCAATTGCCGCACGTGTTTCTCGCGGCAATTCATCCTGCCACCAAACTTTTCGCGGCTGGAATTTATGGTGCGCTAAATAATCGATTTTCATCAGACTGCGTGCAATATCCATATCTGCACGGCCATCCTGCTCCAAGAAATCATGCAATCTCGTGAAGAGGTCTTCCAGCTGATGCCCGATTCTCGACCATCCACGTGTTTCCCAATATGTCCCGAATTGCTGGAAGAAATCGAAAGGGGATTCAAATACATCGGTCACGATATATTCCACTGTCCGTGGTGTCCGATTGTCGTTCCAGTACTTTTCCAGGACATCTTCTGTCTGTTTGATACGTAAAATATCATCAAACGACAGCACGTTATTGGAGAAGATTTCATAGGGCGCTTCGTCAACATAAGTGTAGCCATATTGTTCCGCTTGGATACGTAAGCCTGTTCCGCGCAGTAACTTCAGGAACCCGAGCTGCAATTCTTCTGGCCGCATCGCGAAAACGTCATTGAATGTATTCCGGAAGGAATCATAATCCTCTTCGGGCAATCCCGCGATCAAGTCGAGGTGTTGAGCGATTTTGCCGCCGTCCTTCACCATGGTCACCGTTCGCGAAAGTTTTTCAAAGTTTTGGCGACGTTGGACAAGTTCGTTCGTCAAATCATTTGTCGACTGAACGCCGATCTCGAATCGGAATAATCCTGCAGGAGCGTTTTCGTTTAGAAACTGAATCACTTCCGGTCGCATAATATCGCCGGTGATCTCAAATTGAAAAACGGTTCCGGGTACATGCTCATCGATGAGAAATTGGAACATCTCCATCGCGTAGCTCCTGCTGATGTTAAACGTGCGATCGACAAATTTGATCACTTTTGCACCGTTCGCCATCAAATAACGGATGTCCTCTTTAATAGCATCCCGATTGAAATAGCGAACACCGACCTCGATTGAGGATAGGCAAAATTGACAAGAAAACGGGCAACCTCTACTTGTTTCGATATACGTCACTCGTTTACCAAGTTCAGGTATATCTTCGGCAAATCGAAAGGGTGATGGGAGCTCCCGTAAGTCCAGTTTTGGACCGGGTGCCGTAAATTTCAATTGTTCATTTTCCCGGTATGCAATTCCTTGAACGGTCGCCAAATCCCCGTTATTGGCATAGACGTCAAGCAGTTGTTTAAATGTCCGTTCCCCTTCACCGATCGCAATAACATCAATTTCGGGTACACGCTCTAGCCAATAATCAGAGTCATACGTCACTTCAGGACCACCCGCAATGATTTTGACGTCTGGCATAACTTGCTTCAGCATGCGCATCACTTTGATGGACTCTTCAATATTCCAAATATAGAGGCTGAAACCAATAATTTCTGGCTTATTTTGATAGAGATCTGATACGATATTCATTGTCGGATCCTTTATCGTGTATTCGATAATTTGGGGAATGTATGTTGGCATTGCATAGGCTTTTAAGTAACGAAGGGCCAAATTGGTATGAATATATTTTGCGTTTAATGTTGTTAGGATGATGTTCATAGTTAAGCTCCTTTTCTATGTTTGATTTTGTGCGGTTTGTCTTGCTTCTGAATATAGGCATATTCACCTATTTCTATCGTACCGATAATATGGAATAATCTGAATTAGTTACATTTTGCATTTATTTGACCTTTATGCATGAAACATTGTCAGTTTTCATATTGTTTTGAAACGAGGTCAGGAGGAATACACTTGAAATGTAAAAATGATAAGGTAATAAAATCCGTCTCTCTTTTGTTGGACGATGCTCGCAGGCCAGGCGCAGTATTTGACCTAAATGGAATGATTTTGTATGAAAATCGATCATTTAGCGAACATGGAATGTTAAAAGAGATAACTAACATAAAAAAATTCATGATGAAGCAGTCCATTGACCTGTGGGATGCCATTGTGAATAGTGATGATTCCGCGAACAACACATGCAAAATAGATCTCCCGTATGGCGAAGAACAAAATGTACCCGTTCATGTAGATATTATATACGTTGAACATGTTAAACAAGTCATTGCATTATTTGATATTCCGAAGAAAGAACCGGAAGTGGCGAAAAAAACTTATTTACATGCCTTCCACAACGCGATCTGTTTGATGCTGGTTGTGAATCGAGAAGGGATTATATGTGATGTAAACAATCAGTATACAAAGTTCTTCAATGTAAATAAAGACTATTTCCTTGGAAAAACAGTTGATGTTGTTCTGCAACTTTTCCCCAATTACTCTGAATCCACCTTGAAACAGTATATCCAGAATGTAAAGCACTATGGCTGTGCTGAAGAAACGTTGAAATATCAACCGCCTTATGGCGAAGAAAGATATTATCATGTAGCAACGATTTACAATAGCGAAACGAATATGTACTTGATTCGGATGAATGACTTGACCGAAAAAATGGCACTCGAACAACAGTTGGTTCATACAGGCTCATTATCGACTGTCGGGGAACTTGCAGCAAGTATTGCGCATGAAATACGGAATCCGATGACGACACTTAAAGGTTTCGTTCAATTGCTGCAAATTTCAGCTTCGGAAGACACATTGAAATATCTAGCCGTCATAGATGATGAAATCTCCAGAATGGAATCGATTTTGGGCGAAATGCTTGTGTTATCTAAACCGGCGTCGAATAAAAAGACGACGTTTTCACTCGAAGTATTGGTAGACGATATGATCCAAGTGATGCGGCCAAAAGCGATGATGGATGGGATTACAATCAATCGGAAAGAAACGGACCTAGGCGATACATTAGTGAACGGTGATGCTGAAAAAATTAAACAAGTCCTCCTGAATTTATTCAAAAATGCGGTGGAAGCAATGTCTTCTGGAGGGACATTGACAATCTCAATTACTTTGGATAAGGCGAATCAGTTACGGTTGGATATCACTGATACTGGAAAAGGGATGACAAGACAACAGTTGAATCAGATATTTATGCCCTTTTATACGTCCAAACCTGAAGGGACGGGACTTGGACTGCCATTTGTGTTGAAAACGATTGAAGAACACGGCGGCACGGTGACCGTGGAAAGTGAAGTCAATCAAGGCACAGTCTTTATCGTCACATTCCCGCCCGCAATTATACCATCAACACAGAAAGGGAAGGAAGAGGAAAGGTTATTGCTTTATTGAAACGGGTCGTTCCATTTTGACGATGAATTTTGACAGAGAGGGATCCGAACCGTTATAATGGGGGCGATTGCCGAACGGATGATAAAAGGTGGACGGAACTATGATGAAAGATACAGAGCGCGCGTTAAAGTTATTTGTCGTTCTATCAAGGGCGAGCAAAGTGATTTTAGAAGAGGCGCAAAAAACAAATGAGAAGTATGGGCTGAATTCAACCGAATTCGCAGTTTTGGAGTTGCTATACCATAAGGGAAGGCAACCGATTCAAAAAATCGGCCAAAAGATTTTACTTAGAAGTGGCTCGATGACCTATGTTGTGGATAAGCTTGAAAAAAGAGGATTATTGGAACGGGTGTTTTGTGAGGAAGATAGAAGAATCACTTATATGTCGATTACTCCTGCGGGTGTCGAATTGATGTCGTCTATTTTTCCAGAACATGCTGACCATATCCACTCCATCATGTCGACCCTGACGGAAGACGAACAAGAGCAGGCGATTGCACTCATACGAAAACTAGGATTATCCGTAAAAGATTTATCGTGATAAGCAACAAAGGATACAGCGTTTGTTAACAGAAGAAGGCGTAAAGGAAAGGATTCCTTTACGCCTTTTTCTGCATTTAAGATTGCTCGACGATGGTTTCACCCATTTTTAAGAATTCGTTGAAGTGCTCTTCTTTCGATGAGTCGAAAATCGTAAGTCTGACAACCATGTTGTCCCGCTCGAAAACGATTCCGGTAACAGGACCGGATTCAGCTTGGACAGAAAAAACTTTGGCATTTTCGATTCCTTCGCCAGATGGAATCAAAGCTGTATCCGTTACTTCAGTCGGTGCGACTCCGCCGCTGGAAGCTTCAAGGATAGCCGTTAAATTTTCGGAGAAGTAATCATATGTGCCTTCTTCTTTCGGTGCTGTTTCAATACGCATGAAAACCGTTTCGTTATCGTCGGCAAGGAGACTATCTTTGCCCGGCTCTTCACTGGTCAGCGTATAATTAGGCAGGACAGAAATGGTATAGTTCTGTTCATCACTTTCGGTTGGCACTGCGTCCTTTAGAACATCATCTTCCTTTTCCTCCGGAACATCTGTTGTCGGTTCTTCAACATCCTCGCCACCATTTTCAACGGATGATCCGTTTTCCACCTCTTCTACGTTACCTGTGGCACCATCGGGCGTGTCGTTCGGTGCACCATTGGACTGATCTGTCCCACATGCGGAAAGCAGTAATGCGATTGCGGCAGAAGCTAATAAAAGATTCCATTTGCTTTTCATCGTAATCCCTCCTTATTTAGATTGGACGTGCAAATCTACAAAATGTTTCTTAATAGTTGAACGAATGAGTAGGAAGCCTCCATTATTGTTAAAAATTACTTATGGATAATTTTATAGCGTTTATGGTTGACGACTGTCTTTTCTTCGAGCTGAAGTGCATCGAAATTTTCCATATATGTGAGATCGACGATGACCGAGTTCTCATTCACCTTTTCAACGATTCCTTGTAGCCCGTCCTTGAATTCAATGATATTCCCTACCTCTGCAATTGTCATTGGTAAACAACTCCTTTTCTGATCATAATGCTAGGATAAGAGAGCTTCACTTCTCTCACAATCTTTTATAGTGTGCCTTAAAAAAGGGATAACGTAAAGTAATTTCTATTGAATTTGCTACATTATTACTTTTGATCTGGTGATTGCCAAAAAGCGGTTTCTTTGCCGGTACGAGGAGAGATTGAATTGTCGGAAATTGTCGGTAATAATTATCCAATTAAAGTAAGCAATGCTGTATAATCGTATACTAGCGATGTCTATATCCACGGAGGGATTGTAATGGTGCAGAGCCTGGAAGAGGAAATCGAACAGTTGCGTGAAGCGATGCTGATAGTGGCGGACCAGATGGGGTTGACCGCTGATGAGACATTGGAAGTCAGTAGACAACTCGATAGGCTGATTAATCAATTGGAAGCACTAAAAAATTCTTGTGAGGTTTAATGATTTCTCAATGACCGTGTAGGACACGCGCTGAAATTGTGGAGAGTTCATAAGGTGGTCCTAAAGAGTTCCAGAAACGAACAGAAAGCCATTTTAAAATGGTAAGGGATTCGGATTCGGTTTTATATTTAAAATATGATCAAGGATTTTACAAAAATAATTTTTTTAAAAAAGAGGTTTAAACTGTCGGAAAAGCGGGGAAATTATAATCGAACACAGCAACATTCTCATTTCCCCCTTTTGAGGACGGCACCCTATTGCAGGGTCCGTCCTCCTTTTTTTTATCTTTGATCCCTTCTCTTTTGGTAAGATGGAAATATAAACAATTAGGAGGGGAATGGAGATGGAGAAAATGAAAATGACTTTTATCGGCACAGGGGTAATGGGAGCAAGCATCGTAGAACATTTGTTGAATGAGGATTATGAAGTGGCGGTTTACACGCGAACGAAATCAAAAGCGGAACCGCTCATTCAAGCGGGAGCGAGCTGGGCGAGTTCGATTGACGAAGCAGTGGCGGAAGCGGCAATCATTTTCACAATGGTCGGCTATCCAGCGGATGTTGAAGAAGTCTATTTTGGAGAAAGAGGGATTTTTTCTGCAGGGAAGGCTGATCAGATCGTCATCGACATGACGACATCGAGCCCGGCAATGGCCAAACGAATTGCAGAACAAGCTTCGCGCCAAAAGATGACAGCGATTGATGCACCCGTTTCAGGCGGGGATATTGGTGCGAAAAATGGAACCTTGTCCATTATGTGTGGTGGGGATCAACAAATATTCGATAAGATTTTACCGATTTTGTCCATTTTTGGGCAGCAAATTGTCTATCAAGGCGATGCGGGGGCGGGTCAGCATGCGAAAATGTGCAACCAGATCGCGATTGCGACAAATATGATCGGTGTTTGTGAAGCAATTGTCTACGCTGAAAAAGCAGGTTTGGATCCGGATACGGTATTGCAATCGATTTCATCGGGAGCAGCAGGTTCTTGGTCCTTATCCAATTTGGCGCCGAGAATGTTAAACGGGAATTTTGAACCTGGATTTTATGTGAAACACTTTTTAAAAGATATGAACATTGCATTGGAGGAAGCGGCAGCCATGGATTTAGAGCTACCTGGTTTAGCGCTTGCCCGAAATATGTATGAGCAACTTGTGGAAAGAGGATATGGTGAAAAAGGGACGCAAGTTCTTTATAAAAGTTATTCGGTAAACTAAATAGTTTCCCAAACATGCCGACATATAAAGAAGAGATATGTTTTATCCCGCATTAACGGGCAGTAAGACTCCCCACCTCAAGACTTAAGTAAAACGATAAGGATAGGTGGGAGATCAACTGCCCGTAAAAGCCCGATTGGTTCAACTAACAATCAGTGGGGGATGGGAAAAACCCCCACTGATTGAACTTTCACTTTATCGACGTTCTGAAAGTGCCTTAATTTCTGCGGAAACGCAGAAATAATGACCAAACGACGAGGAAATGCCTGTTACAGGAATAGTTAAGCGCGAAAAGGAAATGATAGGGCTTGTCGATTTAGAAATTGTTTTGGAGAAACGAGGGAAAAAGGAATCGTCATGCAGTCGGGCGAGCGATTGACCCTTCCACTTTACTTGGGAGGCGATGATGACCATCCCAAGTAAAGTGAGTGTTGTAGAGGGGTACCCGAATCGAAGAAATTGTCACAGTAAGTGAATGAATCGATCTTGACAAATTGGCCTGAATCGATTATTTGCCATCCAAATAGGAAGAACGGAAAGTTTGGGTATTCTGTATCATGCGACGCTTTTTCGGCGGAGCGGTCGATTTCTTTTCTTCAATCATTGGGGCATGGGGATTCACGAATGCTGACAATAGATCACGGGCTGTTTTCAAACTCATCCGTTCTTGCGGATTACGGGAAGCCGCGTCTTGTTGTCCTAGATGGGGAAGTGTTTTGAAGTCTTCTTTGTCCGGGATTGTATGGAAGAGGAAGTCGTCACATCGGACGAGCAATGCAGAATGTTGTTTACTGAATTTCGGATTTTCGACAAAATGCAATCCCAGCTTTTCAGCATTGCCCGTCCGAATCAGTTTGTCGAGCGCCATTTTCTTTAATGTATAGAGCTGCTTATTATCCGGAGCAGTTTTTGCATGTCGGTTGATCGTATAGATGGCAATCGCCAATTGACGGATCGCTTGTTTATTATTCAAAATAGACCTCCTTATTCGTGAAAAAGTTGTTGTTTCTGTCCTGATAATAGCAAAAGACAATGAAATGTACAATGCAAAACATGTCCGGATTTTCACTGAGGTGCAATTGATTTTATGGAGGCTTACATGGGAAACGTTGAACTGAAAAACTATATGAATAAACTTGCTGAAGCCTATATTCACGAACATCCTTTTAATATGTCAATCCTCCTTCAAAAAAACGCCCAGGAGGATTTTGAAGTGTTGTATGCCAATACGTTGGCGCTCCAGCACTTCAACGGGCATCAGAACCAAAGGGCTGCCGATTTTTTCGGTGAAGTTTGGACAATGATTGAACAGTCGTTAAGTCATTTACATAGAAAGAACCATCATGCAACGGAAATCGTGCTGGACAAGAACGGCGCGAACAGTTTGTTTGAAATAAGTGTGCAACAATCAGAAGAAGACGGGAACTTTTCTATTTTCGTGCAAATGTGTGAACGAATGGATTTACTGACAGAAAGGGAAAAATGGCAAGAGTTTCAGCAGAAGTATATGTCTGTGATCAATCACAATCTTGATCCGATTTTTTTGGTCAACCGGAAATTGGAGATTATCTACGCAAATCGTGAAGTCCAAAATGCGTTTGATTATCAATTGGAAGAGTTAGCCGGAAGTAAAGTGTTGGATATTGTAGATGAGGGAGATGTCGACTACATCAAATCATGTCTCTCCCGGGCATTGGCGGGCGAGTCTATTGAAGTCGAGGGGATTTCATTCCTCCATAAGCGGGGGATTGTCGTACCGACGACTGTCAAAGCCATCCCGATAACGGTGAACGGTGAAGTGCGGGAAGTCCATTTACTGTTACGGGATACGACCGTCCATGATGAACATACTGCAAAACTGTTATATTTATCTTATCATGACCAATTGACAGGTCTTTGGAACAGGCGTGCGATGAAGGAGCATTTTGCGGAAGATTCCAGTTACGCGCTGAAAAGTGACGAGAGAATTTCATTCATCCATTTGGGACTTGACCGTTTTAAATTGATCAATGAATCGCTTGGGCATAGCGGAGCGGATGAAGTCTTGAAAAAGATTGCCGAACGATTAAAAATGAGCTGTCCGGTGTCGGCAAAATTGTATCGTAACGGAGGAGATGAATTCGTCGTTTCGTTGCGTAATCATTCTGTCTCGAAAACGGAAAAATTTGCACAAAAGTTATTGAATGATTTCGGAAAACCATTTTACTATCAGCACCAAGAATATTTCATCTCTGCATCCATCGGCATTTCCGTCTACCCGGAAGATGGTAAGACACTTGAATCCCTGATACGTAAGTCGGAACAGGCACTTGCATTTGTGAAGGATCGCGGGCGTTCCCATTATCGATTTTATCAAAAGGAAATGAATACGACATTCCCCGATGAAGCGCTGATGGAATCCCATTTACGTAGAGCTGTTGAATTAAATGAATTGACCGTCCATTATCAGCCGCAAGTGGATTTGAAAACGGGGCAAATCAGCAGTTTTGAAGCACTCCTCAGATGGAATAATCGGAAATTCGGCTTTGTTTCACCTGTACAATTCATCCCGATTGCAGAAGACTCCGGCTTAATCCATGGGATTGGGGATTGGGTATTGGAGCAGGTGTGCATTCAGCTGAAGGAATGGCAGGATAAACAATTTAAACCGGTTCGAATTGCGGTTAATATTTCCCCGAAACAGTTTCAAATGGAGAGCTTCTCGTCTAACCTAAGAAATAAAATTGCTAATCATGGAATTGTTCCCTCCTCCTTGGAATTGGAAATTACCGAAAGTGCCATGACGAATATGAACGAGACGCTTAAAACGATCAATGAGTTGAAAAGGATCGGCGTTTATATTTCGGTGGACGATTTCGGGACGGGCTATTCCTCGCTAAGCTATTTAAAACAGTATCCGATTGATATCATTAAAATCGATCGTTCGTTCATTAAAGATATTGAAGTGGACGAGAAAAATAAGGCGATCGCCAAGACGATTATCAATTTAGCCCATAATCTCGGAATGACGGTTGTTGCCGAAGGAGTCGAAAAAGACTTGCAAGCACAAATCCTGCTGGAGGCGAACTGTCAAAAAGCACAAGGATTTTTGTATAGTAAAGCCGTTCCTATTGAGGAAATCGTGGAAAAATATATCGAATAAAAAAACAAACGCAGCTGCACATACTGTGGAAAGAAGATGAGTGGTGACAAACATCGCTAATTGTCGTGAATAACTAGCGCCAAATGGTACATCCTTTTTTATAAAGGGAGTGATGTGCATTGGATATTTGGACCGTTCCACTCATTTTCGTTGTTTTACTCATTTTACTGATCGGATTATTATCGATCCGGAAGTGGAGAAATATGGATCCTGTTGTTCACGGGAAAGATAGTTCGATTCCGGACGCGATCGAAGAACATCCTTATACGTTGAATCCGATTTTTTGGGTTATTCTTGTAGCGACATTTTTTATCGGGATCGTGATTTTCTATTATGCGACCTCTTTCTATTGAAAGAGGTTTTATCTTTGTTCAGCGGATTCCGTTGAACAAAGATAAAGTTGCCGGAATAAGGAAAGAAGCTCCTAGTTATGATATGATAGAAGTGTAGTTTACAAACGAACAGCATAGCTACAGAAGGAGCCGATCTATATGATTTCTGTAAATAACAGGGATTTTCTGTTTACACCAATTGCGGACTCTATTATTTCATCTGAAAAGGTTGCGCACGTTCAGATTGGGAACAATGCTGAACATGCTTTACTTGTTCTTACGAAAACAGGATACTCAGCCATACCGGTCCTTGATGCAAAGTACCATCTGAAAGGGTTGCTCGGAATCGGGATGATCACGGATTCCATATTGGGATTGGAACGTATTGAATATGAGCGTTTGGCAGATTTAAAAGTTGATGAAATTATGCAAACAGATATACCGTCCATCAAAACGACGGATCGCTTTCAAAAAGGTCTCGATCTGCTCATCGACCATACCTTTCTTTGTGTAACAGAGGAAGATGGGACGTTTGCGGGAATTTTAACGAGAAGAGTCATTTTGAAGCAGTTTAAAAAATACATTTACTCTGTCCAGTAATAGCTTTATATGAGCGTTGATACCAGCATGAGATTGAAAAAGATTGAAAAAAAGGCTCTTTAAAGGGGCCTTTTTCTATTTGGGGGGATAGCATTGGGAACCGACAAAGTGACAAATCGTCCACTCGTACTTGCTTCCGTCATGTTGGCGATGTTCGTCAGTGCAGTTGAAGCGACGATTGTGACGACGGCCATGCCGACAATCGCGTCGGATTTAGGCGGTTTTTCAAGGTATAGTTGGATTTTTTCCGCGTATTTACTAATGAGTACGGTAACCGTGCTGATCTACGGAAAATTAGCGGATGTATTCGGAAGGAAACCGATTTTATTTATCGGGCTTACGTTGTTTCTGATCGGCTCCCTGCTTTGCGGGTTTGCGGGTTCGATGGAGCAATTGATTGTCTATCGGCTTATCCAAGGTTTGGGAGCTGGGGCTGTCATGCCGATTGCAACAACGATTGTAGGGGATATTTACACGACGGAAGAGCGTGCGAAAATCCAAGGTTATCTATCGAGCGTCTGGGGGATTTCCGCTGTTTTGGGTCCGGTGATCGGCGGTTTGATCGTCCAATATATGCATTGGAAATTCGTGTTCTGGGTGAATATACCACTTGGCCTTTTAGCGATGCTCGGGCTCTATCTGTTTTTACATGAACCAGAACAGGAACAAAAAGTTTCCATTGACTACAAAGGGGCTATTCTGTTGATGCTGTCGTTATCGACCATTTTGTTTTGGTTGGCCGAAGGCGGTCAATCTTTCAGCCGTTTTTCTGTCATCAGTCTTGTACTGGTCGGGACGGGCATTGGATTGTTTGCTTATTTCATTCGAGTGGAAAAGAAAGTGGCGAATCCGGTCATGCCTTTTTCCATCTGGCAAAATCCAGTCATTTTATATGCGAATTTAGTATCGTTGACGACAGGAATCATTCTGATTGGTATTTCATCCTATTTGCCTACATATGTCACCGGCGTGATGGAACAACCGGCTATTATTGCAGGTTTCACCTTGACGACCATGTCCATTGGATGGCCGATCGCTTCATCGGTAGCAGGCCATTTGCTCATTCGCTATGGCACGTTTACCGTCTCATTTGTAGGGGGGCTTTCGCTGATTCTCGGGGGGATTCTTTTCGTCATGATGGGCGCCGGATCCGGACCGTTGTGGGCGGCTATCGCCAGTTTCTTTGTCGGGGTCGGTATGGGATTGACGAGCACGACATTCACCGTTACGATCCAAGCGGCTGTTCCGAGAGAGAGGCGGGGATCCGCCACAGCCTCGAATATGTTCATGCGGAACTTTGGCAATACGATAGGCGCCGCCTTGTTTGGCGCGATATTGAATGGCATGTTAATGATGCAATTCAATCAAGAACAGCTGGCTTATGGTTTGGATAGTATCAATCTATTGTTGACGGAGGAACAGAGACTTACATTGCCGGTGGCGGATATGCATGTATTGCAACACCTCTTGGACCGCTCGCTCTCTTGGGTGTATGTAACGGTCGCTGTTTTTGCCGTCATCAGTTTACTGCTAATATTACGGATACCGCGTGGAAGGGGATTGCCAAATGACAACGACTGATTTGGAAATTATTAAAGCGCTTGCGGAGGAAGGGAATATGCGAAAGGCGGCTGAACGTCTCTTCCTTTCTCAACCGGCACTCTCCCAACGATTGCAATCCATTGAGAAAGAGTGGGGGACCTTATTATTCATCCGCTCGCAGAAAGGGCTTGAAACGACATCGGCAGGCGAGCTGGTCGTCGCGTATGCAAATGAAACGATAACTAGGAAAGAAGAGACGTTCGAGCAGATCGCCTCCATGGCAGACAAAGTGCATGGGACGCTGAAAATTGCTTGTGCATCCATTGTCGGGCAAACGTGGTTGCCGAAAGTACTGAAGGAATTTGTAGCGCATTATCCGGATGCGAAAATATCGCTGATGACCGGTTGGAGTTCTGAAATCGTTCAGGCACTTTATAACGGAGATGCGCATGTTGGCATCGTACGCGGACAAGTGGATTGGAAAAGTAGAAAAACCTATCTATTCCGGGATCGCTTATATTTAGTGGATCATGAAATCACCTCTATCGATGAACTGCAAGAAACGGATCGCCCCTTTATCCAATTTAAAAGCGATTCCAACTACTATATGGAAATCCAACGCTGGTGGCAGCGCCATTTTGCACAAAAGCCGGGACGGCAAATTACAGTCGATCAAATCGAAACATGTAAGCAATTAGCGTTAAATGGAATCGGCTATGCAATCTTACCGTCTATCACATTAACAGGGGAAGAACCCGTCAATCGGGTTCCATTGCTGAATAATGAGGAGGAATTCGAGCTGACACGCGATACGTGGTTAATCGGCTATGAATCATCCTTTGCATTGAAACAGGTCGATGCGTTTGCGCAAATCGTTCAATCGCATGCGGAAAAAAATCAAAAAGACTCCGACTTGTAAGAATAGAGGAACTTTGTCTCCTCCAATTCGTACTAAATCAATCACGCCTCGGCGTGATTGCGTCCAGATTTTGAATTGAGCAAAGCTCAATTAACTCCTTTCAAAATCTGTGACATCCGCCGGAGGCTTAACTTGAATCAGCAGGGAGTTTGGACTCCCTCTGATTGAAATACTTTCTGGCATTCATCCCGCCACTTATGGAAGTGGGGGACTTCTGCTGAATCAAGTTAAATGACAACCACATTTTTGATACGGATTAATGGAGACGAACGGGGGAATCAGGTTATGTGGAAAAAAATCGCGGTTTTTGCCGTTTTACTGATCATTACGCTCCCCTTCTTGCCGGCTGGGGCAGCTTCTGCCGCACCGGCATTGGAAGTGGATGTGAATGCTGGGCTTGACGGGAAAGCGAAATATGGCAAAGGGGCGCCAGTTAGTATTACGATTGAAAATACGGGCAGTGCCTTCAGTGGTGATTTGGTCATCGATCTCCCTTTTTCCTATTCGATGGGAACAGGTAAGGCCATCCCGCTTGATCTCGGAGCTGGCGAGACGAAAACAGTGTCCATCGTCGTTCAGAATATGGTGGATACAAGGGGCGTGTATGGGACATCGAACCCGAAAACGATTTTTCTATATGAGGGAGGTTGGCGAAACGGAAAAGAGCTGGATCATACTGGGGATCAGCAACTAACAACGAATTTGTATAGCGAAGATACGAAAATCATTGCACTATTAACGGATAATATCGATCGGTTAAGAGCGATGAATAATGTCAAGTTTCCGAGTGCTCCGAATACGCAGCTGATCGACGCAGCGAAAGTTTCTACAAACCTTTTACCGGCGGAGGCAGAGGGCTGGGGAGCGGCAAATTATATCATTGCCGATGAATATCCCGTAGCCGATTTATCCGGCAACCAGCAGGAAGCACTATTGGATTGGGTACGTTCTGGAGGCGTCATCATTTTCGGTGGCTCGGATAATAGTAGTGCCGAAGCGGGGATATTTAGAGATTATTTACCTTTACAACTGAAAGGGAAGACGTCCATCGATGGACAGGTATTAAGCGAATGGACAGGAATGGAAGGGTTTGATGGAGCGTATCCCGCCTATTTAACAGAGTTGCAAGCTGGTTCAACACCGCTTTTTAAAGAGGATCAAAACGTGCTGGCGGCCTATCGGCAATTTGGTCAAGGGGCTATTATGCAAACTTCTTTTTCGGTTGGCGATGAGCCTTTAGCCAAAACGGAAGGCATGACCGCCATTTGGCAGAAGCTTTTTGAAGCTGGAGAAAGTATCATTCCATCCAAGCAACCTTTTCAGTCGGATCCACTTGAAGCGATGACTTATACGATCGGACGTGCGAATGAACTGTTCCCATCATTTAAAGTATCTGCACCTGTTATTTTTGGAATAATCATTCTATATATCATCATCATCATCCCTGTGCTCTATATGATTTTGAAAAGGAAAGACAAACGGGAGTATGCATGGTGGCTCATCCCTGTTATTGCGGTGGTGACATCGATCGCCATTTTTGCCTATGGTGCAAAAGACCGGATCGGCCGTTCGCAAATCCAACATTCTGCCGTGTTGACAGTGGAACAGGACGGACGCTTGTCAGGCCACTTTGCAGAGTCCGTCTTAACGAATCAATCAGGCGATTACACGTTTTCCGCGCCTTTAGGCACAACTTTAGCGGCTTCGATGCCTGGTTCACTCTTTAACTCCTCATCTGCTCCTTCGCATAAGCAGACAATAGTAGAACAGGATGCGAGCGGGGTGAAGCTCCATCTGCGTAAGATCGGTTATTGGGATGTCGCCACTGTGTACGGCAAGGCAAGGGTGGAAAAGACAGGACAGCTAGATCAGTCATTGCGTATTGAGGATCAGCAACTGGCAGGAACGATCACAAACGTATTCCCGTTCGCCTTGACGGATATTGCCATTTGGTCAGGCGGAACATTGATACCGATCGGTGATCTTGGCCCAGGAGAGACGATAGACGTCCATGAGACATTGAAGTCGAGCACGTTATTGCCGAGTACTACCTTGCCCAATCAATTTGGCACTCCTTTTCCGAGCGGTACAGATGATTTAGTGCAAATGAGGAAAAACGAACTGCTAACCTTTGCGGGGGAACAGTTAAGTCAAACTACCGAAACATTTCTCATTGGCTTTACGGATACGCAAGTCATCCCGGTGGAACTGGAAAAAGGAAAGCCATCCATTTCTTCGATGACCTTGCTTGTGCAACCGGTGGAGGCAGATGTGCTGTTCAACAAGACGGTGACAGTCGAGCCAGACATGATGACGATGTCACTCCTTTCGGAAAACGGCCGGTTTGAAGCTTCTCCATCAGGATCAACTAACCAATATTTTTTCAGTGAAGCCGCCTATATCCAAACATGGCAATTGCCAAAGGAATTTCTGAATGAACAGTTGGACTGGACATCTATCGAAGTAAGGGAAATCCAACAACAATTGTATGAAGCGAGCCTATTGAATGTCCGAACTGGAAAATTTGAACGTAGCGAATCCGAAAATTGGACAATAGAGGAAAATGTGAAAGATTATATTTCCCCGGAAGGTAAAATTGTCATCCGGATGGTTATGCATGATGCGAAAAATGGCAATGAAGGGCATGCTCCTGAACTAAAGTTGAACGGTGAGGTGGTAAAATGATCGAAATTAAAGGATTGACCAAAAAATACGGAACGTTCCATGCGCTGGACAATTTGAATTTAACATTGGGTGAAGGAACAGTTTTCGGTTTTGTTGGAGCAAACGGTGCCGGGAAATCGACAACCTTCCTGATCATGGCCACATTGTTGCAACCGACTTCAGGAGATGTCTTCATCGATGGCGTGAATGTAAGGCAAAATCCAGCAGCTGTTCGAAAGATGATCGGTTATATGCCAGATTTTTTTGGCGTGTATGATCAGTTGAAAGCGGATGAATATCTCGATTTTTACGGTGCCAGTTATGGCATTCCGGAAGCGGAAAGAAAAGTTCTCATCCCTCAATTGTTAGAACTTGTCAACCTATCCCATAAGCGCTATGACTATGTGGATTTGCTGTCACGGGGGATGAAACAGCGGCTTTGCCTGGCGCGATGCCTGATCCATGATCCGAAAGTGCTCATACTTGACGAACCGGCATCAGGCCTCGATCCGCGTGCCCGCGTCGAAATGAGGGATATTTTAAAAACGCTTAAACAGATGGGGAAGACCATTTTGATCTCCTCACATATATTGCTCGAACTCGCGGAAATGTGCGACGAAATCGGCGTCATCGATAATGGACGTCTGATTGCCCATGGCTCGGTCGCAGCGATCCAAGACAAACTGCGCGGAGAACGTGTGATTACAGTTCGTTTGGTTGGACCGCTTGAGAAAGCCATTGCATTTTTTGAAGAAGAACCGTTCGTTGCCAATCTGGAAAAGACAGATGCGGAGGATGGCCTCACCTTTACGTATAAAGGAACAGCGGAAGAACAGGTCAGCTTGTTAAAACGGGCCATCCTTAATGATGTATTGATCCTATCATTCATGGAACATATGACAGATCTCGAAGATGTGTTCATGGCAATAACGAAAGGGGCTGAATGATGTGAAGCTGAATAATCCTGTCCTTTTCAAGGAATTGAAGTTGCGCTTCCGTTCTGTAAAAAGCTTCAACGGTATTCTGTTCTATTTAATTGCCATGTGCATTTTTGTTTTTGGTTTCATTTTCACGACGATGAATATTACGGGGGTTTCCTATTTTAGACCGAGTGAGAGTTTTATCCTGTTTACACTGTTAGCATTCATCCAACTCGGTCTTGTATTATTCATCACGCCGGGTTTGACGGCAGGTACGATCAGCTCGGAAAGGGAGAAGCAGACATTGCCGATTTTGTTGACGACTTCACAAAGTTCGCTCCAAATTATTACGGGGAAATTGATGGCTTCGATCGCCTTTTTACTGTTGCTAATCGTGGCTGGCTTGCCGATCTATAGTTTAGTTTTCTTATTCGGTGGCATATCACCGATGGATTTTGCGAGAGTCTTTCTGTTCTTGTTTGTGACAGTGCTGGCGATCGGTAGTGTGGGGGTCCTTTTTTCCACGCTGATTCGGAGAACGGTCGTCTCGATGATTGCCACCTATGGAACGATGTTGTTCTTATCGATTGTGACAGGCTTTCTTTTCCTGATCGCGATACAGATGTCGGCATATAGCTATTTTGGGACCGGTGCCTCTTCATCGTCTATCGTCGGGTATTTCTGGGCAGCCATTAACCCTGCGGTTTTGTTCGCATCGATTTTATCTCCGGAAGTGGGGAACGGAATAGCGGAAATGACACAGGTAGAATTCCCAATTTGGGTCAGTTATCTGCTCTTTTATTTATCACTTACCGTTCTGTCGCTTGTTGTGGCGATTAAAAGGTTGCGAGTAAATATGAAGCGTACGAAATAAGAAGGGGGGAGGACAGGATGGATGGAAAAGCGCGATTATTCACCTATGTAAAGGCTGTGCTGAGGCGCCTCCGTTTTGAACAATTCGTTTATACCGGACAAACGGGGCTGTTCGTAGCTATTTTGTTGGCGGTACTTATGATTGCCGCTACCAGACTGTTCGTCCTCCCTCATTACAAAGCGTTCGCCCTAGGAGCGGCAGGATTGGCGCTTGTTGTGACAATCATCTATCTCGTCACTAAACGGTCCCGGCCCATCGAAGCGATTCGTCGGCTGGATCGTTATATGCCGGATAATCTACTTCTAACGGCAATGGGGGTCGACGAGAAAGATACGCATCTGGCCCCGGCTTTGATCCAGGCAGCGGAATCAGAAGTGGCCCATGCATTTGAAGGCTTTAAAAAAAGAAGGAAAGCTTATTTGAATGCGTTGATGCTTGCGGGGATCATTGGACTGAGTGCTGTCCTCGTCATGCTACTTCTTATTCCTTCCGAAGCGCAATTGGAGGCAGACGCCATCGCGAAGGAACAAGAGATTATTGAAGAAATGAAACAAGATGTGCATGAACTGATTGCAAAGGAAACATTGCCCGATGTGAAAAAAGAATTGCTGGAACTCACTGAAAAGCTACAGCAGGCAGAGACTTCGGAAGAGGCGTTGAAAGAGCTGGTCAAAAAGCAGAAAGAAATGCGTTTGAAAGAAAAACGTCTTGCTGAGAGAAAAGAGCATTCAGCGCAATCGGAAGACGCTTCAGACACTTGGGCACAGGCAGAAGAGAAAGAACTGGACGCACTTGGCAGGCTGTCGGATGAACTGGCAAAAAATGCAGGGAAAGCACATACAGCGCTGAATCATATCGGAAAGGCCCCATCATTGCCGGCGCTTGCAAATGCGGAGAATTCTCCATCTGCCATAGAGGAAGGGGAAACGGATCCATCGACAGAGGTCGGTAGTGGCGAAAATCAAAGTGATGGCAATGGGCAGGGCGTCGGTGAACAAGAAGCCGGAATGGGCAATGAGTCAGAGCAAGGTGAAGGCCAGGGAGAAGGTCAAAGTCAAGGGCAAGGCCAGGGGCAAACTCAAGGCGAAGGCACGGGGCAAAGCGAAGAGCAAGGACTGGGCCAAGCCCAAGGTCAGAGCCAAGGGTCTGTTTCTGGAGGAGGCGGGAGCGGTGCGGGGAAAGGATCAGGCGGAAGAAATCTTCTTTCTATCCCCCATCATCGTATCGGTGAGAAAGGGGATCCCTCCGTTGTAGATGGAAATTTAGGTGAAGGGGAGTTCATCGAAGAACGGGAAACGGAAGGTCCTGTAGAAAGAGGGACGGTCCGACCTTATCAAGAAGTGGTCGGTCAATATAAGGAATCTTACCTCCAAAGTACGGATCGCATGAAGCTGCCGCCAGATTTGCAGCACATCCTTTCCGATTACTTTTCCTCTATTGAATGATCAATCGCGCCTCGGCGTGATTGCGTCCGGATTTTGAATTGCACTTGTGCAATTGACTCCTTTCAAAATCCGTGACATCCGCCGGAGGCTTTATCTTCGTTCAGCGAGCGTTTGAACACCCACTGAACAGGTAAACAAAAACATATTCATCTCACCATCTATAAAGGTAGGAGTCTACCGCTGAATGAAGATAACGGAATAGGAGTGTTGAAATGCCATATACACCAGAGCAATTTAAAGAAATGAGCGAAAAGCTTGGCGCGGTGAAAGAAGAAATCGGGAAGTTTATCGTCGGTCAGCAAGAAGCGGTCGAGTTTTCGCTCTATGCTATTTTGGCGGATGGGCATGCGCTTCTGGAAGGGTTGCCCGGATTGGGGAAGACAATGCTGATTCGGACGATTTCGGAAGTGTTGGATCTATCCTTTTCCCGGATCCAGTTTACGCCTGATTTAATGCCCGCTGATATTACTGGAACGAGTATTTTAGAGCGTAGTGCGGAAGGGATGCAACGATTTGTGTTCAAGGAAGGGCCGATTTTCAGTCAGATGGTACTTGCCGATGAAATTAACAGAGCGACACCGAAAACACAAAGTGCCCTACTGGAAGCGATGGGGGAGAAAACAGTGACCGTACTCGGGGAAACACGAAAAATGGCAAGACCATTTTTTGTGCTTGCCACACAGAACCCAATCGAGATGGAAGGCACTTATCCATTGCCGGAAGCCCAAATGGACCGTTTCCTGTGCAAAATCCTCCTTCCTTATCCGACGAAAGCGGAATTGAAAGAAATACTGAAGCGCACGACGGGATCTAGTAGCGTCGATATTCAAAAAGTGATGGGCACGGAGGAAATCGTGGAAGCGCAGGAGATGGTGAAGGAAGTTGTTGTAGCGGATGAAATGATCGACTATGCGATCGATCTTGTCGCAGCTACACATGACAAAAGCGGTTCTGCAGATGAATGGTCAAAATACGTCCAATATGGCAGCGGACCGCGTGGGCTTCAATCGATGATTAGACTGGCGAAAGCGCGTGCCCTTGTAGCTGGGCGTTTTCATGTGTCCATCGCGGATATTAAGACAGTTGCCAAGCCCGCATTGCGCCACCGTATTTTGATCAATTATGAAGGTGAAGCGGAAGGTGTCGATGTCGATAGCTTGATCGCCAAGTTGCTGGAAGAAGTGCGGCAAGGGGCTTCCGTGTAATGAGCAGCGAATTGTTTCCGGATAGGCTGACAAAAAGACTCGGTGCCTTATCTATCGTCTCCCATTCAAAAAGGCTTGGCCATCAAAAAGGAACGCATCGATCAAACAAGACGGGTTCCTCCCTCGATTTTTCCGATTTCCGGGAATATCATCCAGGAGATGATTTGCGCCATATCGATTGGAACGTCTATGCTCGCACCGATAAACCGTTCATCAAGCAGTTTCTTGATGAACAGGAAATGCGCGTTCATATTTTACTCGATCCGACGATTTCGATGGGAGTAGATGGAAAATGGGATTATGCTCGACAGTTGGCAATCGCGCTTGGTCATATCGCGCTTAAAAGTGGCGATACGGTATCCTTTTCCACTTGGGACGATGAACGTGACCATTTTTATAGAAAGAAAGGTGCTGCTCACCGGGCATCTTTGACGAAATTCATTTCCTCGCTTGAATTGCCTGCTTCTACTAAACCGTTCACGGATCGTGCGCTTTCCGTAATACCCAAAGCGGTTACTGTGTTGTTCATCATCACGGATGGCCTTGAAGAAACCGATAAATGGGCGTCTTTTTTCCGGCGCTTGCCAGGCATTTGTAGGGATGTACGTATTATCACGGTCCATTCGAAACCTGAGGAATTGCCCGATTATGAAGGGGATATCCGCTTTGTTGACATCGAAAGTGGAAGTGGTATTGAAGTAACAATGACAAAACGGGCAGTGCAGGCTTATTTAGACAAAAAAACTACCCATGAAGCCCGCTTGTCGGCGCTTGCTGGCAAGTATGGGATACGTCTGTTGCCTGCAAATCTGATTGAGGGTGTCATGGAAACTGTCACAAAGAAAATGAGGCGTGCAGGTTGGTTGCGATAAGGAGGGGACAGCCAAATGGGATTCAATAACCTGATAGTCGGTTGGACTGCGATTTTTCCATTGACTGTCCTCTTGTATTATTTTTTTCGCAAACGGTATGAAATAAAAACGATTTCTTCCACGTTATTTTGGGAGCAGTCGATGCGGGAGACAAAAATCTCTCCCTACTTGAAAAATCTGCAGCGGAATGCCCTGTTTTATCTGCAAATGGCGGCCTTGCTGCTTTTCGTATTTATTTTATTGGACCCCTATTTGAACAAAGAGGAAGCGACTGGCGGCCATACGATTTTCATTGTGGATACGTCAGCGAGCATGTTAGTTGGCAATGCCGGGGCTCCCTTATTTGAACAACATCAGGAAGCGATGAAGAAGCTTGCTGAGAGTCGAATAGGAGAGCCGATCACGATTATCACAACGGGAAGCGAGCCGTTCATTGCCGTGCGTGAGGATACGGATGAAGCGACTGTTAGAAAAGCAATTGATGCTTTGACGGTCGCCTATGAACATGAACATATGGAACGGGCGCTAGCATTGGCACAATTAATCGTAGCGGAGGGTAGCGCGGATATTCATATTTACACCGATTCACTGGACCGAGCCTTGTTTTCCGAAGAACAAGGAAATCTTGCTTGGACAATTCATGGCTCAAAAGAAGAGCCAAGCCCAAATATCTCCATCGACAAGTTTGGTGCCGTGAAGACCGCAGAAGGTACCGAGGCCATTGTCAAAGTGGTCAACGATTCACTTGGCGATCAAACCGGAGAGGTACAGATTACAGATGCGATAACAGAAAAAGTATTGGTGAATGAATCCTTTACAGTCGAGAGCGGGAAAGAGGTTCTGCTATCCTTTAAACAACTGCCTGACAGCCAAGCGATGAGTGCGGACATATGGGTGGACGATGCGTATGCAGCCGACAATACCGCATATGTGCTGCTGGGCAATGAGATGTCGGAAGCAATCGTGGATGGGCAATTACATGAACTCGTTAAGCGGGCGTTCGAGGTGACTGGATTGACAGTGACGACCGGATCGACAAATGAGATGCAACTGGCACAAGATCGTGCAATCATTGTGACAAATGATGTTTCCTTTTTAGAGAAAGGAACAAAGCCCGTCATCCTCATCGGCAGGAATGACAAGTCGGCAGAATCAGTTTCAGGTATGACGAGCAACACAGATGATAGCCTATTCACAATAGCCGATATAACCGATGTTTACGTCAGTGCATTGTATCCACCTTTTGCATCTTATACGACGATTGCGACTGTCGGAGAACAGCCGTTCATCCAGAAATCGAAGCGGGGTGACATTATCATCCTGACCGATATCGAATTGACGGATTGGCCTTTGCACCCGTCTTTCCCATTATTCATCTGGAGCGCTTCCGAATTGCTTCGGTCCGAATCAGGTTCGCTCGGTACATTTATTCCAAATGAGCGGCGAGCGGTTCTTTCAAGCGGAATAGAAAACAACATGGAACTCTATACGTTAACGGATGAATACGTCTCGACATTTGTTGATAGTTCGGATTTCATCGCTCCGTCAAAACCGGGGATTTACAAAGTAATGGATAACGGAACGGAGAAATGGCTGGCCGTGCAGTTGGAAAGTGCCGAAAAAGAAATCATGCCGGGCACTTCGTATAAGATTGAAAGGATGGATCATGGAGAAGTGGTGGAAGAAGGGAAGAATCGAATTGGATGGTATTTCCTCATCCCGGTTCTCCTACTTCTACTGATTGAATGGGAGGTGCAGCGACGCCGTGGATATACGAATTAACCAACCGCTATGGCTTCTCTTGCTGATCCCAATTGCTATGTATATGGTCTATGCATGGAAATCATCCGGCATGCGCTTCGTCGGAAAGCGTATGATCCTTTTTGTGTTGCGCTGTCTGGCCGTTGCCTTGCTTGTGTTGGCACTTGCTGCTCCTTCTATTACATTACGTGCCGATGAGGAACAGATTCTGTTTGTGGTGGATCGTTCTGTATCCATTGCAGATGCAAGTAATGCAGCGGACGAATGGATAACGGAAAGTTTAAAAGACCGCGAAGCGCATCAGTCTGTCGGGCTGTATTCATTTGCGGAAACGTTCCGGACAGATGTCCAACTGAAAAATACAGATGTGACGGTGCCGATTATGGACAAAATGGAAGCGGATGGCGCAACAGATATCGCCAAAGCGATTGATGTGGCGTCAGCTGTGGCGAAAGGAACGATCGCTACGCGGATCGTCCTCTTGTCGGATGGACTGGAGACGGTTCATTCAGTTGAAAAGTTATTGCCTAAATACAGTGGTGGGCGGGTCACCATCGATACAGTTCTTCTTGAAAGGCCGAGCAATGCAGACGCATCTATTGCGTTTTTTAATACCCCAAGAACTGCCTTCGCAGGGGAAAAGCAACACCTCGAAGTGGAAGTGGAGTCATCCACACGAACGGCAGGGGAATTGTTCATTTACCAAAATGATCAAGAAATCATTAAGGAATCCGTGACACTTGAACCGGGAAAAAATGCGTTTTCTTTTCGAACGTCGGCGGCAGGGGACGGGTTGTTAAAATACGAAGCGAAGCTCATTGTACCGGATGATGGCTTACTTGAAAATAATCGGATGCTTTCCGTCACGATGATGAAGCATTCACCGCGAGTACTTGTTGTGCAGACGGAGAGGAATCCATCGAGCATTCCGAGTTTGCTGGATCAGTCTGCCATACAGGTGGATGTAGTCGATGCCAGAAACTTGCCCGCAAATCTTTCAGGTTATTTAGCGTATAGTGCGATTATTTTTGATAATGTCCCAGGTCATAGCGTCGGTGAGCAGAAGATGACGGTCATTGAACAGGCGGTTAAAAATTTTGGAACTGGGTTCATGATGGTGGGTGGAGAGGAAAGTTTCGGGCTCGGCGGGTATTTCAAGTCACCAATTGAACGTCTTCTTCCCGTCGAGATGGAAGTGAAAGGGAAAGAACAACTCCCTTCACTCGGTTTAGTCATCGTTCTTGATCGTTCTGGCAGTATGGCCGGTTCCAAAATTGTCTTAGCAAGGGAAGCGGCCGCGCGGTCAGTTGAACTTCTTCGTGATGATGATACATTTGGTTTTACGGCTTTCGATGACCAACTATGGGAAGTGATTCCCGTCGGACCGCTAGAAGATAAGAAAAAAGCGGTCGAGCAGATTCTATCCGTGCCGGCAGATGGCGGGACGAATATTTTCCCGGGAGTGGAGAAGGCCTATGCCGATTTGGCTGGCTTGAAATTGCAACGCAAACATATCATTCTTCTGACGGATGGCCAATCAGAGATGCCACCAGACTATAAAGATGTCATAGAAGAAGGAAGAAAGAACAATATTACGCTTTCGACAGTTGCCATTGGCTCAGATGCTGACTGGGGGTTGTTAGAAAGCCTTGCAGAGGATGGAGGCGGACGCTTTTACGATGTGGTTGATGAGTCGACAGTACCAGCCATCTTAACAAGGGAAACGTCGATGTTGACGAGAACTTATATCGAAGATGATCCTTTCTATATGACACTTGGCAATGTTCCAGAATGGACTTCACTGTTCACAGACGGCGTCCCACAGATGAACGCTTATATTGCCACAACAGCCAAAAGGACAGCAACGATTGTCGGCGAAAGTCATAAGGAAGACCCTGTGCTTGTGGAATGGATGTATGGGCTTGGTAGAACGATCGCATTCACATCCGATTCAACAGGACGATGGACGGGAGATTTTGCAAGGTGGAGCGGGTATTCGGCGTTTTGGAACACGGCAGTGGCACGTCTGTTGCCATCGTATGAGGAAGTTCCTTATCTGATCACCCATGAACGCGGCGGCACCTATACAGTGACGGACAGCTCCCGGCAAGCGGCCTTTCTCGATATTGCCATTGTCGATGAAGAAGGGCAGGAAGTTCCTTTCATCGCAGAACCGTTGGCCCCGGGTAAAATGCGTGTCACTGTAGATGCAAAGCCCGGACTCGTATTTTTCGGAATATCCGATGACAAAGGCGGCCTGTTTGAAGCGGGTGTTTCGGTTCCATACAGTGACGAATACAAGCCGAGCCCACCCGACCGGGCATTGATGACGAAAATTGCGGAACGTACGGGCGGCAAAGTATTGGAGGAGCCGGGAGAGGCTTTCCGGGATCATCCGTATAAAAGCGGTGAAAAAACTCTTATAACAGAATGGCTTATCGGTGCCGCGATGCTATTGTTTTTTCTCGATATCACCCTTCGCCGTTTTGGCCTATTGAAAGGATTCGGGGGGGAACGGGGGAGAAAACCGATCGTCGGGGAGGGTTCAGCAGCTCAAGACAGTATTGCCGAATTGCTGAAAGCGAAGCGAAAACGATAGAAAATCAATTACGCCTCGGCGTAATTGATTTTATTTTGTCCTCGTTGTGGCAAGTAAGGGTTGATTCTTTTTCGCCCAGAATGCTGCGATGCCGAAACAGCCTAGTAAAATGAGCATGCCCAGAATATAAGGGTAGACAATATTGATATCGAAGATGCTTCCGGCTATTGCGGGACCGATCATATTCCCTAAACTCATATAGGCATTCATCATACCAGCTGCATAGCCTTGCTCTTTGCCTGCAAGCTTAGAAATCAGTGTATTGACCGCAGGGCGAAGCAAAGTTGTGGCAGTGGTAAAGATGGTTGCGGTCAATAAGATCGTCCAAAACAGATTGACGAAAGCAATACTCATTAAGGAAAAGGCCGCGATGACCAGATTGACAAGGATGACACGCATTTCCCCATACTTTTTAAAAAGGGGGGTGATGACGAATGTTTGGACAATGACACCAACAAAGCCACCTACTGTAATAAGTACCGCAATTTGTGAAGGTGTGTAGCCGAATTTATGGTCAACGAAAAGCGAAAACGTAGATTGAAAGTTTGCTAATCCGAATGAAAAGACGAACATGACAATGAGCACGATGAAGTACGGTGTCTTTGTGGATCGTTTTAACTGTTGGAACAAGTTTTCACTTTTTCGTTTTGCTTGTTCTTCTGAAATGACAGGTTTAGGATTCGGTAGGAAAAAGAGCGATAGCAGTGCTGCAATAAGGGCTGCTCCTGTTGCAAAATAGAAAGGGAAATGCAAACTGATCTTGGATAGAAAACCGCCAATCCCAGGACCGATCATAAATCCAAGGGACATGGAAGCCCCGAGTAAACCCATCCCCCTGCCGCGATTTTCATATGATGTCACATCGGCGACGAAAGCCATCATTGGCGGTACGATGAAAGCGGAACCGAAACCGGAGAAAAAGCGGGCAACATATAGCATCCATAGTTCCGTGGAAAGGCTGAATGCCAGCTGGGAGAGCCCGAAAATGATCAGTCCGATAATAATGATGATTTTTCGTCCATGATGATCCGATAGATTACCGGCTAATGGGGAAAAGATGAATTGGGCGAAAGAAAAAATCGCAATGAGAAAGCCGAGTGCTTGTCCTGCGACGCCGAAAGTGCCCAAGTATTCCGGCATAATAGGGATGATCAGTCCGATGCCAGCCATGGCGATAAACATATTGAACATCAGTAAATATAGAGCGAAATTCGTTGATTTGATCGCCATCGAAACGCCTACTTTCCTAATTGAATTGTGCTGTTAACGTATAATACCATATTCTTCATGCAAATACATCAAAGCAGTGCCAGCTGCTGCTACAATTCGAAGAGAATGAATTGCAACAGTAACTGGCACCGACATTTTTTTCTTATGGTCTAGCAAAAAGTGCCTGTCTAGGCGGGCACCTTTTGCTTTTCTTATTTCATATCCATTTTGAATTCCAGGAATAATTCATTGTAATGGCCGAGCATTTCAAGTCCCAAATTGCGATACACTTCGAGATGGCTTCTTGTTTCTTCATCCGGATAGAAACGCTCATCTTCAATCACTTCGGGGTCCATGAATTCAAGAGCGGCCATGTTTGGTGTGGAATAGCCTACATAATCGGCATTTTGCGCCGCTACTTCAGCGTCCAGCATGAAGTTGATAAAGGCATGTGCCCCTTCGATATTCGAAGCGGTCCGCGGAATGACCATATTATCGAACCATAGATTCGAACCTTCCTCTGGAACGATATAATCGATGTCCTCGTTTTCATACATCATATCGGCCGCTTGACCGGACCATGTGAGCGAGATGGCCGCTTCGCCATTGACCATCAGTTGCGTCACTTCATCCCCGATGACCGCTTTGACATTAGGACTCAATTTTTTCAACTTATCCGTCGCTTGACGCAATTCATCCAGATTGGTGGAGTTCAATGAATAGCCGAGCGAGTTCAGCCCCATTCCGATCGTTTCACGCGCACTATCGACCAGAACGACTTGTTGGGTGAGTGAAGGATCCCATAATTTATCCCAGCTTTCAAAAGTTTGACCGTCCAGCAACGTCGGATTGAACGCGATACCGACCGTTCCCCAGAAATAGGGGAGGGAATATTCATTGCCGGGATCGAAAGGCAAATCGAGGAAATAGGGATCGATATTTTTAACGTTTGGAATTTTACTATAATCCAACGGTAAAAGCAGATCTTTTTCCGTCATCATCTCGACCATATATTCGGAAGGCATCGAAATATCATAGGATGTGCCGCCTTGTTCAATTTTCCCCATCATTCCTTCATTGGAATCGAATGTTTCATAAATGACTTTAATGCCTGTTTCCTGTTCAAATTGTTTGAGCAAATCCGGGTCGATGTATTCACCCCAGTTATAGACCGTGATGGTGTTTTTACCACCACTGCCACCGCCTTCGTTCAACTTCGCATTCACAAACAATAAGATGGCGGATACGAGAATGATTACAGCTGCTCCACGTACAATTTCTTTCATCTTCTCACCCCCGAAAGCGGTGATTTTGCTTTTCGACTAATCGCATAGTAGCCGACGACCAAGATGACGGTTACGATGAAAATCAAGCCGGATAAGGCATTGATGGTCAAAGTGATCCCTGCGCGGGCCATGGAGTAAATTTCAACGGACAGCGTTGAGAAACCATTTCCTGTCACGAAGAAAGTGACCGCAAAATCATCGAGGGAATACGTCAACGCCAGGAAAAATCCTGCGAAGATCCCCGGTTTGATAAAGGGGATGATGACACGTCTCAAGATGTCCTTTTTCGTAGCGCCTAAATCCAGCGCAGCATCGATCAGTGACGGACTCATCTCCTGTAGCTTCGGCAATACCATGATGACAACAATCGGGATGCTGAACGCAATATGGGAAATGAGTACGGAAGCGAATCCGAGCTTGATGCCGACCATTGTGAATAAAATGAGGAATGACGCCCCGATAATGACATCCGGACTGACAATCAGAATATTGTTCAAAGATAAGACGGCGCTACGCATCGCTTTATTGCGCATGTACATGATAGCGATGGCACCCAATACACCGATCGCAGTCGACAGCAGCGCAGACAATAATGCAACGACAATCGTATTGATCAAAATGATGATAAGGCGCGTATCATCAAATACGGCCGCATAATGTTCAAGTGTGAACGATTCGAAATTCGACATGCCACCGCCTGAATTGAATGAGTAAAAGATCAGGTAGAAAATCGGTGCATATAAAATGATGAAGACGACTGCTAAGTACAGTTTCGGGAGTTTACTTAATTTTCCCATTGGTCGTCGTCCCCCTCTCACTACCACTTGTAATCAGCATGATGATGAACATGAACAAAATCAGGAATACGGCAATGGTGGATCCCATGCCCCAGTTTTGTGTCACAAGGAACTGTTGTTCAATCGCCGTCCCAAGCGTAATTACTTTATTTCCCGCAATGAGCCGCGTAATCATGAACAGCGAAAGGGCAGGGATGAAGACAACTTGAATACCTGATTTCACCCCATGCAAAGTCAACGGCCAGACGACACGTCTGAATGTTGTCCAAGCATTCGCACCGAGATCACGTGAAGCGTCGATCAATGTTGGGTTCAATTTATCGAGCGCATTGAAAATCGGCAAAATCATAAACGGAATGAAAATATAAACCGAGACGAATACGAAACTGAAATCAGTGAACAGCAGTTGTTGCTGGCCGATCCCCATCACTTCCAGAAATGCATTCACCGGACCGTACAGACCGAATAAGCCAATAAACGCATACGTTTTCAATAATAGATTGATCCAAGATGGGATGATAATGAGCAACAGCCAAAGTTGCTTATGTTTCGTCTTCGTTAAGAAATAAGCGGTCGGGTATGCAAACAGCAACGAAAAGAGTGTTATGAGAAATGCATACCAAAATGAACTGATTGTCAGTTTCAAATAGACGGATGTGAAAAAGTTTTTATAATTATCGAATGTGAAATGCCCAGTCAAATCGAAAAAGGAATAATACAAAATGAGGGCGATCGGCGCAACGACAAATAGGATGATCCAAGCCGTGTAAGGAACCGTATATAAAGGGCGTAACAGTCTCTTATTCATCTTCTGCTACCCCATATGCCTCTAGTCTTGCATCAAATTCTTCTTCCGTTTCGTTCAAACGCATGACATGAATTGCCTCCGGATCGAAGTCCAATCCGACGGTGACACCCACTTCCGCCTTTTTGGTCGAATGGACGAGCCATTCGTTGCCCTCTGGATCATAAGTGGATAATTCATAGTGAACGCCACGGAATAATTGTGTGTCCACGGTTACATGCAGTTTACCTTTTTCGACGGTTGTCAATTCCAAGTCTTCTGGGCGGATGACAATATCAACTTTTTCATTCGGATTCAAGCCCCGGTCCACACAGTCAAACGTCTTCCCTGTAAACTGGACGACATAATCCTCGATCATGATGCCCGGTACAATATTCGATTCGCCGATAAAATCAGCGACAAAACGGTTGATCGGCTCATCGTAAATATCGATCGGTGTACCGGATTGTTGGATTTCACCTTTGTTGATGACGAAGATCTCATCGGACATGGCGAGCGCCTCTTCTTGATCATGCGTGACAAACACAAATGTTTTGCCAAGTCGTTGTTGCAATTCCCGGAGTTCGTATTGCATTTCGGAACGCAGTTTCAAGTCCAAGGCCGACAGGGGCTCATCGAGCAAAATCACTTCCGGGTCGTTGACGATAGCACGTGCAATCGCTACACGTTGACGTTGACCACCGGACATTTCGGAAATCTCCCGGTTTTCATAGCCTTCCAAGTTGACGAATTTCAATGCTTCAAGCACCCGGCGTTGCACTTCGGCTTGCTTCACTTTCTTAATACGCAGACCGAATGCGATATTTTCAAATACATTCAGATGGGGAAATAAAGCATAGTCTTGGAACACCGTATTCACCTGCCGTTCATTTGCCGGGACATCGTTTATTTTTTTGCCGTTAAAGAAGATATCTCCATCTGTTGCTTCCGTAAAGCCTGCAATAAGGCGAAGGATTGTCGTTTTTCCACAACCGGAAGGACCGAGCAAAGTGTAAAACTTCCCTCTTTCCATTTCAAAAGAAACGCCGTTCAGGACGGTCGAATCTTCACTATACTTTTTCGTGACATTTTCAAATCGGATAATTGGCTGTGTGGTCATGATGAACCCCCTTCTGTACTTTTCTTTATAAATAAGATTCCGTCGCAACGAGTAGTATTTCAGTTTTTCCTTTATGTGCATTCGATAGACGGTGATGTTCGGATGCATCATAATAGGCGGCATCCCCTTTAGAAGCGATGTAAGTCGTCTCGCCGATTTCGATGGCCACTTTTCCTTTCAAAACGAAGATGAACGTTTCCGATAGGGAAGGGTCAAATTTCTTGAATTCTCCTTTTTCGTGAAAGCAGATATAAACAGGTTCCATCTCATTTTCGTTCGAGCGAGGAACGAGCCATCGGATGCTGTATTTCATCTCTTCGTTTGTGTAAATGGTCTGATCGTCCGGAGAATAAACGACTTTCATATTTTTTTTCGGTTCATCGAAAAATTCCTTCGGCGTAGTGCCTAGCACTTCTAATATGGCGAATAATGTTTCAATGGAAGGGGAGTTGAGATCGCGTTCCAATTGGGAAATATGTCCCTTCGTTAAATCGGTCCGTTCGCCAAGCTCTTCCTGGGTAAGCCCTTTTTTTAACCGCAGACTTTTAATTTTACGCCCAATTTCCATGGACACTCCACCTTTACGTAATGATGCCTAGGTTTATTCATAATATACTTGGAGTTTACTGAAAACCCTCTTTATTATAAAGAAAATGGTTTGGAAATCAAGAGAAAACTTTCAGGTTTTCGATAGAATTTGACATGACCTTAATGGAAGCAAGAAAACCGGATAACCTCTCTGGAAGGAAGAGGTCGATCCGGTCTCTGTCATAATCGTGATTCAGCCTTTCGGTTACGCAGTTTTTTGATAACGATTTTTCCGATCGTGGACCCGATTAGATAGATGGAAAGACCAATTCCACTGAGGGCCGTTACGAGGGCGATCCATTCGTAAAAATTATATTGTTGTAATGCTTTCCAGCCGGCTGAAGATTCCCAGTCTTTGATGACGAGGTTCATGCCGTATATGCCTGAAATGACTGTAAAGACAGTTAGAGCGAACAAAAGCATATTCATCCGATCAGAGTTGATACTTTCCTGATTTTTATATAGTTCGTGCAACGTGTTATTTACATCATCGAAAAGTTGATCGATTGAAAATGATTGACGGAACATTATCGATAACTCTTTCCCTTCTGAGCGGGTACTGACCTCTTGGAAATAATACCAAGAGGAGAAAAGGGTAATGAGTTTGATAAGCGATTTGACATATTCATTGTCCTGCTTCCAATTGAGTTGACTGTATTCAAATGCAAGGCGCAATAACATGATCTTATAGAAATAATGAAGTAGAAAATTATAATAATGTGTGCCCATGAATTGGGACAATTCCCTGTCCATCTCATCGGGTGGGCGGTTTGTAACGGTGATGTAGGCATGCTCGGTGATGACAGTATATGTATACGGAGCCCATCTGTCATGTAGGGTGTGGTCTAGTACCCGTCGGATGTAAGCCGGATTATGTGCAGACACGAATGCCTCGCCGTCCGGGGATCGACCATCCAATGCACCCATACGGTACAAATGGTTGTCTGTAATCAATGCTCCTTCACGGCTGATAAGGTAAGCAGATGCATACATTCTTTCATCTTCAAAATAGGGGAGGGAACCGAAATAACCGTTCAGATGCTCCTCCTCTCTAAAATAACGCTTTAGAAAAGGACATAAAACGTCAAATAGCAGATCGTGCACCGATAATTGCTCTCCACTATCGGGGAAATGGACCGTTGCCCCTTTCTCCTCTTTGAGAATGGGCTCGACCGTCCGGAAATGATGCATGAAATCGAGCACATCCGTCAGCTCATGCACGTGCCCATCCAATTCCACCCGAATCGTCATGAATGCGATGCCGAAAGGAGCTAATGTAATGTCGACGCTTTGAATGGTGAACGGCAACAGAGACTTTCTAATTTGGAGGCGGAAAGGTTTCATGATGGAAATGCTGAAGCGATGGAATCCCTGTTGGGTAGGGGTATCCGGAAATAGCTTTTGCCCAACGTATGGCAGGAAATACTGTTCAAGTTCCTTTCCTTCAACAGTGATATCCATCCCGTAATAATGGTGAGTATCGGATGGTTGATCGATTTTAAAATAGGTAAAATCATTTTCTAATAGTGTTTCAATGATGTCATTCTTTCTTTTGCGGTCATAGCCGAATGGAAGTACGAATGACATAGATGACTGCATGATATCCAGCTTGTCGATCGCAGTGATTTCCTGCATAAGGATCAATCCTCCGGCAATTGAATTTCTCACTTTTTATGGTACAATAAAGCGCATAAAGGGGGGCTATGATTGGGAAAAAAGAAAATTTTTTACCTAGATCCGGATGAACGTAACTGGACAATGGAAGACTTGGGACTCAATTGGGATCCTTTCGCCGATCCACGTACGGGAAAAAAAGAGATTGAAGGCATTTTCCTTATGAAAAATGGGAAAATCCTAGAATTGAACGAACTATCCAATCACTGTAACGTTTGCCTCGACCCTCTTGCTTATAATGATGAGCATGATTCCATCTATTGTCCGACATGTGATGAATGGCGTGAAGCTTCCTGCAGTGATCCGGATTGTGAGTATTGCTTGGCCAGGCCTGCAAAACCGTCTCATTGCAAGTGACCCTACAATCCAGTTCCCTTAAATGAGGGATAGATAAACATAATGACGAGAATTCGTCAAAAATGCCCAGTTTCAATGGAAGGTCAACTGTGAAAAGTTGATCTGATTTGAAATTGGTTTTTTTTGTTCTTATCAATCGGAATCTCGATGCATATATTAAGTAGTGGAGATTTTTGGGAAACTAAGGAGGACAACAATTATGAGATTGCGCGAACAAATGCCTGAACTTGTAGGCGCAACAGCATGGTTGAATGGCCAAAAGACAAAGGCTGATCTCATTGGAGAAAAGCCGACACTCATCCACTTCTGGTCGATTAGTTGCCAGCTTTGCAAGGAAGCGATATGGGCGATCAATGAGTTCAGAGATAAATATAGGGATGAGTTGAACGTGATCGCTGTCCATATGCCACGGTCAAAAGCTGATCTGGATTTAAGTCGAATTAAATCAGTCGCCGCACAACATGATATGACACAGCCCATTTTTGTAGATGGTGAAGTGAAACTGACAGACCGATTTGATAACCATTATGTTCCGGCTTACTATGTATTCGATAAAAATGGTCTGTTGAGACATTATCAAGCGGGTGGTGGCGGTATAAGAATGCTTGAAAAACGTGTAAAGCGCGTGTTGGTTGAACTGTAGAGTAATAGTTGATGATTGAGCGGCTATGCCTTCTTTAAAGGCATAGTCGTTTTTTTTCTTATAATTTAGCAGGGATTGAAATGACGGATTTTCCATTTATGTGATACACTAGGCGCATGTATGAAGTGAACAGGGGAGAATAGTTATGAAAAAGGAATTTGTCGTCATTGGGCTAGGTCGGTTTGGAGGAAGCATCGTCCGGGAATTGATTGAGCTTGGGGCGGATGTTATGGCGATCGACATTTCCCATGGTCGTGTAGATGAATATGCGCAAATTGCCACTCAAGCAGTGGTGGCCGATACGACAGATGAATCTGTACTCAAGTCGCTCGGCATTCGAAACTTTGAACATGTTGTTGTAGCCATCGGTGAAAATATTCAAGCAAGTATTTTAACGACGCTGATGTTGAAAGAAATAGGTGTCCCCAAAATAACGGTAAAAGCACAGAACGACTCCCATGAAAAAGTATTGCGTAAAATTGGTGCCGATCAGGTCGTACACCCGGAGAGGGATATGGCCATGCGGATTGCTAATAATATGGTATCGAATAATATACTGGATTATCTGGAGTTATCAGAGGAGTATTCTATCGCAGAAATAAAGGCGAACGAGAAAATAGCGGGATTTACATTGATCGATCTGGATATCCGTGCAAAATATGGTGTCAATATTGTAGCGATTAAACGCAGTAACCAAATTTTGGTATCTCCGCAAGCGATCGAAAAGATCCGTCTAGATGATATTCTCATCATCATCGGATCGGATGAAGATATCCATAAATTTGAGAAGAAAGCCTTGCACTGATTCCCATGAAAAAGCCCTTCAACTTAAGTTGAAGGGCTTTGTTTTATACTTCCATAATGACTGGTAGCACCATTGGCTTCCTTTTTGTCTTATCGAATAAATAAGGACCTAATACATCAATGATTTCACTTTTTAGTGCGCCGATATCCGCAGGGGAAGCTGCAAGTTTTCGTTGCATTTGTTTCGATAGCATTTGTTGTGCTTCATGGATCATTGTTCCAGATTCACGCATATAGACGAAACCTCTGGAAATGATGTCCGGTCCGGAAACGACACGATTGCGTTTCATATCGACCGTTGCCACAACGATGACAAGGCCATCTTCCGAGAGAATTCTGCGATCACGGAGTACGACGTTCCCGATATCACCGATACCGCTTCCGTCAATATATACATCGCCTGATGGAATCCTGCCGGCAAGCCGGGCGGAATTTTGTGTCAAGGCCAGAACATCACCATTCCCCATGATAAACGTATTTTCACGCGGAATATCACAGTCGACAGCGAGGTTCGAGTGCATTTTCTGCATGCGGTATTCGCCGTGGATCGGCATGAAGAACTTCGGCTTGATCAACCGTAGCATCAATTTCTGCTCTTCCTGCGAACCGTGTCCGGATGTATGGATATTATTGAGTTTTCCGTGAATGACCTCCGCGCCTGCTCGGAATAGCGCATTGATTGTTTTGTTTACACTGAGCGTATTTCCTGGAATCGGGGAGGATGAGAAAATGACCGTATCTCCCGGATGAATCTGCACTTGACGATGCGTACCATTCGCAATGCGTGACAATGCGGCCATCGGCTCTCCTTGACTACCTGTACAGAGAATCATTACTTCGTTTGCCGGTAATTTGTTCAAGGATTGGGTATCGACAAATAATTCTTTTGGCGCATCGATATAACCGAGGTCACGCCCGATGGTAATGGCATTGTCCATGCTGCGTCCAAAAACAGCGATTTTTCTACCGAACAGTTCAGCTGCTTGTATGACTTGTTGAAGTCTGTGGATATTCGATGCAAACGTAGCGAATATAATACGGCCTTCCACTTTTCTAAAAATATCATTCAAGCTTTCTCCGACTTTCCGTTCGGACATTGTGAAGTTTGGCACTTCGGCATTTGTGCTGTCAGAAAGAAGACAGAGAACGCCTTCGCTACCTATTTTGGCCATTTTTGTTAAGTTTGCTGGCTCACCGACAGGCGTAAAGTCGAATTTGAAGTCACCGGTATGAACGATATTCCCGGAAGGCGTTTTTACAACAACGCCGAACGCATCTGGAATACTATGGGTTGTCCGGAAAAAGGATACCGATGTCTTTCGAAATTTAATCAAATCGTCCTCATCGATGGCAATCATTTTTGTTGTCCGCAAAAGTCCATGTTCTTCTAGCTTATTGCGCAATAGACCCAGTGCGAGTTTTCCTCCGTAAATCGGGATATTGATTTTTCGGAGTAGGTAAGGAATGCCCCCGATATGATCTTCGTGACCATGGGTGATGAATAGACCTTTGATTTTATCTACATTCCGCTCAAGATATGTGTAGTCAGGAATCACATAATCGATACCTAGCAAATCGTCTTCCGGGAATTTGATGCCTGCATCAATCAAGATGATTTCATCTTGAAATTGTACGCCGTATGTGTTTTTACCGATTTCACCTAGTCCGCCTAATGCGAAAACGGCTGTTTCATTGTTTTTAATCGATTTCATCAATCAGACCTGCTCAAGCTCGAAATAGGGTGAAGCCTGCTCGTGCTCTAGGTGTTTTCCTTCTAAAAGTTGGATGAATTCGATGTTGTATTCACGATTCTTCAACTTTGCGCGGACTTCCCTTTCCGAATCCGCTTCGATGTACATGCTTCTAGTGTTTTCGCGGACCGGTACTTGTAGCTTGTTTTCTTGATAATACACTTTATAAATCATCGTTCGCTCTCCTTTTTACGTTCGATTCAAATCATTCTCTTTATATTAGCACGACATTTCCATAAAATAAAGAAAAGCCCACCATTTGAAGGGTGAGCTAGAATATTTATGCAATGGTTTTTTTGCCGAGGATGCCATTCAGCCGTTTCAACAGTTTCCGTTTTAGGCGTTTGTACATGGCTATATCACTCCTTGGAGAAAGTATACCATTTTCGGAACCTTTCGTCAAGTGGGATTTCTTCAGCTCGACCATGCTTTCTTTCTATTTTCAATCCCGTTCGAATGGGATGGCGCCAGGAATATCCTTATAAGGCATTTTCGGATCGATGTGATCATAGAACATGATGCCATTCAAATGATCCAGCTCATGTTGAAAAGCGATTGCTGCAAGACCTTTCAATCTCTTTTTGAATTCTTTGCCTTCCGCATCTTTCGCTTTCACTGTGATGCGGGCATATCGCGGCACATAGCCTTCGACATCCCGGTCAACTGAAAGGCAACCTTCACCTGATGTAATATAGGTGAGTTCAACAGAATGGCTGACAATCTTCGGATTGATGGCGACAAAGCTGAGCGCCTCTTTTCCACTCTCCGGAATATGAAGTGCAAACATTCTTTTCGATTCATTTACTTGTGGTGCGGCAAGACCGATCCCTGGACGAAGACCATACTTTTCGTTCAAGTCGGGATCTTGACTATTCTTAACATATTCAAGTAATTCTTCACTTAGTTTTAGGTCTTCTGCTGATAATGGGAATTTTACTTCCTCCGCACGTTTGCGGAGTGCCGGGTGTCCTTCACGGACGATTTGATCCATTAAAATCATCGTACAACTTCCTTTCGGTTAAACGTATCTATTCAATAGTATAATCGAATGTGAAAATAGGTGAAAGGAATAAAGAATAATGTTGAATCGAGTGTTATAAAACACGATCGCTTTACCTGTTTCAAAAAAGTCGAAAACTTGGCGATGCGTACAAAGAAGCTGAGCAGAAAGAATAAAGGAGCGGATCATTTTGGTGAAACTGAAACTCATATATGTGTTGGTGATTTCAGCCATGCTTGTCGGATGTAATTTTGGAACTTCCGCAGATGAACAGCTGAAAAAAGTGATCGATGAATTGAATCATATGGAAATGGATTATCGGGAAGCGCAAGAGACGGTGTTTGAGTATGAGCAACAAGAACAGCAATTATTTAACGAGACCATGGAGTTGACGAAAGACCGTCAAGAGGAGTTGGCAGCCAAAGTGACAGAGCTGAAAAAAATGTTAGGTCAGCGTTTAGCCTTCCTTGAAAAGGAAGAAGCGTCCATTCAGGGTGCGAAGAAATACGCAATGGATTTGGATAATGTTTTGGATGAGGACGACGAAAAGAATAAAAAGATGATTGAACAGCTGCAATCAGTGGTAAATGAACGATATGAGTTGCATGCTGCTTTCGTTTCCGAATATAAAGAGCTGGCCACATTGCAAAGTGAGTTATATGAAATGCTGATTGACAATCGGACGGGATTGTCGCGATTAAATGAACAAGTAAAAGAAGTGAATGCCCAGAAAGAAGAAGTGCAATCGGCAATCTCCATCTTTAACGAAGCGACTACGAGGGTCAATTCTTTGCTAGAGGATATGGAAATCAATTGACAAGACATCATATCGGATAAGTGGAGATAGCAGGAGATTAATCCTGCTATCTTTCTGTGTTATGTATGCGTTATCAAAATAGGATTCTGTTACAATACAGATTTCGGATTGTGTTAATACAGAATGATGTTTATTTTCTATTCAGAAACTGTAGATGTGCGGAATAACAAGAGGTTACAATGATTGACCATTTGATTTTAATTGAGTATACTGATAAAGAATTCAGTTGTACCAATTAATAATTTGAGAGTTTATAATACAGATATAAAGGAGAGGTGCCGAAATGGCTGCAAAAAAAGGTAAGCAGTTCGATCCGGTGGAAACACTTAACGCGATTGAAGAGAAGTTTGAAATGTTCCAGATTCTGAACGAAGAAGGCGTAATTGTCAATGAGGATGCAAATCCGAATTTATCAGATGAAGAACTCGTTGACTTAATGTCACGTATGGTATTCACACGAATTTTGGACCAGCGTTCAACTTCATTGAACCGTCAAGGACGTTTAGGTTTCTACGCACCGACAGCAGGGCAAGAAGCATCTCAAATCGCTTCACACTTTGCGCTTGAAAAAGAGGATTTTGTGTTGCCGGGTTACCGTGATGTACCACAAATGCTTTTCCATGGATTGCCATTGTCAACCGCATTCCTTTGGTCACGTGGACATTTCCAAGGGGGGACGATTCCGGAAAACGTCAATGTATTCCCGCCGCAAATCATTATCGGCGCCCAATATATTCAAGCGGCAGGTATCGCGCTAGGATTCCAAAAACGAGGTACAAAAGCGGTCGCGATGACATACACAGGTGACGGAGGAACATCTCAAGGGGATTTCTATGAAGGGATCAACTTCGCGGGAGCATACCGTTCTCCAGCAATTTTCATTATCCAAAATAACCAATATGCAATTTCAACGCCACGCGAGTTGCAAACAGCTGCAAAAACATTGGCGCAAAAAGGGATTGCAGCGGGTATTCCGAGTGTACTAGTGGATGGGATGGACCCACTGGCGGTGTATGCGGTTACACGCGATGCACGTGAACGCGCATTGAACGGTGAAGGACCTACACTAATTGAGACGATGTGTTACCGTTACGGACCACATACGATGGCTGGGGACGATCCGACTCGTTACCGTACATCCGAAACGGATAGCGAGTGGGAAAAACGCGATGCGCTCATTCGTTTCCGTAAATACCTAGAAGGAAAAGGTCTCTGGAACGAAGAGAAGGAAAACGAAGTGATCGAACGCGCGAAAGAAGAAATTAAAGAAGCGATCAAAGAAGCAGACGCTGCACCAAAACAAAAAGTGAGCGATTTTATCAACATTATGCATAAGGGTGAGCTTCCTTACAATTTACAAGAACAGCTCGCGATTTACACAGAGAAGGAGTCGAAGTAACCGATGGCACAAATGACGATGATTCAAGCGATTACGGACGCAATGCGTACAGAGTTAAAAAATGATAAAAACGTCCTCGTCTTCGGTGAAGACGTTGGAAATAACGGTGGGGTTTTCCGTGCAACAGAAGGGTTGCAAAAAGAGTTTGGCGAAGAGCGTGTATTTGACACGCCGCTAGCGGAATCTGGTATCGGTGGTCTTGCAATTGGACTTGCATTCACAGGCTTCCGTCCGGTTATGGAAATCCAATTCTTCGGTTTCCTCTATGAAGTGATCGACTCTGTCAGCGGTCAATTAGCGCGGATGAGTTTCCGAAGCAATGGCCGTTTCAATGCACCTGTTACGATTCGTTCTCCATTCGGAGGCGGTGTAGCAACACCTGAAATGCACGCTGACAGCCTTGAGGGTCTAGTAGCTTCACAACCGGGATTGAAAGTTGTCATTCCTTCAACACCATATGATGCAAAAGGTTTGCTGATTTCTGCAATCCGCGATGAAGATCCGGTCATCTTCCTTGAGCATATGAAGTTATATCGTTCGTTTAGACAGGAAGTTCCTGAAGAGGAGTATACGATACCTCTTGGAAAAGCGGATGTGAAACGTGAAGGGACAGATTTGACGGTTATCGCTTATGGCGCAATGGTACAGGAAAGTCTAAAAGCAGCTGAAGCACTTGAAAAAGAAGGCTATTCACTAGAAGTTGTCGATTTGCGTACAATTCAACCACTTGATATCGAAACGATCATCGCTTCTGTTGAAAAGACGAATCGTGCCATAGTTGTACAGGAAGCACAAAAACAAGCGGGTATTGCTGCGAATGTTGTAGCAGAAATTACAGAACGAGCGATTTTGAGTTTGGAAGCACCTGTTCTTCGCGTAGCGGCACCGGATACGATCTATCCGTTCGCGCAAGGTGAAAATGCATGGCTTCCGAATGCGAAAGATATTGCCGAAACAGCTAAAAAAGTACTGACATTCTAAAATAATTGAACATGAAAGGGTGAATCACGTGGCATATGAATTCCGTTTACCAGATATAGGAGAAGGGATCCATGAAGGCGAAATTGTGAAATGGTTTGTTGCAAAAGGTGACAAAATCAGTGAAGACGACACGCTTCTTGAAGTCCAGAACGATAAAGCGGTCGTGGAAATTCCATCCCCAGTGACAGGAACAATTGAAGAAGTCGTTGTTTCCGAAGGGACGGTTGCGGTCGTAGGAGATGTGTTGATCCGAATCGATGCACCGGGTTACGAAAATGCTGACTCGGGTGGAGAGGCAAGCGCTGAAACAGAAGCTCAAGTCCAAGCTACTGCTGAAGCGGGTCAATCGATCGAAAAAGAGGAAGCGCCGAAGCAAGAGGAAGCCCAAAGTGAGAAAGTCCAGGAAGATGTCGATCCGAGCCGTCGCATTATTGCGATGCCGTCGGTGCGTAAATTTGCACGAGAACAAGGCGTGGATATTCGCCAAGTGGCAGGAACGGGTAAAAACGGGCGTGTCTTGAAAGAAGATATCGAATCCTTCCAAAATGGTGGACAAGTTCAAGCATCCGCTGTTTCCGAAGAAGGCGTTCAAGCGGAAGAAGCAGCGCAGCAAACAGCAGCTCCAGCTCCAGTTAACCTAGAAGGAGACTTCCCGGAAACGCGCGAAAAAATGTCAGGTATCCGCAAAGCGATCGCAAAAGCGATGGTCAATTCGAAACATACGGCTCCGCATGTGACGTTGCTTGATGAAGTCGATGTGACAGAACTTGTTGCACATCGCAAAAAGTTCAAAGACATCGCTGCAGAGAAAGATATCAAATTGACTTATTTGCCATATGTCGTCAAAGCGCTCGTTTCGACATTGCGCGAATTCCCGGCATTGAATACATCACTGGATGATGCTGCGCAGGAAATTATCCAAAAACACTATTACAATATCGGAATTGCTGCTGACACGGAACGTGGATTACTTGTCCCGGTCATTAAACATGCAGATCGCAAATCAGTATTTGCCATTTCTGATGAAATAAACAAATTGGCTGTTAAAGCAAGAGATGGGAAACTGTCTCCAAATGAAATGAAAGGTGCATCTTGCTCGATCACAAATATCGGATCAGCAGGTGGACAATGGTTTACGCCAATTATCAACCATCCGGAAGTCGCTATTCTAGGAATTGGTCGAATTGCGGAAAAACCTATCGTAAAAAATGGTGAAATTGTAGCGGCACCTATGTTAGCATTATCATTGGTGTTCGATCACCGAGTGATTGACGGAGCAACAGGGCAACAAGCATTGAATCATTTGAAGAAATTGCTCGGTAATCCAGAATTATTATTAATGGAGGCGTGAGATCATGGTAGTAGGGGATTTTCCAATCGAAATTGATACGCTCGTAGTAGGTTCAGGTCCAGGAGGATATGTCGCGGCAATCCGTGCGGCGCAATTGGGTCAAAAAGTAACTGTTGTGGAAAAAGAAACTGTGGGTGGCGTGTGCTTGAACGTAGGATGTATCCCTTCCAAAGCACTTATCGCTGTTGGACATCGCTATGCCAATGCTAAAAACTCTGATTCAATGGGAGTTACCGCGACTGAAGTGAAACTGGATTTCGCTAAATCACAAGCATTCAAAGACGGTGTTGTCAGCAAGTTGACTGGCGGCGTTTCAGGTCTTCTTAAAGGCAACAAAGTGGATTATGTAGAAGGTGAAGCATACTTCGTTGATAGCAACACAGTTCGTGTGATCAAAGAAGATTCTGCACAAACATATAAATTCAAGAATGCAATCATTGCGACAGGATCCCGACCTGTTGAAATCCCGACGTTCAAATTTTCTAAGCGTGTGCTTAGCTCGACAGGCGCATTGAACCTTACTGAAGTTCCTGGTAAGCTCGTAGTCATCGGTGGTGGTTACATAGGAACTGAGCTAGGTTCTGCATATGCAAACCTTGGTTCGGAAGTGACGATTATCGAAGGTGCGGACGATATCCTTGCTGGCTTTGAAAAGCAAATGACACAAATCGTCAAAAAAGGCTTGAAGAAAAAAGGTGTCGAAGTTGTTGTAAAAGCATCTGCTAAAGGTGTCGAAGAGTCAGATACAGGTGTAACAGTGACTTATGAAGCAAAAGGCGAAGAAAAGAAAGTCGAAGCGGATTATGTGCTCGTTACAGTTGGTCGTCGTCCGAATACCGATGAGATTGGTCTTGAAGAATTGGGCATCAAATTCCTAGAGCGCGGTCTGATCGAAGTGGATAAACAATGCCGTACAAGCATTCCGAACATCTACGCAATCGGTGATATCGTACCGGGTCTCCAGCTTGCGCATAAAGCTTCTTACGAGGCGAAAATCGCTGCTGAAGCGATTGCTGGCGAAAAATCCGAAGTCGACTACTTGGCGATTCCTGCTGTCTGCTTTACAGATCCTGAACTTGCGTCTGTCGGTCTGAACGAACAACAGGCGAAAGAAGAAGGCTATGACGTAGTAGCTGGTAAATTCCCATTTGCGGCAAATGGCCGTGCACTTGCACTGGATGCGACTGAAGGTTTCGTTAAGCTTGTTGCACGCAAAGAAGATGGACTTCTTCTTGGTGCGCAAATTGTCGGGGAAAATGCTTCCGACATGATCGCTGAACTTGGTCTTGCTGTCGAAGCGGGTATGACACTTGAAGACGTCGCGATGACAATTCATGCGCATCCGACATTGGGTGAAATCTCCATGGAAGCTGCAGAAGTCGCGCTTGGCAAGCCGATTCATATGATCTCAAAATAAGTATCCATCTTATGCTTTTCTAACCGTCTACAAAGCACCTGGCGTGCCTTGTAGACGGTTTTTAATCTATTTAGAAAGGAAATATTCGAATAGTGTTGAAACATGCTGTAAGAACAGTTTAGTTGCGTCTGAATAAACGTTGGTATGATAAAATGAAAAAGACTTCATGATTCATCTGTATTCGAAATGTCGATACTGGTCATGCAAGAGTCAATGGCAACTGGTTCGTAATCAATGAAGTGTTGAAAAAGATGAATGATTGAAGGGAGTTATGCAAGGTGAATTATAACTATCCGATTCGATATGATTGGTCAACGGATGAGATCATTACTGTCGCTTCGTTTTACGAGGCGATTGAAAAAGCATATGAAACCGGAATTTCAAGAGAACGGTTGATGGAAGCCTATCGGGCGTTTAAAAAGATTGTCCCGTCCATGGCAGAAGAGAAGACGCTTTTCAAGGAATTTGACGAAGCGAGCGGCTATGCTTGCTATCGGATTGTAAAAGCGGCAAAAGAAGGAACGGATGGGGAAATGATTAAAGGGACGCAGCGTTAAGCTTGCGCCCCTTTTATTATTTGTAGGCCAATGTATAAAGCGGGAGTAGTGTTTCGAACGTATCTTTTACAATTTCATATAGCGCTTTGCCGTCTTTTACAATCGGATCATTTGAGGCGATATGTCTCCCGATGAGAAATTCGGCTTTTTTGACGTTGCGAAACCTTTCTAAAGCGGCATGCAGATCGATCTCTTCCATCGATTCCTTGTCTTTTTTCATATGATCCATCGATACGACATAGTCGGTTGGTACAATTTTCACAATATCGTCCATATGATCAAGAAACGTGGAAGCGATTTTTTGTTTGTTTGGCAATTCATAAATAAAAGCCAACCAGATGAATAAATGATCGTCATACAATCCAATCTGGAAATGTGGATGTTGTTTGTATCCTCGTTTATTGTTGCAGATCGCCAACCATGTATCGTTGGGCGGATTCACTGTTCTTCTCGCATGTCTTGCGATATGTAAATGCATCTCATTCCCCAACATCATGGCAAGGTCTTCTGTCAAAGGTTCGCCGATCGCACGAAATTTTGGCTGTATACGATTCTGAATCGCTTCCATGCGTTCGGATAACCCTTCAATCTTAAATGTGTCGAAGTCATTTTGGACAAAACCCTCAAAATGCATATGTATTGCCACCTTTCTATTTTTTGAAGCTTGTTTTCGTTAAATAATTTCTAAAAAAATACAGCGAAGTGTTGGATGGGTGTTTCAATTCTTTGTGGAGGAGAGGTGAAAAAAATCTTGGCTTTCGAAAAAAAGAATTACCGTTTGCCTCCTTCGTAATTCCATTCCCACGTTTATCTTAACAGAAATCGGGGAACAATCTTACCAACAAGGCTTATAACTAGAGCAAGCTATAGCGCGAGCATAAGTTATAAGTAACAGAAAATTTAAACCATTCATTTTGAAAAGGGGTGTCAATTATGAAACAGGTCGTCCATGTGATTCGAAAAGCGGATGTAGAGAAAGAATATGTGAAGTTGTTGAATTTGGAGCTCGATTATGAATTGGCGACATTATTTGATGCAATTCAAGAAGATGATGCCGAACAAAAATCAAAAAGCAATAAGAGACTCATGGAACTTCACCGTGAGTTGGAGATTTTGAATGGTTTCGCTTAAAAGCGAGCCTTTAACCGGAAAAGGCATTCCTTCACGTCCTTCGGAAACGAAGAATGTGAAATCGGATGCCTTTTTCGTTATACTGTAAAGAGAAAGATCGGGGGGATGTATGATGAATTGGGGGCATATTGACCGATACGCGAAATCGCTCATTAAAGAAGCGGGTCATCTAATTCGGGTTTCTTTTTATAAACAGATCGATGTAGAGACAAAAGCGGATGCGAATGATTTAGTGACGAATATAGACCGGGAAGTGGAACGTTTTTTTATCAGTCGGATCAAACGGGATTTCCCGACGCACCGCATACTCGGTGAAGAGGGATTTGGCGATGATGTCCAATCATTGGAGGGTGTCATTTGGATGTTGGATCCGATTGACGGGACGATGAATTTTGTCCATCAAAAACGCAATTTCGCCATATCGCTAGGCATTTATGCCGACGGGGTCGGCATGCTCGGATACATATACGATGTGATGGGGGATGATTTTTATTACGCAGTGAAAGGTGAAGGGGCCTATTTGAATCACGAACGTTTGCCGCAATTGGAAATAACGCCACTTTCAGATGCGATCATCGGCATTAACGCAAGTTGGGTTGCTCCGAATCGTCATATCGACAATGAGAAAGTGATTGAAATGGTGAAAGCGTGTAGGGGAACAAGATCATACGGCTCTGCAGCGATCGAGTTGGCTCATGTCTCTACAGGAAGGTTGGATGCGTACGTATCGATGCGCCTGTCCCCGTGGGATATCGCAGGAGGCATCGTGATCGCACAGGAGGTCGGAGCTGTCGCGACCAATTTGAAAGGCGAGGCGCCCGGCTTGCTTGGCCAAGAGCCGTTTATCGTTGCTCGACCGGGTTTGCATCGGGAATTACTGACAAACTACATTCAGTTGAAACAATAAGAAAAAAGGACTGTAGAAGGATCGTTGAGCATTCTGAGCAGTCCTTTTTCACTGAAGTATTATAGTAAACCTTGTTCCCGCATCCGTTTTTTCGTTTTGAAGCCATTGCCCATAACGAAGATCAAGGCGACGAAGGCGAAAATGGCTAACAGGGGACTTGCAATGGCGACAGAAACGCCGATCGCACACATCGAGGCGACCGCAGCTAGCGAATAAAAAACAAAAATCCATTTAATGTCTTTCAAGAAAATCCCTCCATTATTCATCAAACCCGCTTTGACGCAATTGCCTCAGCAGAATTGAAGGCGTCTAGTCGTTAAAATAAAAATGTTTTTGAATCGTCTCATCATGTGCTATAATAACACAGTTAACCAACTGAAAAAAGACAAATGGAGTGAAACCATGACAAATAAACGTAATGATTTACGGAATATAGCAATTATCGCACACGTCGACCACGGAAAAACGACACTTGTCGACCAGCTTTTGAAGCAATCAGGTATTTTTCGTTCAAATGAGCAAGTGGACGAACGTGCAATGGATTCAAACGATATTGAACGTGAACGTGGCATAACGATCCTTGCGAAAAACACAGCAATTCACTATAAAGATACAAAAATCAACATTTTGGATACACCTGGACACGCAGACTTCGGTGGAGAAGTGGAGCGGATTTTGAAAATGGTGGACGGCGTCATTCTTGTCGTCGATTCGTATGAAGGATGTATGCCGCAAACCCGTTTTGTTCTTAAAAAAGCGCTTGAAGAAAATATCAAGCCGATTGTTGTTGTCAACAAGATTGACCGCGAGTTTGCACGACCTGAGGAAGTTGTCGATGAAGTATTGGAGTTATTCATCGAACTGGACGCCAATGACGAGCAACTGGAATTCCCGGTCGTCTATGCATCCGGATTCAACGGAACAGCTAGCTTATCTTCTGATCCTGCTGAACAGGAAGATACATTGCGCGTCCTCTATGATGCGATCATCGAACACATTCCTGCACCGATCGATAATCGTGAAGAACCGTTACAGTTCCAAGTATCGTTATTGGATTATAGCGATTACGTCGGTCGTATCGGCATCGGTCGTATTTTCCGCGGAACGATGAGAGTTGGGCAGCAAGTTTCCGTTATGAAGCGGGACGGCTCATTGAAAAACTTCCGCGTGACGAAAATGTCCGGGTTCCTTGGATTGAAGCGCGTAGATATCGAAGAAGCGTTTGCAGGTGACCTCGTAGCGGTTTCCGGAATGGAAAATATCGATGTTGGGGAAACGATTTGTCCTGTTGACCATCCTGAAGCATTGCCTGAATTGTATATTGATGAACCGACACTTCAAATGACATTCCTTGTCAATAACAGTCCGTTTGCCGGCAAGGAAGGGAAATGGGTGACGGCCAGAAAGATCGAAGAACGGCTTGAACAGCAATTGCAGACGGATGTGTCCCTACGTGTCGATCCGACAGATTCACCGGATGCTTGGGTCGTCTCTGGGCGCGGTGAATTGCATCTTTCCATCCTGATAGAAAATATGAGACGTGAAGGCTATGAGCTTCAAGTTTCAAAACCCGAAGTTATTGTCAAAGAAATCGATGGGGTCCGTTCAGAACCAGTTGAGCGCGTACAGATCGATATCCCAGAAGAGCATACAGGGTCTGTAATCGAGTCGATCGGTGAACGCAAAGGTGAAATGCTCGATATGATCAATAACGGAAATGGACAAGTCCGACTCATTTTCCTAGTACCGGCACGCGGGCTTATCGGCTATTCGACGGAATTTCTGACAATGACAAGAGGATACGGAATCATGAACCATACATTCGATTCGTATAAACCGATGGCGAAAGGGAAAGTCGGCGGTCGTCGAAACGGTGTTCTTGTGTCAATGGAAAACGGAACTGCTACACCATACAGCATCATGCAACTGGAAGATCGTGGAACGATGTTCGTAGAAGCAGGAACAGATATTTATGCTGGTATGATTGTAGGGGAAAATACACGCGAAAATGATTTGACGATCAACTTGACGAAAGCGAAACAGGCGACAAACGTCCGCTCAGCGACAAAAGATCAGACAGTCACGACGAAAAAACCGCGTATTATGTCTCTTGAAGAAGCATTGCAATATTTGGATGACGATGAGTACTGCGAAGTGACACCGGAATCGATCCGACTTCGTAAGAAAATTCTTGATAAGAACGAACGTGAACGGGTTCAAAAGAAGAAAAAAACTGCAGAATGATTTATAGTAGTAAGTAGCTATAAAGTGAAACTTCAATCAGTGGGGGTTTTCCTCATCCCCCACTGATTGTTAGTTGAACCAATCGGGCTTTTACGGGCAGTTGATCTCCCACCTATCCTTATCGTTTTACTGAAGTCTTGAGATGGGAGTCTTACTGCCCGTTAAAGCGGGATAAAAAAGAATGCGTACAATCGCTGGGATTAGAAGGGAATGTGCTAAATGAATGGTACTATCGGGGATGCAGAAGCAATCGAAGCAATGTCTCCAATTGCACGTATGATTTATGAAATGACTTCATCTTCTGCGACTGGAATATTGTTATTTGCTGTTGTTTTCATCCTTTCGGCCATTGTATTTAAGCTTGGGTTTGCTAGGAAAATAAAGTTTTGGCAAAATGTAGTCGTTTATATTTTTCTTTTTTTCGGATGTATAATATTGACGTTTTTTGCTATTTATCTTCCGATTGTAGAAGGACTGATCGTTGCTGCCCTGATCTTGATCATTTATCGAGTTCGTCGGATGAATGAATATAAGGACAAAAAAGAAGACCCTGTCGCATAATGCGGCAAGGTCTTCTTTTCATAAGCATGTCCTGTTTAAAAATCTTTTTCAACGGGATGTGAGCTTCGGTGGAAAATGAAGTTCCCGGTTGCAATCCGGGCGATTGTTTTCGTTGTGATCCGCTCGTTGCAGGAGTCACACATATAGGTGTGTATTGGACGATTCCTTAGTTTTTTTGCTAAAGGTGCATCGTCAGGCAACTTTCCGATTTCATCGCACATGACGCATTTCACTCGCATTGAAATCACTCCTTAGTCGATTCTGATCGCATTGACGCTGCGGATTGGATCATTGAGATTTGAACCGTCTTTGAAAAGGACATAGACGGGCCCATTTTCAAGGATCGGTTTTCCTTTTTCGCTAAATTTTAAGATGAGTTCGTCGGCTTGTGCAAGTGGGAAGGCGTGCTCCTCTCCATTCGATGTTTCGAGTATAAGCGTATGCGCATCTTGGGCAGGCTTTGCATTGTTAACAAAATGGTTCAGGTGCATGCCGAATGTCCCTGTAAGCATTCTTGTCTTTTCATATTTCTTTTCACTTTTTAGCGTTGGTGGAAATGTTGCACCTTCCATGATTTCACGCGACCAATGTGCACCCATATCCCTTTTATACTCTTCAATTTCGTCCTTTTCGACATAATCTGATGTGAAAAAAGTTTCTAAATCGATCCGGCGATCATCGAATATCCAAACAGTCGGATCGAGCGTAATTTGATGACGTACATTTCCTTTAATCGGAATAATTGACTCCAAAATGATATCCCCCTACGTGTCTTGATAAAGTACATTTTCATTTCAGTATAACGTTTAGTGGTGGTTAAGAAAAGTTTTTGCTACTCTTTTCCCAAAAACTAAAAAGGTAACACTTGCAATTTCCGGGTTCAAAAGATACAATTTATTCATAATGAACGTTCAGAAATAATAGGTTGATGGGGGCGTCCTCATGGATATAGAATTGCAAGAAACATATCAAGAAAAAGCCTTGAAGCAACTACAGGCAGATGCAGATAAGATCGCACAACTGATCAAAGTGCAAATGGACCATTTGACGATGCCGCAGTGCCCGCTCTATGAAGAGGTACTGGACACGCAAATGTACGGCCTTGCGCGCGAGATTGATTTTGCGGTGAAGCTTGGTCTTATCGAACGTTCAAAAGGGAACGAAATCCTTTCTTTACTGGAGAAGGAAATGAACGTTCTGCACGAATTATATACGAAGAAGTAAGTTGAAAACTCAAACTACCACAATGGTTTGAGTTTTTTGTTTACGGACAGTGAAACTCATGTCTAGGATGAGACGTCCTAGTTAGACACTTATCACGATGGATTTTGTACGCATAAGTGATGCTGGATACGGGGAGCCGGATGCAGCAATATTTCATTTGTATAAATGGAGTAATTGATAGATAACGAGGTTTTGTTAATGAAAACATACACGAAACGAATGATACGGAATTTTGACTTTCCCCTTTTCTTTGTCTACTTGATATTGACTTTGTTTGGGCTTGTGATGATCTACAGCTCAAGCATGGTTTGGGCAGTCAATAAATATGGCTATGAGCCGGACTATTTTTTTCAAAAGCAACTGACGAATTTAAAACTTGCCTACCCAGCTTTTCTCATTGCTGCATTTTTCCCCTATAAAAACTTCAAGCGAAAGAAATTAATGATTTTTTCATTGATAGGTATGTTCGCGCTATTATTTCTCGTCCATTTTATCGGTTATGGTGAGGACAAAGGGGCGCGAAGTTGGATTTACTTAGGATTTGGAAGTATTCAACCTTCTGAAGTCGCGAAACTGGTCATTATTGTCTATTTTGCTAGTGTTTTTGCCAAGAAATACGAATCCGGCACAATTGATAGTTTGAATCAGTCGATTGGGCCACCTGTAACGGTCCTATTTCTTGTGATCGTTTCGATCATGATGGAGACGGATATCGGTACCTCCTTCATCATTATCATGGCTGCATTATCAGTCATGGCAGCAAGTGGCATTAAGCTGCGAACTTTTTGGAAATTGAGCGGGATTGTTGGAGTCGTCATGATCCCTGTGGTGATCGGCATGTACTTTGCATGGGATAACATTATGACGGGCAGCCGAAAAGGGCGCTTGCTGTCCTTCTTGAACCCATTCGACTATGAATTGGGATCGGGCTATCAAATTGCCAATGGGTATATTGCGATCGGGGCAGGAGGAATGAAAGGGCTTGGTCTCGGAAACTCCGTTCAAAAGATGGGCTATTTGCCTGAACCGCATACCGATGTCATTATGGCGGTGATTTCCGAAGAAGTGGGGATACTCGGGACGATTATCGTCATTGGTGGGTTAGGTTTCATTGTTTTGCGTGCGTTAATGATTGCGTTGCGCGCAAAAGACCCGCAGGCGCGGATGCTTGCCGCAGGTATCGGAAGTGTTATTGGAATCCAAACATTTGTAAATTTGGGCGGTTTGACGGGGCTGATACCGCTTACAGGGGTACCTCTGCCGTTTATTAGTTATGGCGGAACTTCCGTAATTCTGCTATCGTTAGCTGTAGGAATATTGATGAACGTGTCAATATTCGAAAAAATGCGAAGAGAAAACAGAAAAGGGAGTGCCTCGTAATGGAGAAGATAAAGAAGATTCTTGTAGCAAACCGGGGGGAAATCGCTATACGTATTTTTCGGGCTTGTACCGAATTAAAGATTCCGACAGTCGGTATCTATTCAGCTGAAGACAGCGGATCATTCCACCGTTACAAGGCAGATGAATCGTATCTCGTGGGGGAAGGGAAAAAGCCGATTGATGCATACCTTGATATTGAGGGTATCATTGCGATTGCGAAAGATTCAGGCGCTAATGCGATTCATCCGGGGTATGGATTTTTGGCGGAAAATGAGGAGTTTGCTCGTCGATTGGAAGAGGAAGGCATTATTTTCATCGGTCCGACTTCAAAACACCTCGATATGTTTGGAGATAAAGTAAAGGCACGGGAACAGGCGATTAACGCAGGCATTCCTGTCATTCCTGGCAGTGATGGTCCCGTTACATCTGTTGAAGAGGTTGCTAATTTCGGGGAAACACACGGTTATCCGATTATTATAAAGGCATCACTTGGTGGTGGAGGCCGTGGAATGCGGATCGTCCAAACTGCCGATGAAGTGCTGGAAGCCTATGAGCGGGCGAGATCTGAAGCTAAATCGGCCTTCGGATCGGATGAAGTATACGTTGAAAAATATATCAATCAGCCAAAGCATATTGAAGTACAAGTTCTCGGGGATTCGTTCGGGAATGTGATCCACTTGTATGAGCGTGATTGCTCAATTCAAAGACGCCATCAGAAAGTGGTGGAAATTGCCCCATCTATTTCATTGGAAGAGGGATTGCGTCAACAAATCTGTGATGCAGCTGTTCAGCTGATGCGTAATGTAGACTATATAAATGCGGGCACTGTTGAATTTCTCGTTGCCGATGGGCGTTTCTATTTCATCGAAGTGAATCCACGGATTCAAGTTGAGCATACGATCACCGAAATGATTACAGGTGTTGATATCGTTCATGCTCAAATTCATATTGCGGATGGACAAGATTTGCATAAAGGGGAAACGGCCATTCCTCATCAGCAGGAAGTTCCGTTATTCGGTTATGCGATTCAATCCCGCGTAACGACGGAAGATCCGTTGAATGATTTCATGCCGGATACTGGTAAGCTAATGGTCTATCGTTCTGGTGGTGGTTTCGGAGTTCGATTGGATGCCGGAAATGGATTCCAAGGTGCTGTCATCACACCATATTATGATTCCTTGCTAGTTAAAGTTTCTACGTGGGGCATGACGTTCCGCGAAGCTGCATCCAAAATGGACAGAAACTTACAAGAATTCAGGATCCGTGGGATTAAAACGAATATCCCGTTCCTTGGAAATGTTGTGAAACATAAAGATTTCCTCAATGGGAATTATGATACAAGCTTTATTGATTCGACGCCGGAGCTTTTCCTATTTCCAAAGCGTTTAGACCGTGGAACGAAAATGTTGAATTACATCGGGAATGTGACGATCAACGGATTCCCGGGTATCGGAAAGGAGTCAAAACCGGTATTCCATCCAGTCAGAAAGCCGCAAGTCGATTTGCTTGCACCGCCTCCAGCTGGCACGAAGCAGATTTTGGACGAACGCGGAGCGGAAGGACTCGTAAAATGGATTAAAGAGCAGAATGATGTCTTATTAACAGACACGACTTTCCGGGATGCACACCAATCGCTGTTGGCTACGCGTGTCCGAACGTCCGATATTACATCAATTGCCTCCGAATCCGCGAGGCTGATGCCCGATCTGTTTTCTTATGAAATGTGGGGCGGTGCTACATTTGACGTCTCTTACCGATTTTTGAAAGAAAGCCCTTGGGATCGACTATTGAAATTACGGGAACAAATTCCGAACGTCTTATTCCAAATGTTATTCAGAGGGGCAAATGCTGTCGGTTATAAAAATTATCCCGACAATGTCATTCGTGAGTTTGTCCAGAAGTCCGCAGAAGCGGGAATTGATGTGTTCCGGATCTTTGACAGTCTGAACTGGATCAAAGGGATGGAAGTGGCGATTGACGCAACGCGTGAAGCTGGAAAAATTGCAGAAGCGGCCATTTGTTATACAGGGGATATCTTAGACGATTCCCGTGCGAAATATACGGTCGGCTATTATAAAGAAATGGCAAAAGAGCTGGAAGCGGCTGGTGCCCATATTCTTGCGATTAAAGATATGGCGGGATTGCTGAAACCGGAAGCGGCCTATCGCTTGATTTCTGAATTGAAAGAGACGGTGGATCTGCCGATTCATCTGCATTCACATGATACGAGCGGCAATGGGATCTTCATGTATGCAAAAGCGGTTGAAGCAGGTGTAGATATTGTCGATACAGCGCTCGGATCGATGGCGGGTCTCACTTCCCAACCTTCTGCAAGCTCCTTGCACTATGCGCTACAAGGTGGTAAACGCAATGTGCGTACAAATGTGCAAGCACTTGAAGAATTGTCCTACTACTGGGAAGATGTCCGGAAGTATTACCAGCATTTCGAAAGTGGGATGATTAGTCCGCATTCGGAAATTTACGTACACGAGATGCCGGGTGGACAATATTCCAACCTACAACAACAAGCAAAAGCGGTCGGCTTGGGCGAACGTTGGGAAGATGTGAAGGATATGTATTCCCGCGTGAACCTATTGTTCGGCGATGTCGTCAAAGTGACGCCTTCTTCCAAAGTTGTCGGGGATATGGCATTGTTCATGGTCCAGAATGATTTGGATGAAGAGTCCGTTCTGGAAAGAGGGAAATCGATCGACTTCCCAGAATCCGTAATTGAGTTTTTCGAAGGATATATCGGTCAACCGTATGGCGGATTCCCGGAAGAACTGCAAAAAGTCATTCTAAAAGAACGTGAAGCGATCACCGTCCGTCCAGGGGAGTTGTTGGAGGATGCCGACTTTGTTCAAATGCGTGATGAATTGAATCAAAAATTGGGACGTCCTGTTACAAGTCATGAAGTCCTCTCGTATGCTTTATATCCGAAAGTGTTCGAGGAATATGCGAAGATGAACCAACAATTCGGGGATGTATCGGTGATCCCGACGCCTGAATTCCTCTATGGAATGCGCTTAGGCGAGGAAGTCGAAATTGAAATCGAAAAAGGGAAGACATTGATCGTTAAGCTTGTTTCGATCGGTGAACCACAATCCGATGCGACGCGAGTCATTTACTTTGAGTTGAATGGTCAACCGCGTGAAGTGATCATTGATGATTTAAGTGTTGAGTCTGTCACGATCCGCAAACAAAAGGCAGATCTTTCGAATGCCGCTCATATCGCAGCGACGATGCCGGGAACCGTTTTGAAAGTAGCCGTCTCGCATGGCGCTAAAGTGAAGCGCGGCGAGCATCTGCTCATCACAGAGGCGATGAAAATGGAAACGACGATCCAAGCACCGTTCGATGGCGTCGTGAAAGAGATTTACGTTTCAGCAGGCGAATCGATTGCAACCGGCGATTTACTGATTGAATTGGAGCAATAAAACATTCAATCACGCCTTGGCGTGATTGCGTCCAGATTTTGAATTGCGCAAGGCTCAATTAACTCCTTTCAAAATCTGTGACATCCGCCGGAGGCTTTATCTTCGTTCAGCGGGCGTTTGAACACCCGCTGAACAGGAAACAAAACCGCATTCATCTTGCCACCTATCGAGGTGGGAGTCTTCTACTGAATGAAGATAAAAAGGACCTTCTCGTTATGAGGAGGTCCTTTATACATGTTATTTATTTACTTCTAGAAACCAGTAGAATCATATACGTTAGTAAACCGAAAAGGAGGGTAATGAACAATGAGTGAAGCAAAGCGATATAGAGATTGAGCTTTGTCAGAACGACGGTCATACCGGTAATCACCTGGAGTGTTACAAGTATGAAAGCGATGATCCATCCCCAGTAGATGGCACGTTGTTGTGCATAATGACGTATCGCATGGAGCATGATGATCCCAATCCAGATGAAGATCAGTGCAGCCGCGGCTCTATGGCCCATCTGTACCCATTCAAATAGATTACGTGGAAGTTCGAAAGCGCCATTCCGGCAAAGTGGCCAGTCTGAGCAAACGAGTCCCGAATCTGTATGACGAACGAGAGCCCCGGTATAGACAACGATATAGGAATAGACGGATACACCAATTGTATGCCATTTTAAACGTTTCCCGATCCGTATTTTGTCCGCATCGAATTTTTGATCCACTTCAAAAATGAGAAGTGTCAATAACAGGACTGCTGCAAAGGAGATGAGTGAAATACCGAAGTGAAGCGCAAGGATGAAATCGCCTTGTCCCCATAATACTTGGGCAGCTCCGATCAATGCTTGCAAAATTAGAAAGAAGACAGCCATAAACGCTAAAAATTTCGTTTCCCGAACATGTCCAAGCGCTTTCCAAGACCAAACAGCCAAAACGACAATAAAGATACCGACGGCACCGGTAACTAACCGATGTGAAAATTCAATAAGTACTTCAGGGGTGATTTCGTCGGGAATCAGTTGGCCGTTACATCCGGGCCAGTGCCTTCCACACCCCATCCCGCTGTCGGTTTTCGTTACGAGGGCTCCGCCCAGTAAAATGAGAAGCATCCCGATTGTCGAGGCGACAGCAAACCATTTCAAATACTTGTTATAATTCAAAAAAAGACACCTACTTTATGTTTGATGACCATGATTAAATATTCGTTACGTTTCCGATGATAACGAAAAAAGCGTGTAAAAACAATGTCGAACGGTGAAAAAGCATGTAATAGAGGCTCAATTCACAAATTGTTCATAAAAAAGACGCTTTAACTTCACAAAAGGGTAATAGAAATGATTTACTATAGATAGGGTATCAGAATATATATGTCGTTCTTCCACGGAAAATAGGGGAAATCTTGCTTTAGTATAGAAATCAGTCCTAATTTTCGCTATAGTTAAGTAAAGTGGGGATACCGACAATTTTGAAAGGAGGGGGAACATGTCAAACGGTCGTACAATTTCTACACGTACTGAATCTGAGGTTGTGACGGCTTCTCTGTTAAAGGATTTTCTAGCACTTATTAAAATCGGTATTGTCAATTCGAATATGATCACGACGTTCACTGGACTATTTCTAGCAATCCAATTCACAGGCGGCCACTTTCTACATAAGCTCGATTTGCTCGTTTACGCTTTGGGCGGATCGGGATTGATCATTGCCGGATCAGCGGCATTGAATAACTTAATCGATCGGGATATCGATCCGATCATGACAAGAACGAATTCCAGACCGACAGTCACAGGTCGATTCAAAGCACCGGCTGTGTTGGCACTTGCGCTCACTTTCATTGTCGTAGGTGAAATCTTATTGTTTTCAGCCTCTCTAGCCGCTGGCTTATGGGGACTTGCGGGTATCTTCAGTTATGTTGTACTCTATTCGATGTGGTCAAAGCGAAAGCATGTCAGCAATACAGTCGTCGGAAGTATTTCCGGTGCCATTCCGCCTTTGATCGGCTGGGCTGCAGTTGAACCGGCATTGGGCGCTGGCGCTTGGGCATTGTTTTTTATCATGTTCGTCTGGCAACCGCCGCATTTCTATGCGTTGGCAATGCGCCGGACAGAGGAGTATCGAGCAGCGAACATACCGATGCTGCCAGTTGTCAAAGGGTTCAAAAGAACGAAGAAGTCGATGTTAGGATGGGTGCTCTTATTATTTCCCATTCCATTCCTGCTGCCACAGCTCGGAATCGGGTTCCTTGTATTGGCGACAGCATTGAATATCGGATGGCTCTATTTAGCGGTGAAAGGCTTTACAGTGAAAGATGATTTGAAATGGGCAACCGGGATGTTCGTCTATTCCTTGAATTACATGACAATCCTATTTGTTGCCATGATTATTTTCTCGATTTTTATATGATAAACGGGAATTCTTTCTTTGAACAGGAATTCATATATAAAAGGTCAACAGTCCTCAGGACAAGAAAACATTTTTTCAGAAAGAGAGGTATCATTAAGCGATGATGAAAGGACTCAAAAAGTGGCGTCTCTTTTCTCTATTAGCAGCTCTTACCGTGTTCCTTGCGGGATGTGGCCAAGAAGAGCTATCTACGCTTCTCCCGGCTGGTGAAGTCGGAAGGGATCAATTCAATTTGCTGATGCTAACATCGGCGATCATGTTATTGGTCATCTTTGTTGTAGTAACCATCTATGTGATTTCACTCATTCGTTTCCGACGTTCAAAATTGGGTGAGGATCACATCCCGGAACAAGTGGAAGGAAGCCATACACTCGAACTTATATGGACAATCATTCCGATCATCCTTGTTCTGATTATGGCTGTTCCATCAGTTTATTACACATATAAACTTGGGGATGTATCAGCGATGGATGCGGTAGATGAAGACGGAAACGCGGAAAATCTTGTCGTAGACGTTACGGCAAAACTCTACTGGTGGGAATTTGAATACCCTGATCTTGGAATCGTCACTGCGCAAGAATTGGTTGTACCAATGGACGAAAAAGTCTATTTCAACCTGATCGCAGCCGATGTCAAGCACTCCTTCTGGATTCCGGCAGTAGGCGGTAAACTGGATACGAACGTTGAGAACGTCAACAAGTTCTATCTTGTTTTTGAAAAAGACTCTAAAGATTTGAAAGATGGCGTTTTCTACGGTAAATGTGCGGAGCTTTGCGGCCCATCGCATGCGCTAATGGACTTCAAAGTGAAGACGATGCCACGGGCAGAATTTGATAACTGGGTAACAGCAATGCAAGCGACGGGCGACCGTGTAGCTGATACAGCTGTTAGCCAAGGTGAAGAATTGTTCGCGCAAAGCTGTATCGGTTGTCACGCAGTGTCAGCTGTCGGTGAATCAGGAGCGGCTGGGCCCAACCTTGCGACATTCGGTGACCGTAACCGCGTAGCAGGTTATATGGACCATACAGAAGAAGATCTGAAAAACTGGATCACTGATACACAAAAGTACAAACCAGGGAATACGATGCCATCGTTCACTCAGTTTTCTGATGAGGAGCTTGATGCAATCGCAGCGTATTTGATGGGACTGTCAGTTGAAAAATAATTTGCCAATGTGATTTCGAAGAGGAGGTAAACAAATTGAGTTCAGTTGCTCAAAAAAGAGGTTTTGGTGCAACGGTGTATGACTGGATGACATCCGTCGACCATAAGAAGGTTGGAATTATGTACCTTCTGGGCGGCTTGTTCTTTTTCATCCTTGGTGGGATTGAAGCAATGCTCATTCGTCTACAGCTTCTTACGCCAAATAACGATCTAGTCAGTGCAGGGCTTTTTAACGAGCTCATTACGATGCACGGAACGACGATGATTTTCCTAGCAGCCATGCCTATATTGTTCGGTTTCATGAACTATATTATGCCTTTACAGATCGGGGCACGCGATGTTGCGTTCCCATTCCTTAACTCGTTAGGTTTATGGATGTTCATCTTTGGAGGTATCTTCCTGAACTTGTCATGGTTTTTCGGCCATGTGCCTGATTCAGGATGGACTTCTTATACATCACTGGCGATTGCATCGGAAGGACACGGTATGGACTTCTATGCGATCGGACTTCAAATCGCCGGTGGAGGTACGCTGATTGCGGGGATCAACTTCCTTGTTACGATCATTAACATGCGCGCACCAGGTATGACATACATGCGTATGCCAATGTTTACATGGACGACGTTTGTAGCGTCCGCTTTGATCCTGTTTGCGTTCCCACCATTTACAATCGGGTTATTCATGTTAACATTCGACCGTATGTTCGGTGCAAACTTCTTCGATCATACGATGGGTGGAAACACAATTATCTGGGAGCATATTTTCTGGATTATGGGTCACCCTGAAGTATATATTCTTATTTTACCGGCGTTCGGTATTTTCTCGGAGATTTTCTCGGTTTTCGCACGTAAACGTCTCTTCGGTTATTCAGCGATGGTATTCGCTACCGTCTTGATCGGTTTCTTAGGTTTCATGGTATGGGCTCACCATATGTTTACGGTTGGTCTTGGTCCGACAGCGAATGCGATTTTCGCAGTAGCGACGATGGCGATTGCTGTTCCGACCGGAGTTAAGATCTTTAACTGGTTGCTGACGATTTGGGGCGGAAGCATCAAAGTGACAACACCGATGCTTTATGCACTAGGCTTCATCCCGTCATTCGTAATGGGTGGAGTTACGGGAGTCATGCAAGGTGCTGCACCGCTTGACTACCAATTGCATGACTCATACTTTATCGTAGCTCACTTCCACTACGTTATCGTCGGTGGGGTTGTATTGGCAATCTTTGCTGCTCTACATTATTGGTGGCCAAAAATGTTCGGTACGATGTTGAGTGAAAAACTTGGTAAAGTGACGTTCTTCTTCTTCTTTATCGGTTTCCATTTAACATTCCTGATCCAGCACTGGTTAGGATTCTGGGGAATGCCACGTCGTGTTTGGACATATATGGACGGACAAGGCTGGAATGCGGCGAACTATATCAGTACAATCGGAGCGCTTATGATGGCGGTCGGATTTACGGTTCTAGTCATTAATATCATTATAACAACAGCTAAAAATGTACGGGTTACGAATGACCCTTGGGAAGATGGCCGCACACTTGAGTGGGCAGTTCCATCACCACCACCATTTTATAACTTTACACAGACACCACTTGTACGTGGACTTGACACTGTGTGGATTGAAAAAATGGAAGGGAATAAATCAGGATTTACACCATCAGAACCTGTTGTGGATATCCATATGCCGAACGGTTCAATCATTCCATTCTTCATGTCATTAGGTTTGTTCATTGCTGGTTTTGGTGCGATGTACCGTGCAGAAACGACTTGGGGTCTAACGGTTCTTATCCTCGGTCTTCTACTTTCATTTATTGCAATGAGTCTACGCTCAGTGAAAGATGACCTTGGTTACTATGTGAAGAAAGAAGAAGTTCTTCGGGATTTGAAAAGTAAAGGGGGGTCTAACTGATGGATTTGAATAAGAAATTCACCCCTGAAACATGGCCGGATCATCCGGAGCAAGCTACACTCGAGGCGAAAAATAAATTTGTCGGTTTCTGGATCTTCCTTGCTGGTGAGATCATTCTCTTTGCAACATTATTCGGAGGCTATCTCGCGCTGAAAAACAAAGGGCCAAGCGGACTCGAATTTTCTACACAAAGTCTTTATGAATTGCCGCTTGTCTTCGTCATGACAATGCTTCTTCTGACATCGTCACTGACGAGTGTTTATGCGATGTATCATTTGAAGAACTACAATTTCAAAAAGATGCAACTTTGGCTTGCAATCACTGCATTTCTAGGACTTGGCTTCCTTGCACTTGAAGTGTATGAATTTACGCATTATGTTCAGCTTGGTTTCACATACAGTAATAGTGCGTTCAGTTCTGCGTTCTATACGCTTGTCGGAACACATGGTTTCCACGTTGCAGTGGGTCTTGTGTGGATTACGCTTCTCATCTTCCGTAATGCGAAGCGTGGCTTGAACTTGTATAATGCGACCAAGTATTATACGTTCTCGCTTTACTGGCACTTCATTGACGTAATTTGGGTATTCATCTTCACTGTAGTTTACTTGATGGGAGTGATAGGTTAAGATGGCGGACATTGAAGTTTACAAAAAATCAGCCCATGAGCTAGCGTTATCACATCGACGTGCAAGAAAGTCGATGCGCGGTCAAGTAATGATGTTTTCGCTAATGATTTTCCTAACGTTGATTTCATTTTCGATCGTCACTGCTTACCAACATGAAACACTAGGATTCTCTAGTTACTTTACCATTCCTGTAATATTACTATTTGCTGCAGTGCAAGTTGCTCTACAATTGTATTATTTCATGCATATGAATGAAAAAGGTCATAACGTAGCAGCATTGTTTATGTTTATCGGTGTGTTGCTTGCATTTGCGATGCTCCTCGGATATATTACAATCGTTTGGTGGTAAATAAATCAAAAAACCTGTAGAAGTCATTTGACTTTTACAGGTTTTTTCAATAAGAGACCGTTTGTCATAGTTCGTTCATTGTGTTCGGTCAACAATCGACTTATAATAAGATCAGACGATAGTGAAGGAGCGATTAGGACATATGCCTTTAAGTATATTTGGATTCCGAGCGCTATGGAGTCCTTGGTTTTTTCTGACACTGGTTCTTCTTGTGGTTTTATATTTTTTACTTACTGTAAAATGGCGTGACCGTATTGAAGGGGCAGTTCCTGTTACGCGTAAAGAAATCAGCTATTTTTCGATAGCTATTGTTTTGCTATACATTGTGAAAGGCTCTCCTGTTGATTTACTGGGGCATATTTTGTTTTATGTTCATATGATCCAGATGGCGGTCCTGCTGTTTGTGATAGCGCCATTACTCATTATGGGGATACCGAACTGGATGTGGCAAAAAGTATTGGATGCTAAAATCATTGGAGGAATCTTTAGGGTTCTTACAAAACCGATTTTAAGTATTATTGTTTTTGCGCTTTTGTTTTCGTTGTATCATTATCCGCTCGTTTTGGATGAAATAAAGTTAAACTTGATCTATCATTCAGTTTTTACGATCACCCTTTTCTTAGCGGCTGTTTTCTTTTGGTGGGCACTTGTTAACAAGATGCCGAACCAGAAAAAGATGCACAGTTTGTTGAAAATTGGTCTTATGATATTAAGTACGATCTTAATTACACCTGCATGTGCACTTATTATTTTTAATCCGAATCCGATGTATTTGACATATGCGAGTGGAGAAGCTTGGCTACAAGCGATGGCACTATGTGTTCCGGCGGGAATGCTTTCAGGGCTTGCCGGTTTAGGGATTTCAGGACCTGAAATGTTTTCGAATATGTCGACAATCTATGATCAGCAATTGGGCGGCATCATTATGAAAATTATGCAAGAGATCATTTATATGGTATTCCTAGGTAAATTTTTTATCACTTGGTATAAAAACGAACGAGATAACGCAGATGAAATAACAGAAAAAGCGCTTCTCGAACGTCAAAGATTAACGATGTATAATCAACCAAATCGATAAAGGGAATTTGAAAGATAAGGGGAAAAATGCATGAATGTACCATTGCTACCTACAATTAGTACGTTTTTGATTGTTCTTTCTGCTGTATTGGTTGCGGTTGGCTGGACCCTGATCCGAAAGAAGAAAATCGAAGCGCATAAAAATGTAATGCTAGCTGCTGCGATATCTGCGCTTCTGTTTTTGATCATCTATCTATCCAGAACCGTTTTTATTGGGAATACAGCGTTTGGCGGTCCAGAAAATTTGAAAATCTACTATACGATCTTCCTTATTTTCCATATATGCCTTGCGACAACAGGAGCGATACTTGGTGTTGTGACGATTTCTGCGGGCTTGAAAAATAACTTGAAAAGACATCGAAAGCTTGGTCCGTTAACAAGTGTCATTTGGTTCTTTACAGCCATTACAGGCGTTTTTGTTTATTTATTTCTGTACATTTTTTATGAAAGTGGAGAAGTGACATCCATGTTCAAGGCGATTCTTGGTTTTTAAATGAATTGTGTCACTAAAAAAGAAAAGCTCAATATCGTATCGTAAAAGCCTGGTGAAGTATTATTGCTTCCCAGGTTTTTTGATAAAGTGGAACAATGACTGTCTAAGTTGTAAAGTCGAACAACGACTGTCTAAGTTGTAAAGTCGAACAACGAGAGGAGGAGTTAGATGGATTGGAAAATCGATCGAGCATCTAAGAAACCTATCTATAAGCAAATTGCGGATTTTATAGAACAAGGAATTTCAACTGGGGAGTTTTCTTCGGAAAGCTTTCTGCCATCTGAGCGCATTCTCGCCAAAGAATTAGAGGTTAACAGGAGTACAATCGTAGCCGCTTATGACGAGCTCCAATCGCATGGTATCGTTGAACGTATAAAGGGAAGCGGAACGCGCATCAGTACGGATATTTGGGGAGTGTCCCACAAGCGCATCCCGAACTGGGGGCGTTATGTGGAAGACGGTTCTTTTTTACCTAACTTGCCATTTGTTCAACAGATTCAATCCGAAAGTAGAAAAAACAATGTTATTAACTTATCCAGTGGTGAATTATCACCAACATTGTGGCCGAGTGAACAATTCCGTTCGATATTCACAGACCAGCCATTTTTAGAGTCACTCGGTTATGATCATCCGAAAGGAAATGCATCCCTTCGTGAAACTATTTCAGCACATGTAAGCACGTACCGTCATATCGATACCTCTTCCTCATCGATTCTCATTACATCGGGCGCGCAGCAAGCCTTGCATCTTATTGTGCAGTGTTTATTGAAGCCTGGGGATGCGATTGCGATTGAAAAACCATCTTATTTTTATTCATTGCCACTATTCCAATCGGCGGGTTTGAAAATTTATCATTTATCAGTTGATCAGCATGGTGTCAATCCTGATGATATTGTCGATTTATATAAAAAACATCGAATCCGTATGGTCTTTTTGAATCCGGATTATCAAAACCCGACAGGTCTTACTTTGCATGCTGAACGTCGGAAAAAAATATTGGACATTTCATCTGAGTTCGGTATCCCGATTGTGGAAGATGATCCTTATTCTCTAACCTCTTTTGAAGGAAAAAGGATCTCTACATTGAAATCAATGGACGCAAATGGCACAGTTCTTTATATTAGTTCCTTATCGAAAATCGTAGCATCCGGATTGCGGATCGGTTGGATCATAGGCCCACCTCAAGTGATTGATCGGGTAGCGGACGCTAAGCAGCAAATCGATTTTGGCCACAGTATCTTTCCACAATGGGTAGCCAATGCGTTTTTGAAGGATCCTTATTTTGATGTGCATATTTCTATGCTAAGGCAAGCATTGAAAGAAAGACGCGATGAAATTGTCTCGTGTTTAAAGGATTTTTTACCGGAAGAAATCGAATGTATCCCTCCTGAGGGTGGTATCCATATATGGTGCAAACTGAAAACTGAAGTGGATGAAAACCAACTTCTTAAAGAAGCGATGAAGAGAGGTGTTTCATTCATACCTGGAAGTGTGTATGGAACAGACAAAGGCTATGTGCGATTTACGTTCGGAAGAGAAGAACCGGAACGTATACGGGAAGGGATTTCAAGGTTTGCTGAAGCATTGAAAGTATGTAAACAATCAAAATAGAGAAAGGGGATGTCTGATAAGTCCTTAAAATAAAACCGATGGAGAAGGATGACACGTTTTTCTCCATCAGTTTTTGTATCTTTTTGTTTTAGTCCCGAACCGTCCTCCGTTGTTACACAAATATAAATATAGCTATAAGAGTCACTATAACAATAAATGGGATTGATAAAACATAAATCCATAGCAGTTTAGAAAAACTCTCTCCACTCCTGTAATTTTTATTCATAGAATTAGCTGCGGAAATGGTCAAAATTAGTCCGATAGCTAAAATAATGAATACGAAAATGGTTAAAACTATAAGGGCTACCTTCATGCCTTTCTCCTTTTTAGAAATAATTTTTTTATTCTATACGTTTTAATTTTATAATAAAAAATATTTTCGAGAACCATCCAATTAAGGATTATTTAAACCAACCACTTTTATGTAGCGAGTATCTTGTCGTCGAGTGCCCAATAGTCTTGCGTGAATTGAATTAAAAAAGGGGCCGTCACGGAAAGTCAATTTTTACTGACTTTCTGGACAGCCCCTTTCTCTATTTTTTCTATTAATGATTGTTTTGTTGGAATTGAATCATGAATTCACTTAGTGCTTTGCACGCTTCGACCGGGACGGCATTATACGCAGATGCCCGGCATCCGCCAACGGAACGGTGACCATTCAAACCGACAAAGCCGGCATCTTTCGCTTCTGCTAAGAACTTTTTCTCCAATGCCTCATCAGCTAGACGGAATGTAATGTTCATAAGAGAACGGCTTTCCAACTCTGCATGGCCTCGGTAGAAACCATCGCTGTTGTCGATCACATCATAGATCAGTTTCGCTTTTTCCTCATTTCGTTGTGTAACGGCTTCTAAGCCGCCACATTCTTCGATCCAGCCAAGTACTTCACCGAGCATATAGATTCCGAAAGTCGGAGGCGTATGATACAGCGAGTTGTTTTTAGCATGTGTTGCGTACTTAAGGATCGTCGGATTGTCGGGGTTCGCTTTTTCCAGCAAGTCTTTGCGAATAATGACGACCGTTACGCCAGAAGGTCCCAGATTCTTTTGGGTACCCGCGTAAATAAGGGCAAACTTGCTCACGTCAATCGGCTTGGACATGATATCACTGGACATATCCGCAATTAGCGGGACATTTCCTGTATCGGGGTAGTCCTTCCACTGTGTACCGTAAATGGTGTTATTCGTTGTGATGTGAAGATAAGCATCATCCTCGTTGTAATTCAACTCATTTAGATTGGGAATGCGGTTGTGCTTATCCGTTTCTGTGCTAGCGACTTGGTAAGCATCGCCAAGTCGTTCAGCTTCGGCAAATGCTTTTTCCGACCAAACACCTGTCATAACATAACCCGCTTTTTTTCCGGTTTGTAAAAAATTTATCGGAACCATGGAAAATTGAAGGCTTGCCCCTCCTTGTATGAAGAGGACTTCGTAATTTTCAGGAATTGAATATAGCTTTTTTAGGCGTTCAATCGCTTGATTATGTACTTCTTCATACGGTTTGCTACGATGGCTCAGCTCCATGACGGACATGCCAGTTCCACGGAAATTGATCAGTTCCTTTTGCGCTTTTTCAAGAACGGCTGCAGGAAGTGCTGAAGGACCCGCGTTAAAGTTGTAAACAGGTTGAATCGTTTGCGTCAAATTTCTCACTCCATAAATTATGAATTTTTAGTTATACATAGGATTATACCTTATGGGGATAAATTTAGGTGTGTTATTTTTATGAATTTCATCTATTTAAAGTGGATGGTTGAAATCACCTTCAATTGGATGGTCAATTATTATTATTGTTTCTATAAACTGATAGGAGAACAGTGCATCATTCCAAATAGTACAGATGAACTGATGACACTTTTTTCTAAGCGATTAAAATAGGACTACTAAGAAGGAGGAAACGAAGCTATGAAAACGAGAGTAACGGAAATCTTCAGGATTAAGTATCCGATTGTACAGGGAGGATTTTCCTGCTATGCAAATGCTAAACTGGCGGCTTCGGTTTCGAATGCAGGTGGACTTGGACAAATTACTGCGGCAACGTTACGCACACCAGAAAAACTTCAGGAGGAAATTCGCAAAGTAGTTGCACTAACTGATAAGCCATTTAGCGTAAACTTTGCTTTTATAAGAGATAATGAAAAATATACGGAGTTGCTTGAGGTTGCTATAGAGGAGAAGGTACCGGTCATCACGATAACTGGCACAAATCCGCAGCCGGTTTTTGAACAATTAAAAGGAGAAAATATTCGGACCCTCGTTCTTGTATCAGGCGTTAGGCAAGCGCAAAAAGCCGAAGCACTCGGTGCGGATGCTGTGATGGCGGTTGGGCAGAGAGTCAGGGTAGGTTTAGACCGTAACAATATGAAGACAATGGCACTCATTCCTCTTGTTAGGGATTCTATATCGATTCCCGTAATCGCAAGTGGAAGGATTGGCGACGAACGCGGGTTATTAGCAGCTCTTGCATGTGGGGTAGAAGGAATTGAGGTTCACGCTTTATCATTATACAGGAGTGCATTCAAGCGGGCGCGGTATATAAGTAGGCACTCCCTTCACTTGGGTATGATTTGATACAGTGACTACAGGTAGGAATTGTGACGAGCCTCCTCCCGAATCGCCGGAATAGCTATTCCACTTTTCAAAGCAGAGGTTCGACCTGATAATACATAATAGATTAGAGGGATAAAAGAAAGTAATATTAAATTGATATATCGGGAATTAATGATATGATGACTGCATGGATATCATAGAAATTCTTAAAGCATTGTCTAATGAAAAACGGTTGCGGATTCTGGAGTGGTTAAAAGAGCCTGAAAAGTATTTTACTTCCCCTGAAGCTGAAGGGGCTAGTTTAGAGAAAGAGGGTGTATGTGTATCACAGCTGCATCAAAAGCTAAATGTAACACAATCAACGGCTTCCCAATATCTTTCTATGTTACATCGGGCTGGGCTACTCAAAGCGACACGCAAGGGAAAGTGGACCTATTATAAGCGTAACGAAGAAGTGATTAAGGAATTAAGCAATTACATTGCGAAAGAACTTTAAAGGCTTACAAGTGGATTGCTACAAGCAATTCACTTTCCTATAAATCAACATATTGAGATATTCGAATATGTTGATATGTGGAATCTTTTTTTTGCTGCAACAAATCGTTAATTCGTGATACGTTGATTCATTGAGTGTGGTTCTATGATTTCTGTTGGAAACACCCTAGAAGTTGAAAAGGGAGATAAATAACATGAACAAATTTGAAAAACATAATGGATATGCGAGAACATTTCAAGAAAATAAACTTACTTTAGGCTTGGCTGTTCCACTGGAAGCCTACCAAGGCAACGTTCCTGAAATGAATTTGGAACAACAAATAAAACTCGCGAAAATTGCCGAAGAGGCTAATTTTACTTCGTTAATGGTCCGAGATATCCCATTAAATGATCCCTCATTCGGGGATGTAGGACAAATGTATGATCCGTGGATATACCTGAGCCATCTAGCGGCGCATACAAAGAAAATTGCTTTAGGAACAGCAAGTGTCATCACGTCATTTCAACATCCATTAAATCTTGCTCAATCAGCGGCTTCCTTGGATAAAATCTCAGGGGAAAGACTTTTATTCGGTCTCGCGACGGGAGATCGTCCGATTGAATTTGATGCTTATCATATTGACCGAGAAAAAAGGGCTGAATACTATCGGGAAGCATTTTATGTGATGAAGGAAGTTTGGGCAAAATCATTCCCAACGATTCAGACGTGTAGGGTAAGTTTGACTGGTGGAACCGATCTTCTACCAAAGCCAGTTTTAGGTGATATCCCAGTATTTGTAACAGGATTCTCCGGACAAACATTGGAATGGATTGCAGAAAATAGTGATGGATTATTTGGTTATCCACGTAACCCAGCGCAACAAGCAAGCCTCATTAGCGCTTATCGTTCATTAACGGATGGCTTTAAACCTTTTGCCCAATCGCTCCATATTGATTTGACGGAGAATCCTGATGAAGGGCCAACCCCTATTCACTTAGGGTTCAGAAGTGGGCATAAATTCTTAATGGAATTTCTACATGCATTACAAGAAGCCGGTGTGAACCATGTGTATTTAAACAATAAATTTAGCCATCGTCCTGTAGAAGAGGTCATCCAAGAATTAGCGGAAGAAGTAGTCCCACATTTTCCGGCATTAACATAAACATCAAGGAATAGAATGCATACTTCTTCTATCCTGTACAATAACAAAAATATATAAATGAAAGTTGGAAAAAATAATGAGTCTGGATAAAACATTAACTTTTAGTAGAGGATTGACATTGAAAAATCGAGTAGTGATGGCACCAATGACAACAAAAATGAGTTTTTATGACGGCGTAGTCACACAAGATGAATTGAATTACTATTCGTTAAGAACGGGCGAAGTAGGTGCAGTTATCACGGCGGCAGCAAATGTTCAAGATGGTGGAAAAGGATGGGAAGGTGAACTGAGTGTTGCATCTGATCAGTTTATTCCTAGCCTTAGCCGATTGGCATCGACGATCAAACGAAATGGAACAAAAGCGATTTTACAACTTTTCCATGCCGGAAGAATGACGGATTCAACAATATGACGAGGTTTACAGCCTGTTTCTCCAAGCGCCATTGCTGCAGAACGTCCGAATGCGGAAGTTCCAAGAGCATTGACTGAAGAGGAAATTCTCGTTTTAATCGAAGATTTTAAAAAAGCAACTGCACGTGCTATTGAAGCTGGTTTTGATGGGGTAGAAATTCATGGAGCAAATACCTATTTAATTCAACAATTCTTTTCTCCACACTCCAACCGTCGTGAAGACCAATGGGGTGGAAGCTTAGAGAAACGATTTACTTTCATTAACCAATTAGTTGATGCAGTGACTGCTGTCGTTGACAATTCAGAAGTTCGAGATTTTATTGTCGGTTACCGTTTTTCTCCAGAAGAATATGAAGAACCTGGTATTAAAATGCCAGACACGCTTTACTTGGTTGATAAATTAGCTGATAAAAAGTTGGATTATCTGCATATCTCATTAGGTGACTTTAAGAAAGTATCTGTATCTGAGGAGTATAAAGAAAAATCAATCCTCCAATATGTACATGAGAAAATTAATGGTCGTGTCCCATTAATTGGCGTTGGAGATGTCCGTACCAAACAAGATGCAGAGGATACGTTAACGAATGCTGAATTAGTAGCAGTAGGACGTTCTCTCATCATAGATCCTCATTGGACTAGTAAAGTGCTTGAGGGGAAAGAAGACACCATCAGAACAGTTCTAGCTGATCAAGATAGAGAAGAACTCATGGTAGGGAATGGTATTGTGGACTTCCTTAGTTTTATGATGCCTGAACGATTACGCTAAACGGTAAGAGTGATCATTTTAGCGTAATTGATAAATTTTGTTGGAGTTTGCTTGACGTATGTTTTTCGTGAAATCATGTTATCATGATGGAAAGAATTAGAAGGGGGAGATTGTCATGAACAGGCTACAAGGAAAAACAGCGATTGTTACGGGTGCCAGCAGTGGAATTGGGGCTGCTATTGCTAAGGAATTAGCTATGGAGGGAGCAAATGTTGTCTTGGCCGCCCGCAGGCTGGAAAAATTAGACGAAGTAAAAAATGAAATTACAGAGATCGCAAATGGCAAGGTAAAAATAGTTGCTATTCAAGCGGATCTGTCCGTTCAAAGTGACGTTAATCAGCTTGTGGAAAAGGCACAAGCAGAATTAGGAAATGTAGATATTTTTGTCAATAATGCTGGACAAATGCGAACCGCTTCCATCCGATCTGGGCAGGTGGAGGATTGGGAGCAGATGATCGATGTGAATATAAAAGGTGTACTTTACGGCATTCATGCTGTGTTGCCATCCATGTTGAGCCGTTCAACCGGTCATATTATCAATATTGCTTCTGTTGCTGGTCATGAGGTTTCAAAAACAAGTACCGTCTATAGTGCTACAAAATATGCTGTGCGGGCCATTTCCATGGGGTTGGAAAAGGAACTTGCTAGAACAGGTGTAAGGATAACAAATATTTCGCCTGGAATGGTAGATACAAACTTGAACAGCAATCGCACTTGGAATGATCGTAAAATGCTTGAGGCAGCGGATATTGCAAAGGCTGTTGTCTATGCTGTTACCCAACCTGACTATGTGAATGTCAATGAAATTACAGTTCGTCCAGTGTAAGTAAATAGCAGGAGCTCCAGAAAGTAAGTTTTGACTGACTTTTTGGAGTTCTTTTTTAAAAGTGGATGAGGAAGAAATTGTTTAAGTGGATGGTTACAAAACTTATCAATTCATTAAAATAGATGTTGATCATATTTTTCTTATGAGAGAAAACAAGTACGTACAGGTAAATTATTAATTAAGGAGTTTAGACGAAATGACATGGCTGACAATTGCTATTATAGTAATCGGAACAATTTTAATATTTCTATCGAGTCCTACAAGTGCACTTGTAGGATGGGTTTTAAGTAAATTTGCACTTCATCCAAAACTTGATCCGAAAGATATTAGTGTAACATTTAACGGAATACACTTAGAGGAAGAAGAAAAAAATAGATTTAATAACTATTTTAACGAAGCTCAATTTTTAGAAAGAAACCACATATTCCCGGGGAATGAAGGATTGTTTCTCCATCCAGAGACTACTGTTATTCCATTTGTCATCAAAGTAAAAAGAAGAAAAAAAGAAATGAATTTTTTTCTTTATAGTTACGATGATCACGTTGATGTCGTCAAGCAGTGGAAGAAAAATGTTGCTTCTTTTAGCATTAGATCTGAGTATTTACAAAGTTTTTCCACTTTGAATAATATAAATGAAAAGGCTTGATAAACATCTTCTTAAGTATTCAATTTTGATAAAAAAATATATAATGTGTGAGAGTAATTATTAAATATTAACAAGTGATTGATAACAAAGAATTTAGCCCCTCGACTACGAAAACGGTCGAGGGGCTTTTTTAGTTGTATTATAAAGTGATTATTTATTGATGAAACAGATGTAATATCAATAATAAGTATTGTTATAAATTGTATATATGAGAAGTTTGTGAAGTAGTTATAACAGTAATAAAAATGTCATAATACAGAGTTACTAATTTCGTAACGGAGTTTTGTTCAATTGTTCACAAACATTTTTTCCTCTCAGGTTATAATGAAAAAAGAAAGGAAAAATGGAGGTATGACCTGTATGGATGCATTACTACTTGCAAGGATTCAATTTGCTTCAACAACATTGTTCCACTTTATTTTTGTTCCCTTATCCATTGGGCTTGCGTTACTGATTGCGATTATGCAGACGATGTATGTCTTTAAAAAACAGGAAGTCTATTTAAAGATGACAAAGTTCTGGAGTATCTTCTTTCTCATCAATTTTGCAATCGGTGTTGTAACTGGAATTTTTCAGGAGTTTCAGTTTGGTATGAACTGGTCGACTTATTCCCGATTCGTCGGTGATATCTTCGGGGCTCCATTAGCGTTTGAGGCATTGCTTGCATTCTTTTTGGAATCCACATTTATTGGCTTATGGGTTTTCGGTCGGAATAAATTACCTGAAAAAGTTCACTTAGCTTGTATTTGGCTTGTTTCAATCGGAACGATGCTGTCTGCGTTCTGGATTATGGCTGCCAACTCGTTCATGCATAATCCTGTTGGTTATGTCTTACAAAACGGACGTGCAGAAATGAATGATTTCCTCGCTGTACTGACAAATGAGAAGCTATGGGTCGCTTTTCCACATACTGTTTTTGGAAGTTTTGCGACAGGAGCTTTTTTCATTATCGGTGTGAGCGCTTGGTACATTTACAGAAAGCGAGATGTTGATCTCTTTAAGCGTTCAATAAATATCGCACTGTTGGTCGGCTTCATCTCAGGATTTGGGCTTGCTTTCACAGGACACTCTCAGGCAACCTATTTAATGCATGCCCAGCCGATGAAAATGGCGGCTGCTGAAGGGTTATGGGAAGACAGTGGAGATCCGGCGGCGTGGACAGTCGTCACGAATATAGATGTAGAAAATAAAACGAGTACAAATCGTATCGATATTCCTTATTTATTAAGTTACTTAGCGTATGGAAAGTTTGAAGGTAAAGTTGAAGGCATGAACACATTGCAGGAGAAATACGTGTTGAAATTTGGAGATGGCAGCTATATTCCGCCTGTCAAAACTACTTTTTGGAGTTTCCGGATTATGGCTGGAACTGGCGGTTTACTGATCTTATTAAGCGCCATCGGGTTGTTTTTATCGTATAGGAAAAAGCTTGAGGAAAGTTCAGCATACTTAAAACTGATGGTCCCTGCTATATTTTTACCATTTATAGGAAACTCATTTGGTTGGATTATGTCTGAAATTGGACGGCAGCCATGGGTTGTCAATGGTTTAATGAAGACGGCGGATGCAGTTTCGCCAAACGTATCAGCAGGGAAGGTGTTATTTTCATTAATCACTTTCTCGACGATCTATTTTATCCTCGGTGCAATTATGGTGTTCTTGTTTGTAAGGGTCATTAAACAAGGGCCACATGAAAAAGTAAAAGAGGATGTTTCAACTTCGGATCCTTTTGAGACAGGAGAGATACCACATGCAGCTAAGTGAGCTTTGGTTTTTATTGATAGGCGTCCTCTTTGTTGGATTTATGTTTCTGCAGGGATTTGACTTTGGCGTAGGCATGAGCACAAGATTTCTCGCTAAAAATGATCTGGATAGGCGGATGCTCAATCAGACGATCGGTCCGACTTGGGCGGCGAATGAAGTATGGCTTGTGACAGCTTTAGGGGCTATGTTTGCAGCGTTCCCCCATTGGTATGCAACTTTGTTGAGCGGTTATTATATGTTGGTTAGTGTTCTATTACTTGCGTTAATCGCAAGAGGGGTTGCCTTTGAATTTAGGGAGAAAGTCGAATCTGAGCGATGGGTCAAAACATGGGATTGGTCGATTTTTCTCGGCAGCATTCTACCGCCATTTTTACTGGGCATGCTATTTACAGGACTAATTCATGGTTTACCGATTGATGCGGACATGAATATGTATGCGGGGTTCTTGGATATTGTGAATGTCTATACAGTGGTTGGTGGACTTACTTTTGTCGCATTATCCTATTTGCATGGCTTGACCTTTATTTCATTGAAGACAACTGGGGAACTACGCGAACGGGCTCGGAAAGAAGCACTGAAATGGTATGTGATGACCGGTATGATGACTCTTTTGTTTACGATATTGACAACTGTTCATACAGAAGTGTTTTCTACAAAAGGGTCGATTTTAATTCCGATGTACATTCTTGCCGGAATTTTGTATGGCGTTCTATTCCTTCAATTACGCAATAGGAAAGAAGGATTTAGTTTTACAATTACAGGGATTATTCTCATACTCATTACAGCTTCCTTTTTTATCGGATTGTTCCCGAATGTGATGATTAGTTCGTTAGGAGCTGCTCAAAATATATTGATTTATGATGCAGCATCGGGGAGTTATTCACTTCGTGTCATGACCATCGTGGCGGCAACAATGCTTCCAGTTGTTCTGGGTTATACATTTTGGACGTATTATGTTTTCCGTAAACGGGTGTCTAAAAAGGAGCATTTGGACTATTGATGGACAAACATTTATTTCACTACAAAGGTAGTAAATCTGTAATGGCGCTGATTGGCCTGTTAACGCTCGGTCAAGCGGTTGTAATTATCTTTCAAGCATTGTATTTATCAAAAGCGATTACTCGTATGTTTCAAGGGGCTGCTTTGTCGGCAGTCCTCCCCTCGTTTTTGATCTTTCTTGTGGCGCATATTTTGCGTCATTTTTTGCAGTGGGGGAAAGAGCGAGTCGCTTATCGATTTGCGGATCGCACTGCGCTTTCGTTGCAGCAAATGCTTGTACAAAAAGTATTTGACCTTGGACCGAGAAGTATCGGTAAGCATGGGTCGGGTAATCTCATCACCCTTGTATTAGAGGGGATTCCTCAATTTAAAACGTACTTGGAATTATTTATTCCTCGCTTTATGGCGATGGGGATTATACCGTTTGTGTTGGTCCTATACATTTTCACAGTAGATCGACTTTCGGGCATCATATTGGCGATCGTCTTGCCGATTCTGGTTGTCTTTTTGATCTTGCTCGGCTATGCAGCCCAAAAACAAATGGATGCCCAAATGGATACGTATAAACTATTATCGCGCCATTTTGTTGATTCGCTGCGCGGGCTTGTTACGTTGAAATATTTAGGACGCAGTAAATCACATCAAAAAGCGATTGAAGTTGTAAGCGATAAATACCGGATTGCCACGAACCGGACGTTACGCGTCGCTTTTTTATCTACTTTTGCATTGGATTTCTTCACCAGTATATCGATTGCGATTATTGCAGTTGAACTGGGGGTAAGGCTGATCGGCGGGCATATCGGTCTTGAAGTCGCCTTGGCAATCCTCATCTTAGCGCCGGAATATTTTTCGCCTATCCGCGAGCTTGGTAATGATTACCACGCAACGATGGATGGGAAAGAAGCGGGTCAACAAATTCGCGGCTTGCTAGTTGAAAAAACAGTCGATCAAAAGAGTCTGCCATCTGCTCCGACATGGACAGAAAATAGTCGGTTAATCTTCCGAGGAATAGGAAAAAAATCCGAGGAAGAGTGGGATATTTTACAAACGATCAATTTTACGGTCGCAGGCTATCAAAAGATCGGGATTGTCGGGACTTCAGGTGCAGGGAAATCCACATTGATTGATTTATTATCTGGGTTTACACAGCCGTCGACGGGAATGATTTCAATTGATGGCGTCGATTTCAATCACTTATCTGTACCGAACTGGCAAGACCAGTTGACGTATATTCCACAGCACCCTACGATTTTTTCGGGGACAATCGCTGAAAACATCCGTTTTTATGAACCGAATGCAACGCGTGAAGAGGTTGAGCGTGCAGCCAATATGGCCGGCCTGAATGAATTGATCCAAAGTTTCCCGAATGGTTATGATGAAAAAATTGGGCAAGCTGGTCGGATTTTGAGCGGCGGGGAAGAGCAACGGATTGCATTAGCACGGTCGTTATTGCAAAACCGCTCGATTCTTTTATTCGATGAGCCTACAGCCCATTTGGATATTGAAACGGAACATGAGATTAAAGAGACGATGTTGCCGATGCTGGAAAATAAATTAGTGTTTTTTGCTACCCACCGTTTGCACTGGATGAAAAATATGGATCTTATTTTTGTGGTGGAGGACGGTCAAATTGTTGAAATGGGTACGCATGAACAGCTCTTAAGGAAATCAGGTGCATATGGCAAGTTGATGCAGGCGCATAGGAAGGGGGTGAGAGGATGACGTTATTTCAGACGTATATCGCACCGTATCTTAAAAAATATAAGAAAGCTATGCTGGCGACCATCCTCTTAGGTGTACTAGCCGTCCTATCGGGTGCAATGTTGACATTCGTTTCAGGCTATCTGATCTCTAGAGCATCCGAAATGCCGGAGACCATTTTACTTTTATATATACCTATCGTGTTAGTTCGCACATTTGGATTATCTCGTGCCGTCAGTCATTACTTGGAGCGTATAGCCGGCCATAATGCGGTTTTGAAAATCTTATCGGAAATGCGTGTTAAATTATACGGCATGCTTGAACCGCAAGCCTTATTGATCCGCCAGCGCTTTCAAACCGGAGATTTACTCGGTACACTAGCAGATGACATTGAACATTTACAAGATGTCTATATTCGTACGATTTTTCCAACTGCCGTCGGTCTTTGTTTATTCGTTTACGCGATAACGATGCTAGCGCTCTTCGATTGGCTATTTGCGATTTGGATGGCATTTTGTCTAAGTATAATCGTTTTCGTTTATCCATTGTTTTCTTTATATACATTAAAGAAGCATCAGCGTGATGCGAAAAAGAAGCGTGGACAGCTGTATCGGACGTTAACAGATGCTGTATTCGGCATTAGCGATTGGATGATTAGCGGAAGAAAAGATCATTTCATTACAGGTTTCATGAAGGATAGCAGAACAAGTCATAGAATGGAAAATAAGCTAGCCTATTGGAATCAATCCCGAGGGTTTCAACTGCAAATCATCTCAGGTGTGATTTTAGTGATGGTTGGCATTTGGGCGGGGAATGCAGCACAACATGGGGAAATAATACCCGCATATATCGCCGCCTTTACGTTAGTAACATTGCCGATTTTAGAAGGACTCATTCCGCTTTCTCATGCAATTGAACGAATACCGGCTTATGGAGAATCGCTGCAACGAATCAAAACTATTCAGCAGTTTGTTCAGGATAAGGGAGAAAGTAAAGGAAATGTACAAGCGTTCAAAAAAGCTGATATTTCAATCGATAACATATCTTATCGCTATGAAGGCGAGCAAGCGGATGCGCTTCACAAACTATCCTTATCGATTCCATATGGTCAAAAACTAGCTTTGCTTGGAAAGAGTGGTGCTGGAAAATCGACCTTGATTCAATTATTGCAAGGAGCCATCCAGCCCACTTCCGGCGGAATCTTCATAAATGACCATTCGCCGATCGAATATGGCGATCAGATTTACGACCTGGTTGGCGTTTTAAATCAAAAACCATATTTATTCGCGACAACGGTTGAAAATAATATTCGTTTAGGCAATCAGCAAGCGACAATAGAAGAGATCGAAAACGTCATGAAACAAGTGAAATTGGATTACTATATGGATTCGCTTCCGAATGGCTTACAAACGCAGATGGAGGAAACCGGACAGCGGTTCTCGGGCGGGGAAAGACAACGGATTGCGTTGGCGAGAATTTTATTGAAAGACACACCCATTGTCATCTTGGACGAACCGACCATTGGCTTAGACCCGGTAGTGGAGTCTGAGTTGATCGAGACCATTTTGACAAGTTTGCAGGATAAAACGGTTATTTGGATTACGCATCATTTAATCGGCATCGAGCAAATGGAACAAATCTTGTTTTTAGATCAAGGACGAATTGCCATGCAAGGCACCCACGAGCAGTTAATGAATACGAATCAGCGTTATCAACAATTATATAGGCTGGATCGGGGTTTGGTTGATGAATAGATGAATAAAAGAGCGCGGACTAAAACGTATCGGTTTAGTCCGCGCTCCTTTTTTACAGATAAAAACAGTCCCATACCACTAGCCAACCTACATCAGGACCTAAATCCGAAAGTTCATTTTAATCATTCCTGCTTCTCGTGCGGTTGTGAAAAGGATGATGACAAATGGTCCGACGAACAGGCCGAGGAAGCCCATCAATTTCAAACCGATAAACATTGAAATTAACGTCGCAAGTGGGGACAGACCGATTTGCGAGCCCATCACTTTCGGTTCGATCGTGTTCCGGATGATGACAAGAATGACAGCTAAAATGATCAATTTCGTCCCTGTTCCGATATCACCGCTGACGAATTGATACAACGCCCAAGGGATCAGGATGATGATCCCGCCTAAAATGGGAAGCAGATCGATGATCCAAATGAGAAGGGACATGTAAATGGCATATTTGGGCGCGATGAAAAGCAGTCCGACAAACGTGACAGCTAGAATGATCAGACTCACAAATAGTTGCGCTTTCAGAAAACCGAAAATGACGGCATTCAATTTCGTAATCATAAATCTTGCTTTTTCCGCTGTGGAAGTGGTTAAGTGTCTAAAGAGCCTGATTTTCAGTTCGGGTAACTGCAGCATAAATAAAAAAAGAGCGATAATGTAAAAGGTCAAGCTGACAAGGAAATTTGGGATTTCAGTCATGATGGTCATCAACTTCTCGTAACTGAGTAAATTGAGGATGGACGTTTGAATGGACTCAAATCCATTTTTAAATTCTTTCTGAATGGCTTTGACGACTTCGTCGGGCATTCCGGATGTATATTGCAGCAATTTACTTTGCCCGTCAATCCAAACGCCGGACAGTGAGTTGAAATAGTCAGGCGCATCTTTTGAGAATTTTATAATCTTCCCGATTAACTGCGTGACGGTATAGTAAAGGATCGACGCAATAATGACCAGAACGAAAATGAAAACGGAAATGACGGATACTTTGCGGCTCCACTTAAATTTTCTTTCGGCCCATTTGACGAACGGATCGATAATGAATGCGGTAAGAAGCGCCAAAATGATTGGAATTGAAACTGGGATGATGAAGATGGCGACGAAGATTGCGATGAGAATACAGAAACTGATGATAAAATTACGTTTAGTAAGCCATTTCGCCAACAAACATTCCTCCAAAAGATTACTCCTCCAATTATAACCAAAAAGTAGGAGAATGATGAGGAAGGATAGGCGGAATTACAAAAAAGCCGAAGAATCTGAGGTTCCCCGGCCGTACGATAAAGATTATTTTTTAAAGTTATAAGGAATGAGTGCTGTATTAACTGCTTTTAATGTCGCTACACAGTCTTTGACAAGGCTTTCAGGAAAATGTTCGTCTTCGCCATATTCAACGCCATGTGGATAGTAGTGCTTGCCGAGTACAGGTTTTTTAAGATTGATGATCGCGTCACGTGTATCCACATCTCCGTCTGTCGTATACCCGAACACCCGTAAATAGTATGTACCTTCTTTAATTACATATTTCTTATCATATGTTACGCGTTCATAGTCCCATTGACCTGCACGGATCAGGTCGTTTTTGTGCATGAGTTCATCAAGTACGGATAAGTCGGCAACAATATTTTCAATGCCTGTATCTTCAATATACATAGTTCAAGTCCTCCTTATATATCGTTCACCCAATTGCCTATACTTATTTATAATAGAACAAATCTCCAGTAGTTGCAATGGCAACATTGTGTCAATGAATAGGAGTGGAAAGCATGGTGCATGAGAATCCCGACCTTCACGATCTAGAGGAAGTGCCTTCTATGTGAAAACATTTTTTGGATGAAAATAAAAAGGAGTGGATTTGAAATGAAAATTTAACATTTTAAATGGTTAGTTGAAGTATAATGAAAGTGAACAATTCTTTAAGGTAAGATTATACATAGTACATAAACAAATTATTATATGAAGGCAGGGCGGATGATGAAAGTTATTTGGAGAATTATACCGCTTCTGATAATTGTCCTGATTCTATTCTATTTAATGGATGACCGTGTGAAAGAAAATGAGCCGTTGGAATCTCCTGTGAAACAGGGTTCTGCCATCCAAGTACCTGAAAATGGGGGAGAAACGACTCATCCACAAAGGGAACGGCCAACTTCAGGATTGTCTATTTTCGTTGGAGAGAGCTCGAAACAGTTATTGGAACAGAAAGGGGACCCGGATCGGGTTGAACCTTCGGAGTATGGATATGAATGGTGGATTTATCAAACGGAATCTCAAATGATGGTCGGCGTAAAAGATGGAAAAGTAAATCAGATCTATACCGCGAGTGACACTTCCGATGTAGCCCCTTTTGAAATAGGTCAAGACGTGGAAGAAATTTATCGGACTACGATCATTGAATCTGAAATTTCGATTGAAAATGGGGGAAATGTCTATACATTCTCGTTGAATAGTGAGGATGTCAAAAGCCGGCCTCTGATTGAATATGAAAATGTATACGCTCAGCTCTATACCGATGTAGAAGATGGAAAGCTGGAGGCTATTCGTTTTATCGATCCAATTACGCTCGTTCTGCATCAGCCGTATGATATGTCTTATATGGGTGAAATTGTGGAACCCACTCGATCGGCATCAAATATGCAAGTGGAAGTAGATCGAGCGATGGAACGGCAAATTTTTGATCTCACGAATATTTATCGGGAAAAGCACGGAGTCCCTACCGTGCAAGGGGATTACAAGTTAAGCGAAGTGGCACGCAAACATAGTGAAGACATGGCGCTTGAAAATCACGAAACCGACGAGCCATCCGTTCTTGCGAGCTTAGCTGAAAGGCTGAAAGAGGTCGGAATCGATCATCGTAAAGCAGGGGAAAATATAGCATCCAATTATGTGGATGCCATTGAAGCCGTCCATGGGTGGCTGAACTCTTCTGCACATAGAAGTGTTTTACTGGATAAGGATTTCACCCATTTAGGGACAGGAGCTTTTGGCAAATATTACACGCAAGATTTTATACGGATGCATACGGACGAAAAAAAACGACAATGAAGAACATTGCCGCTCTAGAGTGTTGACAAAGCTTTTCACTTTGTCAACACTCTTTTTTGAGAGATATGCTATAACTCAGGAAATCCTTCAAGGTTTTATCCAAGTCCCTGTTTCAGTGCTGGCGACACCTCTTATATAAAGGGGTGTCGCTGTTTTTATGGCATGAAGTGCAGCGCGCTTTTGAATGATTGGCCGTTCGCAATCCAGAAGAGGAAGAAAGTCTTCCAGTTTAAGGAAATCTAGTTTCTGTGGATCGGCTACCTTCCGTGGGTCGTCCGACATGACACCTGGTACATCTTTGAAAAATTCAACATGTGAAGCCTTGAGGGCTCCCGCAAGTGCAACAGCAGTTAAATCGCTCCCCCCTCTTCCAAGGGTCAAAACTTGCCCATCTGCATTGATCCCCTGAAAGCCAGGAATGATGATGCAATTAGTTTGTTCCAGCTTTTTTAGAATGGAAGAAGGGTCGATATGGCTAATGGTGCCGTCACCAAATTCCCCGGCTGTTTTTATTCCGGACTGGACACCGTGCAGAACGGCGTTTGGAACACCTTCCTCGGCTAGTTCAGCTGACAGGACAGCAGCTGCAATCAGTTCACCGCAAGACGCAGCAAGATCGCTTGCCGCTGTGGAAGATGAAAAAGCATCTGTGATTTGTAGAAGCGTATCCGTAGCATAAGGATCTCCGAAACGTCCGATAGCAGAGACGACAATCACCACGGTTCCAAACTCATCCAGTCCATCCTTTATATGACTGATGCACTTACTTCTTATTTCTTTGTCCTGCATCGCAATTCCACCGAATTTTTGGATGATCATATTGATTCCCAACTTTCTTCGTGACGTTCATTGGAATTTCGTCATACGATAAAGTATGTTCGCTCTCAATATATTCGATTTCACAGAAAATGTTCGGGAAGGGGAGAGTGGTGCTGAATTTAACGGAGCTTATAAAAGACTGGCCATGTACGGTCAGTGGTGGGGAATTTCGAGTAGCAGTCACGGGTATTACGGAAAACTCGACACGGGTAAAAAAAGGTTTTATCTTTGTTGCGAGGAAAGGGTCTCGGAATGATGGTGCTTTATATATTGATGAAGCACTTGAACGAGGAGCTGTAGCGATCGTTATCGAAAGCTTATATAGTAAAGAAATGCCTGCTGAGATCCCTGTCATCACTGTTCCGGATTGCCGGCGCTTTATCGCTCATGCAAGTGCGCGGCTTGCAGGGAATCCGGCGAGCCGATTGCAAGTAATTGCAGTGACCGGCACAAACGGAAAAACGACTGTCACACATTTTATCGGGCAATTGCTTAGCCATCTTGGAGAGCGCACAGCCGTCATTGGTACGACGGGATTGTTTATCGATGGTGTAAGAACAGATGTTGAACTCCCGCAGATGACCACACTACCTGCCGAATATCTTCACCCTTTATTGAAAGCATGTGAACAACAAGCCGTTACACATGTGATCCTAGAAGCTTCGTCGCTCGGTCTCTCTTCTCACCGATTGGATGCGTGTGAAATAGATGTTGGTGTCTTACTGAATATCGGCACTGACCATTATGAAGAACACGGCGGAAAATCTTGTTACATCCAAGCAAAAAAGAAACTTTTCCAGATGGTGGACACGATGGTGATCAACTCGGATGATCTGGAATGTATGGAAATGGCGAAAGATTGTCCCGCGCCGATTGTCTACTTCGGTACAGATTTATCCGCAGATGTCCAGTTATCCATCCTGGATTCGCAACTAATGATACCGGGTCACTATAATCGTATGAATGCATTGGCTGCCGTCAGTGTGCTTTTGGTCATGGGTTATCGTTTGGAAGAAGTTTTGCCTTATTGTGCATTGCTCCGACTCCCAGAAGGAAGGTTGCAACGCGTAGAGCGTGATGGTGTAACGGTATACATTGACTATGCACATACCCCGGACGCACTCCATGCCGTGCTCCATACATTATCTCATTTATGTTATGGTCGGCTGATTACGGTTTTCGGCTGTGGCGGAGAACGCGATAAAGGGAAGCGGGCGGAGATGGGTGAGCTTGCCGTCCTGTATTCGTCCAGTGTCATCGTCACATCGGATAATCCGCGAAATGAAGATCCAGCAGCGATCATCCAGGATATTATGGAAGGGTTTGGAGGGGATTGTTCGGCGATTGAGGCAGTGCTTGACCGTAAATATGCTATTCGTAAAGCGATATTCAGTGCTGCGCCGGGAGATATTGTGCTGATTGCAGGGAAAGGGCATGAAAAAACACAGCATACTTCAGAAGGGCTGTTGCCGTTTTCAGATTATGATGAAGCGGCTCAAGCATTACTTGAAAAAACAACTTCTCCCCAATCATAAAGTGAAACTTTAATCATTGGGGGTTTTCCCCATCCCCCAATGATTGAGGGGAATACAAGCTAAAAGCGTCACGTCCTGTGACAACGCTTGTGTGACCAACATCGTGTTGGCCCGAACTAATCGGGCTTTTATCTTCCTTTAACGGATGTCCAAACTATCCGCTGAAGGAAGGCAACTTAAGTTCGCGGCGTCCTGTAAGTGCCTTAATTTCTGCAAAGAGCGCAGAAATACGGCAAATCGAACCCTTCGCTGTTCGATTGGCAGTTGATCTCCCACCTATCCTTATCGTTTTACTTAAGTCTTGAGGTGGGAGTCTTACTGCCCGTTAAAGCGGAATAAAAATAATCATCAATAGATGCATATTTGCAATCACATCTGGTATCATTGTAGGAGATGGGAGGGGATCAACCCATGATGATGAGCGAAGAATGGATGACCATCATCGAGAGTGCTGAGGAACTTACTCAAATGCTTCTTTCATCAGAAACCGTAAATGACTATCAGAAAGCGCATGATGCCGTCTATTCGGACGCCGATCTAGTGAAAACGATTCAGGAGTTTACGGAAATGAAAGAACGCTATGAAGAAGTACAACGGTTCGGAAGATATCATCCGGATTATCATATAGTGATGAAAAGCATCCGTGTGCAAAAACGCGAACTCGATCTTAATGAGCGTATTGCGGAGCTGAGGTTGGCGGAGAATGATGTGCAGTATATATTGGATGAAATCGGATCCATCCTTGCGAAATCCGTTTCGGATGCTGTAAAAGTTCCCGCCGGCAGTGCATTTTTCACCGATTCTTCTTGTGGAAGCGGTTGTGGAACAGGCGGATCCTGTTCTTGCTCTGCATAGGATGTGAAGAAAAACAGGTTGCGAATCTGTCGGATAGTCGACGGATGGCAACCTGTTTTTTATTCGGCATGTTCCTGAATGATCTCCATAAGGCTAGTCGGGTGATCGGTTATGAATCCGGAAGCTCCAGCATTCAATCGTTTGACGCAGGACTCCTTCTCTTCGATCCCTTCGAAATAAACGGGGATATTCAATTGGTCCAAAAATTGGATGAACCCTTCCAATCCGAGCGGAAATACACCGAGTTTGGCGGGAATTCGGTAAAAGTCGGCTTTTGGATTGTAAAGATGTCCAAATTTGCTCGTATAGGAAGCGTAGGCTTTCTTCACTTCTGAATCGCCGGCTCCGATGGCTACCCGGTTCTGTGCGTATAAATTGAATCGGTCAATTTGCTCATCGTAGATGCTTGTGACAGCGACACAGTCTTCCACGCCAAGTTCTTCAAGTAATCTCCAAAGCTTAGAAGGCATCAAACTCCCTTCATAAGTGTCTGGGGAATCTTTCAAGTTGATGACAATCAACAGATGGGGATACAATTCTAACAGTTCACGTAGGGAGAGGATGGTTTCGCCTTTCCCTCGATAAGGATGATGACCCGATGCGTCTGTAAAATGGTAGCCTGCATCGGCTTTTTTTAAGTCGTCAAATGTGTAATCGGAAATTCTTCCGGATAAGTCTGTTGTACGTTCAAGGTATTCATCGTGAAAAACGACAATTTCTTCATCTTTCGTTAAACGGATATCGATCGCAAAACCATGAATGCCAAGTGCAGCAGATTTGGAAAACGCCACTGATGTATGTTCAGGTGCTTCTGAAAGTCCCCCACGATGAGCGAGGACGACCGGTTTTTTGAAGTCAAGCGCTATTTTCCCTTCACGGGGGATCGGTTTGGCAACGGCTTTGGAAGCCGCCCACGCAGCAACGCCGGCTGCACCGACAGTGAGGGCCACCTTTGTTTTTCTTCCCATTCAGGATCCTCCTCAACAATTACAGATGTTTTTATTATAGAACAAAAGATTGGCGCTGTCAGTAAAGTTCTGGACTCCGGCGCCCTACGCTTTTCTTATTGTCCAGCTCCGGGCGCCAGATGCTCGGAGGCTCACAGGATGTGAGTTACGCAGTTGTTGCCGCAGGACGCGGCGAACTTAGACTGTGTTCCTTGATAGTCAAGTCAACTCTGTGGCAAAGAGCGCCACGCCGTTGACTCGCCTTATGCCTGAGGCTTGCACGATGCAAGTTATGCAGTCGTTGCGACAGGACGTCGCGCACTTAGACTGCGTTCCTCTAATAAGCAGGCGCCCTACGCTTTTCTTATTGTCCAGCTCCGGCTCCCAGACGCTCGGGTCATAAGCCGTTTTGGCTGTGCGGCAAAGAGCGCCGCTTCGCCAAATCGTCTTATGCCTGTCACGTCTAAGCGGTCGTCTGCGCTTTTCTTTGGTTGCAGGGTATTTCAAACTTATGGTATTGTATGGGGTAGGAAAAGAGGGGGAATCTATGGTCGATCGTCAAGGTATTATTGTATATCTCCATCATTTAAAGCAGGCGAAATCGTTCCGGAAATATGGTCATGTACATTATATATCACGCAAAATGAAATACGTTATCCTTTATTGTGACATGGAGGATGTCGACACGGTCATGGGTAAATTAGCTCGTCTTTCATCTGTGAAAAAAGTGTTGCCTTCTTACCGTCCATTTCTCAAAACGGAATATGAAAATGCTAAACCGGATAAAGCGAAAGAGTATGACTATAAAACCGGCTTATGAATTGACTCAATAAGCCGGTCAGCCTGTCGGCAAGTATTTTCAATCAGGCTGAGGGAATGGTCGCGGACGAATGAATCCGCCAAAAATGATGATAGGAGAAAGCCTCATCTCAATGGTGGAAGTAAATGATTGAGTCGCAGGATCCCGATTGCATACTGATAGAATAATTCGCGTTCCTTGAATTCTGAAGAGTGTTTCAACTCGATTGTGACAGGGGTGCTATTTGCCGATGCAGCCGCTTCTTCAAAAAGAATCCTTCTTTTCGATTTCACTTCATCTTGCTGGATAATCCCTTCCCTGCAAATGTAAATCGGCATGAAGTGGTTCGTACCTGCAGGGTTAAAGGTTGCTGCAAGTGAAAGGGCATGCCCTGACGGTGTGGAGGACGAAAGGATGAATGTGCCGTGCAGTCGATCACGGTTCGTTCTGATCAGTTCGCATAATTCGTAAACGTCTCCATATCCCTCGCCGAGCTCGATGAATCGTTGATGTAAAATCATAGAGAACACTACCTTTCTGATGTACGATACATAGCATAACATGAACACACTATTTCGGACATCCGATTCAAGTCGGATGCCCATGCATAGAACATTAACACAACGAGGTGTACACTTTGAAATACTTATTAAGGGCAGTTGCTGTCCTTCTGGTGGTCAATACAATTTTGATATACATGCATTATAAACAAGCGGGAGAAGCATTTGCCAAAGGAGATGCGCCTTTGACATATGCGCAGGAAATCGAAGTGGTGAACCGTCCCGATGCTTTGTATATCCGTCATCATTTCCGTAATCTTTCGGAAGATCGACAGGAAATTGTTTGGCCTGCAACAAGTGTAAACCGCTCCTGTTACTTGGAAGAAGCAACATCCTGTGAACGTTTGGATGACAATGTCACCGCTTTTTTGGAGGGGGTGAATGACAGTCAATCCGTTTCATATGAAATACCAAAAGAGGGATCGATGCAAAAAAACGCGCTCTTCCATGAACCTTTCGCTGCTTTGCACGGGATGAAGGCTGCCTTCACAACGATGCATATAACCGATGAACCCGCGATTGGCGGGATTTGGATAAATGGTTTGGAACGTGTCGGCGAGAAAAAAATGGATTCTATCGATTATCTATTGTACCGAGGTGCAGGAGAGGTCTCGGATCTGTATTGGCAACAACGGGAGTTGCCACTTGTCCACCAAGGGAAGGCGCTTTCTGTTTTCGGTGCAGGGGTAGAGGCTGATCGCTTCGGAGAGGTCGATGAGGCATTACACCTGGTAGGAGCCGACCACTCGACGATTGTCATTGATAACGAAAATCCTGCGATTGACACAGCGAGGTTCATGATTACAAGCCTTGCTAAAGTGGATCAAGTAGCCGATCGAATTTTCACAAATCATATGCATAGTCGTTTTTCCGTATCCGGCAATGCGGCAATTGTGGAAGTGCTTGCTTCGATCATGAGCGGAAAACCAGTGGGAGCGGATAATACACGCCATATGGTTCAGACATTTTTTGACACGCTCTCAGAGGAAGAGTCCAAGCAGTTTCGGAAACTGTTGGAAGCGCGCGAAGGACAAGCGATCGATGCGGCTGTTCTGGATGAGTTGGTCCTAGAGGTGACCGGGTTCAAAACGAGGTATTTCTCAAGGAACATGCAAGATGATTCCGTTCGGTATCCGTTCCTGTTCGAAGATCCGCGTGAGGTAGCATTGGAGGGAGAAGTGCTTCCAGATGTGCAGATCATCCTGAAAGACGGAAGGGCTTACTATCCGGCAAAGCAACTTTTAAGTGGTGTCGGTTATGATGTCTCGTCCAATGAAAGATCCATTTATATTGAAAATGCGCTCAGACAGTTCAGGTTTCCGAAAAAAGAGTTGTTTTATGTTTACAATGATCGGAAATTTAATGTTGTCACGATGCCATTTGAAATAATTGATGAGGAATTTTATTTTGAAGAAAACTGGTTTAAACGCTTATTTCTATTAAGCATTGATAAAAGCGGAGAGACCATTGAAATTGTTCCTATAACAAGGTTACTAGAGGAGGCGGATAGATGAGGATTATCGCTGGTTCAAGAAAAGGCATTCCACTGAAATCATTGCCGGGGACTGGTACGCGCCCCACGTCCGATAAAGTGAAAGAATCTATCTTTAATATGATCGGACCCTATTTCAATGGAGGTGTTTCTGTAGAACTATTTGGAGGAAGCGGATCACTTTCACTAGAAGCACTATCCCGGGGAGTGGACGAGGCTTATCTATTTGAAAAGAATGCGAAGGCTTGTGCGATCATCGAGGCGAACGCGGAAAAATGCAGGTTTACTGAAGCCTTGCATATTCAGCGGGCGGATGCGAGAAAGGCAGTTCAAATCTTGCAGGCAAAAGGAGTGGAGGCGAAGCTGTTGTTCCTCGATCCACCTTATGCAAAAGCGGAATATTACAACCTTGCGCTCGAGTTTGTGGAGGCGGGGCTGCTGATGGATGTTGCAGCTATTGTATGTGAACATGACAAACAGCTGGAGTTACCGGAAGCATATGGTACATATCGTAAAGTGAAAAATGTGGTATATGGGAATATCGCAGTATCTATTTATGAGAAATGAGGTTATACAATTGGCGAAAATTGCAGTTGTACCGGGAAGTTTTGATCCGCTGACGAATGGTCATCTTGATATTATCAAACGTGCGGCAAGAGTTTTCGGAGAGGTCCGGGTTGTGATTATGCATAACTCGTCGAAGAATGCCCTGTTTACGGTAGAGGAAAGGCTGGCTCTGATTGAAGAAGTGACGTCCGTCATTCCAAATGTGAGAGCGGAGATGTCTTCCGGTTTGCTTGTCGACTATGCAGAACGTGTCGGGGCATCCGCGATTGTCCGAGGATTACGAGCTGTATCCGATTTTGAGTATGAAATGCAAATCACCTCCATGAACAGATTTCTCGATGAAAGCATCGAAACATTTTTTATTATGACGAATAATCAGTACTCCTTCTTGAGTTCAAGCATCGTTAAAGAAGCGGCCAAATATGGTGGACCCATTTCCGGACTCGTTCCGCCACCAGTGGAATTGGCATTGCGAAAGAAATTTGAAATATAGAAAGTTAAAAGTGGTTATGGTGAGCGACAATTCACCATAACCACTTTTCACTAATACGCAAAATAGAAAATGATAGGAACGAAAAGGATACTCCATACACGTCCTAAGACGTAGGGGATCATCGAAATATTCCTCGCTTTGGCAATGACGAAAACTTGCATATGGATGCTGAGACCATTCATCGAAATGATTGCTGCGATTAAAAAAGGGAATATTGCATCATGATAAAAGTGTTCCGTTGCCGATTGGACGCCTGAAGTCATTTCAAATAGGGCTAAAGCAAACGTTTTGGCAATCCCCATATCAACAGTGAAAGCTGAAGTGGTGACTTTCGACAAGACGTTGCCGAGTGAAGAAAAGAAAATGACAGTGGTGGCGACAAGAATAATGACGGATGAACTTTCCTTAATGGCATCTAGAAGGGGGAGCGCACTGGCAGGCTTTTGCGCCCTTGTTTCAACCGTTTCAGGTTCGGTATCTTTTGCCATAAACAAAATAGTTAGGATGAAGAATAACAGATTGGCGATATGGATGGCGATTAACAATTTCCATCCATTGCCCACATTTCCGAAAAGCTCTGTGCCGACAAATCCGATGATGAACATAGGACCAGGTGCATGGCAGGCAGCCAGCAGAAAACTGCTTTGCTTTTTCGTCAATTCCCCATTCTTCAGCATTTCAGTCACTGTAACAGCTCCGACTGGAAATCCTCCGAACGAGCCTAGCACATAAGCTTTAATATAACGACGCCATTTCGGTGTTTCTTTAGAACTGCCAGGCATTTTTAAAAGCCACTGCGTCAAAATGATATACGGCAACAAATAAGGGAGCAGCGCATGGACGAACAACTTTGCACCGGCTACGGCTCCATCATGTGCGATCCCTGGTTGCAAGATGAACAGGAGGATCAGTCCCCAAACGGTTAGAATTGAAATCATCGGATAGAAATGTGACTCATGCACTTCGCTCCTTTCCTATTCTTTTGTGAAATCAGTGACCCGCGCTGAATCCTTTGTCACTCATTTTTTACGATGCTACACTTATATATATGTCAAGAAAGTACAGGCTATTAATGGAGGTGCGCGGAATATGAAAAAGAAACGGTTCGGGATCATCGGTGTCCTGTTGGTGATTGCCGCTATATTATTTGTTTACCCGCTTGATACTTATATATCAAAACCCGGAGGAGCTTATGACCTTGCCCCACTTGTGGAAGTGGTCGGGGGAGATGAGGATGATCAAGGGAAATTCAATATGATGACGATATCTGTGGCGAAAGCGACACCAGCTACCTATGTGTACGCCCGTTTTTCGGATAATCAAAAGCTCTTGCCGGCACAAAATGTGAGAAGGGAAGGCGAAAATGATAAAGAGTACAATATCCGTCAAAAGAAACTGATGTCCAGTTCCCAGTATAATGCCGTCGCCGTCGCATTTGAGAAGGCCGGTATCCCGGTAGATATTCAATTTGACGGTGTATTTGTCCTGACAGTCCTAGAAGGAGGAGCCGCTGATGGCATCTTGGAGGTCGGTGATAAAATCCGGGAAATAGACGGCATTCCTTTAACGGAATCCAGTCTTTTTTTTGATCGGATCACGGATAAGAAAATCGGTGATCAAATTGAAGTCAAGGTTGAACGTGAAGGAAAAACATATGACTACACAATCGCTTTAAAAGAAATTCCGAACAGTGAAGGACGCGTCGGTTTAGGTGTCAGTTTCGAAGAGGATAAAAAGTTGGAGACAGATCCAAAAGTTGAATTTTTGACTTCGAATATCGGTGGACCTTCCGCAGGACTGATGTTCACGCTGGAAATTTTAAATCGATTAGTGGATGAAGATATTACAAAAGGCTATAACATCGCTGGTACTGGAGAAATGTTGGAAGATGGCACAGTGGGCAGGATTGGAGGTGCCGACTTTAAAGTCATTGCAGCCTCACGGAAAGGAGTGGAGATTTTCTTCGCACCGGATGATGAAATATCAGAAGAAATGCGGGCGGCTAATCCTGACATCCAGACCAATTATGAAGAAGCGGTCAAATCAGCGGAAAGAATCGGCACGAAAATGAAAATCGTGCCGGTGAAAACAGTGGATGACGCCTTGGATTATTTAGCATCATTGGAAGAAAAGTGAAGGATTTAGCGAATGATAATCGGATGCCTATCGTAATCAGAACCGAGTTGATTGTTGCCGATTCCAAGTGCGTACATATTGGACGCATGAATGTCCATTTGCAGGGAAGGATCGGTAAAAGCGGCTGCTTTGCTTATGAGAGGCAGCTTCATCCTTTTTTTAGTTTCGTTCAAATAGCCCTGCCCCGCTGCTGTCATGCCGAGTAGGCGCAAATAAGAGGGAGCTGGCATCATTTGACGCATGGAATAGGTGAATCCGGTGAAAATATGGGTAAGCATGCGCTGGATGCGCGTCCATGTATAACGTTTCGATTTCACTTCACCCATGAACTGTTCGAATGTGCTATGAGTTGTAGCAGCACGGATGAACAAATTTTCAATTCCTTCGGTTATATCTGCAATCCTTTTTAGTTGATCCGGACCTTCCCGTAAAATCGTATAGCGCAAATACGGATAAAGAGTTGACCAGCTTCCGAATTGTTGCTCATCAGCTTGCCAGTCAAGCAGCACATCGCGGGTCGTTTTAGGTATGAAAGCATTGACCGCATGAAGTCCATCTGATTGGAAAAAAGCCTTTCGAATGCCGGTAGCACTGGCGATTTGGTTGCCTGGAACGGCATCATCATGATACTGGGCGATGATGCGAGGAATGGTGACGGCTTGCATAGCAGAGCCGATCGCTTGTGCCGCTTCCATATAATGAAAGCCTAAAATGTTGTTCGGCTTGGAAAGGTCGGCAAGCTGTTCTTCGGCCGGAACGGTTTGTGCCGTTGCCAAATAGGCCTGGTTTAATGCTTTTGGATAGCTGAGACCGCGGCTGACCGCTTCTTTCACTGCCTGTTCGTATTGTCCGCCTGCCTGTTGCAACAGATGGAGGCTCCGTTGGAAGGGGGCAATGTCGCCGTCTTCGCTGCCAAAGCAAAATGTGCTGCATCCGGCGGCATCCAGTATCCGAATGGCCCCTTCTGCGAAGGCTGGGGCGTTGGCGGTCGCAAAGGCATAAGGAAGCTCGAAGACGAGGTCCACGCCATTGTGCAATGCCATTTCTGCCCGCGCCCATTTATGGATGAAGGCAGGCTCTCCACGTTGCAGAAAGTTGCCGCTCATGACGGCAATGACGACATCTGCTTCTGTTCTTTTTTTAGCTTGTGTTGCATGATAGAGATGCCCGTTATGAAACGGGTTGTATTCGACGACGATCCCTGTCGCTTTCAAAGCCATCAGTCCTTTGCTACAATGTATAATAATTATACCTATGCGGCTGATGAAGTGACAAGAAATTATCTTGACATCCCTTTTCACGCATTATATAATCAACATTGTTGTCTTGAGGTGATAGACATGAAATGGTCCATCAATCAGTTGCAGAGATACAGGCAAGGTGCGATGCCGCTTGACGAAGCTGTCGACCTTGAATCCGTGAAAAAACGGAATCCGGAAATCCGGGATATTACGCCTGTCCGCGTGACCGGAAGTTGTACGATCGGCGCCAAGAAATTGACATGCCGATTCCGGCTTGAAGGGACAATGATCCTGCCTTGTTCCCGTACATGGGAAGACGTCAAATTCCCGTTTACCATCGAGTCTGATGAACAATTCAGCTGGGATGAAACGGTTCTTGCGACAGACGATGAAATTCACCCGGTAGTGGGTGAAACAATCGATCCGACCCCTGTATTTGAGGAGCTCGTCCTCCTTGAAGTGCCGCTTCAGGTTTTCAGTGAAAATGCCGATGACATGCAGCAGGTAGAAGGGAAAGGCTGGTCATATACGACCGACGAGGAGTACAATGCCAGACTCCAAAAGGAGCTGGAAAATAAAGTGGACCCAAGACTTGCCGATTTGGCCAAGTTTTTTGATTCCAAGGACGAATAGGCGATCGTAAGGAGGTGCCCCAGATGGCTGTACCAAAAAGAAGAACATCCAAAACAGTTAAAAACAAGCGCCGTACGCATTTCAAATTGCAAGTGCCAGGAATGACTACTTGTGATAACTGTGGCGAAATCAAATTGGCTCACCGCATTTGTAAATCATGCGGTCATTACAAAGGAAAAGAAGTCGTAGGCGAATAATCAAGATTTGCCTATAAAGGCTACCGGGAGACCATGGCTCCCGGTAGCCTTTTTCTATAGAAAAGGAACGCAGTCTAAGGTCGCCGCGTCCTGCGGCAACGACTGCATGACCTACATCCTGTAGGCCCAAGCGTAAGGCGCTGGATATGGACAAAGAAAGTGCACTAGTGATACGGTTGATTGAAGAAATTCAATTCAATTAGCTAATGGGGGTATGGGGTATGGATTATAACATTGCGATTGAGAAGGGCGTTGCAACATTTACAATTAATCGTCCTGATGTGCATAACGCAATCAATTCAGCCGTGATGGATGGACTTAAACAGTTTTTGGATCAGGTTGAGGATGATCAGCGTATTGCATATGCGGTCATTACAGGAGCAGGGGACCGGGCATTTTGTTCGGGTGGGGATTTATCGGAATTTCATGCCTTACGAACAGCGGAGGAAGCGTATCCGATGTTGAGTACGATGGCAGGTTTGCTATACAGAGTAGCGACATTGCCGATGCCTGTCATTGCGCTCGTCAATGGTTCGGCTGTTGGCGGGGGCTGTGAAATTGCGACTGCCTGCGATTATCGCATCGTTTCGGCATCTGCGAAAGCAGGATTTATCCAAGGAAGATTGGCGATTACGACAGGGTGGGGCGGTGCGACATTGCTGTTTGAGAAAGATGGAAAGCATGATCGGGTTTTCCGTCTATTATCCGAAGCTGAGGTGTTTACATCCGATCAGCTCTTGGAGGTCGGCTGGGTCACGGAGATTTACGAGGGGGATTCGGAAGATGGACTTCAACGTTTCCTTGCGAAAATGTCCGTTCATCATCCTGATGTCCATCGTGCCTACAAATCAGTTGCCATTCGGAAGTGGACGGCTGATTTCATGCGCGATCGCATGTTGGAAGAAGCAAGACAATGTTCGATGTTATGGGGAAGCGCGGCGCATCACGCAGCGGTGGATCAATTTTTGAACAATAAATGAGAACAGGAATAGATTCGGGCCATCCTATCGACAATTGTTTGTCAGAAAGAATGGCCTTTTTGGTTGGTAGAAAAGGGGGAAATGGCTCTTTTTTCAGATAAAGGGTTGAAAACGGTTTCAATCTTCGTATAAACTAGAGAGGGGAGATTTGTTTACGATCAAAAATTGCTGGGGATTTATATGCATAACATAACGGTCGTAAATCGTAGGAAAATCGCATTCAAATGATGAAGACTTGTAAACGTCCTGGCATCCTTGCTAGGATCTCCGCAAGTTCAAGACTCCTATTTGTAAGAGGATGGGGTTATGAATTTGGCGATCCGTTTGGGGGCGGACGCCATCCATCTGGTATATAGGTGACTCGGTCATGTGTAAGAAGAGTGCGGGGAGAAGGCATTGGCTTCGCTCACTGCAATAGTGAACAAGCGCTCAGTCAATAAGGTGATATTGGGAGGGGAATGAACATGGCGAAAGTGACAGAACAAAAGACGTATAATGAGAAGCTAGAAAAGAAATTGCAAGATATTTTTGCTGGGGGGCAGCCGAAATATCATGAAAAGTTAAAAGAGCAGAATAAAATTTTCGTGAGGGACAGACTTGCACTTCTTTTTGATGATGGCATCTATGCGGAAGATGGACGGTTTGCCAACTGTGAAGCGGGTGATTTGCCAGCGGATGGCGTTGTTACAGCAATGGGGAAAGTGAACGGACAGACCGTATGCGTCATGGCGAATGATTCGACGATCAAAGCCGGGTCGTGGGGATCCCGGACAGTTGAGAAAATTATCCGCATTCAGGAGATAGCGGAGAAAAATCGTGTACCGATGCTCTATTTGGTCGATTCGGCAGGTGCCCGTATTACGGATCAGCTGGACATGTTTCCGAATCGACGGGGGGCAGGAAGAATATTCCATAATCAGGTGAGGTTATCTGGCTTCATCCCACAAATATGTATTCTTTTCGGTCCTTCTGCGGCCGGGGGAGCCTATATTCCGGCATTTTGCGATATCGTCATCATGGTGGATGGCAACGCATCGATGTACTTGGGCTCGCCGCGTATGGCGGAAAAGGTCATCGGGGAAAAAGTGACGTTGGAAGAAATGGGCGGAGCCCGCATGCATTGTTCGGTCAGCGGTTGCGGAGATGTCCTAGTGAAAGACGAGCAAGAGGCCATTGCGGAAGCACGTCGCTATCTGGCATATTTCCCGGCCAACTTCACAGAGAAGCCCGCGTTGAAAGAGTCTATTGAAGCAAAACAAGGGCGGGCGTTGGAAGCGATCATCCCGGAGAACCAAAACGCACCATTCGATATGTATGAGGCACTTGACGCTTTGATCGATGAGGGTAGTTTCTTTGAGGTGAAGAAACTCTTTGCAGGCGAAATCATTACAGGATTAGCGCGGATCGAAGGACAGCCGGTTGGTATCATTGCGAACCAGCCAAAAGTGAAAGGTGGCGTCCTCTTTGTCGATTCGGCAGATAAAGCGGCAAAATTCATCAATCTTTGTGATGCATTTTCTATTCCGCTACTTTTTCTTGCCGATGTGCCGGGCTTTATGATCGGGACGAAGGTGGAAAGGGATGGCATCATCCGCCACGGGGCGAAGCTAATTATGGCAATGAGCTCCGCGACTGTACCGAAAATTTCCGTCATTGTCCGCAAGGCATATGGAGCAGGGCTTTACGCGATGGCGGGTCCGGCATTCGAGCCGGATGTCTGTATTGCACTGCCGACGGCGCAAATCGCGGTCATGGGACCAGAAGCCGCGGTCAACGCCGTGTACTCGAACAAAATCGAGGCAATCGAGGATCCGAAAGAACGGATCGCTTTTGTGCAGGAGAAGCATAAGGAATACAAAGAGGAGATCGATATTTACAAACTGGCCTCTGAGATGATCATTGACGAGATCGTAGCACCATCCAGCTTGCGGGCTGTACTGGCGGACCGCTTCCGCTTTTATAGTACGAAAGAAGTTCAGCAACCCCCGAGAAAACACCCGGTTTATCCTGTATAATAATATCAATTAGAGTGAAGGTCCGCCGACTGACAGGTGGACCTTCTTATGCGATAGGGGGATACGGATGAATGTAGTCGTTGCAGGAGCAGGTTCGATCGGCTTGCTGATCGGCTCCTATTTGGCGGAGGCGGGAATGGATGTGACTTTCTACGTTAGAAGGGAAGAGCAAGCACAACTTATACAGACGGAAGGGATTCGGCGTATCCAGCAAGATGGCACGAAGAAAGTGTTCTGTGCGCAAGCGACAACGGATATACATAGACTTCCTGTGGCCCCATGGATTGTTGCAGTTAAATTTTCTGGAGTGGAAGAGCTGTTAATGACGATGCAACAGGCCGAGGTCAATCCACCTGTCCTGTTTGTTCAGAACGGAATCGGCCACTTGGAACTTGTCGAGCGTTCCTCCTTACAGCATGTCGCTTTTGCTACGGTTGAGCACGGTGCAGGGCGTCGGGATGATCGTACATTCTCCCATAACGGAGTCGGAAATCTGACGCGAGCGGTATTTCGAGGAGACGAAAAGCTGTTTGACTTTCTTGGACATGCGGACGCTGAACATTTCCCTGTTGTGTATCATCTGGACGCGGAACAGATTCTGATGCGCAAAGTGTTGATCAATTGTATGATCAATCCGCTGACTGCCATTTTGCAAGTAAAAAATGGAGAACTATTGAAGAATCCCTGCTGTTTGACGATGTTCAATAGATTGTATGAGGAACTGATGGATGCATTTCCGGAAATGAGACAGGTGCTTCCATATGAAGCGGTGACGGGAGTTTGTGAAAAAACGACGGATAACCGGTCGTCAATGTTAGTGGATCATTTAGCCGGTCGACCGATGGAAATAAACACGATCGTCTCAGCGATACGTGTCAGGGCGGAAAAACGCAACAAAACGTTGCCTATTTTAACCGCTTTGGAAATGATATTGTATGCGATGGATTGGAAAGGGGCAGGGGAATGGCGGGACTGATAGCGTCTATTTGGGGAATACTCATCTTATTCCCGTTTATCGTCACCATAGTGTTTTTGGTCGTTGCCCGAAAAATGGGTAAAGCCCCTGCCGGAGTGATCGGACTCGCAGCGGATGTGACGACGCCGTTTCTCTTCATCGCAGTCTATATCATCTCCATGACGACCTTTGGGAAAGGGATCGGAATTTACATTGCAGGGCTCGCCATCGTAATTGCGATTGTCCATGTTGTCATCGAACGTCTCAAAGTGAAAGAATTCCGGATTATCCGCCTGTTAAGAAGAACATGGCGCTTTTACTTTTTACTATTACTCATCGCTTATTTCCTGTTGCTCCTGACGGGATCCGTTTTAAAAATAATCGAGTATATGACATGAAAAGGAGAATTTCTGGAGCGTTTGTTTTTCAATCTTATGGCATGGAGTGCTATACTCACTTCATATCAAAAGTGACAAAGGGGCATGCACGATGGAATTGGAAGGATTGGCATTACGCGAAACAAACAAAGTAATGCAAGCTTATCAGCATGATAAAGAGTTTTTACATACGTTTTTTGATTATGAAAATGAAGATCGTGCCTATATCGATCGGTTAGAGGAGCTGGCGACCCGCGGATTTGAAAGGCAGCAGCTCGCCGGGATCGTGCGCACATTCATGGAGCGCTTCGGCATTTCGGAACAGGCGGAGCAGCACATCGAGGAATTAGCGGATGATGCGGTTGCCATTGTCGGAGGACAACAAGCGGGTATTATGACCGGGCCACTTTATTCTGTACATAAGGCGATTACGGTTATACTGCTTGCCAAGAAAAAACGCGCCGAGCTAGGCGTTCCGGTAGTACCTGTCTTTTGGGTTGCGGGCGAAGATCATGATTTGAATGAAATCAATCATGTGTACACGGAGTTGGATGGTCGGGCGGTGAAACATCAATTTCGGGACAAATTTGTATTGAAATGGATGGCTTCGGACGCGACTTATGATAAAAGGCAGATGGAAGCCTTCGTAAAAAGCATTTTTGGGAAATATGGAGAAACCATTTATACGAAAGGCTTGCTGGAGGAAGTTTTAAACGCTGTCCATCAGGAAGAGACTTTTACTCAATTTTTCGTTCGCCTGATGAACGGCTTTTTTCAGAAGGAAGGATTACTGTTCATCGATTCGGCATTCAAGCCGTTGCGGGAATTCGAATCGGCCTATTTTATCCGCTTGATCAAAGAGTCGGAAATCATCGCAGAGAAGATTTACAACAAGGAAGCGCATTTTGCTGAACTTGGATTGGGAACACCGATCCAAGCGGAATTGGATGCAGCGAATCTATTTTATATCCATGAAACAGGACGTGTGCTATTAAAAAGAAAAGATGGACTTTTCGTCAATGACAGCACAGGTATCCAGTTTACAGAAGAAGAAATGTTGTGTATCGCTAAAGAAGAGCCTTGGCTGCTCAGTAATAATGTCGCGACAAGACCGCTTATGCAAGATCTGGTTTTCCCTGTACTGGCATTTGTTGGAGGTCCAGGGGAAATCGCCTATTGGGCATTACTCAAAGACGCATTTCATCATTTACAGATGAAGATGCCGATCATCGTCCCGCGGATGTCCATGACACTCGTGACGCCCCAAGTGAAACATGCACTGGCAGGAAAAGCTTTCACCGTGGAAGATGTTATGTTAGGGCAAGCGTCCATTGCGAAAGCGCATTTTGCTGAAGAGTTGAAAAATGATCAGTTTGAAGCCGTCTTACAGGAAACAGAAACACTCCTTACGGAACAATACCGTAAAATTGAAGAGGTCATTGATCACGAAGGACCTATGTTGCAGGAAATATTGACGAAGAATCTCCAATTTCATACAAAACAGTTAAACTATTTGAAAGGGAAAGCTGAGGAAGCGACCGTATTGAAACACGCGACCGCCTTAAGGACTTATAGTTTATTGGAAGGAGAATTGTTTCCGGAGGGGATCTTGCAGGAAAGGCTGTATACGCCATATGCCTATTTGAATGCTTACGGGCCTTCACTGATCCAAGACATTTGCGAATTGCCATTCGAAATGGATGGCACGCATAAAATCATCTATCTATGATCGTTCAAAAACTCTGGTCTGCACAATTATGCAGGCAAGAGTTTTTTTAACTTGATTCAGCAAATCTTTTTGTACTGAAAGCGAAGCGTCAGCTACAGAAGTCCCCCACTTCCATAAGTGGAGGGATGAATGCCAGAAGGTATTTCAATCAGAGGGAGTCCAAACTCTCTGCTGATTAGAGGAACTCAGGCTAAGTTCGCCGCGTCCTGCGGCAACGCCTGAGTGACCAACATCCTGTTGGCCCAAGCCTCCGGCGGATGTCACAGATTTTGATAGGAGTTAATTGCGAATCGAACGGCGAAGGGTTCGATTTGCCGTATTTCTGCGTTTTTTGCAGAAATTAAGGCACCAGCCATTAGAAAGCGCAATTCAAAATCTGGACGCAATTACGCCGAGGCGTAATTGATTGAAAGGGAGCAAAATAGCAAAGCGGTGACAGCCTCATTCCAAGCGGTCATTCTAGTCTGAAAAAACGGGTAGAATCAGCTTTTGTTCCGTTAAATTTCATTGAAACAAGTACTATTGACACATTTTCAAATGAAAAGCAAAAAATCATGGGAAATTGGTGGAGGAAAGTGGGGGGATGTGGTACATTAATTTCATATAGTGGGGTGAAGAGTATGTTCATGGGCGAATATCAGCATACTATCGATACAAAAGGTCGCCTGATCGTTCCCTCTAAGTTTCGGGAGCACCTCGGGGCAGGCTTTGTATTGACCCGTGGCTTGGACAATTGTCTCTTCGGTTACCCGATGGATGAATGGAAACGGCTCGAAGAAAAGCTGAAAGCATTGCCTGTGACCAAGAAGGATGCCCGTGCCTTCACTCGTTTCTTCTTTTCAGGAGCAACAGAAGTCGAATTGGACAAGCAAGGCCGCATCAATATTCCTTCATCGTTACTCCACTATGCGAAAGTTGAGAAAGAATGTGTCGTCCTTGGTGTTTCAAGCCGTATTGAAATTTGGGCCAAGTCACTTTGGGAAGAATATTACGAGCAATCCGAGCAATCGTTCAGCGAAATTGCGGAAAACATCATTGATTTTGATTTTTAAACAAAAGCGATTGGCGCCCGGAGTCTAGACGAAAACAAAAGTGCGGGGCGCAGCATGTTAAAAACTTGAAAGAAAGAAGGCGGTTTCAATGTTTAACCACACGACAGTATTGCTTCACGAAGCCGTCGAAGGTTTAGCGATAAAACAAAACGGCATCTATGTCGACTGTACGCTCGGAGGAGCGGGTCATAGTAAAGAAATTGCAAAGCAATTATCGCCGGAAGGTAGACTGATTTGTTTCGATCAGGATATGACGGCAATTGAAGTGGCGAAAGAGCGATTAAAGGAGTATCTTCCCCAAGTGACGTTCGTTCACTCGAATTTCAGGAACTTAAAGGCGGAATTGGCTAAAATTGGAGTCCAAACCGTGGACGGAATCCTTTATGATTTAGGAGTGTCCTCTCCACAACTTGATACACCGGAACGGGGATTCAGTTATAACCATGATGCCCCGCTCGACATGCGGATGGATAGAAGTGCTGCATTGACCGCTTATGATGTTGTCAATGAATGGTCCTATGAAGATTTGGTACGTATCTTTTTCCGCTATGGTGAGGAGAAGTTTTCGAAAAGCATTGCACGCAAAATTGAGGAAGCGCGACAACAAAGTCCAATCCGCACAACGGCTGAACTGACAGAACTCATTAAAGCGGGCATTCCAGCAGCTGCGAGACGAACGGGAGGACATCCGGCAAAACGGGTATTCCAAGCGATCCGAATCGCTGTCAATGATGAATTGGGTGCTGCAGAACAATCTTTGACGGATGCGATTACATTGCTGAATCCTGGTGGTCGCATCAGTGTCATCACATTCCATTCGTTAGAGGATCGATTGTGTAAAACGATTTTTAAAGAAGCATCTTCTCTGCCTGATTTACCACCTAACTTGCCGGTTATACCGGAAGGGATGGAGCCGGTCTTGAAACTTGTCACTAGAAAACCGATCATTCCGGATCAAAAAGAGATAGAAGAGAATAAGCGGGCGAGATCTGCTAAGCTCCGTGTTGCTGAAAAGAAGTAAAGGGGGAATTTGTGAATGGCTTTGGAACAGAGAAATTTTCAGACATCATATGTTCGTGAACTGGAAATACCGGAAGTACCGCAAAAACAACCTCAAATACGTCCTTCTCGTAAAATCTTTTCCAAAGGGGAGAAGTTCTTATTCGTGCTGTTTGCCACTATCCTCGTCCTTTTCTCAACAATGATTCTACATACACAAGCTCAAATCAATGAAACGAATCGGGAAGTTCAATTGATCGGGAAGGATATTTCTGAAATTGAAAAAAAGAATATGGAATTGTCCATCCAAGTGAAAGAGAAATCCACATATGAAGTCGTGTGGGAAAGAGCGAAGGAGCTCGGCTTGAATCTGAACGAGAACAACGTAAAGGTTGTGCCTGGACGATGAAAAAGAGATTTCGATTCCAATGGGGAGCCTTTCTGATGTTTTTGACTTTTGGAGGGCTCTTTTTCCTTTTGTTCGGAAGAATGTTATTCATTCAGGCAACGGGTCAAGCGGAAGGGAAAGTACTGACGGCACTTGCGGAAGCAAAATATGCGAGGGAATCCACACTGAAAGCGAATCGCGGAACGATTGTCGATCGCAATGGGGAATTGATCGCCGCGGATACGCTCAGTTATCGTCTCGTTGCTGTCTTAAGTGAAAAGGCGAGTAACGGATCGAAAAAACCGATGCATGTCAAAGATTACGAAGCGACGGCGGAAGTGCTCGCCAAATATATCCCGCTCGAGAAAGAAGCGATTCTTTCTCGCATGACCAATGCGAAAGAAGGCACTTGGCAGGTAGAGTTTGGAAAAGCGGGTCGTGATCTGAGTCATGAAACGGTTCTTGCACTAAAGCAAGAAATTAAGGACAAAGAGCTTTCCGGTATCCTTTTTATCGAAGATCAGAAAAGGTTCTATCCGAACGGCGTTTTTGCTTCTTATTTAATCGGCTTTGCGATGAAGGAAGAAGATGAAGAAGGCAATATTTCCACTGTCGGAAAGATGGGATTGGAAAAAACTTATAACGAAGCGCTGACCGGAACAGATGGGAAAGTGGATTTCCAATCGGATGGTTGGGGATTTGTGTTACCGAAAACGGAAAAAACGATTGTCGCCCCCCAAGATGGGCATGAAATACAGCTGACGATTGACAAGACGATTCAAAACTTCGTCGAAGATGCATTGAATCGAGCCAATGCCGTTTATTCCCCTAAGAAGATGCTCGTCGTCGTGGCGAATCCGAAAACGGGTGAAATTTTGGCTATGAGTCAGCGTCCTGCATTCCATCCTTCCACACGGGAAGGGTTGACGGAAAACTGGCTAAACGATGCACTTGAAAATACGATTGAACCGGGTTCGACGATGAAGATGTTCACTTTGGCTGCAGCAATCGAAGAGAACAAGTGGAATCCGAATGCTTGGTTCAAATCGGGGCAGTATACAATTTTCGATCGGACAATCCGAGATGTCAACAAGACTGGATGGGGAACGATCACTTATTTGGAAGGATTCCAACGGTCATCGAACGTTTCCATGGCTTATTTGTTGGAGGATTTAGGGGATCGCACGTTTATCGAATATCTGCGTAACTTCGGATTTGGTGAAAAGACTGGCATCGATCTGCCGAATGAAGCGCCAGGTATCATCTTGGATCGGTATCCGAGTGAAAGATTGACTACATCTTATGGTCAGGGCTCAACTGTAACGCCAATCCAAATGATCCAGGCGGCAACAGCGATTGCCAATAATGGCAATATGATGAAACCGTATGTCATCGACAAAATCACTGATCCGAATACGGGTGAAGTGGTCAAAGAGCACGAACCGGAAAAGCATGACAGCCCGATTTCTGCCGATACGGCCAAAGAAGTAAGAGAAGTGCTGGCATCGACCGTTACGGGAGAAAAAGGAACGGCGAAGAAATTCGCGTTGAATGGCTATACGGTCGGAGGGAAAACAGGTACAGCGGAAATTCCCAAAACGAGTGGTAGCGGTTATTTAAGCGGTGGCAGCAATTACTTATATTCTTTTCTGGGCATGGCTCCGATTGAGGACCCGCAGCTCATTACATATGTCCTTGTCCAGCAGCCGCAATTGCCGATTGATAAAGTCGGATCGGATCCGGTGGCAGAGGTGTTCACATCCGTCATGGAGAGCAGTTTGAAGTATTTGAATATCGTTCCTGACGGTGCAAATGCCACTGAAGCGAAGGCGCTCAAGGATTATACGGGCAAAGATTCTACCGAGGCTGTATCGCAACTTGAACAAGAAGGATTTCGTCCGGTAGTGATAGGCGAGGGTGGTAAGATCGAAGTGCAATATCCGTTGCCGAATACAAAACTGACGGACAACGCGGTTGTCCTATTGAAAACAGCAGGAGAAACGGAATTGCCGGATTTCACGGGGTGGTCGAAGAAAATGGTCCTGTCGTTTAAAATGCTGTCCGGACTCGATATACGCATGAACGGTGAAGGATTTGTCACCGAACAAAGTTTATCCTACGGGACAGTCATCGATCAGAATGACCCGGTTGTTGTACAGCTTCAACCACCTGCCGAAATTCATAAGCCGCAAGTGGAAGAGCCGGAGGAAGAGAAGATTGTGGGCGGATAACGAATAGCTGAAGTCTTCACATCATACGTTGATAGAAAAACGAGAGGTGTGCAGGCACTGCGAACGTTCATACTATTACAATCCAAAAAGAGATTAAGAGCAATCTTTGTCATATTCCTTATCTTACTTGCGATGGTCGTCGGGAAGTTGTTTCATGTGCAAATCATCAAGCACGAACTGTTAAAAGAGCGCGCAGAGGCGAATTGGGATCGGGAAATTCCGTTTGGAGGAGTGCGTGGGGAAATCCTGGATCGAAATGGGGATTTACTCGTAGGGAACCAGTTGGCCCCAACTTTATATTTTATGCCTTCTCAAAATCGCGAAATTACAAGTACCGCGAAAGCGGTAGCCGAGGTCCTTGGAACAGATGCAGCCAAATTGGAAGAAAAGATGTCTAAAAAGGCAATTATGAATAAGCTGGCGCCTGAAGGCATGAACATTACAAAAGAGCAGGCAGATGAGATTGCGCGTTTACAAATAGACGGCCTCTATACCGGCGTCGATTTCATCCGTAGTTATCCAAAAGGCGAGTTGCTTTCTAGATTGCTCGGCTTTACAGGGTATGATGGAAATGGGTTGGCAGGAATTGAATATGCATATGATGAAATACTAAGCGGGACAGGGGATAAGATCCGATTGTATACCGATGCAAAAGGAATCCCATTACCGCATGTCGATGACGGCTTCACGACGGGGAAAAAAGGCGCTTCCGTCGAGCTCACGATCGATTCACGGATGCAGGAAGTACTCGAAAGAGAATTATTACAAGCGATGGAAAAATATGATTCTGCTCAGGCGCTTGGGATTATTATGAACCCAAAAACAGGTGAGTTATTGTCGCTTGCTTCGGTTCCCACTTACCATCCTGCAGAGTATCAAAAGGTCGATCAGAGTATTTACAATCGAAACTTACCTGTGTGGATGACCTTCGAGCCGGGCTCAACCTTTAAAATTGTCACCTTGGCAGCCGGTTTGGAAGAAAAAGTAATTGATTTGCATCATGAACATTTTTTTGATCCCGGTTATGTCATGGTCGAGGGTGCGAGGCTACGCTGTTGGAGTAGGGGAGGACATGGTGATCAAACATTTTTAGAAGTGGTTGAAAACTCCTGTAACCCGGGATTCGTTGAAATCGGTCAACGATTAGGCGGCAAAAAGCTCGATCAATATATCCGTGCCTTCGGTTTCGGGCAATCAACCGGATCTGGTATTGCCGGGGAAGCGAACGGAATTCTGTTTTCGGAAAAAGCATTCGGACCGGTGGAGCAGGCAACAACGGCATTCGGGCAAGGGATTTCCGTGACGCCGATCCAGCAAGTGCAGGCCGTTGCCGCAGCCATCAATGGCGGCTATCTATACCGGCCATATATTGTTAAAGAAATTTTGGATGATAAAGGAGAGACGTTGCAAGCTTTCGAACCGGAAATGCAACGTCAAGTCATCAGTGAAGAAACATCAAAGCAAGTGAGGGAAGCCTTGGAATCCGTTGTTGCGAATGGTTCCGGCCGCAATGCATTCACAGACGGACTGCGTGTCGGCGGAAAAACGGGGACTGCTCAAAAAGTCGTCGATGGCAATTATAAAGATGGGGACTATATTGTATCATTCATCGGTTTTGCACCCGCAGATGATCCCGAATTGCTCGTGTATGTCGCTGTCGACAGTCCAAAAAATGCCAGCCAGTTCGGTGGTGTCATCGCGGCTCCGATCGTCGGCCGGGTGATTGAAGAAATTGCACCACTGGCTGGGATCACGCCGCGGAGAGAAGGACAGTTGGAGAAAGAATACCGTTGGGGGGATACATTGACGCATCGTGTTCCGGATTTGACAGGCATGACAAGAAAGAGTGTCAGAGGTCAGTTGTACACATACCAGATCGAATGGCATGGGTCGGGGGAGAAGGTGAAGTATCAGCTGCCGGCAGCCGATACATTGATTGGGGTGGATGATGTGATTCATGTCTATACGGAATGATATCCCTCAAGGGCATCGGCCCAACAAGCTCTCGTTATATAAATGTAAAGTCTGACACAGCGCATGGATATGGACTGTTTCAGTAGCTAGAAGGAGAAAAAAATCATGACACTCGTCACGACATTGACGGCCATTGTGGTCGCATTCATTATTTCAGTATTATTGGGATTTTTCATTATCCCGGCTTTAAGGAGATTGAAGTTTGGGCAGAGCATTCGGGAAGAAGGTCCGAAAGCTCATCAGAAAAAGGCGGGTACACCGACAATGGGGGGGCTGATTTTCATCGGTTCCATCATCTTGTCGACGCTCGCCCTCTCTTACATAAATGATGTACTGACGACGCAGACCATTGTTCTATTACTAATTCTCGTCGGTTTTGGGATCATCGGGTTTATCGATGACTTTATCATTGTTGTTGTAAAAAGGAACTTAGGCCTCACATCGATTCAAAAACTGATCGGGCAAATCATCGTTGCGGTCCTTGCATTTTTCCTTTTGAAGTTAGGGCCGTTTGATACGGTTGTGCGAATTCCTTTTACGGATATTCAAATGGAACTGGGTATTTTTTATGTTGCGTTCCTTATTTTTTGGCTTGTTGGCTTTTCCAATGCAGTCAATATATCGGATGGGCTGGATGGACTGGTTGCGGGGACATCATCTATCGCATTCGGTGCGTTCGGTGTGCATGCCCTTATTTTCGGTCAGCAGGATATTGCCCTGTTTTCCTTTGTAGTAACCGGGGCAATGCTTGGATTCCTTGTTTTCAATATGAAACCTGCAAAAGTATTTATGGGGGATACGGGGTCGCTTGCTCTCGGTGGCGTGCTTGCCATGCTTTCCGTTCTCATTAAACAAGAATTTTTACTCCTTGTCATCGGGATCGTCTATGTAGTTGAAACATTGTCAGTCATCATTCAAGTGATCAGTTTCAAGACGACCGGTAAGCGGGTGTTTAAGATGAGTCCGCTCCACCATCACTTTGAATTATCCGGATGGTCGGAATGGAAAATTGTCATCGTTTTCTGGGGCGTCGCATTTTTGGCGGCGATTATACCCGTCTTGCTGGAGGTGATGTAAATGAAAAATGTCAATCAGTTCGAAGGAAAGCATATACTCATTCTAGGCTTGGCGAAAAGCGGGTTTGCAGCAACTAATTTGCTGCATACTCTAGGCGCGAAGCTCACCGTGAATGACGCATCACCGGAAGGGGACAACGAAGAGATTGCGGAACTCCGTTCGAAAGGGATAGAAGTCATTTGTGGTAGCCATCCCTCTGACATTATGGAAAGGGGTTTTGAGCTCGTCGTGAAAAACCCCGGAATTCCGTATACGAATCCGGTCGTTGTAGAAGCGTTACGAAAACAAGTCCCTGTTTGGACAGAAATCGAATTGACATCACGCTTAAGTGAGGCACCGATTATTGCTATAACTGGGTCAAATGGGAAAACGACAACGACCACGTTGTTGTACCATATGTTGAACATTGGAGGAAAGCAGCCGCTGATTGCGGGGAATATCGGGACTGTCTCCTGTTCAGTTGCAGAACGGGCGAGTGAAGAGAATATCATCGTGCTTGAAGCCTCTTCTTTTCAATTGATGGGAACCGAAACATTCCGGCCGAAGATTGCCATATGGACGAATATTTACGACGCGCATCTCGATTACCATGGGACGTCGGAAGCGTATCGGAATGCGAAGGCGAATGTCACCAAAAATCAGATGCAGGACGATTATTTCATTTACAACGATGATCAGTCTGAACTCCGTGAATTTGCTGCTCAAACTGCAGCGATGACGATTCCGTTTTCGCTGCAGGGAAGAAAAGAAGACGGCATATCTGCAGACGACGAATGGATATATTGGAATGGAGAGCCTTTTGCAAAAAGGTCCATTATCAAGTTGCCGGGGCAACATAATCTTGAAAATATCTTATCAGCCACGGCAACAGCCATTTTGATGGGGTGCGATAAAGCCGCAATTGAAGATGTGCTGAGCTCTTTCACAGGGGTTCGTCATCGGATGCAATTCGTCAAGGAGTTGCAAGGGCGCATGTTCTACAATGATTCGAAAGCAACGAATACGCTGGCGACGAAAAGTGCGCTTGCCGCCTTTACGAAACCGACGATCCTGATTGCGGGTGGACTTGACCGAGGCCACTCATTTGAAGAGCTCAGACCGTTTATGACGAATATTAAAGCGGTTGTCGCTCTTGGCCAGACAGCTGATAAGCTTTCGGAGTTCGCGGCTTCCTGTGGCATTGTGGACATCATCAGGGCTGAAGATGTGAAGGATGCAGTTCAACAAGCGTATCCACTGTCGGTCGAGGGCGACATTATCCTCCTTTCACCGGCTTGTGCAAGCTGGGATCAATATTCGAGCTTTGAGGTTCGCGGCGATCAATTTATCGAAGCTGTAATGGAATTGAAATAAAAATAAGTATGTTCATGTAATACTGCAAGAGTACTATTGCGGAAGGATGCGTTCGCTGGAAGACAAGTTAAAAACAATGTTTATTGTTTCTGCGGTGGCGCTGTCGCTGATCGGATTGGCTTTTGTCCATTCTGCAGGTTCCTATTGGGGCGCAGTTCATTATGCGGATTCCATCCCCTTCATCGTGAAGCAAGGGATTTATACGGCGGTGTCGATCGGAATTGCCCTTGTTATTATGAAAAGTCCGTTGACTTCTTATCCGAAAACATGGACTGTTTTCTACTTTGCAATGATCTTGTTGCTGGTCGCTGTATTGATCCCGGGCATCGGGGTTGTCCGCAATGGTTCCCAAAGCTGGATTGCGCTTGGTCCATTCAGTTTGCAACCAGCCGAATTCGTGAAGGTCGCGCTTATAGGAAAACTGGCCTGTAGCATGGATAAAACGGGCAAGAAAAAGGTTTTTCACTGGCAGCATTTTGGATTGATCTTGCTTCCTGCTGCACTGATCATGTTGCAACCGGACTTAGGTTCAGCCGTCATTATGATCATCTCGGCATTTGTCATCTTATTCATAGCGGGTTATCCGTTAAAATTTTTCACTTTCCTGGGTGTGGGCGGCATTGCTGCGTTTATCGCGCTGATTGCAGCCGCGCCGTATCGTTTGGATCGGATCAAATCGTACATCGATCCATGGAATGATCCGCTTGGCACCGGTTTTCAAGGGATCCAATCTCTTTTTGCCATCGCACCAGGAGGATTATTCGGTCATGGCTATGGAAATAGCAGACAGAAGTATTTATATTTACCTGAGCCGCAAAATGATTTTATCTTTTCCATTATTGCGGAGGAAACGGGTTTTATTGGAGCGACGTTCGTCTTATTGCTGTTTGTTGTCTTATTGGTAGCGACATTCGGCATTGCAATTCGGACAAAAAGGCGGCATGAGCTGTTGATGGTTGCTGGGATGGGTTCGATGATCATCTTTCAAACGTTTTTGAATATGGGGGTCGTATCGGGACTATTGCCGGTTACGGGTGTTACGTTGCCGTTCATTAGCTATGGCGGTTCGTCGTTAATGACGACTTGGCTTGCAGCGGGGACGATTATGCATTTTGCCAGTCGCAGAAGTTCGATTGGATAAAGGAGGAGCCAATATGGAGAAAGTGATTGATATTGAAGAACGGATCCCATCCATGCGGGAGAAGCGCCGCAGGAAGACGAACAAGAAATTTCTGTTCATATTATCCGTCTTCATCATTGCGCTCCTCGCCATTCTTTATTTTCAATCACCATTCAGTAAAGTGGGAGCAATTATTGTGAAGGGAGCCGTTCTTCACGAGCCGGATTTTTATCAGCAACAGAGCGGGCTGCAAGTGGACGAGCCTTTATGGAATTTCAGCACCGGAAAAATTGAGGAATCTTTGGCAAGACTAGAAGAAGTGAAAAGCGTAGACGTTTCTCGAAAGTGGATGCATGACGTCCAGATCACCATTACCGAATGGAAGACCGTCGCTTATATGGAGGAGCAAGAGCAGTACAATCTGCTGTTGGAAAATGGGGAGGTCTTCCCGGCAGGTCTCCATTATCCTGAAGCAGAAGCGCCTATATTGACTAATTTTAAGGATGCCGACATGCAAAAGAGGCTGACCAAACAATTGCTGAAAATGGATGAGAACGTCTATCGGCTATTATCCGAAATCATTTTTATGGGGACGGAAAGCGGCCCGGATAATATTAAGGTTTACATGGATGATGGCTTCGAAGTGCGTTCCGTCATTTCCGATTTCGCAGAGAAAATGGCTTATTATCCAGAAATTACAGCTCAATTAGGCGGCATGGAAAAAGGTGTGATCGATATGGAAGTAGGAACATTCTTTATCCCCTATAGTGAAATATACGGCAAGACCGGGGAGGAGGAGCCAATTGAAGAGGAAAGTGAAAACGGAAGCGAAAGTGAATGATGACTATCAAAAACGAGGAAGACGTATCCTTTTTTCTGTCGTCTTTCTCGTGCTCGGTTTTATCCTCGCTTTTTCTTACCGGACACTTGGCTCGAATCAGGAGGCCGATGCCCTTGAATCCTCCGTGTTCTTGAAGGAAGAAGCATATCGGGAAGAATTGATCAGCCAGCAGGAACGCAATAAGGAACTGACAGATGAAATCGCCGCCAAGCAGGAAGAGATACGGGAATTTGAACGTTCTTTTTCAACGAGAGAGGAAGACCATGCCATTCTTGTAGATAAGGCAAGAGACCTCCGCTTGCTGCTTGGTGTTATTCCTGCAGTCGGACAAGGTGTCATCGTGACATTGAAAGATGCCGACTATGACCCGATTGAACAAAATCCGAATGATTATATTGTTCATGAAAGCCATGTTCTTCGGGTAGTGAACGAACTCAGAATTTCCGGAGCGCAGGGCATTGCGATTAACGGGCAAAGAATAACAGCCAATTCTTATATTAAATGTACAGGCCCTGTCATCACCATTGATGGTAGGACATTCCCTGCGCCGTTTGTCATTGAAGCGATCGGTAATATGGATGTTCTCACGTCTTCTTTGTATTTGAAAGGCGGTGTCATTGACGGGTTGATCAGGGATAATATTGTCGTGACGACAGAACAGTCAAAAGAGATCCGGTTGTCTGCTCTGCGGGACGAAAGTTGAAACGGCGCTTAGGAGGATGGACGGGTGGGAAAGACAATCCATTGGAAATTTACAGTGATTTTGCTCATCGTCGGATTCATGGTGGCCGTCCAATTCAATTCGATGCAAAAACCTGAAGAACGTGATACGAGGGATATTTGGGCAATACGCCATGAGTTATCCACTGAAAAGCAGTATCATTCCGAATTGTTAACGGAAATTCGTGAGCTGGATCAAACAATCTCTACATACAAATCACTCAATGACACAAATGCGGGAAAAGCCTTATCGGAAACGGTGGACAACTTGTATAAGCAAGCGGGGATGACAACGATTAGCGGACCGGGCATCATCTTAAATGTTCGACCATCTGCTGAAAGTGTTGCATTCGGTGTACCGATTACCGGCATATCCCCCGATTTGCTCACCCGGTTCGTCAATGAACTGAACCGTTTCAAAGGGATCTCCTTGGAAATTGACGGGAAACGGTTTACGACATTAAGTTCCATCCGGGATATTAACGGGGTAACAAGTGTGAATGGTTTACATATATCCACCCCGCCATTCACGATCAAAATTATTACACCGACAATGGAAGATAGTGAAAAACTGTATAATTTTTTATCCGCATCGACGATCCGCGATGATTTTTACCTCGATAATCTGCTTCTTGTCATCGGGAAACCGGAAGCGAATATTGAAATCCGAGGATACAAGGAAAGGTTTGAAAATCAGTTCTTGAGAGAAATACCGAAAGGGGAATAATTATGTGGCTGCCTTTGCTTGGTCTTTTGGTTGGGATTTCACTCGGATTATTGTCGGATATACAAATTCCACAAATATATGGAAATTATTTATCGATTGCCGTTTTGGCAGCCTTGGATACGCTGTTTGGAGGCATCAGAGCGCATTTACAGCAAGTGTACGACGATAAGGTGTTTGTATCCGGATTTTTCTTCAATATCGCACTGGCGGCTGCGTTGGCCTTTTTGGGGGTACATTTAGGCGTCGATTTATACTTGGCTGCCGTATTCGCTTTTGGTGTGCGATTATTCCAGAATATCGCTGTCATCAGAAGGATCTTAATCGTAAAATGGACGGAGCGGAGTAAAGTTTCTCAATCAAATGCTACGGAATGAAAGGATTTGGCGAAGAGATGTCGAAAATATTTAGACAATACACTTATAATACAATAGAATGGAAGATAAGAGTTGCTATGGGAGGTGCCAGTAATTGAGCCAATCAGAATTATATGTATCACTTGATATAGGTTCTTCATCAGTCAAAGTTTTGATCGGTGAGGTGGATGGCGGATCCCTGCATGTGATCGGAGTCGGTAACGTCCAATCGGCAGGTATCCGAAAAGGGACGATCATCGATATCGATGCAACTGTCCAATCGATCCGTAAAGCGATCGATCAAGCGGAGCGCATGATTGGCATGCAGATCCGCGAAGTCATTCTTGGCATCCCTGCAAATGGTGTAGTATTGCAGGATGTGAAAGGTGTAGTGGCAGTCAACTCGGAAAACCGTGAAATCACAGATGATGATCTCGACCGGGTCATGAAATCCGCTCAAGTCATGTCTGTCCCGCCAGAGCGGGAAATCGTCAATATCATACCGAAACAATTCATCGTTGACGATTATGATGAAATTACGGATCCAAGAGGAATGATCGGAGTCAGGCTTGAAATGGACGGTACGCTCATCACGACATCAAAAACACTTGTTCATAATATATTGCGTTGCGTAGAACGGGCAGGGCTTGTGATCCGGGAAATCTACTTACAACCGTTAGCGGCCGGCACTTTTGCCTTGACGGACGATGAAAAGAATCATGGCACGGCTTTCATTGATATAGGCGGAGGTTCTACAACAATTGCCCTGTTCGGTGAAAATCGTTTTATGGCGACGGCCGTCATCCCCGTCGGCGGCGATCATATTACAAAAGACTTATCCATCATTTTGAAAACGCCGACTGAACAAGCAAGGAAGATTAAGCACCAGTATGGACATGCATTCTCGGACGATGCATCGGACGATGAACTGTTTGAAGTGCCGGTGATCGGCGCAGATTCGAAAGACCAATATAGCCAACGATACATATCGGAAATCATCGGCGTACGGCTGGAAGAGCTTTTTGACCTCGTTTTGGAAGAATTGTATCGGATGGGTGTGCGAGATCTCCCAGGAGGAGTCGTTTTAACTGGTGGAATCACCAAGCTAGATGGTATGCTTCAATTAGCCAGACATGTGCTGAAAACGAGAGTGCGCATCCATACGCCTGAGTATATCGGTGTACGGGAGCCGATGTATGCCACAGCTGTCGGTCTGATCCGATATGCACATATGCAGGATACTTATTTCGGCCATGTTCAAGATTCACCGACCGTGCAGGTAGCTGAAACCCAACCGCCGGCACCGGTCAACAAGAAAAAGGCAGCGGAACGGAATACGGAAAAGAAACCGGGGCTTTTGAATCGGGCAAAAAAGGTGTTCGACAATTTCTTTGAATAAGTGATTGAAAAGAAACAGACAGGTATGCATGAGATAGATTAGGAGGAGAAATGATGCTGGAATTTGATACGAATGTTGATGCAGCAGCTGTCATCAAAGTAATTGGAGTTGGTGGCGGCGGGAACAATGCTGTAAACCGAATGATTGAACATGGTGTACAAGGTGTGGAATTCATTGCAGTGAATACAGATGCACAAGCTCTTAATCTTTCAAGTGCTGAAGTGAAATTGCAAATTGGTGCAAAATTGACACGCGGACTTGGTGCAGGTGCAAATCCGGAAGTCGGTAAAAAAGCTGCAGAGGAAAGCAAAGAGCAGATTGAAGAAGCTTTACGCGGAGCGGATATGGTCTTCGTAACCGCAGGCATGGGAGGCGGAACCGGCACAGGAGCTGCACCTGTCATCGCACAAGTTGCAAAAGATCTTGGAGCACTAACGGTCGGTGTTGTCACAAGACCGTTCACATTTGAGGGAAGGAAGCGTTCCACGCAGGCAATCGGTGGTATCACGTCGATGAAAGAATCCGTGGATACGCTGATCGTCATCCCGAATGATAAATTGCTTGAAATCGTGGATAAGAATACGCCGATGCTTGAAGCTTTCCGTGAAGCGGATAATGTACTGCGTCAAGGGGTTCAAGGTATATCGGATCTGATCGCGACACCTGGACTCATTAACTTGGACTTCGCGGACGTCAAAACGATCATGTCCAACAAAGGTTCTGCATTGATGGGGATCGGGATGTCCACAGGGGAAAATCGTGCAGCGGAAGCAGCGAAAAAGGCGATTTCAAGTCCATTGCTTGAAACATCGATTGACGGTGCGAAAGGTGTCATTATGAACATTACAGGCGGATCAAATCTCAGCCTATTTGAAGTGCAAGAGGCTGCGGATATCGTCGCATCTGCATCAGATGATGATGTCAACATGATTTTCGGATCGGTTATCAACGACAATTTGAAAGATGAAATTATCGTTACGGTGATCGCTACTGGGTTTAGCGAGGAACAGCTTAATGCATCGCGTCCGGCAAGAAGCGCAGGATACGGTTCCAGCCGTCCGCAGCCACGTGAGCAAGCTCCGATCCAACAAACGCCTGTACGCGAACGCAGAGAAGAGGCACCTCAGTTTCAACAACAAGAGACGCCTCCAACTCGTCAACCACAAGCGAATCAACAAGAAGACACGTTAGATATTCCAACATTTTTACGCAATCGCCGTCGATAATGGCGATACCAATAAAAAGCTTCCCAGCACATGCAATCGCATGTACTGGGAAGCTTTTTTTGTCATGGAAATTCTTATAGTTGGAATGTATGGTGTGCTGATTGATCGTTTGCTTACAAGGTATGATCACTGCACTTGATTAAAGATCACTCGAAGGGCTAATTGATCGTTACCAGCGTTTTATGATCACTTGAAGTTCTAATTGATCACCACAATCAATTTATGATCGCCCGAACAATTAATCGATCACCCGCTTTTCCTTTCCCAATCGAAAGTTGTCGATTTCTTTTTTGAAAAGGGTCGCCATTCCGACAAACATTTCAACTTTAGGATGTTATCGTTGTCTGTAGGGAGGGCGGTCTATGTATGGAGAGTTCATAGTAGGAGTGAATATGCTATTCAATTATGCCATTCTGTCGTTCGCCAACAAAGTGGGAGATATTTATGCCGCCCGCAGAAGGCTTATACTTGCCGCTTTTGCTGGCGCATTGCCTGTCACGCTTTTTCCATCGTCCATCTTTGCAGTCATTCTTTCTTTTGTAGGCATGACATTTTGTGCTTTTGGCAAAACATTTGAACCGTGGAAAAAATCCGCATCCATGGTTTTGGTCGGAGCCGTTTTTGCAGGTGGGTTATTGACCGCTTTTCATTTTCGTCTTACTTCTTTCAATACTGCCATGAATGTCTTAACTTATGCGGTCGTTGCCTATGTGGCTCTTCATTTCTTGAAAAAGAAATGGCTGGATGTCAGGATTGCACGCCATGTATCGGCGCTCAGATCTTCTTCTGTTTTACATCTCTGGGAAGCGGAAATCCCGATTGAAGTATTTGTAGATTCTGGAAATAGCTGTACCGAGCCATTATCGGGTTTACCGGTTCATTTTGTTTCATTGAAAGCGGTGGAATCATCCATGCCGGAAGATCTGAAAAAACCGTTGTTTGAATGGGATCCAAATGGCTCGCCTTCATTAACGGCGTTTCCGGAGAAATATCAAAAGAGTATTCGATTGATCCGTTTGATGACCATTCAAGGACAATCATGGGCGATTGGTTTTAAATTCGAACGATGGGTGGTGGGGGATGAAAATGGACTGCAGCCGGGTTATGTTGTTCTGACGAAAAAAGACCGTCGTTACCCGGACGGTGCCGAAGCGATTTTGCACGTATCCGCAATGGAATCACTAAACGTCGAAAGGGGAACTGTTCATGCTGCATAAGTTGAAAAATTGGTTGTCGATGATTGTTTCCTCTCTTAAAGGGAAGAAAAAGGGCACATACTATATCGGAGGACATGAATCACTACCAAAACCATTGACACGTGAAGAAGAAGCAGAGGCAATACGGGCTTTCATGGAAGGCGATATGAATGCGCGTGATACGCTCATTGAAAAAAACCTTCGTCTCGTCGTCTATATCGCTCGTCGCTTCGATAATACCAATACACATATCGAGGACTTGATCAGCATTGGCGCTATTGGACTTATCAAAGCGATTGAAACGTTCAAAATCGATAAGAATATCAAGTTGGCGACGTATGCCTCCCGCTGCATCGAAAATGAAATCTTGATGCATTTGCGCAAAACGAATCGGACACGCTCGGAAATTTCTTTTGACGAACCGCTCAATTCAGATGCAGATGGGAATGAATTGCTTTTGTCGGATATACTCGGCACAGATGAGCATATTATTATCGATGATGTTGAAAAGAAAATTGAACGTCAACATATGATTGACGCCATACAGACATTAGATGAACGGGAACGTTATATTATGGAATGCCGCTTCGGGTTAACCGGAAAACTGGAAATGACTCAAAAAGAGGTAGCCGAATTACTCGGTATTTCTCAGTCCTATATTTCCCGGCTTGAAAAGAAAATAATCATGGATTTGAGAGAGCAATTGAATCATCCAATTGCCTAACATGAATTTGTAGAAGATCCCTGCTGATTTAATAAAGGAAGGTTACGTATGTTTGTATTGAGAGTGCCTTAATTTCTGCACAGGACGCAGAAATTAAGGCAAATCGAACCCTTCGCTGTTCGATTCACTGTTCGATTGGTTGAAATTGGCGATAGGAAATCCTGCATATTCCGGACGTCCACGGACAGACTATTTGTACAGTCATCGACAGAATGTGGAGGAAAAGCGAATGGTACGTACAAGAGTAGAAATATGCGGAATCGATACGTCCGAATTGCCATTACTCACAAACGACGTGATGAAAGAAACATTTATCAGGCTGCAAAGCGGAGACCAATCGGCGCGGGAGGAACTCGTCATCGGCAATTTGCGACTCGTCCTTAGCCTCGTTCAAAGATTCGCTTATCGTGGAGAACAAGCGGATGATCTCTTTCAAGTCGGCTGTATCGGCTTGTTGAAATCGATCGATAACTTCGATTTGAAACATAATGTGCGATTTTCAACGTATGCCGTCCCGATGATCATCGGAGAGATCAAAAGACATTTACGCGATCACCATTCCATAAGAGTATCTAGGTCACTGCGCGATATCGCTTACAAAGCGATCAAAGCGAAAGAACAATTCATCAATGATCATCAAAAAGAACCACGCATTTCAGATTTGTCGGATATTACAGGAATCCCGGCTGATGACATCCTTTTTGCATTGGATGCGATCCAAGACCCGATGTCTCTTCACGAACCGATCAATGGAGAAGGCGGGGATCCAGTATTCATGATGGATCAGCTACAGGATAAAACCGTTTCCGAAGACAAGTGGTTAACGTATGTTTCCGTCAAAGAGACTGTATCCACAATGGATGAACGGCAACAGACGATCCTTTCAAAACGATTTTACCTAGGACAAACGCAAACTGAAATTGCCAAAGAACTAGGCATTTCACAAGCACAAATTTCAAGATTAGAGAAAAATGCGGTCAAAATTATCCGAGATGGTATGGACCAACATTAACTACATTAAAGTTAAAACGCAATGCAGCGACTGCATTTGCGTTTTTTTTCGATCCGATGCATATATTCAAACAAAGGAGGGAACGTATGCGGTTTTCAGAAATCCAGAAGAAGGAAGTTATCGATATAAAAAGAGGTGTATTCCTAGGATTTGTACAAGATGCGACGATTGATACGAAAACTGGAAAAGTGGAATCCCTGCATGTTGGCGGAGGCGAACGGAGCAGTTTGTTTGAGGGAAAAGGTAGAGAAGTGAAACGAGTAGCACTTGCCGATATTGCTACAATCGGAAAAGATATCATGCTTGTCGGCAACAAAGACGGAAATTAATGACTAATCATTGATATGTAGCCGCCCACTTGTTACAATAAAGGGAAAGAAAGATGAAAAGTAGTGATAAGCATGAGTCTATTACAACAACGTATACAGAAAATTGAACAGGATATACAAGCCGCTTGTGATCGGAGCGGGCGAAACAGAGCTGATGTTTCAATCGTAGCCGTCACAAAATCAGTGTCAGCCGCAAGGACTTCCGCGGTACTGGAAGCAGGCATCCGTCAGCTTGGTGAAAATCGCGCGGAGGGTCTTCTCGGTAAACAGGAAGCGATTCCAAATGGTGCTGAATGGCATTTCATCGGTAATGTTCAAAGCAGAAAAGTCAAGGATATCATCAATCGGATCGATTATTTACATTCAGTCGATCGGCTGAGTATCGCCAAGGAGATCCAAAAGCGGGCGGATCAACGAGTTGACTGCTTTATCCAAGTGAATGTTTCCGGTGAAGAGAGTAAATCCGGAATCTCCCCTTCTGAACTTGACCAGTTTATCGAAGAGGTGGGAACTTATGATAAAATCCGGGTTGTCGGCCTGATGACAATGGCACCTTTCACTAAGAATGATGATGAAATCCGTACGATTTTCCGTTCGTTGAGAGAACTTCGTGATGGAATTGCCGCACGTAATCTACCTTTTGCACCGTGTCCATACTTGTCCATGGGAATGTCGAATGACTACATTATCGCAATCGAAGAAGGTGCAACCCATGTTAGAATCGGTACTGCACTTGTCGGAGCAGAAAGCGAGGAAGACGGATGAGCATCAAAAACAAATTCGAGAAATGGTTCTATCTTGAAGACGAAGAAGATGAAGTGCAGGAGAAACCTCAACCCCGCCGTGAAGAACAACAACTGCATGTGCAGGAACAACCGCGCAGGGTTCCACCGAGAAAACAACCGGTAGAAGGTCAACAAACGCGCAATGTTGTCAGTTTACAAAGCATCCAGAAATCATCCAAGGTTGTACTTGCCGAACCGCGTGTCTATGCGGAGGCGCAAGACATATCCGAGCATTTGAAGAACAAACGGGCAGTCGTTGTCAACTTGCAGCGAATTGAACGAGACCAAGGAATCCGGATCGTCGATTTTCTAAGTGGAACCGTCTATGCGCTTGGCGGGGACATCCAGCGAATCGGTACAGACATATTTCTTTGCGTCCCTGAGAACGTGGAAGTTGCAGGGGCGATTTCCGATTATTTTGAACGTTAGACTTTGAATGAGGTGTACGAATTAGCATGTCAACTATTTTCATATTCAATACCATAGCGGGAGTATTTCAGATATACTCCATATTGCTCATCATTTACATCTTGATGTCGTGGGTGCCTTCAGCACGTGAGACGAAATTTGGCCAGATGCTTGAAAAGATTGCAGAGCCATACCTAGGCTTTTTCAGAAAGTTCATCCCGCCACTAGGCATGATTGATATTTCACCGATTGTTGCATTATTTGCGCTGAATTTAATTTCAAGAGGTGTTTTTTCAGTACTTACCATGTTGTTATATTAAGATGGTATCGTCCTCACTTAGGTGAGGATTTTTCTATAAGGAGAAGGAATATGGAAACTATATTACAGCATTTCCGTAAAGACGAACAACCCTTCATCGAAATGGCCATTGGTTGGATCCGTGAAGTGGAAGATACGTATGCCCCTAAATTGACCGGATTCCTAGATCCGCGGCAACAATTCATTGTTAAATCACTCGCACGCGGTTCTGATCTTCAAGTGGGATCGAGCGGTGCATTTTCTGAAGCGGAGCGGCAAAGGATGCTAATTTATCCAGATTATTATGTTCCGGAATCAGCCGATTATCAGATCGCATTATTGAATGTAAAATATCCAGCCAAATTTATGAAGCTCGAGCACAGGGATATTCTTGGTTCCATGATGTCGCTTGGGATTGACCGTTCGAAATTTGGGGATATCCGAATTCTGGAAGATGTGGTTCAGTTTGCAGTCGCTGATGAATTAAAAGATTATATGACCGCAAATTTCACTTCTATTGGGAAATCGAAAGTGACGGTCGAAGAGAATGATCAATCGGAAGAGTGGCTCCAGTCTGCGGATATTTGGACGGAGGACCTCCATATTGTCAGTTCAATGCGTCTCGATGTCGTTGTAGCGGCACTTGCGAATATTTCACGTCAAAAAGCGGCTACGCTCATTCACGGTGAGAAAGTGAAAGTGAATTGGACGGTGCGGGATCAACCCGCTTTTGAATTGCAAGAATCCGATATGCTTTCCATCAGGGGAGCGGGCAGATTTAAAGTGGTGGCCGTCGAAGGTAGGACAAAAAAGGATAAAATCCGTCTCAGTATTGGGAAGTTAGAATGATTTTTCAGATTATAGGTGAAGATAATGCTGTCTTCTCTTGTTTCAACATGTATAATAGAGAAAGAATTACGCTAAAGGGGAGATGCGACGAATGGCTCTATCACCACTTGATATACATAACAAGGAGTTTAGCAGTAAATTCCGAGGGTATGACGAAGATGAAGTCAACGAATTTCTAGAACAGATCATGAAAGACTATGAAAACGTGCTGGAAGAAAATAAAGAACTAAAAAATAGCTTGAAACAAACGAAAGAACAAATATCCCACTTCAACTCAATCGAGGATACATTGCAAAAATCCATCTTGGTCGCCCAGGAAGCGGCTGAAGATGTCCGTCGCAACTCCATGAAAGAATCGAAATTGATCATCAGGGAAGCGGAAAAGAATGCTGATCGGATCGTCCATGAGGCGCTTTCCCGCGCTCGTAAAATATCCGTGGAAATCGAAGACTTGAAAAAGCAATCGAAAGTGTTTCGCACGCGTTTCAAAATGCTCATCGAAGCGCAGCTTGATCTGATTCAATCGGATGATTGGGATAAATTATTGGAATACGAAATTAATGCGGAACGGTTGGAAGCGGTCGCTGACGAAGAACTATAAGTCAATGATGAAGTTTTTTTAGGCAATGTTCTGGCGAAGAAGCTTGACTTTCAGTATAATTGACCCATATAATAATGTGCATATATTCACAATAGGCGTTGAAAGAGAAAGTACTTTCCAAAATTGTGTGAAGCGAGCCGGGGATGGTGAGAGCCCGGTCTACAATTGGAAACGAAAATCACTCCCGAGCTGGATAGCGGAATGCTGAGTACGCTAGTCCCGGTTACACCCCGTTACGGTGTCTGAGTGGCAACAAATTCGTTTGTTGCAAGTAGGGTGGTATCGCGAGAATGACTCCTCGTCCCTTTTTTAGGGACGGGGTTTTTTTATTTTCATTCAGCAGGTGTTCAAACACCTGCTGAATGAAAGGCAGTCAAAGTTCCCGACGTCCTGAAAGTGCCTTAATTTCTGCAAAGAACGCAGAAATACGGCAAATCGAACCCTTCGCTGTTCGATTCGCAATTGATTGATAACAAGGAGGAAATCAAATGGAATATAAAGATACGTTATTGATGCCGAAAACTGAATTTCCGATGCGTGGAAATTTACCGAACAATGAACCGAAGATGCAAGCAAAATGGGATGAGATGGATATTTACAGCAAAGTGCAGGAACGCACGCAAGGCCGCCCGTTTTTTGTTTTACATGATGGACCTCCGTATGCGAATGGCGACTTGCATATGGGCCATGCATTGAACAAAGTGTTGAAAGACATGATTGTCCGTCATAAATCGATGACTGGATACCATGCACCATATGTTCCGGGTTGGGATACACATGGTCTGCCGATCGAGCAAGCGCTTGTCAACAAAGGCGTGAAACGGAAAGAGCACTCCATTGCGGAATTCCGGAAAATGTGTGAAGACTATGCTTATAGCCAGATCGACAATCAACGTACCCAGTTTAAACGGATTGGCGTACGCGGGAATTGGGAAAATCCTTATATCACATTGAAGCCTGCGTTTGAAGCGCGTCAAATTCAAGTGTTCGGTGAAATGGCGAAAAAAGGATATATCTATAAAGGCTTAAAGCCGGTATTCTGGTCTCCGTCAAGTGAATCAGCATTGGCTGAAGCGGAAATCGAATACCAAGACAAGAAATCCCCATCCATCTATGTTGGTTTCCCTGTGAAAGACGGGAAAAATGTTGTTGAAAATGATGTTCAATTCTTAATTTGGACGACGACTCCGTGGACGATTCCGGCAAACTTAGGGATTTCCGTACATCCTGAATTTACGTATATCATCGTCAAAGTCGGGGAGCAGAAATTCCTAATCGCCAAAGATCTGCTTGCTTTCGTAGCGGAAGAAATTGGTTGGGAAGATTATTCTGTCGAACGCGAATTGAAAGGTTCCGAGTTGGACCGCGTTGTAGCGAAACACCCATTGTATGACCGCGATTCACTTGTCATGCTAGGTGAGCATGTCACAGCGGAAGCGGGGACAGGTTGTGTCCACACGGCTCCTGGCCACGGGGAAGACGACTTCTACATTTCCAAATCATACGGCTTGGAGGTGCTTTCTCCGGTGGATGATAGAGGTGTCATGACAGACGAAGCACCTGGTTTTGAAGGCTTATTCTATGATGATGCCAATAAAGCAATCACGGAAGCGCTCGATAAAGTGGGGGCACTTCAGAAGTTATCCTTTATCACGCACTCCTATCCGCATGACTGGCGTACGAAAAAGCCGGTTATTTACCGTGCGACTGCGCAATGGTTCGCTTCTATCGAATCATTCCGTCCAGAGTTACTGGAAGCGATCCGCAATACGAAGTTCACGCCATTATGGGGTGAAACACGTCTGTATAATATGGTTCGCGACCGTGGGGACTGGTGTATTTCCCGTCAACGGGTATGGGGGGTTCCGATCCCGGTCTTTTACGCGGAAAATGGTGAGGCGATCATTACCGACGAAACGATTGAGCATGTTTCACAACTATTCCGTGAAAATGGCTCCAATGTTTGGTTTGAGCGGGAAGCGAAAGACCTTCTTCCAGAAGGATTCACACATGAAGGCAGCCCGAACGGACAATTCACAAAAGAGACGGATATTATGGACGTTTGGTTCGACTCCGGTTCAACACATCAAGGCGTTCTGGAAGAACGGGATGATCTCGTTTACCCTGCTGACTTATACTTGGAAGGATCTGACCAATACCGCGGCTGGTTCAACTCCTCATTGACAACAAGCGTTGCCATGAACGGGCATGCACCTTATAAAGGTCTGTTGAGCCATGGGTTTACGTTGGATGGCAATGGACGAAAAATGAGTAAATCACTTGGGAACGTCATTGTACCGGCTAAAGTGATGTACCAGCTCGGAGCGGATATTCTCCGCCTATGGGTATCTTCCGTCGATTACACGGCAGATGTCCGCGTTTCGGATTCGAACTTCAAGCAAGTATCCGAAGTATATCGGAAAATCCGGAATACGCTCCGTTTCTTACATGGAAATACGTCGGACTTTGATCCTGCGACGGATGCGGTCGCTTTTGCGGATTTACGTCCAGTCGACCAATTCGTCTATGTACGTTTGCAGGATCTGATCCAAGAAGTGCGTGAGGCGTATGAGAATTACGAATTTGCAGGTGTCTACCATGCGGTCAATAATTTCTGTACGGGCGAATTGAGCTCGTTCTATCTCGACATTGCAAAAGACGTCGTCTACATTGAAGGGGTGGATCATCCGCACCGTCGTGCAATGCAAACCGTGATGTACGATACATTGTTAGCATTGCTAAAATTATTGACACCGATCATTCCGCATACGACGGATGAGATGTGGGCTTATATGGCACATGTAGATGTCGAAAGCGTACAGCTGACGGATATGCCAGAAGCGCAGGATCTTGGGGAAGATGCGAAAGCATTACGCGAACGTTTTGCTACGCTGATGCTCATCCGTGATGATGTATTAAAAGCACTTGAAGAAGCGCGGAATGAGAAAGTGATCGGAAAATCGCTCGAAGCGAAAGTGACGGTTGCACTTCCAGAAAATTTACAAGGCGTTTTTGCAGCAGATGATATCGACTACGCACAATTCTTCATCGTATCCAATTTTGCAGAAGGCGATGTGAACCACATGCCTGAAGGAACTTTGAAACTCGATACGGTAAGTGTCCTTGTGGAGAAAGCAGACGGTGAAAAATGTGAACGTTGCTGGACGATTTCAGAAACAGTCGGGCAGGACGACACACATGCTACACTTTGCACACGCTGTGCAGATGTTGTGAAAAAATATTACGCATAATGATTAAAGCGGCTGTGACGGTCTTTTTAGAAAGACTAGTCACAGCCGCTTTTTTGGTGTTAAATCGGTGCACATATTCTGTAAAGTGGCACCTTACAGGGTAGTTCATTCAACGGTAACTTCATTTTCCCGATCCTTATACCACTTCACAAATGCATTTGCGAACTCTATTGGCACATCATCCACACCTGCATGACGGATTGGCTTTCCTCTATTTATTGTTCTAATCGATGCAAGACCCAACCTTTTTTGAACGAGGTTTCGTGTCACATTTACTTCGATCACTTTTTCTCGTTTTGAGATGAATAAGGAAGTCTTTAACACGCCTTTTTTAAACTGCATAAACTGCATAAAGTGCTTATTCATTCTATAGCGGGTATGGAAAAAATCCAGCCATCTTACGCCTAAAATCCAAAACAAAAGGACTACTGATAGAATCAGCCAGGCTTGTTCTAACTTTAAAATTGTTGGCTTGAAATAAAGCAAAAATCCCGTCACGATGAGCCAAAACCAGCTTGGCCACAGCATGCGCAGCCAAAACACCTTCTTTGGAAGGCGAGTCATTTCCTTTGTGATCGTATAGGACGGCAGAATATCCGCAATCATGGCATATGCCTTGTGAACAGGCAGGAAAGGATAGAGTGTATTCACTTCGAGCTTATGTTCACCAGAGCTTAAACTGCCTACACTTGTCAGTTTCACGCCGGCCAACCCAAACCATCTTTTCAGCAAAGATTGTTCAATTTCGATGGCCTGTACCCTTTCCTTCGAGATGGAGAAGGCTGTTTCATCGATGACACCTTTCGAAATATAAATATAATCTGAATCTGAAGAGATTTCATAGTTTCCGTACTTCAAAAATGTTTTTACAATACCGAAGGCTACGGAGGCGATGGTAAGTACAATCACAATGATGGCCACAGCCCACCACGTGCTTATCATTCTTTCAAAAAGTCCCTCTGCTGTATGCCTCACATCAAAAATTTCATTGGTTTTGAAATAAAATGAGCCGATGAAAGGAATTAGAATTAGAAAACTTAATGATGTAAAGGATGCTTTGAAAATGTCCTTTCTTGTGGATTGAAAATGGATGATCCGATTCGGAGCATGATGCCCAACTTCCACTGGTGGCACATCGAAACCATCATTCGGATAGACCTCGTTATGCTTCGTAGCGCTTTTAAGAAATGTTTCTATTCGCTCGGCTTCTTTTTGAGAGATAACTTTAAATGTTACAGCTGCATTGTCGCCTATCATCCCCGTTTCAAAATGGATAGAGGTCATATTAAATATACGGTGAAATAAAGGGGCACGCCGATTAATGTTTTGAATTTTAGAAAATGGAATGATTCGTTCCGACTTATTGAAAAGCCCTTTGTAAAGATGGAAAGACTTATCATCTAATTCGTATCGATGAGTAAACCATTGATAGATGATTGAAAAAACTGTCAGAACAACCGCGAGAAGAAAAATAATCCGTCCATATGTAATGAAAAGCGATGTAGAATCTGCCTTTATAACATATAGAAAAACAACGAAGAAAAAAGAGTTCTTTCCTAATTTCCCAAATTCGAACAGCATTACAAGTGGAGAGTAACGCCTTTTTTTCGTCATTGTTCCACTTCCTTAATTTTAGCGTATGTAGCAATTTGATTTCGTAATTCAATCGCCGCTCTTTTGGGAAGCGCAGGTATCGTATGGGAGGATCCCATCGTTTCAACTGAAACGGAGCAGAGGCCATATCTTCTAAGAAGAGGCCCTTGTTCTGTTGCGACCGATTGGATTTTTGTCATGGGAACGAGTTGATGCATTTCCTTTATAGCCCCTAATTTTAATTGCAAAAACTGTTCATCCGCATCGTAACGCCAATTTTTGTACGATAAGAAGGGATGAATCAGTGACCAGACCCCACCAATCAACGCGAAAACGGTCAGAATGATGAGGAGCAAACGAATCCATTCTTTCCAAGAAAATCGAATATCCAAGTAAAAGAGGATGCCAAGGACGAGGAATCCGATTAAATTCGCAATCATGTCACTAATAAGCCAAACTTTGATGGCTTCCTTTGCTAAACGCTTCTGAGGTGCATTCAATGTACTAGTCAAAAAATCACCGCCTATCTTTCGCTTATAATTCACTTAAAAGATTTTGTTCGGAAGAAGATTTGCGGGCTCCTTTTCGTTTTTTCGGTTTGTTGAAAAAGGATAAATAGGTACCAATCCGTACGATTTTTTCCAAAGGACCGTAGCGGAAGTATTTGATGTAAAGACAACTGAAGGCGATTTGCATGACGAAAATTAGGATGCCGAATAGCATCGCTTTAAAAACGCCCACTTTACCGAATAAACCGAAGCCATATCCATAAAAAACGGTCGTACAAATAACTGTTTGGAAAATGTAATTCGTCAATGATAATTTACCGACCTGTTCGAAATACATGAATAAACGGGAGGTTGGGAACTTGCTGTATAGCAGTCCGATCAAGCTGATATAACCGAAAGCAAGAATAATCCCGCCAATCATGACAAAACTTGTTTGTGCGAGAAAATATCCGTACGCTTTCATACCTAACCCTAAAATGAGGCCTATTACAGCGCCAATCAAGTAATGCCTTTTCTCTTGTTGTGGACGGCGGAAGAAACCTCTTTTGGCTGCATACATCCCGAATAAAAACATCGGCGCAATCGTGAATGGCATCAATAAAAGGATGGCGCCGATTTCACCTTCACTCATGCTTTGGGACAGGGGATCTTCGCTGTGATTGCGATATGTTGTGATTTCTGAATAAGAACCCGTTTGGTAAACTTCCGTTGTTGTGTGAATATACGATGTCAACAATGCCGGTTCGAGAAGTTCTTCATCCTCGGTAGGGTATAAGTTGAGAAAAGCGATTGCTAAAAACAAGACGCTTCCCCAAATGAGTAATGTTTTCGCTTTGCGATTGACAAATACAAGCAAGAACAATCCCATCACACCATAGAGCAATAAAATATCGCCATCCCATAAAAATGTGGCATGTAAAATTCCGATGATGACCAACAAGCAGGATCGTCTGAAGAGATGCCATTTGATTCTTAAGTTATTGTAGGCGAACCGTTCCCGCATCATCATCATCGAATAACCGAATAAGAAAGTGAAAATCGGCATAAAACTGCTTTCTATCGCAATTTTAGTGAAAGCATAAAAGTTTTTATCCAACGGAGATAGGGGGAATAAGTGAATCTCATCTTTGCCCCATAAGCCGTATTGGAAGATCAATAAATTTGCCAATAAGATGCCGAATAAGCTGAAACCTCGCATGCCGTCAATGATGTGAATCCGTTTCTCCATCTGTTTCTCCTCCTTCTGTTCAATACCTATCGTAACTTTCCTTGTTTTCGCCAGATGAACGTCCACCTTACTTTCACCTTAATTTTCATGTGATGTAGTAAGGTTCCGTTAAGCTTCCTATGATAGGATAAATATGGGTGATCATATGAAAAATAGTAAAATATTATTGGTAGACGATGAACAAGCGATTTTACAAATGTTAGAAATGGTCTTAACGAAGGAAAAGTTTACAAGTATTTATACTGCCACGACAGGGACGGAAGCTTTGGCAATGGTTCACAAACACGCACCGGAATTCATCGTGTTGGATGTCATGTTGCCGGATATGAATGGATTTGAGCTCTGTACAAAAATTCGGGCTTATACGGATGCTCCTATTTTATTTTTGACAGCTAGGGTTTCAGATATGGATGTATTGACAGGATTTGAAAAAGGCGGAGACGATTATGTGACGAAACCTTTCAACCCATTGGAAGTTGTCGCGCGGATAAAAGCTCATTTAAAACGCAAGCAAACAAATGATCCGACGCTTGCTAACATGAACAAAAGAGTGCATCGTTTCGGAGATTGTATCGTCGATGAGGATGCAGGGGAATTGATCGTCAATGGTGTTTTGACGCCATGTCCGGCGCAAGTGTTTTTGTTGCTCGTCCATTTTTGTCACAATGTCAACCGTGTGCTGTCAAAAGAACAGCTCTTTACAGCTGTATGGGGGTATGAGCATATGGCAGATGATAATACGGTAATGGTTCATATAAGGAGAATCCGAGAGCGTATTGAACCGGATCCGGGCCGTCCTATCCATTTAGTCACGGTTCGTGGTTTAGGCTATAAGTTAGTAAAGGATCCTGCTGAATGAACATCAATTATAGAATGATGTTTCAGTTCTTAACTCAATTTATCCTGAACTTTATTGCCACATTTTTGATTGTCGTCTTGTTAATTATCCTGGCGATGCATCTCATTACAAAAGACGAATTAAAATCCAATCCCCAAAAAGCGATTGTAGAAAACCTTCCTTATAGTTCTTATATCGGGGGAGATGGACAAGTTGAATTGAATGATAGTTGGAAAAGTACTTTATCCGAACATCAGATGTGGGTACAAATTATTGATGGGACGGGAGAAGTCATTTACGCATTCAATACACCGGATCATTTCCAACGCATTTATACGATGAATGATTTACTTGCCATCGAAAAAACGAATCAGTTGGGCAATTATACAGTGGATACGTATTTTGAAACGGGGAAGCCGAAGCCTTATTATTATTTATTCGGTTATATTGACAAACAGCAACAATTATTGACGGATTGGTATGATTCTTATAGTGATGCGGGCATTGTAAGAAATGATCGAAAAGAGGATCTTGAAAAAGAAGTGAGCAAGCATGAGGGCATGCTCGAAATCTATCAAGATGGAAAGTTAGTCGAAAAAATAGGAGAGAATCTTCCGAGTCCGACAAAGATGCTAGATGTAGTGGGGAGTATTCATGTGCCGGGTAATTATGAAACAAAGGCATATGTGGTGAATGACAATACGGCAAATAGTGCGTGGGTTTATCATGAATTGAATGATGCATTTAAGAGCCCTTCAATTCGGTTTTTCTCCAATAGGGAGTTGCAAACTTTCGCGCTTGTTCTACTCATTAGCATGGTGATCCTCGTTGTCTTATCCATTTGGAATGGCTATCGTTATGGAAAACCTTTACTACTTTTCATGAATTGGTTAAAAATCGTTGAACAAAAGCAATATGAAGATGTGCTATCGGGAAAAGAGCATCGGAAAATTTATAAGAAAAACGGTAAGGTAAAGTTTCGGTATCGTTTGTATAAGGAAGTATTTGAAACCTTTTCCAATATGTCAGAAAAACTTTCACTTGCTGAACAAGAGAGAAAGCAGTTGGAAAGAACCCGGGAAGAATGGATGGCAGGCATTTCCCATGATTTGCGGACGCCTTTATCCAGCATCCAGGGATACGGCCATCTTTTGGAAAGTGGTCAATATGATTATACAAGAGAAGAATTACAGCAGATCGGCCAAGTCATTCGGGATAAGTCCGATTATATGGTCGATTTAGTGAATGATTTTTCACTTATTTTCCAATTGAAAAATAGCGCCATTGCGATTCAGAAAGAACGCATCGATATGAATGCTTTTATCCATGACCTGGTCGTTAAATACCAAGACGATTTCACGTTGAACAGCCATCTAATTTCTTTCGAACGATCCGATGAGCCTTGTGAAGTCGAAATCGATCCAAAATGGTTTATCCGTGTGCTCGATAATTTACTCTCAAATGCGATGAAGCATAATCCACCCCGAACGAAAGTGCATGTGAAAGTCGTTTGTAAGCAGCATACAACAATGATTATGATTATGGATAACGGAAAGGGAATGGACGAAACGTTCGTTGACCATTTATTTACACGCTATTACAGAGGAACGAGTACAGATGAACGGACAGAAGGGGAAGGTTTGGGCATGAGTATTGCCTATGCGATTGTCAAATTACATGGCGGTTCAATTGAAGTGCAATCGGAAGTGGGTAAAGGAACGACCGTAGTCATCAAGCTATGATTCGTGCTCTTGTAGTCAACTTTCACTTCAACTCTTGCCATCTTTTAGCGTGGCACCAACTGGCATCCCATACGGTCCCTATGGTAAAATGAAACGTAATCTGTCGGACGGGGGTAATTGGGCTTGTTTATTTATTATGCTGTGGCGGCAGTCGTCATCTTACTGGATCAGTTGACGAAATGGCTCGTCGTGAAGAATATGGAACTTTATGAAAGAATCAGCATTGCAGATCCTTATATCGGGCTTCTGTCCCATCGTAATAAAGGTGCAGCATGGGGCATGTTGGAAGGACAAATGTGGTTATTTTATATCGTCACAATTATTGTGGTCGCAGGTATCATCTATTTCTTCCACAAAGAGGCAAAAGGGCATCCGATTTTTGGGATCAGTCTGATGTTTCTACTTGGCGGGGCGATCGGTAACTTTATCGATCGGTTGTGGCGCAAGGAAGTCGTCGATTTTGTCGATGTCCTTATCCCGGTCATCAATTATGATTTCCCGATCTTCAATGTGGCAGATGCAGCGTTGACAGTGGGGGTCATTTTGATCATCATCCATATGATTCTGGATGAAAAAAAGAATAAGAAAAAGGTGTCTTAATGGAGAAATTTGAAATAACAGAAGAGCTTGAAGGAAGCCGCATTGACAAAGCGTTGACAACCATCCAACCGAATTGGTCGCGCACGCAAGTTCAACAATGGTTGAAAGATGGGCTTGTCCTTGTAGGGACTCTGCCTGTGAAGCCAAATTATAAAGTAAAACAAGGGGATATCGTCGCTGTTGACGAACCGGAAGTGGAAGAGCTGGATGTCGTTGCGGAAAATCTGCATCTTGAGATCGTTTATGAAGACAAGGATGTCCTCGTTGTCAATAAACCGCGTGGTATGGTCGTGCATCCTGCACCGGGCCATACAACGGGAACGGTCGTCAATGGACTCATGTACCATGTCAAGGACTTATCCGGGATCAACGGTGTGCTCCGTCCCGGTATCGTCCATCGAATTGATAAGGATACATCCGGGCTGTTAATGGTGGCTAAAAATGACCAGGCCCATGTTTCGTTAGTCGACCAACTCGTGGCCAAATCAGTGACCCGTGTGTATACAGCACTTGTCCACGGTCATATCCCGCATGATAACGGGACGATTGATGCGCCGATCGGACGCGACCCGAAGGACCGGCAAAGCATGGGGATCATCGACAAAGGAAAGCATGCGGTGACGCATTTTAAAGTGCTTGAAAGGCTCGGAGATTATACGCTCGTTGAATGTCGATTGGAAACGGGAAGAACCCATCAGATTCGCGTGCATATGAAATATATCGGCTATCCGCTTGTCGGCGATCCGAAATATGGTCCGAAAAAGACCATCGATTTTGGAGGTCAGGTGTTACATGCAGGTACCCTCGGTTTCAATCATCCTGCAACGGATGAATACCTGGAATTTACAAGCCCGCTCCCCGATGATTTTCAAGCTTTACTGGATCAGTTAAGAAAAAACTGAAAAAATGCATTGACAAATGGAGAACGTGAATTGTATACTGAACGAAGCAACTGAATAGCGATACCTTTAAAATCAGTCCAGAGAGGCTGGGAAGGTTGCACGGAAGTACAGACGAACTGCTGCGCGCAGTTTTCGATGTACGCTTTTTTCTGCACGTATGCCCTCCCGCCATCTAAGGCGGGAGGGCTTTTCTAATGTGAAGGAGGATAAAGAAATGACGGAAAAAGCGATCATTTTAGATGAGCAAGCAATAGGAAGGGCGATCACACGGATTGCTCACGAAATCATTGAACGGAACAAAGGGATCGACGAGTGCATACTTGTCGGCATTAAAACAAGAGGTGCTTTTCTTGCAGAACGCCTTGCAGAAAAAATTGAACAAATCGAAGGGAAACCGATCAAAACGGGAGAACTGGACATTACACTCTATCGGGACGATCTACTCTATAAGCACGATAATGAAGAACCGCTTGTACAGCAAGTCGATATTAGGCACGATGTCACAGATAAAAAAGTGATCCTTGTCGATGACGTGTTATACACAGGAAGAACAGTACGTGCAGCCATGGACGCTGTCATGGACTTGGGAAGACCAGCATCGATTCAACTGGCAGTGCTTGTCGATAGAGGGCATCGTGAACTCCCGATCCGGCCGGATTTCGTCGGGAAAAACATACCGACCTCCAGCGAAGAGCTGGTCGTTGTCAGTGTGAAGGAAACAGACGGTAAAGAAGCCGTTTCAATCCATAAAAAATAATCAATCGCTGCGGGGGAAAATAGGGTGTCAGAAAAAGTATTAGACGTCAATGAAACACCGAAACTTGGGAAATTGCTCACACTTAGTTTTCAGCATCTGTTTGCCATGATCGGAGCGACCATTCTCGTCCCGCAACTTGTCGGGTTAAGTCCGGCCATCGCATTATTGACAAGTGGCATCGCAACGATCGTCTTCATCATCATAACGCAATTTAAAGTCCCGGCTTATCTTGGTTCGTCCTTTGCCTTTATCATACCGATTCAGATAGCGACGCAAGAAGGCGGCATCGGCAGTGCAATGATCGGCAGCATGTTTGTCGCAGCGGTGTACGCCCTCATCTCGCTCCTGATTTGGAAAACGGGTCATCGATTCATCATGCGGATTCTACCGCCGATTGTGGTGGCACCTGTCATCATCGTGATCGGGCTTGCGCTGTCACCTGTAGCGATCATGAATGCCAGCACTATCCAGGTAGGGGATGATAGAGTATACAGCCTCTTGCATTTCTCGGCAGCGCTCGTCTCGCTGGCAGTTGCCATCATTTGTATCATGTTTTTCAAAGGGATTATTAGCCTCATGCCCGTCTTGCTCGGCATCATTGCTGGCTATATCTACTCGATTGGGATTGGCATTGTCGATTTCACAGCTGTCAAAGAAGCACCGGTCTTCAGTGTTCCAGAAATGCTCCTACCGGGAATCGATTATGAGTTTACAGTGACCTGGAGTTTACTTGCCATCATGGTGCCAATTGCCATTGTGACCATCTCCGAACACATCGGTCATCAGCTCGTACTTGGGCGAATCGTTGAACGGGATTATATAAAAGATCCGGGATTACATCGTTCGATATTGGGAGATGGACTTGGAACTTTTATCAGCTCATTGATCGGCGGTCCGCCGAAGACGACATATGGTGAGAATATCGGCGTGTTGGCCATTACCCGCGTGTTCAGTGTCGCCGTGATCATCGGTGCAGCAGTACTGGCAATTCTTGCTTCTTTCCTTGGGAAGGCGATGGCGATCGTCCAGACGATACCGGGAGCTGTCCTAGGAGGAATCTCGATCCTCTTGTTCGGGATCATTGCCTCATCAGGATTGAGGATGCTGGTCGACCATAAAATCGATTTTGGCAATCAACGAAACTTAGTCATCGCATCTGTCATTCTTGTCATCGGAATCGGCGGCGCAACGATCAAGTTCAGCGAAACATTTCAGATTGAAGGAATGGCACTCGCCGCGATCGTCGGGGTACTTTTGAATCTGATTTTACCTGGAAAAACAACTGAGACGCTAATAGACGAAACTGAATAGAAGACCTTTTAATGACTGTCCAGAGAGACAGGGAAAGGTTCGTTTGACATACCACATTATCCAGTTGATGGAAGAATGTGTATATCGTCATACCTAACGAGCCTTTCCGCCTGCCGGAAAGGCTTTTTCAATAGAATGAGAGGGAGGAAAACAGTATGGATCACTTAGTATCAATGAGTCAACTAACGGAAGAAGAAATCATGGCAATTCTTGATCGGGCTGGCAACTTCAAAAAATTCGGAAACCGGGAATTGCCCGGGAAATATACGGTGAGCAATTTGTTTTTTGAACCGAGTACACGGACGAAGATGAGCTTCGAGTTGGCGGAAAGAAAACTAGGTCTTGAAGTACTGCCTTTTGAATCAGAATATTCCAGTGCGGTAAAAGGAGAAACGCTTTATGACACGGTAAAAACACTCGAAGCTATCGGGTTGGATGCGCTTGTGATCCGGCATTCCCAACGGAACTATTATGAGCAACTGATCGGGAAGACTTCGATTTCATTGATCAACGGAGGAGATGGATCGGGGCAACATCCAACGCAGTCACTTCTTGATTTGTTCACAATCCACGAAGAGTTTGGCAAATTTAAGGGACTGAATGTGGTGATTGCGGGGGATATAGCGCATAGCCGCGTAGCACGTTCGAACGCAGACGCCTTGACGAGATTAGGGGCCAATGTCACGTTCGTTTGTCCAACAGAATGGGCAGGGGAATTCAAAACGATGAATAAATGGGATGGCTTGATTGAAACAAGTGATGTTGTCATGTTACTCCGAGTGCAGCACGAAAGACATAGAACGACCTCGCTTTTCACGAATGAAAGTTATCACGAACATTTTGGATTGACAGAAGAACGAGCAAAGCAGCTAAAAAATGGGGCAATCATTATGCATCCCGGACCGTTTAATCGAGGAGTGGAAATTGCAGAACCATTAATTGAATGTGCGAGATCCAGAATATTTAAACAGGTAGAAAATGGCGTTTACATACGAATGGCAATACTAGACACGATTTTGAAAGGGAGGAAGAAAAATGAAAAAAGTAATTCAAGGGGTACAAATGCTAAACGAAGAAGGGAAGCTATTTACAACTGATATAAAAATAACAGGTGATAAAATCTCGGAAATCGGTCCGGATCTTGCGGCAAATGATGCAAAAATAATTGAGGGCAATGGACTATTCGTGGCGCCGGGCTTTATCGATGTCCATGTTCATCTCAGGGAGCCGGGCGGCGAACAGAAAGAGACGATTGACAGCGGCACACGAGCGGCAGCAAAAGGAGGCTATACGACCATTTGCGCGATGCCGAATACAAGGCCGGTGCCGGATACGAAAGAGAATCTATCGAAGATCAATGAATTGATTGCCGAAAAAGCGCTGATCCGTGTCCTACCTTATGCATCCATCACGATTCGTGAAGCGGGCAAGGAACGGACGAATCTAGCTGAATTGAAAGAGCATGGCGCATTCGCTTTTACAGATGATGGAGTGGGTGTCCAGCAAGCAGGAATGATGTATGAAGCGATGCAGGATGCTGCAAAAATCGATATGCCGATCGTTGCACATTGTGAAGATAATACGTTGATCTATGGAGGAGCGATGCATGAAGGGAAGCGGAATAAGGAACTTGGTCTTCCAGGAATCCCGTCCATTGCGGAATCGGTCCATATCGCCCGTGATATTTTACTAGCGGAAGCGGCAGGGGCTCATTATCACGTCTGTCATGTCAGTACAAAAGAGTCGGTCCGGGTCATCCGCGATGCAAAAAAAGCGGGGGTTCATGTTACAGCAGAAGTGAGTCCACATCATTTGCTGCTTTCTGAAGAAGATATCCCAGGGAATGACGCAGATTGGAAAATGAATCCTCCACTCCGAGGGCAGGACGATCTTGCAGCACTTCGCGAAGGGTTGCTGGATGGCACGCTTGATTTCATCGCGACAGATCATGCGCCGCATACGGCAGAGGAAAAAGCGGCCGGTTTTGAAAAAGCACCGTTTGGGATTACCGGTTTTGAAACCGCGTTTCCTCTTCTCTATACGCATTTTGTAAAAGAAGGGAAATGGACATTGCAGCAATTGATCGATTGGATGACGAAGAAACCGGCGGAAGTTTTCGGTTTACCGTACGGTACATTGGAAGTAGGAGCAACGGCGGATCTTGTGTTGCTAGATTTGACTAAAGAACAGACAATTGATAGAACAACCTTTGTATCAAAAGGGAAAAACACTCCATTTGACGGTTGGAAATGTGCAGGGTGGCCAGTCAAAACGATTTTCGGCGGTAACATTGTTTGGGAGGAATGACAATGACGAAGAAACGTTTGCTTATTTTGGAAGATGGCACGATTTTTGAAGGGATCGCTTTCGGTTCGGATGAAGCATCGATGGGGGAAACGGTTTTTACAACAGGTATGACAGGCTATCAAGAAACCATTTCCAATCCATCTGCATGTGGTCAAATTATGGCAATGACATACCCGCTCGTCGGAAATTACGGTATTAACCGGGATGACTACGAAGCTATTGAACTAGCAATCCACGGCATCGTAGTGCGTGAACTGGCAGATGAGCCATCCAATTTCCGTAGCGGCATGACATTAAGTGAACTGCTCACGCTGAAAGGAGTTCCCGGAATTGAAGGGATTGACACCCGCAAGTTAACAAGATTGATCCGCGAAAAGGGGCCGCTGAAAGGCATTTTGACCGCAGCTGGCGAAGAAGTGAATGTAATTGAACTCGTTGAACAAGTTGCCTCTTACTCTTTACCGACCGATTTGGTCGCCCGGGTGTCAACGAAAAAACCATACCCAAGCCCAGGTCGCGGGAAACGAGTCGTATTGATCGATTATGGGATGAAGCACGGCATCCTGCGTGAGCTTAATAAAAGAGATTGCGATGTCATCGTTGTTCCTTACGATACGTCAGCGCAAGAAATCCTTGCCCTATTCCCGGATGGCATCGTATTGTCCAATGGCCCTGGAAATCCCGAAAACGTGGAAGGCGCTGTTGAAACGATTAAAGAATTAGTTGGGAAAGCCCCGATTTTCGGCATCGGACTAGGCCATCAATTATTTGCCCTTGCAAGCGGTGCTCGTACAATGAAATTGAAAAATGGCCATATCGGTGGCAATCATCCGGTGAAGGATCTGCTTTCTGGTCGTACGGAACTGACAGTGCAAAGCCATGGCTATGCGATCGATGCATCCTCGATTGAAGGGACGGGTCTGGAAGTGACGCATCTAGCGTTAAATGACAAGTCGATCGAAGGTGTGAAAAGCACCGTTTATGACGCGTTTTCTGTACAATTCCATCCGGAAGCTTCGCCTGGCCCAGAAGATTCGAATCATCTGTTTGATCGCTTCACAAAACTTATGCAAACAAGTAGCGGGAAGGGGAATTTCAATGCCTAAACGTCAAGATATTGAAACGATTTTAGTCATCGGGTCCGGCCCAATCGTCATCGGACAGGCTGCAGAATTCGATTATGCAGGGACACAAGCCTGTCTATCATTGAAAGAGGAAGGATACCGTGTAATCCTCATCAACTCCAACCCAGCTACTATTATGACGGATACTGAAATCGCGGATAAAGTGTACATTGAACCGATCACACTCGATTTCGTCAGCCGCATCATCCGTAAAGAGCGTCCCGATGCACTGCTTGCTACGCTCGGAGGGCAAACGGGACTCAATATGGCCATCGAACTGCATGAGTCCGGCATTCTTGATGAATTAGGTGTGGAAATTTTAGGAACAAAGCTTGACGCTATCCACCAAGCGGAAGACCGTGATCTGTTCCGTACACTGATGAATGAACTCGGTGAACCAGTGCCGGAAAGTGATATTATCCATAATCTTGAAGAGGCTCATGCATTTGTCGAGAAAATCGGCTATCCGGTCATTGTTCGTCCCGCTTTCACGCTTGGCGGAACGGGAGGCGGAATTTGCTATAACAACGAAGATCTGGTAGAAATCGTCACAAGCGGTTTGAAATATAGTCCGGTTACGCAATGCTTATTGGAAAAATCGATCGCCGGCTATAAGGAAATCGAATATGAAGTGATGCGCGATGCTGCGGACAATGCCATTGTCGTTTGTAATATGGAAAACGTCGATGCGGTCGGGGTCCATACAGGGGATTCAATTGTTGCAGCGCCGAGTCAGACGATGACGGACCGCGAATACCAAATGCTCCGCAATGTATCATTAAAAATTATCCGTGCACTTGGCATTGAAGGTGGCTGTAATGTACAGTTAGCACTCGATCCGCAGAGCTTCAATTACTATATTATCGAAGTGAATCCGCGCGTAAGCCGTTCTTCGGCATTAGCATCAAAAGCGACAGGTTATCCCATTGCCAAATTGGCAGCGAAGATTGCGGTCGGTTTGACGCTCGACGAAATGATGAACCCGGTAACCGGAACGACATACGCTTGCTTCGAGCCTGCACTGGATTATATAGTAACGAAAATTCCAAGATGGCCGTTCGATAAATTCGAATCTGCTGATCGGAACTTAGGTACGCAAATGAAAGCGACGGGCGAAGTGATGGCGATTGGCCGTTCATTCGAAGAATCGATCTTGAAAGCGGTCCGTTCACTGGAAACGGGACAATTCGGCTTGTCTTTGAAAAACGGAGAGGGAATGACCGACGAATGGATTGAAAAACGGATCCGACGTGCGGGTGACGAGCGCTTATTCTTCATCGGTGAAGCATTCCGCAGAGGGAAAACGGTTGAGACAATCCATGAATGGAGTATGATTGACGTCTTTTTCCTACGGAAGCTGGAAAAAATCGTTCAATATGAAACAGTGTTGCGAGCGAATCCTTTTGAATACACGACATTGCGTACAGCGAAACGGATGGGCTTCTCCGATGTGACGGTAGCAGCGTTGTGGAATACGGATGAAAGAACTGTCTATGAGTGGCGGAAAGAGCAAGGAATCGTTCCGGTCTATAAAAAAGTGGACACTTGTGCCGGTGAGTTTGAATCGGAAACACCTTATTTTTACGGTACGTATGAAGAAGAGAACGAATCCATCAAATCGGATAAGAAAAGTGTCATTGTTTTAGGTTCTGGTCCGATCCGCATCGGTCAAGGTGTCGAGTTCGACTATGCGACTGTCCACTCCGTCTGGGCCATCCAGGAAGCGGGTTACGAAGCGATCATCGTCAATAATAACCCGGAAACGGTATCGACGGACTTCTCGATATCGGACAAGCTGTATTTTGAACCGCTGACGATCGAAGATGTCATGCATATTATCGATCTTGAACAGCCTGAAGGAGTCATCGTCCAATTTGGTGGACAAACGGCCATTAACTTGGCGGAAGGTTTGGAAGCACGTGGTGTGAAAATCCTAGGGACAACTTTGGAAGATTTAGATCGTGCGGAAAACCGCGACAAATTTGAGCGCGCACTACGTGAAATCGGCATTCCGCAACCACTTGGAAAAACAGCCGTATCCGTGCCGGAAGCAGTCGCCATTGCAAATGAAATCGGCTATCCGGTACTCGTCAGACCGTCTTATGTGCTCGGAGGCCGTGCGATGGAAATCGTCTATCGTGAAGAAGAATTGTTGCACTATATGGAGCATGCGGTGGAGGCAAGTCCCGATCACCCGGTTCTCATTGACCGTTATTTAACGGGAATCGAGATTGAAGTCGATGGCATATGTGATGGGGAAAATGTATTGATTCCGGGCATTATGGAACATATCGAGCGCGCTGGGGTCCATTCAGGTGACTCGATTGCGGTGTATCCGCCACAAAGTTTATCGAAGAGCATGCTTGCAACGATTGTAGATTATACGGCACGGCTTGCCAAAGGATTGAATATCGTCGGTTTGCTCAATATACAGTTCGTCATTTCGGAAGGGCAAGTGTATGTCATCGAAGTGAATCCGCGTTCAAGCCGGACGGTACCGTTCCTCAGCAAGATTACGGATATCCCGATGGCCAATATTGCAACGAAGGCTATACTCGGACAATCGATCTTGGCACAAGGATACCCAGCTGGCCTTGCACCTGTGCAAGATGGCGTTTTTGTCAAAGTACCTGTGTTTTCATTCGCGAAATTACGCCGGGTAGATACGACGCTCGGACCGGAAATGAAATCGACCGGGGAAGTCATGGGGAAAGACACGACAATCGAGAAAGCCCTCTATAAGGGTCTTGTCGCAGCCGGTATGGAAATTAAGGAATACGGCACCGTACTCGTAACGGTATCCAACAAAGATAAAGAGGAAATGGTCGGAATCGCTAAACGGTTTACAGATATTGGATACCGTCTGTTGGCTACAGAAGGCACAGCCAAAGCATTCCAAGAAGCAGGCATCGAAGTGGAAACGGTCGGAAAAATCGGTTCCGCAGGGCCGACGCTGATTGACGTTATTCAAAAAGGCGGGGCGCAACTCGTCATCAATACTTTGACAAAAGGAAAACAACCGGAACGTGACGGTTTCAGAATCCGCCGTGAATCGGTCGAGAACGGCGTACCATGTCTCACGTCCATTGATACGGCAGACGCCTTGCTCCGTGTCATTGAATCGATAACGTTCCAGACAGAAGAAATGGGGAAACAGCTATGATTATTCAAGATCGGATGAAGGTTATCTCACAGAGGCAGATTGCCCACCATATTTTTGAAATGACATTGTCGGGGAATTTAGTCGGGGAAATTTCTTCCCCTGGCCAGTTTGTTCATATAAGGGTTGCTGATTCATTCGAACCTTTGCTCAGACGTCCGATCTCTATTGCTTCGATCGACACTGAAGCGGGTGAAATGACGATTATTTACCGGGCGGAAGGAAGAGGAACGACGCTTCTTTCCGAAAAGCGGCCCGGTGACGAAGTGGATGTGCTAGGTCCCCTCGGAAATGGCTTTCCGGTCGAAGAGACAGCTGCAGGTGAAACAGCTGTCTTGGTCGGAGGCGGTATCGGTGTGCCTCCACTCTATGAATTGTCGAAACAGTTGACCGCAAAAGGCGTGACATGTATCCACGTATTGGGGTTCCAATCAGAAAATGTGGTCTTTTACGAAGAAGAATTCACAAAGTTGGGTGAAACATACATCGTAACAGTTGATGGAACGCTTGGTACGGCTGGATTTGTAACGAATGTCTTGGAGAAACTCGACAAGGATTTTGCTACGTATTATAGTTGCGGCCCGATGCCTATGCTGAATGCGGTGCAACAAATGTACGAAGGAAAAAAGGGCTTCTTATCTTTTGAACAACGAATGGGATGCGGCATCGGAGCTTGTTTCGCTTGTATCTGTCAAACGACGGACAAGGTATACATTAAAGTCTGTTCCGATGGACCAGTTTTCCCAGCAGGGGTGGTGGCGATATGAATCGATTAGCGTTTGAATTACCAGGCTTACAATTGAAAAATCCGATTATGCCGGCATCCGGTTGCTTCGGGTTCGGAAAAGAGTATGGCGGATTATATGACTTATCTTTGCTCGGGGCGATCATGATCAAAGCGACGACACCAGAAACAAGGCTCGGCAATCCGACTCCCCGCGTTGCGGAAACAGCCGCAGGGATGCTCAATGCGATCGGGCTGCAAAATCCGGGATTGCCAGGCGTATTGGAAAACGAATTGCCGTGGCTTGAACAGTTCGACGTACCGATCATCGCCAATGTCGCGGGAACGGAAACAGCGGATTATGTGGAAGTGGCAAAAGAAATTTCAAAAGCGCCCAATGTCAAAGCGCTGGAACTGAATATATCTTGCCCGAACGTCAAAGCGGGCGGCATCACATTCGGAACAGATCCTCAAGTGGCTAAAGAGCTAACAAAGGCAGTGAAAGCCGTTGCTGCAGTGCCGGTTTATATCAAACTCTCTCCCAATGTCACTGACATTGTGTCGATTGCGCAAGCAGTCGAAGCAGGCGGAGCGGATGGCATCACGATGATCAATACACTTATCGGGATGCGTCTCGATCAGAAAACAGGTCGCCCTGTCATTGCAAATGGGACGGGCGGTTTGTCGGGCCCGGCGGTGAAGCCGGTTGCCATCCGGATGGTCTACGAAGTGAGCAAAGCGGTCCGAATCCCGATCATCGGAATGGGGGGCGTTACGGAAACAGCCGATGTGATCGATTTCTTATCGGCAGGTGCAAGTGCAGTGGCAGTAGGAACGGCAAACTTCGTCAATCCGTTCGTCTGCCCGCAAATCATCGAAGAATTGCCGGCTAAATTGGACGAGCTTGGTGTGGATCATATTTCTGAACTGATAGGAAGGAGCCATCGTCTATGAAAACATCACCAATCATTGCGCTAGATTTTGAGTCTGCTGACAAGACGTTCGACTTCCTTAGTGCCTTTGATGGAAACGTCAATGTCAAAGTGGGCATGCAACTCTATTACAAAGAAGGACCCGCAATCATAGCCCGTTTGAAAGAGTTGGGCTTCGATATTTTCCTGGACTTGAAACTCCATGATATTCCGAATACCGTGAAATCTGCGATGGAAGTGCTTGCGGGATTTGGCGTTGACCTTGTCAATGTCCATGCAGCAGGCAATAAGACGATGATGGAAGCGGCGCTTGAAGGATTGGACAAAGGGACACCATCCGGGATGACGCGTCCGTCATTGATCGGTGTCACGCAATTGACGTCTACAGATGAACGCCAAGTGCGCGAGGAACAATTGATTGGCGTATCGCTGCAAGAGTCTGTCCTTCATTATGCGAAGCTGACGAAAGAGGCTGGCTTGGATGGCGTTGTCTGTTCCGTCCATGAGGCGGCTGCAATTTCAGACGTTTGCGGAGCGTCATTTTTCAAAGTGACACCGGGCATCCGACTTCTGGATGGCGGGGCACATGACCAGAAACGGATCGCAACACCGGAACAAGCGCGGCTGGAAGGTTCGACCCATATTGTCGTTGGGCGAGCCATCACAGGGGCAGTGGATCCGCGTGCGGCTTATGAACAGATCGAGGCACTTTGGAAGGGGACAAAATGATGACGACGGAGAAAAAAGAAATTGCAAAAATCCTATTGGATGTAGGTGCGGTTGAACTGAGTCCAAACGATCCGTTCACATGGGCATCAGGCATCGAATCACCGATTTACTGCGACAACCGTCTGACGATGTCAGATCCAGTAGGCCGGAAAAAGATTGCACAAGGCTTGGCTGATATTGTACGGGAAGAATACCCGGAAACGACGGTCATTGCCGGAACGGCAACAGCAGGAATTCCACATGCTGCATGGGTAGCGGACATTCTTGAACTGCCGATGGTCTATATCCGCTCGAAAGCGAAAGGGCATGGACGCAGCCGTCAAATCGAAGGTAAAATCGCAGCAACGGACAAAGCGATTATTATTGAAGATTTGATCTCTACAGGCGGCAGTAGCTTAAACGCGGCGGAAGCACTTCGGGCAGAAGGCATCGAAGTAACGGGTGTCGTGTCTATTTTTACATACGAACTTCAAAGTGCGGACGAAACCTTTGCATCGGCAGGGTTAACGTACAATAGCTTAACCAATTTCGGCGCACTTACGGGAGCCGCGCAGGAAAGCGGCACGATCAGCGAGGAATCGATCAGCGATTTACTGGATTGGCATGGGAAATTGAAGGCTGGATTGTTGAAATAAACATAAGGGTAGTTCCAAACATCAGCTTGCATTGGATGTTGGAACTACCCTTTTCGTTCATTTTTCAATGATTACGCATGTGGAGCAAGGTTTCATAACAGCTTTGTTAACTTTTCCAAGCGCTTCGTTAGCAGTTGCCGCCACTCTACCGCCAATTCTTGGACGTCTAATACTTTTTGGATACCTGCAATATCTTTGGGACGATGAAAATACAGCTCATTCGTGAACAGGACGGATACTTGTTTTGGATGCGGTTCGAGCAAAGTGATTTGCGAGTCTTTTAGAACGGTCCCTTCTTCCAATACGCGGCATAAATAACCCGTAAACCCTGTTTCGATCATTCTTTTAAGCAAGGGAGGAAGATCGGTTCGTTTTGTAATTGTACTACATGGAATTCTGCCTTGTGTAATTTGAATCACAGCACTCCCTAGTTGAAAAATATCGCCGATATGTACATCCTGCTCCAACATATTCGTAACGGTTATATTTTCACCGAAAGTCGCGCGGGGCAGAGGCTTGTTAAACTCTTGCTCCCAACGTGCATAATGCTCATACGGATAAACACAAACCGCACGATCCAGCCCGCCATGATGGCGTAAATCCGCTACTCCGTCGCCATGAAAACCATCCTTCGTCAAAAAAGCCTCCTCCGTCGTTTCTTTACAAATACCTGTTTCCATTTCCTTATCCGTACCATATTTCATTGTTTTCGGTAGTCCGATCGAAAAGTTTATCAATTCAATTCCGTCAATAGAACCCGTCATCTTCTCTCTCCCTGCTTTCTGCTTTTTATACTTGCGAATATTACTAATTTACCATAATTTATCTCGTGCAGTCGTTAAAAATGTGATTCAGGATATGGTGAAAAGGGAAGAATAAAGAAAAAAAGAGCGAAAGATGGGGAGTTATTTAGCATGAAAGAATTCAAAGTGACCTACTTTTTCGACGAGGAACATTATATTCGAAGGTTCATCCATATGGAGTCGCAGGAAAAGGCGGAGAAACTCATTCGCAACGAGCGGGACCAGTATATCTCTTTTCGCGATAGTAGAGGGATTTATCATGAACTGAATACAAAAAATGTCCGTGTTATCCAAGTATCCGAGTATTTCCGAATCGACAAAAGTAAAAAATGAAGTGCCAGATACTGAAGAGTCGATTTCACAAGGGCAAAACCTATGCGGAATTGAATTTTTCATTTTCTAAATTTCATCATATACTTTGGTGTAGCTTCGAAATAAAAATTGTTAATTTATAGTGAAGTTTGATAAAAAATCAAATTCAACGCAAAAAGTGCTCCAACGTTAGTAAGGGTTGGAGCACTTTAGATTAGTTAATTATGTTTGCACTAGCTTCTTCAATCGAGCGTTTATTTCCTTTATAGATAAAATAAAGCGCAATGATCATAAATAGCAATGCAAACCAACGCTTCATACTAAGGGGGATAACCAAACTATTAAACCAACCAAAATGATCAATTACGACCCCAATAACTAGTTGTCCGATGATAACAGTAATACTTGTTGCAATAACACCGATTTTTGGAACTGCAAAGACGTTAAAAAGTAAGAATAGCACTCCTAAAAATACAGCGCTTAACTGCCAAATAGGTACTTCAAAGATGGCGAATAGATTACCTTGACCAAAGAAGAGAATAATGAGAGCTAAAAACATAGTGCCAGTTATAAAGGTTAAAAATGTAGTTTCAATTGTTCCTGCCTTACGACTAAATGTACCATTAATAGCTGATTGTGCGCTTAATGTGATACCTCCAAGTAAAGTGAATAGAATCATAAATATACCCATCTTTTAGACCTCCTAGTTAACTAAAATAAGCGCTATTACCATTGAAATAACAGCAAATATTTTTTCTTTATTAATTCTCGTTTTTTTACTTCCGAGCCAACCAAAATGCTCAATAACCATACTCATGATTAATTGACCAATAATGACAGCAACCATAGTTATACCAACACCGACAAATGGAACACTAATTACTATTGCTGTTAAATACACAACTCCTAAAGAACCTCCAAGGAGTGTCCACTTCGGTGCTTTAGTTACATGCGAAATTTTTCCTTTACCAAAAAATAACCATAGTAAACTGAGGATAATTGCGCCCACAAAAAAATTATAAAAACTGGTTTCGAGCTGGCCGATTGTTTTACCTAGTTCACCATAAATAGCTCCTTCAAAACTAAGGGCTACTCCTGCTAATAAAGCAAATATATATGCAATATAACGTATCATTTAACTGCTCCTAACATTCCATATTCAAATATCTAGAATTATCGATATATAAAAAGAAAAAATAACGAAAATCATGATAACTAGATTTCCGTTTTAAAATATTCACCAATCTGACGAATGGCTTCCTCATTTCTTCTATAATAAGTCCACTTACCGTAACGAACAGATTCGAGCAATCCGGCTTTCTGCATTAAATTTAAGTAGTGAGACACCGTGGATTGAGAAGTTTTGGCTTTTTCTTGTATGTCTCCAACGCATACTCCACCTTTATAACTAACCTCCTTTGGCAGGTGAGCGCCTTGCTTAGGAAAGTGTTTCTCCGGTTCTTTTAACCACTGTAAGATGTTAAGCCGAGTTTCATTGGATAATGCTTTAAATACATCGATAGGTTCCATAAGTTTCATTATATCTATTTATCTCGATATGTCAAATGTTAAAGGGGACTAAAATGAAATTGCAAACATTTAATGCTATTACGACTTTTAAAAATGAGTATGTGAAGAACTTAAATAAAGAGAAATGCGATTCCACAAGGAAAAACCTTTGTGGAATCGCATTTTTCATTTCTTCAGTTTCATCACGACGTCTTCATCCGGTGTAACGAAAATCGTCTTTTGTTCAAAATAGATGACAAATCCGGGTTTCGACCCGTTCGGCTTTTTGACATGTCGGATTTCTGTATAGTCGACAGGTACGGAAGCCGATCCGCGTGCTTTACTGAAATAGGCGGACAGGATGGCGGCTTCGCGGATTGTTTCCTCATCTGGATTGTTGTCATGGATGACAACATGCGATCCTGGGATGTCTTTTGTATGCAACCACGTTTGATCCCTTGACGCCAGTTTGAAGGTCAAATAGTCATTTTGTTTATTATTTTTCCCGACCGAGATTTTCACGCCCGAAGTGGACATATACGTTTCTGGGGCCGGTTTTTTCGGTTTGCTTTTCTTTTTCACTTTCCGCGCCTTCAAAAATCCGAGTTCTGCCAGTTCTTCACGTATTTCTTCGATATCTTCAGGGGATGCTTGCATCACCTGCTGTTTGATCATTTCAAAGTAGGCGATGTCTTCTTCGGCCTTTTCCAGCTGTTCCGCAATCATAACAAGTGCTGTTTTCGCTTTTGTGTAACGGGCGTAATAGCGCTGTGCGTTATCGATCGGCGATTTCCGGGGATCTAGCGGTATCGTCACCGTTGCATCTTCTTCGTAATAGTTGTTGACGACTACTTCTGTCATCCCTTTTTGGATGGCGTAACTGTTCGCTGTCAATAACTCGCCGTATAGTTGGAACGTATCGAGCTTCCCGGCGGCTTTCCGTTCTTTCACGAGTTTTTTCATTTTCAAGTTGAGCTTCGTAATTTCATTGTCCAGCCACCGTTCCAAATCCGCCGCCTGCGATTTTACACGTTCCCTTTCCGCGCGTGCAAAATAGACTTTATCCAACAGGTCGCCAAGTGTATCGTATTCCGCAAGCTGGCGATCCGCATGCGTCAGTGCCGTTGCAGAAAATACGGTTTTCGTTCCGATTTCCGCTAGGTTTGGCGAGCCGCCCGTTCCTTTAAATGAAGCAAGGAACGCTGTAAACACAATGAACTGTTCCTGCGCCGGGGCGTCTTGTAACCGGTAGAGCAGTTCAGCAGCATTCACTGGTGAAAATCCTGAAAAGAGCTTGACGACATCACGTGCATCTTCTAATTGCGGCACCAACTCGAGAAATTGGGCTTCCGTCAAAGTAAATGGATTCGTTTTGTCTTGCGGCGGGGCAGGGATGAACGGTTGCCCCGGTAAAATGGTTCGGTAACTATTTACGGAAGGAGGAAGATGCTTCATACTATCGATGATCATATCGCGATCCGGATCAACGAGAAGCAGGTTGCTATGTCTGCCCATAATTTCGACATAAATCCTTCTTTTTATATTGTCACCGATTTCATTTTTCGCCTGGATGTCGAATGTGATGATTCGATCTGACCCGAACTGTTCGACTGCTGTGATGATGCCGCCTTCCAGATGCTTGCGGAGCACCATGCAGAACATCGGTGGTTCGGAAGGGTTCGTGATCGCTTCGTTTGTCAATTGGACCCGCGAATAAGACGAATGGATCGAAATGAGTAATTTGTGGTTTTTGCCGTCTGCCCGGACAAGGAACACAATTTCCTGTGCGTTCGGCTGATGGATTTTGGAAATGCGGCCGTTCTGTAAGGCTTGCAATTCCTGTACCATCGCCGTTGTAAATAAACCGTCAAATGCCATATAGATTCCTCTTTCAATTCCTTTTGTTCCATTTTAGCACTCTCAGCATGAGATATGGTATAATTAACAACAAAGTGTTATGATCCGTCAGATCGGAACAAGCATGTTTGCGTTGAATCATTCTCGCAAAGCAGACTAGAATAAGAAGAGGGATTGCATGTATAAAAAACGTGGGCTTTTGATCGTTTTGTCCGGACCTTCTGGCGTAGGCAAAGGGACGGTCCGAAAAGAGCTTTTTACACAGCCTGATACGAACTATGAATATTCCATCTCAATGACGACGCGCAGTCCTCGTGAAGGGGAAGTGGATGGAGTCGACTATTTCTTCAAATCGAGAGATGAGTTCGAACGATTGCTGGATGAAGGCAAATTATTGGAATACGCGGAGTATGTCGGCAATTACTATGGAACGCCGCTCGACTATGTCAATGAGACGCTGGAGGCTGGAAGGGACGTCTTCCTTGAAATTGAAGTGGTCGGAGCAGCACAAGTTCGCGCTAAAGTGCCTGATGGGCTATTCATTTTCCTGGCACCGCCAAGCTTATCCGAATTGGAAGAGCGCCTTATCGGAAGAGGGACGGAAGAAGCCGATGTCATCGCTTCACGGATTGCGAAAGCACGTGAAGAACTGGAAATGATGAATTTGTATGATTATGTCGTTGAAAACGATGAAGTATCGAATGCATGCGATCGCATAAACGCCATCGTCACTGCTGAACATTGCCGTCGTGAACGTGTGGAAAAACGCTATTTAACTATGCTGGAAGGGGAATAAAATATGTTAACTCCATCACTTGATTCATTAAAATCTAAGATCGATTCAAAATATACACTCGTAACGCTCGCTTCAAAACGGGCGCGTGAAATGCAGGAAGAAGGCAATAATCTCCTTTCCAAGTACCAGTCGAAAAAAAATGTCGGCAGAGCGCTTGAAGAAGTTGCTGCCGGAGCATTGACGAAACAGAAGCAAGATGACTCGATTGTTTACGAAGACGAGATCTAAAAAGCTACCATTCAAAAAATAAGCAAACGTGATACTCCCTTAGAAACGAGTTTTTCTTTGGGAGTTTGTCATTTTAGAAAGGGTGCGGAAAGAGATGTTGAACAAAAAAATCCTTTTATGTGTGACTGGTGGAATTGCGGTCTATAAAGCGGTTGCGCTCGTCAGTAAACTTTCACAAGCGGGGGCAGATGTGAAAGTGATGATGACAGAATCGGCGATGGAATTTGTCACGCCGCTTACGTTTCAGGCGATGTCGCGCAACGATGTCTATTTCGATACATTCGACGAAAAAGACTCTCGTGTCATCGCGCATATCGATCTAGCGGATTGGGCAGATCTTGTCGTCGTTGCCCCTGCAACCGCAAATGTTATTGGAAAATTGGCGAACGGCATTGCTGATGATATGGTGACAACGACCTTGCTCGCTACAACGGCAGAAGTGTGGATTGCACCGGCCATGAATGTCCATATGTATGAAAATAAAGCCGTCATTCGCAATATCAACACATTGCATCAAGATGGCTATCGATTCATCGAGCCGTCCGAAGGCTTTTTGGCGTGCGGCTATGTAGGGAAAGGACGTTTGGAAGAGCCTGAGAAAATCGTGGAATTGATTATGGAACGGTTTTCGCCCCCGAATGAAAGGCCGCTTGTAGGGAAAAAAGTCGTCATTACAGCAGGACCGACACGTGAACGAATCGATCCGGTCCGTTATGTTTCGAACTTTTCAAGCGGGAAAATGGGCTATGCAATGGCGGAAGCGGCTGCCTCGCTTGGTGCGACGACTGTCCTCGTATCAGGCCCGGTAGGATTGGACAAGCCGGCTGGTGTGACAGTCATCGATGTGGAAAGTGCAGCTGATATGTATGCGGCGGTGCACGCGCATTATGAGGATGCATCGATTGTCATCAAATCCGCAGCGGTCGCAGATTATCGTCCGAAAGAAATCCATCCGCAGAAGATGAAAAAGAAAGCCGGAGATTCGGTGATCGAACTTGAACGGACGACCGATATATTGAAATCAATTGGCGAGATGAAAACCGATCAAATCCTTGTCGGCTTTGCAGCGGAAACTGAACATGCGGTCGACTACGGAAGAGGGAAATTGGAAAGTAAAAATCTGGATTATATCATCGTGAATGACGTGACCGATCCGGATGCAGGATTCGGCAAAGATACGAATGTCGTTACGCTCTTATCAAGAAAAGGGATGCATCAGCCGTTTGAAGCGATGCCGAAAAAAGAACTGGCTAAAGTATTGCTTGAAACGATTATAAAAGAGGAAAGTGACCGTCTACATGATCGCTGAAGTGATTGTTGACGTATCTGCTTATCCGATCGATCGACCTTTCGATTATCTTGTACCAACTTCCCTTACATCTGTTATCGAAGTCGGTTCACGGGTGAAAGTGCCGTTCGGTCCAAGGAAAGTGCTTGGTTACATAATAGGGTTGAAGGAAGAAAGTGAACTGGATTGTTCAAAATTGAAGCCAATCGATGAGCTCATCGATTTGGATCCGGTCATTTCAACGGAATTGCTCAATTTGTCCAGATGGCTGGCGACACATACATTAGCGTATGAAATCGATGCACTTCAAGTAATGTTGCCTGCCGCCATGCGGGCCAAATATGAAAAAGTCATTGTTGTGGACGAACCGGAGCAGATTGAAGATGAGGCATTCAACCGATTCCTGGCGGGAAGAAAACGAGTGTCAATGAAAGAAGCAGGCACATCAGGTTTTCTCGCAACCGTAAAGGATTATGTCAAGCAAGGGATCATCACGGTAGACACTGCCATTCGTCAACAGACAGCGATTAAGAAAGTGCGTATGATCCGGATTGCAGATAAAGAGACACTTGAAACATTGTTAGCGTCCATTCATCAAAATGCCAAAAAGCAGATTGAATTGATGCACTGGATGATCGAACATGCAGGCGAGACAATCAGTGCGAAACAGCTGATGGAACAGACGGGCATTCAACCGGCAATTTTGAAAGCGGTCATTGAAAAAGGGGCGGCTGTGGAAGAACTGGCAGAAGTGTATCGCGAACCGGAACTCCCGCAGTTAAAGGACACGGCCATCCCGGTGCAATTGACAGAAGAACAAGCGGTTGCTTTAGCACAAATCACCGAGTCTTTCGATAATCGAAAACCGGAAACCTTTCTACTCCATGGTATTACGGGTAGCGGCAAGACGGAAGTGTACTTGCGGGCGATTAAGCATGTATTGGATCAGGGGAAGGAAGCGATTGTCCTTGTACCGGAAATTTCATTGACACCGCAAATGACCGCCCGGTTCAAAGAACGATTCGGTCCGCTTGTTGCAGTGATGCACAGTGGCTTATCTTCTGGCGAGAAATTCGATGAGTGGCGCAAAATTCAGCGGGGAGAAGTAAAAGTGGTTGTTGGCGCGAGGTCGGCGATATTTGCCCCGTTCGAAAATATCGGTCTTATCATTCTCGATGAGGAACATGAGTCGACATACAAACAAGAGGATACACCGCGCTATCATGCGCGCGATGTAGCCATCAAACGCTCGGAATATTACAATTGCCCCGTTATTCTAGGCAGTGCAACCCCTTCTCTCGAATCGTATGCACGCGCTTCCAAGGGAGTCTATTCACTTCTTACGTTATCCAAGCGTGCAAAAGACCAGGAACTTCCCGCAGTCACCGTCGTCGATATGCGCGAGGAGCTAAGGAATGGCAATCGTTCGATGTTTTCGTTACCACTTGCAGAGGCTGTACGAACACGGCTGGAAAAAGGGGAACAGACGGTACTGTTTCTCAATAAGCGTGGCTTTTCATCCTTTGTGCTATGCCGTGATTGCGGGACGGTCGTCGAATGTCCGAACTGTGATATTTCGCTCACTTATCATCGTGCCAATGAACGGCTGAAATGCCATTATTGTGGCCATGAAGAACGCGTGCCTCTTCAATGTCCCCAATGTGAAAGCGAGCACATCCGCTTTTTTGGTACAGGCACTCAAAAAGCGCAAGAAGAAATTGCGAAACTTTTCCCTGAAGCGCGTGTCATCCGGATGGATGTCGATACGACGCGGCAAAAAGGGGCGCATGAGCGTTTACTGCGCCAATTCAGTGAAGGGCAAGCGGATATTTTACTCGGCACACAAATGATTGCCAAAGGGCTGGATTTCCCGAATATTACGTTGGTCGGTGTGCTGGCGGCCGATACGACATTGCATCTGGCCGATTTCCGTGCTGCGGAAAAAACGTTCCAGCTGATGACACAAGTGAGTGGACGGGCAGGACGCCATGATTTGGCAGGTGAGGTGTTCATCCAGACATATACGCCAGAACACTATGCGATCGAGTTATCAAAAGCGCAACATTATGAGCCGTTTTATCAGTTGGAAATGGCTGCGAGAAGGCAATATGGTTACCCCCCTTACTTTTATGTCACGCTCGTCCAGTTCACTCACGAGGATTTATTGAAGGTGGCCGATTACGCAGAAAAAGGAACTCGTTTCCTAAAAGAGCACTTATCACAAAAAACGGTCGTTATCGGACCGACCGCCTCGGCCATTAGCCGTGTGAACAATAGATATCGATACCAATGTTTGATAAAATACAAAAAAGAACCGAAGTTGACTGAAACATTGCAGCAGCTTATTAAAATATACCGGACGGACTGGATCAAATCAGGCCTCATCATGACGGTCGATGTAGAACCTGCGTCCATTTGACGAAAAGAAAAGCGGAAGCGCCTTGATCAGGGGCGACAGGCATAAGACAGATGAAGGAAGGCAGTCTAAGGTCACCGCGTCCGGAAAGTGCCTTAATTTCTGCAAAGATCGCAGAAATACGGCAAACCGAACCCTTCGTTGTTCGATTGGCAACGACTGCATGACCTACATCCTGTAGGCCCGGTGGCGCTCTTTGCCCCACACCCGGGCTGGCTTATGACCCAAGCCCCCAGGCGCTGGAGTCTAGACAAGAGAAAAGAGGAATTCAATTGGCTATACGTGAAATTGTGAAATACCCTGCACCGATTCTGAAACAAAAGTGTAAAGAAGTTGTGAAATTTGATCAGAAACTCGCAATGCTTCTCGATGACATGTATGAAACGATGGTTGCGGCAGATGGTGTCGGCCTTGCAGCGCCACAAATCGGGGAAGCCGTACGGGTCGCCATCGTTGACATGGGCGAAGGGCAAGAGGTCATTGAAATGGTGAATCCCGTCGTAACCGCGATCGGTGGATCTGAAGTGGAGGTGGAAGGATGCCTCAGCTTTCCAGGCTTGTATGGAGAAGTGGAAAGACCATTTTTTGTCCGCATCGAAGCGCAGGAACGGGATGGATCGCTTTATGAACTGGAAGCGGAGGATTATGAAGCGCGAGCCATTCTTCATGAAATCGACCATTTGAACGGCGTTCTGTTCGACTCGAAAATCATTCGCGTTGTCGATCCATCAGAATTCGAAGAAGTGGATGAAGAATCGATCGAAACAGAGCAGAAGGAAGGTGAACATCAATGACAAAGATTGTCTTTATGGGCACACCTGAATTTTCCGTACCGATCTTAACGATGCTTCATGAGGAAGGCCACTCGATTGCGGCGGTTGTCACACAGCCGGATCGACCTGTGGGACGGAAACGGATTTTAACACCGCCACCGGTAAAAGAAGAAGCACTTCGACTCGGACTCCCGGTTATCCAACCGGAAAAGCTGAAAGGTTCTGCCGAATTGGAGGAAATTATTGCCCTTCAACCGGATTTGATAGTTACTGCTGCGTTCGGTCAAATTTTACCGAAGGAATTGCTAGAATCACCACGGCTCGGCTGCATTAATGTCCATGCGTCCTTATTGCCCAAATATCGTGGAGGCGCGCCAATTCACCAATCGATTATAGATGGAGAATCGGAAACGGGCGTGACGATTATGTATATGGTTGAAAAATTGGATGCGGGCGATATCATTTCGCAAGTGACCGTACCGATTTCAGAAACAGATCATACGGGAAGCATGTTCCAAGCATTATCAGTAGCGGGTACGAAGCTGCTGAAAGAGACGCTTCCTTCTATCTTAAATAAGACGAATGAGCGCATTGTCCAAGATGAATCACTTGTCACGTTTGCGCGCAATATTTCCCGGGAACAGGAACGGATCGATTGGTCTAAAGGTGGAAAAGCGATTTACGATCAAATTCGCGGCCTCCATCCATGGCCGGTTGCCTATACAGTATTCCAAGGTGAAAACGTAAAAGTATGGTGGGGTGAAAAAGTCACTTCAACTGCGGAAGCGGAGCCCGGTACAATCATTAAAATCGAACCGGATCGGATTATCGTGAAAACAGGGGATCAGACCGCGATTGCGGTCACCGATCTTCAGCCTGCCGGTAAGAAGCGGATGATGGCGGATGTTTTCATTCGCGGCATCGGATCGAAATGGAGCGAAGGAGACCGCTTTGAATGAATAATAGACCGAAAAAGAAAATTTGGAACGGCAATGTGCGGGATGCCGCCTTGTCCATCTTGATGGAAATTAACAACAACCAAGCCTATAGCAATTTGTTACTGCATCGCACTATTAAGAAATATGAAATCGAAGCGAAAGACCGTGGCTTATTGACGGAGTTGACATACGGTACATTGCAACACCGGATGACGCTCGATTACTATCTTGAACCATTTGTCCGTGGGAAATTGGATGGATGGGTGCGCGAACTCCTTCGATTATCGATTTACCAAATTGTGTATTTGACGAAAATCCCGCCTCATGCGGTTGTACATGAAGCGGTTGAAATCGCAAAAAGACGGGGGCATAAACGCATTGCACCAACGGTAAACGGCATTCTTCGCTCCATCTTGCGCAGCGGAGTTCGTCCGCTCGACGATTTGAAAGATGGCATCGCAAAAACTGCGATTGAGACGAGTCATCCTGAATGGCTGATCAAGCGATGGACAGCACAATTCGGCGAAGAGGAAACCGCCATTATGGCCCATGAAAACAACCAACCGCCTGCGCTGACCGTCCGTGTAAATGCGGTCAAAACGACGCCGGAAGAGGTCGCTTCCTTGCTGGAATCGGAAGGTATCGAAGTGCGGAAAGGTGAAGTGGTGCCCGAATGCATCGTTGCGACAAATGGCAATCCGGCCAATACGGAAGTGTATAAAAAAGGACTTGTCACAATCCAAGATGAAAGTTCGATGTTGCCTGTTCTTGCGCTTGATGTCTCGCCTGGCATGAAAGTGTTGGATATGTGTGCGGCTCCCGGTGGAAAAACGACCCATATCGCTGAAAAGATGAACGATGACGGAGAAATCTTCGCCCATGATATTCATGATCATAAATTGGCGCTCATTGAAGCCAATGCAGAACGACTTGGATTGACGTCCATTCAAACGAAAAGCGGGGATAGCCGGAAATTGACGGACCTCTATGCACCAGCATCCTTCGACCGCATTTTGGTCGATGCACCGTGCAGTGGTCTCGGTGTCATACGCAGAAAACCGGAAATCAAGTACAATAAAACCGAAGCCGATTTCGCCGGATTGACATCGATTCAGGCGGAACTTTTGGAAACGGCACGCGAATTGATTAAACCGGATGGCCTGATTGTCTATAGTACGTGTACGGTGGAGCATTCCGAAAACAAAGGAATGGTCGACCGATTTCTGGAAAAACATCCGGATATGGAAAAAGTTCCATTGCCACAATTAAAAGAGATGGAGAAATTGGCGATGGACGACGATACGCTCCAAGTACTGCCACAACATTTTGGAAGCGATGGCTTTTTTGTCGCCGCTTTGCGGAAGAAAATGATGTGAACAGAGGAACGTGAAGGAGAAAAGAGGGGATGGACGTTGCAATTTGAAGTGTTGACGGACGTTGGAAGGAAACGTAAGGTCAATGAAGATAGCGCAGCCGTATTTACACGATCGGAAGGGATTATTCTTGCAGTAATTGCGGACGGAATGGGAGGCCATCGAGCAGGCGATTATGCCAGTTCCACGGCGATTAAAGTGATAGGCGAACAATTTCTCGAGCTCGATGCAACCGGTTTTGTAGACGAGCAATATTGGGTGGAATGGCTCCAAGAAACTGTCAATTATGTCAACCGGTTGCTTTTCAATGAGGCGAATGACAACGAGGAGTTAAAAGGGATGGGGACGACCTTGGAAGCGGCACTTATTCGGGGAAGTTCCTGCCTTGTTTCTCATACCGGCGACAGCCGTGTCTATGCCATCAATGAAAACGGCATCCGTCAAATTACGAAAGATCATTCATATGTTAATATCCTGTTGGAGAACGGTGAAATTACGGAGGAAGAAGCGGAGGCACATCCTCAACGGAACTGGATCATGAAAGCGATCGGTTCCGAAAAGACGATTGAACCTGATTTGTATTCCATTGAATTGAAAGACCAATCTTATTTGTTGTTATGCACAGATGGGCTTAGCAATAAAGTGAACCAAGGGACAATACAAGAGATTGTGTTGTCCAACGCCAGCTTGCGTGAAAAAGCGAAAGAGCTGATCGACTTGGCGAATCAGATGGGTGGAGAGGATAATATCTCCGTTATTCTGATTGACTCGACCAAGGTGGAGGTGGATGATCTATGATCGGAAGCCGGATCGGAGGCCGCTATGACATTTTGCGGGCGATTGGTGACGGAGGGATGTCCAGAGTCTATCTCGCGCATGATGCAATCCTTAATCGAGACGTGGCCATTAAAGTACTCCATTATGATTTTGCCAATGAAGAAGAATTGAAACGCAGATTCCAACGGGAAGCACTGTCAGCGACGAGTTTGACGCATCCGCATATCGTCGATATTTTCGACGTCGGAGAGGATGGAGAGCTTCATTATCTCGTAATGGAATACGTAGAGGGACAGACGTTAAAACAGTTCATCCAATCGGAAGGACCATTGACCCCTGAAAGGGCTTTGCCCATTATGCAGCAACTCGTTTCCGCCATTTCTAATGCGCATCATAACGGAATCGTGCACCGCGATATCAAGCCGCAAAACATTCTTATGGATGCAGAAGGAAATGTGAAGATTACGGATTTCGGTATCGCCATGGCACTCAGCGCGACAGCCCATACGAAAACGAATTCCGTCATCGGGACTGTCCATTATTTATCGCCGGAGCAAGCTCGAGGTGGAATGGCGACAAAGAAATCGGATATTTATTCACTGGGAATCGTTTTTTACGAATTATTGACGGGCGAATTGCCGTTTTCAGCTGAAACGGCTGTTGCAATTGCGTTAAAACATTTACAGGAGGAAACGCCATCTGTACGTGCAGCGTTCCCCTCTATCCCGCAAAGTGTGGAAAATGTCATTTTAAAAGCGACTGCGAAAGATGCGTCGTACCGCTACCGTTCTGCAGATGAGATGTATGATGATCTCCTGACCGTACTATCGCCTGAACGTGTGGACGAAGAGAAATTCAGCATCCCATATGATGAAGACAAGACGATGGCAATTCCGGTTATAAAAGATGTGCCCAAATTTGAAGAAGCGGAATCGACCAAAAAAATCGAGCCGGTTGTTATTGAACCGCCACAAGCACCGAAGAAAAAACGGAAAAAGTGGCCGATTGTCGCCGGTATAATAGGCGGCATCATTGCGTTAGCGTTATTAGCCATTCTTCTCATCAGTTTGCTAGGCCCAAAACAGGCACTTGTTCCTGACGTCTCCGAAATGGACGAGGCGGAAGCGATAAGTGCGCTGGAAGAAGAAGGATTTAAAGTGGGTGAAAGAAATGAACAGACTTCCGATGAAATCGAGGCGGGTAAAGTCATCCGGACCATACCGGAAGCCGGGAAAAAACGTGAAGTTGGATCGTCCATCATGCTCTATGTCAGTACGGGGAAGGAAAAGTTCGAATTGCTGGATTACACGGGACGTAGTTATGAAACCGTTAAGTCTACTTTGAATGTCTATGGTTTCCGCTCCATTGAACCTGACACACAATTTTCCGATGAGCCGGAAGGAACGATTATAGGGCAGGATCCACCTGGCGGGACGGAAGTTGTTCCTGGTGAAACCGATCTCGTCTTTACAGTGAGTAAAGGAAAAGAGACGCGGACACTCGGTAATTTGGTCGGTTATAATGAAAACCAATTAACCGACTATGCGGAATCTACCGGCTTCAATATATCTGTCGTCGGACATGAGCATTCAGATACAGTCCCGGCTGGGCAAGTAATTTCCCAAGTCCCGGACAAAGGGACAGCAGTCGAAAAGGGCGGGAGAGTGCAAGTGATCGTGTCAAAAGGCCCGGAGAAAAAAACGGTTCAACTTATCGTTCATCGGGTGACAATCCCTTATGAACCAGACGTTTCAGAACCTGTTGATGAGGAACAGGACGAAGAGGGTAATTGGCAACTACCCGAACCGGTTCCGCAACAAATTAAGATTTATATCCAAGATCGAACCCGTAACTTGAGCGATGTGTATGATGAATTTACTATTACGGAATCCACTTCGAGACAATTAAAATTCGAATTGGAAGAAGGGCAGCAAGGTGCCTTTAAAATTACACGTGATGACGAAGTGATCATTGAAGAATCAGTGGATTATAGCGACTCCAACTAGAAAGAGGGATTGGATGCCGGAAGGACAAATTAGAAAAGCGATTAGCGGCTTCTATTATGTGGAAAAAGACGGGGACTTAATTCAATGCAAAGGTCGAGGAGTTTTTAGGAACCGCGGAATCCATCCGCTAGTCGGTGACTTTGTCACATTTGAAGTAGAGGGAGAGAACGATGGGACGATTACAAGTGTGCATGAAAGAAGCAATGAGCTTGTGCGTCCCCCGATTGCCAATGTCGATCAGGCATTGTTAGTTTTCTCGATTGTTGAGCCTGATTTTAGCTTACACTTGCTGGATCGGTTTCTCGTTGTTGTGGAGTCATTCGATATCCAACCGGTGATTTGTTTGACGAAAAAAGATCTTGCGTCTGAAGCCGAAATGAAAAAGGCGTCTGAAGCCATCTCCTATTATGAAAAGATCGGTTATGATATTGTTCAGACATTCATAGATGATGCAGAACTGCCGGCCTTGTTGAAACCTTATTTGGAAGGGAAAACAACTGTCCTTGCCGGCCAGTCGGGTGTCGGGAAATCGACTTTATTGAACACGGTGCTGCCGACACTTGGCTTGAAGACAGGCGAGATTTCGGAAGCGCTTGGGCGCGGGAAGCATACGACACGCCATGTCGAACTCCATGAAGTGGCGGGGGGACTTGTCGCTGATACACCTGGCTTCAGCTCACTGGATTTCGATCATATCGAACGTGAGGAATTACCGCGGGCGTTCATCGATATGGAACAAGCGTCAGCGCAATGTAAATTCCGTGGTTGCCTGCATTTAAAAGAGCCGAAATGTGCTGTGAAAGAGCTGGTAGAAAACGGAGAAATCCCGCGTCATCGCTATGACCACTATTTACAGTTCATGCAAGAAATAACAGACCGAAAGCCGAGGTATGATAGAAATGATTAAAATAGCACCATCCATCTTAGCGGCAAACTTTGCGAAGCTTGCGGATGAAGTGAAAGAAGTAGAAGCAGCGGGAGCAGAGCTAATCCATATCGACGTGATGGACGGCCATTTTGTCCCGAATATTACGATGGGACCCATCGTTGTCGAGGCACTAAGACCAGTAACGACTTTGCCGCTCGACGTTCATTTAATGATTGAAAATCCGGATCTGTATATCGAACAATTTGCGCAAGCAGGGGCAGATTATATTACAGTCCATGTAGAGGCATGCACGCATTTGCATCGGACCCTGCAGCAAATCCGTTCGCTCGGTGTGAAATCGGGAGTTGTCCTGAATCCGCATACGCCGATCGAGATGATCCAACATGTGTTGGAGGAAGTCGATCTTGTATTATTCATGACGGTCAATCCAGGCTTCGGCGGGCAGAAGTTCATCCATTCTGTTCTGCCAAAAGTGAAGCAACTGTCGGAAATCATTCGCGAGCGTAATCTTCCGATTGAAATCGAAATCGATGGCGGAGTCAACGAGGAAACGATTGTCCCGTGCGTGGAAGCGGGTGCTACGATTCTTGTTGCCGGTTCTGCCGTTTTTAACGCGCCGGACCGTGCAGCGGCCTTACAACGTATCAAAGCTGCCGGTGAGCGCGCCTTAGAAAAATGACAGTCGTAGTCGTTTGTGCAGGCGGACCGGTTTCGGAAATAGCTGATTTAACAGCATTTTCTTCTGAAGATACGGTGTTTATCGGTGCGGATCGAGGAGCCCTGCATTTATTGGAGAAAGGGATCATCCCCCAGGAGGCGGTCGGTGATTTTGACTCCGTAACGAAAAGTGAATATGCGCGGATCGAGGATACCGTCCATACAGTCGGCCAGTTTCAAGCGGAAAAGGATGAAACCGATACTGAACTTGCAATGGAGAGGGCGCTTGCCTATCATCCGGAGTACATCATCTTAACGGGAGTGACAGGAGGGAGGCTGGATCATATGGAATCGGCCCTCCAGCTCCTTTATCGGTTACAGATCAAACATACACAGATCGCATTCTCGATTCGCAATTTGACAAATGAGCTGTCTATTTTAACAGCGGGAGAGCATCGATTGCGATCGGACGAAAGATTCCCGTACATATCCTTTTTTCCATTTGGCGGGTCAGTCGAAGGACTGACATTGATCGGTTTCAAATATGAAACTGCCGATGCGCAATTAGAAATGGGCATGACGAAATTTACAAGTAATGAACCGCTTCAAGAAGTATGTACTATCTCCTTCCACTCGGGCATATGCTTAATGGTAAGGAGTTCAGATTCCTGAAAGGAGTGGGGAATTGCGCGTTTATACATTTACGATGCCTAAGATTGTGAGTGGCTTTGTCCGAAAGTGTTTGGTCGTATTTCGAAAAGAGGATCAGCCGAAAGCGACTGCAAGTACTAAAACGAAGAAGAAAAAAAGAGAAAAAACGCCAGGCTGAAGCGATTCAGCCTGGCGTTTTATTTCTGTCACGAAAAGAGATATGTCAAAGATATCTCTTAAACGCGTTGAACTTTACCTGATTTAAGGGCTCTTGCGGAGACCCATACACGTTTCGGTTTACCGTTAACGAGAATACGGACTTTTTGAAGGTTTGCACCCCAAGTACGTCTGCTTGAGTTCAATGCGTGTGAACGCGTATTTCCTGTACGGGCTTTGCGTCCTGTAATAACACATTCTTTAGCCATTAGTAGTACCTCCTTGCGAATGATGATTAAGCGATTCACTTCTTTATTCGCATACCATAATAATGTATCATATGAAGAATTGCGATGCAACCCTTTTTGTGACATCTTTCAAGGAAAAAGCCTTTACAGTCGCCGGATTTTTTTGGATGAGCAAGAAGCCCGAAGATGTCTACGGTATGAAGTGCTTTCTTTTATTATGCCGAAGGGTATAGTACAATGGTGAAAGTGAAAAAGGTACAAGGGGGATACAACCATGTCAATCGAAGTGAAAAACGAATACGGCAAAATCGATATAACGAACGACGTCATCGCCCAAGTGGTCGGGGAAGCGGCGATCGAATGCTACGGTATTGTTGGCATGGCTTCAAGACATCACATTCGCGACGGGCTCACGGATATCCTTCGCAAAGAAAACTTTGCGCGTGGAGTCATTGTCCGTAATGTTGGCGAAGATACACATATCGATATGTACGTTATCGTTGGATATGGAACGAAGATTTCGGAAGTTGCCTACCAAGTACAATCCAAAGTAAAGTATACATTGCAAAAAACAGTGGGCTTGTCCGTCAAGTCTGTTAATATTTTTGTCCAAGGAGTCCGCGTGACGAACTTGTGAAGGAGGAAAAAATTTCGATGAAAACCATTAATGGTTTGAAATTTGCTGAAATGGTGAAGATGGGGTCCCATCATCTTTATCAAAATGCCGATTATGTCGATTCGCTGAATGTGTTCCCAGTGCCGGATGGAGACACCGGGACGAATATGAACTTATCGATGACATCAGGGGCAAAGGAAACTGAGAAAGGTGCAGTCGTTCATATCGGACAAACTGCTCAAGCATTATCAAAAGGATTATTAATGGGCGCAAGAGGCAATTCAGGGGTGATTTTATCCCAGCTATTCCGCGGATTTGCCAAGGCGATCGAAAACGAGGAATCCATCGACGGCGTGAAATTTACTGAAGCTTTGAAGTATGGGGTGGATACAGCTTATAAAGCAGTTATGAAGCCCGTTGAAGGCACGATTTTGACCGTCGCTAAAGACGCGGCTAATCGGGGAGTTGAGGTAGCTTCAGCAACCGAAGATCTGATTGAAGTAATGGCAGCGGTTTTAGAAGAAGCAAAAGCTTCACTTGATCGGACACCGGAATTATTGCCTGTTCTGAAGGAAGTCGGCGTGGTCGATAGCGGCGGACAAGGTCTCGTCTATGTTTATGAGGGCTTTTTGGCATGCCTGAAAGGTGAAGCGTTACCTGAAAAGACCGTTGTTCAATCGATGGAAGACTTGGTCAATGCGGAGCATCATCGGAGCGTTCAAGGTTTCATGAATACGGAGGATATTGAATACGGTTACTGCACTGAATTCATGGTCAAATTCGCAGATGAAAAATTGAACGATCATCCATATGATGAGGGCGAGTTCCGTCAAGCGCTAAGCCAATTTGGTGATTCCCTTCTCGTCATCTCTGATGAGGAAGTGGCGAAAGTACATATCCATACCGAAGAACCGGGTGATGCCTTGAATTATGGACAGCGCTTCGGTTCGCTTATCAATATTAAAATCGAGAATATGCGTGAGCAACATCTTGAAATCGTCGGGGAAGGCCATTCCGTTCAGAAGGATGCGACAAAAGAAATAGAACAACATCCATACGCGGTTGTAACGGTCGCTATGGGATCAGGTCTGGCGGAATTATTGAAAAGTTTCGGCGCCTCCGCGGTGATTGAAGGTGGACAAACGATGAACCCGTCGACGGAAGACATCGTGAAAGCCATCCAGGATGTCGGTGCCGAACGAGTGCTCATTTTGCCGAATAATAAAAATATCATTATGGCTGCCGAGCAAGCAGCGGAAGTGATCGGCATCGAAGCGGCAGTCGTGCCGACAAAAACCGTACCGGAAGGGCTTGCTGCAATTCTCGCTTTCAATCCCGAAGCGGAAGTGGCTGCGAATGCTGCTACGATGGCAGAGGCGGCATCTACCGTAAAAACGGGACAAGTCACGCATGCAGTCCGGGATACATCCATTGACGGTGTCGACATCGCCAAAGATGATTTCATGGGAATTTCCGAAGGGAAGATTGTGATTGCATCCACTGAGCTGAACGAAGTGATGAAGACGCTGATGGCCTCCTTGATTGACGAAGACGCTGAAATCGTAACGATCTTGTATGGGGAAGATGTCAATGAAGAAGACGCTTCCGCGATTGTCGGGTATATTGAGGAGCATTTCGATCATGTCGAGGTCGAATTGTACCATGGTAAACAACCTTTATATCCATATATTATTTCAGTCGAATGATTAACATGAATGCAGAACGTCCACTTTGGAGGTTCTGCATTTTTTATGGTTCCTTTTTATTGAATCTTGTCAGTGATTGGAAAGAAATCATTTTTTGTTTTTATCCCCTTTTTCATGTAAAATATAAGGTGTACGGCCTATGAAGGGGGGAGTTTCGTTTTGAAATTCAGATCAGTTTTCGATATTATCGGTCCAGTCATGATTGGACCATCATCTTCACATACCGCAGGCGCAGCCCGGATCGGTCGCGTTGCACGGACGCTTTTCGGACGACAACCGGAATGGGCGCGGATCCATCTATATGGTTCCTTTGCAGAGACGTATAAAGGGCATGGAACGGATGTTGCCATCATTGGCGGCTTATTGGATTATGATACATTTGACGAACGAATTAAAACTGCATTTAGCGATGCAGATAAGCTTGGATTGACATATGAATTCATCCCCGAGGAGGAGGAAGCGGATCATCCGAACACCGCTCGCATCGTAATCGGTGATAGTCAAGGCGTCATGGAGTTGACAGGGATCTCCATAGGAGGCGGGACGATGGAAGTGGTCGAGCTCAACGGCTTTCCGTTACGTCTTTCGGGTCATTATCCGGCACTTCTCGTTGTCCACGAAGATACATCTGGTGTCATTGCGAGCGTATCCAATGCGATCGCATCGCAAGGCATGAATATTGCGCATATGGAGGTCGGACGTAAGGAAAAAGGCGAAATGGCCCTTATGGTGATTGAAGTGGATCAGATGATTAATGATCAGCTTATCCATGAGTTACAATCGATTGCACATGTTACACAAGTCGCCACATTGGCTAACTGAGGGGGGAACATCAATGGAAGTATTATTCGGTACGGTGAAAGAGCTAGTTGCGCTAGCTGAATCACAAAATAAGCCTATTTCCGAAATTATGATCGAGCAGGAAATGTTAATAACGAAAAGATCAAGAGAAGAAATCGTCGCCCAAATGGATAATAACTTAAAAGTTATGGAAAGTGCTGTCGAAAAAGGGTTGCAAGGTGTTCAATCTACATCCGGACTTACTGGTGGAGACGCTGTCCTTCTTCAAAATTACATGAAGTCAGGAAAATCGCTTTCGGGGGATTTGATCTTAGATGCGGTCAGCAAAGCGGTTGCGACGAATGAAGTAAACGCGGCAATGGGGACAATTTGTGCGACACCGACTGCTGGGGCAGCAGGTATCGTGCCAGGCACTTTGTTTGCGGTGAAGAACAAATTGAATCCGACCCGGGAACAAATGATCAATTACCTGTTCACAGCAGGTGCTTTTGGTTTTGTCGTTGCCAATAATGCATCGATTTCCGGAGCGGCAGGGGGATGTCAGGCGGAAACGGGGTCTGCGGGTTCCATGGCCGCAGCTGCGATTGTTGAAATGGCGGGAGGAACGCCACAGCAAAGTGCGGAAGCTTTTTCGATCGTTATGAAGAACATGCTCGGGTTGGTCTGTGACCCGGTGGCAGGTCTTGTTGAAGTGCCTTGTGTGAAACGGAATGCGATGGGAGCCGCGAAAGCGCTTGTCGGTGCGGATATGGCCCTTGCCGGTGTGGTGAGCCGAATTCCCACGGATGAAGTGATTGAAGCGATGCATCGAATCGGTCAGTCCATGCCTTCTGCGCTCCGGGAAACAGCAAAAGGTGGACTAGCAGCTACACCGACTGGCAAAGCACTTGAAGCGCAAATATTCGGCAAGGATCAATCAGATCGTGACGCCATCCATATATGATTCGGTAAAGTCGGTCAAAGGGGTTGGAAAGGCGACAGCCGATCAGCTAAAAGCAATCGGGATTTCGACGATTCACGATTTTGTCATGACTTTCCCTTATCGGCACGAAGATTTCAGATTGAAAGATTTATCGGAAACCCCACATAATGAGCGAGTAACCATTGAAGGTAGGATCGAAAGTGAACCGACCGTCCTTTTTTTAGGGAAAAATCGTTCTCGTCTTCAAGTCCGTCTTCTTGCCGATAGGCATCTTGTGAAGGCGGTTTTTTTCAATCAGCATTATTTGAAGGATCGTCTGGCACCAGGCATGGTCGTCACCATTACCGGAAAATGGGATCGCGGCAGGCAAGTGATCAATGTCAGCAATTTTAAAGAAGGGCCGAAAACGGCGCAGGCTGATTTTGAACCGGTATACAGTCTGAAAGGGGTCATGCACCAAAAGACATTCAGGCGTTTTATGCGAAATGCCTTGGATGCGGCTGCTGGCCAGCATGTCGAAACACTTCCGCTCGATGTGCGAGAAGCATATCGATTGCCGGGGATTGCCGAAGCGTTGGAAATGATTCATTTTCCGAAAAGTCCGGGAGATGTGAAGCAGGCGAGAAGGCGCTTCGTCTATGAGGAACTATTATTGTTCCAGTTAAAAATGCTCGGCATGAAGAAAGCGCGGAAAGAAGCGGAAAAAGGAACCCCTGTCGAGTATGATTTGGCTAAACTGAAGAACTTTATCGCTTCTTTACCATTCGAATTGACCGGCGCCCAAAAACGGGTGGTCAATGAGTTGTGTGCGGAATTGAAAAGTCCGATCCGGATGAATCGTCTATTGCAGGGAGATGTTGGTTCTGGGAAGACCGTTGTGGCGGCTATTGCATTGTACGCGGCCATTACTGCCGGATTCCAGGGCGCACTGATGGCACCGACGGAAATTCTTGCTGAACAGCATGCGACATCGCTGGCGGAATGGCTAGAACCGCACGGTGTTTCTGTCGCCTTTTTAGCGGGATCAACGAAAGGGAAGGCAAGAAAAAGCTTGCTAGAAAAACTCGAATCAGGTGAAATTGATTTGCTGATCGGTACCCATGCTTTGATCCAGCCGGATGTCATTTTCAAAAATCCAGGTCTTGTCATCACGGATGAGCAGCATCGATTCGGTGTCGAACAAAGGCGGATTTTACGTGATAAAGGGATGAACCCGGATGTGCTGTTCATGACGGCGACGCCTATTCCAAGAACACTTTCCATCACTGCGTTCGGTGAAATGGATGTTTCGATTTTGGATGAATTGCCAGCTGGCAGAAAGAAAATTGAAACCCATTGGTTGAAAGAGGAATCCCTATTGCCCGTTTTGCGCAAGATGGAAAACGAACTGCATGCGGGTCGTCAAGCTTATGTCATTTGTCCACTCATTGAAGAATCGGATAAATTAGATGTCCAAAATGCGGTGGATGTCCATGGACAACTTTCCACGCACTTCAAGGGGAAGTATACAGTTGGTCTTATGCACGGCCGCCTGCATGCGGATGAGAAAGACGCCATCATGCGAGAGTTCAGTGATGGGAAGATCGATGTTCTCGTTTCCACGACGGTAGTAGAAGTCGGTGTGAACGTTCCGAATGCAACATTCATGCTTATCTATGATGCGACCCGCTTTGGTCTTGCGCAGCTTCACCAGCTGAGGGGCCGGGTAGGGCGCGGAGCCGAACAGTCCTATTGTGTCTTGCTTGCCGATCCGAAAACGGAGGACGGCAAAGAGCGGATGCAGACGATGACCGAAACGAATGATGGTTTCGTTCTAGCGGAAAAAGATCTTGAACTAAGAGGCGCCGGTGACTTCTTCGGCAAAAAGCAGAGCGGGATGCCCGAATTCAAAGTCGCCGATCCAGTCCACGATTACAGGGCGCTCGAAACGGCAAGGAAAGATGCGGAAAAGCTACTGGAATCCCCGCATTTTTGGACAGATCCCGAATACGCCGGGCTGAAAGTTCAACTTGAAGAGTCCGGGGCGCTTAGTTTGGAAAGATTAGATTAAGAGAATATATATTTATTTTATTGGCGCTCATCAGTCGGTTATTGGCGATGTTAAGCTTGATATTGGCGTTTTTGGGCCAGTTATTGGCGTTCAGCGTCCACTTATTGGCGAATAAGGACTTTAGACATAGGCGGCTGCTCGATTTAGACAGCCGTCTTTCGATATTCTTGATGTCCAGCTCCAGGCGCCAGATGCTCGGTCATAAGCCGACTCACCTGTGCGGCAAAATGCGCCGCTCAGTCAAACCATCTTATGTCTGCCGCATCTAAACGGCGCCTTTCGCATTTCTATGCTTGCATTCTCATTTCCATCTTTATATACTACTATTAGTACCAAGTGCTAATCCGGAAGGTGAAATGATTGAGACTGCCTAAAAAGGAAAGGCAACGACAGCTTGGATTGTTGCTTGATGAAAATCCGTTTTTGACGGATGAGGAGCTATCAGAACGGTTTGGTGTAAGTGTCCAGACGATCCGCTTGGACAGGCTTGAATGCGGAATCCCTGAATTGCGGGAACGTTTAAAAACGGTTGCATCCCGAACGATGCAGGAAGAAGTAAAATCCCTTCAGACAGATGAAGTGATCGGGGATATTATCGATATCCAATTAGATAAAAGTGCATTATCCATATTCGATGTAACGGAAGATCATGTTTTTCAGCGGAGCGGCATCGCGCGGGGGCATCATCTGTTCGCACAGGCGAATTCACTTGCGGTCGCTGTCATGGATGATGATTTAGCCTTGACGGTGAAATCATCCATTCACTTTTTGAAACCGGTAAAAGCGGGGGACAGAGTGGTCGCACGTGCCGAAGTAAAGAAAATAAATCCATTGAAAAACCGGACACTCGTTGAAATTGTGTCAACAGTCGGTAATGAGACCGTGTTTACGGGAGAGTTTTATATGTACCGGACAACTGACGGAAATCAGGAGGAAACAAAATGATTATTGCAGTAGACGGGATGGGCGGAGATCATGCACCGGGCGAAATCATTCAAGGTGTAATTGAAAGTCTTACAGCATTTGAAGATATCCATATACATATTTATGGTGATGAGCAGGCGATGTCACCTTTTTTAACGGATCATGAAAGACTAAAAGTGATCCATTGTACAGAGCGGATTGAACCGGATGATGAGCCGGTCCGTGCGATCCGACGGAAAAAAGATGCGTCCATGGTGCGGATGGCGCAAGCGGTCAAAGATGGGGAAGCTGCCGCATGTGTATCAGCGGGCAACACAGGAGCGCTCATGGCTGCTGGACTGTTCGTTGTCGGCCGGATTGATGGCATTGAACGTCCCGCCTTGGCGCCGACATTGCCGACAGTTGACGGACAAGGTTTCGTCATGTTGGATCTCGGAGCGAATGCGGATGCGAAGCCTTCCCAACTCGGGCAATATGCGGTCATGGGAAGCATTTACGCTGAAAAAGTACGCGGGATTGCGAAACCGCGTGTCGGCTTGTTAAATATCGGAACAGAAGAAGGAAAAGGAAATGAGTTGACGAAAGCAGCTTATGAAGTCCTTTCCAATGAACCTGTCCATTTTATCGGCAATGTAGAAGCACGCGACCTATTGACAGGTGCCGCTGATGTCGTTGTGACGGATGGATTTACAGGGAATATGGTTTTGAAATCGATCGAAGGAACCGCGCAAGCCTTTTTCACGATGTTGAAAGAAGTATATGGCTCATCATTGAAATCGAAATTGTCAGCGGGTCTGATCAAAGACGAATTGCGCGGTTTGAAAAATAAAATGGACTATACGGAGTACGGTGGCGCATGCTTATTCGGTTTGAATTCTCCGGTGATCAAAGCGCATGGCTCTTCGAATGCCAATGCAATCTTGAATGCCATCCGACAAGCGAGAACGATGGTACAATATGACGTTTGCGGAACAATCCGTGAAACGGTAAGAAAGGCGGAAACTCAATGACGAAAGTGGCTTTCATTTTTCCTGGACAAGGTTCGCAGACGGTCGGTATGGGAAAACAATTTGCGGAAACAGATGAGAACAGTAAGCAATTCCTGGAGCAGGCAGATCAAGTACTCGGTTTTCAGTTAAGCCAACTCATTATGGAAGGGTCGCAGGAAGAACTGACATTGACGTATCATGCACAGCCCGCACTTTTGACGGTAGGATCGATGATTGCAGCGAGATTGGCTGAAGCAGGGATCACGCCTGACTATACGGCAGGACATAGCCTTGGGGAGTATACGGCGCTTGTCGCATCGGGTGTTCTATCATTCGAAGATGGCGTATCGGTCGTCCATCAGCGCGGCTTATATATGAATGAAGCGGTTCCGGCAGGAGAAGGGGCGATGGCGGCGATTCTCGGTCTCGATGGAGAGAAGTTGAAAGAAGTGACGGATAGCATTACGGAATCCGGGTTTGCCGTTCAACCTGCCAACTTGAATTGTCCGGGTCAAATCGTTATTTCCGGCACAAAAGAAGGTGTTGAGCAGGCATGTGTCCAATTGAAAGAAGCAGGCGCAAAAAGAGCGATCCCGCTTGATGTCAGCGGACCTTTCCACTCGTCGCTGATGAAACCGGCAGCAGAGAAACTCGGCAGCACGCTTGACGCAGTGAAGATGAAAGATGCTTTCATCCCTGTCATCGCGAATGTAAACGCAACTGCAGTGACCGATTCCAGCGAGATCAAAGGCTTACTTGTAGAACAGCTTTATTCGCCTGTACTCTGGGAAGATTCTGTGCGCCAACTATTGGAACTGGGCGTCACGCATTTCATCGAGTGCGGTCCTGGAAAAGTGTTAAGTGGTCTAATCAAGAAAATCGATCGGAGTGCGACAGTGCTGCCGGTCTATGATGAAGAGACGTTACAAACCGTAATCGAAGCATCGAAAGGGTGGTCGTAATGGAGAGATTTGTAGGAAAAACGGCAATCGTCACGGGAGCTTCACGTGGAATCGGCCGTGAAATTGCGTTGCTTCTTGCGAAGGAAGGCGCACGTGTCGCGATCAATTATAGCGGTAGCAAAGACAAAGCGGATGAAGTGGTCAAGCTGATTACAGATGCAGGCGGGGAAGCATTTGCCATTCAAGCTGACGTATCCGATGCGGATAGCGTGAAAAATATGGTCGATCAAACACTGGAGCAATTCGGTTCCATCGACATCCTTGTCAATAATGCGGGCATTACGAGAGATAATTTGCTGATGCGCATGAAAGAAGATGAATGGGATGATGTCATCAGCACCAATTTGAAAGGTGTCTTCCTCTGTACAAAAGGAGTTACACGTCAAATGATGCGCCAACGCGCTGGTAAAATTGTCAATGTGGCATCGATTGTCGGCGTTTCCGGAAATCCGGGACAAGCCAACTATGTCGCAGCGAAATCGGGCGTCATCGGGTTCACGAAGACGGTGGCACAAGAGCTAGCTTCACGCAATATCAATGTCAACGCTGTAGCACCAGGTTTCATCACAACGGATATGACAGATGCGTTGAGTGAAGAAGTGAAAAAACAAATGCTTTCGGTGATTCCGCTTGGTAAACTAGGAAATCCGGAAGATGTGGCAAAGACAGTCATGTTCTTATTATCTGACGATGCAGCTTATATTACCGGGCAAACAATCCATGTCGATGGTGGAATGGTAATGTGATTTACCTTCCACATTTCTAGTGTCCAGCTCCGGGCGGCAGCCCCTCGAGTCTAAACGCCGCCCTCCGCATTTCATTGAGAGGAGGTGACAAATTTGTCAACAGTACTTGAACGTGTAACGAAAGTGATCGTCGACCGCCTTGGTGTCGATGAAAGTGAAATCAAATTAGAAGCTTCTTTCCGTGACGATCTAGGCGCAGACTCACTGGATGTCGTTGAGCTTGTTATGGAATTAGAAGATGAGTTCGATACGGAAATTTCCGATGATGACGCTGAAAAAATTGCGACAGTCGGTGATGCGGTTTCGTATATCGAAGCGAAAGTGAACTAATGTCCAATTTGGTCTGAGAGACTCTTTCAACCTTTCTTTTGAAGGGATTGAAAGCGTCTCTTTTCACTTTTCCTTGAAGTCCTTTTGCACTAAGCTACGGAAAAGGGTAAAATTAGATGTATCTTTATCTTCATTCAGCAAATATTTTTGTACTGAAAGCGAAGCGTCAGCTACAGAAGATCCTCACCTCCATAGGTGGTGAGATGAATACGCTTTTGTTTTCCTGTTCAGCGGGTGTTCAAGCGCCCGCTGAACGAAGATAAAGCCTCCGGCGGATGTCCCAGATTTTGAAAGGAGTTAATCGAGCAAGCTCGATTCAAAATCTGGACGCAATTACGCCGAGGCGCAATTGATTAAGTACTGAAAGGCAGAGTCGGAAATGAATAATAGACGAATGAATGTAAGAAATGCAAATGCAACACTTCCGTTAGCAATTCGTAAAAAGTTTGATGAACTCCAAGAAAGATTGGGTATCCCTTTTAATAACCATGCGCTTTTGTACAATGCTTTCACCCATTCATCCTATGTGAATGAGCATCGAAGAAAAAAATTCACGGATAATGAGCGGCTGGAGTTTTTAGGGGATGCTGTCTTGGAATTGGGGGTTTCCCGCTATTTGTACTCGACAGAGCCGACGATGACAGAAGGCGAATTGACAAAATTGCGAGCGGCCATTGTCTGTGAACCATCCCTTGTTAAATTTTCCAATGAGCTTGGATTTGGCAACTATATCTTGCTTGGAAAAGGAGAGGAACAAACAGGTGGAAGGATGCGTCCTGCCCTATTGGCCGATGTTTTCGAGGCATTTATCGGTGCGTTGTATATAGACCAGGGAATGGAAGCGGTCACTCCTTTTCTTGAAAAAGTGGTTTTCCCAAAAATCAGTGTCGGTGCTTTTTCGCATGTGATGGATTACAAGAGCCGTCTGCAGGAAATCGTCCAGCAGAACAATAATGGGCAACTTCAGTATGAAATTATCGAAGAGAAGGGTCCTGCCCATGCGAAAAAGTTCGTGACGGTTGTTCGTTTAGGCGGACATGATCTCGGTACCGGTCTTGGGAAATCGAAAAAGGAAGCCGAACAGGAAGCTGCCCGTCACGCGATTCAGGAATTGAAGAGTCGACAGGTTGAAGGGGAGAACTGAACGTGTTTTTAAAAAGATTGGAAATTATGGGATTCAAATCATTTGCAGAACGCGTCGGAGTGGATTTTGTTCCCGGTGTGACTGCAGTTGTCGGACCGAATGGTAGCGGAAAAAGCAATGTAACAGATGCCATTCGATGGGTTCTTGGTGAGCAATCTGCGAAGACCCTCCGCGGTGCGAAAATGGAAGATGTCATTTTCGCAGGTAGTGATTCCCGGAAAGCACTTAACTTTGCGGAAGTGACGCTTATTCTCGATAATAGCAAAGGACTTTTCCCGCTCGATTATACGGAAATTAGTGTGAGTAGAAGGGTATTCCGTTCGGGTGAAAGTGTCTATCTGTTAAATGGGCAGCCCTGCAGGTTAAAGGATATAAATGATACGTTTATGGATTCAGGCCTTGGAAAAGAAGCATTTTCATTGATTTCCCAAGGTCGTGTCGATGAAGTGTTGAATAGTCGCCCTGAGGATAGACGGGTCATCTTTGACGAGGCCGCTGGGGTATTGAAATATAAGACAAGGAAGAAGAAAGCGGAGCACAAGCTGTTTGAAACGGAAGACAATTTGGATCGGGTCCTTGATATATTGAAAGAGCTCGATACGCGGATTGAACCGCTCCAAAAAAGTGCGGAAGCCGCTGAACGACATCAAAAGCTTTCTGAGGAAATACGGGAAGCGGATGTGCTGCTGTTAAATTATGATGCAAAGCAACTGCATCAAGAAATTATGGAAAAAGCCGAAGAGGCAAAAACGATTCGGCAAGATAAAGAACGGCTTGAAGCTGAGACGGAAAAATCCGAGGAACAGTCGACTGCCTTAAAGAGCCAGCTTGCCCAAGTCGATCAGGAATTGGATGAATTGCAACAGAAGCTGGTCGAAATGAGTGCGAATGTGGAAAAATGGGAAGGCAGACGTTTGCTCTCTTTGGAAAAACAGCGCAATACGGACCAACAGCTAGAACGGTTGCAGCTGGAACTCGAGACGGCTGAAAAGTCGAAGATCGAGCTGGCATCGAAATTGGAAGCTGCGCGTGAAAAATGGCAGGCATCTGTATCTGAATATGAAAAAACAGCTGAGGAAATGGATGGTATTTCCCATATCTTGAAGCGTTCGGTAAAAGAAACGGAAAACGACATTGAAGAATTGAAGTCCACGTATATCGAACGATTGAATGAAGAAGCGACACTCCGCAATGATCTGAAACATATTGAGGAGAGGCTGGAAGGTGAGAAATCTTCTTCGGAAAGAATTCTCCAACAATCTTCTCGGTTGAAAACACAGCTTGCACAACTGATGGACGAGAAATCAGGCAAGGAGAAGGGCTTAGCCGAATTGAAGAAGAAATTGAAAGAAGCTGACTCGACGTACCGCATGTCTTCGCAAGCATTGCAGAAAACGGAGTCCGATCTTCGTGTGCAACAGGAATTTATGCAAAAGGCTTTCAATAAGCAACATGAAATGCAAGGACGTTTACGCGCATTGGAAAGCATGGAAGCGGATTTCTCAGGCTTCTATTCCGGTGTAAAAGAAGTGCTTGTCGCTCGAAAGTCAGGGAAGTTGCAAGGCATTGATGGTGCTGTCGCTGAACTGATCTCTGTCGAGAAAGACTATGTAAAAGCAGTGGAAACCGCTCTTGGTGCCGCAATGCAACATATTGTAACGGCAACGGAATCAGAAGCGCGAAAAGCGATCGGTTACTTGAAAGCGAAAAATGCCGGCCGTGCAACATTTTTGCCGCGTGATGTGATGAAGTCCAGAAAGCTTCAGCCAACCGTCCTGCGTACTGTGGAACAACACCCGGAATTCATCGGTACAGCTGATGGACTCGTCCAGACTGACAAAACCTATCGAATCATTACGGAAAACTTGCTAGGCAATACGATTGTCGCCAAAACACTTGAAGGTGCATCTGCTATTGCCAAAGCATTGGGTTATCGTTATCGTATCGTGACCATCGATGGGGATGTCGTCAATGCAGGCGGTTCATTGACAGGAGGCGGTGTCAAAGGGCAGACCACTGTTTTCACGCGGAAAGCGGAACTGGAGACATTGAAAGAGCAGCTTGTCCGAATGACAGCGACAATTGAAACAGCGACTGCGAAAATTGGCGATACAAAAATGGATGTCGCCAAGTTGTTGCATGAGACCGAACAGTCCCGTACCCTTGTGGAGAGTCTTCAAATTGAATTGACTGCAGCGGAATCTCGAATCCGTGAGACAGAAATTGCCATCCGATCGATTGAATCGGAAGTGGCTGTGACGGAAATGGGAAGACAGGGCATGGAAAGTACCGGTTCAGAGCTTTTGAAAAAGAAAGCGGACCTAGTGGAACAGCATCTTAATGTCCAAAAAGAACTGGAAGCGATCCAAGCTGAAGTTGCTTCGTTGGAACGCTTGGCTACGGATCGGCGGAATGAGGAAACTGTGCTGACAAGCCGCTATAATGAGTTGCGGGAGAAAATTGCTATACTTCGTGAACAGAAAACGTATCAGCAAACCGCTATCCGGGATTTAGAAGAGGCAGTTGCACAAAACGAACAGAAACGGACCTCATTGAATGAAGAAATACAATTTTTCACTGGAAATGAAGGCATCGGGGACTTGACTGCTGAAGATATCGAGAGTCAAATCGGACAAGCCAACGACGAAAAGGAAAGTATTGAACTGGCGATTACAACAGGCAGGGAGCGTCGTGTCGTCTTGGCGGGCCTTTTGGATGAAGGGGGCATGCAATTGCGTCAACTTCGAGAAAAGGCGGGGGAAGCAGTTGCCGCGCTGAATACGGTGACGGTTTACATTTCCCGGCTTGAGGTGAAATATGAAGCGGTGTTACAGCGGCTCTTGCATGATTATGGTCTTTATCCGGATTTGGAGCTCGCAGTGGATTTCGACGAGCAACAGATGCGTGAAAAAGTGGAAACGTTAAAACGGGATTTAGCTGCTCTAGGACCGGTTAACCCGGGAGCTATCGAAGAGTATCAAGAAGTGTCGGAAAGGCATGCATTTTTGACTGAACAGCGAAATGATTTGCTGGAAGCCAAAAACACATTGCATGAAGCGATGACGGAGATGGATACTGAAATGACGATGCGGTTTTCCACGACTTTCAACGCTGTGCAAAACCGATTCCAGCACGTTTTCAAGGAGATGTTTGGTGGTGGAGATGCCAATCTCGTTCTGACAGATCCGAAGAACTTGCTTGAAACGGGTGTTGATATCGTTGCGCGTCCACCTGGGAAGAAGCAGCAGAACTTGAGCTTGCTATCAGGGGGAGAACGGGCATTAACCGCCATCGCATTGTTGTTTTCAATCATCGAAGTGCGTCCTGTTCCTTTCTGTATTTTGGATGAAGTCGAGGCAGCGCTTGATGAAGCGAATGTCGTCCGCTACAGTAAATATTTGAAGAAATTTTCGGAGAAGACGCAGTTCATCGTGATTACACACCGCAAAGGGACGATGGAAGGGGCAGATGTGCTTTACGGAATTACGATGCAGGAATCTGGCGTATCGAAACTCATTTCCGTGAAAATTTCCGAAGTGCTAGAAGAGGCGATTATATAAAAGGAGCGGATCAGTTTGTCTTTTTTTAGAAAGTTGAAGGAAAAAATAACAGGTACAAACGAGACGGTTACAGAGAAATTTAAAGACGGTTTAGCGAAAACGCGGGATTCATTCACTTCCAAGGTGAATGATCTTGTCGCCCGTTTCCGGGAAGTGGATGAAGAATTCTTCGAGGAATTGGAAGAGCTTTTACTGCAAGCAGATGTCGGTTTTGAAACGGTCATGGAGCTGATCGATCAGCTGAAGCTTGAAGTACAGCGGAAAAATATCAAAGACACGGCAAGTATCCAGTCTGTCATTTCGGAAAAATTGGTTGAAATCTATAAAGCCGGAGAAGAGATGGAGAGCGGCTTGAATATCCAAGAGGGCGAATTGACCGTCGTCCTTATGGTAGGTGTCAATGGCGTCGGAAAGACAACGACAATCGGTAAACTGGCAGCCCGTCTGATGGCAGAAGGAAAGACCGTCATGCTTGCGGCGGGCGATACATTCAGGGCTGGTGCCATCGATCAGTTAGTCGTCTGGGGAGAGCGTGCGGGTGTGGAAGTGATCCGTCAATCGGAAGGATCGGATCCAGCAGCTGTCATGTATGATGCCATCCGGGCCGCTAAAAATCGGAAAGTGGATGTGTTGATCTGTGATACAGCAGGCCGATTGCAGAATAAAGTAAACTTAATGAATGAGCTTGAAAAAGTGCATCGTGTCATCGGTAAAGAAGTGCCGGGCGCGCCGCATGAAGTGCTGTTGGCCCTTGATGCAACGACAGGTCAAAATGCGCTCGTCCAGGCACAAACCTTTAAAGAAGCGACGAATGTGACAGGTATTGTCTTAACGAAGCTGGATGGAACGGCGAAAGGCGGCATTGTGCTGGCGATCCGTCAAAAATTGAACATCCCGGTGAAATTCGTCGGTCTTGGAGAAGGTGTGGACGATTTGCAGCCGTTCGATCCGGAAAAGTATGTCTACGGCCTTTTCGCGGATGGTTTGGAACTAGAAGAGACAGACAAGTAATTTAGCTTGACAGAGGACTGCCCTCATACTATGATGGCAATGGAAGAAACAAGCGGGGGAGGTAAGGTAAGTGGTGCTTGAAAAAACGACACGCATTAACTTCCTCTTCGATTTTTATCAGTCACTACTGACGGATAAACAGAGACTGTATATGCAACTCTATTATTTGGATGACTTATCCCTCGGCGAAATCGCGGGGGAATACGATGTATCCCGTCAAGCAGTCTACGACAATGTGCGTAGGACGGAAGCGATGCTCGAAGACTATGAAACAAAATTACAACTGTTTTCGAAATTCCAAAGACGGATTGAAATTGTAGAAAAGCTAGAACACCTCATACCGGAATCGGATGAGCGTTCGGAGTCGTTCAAGGAGCTATTGAACTTATTAAAAGAGAATGATTAGGGGAGGCTCTATGCATGGCATTTGAAGGATTAGCCGAGCGCCTGCAAGGGACGCTTCAAAAAATAACGGGCAAAGGGAAAATCAACGAAGCGGACGTCAAGGAGATGATGCGTGAAGTTCGATTTGCATTGATCGAAGCGGACGTCAACTTGAAAGTTGTCAAGGAATTCGTTAAAACAGTCAGTGAGCGCGCGGTGGGACAGGACGTCATGAAGAGCTTGACGCCGGGTCAGCAAGTTGTGAAAATCGTTAAAGACGAGCTGACATCCTTAATGGGCGGCGAACAGAACCCGATTCAATTTGCGCGTAAATCGCCGACAGTCATTATGATGGTCGGTCTTCAAGGGGCAGGGAAAACGACCACGACCGGGAAATTGGCAACAGTTCTGCGCAAACGTCACAATAAGAAACCGCTTCTCGTTGCTGCCGACGTTTATAGACCGGCCGCTATCCAGCAGTTGGAAACACTTGGCAAGCAGCTGACGATGCCGGTATTTTCACTTGGAACCGAAGTATCGCCCGTTGACATCGTCCGCCAAGCCTTGGCAGAAGCGGAAAAAGAGCATCATGATGTCGTCATTGTCGATACGGCGGGCCGGTTACATGTTGACGAAGACCTGATGCAAGAATTGAAGGATATCCGAGCGCTTAGTAAGCCGGATGAAGTATTCCTCGTTGTTGATGCGATGACAGGGCAAGACGCTGTTAATGTTGCCCAACACTTTGACGAAGCAGTTGGCATTACAGGAGTCGTCTTGACAAAACTGGATGGGGATACGCGTGGTGGTGCGGCACTATCCATCCGTTCCGTCACCCAAAAACCGATTAAATTTGTCGGGATGGGTGAAAAGATGGATGCGCTTGAACCATTTCATCCGGAACGTATGGCATCCCGGATTCTTGGCATGGGTGATGTCATGTCGCTCATTGAAAAAGCGCAGGAGAATGTCGATGAGGAAAAGGCGAAGGAGATGGAGCAGAAACTTCGGACTCAGTCGTTCACACTCGATGACTTCCTTGACCAGCTTCAGCAAGTGAAGAAGATGGGGCCTCTCGACGAACTGCTGAAAATGATGCCAGGAGCCAATAAAATCAAAGGGCTCGAAAATGCCAAAGTCGATGAAAGTCAAATGGGGCGTGTCGAAGCGGTGATCCAATCTATGACCAAGGCGGAACGCACTACACCGGAAATCATCAATGCGAATCGCCGTAAACGGATCGCGAAAGGTTCAGGGACATCCATCCAAGAAGTGAATCGTCTTTTGAAACAATTCGAAGACATGAAGAAGATGGTCAAACAGATGACCAATATGCAACAAAAAGGTAAGAAAAAAATGAAAATGCCAGGTTTTGATTCGTTTTTTAAATGAAAATCAGGGTGTTAAGAAAAAACACTTTACAAACATGAGAAAGCTTGATAATATACTATCTTGTGTGAAACTATTCGGAGGTGCAAGAAATAATGTCAGTAAAAATTCGTCTTAAACGTATGGGAGCAAAGAAAACTCCTTTCTATCGTATTGTAGTTGCAGATTCACGTTCACCACGTGATGGTCGCCAAATCGAAACAGTTGGAACTTACAACCCGCTTACAAAACCTGCGGAAGTAAAAATCAACGAAGAGTTGGCACTTAAATGGCTTCAAAACGGTGCAAAGCCGTCTGATACAGTACGTAACCTGTTTTCTGATCAAGGCATCATGGAGAAATTCCATAACGCTAAACACGGTAAATAATCAGGAGGTGTGTTCATGAAGCAGCTGATTGAAACGATCGTTAAACCGTTAGTCGATAGTCCCGGGGATGTCCGGGTGGATATGGATGAGCACGATAATCGTGTCGTCTACAAACTATCCGTCAATCCCGCAGACATGGGAAAAGTCATCGGCAAGCAGGGGCGTGTAGCGAAAGCGATCCGTACTATTGTTTATTCAGCAGCAGGCAACCACCACAACAAAAAGGTTTTTATCGATATCATTGATTAAGACAAAAAAAGGAAGGAGCCTATGTTCCTTCTTTTTTTGTCTATTCGATTACTTTAATAGGAAAGTCGGTGTCAGTTATGCAATGGTTCAATGTCGGTAAAATCGTGAATACGCATGGCATTCGCGGGGAAGTCCGTGTCATTTCACGTACACACTTTCCTGAAGAGCGCTATGCGATTGGAAGCAAGCTTGCGCTTTTCATGCCAGGAAGCAAAACGCCTATTTATTTGACAGTAGCAAGTCATCGGAAACATAAAAATTTCGATTTATTGACGTTCGAAAATCATCCCAATATTAATGATGTTGAGAAGTATCGGGACGGCATTTTGAAAGTGGCCGAAGATCAGCTTGGTGATTTGGAGGAAGGCGAGTTCTACTACCATGAAATTATCGGTTGTGAAGTTTTTACACTGGAAGATGCATCGATCGGCAAAGTGACAGAAATCCTGGAAACGGGTGCAAATGATGTGTGGACCGTGACGCCTGAAAAAGGGAAGCCGCATTATATCCCTTACATCGCCGATATTGTTAAAGAAATCGACATTGACAACAAAAAAATTGTCATTGATGCGATAGAAGGACTTCTTTCATGATGAAAATCAATGTATTATCATTGTTTCCCGAAATGTTTGAAGGGGTGCTTCATTCGTCCATCATGAAAAAAGCACAGGAAAATGGTGCCGTATCATTTGAGGTGACCGATTTCCGCGATTACGCTACGAATAAGCACCGGAAAGTCGATGATTACCCATATGGCGGCGGAGCGGGGATGGTATTGAAACCGGAACCTCTCTTCGCCGCTGTCGAAGCCGTATCGGCAGAAGCGGAAAAGCCGCCGCGTGTCATTCTCATGTGTCCACAAGGCGAACGTTTTACGCAGAAGAAAGCGGAAGAGCTTGCTGCCGAAGAGCATCTTGTCTTCGTTTGTGGCCATTATGAAGGGTATGATGAACGGATCCGTCAGCATTTGGTGACAGACGAGTTATCGCTCGGTGATTTTGTGTTGACCGGTGGAGAGATTGCTTCCATGGCCATCATCGATAGTGTCGTCAGGTTGCTGCCAGAAGTGCTTGGCAATGCCGATTCATCCGTGCTGGATTCATTTTCTACCGGCTTGCTCGAACATCCGCAATATACTCGCCCCGCTAACTTTAACGGGTTGGAAGTACCGCCTGTCCTCTTGTCCGGCAACCATGCCGAAATCGAAAAATGGCGGGAAGAGCAAGCTCTTCTTCGAACGTTCGAGCGTAGAAAAGATTTGCTCAAAGACGCCCCGTTGACTGCGCATCAGCGACAATTGCTCGATCAATTGGAGAAAGAAAAAAAATAGACGGATTGCCTTGCACCTACCTGCCATCTGTGATACTATCTACTATGTACTTTCGTGTGAAGTGCATACTGACGGTGTTCCGCTGCAAAGGTAAGAAGTGCATGAGCATCTGTGGAGAAGGAGAGAAAACAATGCAAAACCTAATTGCAGAAATTACAAAAGATCAGCTTCGTGCAGATCACCCATCTTTCCGTGCAGGAGATACAGTTCGTTTGCACGTGAAAATCGTTGAGGGAACGCGTGAGCGTATCCAAATTTTTGAAGGTGTTGTTATCAAACGTCGCGGAGGCGGAATCAGTGAAACATTCACAGTCCGTAAAATCTCCAATGGTGTAGGCGTTGAGCGTACATTCCCTGTACACACACCGAAAATCGCTAAACTTGAAGTGACTCGTCGTGGTAAAGTACGTCGTGCGAAATTGTACTACCTTCGCAGCCTACGCGGAAAAGCCGCTCGTATCAAAGAAATCCGATAACAAAAAGCGAAGATTCAGGAGGCCAACTAATCGGCCTCCTTTCTTTTTGCCTCAAATATGATTAGGTTGTACAATAAGGACAGTAGGATGTGCAGGAGGCTTTGTCAATGAAAGAAGAAAAGAAAAAAAGCGAATCATGGGAATGGCTAAAAGCATTATTGATTGCATTCGGCCTTGCGGCGGTGATCCGGATCTTCCTTTTCACGCCAATTGTCGTAGATGGTGAATCCATGATGCCGACACTGGAAAATGGTGACCGGATGATTGTCAATAAGATCGGCTATACAATCGGAAAGCCAGACCGCTTTGATATCGTTGTATTCCATGCCGAAGAACAAAAGGACTATATTAAGCGAGTGATCGGATTACCTGGCGATACGGTGGAATATCGCGATGATGTTTTGTACATTAACGGAGAGCCTTATGACGAACCTTATCTTGATCAATACAAAGCGGAAGTGATCGACAGTCCTTTGACGGAAGACTTCACGTTGGAAGAGAAAATCCAAAGTGAAACGGTGCCTGAAGGACATGTATTCGTTCTTGGGGATAATCGCAGGAAGAGTAAAGACTCGAGACATATCGGCGCCGTCGCGATCGATGAAATTATCGGTAGCACGAAAGTCGTCTTTTGGCCGATCAAAGACTTCGGAATCGTCAAATGATGTAGTAAAGGAGTTGGTAGTTATGACGATTCAATGGTTTCCCGGCCATATGGCGAAAGCGCGGCGGGAAGTAACTGAGCAGTTAAAATTAGTAGATATCGTATTTGAATTGATTGACGCAAGGCTTCCTCTTTCATCAAGGAACCCGATGATTGACCAAGTCATTCATCAGAAGCCGAGATTGCTGATCTTAAATAAGATGGATCTTGCAGATCAAACGGAAACCACAAGATGGATCCGTTATTTCGAAAAGCAAGGAATCCATGCGGTTGCCATCAATTCATTTGAAGGAAAAGGGCTTCAAGCTGTCACGAAAGCCGCCAAGGAAATTTTGGAACCAAAGCTCGAGAGGATGCGGAAAAGAGGGATTCGACCGGGCGCAATCCGTGCGATGATCGTTGGTATTCCGAATGTCGGCAAGTCAACATTGATCAATCGGCTGGCGAAGAAAAACATTGCCAAAACAGGCAATAAGCCTGGCGTGACGAAAGCCCAGCAATGGATCAAGTTCGGCAAGGAGCTTGAACTATTGGATACACCAGGGATTTTATGGCCGAAGTTTGAAGACAAAGAAGTAGGCTACAAACTTGCTCTGACAGGGGCGATTAAAGATACGATTGTCAATATGGAAGATTTAGCTGTCTATGGACTTCGTTTCCTAGAGGCGAATTATCCCGACCGTTTATTGGAAAGATACGGATTGTCGACGATAGGCGAAGATCTTCTACATGTATTCGATCAGATTGGCACATTGCGAAAAGTATACACGACAGGTGGAGAAGTCGAATATGACAAAGTGGCGGAATTGATCGTCCACGATATCCGCAACGAACATCTTGGGAAGTTGACATTCGACTTCACTTCACAGCACTCTCACGAATTGGCCGATGCCGACACGGACTAACATCCGAGGCAATCGGCTTTTCTCTTTATCTTCATAAAGGAATTAGCTCGAAACTTGCTTCCGATTGCCGATATAAGAAAAAAGCGAAACAACGGGATACGCGCATTGAACAAACAGCCTGTAAGTGGAAGGTGGATACAATGAAAACGATTAAAGAAATTACGGAGAGGCTCAATCGGACGGTCGAACGGGAAGCTTGGATGGCAGAGCTTGCACAAGATGCAAGGGCTGGTGTGAAAAATGCCCTTGCGCGTTGGGAAAGACAATATGAGAAACGGCAAGAAAAAGAACGAAGCCATGCTGAAAAAATAGCGTTTGACGGGTCGTTTGCGCCGTTTGACAGAGCGATGGTTGCAGGGGTCGATGAAGCGGGCAGAGGACCGTTAGCGGGGCCTGTCGTAACGGCAACGGTTATTTTACCGAGCGAAGTCCCAGAGTTGGTCGGTCTTGATGACTCGAAAACGATTGCCAAAAGCGAGCGGGAGCGATTGGCGGGGGAAATAAAAAAAGTGGCTATCTCTTACGCAGTACATATCCAATCTTCCCAAATCATCGATGAGCTCAATATTTTTGCGGCAACGAAAGCTTCAATGGAACAAGCGGTCAAAGGGCTTTCGGTTCGGCCTGATTTCGTCATAGCGGATGCCATGCAGTTGGCAACGGATTGTCCGACCGAATCGATCATCAAAGGGGATGCGAAGAGTTTGGCAATTGCGGCGGCTTCCATATTGGCAAAAACGACAAGGGATGCCATCATGGATGGATTGCATGAGGAATTTCCTGCCTATCAGTTCGGAAAAAATGCCGGTTATGGAACAGCGGAACATCTTGAAGCTTTGCGCAAGTTTGGACCTTGCGAACATCATCGAACCAGTTTTGAGCCTGTCAAATCCATGGTGGAAGGAAGGGGGAGACAATGAGTTTTCCGACAATGCGCCCGTTAAACGGCCAACCGATGACGAATGCCGCACTTCAAAATCGCCCATTCGTTCTCCATGAAGGGCAACTCTTCCATGGACAGATCAAACAGCTTTTTCCCGGACAGATGGCAGAAGTTCAAATAGGGGGCCAGAAGCTAGTGGCTAACCTTGAAGTGCCGATGAAAGCAGGGGATGCATATTATTTCCAAGTTTCTTCAGTGAAGCCTGAATTGCAACTGAAAATTATTGCAGGTCCACTTCAGGTTGCAGAAGGGCAAGGCCATCAACTCGCTAAATTAATGGAGGCTATGCAATTACCGAAGACGCCTGAGATGCAATCCGTGCTTGCGTTCATCGTGAAAAACAAAATCCCGATGACAAGGGAAGGCTTGCTACAAGCGGCAAACTTGTTAAAGGATGTACCAGCCAATCTTCGCAATGAGGCATTGGCATCCATTCAAAGATTAGCGGATTTGAAATTGCCGTTCACTGAATCAATTTTTCGTTCATTGCTCGGGGTGGAAGCGAAGGAAAGTACGCATGCCCTACTTACCACGTTGAAGTCGACGTTAGCAGCGGATGCAACGATCCCATCCCAACAGAAAGAAGGCATTTTAACGGCACTTGACAGGATGGTGAAACCATTTGCACAGGGAACAGGAGGCGTGTTTCTTGGACAAGCGGTATTGACATTGCTCAATCAAACCGAAAGTCCGGAGAACCGTTTTGCCATCTTGCAAGTATTAAAAAACGCAGGCATCTTACCAGCACAGGCATCGCTAGCAAATTTGCAACAAGTATTGTCCGAGTCGATGATACGCGGAGGGATTGCTCAGCAGGGAAACAACCTGGCTCCTACGCCGTTTTCAGGTCCACTAACAGCTATGAATAATCCTTCTGTCCAAACGGCATCCACTTCTGCTGCTGAACCGACAACCGAACGATTGATTGGGGCTCTCCGGCAAATTGCGCAAGCTGGCTCGACACAAACAACCCCCGATATTTCCAATTTGAAAGCACTTATTGCGGCAGATCGAGAAATGAGTAACCAGCAAAAGGCGATGTTACTGACAATAATCGATCGACTGGCAGACATTCGCCCATCGCATCAAGCGACGATGGAATTTGTACGGGAATTCACTCACACACTTTTGAAGGTGACGTCGGAAAATGCGATCGCCACCCCTTTTGGACAACATTCGCCATCTGAAGAGGGTGCCGCTAAAGTACTGTCACTGCTCCATCAGCAGGGCTCGCAACAAGGTGCTGAAAAAATGACCGCACTCATTCAGGTTGCAGGACGTTCCGACAATCCGGCGGTTCGACAGATGGTGCAAGGGGCTGATGCCTCAGTCGCTACTGCCATTGACGGCAAGGCGATGAAAGACGCATTACAAGCAGTCATTCGTTCGTCAGGCTTCAATTATGAAGCGGAACTTGCAAGCAAGGAACGGGATCCTAACCAGCTGATGGATATGGTGAAGCCGCAATTGGTCAAGCTTTTGCAAAGTTCGATGCTGTCCCCGGCTGTGCGCGAGGCTGCGGAAAACGTTGTCATGCGTATGAATGGGCCGTTGTTGCAATCCGGAGAAAACGGCGTGCAACATCAGCTCGTTATGCAAGTGCCGCTGGATATTTTCGGAAAGCGGATTGATTCGACATTGCAATGGCATGGAAGAATGAAGGAAAACGGGCAAATCGACTCCGATTTTGCGCGCGTTCTATTTTATCTCGATTTGGCGTCGATAAAGCAAACCGTGATCGATATGCAAGTGCAAAATCGAGTTGTGAAAGTAACCGTTTTCAATGAGGATGATAAGCTTCAAACCGTGGCTCTCCCGCTGCAAAATAAGTTGAAAGATGGGCTAGAAGCAGCTGGTTACCGGTTGTCAGGAATTTTTTTCAAGCCTTTTGTCGAAGAAGAGAAGCCAGTGCAGAACAAACAACGACCGTCTGACGGTCAAGGGGTTGATGTCCGAATATGAACGAAGAACGGCAAGTCCGAAAAGAGGCAGTTGCCCTCTCATATGATCCCAGTGCGGGAGATGCCCCTAAAGTGACGGCGAAAGGGAAAGGGAAAATCGCAGAAAAGATTCTGGAAAAAGCGAAAGAGAATGATATTCCCATTCAAGAAGATCCAAGTCTAGTTGAAATTTTAGGGCAGCTGAATGTAAATGAATCGATACCTGAAGAACTCTATCAAGCAGTTTCGGAAGTTTTTGCTTATATTTATCAAGTGGATCGAGCACATGGTCTACGAAAAAATAACTGAATTTCGACAAATTTCAGGAGTTGGCAATCAATTGTGGACATTGTTTGACATCTTTACTACAATGAATAAGGCAGTAAATTATTGAGATACAAGTTTGATTGGAGGATGTAAGATGAATATCCATGAATATCAAGGGAAACAGCTACTAAGAGATTATGGAGTAGCAGTTTCGAACGGCCTTGTTGCTTTTTCTCCGGAAGAGGCAGTTAAAGCTGCGAAGGAATTGGGAACGGACGTCATCGTTGTGAAAGCACAAATCCATGCGGGTGGCCGCGGAAAAGCGGGCGGTGTCAAGATCGCTAAAAATCTTGACGAAGTGCGCGCTTATGCGGAAGAGCTAATCGGCAAAACGCTTGTGACACATCAAACAGGCCCGGAAGGTAAAGAAGTGAAAAGACTTCTTATCGAAGAAGGTTCCGACATTAAAAAAGAATACTACCTTGGACTAGTCCTGGACCGTGCTACAGATCGCGTAACACTTATGGGTTCTGAAGAAGGTGGAATGGATATCGAGGAAGTTGCAGAAGCGACACCTGAAAAAATCTTCAAAGAAGTGATCGATCCAGTTGTTGGATTGACTGGCTTCCAAGCACGCCGTATGGCTTTCAACATGAATATCCCTGCTCACCTTGTAAACAAAGCAGCAAAATTCATGCTTGGCCTCTATCAAGTATTTACTGAAAAAGACGCATCAATCGTTGAGATCAACCCACTTGTTGTAACAGGTGATGATAATGTTTTAGCGCTAGATGCAAAATTCAACTTCGATGCAAACGCATTGTATCGTCATAAAGACATCATGGAGCTTCGCGACCTTGATGAAGAAGATGCAAAAGAAATCGAAGCTTCAAAATATGACTTAAGCTATATTTCACTAGATGGCAACATCGGCTGCATGGTTAACGGTGCCGGTCTAGCAATGGCGACAATGGATACAATCAACTACTACGGCGGTTCACCTGCTAACTTCCTTGATGTTGGGGGCGGCGCAACTGCTGAAAAAGTAACAGAAGCATTCAAAATCATCCTATCCGACGAAGCTGTTAAAGGGATTTTCGTCAACATTTTCGGCGGTATCATGAAATGTGATGTTATCGCAGAAGGTGTCATTACAGCTGCGAAAGAAGTGGGTCTGCAAGTACCACTAGTCGTACGTTTGGAAGGTACAAATGTAGATAAAGGTAAAGCTCTATTGAACGAATCAGGACTGAATATCATCGCCGCGGATTCAATGGCGGACGGTGCACAAAAGATTGTTGAACTCGTAGGCTAAGAAAGGCAGGGACAAACTGATGAGTATTTATATTAATAAAGATACAAAAGTGATCGTACAAGGAATCACAGGTTCTACAGCACTTTTCCATACGCAACAAATGCTTGAGTACGGGACAAAAATCGTCGGTGGTGTAACGCCTGGAAAAGGTGGAACAGAAGCAGCGGGCGTACCTGTTTTCAACACGGTTGAAGAAGCGGTGAAAGCAACAGGCGCAAACGTTTCAGTTATCTACGTACCGGCTCCATTCGCAGCAGATGCGATCATGGAAGCGGTAGATGCAGAATTGGATATGACGATTTGTATTACAGAACATATTCCAGTTCTTGACATGGTAAAAGTAAAACGTTACATGGCAGGCAAAAAGACACGTCTTGTCGGACCGAACTGCCCAGGTGTCATTACTGCTGATGAGTGTAAGATTGGTATTATGCCAGGTTATATTCATACAAAAGGTCATGTGGGTGTTGTTTCGCGTTCTGGAACACTTACATATGAAGCTGTTCACCAACTTTCACAAGCGGGTATTGGTCAAACGACAGCTGTCGGTATCGGTGGAGACCCTGTCAATGGGACGAACTTCATCGATGTTCTAAAAGAATTCAATGAAGATCCTGAAACGTATGCAGTTGTTATGATCGGTGAAATCGGTGGTACAGCTGAAGAAGAAGCAGCTGCTTGGATCGCTGAAAACATGACGAAACCGGTTGTAGGCTTCATCGGCGGACAAACGGCTCCAGAAGGTAAACGTATGGGCCACGCTGGTGCAATCATTTCAGGCGGTAAAGGAACTGCAGCTGAAAAGATCAAAGCGCTCAACGCGGCTGGTGTTGAAACTGCAGATACACCGTCTGTTATCGGTGAAACGTTAATCAAAGTGATTAAAGAAAAAGGTTTATACGAAAAGTGTAAAACACATTAATTCAATTCAACAAGATGCAGCGTGTATATAATGCGCTGCATCTTTTTTAAAAAGGGAGGAATTCAATGGAATTGACGGACAAGGAACGACGATTGTTGGCGCTTCATTATGTATTTCCGGTACCTTTGAATCGCTTAGGCAAGCTGTTCGAGATAGATCCCGATCTTGATAGGCTCTTTACGTATCACGCAAAAGAACTCGCGGAAATCGTGAACATTCCGATAGCGAAAGCCCTCAAGTTAACAGAAAACTTACAGCGAAACGTAGACACCCCTTATGATGAATTATATGAGCGGCACGCCATATTCCCCATCCCATTTACTCATTCCCTATATCCTGAAAAATTACGCCTTTTGATTGATCCACCCGCTGTCCTTTATACGAAAGGCTGTTTGCAATTATTGACGGAGCGACGGTATATTGCCATTATCGGTTCAAGAAAAGCGACCGCCTATTCGAAAAAAGCATTGAAATTGATCGTCCCCCCACTTGTAGAAAATAATGCTGTTATCGTTTCCGGGCTGGCGAAAGGGGCCGATGCGATGGCGCATGAGGCAGCTCTCGAATATGGCGGAAAAACCATCGCTGTACTCGGACACGGCTTCTTCCATCTGTATCCAAAAGAGAATGCGAAACTCGCTGCGGAAATTGTCGAAAAACAGTTGATGTTGACTGAATATCCTCCTTATATGAAGCCGGAACGGTGGACATTTCCGATGCGTAATCGTATCATTAGCGGACTATCCGACGCGGTTATCGTAACGGAAGCCGCCCGGAAAAGTGGCACGATGAGCACGGTGGAGCATGCGCTTGACCACGGAAAGGATATTTTTACAGTCCCAGGCCCTATTACATCCGCATTGTCGGCAGGACCGAATCAGTTATTAGACGAAGGGGCGAAACCGATCTGGAGCGGCTTTCAGATCGTAGAAACGCTCGCTTTCGATAGGTAAAGAAAAACCTTTCCTCCTTAAAAGGTTGCAATAAATTGAAATCTGTTATACATTTTGCAACAGATATTCTTTTGATGAATAAATACCGAACCTCTTTAAGGAGGCATATAATGAATGGCAGATAATTTAGTAATCGTAGAATCACCTGCAAAGGCAAAAACGATTGAACGATATTTAGGAAAAAAATATAAAGTGCGTGCATCACTCGGTCATTTGCGCGATTTACCGCGCAGCCAAATGGGTGTAGACACTGAAAATAACTATGAGCCTAAGTACATCACGATTCGCGGGAAAGGTCCGATTTTGCAAGAGTTGAAGAAGGATGCCAAAAAAGCGAAAAAAATCTATCTCGCGGCCGACCCCGATAGAGAAGGGGAAGCGATCGCTTGGCATTTAGCGCATCAGCTCGGTATCGATATCGAATCGGATTGCCGCGTCGTGTTCAATGAAATTACAAAAGATGCAATCAAGGAATCTTTTAAAAATCCTCGGCCGATCAATATGGATCTCGTCGATGCCCAGCAGGCACGCCGTATTTTGGACCGGCTTGTCGGGTATAACATCAGCCCGATCCTTTGGAAGAAAGTGAAAAAAGGATTATCGGCAGGACGGGTTCAGTCGGTTTCACTGCGGCTCATCATCGATCGAGAAAATGAGATCAAAAATTTTGTTCCGGAAGAGTATTGGAGCATTAGTGGCCAATTCACAAAAGATTCCGTTACGTTCGAAGCAGCTTTTTATGGTGATGCGAAGAAAAAGCTGAAATTGACGAACAAAGCGCAAGTCGATGAGATTCTTGGTCAGTTAAAAGGAGACAAATTCGATATCGCTTCCGTTGTGAAAAAAGAACGTAAACGGAATCCGGCAGTTCCATTCACCACTTCATCCTTACAACAGGAAGCTGCGCGCAAGTTGAACTTCCGCGCGAAGAAGACGATGATGCTGGCACAGCAGCTATACGAAGGGATCAATCTTGGGAAAGAAGGCAGCGTCGGGCTCATCACTTATATGAGAACGGATTCGACCCGGATAGCGGATAGCGCGAAGGAAGAGGCGCAGTCCTTTATCGAAACGATGTACGGCAAAGAATTTGTAACACCTTCGAAGGCCGCAAAAAAGGAGACGAACAAAACGCAAGATGCGCACGAGGCAATCAGGCCCACTTCTGTTATGCGTCCACCTGCGGCCATGAAGACGGTTTTATCACGTGATCAATTACGCTTATACAAGCTGATTTGGGAGCGATTTGTCGCCAGTCAAATGGCACCGGCCATTTTAGATACGGTTACGGTGGATCTTTTGAATGGCGATGTGCGTTTCAGAGCAAATGGTTCGCAAGTGAAATTCCCTGGATTCATGAAAGTGTACGTCGAAGGGGACGATGACAAAGAGGAAGAGAAGGATCGTATTCTACCGCCGTTAGAAGAAGGGCAGCAAGTGGGCTATAGTGAGATTGATCCGAAACAGCATTTCACCCAGCCGCCACCGCGCTATTCGGAAGCTCGTTTGGTCAAAACGCTCGAAGAACTTGGTATCGGCCGGCCGTCGACTTATGCACCGACACTCGATACGATCCAAAAACGTGGATATGTAACGCTTGATGCGAAGCGTTTCATCCCGACCGAACTTGGCGAAATTGTTCACCAGGCAGTCAATCAGTACTTCCCGGATATTATCGATGTTGAATTTACAGCCGAAATGGAAAAAGGGCTCGATAATATCGAAGACGGAAAAATCAAATGGGTCGAAGTCATTGATGATTTCTACCAGGATTTTGAGAAGCATGTACAAGTGGCGGACGCTGAAATGGAAAAAATCGAAATCAAAGATGAACCCGCTGGAGAAGATTGTGAAAAATGCGGTTCGCCGATGGTTTTTAAACTAGGGCGTTATGGAAAATTCATGGCCTGCTCCAATTTCCCGGATTGTCGCAATACGAAGGCGATCATCAAACCGATCGGTGTTACGTGTCCAACTTGTAAAGAGGGACAGGTTGTTGAACGGAAGAGCAAAACGAAAAGGATTTTCTACGGCTGTGACCGCTATCCGGAATGTGAGTATGTCTCATGGGATAAACCGGTTGCAAGACCTTGTCCAAAATGCGAAAATACACTAGTTGAAAAGAAATTGAAAAAAGGCGTACAAATCCAATGCACGGAATGTGACTACAAAGAAGACGCTCAACAATAAAGAAAAGCGTCTGGTGCCTGTAGTCTGGACAATAAGTGATTTAGAAAGAAGGTGATGGGATGACACCCATCGTAAATGTCATAGGCGCAGGGCTTGCAGGAAGCGAGGCTGCGTGGCAGATTGCCAATCGTGGAGTAAATGTCCGTTTATATGAAATGAGGCCGGTAAAACAAACGCCAGCGCATCACACGGACAAGTTTGCGGAGCTTGTTTGCAGTAATTCATTGCGTGCCAACAATTTGACGAACGCAGTAGGAATCATTAAGGAAGAAATGAGAAGACTCAATTCGCTGATCATCGATGCGGCAGATGCATGCTCTGTTCCGGCAGGAGGGGCATTGGCCGTCGACCGTCATGAGTTTGCAGGAAATGTGACGGAGCGGGTCCGCAATCATCCGCTCATCGAGATTGTCAACGAAGAAGTGACTGAACTGCCGGAGGGAATAACGGTCATCGCAACAGGCCCTCTCACTTCGCCGGCATTGGCAGAGCAGATTCGCAAATTGACAGGTGAAGAGTATTTATATTTCTATGATGCAGCAGCACCGATCATCGAAAAAGATTCTATCGATATGGAGAAGGTTTTCTTGAAATCCCGCTATGATAAAGGGGAAGCGGCTTATTTGAACTGTCCGATGGATGAAGAGCAATTCGCACGTTTTTATCAAGCGTTAGTGGATGCTGAAGTCGTACCGTTGAAGGAATTCGAGAAAGAGATTTACTTTGAAGGCTGCATGCCAGTTGAAGTGCTTGCGCAACGTGGTGAGAAAACGTTACTATTTGGAGCGTTGAAGCCGGTTGGACTTGAAGATCCGGTAACCGGAAAACGATACAAGGCGGTTGTTCAACTGCGGCAAGATGACGCGGCAGGAACCCTTTATAATATCGTCGGATTCCAAACGCATATGAAATGGGGAGCCCAAAAAGAAGTCATCAACCTCATTCCTGGTCTTGAAAACGTGGAAATTGTCCGTTATGGTGTCATGCATCGAAATACATTCATCAATTCGCCACGGGTACTAGATTCGACATACCAATTGAAGTCCAATCGGAACATATTTTTCGCGGGTCAGATGACGGGAGTCGAAGGTTATGTTGAATCGGCCGGTTCCGGACTTATCGCAGGTATCAATGCAGCGAATGTGGCACTTGGCAAAGAAACCGTTCTATTTCCGCATGAAACGGCACTTGGCAGTATGGCAAGATATATTACGGAAGCCGATCCGAAAAACTTCCAGCCGATGAACATCAACTTCGGTCTCTTCCCGGATCTTGGGGAGCGGATCAAGTCAAAAGTGGAACGTGCAGAAAAACATGCTGAACGAGCATTACAGGCAATCGCCGAATTTCAATCTTCAGTAACCGTCTAAAAGAGAAATCTGAAAAGGGGTTAGGGGAAAGTGTTACCTTGACCCCTTTTTTTCGCTGTTTTCCGACAAAAAGGGTGTCGAATCCCCATATATTTCTTGTAATTTGAACATTTTGTGTCGAAAATGGAAAAAAACTGATAGAGGTCTGACTTCTGAAGAGGTGAAAGTTGCCGATAGGTACTCAAATATTGTATAGTGAATCGTGGATGACTTTTGAATATCCGGATTAGTCGTTATTTTGAAGTTATTTACTTCGCTTACAAACATGGTGTAAAAGCACCGGCGTTTCAAAGACTCGCAATATTGTTATCATTCAATCAGCTTTTCGTTTTGGGGGTGAAACGTTTGGCGGTAGAACCTTCTAGCATCCGTGATGAATACATTTCGTATATACGCTTGGAAAAAAATTATTCATTCAACACCGTATCCGAATATGAAACAGATATCAATGCTTTCCTAAACTTTATGGAAGTTGAAGGGATGACGGATTTAAATGATGTCACATATCCAGAAGCAAGACTCTATGTAACTAGATTATTTGATAAGGGGTTATCGAGGGCGTCGATTTCAAGGAATATTTCATCCATCAGATCTTTTTTCAAATTTGCTAGTGCCCGATATCAGATTTCCGATCATGCGTTTCGTTCACTCCATCACCCGAAAAAAGAAGAGCGGCTACCCGCTTTTTTTTATGAGGAAGAACTGGCCCTTTTATTTTCAGCCTGCGAAGGGAATGATAAGAAGTCATTACGTGATAAAGCGCTTCTTGAATTGCTCTACGCAACTGGAATACGGGTCAGTGAGTTGACATCGATCACTTTGAAGGACATCGATGAGCAACTTGGTATCGTCATGGTCATGGGGAAAGGGCGAAAAGAACGGTATGTCCCATTTGGAAGTTTTGCACAAACTGCGCTTGATGCATATTTGGAGCAAAGTCGGCCATCATTGGTGAAACAGAAAAAACATGACATACTTTTCGTCAATTTGCGAGGTGACCCACTGACGGATGGCGGGGTGCGGCATATATTAAATATGATGATGGAACGTGCAACACTTCATTCCAACATTTACCCGCATATGATCCGCCATTCATTTGCCACTCATCTGTTGGCAAGTGGCGCTGATATGCGGACTGTTCAGGAATTACTGGGGCATACGCACTTATCATCTACTCAAGTGTATACGCATATAACAAAAGAGCATTTAAGAAAAACCTATATGAATACGCACCCACGAGCATAGGAGGTTGAAAAGATGGAATTCCATGCAACGACGATTTTTGCGATTCGCCACAAAGGCTCTTGTGCCATGTCGGGCGATGGGCAAGTGACAGTAGGGAATGCAGTGGTCATGAAACATACTGCAAAAAAAGTCCGCAGATTGTTTGGCGGCAAGGTGTTGGCCGGGTTTGCGGGTTCGGTCGCAGATGCTTTCACATTGTTTGAATTGTTCGAAGGAAAGTTGACAGAGTATAACGGGAATCTTCAACGTGCTTCTGTCGAACTTGCAAAAGAGTGGCGGGGAGATCGTATCCTTAGGAAGCTGGAAGCAATGCTGCTTGTGATGGACCAGGATAGCCTTCTTCTCATATCTGGAACAGGAGAAGTGATCGAACCTGATGACGGTATACTCTCGATCGGTTCTGGTGGGAATTATGCGATGGCTGCCGGAAGGGCGCTGAAAAAGTATAGTGGCGACACTTTGACGGCGCAGGAAATTGCACGGGCTGCTCTTGAAACCGCTGCGGAAATCTGTGTGTACACAAACGATCAGATCATAGTGGAGGTACTGGAATGACCAAAAGACAAGAACTGACTCCGAAGGAATTGACTGCGCATCTCGATCGGTTTATCGTCGGACAAGAAAATGCAAAGCGTGCTGTCGCTGTGGCAATCCGGAATAGGTACAGAAGAAGTCTGCTTGCGGATGAAGAGAAAAGTGAAATCATTCCGAAAAACATTTTGATGATTGGACCGACGGGTGTTGGGAAGACTGAAATTGCCCGAAGAATTGCAAAATTGGTCAATGCCCCTTTCGTAAAAGTGGAAGCGACAAAGTTTACTGAAGTCGGTTATGTCGGACGCGATGTCGAGTCGATGATCAGGGATCTAACGGAAGCAGGTGTCCGTATTGTTCGGGCGGAACAGCGAGAAGCGGTAAAAGAAAGCGCCTCGTTGCTTGCTGAAGAACGCCTTGTTGAACTGCTTGTTCCAGAAAAGAAGAAGAAAAGCGGCATGCAAAATCCATTCGAAATGCTATTTGGACAAAAAATGGATCAAGAAGAGCCTGACGCTGCAGAAGTTGCCGAAGTGAAGCGTAAACGATCGGAAATTGCCGCAAGTTTGAAGGCCGGCGAGCTTGAGGAGAAAATGGTAACTGTGGAAGTTTCTACACAACCGCCGTCGATGTTTGATGCTCTGCAAGGATCGGGTATGGAACAGATGGGAGCGAATATGCAAGATGCATTATCCTCGCTCATGCCGAAAAGAACGGTAAAGCGCAAAATGAAAGTGAAAGACGCGAGAAAAGTACTTGAGGCGGAAGAAGCTGACAAACTGATCGATCATGATGAAGTCGCAAGACGTGCCATCGAATTGACGGAGCAATCCGGGATCATCTTCCTTGATGAGATGGATAAAATCGCTAGTCGGGGTGGCAATGGTTCTTCGGCGGATGTATCACGTGAAGGTGTGCAGCGGGATATTTTGCCGATTGTAGAAGGATCTACAGTCACCACAAAATATGGAGCCGTTAAAACGGATTTTATTCTTTTCATTGCAGCGGGTGCATTTCATATGGCGAAACCATCCGATATTATCCCCGAACTGCAAGGCCGTTTCCCAATTCGTGTCGAATTAGATAAATTGACGAAAGAAGATTTTGAACGGATTTTAAATGAACCGGATTTCTCGTTGATCCGACAATATGAGAAATTGCTCGAAACGGAAGGCGTCATTTTGGACTTCACTGACGAAGCGATCAGCAGAATTGCAGAAATTGCTTTTGAGGTGAATGACGAGACCGAAAATATCGGGGCACGTCGCCTCCATACGATTTTGGAGAAGTTATTGGAAGAACTGTCGTATGAAGCGGCTGATATCGGACCGACAGCCATTAAAATCACACCTGCATATGTCGATGAAAAGTTGAAAAACATCGCAAAAAACAAAGACTTGTCACAATTTATACTTTAATCGAATCGTTTTAGTTTATTTAATGATTGAAAACCTTTAGAATATTCATTAAAAGAAACATTCTACAGTACGTACTTATTTTGAGGAGGAAAAGTAATATGTCATTGTTAGCAAGAACACGCGAAATTAATGCTATGCTTCAGAAATCAGCAGGGAAACCGGTAAACTTCAAGGAAATGGCTGACAAGCTCAGCGATGTTATTGAATGTAATGCTTTCATCGTAAGCCGTAAAGGGAAATTGTTAGGAATGGGTATCCATCAACAAATTGAAAACGAACGTATGAAAAAGATGCTGGAAGAGCGTAAATTTCCAGAGGATTATACAAACAAACTGTTTGAGGTGCATGAAACGTCTCCGAACTTGGATGTGTACAGTGCACATACGGTATTCCCAGAGGAAAATCGTGATCTGTTCAAGGATGGTCTAACAACAATCGTCCCAATCAACGGGGGCGGGGAGCGACTTGGCACACTTATCTTGTCAAGATTGAAAGAAGAATTTGAAGAAAATGATTTGATTCTTGCTGAATACGGGGCTACGGTCGTCGGTATGGAAATCCTGCGTGAGAAAGCAGAAGAGATTGAAATCGAAGCGCGCAGCAAGGCGGTCGTACAGATGGCGATCAACTCACTTTCTTATAGTGAGCACGAAGCAATCGAACATATTTTCAACGAACTGGATGGCAATGAAGGATTGCTTGTCGCATCTAAAATTGCAGACCGTGTAGGAATTACGCGTTCTGTTATCGTAAACGCATTGCGTAAGTTGGAAAGTGCTGGTGTAATCGAATCACGCTCCCTCGGTATGAAAGGGACATATATTAAAGTGCTGAATAGCAAGTTCCTTGGTGAACTGGAAAAACAAAGATCATAACAGTGTGGGACATTCGACACTTCTTCCGAAAATAGGAGGAAGTGTCTTTTTAAATTAGGGATTTCATAACATGGGTTGGAATGATTGGAAGTACCTCTATTAGGAATGTTAAGACGTGGAATTAAGAGAGAAAAGACCTACGTCCATCCAAAATCCTTTAAATTGTCACAGAAAAAGGAGATTTAGCCCTAACGAAAAATGGGTATAGACAATAGACAAGGTTCTACAAAATCCGCTACAATGTATACATATGTTTGAAACTAGTTTACTAGTATTGTGAGAGAACTTGCTAGCAGCAAAAATATGAGGTGAATTATGAATATTTACGGATCAACGATTTCCCAATTGGAACGCGGTTTAGATTTTTCCGCTACAAAAGGTAAAGTCATCTCCCAAAACATCGCGAATGTTGATACGCCTAATTATAAAGCAAAAAATGTCAGTTTTAAGGATGTTTTGTCGAATGTGCAATCCACTACTTTAGAAGCGTATCGTACCAATCCGCGACATCTTCCTTTTAAATCAACTTCGCAACACGCAGGTGTTTTTAACTATAGCAATTTGCGTTATCGACAAGATGGCAATGGAGTGGATATGGATAAGGAGCAGGCGGATCTCGCTGCCAATCAGATTTACTATAATGCACTTGTCGATCGGATCAACGGGAAATTCAATACGTTACAAAATGTCATTAAAGGAGGGGGACGTTAAAGATGACAATATTCCATAGTTTAAACACGTCAGCTTCGGCATTGACAGCGCAGCGTATGCGGATGGATGTCATTTCATCCAATATGGCGAATATCGATACAACGCGAGGTAGGATGGTAGAAGGGGAATGGCAGCCTTATCGTAGGAAAACCGTCTCATTCCAACCGCGGGAAGGGCAATTTTCATCCATGCTGAATGCGGCGATGGGAAAACAAATAAAAGGTTCGGTGGGGTATGGCGTCACGGTTTCAAGTATTAAAGAGGATACCGAAACGCCATTTAAACTTGTCTTCGATCCGGACCATCCTGATGCCAATGAGGAAGGCTATGTCGAAATGCCGAATGTCGACCCGTTAAGGGAAATGATCGACCTAATGTCCGCTACTCGCTCTTATGAAGCGAATATCACCGTGTTGAATGCCAATAAGTCGATGCTTATGAAAGCATTGGAAATTGGCAAATGATAATTTTGAAAGGATGCTGATTAGATGGCCATACAATCCATTTACGGTCAAACACCAAGTGCAGGCGTAATCAAAGCGGGAAATGAAGTGAAGCCGACGCCGTACGAGGCACAACAAAGTTTTGGAACGTTTTTGAAAGAGGCGATTCAAGAAGTCAATCATAAACAATTTGAATCCGATCAAATGACGCAAAAGCTTGTGATGGGCGGAGACGTCGAATTGCATGATGTAATGATTGCTTCCCAAAAAGCATCCATCGCATTGAATGCAACAATGGAAGTGCGTAATAAAGTAATAGAGGCCTATCAGGAAATTATTAGAATGCCAGTTTAAGAACAGTCATAGTGAGTATGGATATTGAATTATGGAAGCTGACCGGGGGATTACAATGAATGAAAGATTGGCGAAAATCAGAACGGATATGAAGCAGTTCTGGTCGAGTCGTACAAAAAAACAAAAAATCACTTATATCAGTTCTGCCGCCGCAATCATCGCGCTTGCTGCATTCCTGACATTTTTTCTGTCCAGAACGGAATATGTGCCACTCTATTCAGACGTATCCCGTGCGGAAATCGGCCGTATTAAAGAGCAGCTGGATAGCCAAGGCGTGCCAAGTCAAATAGCGCCTGGCGGAACTTCAATCCTTGTCCCGCGTGAACGTGTAGATGATTTGCTCGTGACACTTGCAGCCGAAGGATTTCCGAATTCAGGGACAATTGATTATTCCTTTTTCGCCGAAAATGCAGGATTTGGCACGACGGATAACGAGTTCAATATGATCAAGTTAGATACGATGCAAACGGAACTTGCTAACTTGATCAAAGGTTTTGAAGGCGTAAGAGATGCCAGTGTGATGATTACATTGCCGACGCAAAGCGTTTTTCTTAGCAATAGTACAGAACAGGCAAGTGCCGCCATCCGGTTGACGATCGATCCGGGACATCAATTCACCGAGCAACAGATTACTGGACTTTATCATCTTGTAGCCAAAAGTATACCGAATCTGTCGACAGATGACATTAGCATCATGAATCAGTATTTCGAGTATTACGATTTGAACACAAGTCATAATGCTTATGGACCGAGTATCGCGGACCAGATGACGGTGAAAAAGACGATCGAACGTGATTTGCAACGCCAAGTACAGATGATGCTTGGCACGATGATGGGGCCGGATAAGGTCGTCGTATCTGTAACGACGGATATCGATTTTAAACATGAAAATCGCGAAGAATCCCTTGTCGCGCCTGTCGATGAAGAAAGTATGGAAGGGATCGCGCTTAGCGTCCAACGCATTACGGAAACATTTACAGGCAATGGACCGGTAGCAGGTGGAGGACTGGAAGCGGAAGACCCGACCGATAACCGTACAGGATATTTGGAAGGGACATTTGCCAACGGGGATTATGAAAGAGTGGAAGAGACGGTTAACAATGAAGTCAACCGGATTCGGAAAGAAATTGTCGAAAGTCCTTACAAGATCAGGGATATCGGGATCCAGGTCATGGTGGAACCACCTGTAGCGGATGATGCTGCATCGATGCCAGCAGGGTTACAGGAGGATGTCGAACGGATTTTGGAAACGATTATTCGGACATCGATTGACAAAGAAGCGGCGGGCACATTAACAGATGAAGACTTGAATGACAAGATTTACGTCTCTGTTCAACCGTTCAACGGAAAAGTGGTTGAATCTCCGGCAACGGAATCCGTTATCCCGTGGTGGGTATATGTGATAGGTGGGGCACTGTTACTCATTATCATCGTACTGTTCGTATTATTTGTCCGTAATAGAAGAAAAGCACAAGAGACGGAAGAAGAGCTGATTCTCGAGGAGCAGGTTGAACTCGACGTGGACGATATCAATCAAGATATGGAGACGGAAGGGACACTTCGCAGAAAACAACTTGAGAAGATGGCAAAAGAAAAGCCGGAAGAGTTTGCGAAGCTATTGCGTACATGGCTGGCCGAGGAATGATAGGGAGGGATGAATGGTGGTAAAGAAAGAAAAAGGAATGACCGGTAAACAAAAAGCGGCGCTTCTCCTCATATCCCTCGGTCCGGAAGTATCCGCATCCGTCTATAAGCATTTGAGCGAGGAAGAGATAGAACGCCTGACGCTTGAAATTTCAGGCGTAAAAAAAGTTGAGGCGTCTGTGAAAGAAGAGATCATCGAGGAGTTCCATAATATTGCACTTGCTCAGGATTATATTTCCCAAGGGGGAATCGGCTATGCGAAAACGGTCCTCGAAAAAGCACTTGGAAAAGATCATGCACAAGCGATCATCAATCGACTCACATCCTCATTACAAGTAAGGCCCTTTGATTTTGCGAGACGGGCAGATCCAGGACAAATTTTGAATTTCATCCAGAATGAACATCCGCAGACGATTGCACTCATTTTGTCCTATTTGGAGGCAGAGCAAGCCGGAATGATTTTATCGTCTCTCCCTCAAGAAGTGCAAGCGGATATTGCGAAACGAATCGCAACGATGGATTCGACATCTCCGGAAGTGATCAGTGAAATCGAGGCGGTATTGGAGCGCAAGCTATCATCCACTGTTACACAAGATTATACGGAAACAGGCGGGGTGGACGCTGTTGTAGAAGTACTGAATGGCGTGGATCGATCGACAGAGAAAACAATTCTGGATGCACTTGAAATTCAAGATCCGGAACTGGCCGAGGAAATCCGCAAGCGGATGTTCGTGTTCGAGGATATTGTGACATTGGACAACCGTTCCATTCAGCGTATTGTCAGAGATTGTGAAAACGAAGACCTGATTCTATCATTGAAGGTCTCCAGTGAAGAAGTCAAAGAAGTATTGTTCCGGAATATGTCCCAACGGATGGCGGAATCGTTTAAAGATGAAATGGAGATCATGGGACCTGTCCGTTTGAAAGATGTCGAAGAAGCGCAATCTCGTATCGTCGGTATTATCCGCAGACTCGAAGATTCCGGAGAAATCATCATCGCCCGTGGTGGAGGAGATGACGTCATTGTCTAATGTATTCCGCTCTTATCATACGATTATGCAAAACGGAAACAAGAAAGAGATTTCGATTCGTAATCTAACAGTGCCGGAACAGGTGGAAACGAAGAATGAGACGACTCTGGAAGCGATAATGGCAGAAAGGGACCGACTATTACAAGATGCCCATAAATCGATTGAACAGGACAAAATGCTTATCGAGCAAATGAGGCAAACAGCCGCTGAAGATATCGCATCCATGCAAGCTGCCTGGGAAGATGAAAAAGTCAGCCTACAACAACAAGCCTATGACGAAGGCTTTCAAGTCGGCTATGAGGAAGGGCATAACAAAGTGTTATCCGATATGGCTGGATCCATTCGAACCGCCAATGAAGCAACTGAATTGGCCTATACGAATGCACAAAAATACTTGGAAAGTCAAGAACGGATCATTCTAGAACTCGCGATGCGAACAGCGGAACGAATTATGGGACACACGCTTCAAACCGACCCGGAGAGCTATTTGGACTTCGTCAAAAGGGCGTTGAAAGAAGCACGTGAAATGAAAGAAGTTAAATTATATGTGTCACTGGATTATTTTGAACTTGTCTCGGATAATCGGACAGAGCTCGCATCCATCTTTCCTCCGGACGTTCCCTTTTTAATTTTTGTGAACGAAAATTTCGAGGCGACGGATTGCTATATCGAAACGAATCATGGCCGGATCGTCGTAAGCATAGACGAACAATTGAACGAATTAAGGGAGAAACTTGTCGAAATCATGGAAAGTGGGGAATGACGATGAAAAAAGCGGCAGACTTAACTGAATTTATTCCACGAGTGAACACGTTTAAAAAATTCGGTCGGGTTGCCCGTGTCGTCGGCCTCATGATTGAATCACAAGGGCCGGAAAGTTCGATTGGTGATGTCTGTCATATCCATTTAAATGCTGCGGGAAAAGAAGATTCGATCATCCAAGCGGAAGTTGTCGGTTTTAGGGAGGAAATTGTTATCCTGATGCCCTATACGAATATCCGCAATATATCTAGCGGTTGCCTTGTCGAAAGTCTTGGGAAACCTTTAGAGGTGAAGGTCGGCATGAACTTAATCGGCAAAGTGTTGGATTCGATGGGGAGGCCGATCGATAACAGCACGTTGCCAAAAGGATTATCGACGGTCCGGACTGAACAAAATCCACCAAACGCGCTGACGCGCCCACCGATCAATGAAAAACTCGCTGTCGGTGTAAAAGCGATCGACGGCATGCTGACGGTCGGAAATGGTCAACGTGTCGGCATATTTGCAGGTTCTGGTGTAGGAAAAAGTACATTGCTCGGCATGATTGCCCGCAATACGACAGCCGATTTGAATGTCATCGCACTGATCGGGGAACGTGGCCGGGAAGTGCGTGAATTCATCGAACGGGACTTGGGTCCGGAAGGTTTAAGTAGGACGATTGTCGTCGCAGCAACATCCGACCAACCGGCTTTGATGCGCATCAAAGGGGCGTTTACAGCAACGGCGATCGCCGAGTATTTCCGTGACAAAGGGATGAACGTCATGCTCATGATGGACTCTGTCACCCGGGTTGCGATGGCGCAGCGTGAAATTGGACTGGCCGTCGGCGAACCGCCTGCAACACGAGGGTATACGCCTTCTGTTTTTGCAATCTTACCAGAGTTGCTAGAACGGACAGGCACAAACGAGCATGGTGCCATTACAGCATTCTACACGGTTCTTGTCGATGGCGATGATATGAATGAACCGATTGCCGATGCCGTGCGTGGGATTTTGGATGGACATATCGTATTGGATCGGACACTTGCCAACAAAGGGCAGTATCCGGCGATTAATGTCTTGAAAAGTGTCAGCCGTTTGATGAACCATATTGCTGATCCGGAACATATTAAGGCGGCAGAACGATTGAGGGAATTGTATTACACATATGACAAATCCGAGGACTTGATCAATATCGGGGCTTATAAAAGAGGCACGTCGAGGGAAATCGACCAAGCGATCGAATATGAGCCGTTGATCACCAATTTCTTAAAGCAAAGTTTCCAAGATAATATTTCCATGGAAGATACGATCGAAGAACTGGTTTCGCTTGGAACGGGAGGCGGAAACTGATGAAACCTTATCATTATCGCTTCGAAAAAGTATTGACCTACCGAGAGCAGGAAAAGACGGAAACCGAAGCGGCATTCAAAGCATCTATTCAAGCATTTGAGACGGTTGCTACAAAACTATACGATTTGCTGAAAAAGAAAGAAGATGTCCTTCAAGAACAGCAAGAGAAAATGAGCACGGGCTTTTCGGTTAACGAAATTCATCATTATGCCCGGTTCATCGACAGTTTGGAAAAAAGGATTGCCATCTTGCAACAAGAAGTGATCCAAGCCCGTTCAAAAATGAATTGGTATGAGAACAAACTATTGGAAAAATCGCTTGAAGTGAAGAAGTTTGAGAAAATGAAAGAAAAAGATCGTGAACATCATCGCGCTGAGATGAAACAACTAGAAGCAATCGAGCTCGATGAATTGTCGACAATGAAGTTCCGCAGAAGAGAAAACGGGTGGTAATGTGGTGAAACGAACAAAACAATCTACGGAAATGACCGCTAAGGAAAAAAGGACATCCCGCGGCATTTTTCAATCGATACTGCTTTTAGTCATTATCCCTTTGCTATTCGCGACGGCGGTTTTCCTGATCATTGCACAAGTGGCGGATATCAACGTGTTTGACAAGGCGAAAGAGTGGTCCAGCAAGTTGCCATTCAGCTCGGAACAAAATGATAAGCCCGAAGAAACGGAACTTGTATCGGAAGAGCGAGTGGTCACACTTCAAGCCGAGATTCAAGAAAAAGAAGCCCAACTGTTCAAATTACAGCAGCAACTCGATCAGTCTTCAGACGAAAAGAAGCAACTGCTCATGGAACAGGAAAAGCTACTTGAAGAAATTGAAAAGCTCCAACGTGAAAAGGAAGATACGACTAAGCAGTTTGCAGAAATTGTCCGGACTTTTGAACAAATGTCCGCTAAATCAGCAGCCCCTGTTATTACGAATATGAATGATGCCGAAGCGATCCAAATTCTGACGAGTTTGAAGCCGGATGACCTAGCAGCTATTTTAGAAAAAATGTCACCGGAGGATGCAGCAAAATATACGACGATGATGACCAGATGAGATGAAGCCATTTTGAAGGGAGGTGACTAAGTGAATATCGCAGCATTACAAACAATGATAGGTATGCATGTACAAAATAAGACTACGAACGTACAGACAAGCCAAACATCTGGGCAAACGTTTGGATCTGTATTTGGAAGTTTAGCGGTTAACAATCCACAAGCAAACATGTCTGACGTACAGCCAGTTGACGACACAACTTCAGATGAAACGATCATTGCGTTATTGAATGCAACTACGATCGAAGAGTTAGAAGTGATTGCCGGGGAATTAGGTGACGAATCGGAAGAGGGGAATCTCCAATCCGTTACGCACCTTGGCGATATTAACCAACTGGCGGAACAGCTTCATTTAGATACGCAGCAGTTGATGGAGTCGTTATCGCAACTACTGGAAAATGCGGGACAGAGTGAAGTGGAACTTGTTAACTTGTCCGATGTATGGACGGTGTTGGATAGGATTGATAAGATCGCCCCGACTTTTTTCAAAGACTTGACGGATGCTCTTGGAGGGAAAGGTGCCATCTCCAAACAACAAGCAGCAGAATTGTTGACACTATTGAAGGCTATGGAGTTGATCGCACCGAAAACCGATTTGCTTTTGAAGCAAGAACAGCAAGTTTTTGCCTTGCAAATTCAGTTGTCGGCAGCGAGGGAACAGGTTGAAACAAATTTACACGCTAAAAACCAAAGCAAGCAACCTTTGTTCAGCCTTCCGGAGCAGATGCATCCGGTAAGGGTAACCGCCCGGATTGATGCAAGCCAATCGATGAAGGAAGATGGATCCGTAGAAAATGGCGAAAAACAAACGATCCGTCAGACGACACAACAAACTAGCCCACTATCGACCAGTTCATCTCAAAAAGTGTTGGACGAAACGACTATGAAAGTGGGTCAAGATTCTTTGACGAGTGTAAATCAATCCAAAGAAACATCACAGCAAGCTGTGAACAGCACAATTGGAACAGTTGCAGTAGCAAAAGGTGAATTCGCTGTTACGGAACTGGAAAATCATACACGAAGCGAAGCCTTGATCCGTGAAATGCAAACGATTTTCAAACGCTCCAATTTTGGACAGACCGGCGGGACGAACCGGTTACTCATTAAATTGTATCCGGAACATCTTGGACAAGTCCGGATTGAATTATTGCAAACGAACGGCGTCATGACTGCACGTATTCTCGCATCGACAGCTCTTGGGAAAGAGATGTTGGATAGTCAATTGCATCAATTACGACAAGCATTCGTCCAGCAAAACATTCAAATCGATCGCATTGACATTTCACAAACGCTTCAAGATACTGCAAGAAATGATCGCGAGCAAGCCTTTAACCAACAGTTTGGAAGGCAACAGCAAGAAGCTGAACAACAGCATAACCAAAACAGCGAAGAAGATAAGACCTTTCAAGAATATATGATAGAACTGGAGGTGTAACGATGATTGAAGGCCAACAGAAAATTACGGATTCCATGTTTTTGATCAATAAGCAACGTGATGAGCGAAAAACAGGTGACGGGACGCTAGGTAAAGATGATTTCATGAAATTGCTCATCGCCCAATTGCAAAACCAAGACCCGACAAACCCGATGAAAGATAATGAATTCATTGCTCAGATGGCACAGTTTTCCGCGCTTGAACAGACAATGAATCTATCAAAGTCCTTTGAGAAATTTGCAGAAGCGCAAAATCAATCACAACTGATCCAATACAATAACTTTGTCGGTAAGGATATCCGTTGGCATGAAATAACGGAGGAAACTGGAGAGGATGGTAAACCGGTTGTGAACGAAGGGACAGGCAAGATCACTTCCATTAAATTCGTTAATGGTTCAGCTGTATTCACACTGGAAAATGGCAAGGAATTGACACCCGGCAATATTTCCGAAGTGCTTGCAAGTTCGGGGAATACGAATAGTCTTGTCGAGGCAAGCATGTTAATCGGCAAGACAGTCGGTTATATGGATGGAGAAGAAGAAAAGTCCGGAAGGGTCGTCTCCGTGTCCAATAAAGAAGGGAAGCTGCAATATATTTTAGAAGACGGCAGTCGCATTAGCGGCGATCTTTTTACATCAATCAGCCAATAACGGAGATCGGAGCGATGACATGGATAACATAAACCTCCATCGCATTCCATCGCAACCGTTCGTACGCCAAGGACAAGCGCCGCAACTCACACAAAGCCCGACCAAAGCGTTTCTCGACCATCTGAATGAAGCAATGCAACCTGCTGCATTGAAAATCAGCAAGCATGCATCCGACCGATTAGCGGAACGGAATATTCATATATCGGAAGCCGAATGGGCACACATCACAGACAAGGTGAACGAGGCGAAATCGAAAGGAATCAAAGAATCGCTCGTCTTGATGGAACAAGCTGCACTTATCGTCAGCGCCAAAAACGCCACCGTCATTACAGCGATGGATCGCATGGAAGCGAAAGATCAGTTGTTTACAAACATCGACGGCACAATCGTGCTCAGTTAATCATGGCAGGACCTGTTCAGGATGCCATCAGCCGCCGACTGATAGACGCGGCTACACTTAAAAACCGAGAGGGGAAAACAGTAATATGCTACGCTCAATGTACTCAGGAATCTCAGGACTTCGGAACTTCCAAACAAAACTGGACGTCATCGGGAACAATATTTCGAATGTCAATACGTATGGATTTAAAAAAGGACGGGTTATCTTCAAGGATTTGTATTCGCAGACAGTGGCGGGAGCATCAGCGCCAACAGATAATCGCGGTGGAGTTAATCCGAAACAAGTTGGTTTAGGTTCACAAATTGCCGCCATTGATACAATTCATGGAGGAGGCTCAACGCAATATACAGGGAATACATTAGACCTTGCGATTGAAGGGGATGGATACTTCCGGGTTCAAAATGGCGAGGATGAAGAGGATGTACTTTTTACAAGAGCAGGAAATTTTTACTTAGATAAAGGTGAAGGCGACGATGCCGAAGAAGCGAGAATCGTTGATGGTGAGGGGCGTTTTCTATTGGACACAGAAGGGGAACAGATTATAGTTCCGCTTAACGCAACTTCGCTCTCAATTGGACAAAATGGCGCTGTGAATTTTGTTGTAGATGGCGAATTAAATGATGATCCGCAGATAATTTCTTTAGTGAAATTCAATAACCCTGGAGGGCTTGAAAAAGTAGGAGGAAACTACTTTCAAGTATCGGCAAACTCCGGTAATCCATCTGAGGATATGACACCACTTGAAGAAGGACTTGGAGCTATCAAATCTGGCTCCCTAGAAATGTCCAACGTCGACCTTGCTGAAGAATTCACTGAAATGATCGTGGCACAACGTGGTTTCCAAGCAAATACACGGATCATCACGACTTCAGACGAAATCCTTCAAGAGCTTGTCAACCTAAAACGATGATCTAATTTTATCTACTAAGTTAGTATGATTTCACTAGAAAAGGAGGGCCGGGCCGGCTCTTGCTGCCCGGCCCCTTACATATGATTCAAGTTACACGCCTTAATGGCACGGTGTTCACATTGAACGCCTTGTACATAGAAAAAGTAGAGACGTTTCCAGATACGACCATTACCTTGACGACAGGTACGAAATATGTCGTCCTTGATACGGCTGAAGCAGTGCACAGCCGAATTATAGAATTTTATCAGGCGGTCCAGCTGTTATCCAATCCGCATATCCGAGGTGAAGAACATGAAGAATAAAGTGTTGACCATATCCCTGATCATCTTAGTTTGTATTACACTTGTCGGCGTTGTTGCACTCATACTGGTCACACAAATGACAAAAGGGGATTCGGATAAAGAACCGACAATCGATGAAATCATCGAGTCTTCTGTCGATGTCGAAGAGATTACGACGAATCTGGCGGGCAATCAGTTCATCCGGATTTCCTTGAAAATCCAGACGGACAATAAAAAAGCGGCAGCTGAACTGGCCAAACGCGATTTTCAAGTGAAAAATATGGTCATCCAAGAATTGTCCGAGATGACGTCGAAAGACTTGGAAGGGAAGGTCGGGAAACAGGCATTTGAGGATGCAATCAAATCGCAGTTAGATCCGCTGATGCAAGAAGGCCAAATTGAAAAAGTGTATATCGTCTCCTATATTATCCAATGACGATTTATGCAATAACAAATCATATAGAAGGCAGGAGGTGGCCATATGTCCGGGGATATTTTGTCTCAAAACGAGATAGACGCGCTTTTATCGGCGCTATCGACAGGAGAAATGTCAGCAGAAGACATGAAGGCTGAGGAGGAAACCCGGAAGGTCAAAGTGTACGATTTCAAACGTGCCCTCCGCTTTTCCAAAGACCAGATCCGCAGTTTGACGCGGATTCATGAAAACTTTGCCCGTTTGTTGACGACGTATTTTTCGGCTCAACTTCGGACTTATGTTCAGATTAATGTCGCGTCGGTCGACCAAATCCCGTTTGAGGAATTCATCCGTTCCATTCCGAATATGACGCTGATTAATATTTTTGAAGTTCCGCCATTGGATGGGAACATTTTAATGGAAGTAAATCCAAACATCGCTTATTCAATGCTCGACCGTCTAATGGGAGGCGTTGGCGCGAGCCCGGGAAAAGTCGATAATCTGACCGAAATCGAAACGAAAATCATGACCAATCTTTTTGAACGCTCCTTTGATAATTTGCGGGAGGCTTGGTCGGGTATTATCGATATCGATCCTTATTTGAAAGAAATGGAAGTAAATCCCCAGTTTCTACAAATGATTTCGCCGAATGAAACGGTGGTCGTCATCTCCTTCAACATTATGATCGGTGAATCGAGCGGCATGATCAATATTTGTATTCCACATGTCGTCTTGGAACCGATTGTACCGAACTTGTCTGTCAGGTATTGGATGCAGTCCAATAAGAAAGAACCGACGCCAGAGCAAAGCATTTTACTTGAAAGACGGTTAAAAAAAGCACCACTACCGATTGTTGCTCAGTTGGGACAAGGTCAAATGACGGTGGAGGATTTTCTCCATTTACAAGTTGGCGATGTCATTTCACTTGATCGGAAGATTGACGATCCGCTTATTATCAAAGTCGGAAATATACCGAAATTCACTGGACAGCCCGGGCATTTGAGAAATAAGATGGCTATTCAGATTATCGAAACTAGGATAGGAGGGGATGAAGATGATGAGTGATAATATCCTTTCACAAGAAGAAATTGAAGCATTATTACGCGGAGAACCGGTGGGGACTGAAGAATCCGAAGTCTCGTCCACTAAAGAAATCAAGACAGAAGATTATTTGAATGAAATGGAAAAGGATGCACTTGGGGAAATTGGTAATATTTCCTTTGGTAGCTCTGCAACCGCCTTGTCAGCGTTGCTTGGCCAAAAAGTGGAAATTACAACACCGACGATTACTGTTATCGACAAAGAAAGCCTTGAGGCGGAATTCATCCATCCATATGTCGCGATTAAAGTGGAATATACGGAAGGATTAAGTGGCATGAACTTGCTTGTTATCAAGCAAAGTGATGCCGCGATCATCGCAGACCTCATGTTGGGCGGTGACGGCACAACACCGAATATGGATCTCGGTGAAATCCATCTAAGTGCCGTTCAAGAGGCGATGAACCAGATGATGGGATCCGCGGCGACTTCCATGTCGACCGTATTTAATAAAAAAGTGGATATTTCTCCTCCGACGATCGACTTAATGGATGTACAATCCGATCAGGGGCGTGAACATATACCCGAAGATGATTTGCTAGTGAAAGTGTCGTTTACGTTGAAGGTTGGCTCGCTAATCGATTCGGAGATTATGCAACTTCTTCCACTTCGATTCGGAAAAAATCTCGTTATGTCATTAGTAGGCGGCGAGGTAGAGGAGGCTGCAGCGATCGCAGAACAAGCGCCGCCTGTGCAACCGCCGCAGTCGACTCCAACCCAACCCGCATACGAACAAAGTATGCCGGTCGCAGAGCGACAACAGCCTGCAGAGGATCCTTATTTGGGACGGCAAAGTGCCGCACCACAGCCGCCTCCGATGCGGACACAACAACCAATAAATGTCCAGCAAGCACAATTCGCTAGTTTTGACAGTCCGACATTGAATCAGGCCGAATCGAATAATTTAAATATGCTCCTCGACATTCCTCTACAAGTCACTGTAGAATTAGGGAGGACAAAACGTTCTGTCAAAGAAATTTTGGAAATGTCTAGCGGATCGATTATTGAACTTGATAAGTTGGCAGGCGAGCCCGTCGATATATTGGTAAACGATCGCCATATTGCGAAAGGTGAAGTTGTCGTTATCGATGAAAACTTCGGCGTGCGTATTACAGACATTTTAAGTCAGACAGAACGATTGAATAATTTACGATAGATAATATCAGGAGGTAAAGAACATGGGAAAACGTATTTTAATAGTAGATGATGCTGCATTCATGCGCATGATGGTCAAAGATATTTTGACGAAAAACAACTTTGAAGTTGTCGGAGAGGCGGCAGACGGTGCACAAGCAGTCGAAAAGTATATGGAATTGAAACCGGATCTCGTTACGATGGATATTACAATGCCTGAAATGGACGGCATTGCTGCATTGAAAGCAATCAAAGAAAAGGATCCTGCGGCCAAGATCATCATGTGTTCTGCAATGGGACAACAAGCGATGGTCATTGATGCTATCCAAGCGGGCGCAAAAGACTTCATCGTTAAACCGTTTCAAGCGGATCGTGTGATTGAAGCGATTGAAAAAGCTCTGGGATAATCGATAGATGAACTTAGTAGGGATAAAAAAGTATTTGTCTATTTTCCTCCTGTTACTGTTAGTTGGAAGCCAACTGCCACCAAAATCCGTTTTGGCAGCGGATGATCCGAACATGTCAGTTAAGGATTCCTTGGAAGACAAAGACAAACAGGATGAAGAACATGAAGAAATTGAATTTGACGATGAATCTCCAGCTGCCGGTCGTTCTGACGGGGCAGCTGTTGGTACGTCAGTGACAGATTACATAAAAGTTGTCTTCGCCTTGCTGTTTGTCATCGGTCTATTATACGGATTGCTGAAATTGATCAATCGTAAAAATAGGCTATACGATAAAACGCGCCTGATGAAAAATATGGGAGGACTTTCCCTCGGACAGCATAAGTCCATCCAGTTGGTCGTCATTGGCCAATCGTATTACTTGATCGGTGTCGGAGATGATATCCGCCTTCTGAAAGAAATTACGGATCCAGAAGAAATTAAAGCGCTCCAAGCTTTTTATGAAGGGGAGAACTTGAACGCGACAACCGCAACAGGTATGCTTCATCGCATACTGACGAAAGTGCAAGGTAAATCGTCAACAAGGAAAGCCGAAGATGAACCGGCAGCATTTGGTCATCTCTTCCAATCCAAGCTTGATGAATTGAAAGAGGAGAGAAAACGACAGATTAGCAAGTTGACAGAAAAGGAGCGCGACCGAAATGAATGATTTTGTTCAATTTTTTTCGGATAGTGATCCGTCCAACGTATCAACTTCCATTAAACTGATGCTTTTGCTGACTGTTTTGTCCCTTGCGCCCGCTATCCTCATTTTGATGACATCATTTGCGCGGATCATCATCGTTCTGTCTTTTGTCAGAACGGCGCTGGCGACACAACAGATGCCTCCGAACCAAGTTCTTGTCGGTCTTGCACTATTTTTAACATTTTTCATTATGGCTCCGACATTTCAGCAAGTGAATGAGCAGGCACTGACGCCATTATTTGCGGAAGAGATTACACTGGAAGAAGCTTACGAACAGGCAAGTATTCCGTTTAAAGAGTTTATGAGCGAGCATACGAGACAGAAAGATTTGGAATTATTCCTTCGTTACAACGGGGCGGAACGACCTGAAACATTGGAAGAAATCCCCTTGACGATGCTTGTCCCCGCATTCGCCTTAAGCGAAATCAAAACCGCTTTCCAAATGGGTTTCATGGTGTTCATTCCGTTCCTTGTCATTGATATGATTGTGGCTAGTGTTTTAATGTCGATGGGGATGATGATGTTACCGCCTGTCATGATTTCCTTGCCATTTAAAATTTTACTCTTTATTCTCGTGGATGGTTGGTATCTCGTTATTAAATCATTATTGCAAAGTTTTTAGGAGGGGTTTGAATGACAAGCGAAACGGTCATAGCAATAGCGGAGCGTGCGATATGGGTCATCCTTTTGGCATCAGGCCCCCTCCTTTTAGTCGCATTGCTGACAGGACTTGCCGTCAGTATATTCCAAGCGACAACTCAAATACAAGAACAGACACTAGCATTTGTACCTAAAATTATTGCTGTTCTTGTAGCGATCGTTTTTTTCGGACCATGGATGTTAGCAAGAGTCACGGCTTTTGCGGCTGATATTTTCGATAATCTCGTTCGGTATATCGGGTGACGAGATGGATGAATTAATCCCATCATTAGCCGTTTATTTACTTGTATTAACCCGTGTCACTGCATTTTTTGTCACGGCTCCGCTTTTTTCTTATCGATCCATTCCGACGACCCACCGTATCATTCTCGGTGCATTGCTCGCGTGGATGCTTGTCTATTCCATTGACGCTCCCGAGTTGGAGATTGATGGTGCCTATCTTTTGCTTGTCATGAAAGAAGCGATGACTGGGCTATTTATCGGCATCATTGCATTTATCGTTATGTCGGCTATTCAAATAGCCGGTGGATTTATCGATTTTCAAATGGGTTTTGCTATTGCCAACGTCATCGATCCGCAAACAGGCGCACAATCGCCGCTTCTTGGTCAGTTTTTCAATTCGCTGGCGATCTTATTATTGCTCGCATTGAATGGACATCATATGCTGCTGGATGGCATTTTTTATAGTTATCAATTCATTCCGTTGGATCAGCTTTGGCCGGCATTTGGAGAGGAACGTCTTATTGAATTTGTCGTCCGGACATTTGCAATGTCTTTTGCCATTGCCTTTCAAATGTCGATCCCGATTGTAGCGACATTATTTCTCGTCGATTTGGCATTGGGGATTACAGCGAGAACCGTTCCACAATTGAATATTTTTGTCGTCGGTTTTCCGATTAAGATTGGTGTGAGTTTTGTTGTTCTGTTCATCACGATGGGTGTCATGATTCAAGTGATGCGGAAGTTATTTGAAGTGATGATTTTAAGTATGCGAGACTTGATGGTTCTTCTTGGAGGTGGCTAAACGAATGCTATTGCGCTTAGATCTGCAATTTTTTGCGGGCGAAAAGACGGAGAAGGCTACGCCCAAGAAGCGTCAAGATTCACGTAAAAAAGGGCAAGTCCTGAAAAGTCAGGATGTCACGAGCGCGATTGTCCTTTTATCTGTCTTTCTTTTTCTTTTTTTTGCAGCCGGGTTCATGCGTGATCGTTTTACTTTCTTTTTTTCGCATGTTTTTACACAGTATGTCCCGATCACATCAATGGACATTGACCAGACCATGCTCATTTATTCAGAAATTATGCTTCAAATGGCTTTCATTCTGTTGCCAATCATGTTAATCGCGGTCGTGGCAGGAATAGCCGGAAACTTGTTTCAGTTCGGCTTCAACTTTACGACGGAGCCATTGAAATTCGATTTAAAGAAAATCGATCCCATTAAAGGACTTAAACGTATTTTTTCCATCCGTGCCATTGTTGAACTTTTAAAATCGATCTTGAAAATTTCGTTCATCGGTACGGTCACGTTTCTTATCGTTTTTTTGAATATAGACAAAGTACTTGGATTAGCGTATAAGACGCCGTTGGATACACTTTCGACGATTGCTCAGCTCACTGTGCTAATGGGCATTATCGCGTCTTTTGTATTGCTGTTTATTGCAATTTTGGATTTCATTTATCAGAAATATGACTATGAAAAAAATCTCCGGATGTCCAAACAGGATATAAAGGATGAACATAAAAATGCGGAAGGGGATCCGATGATTAAATCCCGTATTAAACAACGGCAACGGGAGATGGCGATGCGTCGAATGATGCAGGAAGTCCCGCAAGCGGATGTTGTTATTACGAACCCGACGCATTATGCGATTGCAATCAAGTATGATGACGGGGATATGGATGCGCCCGTCGTCGTCGCGAAAGGTGTCGATTTCGTGGCACAAAAAATTAAAATAATTGCCAAGGAAAACGAGATTGTCATGGTTGAAAATCGACCGTTGGCAAGATCGCTTTATGATGAAGTGGAGATTGGGGACCGGATCCCCGAACAGTTCTTTAAGGCGGTCGCTGAAGTATTGGCGTATGTCTATCGAATTCAACGCAAAATATGAACATAAATGCGTCTAGATAATTTACAAGAAAGTGGGGATGACATGCAATTTAGAGATATAGGTGTGCTTGCGGCGGTCATCATGATTGTTGCGATGCTTGTCATCCCGCTTCCCACATGGCTGTTAAGCTTTCTGATCATCATTAACATTACACTCGGCTTAATGGTTTTGCTGACTGCCATGAATATGAAGGAAGCGCTGGAATTTTCCATTTTTCCAACGATCGTTTTACTTTTGACATTGTTCAGGGTCGGGTTGAACATTTCGACCACAAGGGCTATTTTGACGAATGGAGATGCCGGCGGAGTCGTTGAGACGTTCGGAACGTTTGTAACCGGCGGGAATATTGTCGTCGGGCTTGTTGTTTTTGCCATTTTGGTCATTATCCAGTTTATCGTTATTACAAAAGGGGCGGAGCGTGTATCGGAAGTGGCTGCCCGTTTTACACTCGATGCGATGCCCGGAAAACAAATGAGTATTGACGCAGATTTGAACGCTGGTATGATTTCTGAAACGGAAGCGCGGATGCGCCGTGAAAAGGTAGGTAATGAAGCGGATTTCTATGGTGCAATGGACGGTGCGACCAAATTTGTCAAAGGGGACGCCATTGCGAGTATCATCATCGTCATCATCAACTTGCTTGTCGGGATGATTATCGGAGTTGCGCAGATGGGGCTCCCATTTGGCGAAGCGGCGGTACTCTTCTCTCAATTGACGGTCGGAGACGGGATTGTATCGCAAATTCCGGCACTTCTTATTTCAACGGCAACCGGGATTGTCGTGACACGCGCGACATCGGAAGGGAACCTAGGTGCCGATATAACGGGGCAGTTGCTAGGGCAACCGAAATTATTATACGTTGCAGCCGCTACGATTCTATTGCTTGGACTAGCAACACCGATCAACGACATGGTGACTATTCCGATTGCAGCCGCCCTTGCAGCAGGCGCATTTACGATGTCACGCAAAACGGTTGAAGATCCGGAAGAACTTTTAGAGATGGAAGAGGACGTTGAAACAGAAGGCATGAAAAGTCCTGAAAATGTCGTCAATCTCTTGAATGTCGATCCAATTGAGTTCGAGTTCGGTTATGGACTTATCCCACTTGTGGATGCGACGCAAGGTGGGGATCTTCTCGACCGTGTCGTCATGATCCGTAGGCAATTGGCAATTGAGTTAGGCCTCGTCATTCCGGTTGTCCGGATCCGGGATAATATTCAATTGCAACCAAATGAGTACCGAATCAAAATTAAGGGAAGTGAATTAGCAAGGGGCGAATTATTGCTGGACCATTATCTTGCGATGAGCCCGGGAGGAGATGATTCCATCGAAGGGATCGATACAATCGAGCCGTCATTCGGACTTCCGGCCAAATGGATTACGGAGGATGTCAAGGAAGATGCGGAGATTATTGGCTATACAGTCGTCGATCCGCCAAGTGTCGTTTCCACTCATTTAACAGAAGTGATCCGTGCCCATGCAGCAGATTTGATCGGTCGACAGGAAACGAAGCAGCTCATCGACCATGTACGGGAAACATATCCGATTCTTGTTGATGAACTGACGCCTACCCCATTATCCATTGGGGAAATCCAGAAAGTCCTCGCCAAACTGTTGCGGGAACATGTATCCATCCGGAACTTGCCAATCATCTTTGAAACATTGGCCGATTACTCGAAGTATACGTCCGATGTCGATGTGCTGACGGAATATGTCAGACAGGCACTGGCCCGCCAGATTACGAATCAGTATGCAGCGGCAGGTCAATCGCTGAAAGTGCTAACGGTATCCGGTAAAGTGGAAAAATCGATAGCCGATACGATCCAGCAGACTGAACAAGGGAATTACTTATCGATGGATCCGGCCGTTTCTCAGGAAATCAATGAGTCGATCGCACGGGAAGTGGAGCGTGTCGCATTAATGGATCAGTCGCCTGTCGTTCTTTGTTCGCCGGCAATCCGTATGTACTTGAGACAAATTACAGAACGCTATTTCCCACAAATTCCAATCTTATCTTACAATGAACTTGAAGCATCGATTGAAGTCCAAAGTGTCGGGATGGTGGATATCTGATGAAAATGAAAAGGTATACGGCGGACACGATGGTGGACGCGATGAAAAAAGTGCGGTCCGATTTTGGCGATGATGCCATCATCCTCAGTTCGACTGTCGTCAAATCGAAAGGTTTTCTCGGTTTGTTCAGAAAACGTTCTGTTGAAGTCGTTGCAGGATTTGATGAGCCGGTGCAAAAGGAAATGGCACCTGGTATCCCTCAACCTTCTCAGCAAGTTCAAAGCGATAGTCAAGCTTCTTTGGAATTGCAGAAGGAAATGAACGATATGAAAAAGATGTTGAAGAGCATGCAACAATCCGCGACTTACGTCCAGTTTCCTGATGAGATGAAACCTTTGCTGACTAGCTTGGAGAAGCAAGGATTGGCTGCGTCATTCATCACGATGATCGGTGAGGAATTGTTCAAACGGATGAAAGCGGAAAAAAGGGACTTCACGGATCGCGAGCAATGTCAGTTCGTCAAGGAAATCCTCGAGCGAGAGTTTGACAGTTTACCATTCGGCGGTATTTCATTTCAAAAAAAATACATTAATGTATTAGGCCCGACCGGAGTTGGCAAAACGACGACGATCGCTAAAATTGCTGCGAGGGCCTTACTCGAAAATAAGAAGAAAATCGGCTTTATCACAACGGATACGTACCGGATTGCAGCCATTGAGCAACTCCGGACATACGCCAATCTATTGCAAGCGCCAGTCGAGATTGCGTACAACCATGCAGATTTTAAAGAGGCGATCGCGAAGCTTTCCGATCGTGAGCTCATTTTCATCGACACGGCTGGTCGCAATTATAAAGAAGCTAAATTTGTCGAAGATTTATCGCAACTTATTGACTTCTCATTGGATATGGAATCTTTCCTTGTGTTGTCGATGACGTCAAAGGAGGAGGATATGCGGGTCATTGTTGATCAATTTAACGCATTTCCAATCGAAAAGTTCATTTTTACGAAAATGGATGAGACGGGATCGATCGGTTCCATGTTTAATTTGATGAAAGATTATGGAATCGGGACAGCTTATTATACGGATGGACAAGAAGTACCGGAAGACATTACGGAAGCGGATCGCCAAAAACTGATCGACCTGCTGTTCAAAGGTGAAGCAGATGCGTGATCAAGCGGAATCTCTTAGACTTAAGATGCTGAAGGCACAGGGTGAACTTTCAAGATCGATTGCCATCGTCAGTGGCAAAGGCGGTGTCGGAAAATCCAATTTTTCGACCAATTTTGCCCATGCCCTTCTCGCTAAAGGAAAAAAAGTGCTCATTATCGATATGGATATCGGCATGGGGAATATTCATATATTACTTGGCCTGGCTCCGCGATATAGTTTAAAAGATTATTTAGTCGGAACGGAAGCGTTATCCCAAGTGATCAATGAAGCTTCGGGCGGTTTGCATTTCATTGCTGGCGGTTCTGGTTTGGACACTGTGATGGAATGGTCACCTTCCATGTTTGATAGGTTGATTCAAGCATTTGAACAATTGCAGAAAGACTATGATTTCATCCTGTTCGATATGGGGGCAGGAGCAACCCAGACAGCGATTGAAATCGTTATTGCTGTGGATGAAATCATCGTCATCTCGACAACAGAGCCTACATCGATTACGGATGCTTATTCAATGATGAAGTTCATATGCTTGCAAGATCCCGAGAAAACATTCCATATTGTCAGTAACCGTGTGTCGAAAGGGGACGATGGCAAGGATGCTGTTGCAAGACTCCAGTTTGCTGCACGGAAGTTTTTAGACAAAGAAACGGAAATTCTCGGCTTTCTCCCAGAAGACCCTGCTGTACATCAGGCTGTGCTTGCTCAAAAGCCCTTTCTCCAGCTTTATCCGAATGCGCCAATTTCTAAAAGGATGATGGCGATTGCAGACGTTTTTCTAGGTATCGAACCCAAAAAAGACATCCGAAAAGGGGAGCGATTCCTCGGAAAGTTGAGAAGTATTTTTACGAAAGGACGTGGCTGATTTGAATACAGGCAGTCGAAAGAAAGCGCTTGTGGTAGATGATTCAGCGTTCATGCGAAAGCTCATATCCGATTTCCTTTCAAGTCATCCTAAAATTGAGGTGATCGGGACTGCTCGCAACGGTCAAGATGCGATTGAAAAAGTGGTGGCATTGAAACCTGATGTAGTCACAATGGATATTGAGATGCCGTTAATGAATGGTCTTGAAGCTCTTCAAGAAATCATGGCCAAACACCCAGTCCCTGTTGTCATGCTGTCCAGTACAACTGAAATCGGCGCAGAAAATACGATGCTGGCAATGGAGTATGGAGCGGTTGATTTCATCGCTAAACCCGGCGGTGCCATCTCATTGAATTTGCATGAAGTGCGTGACGAAATTGTCGAAAAGGTCATTTCAGCTTCGGAAGTTCGTTTGTCGACATTGACAAGGAAGACTTCAAGTCCACTTGTAGCGGTGCCGAGCGTCTTAAAAAAAGGTGTCAAATCAACTCCGTTGCAACGCGATATAACCCCACTTTCCGATATTCGTCCTCGAATGCCGGACGTTAAGATTCCCAAAAGAGGTAAGACATTTGTTATAATAGGCACATCGACAGGGGGGCCTAGAGCACTACAAGAAGTGCTGACTCAATTACCCGAATCGATCGGAGTCCCGATTCTCGTTGTGCAGCATATGCCACCAGGTTTTACGAAGTCGCTTGCAGACCGGCTTAACAGTTTATGCAGTATACAGGTAAAAGAAGCGGAACATGGAGAGCTTCTTGGCAATGGAACGGCATATATTGCGCCTGGTGGCAAACATTTGAAGATGGTGAAAAAAGGTGTTTCTTATTACGCACAGCTGGATGATTTGGAGTCTCCGCGTATGGGGCACCGCCCTTCTGTAGATGTTCTTCTCGAATCCGCTGCGACCTGTGCTGATGTCAATTATGTCACTGTCATTATGACAGGGATGGGCAATGACGGCACGAGGGGTATGGAAGTTCTTCGAAGAAAAGGCAGGACGGTTACAATCGCTGAATCTGCAAATACATCGATTGTCTACGGAATGCCAAAAGCAATAAAGGAAGCCGGTTTTGCTGATAGAATTGTGGATTTACAAGACATCCCGGATTCGATACTGGAAATGATAAAGGCCTAAGGGGGCGGCATTATGGATACAAATCAATATTTGGAAATGTTCATTGAAGAAAGTAAGGAGCATTTGCAATCATGTAATGAACATTTATTGGAACTGGAAAATAACCCGGAAGATCTTGGAATCGTCAATGAAATCTTCCGGTCTGCCCATACGTTGAAGGGAATGTCCGCTACGATGGGCTACGAAGATATCGCCGATTTGACTCACAAGATGGAGAATGTACTGGATGCCATCCGCAACGCTAAAATCCGGGTCACTACGGAAATTATCGATGTAGTCTTTCAGGCTGTCGATGATTTGGAAGAGATGGTGCTTGATATTGCAGCGGGCGGAACAGGAAAAAAAGACGTCCAGGAACTGGTTGAAGTACTCAATCGGATTGAAGCGGGCGGATCAGCGGTAGTGGCGGCATCCGCTGAAACTGCGGCAACAGCGGTAGCAGAAATGGAAACGCAACAAAATGGACATTCGGACTTACAATTTGATGAATATGATATGACAGTTATTGGCCAGTCATTTGAGCAAGGCTATCAGGCGTACGAAATCTCGATCCAATTGCGGGAAGATTGCTTGCTGAAAGCTGCTAGGGTTTTTATGATCTTTGAAATATTCGAGAAAAGTGGAGAGGTTATCAAAACCGTACCAGCTGTCGAACAGCTGGAAAATGAAGATTTTGAAGAGACCTTTGCTGTCGCACTTCTTACAAAAGAAGAAGCGGATGTCCTAAAGGCCAAAATCATGAAAGTATCTGAAGTTGAAAACGTCGTTGTAAGGCCTATTACGAACGAAACATTGCTTCAAGGTAGAGTTGAAAAAGAAGAAAACATAGTTAAGAAAGCGGCAGTCGAAAAAGTCGATTCACCAACAAATCCGAAAAGTGCTGTAGTTTCGGGGGAGAAACAGAATCGCAAAAACGTCACAGCGCAAGCCGGTAACAAAACGATTCGTGTCAATATCGATCGATTGGATATTCTGATGAATCTGTTTGAGGAACTCGTCATAGACCGTGGTAGGCTTCAATCGATCGCAAGTGAATTACATAATGCCGAATTGACGGAAACGGTGGAACGGATGACGAGAATTTCTGGTGATTTGCAGACGATTATTTTGAATATGCGCATGATACCGGTAGAGACTGTGTTCAATCGGTTCCCGAAAATGGTCCGACAATTAGCGCGTGATCTTGATAAGAAAATTGCCTTGGAAATCGTAGGTGCCGAGACGGAACTCGATCGGACCGTCATCGATGAAATTGGTGACCCGCTCGTCCATTTAATCCGTAATGCGTTGGATCATGGAATTGAAAAACCGGCTGAACGGCTTGCAAAAGGGAAGCCGGAGGAAGGGACAGTTACGCTTCGTGCCTATCATTCTGGAAATCATGTGTTCATTGAATTGGAAGACGATGGTGCTGGCGTCAATCGTGAGCGTGTTCTCGCTAAAGCAATTAGCAATGGAATCGTCTCCGCAGAAATGGCTGATACGCTAACAGATAAGCAAGTGGCAGAACTTATACTGGCATCCGGCTTTTCTACAGCTGAAAAGATTTCCGATGTTTCCGGGCGTGGGGTCGGTCTCGATGTCGTAAAAAACACCATCGAGTCACTTGGTGGTCATATTTCGATCGATTCGAAAGAAGGGTACGGATCCTTATTCCAAGTCCAACTTCCACTGACATTGTCCATCATATCGGTCATGCTTGTCGAATTGGAGAAAGAGATGTACGCGATTCCGCTGTCGTCCATTATTGAAACAGCCATTATTCAGACGTCGGATATCATGAATGCACATAATCAGAAAGTGATAGATTTCCGTGGCAATATCGTGCCACTCGTCGATTTGAAAGAAATTTTTGAAACGGCGGATGGAGACTATGAAGCAGACGACTACCAGTCGGTTGTGATCGTTCGAAAAGGGGATAAGCTTGCAGGATTAGTCGTGGACTCTTTCATCGGTCAACAGGAAATTGTCTTGAAATCGCTCGGGAATTATTTGCAAAATGTCTTCGCAATATCCGGCGCAACGATTCTAGGAAATGGACAAGTTGCACTGATTGTCGATTGCAACGCATTGATTAAATAAGCGGGAGTGATGAATCATGACTGAAATGATCGACCAAAAGGAAATGAAAGTCATTGTATTCCAATTGATAGATAAGGAATATGCAATCGGAGTGGATGTCGTCCAATCCATTGAAAAGCTGTTGACGATTACACGGGTGCCTAAAACGCCATCGTATGTCAAAGGCGTTTTGAATTTAAGAGGGGTTGTCACGCCGATTGTGGATTTGCGTGATCGTTTCGGCTTAGAAGTGAAGGAAATGGATGAAAATACGAGGATCATTATCGTTACATTACCTGAATTCGAAGTGGGGCTTATTGTCGATGCCGCCAATGATGTGATCGACATACCGGTCGGATCGATTGAACCGCAACCAGAAGTCGTCGGAACGGTCGAATCCGAGTTTATATCAGGAGTTGCGAAAGTCGATAAGCGCTTGCTCGTCATGTTGAATTTGGAGAAAGTCCTTGAACCTGTGAAGAGAGGGACATCGGATGAACGCTAATAATCCGATTACAGATTTGCATTTGGATGTCTTAAAAGAAATCGGCAATATTGGCGCGGCTCATGCGGCAACTTCCATGTCACAATTACTCGATCGTAAAATCGACATGTACGTTCCAAATGTCAAGCTCGTTTCCTTTGATGAAATGTTTGAGTTGGCAGGCGGTGCCGAAAAAGTCGTGGCAGGCATCTTTCTTCGCATCGAAGGTGATTTATCCGGGAGCATGTTCTTTGTTCTTCCGATCCACTCGGCCAATCATTTTATTAAACGGTTGATCGGAGACGACACATTCGATTTTGAATCTGCATCCATTCCCGAAATCGGCATTTCAGCGATGCAAGAATTGGGCAATATTCTTTCAGGTTCTTACTTATCCGCATTATCCGATTTCACAGGATTGAATATCTATCCGACAGTGCCATCTTTGAGCGTCGATATGGTCGGTGCGATTGTCAGCTTCGGCCTGATTGAAGTTTCTCACCATAGCGATGAGGTGATCGTCATCGATACACAGATCAGTGAGGAAAGTGAGGATGGCACATCGAGCATCAACGGCCAATTCTTCTTGATGCCTGATCCCACCTCTTATCGAACGATTTTTCGTTCATTAGGTGTACTGTAAGATGGCGTTATTACAAGAAGTGGTGAGAGTCGGGATTGCGGATATGAATATTGTGAAAGAGCCGATGACCATCCGGACGTCCGGGCTTGGCTCGTGTGTCGGTGTCGTGTTATATGACGAAAGGAAAAAAATTGCCGGACTCTTGCACGTGATGCTTCCGGATTCCGGCCTGGCCAAATCAGATCGTTTAAATGTGGCCAAGTTTGCAGATACAGGAATTTATGCATTAATGGAAATGTTGAAAGCGGAAGGCGTCAGACCGATGTCATTGAAAGCGAAAATTGCAGGTGGAGCACAAATGTTCCAATTCGGCTCAAGTGATACGATTCGTATTGGCCCACGTAATGTGGAAGCGGTGAAAGAACAATTGAAACGTTTATCCATTCCCCTGATCGCTGAAGATACAGGTGGTTCCAGTGGACGTACAATCGAATTTGATCCCGAGACTTCACTTCTTAATATCCGGACTGTGAACGTTGGGACAAAAGATATTTGAGCAGGGAAATACATGGCGGCTGATCGGTTCAGTCGCCTTTTTTCGAGCATTTTTGCTATACTGATAAGTACAATGACTAAGTGAATCATCATGGAAAGTGAGGGATTCGATGTCAAAACAGGATTTGATGGACGAAGAGGCATGTTGGGACCAATGGATTCGAAAGCGTGATCCCGAAGCGGGAGATGCCTTGGTCCGTAAGTATACGCCGCTTGTTACCTACCATGTACAGCGGATTAGTGCGGGACTCCCGAGAAATGTTTCGAGGGATGATATTATGAGCCTAGGACTTCACGGATTGTTCGATGCTTTGACAAAATTCGACCCGAGTAGGGATTTGAAGTTCGATACATATGCCTCATTTCGGATTCGGGGAACGATTATCGATGGCTTGCGAAAAGAAGATTGGATGCCCCGTTCTTCTAGGGAAAAAACAAAAAAGCTTGAAGACGAGATCACAAAACTTGAACAAAAATTATTGCGCCATGTGACGCCAGAAGAAGTTGCCGATCATCTTGGGATGAGCGTTGACGAAGTGTATGAGACGGTTCGTGAACAATATTTTTCAAACGTACTTTCCATCGATGAAAAAATCAATGATGATGACGAAGAAGGACAGAAATCATTTGTGATCAAAGATCGAGACTCCAAGACTCCAGAACAGAAGACGATGATGAACGAATTGGTGGGCGACTTGGCAAAGAAAATCCAAGAGTTGAATAAAAATGAACAGCTCGTCTTGAATTTGTTTTATACAGAAGAAATGACATTGACAGAAATCGGAGAAATTTTAAGTTTATCCACTTCAAGGATTTCCCAAATCCACTCTCGGGCTTTGTTTAAACTTCGTAAATTATTAACGTCTGAAATCGTCGATGGAGGGATTCTATGAGTCTAAAAGGAATTGAACTGCAAATTGCGATTCCGAAGACTTTCGATGCGGGCAAGGTTTCTGAACAGAAACTTCAACAATCGCAAGTGAATCAGGACCTTGCCCATGCATTGACGGAGAGGCAAAGTGCAAAGGCAAAAGAAACGGTCTTGGAAACGAAACAATCGGCAAGGGCGGATGGAAATGGAAAACGACATGAACAAGGCGATTCACAAGATGGCCAGCAGCGAGAAAATGAGGAAGAAAAGAAGACACATCATCCTTACAAAGGTGCATTTGTCGACTTTACAGGGTAATCGATAATGGCGATTTTCTTAGCAGTTTTATTTTTTATTCAAATTATCGTCGCTTATTTCCTTGTTTTGCTTTACACGAAAGTGTCGAAATTTGATGACTTGGAAAAAAAACAACGTCAGCTCATGAATGAAATGGATGACTCGATCGGTGCCTATTTGGCGGAATTAAAAGATGAAAATGAGCGGCTGATCGCAAAGCTTGCCGAACGGCAAACAGAAATGGCGAAACAAGAACAGTCGGGAATTGCTGACTCTGCCATGCCAGTACCGACTGCCCCTACGGAAGAACCGCAACCTGGACCGGCCATCGGCATACCGAAAGTGCCCGTCAATATTGCGCTTCAAACGTATGAAAATGCCAGGGCAGTACATGGCGGTGAATCTGATGAGCAACTTGAACGGGAGCCGGAAGACGACAGAACACGGGCGCTGGAGTGGCATCGACAAGGCTATTCCATCGAAGAAATTGCCAAAAAGCTCGGAAAAGGAAAAACTGAAGTGGAACTGATGCTCAAATTCAGGTGAAATAAGTTGCTAAACGAATTCTGCTGTGGTATATTAGCAAATGGTATTACTACACACGTGCACGGACGACGGGGAAGGTGCCGAAAGGTCGCTCTGCCGAATGAAGCGCACGGAGGAATCAAACCAAACAGGAGGAATAACAAATGTCAGTAATCTCAATGAAACAACTGCTTGAAGCAGGGGTGCACTTCGGTCACCAAACACGCCGTTGGAATCCGAAAATGAAAAAATACATTTTCGTAGAGCGTAACGGTATCTACATCATCGACCTTCAAAAAACGGTGAAAAAACTTGAAGAAGCTTACGCATTTATGCGCCAAGTTGGTGCTGACGGCGGGAAAGTACTTTTCGTCGGTACGAAAAAACAAGCTCAAGATGCAATTAAAGAAGAAGCTGAACGCGCTGGAATGTACTACATCAACCAACGCTGGCTCGGCGGAACGCTTACGAACTTCGGTACAATTCAAAAACGTGTTGCACGTTTGAAAGAAATCGAGCGTATGGAAGAAGACGGTACATTCGACGTACTTCCTAAAAAAGAAGTTGGACAACTTAAAAAAGAACACGAACGCCTTGTTAAATTCCTTGGCGGAATCCGTGATATGAAAGCACTTCCTGATGTAATGTTCGTCGTTGATCCACGCAAAGAGCGCATTGCTGTAGCGGAAGCGATCAAATTGAACATCCCACTTGTCGGAATCGTTGATACAAACTGTGATCCGGATGAAATCGACTATGTCATTCCTGCGAATGATGATGCGATCCGTGCAGTACGTCTACTAACAAGCAAAATGGCTGACGCTTTGATCGAATCAAGACAAGGCGAAGACGAAGAGGCGACTGAAGAAGAAACAGTAGCTGCAGAGTAAATTTAGTAAATCAAAAGACGATAAGCGGCCTATCCCCTTATCGTCTTTTTTAGGAATGTCTAAGGCTGACGCGCCTTGCGCTTATGTTCAGATAGTAACGACATAAATTGGAGGAATGGAAAATGGCAATTACAGCACAAATGGTAAAAGAACTTCGTGAAAAAACGGGTGCAGGGATGATGGACTGCAAAAAAGCACTTACAGAAGTGAATGGTGACATGGAAGCGGCAATCGATTTCCTTCGTGAAAAAGGCCTTTCCAGCGCAGCGAAAAAAGCGGATCGTATCGCTGCAGAAGGAACGACTACGATTCATGTCAATGGAAACGAAGCGGTTATCCTTGAAGTGAATGCTGAAACAGACTTCGTTGCGAAAAATGAAGCGTTCCAAACGCTTGTACAAGAACTTGCAGAGCATCTTCTTGCTACAAAACCTGCAACGATTGAAGAAGCGCATGATTCCAAATTGGAAAATGGCCTTTCCGTTGCGGATCATATTTCAAACGCAGTTGCGAAAATCGGTGAGAAAATTACACTTCGCCGTTTCGAAATCCGTACAAAAACAGATAACGATGCATTCGGACCATACCTTCATATGGGCGGCCGTATCGGAGTTCTTGTTGTGCTTGAAGGCTCTACAGATGCTGAAGCGGCAAAAGACGTTGCAATGCACGTTGCAGCTTTGAATCCGAAATACGTTTCTCGTGACCAAGTATCGGAAGAAGAAGTTGAACGCGAGCGTAAAGTTCTAACTGAACAAGCACTTAACGAAGGAAAGCCAGAAAACATCGTAGCGAAAATGGTTGAAGGCCGTATCGGCAAATACTTCGAGGAAATTTGTGTTCTTGATCAGGCGTTTGTTAAAAACTCCGATCAAAAAGTGAGCGACTTCGTCAAAGCTACTGGCGGTACATTGAAAGAATTTATCCGTTATGCAGTAGGTGAAGGAATCGAAAAACGTGAAGATAACTTCGCGGATGAAGTAATGAGCCAAGTTAAAGGTAACTAATTGATTTCTTTATAGAACAACTGATGGGGAACACATGCATGTGTTCCCTATTTTTCGACCAGGCTTCGGGCGTCGGCCCTTCGAGTTGCTTCAGTCCCGCCGATAAAGGCGAAGAGCGCCTTTATCTTCAGGCCTTCCAGCGCTTGTCGGGGCTAAACGACGCCCTATGCTTTTGATGAGAATAAAGTAGTAGATGGAGGATACAAATGAACGTCCCAAAATACAAAAGAATCGTCTTGAAGTTAAGCGGAGAAGCACTTGCCGGTGATAAAGGTTTTGGATTATCTCCAGCAATCATCAAAACGGTTGCCGAACAAGTGAAGGAAGTTGTCGATCTGGACGTCGAAGTGGCTGTCGTCGTTGGTGGCGGAAATATTTGGCGTGGGAAAATTGGCAGCGAGATGGGCATGGATCGTGCGACAGCCGATTATATGGGAATGCTTGCAACAGTCATGAATTCCCTTGCGCTTCAAGATTCCCTTGAAAAACTCGGTGTGGAAACGCGTGTTTCATCTTCCATTGAAATGAGACAAGTAGCGGAACCTTACATACGCCGGAAAGCGATCCGACATCTGGAGAAGAAGCGGGTTGTGATCTTTGCAGCAGGTACAGGGAACCCCTATTTCTCAACAGATACGACTGCGGCGCTTCGGGCGGCAGAAATCGAAGCGGACGTCATACTGATGGCGAAAAATAATGTGGACGGTGTATACTCTGCCGATCCGATGAAAGATACAAATGCAGTGAAGTATCAGGAACTTTCTTATTTGGAAGTCATCAGTCAAGGGCTTGAAGTGATGGATTCCACTGCTTCAACGCTATGTATGGACAATGATATCCCTCTCGTAGTATTCTCGATAATGGATAATGGAAATATTAAAAGAGCCGTTCTAGGTGAGCCGATTGGAACGGTTGTCAGGAGGAATCTATAATGCCGAAAACAGTGATGGATCAAGCGAAAGATCGTATGGAAAAAGCAATCGGTGCTTATACAAGAGAGCTGGCATCAATTCGAGCCGGACGTGCAAACGCTTCTCTCTTAGACAGAATTTCTGTTGAGTATTACGGAGCACCAACGCCGCTAAACCAAATGGCTGGAATTTCAGTCCCTGAACCGCGTCTTCTCGTCATCCAACCATATGACAAGACAACGCTCGGAGAAATTGAAAAGGCGATTATGAGATCGGACATTGGGATTACACCATCAAATGATGGTTCTGTCATCCGTCTTGCCGTTCCTGCCTTGACGGAGGAACGTCGTAAAGAGCTTGTCAAGCAAGTGAAAAAAGAAGCGGAAGACTCAAAAGTTGCGGTTCGTAACATCCGTCGTGATGCGAATGATGATTTCAAGAAACTCGAAAAAAATGGCGAGATCACAGAGGATGAATTGCACCGTAACGGAGAAGAAATCCAAAAACTGACAGACTCGCAAATTGAGAGAATTGAGCAAATCGCAAAAGACAAAGAAAATGAAATCATGGAAATCTGATAGAGAACTTTCTATAGACCGGGACGTCCTAATTTCAGGACGTCTCTTTCTTCGTATAGGCTCCGATCATCTAGGTAGGCGCCCTGCGCTTTTGTTTTGGATGATCGGAAAAAAATGAAATTGTACGTCTAATTTGTTACGATAGAGTATGTACTTGCTCAGAAAAGTAGCCGAGTGGAGGAAATGACATGCTGGACAAACTCATGCGAAAAAAAACTGCGATGTCTGAGGGATTGTTATCGGACCGGATTGCCAATGTTAAGAAGGGGCAGATTCCCGCCCATGTAGCAATCATCATGGACGGAAACGGCAGATGGGCAAAACAGCGTAACTTACCAAGGATCGCGGGACATCATGAAGGGATGAAAACGGTCCGTAAAATAACGCGAATCGCAAATGATTTAGGCATAGAAGTGTTGACACTTTACGCATTCTCCACGGAAAACTGGAAACGGCCTAAGCTCGAAATTGATTTCCTGATGAAGCTTCCCGGAGAGTTTTTGAGCACATATCTTCCCGAGTTGATTGAGAAAAATGTAAAAGTTGAAATGATCGGCAATGTCGAGATGCTTCCGGAACATACGAAAAAAGCGATTCGAAAAGCGATGGAAGCGACGAAGGACAATGATGGGATGACATTGAATTTTGCGATGAACTATGGCAGCAGGCTTGAACTTGTCGAAGCTTTGAAGAAAATCGCTACACTCGTTGATGACGGTTCACTTCAAGTGGATGATATCGATGAGTCGATCATTAGTTCGTATTTGATGACGGCGCATTTGCCAGAGCCGGATTTACTCATCCGTACGAGCGGAGAAGTGAGACTTTCCAATTTCATGTTATGGCAACTCGCCTACGCGGAATTGTCATTTACGAGTGTGTTATGGCCGGATTTTGATGAAGCCTGCATGATTCAAGCGATGGAAGAATTTCAGCTGCGTCATCGACGTTTCGGAAGCGTTGAAGGGGAGGGAACTATTTGAAACAAAGAATTATAACGGCCATTATTGCGCTTGCCTTTTTCGTTCCAATCGTCCTCTTAGGTGGATTGCCATTCACTTTAGCGGTATATATCATGGCAACGATTGGCCTTTTCGAACTGTTAAGAATGCGAGAAATTCGACTTTTTTCCGTGGAAGGGGTTTTGACTTGGATTGCACTTGTCATACTTCTCATGCCGGTTACCTGGAATGACGCGGTTTATAGCAAGTTGGGATATACGAAAATCGAAATGTCATTTGCCATCATTCTTATTTTATTGATTTATACAGTTATCGTAAAAAATCGCTATACATTTGATCATGCAGCATTTTCAGTATTGGCTGCTCTCTATGTAGGAATCGGATTTTATTATTTGATCGAAACAAGATTAGCTGGGATCGAATATGTGATTTATGCATTGATGGTGATTTGGATGACGGACTCGGGTGCTTATTTCGTTGGAAGAAAGATCGGAAAACGGAAACTCTGGCCGGAAATCTCCCCGAATAAAACAGTAGAAGGTTTTATCGGTGGTATTCTATCGGCAGTCGTTTTCGCATGCATTTTTCAATATTTTTATGCGCTTTCATCGACGTATATCATTCTAGTCGGTGTAACGGTTGTTGCTTCAATTGTCGGCCAATTGGGCGACTTGGTTGAATCTGCATTGAAAAGGCATTATGCAGTCAAAGATTCCGGGAAGTTGCTGCCGGGTCACGGTGGGATACTGGATCGATTCGACAGTCTCCTTTTTGTATTGCCGTTACTTCATTTTTTACATTTTGTTGGTTAACTTGAATTAGTAGGACTACAGTTGTGGGATTGATTGGAAAGGGTGTCTTTATGACGAAGAAAATTAGTTTGCTTGGAGCGACGGGGTCCATCGGTATACAAACGTTGGATATTATCGGGTCCAATCCGGATAAATTCGAGCTCGTATCTTTTTCGGCGGGGTTGAATATAGTTAAGGTGAGGGAAATTGCTGCTACCTTCCATCCTCAAATGATATCTGTCATCAGACAGGAGGATGCACAAGCATTGCAAACCGAGTTCCCAACCATCCGATTCGTCCATGGCAAAGAAGGGCTTATCGAAATTGCAGCACGGTCCGGTGCAGATGTATTGGTGAGTGCGGTTATCGGAAGTGTCGGATTGGAGCCGACATTGGAAGCAATCCGCGCCGGGATACCGATTGCGATTGCCAACAAAGAAACGCTTGTCGCTGCGGGGGATATTGTGATGGAAGAAGCCCGTAAACATCGGGTTCCGTTATTACCCGTCGATAGTGAGCACTCTGCGTTGTTCCAGTCGTTAAACGGTGAAAATCCGAAGCGTGTGTCTCGCCTGATTTTAACAGCGTCAGGAGGCAGTTTCCGAGATCTTTCCCGTGAGGAGCTTACAAATGTGACAGTTGAACAAGCCTTGGCCCATCCTAACTGGTCCATGGGCAGCAAATTGACAATCGACTCAGCGACAATGATGAACAAAGGGCTGGAAGTCATTGAAGCCCATCATCTTTTCAATATGCCATATGACCAGATCGATTGCTTGTTGCACAAAGAGAGTATCATCCATTCCATGGTGGAATTCGAAGATACCAGTGTGATGGCACAACTGGGCTCTCCAGATATGCGTGTACCGATTCAATATGCATTGACGTATCCGGATCGTATTCCGATGCAAAACGCAAAGCCACTTCGTCTGGAGGAGATCGGCCGATTGCATTTTGAAAAAGTAGATTTCGCACGTTACAAGGCATTGGCTTTGGCATATGCCGCCGGTAGGGAAGGCGGAACAATGCCGACGGTGATGAATGCAGCGAATGAAATCGCGGTCAGTCTCTTTATGGATGGGCGCATCCCATTTGTGCAAATCGAGGATATCATTGAACGGATGATGGATCAGCATGAGACGATTGCTGCACCCGACCTCGAAACGATTTTAGAAACAGATACGCTGACTCGAAAAATGGTGTATGCTATGGTAGAATGAGTTGTTTAGAATCGGCTTTGAAGGCCAGTGAAGGTGGTTTTTTATGGAAACCGTAATTGCGTTTATCATCATATTCGGTTCTCTAGTTACATTTCATGAGCTGGGACATTTCTTGTTCGCGAAAAGAGCCGGGATTATGGTGCGCGAATTTGCAGTTGGGTTTGGTCCCAAAATTTTAGGCATCAGAAAAAATGAAACATTATATACGATTCGACTACTTCCGCTAGGAGGCTATGTACGAATGGCCGGGGAAGATTTCGATACGGTCCAGTTACAGCCGGGATATCGTGTTGGTCTCATCATCGGGGAAACTGGGGAAGTTGAAAAAATTTACCTAAATCGCAATGTCGCGAATCCGGATGTCCTATTCTTAGAAACGGAAGCATCCGATTTGGAAAAGGACATGTTCATCAAAGGGTATGATGATGAAGGGCAACTTGTCCGTTTTAATGTTTCAAGAAAAGCGGTTATCTACGAAAAAGGACAGGAGACGCTGATCGCCCCTTACGACAGACAGTTCGAATCGAAATCGGTCGGTCAGCGGGCGATGGCCATTTTTGCCGGCCCATTGTTCAACTTCATCCTAGCATTTTTCATTTTTCTTGCAATCGGTTTGTTGCAAGGGGTTCCGACATATGAACCGATTATTTCTGAGGTCAGTTCCAATGGCCCTGCCCAAGAAGCGGGGATGGAAAAAGGCGATTTAGTTACAGGGGTGAACGGCACGCCAATCGAGACCTGGCAGGAATTTGCACTCGTCATTCAAGAAAATCCGGGTATGCCTTTGCAATTTGAAGTTGAGCGGAGTGGCACTCGTCAGATACTGGAAGTGACACCTAAATCCGTAACCGAAAAAGGCGAGACATTTGGACAAATCGGCGTTACTTATACAAGCCCAGTTGAAAAGAATCCTCTGAAAGCAGTGGCGTTCGGTGCAGAGCAAACAGTCACTTGGATTAAGCGTATATTTGAGTTGCTTGGGATGTTAGTGACGGGGCAATTCACGATAGACGCATTGTCCGGGCCGGTCGGTATTTATAAAGCAACAGAGGATGTCGCAAAGTTTGGCATTTACAGTTTGATGAACTGGGCCGCCATTTTAAGTATCAACCTTGGGATTATGAATTTGCTGCCATTGCCAGCACTGGATGGTGGTAGACTATTGTTCTTCTTGTTCGAAGCGATTCGAGGAAAGCCGATTGATAAGCAAAAAGAAGGAATGGTCCATTTTGTCGGGATTGTACTCTTGATGGTTTTGATGCTAGTCGTCACGTGGAATGACATTCAACGCTTCTTCTTTTCCTCCTAAAGAAAAGAGGAATGCGTCATTGATCTTCAGCAAAAAGAGAGAAAGCGTGAACATTGAACTTCACTAGAGGTGGGAATAACTTATGAAACAATCTCTAACATTCATACCAACAATGCGTCAAGTTCCTTCTGATGCAGAAATCATCTCACATCAGCTGCTTCTTCGAGCCGGGTTTATTCGTCAAAACACAAGCGGTGTGTATTCTTTCCTGCCTTTAGGTAAGAAAGTTTTGCAAAAAATCGAGAAAATCATCAGGGAAGAGATGGAAGCGATCGATGCAGTCGAAGTATTCATGCCAGCGATGCAGCAAGCGGAATTATGGCAGGAGACGGGCAGATGGTATTCGTACGGTCCTGAATTATTTCGTCTGAAAGATCGTCATGAGCGGGAGTTTGCGCTCGGTGCGACTCATGAGGAAGTGATCACATCACTTGTTCGTGATGAAGTGAAATCCTATAAAAAATTACCGCTCACAATGTTCCAAATCCAGACGAAGTTTCGAGATGAGCAACGTCCACGCTTTGGTTTGTTACGTGGACGGGAGTTTATCATGAAAGATGCCTATTCATTTCATGCGACTGAAGAAAGCTTAGATGAAAAATATGAAGATATGAAGCGGGCATATATGAATATCTTTACGCGCCTAGGACTCAATTTCCGTGCAGTCATTGCAGATGGCGGTACAATTGGTGGAACCGATACACATGAATTCATGGCTTTGTCGGATATTGGTGAAGATACGATTGCCTATAGCGATAGTTCTCCCTACGCGGCTAACATTGAGATGGCGGACGTGAATAATTCATACGTCAAACGAGACGAGCCGTTAAAAGAAGTTGAGAAGGTCGCCACACCTGATCAAAAAACGATTGATGAAGTGGCAACATTTCTTGAAATCGAAAACGACCAATTGATCAAAACATTGATCTTTAGAGCGGATGATGAACACGTTGCGGTGCTATGCCGCGGCGACCATGAAATCAATGCGATTAAACTGAAAAACGCATTAGGGGCAACTGAAATCGAATTAGCTGCTGAAAGGGACGTCCAAAGTCTTCTTGCATGTACAGTCGGTTCAATCGGACCGGTTAAATTACCAGTCGGTCTACATGTGATTGCAGACCATGCCGTGGCAGCCATAGTCAATGGTGTATGTGGTGCGAACGAGGATGGGTTCCATTTAAAGAATGTCAATCCGGAGCGTGATTTTGCAGTAGACCGTTATGAAGATTTGCGGTTTATCCGTGAGGGAGACGCCTCACCAGATGGCAATGGCACAATTAAATTTGCCAAAGGCATCGAAGTCGGCCATATATTCAAACTGGGTACTACTTATAGCGAACCGATGGAAGGTACATTTTTAGATGAAAACGGTAAGGCGAAACCGTATATTATGGGCTGCTATGGTATCGGAGTGTCGCGCATTTTAGCTGCCGTCGCGGAGCAATTTAACGACGAGAACGGTTTGAAATGGCCCAAGAACCTATCCCCATACGATGTCCACCTGATTGCAGTCAACGTCAAAGACGAAATCCAAAAGGAATTGGCGGATGAATTATACAGCGTCTTGAAATCCTATCGATATGAAGTGCTCTATGATGATCGTCCTGAACGTGCAGGTGTCAAATTCGCTGATTCAGATTTGATCGGATTGCCAATACGCCTGACAGTCGGTAAAAAAGCTTCGGAAGGAATTGTCGAAGTGAAATTCAGACAAACAGGCGAAACAACCGAATGGCAAAAAGAAGAAATTACTGAAAAGCTACAAGGCTTTTTCTCAACACAATAATACACAAGGAGGGAAGGCCGTTTAGCGGCACTTCCCTTCTTTTCACTACATATGGAAAGGGGAGGCATATGGACGCCCAGAATAAGCTGTTAATGTTACTGCAACAAATCGGTATGACCGATGATGAATTCGTGATCCACTTTGAACAGGCTGAACTGAACCGGGTGAACATTCATCGGAAATCGAGGGTGTGGCAATTCAATTTAACGGTTCCCAAACCGTTGCCAGTCAACGTTTTCACTATTTTTGCACGCCGTGTCAACGAAGCCTTTGCGGCGATCGCGACTGTCAAGCTTCATGTCACATCCGCTAATCCGGTAACGGACGATCAATTACTGACAGACTATTGGCCTTTTATCATCGAAGAAATGAGTGCCATGTCGCCGCCGATCAGACAGCGGTTGATCGGGCAGAAACCGGTGCTGTCCGGTGGTAAATTGATGTTACATTGCACGAACGATATGGAATTGCAAACGATGAAAAACAAATATGGTGAATTGATTGCGAATGCTTATACAGCATTCGGTTTTCCTCGTCCCATCGTCGATTTCCGGATTCAGGAAGGGGATAACAGTGAGGAGGAAGCCGCTCGGATGGCATTCTTTGCTCAGCGGGAGGCGGAAGAGGAAGCGCTTGGTCAAAAAGCGTTGGCGGATATGAAACAACGTGAAACGTCGAAAAAGGAAAATGGCGATGCGGTATCCGGACCATTCCGACTCGGTGTTCCGATCAAACAAGACGAGCCGATCATGGAAATCCAGCAGATTCAAGACGAAGAACGCCGGATCACTATCGAAGGGTATGTCTTTGATACAGAGATCCGAGAATTGCGAAGCGGCCGCTCGCTGTTAACGCTGAAAGTGACGGATTATACGGACTCCATCCTTGTCAAAATGTTCTCTCGTGACAATGAAGATGCGGAAATGATGAAGTCCTTGAAAAAAGGTATGTGGGTCCGGGCACGCGGAGGGATTCAGAACGATACATTCGTCCGCGATCTGATTATGATGGCACAGGATATTATGGAAGTGGCACCCGTCATCCGAAAGGACAATGCCCCGGAAGATCGAAAACGGATCGAACTACATGCCCATACGACAATGAGTCAGATGGATGCGGTCGTGTCCGCCTCCGCACTTGTCGGGCAAGCGGCAAAATGGGGACATCCTGCCATCGCCATTACTGATCATGCAAATGTCCAGTCGTTTCCGGAAGCGTATGCGGCTGGCAAGAAAAATGGTATTAAAGTCATTTTCGGACTGGAAGCGAATTTGGTGGATGATGGGGTCCCGATTGTTTATGATGAACAGCACCGCAAGTTGGATGAAGATAGTTATGTCGTATTTGACGTGGAAACGACCGGTCTATCTGCGGTGTACGACACCATTATCGAGCTTGCCGCAGTCAGAGTGAAAGACGGTGAAATTATCGAGTCTTTCGAACGGTTTGCCAACCCGCATCATCCACTATCGTCAACGACAACCGAGTTGACGGGCATCACCGATGACATGGTGAAAGATGCCCCTGAAGTCGAGGAAGTCATTAAAGACTTCAGTGAATTCATCGGGGATTCGATACTTGTTGCCCATAATGCGAAGTTCGATATGGGATTCTTTTATGAAGCGTCCAAGAAAGCGGGATTACCACCTAAAGCGTATCCGGTCATCGATACGCTCGAACTGGCTCGTTTCATCCATCCAGAACTGCGAAATCACCGGCTGAACACGCTGGCGAAAAAGTATAACATTGAACTGACCCAACATCACCGAGCCATTTATGATACCGAGGCGACGGCACATCTTTTCGTGAAATTGATGAAAGAAGCTGAGGAGAGAGAGATCGTCTATCTGGATGACTTCAACCGTCATATCGGCGAAGGGGATGCTTACAAACGTTCACGCCCGTCGCATTGTACACTGTTGGCGGTAGATGATGAAGGGTTGAAGAACCTATTCAAGCTCGTCTCCTACTCCCATATGCATTATTTTTACCGGGTACCACGAATTCCACGTTCTTTACTGACGAAATATCGGAAAGGGTTACTCGTCGGTTCCGGTTGTGATAAAGGGGAAGTGTTTGAAGGGCTGATGCAAAAGTCGATGGATGAAGTGGAGGAAATCGCAAAATTTTACGATTATCTCGAAATTCATCCCAAGCCTGTTTACTCACATCTCATTGAATTGGAACTAATCCGGGATGAATGGAATATGGAAGACATCATGCGGAAAATGGTGAAGCTCGGGAAAAAGGTCGGTCTTCCCGTATGTGCGACAGGCAACGTTCATTATATCGATGAAACGGATGCGACATTCCGTCAAGTGCTTGTCCGTTCGCAAGGTGGTGCCAACCCGATGAACCGGCATGGACTGCCTGCAGTCCATTTCCGGACGACGGACGAAATGTTGGAAGAGTTTTCTTTCCTCGGGGAGCAAGTAGCGGAAGAAATCGTCATTGATAACCCGCTTGCGATCGTAGAAAAAATCGGCGACGTCAAACCGATCAAGGACGATCTTTATACACCGACAATCGAAGGTGCGGATGATGAAGTAAGGGAATTGACCTATTCGATGGCTCACCGTATTTATGGCGAGCAGTTGCCTGAAATCATTGAGGCGCGGATTGAAAAAGAATTGAAATCCATCATCGGCCATGGATTCGCTGTTATCTATCTCATTTCCCATAAGCTGGTGAAAAAGTCGTTGGATGATGGTTATCTTGTCGGATCACGTGGATCTGTCGGTTCTTCCCTAGTCGCCACATTAATGGAAATTACGGAAGTGAACCCGATGCCACCGCATTATATTTGCCCGTCTTGTAAGACTTCCGAGTTCTTTGATGATGGGTCCGTCAGTTCGGGTTATGACTTACCTGATAAAAACTGTCCATCTTGCGGCACTGCATTCAAAAAAGATGGACAAGATATTCCGTTCGAAACGTTCCTTGGCTTTAATGGGGATAAAGTTCCGGATATCGATTTGAACTTCAGTGGTGATTATCAGGCACATGCGCATAATTATACGAAGGAGCTGTTCGGGGAGGATTACGTCTATCGTGCAGGAACAATCGGTACGGTCGCCGAAAAGACAGCGTATGGCTATGTGCGTGGCTATATGAACGATAATAATCTGCATTTCCGTGGCGCCGAAATCGATAGGCTTGTGCAAGGTTGTTCAGGCGTTAAACGGAATACCGGGCAACACCCCGGCGGTATCATCGTTGTGCCAGATACGATGGAAATATTCGATTTCACGCCGATCCAGTTTCCGGCGGATGATGTGGAATCAAGTTGGCGGACGACGCATTTTGACTTCCATTCCATCGATAACAACTTGTTGAAACTCGACATTCTTGGACATGATGATCCGACGATGATCAAAATGTTACAAGACCTTTCCGGAATCGATCCGATGACCATTCCACCGGACGATAAAGGGGTCATGGAATTATTCAGCGGCACTTCATCGCTAGGTGTGACTGAGGAGCAGATCGGCTGTAAGACTGGCACACTCGGTGTACCGGAATTCGGGACACGCTTCGTTCGGCAGATGTTGGAAGAGACGAAGCCATCGACATTCTCGGAACTGATCCAAATTTCAGGATTATCCCATGGGACAGACGTTTGGCTCGGCAACGCACAGGAATTGATACAGAATAAAACATGTGAATTGTCCGATGTGATCGGTTGTCGTGACGATATTATGGTGTACCTCATTTACCAAGGACTTGAACCTTCCGTGGCCTTCAAAATCATGGAGTTTGTACGGAAAGGCCGTGGTCTGACACCTGAATTCGAAGCGGAAATGAGAGCGAAAGGTGTACCGAATTGGTATATCGAATCGTGTAAAAAGATCAAATACATGTTCCCGAAAGCGCACGCGGCCGCCTACGTATTGATGGCGCTTCGCATTGCTTATTTCAAAGTGCATCATCCGATCATGTATTACGCAGCCTACTTCTCTGTGCGTGCGACCGATTATGATTTGCTGACGATGACGAAAGGATCAAATGCGATCCGGGCACAGATCAAAGAGATCAATGCAAAAGGCTTGGATGCTTCCCCGAAAGAGAAGAGTTTATTGACGGTGTTGGAAATCGCCTTGGAAATGTGCGAACGCGGCTTTTCATTTGCAAAGCCGGATTTGTATAAATCCGATGCCACGACATTCCTGATCGATGGGGATTCGCTTATTCCACCGTTCAATTCGATTCCTTCGCTCGGTACAAACGTCGCTAAAATGATTGTAGAAGCGAGGAAAGACGGGGAGTTCTTGTCCAAAGAGGACCTTCAGCAACGGGGACGCGTATCGAAGACGGTGACCGAGTATATGGATTCGCTCGGCTGTCTTGAAGGAATGCCGGAAGCGAATCAGTTATCGCTGTTTTAAGGTTTTCGCTTCGTTTTGAAATTGCGATAATGGGGTCGGTTTAGCTATTTCTGTATAATTTCCGCAAAGTGCGCGGAAATTATACAAACCGGGCCCTTCGCAGCCCGGTTTGTTTGCACGGCTAAATAACGTGTGGTATGATAAACTTAACTTTTGTAATAAGTCTTGCGCAAAAAGAGTGGGGATTCCCGCTCTTTTCTGTTGTTCTGTACTATTTTTGATTACAGGAAAAAGATTTCGGGAGGAATTAGATGAGTAAAATTACGGAAGAGGTTGAAAAACTCGTCAATCCGATTGTCACAGACCTTGAGCTGGAGCTTGTCGACATCGAGTTCATGAAAGAAGGAAGAGACTGGTTTTTACGTGTCTATATCGATACGCCTGAAGGCAATATCGATATCGATCAGTGTGCGCAAGTTAGTGAAAAATTAAGCGAAGAACTTGATCGTACAGACCCGATTCCACAAAATTATTTTCTAGAAGTTTCTTCACCGGGAGCAGAACGACCGTTGAAGAAAGAAGAGGATTTCCAAAAGGCGATCGGCCAGTACGTCTTCATAAAGACGTATGAACCGATTGAGGGCATGAAGGAATTCGAAGGTTACTTGTTAAGCTATGGACCAGAAGCTGCAGAAATTGAAGTTCGCATCAAGACTAGAAAGTTGACGGTTGTCATTGAAAAGGAAAAAATCGCATTTGCCCGCTTGGCTATTGATTTTTCCGCATAATTGAATGTAGGAGTGATGAACATGAGTAGTGATCTACTCGATGCATTGACTGCCCTTGAAAAACAGAAAGGCATTTCGAGGGACGTATTGGTAGAAGCGATCGAAGCGGCACTTGTGACTGCGTATAAACGCAATTTCAATCAGGCACAGAATGTGCGGGTCGATTTGAACCTAGATAAGGGGACGATGAAAGTCTATTCCCGGAAAGACGTTGTAGACGAAGTGGAGGATGATCGTTTACAAATCTCGCTTGAAGATGCACAGCGCATCAATCCGGCTTATGAATTAGAAGACATCGTCGAGGAAGAAGTGACGCCACGTGACTTTGGCCGGATTGCCGCTCAAACGGCTAAGCAAGTCGTGACACAGCGCGTGAGAGAGGCGGAGCGTGGGCTGATCTATGAAGAGTACGTAGATCGGGAAGATGATATCGTCAACGGGATTGTCGAGCGATTAGATGCACGCAACCTCTATGTCGGTCTTGGAAAAGTGGAGGCGGTATTGCCGGCAGGCGAACAGATTTCCACTGAAACTTACCAACCCCATGACCGCATAAAAGTGTATATTACAAAAGTTGAACGTACGTCACGTGGTCCTCAAGTGTTTGTTTCCAGAACCCATCCAGGTCTTCTTCGCAGGCTGTTTGAGGTCGAAGTGCCAGAAATTTACGAAGGCATCGTCGAAATCAAATCGATTGCGCGAGAAGCGGGTGATCGCTCCAAAATTTCGGTCCATACGAATAACGAAGAGGTGGATCCGGTCGGTTCATGTGTTGGAGCAAGAGGTGCACGTGTTCAATCGATTTCCAATGAATTGAATGGCGAAAAAATCGATATCGTTGAGTGGTCCGAAGATCCGGTCATCTTTGTGGCGAACGCGCTAAGCCCGTCAAAAGTGATCGACGTTCAAGTGAACGAAGAAGACCGGTCGACAACGGTCGTCGTACCTGACTATCAATTGTCGCTTGCAATCGGGAAACGTGGACAAAATGCCCGACTTGCTGCAAAATTGACAGGTTGGAAAATTGATATCAAAAGCGAGACGGATGCCCGTGAACTCGGCATCTATCCACGAGCATTTGATGAAACGCACGTGGAAGAAGCAGAAGGGCAATTGGATGAGGAACTCGCGTTGAACGATCCTTATTTTGTGGAAGACGAAGCGTCCACTGAGTTTGAGGAAGAAACAATCGATTTGTATTCGGACGACGAAGACTGAGAAGGAGGCTGACCATAGATGGCGAGCATGAAAAAAATTCCTTTACGAAAATGTGCAGCGTCCGGTGAAATGTTCCCGAAAAAGGAAATGATCCGTATCGTCCGCACAAAAGAGGGGGAAGTTTCAGTCGATCTCACTGGTAAGAAATCCGGTCGCGGGACGTATGTTTCGAAATCCGAGGAAGCGGTGGAGTTGGCACGCCGTAATCGATCGATTGAAAGTCAACTGGGCACGGCAGTACCAGAACAAGTCTATGAAGATCTACTCCATGCCATCCGACGAGAGGCACTGAAATGACCGATTCGAAACGGATATTTCAAATGCTTGGTATGGCTGCAAGGGCAAGAAAAATCATAACAGGTGAGGAATTGGTCGTGCGTGAAATTCGTGCGGGCAATGCACAACTTGTCATTGTGTCGGAAGATGCCTCTAAAAACACAATGAAAAAAATAACTGATAAATGTACGTCTTATAACGTTGAGAAGCATGTCTTCGGGAGTCGGGAAGATCTCGGGCATGCCATCGGAAAAGAGTCGCGAGTTGTCCTCGCGCTAACGGACGCCGGCTTTGCCGGCAAATTGTCCGGGCTCCTCAACGAATATTAACGGGGGTGGGCTAATGACGAAAATACGTGTACATGAATACGCGAAAAAAGTGAATCGGACAAGTAAAGAAGTAATTGATGAGTTAGCAAAAAATAATGTGAGTGTCAGCAACCATATGGCGACTTTGGATTCGGAGGCGGTTTCCAAACTGGACCGTAAATTTGCCGGCAAAACAAGCAATCAACAAACATCGAAGCCGAACACATCTGCTAACAACACGAACAACGGACAAAAAAATAACCGCCAAAGCGGTAACCGTCCAGCGCAAGGCGGGCAAAATCGCCCAGCAGGCGGCCAAGGTGGTAATCGTCCAGCACAAGGTGGACAAAATCGCCCAGCAGGCGGCCAAGGTGGTAATCGTCCAGCACAAGGTGGACAAAATCGCCCAGCAGGCGGCCAAGGCGGTAATCGTCCAGCGCAAGGCGGGCAAAACCGTCCAACAGGCGGTCAAGGCGGTAATCGTCCAGCACAAGGCGGACAGAACCGTCCAGGTGGTCGCGGCGGTCGTCCGCCCGCAAAGGGAATTAACCAAGGGCGAAGAAGATACCGTCCAGCACCACAGCCGAAAGTGGAACAACCGTTACCGGAAAAAATCACGTTTTACGAATCATTGTCCGTGGCAGAATTGGCGCAAAAGCTCCATCGTGAACCGTCCGAAATCATTAAAAAACTGTTCATGCTTGGTGTCATGGCGACGATTAACCAAGAGCTTGACCAAGATGCCATCGAACTGATTTGTGCCGACTACGGTGTAGAGGTAGAAGAAGAAATCCGCATTGATGTGACAGATCTTGAAATCTATTTCGAGGAGTCCGAAGAAACGGCCGAGGGACAAACAGAGCGTCCACCGGTTGTGACAATCATGGGGCACGTCGACCATGGTAAAACGACATTATTGGATTCGATCCGAAATACGAAAGTAACACAAGGCGAAGCTGGAGGGATCACCCAGCATATCGGTGCTTACCAAATCGAAGAACACGGCAAGAAAATCACGTTCTTGGATACACCGGGCCACGCAGCATTCACGACGATGCGTGCACGTGGAGCGAAAGTAACGGATCTTACCATTCTTGTTGTAGCGGCGGATGATGGTGTCATGCCACAAACGATCGAAGCGATCAACCATGCGAAAGCGGCAGAAGTACCGATCATCGTAGCAGTGAACAAGATGGATAAACCGACGGCGAATCCGGATCGTGTTATGCAGGAATTGACAGAACATGGACTCGTTGCTGAAGATTGGGGCGGCGATACGATTTTTGCACCAATTTCCGCATTGAAAGGTGAAGGGATCGATCATCTGCTTGAAATGGTCTTGCTCGTTGCCGAAGTCGGCGAGCTGAAGGCGAACCCTGCAATTCGTGCTCGTGGAACGGTCATCGAAGCACAATTGGATCGTGGCCGCGGATCCGTGGCAACCCTTCTTGTCCAAGATGGAACACTTCATGTCGGTGACCCGATCGTTGTCGGCAACACATACGGAAGAGTTCGTGCAATGATCAATGACATTGGTCGACGGGTTAAAGAAGCCGGACCATCTACGCCGGTTGAAATTACAGGACTAAGCGATGTACCGCAAGCGGGTGACCGTTTTGTCGTCTTCGAAGATGAGAAGACAGCGCGTCAAATCGGTGAATCCAGAGCGGGCGAGGCATTGCAAGAGCAACGTGTGGAGAAAACACGCGTTACGCTCGATAACTTGTTCGATCAAATGAAACAAGGTGAAATGAAAGAATTGAACCTCATCGTAAAAGCAGATGTACAAGGTACGGTTGAAGCGATGGCAGCCTCTCTCATGAAAATCGAGGTCGAAGGAGTCAATGTCAAAATCATCCACACGGGTGCCGGGGCGATCAATGAATCGGATATTTCATTGGCAGCGGCTTCCAATGCGATTGTGATTGGCTTCAACGTTCGTCCGGATGTCAATGCAAAACGTGCAGCGGAAGAAGAAGGCGTCGATATTCGTCAACACCGTGTCATCTACAAGGTGATCGAAGAAATCGAATCCGCGATGAAAGGTATGCTTGATCCGGAATACGAAGAAAAAGTGATCGGCCAACTTGAAGTTCGTGAAACATTCAAAGTGTCTAAAATCGGTACGATTGCGGGAAGCTATGTAACAGACGGTAAAATTACACGTGACTCAAGCGTTCGAATCATCCGTGATAATATCGTCATTTTTGAAGGGGAACTGGATACGTTGAAACGCTTCAAAGACGATGCGAAAGAAGTCGCAAAAGGGTATGAATGTGGAGTTACGATTAAAAACTTCAATGACATCAAAGAAGGCGATATCATTGAAGCCTACGTGATGGAGGAAATTAAACGGGTATGATTGTCTATGCGGAATGCACATTTTTCATTCCGGACGTAGCTTCTTTAAAAGGGAAGCGATCTGTATTGAAGCGTATGACGGACAGAGTGAAAAATGCTTATAATGTCTCTATCGCGGAAGTGGACCATCAAGACCTATGGCAACGGACGACAATCGCAATTGTTGCCACGGCATCATCGAAGGATGCTGCTGAGCGTGAGGTAAGGCGGGCGATTCGTTTTCTGGAGTCCAATCCGGAATGGGAAATGTCCAACCTTACACTCGATTATTATTGATACGGAATCGGGGTGACCATCCATGTCCATGCGTGCTAACCGTGTCGCAGAACAGATGAAAAAAGAACTGGGCGCCATCATCGGCCAAAAATTGAAAGATCCACGAATCGGTTTTGTAACTGTCACTGACGTCGAAGTGACCGGCGATCTTCAACAAGCGACGATTTTTATTTCAGTGCTTGGAAAAGAGCAAGAAAAAGAAGAGACGCTGAAAGGCCTGAATAAAGCGAAGGGATTCATTCGCACTGAAATCGGCCAGCGAATCAGACTTCGCGTCACACCGGAGATCAAGTTCGAATTCGATGATTCCGTTGCCTACGGAAATCGGATCGATACGCTTCTCAGACAGGTGAAAACAGATCAAGAGGACTAAAAAAAGTGGAGTCTGGACAATTAGAAAATGTTAAAATGGAGGAAGTCGGTGTCCGCATGGATTTTCCGGCTTCCTCTATTTCCATACATATGAATGAAAGTTGAACGCTAAAGAGGGGTTTAATTATGGACGGAATTTTGCCATTATGGAAAGAAAAAGGGATGACCTCACATGATTGCATTTTCAAATTGCGGAAAATTCTCGGTACCAAAAAAGTAGGTCATACGGGCACGCTTGATCCGAATGTGGAAGGCGTATTGCCGATTTGTATCGGGCAGGCAACGAAAGTGGCGGAGTATGTGACAGATTCCGGAAAAGAATATGTCGCCGTCGTTTCGATCGGGACTTCAACGGAAACGGAAGATGCCGATGGTGCGATCGTCGCTTCCGATTTGTCGATGAAACGCGTGACACGAAACGAGTTAGAGGAAGCGCTTGCTCAATTGACAGGGGAGATTACACAAATCCCTCCGATGTATTCTGCGGTGAAAGTGAAGGGCCGTAAGCTTTATGAATATGCACGCAAAGGAATTGAAGTCGAGCGGCCGGAACGGAAAGTGCAGATCCATGAAATCGAGTGGCTCGATGCCGTCGATTTGTTGGAAGGGGAAGTCATCCAGTTCCGCATCCGGATCGCTTGCGGCAAAGGAACTTATATCCGGACGCTAGCCGTTCAAATCGGTGAGTTGCTCGGCTATCCAGCACATATGGCTTCCCTCGTCCGTACAGCTTCAGGAAGCTTCAGAGAAGGTGACTGCCGGACATTGGATGAAGTGAAGGAATTGCAGGGAAAAGGGCAGATCGGCACCCTTTTAAGACCGCTTGAAGAGGCATTAGCCGATTTTCAAACGGTGGAAATCGATGGGGAGCTCTATGACAAAGTACTGAATGGACAAGTTTTGCCTGAACATCCACAATTACAGGACGGAAGCCCGATCGTGTTCACCAAAGGGAATCGGGCAGTGGCGGTCTATAAAAAACATCCTACAAAACCGGGGTTGATGAAACCTGAAAAGATGTTTCCTTTGAATAAATAAGGGGTGACAACAATGGAGATCCATAGATTACATTATCCGGAAAAAACGGCTGGCGGTCATGATGAACCGTATTCACTGGCCATTGGCTTTTTCGACGGTTTGCATAAAGGGCATCAAACCGTTATCCGAGCAGCACAGGAGAAAGCAAGAGAGCTTGGCATCCGTTCTGCTGTCATGACATTCGACCCGCATCCCTCCCATCTTTTCGGGGATGGAACGAGCAAAGTAAGCTATATTACACAATTTCCAGAGAAAGTCCGATTGCTTCGCACAATGGGCGTCGATACGCTGTTTGTCGTCACGTTCGATTGGGCACTTGCATCGCTTTCACCTGAACAATTCGTTGATATTTTTATAAAAAAGCTAGGGGTCAAACATGTGACAGCCGGCTTCGATTTTACGTTCGGTTCAAAAGGGGCAGGTACGATGGAACAAATGGCGGCTTTAGCGAACGGAGAATATGGCACAACGGTTGTAGATAAAGTGACGGACAAAGAAGAGAAAGTTTCCTCATCCCGAATCCGTCAATTGCTGGCGGCAGGAAATGTTGAAGAGGCCTCCTCCCTTTTAGGAAGGTCGTTTCGCACGATCGGGAAGGTCGTCCATGGTGAAAAACGCGGCCGTTTGCTCGGTTTCCCGACAGCTAACGTCTTACCTGACAACAAACCGGTCCTCCCTGCGAACGGCGTCTATGCAGTCCAGTTTACGGTGGAAGGAAAGACCCTTGATGGTGTCTGCAACGTCGGTGTGAAGCCGACCTTTCATGAAACAGCCCAAGCGCCGGTTGTGGAAGTGTATGTACTGGACTTCGAAGGTGATCTATACGGAAAAGAAGTGGCTGTCGATTGGATTGGGCATATACGGGAAGAAAAGAAGTTTGATTCGGTAGATGCATTGATTGAACAGCTGAAAAAAGATGCACAACAAGCAAAAGAGATCCTGTCGGCACAACGTTGAGGTTGCATTTCAAATGCCAGTATGCTAAACTTGATAAGTGCCATTAAGCACGAACCATTCCTTGGCAAAGCGATTCACCAACGTTTGCTCGGGAACCGGGGATATCTTAATCATTGGAGGTGAAAAGGATGGCTATTACACAAGAGCGTAAAAATGAATTGATCAACGAATACAAAATTCATGAAAACGATACTGGATCTGCAGATGTTCAGATCGCTATCCTTACTGAAGAGATCAATAACCTGACAGAACATTTCCGTACGCATAAGAAAGACCACCACTCACGTCGCGGTCTTTACAAAATGATCGGAACACGTAAAAGACTTTTGAAGTACCTACGTGAAAACGAAGTTCAGCGTTACCGTGATCTTATTGCTAAACTCGGCCTACGCCGTTAATAAGATGACTACCGAAAAGCAGGCATTGCGCCTGCTTTTTTTGATATTCACTAGACTTGATGAAAATATAAATGCCGACAGGTTGGAATTATATTCAGGAATATTTACACATACCATTTACCCCATTCTATTTTAGATTCCACAATAAAGTGTTATACTATATAAATGTGTCATGATGACGGTATATGATAATCAATTACGCCTCGGCGTAATTGCGTCCGGATTTTGAATTGCGAATCGAACGGCGAAGGGTTCGATTTGCCGTATTTCTGCGTTTTTTGCGGAAATTAAGGCACTTAGATAAACGCAATTGATTCCTTTCAAAATCCGTGACATCCGCCGGAGGCTTTATCTTTATTCAGCGGGCATTTGAATACCCGCCCAAGAGGAGACAAAACTTCATGTAACCCACCACCTATTAGGGTGGGAGACTTCTGCTGAATAAAGATAAAACTTGTATTTACAGAGCGCTATCACTTACACTAATGCTATACATACAACGTCTATAGTTTAGGCTGGAATATGGAGAGGAGTTCTATAATGACAGAACTAAAAAAAGTGTTCAAACTGGATTGGGCGGGTCGTCCGTTGACGATCGAGACCGGTCAACTTGCAAAACAAGCGAACGGAGCCGTATTGGTCCGTTATGGCGATTCAACAATACTTGCGACGGCAACATCATCCAAAACGCCGCGAGGGCTAGATTTTTTCCCGCTTACGGTCAATTATGAGGAGCGGATGTACGCGGTCGGGAAAATTCCAGGAGGCTTCATTAAACGTGAAGGTCGTCCATCGGAAAAAGCGGTGTTAACGAGCCGTCTGATTGACCGTCCGATCCGGCCTTTGTTTGCGGACGGATTCCGGAATGACGTACAAGTCATTTCGCTCGTTATGTCGGTCGATCAGGATTGTTCACCTGAAATGGCAGCGATGATCGGTTCTTCATTGGCATTGTCCATCTCGGACATTCCGTTCGAAGGTCCGATTGCGGGTGTTCAAATCGGACGGATCGACGGACAATTCATCGTCAATCCGACGCCAGCACAGTTGGAGGCAGGCGATTTGGATCTGATCGTCGCAGGAACGAAAGATGCGATCAACATGGTTGAAGCGGGCGCACAGGAAATCCCGGAAGATGTCATGCTAGAAGCGATCATGTTCGGACATGAAGAAATCATTAAGCTGATCGAATTCCAAGAGAAAATCGTTGCGGAAGTCGGCAAGGCCAAAATGGAAATTGAATTGTTCGAGTTGGATCAAACCATTTTAGCGGATATCAAAAACAGTTCCGAAAAAGATCTTGTGCAGGCAATCCAAACAGAAGAAAAGCATGCGCGTGAAGATGCGATCAACGCAGTGAAAGACGCGGTGATCGAGCGCTATACGGAAAACGAAGCGGATGAAGCGACGATGAAACAAGTGAAAGCGGTATTGGATCAACTTGTCAAAGACGAAGTGCGCCGCCTCATTACGGATGAAAAAGTCCGTCCAGATGGCCGCGGTCTGGAAGAAATCCGCCCGCTTGCTTCGGAAGTTGGTATTTTACCGCGAACGCACGGCTCCGGACTGTTTACACGTGGACAGACACAAGCTTTGAGCATTTGTACACTTGGTGCATTGGGTGAGGTACAGATCATCGATGGACTGGGGCTAGAAGAAACGAAACGTTTTATGCACCACTATAACTTCCCGAACTTCAGTGTCGGTGAAACAGGTCCGATTCGTGCGCCGGGACGCCGTGAAATCGGTCACGGTGCACTTGGTGAGCGCGCACTTGAAGCGGTCATTCCGAGTGAGTCTGAATTCCCGTATACGATCCGCCTTGTTGCGGAAGTGCTTGAATCGAACGGATCATCTTCCCAAGCTTCGATCTGTGCTTCGACAATGGCGATGATGGATGCAGGTGTACCTTTGAAAGCACCAGTTGCAGGGATTGCGATGGGACTTGTGAAAAAAGATGACAATTATTCCATCCTATCTGATATCCAAGGGATGGAGGACCATCTTGGCGATATGGACTTTAAAGTGGCAGGGACTGAAAAAGGGATCACTGCACTTCAAATGGATATTAAAATCGAAGGCCTTTCCCGTGAAATCTTGGAAGAGGCATTGGCACAGGCGAAAGTGGGCCGTTTGAAAATCTTGAATCATATGATGACAGCAATTGACGCACCGCGCACGGAGCTATCCGAATACGCGCCGAAAATCATCATGATCCAAATCAATCCGGATAAAATTCGGGATGTCATCGGACCTGGTGGAAAAGTGATCAATAAAATCATCGAAGAGACGAATGTTAAAATCGATACGGAGCAAGATGGAACGATTTACATTTCTTCCCCTAACTCCGAAATGAATGAAAAAGCGAAGTCGATGATTGAAAATATCGTGCGGGAAGCAAAAGTCGGCGAATATTATATGGCAAAAGTGAAACGCATTGAAAAATTCGGTGCATTCCTTGAAATATTCCCTGGAAAAGATGGCCTTCTCCACATTTCCGAAATTGCGGAAGAACGGACGAAAGCAGTGGAAGACGTGTTGAAATTAGGCGATGAATTATTTGTAAAAGTAATTGAAATCGATAATCAAGGACGCGTCAATCTGTCAAGAAAAGTTGTTCTGAAAGAAGAAAAAGAAGCGGCTGAAAAAGGGAAAAACTAAGCCGTCCTGAATATTCTAACAAAAAAGCCTCACTTCTAATTAGAAGAAGGGGCTTTTTGTGTTTGAATCCGTTAAAATAAAAAAATAGACAAAAGAGGGGGAATGGTTTCATGGTTGAAAAATATGTATGCCCCAATGGGGTTCGGATTGTTCATGAAAAAATGCCGCATGTACGGTCTGTGGCGATCGGAATTTGGGTCGGAGCTGGTTCGTTGGATGAAAGGGAATCGGAATCCGGCATTGCCCATTTCATTGAGCATATGCTGTTCAAAGGAACGGCAACGAGAAACGCGCGGGCCATTGCAGAAGAGTTTGACCGGATTGGAGGAGAGGCCAATGCGTTTACGTCCAAAGAGATGACATGCTATTACACGACAGTCCTAGGCCATCATGCACCTCGCGCTTTGTCGGTGTTGTCGGATATGTTTTTCAACTCCCTGTTTGACGAGCAGGAAATAGAAAAAGAAAAGTCTATTATTCTTGATGAACTCGCAGCTGTTGAAGATACGCCCGATGATGATGTGGATGAAAGGTTATGGAAGACGATGTATCCGGATCACGCGATTGGCAGGTCGGTGTTAGGGAACGAAAATACAATCACCGCATTTAATCGGGATGCGATACAAGCATTTATGGAGCGGATGTACACACCTGATCGTCTTGTCATATCCATCGCAGGGAATTATGATGAAAGGCTACTTAAACTCATTGAGGTCCAATTCGGCTCTTTCAAACGGGTAGGGGAGGAAAAGTCGCAGTCATCCGTGCCAACAGCTGTCTTTCACAATGGCACGACCATGAAGGCGAAAGACATTGAACAAGCGCATGTATGCCTTGGTTATCCCGGTCTGTCTATAAAGGACGAGCGCCTCCACGATCTGATCCTGTTAGATAGTGTCATTGGTGGGACGATGTCTTCCCGCCTCTTCCAAGAAGTACGTGAAGAACGCGGGTTAGCTTACTCGGTCTATTCCTATTATTCGTCTTATATGACCACAGGTAATTTTATGATTTACGGCGGAACCTCTCCAGAAAATATGCGGAAGTTGAGTGAAACAATCGATGGGGTCATCCACTCCATTCTGACGGAAGGAATTACGGAAAACGAGCTTCATAACGCAAAAGAACAGTTGAAGGGCGGTTTTTTGCTCGGCCTTGAAAGTTCGGAATCGCGGATGCATCGGAATGGAAAAAATGAACTCATTCTGCAAGAGCATAAAACGATGGATGAAGTGGTGGCGCTTATTGACGATGTGAAAGCCCGCGATGTGTATCGCATGGCAAACGAACTGTTAACGAAAGAACGCGCGCTTTCCATCATTGCACCTGCCCGCGTTTTAGAAAATATTGAAATTTGAACGGAAGTACAAGTCAGCTTTCCCGTTTTTTATTCATATGATGGATGGAGACGGAAGAAAGGAGAATGGCAATGCTACTTTCGGAACTTGCGCAAAAGGAGCTTATTCAAGTGGAGGACGGTGTCCGCTATGGTTTTTTGGCGGATACCGACCTACTCTTCGATGGGAAGACCGGGGAGATCATCGGATTTGAAGTGAAGAAGCGGTTTAGCCGTTTTTCATTCAAAAAAAATCAGGAGATCTCTGATGAATACATCCCTTGGCATGAAATCGTATTGATCGGAGAACATCGTATCTTGTTCGGAAAAACACATCGAATGGATGAGTTGAATCTCCATGACTAAAGACAAATGGCTTTTCATAGGGACGGACAAGAGACTGGTTGTGTGCAGTGAAATGATGGCAGACCGGGGATTTGCCACAACCCATATCGCAACGGATTCCTATTCGGAGCAACTTGCCTCCTATCTGTCGGAAGAGGCCCCCAAACATATCGTTTTTCCTATTCGCCAAATGGAAGGAACGCTTCCTCCAGAATTGTTGCACAAAGAAGCGAAGCTGTATACAGGCGTTGCTTCAGAGGAGTGGGTAGCCCCATTTAAAGAAGCGGGATTGACCGTTCATTCCTATTTGAAGGATGAGCCGTACATTTGGCAAAATGGCCGATTGACGGCTGAAGCTTTTATCCGTGAATATTATGCGTATGCCGGACGCAGTATTGCGGAGAACCGTTTCCATATCGCCGGGTTTGGAAAGGTCGGGAAAACGGCTGCGCATGCCTTGGCGGCGCTTGGAGCTGATGTGACAATTGTCGCCCGGTCCGACAGTCAACTCGGTGAAGCGGCCGTCCTCGGCTATCGCACGGAAAGGCTGACGGATGATTGGGAGTTGAAAGAAGGTAACTTGGTCAACACCATTCCGGCAAAGTGGTTAGCGGTCCCCGAAACTTCCCGCCTTCACATTTTTGACCTGGCTTCAGCGCCCGGTTGCCTAAGGGAAGTCCCGATTCCTGAATACTATACAGTACTTCTCGGATTACCGGGTAAACATTTTCCCGTGGATGCAGCCGCTGTCTTGGCAGAGGCACTCGAGAGGATGCATAGAGGATGAAAGGGGAACGCAATGTTACAGGGAAAGCGGATAGGCCTTGGGATTACAGCATCTCATTGTACGTACGACGTCTTAGTCCCGGTTATTGAATCATTGAAAGATGCAGGAGCAACAGTCGTGCCAGTCATTACCCATTCAGTGTTAACTGCGGCGACCCGTTTTGGAACAGGGGAAGAATGGATCGAACGGATCGAAGCTGCTACCGGCGAAAAAGTGATTTCCACAATTGTCGGTGCAGAGCCGTTCGGACCTTCGACACCAGTAGATTGTATGATCATTGCACCGATGACCGGGAATTCAATTAGTAAATTTGCCAATGCTTCGACGGATTCTCCCGTTTTAATGGCCGCGAAAGCAACTTTGCGCAATGGCAGCCCGGTTCTGCTCGGTATTTCAACGAATGATGCACTTGGATTGAACGGGGAAAATATTATGAAGTTATTAAATACGAAAAATGTCTTTTTTATTCCTTTTGGTCAAGATGACCCATTCAAAAAGCCGAACTCGCTCATCTCCGATTTTTCGCTGATGATTCCGGCTGCAGCGGCGGCTTTGGAAAAGAAACAGCTTCAACCATTATTGATAATTCACAATAAAAAATAAAAAAATACTACAGAATATTCGTGGATATGGTATAATTCCTCCAATGAACTGCTTACGGTGTAGCAAGTAAAAAGGTTTTGACGAACAATGGAGATTCGTGCAAGGTTCGTAAATCCAAGCCATTTGCATACCGGTTATAGCTGAAAGGGAGATAGAGATGAAGAAAGTGAATGTTGCAATTGTCGGTGCTACTGGAGCCGTTGGGACAAAAATCCTTGAGAAGTTGCTCGAAAGGGAATTTCCTGTCGAATCCATCAAACTATTAGCTTCTAAACGTTCAGCCGGTACAGAAATTACGGCAGGCGGTCAAACATATATTGTCGAAGAAACGGTACCTGAATCATTTGAAGGCGTAGATATCGCATTCTTTAGTGCAGGCGGTTCCATTTCGGAAAAATTTGCACATGAAGCGGTGAAACGCGGTGCGACAGTAATTGATAACACGAGCGCATTCCGGATGCAGGAGAATATTCCACTCGTTGTGCCAGAGGTGAATGCGTCAGCGCTCAGCGGGCATACAGGCATCATCGCCAATCCGAACTGCTCGACGATCCAGATGGTGGCTGCATTGCAACCGCTTCGCGAAAAATACGGATTGAAACGGATTATCGTTTCAACGTACCAAGCGGTGTCAGGTGCTGGTGCAGAAGCGATCGACGAGTTGGAAAGTCAAAGCCAGCAATTTGAAAGTCGTGCGGAAACAGAAGCTTCCATTTTGCCATCAGCTGCGGCGAAAAAGCATTATCCGATCGCGTTCAATGCCATTCCACAAATTGATGCATTCGACGCTTCCGGGTATACGCTTGAGGAACTTAAAATGATGAATGAAACGAAAAAGATTTTTGGAGATCCACAACTGTCTGTTGCTGCAACTTGTGTCAGACTTCCAGTCGTAACAGGACACTCCGAATCCGTCTACATTGAACTCGGCGAAGAAGGTGTTTCCGTGGAGGAACTGCACGCTTTGTTAGAAAAAGCACCAGGTGTTGTCGTACAAGACGATCCTTCGACTCAAACCTATCCGATGCCATTATTTGCGGAAGGAAAAGACGAAGTGTTTGTCGGTCGTATCCGCAAAGATCCAAATCATTCTGCAGGCTATCATCTCTGGATCGTCTCGGATAATCTGCTAAAAGGTGCGGCGCTCAACTCCGTACAAATTGCAGAAAATCTGATTCAGTAATAAAGATAAAACATTAGTAAAGGGCTGAATAGAATGGAACTTGGACGCGTATCGACAGCGATGGTCACCCCTTTCTCCACGACGGGTGACATCGATTATGAAAGAACTGCCAATTTGATTGAACATCTGATAGCAAACGGGACGGATTCCATCGTTGTTTGTGGAACAACGGGAGAATCTCCCACGCTTTCTGTCCAGGAGAAGGAAGCACTCTTTAAATTTTCTGTCGAGACTGTAAACAAACGAATTCCAGTCATTGCGGGGACAGGGACCTTTTCAACGACGGAGACAGTCAAGCTGACTCGTATTGCAGAAAAGGCCGGAGCGGACGGTATCATGCTCGTTGCCCCTTATTATAATAAGCCTGACCAAAAAGGGATGTACGCCCACTTTAAACATGTAGCAGGGGAAACAACACTCCCGATCATGTTATACAATATCCCTGGGCGTTCGGCTGTCAATATGTCACCTGAAACGCTCATCGCGTTATCGAAGATAAAAAATATCCGTGCCGTCAAAGAGGCGAGCGGTAGCTTGGAGCAAGCGGCAGACATCATTTCCGGGACGGATGACGGATTCTCCGTCTATAGCGGTGATGATTCCCTGGCGTTACCGACACTTGCCGTAGGCGGAAAAGGAATCGTATCGGTTGCTTCTCATATCGCCGGAAAAGAAATGCAACAGATGATCGGTGCATTTATCGAAGGGCGGACGGAACAGGCCGCAACGATGCATAGAGCATTACTGCCGTTATTCCGTGCAGTGTTCTACGCGCCAAATCCGGTGCTGGTGAAATATGCGCTTGAAAAAATCGGGGTCGAGACAGGTGGAGTCCGATTGCCTTTGACAGGTGTAGAAGGCAATGATGACGCATTTGACCAAGTATGGGAACAATATAGGAAAAATCTTCATATTTTCAATTAAGCAGAGCCGGTATTCGATACCGGCTTTTTTTATTTGTACAGATAGGTCAAGTCCCGTATAATGAGACTTAGTCGTGATGGACGGGTTTATGGAAATAGTGAAATTCAAAAAAGATTAGGAAAATAGCTAGGCCTCCAGGATACAGGTCGTACAGTCGCTAATCATGTTGACCGTGTGCAGGGATTGTCTTCCTTTATCGGTCTAGGCTCTTTTTGTCTTCCTTTTTGAACAAACAGCATATTAGGAGGAAACAATGTGGTAAAAACGAAAAACGAAGTGATAAGAATCATACCTCTCGGGGGAGTCGGGGAAATCGGTAAAGCGATGTACGCAGTAGAAATCGATGAGGAGCTGTTCATCGTGGATGCCGGGCTCATGTTTCCGGAAGGTGAAATGCTTGGCATTGACATCGTCATTCCGGATATGAGCTATATCGAAGAAAACAAAGAACGGGTCAAAGGAATTTTCCTGACACATGGTCACGAAGATGCGATCGGTTCGATTGCTTATTTATTGCAAAAGGTACAGGCGCCAGTCTACGGTTCAAAATTGACAATTGCATTGGCGAAAGAGCATTTGAAAAAAATGCCGGCCCCTTCAAACATTAAATTTTTCGAAGTGTCCAATAAAAGCCGGATGAATTTCAAAACGACGTATGTAACATTTTTCCATACGACGCATAGCATACCTGATTCGTTGGGGATTGTGTTCCATACGAGTGAAGGGGCTATTGTGCACACAGGGGAATTTAAATTTGATCAGTCGGCGAAGGGCAAATATAGACCAGATATCGCCAAAATGGCTGCGCTTGGTGAAGAGGGTGTTTTCATCCTCATGTCGGATTCTACTGAAGCGGAGAGACCCGGTTATACAACATCGGAGTCTGTCATTGAAAATAGCTTGTCCAAGACATTTCACGGTGCGGAAGGTCGAATTCTTGTCGCTCTGTATGCTTCGAACTTTATCCGGATTCAGCAAGTGTTCGACAAGGCGCATGAAAACGGAAAAAAAGTGGCGGTCGTCGGTAAAAGTCTTGAAAGCTATTTCGAGGTAGGTATGAAACTTGGTTATTTGACAATCCAGGATGATATTGTCATTCCGGTAAAAGAAATTGATACGTACGATGATGATGAAGTCGTTATCATTGTTACAGGCAACCAAGGGGAACCGCTTGAAGCGCTCGAAAAGATCGTTCGCAAACATCATCGCGAAATCCGTATTCGGGAAACGGACACGGTGCTCATTACATTCACGCCATCGCCAGGGATGGAAGTGTCCATGTTCCAGACGATGAACGATCTTGCCAAAGCGGGAGCGACTGTCCTGACAGCGAGTAAGAATGTCCATGTGACCGGACACGGGAGTCAAGAAGACTTGAAAATGATGCTCAACTTGATGAGACCGAAGTATTTCATCCCAATACAAGGGGAATACAGAATGCTGATTGCACACTCCAAATTGGCGCAGGAAACGGGAATGCAGAAATCCCAAGTGTTCATTGCCGACAAAGGGGATATCGTCGAGTATAAGAATAATAAGATGCGGATGAGTGGACGTGTACAGGCAGGGAATATATTGATCGACGGAATCGGAGTCGGAGATGTCGGGAATATCGTACTACGCGATCGAAAGCTTCTTTCCCAAGATGGAATCTTCACCGTTGTCGTTACGCTCAATCGCAAACAGAAGCGTATCGCTGCGGGGCCGGAAATCGTTTCACGCGGATTCGTTTATGTCCGTGAATCTGAAGAGTTGCTGGAAGAAGCGGCCAAGCTCGTGAGAAATATTGTAGAGAAATATGTGAATAAAGATACATTCGAATGGACAAACATTAAACAAGAGATTCGTGACACGCTCAGTTCTTATCTATTCCAACAGACGAAAAGAAGACCGATGATCATTCCGATCATCATGGAATACTAATTTGCTTCAGCATTTGAAGCGAATGTCGAACGTCTAAAAAACACACTGAATCGTATGTCAACCATAGTACCGATCTGAAGGATTTCCTTGCCGTCTGAGCGGCCGGAAATCCTTTTTCAGTAGAGTTTACATAATTACAATTACAAAGGGGGAGAGGAGAAAATGGCTAGCAAATCGAAAAAAAAGAAAAAGAAGACAGCCGCCCAAAGTAAAAAGTCGACAGGTTTGAATCCTTTATTGTATGAAGTGATCGGCTTAGCAATGATCGGTCTAGCAATCATACTGATATTCGAATTCGGGATTGTTGGCAGGAGCCTGTCATCCTTATCCCGGTTCATCCTCGGAAATTGGTATAGTGCGATTCCGCTACTCCTCATCATTCAGGCTCTGATGTTCATGATCAAACGGACGATGGGCGGTTGGAAAAACCGTGTAGTCAGCGGTTGTTTATTCATACTTGCGAGCTTCGTGTTATTCAGTCACATTTATTTGTTTAAGGAGTTATATGAAAGCAGGGTTCTCATGTCTGATTCGGCATTAAAGGAAACATGGAAGATCCTCATTACGAATGATGGCATCGCTTCAAGGAGCGGGGCGCTTGGAGGCGGGATGGCAGGAGCTGTTCTATTTGCTATGTTCCATTCGTTGCTCGATTCCGCGGGAGCGATGGTCGCCGGTGTACTGTTGTTCCTCATAGGCTTCATCTTGTTGACGGGGAAAGCGCTTGTGCCGTATGTTGTCGAGCATTTCCCGCAATATTGGAAGCGTATGAAAAGCCTATTCGTGACAACCGAACTGAAAAAGTCGACAGCAGCTGCACGTACAAGAGCTACTCGATCGAAGAATAAGAAGAAACGGGTACCGATTGAGACGGAAGAAGATCAGGTGGTGCCTGAGCCGAGTACAGAGGAAGTGGTGTCGCAGCCAATCATTTCTGCATTCAGTGAAAGAATAGAAAAACCGATACCGGATGAGCAGGCGCCAATCGCGAAAGAACGAGAACGGGAGCAACCTGATGCCGCTGAACAATCGGAAGTATTGGATGAAGCGACATCCTACACAGGTGTTACGGGGGAAGAGGAGAATGAGTCGTATGTCCTTCCGCCCGCCTCTCTATTGAAACAGACTCCTTTGAATGACCAATCGGGGGAATTCGATTCCATCCAGGCAAATGCGCAAAAGTTGGAACGGACCTTCCTTAGCTTCGGTGTCAAGGCGAAAGTGACGGAAGTGCATCTAGGCCCGGCTGTGACGAAATATGAAGTGTTGCCTGATACAGGTGTCAAAGTGAGCCGGATTGTCGGGCTTGCCGATGATATTGCGCTTGCATTGGCAGCGAGTGGCATTCGGATCGAAGCCCCTATTCCGGGTAAATCTGCTGTCGGCATCGAAGTCCCGAACAGCTCCATTGCAGTCGTTAGCCTGCGTGAAGTCATCGAATCGAATGAGAACAGTCGCCCGGATTCCAAACTGATGATCTCTTTAGGGCGTGATGTTACTGGAAAAGCGATGCTTGCAGAGTTGAACAAAATGCCCCATATGCTCATTGCGGGTTCGACCGGGAGCGGGAAAAGTGTGTGCATCAACGGCATTATCGTCAGTATTTTAATGCGAGCGAAACCTCACGAAGTGAAAATGATGATGATCGACCCGAAGATGGTGGAGTTGAATGTCTATAATGGAGTGCCTCATCTTCTCGCTCCGGTTGTAACGGACCCACGGAAAGCATCTCAAGCGCTTCAAAAAGTTGTCTCTGAAATGGAAAGACGCTATGAACTATTTTCACATACGGGTACAAGAAATATTGAAGGCTATAATGAACATATCGATGTGTGGAATCAAGAGAACGAGGAAAAGCATCCGCGCATGCCTTATATCGTTGTCATTGTTGATGAGTTGGCGGACCTTATGATGGTGGCTTCCAGCGAAGTGGAGGATTCCATCACAAGGCTTGCCCAGATGGCGCGTGCTGCCGGAATCCATCTGATTATCGCAACGCAGCGGCCGAGTGTGGATGTCATCACGGGGATCATTAAAGCGAACATCCCATCCAGAATTGCGTTTGCCGTTTCCTCTGCGATCGATTCCCGCACGATTTTGGATAGTGGCGGTGCCGAAAAACTACTTGGAAGAGGAGATATGCTATTCCTGCCAGCTGGTGTGTCGAAGCCGGTCAGGATTCAGGGGGCTTTTGTATCCGACAGTGAAGTAGAAGCGATTGTCGATTTTGTCATTGAACAACAAAAAGCACAGTATCAAGAAGAAATGATTCCGACGGAAGTGGAGGTAGTAGAACCGCATGAGGAAACAGATGACCTGTATGACGAAGCCGTCCAACTGGTTGTCGATATGCAAACAGCGTCTGTTTCGATGTTACAACGTCGATTCCGAATCGGATACTCGAGAGCGGCCCGCATCGTCGATCAGATGGAAATGCGCGGAGTCGTCGGACCACCAGAAGGAAGCAAGCCACGCCAAGTGCTGATCAGCAAAGATGAAGGGAATTATTACTAAATGCCTATCTTGCCTGAAGTCGAGGAATTTTCAAAAGAAATTTGAAAAGACTAGTTTAATTTGTATGATGAAAGTGATATAGTATGGATGTTTAGTAGTGACGTTTAACATCAGAGGTCTGACCTCGCTGAGGGGGATGGTATGATGGTAAAGGCGGACCATAGGCATCTGTACGTACAGGTAATCGAACGTTTAAAAAAAGATATAGAATCAGGGGTATTCAGAGAAAACGAGCGTTTCCCATCCGAATACGAACTTGCCCGCTCCTTAGGCGTCAGCCGTGCTACACTGCGTGAAGCGCTTCGTGTACTGGAAGAGGAGAAGGTCATCGTACGGAAACACGGTGTCGGTACATTCGTCAATTCGAGACCACTGTTTTCTTCCGGCATTGAACAATTGTCCAGTGTTTCTTCCATGATTCGAGATGCCGGCATGGAGCCTGGGACGATTTTCATGGAAGTTTCCGAAATGGTACCTTGCGATGAGGATATCGCCAAGTTTAGTTGTAATGAAGAAGATCGACTTGTGACGATCAAAAGGGTGCGGACTGCAGATCATGAACCGGTCGTCTATTGCATCGATCATGTTCTTGCAAAGCATTTGCCGTCGGGTACGGCAACGCTTATGAACGAGTCCATTTTCGACGCGATCGAAAAAAATGGGACCCTTCGTATTACACAGGCTGTGGCGCATATCGAACCGGTAGGCTATGATGATGAAGCCTCCGCGATTCTGCGATGTGGAGTCGATGTACCGCTCCTTGTCCTTCTGCAACATCATTACAGTGAGGAAGGCGAGATGGTCCTTTACTCAAAAAACTATTTCAGGGCTGATAAATTCAGTTTTCATGTCGTACGTAAACGGGTATAAGAAGTTAAAGCGCTCTACTAAAAATGTGAAAAATGGAGGTTCCAACAGTGAACAAACGCAAATTTGGACTTGCAATGTCACTCGTCCTTGCAGCGGGTACAATCCTTGGTGCATGTGGATCAGGCAAAGAAAAAAACAATGAGAAGGCAGGATCTGAAGAAGATAACTTCTCCATTGCAATGATTACAGATGTCAACGGTGTAGATGACAAATCATTCAACCAATCCGCTTGGAAAGGGATCCAAGATTTTGGAAAAGAAAACAACCTTGAAAAGGGCGATGGCGGTTTCGATTACTTGGAGTCGAAAAGTGATGCGGAATTCGAACCCAACTTGAACAGATTGGTCCGTCGCGATTTTGATTTAGTATACGGGATCGGTTACTTATTGAAAGATGCGATGGAAACAATTGCGGATCAACATCCGGAGAAGATGTTCGGTCTGGTCGATGAGATCGCCGACCGTCCAAACGTTGTCAGCATCATGTTCAAAGAGCAGGAAGGTGCTTTCCTTGCAGGAGCGACAGCTGCACTCATGACGAAGACGGATAAGGTCGGGTTTATCGGTGGAATGGAAATCCCCGTTATTGAACGCTTCCATGCAGGTTTTGTAGCTGGTGTTGAAGCAGTGAACCCTGATATCAAAGTTGATGTACAGTATACCGGTGCATTCGATAAAGCGGAACTTGGTAAAGCGCAAGCGAACCGTATGTATACCTCAGGTGTAGATATTATTTTCCATGCTGCAGGTGCGACGGGCAATGGTGTATTTTCAGAGGCAAAAGAACGTAAATCCGCTAATAAGGATGCCGACGTATGGGTCATCGGTGTCGATTCTGACCAGTATGATGAAGGACAAGTCGGCGACCAAAACGTCACCATGACTTCTTTACTGAAGCGTGTAGATATAGCCGTTAAAGACATTTCAGAACTTGCCCGTGACGGAGAATTCCCTGGCGGTGAAGTGAAAACATACGGTCTAGCCGAAGAGGGAATGGCGCTTACGGATTCACGCGGAGCTATTCCGGAGGATGTCCTTGCGAAGTTGGACGAATTTAAGCAAAAAATCGCGGCAGGCGAAATCGAAGTTCCTGAATTCCCGACAAAATAATTAAAGAACGGAGGCAGACATTGTTCTGTCTCCCTTGTTTCTAACTTAGAAAACGCTATCTTGTGACGATCAATTACGCCTCGGCGTAATTGCGTCCAGATTTTGAATTGAGCAAAGCTCAATTAACTCCTTTCAAAATCTGTGACATCCGCCGGAGGCTTTATCTTCTTTCAGCGGGCGTTTGGACACCCACTGAACGGGAAACAAAACCGGCATTCATCCCGCCACCTATAGAGGTGGGAATCTTCTGCTGAATGAAGATAAAATACATATTACAACTTCATAATCGAGATGCCATAGAGAAAAGATTTCACTGGAATTTGCTTTATGGCTGGTTACATACCTGAATGGGATATGGCTAAATTAGAGAAAATGCGATCTCGGCTTTCACAGCGATTGAATAGGGGTATGAGACGTTCACACGTCCTACTAATATAAAAAAACTGGGGGAGGTTCCACAATGAGTAAACGTAAATTTGGTCTGGCGATGTCCATGCTTCTTGCTGCCGGTACTTTACTAAGTGCTTGCGGAACGGGAACGGATAATGCGAAAGACAACGAAGGTACAGGCTCTACAGAGGGATCTGGTGAGGAACAATTTTCAATCGCTATGATCACGGATACAGGCGGGGTGGATGACAAATCGTTCAACCAATCGGCTTGGACAGGGATTCAAGAATACGGTGCAGAGAACAATCTTGAAAAAGGCGATGGTGGTTTTGACTACTTGGAATCCAAAAGCGATGCCGAATATGAACCGAACTTGAATCGCTTGGTCCGTCGTGATTTTGATTTAGTCTACGGAATCGGTTATCTATTGAAAGATGCAATCGAAACAGTTGCAGATCAGCAGCCGGACAAAATGTTCGGTTTGGTAGATGAAATTTCAGACCGTCCGAACGTGGCAAGCATCATGTTCAAAGAGCACGAAGGTTCCTATCTTGCGGGTGTTGCGGCTGCACTAATGACAAAATCGAATAAAGTCGGTTTTGTTGGTGGAATGGAATTACCGGTAATTGAACGTTTTCATGCAGGTTTTGTAGAAGGGGTCGCAGCTGTAAATCCTGATATTACAGTTGACGTACAATATACAGGTGCATTCGACAAAGCAGAACTCGGTAAAGCGCAAGCGAACCGGATGTATTCTTCCGGTGTGGATATCATTTTCCATGCTGCCGGTGCGACAGGGAACGGTGTATTTTCTGAAGCAAAAGAACGTAAAACTGCCGATAAAGATGCATACGTTTGGGTGATTGGTGTAGATGCTGACCAGTATGATGAAGGACAAGTCGGCGAGGACAACATTACGTTGACTTCCATGCTGAAGCGCGTAGATGTAGCCGTGAAAAATGTGGCTGAACTAGCACGGGATGGACAATTCCCGGGCGGAGAAACAATCACATATGGTCTTGCAGATAATGGAATTGCACTAGCCGATTCACGCGGTGCCATTCCGGAAGATGTTCTTGCTCAAATCGATGAGTATGCGAAAAAAATCGCAGCAGGTGAAATCGAAGTGCCGGAAGTTCCATCTAAATGATTATACAAGTGAACAACGATGAGGGCCGGTTTAATCCGGCCTTCACTGTTTCAATTCAAGACATTCGAGTTGATAGAAGAAAAGTTTCCATATTTATATGGAATCTTTTCTTGTGTCAATATTAAACCCAATTGGGAGGAAGTGAATCCATTGGAATATGTAATTGAAATGCTTAATATACGCAAAGAATTCGGGAATTTCGTTGCGAACGATAATATTACTCTCCAACTAAAAAAAGGGGAAATTCATGCGCTATTAGGTGAAAATGGAGCAGGGAAATCGACCTTGATGAATGTCCTTTTCGGGTTGTATCAGCCTGAAGGCGGAGAAATCCGTGTGCGCGGCGAAAAGGTCAACATCACGAATCCGAACATCGCGAATGATCTTGGAATTGGAATGGTCCACCAACATTTCATGCTCGTGGAAAATTTGACTGTTACTGAAAATATCATATTGGGCAATGAACCGAAAAAAATGGGTGTGATCAACATTAAAGATGCAGCCAAAAAGGTTGCAGAAATTTCTAAACTATACGGTCTGGATGTGGATCCCGATGCCAAAATTGAAGATATTTCGGTGGGGATGCAACAGCGGGTAGAAATTTTGAAAACTCTTTACCGGGGAGCGGAAATTTTGATTTTTGACGAGCCGACTGCTTCTCTGACACCGCAGGAAATCGATGAATTGATTACGATTATGAAAAAGCTGATCGAAGAAAATAAGTCGATTATCATTATTACGCATAAGCTTCAGGAAATTATGGATGTATCGGATCGAGTGACTGTCATCCGAAAAGGGAAAGGGATTGGAACGGTCATCACTGCTGAATCTGATCCGCAACAATTGGCGGAATTGATGGTCGGACGTCAGGTGACATTTAAGACGGAAAAAGGTCCTTCCAGCCCGAGGGAAGAAGTGTTACATATCGAAAACCTCGTTGTCGAAGATTATCGGGGTGTTGAAAAAGTGAAGGGCTTGAACCTTTCCGTACGCAGAGGAGAAATCATCGGAATCGCCGGAATCGACGGCAACGGACAATCCGAACTGATCGAGGCAATTACAGGTCTACGAAAAGTGAAAAGTGGGAAAATCACCATCAATTCAAAAGACGTTACAGGCAAAAAACCGCGGGAAATTACGGAAACAGGTGTCGGGCATATACCGCAAGACCGTCATAAGCATGGTTTAGTATTGGACTTTTCTGTCGGCTATAATGCGGCTTTGCAATCGTATTATCATGGGCCTTTATCTAAAAATGGGATTATGCAATACAAAGTAGTTTCAGAAAAAGCGAAAGAAATCATCGAAGCTTACGACGTCAGAACGCAAGGTGAGCATGAACGGGCAAGAGCGCTTTCTGGAGGAAATCAGCAAAAGCTCATTATCGGACGTGAGGTGGAACGGAATCCGGATCTTCTGATCGCCGCATTGCCGACACGCGGACTTGACGTTGGTGCGATTGAGTTCATCCATAAAAGATTGATTGAACAGCGAGATAATGGAAAAGCGGTTTTGCTCATTTCCTTTGAGCTGGATGAGGTGATGAACGTCTCGGACCGGATTGCGGTTATCTATGATGGCAAAATTGTAGATACGGTCATCCCTGCGGAAACGTCCGAACAGGAACTTGGCTTACTAATGGCCGGACATTCGAAAGAAGAATTAGCAACAGACGGGGACAAAGTAGTACTGAAAGAAGGAGAGGATCGCGATGTCAAATAGAGTTGTCAATCTCCTTGTACCTATCATTTCCATTTTTCTCGGTTTGCTCGTTGGAGCGATTGTGATGCTATTAAGCGGCTATGATCCGATTCAGGGATACATCGCTTTATGGGAAGGTATTTTCGGAGATGCTTATGCGATCGGCGAAACGATCCGGCAAATCAGTCCCTATATTTTAGCAGGGCTTGCGGTGGCCTTCGCGTTCCGTACAGGATTGTTCAATATCGGAGTGGAAGGGCAACTGATCGTCGGCTGGTTCGCAGCAGCTTATGTAGGAGCGGCCGTCGAATTGCCGAAAATCATTCACTTACCGCTCGCATTGCTTGCTGCAGCAGCTGCCGGGGCCATTTGGGGTCTAATACCGGGCATTTTGAAAGCAAAGTTACATGTCCATGAAGTAATCGTAACAATCATGATGAACTACATAGCGCTTCATGTGGTTAATGCGCTCATTAAAGCCGTGTCAGATGGAGGTTATAAAACAGAAACGATTCATAAAACGGCTTCGTTACGATCTGAATTCCTATCGAATTTAACGGATTTTTCAACGCTTCACTATGGCATTCTCGTCGCGCTTGCGATGGTTGTCGTCATGTGGTTTATCTTGGAAAAAACGAAAACGGGGTACGAGTTAAAATCGGTTGGTTTCAACGCCCATGCTTCTCAATATGCCGGGATGAATGTTAGTAAGAATATTGTACTCTCGATGGTCATTTCGGGCGTCTTTGCCGGTCTGGGAGGAGCGATGGAAGCGCTCGGAACATTCGGTTATATGGCATCTCGTGGCGGTTTTACAGGGATTGGTTTCGATGGTATCGCGGTTGCGCTATTAGGTGCCAATACACCGCTTGGCGTCATTTTCGGTGCTTCATTATTCGGGTCACTCAAGTACGGTGCGGGGAATATGCCGAATGCGGCTGGGGTTCCAGTTGAAATTGTTTCCATTGTAATTGCACTCATCATTTTCTTTGTAGCATCGGGTTATATTATTCGTGTTATTTTAAGCCGGATGTCTAAGAAAAAGGAGGCAAAGTGATATGAGTTTTCTTGAAGTGCTGTATTTCATCGTTCCGATTTCAATCGCTTATGCCGCGCCTCTGATTTTTACGGCAATCGGCGGCGTATTTTCAGAACGATCAGGTGTCGTCAATATCGGTTTGGAAGGACTCATGGTCATGGGGGCTTTCATCGGTATTTTGTTCAATCTTTTCTATGCAGATACATTCGGTGCTTGGACACCATGGCTCGCCTTGCTAATGGCGATGGTTGTCTCCGCGGTATTCTCGATTATGCACGCAGTCGCGTCCATTACATTCCGTGCGGACCAAACCGTCTCCGGTGTTGCCATCAATATGCTTGGGATTGCCATTGCCTTGTTTACGGTGAAAATGGTTTATGGGAAAGGGCAAACGGATTTTATTCAACAGAGCATCCCGCGCTTCAACGTTCCAATCCTGCATGAAATTCCGTTTATAGGACCATTACTATTTAAAGGGATCTACGGCTCTTCGCTACTGGCGATCGGTGTAGCCATTCTTGCTTGGTTTATCATTTATAAAACACCGTTCGGCCTTCGTCTCCGTTCTGTCGGGGAACATCCGATGGCTGCTGATACAATGGGGATCAACGTCGCAAAAATCCGCTACATCGGCGTCATCATTTCAGGCGGTCTTGCCGGAATCGGCGGCGCAATTTATTCGCAAACGATGACGAACGATTTCGGTCACGCGACTATCAATGGACAAGGGTTCATGGCGCTGGCCGCGATGATTTTCGGGAAGTGGCATCCGATTGGGGCAATGGGAGCTGCGCTGTTCTTCGGATTTGCGCAAGCACTTGCGATTAGTGCCTCGGGCATTCCTTTACTCAATAAAGTCCCGACCGTCTATCTTTATATCTTGCCATACGTGCTAACGATTCTTGCATTGGCTGGATTTATCGGCAGGGCGACTGCACCAAAAGCAAGCGGTCAACCATATATTAAAGGGAATCGATAACTTGCTTCAGCAAGTTAAGCCTCCGGCGTAATTGATTGAATGGCTGCCTTGAATGTCTATGTTGTTGGACGCTGGGCAGCTTTTTAAGCACTTTGGTTAAATTTCCCGGGAAATTTAACCGACTCCCTTCTGTTTATTTGCATATTTCAACAAACGGAATGTATAGTGAAGTGAGGATTCCGCATATTAACGAAAACAGAGGTGTTTGTATGTTTAAAAAAATAGTACTGCAAGAGGGCGTTACATTATATATTCGTAAGACTGAACAATTTAAAACAGTAAACTTCTCCGTGAAGTGGAAAACGGCATTAGATGAAACGAAAGCTGCTCATCGTGCTGTTTTAGCGAATGTCCTACAAGATTCAAATGGACGTTATCGGACACAAACTGCATTGCGGAATACGTTGGATGAAATGTATGGTACCGTGTTGTATACAGATGCATCCAAACGCGGTGAGACCCATCTAGTTTCCCTTTATGCAGAATGTGTGAATGATGAATACTTATCCGAAGGCGGCGTCTTGGATGATGTGCTCGGCCTGATCCAGACTACAATCTTTGAACCAAACTTGGTGGATGGACAGTTTGATGAAACGATTGTCAATCGTGAAAAACGCTCTGTCATCGAGCGGTTACGCTCACTTTACGACGATAAGACAAGATACGCACAAAAGCGAATGCTGGAATTATTACGCCCAGATAGCGCAGCATCTGCTTCTTCGTATGGGACGGAGAAGGTCGTCAATGCGATGACGACGGGCGACTTGCTGAAAGCATATGAAAGTATGTTGCATGAAGATGAGATTGCGATCTATGTCGTCGGCGATGTCGATGAACAGGAAATGACGGAAAAAATCCGTACACATTTTACATTCCAAAGTCGTCCGGCAATGGAGCGGAAGCCGTTACAGCAAGCTGAAGCAAGACAAACGGAAGATATTCGCCGGGTCCGTGAAAAACAAGAGATGAAACAAGGGAAATTGCATCTTGGTTTCAGTACACCTGTGAGCTTCCGCCACCCTGATTATCCGAAAATGCAAATCACGAACGGTGTCTTCGGTGGATTTGCGCATAGTAAGCTGTTCATGAATGTGCGTGAGAAGGAAAGTATGGCCTATTATGCCTCCAGTTCTTATGCCTCCCATTACGGGCTTCTCTATGTGATGGCGGGCATCGATGCCGAGCTTGAAGAGAAAGCGGTCGATCTCATTAAAGAACAACTGCAGGCGATGCAGCAAGGAGATATCACAGACCTTGAGATGGAGCAGACGAAAGCCTTGCTAGGCAATGGCATCAAGAGTGCATTCGACTCGGCGAGAGGGCAGATTGAAGTGTTCGATCAATTTAAAGAACTGGATGAACAGTTCACAGCAGAAAAAATGATCGCTGTCTGGGAGTCTGTAACGAAAGAGGATGTCCAGAAGATGGCTACTGAAATTTCACTGGAAATCGTCTATCTGTTATCTGGCAAGGAGGCTGTGTAAGATGGAAAAAATTCAGTTCGATCACTTACAAGAAACATTATATAAAGCAACGTTAGCTAACGGTTTAAATGTGTATATTTTACCGAAGCGTGGCTATTCCAAAACGTTTGTGACGTTCACGACCAATTATGGGTCGATCGACCGGACTTTCATTCCGCGCGGAAGTGAAGAGGAAATGACAGTTCCGGATGGGATTGCGCATTTCTTGGAACACAAACTATTTGAAAAAGAAGACGGGGATGTCTTCCAGAAATTCAGCGTGCACGGTGCATCTGCAAATGCATTCACTTCGTTCACGAGAACAGCTTATCTGTTCTCCGCAACAGATAAGCTGTATGAGAATACAGAGATTCTTCTTGACTTCGTGCAGGAGCCTTATTTTACGGAAAAGACGGTCGATAAGGAAAAAGGGATCATCGCACAAGAAATTACGATGTATGATGATCAGCCGGATTGGCGACTGTATTTCGGCACGATTGAGAACTTATATCATGAGCATCCCGTGAAAATTGATATTGCGGGCACAGTCGAGTCGATTCAAGATATTACAGCTGAACATTTATATGAGTGTTATGAAACGTTCTATCACCCATCCAATATGGCTTTGTTTGTCGTCGGAGCGGTGGATCCCGACGAAATGATGAACTTCGTCAAAAAAAATCAGGATGCTAAAAAGTTCAAAGAGCCGGCGGAAATCGTCCGCAAGTTCCCTGACGAAAAAGATACGGTTGCAATTGCTGAACGGACGCTTGCAATGGATGTGTCGAAACCGAAATTGAATATCGGTATGAAGTGCACAAAGACCGATATTGAAGGAGAAGAAATGCTCATCCAAGAATTATCGTCCGGGTTGGTGCTCGATATTCTATTTGGCAGATCATCCGATTTCTACACAAAGACATACAATGAAGGATTGATTGACGAATCCTTCTCGTATGATTTCACAATGGAAAAAGGTTTCGGCTTTGCGATGATCGGTTCAGATACGGAGCAGCCTGAAGCACTGGAAGCCGAAATCCGTAAAACCATCCGTGGAGCTGTGGAAAACTGGTCGATTACAGATGTTGAACTGGATCGGATGCGGAAGAAGAAAATCGGGCAATTTATGCGTTCGTTGAATTCCCCTGAGTTTATCGCAAATCAGTTCACGCGTTATGCGTTCAATAAAATGAACTTGTTTGACGTTGTACCTACGCTTGAAAAACTGACCGTTCAAAATTTACAAGATGCGTTTGCAACCTTTGCAGATGAAAGCGGCTATACGGTCTATTCCATCGTTCCGGCAGAACCTGCACAATGACAACGCAACGTTTTTGTGTCGTACTAGGTGCGTCCGGGGATATCGGCAAGGCGATTTGCCGGACCCTGGCCGCATCAGGATGGCCGCTCTATTTGCATTACAACGGAAACCGGAATAGCGTATTGATGTTGCAATCCGAATTATCCGAACGATATCCTGAATTGGAATTCAGGACGGTTCAAGCCGATTTCAATAGAGGAGATGGCGCAGAAATACTAGCGCAACAAGTTCGTCATGTCGGTGCTGTTGTTGTTGCAAATGGCCAGTCGATGTATAAGTTATTGACGGACACGACTGCAGAGGATATGGAAGCACTGTGGAAGGTCCATATGCAAAATCCGGCACGCTTCATCGGGCTTGTGTCGTCCCAGCTACGCCGATTTGAAAGATCATATGTGATCCTGATCGGTTCTATTTGGGGGAATACAGGGGCTGCGGGCGAAGTGATGTATTCCGCAGTGAAAGGGGCCCAGCATGCATTTGTCAAAGCTTATGCAAAAGAGGCCGCTTTTTCAGGTATCCGTGTGAATGCGATTGCGCCAGGATGGATCGAAACCCGTATGAACGATAATATTCCGGACGAAGAACGCCAACTGGTCATTGACGAAATTCCACTTATGATGACGGGAAAGACGGAAGATGTTTCGGAGGCCGTCAATTTTCTTCTGAGTGGCAAGGCGGATTATATGACAGGTGAGATTTTGAAATTGAACGGCGGCTGGTATATTTAACTTGCTTCAGCAGAAGTCCCACACTTCTATAAGTGGTGGGATGAATACAAGAGTGTATTTCAATCAGAGGGATTCCGAACTCCCTGCTGATTCAAGTTATGCCTCCGGCGGATGTCACAGATTTTGAAAGGAGTTAATTGGTGCCTTAATTTCTGCAAAAAGCGCAGAAATACGGCAAATCGAACCCTACGCTGTTCGATTCGCAATTCAAAATCTGGACGCAATTACGCCAAGGTGTAATTGATTGAACTGGAGGGAATGCGTCTCTCCTTTTTTCTTTTCATCGTGTGTTTTATCCGTTATTATAGAACTAAGTTGCTTCACGTGCGTCCTATAGTAAGAGATTGTTGCAAAATGAAGTAAAATTACTTATGTCAAAGGGGTGTGTCAGATGGGTGAGTGGTATTTGGAATACGAAATCCAAGTGAACCGTCCCGGCCTTCTCGGAGATATTTCATCATTGCTTGGGATGCTCCGGGTCAACATCGTGACGATCAATGGCGTAGACGGCGGGCATCGAGGCATGCTTTTGCGGACTGACAATGACGATCAGATTGAACGTTTTGAGTTGATTGCTTCTACAATGGATACGATTCAAGTCAAGAAGATTCGAGAACCGAAGCTACGGGATATTCTAGCAGTTCGGCATGGACGGTATATTCAGCGTGATGCGGATGAGCGGAAGACATTCCGGTTCCTGCGAAGTGACCTAGGAATCCTTGTCGATTTCATGGCAGAAATTTTCAAACAGGAAGGGCATAAATTGATCGGTATCCGTGGAATGCCGCGTGTCGGGAAAACGGAATCAGTGGTTGCCGCAAGTGTTTGTGCCAGCAAAAAATGGATATTTCTTTCATCAACGATGATTAAACAGACAGTACGAAATACGTTGATGGGCGATGAGTTTTCGGAGCAGAATATTTTCATTTTGGATGGGATTGTGACGCGGCGCGCAGAGGATGAGCGTCATATGCAACTTGTCAGGGAAATGATGCGTATGCCATCCATTAAAGTGGTAGAGCATCCGGATATGTTTGTGCAGCATTCCGAATATGACATTGAAGATTTTGATTACATTATTGAATTACGAACCGATCCCGATCAGGAAATTACATATGATATGATGGAAAAAAACCATATGATGTCCGACCGGGGGGCCATGGGGGGATCGGGCTTATTCAACTTTTAATAGGCAGGTGTTTTTGGTGACCGGATTAGGTGATCGTCTCAAAGAGGCGAGAACGGCAAAAGGATTTACATTGGATGATTTACAATCGATAACGAAAATACAAAAACGATATTTGTCTGGTATCGAAAACGAAGATTATAGCATGATGCCGGGATCCTTCTACGTGCGTGCCTTCATCAAGCAATATGCGGAGGCAGTCGGACTGGATCCTGATGAAATGCTAGCTTTATACAAGGATACGTCTTCTACTTCGGCACCCGAAGAAGAAAAAGGACAAATTAATTCACCGACATTGACGCGGAAAAAGGGTCTCAAAGTCAATAATCAGTTAAATGAGATGTTGCCAAAAATTATTGTTGCCCTCTTTATTATCGTTATTATCGTTGTAGCTTGGTATTTATCGCAGCAATCGGCGTCTAAAAATCCGATTACGGATGTGGAAAAGGAACAGCCGCCGATCACGATGGAAAATAGCAAAAAGGATTCCGAAGATCGTGATCAAAATCAATCGGATGGACAGGGAATCGAAGATCCGATTGAGGAAGAGGAGCCGGTCGAAGAAGAGGAAGAACCGGAAGTGCCTCAACAAACGCTCGCTTTTGAAAGTGCAAGTGGAGAAACATCGACCTATGGACTGACAGGAGCGGAAGAATTCCAGCTTGAAATCCGTTTAACTGGTGGGTCATGGATTGGAATTCGGGATAACACCGGAAAAGAATGGATGACGCCTGCGCGCATCATGAATGCCGGGGATATTATCCAATATGATTTGACGTCGACCGACAATGTGCGAATCCGTGTTGGACGACCGATGTCTACTGAAATCTATGTGAATGGCGAGTTGTTGGAATATGGAGTACCACCAACGGCGACTGACCCGCAAAACATCGTGATCGAATACAGAAAACAGCAATAGTCATCTACATCAGATGGCTATTTTCTTTGAAAGGACAGAAGGATATTATGAATTTGCCAAATAAGATTACCGTTTCACGTGTGCTGCTTATACCGGTATTCATGGTTTTCATGCTTGTTGATTTTGGTCTTGGCAAGGTGATAATAGCCGGTACGGAAATACAAACGGAACATTTGATAGGCGGACTGATTTTTATTTTCGCTTCAGTTACAGACTGGTTGGATGGCTATATTGCCAGAAAGAATGGACTGGTCACGAATATGGGGAAATTCCTGGATCCGTTAGCGGATAAATTACTTGTTTCCGCTGCACTCATTATTCTTGTTGAATTGGGGACCGCCCCTTCTTGGATCGTCATCATCATCATAAGCCGAGAATTCGCAGTGACCGGCCTTCGCCTCATACTGGCAGGAGGCGGGGAAGTGGTAGCCGCGAACCAACTCGGAAAAATCAAGACAGTCGCTCAACTATTAGCCATTGTATTTCTGCTACTCAACAATATCTTCTTCGAATCGCTCAATATTCCTTTCGGAGAGATTATGCTTTATATCGCACTTATTTTCACCATCTGGTCAGGAGTAGATTATTTTTATAAAAATAGACGGGTATTGCTAGATTCGATGTAAGGGGGACATCTTATTATGAAAGCTGAAATCATTGCAGTCGGTTCCGAATTATTGCTAGGCCAAATTACGAATACAAACGCCAAATTCATCTCATCCAAACTTGCGGAAATCGGTATCGATGTCTACTACCAGACTGTGGTCGGTGATAATCCGACCCGTCTGGATGAAGTACTGGAAATCGCAAGAAAACGGGCGGACGTCCTAATTTTTACAGGTGGACTCGGCCCGACGAAAGACGATATGACAAAAGAGACCATCGTGAAGCATATTGGGACGACGCTCGTCAGTGATGAAGATGCGCTCCGCTATATTCAGCAATATTTTGAACGTAGTGGTCGGGTGATGACAGAAAATAATAAGAAACAGGCACTTGTCTTCCAAGGGGCGACCGTTTTACAAAACCGGAAAGGAATGGCTCCGGGAATGGCAGTTGAAAAAGACGGCATCCATTATATTTTGCTACCTGGTCCCCCACACGAAATGGAACCGATGTTTACGGACGAAGCAACGCCTTATTTACTTGGTGCGTTAGGAAAAAAAGAAGTGATCATTTCTCGCGTATTAAAATTTTATGGCATCGGGGAAGCGGAACTGGAAAATCGCGTCCAATCGATTTTGGAACGGCAGACAAATCCGACAGTTGCTCCATTGGCCACTGCAGATGCCGTTACATTGCGCATTACAGCTAAGGCGGATACGGAAGAAGGAGCATTGGAGCTCATTGTGCCCGTAGAAACTGAAATCCGCTCCATTGTTGGGGAATATATTTTCGGAATAGATGAAGATACATTATCCTCGAAAGCTGCGGAGTTACTGCTACGTAATGGTTGGACGCTTGCAGCAGCTGAAAGTCTAACTGCCGGTTTATTCATGGCGGAACTAGCCGACGAACCGGGAATCAGCGCATCCCTTCAAGGCGGAGAAATTGTCTACAATGAGGATGCAAAAATGGAACAGCTTGGCGTAGAAAAGGCTTTACTTGACGAATACGGTGTCGTCAGTGCAGAGTGCGCTGCTTCGCTCGCATGGAATGTGCAACAAAAATTCGGTGCGGATATCGGTGTCGGATTAACAGGTGCTGCCGGTCCTGATCCCCACGATGGCAAGCCGGCGGGCACTGTTTGGATAGGGATTGCTTTTAAGGATGAAGCGCCCGTGACTTTTAAATTGTTCCTATCGGGAGCAAGGAACACCAATCGTCGCCGAGCAGCGAGATTCGCTTTGTATTATCTTGTTAAACATCTTGCGGAAAAAGAGCTTTAACTTTAAAATATGCCTCCTATTCTCAATTAAAATTCAATTATTCTCCCTATTCTCATTTAAGTTTTTAGCTCGGAAAAATAAAACGAATAAGCGTTCGCTTTTTAGTTGAATATTTCTCAATGATGGAGTATAGTAGAGATAGTAAGAAAAGCGTAGGGCGCCTGTCTAGATGCGACAGGCATAAGACGAGTCGACGCAGTGGCGTATTTTGCCACGGAGTTGGCTTGGCTTATGACCCTGAGCATCTGGCGCCCGAAGCTGGACAGTAAGAAAAGCGCAAGCGCCTGTTTAGGGGCTGAAGACTAGACAGTAACAAAAGCGATGGTCATCCGAAGCGAGACAAGGAAGAAAAAGTGCAGGGTGACCAACAGACATCTGAAAGCTAGAAATGCAAGAAAAAAAATAGAACATCACCATTAGGGAGGAAATAATTTGAGCGACCGTAAAGCTGCGTTAGATATGGCGTTAAAACAGATTGAGAAACAATTCGGGAAAGGCTCCGTCATGAAATTGGGAGAAAAAACGGATCGGGAGATATCCACATCTTCGACCGGTTCCCTTGCACTTGACGCTGCACTTGGAGTAGGTGGATATCCAAGAGGACGTGTTATCGAAATTTATGGACCTGAAAGTTCGGGTAAAACGACAGTTGCTCTTCATGCCATTGCAGAGGTACAAGCATCTGGAGGACAAGCCGCGTTCATCGATGCGGAACATGCGCTTGACCCTGTCTATGCACAAAAATTAGGGGTGAATATCGATGAATTGCTCCTTTCCCAACCGGATACAGGGGAGCAAGCACTTGAAATTGCCGAAGCACTTGTCCGAAGCGGAGCGGTTGACATCATTGTTGTCGACTCCGTGGCTGCCCTTGTACCGAAAGCGGAAATTGAAGGAGAGATGGGTGATTCGCACGTCGGATTACAGGCACGTTTGATGTCCCAAGCATTACGTAAACTTTCCGGGGCAATCAATAAATCCAATACGATCGCTATATTCATTAACCAAATCCGTGAAAAAGTGGGCGTTATGTTCGGTAACCCGGAAGTGACTCCGGGAGGGCGCGCGCTTAAATTCTATTCTTCCGTGCGTTTGGATGTACGACGCGGCGAAGCGATTAAACAAGGCAACGATATCGTCGGGAACAAAACACGTATCCGTGTCGTGAAAAACAAAGTTGCTCCTCCATTCCGGACGGCTGAAGTGGATATCATGTATGGAGAAGGGATTTCCAAGGAAGGGGAAATCGTCGATCTTGGAGTAGAGGTCGAAGTCGTTCAAAAGAGCGGTTCATGGTATTCTTACGAAGGTGAACGACTCGGACAGGGACGTGAGAACTCGAAGCAGTTCCTGAAAGAGAATCCTGATATTCGTACAGAAATCGCCAACAAAATTCGTGATTCTTATGGACTGGCAAGCGCAAATTATGTGATTGCGGGACACGATAAGGACGACGAGGAAGAAGAATTGGCATTGCTGCTAGATGAAGAATAAGTCTATTCAAAAGCCGATTGTTCCTTACTGGAACAATCGGTTTTGTTCTTTACAAATTGATTATTTGCCAATAATGCCCTTCCGGGACCTGTGAATCCTTGACAGGGCATTTTTACACGGATACAATTAGAATTGTATAATTTCACATCAATGAAATGATTTTGGCAGTATGTTGTATTTTGATATACGAGCCGACTGAAAATGAAAAGAATAGCAGGAGGAGGTGACCTGGATGCCAGAAATTATCATCTCCGCTTTGCTCGGTCTGATCGTCGGTGCCGTTGTTATCTATTTTGTTTTTAAGAAAGTGAACGATTCAAAAGTGACGGGTGCCAAACACTCGGCAGAACAAATCGTCGAAGAGGCGAAGCGGGAAGCGGAGGCTATGAAAAAAGAGGCACTACTGGAAGCGAAAGATGAAACTCACAAACTGAGAATTGAAGCGGAGTCAGAGATCCGTGAACGAAGGGCTGAACTGCAAAAGCAGGAAAGCCGCCTTTTGCAACGGGAAGAAAATCATGACCGCAAGGATGATGCTCTCAACAAAAGAGAAGCGGGTCTGGAGCGTAAAGAAGAAGCGCTTACCGGAAGACAACAGCATATTGAACAGATGGAACGCAAGGCGGAAGAACTAGTGACCGCTCAACAGACGGAACTGGAAAGAGTTTCTGCCATGACACGAGATGAAGCAAGAAATCTCATCCTCAGTGAAGTGGAACAGGAGCTGGCAACAGATATCGCCGTCATGACGAAAGAATCAGAACTACGTGCGAAAGAGGAAGCGGATAAAAAATCACGTGAAATCCTATCGCTTGCATTACAGCGTTTCGCGGCAGATCATGTGGCTGAAACGACTGTCTCTGTCGTCAATTTACCAAATGATGAGATGAAAGGACGTATCATCGGTCGTGAAGGAAGAAACATCCGTACGCTCGAAACGTTAACGGGAATCGACCTGATTATCGACGATACCCCTGAAGCGGTGATCTTATCAGGCTTTGATCCGATCCGCAGGGAAACGGCTCGTCTTGCATTGGAAAAACTTGTGCAGGATGGACGGATTCACCCGGCACGTATCGAAGAGATGGTCGATAAGTCGAGACGTGAAGTGGATGAGTTGATTCGTGAAACAGGCGAACAGACGACATTCGATGTTGGAGTCCACAATCTTCATCCAGATCTTATCAAAATCCTTGGTCGACTGCGTTTCCGTACAAGTTATGGTCAGAACGTCTTGAAGCATTCAACCGAAGTGGCTTATCTAGCTGGATTATTGGCAGCAGAACTCGGGGAAGACGTGACATTGGCAAGGCGTGCAGGGCTACTCCATGATATTGGTAAGGCAATCGATCATGAAGTCGAAGGGAGCCACGTTGAGATCGGTGTGGAACTCGCAACGAAATACAAAGAGCATCCGGTGGTCATCAATAGTATCGCATCCCACCATGGAGATGCGGAAGCAACATCGGTTATCGCCGTACTCGTCGCAGCAGCGGATGCCTTATCGGCTGCAAGGCCTGGGGCTCGCAGTGAAACGCTTGAAAACTACATTCGAAGATTGCAAAAACTGGAAGAAATTTCAGAATCCTATGATGGCGTAGAGAAATCATTTGCCATTCAAGCGGGACGCGAAGTCCGTATTATTGTACGACCTGACCAGATTGATGATATCACTGCGCATCGCCTGGCAAGGGATATTCGAAAACGGATTGAAGAGGAACTCGATTATCCAGGCCATATTAAAGTAACGGTGATCCGGGAGACACGTGCGGTCGAATACGCAAAGTAAAACCAAACGTGCAGGGTACCCGGAACCTAGATGTCGAAAAGTTCCTAGGTGTAATTGATAATTGAAAAAAGGGGGCTTCCGTGAGCTTTGGTCCGGAAGTTCCTTTTTTATTGAAAGAGGTTGAACATGAAAGTATTATTCATAGGTGATATCGTTGGCTCACCAGGACGTGAAATGGTGTTCGATTATTTGCCGCGTTTAAAAAGAAAATATATGCCTGAAGTCGTCATTGCAAATGGTGAAAATGCGGCTTCTGGACGGGGTATTACAAAAGCGATTTTTGATGATTTACTTCGTACCGGTGTAGATGTTATTACGATGGGGAATCACACATGGGATCAGAAAGAAATCTATGACTTTATCGATGAAACGGATTATTTGATCCGACCCGCAAATTTTTCCGATGAAGCGCCAGGAAAAGGGATGACGACGATTTCACGTAACGGTGTCACGTTATCGATCATCAATTTACATGGCCGGACATTCCTGCCACCGCATGGCGACCCGTTTGAAAAAGCGGAAGCGTTAATTGCGGAAGCGAAAGAAATATCTCCACTCATTTTCGTAGATTTCCATGCAGAAGCGACGAGTGAAAAAATAGCGATGGGTTGGCATCTCGACGGTAAGGCTTCGGTCGTCGTCGGCACCCATACACATGTCCAAACAGCCGATGAACGCATTTTGCCAGGGGGCACTGCTTATTTGACGGATGCGGGCATGACGGGCCCTTACGATGAAATACTCGGCATGAAAAAAGAAGATGTGATCTATCGTTTCCGGACGAATTTACCTGTCCGCTTCGAGGTTCCGAAAAAAGGACGTGCCCAGTTGAACGGACTTTACGTAGAACTTGACGATCGAACAGGGAAGGCGCTCCATATTGAACGAATTGCCATTAACGAAGATCGTCCATTCAAGGGATGATTGGCGTCTAAACGTCGCCTCCGTTTCATATGATGGTCTATGGAGATAGCCGTTCCATAGACATCGGAAAATAAGGAGGAGTCATATTGAATCCATTGAAAGTATCGTCTCGCTCGAATCCGAATTCTGTTGCCGGCGCACTTGTCGCAGTTATTCGGGATCAAGGCTATGCGGAAATGCAGGCAGTAGGTGCTGGCGCATTGAATCAAGCGGTGAAAGCGGTAGCCATTGCACGGGGTTTCGTAGCCCCTGGCGGTGGGGATCTTGTCTGTGCACCTGCATTCACGGACATTGAGATTAATGGAGAAGGACGCACGGCTTTGAAGTTATTCGTTGAAAAGCGCTCACGCTAATCATGTATAATCAAGACCACGGGAATCGAAAATTCCCGTGGTTTTTCGTGCGTTCTGTGACGGCCATATCTAGACTGGCGCCATTCGCTTTTGAAAATACGTGTGACAAACAACCGACAAAATAGTGTCTCCTTGTACAGAGACGCTAAGTTTAAGTATAATGAGTCTATATGCACTCAAATCCCGCAGAAGTAGGAAAGGGGACTTTTTTTATGAACGAAGAACAACGCCTGAAGGAAGGCCTTGTGAAACCGAACTTGACAAAATCGGTGGAAAAAGATTATAGCCAATATTTTCAAACGGTCTATACACCACCTTCATTAAAAGAAGCTAAAAAACGTGGAAAACAAGAAATTGCTTATCATGATGATTTTCAAATCGATGAGCAATACCACAATATGGGAGTCGGTCGAAAGTTTTATATCCGGACTTACGGCTGTCAGATGAACGAACACGACACGGAAGTGATGGCTGGAATATTCATGGGACTCGGGTACGAGCCGACGAATACAGTGGAAGACGCAAACGTCATTTTATTGAACACATGTGCCATCCGTGAAAATGCTGAAAACAAAGTGTTCGGGGAATTAGGTCATCTGAAGCCGCTGAAACAGCGGAACCCAGATGTTCTTATCGGTGTTTGTGGCTGTATGTCACAGGAAGAATCGGTGGTCAATAAAATCTTGAAGACGTACAACCAAGTCGACATGATTTTCGGAACGCACAACATCCATCGCTTGCCGAATATTTTACATGAAGCGTATCTATCGAAAGAAATGGTCGTTGAAGTTTGGTCGAAGGAAGGGGACATCATTGAAAACCTTCCGAAAGTGCGACACGGTAACATTAAGGCATGGGTGAACATTATGTACGGCTGTGACAAGTTCTGTACGTACTGCATCGTGCCGTATACACGCGGGAAAGAACGCAGTAGAAGACCGGAAGACATTATACAGGAAGTCCGGCACTTAGCTGCACAAGGTTATCAGGAAATCACGCTGCTTGGCCAGAATGTCAATGCATACGGTAAAGATTTTGATGATATTCAATATCGTCTCGGCGATTTGATGGATGAGTTGCGTAAAATCGATATTCCTAGAATCCGTTTTACGACGAGCCATCCCCGCGACTTTGACGATCATCTCATCGAAGTGCTTGCGAAAGGCGGGAATTTGGTCGACCATATTCACTTGCCTGTTCAATCCGGTTCCAGCGATATCTTGAAAATCATGGCCCGAAAATATACACGGGAACATTATCTGGAACTTGTACGAAAAATAAAAAAAGCGATTCCGAATGTCACGTTAACGACGGACATCATTGTCGGATTCCCGAACGAAACGGACGAGCAGTTTGAGGAAACATTATCCTTGTATGAGGAAGTCGGTTTTGATACGGCATTCACTTATATCTATTCCCCGCGGGAGGGTACACCTGCAGCGAAAATGCAGGATAATATTCCGATGGAAGTGAAGAAAGAGCGTCTTCAACGGTTAAATAAACTCGTGAATGATTTCTCGGCACAAGCGATGAAACCGTACAAAGGAAAAATCGTCGAAGTGCTCGTTGAAGGAGAAAGTAAGAAAAATCCGGAAGTGCTAGCAGGCTATACAGAGAAAAACAAACTTGTCAATTTTAGGGCGCCTCAATCCGTCATTGGAAAAATTGTTCAAGTGAAAATTACGGAGGCCAAAACATGGTCGCTCGACGGTGAGTTTATAGGCGTCGTGGAAAAGGAAAAGGTGATATTGTAATGGAAAAGCTTTACACAAAAGAAGAAATCATCGCAAAAGCACGTGAAATTGCGGTCATGATTGCGAATACTGAGCAAGTTGAATTCTTCAAACGAGCGGAAGCTCAAATCAATGAAAATCAGAAAATCCGTGAAAACATTGCAAGCTTGAAATCATTGCAAAAGCAGGCGGTGAATTTTCAACAGTATGGAAAAGAAAAAGCATTAAAGATCATCGAAGAAAAAATCGATAAAATCCAAAATGAAATCGATGATGTACCAATTGTTCAGGAATTCAAACAATCTCAATTTGAAGTGAATGATTTGCTACAGTTGGTATCGAATACAATCGCCAATAGTGTTACGGATGAAGTCATCAAATCGACGGGTGGAGACATTAGACGTGGCGAAACTGGTTCTTATGTGAAAAATACAACATATAATAAAATGTAATAGGCAAAAGAATCGGCGGAATTAAATTTTCTGCCGATTTTTTTCACTCTCTGGGCTCTTGTTGCATAGGATGAATTGAAGCGAATGGAGGAGGAATCAAGCTGAAAAATTTACGCCAGATTGTGACGAAGGCGGTTATTGCCAAAGGGAAGAAACGGACCGAATCGACTGTAACGCTGAAGCCGCCGAATTGTCCTACAAGCATTCTCGGTTGCTGGGTCATCAACCATACGCATTCAGCGAAAAAGAGCGGGAAGTTCATTGAAGTTACGGGGAAATTTGACGTCAATGTTTGGTATTCCCACCATGATCATTCGAAAACTTCCGTTTTTACAGAGTCTGTTCCGTACAAAGACCGAATTCGTCTGCATTATCGCGACGAACCCGTATCCGGTCAGGAAGAAGTTCTTGTAGAAGTCATTCAGCATCCGAATTGTACAGAAGCGATCATTTCAGACTGCGGAGAGAAGTTCGAGATTACGATTGAGCGTGAATTACTTGCCGAAGTGGTCGGTGAAACGAAAGTGTGCGTGACGGTCCATCCTCATAATTTTGAGGAGGAATGGTCGTTCAATGACGAATCATCATCCCATGACCATGGCGGCGGTCATGGTAAAGGACATGGGCATGGTCGTCATGAAGCGCAAAGTCAAGGACCAGACCACGAACATAAAAAAGGGAAAGATCCATCGCCATTTTGAGAGCCGGAATCCACCACCGGCTTTTTTCTTGTTTGCTTTGTAAAATTTCTTCAAAAGGCGAAGAAATTTCACAAACCGAACTCAAGATATGTTTGTATAATTTCTTTAAAGAGCAAAGAAATTATACAAAGCACAGGCCCTTCGTTGCCTGTGCTTTGATATAATATAAACAACATCAATAAAAAGTAGTGAGGTTGACCAATGACAGGACATACACCGATGATTCAACAGTATTTACAAGTGAAAGCGGAGCATGAAGATGCTTTTTTGTTTTTTAGACTAGGAGATTTTTATGAACTATTTTTCAAAGATGCGATTGAAGCATCGCAAATTCTAGAAATTACGTTGACAAGCCGTGATTCAGCAAGTCCTGAAAGAATTCCGATGTGTGGTGTTCCCTATCATTCCGCGGCGGGCTATATTGAAACACTTGTCCAAAAAGGCCATAAAGTAGCCATTTGTGAGCAGACGGAAGATCCGAAGGCAGTGAAAGGGATTGTAAAACGGGAAGTCGTCAAAATCATTACACCCGGTACGATGATGGAAGGAAAGACCGTTGATGCGAATACGAATCATTTCATCGGTTCGATCGATCAGCTTGATGGGGGATATTATGCACTCGCTTATTTGGACTTGGCGACAGGTGAAGGCAAAGTGGAGCGTGTGGAAGGGGACGAGCGCACGCTAATTGCTGAGGTCGAAGCGCTTGGGATGAAGGAAGTCGTCGTTGATGAGCGTCTGCACCTCGCATTAAGTGACAGTATGGCAAAACGGGGCATCATGCTATCGATCGAATACGGAGAAAGTGAAGCGGACACAGAGAACCTGTTCGAGGCAATACCTTCCGCATTGAGAGACGCAGGTACGATGCTCTTCTCTTATGTGAAACGAACACAAAAGACAGCACTCGATCATATCCGGCCATTTGAATTCATCCAGAAACAGGCGAAACTATCGATTGATGCCAACTCCATGCGCAATTTGGAGCTCGTCCAATCCATCCGGAACGGCACTAAGGAAGGCACCTTGTACTGGCTCCTTGATGAAACCGTAACAGCGATGGGTGCACGGAAACTGAAAATGTGGATCCACCAACCATTGGCGGATAAAAGCACGATCGAAAACCGGCTAGATACGGTAACCGAATTGATTGAAGCGTATTTTCTGCGGGATGAATTGCAGACGAGCCTAAAAGAAGTCTATGACTTAGAGCGGCTTGCCGGCAGAATTTCTATGGGAAGTGCAAGTGGACGAGACCTTGCACAACTTCGAAACTCTCTCCGTCGGGTGCCGGCCATTCAAAAAGCACTGCATGATTCTGACTGGCCGTTGCTTCGCGAATTTTCCAGTCGTATCGATACATGCGATGAGGCCTTGCATCTGCTTGAAGCCGCTATTGCTGAAAACCCACCGCTCTCCGTAAAAGAAGGCGGCGTCATCAAAGACGGTTACGATGAAAAATTGGATCAATATCGTGATGCTTCCCAAAATGGCAAAGCATGGCTCGCTGAACTGGAGCGTGAAGAACGGGAACGGACGGGCATTAAAACATTGAAAATAGGGTATAACCGGGTATTCGGCTACTTTATCGAAATTACCAAATCCAATATTCATCTTGCTGATTTGGAACGTTATGAACGCAAACAGACATTGGCCAATGCAGAACGGTATATAACGCCGGAATTGAAAGAAAAAGAGGATTTGATTTTAAACGCTGAAGCACAAGGACAGGAACTCGAATACGAGCTGTTCACTACGATCCGGGACGCGATGAAAACCTATATTAGACAGATTCAACAACTGGCAAGTGTACTCAGTGAACTCGATGTCCTTCTTTCATTTTCCACCGTGTCGGAAAAACGGAATTATGTTAAGCCGGTTTTCCATGATGGGAAAGCGTTGGAAATCAAAAATGGGCGACATCCAGTCGTAGAAAAAATGATGGATCATTCCCTTTATGTACCGAATAACTGCAAATTGACGGAAGAGGCCAATATGCTCCTCATCACCGGTCCAAATATGTCAGGGAAAAGTACGTTTATGCGGCAAGTGGCATTGACAGTTGTCATGGCGCAAATCGGCTGCTATGTCCCTTGCGATCAAGCGTTGCTGCCCGTCACCGATCAGATTTTCACAAGAATCGGCGCTGCGGATGACCTTGCATCCGGCCAAAGTACATTCATGATGGAAATGATGGAGTCACAGCACGCTATTGCAAATGCAACCGAGCATAGTCTATTGTTATTCGATGAAATCGGGCGAGGCACGTCCACTTATGATGGGATGGCTCTTGCACAAGCGATGATGGAGCATATTCACAATGAAATTGGTGCAAACACATTATTTTCCACTCATTATCATGAGCTGACGAATTTAGATAAAGAGCTATCAAGACTTGAAAATGTTCACGTTGCCGCGATGGAGCAGGATGGTAAGGTTGTTTTCCTGCATAAGGTGATGACAGGGGCTGCGGATAAAAGTTACGGTATTTACGTCGCCGATTTAGCCGGTCTACCTGCTCCTCTTCTTGATCGGGCGAAAAGTTTGTTGACGGCATTTGAAAGCAAGGAAAAAATGATGGTCCGAGAAGAAGAGCCACAGCAATTGACGTTTTTTGATCTTCAACAAGAGGAGCCAGAAGTCCATTCGGAAGAAGAACAGGAAATTCTCGCCGGATTGAGTGACGTGGATGTCTTGAACATGACGCCAATGCAAGCATTGCAATACATCCATGAATGGAAAGAAAAGCTCCAATCTAGGAAAGGATGATACCGATGGATATTATCAAAGTGATGGATGACTCGCTATCCAATAAAATCGCCGCGGGAGAAGTGGTAGAACGCCCTGCATCCATCGTGAAAGAGCTTGTTGAAAATGCGATCGATGCAGAAAGTACAGTCATCGAAATTGCATTGGAAGAAGCCGGCCTCCTGTCCATACGGGTGACAGATAATGGAAAAGGGATGTCGAAGAAAGACGCGGTCCAGGCGTTTGAACGGCATGCCACGAGCAAAATCCATAACGAGCATGATCTGTTCCGTATTCGGACACTCGGTTTCCGTGGGGAAGCGCTAGCCAGTATTGCCTCAGTCTCCAAAATCATGCTGTGGACTTCCGACGGCGAAACGGATGGGGCGGAAGTTCAACTGGATGGTGGACGACTGGTCGAGCATCGGAACGCAGCTTTTCGGAGAGGGACTGATATAACGGTTTCCCAACTGTTTTACAATACCCCGGCCCGCTTAAAATATATGAAAACAATCCAAACAGAACTTGGTCATACGATTGACCTGGTCAATCGGCTCGCACTGAGTCATCCGAACATCGCATTTAAACTGACTCATTATAGTCAAGTATTGTTGCAGACATCAGGAAGCGGAGACCAGCGCCGTGTTTTGTCCGACATATACGGCATGGCTGTCGCGCGTAAAATGGTCCCTTTTGCAGGTGCAAATGCAGACTATAAAGTGGATGGCTATGTCACTTTACCGGAAATGACACGTGCTTCTCGAAATTATATAACGCTGATCGTGAATGGCAGATGGGTGAAAAGCCATGCAGTCAATCATGCGATTTTGGATGCTTTTCATACGTATTTACCGATCGGGCGATTTCCAATTGCGGTGATCAATGTCGAAGGGGACCCCTATTTGACAGACGTCAATGTCCATCCTTCCAAACAGCAAATCCGGATGAGTAAAGAAGGAGAACTGCTAACGCTTATGAAAGAGGCGATTCAGCAAGCCATCCGGAAAAGTATCATTGTGCCCGATGCCATCAAAAAAGAACCAGTGCAAAAAGTCCAATCGGAACAAGTAAATATGTGGGATCAAATTAAACCGGAACGCCCTATTACGCTTCCAAAACAACCGGTGTCCAGCTTTGAACGGCCTGCGCCCGAACCTGAACCGGCTATTCCTTCCCCATCAACTTCGGAGGAATCTGTTCCTGAAATCTACACGCCGACCGATTTGCAGGAGGAAGAGGCCCCTTCAGTCGTGAAGGAAACGATGGAAGTTCAGGAGGAGAACGTGCAGGAAGAACCAGACAACCGGTTTCCGGATCTCGTGCCGATCGGCCAAGTGCATGGCACCTACATTGTTGCCCAAAATGAAGACGGCTTTTTCATGATTGACCAGCATGCAGCGCAAGAACGTATAAAATACGAGTTTTTCAGGGAAAAATTAAGTAAACCGGATCATGAAGAACGACAATTATTACTCATACCGCTCATGCTCCATTATTCGGCGGATGATAAGGCGAAAATTGAAGAAAATCTGTCCCTGCTAGAAGACGTCGGCATTTACTTAGAGGCGTTCGGCCCGTCCACTTATGCAGTGAAAGAATATCCGGCATGGTTTCCGGCAGGCGAAGAAACGGCCATCATCGAAGAGATGATTGAGCAAGTATTGACAACACGGAAAATCGATATCGGTAAATTGCGGGAGGAAGCGGCTATTATGATGAGTTGTAAACGGTCCATCAAAGCCAACCACCATTTGACAATGGCAGATATGGAAAGACTGTTGAACGACCTGTCGGCATGCGAGGTTCCTTTCACTTGTCCACATGGTCGGCCAGTACTCGTTCATTTCACAACATACGAACTTGAAAAAATGTTCAAGCGGGTCATGTAAGAAGGTAGTGACAATCATCTTGCATAAAGTGAAACATCAATCAGTGGGAGTCTTACTGCCCGTTAATGCGGGATAAATAAAAAAGAAGGTAGGGCACATAGGTGAGAGAATTGGCAATTGAAATGACAGATGATTTTTCAATCTATGCGTTTGTTTTGCTACCGCATGGCGATCCACTCGGGCATATTCATCTGCTGCATGGGATGTCCGAGCATATTGCCAGGTATACGGAATTTGCACAATTTCTCGCTCGTAAAGGCTATATCGTTTCGGGGCACGATCACCGGGGCCACGGGAAGACAGCTGAAAAAAATGGCATGAAAGGGCATTTTGCAGATGCAGGCGGATTTGAACGTGTCGTACAGGATGCCTATGAAGTGATTACGCAGTTAAGGAGAAAATTTCCTTCTCCCCGATTTGTCCTATTCGGCCATAGCATGGGATCATTTGTTGCACGGAGATATGTTCAACTGCACGGGGCTGAGGTGGAACTCGCTATATTTTCCGGTACGGGTGCCGATCCGGGCATTATGCGTTACGCAGGCCAAGTCGCCGCTTATTTACATGGGAAAAAGAAGGGATTCGATCAGCCGGATCATTTTCTGAACAAACTTGTTTTCGGCGGATTCAATAAGTCTGTAAACGAACCGAAAACTCCCTTTGATTGGCTATCGACGGATTACGATGCGGTTGAAAAATATTTGACCGACCCGGCTTGTGGAATCGTGCCGACGACCCGTTTTTTTGCAGATCTTTTCGATGGGCTTGGAACGATCCATCTTGCGGAAGAAATAAAGAAGACCCCTCAACATTTACCGATTCTCTTGTTCTCAGGAAACGAAGACCCGGTAGGGGATAATGGAAAAGGGATATGGCGCGTAGCCAAACAATATAAACATGCAGGGATCGAACAAGTGACGGTTCTATTATTTGAAGGGGGCCGACATGAAATGCTCCATGAAAAGAATCGTCAACATGTTTTCGAAACTGTATACGAATGGATTGATAGAACATGAATGATGATAGGATTGACGTGATCGCCATTGTCGGTCCGACCGCATCAGGCAAGACGGCTTTAAGCGTCGAATTGGCAAAGGCAGTCGGAGGCGAGGTGATCAACGGCGATGCGATGCAAGTCTATAAAGGACTGGATATCGGTACGGCGAAAATTACGGAAGATGAAATGGATGGCATTCCCCACCATTTGTTTGACGTGAAGGAGCCAGACGAGCCATTTTCCGTTGCGGCTTATCAAACGGAAGTCCGCCATTGGATCGATGAGATACGAAGTCGTGGGAAAATGCCGATCATAGCAGGCGGAACGGGCTTATATGTGCAGGCGGTTCTGTACGATTTCCGGTTTACAGAAGAAGCGGCGGATCTAGAAGTAAGAAACCGTTTGGAAAAGGAATTAAAGGAAAAGGGGGCGGAACAGCTCTATGAGCAGCTGAAACGCCTAGATCCAAAAAGTGCGGAAAAAATTCATCCGAACAATCATCGTAGATTGGTGCGAGCATTGGAAATTATCAAAGTGACCGGGCAAACAAAAGATGAACAAGAAAAAGACGCCGGGCATGCACCGCTTTATAATCATTTTCTGGCCGGTTTGCACATGGATCGAGACGTCCTGTATGAGCGGATCGATTTACGTGTCGACCTCATGATGGAAAAGGGACTTCTTCAAGAAGCGCAACGGTTATGGGATGAAGGCATTCGGAATGTCCAGTCCGTCCAAGCGATCGGCTATAAAGAGCTTTACCGATATATTGAAGGAACGCTAACGTATGAGGAAGCGGTTGAATTGATCAAGAAAAATACCCGCAATTATGCGAAGCGGCAAATGACGTATTTTCGGAACAAACTTGATGTTTCTTGGTATGATGCAGAATGGGGAACTGGAGAAATTGTACAAAGAATCTTAACGAATTTGAAGGATTATGAAAATTCAAAGCGAATAAGATAAGTGGAGCAGGAGAAATAGAGGACATCAACAGGAGGATTCCGTGTATGGCACAGAGAAATATGCAAGATGTTTTTTTGAATTCGTTACGAAAGAACAATACATTCGTGACCGTATTTTTAACGAATGGGTTTCAGTTAAAAGGACTTATTAAATCATATGATAATTATACTGTCCTTCTTGAATCTGATGGGAAACAGCAATTAATTTATAAACATGCAATTTCCACATATGTCCCATCTAAGCCAGTGATTTTAAAAGAAGAAGAATAAGCAAACAAAAGCGGAGGTCGCCGTTTAGATGCGACAGGCATAAGGCGGGTCGACGGCGTGGTGTCTTTTACCACATAGTCGACTTGACTAACAAGGAACGCAGTCTAAGTGCGCCGCGTCCTGCGGCAACGACTGCGTAACTCACATCCTGTGAGCCTCCGAGCATCTGGCGATCGGAGCCTAGACGAAAAACGAAAAGCGGAACGGGGGAGTACTAGCCCCCTTTCCGCTTTTCGTTTTTCAATCAAAAAATAAACCAAAATATTGACCTATGTGCCCAGACTGATAAGATAATGAAGTGACTATTGAATGGAATGAGGAATCACAATGCAATTAACTGAATTGGATGATCGCCTATTAAGCAAAGCGGAAGCGATGGAAGAAAAACTGGCACCGTTTTTTAAAAGTGTCGAAAAAACCGCTTTTTATAATCAACGGAAAGTGCTGGCGGCGTTCCGTAAAAATATGGTCAGCGATTTTCATTTGTCCGGCTCAACGGGTTACGGCTATGATGACAGCGGCCGGGATACGCTCGAACAGGTCTATGCCGATGTTTTTGGAGCGGAGGCCTGTCTCGTACGCAATCAGATCATCTCCGGAACACATGCCATTTCGATCAGTTTATTTGGTATCCTGCGGCCGGGTGACGAGCTGCTTTATATTACGGGTAAACCTTATGACACACTGGAATCGATCGTTTCCGGAAAAGGAAAAGATACCGGCTCACTTGAAGACTATGGCATCACATACAAGCATATCGATCTGCAGCAAGACGGCTCGGTCGATTTTGAAGAAGTTGTGAAAAACATCCATCCGAAGACGAAGATGATCGGCATCCAGCGTTCAAAAGGTTACTCCGATCGTCCGTCATTCATGGTCGATGAAATCGGAGAGATGATTCGCAAGGTGAAAGCTATCAATCCGGACCTCGTCGTTTTTGTCGACAATTGTTATGGGGAATTCGTCGAGGAAAAAGAACCGACAGAAGTGGGAGCTGATCTGATGGCCGGATCACTCATTAAGAATCCGGGAGCAGGCCTTGTAAGGACAGGGGGGTATATCGCGGGACGTGCCGATCTTGTGGAAAAATGTGCTTATCGAATGACCTCTCCAGGTCTGGGCGCAGAAGCCGGGGCATCGCTTGATACGTTGCTGGAAATGTATCAAGGATTTTTCCTGGCGCCGCATATCGTAAGCCAAGCGGTGAAAGGCGCCCTGTTTACAGCGGCAATCCTTGAAAATTTCGGTCTAAAAACATCGCCCCATTATACAGATAAAAGGACGGATCTCATTCAATCGGTTTCATTCGCCAATGCGGATCAAATGATTGCGTTTTGTCGGACGATCCAATCGAACTCGCCGATCAATGCCCATTATGCACCTGAGCCTTCCTACATGCCCGGTTATGCGGATGACGTCATCATGGCGGCAGGGACATTCATCCAAGGCTCCAGCATTGAACTGACAGCGGATGGACCGATCAGACCACCGTATACAGCCTACGTCCAAGGGGGGCTCACATATGAGCATGTGAAAGCCGCCGTCCTGTCTTCCATTGATAAACTTATTGAGGATCAATTAATTGAAAAGTAGGCACGGAGAAGTTAGAAGTGCCCTTCATCTCAAACAAAAAGAGCTATTCCGCATGCCAGCATGCAACGGAATAGCTCTTTCCATTTGAGATTAATGAATCAATCGATAGACACCGACGACTTTACCGAGAATTGAGACGTTATCGACGATAATCGGATCCATCGAGGCATTTTCGGGTTGCAATCGGAAATAGCCTTGTTCTTTAAAGAATCGTTTCACGGTCGCTTCGTCCTCTTCTGTCATCGCAACGACAATTTCCCCATTATTGGCTGTCGATTGCTGTTTGACGACGACATGGTCGCCATTTAAAATACCGGCTTCAATCATACTGTTCCCGACAATTTCCAGCATGAACAACTTGTCTTCCGCAGTACCGAACGATTCGGGAAGGGGGAAGTACTCGTCGATATTTTCAATCGCTGTAATCGGTAATCCCGCAGTGACTTTCCCGACAAGCGGCACATGGAGAACGCCTGGTTTCATCGCGTCCAATCCATCCGGATCGAGGATTTCAATCGCCCTCGGCTTCGTTGGATCGCGTCTGATATACCCTTTGCTTTCGAGGCGCGCAAGATGTCCGTGAACCGTCGAACTGGAAGCTAAGCCGACCGCTTCGCCAATTTCCCGTACGGATGGTGGATATCCTTTTTTCTTCACTTCTTCTTTGATAAATGACAAGATATCTTCCTGTCTTTTTGAAATCTTCTTCACTCTCTTCACCTCTCAACTTTTAATCTCTTTTTCTTCGGATGATGAATACGAACAACCGAACTTTTCATATCATCATTATAACAGCCGTTCGCATGGATAGCAAACACAAGTTCTGAAAAGATGTTGACAATCCGATCGGCCTTTTTTATAATGGGAACAAGTATTCCGAACAAATATTCGTGGAGGGGATTTTTATGACTTTCATCAAAAACAATAGCTATTTTTTTGTACTGTTCATTTTATGTATAGGCTTTACAATGATAGGTGTAAATAAGTTGGATAAAGAAGCGGCTTATCTAGAGATCACAGTTTCCGAAGGCGATTCATTATGGGCGCTGGCTCATCAGCATGCGGACAACCGTCCGGTGAATGAATGGATCGAAGATGTGGTGAAATTGAATGATTTAGCGACATCTACCATTCATCCTGGAACTGAATTGCGTGTGCCTTCTTACGAGAAACTGCTGAATAAGCCCTTCGACAATCAAATGGCGGAGAGTGGAAAATGAGTGCGTATAGGAAAAACTGTGTCATCTATTGCCGGGTGAGCACAGAGAAAAATGCCCAGGAAATGTCCTTGGCGAGGCAGGAGGAAGAGCTGAAGGACTTGGCAGCTACACTGGATCTTGAAATAGCGGATTGCTTTAAGGACAAGCATAGCGGTTATGATATCGAGAGGGAAGGTTTGCTTTCACTTCTCGACTTTGTCAGGGATGAGAAGGTGGATGCGGTATTAATCCAAGATGAGACAAGACTTGGGCGCGGGAATGCACGGATGGCGGTTTTACATCTGCTGGCGAAAACAGATACAGCCGTTTATTCCCACAATGACGGCGGTCCGATTGCCCTGAATGAGATGGATACGATGCTGCTGGAAATTTTGGCGATCGTAGAGGAATATCAACGGAAATTACATAATGCCAAAATTCGGCGGGGAATGAGACGGGCCGTGAAGGAAGGCTATCGGCCGGAGCGCAACTTGAAAAACAGGGGAAATCCGGAAGGACGTGAGCGGATTGAAGTGCCAATCAGTGAGATCGTGGCGCTAAGGGAAAAGGGCTTGACGTACGAGGAGATCACAGGTGTTCTGAAAGGGCTCGGCCATGATATTAGCAAAGCGACCGTCCATCGTCGCTATAAGGAATTTGAAATGGAGCAGGAAGGCTGATTGTTTGCACTTTCTGCTCTTTTTGTATACGTTCTAAGTATTCTTTATTAAATGGAGGAAACGATAATGCTTTCAAAAGATAAAATCAAGCGCATTAACGAATTGTCAAAAAAGTCGAAGACATCAGGACTTACGATTGAAGAAGCGAAAGAGCAGACGCAATTGCGCAAGGAATATTTGGAGTCGTTCCGAACGTCCATGCGTGATACGATCGAGCATGTCAAAGTGGTTGACCCGGATGGCAATGATGTGACTCCGGAAAAAGTGAAACAAGCCCGCAATCATAAATACCTCAACTGACCTTTGCATTCATCCACCGGATTGTCTAAACTAGTAGATGGAAGTAATGTTAGACTACTTTGATTTTGAATTGTGAAAGGATGTATACAATGACTCAACAGATCGATCAACTCGCGATTAACACGATCCGTACTCTGTCCATCGATGCAATTGAAAAAGCGAATTCCGGCCATCCGGGATTACCGATGGGCGCGGCGCCGATGGCTTATACATTATGGACGAAGCATATGCACCATAATCCCGCAAACCCGAAATGGTTTAACCGCGACCGCTTCATTCTTTCCGCTGGCCATGGATCGATGTTGCTTTACAGCTTACTGCATCTAGGCGGTTACGATCTTCCAATGGATGAAATCAAGAACTTCAGACAGTGGAATTCAAAAACACCTGGGCACCCGGAATACGGTCATACAGCTGGCGTTGAAGCGACGACAGGACCGCTTGGACAAGGAATCGGGATGGCCGTTGGAATGGCGATGGCAGAAAGGCATCTTGCTGCGACATATAATCAGCCTGGTTTCGAAGTGGTCGATCACCATACCTTTGCACTCTGCGGCGATGGGGATTTAATGGAAGGTGTTGCAGCTGAAGCGATTTCACTCGCAGGGCATCTCCAGTTGAATAAGCTGATCGTTCTATACGATAGTAATGATATTTCCCTCGATGGGGATTTGGATATGTCCTTCACTGAAAATATCCGTAAACGATTTGAGTCTTATGGATGGAATTATATCCGTGTAGAGGATGGGAATAATATCGGTCTTATTTCAAATGCGATCGAAGAAGCGAAAGGAAATGTAGGAGGTCCGACAATCATCGAAGTGAAAACGGTGATCGGCTATGGCTCTCCAAACAAATCCGGTAAAGCGGATTCGCATGGTGCACCACTTGGCGAAGATGAAATGAAATTGACGAAAGAATATTACAAGTGGACATTTGAAGAAGATTTCTACGTTCCGGAAGGGGTTTATGAAACCTTCCAAGAAGCAGCTGAGCAATTGGGTGCGAAAAAGGAACAAGAATGGAACGAATTATTTGCGAATTACAAAGCTGAACATAGTGAACTTGCGCAACAATTGCAAGATGCCATTGATCGCAAACTTCCTGAAGGATTTGAAAAAGCTTTGCCGGTATACGAAGCGGGTACATCCCATGCGACTCGTTCCGCATCAGGCGACGCCATCAATGCGATTGCGAAAACAGTCCCTTCATTCTTCGGGGGTAGTGCGGATCTTGCAGGCTCCAATAAGACGACGATCAAAGGGGCGGGGGATTTCCTACCGGCAAATTATGCTGGACGTAACATTTGGTTCGGCGTCCGCGAATTCGCCATGGGGACAGCGCTGAACGGAATGGCATTACACGGCGGTCTACAAGTATTCGGAGGCACCTTCTTCGTATTCAGTGATTACGTCCGACCAGCAATCCGTTTGTCTTCTCTGATGGGCGTACCGGTTACGTATGTCTTCACACATGATAGCGTTGCAGTTGGTGAAGATGGCCCGACACATGAGCCTGTCGAGCATCTTGCTTCCTTACGCGCGATGCCGGGTCTATCGGTCATTCGTCCAGCTGATGCCAATGAAACATCAGCTGCATGGCATACGGCGGTAACCTCTGAAAGTACACCAACCGTCCTTGTTCTATCCCGTCAAAACTTGCCTGTTTTGCCGAAGTCGGGTGAACTTGCGATGACGGGTGTCAAAAAAGGAGCGTACATCGTATCTCCAGCGACAAAAGAACAAGCAGATGCGATTTTACTGGCAACGGGCTCAGAAGTGAGTCTAGCTGTAGCTGCTCAGAAAACGCTATTGGCGGAAGGAATTGATGCAGCAGTTGTATCGATGCCGTCATGGGATCTGTTTGAAAAACAAGATGAAGCTTACAAACAAAGCGTTTTACCAAAAGAAGTGAAAAAACGTCTTGCAATTGAAATGGGTACATCACTCGGATGGCATAAGTACACAGGAGATGAAGGGGCAGTCCTTTCCATCGATACATTCGGCGCAAGTGCACCTGGTGATACAGTGATCAAAGAATTCGGGTTCACTGAAGAAAATGTTGTTGCAAAAGTGAAAGAATTATTCAATAAGTAATTTCGAATGGAAAACTGTTCCGCTGTCCGAAAAAAGGATGGTTGGAACAGTTTTCTTTTATCCTCTCAAATTACCTTTCTTTTCCGACAATAATAGTGGGGTTCTATTCCGTAATCTGACAGCCTTTTTAATACGGAAGCTGTAGGCTATAAATAGGTGGAAGCAACAGCTGGAGAAAATGATGGAGGAGGTGAAAGCCGTTTGCCAATTTTTGTTTGTACTTTAGGGGGAACAAACAAAGTCTATCGATATGTATAGTTTTGGCAACGGCAGCGATTATGCGATCATATGGAATTTATAAGGTGAAAGAAATGTACCAGCCATTCGTCATTGGACGGGAAAGACTGTTGTATGATCTGTTGAAAGAGGATGGACTTCAGAATGATTATTTGCCGGAAGTGCATTATTTATGTGAAGAGCTTGAAGATCAGTTGATTGACGAAGCGATCATGACCAATCTTGGTAAAGGGTTTCCATCCATTGAATACCGAGATCGGGAATACAAATTGACCCATCCCGTGAAAGGTTCCATTGTCATCTCACAATCGTCCTATTCGCTGAATGTCTGCTGCAATGGTTCGCGAATGTTGGATTTAGATTTGTTCGTCGCATTATCCGGCTCGGATGACCGATTTTTTGCGGTGATGGATGGTCAGGGGGAATGGGGTTGGTTGAAACCGATTAAATATACAGATCTTCGAGTGAAAGAGGCAGCTGGCTTATTATGATCAATCCATGTCGAATCGGATAGGGATACGCGTTTTAATTGTGCGTCTCTATCCGATTTGTCATGCAATCCGTGCCCGATGCTATAATTTTCAGGGCGTCCATTGCTATTCACTACCGCAATGTTGTATAATCCTTCATGGTAGAGTAAACTCGAATTACTGAGGTGAAGGAGGTATAGCGGATGAGTACTGTATGGTGGATCGTATTGATCATCGTCGCGCTAATCGCAGGTGTGGCCCTCGGATTTTTCATTGCACGTCAATATATGATGAAATATTTGAAAGATAACCCGCCGATTAATGAAGAAATGCTACGGATGATGATGATGCAGATGGGTCAAAAGCCTTCACAAAAGAAGATCAATCAAATGATGGCACAAATGAACAAAGTGAGTGACAAGGCCAGCAAGAAGAAATGATGGTTTGTGACACGGATCAGACGTGTTGGATTACTGTATGCTCAAAATAAGAAAGAAATCATAACATAGGAAAAACCCATTCGCTTTAATCCGAATGGGTTTTTCTGTCTCACTTTAAGTCGAAACACGTCAGGAACTCCCGGACGGTTGCTTCGTATTGTTCCGGGTTATCATTGAATGACTTTGCGTGCGCGCCTTTAGGGAACAGTTTCAGCATTTTGTCCCCTTGTTTCAGTGCATGCAATTCTTTTGTCATATAAGGGAGGATGAAGTCGTCTTCCATACTATGGATAAAAAGTATTGGGTTTGTAATATTCATCACTACTTCACGAGGGGAAATTGAACCGAGTGTATATCCATCCCTTATTTTCAGAAAGAGGTTGGCAATCCGTATCGCCATAGAAGTGCGAAGCGGTGTATCTTTCCGTAAAATGTGAAGCACTTGCTCCGTAATGTCTGAAAATGGACAGTCGACAATATGGAAATTGGCTTCATCTTCAAATGTCCCTGCGTACAAAATAGTCGTAGCTGCACCCATCGATTCACCGTGAATGCCAAGTAAAGCATTATCACCGATTTGCTCTCGGATTGTATGGACAACCGTTTGCAAATCTGATTTTTCATAAAAACCGAAGCTTGTTGTCTTGCCTCCGGAATCGCCGTGACGGCGGTGATCATACACGACAGAATTGAATCCCAATCTTTCAAAAAGCCGGGCATATTTCATCGAATTGATCTTGTTTTCGGTGACGCCATGACAGATGATCACCGTTTTTGTTGTATCAAGCGGTTTTAGAAATACGGCTTTTAAACGGTAGCCGTTCGGTGACTCAATCCACATTTCCTCTTTCCGGACGGTTTCATACCAATGTTGGTCAAATCGTTTGGCAAGGGTTTCACGTTCCAAAATCAAGTCTGCATCTTTCAGCTTCAAAAACATGACCCGATTCGTCGTGAATACCCCAAAAATGGTCACTAACGCTGAAAACAAACCAGAAATGACACCTATCGCATAGAGGATACGACGTTTCAAACCGTTCATCTCCCTAATTCAATTGCTCGTTAAGAAACAACTTGTACATTGCCGTTTCGATTGGTCTAGATACATGCGGTGCAATGATTTGGATAGCCTCACATACTTTCTTTACATCGACCCCCGTTTCAATTTGAAGTGTATCGAGCATATGCACGACATCTTCAGTTGCAACATTGCCTGTCGCGCCTGGTGCAAAGGGACAACCACCCAAGCCTCCTGCAGACGTATCAAATCTGTCGATTCCTGCTTGCAGGCTTGCGAAAATATTGGCCAGTGCCATCTTTCGCGTATCGTGGAAATGAGCGGTCAACAGGACGTTGGGAAGCTCATTTTTCAAACGATGGAACAGCGCATAGCTTTCCTTTGGATTGGCCATGCCAATCGTATCTGCAACACTGAGTTCATCCGCACCGATTGCGACAAAGCGTTTGCATAATGCAACTACGTCATCAGGATTTATCTTTCCTTCATATGGACAATAAAATGCAGTGGAAATGCAAGCTCGAATAAACAGGCCATCCATTTTCAATTTTCGGATGACAGGTTCAAGGGTGTCCATCGCTTCATCCGTAGTTCGGTTGATATTGTTTTTATTAAATGATTCGCTGACTCCTACAAAGACAGCGACGCTGCGTGCACCAGCTTCAATGGCCAGTTCGGCACCTTTTGCATTCGGTGCAAGGACAAATTGTCGTCCTATTTTCTTGGTTTTCTCTACAATGGCTTTGGCATCAGCCATTTGCGGCACCCATTTTGGTGAAACGAAAGAAGTGAGTTCCATTTCTTGAATGCCTGCACGTTGCAAAGCATGGATAAAAGCGAGTTTATTTGCTTCATCGACATGCTTTTTTTCGTTTTGCAAACCATCTCGAGGTCCCACCTCGATAATTGTCACATTGTTTGGTAAAATGAACATAACATCCCTCCTCTAGTATATTGTAAAGAAGGGATGTATATACAGGCAACTGAATTATGAGAATAGGGGGAAAATGAAATGTCGACAGAAGTGGTAATTGTAAGTGCGGTACGTTCAGCAATTGGTTCTTTCTTGGGGTCATTGAAAGATGTCCCGGCAACAGAGTTGGGGGCAACTGTCATTAAAGAAGCCATCCAGCGAGCGGGGATCAATTCTGAGGATGTCGATGAAGTCATCATGGGGAATGTACTACAAGCAGGACTTGGTCAAAATCCGGCTCGGCAAGCTGCGTTAAAGGCAGGCCTTCCTGAAAGTGTGTCGGCTATGACCATTAACAAAGTATGTGGTTCTGGCTTGAAGGCTGTACATCTTGCACGTCAAGCCATCGTTGCCGGCGATGCAGAAATCATTGTTGCAGGCGGCATGGAAAATATGAGCCAAGCCCCTTATCTATTGCAAAATGGAAGAGAAGGGTTTAAGATGGGGGATCAGAAAATCAAGGACAGCATGATCCAAGATGGTCTTTGGTGTGCATTCAATGATTACCATATGGGAATCACTGCAGAAAATCTATGTGATCGATATGAAATTTCACGCGAAGAGCAGGACGCGTTTTCAGCACAATCACAACAAAAAGCGGCGGCGGCGATTGAAGCTGGCGTATTTAAAGATGAGATTGTCGCAATCGAAATCCCACAACGTAAAGGTGATCCGATCGTATTCGATACTGATGAATACGTCAAAGCAGGAACAACTGCCGAAAAACTTGGCAAGCTTCGTCCTGCATTCAAAAAAGAAGGCAGTGTAACGGCGGGTAACGCATCCGGTATCAACGATGGAGCAGCAGCTCTTGTAATTATGTCAAAAGAAAAAGCTGAAGAGCTTGGACTTACGCCGCTTGCAACAATTGCGGCAAATGGAAGCTCAGGCGTCGATCCATCAGTGATGGGAATTGGCCCGGTTCAAGCGGTTAAAAAGGCGCTAACTAAAGCTGATCTAGAGCTGTCGGACATCGAGCTTGTAGAAGCGAACGAAGCTTTCGCAGCGCAATCGCTCGCGGTAGATAGAGAGTTAGAATTCAATAAGGATAAATTGAATGTTAACGGCGGTGCGATCGCTCTTGGACACCCTATTGGTGCAAGTGGGGCACGTATTCTTGTCACGCTTCTACACGAGATGAAACGCCGTGATGCTAAATCCGGTCTTGCTACGCTATGTATTGGTGGTGGACAAGGCGTCGCAACAGTCGTTACACGCCCTTGATCGAAAGAAGGTGAGAAATAGATGGCGAAAAAGCGCAGACAGCCAACAACTTCACCAAAGAAGACAGAACAGGAAGGCTTGACCCTTTCTGATGCGCTCGGCGACGATATTCTTGAAAAGCTGAAAGCGGCCAAAAAAGAATTATCTGTAGCCGAACAGGAAAAGGAAGAGAAACGTCAAGAACAATTGCGACGTGAACGGAAAGAACGCGAAAAGAACAAGTCTTTCGAAGAACTCCTCGAAGAGTATGGGGACGTTGGTTCGAAGTATTGACGTGAAACGTTAACTTTCTCCTAATCTAGAAAGGGAATAACAACAAGAGGCATCGGGAACAATAAACCGATGCCTCTTTCTATTTAAAAAAGGATAAAAATAGTGCTTGGGAAAGGTTTTCTGTATGTTTACTTTTTTTTCATCATTTGTTCTTGCGCCATCCGAATCATTTCTTTTACCATATTACCGCCAATAGGACCGCCGATTTTGCCTGCTTCTTCTGCGGTGATTTTTCCATTATAGCCTTGTGTCAATGGAATACCGAGTTCATCTGCGATTTCGAATTTCACATCATCCGGATTCTTCGAATTGACTTGATATCCTTGTTCCCTCATAACATCCGCTTTCAGTTTATCCAATTCTTCACGCGCTTCAGGAACTAAAATTTTATTGTTTTTTGCCAAATTCTCTCCTCCTCGCCACATAGTATTACCCGTATTGGAAACTCTACTCTACAATCCGCAAAACTCTTTTTTTTTGATGGTGGCATAAGCTATTGGCAATAGAAGAGAAGGGGAGTCGTTTTAGTGAAGTTTCTCAAACGCGTTCGATCTAGGGAAAGAGACCACACTTATGTCATGGGAGCAAAAATGCAAAAGCAACAACGAAGTCAACTCGAACATAAGGAAGCGAAAGATTCCTCCCTGCAAATAGAAGTTGAGCAATTCTTTCGACCGTCCTGCGGGTCCATTCTGAATCGGCGAATATTCGACTATCGATTTTTCGATCCATACGATCAAAAAACATATGATGAAATCAATCTTCCGTCGAATCTACTAGATAAACCAGAAAATACAATTCTCAATTATTTCAGCATTTTACGGGAAGCAGAAAACCTGACTAGTCAACTTTTTGGTGGATGTGGAACTGTAGGCAATGCAATGGATCCATATCCGATCGCATACAACTTCTTCACCAAAGCCTATCACCAAAAAATGCCATACTCAAGCTACCTCTCCTCTTTCGAAGGCATTGGTCATACCAATCTAATCAAATTATACAAACTTCCGAATCCGAATAACGTTCAACCACTTCAATTTTTCATCGAACTCGAAACGATTAATGGAACAGCAACGGGCGTTTCTAGTTTTCAATACCATTATGGTACCGTTTCAGTCGTGAAGGAAGAGGGGCTGTACAAAATAGATGCTATCACGTTGACAGGAGAGGACTTTCTGTGCGCTGCCTATCATGGGTGGCGTCAAAAGGGGGAAGACGTTGTTGACATCGAGTATGGGGGCTGGTGTAAATTAATCAAAAAAAGATTACCAACCAAAAAGGAAGGTTATGTGAAGACCATTGATGTTATCGGCACGGATGGCAATGATTATCGATTCATTTTTATTCAATTGACGAATGACACGGATGAATTGGTGACACAATTAGTGAAAAGGAAGCAAGGGCAGTGGGAAATGTCACATTTGGATCCAACCGACTGCATAGAAAATAAAAAGCAATGACAAGGAAAGCCATCCCGGATTTAGGATGGCTTTTCAAAAGTATGATGATTAACTTGTAGAGGGTTCCGTAAAACCTTTGATGACATGTGTATGACCGTCAGCCATTGTTGTCCGAATTTCGACGTAATGTGTATGATAACCACCCGGCATCGGTATAGGGACGCTCGTATAGGCTTCGTATTGGTGGATATGTCCATCATCGAAAGTTGTATTTCCGTTCAGATAATGTATATGCCCTTCTTCCGTTTCGATTGGCGTACTTGTTACACCAGGATGCATATGAACATGTCCTTCCTGACAGGTCGTGGCACCAAGATGACCATGCGTATGCCCTTTTTTCTCTTTGAAATTCGTTTCCTGAGGGCTGGACAATAAGGGATTCTGAGTATCTTCCGCTTCGGATAACGGGATAGATAGCAGGCTGTCTGGAGGGTTTTGAATGGGATCAAACACCATATTGTCAACTCCTTTAACTTGATCATCTCTATGTAACGTATGCAAAACAATATGAAACAGTTCATGTTTAAAATACACACGGCTTTAAAAATGAAATGAATGATTTGGTAGCGATGGATTTGTTTTAGACAATGTCCACGAGGGTATGCTTTAGATGAAGGAAAACAGAAGGAGGATTCCCAAACGATGGCTTTAAAACAAGAGATTCAAACATTAAAGGATTTTCAATGTGACGACCGTTGTGTGTTAAGTGTCTACTTAAATACAAATCCTGGTGATCCTGAACAGTTAAATGGCGCCTGGCGAATCCATCTAAAAAGCGGATTAAAACGAATCGAGGAGTATTTGACGGCATCCGATGACGAAAAAGAAATAAAAGCATTTAAAGAACTGAAGAAAAAAATATCCACGGAAGTCGAAGAGCATAAAAATGAGTTGACAAAAGGGGTTGTCATATTCGCTTCTGTCGACCCGGAGCTTTGGTCTGTTTACTATGTGCAAGTCCCTGTCAAAACGAGCTTCCACTGGGAAAATCATGCCGTAACAGAACAACTCGAGTATATGTACAAAGCTTATCCGGAAGCGGGTATCGTCTTGCCGAGTTTCGGGGAGGTGCGCATCTTATGTACGGCAATGGGTTATGTCAATGGTGAAGTGACATACGATTTCGATCCGAATCTTGAAGGTTGGGGCGAGAGAGACAAGGCATCAGCTGCTCATAATGTCGGAATGGGCAGTACGAAAGGTGATGCAATTGAACCGCGGTTGCGAGAGAATTTACATCGGTTTTACAAAGGAATGGGCGAAATCGTCGAAAAGCTGAAGAAAGAACGGGGATGGCAAGAAATCCATGTGTCGGGCGAAGCCGATCATGCAAACGCCTTCGCCGAAGTTTTGCGCGAAAAACCGGCAAGCTGTATTTATAAAAACTTAAATAACAGCAAACCAAATGACATTATCCACCAAGTTTTTGAAAAATAACAACAAATAGAGGTTGAAACCACGCTCTCTGAAAAATTTTACAAGGGAGCGTGGCATTTTTTTGACTAGAAACGAATAATGACGCAAAAATGTAGATGAATGGACCTATTTTGATCGGCAACATTTGCATTGCAACAGATGAATAGTACAATAAAAGATGTCATTTATAGAGATGGTAGAATTCAAAAGAATAGGGGAAAAGCATGAGAGGAAAAACACACATCGTAGGCGGTATTGCAGCAAGTCTTGCTTTGGCCCAATTGTATCAGTATGATCCCGGCATAGCGATGGGAGCCGGTGTTGTCGGTGCGCTCGTTCCGGATATTTGTCATAGCGGCAGCAAAATAGGGAGGAAATTCCCGTTGTTATCCAAGCTTGTGAACAAAGTGTTCGGGCACCGGACATTTACACATAGTCTGTTATTTTTTGCTATCATCGCCTTCGTTCTGGACATCTATTTGTCCAATGATGCGATTCGTGCGGGATTTCTAGCAGGATTGGCTAGTCATTTACTGTTGGATATGGCGACGAAGAACGGCATCCAGCTATTGTACCCGATTAAGTTTACGGTTCGCTTACCATTGACCGCAAAAACCGGTGGGAAGGTAGAATCCATTGTATTTGCAGCGCTATCACTTTTGTCATTCTATTTAGGATATAATGCGTTTGCTTACTATCTGTGAAAATAGTAACGGCAAAGTAGAAAAACGGTGATGGAAGAAGGTGCCGGATTTCCGAATGACTTGGATCACTTGGAACATCCGGCATTTCGGCAGGTTGTTATAAAGCTTTCAACAGACCGCCGTCAATCACAAGGGACTGCCCTGTAAGGTACGTATTTGCTGAAGAAGCTAAAAAGACAACTACTTTTGCAAATTCCTCCGGTTGTCCATAGCGCCCGATCGGGATCAGACTCTTTTGGTAATTCGTAATATCTTCGAAGGAAACGCCCTGTTTTTCCGCCGTTACACTATCCAGTTCGATGATCCGATCCGTTTCGATGCGTCCTGGCCCAATCGTATTGACTAAAATATTGGAAGGGGCCAATTCACGGGCAAGTGATTTGGTAAGACCGACCATCCCTGAACGGAACGTGTTGGAAAGGATCAGATCATCAATGACCTCTTTTGTAGATGAGGAGGAGATATTAATGATCCGTCCGAATTGGTTTTCTTTCATATGTGGGATGACTGCTCGGGTTGTACGGATGTAACTGAGCAAATTCTTTTCAAATGATTCGTACCAATCCTCATCTGTTACTTTTTCAAAGCCCCCAGCTTTCGGTCCGCCCGTATTGTTGATCAAAATATCGACGGAACCGAATTGTTCATGCACTTCTCGGAACAACTTCGCAATATCATCGGAAGAGGACATATCACAAGTTTGATAATGGACTTTCTCATTCCCCGACAATCTTTTTATTTCCTCGGTAGCTTCGCGCAATGATGTCTCGCTTCTGCTTGAAAGGATAACCGTTGCACCTTCCTTTGCAAATTCTAATGCGGTAGCCTTCCCGAGACCTTTACTCGAGGCCATGACAACGACAGTTTTGTTTGTTAAACCGGTCTCCATCTGACTCCTCCCTTTCCCTCAATAGATTGAAATAAAAACTTTTTCTTCATTCACTTCAATTTTACAGGAATGTTTCATAGATTCAAATAACACTTCTTATTTTAATACACCAATGAAGAAGGGATGTGTAAACGGTGCAATCATTTTATCGTGTTCGTCCTGGTGATACGGTGGACCAAATCGCAAAGCGTTGGAACATCCCGATTAAAACGCTCATTGCGGCCAATCGATTACGACCGCCTTATACATTACAACCGGGACAACAGTTGTCCATGCCTCCTGGCATCAATCGATATCGCGTGCAGACAGGGGATTCCGTCTATCGTCTAGCGCAATATTTTGGCGTTTCGGTAGCGGCAATCGCTCAGGCAAATACACTTGAACCACCTTATATTTTGCGGGTCGATCAGTTATTGACGATTCCGATGGGCGTTCCTTATTATGTCGTCCAACCCGGAGATACGTTGCTCGATATCGCCGAACGTTATCATGTGATGACCGGGGGACAGCCGAATACGGAAAAGATTCAGCAAGTGAATCATCTTTCAGCCAACAAGATTACCGAGGGGATGCATTTGATCATTCCTTATGCACCGATAGGGGATGCTGGGGCTATTGCGTATACTTCGAATCAGGGAGGCCAATTTGATATTTGGCTCCTTGATTTACGAACCGGAGAGAATCGGCAAATGACGACAGCATTGGCAGATTCTTTTTCAGAACCCGTTTGGTCGCCCGATAGTAGTAAAATTGCATTTGTCGGCAAGGACGCCATCCTTTATGTTATTTACGTCACGAGTGGACTTATCGCAGGAATCGACCAATTGACGGAAGGAGGGGATTTCAAACTCGCTTGGTCTCCAGACGGCTCTCGACTCGCTTACAGTGCTAGGGGAATCATCACGTTATACAATACAACGACCCATGATGCGGAAAGTATTGATGAACCCGGCGCTACAGATGTTAACTGGTTTCCGGATGGGGAGGCATTATTGTTTCAGGCGCTGGATACAGCAGGGGCTAGTCAACTATACCGTTACAAACTCGATGGGACGGAGAAACGGCAGATTACTCACAATACATTGGGTCCGTTTCATGACGTCGCTTTGTCACCAGACGGACGTTTTGTGCTTTATACATCGCCGGGAGCCAGCGTTTCATTAATTTACACGATTGAGTTATCATCTGGAAATGTCATAGACATAAAAGGTGGACCACTTGCCAAAAACTATTATCCGACATGGTCGCCTGATTCTAACCAAATCGCCTTCAGTTCGACCATCTATCAAGATCGTGGTTATTTTTCCCAACTTCGCACTGTAGGGAAACAGGGAGGAGATGAAAGGATCTGGGCCATTTCAAATTGCTATTCAACCCCTGTGACATGGTCGCCGGATGGGAAGAAAATCGCTTATCTGTCGGGATGTGAAGAACAGCAATATGCAAACGAAATCTGGGCGATTGATCAAAGCCATCCCGCTCCGATCCAGCTATTAGCAGGAGCAACAGTCATGTCATTACAATGGTCTACAACCACTGAAATGGAATTGACGAAAAAAGAGTATACAAAGGATTAAGAGAATAATGGAAGAACCGCCCATAATCAAGTATATGGGCGGTTCGATAACTGAAAGGCTTGTATCACGGATACCATTTTTCGGCTTCACTTTTTTCCCTTTGGTTGGGTGTCATCGGTTCGTGATTTGGCGTAACATTTCCAATTTCAGCTAATTCTATGGAAATTTCCTCTTTCATCCCGCTGTTTCTCCGTTTTTTTTGAGAAGCATTTTGGTTTGTTGAATTCTGATTTTGTTTACTCATTCCAATTCCTCCTTCTGTACAATGTCACGCTTCTTTAGTATGGTCTTGCACCTCCTTTTCATGCGCCTTTTTCCTCCTGTTAATTGAAAGATCGATTGATGACTCAAATGGGAGTTTCAGTTCTGTGCTTTCGAAAAAAGTCAATTTATAAGTACTGATGTGAATGACGAAATTCTTGAATCCGACAATTATTCCGAACAATTATGACGAATTTGTGAAATCGTATGAATCATACGCAATTCGACAATAAATTTAAGCAAAGCATTGTAAGATGTAAAAGGTTGCTTCTCAACTTACTAGATTGTCGCCTTATGCTTTGAAGCCGAATATATAGTATGGAGGAAGAGTTGTGAACATGTTAGTGAACAGGAATCTATTGAGGTTTCGAATTGAGCGTAAAAGGAAAGCGATGTACAAGAAAGCTAAAATTTTCGGATATACGCATCCTTTTGTTGTCGCTTGTAGTCAGGAATTGGATGTGTTGATCAATAGCTATCATAAAATGGCATCATGAGGATTAGATTTTTTCAAAATCGACAGATGCACGTTCCAATAGTCTTAGCTGTTTGGTGTGTAGGGATCAGTTCCGATAAAAGGAAGTGATCGTTTCAGCCTGGTGATAAACTACCGCATCCGTTGCTGCGGACAGCAATAATGCTAAATTTGGATGCCTTCTTCACACAAGTGTTTTCAATCAGGCTGAAAAAACCCTATTGGCGTATTACGCTGTAACGATCAGTTCCTCACAAGTGGAAGTGATCGTTTTTTGATAGGTGTAGAAACTTATACATAAATAATATTAGCGATGTAAAAATATTTACATGAAGTTACCAAAATTTCGATAAAAACAGAAATGTAAACGCTTTAATTACTAGAATACCATATTACTTATTGACTATCTATAAAAGAAAGTGTACTATACGAATAATTATCGATGAATATTGAAAATAAAGAAAGAATTTAAGGGGGAGCAGAAATGAAGAAAAATTGGCTAACGTATGCAATGGCGTTATTTGGCATTGTATTCTTATTAGCGGCGTGTGGTGGCGGAAATGAAAAGACGTCTGACGCACCGGCTGACGACAACGCATCAAAAACGGATGATGAAACAAAGACTTATAAAATCGGTGTTACACAGATTGTGGAGCATCCTTCGTTAAATGCAGCATATGACGGTTTCCAACAGGCTTTAAAAGATGCAGGTCTTGACGTGGATTACGAATATCAAATTGCTCAAGGTGATAAAAGCAACAATACGACCATTGCAAATAACCTGGCTAGCTCGAACGTCGATTTGATTTTTGCGAATTCGACAGACAGTGCACAAGCGGCTTTGAGTGCAACGACAGAAATCCCGATCGTCTTTACATCTGTAACAGATGCAGTCGGTGCGGAGCTGGTTGCTTCCATGGAGAACCCGGGAGGGAATGTAACAGGCACAATTGATAATCACCCGGAAGCGATTCCTCAAACCTTGAAATTTATGAAGGAAGAATTAGGAGTCAGTAAAGTTGGGATGGTTTACAACTCCGGTGAACAAAATTCAGTGTCTCAAGTGAATGCAGTGAAAGAATTGTTGGAAGATTTGGATATGGAGGTTGTTGATGCGTCTGTCGCGACGTCTGCGGATGTAAAACAAGCAACCGAATCATTGATCGGTAAAGTGGATTCGCTTTATATCATTACAGATAATACAGTCGTTTCAGCACTTGAATCGGTCGTTTCAGTTGCAAACGATAATCAACTGCCGATGATGGTCGGAGAGTTTGACTCCGTTAAACGCGGTGGATTGGCAGCTTACGGTTTCGAGTTTTATGACATCGGTTATGAAGCTGGCGAGATGGCAGTGAAAATTTTAACTGGTGAAAGTACACCGGCGGAAATACCGGTACAAGTTCCTCAAAACTTGAAGCTTGTCATGAACAAGGAAACAGCGGAAACAATCGGATTAGAGATTAAAGACGAATGGCAAGCTGAATTCAGCGAATAATTTAGGAGATGGTTTTACATGTTTGCAGCTGTATTTGGCTCAGTTGAGCAAGGGATCATTTATGCCATCATGGCACTCGGGGTGTACTTGACATTCCGGGTGCTGGATTTTCCGGATTTGACAGTAGATGGAAGTTTCGTAACGGGCGCAGCGGTGGCGGCGACGATGATTGTCACCGGTTATCCGCCGTTACTTGCTACGGCAGTGGCGATTTTTTGTGGTTTTATCGCCGGTTGTATTACAGGGTTATTGCATACAAAAGGGAAAATCAATGCTTTGCTTTCTGGGATATTGATGATGATTGCTCTCTATTCCATTAATTTGAGGATCATGGGTTTTTCAACTGAAGGGTCGGTCGGACGTCCGAATATTCCATTGTTGAATGCAGAAACGTTGTTTAGTAAGTTTCATGCGATTTGGGGCTCACTTGGCATTGACGATGCGATCAATGGCTTTTTAAGCTCGCTTGGTTTGGAGCATTTGCCTTCTACATGGGGCACTTTATTTTTAATGATTATCGCAACGATCCTGATTAAAATTGTAGTGGATTGGTTTTTACAGACGGAACTGGGTCTGGCCATCCGCGCGACAGGTGACAATAAAAAAATGATTCGTAGCTTTTCTGCCAATACGGATACATTAGTCATTCTTGGGCTCGGTCTTTCGAATGCGCTTGTCGCCTTTTCCGGTGCACTTATTGCCCAGTACTCGAAGTTTTCCGATATCGGGATGGGGATTGGGATGATTATTATTGGTTTGGCTTCCGTCATTATCGGTGAAGCGATTTTTGGAACGAAGACGATTGTCCGTACAACGTTAGCCGTCATTTTAGGTGCAATCATCTATCGGATCATTTTGGGACTTGCGCTACGAGTGGAATTCCTGGATACCGGCGATATGAAAATGATCACTGCTATAATCGTTGTTGCAGCCCTTGTTTTACCGCAATTCATTGACAAAAGACGTGAAAAAACGAGGAAGGCGAAGCGGTATGCTGAACGTTTGTCGGCACGCAATCATGCGTTGAGTAAGGAGGAGAAGGCCATTGTTGAAACTCGAGCAAATCAATAAAGTGTTCAATGAGGCTACTCCCGATGAGAAAATTGCACTGGATCAGATCAACCTGCATTTACAACCGGGCGACTTTGTGACAGTGATCGGCAGTAACGGTGCAGGGAAGTCAACGATGATGAATATGGTATCAGGGGCACTGACACCTGATTTCGGCATCATTGAAATCGCAGGGAAAAACGTTGTCAAACTGCCTGAATATAAGCGTTCTGAAATGATCGGTCGTGTGTTTCAGGATCCGATGGCAGGCACTGCGCCTACGATGACCATTGAAGAAAATTTGGCAATGGCCTATTCCCGTAACAAAAAACGCAGACTGCGAAAAGGGGTCGACGGCAAACGACGCGATTTTTTCCGTACGTCACTTGAAACCCTTCACTTGAATCTTGAAAATCGGATGAATGCCAAAGTGGGCATGCTATCAGGAGGAGAACGCCAAGCTCTTTCGCTGCTCATGGCTACATTCACACAACCATCCATTTTATTGCTTGATGAGCATACTGCTGCACTTGATCCATCAAGAGCGGCATTGATCACCGACTTGACGATGGAACTTGTCGAGAAAGATCGGTTGACGACGCTGATGGTTACGCATAATATGCAACAAGCGTTGGATTTAGGGAACCGACTGATTATGATGGATAAAGGGCAAATCATTTTTGAAGTCGGGGAAGAAGAAAAGAAACAGTTGACAATTGAGAAGCTGATGGCGGAATTCCAGCGTATCCGTGGTGAAAAACTAACGAGTGACGCGGCATTGCTATCCGTATAAAAGAAAAAACATAACTCATTGTACGATACGATGAGTTATGTTTTTTTATGTATTCAGCATGCTTAGGTCGTCGGGATTGGTATACTATAAAAAGAGTCGAAAGAGAAAAGGTGTGGCATATGAAGAAAATTATCGTCATTGGTGCCGGTATTTTAGGGGCATCGACCGCGTATCACTTGGCAAAGGCGGGAGCTGATGTGACCGTAGTAGACCGTAAAGATCCGGGACAAGCTACGGATGCAGCGGCTGGCATCATTTGCCCATGGTTATCGCAAAGGAGGAACAAAGCATGGTATGCACTCGCGAAAGCTGGCGCAGCCTATTATCCGTCCTTGATCCGTCAACTGGAAGAAGACGGTGAGGTGGAAACCGGCTATCGGCAGGTCGGTGCCATCAGTTTACATACGGATATTGTTAAATTGGAAAAAATGAAAGAAAGAGCGGTGGCAAGAAGGGAAGATGCGCCGGAAATCGGTGACATTCGCCTGCTCGATTCAGAGAAGACTTCTGCATTATTTCCGCCATTATCTCCGAATTATGCAGCGGTACAGGTCAGCGGTGCTGCCCGTGTAAATGGACGGGCATTGCGTGATGCGCTCATTTGTGCAGCAAAAAAAAACGGTGCGGTATTTGTCCATGGATCAGCAGGGCTTTTAGCAACACAAACAGCAATTACCGGCGTTGTAGTGGAAGGCCAAACCTACCATGCGGATAAGATCATCCTGGCAGCAGGAGCGTGGGCCCCGGAATTATTGGCGCCTCTTGGGATCGATTTGCAAGTGACTGCTCAAAAAGCACAAATTGTCCATCTTCGACTTGAAGAAGTGGAAACGGAAGCCTGGCCGGTTGTCATGCCGCCGACAGATCAATACATTCTCGCGTTTGAAAAAGGGAAAATGGTCATCGGCGCTACCCATGAAGATGATCAACCATTCGATCAGCGACTGACAGCCGGAGGATTGCATGAAGTATTGAACAAGGCTCTCTCGATTGCCCCGGGTTTAGCCGACGCGACTTTCACCGAAGCGCGTGTCGGATATCGACCGTTCACCCCCGGATTTCTTCCTATCATTGGTGCGATGCCCAGTATGGAAGGATTGTTGCTGGCGAATGGGCTCGGAGCTTCAGGTTTGACGGTCGGCCCTTTTTTAGGTAACCAACTTGCAAAGCTAGCAATGGGGGAACAAGTCGATATCCAATTGGAATGGTATGATGTGGCGAATGCGATAAATGTTGGCAAAAGGTGAGCTGAAGAATGATGTGTAACACAACGGCTGTATGGAGATAGTAGACTCCGTACGGTCGTTTTTAAAATTTGTATAGCGGATGGGTTTCGAACTTGTTGTAGATGGAAAGAGAAGATAGAAGATAAAAGAATTTGAACGGTGCCAATACGTCCCAACAATTAAATGTTGCAATTAAATAAACATATGTTTATAATGTAAACAAGTGTTTAACTTGATTCAGCAGAAGTCCCCCACTTCCATAAGTGGCAGGATGAATGTCAGAAAGTATTTCAATCAGAGGGAGTCCAAACTCCCTGTAGCTGACGCTTCGCTTTCAGTACAAAAAGATTTGCTGATTCAAGTTAAGCCTCCGGCGGATGTCACAGATTTTGAAAGGAGTTAATTGCACATGTGCAATTCAAAATCTGGACGCAATTACGCCGAGGCGTAATTGATAGAGGTGGAGGTGTTGGGGTTGAACGATAAAGAAGCGGCGATCGTCAAGCTTCTTCGTGATAATCCATTTTTGACTCAACAAGAAATGGCCGATCAGTTAGAGATGTCACGCCCTGCATTGGCCAATCTGATTTCCGGATTGATCAAGCGCGGGATCATTGCTGGCCGGGCGTATATTCTAGCCAAGGAAAATGAAATCGTTTGTATCGGCGGTGCGAATGTCGACAGAAAGTTCCATATGCAGGAAGACGCACAGTTGGGCACATCGAATCCGGTAGCGATGTCTGTCTCAGTTGGAGGAGTCGCACGCAATATTGCAGATAATCTTGGTCGACTCGATCATGCAGTCAGGCTGCTTACCGTGGCTGGGAACGACTCGGACTGGAAGCTGATCGAGCAGGAGTCGGAAGCTTATATGGATGTCACTTCGGTCGGATTTTTACCGGGACATTCAACAGGATCTTACTCGGCAGTGCTAAATCCGGATGGCGAACTTGTCATCGCGCTTGCCAATATGGAGGTCTATGATGCGTTATCCGTCGATTATATCGAAGGAAACGACCGAGTGATTGCCAACGCAGCACTCGTCGTCATGGATTTGAATTGTCCGAAAGAAACGGTCGAATATGTGAAAAATCGTGCACGGATCCACGATACACCGCTAGCAATCATCCCTGTATCGTCTCCGAAAATGTCACATATGCCCGATAATCTCGAAGGCGTTACATGGTTTATCTGCAATCGGGATGAGGCTGAAACGTATACGGGATATCCAATCGACAACGAGGAAGACTGGGAAAAGGCAGTTCATCGATTGTTTGAAGCAGGCGCGGAAAACGTCGTCGTGACAGCCGGTTCAAAAGGAGTCATGGCGGGCAAACGCGGCGGGGAAGTCAAACAGTATTCGGCGATTAAAAATGTATCTGTCGAAGATGTTACCGGTGCGGGCGATGCGTTTGTTTCAGGTGTCCTACACGGTCACTTGGAAGGACTGGAGACGGCCGAAGCGATTCGCAGAGGTCTTGTCAATGCAGCCAAAACGCTTGAATCGTCTTATACGGTTCGCCCAGAATTATCAAAATCACAACTTGAACTTGAAATGGAGGAATTATAATGGAAAAGTATCTTTCTTATTCAACTGAAGTACAAGAAGCAATGGCACAAGGAAAACCGGTGGTGGCACTGGAATCAACAATCATTTCACACGGGATGCCTTATCCGCAAAACGTGAAAACGGCACGTGAAGTAGAACAAATCATCCGTGACAATGGTGCAGTTCCTGCAACAATTGCTATCATTGACGGGAAAATCAAAATCGGTCTTTCTGATGAAGAGCTTGAAATGTTCGGGAACAGCCAAGGTGTCGCAAAAGCTTCACGCCGTGACCTCGGCTATCTGATCGCTACAAAACAATTGGGTGCGACTACAGTTGCAGCAACGATGATCTGTGCGGACCTCGCAGGTATCAGAGTATTCGTAACAGGCGGAATCGGCGGCGTTCACCGCGGAGCTGAAACAACAATGGATATTTCTGCAGACTTGGAAGAGCTTGCACAAACAGACGTAGCGGTCATCTGTGCGGGTGCGAAATCAATCCTCGATATCGGCCTTACGCTTGAATACTTGGAAACAAAAGGTGTTCCGGTTGTTGGTTACGGAACGGATACAATGCCGGCATTCTATACACGCTCAAGTGAATTTGGCTTGACTTTACGCGCGGATGATGCGACTACTGTTGCAGAAATGCTACGTGCGAAATGGGAGCTTGGTTTGAAAGGTGGCGCAGTAATCGCTAACCCAATTCAAGAAGCCGATGCGATGGAAGAAAGCTTCATCAACGGTATCATCGAATCAGCGCTTGAAGAAGCGAGTGCCAACAATATCGCTGGTAAAGACGTAACGCCATTCATGCTTGGCAAAGTAAAAGAAATGACAGAAGGCAAAAGCTTGGATGCCAATATCGCTCTAGTGAAAAACAATGCGGTTATTGGTGCACAAATTGCAGTTGCATACAACAAGTGAACATAATTTGGGAATTCCTCCGATCGGGGGAATTCCTTTTTTTAACTTGCTTCAGCTGAAGCAAGTTAAAGCCTCCGGCGGATGTCATGGATTTTGAAAGGAGTCAATTGCGTTTATCTTAAGTGCCTTAATTTCCGCAAAAAACGCAGAAATACGGCAAACCGAACCCTTCGCCGTTCAATTCGCAATTCAAAATCCGGACGCAATTACGCCGAGGCGTAATTGATTGTTAATACATAAAAAAACAGAAACAGACCATGCTACCTTTACAGACATATTGAAGGAGGATTTTTAATGAAGAAGATGCTGCGAATACCGATGACTTTGCTTCTCATTTTTTTATTGGTCGGGTGTGGTACAAATAATAAGGACAATAATGATGCCGTCAATAATGACCAAGATGCAAACGTAGACACAAACACAACGGATGAACATGTAAATGAGGATAATGCAGACAATAATACAGGCAACAATACGAATAACAATGCATCGAACGATATGAATGCAACCGGTGACAATAAAATCGAAGTGGCCGATCAAGTCGCTGATGATGTGGCAACTATGGAAGAAGTGGAAAGTGCGAATGTCCTTGTCACGAATGCCAATGCCTACGTGGCAGTGGTGCTAAAAGAAGGAACTGAAGGAACAAAGGAGATAGAAAACAAAATCGCTGAACATGTGCGAAAAGGGAACCAAGACTTTAACAACGTCTATGTATCGATGAATCCGGATTTCGTCGAACAAATGACAGACTATGGCAATAAAGTCCGTGAAGGCGAACCGGTGGAAGGGTTCTTTGAAGAATTTACAGATGCCGTCCAAAGAGTATTCCCTGATGCACATTAAGCATCCATTTGTATGATTCGAATAAAGCGTAAAGGTAAAAGGTCCATTATTCCTTAATCGGAATGGTGGGCTTTTTCGAGTGGAATTGATAATATGTTCCGGTTTCGGGTTCTCGATCTCCGCCTGCTGACGAACAATCAAAAGATTTAGGGAAAGATGAGAAGGGTATAGGATAGAGCGTAGCGAATTGTTGTTACATAAGGGAGGCGGTATGATGATTCGGAAACGTGCGAGCATGACAATGTTGGGGATTCTCTTCGTCCTAGGGGCGTGTAATCCGTCTTCAGATGAAGGCAATGCCCTGACAGATCCACCAGAAACGGAGAAAGCGGATGAAGTGGTGGAAAATACGGAGCCAGACAACGCTACCGATCCTCAACCTGTCGCACAGACTTATGAAGAGATTTTAGAAGAAGTGAAAGCCGCAATACAGACGGATGTGGAGGTGAAGATACCGGACAAAGTGTTGACAAATGAAGGCTATTTGACGGCTGCGACCGATTCGAATGCCAGCAGTTATGAAGTGAATTTCTTTGTCACAAATGTGCCGGTCGCGGTGAACGATCCATTGCTGCAAGATGCACATCCGTATATGATTGTGAATGGGACGAAGTTTGAGTCGGCAGAAAGTGCGAAAGCAAAAGTCAATTATGAACCGCTCGTGGATGGAGCGGAAGAAACGGATCTCGGATATGGGATTACGGGCCATATGGATGCCGGGGCGGGAAGCGTCTTTCTCACTTGGCATGAAGGTCGTTGGTCTTTTTCAGTCCGCAATCATAATAACGGAAATGGTCGTGAAGAAATGATTGAATTGGCGAAGCAGATTGTCGGGAAATTGGAAAGTCAATTGCTCCCCGCACCGCATGATAGCGGAGCCGGTATGTTCGATATGAATAGCAATGGCGCCGCGGCTAATTCGATCATCTGGCAGGAAGGGACATCGGTCTATGAAATCTACACTGGAGATCCCCTGTTATTGATTGATACGGTTACAGGTTATATGGGTCAGTAGCTAAGGCTTTTCCGGTATGCCGTCGTCAAAGAGGGAGGGAATGTACGTTTCCTTTCTCTTCTTTTTTTGATATGATGGATTCAGAAGTATGGAGAAGAGGAGTTTTAACGGCATGAGGTTGGTTTCGTGGAATGTAAATGGCATAAGAGCGTGTGTGCGAAAAGGGTTTCTGGATTATTTTGAGAGAGTCGATGCGGATATTTTTTGCGTGCAGGAAACAAAATTACAAGCAGAACAAATTGATTTACAGCTGGAAGGGTATCATCAGTATTGGAATTACGCCGTGAAGAAAGGGTATTCGGGAACGGCTGTGTTTACAAAGGAAGAACCGCTTGCTGTCAAATATGGTGTCGGCGATTCCGAAGTCGAAGAGGAAGGCCGGATTTTGACATTGGAATTTCCACAGTTCTTTCTGGTCAATGTGTATACGCCGAATGCCCAGCGCGATTTGGCAAGGTTGCCTTTCCGCTTGGAGTGGGAAGAAGCGATGCGGGCGTATTTGAAACAATTGGACGCTAGGAAACCGGTCATATTATGTGGCGATTTGAATGTGGCGCACCAAGAGATCGACATACGAAATGTGAAATCCAATATCGGTAATTCAGGATTCACTTTCGAAGAACGGGGCAAAATGACGCAATTGCTGGAGGAAGGATTCATCGATACTTATCGGCATTTTCATCCCGAGCAGGAAGGCGCCTACACGTGGTGGTCTTACATGAATAAGGTCCGGGAGCGCAATATCGGATGGCGCATCGATTATTTTATCGCGTCAGAGCGGCTTGTCCCTTCATTGAAAAAGGCTGAAATCCATTCACAAATATTGGGCAGTGATCATTGTCCGATTGCATTGGAAATCGATTTGGATTGAGTAAATGTTAAAACGGAAGTCGCCAGGACTTCCGTTTTATGTTTATAGTATGGAAAAAGAAATTATTCTTCGAATGAAATCAGTTCTTTGTCTGTAAATAGTTGAATAAATTTCTTTAGTGCAAACGAATGATAGCCATTTTTTTTCGTAATGACACCCAATTTCCACAGGAGTGAAGTCGATCGCAGTGGGATTGTTTGAATAAGCGGGTTGTTTTGCTTTTCAGCTATTGATCTTGGCAAGAGCGCGATGCCTAGATTAGAAGCGACCAACTCCAAGATGAGATCCCATTGTGAACTTTCATAAGATACAGAAGGGATGAAGCCAGCATCTGTACAGGCGTTAATGATATGTTCATGTAAAGCAAAACCTTTGGAGAAAAGGATGAATTGTTCATCTTTCAATTCAATGAGTTCAACGGCTTCCCGATCGGCAAGTGGATGATCATGACGAATATACAATAGAAATTCATCATTGATAAACGAATAGGTATGGAAGATGGATTTATCGGTTGGCAGAACAATGATTCCGACGTCGATCTGGCTTTCTTCCACAAGCTGTTCGATTAAAATGGCCCCGTGTTCGAAAAGCTCGAGTTTGATATTTGGATAGTGCGTATGGAAAGTACGTGCAATTTGCGGGAAAAAAAGTGTGCCGATCAGCGGAGGAATTCCGATCCTGATTTCGCCAGTCGTCCCGTCATTCAACTCTTGTAGCAATGCTGGCAAAGCTTGGAGTGAAGCGAGAGCTTGTTGTCCTTGTTGATAAACAATCTTGCCAGCATCCGTTAAGAGAAGATGCCTTGTCGAACGATCAAAAAGTTCAACTCCCAATTGTTCTTCAAGTTTTTTGACAGCTTTACTTAACGAAGGCTGTGAGAGATGGGAATGCTCCGCGGCTCTCGTAAAACCAAGATGATTTGCCACTTCGATGAAAGCCTTGACATCGCGAAATTCCAACTTACCCCCTCCTAATTATTCAATATTCGAATAGTTATCATTCTATTTATGTATTTTACTTATAATCAGATGAAATGTAAACTATCTTATAAGGATGTAAAAGGAGGAGATATGATGAGCAAAGTAATGGACTCGTTCGTGGAAGCGGTTTCAGATATTCAGGATGGTGCATCCCTCATTGTTGGGGGATTCGGATTATCTGGCATACCGGAGAAATCCATTGAAGCGCTGAGAGAACAAGGAACGAAGAATTTGACGGTCTACAGCAACAACTGTGGTGTGGACGATTGGGGACTTGGTCTCCTATTGGCGAATAAGCAGATTAAGAAAATGGTCGCTTCCTATGTAGGAGAAAACAAAATTTTCGAACAACAGTTTTTAAATGGTGAATTGGAAGTGGAATTGACGCCGCAAGGGACGCTTGCTGAGCGTATGAGAGCAGGAGGAGCGGGGATTCCGGGCTTTTATACTGCAACGGGTGTAGGCACTCCGATTGCCGAAGGGAAAGAAACAAAGGAATTCAATGGAAAAACCTATTTGCTGGAGGAAGGAATCGTAGGGGATTTTGCACTTGTCAAAGCATGGAAAGCGGATACACTCGGGAATCTCGTCTATCGAAAAACGTCCCGCAACTTTAACCCGCTCGCTGCGATGGCTGGAAAAATTACAATCGCAGAAGTGGAAGAGATTGTACAGCCTGGTGAGCTTGATCCTGATGAAATCCATACGCCGGGCATTTATGTGCAACGGTTGTTACTAGGAACCAATTATGAAAAGCGTATTGAACGTCGGACTGTCATCAAAGCCTAGGGAATTGAAAGATCGTGGGCGAATGATTTGTAGCGCTTGTAAATAGACTTGTAAAGGGGCTGAGCATGATGAAAGATGTACGCGTAACAATTGTAAAACGGGCGGTTCAGGAAATAGAAGATGGCATGAATGTCAACTTGGGAATTGGGATGCCAACCCTAGTTGCCAATGAAATTCCAGCCGATTTTAACGTGTTGCTGCAATCGGAAAATGGACTGTTAGGTATCGGACCATATCCGGCGGAGGGTGAAGAAGATCCGGATTTGATCAATGCGGGGAAGGAAACAATTACGACGAAGCCAGGCTCTTCATTTTTTGATAGTGCCGAATCATTTGCGATGATTCGCGGCGGACATATCGACCTTGCCATTCTAGGCGGGATGGAAGTCGCCGAAAATGGAGACTTGGCCAACTGGATGATCCCAGGCAAGATGGTGAAAGGCATGGGCGGTGCGATGGACCTTGTCAATGGAGCGAAACGGGTCATCGTCATCATGGAGCATGTCAACAAACATGGCGAATCGAAAATTAAGAAAGCGTGTACGTTGCCACTGACCGGTCAAGGGGTTGTCCATCGACTCATTACGGACTTGGCGGTATTTGATTTTACCGAAGAAGGCATGGTGCTGGTTGAAACGATGGAGGGCGTCACTGTGGATGAAGTGAGGGAAAAGACGGAAGCTGATTTCACCGTTTCTCAAGAACTTGTGACGAAGTAAATTGTGAAAGAAACTGAAAGAGATTCAACAGTTGCTAAATAAAGGGATCCCATACTATGAAATGTGATGGGATTGATGGGAAAATGCATTGAGATTTGAATGGTAAATTATGTGTGTATAATTCGGAATCTTGAAGCAATTGAGTTGGGAACGATGCGATCGGGGAGGAACCTCTTTATGAGTTGTCTCCCCCCGCTCTATTTTATACAACAGAGAATTGACAACAGGGATTGGGAATCACTTCAATTTAAGAAGAGGATTTGTGCAAGAACCAAACCCCTTTTATAACAAGTTATCGTAAAGGGTGTGTATGAATTGAAAGAAAAAGAAAGAATGGAAGAGCAAGAAGGACGTTTGGAACGTCTAGGGATTTCACTGGCGAATTGGAGTGAAAAATGGTTCCCGGATGCGTATATTTTTGCTGCAATTGCAGTTGTCATCATTTCTATCATTGCCTTATTCATGGGGCGGACACCAGTTGAAATCGGTGTCGATTTTGGTACACATTATTGGGACTTAATACCTTTTACGATGCAGATGGCTTTTATCATTATAACGGGATACGTAGTGGCGTCATCCAAACCCATACATAGACTTATCGTCAAGCTTTCTAGAATTCCAAAATCTCCAAAGACAGCCGTCGCTTTTGTAGCGTTCTTTTCGATGACTACTTCTCTGATCAGTTGGGGATTTAGTTTGGTATTCAGTGGGATCCTTATCAAAGAAATTAGCAATCGCTTGCAAGGTGTCGATTACCGGGCGATGGGGGCAGCCGGGTTTCTTGGGCTTGGAAGTGTTTGGGCGTTAGGGCTTTCCTCTTCGGCGGCATTGCTCATGGCGACAAAAGCTTCGATCCCTCCTGAACTATACGAAATCAGTGGGACGATTTCGATGTCGCAAACGATTTTTACATGGCAAAACCTTGTCATGATAGTCGTGTTAATCAGCTTATCGGTTTGGATTGCTTACGTCTCTGCTCCGAATAAAGACAAAGCAAAGACGGCTGAAATGGCTGGTATTGATTATAGAAGTAAAGGTACTTCGGAGAAGAAGAAAGCATCAAGACCTGGGGAATGGCTCGAATATAGCCCGATTTTAACGATTTTACTCGTCGCTGTCGGGTTGATCTATATCGTCAAGGTTATTGCAGAAACCGGGCCGATCGCTACACTGAATCTGAATAATTATAACTTTATGCTGTTAATGTTAGGGTTGCTATTGCACTGGACACCGAGAAATTTCTTGAATGCGGTTTCGAATTCTGTACCGGCGATTGGTGGCGTGCTCATTCAGTTTCCTCTCTATGCAGGGATATTCGGTGTATTGATGAACTCGGGATTGAATGATGTGTTGGTCAAGTTTTTCCTTTCCATCTCGACTGAAAACACTTTCCCGCTCATCGCCGGAATTTACTCCGCTGTTTTAGGGCTTTTCCTTCCTTCAGGGGGCGGGAAATGGATTGTCGAAGCGCCCTATCTATTGGAAGCTGCGAAAGAATTGAATGTGAGTATGGCATGGATTGTGCAAGTGTACAACGCGTCTGAAGCACTCCCGAATATGGTCAACCCATTCTTTATGTTACCGTTATTGGGCGTATTAGGGGTCAAAGCGAAAGACCTTGCCGGCTATTCCATCTTACAACTCATTTTCCATGTCCCAGTTGTGTTATTCCTCGTATGGATTTTGGCTAAAACAATGCCATATGTTACGCCATTCTTCGAATAATCATCGTAAGGGTGAAAAGCAAATCTTCTGTGATGATGAAACGATAAAACAGCTTCCGAAATGGTTATTCGGAAGCTGTTTTCAATATTTTTAAAAAAACGTAGTGAAAAGTCTTACAGGAGATCCGTTTTGGAAGCCCGATTCACTTTTTCTCCATATTCATCCAAGGTATCATCGGTCCGGTCGATGTCCGCTTCTTCTCGGCGTAAGGTTTCACTTACAGTTTGTGTATCCTGTACTTCGCGTTTCCCCACGATGATTTCCTCGCTGACCACCGGACGTTTGGTCACTTCCACCCGTTCTTCCATAACGGGGATATGGATATGATCACCATCATCGAACACTTCACCCGCGGCCGTCTCGTCATGTACAGCGCGACGTTCGATATACACTTCTTCACGTGTGACAGGCACTTCCACCGTCTGCTCATCCTCAATGACATGTTTTTCAACGTTCACTTCGCCTGCTTGCACCCGTTCTTTGTCCACATTCAGTCGTTCTTCATGCAGTCTTAGACGCTCTTCCTCATCTGCAGCGACATTCAAGCGGTCACCCTCTAAGATGGTACTATCCGTTGAGAGATTGGCTCCGATGTTGGGGTCTGTATAGCCGTTAGTAAATTCCGTTTGTTCGTCATAGAACAAGCCGCTATAATTGCGGTCAACATACAATAAGATGCTGCCATTTTTCACTTCGTTATAATAACGGTTGGATTCCTCCTCCGTGAAGCCCATCCGGGAAAATGCTGTTCTTACTGGTTCATCACCGTTAAGGAACGCGATAAACCGGTCCAACCAGTTCCCATCTGATGACTTCAATTCGACATCTGTCTGTCCACGGACGATAGAGAGCGAATCCGCATGATTTGTGACAACATAAATATCTTCCTCCGAATACCCTTCAGCCTTCAACTCTTCAATCTTATTCAACACTTGATTTTCTGATTGGAATGTTCCTACAAACTTTTTATCTGCCATTTGTGAACTGCCTCCTAAGATAGTAGTAGTTTTGGTGCTTAGAAGGTAAAATACCCGAGTCACAGTAAATGAAACAAAAAAAGAAAACCTCCGAACCCGAGAAATGGGACGGAGGCGGATGTAAACTGCTCTTTAATCAATTTTTTGTTTTGGCAAAACGAACGCATTTTTCCCTGATTTCAGACCGAATAGCAGAACACATAAAGAGACGATGAGGAGAATCAGCAAAGGGACAATCCATCCACCCGTCAAGTCATGCAGCGAGCCAAAAAGAACTGGGCCGGTTGCGGCAAGCAAATACCCGAAAGACTGGGCCATAGCCGATAATTCCGCTGCTTCATGCGATGTTCTAGTACGTAGCGTGAAAAACATCATGGCGAGACTGAAAGCGGCCCCGGCCCCGATACCGATGAAAATCATCCATAAAGGGACAAGAGCATTGCCTCCCATGAAAACCCCTCCGTAACCTAGCAAATAGCAAGCGGCTACGCCAGCCACGATCAGGCGTTGATCCTTTACTTTTCCAGCAAGTATGGGAATGAGAAACATGATCGGTAATTGTGCAAATTGCTGAAGAGAAATCATCCAGCCGGCATAATCCGCCCCGATTCCTTGCGCCTTCAACACTTCAGGCATCCAGGCAGCCGTCGTGTAAAAAAGTAAAGATTGTAGACCCATGAAAATAGTGACGCTCCACGCAAGTGGTGATTTCCATAAGGGGAGCGAGCGCTGACGATCAGGGGCAGCAATAGAGTCACCCTTCTTCTTCTTCTTGAGTTGGGGGAGCCAAATGAGCAGGGCGATGAAGGGTAAAATCCCCCAAATTCCTAAAGCCCCTTTCCAGCCTAATGGCGTGTCGGTCGCCAGTGGTACACTCAGTCCAACTGCAATTGCCGCGGATAAATTCATAGCTACGGAATAAATGCCTGTCAATAATCCAAGGTGCAGTGGAAAGTGAAGCTTGATCAGACTAGGCAGCAGCACATTTCCGAAAGCGATGGCGATGCCTAATAGAAATGTCCCGATAAGTAAGTTCGGTATGCTCCCGAATGACCGGATGATGATGCCGCCAGTCAGCAATAGGAGAGAGACGAACAATGTCATTTCAAGACCGTATCGACGAGCGAGCTTCGGGGCAAACGGTGAGATCAAAGCAAATGCAAGTAAAGGAATCGTAGTCAAAAATCCTGCCAACACGTTAGGAATGGCTAAGCTGTCCCGGATGAAAGAGATTAACGGACCTACAGTCGTTAAGGGGGATCGTAAAGTGGAGGCGATAAAGACGATGCCGATGATCAATAGCCAGCTCTCCCACGAAAACTTCAATTTTCGAGATGGATAGTTAGAATATGGGTTAGACAAACCGATAGCCTCCAGTGAACGAGTATTTTCTATTAGAATAACATATTTTAGCACTCGAACCCGCAAGATTTGATAGAGAATGAATTATAAGAATGATTTTTCTATTTTCCGACACATTGTAAATTCCCAGGCGCATGCTATACTAATAACATTCTAATACGATTCACTCATATAATCGCAGAGATAGGGTCTGCAAGTTTCTACCGATTTGCCGTAAACAAATCGACTATGGGTAGCAAGAAGATAAAAGAGGCGTGCTTGTTAAAATGCGCGCACGCTTTTGTTTTTTCTTTCGGTCGGAAGCCCGGATGATTTTGCTCCACTCATGGTATGAATGGATGCATGATCATCGGGCTTTTTTTATGTCTTTTGGGCTTGATGTCTCTTGAACTTGAAAATGGGAAGGGAGAAGGAACTAGTGGAGTTGTTGAAAAGTAAAATTGTACAGGATGGGAAAGTATTATCTGATCAGGTGTTGAAAGTGGATACGTTCTTGAATCATCAAATCGATCCACCTTTAATGCAAGCGATAGGTGAAGAGTTTGCGGTGCGATTTAAAGACGAGGGTATTACAAAAATCCTCACGCTTGAATCATCCGGCATTGCACCTTCGATGATGGCGGGTTTAGTGCTTGGCGTGCCAGTCGTCTTTGCACGTAAACGCAAATCCCTAACATTGGTTGATCACTTATATACGGCAAGCGTTCATTCATTTACAAAAGGTGAAACGAATGAGGTCTCCGTTTCAAAAGATTTTTTGAAAAAAGAGGATACGGTATTAATTATCGACGATTTTCTAGCAAATGGACAAGCTGCACTTGGACTTTTGGATCTCGTCGAACAAGCAGAAGCGCAAGTGGCAGGTGTCGGTATTGTCATTGAAAAGGGATTCCAGCCTGGCGGGGATATGATTCGCAAACAAGGGATCCGTGTGGAATCACTTGCTATTATCGCTTCGCTTGAAAACGGGGAAGTTGAGTTTGTTGAGGAGGCAATTACTGAGTGAAGAATTCAATTCAGTCAACCGCGTTAGGTCTTCAACATGTATTAGCGATGTATGCAGGTGCAATTCTTGTCCCTTTGATCGTAGGGGAAGCGCTGGGCTTAACATCAGCGCAATTGACCTATCTTGTTTCGATTGACATCTTAATGTGCGGAGTTGCAACGTTGTTTCAAATTATGAATAACCGATTTTTCGGTATCGGTTTACCGGTTGTGTTAGGTTGTACGTTCACGGCAGTCGGACCAATGATTGCGATTGGCGGTGAGTCCGGAATTTCTGCGATTTATGGTGCAATCATCGTATCGGGGATTTTCGTCATTGTCATTAGTAAATTTTTCGGCCAACTTGTTCGTTTCTTTCCGCCTGTCGTGACGGGTTCCGTTGTCACGATCATCGGAATTACGCTCATCCCGGTTGCTATTAACAATATGGGAGGAGGCCAGGGAGCGCCTGATTTTGGATCGACTACGAATATTACACTAGCATTCGGTACGTTACTTTTTATTATCCTTGTCTATAAATTTTCTACTGGTTTTATTCGAGCGATTTCAATTTTGCTTGGCTTAGTCGCAGGTACGGTTTCTGCTGCTTTTATGGGGCTTGTCGATTTTGCTGCGGTCCGTGAGGCGTCCGTTGTACATATCGTGCAGCCGTTTTACTTCGGTTTCCCGACTTTCGAGTGGTCGGCTATTTTGACGATGTGTTTGGTCGCGATGGTTTCGCTTGTAGAATCGACAGGCGTTTACTTCGCGCTTGGCGATATTTGTGAAAGAGATATCAAGAAAAAGGACTTGGAAAAAGGATACCGTGCGGAAGGGCTTGCCATTGTGCTAGGCGGGATTTTCAATGCATTTCCATACACTGCTTTCTCGCAAAACGTCGGTTTACTTCAAATGTCAGGTGTCCGATCCCGCAAAGTGATCTTAATTGCAAGTTTGATGTTGATCACACTTGGATTCATCCCTAAAATCGCAGCGGTAACAACCATCATTCCGACAGCAGTGCTAGGCGGTGCTATGATCGCGATGTTCGGGATGGTCGTTGCTCAAGGGATTAAAATGTTGAGTAAAGTGATGGGCGGATCCCAAGAAAATTCAATGATCATCGCTTGTTCGATCGGAATGGGTCTTGGTGTGACGGTTGTACCGGAAATTTTCGCACAGTTGCCATCCGGTTTGAGAATTTTAACAAGCAATGGAATTGTTGCAGGCAGTATGACTGCCATTATTTTGAATATCCTTTTCAATATGCTTCCTTCCAAAAACAGATCAGTTGCGGGAGCGGAGCAGGCAGAAAAGACCACACAATTGTCTGAACAAAAAGCATAAACTGATTCGGCAAGTTTGTCTTACTAAACGTGAAAGTCCCTGAACCATTTTGGTTTGGGGCTTTTCGCGTTTTCTAAATCATATTCACGGGTAAAATGAGAATAGTTGTGGAATACTGATTGCTCATAAGCTTGTGGAAGAGGCGGACGGATATTTACCTAGTCACCATTTACTTATGTCTTGTTGTTTGATAAACTCGTTTAGTTGTCTGACGTCAGACGAAGAAACTCATCATTTCGTTGTGTGAATTGGCGTACTAGAAACAAAATTTCAAATGGAAAATTTCCATATAATGAGGTGTCTTTGGTGAATTTATTGTGGGGACTTTTCGGCATCATTGTCGTGTTGGGGATTGCATTCCTTTTCTCGAATGGAAAGAAATCAATCAACCTGCGGACCATTGTTGGCGGTTTGATCATCCAAATATCGTTTGCATTTATCGTGTTGAAGTGGGAAGCGGGAAAACTCGGCTTAATATGGTTTTCTGACAAAGTGCAAAATGTCATTAATTATGCGGAGGAAGGAGTGGCCTTCCTATTTGGACCGGCAGCGGATACGGAAGGATTCGGTTTTGTTTTTGCTTTCCAAGTGCTGACCATTATCATTTTCTTCTCGTCTTTGATTTCCGTACTGTATTATCTGGGTATTATGCAATGGGTGATCCGGTTGATCGGAGGCGGGCTATCGAAGCTCCTAGGAACGAGTAGGGCGGAGTCCGTGTCTGCGGCTGCGAATATTTTTGTTGGGCAGACGGAAGCTCCGCTTGTCATCCGGCCTTTTTTGGCAAACATGACAAAGTCCGAACTTTTTGCGGTCATGACAGGCGGTCTTGCATCCATTGCGGGTTCTGTCCTGGCGGGTTATGCATTGTTAGGTGTCCCGCTCGAGTATTTGATTGCGGCGAGCTTTATGGCTGCTCCGGCAGGGCTGATCATGGCAAAAATCTTCATTCCTGAAACGGAAAAATCGGATGTTGGCGATTTTGAGATGGAAAAAGATCAGGAATCAGTAAACGTTATCGATGCGGCGGCGCGTGGTGCGGGGGACGGGTTGAAACTGGCGCTCAATGTTGGTGCAATGCTATTGGCATTCGTCGCGCTCATCGCACTTGTCAACGGAATGTTAGGCGGTGTCGGGAAGTGGTTCGGCAACGATTCGTTGACGCTTGAAGGTATATTAGGCGTTCTGTTTTCACCGCTCGCCTTCGCAATTGGTGTTCCGTGGTCCGAGGCGGTTACTGCGGGCAGTTTCATCGGCCAGAAATTAGTATTGAACGAGTTTGTCGCCTATGCGGCATTCGCACCGGAAATTCCAACGCTCAGCCCTAAAACAGTCATCGTCGTCAGCTTTGCCTTATGCGGCTTTGCCAACCTGAGTTCGTTGGCCATTCTCCTCGGTGGATTAGGGGCACTTGCGCCAAGCCGACGTCCAGACATCGCACGACTCGGCATCCGAGCAGTCTTTGCCGGGATGCTAGCTTCACTATTGAGCGCAGCCATCGCAGGCATGTTCATCTGAATCAAAATAAATAAAAATAAACCGTAAAAAGACAGGATGTGCATGAAGCCATCCTGTCTTTTCACGATTATTCCGTATCCTTGTCCATCGGTTCGTCTGTGTTGCTATCGATATCGGCATCCGCATCATCATCCACATCGATATCTGTATCGTCCACTCCGTCATCCGGGACAACTTCAACCGGCGGAGGAGTATTGACATCGACATCCGTATTGCCGTCATCGTCGTCATCCGCGCAACCGGCAAGCAAACCTACTGATAGCAATGCTGCGGTTCCCGCCTTCAACCATTTTTTATCTAGGCTCATTGTCCATTTCATCCGTATCTCCTCCAAAAATTCTTAAGTGATTTTACTGCCTAATTCTGGGATACCCTAATTTCTTATCATCAACCATTTCATTTTCGTTACAAAGTTATTACGTTTCTTCATACGGACAGAGTTAGAATAGCGGATGGAAAGGGTTCGTGATTGATGAATGCGAAAAAGGTGGACACCTGAATGTTAGGGGTGTCCACCTTTTGTTATTCATTACAACGGTCGCCAGAGCTTCCCTCATCTGAAAAAATCATAGCCGATGCGCCTTATATTGATGTGTGGCCACAACACTTTTCAGAAGGTTGATGTCATGCTGTGATACTTTTTTCTCATAGGCGATGACTGAATCCAGTAACTGCCCTACAGTACGGGCGCCAATGAGGGCAGAAGCAACTGTCTGTTGGTCAAGAACGAATGCCATTGCGGCTGCATGTAGATCTTCCGCCTGTTCACTAAGTGTTTGAACAGTTTGAAGCAATTCTTGTGCATCATATTCAACAAAACCGTTTGCTTTCCCGGCCCTTGTCAATCCCTCAGCTGTTAGGAATCCTTTGGCAATTGTTCCGCGTGTGATAACGGATGCGCCTGCATCCTGGATCATCGGAAACCATTCTTCCGGCCTCCGGTCCAGTAAGCTGTATTGCATCATAACAGAAATGGCGGAACTGTTCGCCAAAAATCGTTGAATGACGTTCGGGCGGATCGATGAAATGCCATATTGGCGAATCAGACCTTCTTTTTTCAAGCTTTCGAATGCCTCGATTGTTTCGTCTACATTGTCTTCCATCGTGCCGCCATGAAGCTGGTACAAATCGATATAATCCGTCCCAAGCCGCAACAGGCTTTTTTTGACTGCATCCATAATATGTGCTTTGGAAGCATCCCAAGTCCAACCGTCACCGCCCGGATTCAATTTATTTCCGGCTTTGGTCGCCAGTATAATTTCGGATCGTTTGCCTTTCAAAGCCTGTCCGACGATTTCTTCATTTTTTCCACCATCGTATAAATCGGCGGTGTCAAAAAAATTGATGCCAGCGTCGATGGCTGCATCCATGATCAGTTGAGACGCTTTCAAATCATCCGGTAAAGACATGCAGCCAAGCCCGATTTCAGAAACGAATATTCCGCTTTTCCCTAGTTCTCTTTTTTTCATTCAAGCACCCCCTGTTTTTTACATGTTACAATGACAACAGAGGAAATTCTATAAGAAAGGTTTGATTGGATGAATCGCTTTGAAGAAAAAACGCTAGCAGGGGAAACGATTTACGAAGGGAAAATCATTACACTCCGCTTGGAGGAAGTGGAGTTACCCGATGGTAAGACGGCAAAACGAGAATTGATCAAGCATCCGGGGGCAGTTTCCATTATCCCGATTACGAAAGAAGGTAAACTCGTTCTTGTCGAGCAGTATAGAAAGGCGCTGGAACGTTCACTCATTGAAATTCCGGCAGGGAAAATTGATCCCGGTGAGGCACCGGAAGTGACGGCTGTGCGGGAACTCGAAGAAGAAACGGGTTATGGGGCAAAGGAATTCACTTATTTGCAGTCCTTTGCAACATCGCCAGGTTTTGCGGATGAAGTGATTCATTTGTATGTAGCGCAAGGTCTTTATAAAGTAGAAAATCCGGCAGCGGGTGATGAGGATGAATTTATCGGCTTGCTGGAAGTGACGATTGAAGAAGCGGAGGAGATGGTCGCTTCAGGAAAAATCTTCGATGCGAAAACAGCTTTTGCAGTGCTCTATGCGAAAAATCTTTTAAACAAGTGACCTAAATTGGGATGGACGGGCATATATTGTACAAGGTGAAACGTCAATCTTGCATTGTAAAGGCGTCTACGTTGAACCTATCGTTTTTACGGACAATCGTATTTCTTGTCTATCATTTGGTAGGGGAAAGCTGTTGTCCATAAAAGCGGGACAATCTATGCGGAGGTGCAACCTATGGTCCGTTCCCTATCGTTTATCCACTTATTTGTCATTCTTGCGGTCGGTTTTATCGGGGGCGCCCTATTGTTTCGGGAAATGCCTACGTCTGTCATTGAGAAAGTGATCTTGTTTTATGATGGTCGCGTTGTACAAGGTCATGATGTCGGATATAGCAGACCGATTGGAACGACTGCGTTCTTTTTTGTGTTAGTGTTTGTACTGTCGGCCTTTGAGAAAACTCGATTTCTAGTTCTTTTTCTAGGGGCGGTGAAGTGTGTCCTTTTTGGCTTGTCCTCATCTTATCTGATCAGTTCCGGCGCTAAGATGATGGCGTATTCGATTTGGTGGTTTCCATTCCAATTCATCGGTTGTTTCCTTTTTCTTGTCTATTGTGCGGTCCTGCACCCTCCTTTTTTCACACGTACGACAATCGGGAAAAGTAGAAATTTGCGTCCGTTACCACTGCTCATCGGATTATCGGTTGCTGTGTTGGCGAGTGAAATTATTATTTTTCAATTCATGTCGTAGTGGAAAAGTTCTTGTAAAGTGTCAAACTGTTTCCTTTCTGTTGTCAGAAGGAAAGTCCATTTGCTATAATGGAATCAGTTTGAGGGGGGCGTCGTATGGAGAGCCGAATCGATCGGATAAAAAAACAATTGCATGGTGCAAGCTACAAGCTGACACCACAGCGTGAAGCGACGGTTTTGGTCCTCCTTGAGCATGAGGAAGACCACCTAAGTGCAGAAGATGTGTTTTTGCTAGTTAAAGAGAAAGCACCAGAAATCGGGCTTGCAACCGTTTATCGCACACTTGAATTGCTGACAGACCTTAAAATTGTTGAAAAAATCAATTTTGGTGACGGAGTGTCGAGGTATGATCTTCGACAAGAGGGGGCTGCCCATTTCCATCATCATCTTATTTGTCTTGAATGTGGAAAAGTAGATGAAATTAAGGAAGATCTTCTCGGCGAAGTTGGGAAGATCGTTGAGAACCGATTTGAGTTTGCGATTAAAGACCATTGGCTAACGTTTCATGGCATTTGTAAAAGGTGTAAATCTGATGCGGAAGACCGTGAGGATTGAAAAAGGGATGGCGTGATGCTATCCCTTTTGTCGTTGGAGAATGTCTCGAAGCGCTCGAAAGGAGGCAAGGAATTGTTTTACATAAAAAATGTGACCATTTCCTGCAACTTATGAAGAGTACACGTTTTGTTCTGGAAGATTATATGCATTTTCTACAAGTGGAAAGGCAATTATCAGGGAATACACTCGTTTCTTATCGGAGAGACCTTGAAGAGTATTTGGATTTCATAGAACAGCGTCAGTTTAAAACAATGGATGAAGTGGATCGGATAGCGATCGTGGAACATCTCCGCCGCTTGCAAGAGAGTGGCAAATCAGCACGGACAGTGTCCAGGCATATTTCTTCCATCCGATCATTTCATCAGTTTCTCCTGCGCGAGAAAGTGACGACACAAGATCCGACTGTCCATTTGGAATTGCCTAAACTCGAACAGAAATTGCCGCGTGTTTTGTCGATGGACGAGATTGATAGATTGATTGCTAGTCCGGATCGTTCCAAGCCGCAAGGGGTTAGAGATCATGCTTTGTTGGAAATCCTGTATGGTACAGGAATGCGGGTCAGTGAACTGATTGGTTTGGATGTGGAAGATATTCACTTATCAATGGGGTTCGTCCGTGTTTTCGGAAAAGGGGGAAAAGAGCGGATCATTCCGCTTGGCGGCAAGGCGATCGCCGCTTGTCGGACATATATCGAGGAAGCGCGCCCTGTTTTTCTCGCAAAAAAGAAAAATACCGATGCTTTATTTGTCAATATGCGGGGCTCCAGGTTAACGCGCCAAGGTTGTTGGAAATTATTGAAGGGGCATGCGTTAGAAGTGGGTATACAAAAACAGATGACACCTCATATATTGCGGCACTCGTTTGCCACTCATCTGATTGAAAACGGTGCAGATTTACGGGCCGTTCAGGAAATGCTTGGGCATGCTGATATCTCTACGACACAAATCTATACGCATGTCAGTCGTTCCAGATTAAAAGAGGTGTATGTTAAGTTCCATCCGAGAGCATAACGAACTTGGATTGAAAACGGATTCATAGTAGGAGGAATAACAATATGGGAAAAGAATTATTCAAGCGTGTCCATCTGATTGTACTTGACTCTGTCGGTATCGGTGAATCACCGGATGCTCATTTATTTGGAGACAAAGGTGCGCATACTTTAGGGCATATCGGAGAAGCGATGAAAGGACTCCGTATGCCAAATATGGGGAAACTTGGCCTATCGAACATTGAGGGAATTCAAGGGGTCGCAGTGGCAGAAGAGCCCATTGCCTGCTATGGAAAAATGCAGGAAGCGTCTGTTGGAAAAGATACAATGACAGGTCATTGGGAGATTATGGGTCTTAATATCGATAAACCGTTCAAAGTCTATCCAAACGGTTTTCCGCCAAAACTTATTGCTCAACTTGAAGAACGAACTGGCCGTAAAGTAATCGGCAACAAACCGGCAAGCGGCACGGCCATTTTGGATGAGCTAGGGCAAGAGCATATGGAAACGGGTGCTCTAATCGTCTACACTTCCGCGGATCCCGTATTACAAATTGCAGCGCATGAAGACATCATTCCGCTGGAGGAGCAATATCGTATTTGTGAGATCGCAAGAGAATTGACACTTTCACCGGAATACTTGGTCGGTCGCATCATTGCACGTCCGTTCATCGGGGAACCGGGCAATTTCAAACGTACGACAAACCGTCATGACTATGCGTTGAAACCATTCGGACGGACAGTTATGAACGAGCTCAAGGATGCGGGGAAAGATGTCATTGCGGTCGGCAAGATTTCGGATATCTTTAACGGAGAGGGCATTACGGAATCGGTTCGGACGACAGGCAATATGGATGGTGTCGACCAACTCTTGAAAGTGATGAATCAAGATTTTGCTGGTCTCAGTTTCACAAATCTGGTGGACTTTGATGCCTTGTACGGCCATCGAAGAGACCCGATTGGCTATGGCAATGCACTGCAAGATTTTGATGGGCGTTTGCCTGAAATTATGGATGCCCTGGGTGAGGAGGATCTGTTGATCATCACGGCGGACCATGGCAACGACCCTGTCCATGCGGGAACAGATCATACGAGAGAATATGTTCCGCTTCTCGTCTATTCGCCATTATTGAAAAAAGGCGGCGAGATTCCGCTGCGAGAAACCTTCTCGGATATCGGTGCGACGATCGCTGACAACTTCAACGTGCCATTGCCGGAATTCGGTGAGAGTTTCTTATCTCTATTAAAAGAAAAGGTGTGATGACAGTGTTCAGAATGGTTGATGTAATCGAGAAAAAACGCAATGGTGAAAAGCTTACGAACGAAGAAATCACTTTTTTTGTGAACGGCTATACCGACGGATCCATTCCCGATTATCAAGCCAGTGCACTTCTCATGGCCATTTACTTCCAAGGGATGGATGCTGAAGAACAAGCCTCGTTGACGATGGCGATGGTCGAAACCGGTGATCAGATCGACCTCGCCAGTATCGAAGGCATAAAAGTGGATAAACACTCGACTGGTGGCGTGGGCGATACGACGACTTTAATCTTGGCACCTTTAGTAGCGGCTTGCGGGGTGCCCGTTGCCAAAATGAGCGGCCGAGGCCTTGGCCATACAGGAGGGACGCTCGATAAGCTTGAAGCGATTGATGGATTTCATATCGAGTTGTCCGAAGCGCAGTTTGTGAAGCAAGTGAATGATCTGAAACTGGCAGTGATCGGCCAAAGCGGGAACTTGACACCTGCGGATAAAAATCTGTATGCACTGCGCGATGTGACCGCTACAGTCGATAGCATACCACTAATCGCAAGCTCCATCATGAGCAAGAAAATTGCCGCAGGAGCGGATGCCATCGTCCTTGACGTGAAGACGGGCGACGGCGCTTTCATGAAAACGGTGGAAGAATCGAGAGCGCTTGCGGAATCGATGGTTGCAATCGGTAAGCAAGTTGGCAGGAATACGATGGCCGTCATCTCGGATATGAGCCAACCACTCGGGTACGCAATTGGCAATGCCCTTGAGGTGAAGGAAGCGATCGAGACATTGAAAGGCCAAGGACCCGCTGATCTCACGGAACTTTGCCTTGTACTCGGGAGTAAAATGATTGTAGCCGGTGGCAAAGCGAATTCCCTTGAAGAGGCTCGTACGATGCTCGAAACGGTCATTGCGGACGGTTCTGCACTGGAGCTATTTGGCAAACTGATTGAAGCACAAGGCGGGAACGCACAAATTATACAGGATACTTCACTACTACCAACTGCAACGTATCAGATTGAAGTGCCGGCTCCAACAACGGGCTATATTGCAAAAATGGAAGCGGATGATATCGGAGTGGCAGCGATGCTTCTTGGTGCTGGAAGAGCGACAAAGGATGATGAAATCGATTTGGCGGTCGGTATTGTGCTAACTAAAAAAATCGGGGATACCGTACAGCAAGGCGAGCCGCTTGCCATCATCCATTCGAACACACAAAATGTCGAATGCTCCATCTCCCTGATACAAAAACATATTTCCATCTCCAAGAACCCGGTTGACAGTCCACAACTGATCGGTGAGATGATCACCGGTTAAAAAAAGCTCTCCCATTCACCTGAATCATACAGGGAATGGGGGAGCTTTTTTAATTGAAATCAATGAGGTGTATTCTAAGTGCTCATGGCCATGTTGTTCACGCTCAAACTCTCTCGTGACTGCTCATAGCCACGATGTACGCGCTCAACCCCTCTTGTGAGTGCTCATAGCCATGATGTATGCGCTCAACCCCTCTTGTGAGTGCTCATAGCCATGATGTATGCGCTCAATCCCTCGTGCGAGAGCCCATAGCTATGTTGTAGTCGCTCAATCCCTCGCTCAAGTGTTCATACCTATGTTGTACACGCTCAAACCTTCATCCAAATGCTCATAACTACTCCTAACTTATGCAATCGCTAATACTCCAATTTCTAACTGTAATCCCTACCCATTTCATTTTCGATTTTTTATCCTAAATGTGTAAATCGTTTACAAGATGTACATACTTTCAACAGTAAAGGGCATTGTCGAAAATTAAGAAGTTTGCACGCTCGATGACTAGTTCTGTCATGAGAGAGGGTTCGGCCCTTCTAATGTGGAATATTCCGCTAGAAGGAGGGGGTTCAGCATGGCTGACATCGAAATATTAGACAATGGTATTTTAGTTGCGACGTTGCGTGGAGAATTGGACAATCATAAGGCAAATCGCATTCGGACGCAAATTTCTGCTTCCATCTTCACTGGGCAAGTTCGTGCGGTAATTTGGAACTTGGAAGGGCTTGGGTTCATGGATAGTGCCGGGATTGGACTAATTTTAGGAAGAATGCGCGACTTAGCGCCAACTGGAGGAGAAACACTTATTTTGAATCCATCGACTACGATGGAGAAAATATTCAATTTTTCCGGTCTGGGACCTAATATCAGACATTGTACGGTCGACATGGCGATCGGGGAAATCGGAGGGGTTTTACATGAACAATGAAATGACATTATCATTCGTCGCAATTGAAGAAAACGAAGCTTTGGCAAGGATGGCGATGACTTGTTTCATCACGCCTCTCGATCCAACGATTGAAGAAATTTCAGAATTCAAAACGATTGTATCGGAGGCGGTCACGAACGCCATTATCCACGGGTATGAATGTGATGGAAAAAGTATGGTGACATTGCACGCAGTCATTGAGGGCAACAAAGTCGTCATGACAATCAGTGATGAAGGTGCGGGTATTTTTGACGTGGATCAGGCGATGGAGCCGATGTTCACTACGCGTCCATTCATGGAGCGTTCTGGGATGGGATTTACGATCATGGAAAGCTTTGCCGACAGTTTGACTGTCGAATCCGTACTAGGGAATGGAACAGTCGTCAAGTTCGAGAAAACATTTTCTCCCGTAACGGAAGCAAGCAGAATGGGGTGACTTATGGACGCGTCTGTTGATGTACAAGCCACTTTGTTGACCCAGGAGAAAATGAGGGAACTGATTCAGTTCTCGCAAGAAGGCGACAAGGAAGCGCGTCGAATGATGGTAGAAGGGAATACGCGTCTCGTCTGGTCCATTGTTCAACGGTTTGCTTCCCGTGGAGCCGATCCTGAAGACTTATTCCAAATCGGTTGTATCGGGCTGATGAAGTCGATCGATAAATTCGATCTGAGCTATGATGTTAAATTTTCCACCTATGCCGTTCCGATGATCGTTGGCGAAATCCAACGTTTTCTCAGGGACGATGGGATGGTTAAAGTAAGCCGGTCGATTCGGGAACTCAGTTTCAAAATTCGGCATGCTACGGATGATTATATTAAGAAACATGGCAAGTCGCCATCGGTTTCGGAAGTAGCGGCAGCATTGGATGTTCCGGTCGACGATATCATTTTGGCATCTGATGCACTGCGAGATCCTGCTTCGCTTCATGAACAATTGTATGAGAGTGAAGGGGACAGCTTGACGCTCATGGATCAATTGCGGGACGACCGTTCTGAAAGAGTATTTGATCATATACCGCTGCGTGATGTCATTTCGAAGTTGAATAAAAGAGATCAGACCATCATTTATATGCGGTATTATTTGGACTGCACACAAAGTGATATCGCAGAACGCATTGGCATTTCACAAGTTCAAGTATCCCGTCTCGAAAAGAAAATATTAGCCCAACTGAAATCATGGATGGGGGCTAATGCGGAGGAAAGTATTGCAAAAGTGAGGACGGATTAAAAAATGAAACAATTATTCCATTCAATGGAAGAAGCACAAGAGTGGTTTTATAGTCGTTTTGGAAAAGACAAAACATTCGATGCCACGGTAAGATCTGTTCATCTTTGGGAGATGCCCGTTTTACTGCTCTATATTAATGGACTGGTAGATGGTGCAACCATTACGACATTATTAACAGAAATGCAAGCGAATACAGGAAGACCGGAAGAAGAAGAAGGGGACGGAGCAGATCAGTTCCTCTCCTTTTTTCCTTATCATGCGGTCTCCGATGTTCAAGATGCCGATGAATTGTTGACGGCCATTTTAAGTGGGCAAGCTGCATTTGTCACACCGGAAGGATATGCCTTCACGATTGATATTCGGAATTATCCCGGCAGGCAACCCGATGAACCGGACAATGAAAAGGTAGTACGGGGTCCGAGAGATGGCTTTACGGAAAACCTAATTCAAAATACAGCGCTAATCAGAAGGCGACTCCGTACAGAAGATTTGCGATTTGAAATGCATAAGGTGACGTTGAACGGAAAAACGGATATCGCCATCACTTATATGCAAGGTGCTGCAAATGAAGGGAATCTCGACTATATCCGTCAGCGACTTGATGATATCAAACATGATGGATTAACGATGACAGATAAATCGCTGGAAGAGTTTTTGTTCAAGCAGCGTTTTCATCCGATGCCGTTTGTCCGTTTTACGGAGCGTCCAGATATTTGTGCAGCCCATCTATTGGAAGGGCATATCGCCATCATCGTGGATACGTCGCCGTCCGTCATTCTCGTACCGGCAACGATGTTCCATCATCTGCAACATGCTGAAGAATATCGGCAAGCGCCACTGATTGGAACGGTTGTTCGATTTATTCGTTTGATCGGCTGGGTATTGAGTCTTATCATTTTGCCGTTCTGGTATTTGGTGGCAACAAAACAACATTATTTACCTGACTTCCTCAGTTATATCGGGCCGAAAGATATAGGGGAAATTCCGTTGCTCGTTCAACTGCTCATTGCGGATGTCGGAATTGAAGTGCTCCGGATGGCTGCCATCCATACGCCGACTCCGATGTCGACTGCCATGGGACTTGTTGCAGCGATTGTCATCGGGCAAGTCGCAATTGACGTTGGCTTATTCACCCCGGAAGTTGTCCTATATGTTGCGGTCAGTGCCATTTTTACGTTTGCGATTCCCTCTTATGAATTAAGCTTAACAACAAAGATTTTCAGAACTTGTATACTGTTGGCAACTGCATTGTTTGGTGCGGGAGGTTTCTTCTTATCGATAGCGGTTCTTTTTTACTATTTGTGTACGCTGCATCCGATGCGAGTGCCTTATTTATGGCCGCTCGTACCATTTTTTCCACGTGCGATGGTGCGTGTTCTTATTAGGTTCCCGATGACTATGGATGTCCCGCGTCCCTATATTACGGACTCGCCAAACCGGGATCGTGTATCATAGGTTCCGTCTAGCCTCCGGGCGTCTAAACAGGCGCCCTCCGCTTTTGTTTATATTGCCCTTCCCTACGCTGTTATGATAAAGTTTACTGTATCTAAGTTCGGAAGGGGTAGGCATTATGCATTTATACGGAACTCAAACAGTTAATGGAAAAGGCCATCTAACAATTGGCGGTGTCGATACGGTGGATCTTGCCCATACGTATGGAACACCGCTAGTCGTCTATGACATCGCCTTGTTCCGTGAGCGGGCGAAAGCTTTTAAAGATACGTTCAATAATGTCGGGATTCGTGCTCAGGTCGCCTATGCGAGTAAAGCTTTTTCATCGATCGCCATTTATGAGATTGCCAACCAGGAAGGTCTTTCTTTGGATGTCGTTTCTGGTGGGGAATTGCATACAGCGGTTGTCGCAGGCTTTCCTAGGGAGCGGATTCATTTTCACGGCAACAATAAAAGCTATACGGAGTTACAATATGCGTTCGATGAAAAAATCGGTTGCATCGTGATCGACAATTTCTCTGAAATCGCATTAGTAAAAGAAATTGCAGAATCCCGTCAAGAGAAGATGAATGTACTCATCCGGGTGACACCTGGGGTAGAAGCGTCCACGCATGATTACATTACGACAGGGCAGGAAGATTCGAAATTCGGTTTTGATCTGAAAAACGGTCAGACAGATGAAGCATTCCGGCAACTCCACGATCATCCGTATATCAAGTTATTAGGTATGCATTGCCATATCGGATCCCAGATTTTCGAGACGGATGCGTTCCGCCTTGCTGCTGAGGCTCTGATGGAGAAAATGATCGTGTGGCGGGATGACTATGACTTCGTTTGTGAAGTGCTGAATTTAGGTGGAGGCTTCGGGATCCGGTATACGGAAGAGGATCAGCCGCTGAATCCTTCTGCGTACGTTGAAGAGATGGCGGAAGTAGTCCTCTCGTTGACACGTACCCACAATTATCCGTTACCTGAAATTTGGATTGAGCCAGGCCGATCACTCGTAGGAGATGCAGGCACATCCCTCTACACGGTTGGCAGCATGAAAGAAGTGCCAGGCGTCCGTACATATATTGCAGTAGATGGTGGAATGTCGGATAATATACGACCTGCGTTATACGGTGCGAAATATACGGCTGCTACGGCGAACCGGATGGACGAGTCGCATGAAACACAAGTGACGATTGCTGGGAAGTGCTGTGAGTCGGGTGATAAACTTATCGAAGAAGCCCATCTTGTAGAACCTGCGGAAGGTGACATCATCGCGATGTTCTGTACAGGTGCTTATGGTTATTCAATGGCAAGCAACTATAACCGGCTTCCAAAACCGGCTGTCGTGTTTTGTGAAAACGGCCATCACCAGCTTGTCGTCCGCAGGGAGACGTATGAAGATATCGTCCGACTTGATATACCATTACAACCAGTCGAACAGACGGAGAGAATATGAAGAAAAAACGCAACGTTCTCCTCTTCCTGATTATCGGAGTTGCGGCAATCATGTGGGGAGCGGTATACTGGTACTTTGTTCAACCGTTAATTGATCCAAGGTGAATGGACACCGCTTATCATTGAGAAATCGCAGTCGATCGATATCGATTGACAAAGGATTTTCAGAAAAGAAGGGATTCAAATGATGCTTGTACGTTATAAAAAAGCGAATGAAAAGATTGCGATGGGGCTGCTGTCGTATATGCCTGGCGAGAAGACTGTGAAGAAATTGCAGGAACTGATCCAGCAATATGAAACAGACGATCGCTGGCAGCTCTATCTGTTGAAAAAAGAAGATGATTTCATCGGCTTAGTCGGAGTCGAAATGGGTGAAGACGATTATACATTACAGCATCTTTCCGTCAATCCTTCTTTCCGTAGTGAAGGAATTGGAAAGGAAATGGTGAAGAAATTGCAGGCGCTTTTTCCAGGCAAGGAATGTTTAGGTACCGAAGAGACGGGAGCATTCATACAGAAATGTAGGGAAACAGAAGAAGGAGCAGATTAACGACGTCTGCCCTTCTTCTTTTCTTCGTTCAATATCTTCCTTTTCTCCACGCTATTTTGACGCTCAAGAAGAATATCGCTGCGGTCTCGCAGCATATGTTTATGAATGATCGCATCGCTTCCGAATGGAAGAAGCTCCATTGTTTGTGATGCTTCATCGATAAGTTTTGCAAGTTTGGGAGAGCGGACGATGATTGAAAATGGTTCGAATGGAAGATTCTGTTCCAAACGATCCACAACGTTCTGGGCATCCTTTATGAGACGGAGCAGATCTATTTCTTGCCCATAGAGGTCTGCTTCCCGCCCGGATAGTTGAAACCTGTTCAACGCTTTACGAATCGTACGGGAAGCACCGGCCGTATTGCCTCTGCGCCAGTGGTACATGCCTGTTGCCAGGAGGATATAAGCGGTCAACGGGTGTTTTTTATCGCCATTCGGCAAAGACTTCCAATACTCTTCCAATACTTCATGGCACTCGAAATAGTCTTGATTCTGATTGAAATAAACCATAAAATTTACGAATAGTGGATGTTGGTACGGATGCATGTCATCAGTCCTTTCATTAGCTTTAACGATAGGTAGGTGTCGAAATATGTCATATCAAGTGAAGCTCGAAGTATTTGAAGGCCCACTAGATCTATTATTACATTTAATCAACCGACTTGAAATTGATATATACGATATCCCAATGGCTGAACTGACGGCACAGTACATAGAACACCTTCAAACGATGCGTGTGCTGCAGCTGGATGAATTGAGTGAATATCTTGTTTTGGCAGCAACATTGCTGGAAATCAAAAGCAAGATGCTTCTCCCGGTCCATGAAGGAGAAGTGTTTGACGATGAGCTGGATTACGATATGGAAGATGATCCGCGTGATGAGCTCGTTGCAAGATTGATTGAGTATCGGAAATATAAAGAAGCGGCAACTAGTTTGAAAGAGAGTGCAGCGGAACGATCTGTCCATTTTACCAAATCGCCTGCAGATCTGTCGGAATTTGGGGAAGTTGTACCAAGTCAATCTGAAGAGCCGTTGAATGTTTTTGATTTGATCGGGGCTTTTCAAAAAATGCTGGACCGGAAACGGTTAAAAGCACCGTTAACCGCTCACATTTCGAAAGTCGAAATTTCTGTCGGTGAAAAGATGGACGAAATTTTGGCAACACTTGAAAGAGGCGGCGGGAAATGTGATTTCTTTTCCCTTTTTGAGGAAGGGGATACGCCGGAACTGGTCGTTACCTTTCTATCGTTGCTCGAATTAATGAAACGGCGGGAAATCATCGTTGAACAACATCACAATTTTGATGATTTGACCGTCTCATTCAGACGGGAGGAGGATTGAAATGGAAAACGATGCCCGTTTAGCCGGAATGATTGAAAGTTTTTTATTTATTGCCGGAGATGAAGGATTGTCTGTCGAACAATTGACCATCCTAACAGAGTGCCAAGAAGAGGATGTCTTGGCAGCAATCGAACGATTGCGGACAAGTTACGATGAGCGGGACGATAGCGGAATCACGTTAAAGCTGCTTGGCGGGACGTACCGTCTTGTGACCAAAGCGGAATTTGCGGATGATTTGAAACGATTGCTGGAAAATCCGACTCCGAAATCGATGACACAAGCATCTCTTGAAGTGTTGGCGATCATTGCGTATAAGCAACCTGTGACACGAGTGGAAATCGATGATCTGCGGGGAGTTAAGTCGGAAGGACCGATCAGTACGCTCATTGCCAAAGGGTTGATTATGGAAAAAGGACGTTCCGAAGGGAGTGGACGAGCGATTCTATACGGCACAACGGATTTGTTTTTGGATCGCTTCGGATTGGAATCACTCGAAAGATTGCCGCCACTCTTACAGGAGGAAGAAGACGAAGCGGGTGAAACAGACTTGTTCATGACAAAATTCCAAGAAGCGTTTGCAATGGAAAACGACGAAGGAGGAGACGATCTTTGAAACGGATGATGGTAGTCGTCCTGTTTTTATCGATGTTGTGGAGCACTGGTGTGAAGGAAGTTTCAGCAGCTGGTCAAGCTTGGGCGGTTATTGATGCGGATACGGGACGGTTATTGGAAGGGCATAACGAAAATGTCAGGTTGCCAATTGCCAGCCTGACGAAAATTTGGACAGCATTCACGTTTCTGGAAAGTGGTGCGCCGGATGAGGACATTCTGATTACCCCTCAAGCGGCATCTGCAGAAGGGTCATCCATCTATTTGCAGCAAGGAATGTCCATCGATTCGGAAGCGCTGCTCTATGGCTTGATGCTTCGCTCGGGAAATGATGCCGCCTACGCTCTGTCGGAACACGCTGGAGGGTCGATGGAAGGTTTCGTCGATCTCATGAATGAGAAAGCGGTCGTATATGGGTTGGAAGATACCTTTTTTACGAATCCATCGGGACTTCATGATGAAAAGCATCTTTCCACTGCGTACGAGACCGCACTCATGATGTCCTATGCGATGGAAAATGACAAATTCCGTGAAATCGCCACCGCCAAAAATTATGTGTACGAAGGAAAAGAACAAACGTATAGCTGGCGCAATAAACACCGTCTGCTCCATTACGAACCGACTGCAATCGCCGGCAAGACCGGATTCACAAAGGCAGCGGGAAGAACGTTAGTGACATATTTTGAGAAGGACGGAAAAAACATCGTCGTCGTCACGTTGAACGACGGGAACGACTGGAATACCCATCAGGAATTATCGGCCAAAGTCTTCTCTGATTATAAACGGGTGACCGTTGCAAAAAAAGGGGTCTACGCATTGTTGCCGGGAGTGGAAGCCGAATTGAAGACGCCGATTGAATTGCTGTTGAAAAAAGGCGAGAAAGGGCAATTAGCGAATGTCGCCCATATACCGCGTGGAAACAGCGAAACAAGTACGGGGCTATGGACCGTGTCATTAGGAGATCAGGTGTTGGCGGCTCATGAAATCATTATTGAAAAATAACGGTGCATGTGAGCGGTTCAGAACGACGCCTTTCGACAAAGTGCATGCAAATGTGTCAATTTCAAGAAGACTGCCTTCGAAAAAAGGACAGTCTTCTTTTCATTTGCCGCAAAGTATGACATACTTTTTTTACAGAATGAAGGACGGGGTGAACCAGTTGGAAAGATTACAAAAGGTGTTGGCACAAGCAGGTGTCGCATCACGAAGAAAATCCGAGACGCTTATTTTAGAAGGAAAAGTGAAAGTGAACGGTGTCGTCGTGACCGAACTCGGCACAAAAGTGTCCAATACGGACCGGGTGGAAGTGGAAGGCGTTGAACTTGTAAAAGAATCGTACGTTTACTATCTTTTATATAAACCGAGGGGGGTCATTTCGACAGTGGATGATGAAAAAGGCCGAAAAACGGTGCTGGACCTATTCCCGCACGTCGAAGAGAGAATCTTCCCGGTTGGGCGCTTGGACTATGATACCTCGGGTGTCATCATCATGACCAATGACGGGGATTTCTCCTATTTGATGACGCACCCGAAATTCGGCATTAAGAAAAAGTATGTTGCGAAAGTGAAAGGGATCCCGAGTCGGGAAGCGCTCAAAAAACTGGAGCGTGGCATCGATCTGGAAGATGGCAAAACGGCTCCCGCGCAGGTGAAAATGCGGACAGTCGATAAGAAGACAGGAACAGCGCTGATCGAAATTACGATCCATGAAGGGAAGAACCGTCAAGTACGCCGCATGTTCGACGCAATCGGCTGTCCCGTCCAGAAGTTGCGCCGCGAATCTTTTGCCATGTTGACGACACACGGATTGAATGCAGGCGAATCACGGGAATTGACGACCCATGAAGTGAAACAACTACGGGTGTTGGCGCAAACAGGGAAGATTGGTTAAGCTGGATTCGTAAGCGCCTCGCATTAGGAATTGAAAGGTGAAACGTTCACAATCCTTTCATTTCTGATGCGTGGGTGCCAGTACTGGTTTGGTATAATGTAAGGTGGATTATCTGATTGTCTGGAGGAAATGAACTTGGTCAAAAAGAAGAACAAAAACTTGCGTCTCGTGACAAGGGCCATTGTTTTGTTACTGCTCGTGTCAGCGGTTGTCTATACGATTGCATCAAAAGATAATGTAAAAGTATTAGCGGTCGGTGACAAAGCGCCAAATTTTGAACTCGTCGATCTAGAAGGGAACAAACATCGCTTATCCGATTATAAAGGTGAAGGGGTCTTCCTAAATTTCTGGGGCACGTGGTGTGCACCTTGTAAAAAGGAAATGCCGTATATGGAAAACCAACATCAAGCATTTGAAGATAAGGGCGTCCATATTTTAGCGGTCAACATACAGGAGTCACAATTGAAAGTTGAAACGTTCAGAGATCAGTACGGCTTGACATTCCCGATCGCCATCGACAAGGACAAGTCTGTCATGGAAGCTTATAATGTTGTACCGCTTCCGACAACGGTTTTGATCAATAAGGACGGGGAGATCGAAAAGATCATCACGAGGGAAATGACTGAGGATGAAATCATCTCATTTATGGAGAGTATTCAGCCATAATCAATTACGCCTCGGCGTAATTGCGTCCGGATTTTGAATCGAGCTTGAGGCCAACAGGATGTTGGTCATGCAACCGTTGCCGCAGGACGTGGCGAACTTAGGTTGCCTTCCTTGACTCCTTTCAAAATCTGTGACATCCGCCGGAGGCTTTATCTTCGTTCAGCGGGCGTTTGAATACCCGCTGAACAGGAAAATAAAACCGCATTCATCTTGCTACCTATAGAGGTGGGAGTTTTCTGCTGAATGAAGATAAAGGAGAACAAGCAATATGAGCAAAATCAAATGCCAGTGCGGTCATGACAATCCATTTGGCACAGTGCTCTGTGAGCGATGTGGGAGGCCGCAAACTGAAGAGGCGAAAGAAAGTAAGCTCGTTGACATGCGTTATGAAGGATCGGCAAGAAGATCACAAACGTATAAACGGTCCATCATCGATAAAATCTGGAATTTCTTTTCAAGTGTCAAAATCGGGATTAGCATCATTGTTGCTGTTTTAGCGACATCGGCAATCGGGACCATTTTTCCACAGAAATTATATGTACCCGTAGCGAATAGGGCTAATGAAGCTGAATACGCTGCCTATTATGAACGGCTTTACGGCTTTTTCGGTAAAGTTTATTATAATCTTGGATTCCATGATATGTACAATAGCTGGTGGTTCATCACACTGATCGGGATGCTTGGTACGTCCATCATCATCGCCAGTGTGGACCGTGTCGTTCCGCTTTACAAATCTTTGAAGAAGCAACGGACGAAACGGCATCCATCCTTTATGAAAAAGCAACGGATTTACGGGGAAGGTACTGCCGAAAATCCCGATGATGCGCTATTGAAGGCGGAAGAGAAACTGAAAGAACTCCGCTACAAAGTCAAAGTGGAAGACGGTGCGATCCTTGCGGAAAAAGGGCGTTTCTCGAGATGGGGCCCTTACGTCAACCATACAGGCTTGATCATTGTCTTATTAGGCGTCTTACTTCGTGGGGTACCCGGTTTCTATGTCGATGAAACGATGTGGATCCGAGAAGGGGAAATGCGTTCTATCCCGGGCGCTGAAGGATATTATTTAAAGAGTAACGAATTCATCCTTGAAAACTATACGAAAGAGGAAGCGGACGAAGTGTTTGGGGAGGCACTTGATCGAGTCGGTCAAATACCTAAAAATTACCAGACGGATGTAACGCTTTATCAAAAGCCGGTTGGGGGACTTACCGGGACCCAAGATCTTGAATTTGTCAAAGACTATTCCATCATCGTCAATAAGCCATTGAAATTTGCCGGCTATAATGTGTTTCAGATGGATTATCGTCTGGACGAATTGAAATCGATGACATTCAAACTGACCGAAAAAGCGACAGATCGCTCATTTGGCGAATTTACGGTAGATTTGATAAATCCGGCGCGTACATATGAACTCGAGGACGGTGCAACCGTTACTTTAAGTGATTATTATCCGGACTATGACGGCATTGAAAATGGGGAACCGGTATCGAAATCACCCATTCCGAACAATCCCGCATTCATCTTTAAAATGGTGACCCCGGACAAGCCGGAAGGGGAAATGAGCTTCGTCGCCATCCGTCAAACGCTTGAGACGGAAGTGAATGATTATAAAGTCAATTTCGTCAGCGCTGAGACACGGGATATTTCCGGTCTTACAATACGGAAGGATAAAACCTTATATATCCTGCTTCTGGGAGGCATCATTTTCATGATCGGTGTAACTCAAGGATCTTATTGGAATCACAGAAGAATCTGGATTCAAAAAGGTTCGGATAAGGAACTCCTGCTAGCCGGTCATACGAATAAAAATTGGTTCTCCTTGAAAAAAGAACTGGATCAAGTGAAAGACTTTGCACAGTTGCCAGCCTATGAAGACAGGCAGGACAAGGAATCCAACTCGGAAGTTAAGGAAGGGGAGCAATCATAATGGAACTTGCATCGTTAAGTGCCAATCTGCTTTTGGTTTCATTCATCGCCTACCTTGTCGCTACGTTATTTTTTGGCGGTGCGGTGAAAGGGGCAAAATCGGAAGCATCTTATAAGAATAATCGATCGGGCAAAATCGGAATTATCATTACCGTCATTGGATTCATCACCCATCTGGGCTACTTCATCACACGGTGGATAGCTTCCGGACATGCCCCGGTTAGTAATATGTTTGAGTTTATGACTGCATTTGGCATGATGCTTGTCGGTGCGTTCATTTTACTGTTTTACTTGTATCGGACGCCCTCACTTGGCTTATTTGCATTACCGATCGCCATTATCATCATCGGCTATGCCAGCATGTTTCCAAGGGAAATCACGCCGCTTATCCCAGCACTTGTAAGCCATTGGCTGACGATTCATGTCATTACTGCTGCGCTCGGTGAAGCGATTCTTGCAATCAGTGCGGTTGCAGGACTTGTGATCTTATTGAAACATGTGGACTTGACAAAAAAATCGAAACAACGCTTCTGGTTGGAGGCGGTCATGTTTACGCTTGTTCTCGTTGTCGGTTTTGTATTGTCTTCAACGGTCTTCAAACTAACCGGATATGAAGCACAATTCAATTATATCGATAAAAACGATTTACCGGCAACGATTGAGTACAATTATCCACCGTTATTCGGTATGCATGAGTACGAAGCATTAACACCGGATGCAATGACACCTTGGGCTGAAATGCCTGCCGTCGTCAATGCGAAAACATTAACGACATTTGTTTGGTCGGTTGCAACGGGAATTGTGTTGTACTTCATTTTGAGACTGATTGTCCGACGACCGATTGCCACATTGTTCCAGCCATTTGCTAAGAAGGCGAATTCCCAGCTGATGGACGAAATCGGTTATCGCTCCGTCCTGATCGGCTTCCCAGTGTTCTCACTTGGAGCGCTTGTGTTTGCCATGATTTGGGCACATGAAGCATGGTCGAGGTTCTGGGGCTGGGATCCGAAAGAAGTGTGGGCACTTATCACCTGGCTATTTTATGCAGCTTTTCTCCATTTGCGTCTATCACGTGGCTGGGAAGGCGAGAAGTCTGCGTGGCTCGCCGTGATCGGCTTCATCATCATCATGTTTAACCTCATTGCGGTGAACTTGATCATTGCAGGCTTGCATTCATATGCATAAGTAAAAACTGTACGGTTGTTGTATAAACGCCGTACAGTTTTTTTGTCCAAATTTCAGAAACCGCCTTAAGCTTGTCACGTCTAGACGGGCCGCGGCCGCTTTTTGGTTTCCTTTTTGTAAAACGACTTGTACAATGGAAATAGAAGCAAGTGGAAAGGAGCTAGAGTTGTGGAAGAAAAAGTAACGCTATTAGTGGTGGATGATGAAGATAGGATCCGCCGACTATTAAATATGTATTTGACGCGTGAGGGTTATGAAATTGATGAAGCGGTTGACGGGAAGGAAGCGGTTGAAAAAGCGCTTGCCAACCAGTACGATTGTATTTTGCTCGACTTGATGATGCCTGAGAAGGATGGACTTGAAGCCTTACAGGAACTGAGAGATAAGAAAATCATGACGCCTGTCATTCTGTTGACTGCCAAAGGAGAAGAATCGGATCGGGTGACCGGTTTTGAGACGGGTGCGGATGATTATATTGTAAAACCGTTTAGTCCGCGTGAAGTGGTCCTGCGGGTGAAAGCCATTCTTCGAAGATCGGTTGCTTTCCCAGGAGCTGCCGCTGCCTCAACTTCGAAGGATCTGGTTGTTTTCCCACAGTTGACGATCGATCATGATGCGCATCGTGTGACCGCTGAAGGAAAAGAAGTGAACTTGACACCGAAAGAATATGAATTGCTCTATTTTCTTGCAAAATCGCCCGACAAAGTATTCGACAGGGAGCAACTATTGAAAGAAGTATGGCATTATGAGTTTTTCGGTGATTTACGGACGGTGGATACGCATGTGAAACGGCTACGCGAAAAGTTGAGCCGTGTTTCCGATCGTGCGGCTAAGATGATCGTGACCGTTTGGGGCGTCGGTTACAAATTCGAGGTCCCGAATGAATAGAATATGGAATTCAATCGTCGGGAAGCTATGGGCAACCATATTGCTTCTCGTTTCCTTTGTTCTATTCATTGTCACGGCACTGCTCCTTGAATTTCTGGATAATTTCCATACGAACCAGGCGGAGGACTCACTGCGTCGGGAAGCGGCGATTATTGGGAATTTAGTGCTCGATCATGAAGACGAGACATCTTTGCAAGTGATCATCAATGATATTCTCGATAACGAGACGAATGCGATGATTATCGGGGAAGATGAGGAAGTGAAATATTCTTTCCATCGTGGGCTGAATCAAGAACGGATCGAAAAGAAAATTTTGAATGATACAACGTTGTTCCCGCCTATGAAACAGCAAAGCCCAGTATTGAAAGAGATGATCATGCCGTCCATCACGGAAGAAGGAGTGATGGAACAATTTATTGTTATCGCCTACCCGTTTGCGGCCGATTCGGATCTACAGGGCACTGTTGCAATCTATCAAAGCTTGGAAGCGATCCATCGTACGACGAAAAGGACAACGAATATCGTATTTTTATCTGCATTTATCGCTTTTATTTTAACGACGATTTTTGCGTTCTTTTTATCGACACGCATCACTTCTCCGTTACGTGATATGAAACGTGCGGCATTTGAATTATCAAAAGGTAATTTCGACACCAAGCTACCTGTCTTGTCAAACGATGAAATCGGCCAGCTTGCTACAGCCTTCAATCAGATGGGCAGACAATTGAAGTATCATGTCGAGCTGATCAGCCAAGACAAAGAGCAGCTAGCGAGCATTTTGACCTCGATGACAGACGCGGTCATCACTTTTAACAGGGATTATACGATTTTGCTAAGCAATCCGCAGGCGGAGCGCCTCTTGCAAAATTGGTATTTTAAAAATGGAGCGAAAGAAGACCGGAATCCGATTCCTCCGGAAATCTTCCATATGCTTGAACATGTCATTACATTTGCAGAAGAAGTGGAGGATGAATTGGAATTGGGCGGTCAGTTCTATGCCATCTCCATCAGTCCTTTGTATAGCGGGAACAGTATCCGCGGAGCGGTCGCTGTGTTGCGGGATATGACGGACCAGCATAAGCTGGAGAAGCTGCGGTCCGATTTCATCGCAAACGTTTCTCATGAGCTCAGGACGCCGATATCCATGTTGCAAGGTTATAGTGAAGCGATTATCGATGGGGTCACGGCCAATGACGAAGAACGGAATGAAATGATCCAGATTATTCATGACGAATCGAAACGAATGGGCAGGCTCGTAACGGATTTACTGGATCTTGCAAGAATGGAGTCAGGACATATGCGGCTGTATAAAGAAGATTTGTCTGTCATTCCTTTCCTTGGAAGGATTGTCAACAAATTTATGCAAGTGGCACGCGATGCGCATGTGGAACTGGCTTATGAATTTCCGGAAGATGAACAAATACGGATGCATGTCGATGAGGATCGACTGGAGCAAGTATTTACGAATCTGATTGACAACGCGATCCGTCATACACAAGAAGGAGGACTTGTCACGTTACGTGTTGAAAAATATGCTGACGCGGTTGAAATCAATGTGACGGATACTGGAGTGGGCATTCCCGAGGAAGATTTACCTTATATTTTTGAACGTTTCTACAAAGCGGATAAAGCGAGAACGAGAGGAAAAGGCGGAACAGGCTTAGGTCTTGCCATCGCTAAGAATATTATCGACTCCCATGGGGGAACGATCACAGCTGCCAGAGGGGAAGTATGCGGGACGAAATTCAGTTGTACACTTCCGTTGAAAAAACTGTAACTATTTAGCTTGAATAACGACTAATTTATTGAACGGGGGGATTTCATGGACGACTCCGTTTTCCATCGGCTGTATGAACAGTACCACCAAGATGTGTTCAAGTTTCTCATCTATTTGACGAGGGACCGTGATCACGCCGAAGATCTCATGCATGAAGTGTATGTGAGGGTGCTGCGTGCATATGCCGGTTTTGAAGGGAAAAGTTCCGAAAAGACATGGCTTTTTTCAATTGCGAAAAATGTGGCGATAGATCATTTTAGAAAAAATGCAGTTCGTAAAAAGCATCTTTTTGATAAATTCGATTGGGAAACAAGCGAGCTCGTTTCGACTGGAACCTTGCCGGATGAGCTAGTGACGCTTAGCGAGGACATGAAAGAACTATTGCAAGCGTTGAACGCTTGTACGGGAGATCAAAAGATGGTGATCATTATGCGTTATTTTCAAGACCTGTCCATAGCGGAAACAGCAGATATCCTCGGCTGGACAGAAGGCAAAGTGAAAACGACGCAACATCGCGCCATCAAAGCGCTACAAAAGAAATTGAATGCAAGGCAGGCAGAAAGGGGGGGATGAATTGGCTGATAACAAGTGGAATGACAACAAGATTGAAGAACTCCTTGGCGCCATGCCCGACGTTCAAGATAAGCGATCGGAGTCCGATATTTTAGCGCGCTTAAAGCAAGATGAACGGCTGCAGCAAGTTCCCCGAAGGAAGAAACGGAAGGGGTGGATGCCGGTATTTGTCGCAGTCGCTGCCCTGCTCATGATCGGGATACTTGTCCCATCCATGCTTCGCCAGCAGGATGGGGCGATGTCGAAAGACGAGTCATCGGATGCAATGATAACGAGTGAACGTGCGAACATTCCGGTGCAGGATCATGCCGGTGAGGAGAATTCTTTATTCAGAAGTGAGATAGAAGAGAAAGGGGCTTCTACGTTTTCCAAAATGCGGATGGACGCAACAAGCCATGTTGTACTTCCGGATGATCTGAACGGCATGTATCCGTTTCGGATCGGTTTGACACAAGCGGCCAATAGCATCCCGGTAACATTCCTTTTACCTGGCGAGCGCGTGAAAAACGATTTTCCGGATGAAGAACCGGATAGCGTTGCGCTTTATCAACGATATGCAGCTGAAATTCCAGAAACGGATCTCGGATTTGATGACTATCACCCTTATGTAGGTGAAGTGACATTGGAAGGCGATACAGTCGTCCATCAAGTGCCGGAAGGTCATTTGTATGACCGAGCTTCAGCAACCCTAGAGGTTTATAATCACTCCATCCAGGATACGTTTACGGATCATGCTCAGTTTAAAACAGTCGATGAGCGTGGGGAGTTAGCGAATTTTGATCAAGTAGGAAAAACGACTATCGTGAATTTGGAAGCTGGAAAGCGTCCTCTGCCTTATTACAAATATGTCATGCCGTCTGGACAGATCTATCTTATTCCGTATGCGGCGGAAACGACGGAAACGACGGAGCAGGCCCTGTTGGCTATGAAAGATGTCCAAAATGATATTGTCGAGTCAGTCGTGCCTGCAGACGTCACTTATAAAGTGCGTGAAGAGAACGGGGTGGCTGTCATCACTTTCGATAGTCCCCTTGATTTGGACTCGCTCGCACCAGATGAGGCGACAGCGATGATTGAGGGCTTCATGTTGACCGCAAGCAATTACGATCAGCAAGTCCGCTTGGAAAATAGCGTCCAAACACATTTCGGCAAATATGATTTGACATCCGTATTACCGGAACCAATCGGTGTCAATCCGATCCCTTTTCCGGGATGACGGACTGAACAAAAGCGCAGGGCGTCTGGCGCTCGGAGTCTAGACGAAAGAAGTGTCTTGTAAACAATCTTGTTTACAAGACACTTCTTTTCGTATATAATCGAATTGTAGTAGAATAAAACAAAATATTGATTCATCTTCGGGGCAGGGTGAGATTCCCGACCGGCGGAAATGGAAGAAGTTTTTCCTAGCCCGCGAGCTTAACAGCTGATTCCGGTGAGATTCCGGAGCCGACAGTATAGTCTGGATGGGAGAAGGTGAAGGTACGGCCGTCTTTTTTGTGTTCCTTACGAAAAAAGAGTGCTTATTTAAATGTGGATTAAAACAGAGATTTTCATCTCTTTTTTAGTACATTTTTTTAAAGATACCTTTCTTTCCCCGAAGCTAGTTCAGCTTTGGGGATTTTTTGTTAGACACATGATGACGGAACGGCCTTTCCTCTTTGTGAAGTGAATCGCAAAAGGAGAGAGGAACAAATGCAGAACAACAAATTGCGGAGGATGATCCTCATCGCGATCCTTGGAAGTATTGGTACTGTGCTGATGCAGTTCAATTTTCCGTTACCGGCACTACCAGGTTTCCTGAAAATCGATTTTGGGGAAGTTCCGGCAGTATTGGCTGTCATGACAATGGGACCCGTTGCGGGAATGGGCGTCGAACTCATCAAGAACCTGATGCATTGGTTCATGTCTGGAAGCCCGACTGGCGTTCCAGTAGGCGAAATCGCGAACTTTGTAACAGGTGTTCTATTCATCATGCCAATCTATTTCATCTTCAATAAATTCCAGACAGCTAAAGGGCTGACAATGGGGCTGGTTGCAGGAACAACTGCAATGGCTGTCGGCATGACCGTATTGAACTATTTCGTATTTTTACCGATGTACACCTACTTTATGAATTTCCCTGCATACTCAGGCAGTGAATTAACAACATATCTTGTTTTGGGTGTGTTACCTTTTAACTTGATCAAAGGAATCATGCTGATGATTATTACAATGTTGCTATTCAACAGCATGAAAAAATGGATTACACGACAACGCACACAATTGATGGCTTAAATATAGAAGCGCATGTTACCGGAAACAAAACGGTATATGCGCTTTTTTTCAATAAGAAAAACCGCCCCACATCGTCGGAACGGTCACTCTTATCATTTAGACTTTAAGACGTTGCGTCTTTCAAAGTCAATCTTCGTATTTTAGCGGGTCGCCTTCAAATGGGGCATCCGCGATTTTAATCGAATCGGTTGGGCATCCGTCGAATGCATCTTCAAGGTCTTCCATGAGTTCTTCTGGAACTTCCGTGTTACCCATGTTATCATCTAAAATAACATAAGCGATTCCTTCGTCGTCGTAATCATAGATATCCGGGGCAGCTGCACCGCATGCTCCGCAAGCGATACATGTATCTTGGTCGACGATTGTATATTTAGGCATACTCTTTCTCTCCTCTTTTCTCCGTGCAAACAATTTACTTCATACTCCATTCTAATGATATTATCCGTAACTTTCAACAAAAACATCTAGTAAACGGGGGATTGCCTGATGGATCTTTCTACAATACTTTTAACAATCGTCAATAAAATGGATGGGGAACGTACGATTTACGCGGGTTACCATTTGCTTCGTGGAAAGCGTTCAGGCCAAACATTGCAAGATGTCGAATATTATGGCGTCAAGTCGTTTTTCGGGATTTTGCCCAAATTATCGATGGAACAATTTGAAGAGGCGGCTCAACAATTGGAACAAGCGGGATATCTAGCGAAAAATGATGATGCACTTGCATTTGTTACAGAAAAAGGAAGAATGCGAGTAGGTCAATGCCCATCCTATCAATTTAATGGTTGGGATTATAGAGGAAGAGAATGGGTGTTTTTTGAACGGTTGTCGCTCATTGTCCAAACCGTTTCCAATATGGGAGCTGGTGAAAGATCCTTTATGCCTATTCAAAAGGAACAGGCCATTCAAGATTTTGTGAAGACACTTCTTGTGAAGCAACCGATCAGTGAACCACAATTTGCGCAAAGTATTGCCGATGAATTGAAACGGAGTATCCGGCAAAGCGGCATGGACGAACTGCAAAAAACGATTTTGACACACCGCTTAAGCGGTTTTCGGATGACGGGATGGACATGGGATCAGTTGGCCGATCAGTTGAAACGAAATTCGTTTGACATACGTCTACTATTTATAGAAAGTTTACATAGGTTACTGACGGTCGTTCATACGTCCGATGATTTTCCTTTTTTACGGAAAGTTGCCGCAAACATTAAAGTAACGAGCTATTTGACGGAATCTTCCATGAAGACGAAACAGCTGTTTGAACGCGGAATGTCATTGGAGGAGATAGCGGCAGCCCGTAACTTGAAGCGCAGTACAATCGAAGACCATTTCGTGGAAATGGCCATCAATGATCCACAATTCCCGCTCTCACAATTTGTGTCAGAAGAATATGCAACCGACGTAATCGCGAAAGTGAATGAACTAGGGACAAGGAGGCTGCGGATCCTTAAATCCGAATTCAATGCATTGTCTTATTTTCAACTTCGGCTTATTCTTGGGGCGCGGACAGGAGGAAATGCTTGATGGATCTATACAAAGTATTAAAAGACCAATTCGGTTTTGAACAGTTCAGACCGGGGCAGGAAGCGGTTATAAGCCATGTTCTCGCAGGAAATGATACGATTGCTATCTTGCCGACAGGAATGGGAAAATCCTTATGCTACCAACTGCCTGCCTATTTGTTAAGCGGTACGGTGTTGATCGTATCGCCGCTTGTTGCCCTTATGGAAGATCAAGTGGCCATCATGAAAAAAAACGGTGAAAAAAGAGTCGTCGCCTTGAATTCATTTCTTACCCATAGGGAGAAAAACCGGATGATCGGTGATTTGGCGAAATACAAATTCATATTTATCTCCCCGGAAATGTTGGGGCGACACCAGGTGTTACAACAGTTACGCGCGATCGATTTGGCACTGATCGTCGTGGATGAAGCCCATTGTGTTTCGCAATGGGGATTCGATTTTCGCCCGGATTATTTGCGGATCGGGACCTTTTTTCAAGGATTGAAACGACCGGTAATACTTGCGTTGACGGCGACAGCGGACGATAAAGTGACGAACGATATCCGTTCCTATTTGCAACTGACTTCGCCTGTTATCCATCGGGAATCCGTAGATCGGCCGAATATTTCCTATAACATGCTTCAAGTCGATAATGATGCTGAGAAAACAGAATGGATCAAAACGAGGCTCTTGTCGACGACGGGTCCGGGAATCATCTATGTCTCATCACGCAAACGGGCCGATACGCTGGCCGGAGTTTTACAAGAATCCGGGATTGCTGCAGCTGCCTATCATGCAGGAAAAGGCCAGGAAGACCGGGCGTTCATCCAAGAGCAATTCATCAACGGAGAACTGAGTTGGATTTGTGCTACAAATGCATTCGGAATGGGTATACATAAAGATGATATCCGTCAAGTGATTCATGAGCATATACCAGCCACGATCGCAGGCTATGTACAGGAAGTGGGAAGGGCCGGGCGAGATGGAAAACAGTCTGTCGTCACATTATTGCACGCACCCGAAGATATACCTAAAACGCGTTTCATCATGCAGGACGATATTCCTCAAGAAGAAGAAATCCGATACTATGAAAAGTTACTGGGAGAAAATAAGCAAGCGGACGAAGCGGCAGAATGGGCCCGGATAAGCGAAACGGGAAAGCGTATCATAGACTATTATCGAGAGCGGATGTCACTCAAGGAAGTCATTGCACAAATGCGTGAATTAATTCGCGATAAAGAGCGCCAATTGGAGCAGATGGTCCGGATTGTCCATACCGAACAATGCGTCCGTGAACAATTGCTAGCGTATTTTGGGGAAAGGAAGACATGGCAACCGGAATTTTGCTGTTCGAATTGCGATCATGCGCAACCGTTATTGGAGAAAAGCCTTGTAATGCCCAACTCCACTAAAACGCTGATGAGCTGGGAAGAGAGGCTAAATCTTCTACTAGTGAGACAGATCGATTGGAAAGAGGCTGGAACCGGTCAAAAATAGCAATGCCAGCAGCGAGCGGATAGGTGAAAAGACTAGAAAGAGAACCTGAATTATCTTCATTCAGCAGAAGACTCCCACCCGTGTAGGTAGTGAGATGAATGCGGTTTTGTTTCACTGTTCAGTGGGGATTCAAACGCCTGCTGAACGAATAATGGGAGGCAGTCTAAGTGCGCGACGTCCTGTCGCAACGACTGCATGACCTACATCCTGTAGGCCCGCGGATGTCACAGATTTTGATAGGAGTTAATTGAGCTGTGCTCAATTCAAAATCTGGACGCAATCACGCCGAGGCGTGATTGATAGACAAAGGCGTATTTGATTTTTAAGACAAAATTCGTCATAATAAAAGGACAGCACGATGTGATAGGAGAATGTAGCGATGAAAAAGGATGATTATAAATCTGAATTCGAAGAACATCGGAAGGAAATCAGTTTAGACGATGGTCACGATGCCGGCAACCTTCCATCTCGTGCCGAATTGCATAGGAAAGGCCGCAAACCCAAAAAGAAATCGGGCCATCTATTGATCAATGTGATTCTTGGTCTATTCACACTTATTCCAGTCCTCATCTTAGTTTACTTTCTTTCAGACTTCTATTTACCGGAAGATAGTACAAAGGCAAAGGTCGAAAACTCCGGGTCCATTTACGAAATCAACAATAAGAATGACAACGAAAAGTCGGATGCCGCTTCAGTGAAAAAAGAAGATGAAGCGAGCAAAGAATCAAACAAGGATACAGACAAGGGTGCCAATAAGGTTGAAACAGGGACGGTTGCCAAGCAGGATCAGGATAAAACGACCGCGCCGAAAGTAGAAGAGAAACCTGAAGCGAAAGTTGAAAAGAAACCGGTAGTGAATGTCAATCCGACACCTGATAAGAAGCCGGAAGTCAAAACCGAGCCAAAAACGTCTGCCAAAACGCATATTGTGGCCAACGGTGAAAATCTGTATCGGATTGCCTTGAAACATTATGGCTCTGGTTCAGAGGCAGATGTTGAAAAGATCAGACGAGCGAATGGGCTGGCTTCGAATGAAATCAGAGTGGGACAGAAGTTGACGATCCCTTAATGGATGACACAACCTTGTAAAAGGGCAAAGTAGCTTGCTTTGCCTTTTTCTCGTCTAGACTATGTTTGTTCTGCTTAGACTTCAGGCGCCACAGACGCTCAATGCTATCGTTCAATGGAAGGTGGGTTTCGTTACGTTAACGAAAATAGTAGGAATAGCATCTTCGATTCTAATCGGGTTGCTTGGTTTTATGTTTGTTTATGCGCGGCAACGGAATGTCATCACGCATGAAATTGATGATCGTCAAGAGGGGAAGAATGAAAAACAACTCAATGTGTTTTTTATATCTGACATCCACCATCGTAAGATTGATGAAAAACTGTTAGAGAAAATCCGGAATGGATTAGCAATCGACTTGGTCATAATTGGTGGAGATCTTGCCGAGCGAGGAGTACCGCTTTCAAAAATCGATCGGAATGTCCGGAATTTATCCCTCCTTGGTCCAATCTATTATGTATGGGGAAATAATGACCGTGAAGTTGGGGAACAAGAAATAAGAGCGATTCTTGCACGGCATGGCGGGAAAATTTTAGATAATGAAAATACCGCGATTCCCGGCCATCCTACATGGGGGATTTGTGGAACTGATGACCCGTCAAGCCGAAATGTCGATATTGCCGCAACTCTCCGTTATATTGATAAGTATAAGCGAGTCATTGTTGTGACGCATACACCTTCCTTGTTCCGGAAAATCGAGCCCTTGTATAAGCCGCGTCTCTTGCTTGCCGGGCATACACATGGCGGACAAATTCGCTTTGGCCGTTTCGGCATAGCGGAGAAAGGGGCTTTCCGGGACAACGGAGGCAGCGCGAAGCTGATCAGTAATGGATATGGGACATCGAGCCTGCCCTTACGGTTCGGTGCTGCGCCAGAAAGTCATATCATTTCAATCCGTTATACGGAAACGGTACCAAAGGAGTGCAAGTAGAAAATGGTTCAAACAGATGTCATCATTGTCGGCGGAGGGCCTTGTGGACTTTCCGCCGCTATCGAAATACAAAAGATGGGACGCAATGTAGTCGTTATTGAAAAAGGGAATATTGTCAATTCGATCTACAATTATCCCACGCATCAAACGTTTTTCAGTTCCAGTATAAAATTATCGATCGGGGATATTCCTTTCATCACAGCAAAAGAAAAACCGAAACGCAATGACGCCCTTGTGTATTATCGCGAAGTGGTGAAGATGAAGAACATTCAAGTCAACCGTTTTGAAAAGGTGGAAAATGTCGTCAAAGAAAGCGGCGGCTTCCGGGTCATCACCGATAAAGCGGAATATAGCGCGACGAATGTAGTCATCGCGACGGGCTATTACGATAATCCGAACAAACTGGAAGCGGAAGGGGCAGAGCTGCCGAATGTCTATCATTACTTCAAGGAAGCCCATCCCTTTTTCGGCAAAAAAGTCCTCGTAATTGGCGGGAAAAACTCGGCCGTGGACGCTGCGCTGGAATTGGAACGTGCGGGTGCGTCCGTTACGGTCGTCTATCGTGGTGCGGACTACTCCCCGAGTGTGAAGCCGTGGATTTTACCGGGCTTTGATAGCCTTGTCAGGAACGGGGCGATCGATATGCATTTTAACGCAACTGTGAAGAAGATTACGGAAAAAACCGTCGTCATTGAAAAAGAAGGAAAGACTTTCGAAATTGAAAATGATGATGTCTTCGCCATGATCGGTTATCATCCAGATCATACTTTCTTGCGGAAAATCGGCATCGACATTGATGCGGCGAGCGGTATGCCATCCTTTGATGAAGAAACGATGGAGACGAACGTGGAAGGGCTGTATATCGCGGGAGTCATTGCGGCGGGAAATAACGCCAATCAGATTTTTATCGAAAACGGCAGATTTCACGGCGAGCAAATCGCCCGTGCAATAACGGAACAAAAAGTAACAAGCCGTTAATCATACCCACTCATTATGAAAAAGACTACCTACCAAACAGTTTGTTGTTGTTCGGAAGGTAGTCTTTTTTGCGAATGTCCATTTGATACAGCTAACTCTTATTTCTGTGCACAAAGTTCAAGTAGAAGTTTGATCCGGGCTTTTTGACCGCTTAACCCGTGTTCGAAGCGGACACCCATTTCTTGGAGCATTTTTCCGCCGCCTTCATAAGCATAGCTCGCTTCCGCGACCCCATTAAAGCAGCGTGAAACGAGGACGATCGGGATCTTTTTATCCAACAGGTTTTGAATACTTGCCACCAATGTAGGTGGGACGTTCCCTTGCCCAAACCCTTCCAATACGACTCCGTCATAGCCAAGTGTAGGAATCATGTCAAGTAGTTCGCCTTCCATCCCTGCATAGGTTTTGAACAAGGCCACTTTTTTATCAATCGACTGGATCGGGAGGTAAGTGCGCGATAAAGGTGCGTGGTGGAAATAGACGGCGGATTTTGTGACGATGCCGATCGGTCCATATTGCGGGCTTTGAAAAGTCGACACGCTGCTGCTATGTGTTTTCGTCACACTCGTTGCCGTATGGATTTCATCGTTCAAGACGACAAGAACTCCCTTCCCGCCAGCTTCATCTGTACTGGCGACCCGGACTGCCGCCATAAGGTTATAAACGCCATCCGATCCGACCTCATTCGACGATCGCATCGCACCCGTCAAGACGATCGGAATGGTATAATTCGTAGCCAGCTCCAAGAAATAGGCCGTTTCCTCTAGCGTATCCGTGCCATGGGTAATGACAATCCCATCAAAGGGCTGATTGGCCATCTGCTCGGTTATTGTTGAAACAAGCTGAAGCATCTTTTGAGGAGTCATATGAGGTGATGGTAAATTGAAGGCTTCCACTTCGGTAATATGAGCAAATTGTTGAATTTTGTCAATTTCCATCAGAAGCGGATTGGCGTCGCTTAAGACGACACCGCCTGTTTCCGCATGCACTTGCATGGAAATAGTGCCGCCCGTGTGGATCACTAAAATATTTTTCTTCATATACGTTACCTCCATATAATAGGAAATTCATGTTATAATGAGACGGAATGGGGGGAGCCATCTATGTTCATCTTGCTTACCGTAGCCATTGCCCCGGGATTGGCGCTTTTCAGTTATTTCTATTTACGGAAGCAGATTGCGAAAGAACCGTCACGTACATTATTTCATACATTTCTATACGGGGCTATCATGACTTTTCCGATCCTGTTCATCCAGCATGTTTTCGAAGAGGAAAATGTGTTTGCTAATAGCTTTTTACGGAATGTCATTTTCACCAGTGGCATCGAAGAATTTTTTAAATGGCTAATCCTTTTGATTGCCATTTATCGTCATGTCGAATTTGAGGATGCTTATGATGGGATTCTATACGGTGCCAGTGTCTCGCTCGGTTTTGCGACTGTTGAAAATATCATTTATTTGCTTTCTTTCGGTATGGACACGGCTTTTCTCCGCGCCTTATTGCCTGTCTCGAGCCATGCCTTATTTGGTGTGGTCATGGGCTACTATTTCGGTAAAGCGAAATTTGCCATAGAGGCGGATATTAACCGTTATTTATTTTTGGCCTTCCTTGCATCATACGGCTTGCACTTCATCTATAATGCCATTTTGACAGTATCTGATTTATGGCTTTACCTAATCGTTCCGTTCATGTTGTTCCTTTGGTGGTTCGGCTTGACGCGAGTGAAATATGCACATATGTTTGCGATGCAGCAATTCAGACGCAAAGCTCACACGAATACAAAGTAAATCCGATCCGGCGAAAGCCGGATCTTTTCTTTTTTTTACATAATAAAGTGAAACTTCAATCAGTGGGGGTTTTCCTCATCCCCCACTGATTGCGGGGAACACAAGCTAAAAGCGTCACGTCCTGTGACAACGCTTGTGTGACCAACTTCGTGTTGGCCCGAACCAATCGGGCTTTTATCTTCCTTTAACGGATGTCCAAACTACCCGCTGTAGGAAGGCGACTTAAGTTCGCGGCGTCCTGTAAGTGCCTTAATTTCTGCAAAGAGCGCAGAAATACGGCAAATCGAACCCTTCGCTGTTCGATTGGCAGTTGATCTCCCACCTCATCTTAACGTTTTACTGAAGTTTTGAGGTGGGAGTCTTACTGCCCGTTAAAGCGGGATAAAATTCATCACTTAGGACAAACTGTAGAAAAAGGAGGAATGAAGTTGAAGAAAATGATGATTCGCTTGATGGCAGCCATTCTTCTTCTAGGGAGTGCCTATGCCACTTCACCAATAAAAAGTGGAGCGTTCAGTTCACAAGAAATTGCACGGGGCGCTTACGGTGATGATGTAATTGAATTGCAGGCGAGGCTTCAATACATCGGATATTATACCGGAACGATCGATGGGAAATTCGGTTATGGCACTTATTGGGCACTGCGTAACTTCCAAGAGCAATTTGGCTTGCCGGTAGACGGGATTGCAGGAGCAAAAACAAAACAGAAGCTGGCTGATGCATCGGAATACGATGAGAAATTTGTCAAAGATAACTTGAACAAGGGAAACAAGTTTACCACATATGGCAACAAACCTTTGTCATCACAAGTTTCAAAAGGGTCCGGTAAGAAAGAAAACGTCCAGTTGCCGGGAGAATATTCGGAACAGGACCTTAGACTGATGGCCAATGCGGTTTACGGAGAAGCGAGGGGAGAACCGTATGAAGGCCAAGTCGCAGTAGCAGCAGTCATTTTAAACCGGCTTGAACATCCTGACTTTCCAGATACTGTCGGAGGCGTGATTTTCCAACCGCTTGCCTTCACCGCTGTAGCGGATGGACAGATTTGGTTGGAGCCAAATGATCGTGCGAAACAGGCTGTGCTTGATGCGATTAACGGTTGGGATCCTTCCGAAAATGCCATCTATTATTTCAATCCGGTCACGGCAACGAGCAAATGGATTTGGAGCCGTCAACAAATTAAGAAAATCGGCATGCATATTTTTTGCATCTAACGACCAGCATCATTTCCAATGATGAATGGGCAATGGAAGGAGGATAGGCAAAATTTCTCGGATCATTATCATTTCGAAGAAACTTTGCCGAATTATGAAAAAGACGCTGTTTGTACTTGTCTATGCATTTGCGGTATTAGCGATTTTTGCCTACGGAAAAACGGTTGACAATGAAAAACTCTCGATTGCGCTTAGCAATCAATACGCGAACAATATGACGGATGCCTCTAAGAAACTCCAAGAATTGGAAACAGCTGTCCAGAAAACATTATTGTTCAATGAAGCAGAAGGGTCTTCCAAAGCCCGTGAAGACATTTGGAGACTAAGTGCGGATATTAAAAATTCGGTCGCATCCTTACCCCTTGACCAAAGTTTCAGCACCTCATGGATGAACTATCTCGGGCGGCTTGGAAATTACGCCAAGGAAGCGGACCAAGCAAAAGAGCATAGCGAATACCATAAAGTAATGGCTAATGCATCCAAGAACTTACGTAATTTAGCGGAAGAATGGGAAGTGGCAACAGTCGGTTTAGTGAATGGCCGCTTGTCGATGGATGAATGGCAAAGCCGTTTAGACGCGACTAAATCCGATCATGATTGGGCTGGAATGGGAACGATGGTGAAGCAATATACGGAAAGTGATTTCCCATTGACGGCAAGTGAATCGGATGCGATGAAAAAGAGAGACCTTAAGAACTTGGAAGATCAGGAAGTGACAAGTGAGGAAGCGATCAAGCGATTTAGAGAATTGTTTCCTAGTGTCTCCAATGAAATCATCGGTGTAGAAACGAGCAAACCAGGTGCACCTTATCCGTTTTACCATATCCGTTTCGCTGAAAATCAATCGGTCGGTTATATTGATATTACGGAAAAAGGTGGGCACGTCCTTTCCTATTTGGCGGAAAGACCTTATGGCAAAGAAAGTCTGCCTTTTGATGATATCAAAAAGAAAACCGAGGCCTTTTTAAAGGAGGCAGGCTATACAGATGTCGTCTATGAGGAATCGAGAGAAAACCATACAGCCTGGCATTTTGTCTATGTCCGCACGGAACCTGAATACAAAGCAAAGGTATTTTCTGATGTCATCCACCTAAAAGTGGCGAAGGATACGGGAGAAATCGTCGGATTAGACGCATCCGAATATATCCGCGAAGAAAAAACGACTGCACAACCGATTCGCGAGTTTGACTGGAAAACATTCTTCCATTCGGATGTCAATATCGTCAAAGAAGAACTGGCGTATGTGGAAAATGACCGGCTTGAACAGCGTTTGTCTTACTACTTGACGGTCACGAAGGAAGAGCATGGTGAAATCGGCACTTACGTAGTTATCGTCGATACGGAGTCAGGCGAAGTGATCAAAACGGAAAGATTGCAATAAGTCTTTTGAAAAACACCATTGGAAAAACCACTTTTTCATGACATAATGAGAGAAGTAGTGAAAAAGACGGTGGGTGTTCATATGTTACTTTCGATAGGGACAATTATTGTGATCGATCAAGATTTTACAAAAGACAGTGAAAAGTTTAAAAGTAAAGTGGTCGACATGGGTGGAGATTTTATCATGATCGATTACCCGACACATATCGAGACAGGACGAACGGCATTTTTTTTAGATGGCGTCCAACTGCATATCACCTTTACAGATAACCAAAAAATATCTTATGCATTCAAGACAGAAGTAATCGGTCGATTGAACAAAGGCATACCGATGCTGAAGTTAAAATATCCAGGTGACGATCAGCTGATCAAAATTCAAAGACGCGAATTTGTACGGGTTGAATATGCAATTGATGTGGCGATTCAAAGGGAAGGGCTCTACAGACAATACGTCGCCGAGGATCTGAGTGCAGGTGGCATTGCAATCCGGATATCGGAAAAAGAGAGTTTTCAACAGGGAGAGATCCTCACCTTGCTCATCGTCCTGCCATTTGTCAATCAGGATATTAAATATGTCCGTGCGGAGGCGTCGGTCGTCAGGACGTGGGACAAAAATGGACGGAGTATCGTCTCTTTGAAATTTGAAGAGATCGGTCAAAGTGAACGTCAGGCGATTATCCGATTCTGTTTCGAACGGCAGCTTCAGTTAAGAAACATGGAATAGGATTCGATCAAATTGGGAAAGGGGAAAAGTCTGCGGGAATGGGACTTTTCCCTTTTCTATATGTTACAATGTTGACGAATCGACTACGGGGGTAGATGGAATAATGATTGGAAAGATTAAGATTGCCATTGACGGACCTGCCGCGGCAGGGAAAAGTACAATTGCAAAAAGGATTGCAGAAAAATTAGGCTATACGTATATCGATACGGGGGCCATGTATCGAGCACTTGCGTACAAAGCATTGCGCTACAACATAGATACGACAAACGGAGAAGAACTGGAGCGTTTGCTGAAGGAGACGGACATCGTGCTGTCTCCGACATCGGATGGGCAAGCGGTCATCGTGGACGGACAGGATGTATCTGAAGAAATCCGATCGGCTGAAGTGACTGCAAACGTTTCCGCTGTAGCTCTCCATATGGGTATCCGCCGTTTGATGGTGGAGAAGCAACGGCAGCTTGCCGAAGGGATGGGCGTCGTCATGGATGGCCGGGATATCGGGACAGCTGTGTTACCGAATGCAGAGCTGAAAATCTTCATGACGGCTTCTGTCGAAGAAAGAGCGATCCGCCGCCACTTAGAAAATGAAAAGCGTGGAATCGCAACAGATCTAGAACAATTGAAGGCGGAAATTTCCGAACGGGATCGGATGGATAGTGAGCGGGAAATTTCTCCGCTGATGCAAGCAGAAGATGCCATCTTACTGGATACGACAGCACTATCCATCGAGGAAGTTGTCGATCGGATTCGGGAACTTGCGGAAAAGAGGTTGGGCGTATGAATTTATATCCTTTAGGGAAATTTCTATGCAGCGTCATCTTTAAACCGCTTTATCGCGTAAAAGTCATCGGCAAAGAGCATTTTCCGAAAGAGGGTGGTGTTCTCTTATGCACGAATCATATTGATAATTTTGACCCACCGGTTGTCGGTATCGCTTGCCCGAGAGATGTCCATTTCATGGCGAAGGAAGAATTGTTTGCGGTACCAGTACTGAAAACAGTACTGCCAAAAGTGAAAGCTTTTCCGGTAAAACGGGGGATGAGTGACAGAGAAGCATTCCGTAAAGCGTTAAAAATTCTCAAATCGGGTGAAGTCGTCGGTCTCTTTCCGGAAGGGACGAGAAGCACGACAGGAGATTTGGGGCCCGGACTTGCGGGCGCTGGATTTTTTGCCCTTAAAGGTGATGCGGTCGTCATGCCTTGCGCAATCATCGGCCCTTATAAGTTATTCAAACCATTGAAAGTTGTCTACGGGAAACCGATTGATATTGCGCCGTACAGAGAAAGGCGTGCATCTTCCGAAGAAGTGACGGAAGTGATCATGACGGAAATCCAGAAGCTCATCGAACAAAATAAATGAGTGGAATAAGGGTAAATTTTTGTTTTTATGAATAGATTCGCATAATATAGAAGTAGGATTCTTTATGGAGGAGGACTACATAATGACTGAAGACATGAACTTGGAAGTAACAAACAACTACAACGAAGGTGACCGCGTCACTGGAAAAGTGACAAAAATTGAAGATAAATCGGTGACTGTTGAAATTTCAGGTGCACCATTCGATGGTGTGATTCCGATTAGTGAACTGTCAAGCCTGCATATCGAGAAAGCTTCAGATGCAGTTGCAGAGGGAGATGAGCTTGAACTCATCATCATGAAAGTGGAAGAAGACAATTACGTCCTTTCAAAACGGAAAGTCGATGCAGAGAATGCATGGGGCGCATTGGAAGAGAAGTTCAACAACAAGGAAACCATTGAAACGGAAGTAAAAGACGTCGTCAAAGGTGGACTAGTCGTTGATCTTGGTGTCAGAGGTTTCATTCCTGCATCACTTGTGGAAGATTATTACGTGGAATCGTTCGAGGAGTATAAAGGTCGGACGATGACGTTTAAGATCGTTGAAATGGACAAAGAGAAAAATCGTCTCATCCTTTCGCATCGCGCGGTTATTCAAGAGGAGAAAGAATCACAAAAAGAAGAGGTATTGGCCAGCCTTTCAGAAGGCCAAGTGCTGGAAGGAACGGTTCAGCGGCTAGCTTCATTCGGTGCTTTCGTTGATATCGGTGGCGTTGACGGACTTGTCCATATTTCACAATTGGCGCATGATCATGTTGAAAAAGTATCGGATGTCTTGAAGGAAGGCGACAAAGTGAATGTCAAAGTCCTTTCCATCGATCGGGATTCCGAACGGATTTCATTGTCCATCAAAGATACATTACCTGGACCTTGGGAAGGTATCGAGGAAAAGGCACCGAAAGGATCGGTTCTGACAGGAACTGTCAAGCGCCTCGTATCCTATGGGGCATTCGTGGAAGTGTTCCCAGGCGTTGAAGGTCTCGTGCACATTTCCCGTATCTCCCATCAGCATATCGGTACGCCGCATGAAGTGTTACAGGAAGGTCAAACAATCGAAGTTAAAGTATTGGATGTCAATACGGACGAGAAGCGTCTCTCTTTAAGCATCAAGGACTTGGTTGAAAAAGAGGATAACAATACTTACGACGAATATGAAATGCCAGAAGAAGCATCCGGCTTCTCCTTCAGCGACGTCATTGGCGATCAGCTGAAAAAGTTTTCGAAATAACGGAAAATGGAAAGTCTGGATGAAATATAACTGCTTACTTTGAAAAGCTCAGACAAGGATGATGGTGCTTCTACGGGCGCCATCATCTTTTTTGGGTGCTCTGCGCTTTTCTGTTTGTCTAGGCTTCGGGCGCTAGATGCTCGGGTCATAAGTCAAGCCGACTCTGTGGCAAAAACCGCCACGCCGTCGACTCGTCTTATGCCTGAGGTCCGCACGATGCGGGTTATGCAGTCGTTGCGACAGGACGTCGCGTACTTAGACTGCAATCCTTTAATAAGCGAGCGCCCTACGCTTTTCTGTTGTATACTATGTAGAGAATTAGCTGGAAGGATGTATGATGATGACAAAACCAACAGTGGCGATCGTCGGTAGGCCGAACGTCGGAAAGTCGACTATTTTCAACCGAATCGTAGGAGAACGTATTTCGATTGTGGAAGACGTTGCGGGGGTTACACGTGACCGTATCTATAGCTCCGCCGATTGGCTTAACTACGATTTCAACCTGATTGATACAGGGGGAATTGATATCGGGGATGAGCCTTTTCTTGAGCAAATCCGTTTGCAGGCAGAAATTGCGATTGATGAAGCCGATGTGATTATATTTTTAACAAATGGCCGTGAAGGTGTAACAGATGCGGATGAGCAAGTCGCTAAAATTTTATACAAAACAAAAAAACCTGTCGTTCTAGCCGTGAATAAAATCGACAATCCCGAAATGCGGGATATGATCTATGACTTTTACTCGCTCGGTTTTGGCGATCCCCATCCGATTTCCGGATCCCACGGACTGGGTCTTGGCGATCTGCTCGATGAAGTGGCAAAGAATTTTCCGACAGCGGACGAAGATGAAATCGAAGATGATGTCATTCGTTTTTCATTGATCGGAAGACCGAACGTCGGAAAATCCTCATTGGTCAATGCATTGCTAGGGGAAGAAAGGGTCATCGTCAGTGATGTTGCCGGCACGACAACAGACGCCATTGATACGTCTTATGTATTTGAAGATCAAAAATATAAGATCATCGATACAGCGGGCATGCGTAAAAAAGGGAAAGTGTATGAGAACACGGAAAAATACAGTGTGTTGCGTGCACTCAGAGCGATTGAACGCTCCGATGTTGTCCTCATTGTGCTGAACGGGGAAGAAGGCATCCGCGAGCAGGACAAGCGGATTGCGGGGTATGCGGAAGAGGCAGGGAAAGGCGTTATGATTGTCGTCAATAAATGGGATGCTGTGGAAAAAGATGATAAGACGATGAATGCTTTTATAGCAGATATCCGAGACAACTTCCAGTTTCTGGATTATGCACCAATCGCTTTTGTTTCTGCGAAAACGAAACAGCGGGTGCACGGTCTATTTGATAAAATCCGTATGATCAGTGAAAATCATGCACTTCGCATACAATCAAGCGTGTTGAATGAAGTGATTGAAGATGCGGTCGCCCGGAATCCTGCTCCAACTGACAAAGGACGCCGCCTGCGTATTTACTATACGACACAAGTATCGGTTCAACCACCGACGTTTGTCGTCTTTGTAAACGAACCAGAACTGATGCACTTCTCATACGAGCGCTTCTTGCAAAACCGGCTACGGGAATCATTCGGCTTTGAAGGGACCCCGATTCGGCTCATAACACGTGCTAGAAGCTAATCGGCGTCTTCAAGGAAAGGATGGATGAGGATATGGAAAAAGTAACGGTGATCGGTGCCGGTAGCTGGGGAACGGCAATCGCTTTTATCCTGGCTGAAAATGGACATGATTGTCTGCTATGGGCGAGACGTTCCGACCAGGCGGAAGAAATCAATGAAAAACATACGAATCAAGCTTATTTACCGGGTGTATCATTGCCCGGTAATTTACGGGCGACATCTAATTTGAAAGCTGCTGTCGAACATGGGGATACGCTTGTCATCGCTGTGCCAACAAAGGCGATCCGCGAAATCTGTGCTGAAGTGAATGCGATGGAGATTGACGCCAAGTTATTGGTGCACGTATCGAAAGGCATTGAACCAGATTCGTTGAAGCGGATTTCCGAAATGATCGATGAGGAACTGGCCCCTTCGAAAAAGAAGTCCATTGTTGTACTTTCAGGGCCGAGCCACGCAGAAGAAGTGGTGCTCCATCATCCGACGACCGTGACAGCGGCGTCTACCGATCTTGCAGCTGCGGAAAAGGTGCAGGATCTATTCATGAACCAGTATTTCCGTGTTTACACAAACAATGATATCGTCGGTGTTGAAATTGGCGCAGCGCTTAAAAATGTCATTGCCCTTGCTGCGGGCATTTCCGACGGACTCGGCTATGGCGATAATGCCAAGGCAGCGCTGATTACCAGGGGATTGGCGGAAATCTCGCGACTCGGCGTGAAAATGGGGGCAAATCCGTTGACGTTCTCCGGATTGACGGGGCTCGGTGATTTAATCGTCACTTGTACTAGTGTCCATTCGCGGAACTGGAAAGCCGGCAATATGCTTGGCCAAGGAAAAAGCTTGGAGGAAGTCATCTCCGGTATGGGGATGGTCATTGAAGGGGTCAGAACAACGAAAGCGGCCCATCAGCTTGCCGGGCGTTATGAAGTGTCTATGCCGCTTACAGAGGCATTGTACGCCATTTTATTCAATCATGTTGATCTTAAAGAAGCGGTCGATCAATTGATGACGCGGATGAAAAAACAAGAAATGGAAGATCTGTTTGGAAAATGATTATTTTTTCACTTGATTCCCTCAGGTTTTAACACCTGAGGGAATCAAGTGAAGTCTCCGTCAAAGGATGCCGGAACAACATTGAATTATATGAAAGGTGGGCTTCGTTTGTCCTCGTTGGATAAAATGTGGCTCTCATTCTATGCAATGGGATTCATGTTCATTTCTATGGGTCTCATTTATGCGAGTCGCCATAAGTTGAAAAATCGTTTATTGAAATTTATTTTTGCCTTCATCGCTTATGCGCTGTTGATTTTTTCATTTTTAGCAATGGTCTATCTCGTTTTTAACGGACCGACAGGAGGGGCATAATGGATATGAAGGTTAAAATTTCTCGGTTGACAATCATCCTGTCCGTTATTTTACTTCTTGCTGGTTGCATGTATCCAGGAGAGGATAACGCAGGAAAAGAAATCGCATATGCCGATCAATTGGAAGTGATCCAAAAAGCGGTCGATGCGTATCAGGAAAATACGGGAGGTTTATTGCCGATCAAAACTCGTGACATCGATACGGATATTTATATTAAGTATCCGATAGAGTTTGGAAAAATCGTGCCGGCCTACACGGAAAAGATCCCGACAAATGCGTATGAAACTGGCGGGATTTATCAATATGTACTGATGGATGTGGAAACAGATCCGACAGTGAAACTCGTTGATCTGCGTTCGGCTGAACGGATTCGCGAGTTGAATTTGCGGAAAAATATTAATGGGCGTGTGCCATTCAGCGAGTCTGTTGGAGAATTTGTCTATTCGGTCGACTTTGAGGCGATGGGCTTCAAAGAGCCGTTGACGGTTCCAAGTCCGTATTCGGATGCACTGCTGCCAATCGTGATTGGCGGGGACGGGCATTTTTATATCGACTATTCTATCGATCTGAATCGTATATTGGAAGAACAGCAGCCGGATGTGCAGGAAGGGGAAGATATCCGCTATCTGTTAGCGGAAGATTACCCCGTTTTACCAGCATATTCATTGCCCTATACGGTAAATGACAACAACGAACCGATCTTCATGAATGGAACAAAATGAAAAACGTTTCATGCTTCGCGCATGAAACGTTTTTCTATTACATAAAGTAATATGCGCAGATAAAGGAGGGCGATGGATGAAAGAGGAATTGTATGAGAATCTGGCTAGACGTACGGACGGTGATATTTACATTGGTGTCGTTGGCCCGGTACGTGTTGGAAAATCCACGTTCGTGAAAAGGGTTATGGAAGAAGTCGTCATTCCAAATATGACGGAAGCGACAGATCGGATGCGTGCGCAGGACGAACTGCCGCAAAGTTCACCAGGCCCGGTTATCATGACAGCGGAACCGAAGTTCGTACCCGCACAAGGGACGTCGGTATCTGTAGGGGACGGTGATTTGAATTTCCAGATCAGACTTGCCGATTGTGTAGGTTATGTCATAGATGGCGTGAAAGGATATGAGGACGAAGACGGTCCGAAATACGTTCATACGCCGTGGCATAATGAGCCGATCCCGTTTGAGGAAGCTGCTCGTATCGGAACGGATAAAGTGATCCGGGACCATTCCACGATCGGAATCGTTGTCACGACAGACGGGACCGTCAATAACATTCCACGGGCAGCAGCCCAAGTAGCGGAAGCGGAAATTATTGAAAAGCTGAAGGACATTGGAAAGCCTTTCGTTATTGTCTTGAATTCGAAAATGCCTGCCAATGATAGAACGGTCGCGTTGAAACAGGAGTTGCATGAGACCTATGGGGTGCCGGTCATCGCGATCAGTGCTGACCAGTTAAATGCACAGGAAATCCAGCTCATCTTAAAAGAAGCACTGTACGAATTTCCGATTTCGGATATTGAGTTGCAGAAGCCTGATTGGATGGATGTGCTTGGCAATGAGCATGAATTAAATGCCAATATCGATCGGGTGATCAATGAAGGCTTCCTCGAAGTCTCGAAGATCCGCAAAGTGCAAGAGCTCGCGGAACGGTTGAAAGGTGAGAAATATGTCCGGAATGCTGATGTGATCGAAGTGGATCCCGGCAAGGGCAAAGCAATCATTAAAATCGATATGGAAGAACAAGCATTTCGTGAAATTTGTGAGTCGATCATGGGACAGGAAATCGGAACGAAGAAGGATTGGCTATTATTCGTCCAAGAGGCGGCTAAAGCGAAGAAATCTTATAACTTGTACTCCGAAGCAATTGAAACGGCACGTAAGAGCGGCTATGGGGTCGCCCTTCCGACGATTGAAGATTTCAATCCAACCGCCCCAGAACTGATCAAGCAAAATAACTTTTTCGGTGTACGCATGAAAGCGACCGCCCCATCTCTTCACATTATCCGGGTGGATATGGAAGCGGAATTTTCACCCCTCATCGGATCGGAATTCCACAGCCATCATTTGTTGAAAGAATTGAAAAATGCCTACTTGCATGATCGGGAAGCGCTATGGGAAACGCAACTTTTTGGAACGCCTCTTCATGAAGTCATGAAGGAAAGCATTCGTTTTAAGACGGCGTCTGTCCCACAAACTGCACGGAAACGCCTTCGTGAAACGATTGAACAAATGGTTAATGACGGAAATAAAGGGATGATTACATTTATCGTGTAAAGGGAAAAGATCCGTCAATGGCGGATCTTTTCTTGTTAGTTTGAATCCTGTTGGCGGTCCAAGCCTCTAGGAGGATGTCACCAATTTTGATAGGAGTTAATTTTGTGTAACACAATTCGAAATTTGGCTGCAATTTCGTCGAAACGCAATTGAATTAGAGATAAATACCCAGTTCTGCACAAAACCGCGATAATATTGTTGCACCGCGGTTTTTCTTATGATACTCTTTTTACAGTATTGGACGCAATTGCGCCCAGGCGCAATTGACGGATTCCCTTTGAGAGGAGGTGAATGGTGTGAATAAAACAGAATTGATTAACTCTGTAGCTGAAGCAGCTGGTCTTACAAAGAAGGATGCTACTAAAGCTGTTGAAGCTGTATTCGATACGATCCAGTCTACTCTTGCCAAGGGTGATAAGGTACAACTGATCGGTTTCGGAAACTTCGAAGTCCGTGAGCGTGCAGCTCGTAAAGGACGTAACCCGCAATCTGGGGAAGAAATCGACATTGCAGCAAGCAAAGTACCTGCATTCAAAGCAGGTAAGGCGCTTAAGGATGCGGTGAAATAAGCTTCAATTTTACATAGGGGTCCGTCCGTCGTATCTGTTTGTCAGATACATGGGACGGACTCCTTTACTTAGGTGCCCGTCGGCGCCCAGGCCCGGTGCCAGTTGCTGCTACAATTCGAAGCACGCGAATTGTAGCAGCAACTGGCATCTTTAAGAGAAAAGGGATGGCGAACTGTACGGAAATGAGGGAGTATGCTACTATTTTTGGTGGAATAGCTTTATTTGTGTTTAGGGAGGATTCAGAATAGATGAGAGATGTCGATTATGGGAAAATAGAGAAGGCAGTGACAATGATCCTTGAAGCGATCGGTGAAGACCCCGAGCGCGAAGGGTTGATCGATACACCTTCAAGAGTTGCCAAAATGTATGCTGAAGTATTTGAAGGGTTGAATAAAGATCCGAAAGACTATTTCAAAACCGTTTTCAATGAAAATCATGATGAAGTGGTCTTGGTGAAGGATATTCCGTTCCACTCCATGTGCGAACATCATTTAGTTCCATTTTTTGGACATGCACATGTTGCTTACATACCGCGGGATGGAGTTGTTGCCGGTTTGAGCAAATTGGCGAGAGCTGTCGAAACAACAGCGAGAAGACCCCAGTTGCAAGAACGGATTACGTCAACCGTAGCCGATGCGATGATGGAAATGCTCAATCCGATTGGCGTTTATGTCGTCATCGAGGCGGAGCATATGTGTATGACGATGCGCGGGATCAAGAAACCTGGAGCCAAAACGGTGACGACCGTAGCACGTGGGATTTATGAACACGATGATGTGAAACGCGCCGAAATCCTATCACTGATAAAAATGGATTGAGGGTTTTGCGGACACCTCCTTTTCTATGGTATGATGAAGACCGTATATGAACAGACAGGAGAGGTAAAGATGACACAACAATCCGAGTATATCGTCATTAAAGCGAAAGAGGATGGCGTGAATGTCATCGGACTGACGAGAGGGAACAACACGAAGTTCCATCACACGGAAAAATTGGATGCCGGTGAAGTGATGATCGCACAGTTTACCGAACATACGTCAGCGATGAAAATACGCGGTAAAGCCGACGTTCATACTGCATACGGTGTCTTGTCAAGCGACACTAAAGAATAATTCGTCTTTGACATACTCTTCAGGAGACGTCTTTGAATGGAGATTCGACGATGGAAAGACAAAAAATGGAACAACATATCGAACACTATAGAGTTGAAGTCGAACAGGCGATTCACGAACCGATTATCATTCGTGATGTCGGTCGGATGACGATCGATGATGCAAAGGCGTTTTTCACGCTTCTCCCATTGCTCAATGGGGAAAGGTGGACAGACTCCATGAACCGGGCTGCTATCGCGGTCGGTGCGGTTCATGCGGCATTTGCTGCACACGATGTGATTGATGCATCGAATGCTACGTCCACTAGACAACAGCTTACGGTGTTATCCGGTGATCATTTCAGCGGTATTCATTATCGGTTATTGGCATCGATACCGGCATATGGTTTCATCCGTTCCCTTTCTGGAATGATCGGTCAGATAAACGAGATGAAAACGACATGCCATCACCAACCGCCGAGCGGGTCTTCTAAAATGATGGAAGCGGTCCGCGTCATTGAAGCGGGCTGCATTGCTGATTTTTTACATACATTCGGTTTCTCCCGATACGTCCCACTCGCTGAATCCGTATTGTCGCTTCTGCGTCTGGACAGTATGCTGACAGAAAAGACAGGAAACAGCGTGTACCATTCTTGGAATCCGATTGATGTTGACCGATCGATCGCAGCGTTTCAATTGGAATTGCAAGAAGCACTTGATACAGCGGATTTCCTTGCGCCTTTTTTACAGCAGGAAATTATAAAGATGGCAACGTCGCTCCTGGGCAAACCGATTTGACTTCATGCCCGAGGCGTAAAGGATAGAAAAGAGGTTTAAGACTTGACACTATCAAAAGAAGAGAAGGTCCATAATGTTTTTGAAAAGATATCAGGTGACTACGATAAGATGAATTCCGTCATCAGTTTCAAGCAACATAAAAAATGGCGAGATGACATTATGGTGCGTATGAACGTCCAAGAAGGGGACAAGGCGTTGGATGTCTGTTGCGGCACAGCAGACTGGACGATCGCCTTGGCGAATGCAGTAGGGCCCAAGGGTGCAGTGACAGGACTTGATTTCAGTGAAGGGATGCTGGAAGCGGGACGGCCGAAAGTACAAGCGTATCCGAATGTCAAACTCATACAAGGGAATGCCATGGAGTTGCCCTTTCCGGACAATACATTCGACGTCGTCACGATCGGTTTCGGTTTGCGCAATGTACCGGATTATCTGACCGTTCTAAAAGAGATGAACCGGGTATTGAAGCCGGGCGGGATGATCGCCTGCTTGGAAACGTCCCAAACGGAGATTCCGGTTTATCGTCAATTATTCCGTTTTTATTTCAAGTTCATCATGCCGTTATTCGGAAAACTTTTTGCGAAAAGTTTTCAGGAATATTCATGGCTCCAAGAATCCGCAGATGATTTCCCGGGGATGAAAGAGCTTGCCCAATTATTCACGGAAGCCGGTTTCATCGATGTGTCCTATAAGCCGTACAGTGGCGGTGCGGCAGCAGGTCATATAGGATACAAACAATAAGCATGCAGGGGAAGGTAATCGTTTTGGAGAAATTGAAGTTAATGACACTTTATGCTGATTTCCGCAAGGATCTCACTTATATAGAAAAGGAACTTGAACGATCCGTCAATTCATCTTCCCCGATCATCAGACAAGCCTCTTTGCATCTTCTCCGTGCAGGCGGAAAGCGGATTCGACCTATTTTCGTCATTTTGGCCTCCCAATTTGGTACGTATTCATTGGAAGCCGTTGCAAAAGTGGCAGTTTCACTGGAATTGGTACATATGGGGTCACTGGTGCATGATGATGTGATCGATGATTCGGATATGCGCAGGGGTTTTAAAACGGTAAAAGCTCGCTGGGATAACCGGGTTGCGATGTATACAGGCGATTTCATTTTTGCCAGGGCGCTTACTTCCATCGGGGAAATAGAGATTCCCGCGGTTCATGAATTGCTTGCGGAGACGATGCTTGAAATCTGTAAAGGCGAGATTATTCAAATCGATCATCAGAGGAGAACCGATCAGACTACGCGGGATTATTTGAGACGCATCAAAAGAAAGACGGCTTTGTTGTTATCGTCCAGTTGCGAATTGGGAGCACTCATTTCCGGAGCTGAGCCTTCTGTTGTCCGGAAAATGCGCCGTTTCGGCTATTTTGCGGGGATGGCCTATCAAATCACCGATGACATACTCGATATTATATCGACCGATAAGACGCTTGGAAAACCGGCAGGCAGTGATCTGATGAATGGCCATTTAACGTTGCCGATCTTTTTTATAAAAGACGACGAGCAGTTTCAACCATTCATGGCTCGGGCGTTCGATGGCACATTGACAGAAACGGAACGTTTTGAAATGCTTGCCTATATTCGAAAAACGGGTGCCATCGAGAAAGCGCAGGCAGTCAGTGACCTGTATTTGAAAAAAGCGCTGGCGGAAATTGCTTCACTCCCTGAAAATGATGCCAAAAAAGCATTCATGCAAATTTCGGCTTTCATTGGCAAGCGCAAATATTGATCGGCTAATAGTTGAAAGATCAGGCACCGGATGGTACGATCGATAAGGGGAAAAACCCGATACATACACGAAGGAGTGTTAACACATGGAAAGAACATTTTTAATGGTTAAGCCAGACGGCGTACAACGTAATTTAATCGGAGACATTGTCAGCCGTTTTGAAAGTAAAGGTTTTCAACTTGTAGGCGGTAAATTGATGCAAATTCCACAGGAGCTTGCAGAACAGCACTACGGTGAACATAAAGAGCGTCCATTTTTCGGTGAGCTTGTTGAATTCATTACATCAGGTCCTGTTTTTGCGATGGTATGGGAAGGCGAAAATGTCATCTCAACAGCGCGTCTCATGATGGGAGCGACAAATCCGAAAGAATCAGCACCAGGGACAATCCGTGGCGATTATGCGGTGACGGTTGGAAAGAACATCATTCACGGTTCTGATTCCCCTGAATCAGCGGTTCGCGAAATCGGTCTATTCTTCAAAGAAGAAGAGCTTGTCTCTTATGGAAAAACAATCAACAACTGGATTAACTAATCATTTAGACAAAACAGCCAAGCATGTTGAGCGCGGCTGTTTTTTCATATCAAGTTTTCACATTCCACTCCTGCACTTTTGTTTTCGTCTAGCCTGCGGGCGTCTTAGCAGTCGCCCAGCGCTTTTGTTCTTTCGAAACCTTTTCCAATCCGTTATAATAAATAGAATATAGAAACGGAGGGGTTGGATTGCCGGATTATGCAACTTTTATCGGTAAGATTAAACAGAAAACGGGAATTGACCTGTCGCTCTATAAAGAAGCGCAGATGAAACGGAGACTCACTTCACTCTATGAAAAACGGGGATTCCGAAATTTTATTGATTATTACGCTGCCATACATAATGACCCCGCTTTACTTGAAGAGTTTCTTGATCGAATGACGATCAACGTCTCCGAGTTTTATCGGAACGCACAACGATGGGAAGTATTGGACAAAAAGATCTTCCCGAAGCTTCTTTCCGGTAATAAAAAACTGAAAATTTGGAGTGCGGCCTGTTCGACGGGGGAAGAACCGTATAGCCTGGCGATGGTATTGTCTTCTCATGTACCACTACGCGATATAGCCATCTTGGCAACCGATCTTGACGCGGGTGTTATTAATCGGGCGAAAGTCGGACTCTACCCGGAACGTGCATTGAAGGAAGTCCCACCTGCGGTCGTCAACAAGCATTTTGTCAATGAAGGGCATTATTACCAAGTGAAAGATGATATTAAAAGGACCGTGAACTTCAAGCAACATAACTTGTTGGAAGACCGATACGAAACGGGATTCGATTTGATCGTTTGCAGAAATGTGATGATTTACTTCACAGAAGAAGCGAAAGACCAGATTTACATGAACTTTTCCAAATCATTAAAGCCAGGTGGTATTCTTTTTGTCGGAAGCACAGAGCAGATTTTCAATCCCGCGAAATATGGATTTGAGTCGGAAGAGACTTTCTTTTATCGGAAGGTTTAACAGGAACTGGATTCCAATGTTCCGTACATCCGACGCTTCTCCATATGTTTTTCTGAGCAACATATAGTCAAACTAAGTTTACTTTGGTAAAGTGCTATAAAAGAGAAGACAGCTCAAGCTGTCCAAGGAGGAAATGAAATGAGGTATTTTACTGCCGGTGAATCACATGGTCCACAGTTGACGGCAATCATCGAAGGGCTTCCTGCCCAACTGGAATTGACAGCAGAAATGATCAATGGCGAACTGTCCAGAAGACAAGGAGGACACGGACGCGGAAGACGGATGCAAATTGAAAAGGACCAAGTGGTCATCTCATCGGGTGTACGGCATGGTAAAACACTGGGGTCGCCCGTCACACTTACGGTCGTGAACGATGACTGGAAACATTGGACGTCGATTATGGGCGTCGAGCCTTTAGCGGACGATGTGGACCCGGCTGATATCAAACGGCAAATCACTCGACCAAGACCTGGACATGCCGACCTTGTAGGCGGGATGAAATACGGACATCGCGATTTAAGAAATGTGCTTGAACGTTCATCTGCCCGGGAGACGACGATGCGTGTGGCGATCGGTGCAGTTGCCAAGCAATTTTTGCGGGAGCTCGGCATCCATACAGTCGCTCATGTGACGGAAATCGGAGGCGTGACAACAAATCCGGATACATATGCAGGAAAAGGAACGGAAGAATTGCGTCCGATCATTGAAAACGATCCGGTCTATTGTGCGGATCCAGAAGCATCCGCTCGGATGGTCCAAGCGATCGACGATGCGAAGGGGCGTGGCGATACGATTGGCGGAGTCGTGGAAATCATTATCGAAGGCTGCCCGCCGGGGATCGGAAGCTATGTCCAATTCGATCGAAAGATGGATGGCAAGCTTGCAGGAGCGATGATGAGCATCAATGCATTCAAAGGAGTTGAATTCGGTTTAGGTTTTGAAATGGCCAAAAAACCGGGCAGTGAAGTGCATGACGAAATCGCTTGGAGTGAGGAGCTCGGTTACTACCGTAAATCGAATCGTCTAGGCGGCTTGGAAGGTGGCATGACAACAGGGATGCCGATTGTCATAAGAGGCGTCATGAAGCCGATCCCAACTTTATACAAACCGCTTGAAAGTGTGGATATCGATACGAAAGAGCCGTTTGTAGCGACAATCGAGCGATCCGATCCTTGTGCTGTACCTGCTGCTTCTGTCGTGGCGGAACATGTCATTGCAACTGAAATGGCCAAAGCGATCATGGATGAGTTCCGTTCCGATACAATTGACGGACTAAAAAGGGAAATCGAACAATATAGACAGTATGTGAAGGAGTTTTAATATGGGCAAACTTGCAGTCAATATTTTGAATCAAGAATACGATGTCCATATTGGTCCTAACACTTACCAGCTTTTCGCAACCGAGTATGCCGCACTGCTTGACAGTGCGGATCGGATTGTGATCATTGCGGACAGCTTAGTGGCAGAGTCCCACTTACCGATTCTGATGCAAGCACTGGAAACGGAAGGGCGGGAAGTGCTTGTAAAAACGGTACCTTCCGGAGAAAAGTGCAAAACGCCGGCAGTCTATACCGATTGCCTTTCTTTTTTATTGAATGCGAACTGCACCAGGGACTCGCTCGTCATTGCATTTGGCGGTGGCGCATGCGGAGACTTGACCGGTTTCGTGGCAGCGACTTTCATGCGGGGAATCCGTTATGTCCATTGCCCGACTACGATTTTGGCGCATGATAGCGCGGTAGGCGGGAAGACGGCCATCAATATGCCGGAAGGAAAAAATATGGTCGGAGCGTTCCATCAACCCGCGGGTGTGATTTTCAACACAACGCTATTTGAAACATTACCCCCACGGGAAATACGCTCAGGTATGACAGAGCTGTTGAAGCATGCTTTCATCTCGGATGCAGACTGGACAGCACAGCTACTGAGCAACTCGGACTTCTCACAGCCATCCATTGAATGGCTCGATGAGGAATTGTTAAAAGGGATCGAAGTGAAGGCGAACATCGTCGCGGAAGACGAATTTGAACGTTCTACTCGGAAGTTTTTGAATTTTGGCCATACGTTTGGTCATGCGGTGGAAGCGGTTTGTGGCTTTGGCGGCTTGAGTCATGGGGAATGTGTCATGATCGGTATGGCGTATAGTCTGATTTTAAGTGAAGAGAACGGTTCGATCGAAAAAGGATTGACAACTCGGTTGATCGAGTTTGCCACCGAACACGGCTATACATTCCAACCTGTGCATGATCATGATTTTGACGTATTCCTAAATTATATGGAAAAAGATAAAAAAGTGACTTTTGGTAAATTGAATTTTGTGTTGCTTGACGGCATTGGAAAGCCATACGTGACAGAATTGACACGTGAGCGATGCGAAGAGGCATTCAACCAATTGAGGCAACGAACGGAAGGGAATGGAACAAAATGACGGTAAGAGGATTAAGAGGTGCAACAACAGTCGAGCGCGATGAAGAACAAACCGTTCTACAAGCAACGGAATCGTTAGTCGCTGAAATGGCGGAAGTGAACGGAATCGATCCACAAGACATTATTTCCGTCCTCCTTTCTACGACAACAGACATCAAATCGACTTTTCCTGCAAAAGCGGTACGGATGATAGAAGGATGGAAGTATGTCCCTGTCATGTGTACAAATGAGATTGATGTACCGGGGTCCCTGCCATTATGCATTCGTGTACTCATGCATGTGAATACGGATATTACTCAACAGGATGTCAAACATATTTATCAAAACGAGGCTGTGAAACTACGACCTGATTTACAGCAATGAGTTGAATTACTTACTATCAAGGAGACGCAAGTATGAAAACAAATGTGACCATCTTCGGACTGGGCTTGATCGGCGGCTCGCTCGGCCTTGCGTTAAAAAGAAACGATGCTGTCCATGTGATCGGATTTGACCGTTCCTATGCGACGGCGGACGAAGCTTACCGCAGAGGGATTATTGATTCGATTGCCCCCTCAGCACAAGCTGCTGCTGAACAGGCTGATTTTATTATTTTTGCAACACCTGTCAATACGACGGTTGCACTCATGCAAGAAGCGGTAAACTGGAAATTGAAGAAAGAAGTCATTTTGACGGATACGGGCAGTACGAAAATGCCGATTATGGAAGCTTCCATCTTGTTGAACGAGCAAGGGATAACCTTCATCGGTGGACATCCGATGACCGGTTCCCATAAGAGTGGGGTATCTGCCGCCAAAGAGCATTTGTTTGAAAATGCTTATTACATTTTGACTCCATTTGAAGGGACAGACGAAGGGAAAGTCAAACAGCTACAGCGTTTGCTTGCGCCGACGAAAGGGAAAATTGTTGTGATCGATGCACGTGAGCATGATCGGATGACGGCGATTGTCAGCCATTTTCCTCATATTATCGCTTCTTCTCTTGTTGGAAGGCTCGCTGATCAGCAAGAAGAACAACCTTTTGTGAAGCATCTCGCGGCAGGGGGCTTCCGTGACTTGACGCGAATCGCCTCTGCAGATCCCACGATGTGGCGGGATGTAACGATCCAGAACCGGGCGGAATTGTTAAAGCAACTGGACGGATGGCTTGAGGAGATGGGGCATGTCCGGGAAATGCTTCTCACGAATAATCCGGAAGAAATTTATGATTTTTATGCACAAGCGAAGGCGTTCCGTGATGCATTGCCGACCACATCACAAGGTGCTGTACAAGGTGCTTTATATATGACGTTTGACTTACATATTGATATTCCGGATCACCCAGGTATTATATCGGAAATTACAAAAATTCTTGCCGATGAACGCATCAGTTTGACGAATATTCGAATTGTCGAAACGAGGACGGATGTATACGGGATCCTTGTCATCAGCTTCCAGACGGCCGATGACCGAGAGCGGGCACGGGCCGCGCTCATGAAGGAGACGGAATTTAGTATGCACACCATTTAAGCACATCATTTAATATAGAGGAGCTGTGAAGGATGGCAATGAAAAAAGTGGAATTCCAACAGGCTGCATTGCAAGGGGAATTGGTTGTACCGGGGGATAAATCGATTTCCCACCGGGCGGTTATGCTCGGAGCCATTGCAGAAGGGAAAACGGAAATTAGCGGTTTCCTCGATGGGGAAGACTGCTTACAAACCGTCGATATTTTCCGGAAGCTCGGTGTTGTTATTACGAGAGAAGGGACGAATGTGACCGTCGAGAGCCCTGGTATGAATGGGTGGCAAACGCCTACTGAAGAATTGTATGCTGGCAATTCAGGGACGACTGCTCGTCTCATGCTCGGGATATTGGCCGGATCGCAGGTGACGTCCGTTTTGACGGGGGATCAATACTTATCCAAGCGACCGATGAATCGCGTAGCGTTGCCTTTGGCTTCCATGGGAGCGGACATCACCGGAGAGGAGGGGAGCAATCTCCTTCCACTTACAATTACGGGCGGCCCGCTTACTGGGATCGATTATGAGATGCCGATTGCGAGTGCTCAAGTGAAGTCGGCTATTTTATTTGCCGGTCTGAACGCCGAAGGAACAACGTCCGTAACTGAACAGACGGTTTCTCGCGACCATACGGAACGGATGCTGGAACAATTCGGTGCATCTATTCAAAGAGAAGGCAATACAGTACACGTTGAAGGCGGGCAGTCTCTTCGCGGAACAACGGTCAAAGTGCCCGGTGATATTTCTTCTGCAGCCTTTTTCATGGTAGCGGCTGCCATGACGGAAGGGAGTGCCGTCAGTTTCAAAGATGTCGGGCTCAATCCGACGAGAACTGGCATACTGGATGTTTTACAAGCGATGGGCGCGAATATCCAAATAACGGAACAATCCGATTCGATTGGCGAACCGTTTGGGACCGTCCACGTTTCACATAGTAAGTTGCGGGGAACGGAAATCGGTGGTGAACTCATTCCACGACTGATCGATGAGCTGCCAATCATTGCTTTGCTGGCTACGCAGGCGGAAGGCACGACCGTTATTAAGAATGCTGAAGAATTACGCGTCAAAGAGACGGATCGGATTGCTGCCGTGACGGCAGAGCTGAAAAAAATGGGTGCGCAAGTAGAAGAGACGGAAGATGGGATGATCATCCACGGGCCGACCGCTTTAACGGGTGCATCACTTTCATCCTATGGGGATCATCGTCTCGGAATGATGGCTGGCATTGCTTCACTTATCACGACAGGACCTGTTACAATTGATGATGCATCTTGCATCAATATTTCCTACCCAAGGTTTTTCGACGACTTGGAAAAGCTTGCTGTCCCAGCGATCACAAATGGGTGATGGGTAGAGGTATACATTGGGAAAGAACAGGTGAAAATATGGTACAGTTACAAGAAATCGAACGGTATATAGTCGAAGGAGATGTAGAAGCACTTCAGCGGATCGTGGAGCAGTTGAACGACTCCGTCGATTTGGATTTGCTGTATGAAGCTGCCGGCCTATTTGCCGAGTACGGCTTCATACAAGAGGCGGATCGACTCTATGAAACGATGCGGTTTCATTTGCCCGATGAAGCACAATTGAAAATCGATCGTGCGGGCACTTTGCTTGAACTGGGCGAAGAAGATGAGGCACTCCTTTTATTGACGGATGTTCGTCCAGAAGAAGAGGAGTATGTGCAAGCCTTATTGGCACTCGCGGATTATTATCAGTTAACCGGTATGGCCGAAGCGGCGCTCGAAAAAATCAAGGAAGCGCAAACGATCGCTCCGCATGAACCGGTCATCCGATTCGCTTATGCAGAGTTGTTGCTCGATGCCGGTAAATATGGAGAGGCGGCACGCCATTATGTGCGTCTCCTTGAAGAAACGGATGAGATTGGCGGAGTGAGCCTTGTATCGAGACTGGCCGAAACGTATAGCGCAGGTGCGGCCTATGAAGAGGCGATTCCGTTTTACGAGGAACTTTTGCAGGATAATGTCTCCCCAGATACGTTGTTCGGTGCCGCATTTGCCTATTTCCAAAGCGGTCATGCAGGGAGAGCGATTCCTCTTCTTGATCAGCTCATTGACATGGATCCAGATTATTATTCCGCTTATATGCTGGCCGGACAAGCGCAGGCGGCGGCAGGGGAAGATCGCAAAGCGTATAGTCTATTCAAGGATGGCATTCGCCGAGATGAATTTGACAAAGAATTGCGCTTAGCTGCGGGTAAATCCGCTTTGAAGCTTGGACTGCCGGAAGAGGCGGAATCGCATTTACGTGAAGCGCTCGTCTTGGATCCCGAATACGTGGAAGCACTCATTACACTTGCCTCATTGTATGATCAAAGGGAACAGTCCGAGGAATTGTTGGAGTTGTTGGCTTATTCAAAAGAAGAGTATGGAGACATCCCGCTATTGAGCGCATTTTCTGCCTATGCGTATGAGCGTGAAGAACAATTTGAAGACGCATACGTATCCTATAGTAAGGCATATACTGGAATGAAAGACGATCCGGATTTCCTTGGAAAATACGCCCGTTTTCTCTTGGAAGATGGAAAGCGTCTTGAAGCGGTGGCGGTTGTCAAGGAATTGTTGAAACTGGAGCCTGATCATGAGGATTGGAGCGCTTTTCTAGAAGCAGAAATTGACGAGGAGGTGTGACATGACGGCCATGGTTCCTGTCGCTGCTAAAAAGGACTTCGTGCGATGGTTCTTAAAGCGGTACAAATTGAAGCGCCGTGAATGTGTGTGGATTTTGAACTATCTTCTTAGCCATGAGCACCTTCTGCAGAACGTTCACTTTACGGATGAGGCCCATTATTGTCCGCGTTCGATGGTCATGTCTGTAACAGGTACGGAAAGCATCCCGTTCCGCTTTTACAAAGGGAATTTGATGACGGCAGATGCTGAAAAGTCGTTTCATGATTTGCGACTTCATCCCGATGATAAAATGTATATCCAGCTCAATTTCCCGAATAGCCATGCAAGCCCACAATACGCAAGTGTCAGGGAAGAGAATCCGTTCCTGCCTGCTTATTTGCAAGTGAGTGAAAGCGATCGGAAAATCGCAGAGAGGTTAATCGAAGAAACGGTTGCAACAATGACTGCGGATATGTTAATGAAAAGGATTGATGAAGCGCTCGACACCAATGACAAAGAGCGGTTCATCACGCTGTCGGCTATGTTGAACGACATGAAGATAGCGAAGGATTGACGACTCCATCTCTCTTGATGGAGTTATTTTCACTTTAAGATACACATTTTGATGAGGGGGATATAGGTGAACTGGACAGCTAAAGATATGGATACATATTTGCAACAGAAAGAGTATATTGATACGTTGATTGTTCCGCTATTGAAAGTGGAAACTGCACCTGAGAAGATGAAAAATAGCGCATCCTCTTCGGAGTTCCTGATGCATTTGACGACTTATATGGAAACGCAATTCAAAGGGCGCATGATGCTTATGCCGCCTATTTCCTATACGGAATCGATGGAACCAGCTGAAATGGCGAAGAATCTTGCACGTGATATGGTATCCGTACCTTTCAAACATCTGTTTTACATCACGACGGATTCCGCATGGACAAGCATTGAAATGGAAGGGGAAGTGATCTGGTTGCCTTCGATTCCACTCGAAAGTATGGATGCTTCGTTACGGAAAACGATTATGGAAGATCAGCTCCGTCAAATATTACCCCGACTGACCGAAAAATGGGCACAACAGTAAAACAAAACCTGTATTTATCTTACTATCTATTAAAAGACGGAGTCTTCTAATAAATGAGGATAAAATTCAATAATTGTTCACAAAGTGTTCCCCGGAGTTGGAAAGCATCATTGAATTTCGACAAGTATTGATATATCATAGATATGTCCTAGTATTACAATTAGCAAAAGTATGTCCGTTGGACTGACCTTTAAGTAAGAGGAGGGAAAATGATGAGCAACAAAGTGTCAAGACGCCAATTCCTGAGCTACACACTGATGGGTGTCGGCGGATTCATGGCGTCTGGAATGCTGATGCCGATGGTCCGTTTTGCGGTCGATCCCGTCTTGCAGCAGAGTGGTGAAGGGGACTTCATCCCGACTCCACAAAAAGTGGACGAGCTGACGGAAGTGCCTGTACGTGTCGACTTTACAATCAAGGATCGAGAAGATGCTTGGTACAAATCCGACGTGTCGAATACGGCATGGGTTTACAAAGAGGGCGATACGGTCATCGCGCTTTCCCCTGTTTGTAAGCACCTGGGTTGTACGGTAAACTGGGGCGGCGACGAGAAACACCCGGATCAGTTTTTTTGCCCATGTCACGCAGGACGTTATTTGAAAAATGGAGACAATGTAAAAGGAACACCACCGTTGGGGCCGCTTGATGAGTTCGATGTAAAAGTCGAAGGTGGTTTTGTGTATCTTGGAGCAACAAAACCGAACACATTAGTTTAAAAATGTAAGGGGGTACGACCGAAGTGCTAAATAAAATTTATGATTGGGTTGACGAACGGTTGGATATCACCCCGATTTGGCGCGATATCGCAGACCACGAAGTACCTGAGCACGTAAACCCTGCACACCACTTTTCTGCATTTATCTATTGTTTTGGTGGACTGACGTTTTTCGTCACAGTCATCCAGATCTTATCCGGTATGTTCCTTACGATGTACTATACACCGGACATTGAAAATGCATGGAAATCCGTTTATTACCTTCAAAATGAAGTAGCATTCGGTGAAATTGTGCGTGGGATGCACCATTGGGGGGCGTCGCTAGTTATCGTCATGATGTTCCTACATACATTACGTGTTTTCTTTACAGGTTCTTACAAAAAACCTCGTGAACTGAATTGGGTTGTCGGAGTGTTGATCTTCATGGTCATGCTCGGTCTAGGTTTCACAGGTTACCTATTACCATGGGATATGAAAGCATTATTCGCTACGAAAGTAGGGATTGAAATTGCAGCTTCCGTCCCGTTCATCGGTGAATCGATCAAAATCCTCCTTGCCGGGGATTCAACGATTCTAGGTGCACAAACATTGACACGTTTCTTCGCGATTCATGTATTCTTCCTACCGGCTGCTTTGCTTGGGTTGCTTGCAGCACACTTTATCATGATCAGAAGACAAGGTATTTCTGGACCTCTATAAGAAATAGGGAAGTCCGAGGATAATAAAAGGAGGGGACATCATGCAACGCGGAAAAGGGATGAAATTTGTCGGAGATTCGCGCATTAAGGCTACGAACAAAATGCCGAACGTCCCGAAAGATTACTCAGAATATCCTGGGAAAACTGAAGCATTCTGGCCAAACTTTCTGTTGAAAGAATGGCTGATCGGTGCCGTTTTCCTTATCGGTTACTTAGTTTTAACGGTTGCCCATCCGTCCCCGCTTGAACGTCAAGCGGACCCGACGGATACGCTGTACATGCCTGTGCCGGACTGGTACTTCCTTTCGATGTATCAATTGCTGAAGTATGAATTCGCTTCCGGGCCATACAATATTATCGGTGCTATTATCATGCCAGGTTTGGCTTTCGGTGCACTGATGCTTGTTCCGTTCATGGATACGTCGAAAGAACGTCGTCCGTTCAAACGACCACTTCCAACAGCGTTCATGTTATTGACATTTGCGGCTTTGTTCTATTTGACATGGGAATCTTACGTGAACCATGACTGGGAAGCGGCGAAAGCACAAGGTGCAATCGTTGAGGAAGTTGAATTCGATACCGAATCTGAAGGTTATCAGATCTACGCAGGCTCGACTTGTATCGGTTGTCATGGCGATGCATTCCAAGGTGGACTTGGAAAGCCGCTTGCGAACACTGGCCTTGCACCTGAAGAGATTGTTGACATCGCGCATAACGGTGTCGGGGATATGCCACCGGGAACTTGGGATGGGTCTGAAGAAGATCTACAAGTTCTAGCTGAGTTTATCTCTAACTTGAAAAACGAGTAATGAGAAGTCTGAAAAGCGAAGGGCGACTGGCGCCCGTAGTCTAGACATAGAAAAAGAGTCAGGTAACTGACTCTTTTTTGCATACATATTAAGTTTTTTGGAGAGGTGCTTATGGGGTTATTGGTACAGAGAATTTGGCTCATCCTTTCGCATAAATCGTTTCTTTGGATCTTATTATTTATTAACGTGCTTGGTACGGTATACGGATATGATTGGTATATGTGGCAACTGGAAATAACTGAGCCAAAATTTTGGGTTTTTGTACCGGATAGTCCGACAGCCAGCCTGTTTTTCTCATTTGCAATCATCGGCTGGTTAATTAACCGCAATTTCAAATTGATCGAAGCGCTTGCTTTCATCACGCTGATCAAGTATGGGCTTTGGGCAGTTGTTATGAATCTCCTGACATTGTTTGAAACGGGTTCGATTGGTTGGGTCGGGTGGATGCTCGTCGGCTCACATTTTGCAATGGCGGTACAAGCTTTGCTTTACAGTCCCCTTTATCGCTTTCGAGTTAGTCATATTGTTATTGCTGCTGTTTGGACGCTTCATAACGATGTCATCGATTATGTATTTGGACAAATGCCGATTTACCATGATTTGATGAGGCATATCCATTCGATCGGTTATTTTACATTTTGGTTATCGATCGTTTGCATTACTTTAGCTTACTGGAACTGGAAAAGCAGGTCCGCGGGCGCTAGGTCCGGAGGTAAATAGTTGCGAGAGGACGCTAGCCGTTATAAAATAGAAACTATAGAGAAAAAGGGAGGAAATTGATGATGTTTTGGATTTACTTTGCGGCCATTATCATTTTGCCGATTTACGCCCAATTCAAAGTGAAACGAACTTACAACAAATATTCACAAGTCCGCTCGACATCAGGGATGACCGGTGCGGAAGTTGCTCGTCTTATGCTTGACCAAAATGGTTTGCACAACGTCAAAGTTGTAGAAAGCGAAGGGTTCTTAAGTGATCATTACAATCCGCTTACGAAAATCGTAGCATTATCCTCACATAACTACCATGAAGCTTCCGTAGCAGGAACAGCGGTTGCAGCGCACGAGGTCGGGCACGCAATCCAAGATAAGGAAGCCTACTCTTTTCTTCGTTTTCGCCACCGCTTAGCGCCTGTTGCGAATATTACTTCAAATGCATCATGGATCTTTATCATGATCGGGCTGATTTTCAGTAGCATGAATTCATTGCTCGGCATCGGGATTTTATTGATGGCTGTCGGGGTTCTGTTCCAAGTTGTAACATTGCCGGTCGAGTTCAATGCATCATCTCGTGCTATGGATCAAATCGTTTCTCTCGGCATCATTCGCAATGAAGAAGAAGGACATGCGAAAAAAGTATTAAGTGCAGCAGCGATGACATATGTTGCAGCAACAGCAGTAGCTGTACTTGAGCTCGTTCGTTTGATTTTCATTTTTACAAATAGAGATTAAGGACAGGTTAAATCCGCCCCCAATTTTCAAGGGGCGGATTTTTGCTAAAGTGGATGGCGGGAAGGGCGCCTCTCGTACCGATAAAAAGTGTAGTTTTGGTGGATTTACCGAAGTTACGCTTTTTCATCGTTCGAGCGGTTTTTTTTGTTCGTCCAATGTAAATCCTTCCCCCATCACTTCATGGGCGTCGATGAGGGAGACGAATGCATACGGATCGACCGAGTTAATGATCGATTTTAAGCGCATGATTTCGTTCTTTCCGACGACACAGTAGAGGATTTCACGGTCTGACTTGGTGAAATGGCCATAACCTTTAAAAACGGTGACACCGCGGTCCATTTCGGCCGTTATTTTAGTCGCAATCTCACCCTGTGCTTCTGAGATGATAAAAGCCCCTCTCGCTGCATAGGCGCCTTCTTGTACGAAGTCGATGACGCGTGCTCCTACGAAAAGAGCAACGAGTGTATACATCATCGAACGATGATCCAAGTAGACCGCCCAAGAAACGAGGATGACGAGCGCATCAAATAGAAACATCGTTTTCCCCATGCTCCAACCGATGTATTTATGCCCAAGGCGTGCGATAATATCCGAGCCGCCTGTTGTTCCGCCATATCTGAAGATGATACCGAGTCCAATGCCGATAAAAAGTCCGGCGAACAATGCGACAAGAAACATATCATCTTGCAGATGGATATCGATTTGATTGGCCATGAAGATTTTCAAAAAAATGGATACGGAAACGGTTCCGATCACGGTATAGATGAATACCCTTTTCCCTAAAAGCTTCCAACCGATGATGAACATCGGAATGTTCAGGATTAAGTTCATAATGGCGGGGTCCCAATTGAAAGCGAACAGAAGGATGAGTGTAATCCCGGTAAAACCGCCTTCGGCAAGTTCATTTTGAATATTGAAATGAACAAGTCCAAAGCTGAAAATGGCCGCACCTAAGATGATGAAAATGCTGTTTTTGATTTTAATGCCTTCAAACATTTGTTGCTCCCTTCTGATGAATCGTTTCCACTTATAGAATCATTTATAACTATGATGGAACCCGATACAAGTTCATTTGTTGGTCTTACGATAAAGTCATTATCAGCCATATATTTTATTTTGACAATAGTGTTGTTAATTTATACGATAGGAGAGGGAGTTGACGCTAATGGAAAAACCGAAATCGATGCATGAGTTGCAACAGGAAGTCGATAAGTACATAAATGGTTTTGAAGAAGGATATTTCCCCCCGCTTGAACTCCTAGCCCGTTTGACGGAAGAGCTTGGGGAATTGTCGAGGGAAGTCCAGCATGTGTACGGTATGAAAAAAAAGAAGTCGAGTGAGGCGATCCGTTCACTTGAAGAGGAAACAGGTGATTTGCTTTTCGTACTCGTCTGTTTTGCAAACTCGCAAGGGATCCGTCTAGATCATGCGTTGGATACCGTGTTACAAAAATTCAAAGATAGAGATGCCGATCGGTGGACGAAGAAGGAGGAAACAAAATGACAATAACAGTAGCCATTGCAGGAGCGCGGGGCCGGATGGGAACCGCTGCCGTAAACGCAATTCGTAACGCAGCCAATATGGAGGTCGTTGCCGCCCTTGATTATAAATATGATAATCACTATCTACATAATGGTGAGGTGACGATGGAGCCAAATGGAATCCCGATCTATACATCACTTGAAAGCCTTGTAGCAGATGGGAAACCGGATATCTTATTAGATCTGACAGATCCGGATGCTGTTTTCAATAATACGTACCAAGCGCTCACGATGGGAATCCGTCCGGTGGTAGGAACTTCCGGATTGACAAAACAACAGATTGAGACGTTGAGTGAAATGGCTGCAGAGAGCCGAATTGGAGGAATCATTGCACCGAACTTTTCAATTGGAGCCGTATTGGCGATGAAATTTTCAGCAATGGCGGCCCGTTATTTGCAAGATGTCGAAATCCTTGAAATGCATCACGATAAAAAGGTTGACGCACCATCGGGAACTGCGGTAAAAACAGCGCAAATGATCCAGGAAGTGAGGGAGGCGCATAAGCAAGGCCACCCTGATGAAAAAGAACATTGGGAAGGCGCTAGAGGTGCGGATTTTGAGGGGATGAGGGTCCATAGTATCCGATTGCCTGGATTGCTTGCTCATCAGGAAGTATTGCTTGGTGGCGAAGGCGAGTTGCTGAGCATCCGTCATGATTCATTTGACAGAAAGTCTTTCATGCCGGGCATTTTAATGGCGATCAACAACGTCATTGAACGGGAAAATCTCGTGTATGGGCTTGAAAACATTTTAGATTGATTGAAACGATAATTTATAACCGGAAGGGGTCCTGTGATTGAAAAGATTGAAAGTCGGTGTCATCTGCTACCCCTCACTCGGAGGATCGGGCGTTGTCGCAACTGAACTTGGAAAAATGATGGCGGATAAAGGGCATGAAATGCATTATATTTCTTCTGGCAAGCCATTTCGATTTTTGGACGTTCATCCGAACATTCACTTCCATGAAGTGAAAATTGACGGCTATGCGGTTTTTAAATATCCACCGTTCGATATTGCACTGGCGAATCGGATTGCGCAAGTCATTGAATCAGAGGAATTGGATCTTCTCCATGTCCATTATGCGGTACCGCATGCTGTATCGGCAGCGCTCGGTAAAGATATGGCGAACTCCGATATAGGCATCATTACAACGCTTCATGGAACAGATGTAACGATTCTCGGTCATGATCCAGGATTGCGCAATACAGTTCGCTACGGTATCGAAAAATCAACGATTACAACGGCTGTTTCGGAGTCGCTACGGCAAGAGACGCTGGAGTTGATCGGACCGGAAAAAGAATTGATCACCATCTATAATTTCATCGATGAGAAGAAATACCGTCCAGTCGATCCGGGATCGTTGAAAGAAGACCTTGGTATCGGATTCGATGAGAAAGTCATTGTTCATATTTCCAACTTCAGGAAAGTGAAACGGATTCCAGATATTATTGATAGTTTCTCGTTTGTCAGGAAAGAATTGGATGCCAAGTTGGTACTGGTCGGGGATGGTCCCGAGCGGGTGGATATGGAAGCGCTCGTTGTGGAAAAAAATCTTCAGGACCATGTCATCTTTACCGGGAAGAGGGATGATTTGCCTGAGCTCCTTGCGATCAGTGATGTCATGTTTCACTTGTCGGAAAAGGAAGCCTTCGGATTAGTGTTGCTTGAAGCACTCGCTTGCGGTGTCCCGTGTATTGCGACAGAGATCGGCGGCATTCCGGAAGTGATCGAAGAAGGTGTAAATGGTTTTCTCGTCCCGCTGGGAGCTGTACAACAGGCTGCGGATCGGGCAATCGCATTGTTGAAAGACGAAGCCTTACAGGAAAGCTTCAAGCAACAAGCAAAGGTGACAGCGACGGAAAGATTCCATTCTTCAACCATCGTGAACCAATACGAAAAACTGTATTACGAAGTGGCGATGCGGCGATGAGAGCATTATTTGGAACGGAATCGAGCCGGAAAGTCATTCGGTTGCTTGAAGATGCCGGACATGAAGCAGTTTTTGTCGGTGGAGCAGTACGGGATCATGTGTTGGGCAAACAGGCGTCTGATATCGATATTGCGACATCTGCAGAACCGCAGGAAGTGTTGGCGCTATTTCCACTGACCGTTGATGTCGGAAGTGCGCACGGAACGGTGATCGTGCTGATGGACGGGGAACCTATCGAAGTGACGACGTACAGAACGGAAGGAACATACACAGACCATCGCCGTCCTGACGAAGTGCGTTTCGTGAAATTATTGCGTGATGATCTATTGCGGCGCGATTTTACGATGAACGCTCTTGCCATGACAAAAGAGGGCGAGCTGATCGATTTGTTCGGGGGACAACAGGACCTCGCGGATGGTCTTATACGGGCAGTCGGCAATGCGGCAGAACGCTTTGCAGAAGATGCCCTCAGAATGTTGCGGGCCATCCGTTTTACAGCTGTACTCGGTTTTCGGATTGAAAAGGAGACATTCAAAGCGATCCGGGGAGAAGCGGAGCGGATCCAGCATGTATCCGTGGAACGTGTGAAAGATGAAATGGATAAATTGTTCAAAGGACAATATCCGCTGAAAGCTTTTCAAGCGTTCCAAGATTCAGGGCTAGCGGCCTATATGCCTTTATTCCCGCTGGACATTGAAAAATTGAATCGTTGCGTCCCGTTCCAATCCGTACTGGAAGGATGGGCTGCTTTCATGTTAGCCGGAGATTTTACACCGGCGGAGTTCGTCCGCGCATACAAACTATCCAATTATGAAAAATCGTTTTTAACAGCGGTCCATCAGGCTGTAACCATCCGGACCGCCCGACTGTATTCAATCGATGATTATTACCATTTTAATGAGGATGTATTGGTCACGGCCGAAAAGCTATCCACCATTCAGCGGGGATCGGTGCAGGCATTGACTTCGCAAGAAATTAGTCAGAACAAACAGTCACTGCCTATCCAATCTGCGGCGGAATTAGCCGTCACAGGAAAAGATTTGATCCAATGGACGGGGATGAAAGGCGGGAGATGGACGGGCGAATGGATGGCGAAAATCGAAAAAGCCGTCCTCCACAAAAGGTGTGAAAATGAGCCGAACAAAATAAAGGAATGGTTTAGCCATGAATATAAACGTGAAAACTGAATTGCTTAAAAGGTTATTTGACGCGAATGGGGAGCCGGTATCCGGTCAGGAAATCGCGGATGAATATGGTTTATCGAGAACCGCCATTTGGAAATACGTCAGGGAACTCGAACAGGAAGGATATGAAATTGGAACGATCCGGAAAAAAGGCTATTATCTCATCTCCTCTCCAGATCGTATTAACGCGGCCAATATTCAAAAGCATTTGACAACGAAAAGATACGGTCAACATATCCATTATTATGAAACTTGTCCATCCACCCAGTCCATTGCGCATGAAGCGGAGCAGAACGGTGCGCCGGACGGAACAGTTGTCGTGGCGGAAGAACAGACGGCTGGCAGGGGACGCATGGCGCGTCCGTGGAGCTCTGTAGCGGGGAAAGGGGTTTGGATGAGTCTTATCGTTAGGCCGACATTGACGCCGCAGCAGGCTCCTCAACTGACGCTTGTAGCGGCTGTTGCTGTGACGCGTGCCATTGAAGAATTGACAGGTGTCGTGGCGGATATCAAATGGCCGAATGATATTTTGATCAAAGGCAAAAAAGTGACCGGTATTCTGACAGAATTGCAAGCGGATCCCGATCAAGTGACAGCGGTCATTTTGGGGATTGGCATGAATGTCAACCAAGAACTTGAAGATTTTCCGGAGGAGTTGCAGTCCATCGCCACTTCGCTGAAGCTGATGACCGGTAAAAAGATTGACCGTGCCCGATTGATCGCCAAGATTTTCAGTTATTTGGAACTGTATACCGAGATGTACGAAAAACATGGCTTCGGACCGATCAAGATTTTATGGGAAGGCTATTCCAATACGACAGGGAAACGGATTCGCGCGGTTATGTTGAATGAGACAATTACCGGCACGGCAATCGGCATATCCGATGAGGGCGTTCTTGAGTTGAAATTGGACGATGGAACGGTACGGGGCATTTATTCTGCAGATATTGAATTATCAAAATGAACAGTATACAATGAACTTCCAATTTGTTATAGTAGTTTCGAAGGGCGGTATCGATGCTGAACTGCACCTTAGGTGAGACTGACAATTGCATAGTTCAATAATGATCTGCCTTGATCTACTAACAGACAGGGACGGAGGAAACCAGTGATGATAATCCACCCTTCTGTCCATTTTTGGGCAGGAGGTTTTTTATATTCGGTTTTCTCCCGAGGAAAGGGAGTAAAAGAAGAAATGAAAAGTACACTTGATTTCCTGAAGATGAAAAGGGACGGCGAGAAAATCGCGATGTTGACGGCATACGATTATCCGTCCGCAAAACTGGCGGAAGAAGCGGGGATGGACGTCATTCTAGTCGGCGATTCGCTTGGGATGGTGGTTCTCGGCTATGAGTCAACGGTTTCAGTGACGGTGGATGACATGATTCATCATGGAAAAGCGGTGAAACGTGGGGCGAATGATACCTTTATCGTCGTGGACTTACCATTCGGTTCGTATCATGGTTCTGCAGACCAGACATTGGCTGAAGCGGTTCGTACATTTCAGCAGACAGGCGCACATGCGCTTAAATTAGAAGGTGCTGGCCAAGTCATTGAGAAGATCCGTTTGCTAACTGAAACAGGCATACCGGTTGTTGCGCATCTTGGGCTTTTGCCGCAATCTGCCGGGGTTGTTGGAGGTTACAAAGTGCAAGGGAAGACAGCGACTGCTGCACAGCAACTCATTGACGATGCACGTGCCTGTGAGGAAGCGGGAGCCTTTATGATTGTGGTGGAATGCATTCCTTATCAGCTTGGGGAAGCGGTGTCAGAGGCTGTTTCGATTCCGGTGATCGGTATTGGTGCAGGAGCGGAGACAGATGGACAAGTGCTTGTTTTCCATGACACCGTCAAATATGGCAGCCATCATGTGCCGAAATTCGTCGAGACATTTGCAGATAGCGCTACACTTATCCGTGAAGGATTATGTGCCTATAAATCTGCTGTGAAAAATGGAACTTTCCCGATGGAACGCCACCGTTTTACGATGCAGGAGGAAGAATTGGTATCTTTGTATGGGGGACAGGAAAATGGTCGCTAACACGAGAGAAATGAAGATTGTCCATTCGATCGAGGTGCTTCAGCGCATGCTTAATCGGAATGAGCGGAGTGGACGGACGGTCGGCTTTGTGCCGACAATGGGCTTTTTACATGAAGGCCATTTGGCGCTTGTCGAGCAAGCACGAACACAAAATGACCTCGTTGTGATGAGCATTTTCGTCAATCCGGCACAATTTGGTCCGGGGGAAGATTTTGAAGCGTATCCGCGCGATACGGAACGGGATTCACGGCTTGCGGCGGAAGCGGGTGTCGATATTCTTTTCATGCCGACTGCTGAGGAAATGTACCCGCAAGACGGCGGCATCCGCATTTTGCCTGGACCGCAAGCGACTGCCCTTTGCGGGGCTTCCCGGCCAGGTCATTTTGACGGTGTGCTCAAAGTCATTTTGAAGCTCTTTAATATCGTGGATCCGGATCGCGCTTATTTTGGCATGAAAGATGCACAGCAATTGGCCATTATCGAAACATTTGTCCGAGACTACAACTTGCGGACGGCTATTGTACGAGTCCCCACCGTTCGTGAACCGGATGGCTTGGCGAAAAGCTCGCGCAATGTCAACCTATCTGAAAAAGAAAGAGCGGAAGCCCCAGTCATTCAGCAAGCGCTCAAGAAAGGTGCAGCATTATTCCAGACAGGCGTACCAGCAGAGCGAGTGGAAAAGGAAGTCGCCCGACATATTACGGAACATAGTTCAGGGTGCATCGATTATGTCTCTTTATTGGCGTATCCCGAGTTGACAACAAGCAGTGAAACGAGCCGTGAATGGATCTTGGCTTGTGCTGTGAAATTCGAGAAGACAAGGTTGATTGATAATTCCATTTTCTCTGTAAAGGATGAGTATCATGTTTAGAATGATGATGAATAGCAAGTTACACCGGGCAACTGTGACGGAAGCCGATCTTAATTATGTAGGCAGCATTACGATCGATAGCGATTTGCTGGATGCTGCTGGCATGTTGCCGAATGAAAAAGTGCATGTTGTCAACAATAACAACGGCGCACGCTTTGAAACGTATATTATTGCAGGGGAACGGGGCAGTGGCGTCATTTGTGTGAATGGGGCTGCAGCGCGACTCGTCCAGCGTGGGGATATCGTCATCATCTTGTCTTATGTTTATATGACAGACGAAGAAGCACGCACGCATGAGCCGACAGTTCTCATCATGGATGAGAATAATGGCGTGAAAGAAGTCATCAAAGAAAAACAAGGCATGACTGTTTAAACATGTTCGTACAGAAAAGCCCCTATGGAATCAGGCATCTCGATTCCATAGGGGCTTTTTTGCCGTCTAGACTCCGGACGCCAGACGCTCGAGTCATAAGGCGTCCTACGCTTTTGTTCGTTTTTGAAAGTCCGGATATGATACAATTTGTTAGAGTATGTCAGACAGGAAGTTGGTAATCGTATGAACAATACAACGTATGCGGTCGTCGATTTGGAAACAACCGGTCATTCACCTGCTAAAGGAGACCGGATTATTCAGATCGCGATTGTGTTTATTAAAGAAGGGGAAATCGGGGAGCAATATGTTCGATTTGTGAATCCCGGTCAAAAGATCCCCGCTTTTATCCGACAACTGACAGCCATTTCGGATGATGATGTTGCGGATGCGCCGCGATTTGAAGAAATTGCAGCGGAAGTGGCAAAACTATTGGAAGGAACGGTTTTCGTCGCCCATAATACCGATTTTGACTTGTCCTTCTTGCAGAGTGAGTTTGCGAGGTGTGGTGTGGGCAAATGGTCCGGGAAAAAAATCGATACGGTAGAACTGTCTAAAATCGTCTATCCTTCATCGCCAAGTTATCGATTGCAGGATATTACGGAAGAATTGGGCATTTCATTGGCATCTGCACATCGTGCGGATGACGATGCCAAAGCGACCGCGGAGCTTCTTATCGCCTGCATGAAGAAATTACATACATTACCGAAAGACACGTTAAATCTTCTGCATCGCCGATCATTTCAATTGAAGTCCAATCTATCGACATTGTTCTATGAAGCGTTGAAAAAGGTGCGAACAAAACGTGCCGAAACGGGCTTTGCCTCTTTTCGGGGCATCCCTTATCGCATCATCCCGATACCGAAACCGAATGCTAGTGTCCAGCCGGTGTATCCGAATGATGACGAGGAAAAGATTGCGGTATTGAAAAAATTCAATCCGGCATTTGAACGTAGAGATGCGCAATTCCGTTTTATGGATGCGACTTGGCAAGCCTTGTCTACACAGGCTGAAACAATTGCGGAAGTGCCAACAGGAATCGGTAAAACACTGGCTTATCTTCTACCGGCTTCGGTCCATGCCATCACGACCGGAAAGCCGGTTGTTATCAGCACGTTTACGAACCATCTTGCCGACAAAATCATAGAGGATGAGTTGGACAAAGTGCGTATGATGCTAGGAGCAGACGTGACGGCAACGGCGCTGAAAGGAAGGCAGCAATATATCTCGCTCAATAAATTTGAGGAACTTCTTCGAATAACAGAAGAATCTTATGACGAAACATTTACGATCATGCAAATTCTCGTATGGCTCACCGTAACCGAAACAGGGGATTTGGAAGAACTGAATGTCTCGGGAGGTGGCCAGTTATTTATTGACCGCATCCGTAAACGATCCAACCGGCTTTCAGCGGATGAGCAAGTTGCCGATTTCCATTATCGCCTGCTCGAAAAGTGTCGCCATTCGCATCTGATCATTACAAATCATTCCATGCTTCTATCCGATATGAGCAGGGGGCAAGCAGTTTTCCATTCACTTGGCGGACTCGTTGTCGACGAAGCGCACCAATTCGTCCAAACTGCCGAGCGGATTGATGAAACGGTATTTTCCTACACCAATTGGAAATATGTCATGGGCCAGATTTCTTCCGATGCAAATGGGCAGTTATTGCAACAGGTTTCCGATCTGATCCAGCAATATGGCGTCAATCATTATCACGCGAAAGAGCGATTGGATGCCGCTTATGTGAAGTTCTCGACATTCTTTGATGATGCTGTCGGGCTATTGACAGCCTTTCAGCCGGCAGATAATAAAAACCAGCAAGGCAATCGGATCGTCTATTCGTTGGCGGAAGTGAGCGGAGATCGCCAAATTTTCACGAAAATGCTGGAAGCGATGTCTGTCTATATCGATCAGGCAGCATCCTTTACGAAAGACGTAGCGAATCAAATGGATCATCTGACAGCAAAAGAGCAAGCGGTATTGGCCGAATGGGATTATTGGATCAGAGAATTGAAAATTAAAGCTGGTGAGTGGGTATCCATTTTCATCGAAGATTCTTCTACCCGTTTTTCCGTATGGTTAGAAAAAGATCGGCGGAGCATTCCTGGCAGTTTAACGGTCATTAAACGGGCGCTCGATGGCTCGGCTGCCATCCGTAGCTTTATTGATGGATTAAAGCAAGAACAGACGGGCATTGTGTGGACGTCCGGGACATTGGCGGTTCCGGGAAATGATCGTTTCATTGCCCGACAGCTTGGGATTGCCGACTCCATTCCGTTATTGACGTTCGATGCACCGTGGCACTTTTATCAAGGGGCAGAGATCTTCATCGTTGACAATATGCCCGATATTCAAGAAGTCGCCCAATCGGATTATATCGAAGCGGTTGCGGATGCTGTTGTGCAGACGGTCATGGCAACAGGCGGTCGATTATTCGTCCTCTTCACCTCGCAAGATATGTTGCGCAAAACGTTTGAGTTGATCACGGAAAGTGAACAGTTGGAAGACTATGCCTTAATTGCCCAAGGCATCAGCTCAGGCAGCCGTGTGAAACTGTTGAAATCGTTTCGGCAGTTGCCGAATGCGGTGCTTTTTGGAACGAATAGCTTTTGGGAAGGAGTCGATGTACCGGGGGAAGCCTTGACTGCAGTCATTGCTGTGAGACTCCCGTTCTCATCGCCCGACGAACCGATCTTTAAAACGAAAGCGGCACAAATGACCGCTTTAGGCAGGAATCCATTTACAGAGTATGCGCTGCCTGAAGCGATGATGCGCTTGCGGCAGGGCTTTGGTAGGCTGATCCGTTCATCGGATGATAAAGGATTTTTCATCATTCTGGATAGACGGATTGAAACGAAGTCATATGGACGCCGTTTTTTAGAAGCGTTGCCGGATGTTCCCGTAAAAAAAGTGTCACTCGAACATATGGTGAATGTACTTGAAAATTGTTATAATGAGTAAGTGTCTAAGGAAAGAATCAACCAGATTCGGATTTGAGAATTAGTTTAGGACGTATGGGACGTGAAACACAATGCTGAACTGGATTAAATTCATCGTCGTCTTTCTGTTGACATTGACTACGGTAATTACCGTCATCGTGCTTTATAATGCCAATCAACCGATTTCTGCCGCTAAAAAAGCGGCAATCGAAGCCGCACTTGCATCCGGGCAACTGGTCTCCGCGAGTTCCGCCGAAATCTTTAATGGCACCACTTCGTTTGTGACCGTTTATGGAAAAGGGGAGGACGGGGTTGAAAAGGCCGTTTTCGTAGGCGGGAATTCGGAGGACGGTTTTCCGGAAGTGACGATGGCAGATGGCATTTCGGCAGAACAAGCTGTGGAAAACGTCAAACAAGAATTGAATGTGAAAACGATCCATCATGTAGCACTCGGAATGGAAGAAAAAGGTCCCGTTTGGGAAGTCACATTCAAAGGTGATAATGGAAAATTGAATTACGTCTATGTTTTTTTCGAAGACGGACAATGGTGGAAACGAATTTTGAACCTATGAAGGGGCGATTTGAGTTGACAAAACGATTAGCGGCTAGGGTGAGTACTTTATCACCCTCTACAACATTGGCAATTACAGCAAAAGCAAAGGAAATGAAAGAATCAGGAATCGATGTAATCGGGCTTGGCGCAGGAGAGCCGGATTACAATACACCTGAAAATATTTTAGAAGCAGCTTATGCATCCATGAAGGAAGGCAAGACGAAGTATACACCTTCCGGCGGTTTGCCTGCTTTGAAAGACGCCGTTATTCAAAAGTTGGAGAAAGACCAGGGATTGCTCTATTCCAGAAAAGAAATCATGATTGGCATCGGAGCTAAACATGTCTTATATACATTGTTCCAGGTCATACTGGATCCGGGCGATGAAGTGATCATCCCGACCCCTTATTGGGTCAGCTATCCGGAGCAGGTGAAATTGGCGGGGGGCGTACCTGTCCACGTCGAAGGGACTGCGGCAGCACAATTCAAAGTGACAGCCGAACAGATTCGGGAAGCCATCACTGAGAAAACGAAAGCTGTCATTATCAATTCACCGGGCAATCCGACAGGGATGGTCTATTCCAAAGAGGAATTGCAGCAAATCGCTGCTGTCTGCCAGGAAAAAGATATTTGGATCATCTCGGATGAAATCTATGAGAAGCTTCTCTATGGCGGGGCACAGCATGTGTCGATCGCACAGCTCTCAGAAGATGCGAAACAACGGACACTGATTATCAATGGCGTCTCCAAATCACATTCAATGACGGGCTGGAGGATCGGCTATATTGCTGGCGATGCAGAAGTTGTCAGCGCGATGACGGACCTTGCCAGCCATTCGACTTCCAATCCGACGACAACATCCCAGTACGCAGCTCTCGAGGCATATAATGGGCCTCAAGATGCTGTAGAAATGATGCGGCAGGCTTTTGAATCACGTTTAGAGCAGATTTACCCGAAACTATCAGCCATTCCAGGTTTCAAGGTGATTAAACCACAAGGTGCGTTCTATCTCCTGCCTGAAGTATCGGATGCTGTTGCGAAAACGGGCTTTGCAAATGTGGATGACTTCGCTGCTGCATTGCTGACGGAAGCGAAAGTCGCTGTCATTCCGGGATCCGGTTTCGGCTCACCGGATACAATTCGCTTATCATATGCAACTTCAATTGAACTGTTAGAAGAGGCTGTTCAACGGATCCACACGTTTGTTGAAAAGAACTGGAAAGAATGATATAAACTTCAATACCTTATAGAGAAGAGAGGAGTTCGGGCATGCAACACGAAGAACGGCTCCGAATTTGGATTGAGCAGGGAAATGTTAACATTTCCCAGCTTTTTTTTCACCATTATAAAAAATTGGGCATCCAAGATATAGATGCCATGCTGATCATGCATATGACTGCATTTCAATCAGGAGGCATCCAATTTCCGACACCGACGGATTTTTCCGATCGGATGAATTTAACGGAAAACGAAGTGTCCATGATTTTGCAACGACTTATGCAGCGAGGTTTTCTACAGATTGTGCAAAGCAAGGATCCCCAAGGTGTCTTAGTGGAGATTTTTTCATTACAGCCTTTATGGGATCGGTTGGTCGATCAACTAGCGCTTCAAGCAAACGAATCGGAAGAGGAAAATCAGAAGAAGGCGGAAGGTGAAATTTACGCCTTATTCGAGCAAGAATTTGGACGTTTCCTATCGCCGATGGAATGTGAATCGATCGCGATGTGGCTGGATGAGGATGGCCATTCGGTCGAAATCATCAGAGCGGCCTTGAAAGAAGCGGTCATTGCGCAGAAGCTGAGTCTTCGCTATATCGACCGCATCTTATTTGAATGGAAAAAGAAAAACGTCAAAACATTAGCGGACGTTGAACGGCAAACAAAGTCTTTCAGGACGATAGGTCCACGTCCGGATCAGCCACAACAGAGAACGGTATCCGTGAAACGGGTGCCCTTTTATAATTGGTTGGAAGAACGGGATTAGGGGGAGGAAATTGCTTACAAAGAAACAATGGCAAGAATGCTTGGAGCAATTCGGGAACATGTTTCCCGATGCACATTGCGAGCTCGTGCATGACAATCCATTCGAACTGCTCATTGCGACATTACTTTCTGCGCAATGTACGGATGTCCTTGTCAATCGGGTGACCGCAGATTTGTTTAAGAAATATAAAACGCCGGAGGATTATCTGGCGGTGGATATTGAAGAATTGCAGACCGATATCCGTTCCATCGGCTTGTACCGCAATAAGGCGAAAAACATCCAAGCGTTAAGCCGGATGCTCATCGAAAACTTTGGCGGGGAAGTGCCTGCCGATCGTGATGTGATGACGACCTTGCCGGGTGTCGGTCGGAAAACGGCGAATGTCGTCGTGTCGAATGCATTCGGCATACCGGCGATGGCGGTCGATACACATGTGGAGCGTGTAGCCAAACGATTGGGTATGAACCGATGGAAAGACAGTCCGCTTGCGGTCGAGGAAAAGATCATGCGTTGGACGCCAAAGGAAAAGTGGACGGATACCCATCACCAAATCATTTTTTTCGGAAGATATCATTGTAAAGCGCAAAATCCGGGATGTGACGTCTGTCCGCTCTTGCCGCTTTGCAGGGAAGGGAAGAAGAGGATGAAAGCGATATGATCAGTGAAATGAAACCGATCGACAAGGAATTGTTCAGCCCCTATTTTGAAAAGTGGGAGGCAAACCGGGAAACGATCGAGCTGTTTTACACGCAAAAAGATCGTCAAGCACTTGAAATGATGGAAGAGGCCATTTTGGCATTTGACGAATTATTGGAACACGGCGGGAAGCTGTTGGACGAGCAAAAAGGGAAGTGGGTTTATACGCTTGAGCCACTGAATGGTGAGGAGCGCCTCGCATTCGTAAAAGCTAAAATTTCCAGCCATTATGCATTTGTCCAATTGGATGCACTATATACGGAAACAAAAAAGAAAGTCGCCCGCTTGTCGATTATGAAAAAATGAAGAAAAAAGCAGCACCTTGGTGATCCGAGGTGCTGCTTTTTTTATCAATTTAAGGAGTACCATCTTCGCTGGAATTTCCTTCTTGGCCATCAGGAGTGGTATTGGTGCCTGAATCTGTCCCTCCGCTATTCGATGAATTGTCATCTGGATTGTTTTCATCGTTATTTCCGTTGCCGTCGTTTCTGTTATTCCAGTTGCCATTGTTCCAATTATTGTTTTTTCCTTCGTTCCAGTTGTTTGGGTTATTCCAATTGCTGTCGTTACCGTTATTGCCGTTGTTCTCATTACCCCAATTGCCATTATTCCACTCGTTATCAGGATTTTCGGAACCATCATCGAATTCCTCACCTGGTATTTCCTCAGTGGTATTGTCAATTTGGAGTGTCGCGCTGGCTGGTCCGCTTTCTAATTCACCGAGTTTCGCGACGACGGAGAATACATAGGTCCGGCCCGGCTCGGCGCCTGAGAACGTAACAGACATGTCTTTCGTCTTGGTCATTTCTTGCATGTCGCCACCATCGACACCTACGAAGACCGTAAATTCAACTTCACCCGTAATCGCTTCTGAAACAGGTGCATGATGTGTCCAGTTCAGGGAGACGGAATTCGTCTCTGGATCGTATTGAGCCGATAAATTACTTGGATCTTCAAGTTCAATGATCTCTTCTTTCGCCATTTCCGTCGGTACCGTACCGCGTACGAATAATTCGGTCCGTTTCATGCTGGCCGGCGTCGTAGGGCTGGCGAGGAGGAGCGGGTTCGATCCGTACTCGATCGTCGCTTCTTCCACCGAACCAGGTTTCTTGAAGCGTGCCGTCTCTTTCCCGGCAGAAATTTCGCTCATGACCATCCGGAACAAGTTTTGAGGAACATAGCGACCTCGGTCATACGTTGTGATCGGTGTTGTATATTTTGCATAACCGCCCCATACTGCAATCGTGTAATTGGTCGTATAGCCTGTAAACCAAGAGTCGGGGACGTCTGTATTTTTCATGTTGTGTTTTTGCTTAATATCATTCGGATAGTTGGTCGTACCTGTTTTTCCGGCGATATCAAGACCGGAAATATTCGCCTTTGTACCTGTTCCCGAAGTGAGTACGTCACGTAAAATGTCGGTAATCATATAAGCAGTCGAATCTTTCATGACAATTTCAGGGTTAGGTGCCATATTCCGTTCTGTTTTGCCATCCCGGAACGTGATTTTTTTAATGGCATGCGGTTTCGTATAAATACCGCCATTGCCAAATGCTGCAAAGGCTCCCGCCATTTGGACAGTTGAAAAGTCATTTCCGCCGCCACCTAGCGCATCGGAAGAATACAATTTGTCATAAGGAAGACCAAGGTTTCTTGCAAAATCGCCGGCTTTTTGTGTGCCCACTTCTTCAAAAACTTTGACAGCCGGGATATTCCGCGATTTGTATAAGGCTTCACGAATCGTCATCGTACCTTGATATTTGCCATCGACATTGCGGATCGCCTGATTGGTCCCTTTGTAGTTATACGGTTCATCGACAATCGTATTCCCCGTTGACCAACTGAGATTTTCAATCGCGGGGCCGTAAGCGAGTATCGGTTTGATCGTAGAGCCGGGCTGGCGTTTCTGGTCGGATGCAAAGTTCCAATCGAGGCCGGAATAATTGCGTCCGCCACCGACCGCCACGATGGCGCCCGTTTTTGTATCGACGACGGTCATGCCGGCTTGCATTTCGTCCGATTCATAAAGTTCGGATGTATTGATCGCTTTTTCAACAGCCTGTTGTGCAGAAGGATCCAATGCCGTCTGGATTTTCACTCCTTCGGCCAAGAGATGGCTCATGCCCGCTTCTTCCAATTCAGCCAGGACGAGGTCGACGTAGGCTGGATATTTCGTGGTGGCCACTTGTCTTTGGTCTTCCGGGAGCAACGTAGCAGTGACCGGAATCGCCTTAGCCGCTTCCATTTCCGCTTTTGTGATTTTTTTATGCTGATACATCAGACTGAGTACGATATTGCGTCGTTTCTCGGCACGTTCCGGATTTTTCGTCGGGTTGTAGCCGTTCGGACTTTGAGGAATGCCGGCTAACATCGCCATTTCATGCAATTCCAGTTCGTTTAAATTTTTCCCGTAATAAAATTCAGCTGCAGTTCCGAATCCGTAATTATTGCCACCCATGAGAATCTTGTTGAAGTACATTTCAAAGATCTCCTCTTTGTCATACTTCCGTTCCAGTTGGAAGGCGAGCCACGCTTCTTGCGCTTTCCGTTTCAATGTTTTTTCATCTGTCAGGAATGAGTTTTTGATCACTTGTTGGGTAAGGGTACTTGCCCCTTGTGAACCGAAACCACCTCTGAAATTCGCAATGACGGCGCCGCCCAATCGCCAGAAGTCCATGCCGTGATGGGAGTAGAAGCGGACGTCTTCCGTCGCTAAAATCGCATCTTGCATCTCTTGCGGAATATCGGCGTATGGAACAAACTTCCGTTTTTCAGCACCCGATTTCATGAAGACATTGCCGTGGATATCGAGCAATTCGGATGACAATGGATCTTTTAATAGTTCTTCGTCCAGTTTCGGTGCTGAACTTGCATAGTATGCAAATAAGCCGAAACCGCCTAACAGTCCCGCTAAGCCTATCACAAAGATCGCCAAGATTATTTTTTTGAATAACCCTTTTGGACGTTTCGGCTTTTTGCCTTTCTTTTTCGAGCGCTCAGCTTCCAGTGCTTTACGTCGAGCCGATCTTGAATGTATATGTTCACTCATAGTTCTTCCTGCCCTTCAATTGTTTCTTCGGAGTCCGCCATTAAGGTGGACACCGCTTGTAAATAATCGATTCGCGGATTAAATCCTGGCGCGATTTCAATGCCGACTTTCTCAAATTCGGCAAGGGTGATCGATTTCCTTCCACCCATCTCCATTCTTTCCCAGAAGCGCTCAAAACGATCATAAGGGACGATGAAATAGCGATCGAGCAGTGTAAATTTGATGATAAAAAAAGCAAGTCCACCTTGCTTCCAAACGCTTTTCATATGATCGACCTGATGCGCATGAATATTTTGTAGCGGAAAGGAAGTGGAGCTTTTCGTTTCTTTCGCTTCGAAATCGATGTATTTCCCATTCCAGACGCCGTTGAAATCGGTAGTGGAGGGTGTCCGGAAATAAGCTTCCGTTATTACGGCGGCACTTCTTGCCGGGTAATTGACATTCACCACTTGGATCGGGACGGGTTTTTTATGGATGACAGCGATGCCGCGGCTCAAATAAAATTCATTGGACTCATTCAATTCTTCTTCCAAAGCCATTCCGCGATTACTAAAAGAGAAATCCGTCTTCCGTTGGACAGTCGACTGCTGAACAGGCACATATTTCTTCCCGTTCGGATAGCGTATCGTCATCATTACCACCTCGCATCTCACTATCATACCACATGATTTAGACGGATTAACCCGCAGAAAGTTGCAATCTGGTGTCTAGATAAATGGAAAGAGGTTTTCCTTTAGTTCACTTCTTAAATTATTGAAAGGAATACACGTTCCCTTTCGGTGTGGTACATCCTCTTCCTATCTGCTAAAATAAAAGAAAGGTACGGAAAGGATGTATAACCTTATGAATTTAAAAGAAAAGACGGAGATTCTCCTTTCTGTTTGTGGGGAATGTCGTGAACGTCATACACAGATGAGGGAACTTGATCGGGAACCTGATTTTTTTATAGAAGTAAAGCCGTATGCGGATCGGTATCATACGATGTTGGATGAATGGACGGAAGAAGTATCGGAATTTATCAAGACGGAAAAGCCGAAGTATGTTCATCCGATACAGATTGAATCATTGAATGATTCAATGAAGCAATTTATTGTCCAGTCATTTTATCAGAAGACAGGAAAAAAAAGATTTGTGTTGTCGATCAATTCGGCTGAATATACATTGAAAACCATTTTGGATGCCTTGAACGCAGAGAAGGACGAGGATGTCACATGACTAAGAAAAATGCGATTCATGAAGTGTTGGAGAAGTTGCGGACGGATCCTTCTTTTTCGAGTAATGTCGTTCATTATAGGACAATTGAAGGGAAAGAAGCGGTCTATGCGGAATTTCCGGACAAGCTCCATCCTTCCATCATTATAGCGTTGGCGTCGAAAGGCATCCAGCAACTGTATAGCCATCAACGGGAAGCGTTTGAATTGGCTGCTTCGGGAAAGTCATTTACAGCGGTGACGCCGACTGCTTCTGGTAAATCACTCTGCTACCATTTACCGGTACTGCAAAGTATTTTGGAGGACGAAGCGGCTCGGGCTATCTATTTATTCCCGACGAAAGCACTGGCGCAGGATCAGCTGGCGGATTTGCATGAGCTGATCGAAGCGAGTGGGGAGTCGATTCTCAGTTACACTTATGACGGCGACACCGCGCCAGGGTTACGATCTAAAGTGCGGAAGTCCGGTCATATTGTCTTGACGAACCCTGATATGCTGCACTCAGGCATATTGCCGCATCATACGAAATGGGTGTCGCTCTTCGAAAACTTGAAATATATCATCATAGACGAATTGCATACGTATAAAGGCGTTTTCGGCAGTCACGTCGCGCATGTGTTGCGTCGGTTGAAACGGATTTGCAATTATTATGGCAGTGATCCGGTGTTCATTTGCACGTCGGCGACGATTGCGAACCCGCAGGAGCTTGCGGAGTCATTGACCAATACGGATATGCAATTAATTGCTAATAATGGGGCGCCTGCAGGGAAAAAGCATTTTGTCTTTTACAATCCGCCTGTCGTTCATCCGACATTCGGCATCCGTCGAAGTGCCGTTTTGGAAGTGCGAGATGTCGCTTCGTTATTATATCGTGAAGGTGTCCAAACGATCATTTTTGCGAAAAGCAGGGTACGTGTGGAAATGCTCGTCACTTATATGAAAGAATTAACAAAAAAGAAACTGTTTGACAATACCGTGATGGGATATCGTGGTGGCTATTTGCCTTCGGAGCGACGGAAAATCGAAAAAGGTTTACGTGAGGGAGAAATCCGGACGGTCGTCAGTACGAATGCGCTTGAACTTGGCATCGATATCGGCCAGTTGCAAGCGTGCATCATGACGGGATACCCCGGAAATATTGCGAGTGCGTTCCAACAGGCGGGGCGCGCAGGGAGGAGACAGGAAGAGGCGCTGATCATTTACGTCGCGCAATCCTTGGCGCTCGATCAATACATTATTGAGCATCCCGACTATCTACTCGGTCAATCGCCGGAAGAAGCGCGCATCCATCCGGATAATATGTTCATTCTAATGGATCATTTGAAATGCGCATCGTTCGAACTGCCTTTTACGATGACAGAAACGTATGGGGAATTTGAGGTGCAGGAGCTGCTCGCCTTTCTGGAAAGTGAAGGGATCTTAGTGAAAACGACGGACAAATGGCATTGGATGACGGACAGTTTCCCGGCGAGTGAGATCAGTCTCCGTTCCGCATCTCAAGAAAATGTTGTCATCATCGACAAAACCCATCCGAAAGAAACGACGGTCATTGGTGAGATGGATCGCTTCAGTGCGATGACCTTACTCCACGAAGAGGCGATCTATATGCATCAAGGAACGCAATTTCAAGTGGAAATGCTTGATTGGGAGGAAAAGAAAGCATACGTCACCGAGGTCGATGTCGATTATTTCACCGATGCCAATCTGGCAGTGGAATTGAAAGTGATGAGTGAAGACGATGTACATCCGTTGGGAGTGGGGGAAGCAGCTTATGGAGATATCGCTGTGCTGGCGATCCCGACGATATTTAAAAAAATCCGCTTCGATTCCCATGATAATATCGGTTCCGGTCCGATTTCGTTGCCATCGGAAGAGTTGCATACGTCTTCCACATGGTTTTCATTCGACATTCCGGATGGTTGGACAGGTGCCGGGTTGACAGATGCGATGACAGGCGCAGCCTATGCCATCCAGTCGTTTATCCCGCTGTTTGTGCGTTGTGATCGGACGGATATCCATGTTGTGCCACAAGTGAAGGCAGTTCATTCCGGAAAGCCGACTATTTTCATTTATGACAGTTATCCTGGCGGTATCGGTTTAAGTGAAAAAATATTCGATCGTTGGGATGACTTATTCCAACAGGCAGCCGATCATGTAGCTAGCTGCCGCTGTGAATCGGGATGCCCGGTATGCATCGGCGCACAAGAAGCCGGGATGGGCATGAAGCGCGATGTCGAGTCCTTGCTTCAAACGTTGGCGGGAGGGAATTCCGATGTCCTATGAACAAAAACTGATGCAGATGAAGAAGCTACTAAAAAAGAAGCCGGCAGATAAAGTGGTGCCAGAAGTGAAAAAAGAAATTCCGGCACCCTCTTATGAACAACAATGGCTGGATGCAGGATTGACGAAAGAGCAAAATAAGCATGGCATCGTCTATAAACGGATTGTGGAATATCATTCCGATCATCGGCATGGCGATATCGTTCTTTCCGGTCTGAAAGCGACCGTTGATGAATGGAGGAAGTCCGGTGAGCCGCACCCGTTATCACCGGATTTCTCAAAGCCGCTGTTGTTTTTCGATACGGAAACGACCGGATTGAAAGGCGCCGGAACGCTCATTTTCCTGATGGGGTTCATTGAACAGACAGCCTCCAGTTTTAAACTGACGCAGTATGTCCTGCCGGGTCCTGATCATGAAGCGGCCTTTCTATATGCGTCAGATTTGTGGAAACAGTCTACGACACTCGTGACCTATAACGGAAAAAGTTTCGATGTTCCACAGTTGGAGACGCGTTGGACGATGAATCGGAATGTAATCCCCCCGTTGCTTACGCACACTCAAATCGACTTGCTACACGGTTCACGTCGTATTTGGAAAGATGAAATGGGAACATTCCGGCTGCCGGCCATTGAAGAAAAACAGCTTGGTTTCAAGCGGGAAGGGGATATCCCTGGACATATGGCGCCGATCATTTACCAAGATGCAGTGAAAAATGGTCGTGCGGAACTTCTGATGAAAGTGCTCGACCATAATGAGTGGGATATCCTATCCCTCGTTACTTTATATATCCGTTCGACGGATTTATTGCTGAAAACGGAAGTGTCGGCATCTGCCGTCACCCAGACGAATATCGGGAAATGGTTTGCAGACTTGAAATCATATGAGCGAAGTAAATTCATTTTTGAACAATCCATTGCGGAATATGGCGTGGATCATCCGATGACACATTTTCATCTCGGTTTTATTTTAAAGCGAGAACAGGCATATCAGGAGGCAGTCCAATCCTTCACGATCGCATCGACGGGGCTTGCGGGCAGGGAACGGATTATTGCCCTGGAGGAATTGGCCAAGCTGTATGAGCATAGGCTGAAGGAGTGGGGGGAGGCAAACCGCGTAACGAAAGAGGCGATTTGGCATCTGCAAGTGGATCCCGAACTGTCGGAACGGTTTCGGATTCGGGCGAGTACTGCGTTTGCAAAACGGGAAATAAGAATCCAACGAAAATTATTTCCTGGGGAAGCGCAAGAAACGACATCGGGCGCCAAGAGTTGACATGTGTAGCGGATTGAAAGTTTTCCCACGTGGAAGGGTCGGATAGCTCGCGCCGCTTGGCAAGACAGGTAGAGGTGTATTATGCTATAATCGACCGTATGTAAACATAGACGGAAGGGCGATTTTCATGGACATTAAATTGGATTCAAAAAAGATTCTTGAAAAAGAATTCAAAACGGGCCTGCGCGGATATAACCAGGAAGAAGTCGATCTCTTCCTTGATGATGTCATCCAAGATTATGAAACTTTCAAAAAAACGATTGCAGAATTGCGCAATGAAAATGCAAAACTACAGGAAGAGTTGACTGCCGCTCAAAGACGTCCGGCAGCAGGAAGCGCAGGCACGACAAACTTCGATATTTTAAAACGAATTTCCAATCTGGAAAAGCACGTGTTTGGCAGTAAACTTTTCGATCAGGAATAAAAAAATGGACATCGGGATTGAAAATAGACCTGATGTACTGTATACTAAACAATACCATAGAGTGAATTCAGGTAATCGCTGCAAAACTTGTTTTTGTAGAGGAAAGTCCATGCTCACACGGATCTGAGATGACCGTAGTGTTCGTGCTCGGCGAAACAATAAGCCGGGGCATCGCGCTTTGCGCGTTGACGGCGGGAATAAATCCTAAGTCTTCGGATATGGATGAGGTTCCCTGAACAGTGCCACAGTAACGTAGCTGATCCGGAAACGGGTCGGATGGAACGCGGTAAACCCCACGAGTGAGAAACCCAAATTATGGTAGGGGCACTCTTCTGAAGGAATTGAACGGACGAAGGGACAAGCATTTGCTTGTAGATAGATGATTACCACCCTAAGTACGAGGCGTAAGCCGCTTGAGTACACGGGAACAAAACATGGCTTATCGGATTTTCTATGGTTTTATTGTACAAACGACCGCTCTCCTAATTATGTGGAGAGCTTTTCTTTTGGAATTAACGAAGTTTAATGATGACGAATACCGTACAGAATAGATAAGGGAAAGCAAACTTGCTTCCTTATGTATACTGATATTTTGTAAGTTTGTTTGAATGTTGGGATTGGAGTTGGATAAACGTGAGTGAATATAAATTGGTCGCCACTTCCGCAATGGGATTGGAATCGATCGTAGCGGATGAAGTGAAAGCGCTTGGCTTTAATACGACATCGGATAATGGAAAGATCTATTTCCAAGGGGATGAAACGGCCATTGCCAAAACGAATATGTGGTTGCGTGTCGCGGACCGTGTCCGGATCATCGCGGGGGAATTTCACGCGACGACGTTCGACGACTTATTTGAACAGACGAAAGCGATTCCTTGGGAACGTTTTTTACCGGTTGATGCGGCATTCCCTGTTGCAGGGAAATCAGTGAAGTCGACATTGTACAGTGTACCGGATTGTCAAGCGATTGTGAAAAAAGCGATTGTGGAACGGTTGAAAATGGCCTATAAGCGAATCGGCTTCTTGGATGAATCCGGTCCATTGTTCAAATTGGAAGTATCGATTTTAAAAGATAAAGTGACATTGACGATCGACTCCAGCGGTACGGGGTTACATAAGCGCGGCTATCGTGTCGGACAAGGGGATGCCCCGTTGAAGGAAACGCTGGCAGCGGCGCTTGTCAAATTGACGCGCTGGAATCCGGATCGGCCATTCGTTGATCCGTTTTGCGGTTCAGGGACGATCGCTATTGAGGCGGCAATGATGGGACAGAATATTGCCCCTGGTTATAACCGGGAGTTTTTGAGTGAACAATGGCCGTGGATCAAGAAAAGCGCCTGGGATCAAGTTAGGGAAGAAGTGGAAGACGTGGCGAACTATGATCAGCCATTAAATATTATAGGCTCCGACGTGGACCCGCGAATGATCAAGGTCGCTCAGGAGAATGCGATGGAAGCAGGCTTTATGGATTTAATCCAATTTCAACAGCGCGATGTGAGGGATTTGACCGTGGAAGGATTGAACGGCGTCATGGTCGGGAATCCGCCATATGGTGAGCGGCTCGGTGAAATTGAAGAAGCGGAGGACATAACGCGCATGCTCGGACGTATAATGAAGGAGCATCCGTCTTGGTCGGTCTATATGCTTTCCTCATTGGAAAACTTTGAAACGATGTATGGAAAAAAAGCGACGAAAAAACGGAAACTATTCAATGGGTTTATCCGTACTGATTTTTACCAGTATTGGGGACAAAAGCAATAAGTCAGCATTTGTGGAAGAGGAGATGCCTCTTCCTTTTGCATGTAAAGTAGGAAGGGGTTCCATATGAAAAGTAAGATGCCATTCCCATTATCGAAAGAGAAATCATTCTACGAATCATTGAATGATTGGATTGGGGATACGTTATACGATGACCTGACAGAAAAAGGATTTGAATGCCGGGATGAACAGATCTTCATGGCGTTCCAAATCGAGCAGGCATTGAAAGAAAAACAAGTCCTTTTTGCGGAAGCGGGTGTCGGGACGGGAAAAACGATTGCGTATTTGTTACCGGCCATCGCCTATGCCCGTTACACCGGAAGACCCGCACTTATTTCCTGTGCGGATGAAACACTCATCGACCAGTTGGTGAAAGAAGACGGTGATATTAAAAAAGTCGGGGAAGCCCTCGATTTGGATATCGATGTACGTCTGGCCAAAGCAAGGGATCAGTATTTATGTTTGAAACGTTTGGAAGAGACGGGAGATACTTCTGCCGAGGAATATATTGAATGGATTGAGGACAGCCTGCCGGAATTTGTCCATGGCAACGCCTCTTTGCAGTCCATCAGCCCGTATGGCGAACGATCGGATTTTCCGGATTTGAGCGATGAACAATGGAAAACAGTCAATTTCCACCCGATTCAGCAATGTGCAGCATGTGATGTCCGCAATCGATGCGGGCAAACGATCCATCGTAACCATTACCGGGAAGCGGTGGAGATCATCATTTGTTCCCATGATTTCTATATGGAACATATCTGGACGAAGGAATCCCGGAAGCGCCAAGGGCAATTGCCATTGCTGCCGGAAGTGTCCATGATCGTTTTCGATGAAGGGCATTTGCTCGAGTATTCCGCTCAGCGTGCGTTGACTTATGAAGTGCAAAATAGTACATTGCTAAACTTGTTGGAACGCATTATGGTGGATGGCATCCGTGAACATACATTGCAGCTGATGGAGCGGCTGATCGATACACATGAAGCGTTTTTCACCATGCTGGACGCCTTTTCAGAGGCGACGGATAATGAACGGAAAGCGCTGGAGAAGACGGAGGAATTACTCGAAATCGGGAAAGAGGCGGTCCGTCTTTCGACTGAACTGCTGGAGGAATTCGTTTTCGAAGGGGAATTGTTTATCATTCCGGAGTATGATTTGAAAATGGTCGAGGAGTATTTGGACCAATATATTTATTCGATGGGATTGTTCACTTCCCAAAACGACGCGGTCGATTGGTTGGAAGATCGTAAAGGGGAAGCGACACTCGTCATCATGCCACGCCTTGTGACCGATATTTTGAAAGAAAAACTGTTTTCATCGAAAACGCCGATCGTCTTTTCATCTGCCACGCTGTCTGTCGGGAAAGATTTCTCCTATTTGGCGGATGGGCTTGGTATTGAGAATTTCATCTCCTTCTCCGTGGATTCACCGTTTGATTATGATGAAGTGATGAAAGTCTACGCGGCTGATGTGACAGCGGGGGAAAAAGCTGAGCGCGCACTCGAACTGCTGGCGGATGGCGAACAGACGCTCATTCTCTTTAAATCCGAGAAATCGATGAATCGCTTCAAGGAACAAGTACCCGCCGGTTGGCAAGACCGGATTGCATTTGAAGGCGATCGGGAACTTTCGTCGCTCGTCCGCGATTTTCAACAGAAGCAAGTTCCAGTCCTCTGTTCGTATCATCTGTGGGAAGGGTTGGATATCCCACAAGACGCCTTGACCCGTGTCATCATTTACGACTTGCCTTTGCCGCCATCCGATCCGCTCTTTGATGCGAAACGGAAACACGCGGAAGATCCATACCGTGAAGTGGATGTGCCGTTCATGTTGTTGCGGCTGCGCCAAGGGGCAGGCAGACTCATCCGGACATCGGAAGATTCAGGGACGATCCATCTGTTCTTAGAAGAAAACGATCAAAAAATAAAAGCAGAAATTGAAGGAATTTTCCCTGTGGACATTCAAACAATCAAATGAAAATCAAAATGAAAAGGATTCTCCGCAATACCGGGAGAATCCTTTTTGGTCTTTTAAGCTGGTTCATCCATTGTCAATAAAACATGTAGCATCGTCCCATCTTCCAGCCGGACAGGCAATTTGAAAGCTTGGGTGAATCCGAAAAATTTCGTTTCCCCCGCCATAACAGTAGGGGGAGAGATATCAAGGTGCAAACCATCCTTTTCAAGGAGGGTACATAAGTTTCCTGCGACCATATTGCCGAGTTCGCCCGTGAACGATTCGATCATTTCCCCTTCGATCGACATGCCGAACATCGCTTGTCCGATTGTATCGATCCCTTGCTCTGAGGTATCGATGATCAACCGGCCTTTAATCCCCCCGATAAGCCCAATGAGAACACTTAGTTCCTTTTGTACATAAGGTTGAACGGTAAGCGATGGGGGAAGAACGTCTAATTTGACGGGAATAACAGTTGTCAAAGAAGTGATGGTGCCATTCAAGATCATTTGTACATATTTGGAGGTACTCATCTACCATTCCGCCTTTCGTCGTGATTCAATGGGTCTATCATATCATGAATACGTGCTAGAGTATGAGAATTCGACAAAAATCTTTAGCAAAATTTTTTTCCATTATTCAGAGCTCGAAAAGTGGTATGATGGGAAGAGAAATTGAGGAAGGGATCGAAATGTACATGCCTGAATTGGACAATCTATTGCAACAAGCTGCCTTATATGGACAGCTCTTCAACCAGAATGAAGACGAAGAACGTTTTAAGAAAACGGTATACTTCGCCAATAAATTAATCGATAAGGAATATACAATCGGCTTTGCAGGCCATTTCTCCGCCGGGAAGTCTTCAATGATTAATGCATTGACCGGGGATGATCTGTTGCCATCCAGCCCGATTCCGACAAGCGCCAATATTGTCAAAGTACGGAAAGCGGAGACGGACTATGCCATTATCCATCGCTCGGATGGAACGGCCGCAAAATATGCAGGGCATGGTTTCCCGGCGGCGATCAAATCATTCAGTAAGGACGGGGCGGCGGTTTCCCTCGTTGAAATCGGACACACGGAGTCGAAATTGCCGGATGGAATCACAGTCATGGATACGCCGGGTGTCGATTCCACGGATGATGCGCATCGACTTTCGACGGAATCGGCACTTCACTTGGCAGACCTCGTCTTCTATACGATGGATTATAATCATGTGCAATCGGAATTGAACTTCCGCTTTACGAAAGAGCTAATGCGCTACAATGAAAATGTTTATTTAATCATCAATCAGATCGATAAACACCGGGAAAGCGAGCTACCATTCGAGGACTTCAAAAAATCTGTTGAACATTCTTTCGGCTTGTGGGGCGTTGTGCCGAAAGGGATTTTCTATACATCATTAAAGGATGCTGCACATGAACACAATGATTTCAATAAAGTGAAGGCGATCGTTGATGGTTCAATTGAAAACTGGCAAGAGCAGTTTGTGGAAAATGCGAAACAAACGCTTGTCAAATTGCGTGATGAGCACCGTCAATTTCTAACGGATGAACTGGAAGAACGAAAAAACACCTTTGCTGACAGAATGACGGACGAAGAATGGAATCAGAAAGAAGAACTGTTGGCGGAGCTTGCAGAGGCGGAAAAGATGCTCTCTTTACTATCGGAAGATGCATTCGCCGCGAATTTTGATCGGGCACAGAACGATTTGCTGCAAAGTGCTGCGATTACGCCTTATGAAACACGGGAGCTGTTAAAGGACTATTTGGAATCGTTGTCTTCACGTTTCAAAGTCGGGTTTCTATTCGGAGCCAAAAAAACGGCGGAGGAAAGGGAACGCCGGAAAAACGCATTGGCCGAAAATATCGGAAAACTTGTCCATGCACAGATTGAAGTACATTTGAAAACATTGATGAAAAAATCTTTGAAAGAAGCGGGAATCTTAACAGACGACCGATCGCTTGCCATCGATGGGATGGATTTCACGGTTCCATTTGCAGAGCTGGAGAAAGAATTCAATGTGTCGGAAGTGATCACGGGCGATACTGTCTTGAACTATTCCGAACGGATGCGGACGGTGATCCAGCATGCTTTCCGTAAAATGACAGATGACTGGAAGCACGAAATGGCTCGCATCACAGCCCAATCCGGAAATGAACAAGCAGGTCCTCTTGAACAGAAAGTACGCCTTCTTGAAGAAAAACGAATGGCACTTTTCCAAGTAGAAGAAGTGCAACAGAAACTGGAAAACGTGGAAAAAGAAATGGCTAACCCATCCAAACAGATGACAATCGCGCGCGATGCACTTCTGGAAAAGTGGCAAACACGTGAAACGTTGCAAACACTTGAATTTGAGGGAACAGATGAAGTAGATAGCGCACAACAAGAGGCAACAAGGGAACCGGAACTGTCGCCGGCTCATGCGGAATCCGATGTCGCCAATGCGGGAACTGTCTCCGAGCAGGCGATGCAAGTGGCACAAGCGGTGGAAAAGATTCCTGGTTTCCTGGAAGCGGCGGAATATTTACACAAAAAAGCGGATCGATTGGATGGTCAGGAATTTACCGTAGCGTTGTTCGGTGCTTTCAGTGCAGGGAAATCATCGTTTTCCAATGCATTGATCGGAGAAAAAGTTTTGCCGGTCTCTCCAAACCCGACAACGGCAGCGATTAATCGGATTCGTCCGGTTACGTCTGGGAAAGAAGATTGCACGGCGGATGTCCTGTTGAAAACGGAGGAGCGGATGACGGAGGATGTCCTCCGGTCATTGGAGGCGCTGGGCATAAAAGCTTTGTCATTGGACGATGCATACCAAAAGGCAGAGGCCGCGCTCCAGACGGAATTGCAGGAAGAGCATCTCCATATCCATAAAGCGTTCATCAGTGCATTCCAAAAAGGTTATCCGGTGTACCGGGAAGCACTCGGTACGGTCATCAAAGCGAAGCGCGATGAATTTGTGAAATTTGTTGCTGAGGAAGACAGAAGCTGTTTTGTCGAATCAATCGATTTCTATTATGATTGTGAATTGACAAGAAAAGGGATCACCTTGGTGGATACACCGGGAGCTGACTCCATCAATGCTCGCCATACCGATGTCGCTTTTGAATATATCCGTAACGCCGATGCCATTCTTTTTGTCACGTATTATAATCATGCATTTGCTAGGGCGGATCGGGAGTTTCTTGTCCAATTGGGACGCGTGAAAGATGCGTTTGAACTCGACAAGATGTTCTTCATCGTTAACGCGATCGATTTGGCGGCGAATGAAGAGGAAGCGGAAGCCGTCAAAACGTTTGTCGGGGATGAGTTGCGGAAATTCGGCATCCGTCATCCGCGTGTACATGGCATTTCAAGCTTGCAGGCGCTTGAAGCAAAGGTGAACGGTCAAGCGGATCCTTTTATGACGCCGTTTGAAAAGGAATTCCATCATTTCTTGGAGAATGATCTGAAAGGGCTTGCCGTTCAGGCACTTGAAGAGGAAACAGTGAAAACGATTGAACGCCTGTCTTCGCTCATTTCCCGTACGGAAGCGAACCGGACACGGAAAGCGGAACGATTGGAAGAGTTGAACCGTTTGGAAGGGGAAGTACGCCGCCATTTCGCCTATCAGTTTGCGGAAGTGTTGACGAAAGCGACCCATAACGAATTGGAAGAGCTCATTTATTACATTTTGCAACGCGTCTTCCTGCGTTACAGCGACTTTTTCAAAGAAGCGTATAGTCCATCCGTCTTTGTGAACAACTCGGCAGAGCGAGCATTAAAAGGGGCGCTTGCTGAAACGGTCGGAATGATCGGATTCGATTTGACACAGGAGTTGAAAGTGACGAATTTACGGATGCTGAACTTCATGAAAAAGCAGATCAGGGATCGCCAACGCATTGAATTGAACCATTTGAACGACTTGGACAATTCCATCGTCCCTTCGCCGTATGAGCCGCAGGAAGCGGAGATGTTGACCTTTGCGACACCATTTGCGGATCCGAGTGTCTATAGCAGTGTCAATAAGCTGTTTAAAAACCAAAAAGCGTTTTTTGAAAAAGGGGAGCGGGACGTCTTGAAAGACCGTCTCGGTGAACTGCTGAAACAGGATGCTTCCACTTATCTAGGTCAGGAGAAAGAAGAACTGGCCAAATGGGCGGACAGTTGGATTGAAAGCGAAGCGGAAGGACTCAGGCAGCATTTATTGAAAGAGGGCTTGAATCAAATCGCATCGGAAAGATCCTTGTTGCAAGGAACGGAACAGCTGGAGGAATGGAAGAAAGTGTATGATCGCTTACGCGTAAAGGAGATGGTCTGATTGGCGGAAGTATTTAAGTCGGCGAGTGAGGTTGATTTCGAGAAAACGAAATGGATCGATACGCGTTTCAATTTGCAGGATGAACAGGAAGGCAAGCGCAAGTATGCAGAAAGTCATGTAGCCGGAGCGATCTATTGGGATTTGGAAGAAGATCTATCAGATATGACCAAGCGGGAAGGGCGGCATCCGATGCCTGCGAAAGAAGCGCTGACGGAACTTTTCCAGAAAAGTGGACTGTCCCTCGAGGATTCCATCATTGTCTACGATGATGGTGGCAGTCCTTTTGCAGCACGTGCTTGGTGGCTATTGCAATATGCGGGATTTAAACAAGCGTTTATCGCGCTGGAAGGCTTTGAAGCGTTGAAAGAGGCAGGCATCCCTGTCGATGACCGGCTTCCACAACCGGCTCCGACCGCTGTGTCGCCACAATGGGATGAGACGATCTATGCGTCAAGACAATATGTTGAACAGACGGTGGAGGGGCAGACGGCAAGCCATTTGCTGGATGCCCGCTCCGCTGCCCGTTATCGCGGCGAACAGGAGCCGATCGACCCGATTGCCGGGCGGATTCCGGGCGCCTTGAATTTCGATTGGGAACAGCTTAAGCAGGAGGCCGTTTACCGATTGGATGAGGCAGTGAAAAGCGAGCTGAATCAAGTCGTCGCTCCATTGGAAGAAGTGACGGTCTATTGCGGCAGCGGTGTGACGGCAGCCCCGCTCTATGCGATGTTGAAGCAGCATGGATACGATAAGGTCCGTCTGTATGTCGGCAGCTATAGCGATTGGATTTCAAGAGACGGGAATGCAGTCGAGAGAGGGTAAAGAATACAATTTGGTAAAAAGGGGTATAAGTCTGTAACTCGGTAAGTTGAGGGGGTTACGAAAGGATGTATCACGATACTTTACTAAAACTTGTCATCGGCCTCTGTGCGTTGCTCGTCATCGTGCGTCTTCTTGGCAAGAAAGAATTGGCACAATTGACACCTTATGACTTTGTCTATACGCTCGTGCTCGGGGGCATTTTGGAAGAAAGCCTCTTTGATGAGAAAATAAAAATTACACATTTCTTGTTTGCCATCGCATTATGGGCAATACTTATCTATTTCATTGAAAGAGCGACGAAAAAATGGAATCCGATTCGGCTTTTATTGAAAGGTGAGCCTGTCAAACTGATCAGTGATGGCGAACTCGATATGAAAAAGTTCAATAAGCATCATCTTGAGATGGAACAGTTGCGAACAGCTTTGCGGAAGCAGGGAATTTTCACGCTTCGGGAAGTGCGGGATCTGTTTTTAGAACCTGACGGAGATGTGACGGTCAATCCATATGCTCGCTTTGAACCGGTAACGAACGGGACTTTACAAGATGGGGCGGCAGAGGAAGAACCGACCGTGCTCCTGATCGATGAAGGTGAAGTGAAGGAGGAAGTGCTTGCGTTTGCCGGGAAAGACCGCAAATGGCTCATGGACGAACTTGCGAAAGAAGGGTACCCTGATCCAAAGCGAATCGCATATGGTGAATGGTCTGAAACGGAAGGCTTATTCATTAAAACTTATTAACCGATGATGGAGGCTTTAACATTGAATTACGCATTATTGGGAGATATTCATTCATCCAAAGAAGACCTGGAAAAAGTGCTCGCCCATATTACGGAGCGGGCACCCGAAGCTATCCGGGTCGGAACGGGAGACTTGTTTGAATGTACAATCAGTAAAAAGGATATAACGGATAAAAAGTTCCTGACATTGGAAGAGGTCATGATCATTCCAGAAGGATTTCCTGAATTGCTGACGTTTTTTTCAGTGAGGGGCAATCAGGAAGAACGAATTGTTCAAATTACGGAAACGGAAGACCCGTTACGGGAAAAGTTATCCACTTTGCCGGAGACATTGGAAATCGGCCAAGCAGAAGTGATCCATGGCCATCAGTGGCAGTGGGGCGGTGAACCGTGGTCGCTCATCCATGCGGAGGTGGATACATCACCTGTTTTTTATGGGCATAGCCATCGGTCGGCTTTATCGAGGGATGGCGTCGATCAAGCCATCGAATTCGGTGTTCCCTATGACGTCGCAGGGGAACGAGTGCTGGTCAATGTAGGTGCAGTCATCGGGGATCGTGAATGGGTCTTGTACGATTTGAATGACCATACAGTCACGTTTATGAAAGTGGACATGTGATATTTCAAAAAAAGAAAACTAACGCCAAGATGGGTTAGTTTTCTTTTTTATGGATAGCTTCTCTGGCTAAGGCGTCTGCGGCCCGGTTCTCTTCATCAGGAATCCATTTGATGAAAAAGAAATCGAACGTTTTGGCAATATCGAGAATTTTTGTCAATAGTTCTTTATGGTACTCATTTTTGACGAATTCTTTTTCAACGGCCATGACGACAACTTGGGAATCTGAACGGACTGAGACGATTCCAGTTGTTAGTTTTGCCGCTTCTTCCATCCCTCGTAATAATGCCTGGAACTCAGCCGTATGATTATTCGTGGGCTCAATTCGCTCGGAAATTTTCAGGTGATGTCCTTCCCCTTTGATAAAAATACCAATACCGCTCTTACCTGGATTCCCCGCACTCGCTCCGTCCACATATACTTCCAGCATGTTTTCAACTCCATTGGTTAAATTATTAAGTGACAGGCATATATATTGTTGACAATGTCCTGCTCCGATCGGTTTGCGTATGGAAAGTTGCAACCTTGTACAAAGCATATTAAAATAAATGAATCGTGTCTATGGGAGGTTGTTATGAACAAAACCAATGTGATGAATGAAATCACGGAAATATTGGATGTCTATTGTGAAGAATGTTTTGTGAAACGGCAATTGTCCAAAGAAAAAGGGAAACCCGGTGCACATCGATTTTGTATTACGACTTGCACGATTGGTGAGCAATTACAGTTTCTAGGACAGGAATTAAATAAAATTACAAAATAATATCCCGCTGCAATTGACATCAGCGGGATTTACTGTTTAACTTCATTTTACAAAAGAATAGGGCGCCCGTAGATTTTGAAGTGCAATGCAAAATCCGGGCGCCTAAGTTCTGATCATTCATCGTCAATTTTTAAGACATTCGCCGCCTGAGGTCCGCGATTCCCTTCGATGATTTCGAAGGATACGGATTGCCCTTCATCGAGCGACTTAAAGCCATCTGATACTATACCGGTAAAGTGGACGAACACATCTTCCCCGTCATCCGCTTCGATGAAACCATAGCCTTTGTCATTGCTGAACCATTTCACTTTTCCCTGGTACATGTATACTCCTCCTCGGCGTTTCAATGTCTCATCCATCATATGGCATGGATATTTAAACTATACATGAATCGACAATTTGCGTCAATCATATGCCTAAATTTTCAGACGCCTTCTTGATTACTTTTACATAAAGGTAAGTTAATTTGACTGACCTATCACAGCAATTACTTTTCATAAGACAGACAAATGGAGTGATTTGATGAATACCCTTATAGAGAAATGTGAACAACTCGTCGAAGAAATATACAATCAATATGATGCCAGTCATGATTTCGCGCATATTGAGCGTGTACTGCGGAACGCAGAAATGATTTTGCAGCAAGAATCGGGCGCCGATCCACAAGTTGTCCGATTGGCGGTATTGTTGCATGATATCGATGATGTTAAATATCAATCGGATGATCAACCGACAGCTTCTGAACTATTACAGAAGATAGGGGCCGACCGATCTTTGTCACAGCAAGTGTTGGCCTGTATTGAAAGTGTGTCATTCAGCGGCGGTCATGCAAAAGAACTGACATCCATGGAGGGCGCGATCGTCCGTGATGCCGACCGTCTTGATGCGATTGGTGCCATCGGGATTGCCCGCGCGTTTGCATTCGGTGGAGCAAGGGGCCGGAAGTTGTATGACACAAATGAAGCCGCAAGGGAAAATATGTCCGAAGCCGAATATCGGAGTAAGGAAACCGCCTCCGTCACCCATTTCTATGAAAAGTTGCTGTTACTGAAAGACTTAATGAGTACAAAAGAAGGAAAGCGGCTTGCGGAACAGCGACATGCCTTCATGGAAGCATATTTGAAACAATTGGACAGTGAAGTCGGCTTCTGATGATGATTAGCACACGGCCTGTCAAAAAAAGCGTGTCCGTTCTTCATCATATGATAGATGCCCGTCCATTCATTCATCTTGCAGGGCGTTAGTGCTATTCGGGTTTTCATTAATAATCATTTGCTCAAAATGATTGGGAATGAAACAGATACTTACACTTACGCCCTTGGGGATACGATCGTTATAGCATGAAATAATAGAGCTCACAATTTGGCGTTGCGGTGAATTGTCAAGAGGAAATTCTAACTAATTTGTGTAATTTCAGTCAATCACCTAGGAATCGGGAAGGCTTTGTAGTAGACTTGTACTGATGAGTATTTAGACGGGAAGGTGAGCAGTAATTGAGTACGATGGGATGGATTTGGATTATGATTGCTTTCTTAGTTGTGGAGCTCATATTTATTTACATTGTTATTCATAAAGCTTATCGATTTAAACATACAATCGATCCAATTGACGCACGCGGGAAAGAAATGAAAGAAACTGGATCGGACAACCATCATACGGAGTTCACTAAATAGGTGCCCTGGATGTACACTTAATGTGTACATTTTTTTGTTCTTCTTTTGGCATTTATGAAATCGGGTCTTTGCATTAGAATCATTCGGATTGATGGTAGTCTATATATGAAGAGTTAGAGAAAGGATGTCGTTGTAAGTTTTGAAATATGTAAAAATAGCATTACAAATTATCATATTATATCTTTTTGTGCTTGTTGGGGACTGGCTTCAAAGTTATTTCCATCTCCCGCTACCGGGAAGTATTATCGGCTTGTTACTGATGTTGGCCGCGTTGTCCTTGAAGATCATTAAGCTGCCATGGATCGAATCGGGTTCACGAGCTTTACTGTCCTATTTACCGATTTTTTTCATTCCTGCTACAGTGGGTGTCATCGATTATGGTGGGGTCTTCACCGGGAAAGGCATATTACTCATCCCGCTCATTGTGCTGAGCAGTTTTGCGACAATGTGGGTTTCGGGCTATGTGAGCCAGACGATCGCCCGTAAGAGCAAGGAGCGGATCGCATGCAAATGATCGGAATTTCCCTCGGTTTTGTTTTAATGACCGTCGTGTTCTATTTGGTGACAAATGCGTTGTATTTCAAATATCGTCGGGCGTTTCTCGTTCCGGCCTTTGCTTCATCGTTTCTCATTATCCTGATTCTTCTCATGTTCCGAATTCCCTACGATACTTATATGCTTGGTGGACAATGGATCGAACGATTTCTCGGACCGGCAATTGTTGCGTTGGCAATCCCGCTCTATAAACAGAGGGATTTGTTGAGGCTGCATGTGTTACCGGTGCTTGGTGGTATCGCGCTTGGTGTCTTTACCGGCCTTTTCAGCGGTGCATTGTTTGCGCAGCTTTTCGGATTTTCTCAAGAAATCATTCTCACGTTACTGCCGAAATCCATCACGACGCCGGTTGCTATGGAAATCGCCGCGGGTATAGGGGGTATTGCTCCCTTATCGGCTGTTTTTGTCATGATTGCGGGTTTTACAGGTGTTTTATTCGGACCGGTATTTTTGCGGTGGACCCGGATTGATACGCCGCTCGGTCGCGGTCTCGGTTTAGGGACGTCTGCGCATGCGCTCGGTACATCCAAAGCGCTTGAGTTGGGCGAACAGGAGGCTTCGATGAGTTCGGTGGCGATGACTTTAAGTGCGTTATTCGGCTCGGTGATGGCGCCGATTGTCGTCTGGTTGTTTTATTAAAACAGGCATTAGCAAACCAAAACGGATGATCCTCATTCAACGAGGATATCCGCTTTGCGTAGCGCATCTTCGGCAGTGGTGAGCTGAAGATCGGTATCTGCCAAGACGGTGTGGAGATGGGTACCACCTTCGGATAAGTTCAATAAAAAAGAGGCATTTGCTTCCCGCACTTTTTTAATGAACTCTTTCACTTCATGCCGGTTCGAAACCATGATGGATGCGCTGAGATCACCATAGACAGGATGCTCGATTTTGACATCTTTCACAGTGAGCCCATGATCCACGAAAATTTGTAGTTCTTCTTCCGTCTGTTCAGGTGTATGGCGACAGACGATTGTTTTTTCGATCTTTCCATGATCACCTTGAGTCGGCAGATAGACATAACCTTGACTGGTGGCGATAATCGGTTCATTTTTAGCCTTGAGCAATGTAATATCCCCTACAATAACTTGCCGGCTGACATTGGTCATTTCACCGAGCTCTCTGCCTGAGATCGGTTTATTGGATGCTTGTAATGTTCTGATGATTAATTCACGACGTTCTTTTCCACGTATTTTTTCGTTGTCATTCATGATAGAGCCCTCCTTACATTGTTTAGTCTATCATAATTGACAGCCGGATATGGAGGAATGAAAGGTCTTGATTGCGCGGAACTTGGATGCTGCGCGTAGGTGAAGTGCTCTTGACAAATTCCGTTTCTGTTGTATGATAAATAGAAATCTTCACAAACGAATGTCGATGAAGGAATAGTATGCAGGAACTTGCTGTGCCAGAGAGTGAAGTTTACAAGCTGGAAGACTTCACCACAGACAATCTGCGGAACCTACCTTCGGAGTCCTATGCCAAAACATAGGCGCCTCCCTCAGCGTTATGGGGTAAAGCGGGATGCATGCGTGCATCCAATTATGGTGGTACCGCGGAAGTAAAGCCCTTTCGTCCTTAATCAGAAGGATGGATGGGCTTTTTTCCATTGTCCTGCCTTCAGCAATGTAGGCGATGATTTGGCAAAAACATAAGAAATGGTAGGGATTTCGTGATGAAAAAACAACGGATTGTCGTAAAAATAGGCAGCAGTTCTTTAACGAATGATCGTGGAGAAATCGATCAACAGAAATTCGATGATCATATCGGGGCACTTGCCGCACTTCGAAATGCTGGACATGAAGTCATTCTTGTCTCTTCAGGTGCTGTGGCGGCAGGGTTTGCAGGCCTCGGATATCCATCGAGACCGGTTACGTTGAAAGGAAAGCAAGCTGCGGCGGCAGTTGGTCAAAGTCTACTCATTCAATCCTATATTGAAAAATTTAGTGCGTACAAAATCGTCCCTGCACAAATCTTATTGACGCGCAGCGATTTTTCTAATCGTGAACGTTACCGCAATGCCTTCGCAACGATGACGGAGCTGTTGGAACGCGGCGTCTTACCGATTATCAATGAAAATGACACCGTCTCTGTCGAGGAATTGACTTTCGGAGATAACGATATGCTATCTGCACTCGTTGGCGGTTTTCTCCATGCGGATCAGCTGATTATCTTGACGGATATCAATGGGTTATATGAGTCAAATCCCCGAACAAATCCGACCGCAAAGCGATTTGATTATTTGGAAGAAATTACGGAAGAATTGATGGCCGGGGCGGATGAAAATGGTTCGAAAGTGGGCACGGGCGGCATGAAATCGAAATTGCTTGCTGCCAAAACGGCATCTTCACTTGGAGTATCGGTGTTTATCGGAACCGGAAAAGGTGACGATAAATTGATTGATATTGTGAAAGGAAAGGGAGATGGTACGTATATTTCAAATCCGTCCATTGCGAAGCTCAATACGAATCGGCAATGGATCTTCCTCCATTCCGAAATTACCGGAAAACTATATGTGGACGAAGGGGCGGAACAAGCGATTTTGTATAACGGGAAAAGCTTATTGCCTGCAGGCGTCTTTAAAGTGAAAGGGGAATTTCAAAAAGGGGATGTCGTGGAAGTGTTCGGCTTGAATGGCCTGTTAGGGAAAGGGGAAGTCAGTTATTCCTCTGAAGAATTAAAGCAGACGATTGAAAAACGCAATCGGGAACTGATGGCAGATTTACAGTCATCGACAATTGAAGTCATTCACCGGGATCGGTGGGCAAAAATTTGAAATGGGGGGCTATATAATGAGTGAAGTAAAGAGCAAAGGACTTGCTGCAAAGCAAGCAAGCTATCAGTTGATCAATTGTACGACGGAGCAAAAAAATGCGGCATTGGCTTTAGTCGCTGCACAATTAACAGCGGATCACCAAAAGATCCTTTCTGCGAATGAACAAGATTTAGCGGAAGGGAAGGCAAACGGATTAACAGAGGCAATTCTTGACCGGATCATGCTCAATGAACAGCGGATCCAAGGAATGGCTGAAGCGATTTTACAATTGATCCAACTGAATGATCCAATCGGTGAAACGTTGGAGAAGATCGAAAAAGAAAACGGTTTGCGCATCGAAACAAAACGTGTACCGATCGGTGTCGTTGGGATGATCTATGAGGCAAGACCGAATGTTACGGTAGATGCGGCAACGCTTGCGATCAAAACGGGGAATGCCGTCATTTTACGAGGCAGCTCTTCTGCAAAACATTCCAATCTTGCATTGATGAATTCGATTCACGCTGCACTTGAAAAAAGCGATTTGCCGAAAGAAGCGGTGCAATTGATCGAAGATACGAGCCGGGAAACAGCGAAAGAGTTGTTCCGCCTGAATGACTATTTGGATGTATTGATTCCAAGGGGCGGTAAAACGCTTATTGAAACGGTTGTCCGTGAAGCGACGGTGCCGGTCATTCAAACGGGCGCCGGTAATTGCCATGTATTTATTGACGAATCGGCGGAAGTTGAAATGGCGGAAAACATTGTGTTGAATGCTAAAATCCAGCGTCCTTCCGTTTGTAACGCAATCGAAACGATCATTATCCATGAAAATTGGTTTACAGCGCACGGCTCGGCATTAATAGCGAAATTGCAGGAACAAGGCGTTGAAGTTTTCGGCGAAGAGCCAGTTGTCCAAACATGCTCAGGCGTCAAACTGGCAACCGATGAGGATTGGTCTACGGAATACCTTGGATTGGCTGTCAGTGTGAAGCTCGTTTCCAATGTAGATGAAGCGATTGAGCATATTAACCGCTATGGTACGCAACATTCCGAAGCGATCATTACGATGAACAAGCAGCATGCGGAGCAATTCCTTGCACGTGTCGACGCTGCCGCCGTCTATCATAACGCTTCGACCCGTTTCACAGACGGATTCGAATTTGGCTATGGGGCGGAAATCGGTATTAGCACACAAAAATTACATGCGCGCGGACCGATGGGATTGAAAGCATTGACCACTAGTAAAATCATGATATTTGGCGAGGGACAAGTAAGAGTGTAGTATAGTAAGGAGAGCACTAAAATTAGGTTGTCTCAAAATATGGTACTGGAGTGTCTATCATGGCAGATCGTATTACAAGTTTCAAAGAAGTGATGGGGAATTACCCGACAGGCGTCACTGTCATTACGGCTTTTGACGAGCAAAATAATCCGATTGGACTTACAGTCAATTCTTTTGCGTCCGTATCATTGGACCCGATGCTCATTCTATGGTCCATTGATAAGAGAAGTGCGTCTTATGATTCCATTTTGAAGGCGGATCAATTCGCAGTTAATATTTTGGCGGAGGACCAAAGTGATCTTTGTGTATTATTTTCAAGTAAAGTGGCCGATCGATTCAGTCAATGTGAATGGACACAATCCGAATTGAATCTCCCGCTTCTTTCCGAGTCATTAGCAGTTCTACAATGTAAAACATTCAAACAAGTGGATGCTGGTGATCATACAATTTTAATCGGAGAAGTAGTAGATATTCAAAAAGCGGAGAAGGACCCGCTTCTTTATCATCGAAGAAAATTCGGTCCGATTCCGGAAGCATTTCATAACTAAAAAACAACGCATCGGGAACCCCTTTCCCGGTGCGTTTTTTAATAAATACCCCCACATTCAGTGAAATCCCGCCATTTAGCCGTCTTTCAAAGAAGACGCATCGAGACCCTTGTTTGTTTCATACAGTTGTAGTGGTTGTGTAGAGATGAGCATGTTTACCTATGTCACAAGATTCATTGCATCACACCCTACCTATATATGCGCATAAATGCTGTTCCATTCATCTCTCGGCACGGAGGCATCATGAAAAGGGAAGGGGTCATACATGATCATTGATGGTGTATTTTCCGGAGGTGGTTTGAAAGGCTTTGCACTGGTGGGGGCTTATCAAGTGTTGCAGGAGAAGGGGTATCGATTTCAGAGAGTTGCCGGCACTAGCGCAGGATCCATTTTAGCCAGTTTCATAGCAGCGGGTTATTCGGCCAAGGAAATCGAGGCTTTGCTGGATGAGTTAGATACGTCAACTTTTCTCGATCCTCGCAGGACGATTCTTCCATTCTCATTCATGAAATGGCTCGGCTTGTATTGGCGGCTTGGCCTGTACCAAGGAAAAGCATTGGAAAATTGGTTTTTGGAAAAGTTGGCGAAGAAAAACATTTACACCTTTGCAGACATTGCGCCGGGTTCGTTAAAGCTTGTGGCTTCCGACTTGACACATGGCAAAATGATTGTTCTTCCAGATGACTTGGAACAGTATGGGATCGTCCCGGATAATTTTCCGATTGCCCGTGCAATACGGATGAGCTGCGGCATCCCGTTTTTCTTTGAACCGGTGAAATTGAAAGTCGGTTCCGGCGACACAATCGTTGTCGACGGAGGCGTGCTCAGCAACTTTCCAATGTGGATATTTGACGGTGAACATGGAAAACGGGAGCGGCCGGTATTAGGCTTGAAATTGAGTCAAAGTAACGAAGACATGGAAGGCCATCCCATTCACAATGCATTGCAGCTATTCGAAGCACTATTCTCAACCATGAAAAATGCGCATGATAACAGGTATATTTCCCGTAAACATGAAAAAGACATCATTTTTATCCCCGTCGAAGGTTATCGTGCGACCGAATTCGATATGGATGAGGCAACTAAAAATGCCTTGATGGAAATTGGACGTGAGCGAACGTTACAATTTTTAAAAACATGGTAATACGAATTGCTGGAAGTCAGCCCAGCCTGTCCTTCCTCTGAGTCTTCATTCGCCAAGATGTTCACGATTCATTCAATAAATCCATTAAATTCCCTATCTTATTTGCCTATTTTTTATTATAATAGACACATACCAAAGAAGGAGTTGGGGAAGGCTTGAAGCCTATTTCTACATTTACAGCAAAAATTGTCGTCCTGGTCCTCTTAGTCGTTGGAATCGCAACAAGTGTCGGATGGTATGTTTTTGGTGTGAATAAAGGAACGGCGATTTCCTTTTCTGCCTTGGAACAAACAATCCAAGCCGAGAATGGTCAGCCGGTAACCTTGCAGGAAAAATCTGATGGAACGGTCTATTTGCAAACTGATGATGCGTTATATGTGACGCAAGTCCGTCCACAGAGTGAATTGGTTGAACAGTTAGTAGAAAAATATAATATCAATTATCAATATAGAGATCAAAGCGGTATCGGCGGTTTGCTCATGGGTGGGCTCCTGATTGCGGGGTTCATTACGCTATTCGTTCTTCACAAAAAAGGGAAGATCGGTATTGGCGCTTCCACGATGAAAAACAGTGCTTCCAAAGCAACCCCTTTGCCGGAGATTACGTTACAAGATATCGGTGGGCTTCCAGATGAAATGAAAGAAGAGATCCACCAAACATTATCCATCATTAAAGATCCGAAACGTTCTACGCAACTAGGCATTGCTGCGCCGAAAGGGATTTTATTGTATGGACCTCCTGGAACGGGGAAAACATTGTTAGCACAAGCGATGGCACGTGAAATCGGCGCCACTTTCTTTTCATCGAGCGGTGCGGCTTTTACGGAACTGTTCGTCGGTGTCGGAGCGTCACGGGTGCGCACATTGTTTCAAAATGCAAGAAAGCATACACCTGCGGTCATCTTTATCGATGAAGTGGATGCCCTTGCGGCGAAACGGAAAGCGCATGGCGGAGAAGAAGCAGAAAAAACGTTGACTGAATTGCTCGTCCAGCTGGATGGCGGCAGTGACAATGACGGTATTCTGTTCATCGCGGCGACGAATCGGAAGGATATGCTCGATGACGCGTTTTTGCGTCCTGGACGAATCGATTATTCATTCCAAGTGCCTCTACCTGATACGACGGGTAGAAGGGAAATCATTGATATCCATGCGAAAGGCAAGTTGTTGGCAGCAGATGTCGTTGCATCCTTGGATACGTTGGCGGAAAGCACCTCAGGCTTTTCCGGTGCCGAGCTTAGCTCCCTGTTTGAAACGGCGAGCAGAAGGGCGATCCGTGATGGGCGTCAAGAAATCGATAAAAGCGATTTGGATTTTGCGATAGACCGCACAATTTTGGGAAGCACTTCCCGTACCATGAACGATCCGGAGACAAAAAGAAGAGTGGCTATTCACGAATCCGGTCATGCGCTCGTCGCAGCGATCACCAAGCCTGGTTCGGTTCGTAAAGCGACAATCATTCCGCGCGGGCAAGCGCTCGGCTATGTCGCGCCGCTTCAAAAAGAGCTTCATCTTTCCACATTCAGCGAATTGCTCGATCAAGTGAGCATGATTCTCGCGGGCGGCGTTGCGGAACGGCTGTATTTGGGTGAACATAGTATTGGTGTCAGTGGCGATGTTCAGCAAGCGAAAGATATCATTGAGCGGATGGTCGACACGGGTCTTTTGGAAGACGGTTTTACGTTAACGTTCAATAAAGGCGAAAAAGAAGCGAAAATGCAACAAATTTTTGGAGATGCCCTTCGGAAAACGGAAACTTTATTACAGGAAAATGCTTCCCAGTTCGAACAGTTAGTCGAGGCGTTGATGCAAAAAGAAACGCTCGATGGGACAGAAGTCCAGTCAATTGTCGATAGAAAAGTGGCTGTGTTCGAAGAAGTTGGCGTCTGTTAAATAGAATAGAAAATGAAAAACAGCCATTGATGGCTGTTTTTTATTGTATAGAAGACATGCTATGATGAATGGAAAAGAAGTATGAAATCAGATGGGAGTGAAAAGCGTATGTATGAACAAAAGACGAAGGAAACAGACGCGAGTGTTATCGAGTTTATTGAAAGTGTGGAGAGTCCTAAAAAACGGGAAGATGCATACCGATTGCTCGAACTTTTTAAAGAAGCAACGGGTTATGAGGCTAAAATGTGGGGGCCAAGTATCATTGGATTCGGTTCCTATCATTACGTCTATAAAACCGGACATGAAGGGGACGCACCACTGGTTGGATTTTCTCCGCGAAAAGCGAAGATTAGTTTGTATTTTGCACCGGGGGAAACTGAACGGGAAAGCTTGTTGGCACAATTCGGAAAACATACGACGGGAAAAGCTTGCGTCTATATTAACAAAGTGGCCGATATCGATACAGATGTGTTAAAAGAATTGATCACCGCATCCGTAGTATTTTTACGGAAACAATATCCTGAACAATCATGAATAAGCGAAGAAAAGGTGCTGTTCCCCAAAGTCTAAAAACGACTTCGAAGAAAGCACCTTTTTCATTTATTTACAATTATACTATTACACGCCACGCTTATTTCCCCACACTAAAGCATGCAATTGCGGCAGTACTTTTGCGTCGTTCATAACGGGGGAGTTGACGGCCAGTTCAATGAGCCATTCGTAGCGTTGCAGTAATTTCGGTACGAGGAAGGCGTCGTCTGTTGTGGTAATGTCGTCGTTGCCGGTTTGTAAAAAGAAAGGGACTGTCGGGTAACGGAGATGGACCTCTTCCGCAAATTTGAAGTCGTCCTCATCAAAAATGACAATTTTCAGGCTGGCGTTTGCAGCCGCTAGTTTTTCCATGAATCGGTCTAGCTTATCAAAATCCGTTACCATCTTTGAACTTGGCGGTTTCGGGGACAAGGTAATGTCATCGATGTTCAATAACCAATCTTGCCAGAACGAAGCCTGTGTTTCGACCCCGACTTTCCATCCTTCTGCATGGCAAAGGTCGACGAGTTCCCCGATACCTTTATGCAGCGCTGGATTTCCACCTGAGATCGTTACATGTGAAAACAATTGTCCGCCAATCGCTTTTAGTTCTTCGATGATTTGCGTCGGTCGTTTCGAGACGCTTTTGCCCGTTCCATCCCATGTGAAACTGGAATCGCACCAGGAACAAGAATAGTCGCAACCTGCTGTGCGGACAAACATTGTTTTTTGCCCCACGACCATTCCTTCGCCTTGAATCGTCGGACCGAACACTTCCATTACAGGAATTTTCATTGCAAATCCTCCTGTCCTGGACGGTAGACAACATAGCTTGTCGGCGTTTCCCGAACGATCACTTGCAGGCAAACCGGACGATTTTCCCTCGTCCGTAGTACATCTTGGATCGTCGTCCAAATCGTTTCCGCCAATATTTCCGTTGTGGGAAAGCGATGTTGGAATTCGGGATGATCATTCAAGACGGAATGGTCATACTTTTTATGGATCAAGTCTTTCAATTGTTTAAAGTCGATCAAAAAACCGAGCGAATCCAATTCATTTCCGCCAATGGTCACGTTGATATGGTACGTATGTCCATGCATCACTTGACATTTTCCGGCTTCTTCATCGGGAATGAAATGAGCCGCTGAAAAATGCATATCTTTGTTTAATTCGAATCGATAGCTATGTTGGACTTGTGGGTAAAATTGCTGCATCATTTGACAACACCTGCAGACTTTTGAGTTAAATATGTCGCGAGACCTTCATTGCGCAACACGCATGCCGGGCATTCCCCGCAACCTGAGCTCGGAACACCATTATAGCAAGTGAGTGTTTTCTCTTGTACAAAATCGAGTGCACCAAGTTTGTCCGCCAAAGCCCATACTTCTGACTTATCGAGCCACATTAACGGTGTATGAATGACAAAGCGCCCATCCATCGCCAAATTCAATGTTACATTCAATGATTTGATAAAATTATCACGACAATCCGGATAGCCGCTAAAATCCGTCTCACTGACACCGGTGATCAAATGCCGTGCGCCGATCGCATCTGCATAGACGGCTGCGAAAGAAAGGAACAGATGATTGCGTCCCGGGACGAATGTCGATGGCAATTCGCCATCCACTTCAGTCACTTCGATGTCATCCCGCGTCAATGCATTGGCCGACAATTGGTTGATCAATTGCATATCGAGCACTTTGAACGAGACATCGAGCTCCTCCGCTATTCTCTTTGCACATTCGATTTCATCCGAATGGCGTTGTCCGTAGTCGAACGTTACCGTTGCGACTTCTCGGAAATTGTTCAATGCCCAAAACAGGCATGTCGTACTGTCTTGGCCGCCACTAAAGACGACGACCGCTTTTTCGTTTTTCAATATCTACATCTCCTTAGTTTTTTATAGAGGGAGTTTGCGAACCTCTTTTTTAGAACCTTGTCCATCATAACATATGTAAAGTAAGGTTGGTTTGAACCATTTTAAAATAAGTATTTTTTCTCGCGATCTTGTGCATCCTACAAAAAAGGAGGTGTGAAGCCGTGGCTCAAGAAATTCTTTGTGAAGTGAACAACTGTAAATATTGGAGCTCAGGCAATAAATGTAGCGCCAAATCGATTTACGTTGTCAGCCAAAAAGGTAAAAAGGCAACGAGCAGTGAAGAAACCGATTGTAAAACATTCGTACCGAGAGATTGAACACGGCGGATTCTAAGTCGCGTCCGAGGAATTCAACCCTCAATTTGCATCTAGAATCACACATATGAAGCCTTCTTAACAGGAAAACCTCCTTCTGTGACGAACTCGTCATGGGAGGAGGTTTTTCTCGGGTGAGTAGATAAAGGATTCAACTATTTGAATTCTTAGATAGCTAAATGATACCTTTACCTTATAAAGGAAAGGGGAAAGAGAAAATGAATCAAGTAATCTCAGAAATACGATTAAACGATGGCTTAACGTTGCCTACTCTTGGTTTAGGTACATATAAGCTGAATGGAAATGAAGGCGCAAATGCGATCAAGCAGGCCATTGATATCGGCTACCGGCTGATTGATACCGCCTATAACTATGAAAATGAAGGGACAGTAGGGGAAGCAGTTCGGCGGAGTTCGGTACCGCGGGAAGAATTACGGATTACATCCAAATTGCCGGGACGTTACCAAACGTATGACAAAGCGATTGTCACGATTCAAGAATCCTTATATCGTGCAAATCTGGATTACTATGATCTCTATTTGATTCATTGGCCAAATCCGAAGCAAGATTTGTATGTGGAAGCTTGGCAGGCGTTGATCGATGCGAAAAAACAAGGACTCATCCGCTCCATCGGTGTATGTAATTTCCTGCCTGAACATTTGGAGCGACTACAGAAAGAAACGGGTGTACTGCCGAGTCTCAACCAAATTGAATTGCATCCTTTTTTCAATCAGGAAGAACAACGGCAATGGCATGAGAAACATAATGTGAAGACCGAGTCTTGGAGTCCGATCGCCCGAGCCAATGAACTGCTCGAAAACGAAGTGCTCCAACAGATTGCCGATCAGCATGGCAAGTCGATCTCGCAAGTGATCTTACGTTGGCATATTCAACTGGGAGCCATTCCAATTCCAAAGTCAGCCTCTCCAGAACGCCAACTGGAAAATATCTCGATTTTCGATTTCACCTTAAATGAGGAAGAGATGGAAAGAATCGCAACATTGACACGTCCGGATGGGCGATTGAAAAATCAAGATCCAGCATTTTATGAGGAATTTTAAGAAGAGAGGAAGCGCATCGGCAAGAAGCGGTGTGCTTCTTTTTTGATAGACATAGCACTGAACTTTCACGCTTTGTTAGCCTTTGAATAATCTAGATAGAGGTCCATTTGGATAGGAGGAAAAGTATGGTCAGTTTTTTATCGTTTAGTGGAACTGTCACAGCAATCAATGATTTTCCAATCGGACAAAATGCCGGCAGTGAAGGTTGTTATACATTATTTACGGTAGATAACGGTTATGGGAATATCGTCAATTTTGTTGTGTCGCCTACGACTTATTTTGTGGAACATGCTATGGTGTCGGTCGGGGATCGAGTCACTGGCTTTTATGATGCAAATGCCCCTGTACCTCTCATTTATCCTCCACAATATCGAGCTCTTGTCATGGCCAAGGACCATTCTTATCAAAATGTGAAAGTCGATTATTTCAACAGACAACTCGTCAGCAGTGATGGGATGCTGCAATTGAATCTCGCTCCCAATACACCAATCGTTCTGCAAAACGGGCAGGCCTTTAGGGGGAATCCTGCCAATCGGAATTTGATTGTGGTCTATGGTGCGACGACTAGAAGTATCCCAGCCCAAACGACACCTTATCAAATCGTCGTTTTATGTCCATAGGAAAAATGATGAGTTTTTTCTATTTTGAGAAGGTTCGGATATCATGTAAAATAGTTAGAGAAGAGGTGAATGGGAGAAGGGGGACATCACATGATTTCCGAGCAGTTCTTTAATCATCAATTACTCGACATCGTATTTGAAAGTGCCAATTATGGAACGGTCATTGTGGATCGGAACGGGAAAATCCAGTATATGAGCAACCAATATTGCGAGTTTCTAGAAGTGAATCGGGAAGATGTCGTTGGGGAGTATGTCGCAAATCTTATTGAAAATACCAGGATGCATCTTGTCGTTCAAACCGGTCAATCGGAAATGGCGGACTTACAGTTTCTGCGCGGCAGTTTTGTCATCGCGAATCGGATTCCCATTATCGAAAATAAAGAGATCATTGGTGCGATTGGGACAATCCTATTTCGTGATCTTCATGATTGGAAGGAAATGAATAATAATATAAAAGAACTATTGGCAAGGAACAATCTTTATCATCCTGAAGACGAGCCGATGAACGGGATCAACTATACCTTACATGATCTAAAAGGGAACTCCAAAGCTATATTGGAATTGAAAGAACGTATTAAAAGAATCGCTGAAGGAGATATTTCCATCTTGGTTAGGGGAGAAAGTGGAACAGGAAAGGAAATTATCGCTCAAAGCATCCATCAACTAAGTTCACGCAGTCAAAAACGGTTTGTCAGTGTGAATTGTGGTGCAATTCCGGAACATTTAATAGAATCCGAGTTATTTGGCTATGAAGAAGGTGCTTTTACAGGGGCGAAAAAAGGCGGGAAGATCGGCAAGTTTCAACTGGCGGATGGCGGGACCTTATTTTTGGATGAGATTGGAGATATGCCTCTACATATGCAAGTGAAGATGTTGCGTGTTCTTCAAGAAGGGGAAGTGGAACCGGTCGGCTCCCTTCAATCTCAAAAAGTGGATGTCCGGATTGTTGCTGCTACGAACCGCCCATTGGAAAAAATGATTGAAAACAGGGAGTTTCGCGAGGATTTATTTTATCGGATCAATGCCGTGCAATTAATGGTTCCGCCTTTGCGTGAAAGAACGGAAGATATTCCAATGCTCGTCCAGCATTTTCTTGAGAAAATAACGTCCAGAATCGGAAAACGGGTGCAATGCGTTCAGCAAGACGTACTCGCATTATTTCAACGGTATAACTGGCCCGGGAATATAAGGGAATTGGAAAATGTACTGAATGCCGGCGTCCATTTGGCGCAAGATAGCCTCATTAGAATGCCAGACTTGCCGGATTACTTGACGAAGGAAGCTGTAGATATACAGAAAAAAACATTGAAGGAAATTGTGGAAGAGACTGAAAAGCAGGCTATTGAACAGGCGTTAAAGAATAGCCAATACGATAGAAATAAAGCTGCGATGATGCTAGGAATTGGCAACTCCACCATTTACGAGAAGATTAAAAAATATCAACTCATCGATTGATCAACAATAATCTGGGGATCCGGAAAACTTTTCGGATTTCCGGATTTTTTATTTTGCCCATTTATCCATGTGTGTGAGTGAAGAAAAACCATATCCAATGAGATTTTTGGAAAGCAGAAGTCATAACCATTTTCCGGATTCCCGGAAAATGCAGCAAATATCTGCGTGAATAGAAGTTTAAAAACATGGATTATTCAATGTATTTGGACTTGGCATGAAACTTGCTTGTAGTAATAGCGAGAAACGAAAGGGGGAAATCCAATGGATGTTGGACTGTTTACGAGAAAGATGGCGAATGGGCTCCATCCGGCAACTCGGGAAAAAATTGCATTAAAAGAAGAGATGGGGAGAAGTTGGACATACGCCGACCTCCATCGTATATCGAACAGCTATGCCAATCAGCTTCGCGAATTAGGCGTTCAAAAAGGGGATCGAGTGGGCGTCTTGCTGTATAACTGCTTGGAATACTTCGGGTTGTATTTTGCTGCCGCAAAAATTGGTGCCATTGCGGTGCGTTTAAACTTCCGGCTTTCAAGTGGGGAACTTGCATATGCCCTTAACGATTCCCAAACGAAAGTATTATGCTTTCATTCGAATTTGACGAGTGAATTGGATAAAGTACGCCAGCAAGTGGCTGTGGAACAATACATTTGCTTGGAGAATGAACAGGAACCGATTCCGGAGTGGTCTCAACCTTGGCGACTGTTGGAAGACGGTTCAGTAGAAGAAGTGCCGGAACAGAACGTTAAATTAAGTGATCCGGTCATGCTGATGTATACATCGGGGACGACGGGCAGGCCAAAAGGAGCCATTTGGACACATGATACGACCCTATGGTTTTCAGCTATCCAATCGTTGAAATGGAAATTCACGGGTCAAGAAATTGGCATGACAACAGGTCCGCTCTATCATGTAGGTGCGATGGAAGACATTGGACTGCCCGTTCTTATGATGGGTGGAACACTGGTCATTACGGAGAGTCAAGGATTTGAGATCGGTCGAATTCTATCGGTAATTGAGCAGGAGGAAGTGACCGATTGCTTTTTATTTCCATTTATGATTTATGAAATGCTGAACGCTACGGACATCGATCAGTATAAGTTGGAAAAGCTTCGGACGATTTACACCGGTGGGGATCCATTATTGCCATCCGCTCTCGAACGATTGAAAGAACTGTATCCAAATGTAGGTGTTGTACAAGTATATGGATTAACGGAAGGGACACCGATCGCTGCATCGCTCGACCCGCAAGATGCATTTACAAAAGGGCAAACGGTCGGCAAGCCGATGCCGCTTACGGAAATCAAGATCATTGATGATCATGGCAATATGTTGCCTGTCGGTGAAGTAGGGGAGATTGCGATTAAAGGGCCGGCGGTGTCAGTAGGCTATTGGCGAAATCCGAAAGCGACGATGGAAACGTTTGTAGACGGTTGGTGTAAAACGGGCGATTTAGGGAAGCTCGATCAGGATGGATACTTAACGATTGCGGGAAGGAAGAAAGATATGATCCGAAGTGGCGGCGAGAACATTTACGCTGCTGAAATCGAGGATATTCTCTATCGCCACGAAGACATTCAAGAAGTTTCCGTCGTCGGCATACCTGATCCGAAATACATCGAAGCGGTGTGCGCGGTTGTCGTTAAAAAGAAAGATTCCCAACTGACGGAGGAAGAAGTCATCCGTTATTGTGTGCAACATGTAGCGAGCTATAAAAAGCCGAGGAAAGTCGTATTCGTCGATGAATTGCCACGAACACCTTCCGGCAAAATCCAGAAATATATTTTACGTCAAGATTTCGGTGAAGTGAAACTAGAAGCATAAGGAGGCAAGCCGATGCAAAAAATCCGTGTTGTAGCATGGTCCCTGGAAAAAAATATTGCAAAGATCGTTATTGATAATCCGCCGGTCAATGTTTTAAGCGCCGCTGTCATTGAACAATTGAACGAAGTCGTGGAGGAAATCGAACGTCATCCGGATGTGAAGGTCGTCATTCTCACCGGTGGAGGAGAGAGGGCTTTTGTTGCCGGAGGGGACATCAAAGGATTCCCGGCATGGATCGGACAAGGGGTGGAAGAAGCGAAACAGAAGGCGCTTTGGCTTCAACAACCGCTTAATAAGATCGAACAGCTGCCCCATCCGACCATCGCCGCCATCAACGGACTCGCCTTAGGCGGAGGATGTGAACTTGCTTTAAGCTGCGATATCCGGATTGCGGAGGAATCCATTGAGATTGGTCTGCCCGAGGTGACATTAGGATTATTCCCAGGCGCTGGCGGTACACAAAGGTTACCGCGTTTGATCGGAAAAGCAAGGGCGAAAGAAATGATTTTCACTGGGGAATCGATTTCAGCTATAGAAGCTGAACGAATCGGCCTCGTCAATCATGTCGTGCCGCAAGGGAAAGCGCTAGAAAAGGCGCTGGAAATCGCAGAGAAGATTTGCAATCATTCTTCGCAACCCGTTTCGTTTGCCAAGCAATCGATTGATGTCGGTTATGAGCAAACGCTTCAAAAAGGGTTGGTGACTGAAGCGGATTATTTCGGCCAAGTATTCCAGACGAAAGATGTAAAAGAGGGCGTCGAAGCCTTTATTCAAAAACGGCAACCGAAATTTATCGATCAATGAGGAGGAAATGAACATGACGAATATTGTAGCGAGTATGGCAGGAAGTGTTTGGAAAGTATTGGTGGCGGAAGGGGATGAAGTGAAAGAAGGACAAGATATCATCATCCTGGAATCGATGAAAATGGAAATTCCGATAGCCGCTGAAAAGGACGGCATAGTCAAGAAGATCCAAATCCAAGAAGGAGATTTCGTCAATGACGAGGATATCCTCGTTGAGATTGAATAGGAGGTTTTATCATTGAAACTACCAACATCTGTCACGATTAAAGAAGTCGGACCGCGAGACGGCTTGCAAAATGAAAAACAGTCCATATCAACAGCGGACAAAATTACATGGATCGATTCGCTCTCCGAAACAGGACTTTCGTATATCGAAGTGAGTTCCTTTGTCCACCCGAAATGGATTCCGCAGCTGGCTGATGCTGCAGAAGTATTGAAGAATATCCGTCGGAAGCCGGGTGTCACGTATGCCGCGCTCGTCCCGAATGTAAATGGCCTGGAACGGGCATTGGACATCGAAGTCGATGAAGTGAGCATTTTCATGTCAGCAAGCGAGGCGCATAATCGAAATAATATTAATAAATCCATAGAAGAAACATATCCGATCTTGGAAGAGGTTGTAAAAGAAGCGAAAGCGGCGGGCAAGACAGTGAGAGGCTATTTGTCAACCGTGATCGGTTGCCCGTATGAAGGAGCGGTAGCACCCGCACAAGTCAGAACAGTGGCCGACCGCCTTTTTTCCATGGGAATCGACGAACTTTCTTTAGGCGATACAATCGGCGTCGGCGTCCCTACGCAAGTGGAACGATTGCTTGAGGAATTGCTGCCGTATTTCAGTGCGGATCAGCTTGCCATGCATTTCCATGATACGAGAGGAACCGCACTCGCTAATATTGTGAAATCACTTGAAATGGGCATTACAATTTTCGATAGCGCGCTCGGAGGATTGGGCGGCTGTCCATACGCCAAAGGGGCTTCCGGCAATGTCGCGACCGAAGACTTATTGTATATGCTCCATGGAATGGGAATCGAGACCGGCGTCGAAGTCGATGCCGTAATGACATCGGCCCGCCTTATTGAAAACATTCGGGGTGAAAAATTGAAGAGCCGCCAAATGGAGATGGAAGCGGCGAACTGCCAAGAAAACCGAAAAGCTAGCGTTTAACGCATGAATCATCGATTGGAAGGGTAATAGGCGTTTGCAGAAAACCGCAGTCTTCAATATACAGGGAAATAGGGAGGAAACAATATGACGACAACAATCTCGCAATCTGATTACCAACTGAAAAAAGAATCCGTCTTGCAAGGCGGCCAGGAAAAATATCATCAAAAAAATACAGAACAAGGGAAACTGTTTGTCCGTGATCGATTGGAACTGCTTTTTGACGATGGGCTGAAAGCGGAAGACGGGCTGTTTGCCAATTTACTAGCAGGTGATTTACCGGCGGATGGCGTTGTCACAGGCATTGGTAAAATTCATGGCCGCACGGTTTGTGTCATGGCGAATGACTCGACTGTCAAAGCGGGTTCTTGGGGGAAACGGACCGTTGAGAAAATTTTACGCATTCAAGAAACGGCCGAAAAGCTGCGTTGTCCGATGCTGTACTTAGTCGACTCGGCAGGCGCCCGGATCACGGACCAATTGGAAATGTTCCCAGGTCGCAGAGGGGCCGGACGGATTTTTTATAATCAGGTGAAAATGTCAGGGAAAGTCCCTCAAATTTGCCTGTTGTTTGGACCATCCGCTGCGGGGGGCGCCTATATTCCAGCCTTCTGTGATATCGTTGTCATGGTTGAGGAGAACGCCTCGATGTATCTCGGCTCACCTCGGATGGCTGAAATGGTGATAGGGGAAAAAGTGACGCTGGAAGAAATGGGCGGCGCGAAGATGCATTGCTCGGTATCGGGTTGTGGAGATGTCCTCGCGAAAAATGAAGAAGAAGCCATTGCCTACGCGCGAAACTATTTAACATATTTCCCAGAAAACTTTACGGAGAAGCCAGTAAAAGCGGAGGCAAAAGCGCCCACAATTTCTGAGAAAAGCATCGAAGAGATCATCCCGAACAATCAAAACGCATCATTCGATATGTACCAATTGATTGATCGCCTAATTGATGAAGGTTCGAAATGTGAGATTAAGAAGCTTTTTGCTCCTGAACTTATAACGACACTTGGACGGATCAATGGCCAGCCGATCGGAATCATTGCCAATCAGCCCCGTGTCAAAGGTGGAGTGCTATTTCATGATAGCGCCGATAAAGCGGCGAAGTTTATTAATCTATGTGACGCTTTCCATATACCGCTATTATTCCTTGTCGACGTACCCGGTTTCATGATCGGAACGAATGTTGAACGGGCCGGGATTATCCGACACGGTGCGAAAATGATTTCAGCGATGAGTGAAGCGACCGTCCCTAAAATGACAGTCATCGTCCGGAAAGCTTATGGCGCGGGGTTATATGCGATGGCGGGACCCGCTTTCGAACCGGATTGCTGCATTGCACTTCCGACAGCGTCCATCGCGGTCATGGGACCGGAAGCAGCGGTCAATGCCGTCTATGCGAATAAAATCGCCTCCCTCCCTGAAGAGGAAAGAGCTTCCTTCATCGCGGAAAAGCGGGAGGAATATCGCGAGGATATCGACATTTACCGTCTTGCTTCAGATTTGATCATCGATGATATTGTAGAACCGAACCGTTTACGTGAAGAGCTTGCATCGCGTTTGGATGTTTATTTATCCAAATACATGGTATTCACCGAGCGGAAACATGGCGTTTACCCGGTGTAACGAAAGGTAGAACTGCCGAGGCGTACACCTCAATTCAGTTTGAGGTGTCCCTTCTTGTTAGGCTTTAAGTTTCCCAGTTTTACTTTTACGACCAAATCTCGCGATAGAAGGTGAATTTATGGAATTGCTGATTATTCTACTTTCACTCGGCTTTCTGATCTTTTTCGCATATCGGGGCTTTTCTGTCATCATCATCGCTCCGTTATGCGCATTGTTTGCGGTCTTCTTCACAGATCCAAGTTATGTACTGCCGTTCTTTTCAAATGTTTTTATGGAAAAGATGGTCGGCTTTGTGAAATTATATTTTCCAGTCTTCTTACTAGGTGCCGTTTTCGGTAAAGTCATTGAGATGACAGGCATTGCGGAAAGAATCGCTAAAATCATCGTCCGTTTTATCGGTGCCAAACAGGCAATTCTTACAGTCGTCCTAATGGGGGCTATATTAACCTATAGCGGTGTGAGCTTATTTGTCGCGGTGTTTGCCATTTATCCTTTTGCAGCTCAGTTATTCCGAGAAGCGAATATTCCGAAACGGCTGATCCCTGCAACGATTGCATTTAGTGCTTTTACCTTTTCCATGGATGCCATTCCGGGATCGCCGCAAATCCAGAACGTCATCCCGACCAGCTTTTTCAATACGGATGTCTATGCCGCGCCCATTCTTGGATTAGTCGGCGCTGCATTCATATTTGCGTCGGGCATGCTCTATTTGGAGAGCCGTCGCCGCAAAGCGGCAGCGAATGGGGAAGGGTATTATGGTATCGGGAAAAATAAAATAAGCGAGCCGACAGCGAATGGCGAGCTTGCGGCTACGACTGAAACCGTTCATACGCAGACATCATCGGCATCAACGACGAAAATCGTAATGAAAGATTGGCTTGCTTTTCTACCTCTTATTCTTGTCGGTGTGATGAATAAGTTTTTTACCGTGAATATTCCGAAGTGGTATGCAGATGGATTTGAATTTGCGACGCTCGGTTTGAATGAATATGGAAGCGTTAACATGAACCAGCAACTTGCGATTTGGTCTGTTGAACTGGCATTGCTTGTCGGTATTTTCACTGCCATCGCATTGAATTTTCAAGCCGTTAAAGCGAATTTCCAAGCCAGCTTGAATGTAGGGATAAGTGGTGCTTTATTGGCGACGATGAACACGGCATCCGAATTCGGCTTTGGTGGAGTCATTGCAGCATTACCAGGTTTTGCTGTTGTGCAAAACGCGCTTTCGACGGCTTTCACCCATCCATTGATCAATGGAGCAGTCTTAACGAATACACTTGCCGGCATAACTGGATCCGGATCTGGCGGAATCAGTATTACGTTAGGAATCATGGCAGAAAAGTATGTAGAAGCCGCGGCCGCATTTGATATTCCATTGGAAGTGATGCATCGCGTGATGTCGATGGCGGCAGGCGGAATGGATACATTGCCGCATAATGGAGCCGTTATCACATTGCTAGCAGTATGTGGACTAACGCATCGACAAGCGTATAAAGATATTTTTGTCATTACGATCATCAAAACGTTGGCTTGTTTCTTTATCATTTGTTTGTATATGTTGACGGGGCTCGTCTAAATCTCGTTCATCGCCGACTTGTCACGATTGCTGGGCGGAAATAATAAGATAGATATAGAGAAGGAAATGCCTTGACGACACATGCAAACCTTCAGCGATGAGGAGTGGGAAGTTGCCAGCCAGTACGGGAAGTGACTATATTAGCAGGATCGATCGGTTGCAAACAAATGTATGGATAGATGGCACCCCCATTACAGGCAAGATTTCGGAACATGCCGCCTTTAAAGGAATCATGAAAAGCCAAGCGGCATTATATGATTTACAGCACCAACCAGAAGTTCGGGAAAAGATGCTGTACCGTTCTCCTACAACAGGGCAATGGGTCGGCATGTCTTTTTTACAGCCGAAAACAAAGGAGGATTTAACGAAAAGGCGGCTCATGATTCAAGAGTGGGCCAGATTGAATAACGGCATGATGGGAAGAAGTCCGGACTATATGAATACCGTCATCACGGCACTTGCCTCTTCCGTAGATTGGTTAAAAGGAAAAGCGAGTTGTTTTCCGGAAAATGTTTTAGCCTTTTATGAATATGTACGCGAAAATGATTTGTCGATGACCCATACGTTTATCGACCCGCAAGTGAACCGCAAGGCATTTTATTTTGAAGAGTCGGAAGAGCCGATCGCGGCGAAAGTGATGGCCAAAAATGAAAACGGTATCCTGATCAAAGGAGCGCGTTTACTTGCTACGCAAGGTGGGATTACGGATGAGATTGTCGTCATCTCATCGGGAGGCGTGCATGTTGAGGCGAATGGCTTTGCGTTTGCCATCCCAAGCAATTGTGAAGGACTCCGATTTGTATGCAGGGAATCATTTGTCGGAGGGGATTCCGCCTTTAATTATCCGCTTAGTTCACGCTATGAGGAAATGGATACGATCGTCGTGTTCGACAACGTCTGGGTGCCCTGGGAGCGCGTGTTTTATTGTGACAATATGGCAGTAGCGAACAGTTTTATGCGTACGAGTGCCTATTTGCCATTCACTTTGCATCAAGTCGTCTCCAGACAAATTGTGAAGACGGAGTTTATCCTCGGTGTTGTTCAGTCGATCATCGATACGATCCAGATCGGGGAATACCAGCATGTACAAGAAAAAGCCACCGAGGTCATTGTCGTGTTGGAAACGATGAAAGCGCTTGTACTGAAAGCGGAATCCGAAGCCCAGCTAGATGAAGCAGGATTTATGCGCCCGGACCAAACGACACTGCAAATCGCCAGCAATGTCTACCCACGGATCTATCCGCGCTTTGCTGAAATCATCCAGCAATTAGGGGCGAGCGGTCTAATGTCTATACCGACTGAAAAAGCATTCCAATCGACGATACGCAAAGATTTGGATCAGTATTTACAAGCAGCATCCAAAAATGCGGAAGAGCGTGTGAAGCTTTTCCGTTTGGCATGGGATTTGACGATGAGTGCGTTCGGGACACGCGAAACGTTGTACGAACGGTTTTTCTTTGGCGATCCGGTGAAGCTGGCAAGCCAGCTGTATCATGAATATGAGAAAGAGGCATTTGTGAAACGGGTGGAGAAATTGATGTAGAGGGAATCTGGTACGAAAACGATGTTGAATCGTGAGCGTACCAGATTTTTGCATTTAACAAAAGGATTTAGCGGTTTTGCTCCCGGACTGCTTCAGCATCCGTGTCGCTGTACTGGCCAGTGCCAAATCCACAAGATTTCGCGAGTACTTCTTTTATCTCATTATACGTCAGTCCGGAATTGGCGTTCTGACGTTTGACCTCCTCGATATCCGTCCCCGCTTCCGTATACTTTTTTGGGTCGTTGCTTTCCATTGAAACACCTCCTCCTTTTGAGTAGGTTCTGTTGATTGGCGATTTTTATGTAAAGGTTGGATTAACAAAAGGATAGTGGAAAATTGTTTATTGTCAATATTAATGAAGCTCATTGGTTGTTGGGAACGTATCAAAAAGCTCCACCAAAATGAGAACAGGGTACCAAACGGCATTCTTAGCATTTCACCTACATTTACTTCATCATGACTTGTATCAAACCTCTAAACGTTGTAATTTGCATTATGAGGACTGTGTCCCTTTATGAAGTAGTGTAGGTAGGCTTCAAAAACTTTGTTGAATAAAACAACAGGCGCTTGAATGAGAGCGCCTGTTTCAATACATTTTTTTACTTCTTGCACCGGCATGATTTGCGTTGACATTTGTCACAACGCTGAGATCCTGCTGTATTAATACAACGTGGATTAGGATTTTGGCATTTAAATTTGCTTTGATTTTGGCAGTTGGCAAGTTGTAGTCGACACGCTGCAAGTTGTTGTTGTAAGGCTTCAAGAGCAGCTTGACACGCCAGATCAGTGGAACAGGGAAGCGGTGGAGATTGTAAAAAAGGTTCAAATTCAAGAATGGTCGGTGGGTTTCCGTTAAGCAGAATAGCGTCCCCTGATCCAGAACCTGCACCGGAAGGTCCATCAGGAGCCCCCCACCAGTTATTTGTGGCATCTAATAATCTTGGTGCAACTGCATAGGCCCCTGCGGCAATATTAAGTCCAGCATTGGCATTACCCTGAATATTGTTATGTTTTGCCCGGATATTTGAATTCGGTCCAGGTACGAAAGCAGTGGTTACTGAAATCCCATTTGAAATGCTATTGTGCAATATATTATTGTTTATATCAGTTCGATTGGTTCCGCCACCAAAGAATATTGAACTTCCTTGCGTATTGGTTAATGTGTTACAAGCGATGGTTACATTTGTCGTATCAATTAAAGCGATCGAGTTGTCTGTAAGCATTTCATTTCTTACAATAACGACATCAGACGCATTTGTAGCCATATTGATGGATGCATTTGCATGGGGTCCTGTAAATCGGTTGCTATCAATTAATAGGTTTTGAATGCCTTGATCAGAATAGACTCCGTTACCGGTTGAAGCTCCGGCTTGATTATTATTATTAAAAATATTTTGCCTAACTTGTGTTTCAGTTTCCCCATTTGAATTGACATAAAAACCGAAAACATTATTTTGTACAATATTATTAAAGAACCAATAACCTGAAAAGGTTGGAAGGGAATATGCGCCTGCTCCAGCAGTGTTTCCCTGAATGGTAAACCCATCAACTACGACATTGTTAGCCGCTAATTGAACCAGGGCAGTCACAGATGTCCCCGTTATAATGGACTCAGTACCAGGGGCACCTGTCCGCGTTCTTGCATCAACCCCGGCTTGAGCGCCTAGTAATTGAATCATTTTATTAATAACGATGGGGCCGGTGTAGGTGCCTGGAAGCACCCGAATGGTGTCATAATCATTTGCTACGGTAATGGCGGCTTGTATTGACTGACCTGGGCTGACTATAAATTCTTGAGCCAAAAGGCACAACCTCCTTTTCGTATTCTATTCTGTTCCATAGGGAATGATTGGACGAATAGAACAAGAAAATAGACAAACGGAACAAAATATCAGTTAAGCCGTAAAACTTTCGAAATTCCGTTTGTCACCTTATTTAGAGGGGTTTTTTTCTTTTTGTTGCCTTGATAGTAATAAAAAGGGTATCTGAATTTTCTAGTGTAAACATGTATTTACTTTTCGACAACGCTTTTAGCATCATTGATGGATTTGTCATCGCAGTAGGATCATTTTTAAATGGTAGCCTTTTCTTATGGAATAATAATGAAGCCAAATATCTCCGTTATTTTGAGCTGTAGCACAGGAAGCTAAAAGGAAAAGATACAATGGAGCCATGTATGCAAAATTATGCTTGATTGGTTTTTTCATGTTCATAAAATAATTTTAGAAAAGTTGTATACTTTTTTGCTTTACAATTGTTATATAGGTGAGTAATCACTGAGAAATCTGTGTGAATTGAAGAAGGTGTGTTTCTCGAACTGGTAAAGCAAATTAGTTTGACAATTTTCGGGAAATCCATGGTATTGTGTTTGGAGGTAAGGGTGTTCATGGGGGAGGATTTTCATGAGTAAAATGATTGCTTACGGTGCTTATTTTCTAATCGCAGCCATAGTCACCTATTGTGTTGAATTTTTTCTGTCATATATGATAAGTGGCATTTTATTCTATGCTGCCGACGCACCACCAGGAGATATTTCTGATACGAGTAAATTACTGTATAGTGTAGGAATGCCTGTCATCTATGCCTTTGTTCTTTTTGGGCTCTATTATTTTTATCGCGAGATACTTAAAAGCTTCAGTATCCATCTGATGTTAAGTGTTGGGGTTTTGTTCCATATAATCATTGCCATTTATCTCATTTGGAGTATAATACCGGATGCTTTTTAATTGATAAAAGGAAAATTCTCCATCCATTTCACTGTATAAACGGATTGTAGTGAGTGAAAATAACAGCGTTTTATTTAATACGATTAGCGGAAAGTATTGGAGAAAATTTATAAAAAGCGGGGAAGGATTAAAAGCTTGATAAAAGTTCACTTTACAGTAGGAAGAATAACAACATCTTTATTAAAAAAGAATAATTTCATATAGTGCAAGTTGCGGTGTAAATAAATATTTGACTTTAAAAAATATTCGAGGTGTAAAAAAATGTCCTTCAAGATGATTATCCAACTTATTTTAGCTTCGCTCCTTTTAGTATTTTCTACTGGGGCTGCATGGTATGAAGGTAGCACAATAGTAGAGATACCTTGGGAATGGCAACATACAGTGATTTTTTCACAGATGGCGAATGGTCAAGTCGAAGATAAAAATGATATTTTACAAATCGACTATTTTGTATATGCTGCTAAATTTGCACCTACCTTTCCTTTACTCATGCTATTAAGTGCTACATACCTCATAATCCTTATGGGATATACTTTACTCAAATGTAACGGGAGGATGTTTGAGTATTTTCTATTTTGGATAGGCGTTTCATTTTTAGTATTAAGTGGTTTTGTATCAAAATCTCCAACGATTGGCTTGAAAATCTTTTTCGTTAGTTTTCTGGTGATAGGAATATTATTAATAGGTATTGGATTGTTTGGATTCCTTAATGATAGGGCTAAACGTGCTTTGGGAGAAAGGGAAAATGAAACAATTTAATATAGATGGCCTAGAGGTCTTAAAGTAGGTGTTTCAAGGAGGCTGGGTTAATTTGAGATGGTTTTTGGCGATACCTTTTCTGTTTTTAGGAGCTTTTTTATTTTCATTGATTATTGATCAGATGGGAAATATAGGGCATATCATAATGAAATTGCTAGGTTTTGGCTGTATTTACATGGGTGCTTTAATTGTCAAAGGAAAGAGAGGGGATAAAGCGATTGAAAAAAGGGCTAACAATTAAGTTTTATATATTATCTTGCTTAGTTCTTATATTTTTATTGAGTTCGTGTGCTAGTAAACATAAAAATCCTACCATTGAACAGAAATTGCTGGATGTAATGAAAGATACCGATGTTCAGGTAGAAGAGATCATCCATTTAGAAATTGTAAAAGATGGGGTTCTGGTTTTTTATACGCGAGACAACAGTCTTTACAATGCTTTCATCAAGTTAAAGGGAGCTCAGTGGGAGTGGTATTTAGGAAGCGGCACACTTCCCATACAAACAGATCAGGTGCTAAACTCGGCATTTACGAATTTTGATGATTTTTTTATTCGGTACGGTGTCATAACAGATCCGAAGATAAGGCGAGTAAAGGATGAAGAAAGTAATCATTATGCAAAGATTATACAAAACGAAGACGGATTGAGAATTTATTTCTTTGTAAATAGAACAGTTGTATTTGATAGCGAGAAGATGAGAACACGATTTCATACACTTGTACCTGTTTATGAAAATTAAAATGGATTACGAATGAACAGCTTCGAGGTTTAAAACGAATGTTTGAGCAGGAGAGATTGCTTTTGTAATAGGAAGTTGTTAAAAGCACTCCAGTCATGTTCGACAAGTGAGTCGTTTTATTCGATTTAAAAAATGATCCCCTTCTAATAAATCCACTGTTTGTATTTCTCTGAAATCATGATATCGGATCGAATTTAAGGTATAATCACTAGTACATATTCACTAGATTACTAGAATGAATCAGTTAGATTTTCAAGGGGTGTTTAGATGAAGCGGCAAAGTATTTCCACAAAGGTATCTCTGATTTTATTGGTTGCAATTACAGTGGTTATGGTGATTACAGCTATCGTTGTGAGCTTGGATACAAGAGAAATCATGACCCAGTACACCGAGACAGAATTATCGAGTAAAAGTAAATCTGTTGCGAATGATGTAGATAACTTTTTTATGGTAAAAGGGGCATTGGTCAACCAAATTACAGCTGACCAAACTGTGCTTCATTATCTAGAGACAGCGCTCTCGCGTGAAGAGGCTTTGACAAACGCCTATTATAACGACATGAATCAATCGCTGGAAGCAATTAAAAGCATGAATCCGGATGTGGCGATGATTTGGGTGGCAAGCGAGAAGGCAAACTTTTTGACAGGGACAGGTGATGTTCTTTCCGATCTTGATTTTGATTTGTACAGTAGGCCTTGGTATCAGCCGGTGAAGGAAGCGGAAGGTGTCTATTTTACAGAGCCGTATATGGATCAGGTATTTGGAAAAGTAATTTTAAGTGTGATGAAACAAGTTAAGGTAGATAATGAGACAGTGGGCATTGTAGCAGTCGACCTATTTCTTGATTCCTTACCTTCCATTATGGAACAGTCTAAAATAGGGCAAACAGGTTTTAGTCTACTACTGACGTCGAGTGGACAAGTGATGTATCATCCCGATAAAAGCTTGATTATGCAAGAGCCCCTTACGAGTCAAGCGGGGGATATCGGAGAGGTTGCCAAAAAGATGACCGCTGGCAAGAACGGACTGGAGACAGCGGAGATTGACGGAAAACAATACTATATTGGTTATGAGCCCGTTCAGTCCACAGGCTGGTCTGTAGCGGCAACTGTCACTGAAGATGAAGTGATTGCGCCTGTAAAAAGTATGACAACCAAACTGATCATCTATTTCCTCATTTCAGTGCTCATTTTGGTAACACTCATTTATTTTTTATTAAAACATATGTTGAAAAATATTGCCGGTATGTCCGGCATGATCAACCAAATAGCGGTGGGGGATTTGACACATCGTCTTGATATTCGCTCGAATGATGAATTAGGTCAGATGTCGAATGATCTGAATGGTATGTTAACTAATCTGAATGGGCTTATTCGGATTGTGAAAGAGACTGGTTCGCAGGTGGCTTCTTCAGCCGAACAGTTGAATGCGAGCGCGGATCAGACTGCACAGGCCGCTCAAATAGTAGCTGAGACGACTGAATCCGTATCAAATGGAGCCATGCAACAGATCGATCGGACGAGGGAGGCCACCGAAACAGTCGACCGAATGTCTGAGACACTTAACAAAGTGTCCGCAGATTCGAATGCAGTCGCAAAAAGTTCTGAAGAAGCGGTTCAAAAAGCGCAGCAGGGTGAAGAAGCGGTGGTGTCCGCAATTACCCAGATGGAAACCATCGAAGATACAGTCAATACATCGGCAGAGATGATGGAAAAGCTAGGGAAACGATCTACTGAAATCGGTCAGATTGTTGATACCATTTCCGCCATTTCCAGTCAGACCAATTTGTTAGCCTTGAATGCTTCGATTGAAGCAGCGCGTGCAGGTGAGCACGGAAAGGGCTTTGCAGTTGTCGCGAGTGAGGTCAAGAAACTTGCTGAACAGTCCCAAGAGGCAGCGGGTCATATTGGAGATTTGATCAAAGAAATTCAGACGGATACAGAGCTGACGATTCAGTCAATTAAAAACGGTACACGTGAAGTGAAAAAAGGTACGGAAGTCGTACACACAACCGGTGTTACTTTCAATGAAATCACCGCCATCGTTTCACAAGTTTCTAAGCAGATGCATGCCATATCTTCGTTCATACAGCAGCTATCCTTGGATAGTGAGCACATCGTCGGAATTATTCGGGGCGTAGATGGGCTTGCCCGTTCAACCGGCGAAGAATTTGAAAATGTGGCCGCGGCGGCTGAAGAGCAGACGGCGACACTTGAAGAAATCGCTGCAGCAAGCCAACATTTATCGAGCATGGCAACTGAACTTGAAGAAGCCATTTCTCAATTTAAAATTTAGTTTTCGTGTAGTAGGATGTAAATAGATCTTGTTAAACCCGTCATTTGTATTAAAGAATGACGGGTTTTCTGCCTTGATTAGAGAAGTAAGTTATGTCTCAACCTCTTTATACCGTTTTGTCACGTTCAGGAGAAGCCAAGATTGCGCAACAGAGCCTCGTCATTTCTTCCACTGTTTGCTGCATACCCGTTCTCACCCATTCAGTCAGAATCGAGTAAACAGCGCCACTCCAAAAACATTGTTGATAGTGTCCTTTTATATCTCCTTCCGTAACTTTTTCCTGCAGTTTTTTGTTTATCTGGTAAAGAATTGTTTCTCCGAAATTTGCTTTTAACAGAATCTGAAATGTTTCAGAAAACGGTTTTATACTATCGAACATCGTATACCAGAATTCATATAAGTTTTTGTCTGGATCATGCAAACCCATTGCTTTCGCAGTATTATTAACGACTTCTTGGACCATACTGTGGAGAACCTCTTCCTTAGAAGCATAATTTCGATAATAGGCGGTCCGGGATACGCCGGCCCGCTTGACGATTTCAGTGATAGAAATGTCATTGAAGTTTTTTTCTTTCATCAATAATACTAAAGCAGATTCAATACATTCTTTCGTGAGACGATTTGATTCGAGATTCGATAACCTAAGCACTTCCATCCGTTGCCATTCAGAATTTTCCTTGGACATTACATTCCCCCCTTTTCTGTTCAGCCCTATCTTACATTTATTGACTCATATTTAAAATGGATGTTAAAATCACATTGACGTTACAAGTGTAACGCCGAGACGATTGTAACGTCAATGATTGAGGAGTGTCAATTAAATGATCGTGAAACATTATGAAAACTTTTTCTTCTTCATACATCGGTTGAATATGGAAGCTTCTTTGAAATGCCGAAGATCGAGTAATTTGTTTTGAATGTTAGGGTATAAAGAAACTAATGAACGATAAAAGTACTTTTGAAAACTGAGAAAAAGGGGAGTTATTATGGAACCAATGATGCCTGTAGAGATCCCGCAACCGAAAACGTATGGTCCGCTGGGAAATTTACCTTTAATCGATAAAGATTCGCCAACCTTATCTTTCTGTAAAATTGCAGACGAGTACGGTCCGATTTATCGCTTCGAAGCCTTTGAAAGGTCCATACTCATGCTATCCGGACCTGATCTAGTAGCGGATGTTTGTGATGAGTCACGTTTTGACAAAGCGATTGGGCACTTACTGAAAGTCCGTGACTTTGCTGGAGATGGCCTATTCACAAGTTTAACGGAAGAACCGAACTGGAAAAAAGCGCATAGTATTCTGATGCCTTCATTTAGCTTACCAGCCATGAAAGGATACCATGGGATGATGGTAGATATTGCTGTGCAGCTTGTCCAAAAATGGGCACGGTTGAATCCGGATGAAAGCATCGATGTTCCGGAGGATATGACACGTCTGACGTTGGACACGATTGGCTTATGTGGATTTAACTATCGGTTCAATAGTTATTACAGGGAAACGCCTAATCCATTTATTGTCAGTATGGTTCGTGCGCTGGACGAAGCCATGCATTACAGCAATCGATTGCCAATTCAAAACAAATTGATGATCAAAACAAAACGTCAGTATGAGCGCGATATTCAATCTATGTTTTCCTTAGTAGATAAGATCATTGCAGATCGTAAAGCAAAGGGAAATCAGGGTGAAACCGATTTGCTCGCTCGCATGTTGGATGCGAAAGATCCCGAAACCGGAGAACAATTGGATGATGAAAATATTCGTTATCAAATCATTACATTCTTAATTGCGGGACATGAAACGACGAGCGGATTATTATCCTTTACCATTTATTATTTACTTAAAAACCCAGATATATTAAAAAAGGCTTACGAAGAAGTGGATCGAGTACTCACAAGTTCAGTTCCAACCTATGAGCAAGTATTAGAGCTGAAATATATTCGCATGATTTTAAATGAATCTTTACGTTTATGGCCGACTGCTCCTCAATTCGGTTTGTTCGCTAAGGAAGATACCATGATTGGGGGGAAATACCCGATTAAGAAAGGGGAAGGTGTTTCAGTCATTTTGCCTCAGCTTCATCGAGACAAGGAAGCGTGGGGAGAAGATGCAGAGCAATTCCGTCCCGAGCGTTTTGAAGATCCGAGCAAAATTCCCCATCATGCCTACAAGCCGTTTGGAAATGGCATGCGCGCATGTATTGGAATGCAATTTGCGCTTCATGAAGCCGCTTTGGTCCTTGGTATGATTTTGCAGCAATTTGAATTGATTGATCATATGAATTATCAATTAAAAGTAAAGCAAACATTAACGCTGAAACCGGATGAATTGAAAATACGTGTTCAATCACGAGACAAGAAAATAAACTACAGCTATGGAATTCAACCAGATGAAGACGTAAGCGCTGCCCCTCGTCAAGAAAAACAAGAGCAGAAAGCTGCCATCATGGGCGTGAATAATAGACCGTTGCTCGTTCTTTACGGTTCGAATATGGGAACGGCCGAACATGTTGCAAAAGAATTAGCAGACATCGCCCGTTTACATGGGATTCGAAGCGAAGTGGCTCCCCTCAATGATCGGCTAGGTCGATTGCCGACAGAAGGCGCCTTATTGGTGGTCACTTCTTCTTATAATGGGAAGCCGCCGAGCAATGCCATAGAGTTTGTCCAATGGTTGGAGCAGGTTGAACCAGGTGAACTGAAAGGCGTTACGTATTCCGTATTTGGTTGTGGTGACCATAACTGGGCTGCGACGTATCAAGATGTCCCGCGGTTTATTGACGAGCAACTTGCCGAAAAAGGGGCCACCCGATTTTCTACCCGTGGTGAGGCCGATGCGAGTGGAGATTTCGAAAGACAGCTCGATATATGGAAAAATCAAATGTGGACGGATGCCATGAAGACGTTTGATTTAAAAATGAACGAAAATGCGGAGAGAGAACGAAGTACATTAAATATTGAGTTTGTTAGTGGCTTTGAAGAGACGCCACTCGCTCAATCATACGATGCAGTTCACGTGAAGGTTGCAGGAAACAATGAACTGCAACAATCTGGTAGCGAACGAAGCACACGGCATATCGAGGTGCAGTTGCCGGAGGAAGTGACGTATCAGGAAGGCGATCACCTTGGCGTCTTTCCGAGTAATAGTGAAACGAATGTCCACCGTATTTTACAGCGCTTTGGTTTAAATGGAAACGATCAAGTCGTTTTGACAGCAAGCGGCGTCAGTGCGTCCCATCTGCCTTTAGAACGGCCTGTATCCCTTTCTGAGCTTCTCAGCCATAGTGTTGAGGTACAGGAACCTGCCACTCGCGCTCAGATACGAGAAGTGGCCGCTTTTACGGTCTGTCCTCCGCATAAACGTGAATTGGAAGCTTTATTGGAAGAGGGAACATACGAGGAACAGCTATTGAAGAAACGGATTACGATGCTGGATCTTCTGGAAAAATACGAAGCGTGTGAAATGCCATTTGAGCGGTTTTTGGAGCTTTTACCACCACTTAAACCTAGATATTATTCGATCTCAAGCTCCCCTCGGGTAGATGCAGAACGCGCCAGTATTACGGTAGGGGTTGTCCGTGGTCCCGCTTGGAGTGGACAAGGTGAATATCATGGGGTTGCCTCCAATTTCTTGGCTGAACGTCAGCCTGGTGAGGAGCTCGTGACATTTGTACGTACACCAGCCTCCGGATTTCAACTCCCTGAAAATCCTGAGACGCCAATCATTATGGTTGGACCGGGTACAGGAGTCGCGCCGTTCCGCGGTTTCCTGCAAGCCCGCAACGTCATGAAGCGGGAAGGGAAGACACTAGGCGAAGCCCATCTGTATTTTGGATGCAGAAATGAAGCGGATTTTATTTACCGTGAAGAGTTGGAGCAATACGAAAAAGACGGAGTGGTTACGCTCCATACAGCCTTTTCCCGCAAGGAGGGCATGTCGAAAACATATGTACAAGCCTTAATGGCCCAGGATGCCGAAGCATTAATCCGCATGCTCGATCAGGGAGGACGGCTTTATGTGTGTGGAGATGGCAGCAAGATGGCACCGGAAGTGGAAGAAACCTTGAAAAAAGCCTATCAATCAGTGCACGGAGCAAGCGAACAGGAAGCGCAAGACTGGATGAGAAAACTTCAAGAAGACGGAACTTATGCAAAGGATGTTTGGGCAGGTATTTAATCAATATAATGCTTCTTAAGCAAACGTCTGCTTTGCTGGAACAAGGTTTGAAAAGAAAAGTCGATTCCATTAACTTACACGATGGAGTCGACTTTTTTTGTTGTCATTTATTTTTATGCCAAGATATGTATCACTCCTGTTTTTTTTAAATAGTATTGACTTCCTGGTTCAACTAAAGGATGGATTTGACACTGGTAAGAATCGGAAATTATGATAAACTGTCTTGGAAGACATAGGAAATTTATTAGTTGAACAGTGTTTTTTAACTTGTGTCCAACCATCGGGTCATTTTGTGGAAGGGAGGTAAAAAAGCAATGTATTTTTAAATCACGGGAATTGTATTTATTGTTATGGCAGGATTTATATATACTTTGGAACGCGGATTCTCTTTGCTTTCTACGAGTATAGTTCGGGCAGGATTTTTCTCTGGACAAATAAATGGTGGGGTCCCGGACGTTGAAACTAATGGTTTCTTTGATAATTTGTTTGTTCCAGCATTCTTAATTCTTGGGATAATATTATTAATTTATGGTTTTAGTAAATCCGGGAAAAATTAAATAATATAACAAACGGATGCGTTACTTGTGAGCTACTTAGACGGTTCTTTTTCTTGAGTGAACTAAGGGGAGTTTAACTAAATAACAGAATCTCATATGAGAGGAAGATGATCATGCCTTGTGTACACGAATTTGGAATCCTAAAAGACTTAGACAAACAGAAAAATTACATTAATTATGAACCAGAAAAGTACAACTGTATTTCCGTTGATGATGATATTATCAATAGCTTAAATCCACATTTAGCTATCATGAAGACTTACTTTCATTCCTATAATCGCCCTGAATATGGTCTAGCTTATTGGGGAATTACAATTATTCCACCTAAATCATTATCACTATTTTATGAGGTTGTCACGTCTTCAGCAGATTTTAAAAAATGTGTTGAACTTAATGAACTGGCTACAAAAATTATACAAGCAAAAGGTGAAAAGAAATATATGATCCATTTTGGGATCTAAACCTTTGTTTTTGTGTTCTTATTCAGCTAACGAAGTGTTTTAAATTCAATAACAGGCCTATCAATAGATGGTCTTTTTTTATGCTTTTATCGAATGTAACTTAATACATATTCTGTTCTATGATACAGCTGATTCATCTTTAACTAACGAAGCACTTTAGTTTAATAAGATTATGTTTCATTTTGGAACTTTTACCAATGGATGCCGTCAAACTTACGGATGGAGAATTGTTGTGGAATGTGCACATTATTTTTGAAAGGGGAATTTAGAAATGATGAAACAAGCTATAATTTCAGGAGTTGTATTTAGTTCAATTTTATTGGTTGGATGTAATGGAAACGAGAGCGAAGAACCGGTTCAAGTATTAGAAAGTGAACAAGACGTGGTAGAAAGTGAACAGGAAAAATTATTATCCGAATTACGAGATGAAATAATAGTATCTATTACAGAACAAACGGCAATTGAGGCAGATTCAATAGCAATAATGTTAGGCGGTAATGTTAAAGAACTTTCTGTATCAGTAAGTTTCCCTAAGAATGTAAAAGTTGATGATACGTTGATCCAACAAGTAGTTGAAGATTCTATAAAGAAAGTTTCTGAAACAGACAACGTAACAATTAGCGAAGAAAATATAACAATAAAAATTGAGAAATACTAACGGAGAAGTTCTTAAAGGATACAATCAACCTTAAAAGCACCGTTGCTCTATAAGATTGTGAAAAAATGTACTTAAACAAACGAGTGCTTTACTTCAATTAGGGGTTAAGCACCCTCTTTTTTAACTAAAGGTTGGTTGAAGAGTGTTGGATAATAAATGGATATCTTGAGTTTGAAAATCACATGTTGGTACAGGGAGGATTGTATGTGGAGTTTTAGCACTTTTAACAGCCCTCGAAAGAAGTCTCTCACTTCAAGCGCGTGAAGGGCATAGCCCAGCCGTAAGTGGGAGATGAATTTCGGTTAGGCGTAGCTTAAAGTTCGCTTTGCGGAAACGTATGTTCTATAATGATGGTAGTTTAGAAGACTGAAAATTCCACTTGTAAATTATCAGTCTTTCCATGGAGAACTATTTTCGGAAGTGAGGTGATTGGAGATGACCCACAAAGCTTATAAATTCCGTATCTACCCGACAGAAGAACAGGAAATCCTACTGGCAAAAACGTTCGGTTGTGTCCGATTTGTCTACAATAAGATGTTAGCGGAAAAAAAAGAGGCCTATGAACGTCTGAAAGACAATAAAGCCCTATTAAAGCAGCAAAAGTTTCCCACACCCGCCAAATATAAAGAGGAATTCGAATGGCTCAAAGAAGTCGATTCATTGGCACTGGCGAATGCACAATTGAATCTCCAAGAAGGTTATCGAAATTTCTTCGGGGGACGAGCGAAGTATCCGCGATTCAAAAATCGGAAGTCCAGGCAATCCTATACAACCAATATGGTGAACGGAAATATCAAGCTCGTGGATGGCTATCTCAAATTACCAAAACTCAAACCGATGAAAATGAAGCAACATCGGGAAATCCCGTCCCATCACACAATCAAATCCTGTACAATTTCCAAAACAACAACTGGGAAGTATTATGTGTCCATTTTGACAGGATGCGAACAGAAAACAAAACCCAAAGAACTAAAAAGTGTCGTCGGTCTGGATTTTTCCATGAGCGGCTTATTTGTCGACAGTGAAAAGGGTGAGATAGCCAATTACCCCCGTTATTATCGACAAGCGCTCGAAAAACTTGCGAAAGCACAACAGATTTTGTCCCGCAGGAAAAAAGGATCCAATCGTTGGGAAAAACAACGATTGAAGGTGGCGAAATTGCATGAAAAAGTGGCGAATCAACGAAACGATTTTCTCCACAAACAATCCCATGCATTGACGCAACAATACGATGCCATTGTCATTGAGGATTTTGACATGAAAGGGATGTCCAAATCGCTGAACTTTGGTAAAAGTGTCATGGACGCGGCTTGGGGGAGATTCACAAAATTCCTCAAATACAAACTGGAAAACCAAGGGAAGAAGCTCATCAAGATTGATAAATGGTTCCCATCCTCCAAAACCTGTTCACGTTGTAGGCTCGTAAAAAAAGCATTATCCCTTTCCGAACGAACTTTCCAATGTGCATGCGGTTTCGTATTGGACCGAGATTGGAACGCTGCCATCAATATCAAAATGGAAGGACTTCGTACCTTGGAAGAATGAATAAGAGAGCATGGTTCAGGCTCGCTCGCTAAGTCCATTTTGTGCCAATAGGCGCAATTACCTTAGAAGCTCCCACCTCTAAGCATCGCGTAGGTGGGGGTAGTTCACAGACAAACGTTACTGGATACTTTTGATTCTAGCTATAATAATCTTGGTCTTATTCACTGTTTTTACCCCTAATTATATTCTTGAAAAACTTACATTTCACCATTTTCAATACTTATATCTACCGCTTTATTCTGGTCGACATACCACCTTTGGAAATATTTTGGTGATAAAAAGAAGAGGAATAATACGGATGACAGTTGCGATTTATAACTTGCTTGTTCAATAAGCGTCTCTGTTTTATTAATCTCCCATGAGTGTTTCCCGTAAGCGAGCGACATTCTGTCATGCACCGTGGTCGTTGAAGTCAGACTAACCTGTGGGCTCTCTGGCAGCATAGTTTATCGACCTTCCTCTCGCAGCCGTAGTATCCAATATCCGTTCTACACACATTTTCATCCACTGTAGTGTAGCGCTGATTATGCGCTACACGCATGGCTGACGGGGGAGGTTAGCTGTACAATTTACAAATTTAATGGTTTAAAGTTATAGAGCATGTCTCTTGAATGAGAAATGCTTTTTATTTTTGTTTAAAAACAAAAAACAACAATAAAAATGTTATCCAATTTAATAAATATTTATTGCAAAACGATAAATTATGTATTAAAATCAAAATCAGAATAAAAAAGTGAGGTGCTTTTTATGGGAAAAGTAACAACGTTGTTTTTAAAAATAGCTGTTATTCTTTTGGGAGTCCCAGTTCTTGCTCTGTGCATCTTTTTGGTGCCTGAAATGGCGAATCTTGCAGCAAAATTGCTTCCGGAGTTTGCTTTTATAAAATATCTTGTTTTCATCGTTTTTGATGCATCGGCGATACCTTATTATTTTGCATTGTATAAGGCTTTCAACCTTTTAAGCTATATTGACAAGAATATAGCTTTCTCCGATTTATCTGTAAAGGCTTTAAAGAAAATCAAATACTGTGCCATCACAATCAGTATTTTGCATGTGCTAGTTTGGCCGCTCTTCTATATCTTTGCGGAAGCAGACGACGCACCAGGAGTTATCTTTGTCGGATTGGTTGTCCCTTTTGCTTCGATGGTTATCGCAGTCTTTGCGGCTGTTCTCCAAAAACTTTTACAAGAAGCAATTAATATCAAATCAGAAAATGATTTAACGGTCTGAGGTGAATAACAATGGCAATTATAATCAATATTGATGTGATGTTAGCAAAAAGGAAAATGAGCGTAACAGAACTTTCTGAGAAGGTTGGAATAACAATGGCGAACCTTTCTATATTGAAAAATGGAAAGGCAAAAGCGATTCGATTATCCACTTTAGAGGCAATTTGTAAGGCTTTAGAATGTCAGCCAGGAGATATTTTAGAATACAAAAGTGACGAAGGCAGGTGAACATTGTGAAGGAAAGTAATATAACGATTATTAGGGGGGATAACTATGGACATTACCGATTTGATTACTGAAAATATTGCTAACCCTCATGAGCTGGAGAGGATGTATAGAAAAGATCCGAAAGCTTTTAAAAAATCATTCTTACACGCATGGGAACAAAATCCTGATTCTCATGTTCTTGGTGTTTGGTATGAAAGATTGCATTTCAAGGAGACGGCAAATCCAGAAAAATCTTCCTTGCTTCAAAAAGGTTTCTTATTCATGGGCATTTTAGCCATTCTGGCCGGGATAAGCACCAGGATTATTTTCCATTTTGTCGAACAGGAAGCAATTGCTCCAATTAACCTGGCTTTTGGTATACTTCCCTTTATTGCTGCCTATTTTGTTTACAATAATACTCCGAAGAAAAGTGTTATTTATTCCCTTGTAGCGATGTTCCTAATTTCCGGGTTTTATCTTAATTGGCTACCATTAAATGATAAAGACAGTATTATCCTTGCTTATTTACACCTTCCCATATTCCTATGGGTATTGGTAGGGCTCGCATTTACTGGGAACGCATATTCAGAAGGCAGTATACGATTAGCCTATATTAAATTTAATTTGGAATATTGTATTCTCTACGCCAGCCTGGCAGTTAGTGGAATGGTACTAGCAGCATTAACCATGCAGTTATTTAGCTTTGTTGGCTTGGATATAGAAGACTTCTATTTTAGTAATGTTGTTTTATTTGGTGCTGCCGCCCTCGCTATTGTGGCTGCATACCTGGTATCAATGAATCTTAAACTTGCTAAGAATATTACACCATATATAGCAAAAATTTTTGGTCCTCTTGTCCTGGTCACATTGTTGGTCTATCTTATAACGGTTATATGGGTCGGAAAAAATCCATTCTTGGACCGAAATTTCCTAATAGTCTTCAACGGAATACTCTTTGGTGTATTGGCCGTTACCATATTTTCCATTACCGAGAGCGACTCAGACGAGAAGAAGAACATTTCAGATTATATAAATTTCTCCTTAATCGTTCTTGCGCTTATCATTGACAGTGTGGCTTTGTCAGCCATCGTGTTCAGACTTTCTTCTTATGGGATTACGCCTAATAGACTTGCTGTTTTAGGAGTAAACATACTTATCTGGGCAAATCTAATTTGGATCATGCTCTCCTATATGCGTTTTCTACAGAACAAATCCGGCCCTTCAACTATCCAAGATGCCGTTACTAAGTATTTGCCGGTCTACGGACTTTGGGCAGCTTTCGTTACATTTACTTTTCCTATAATTTTTAATTAGAACGATTATGTTACTGTAACGAAAAGCTAATCTTCTATAACGTATAAAATTCTTAGAGCCGATATTATGCAGCTTTTTATACAAAGTTGCATAGATTGGCTTATTTTCATTACTAAAGGCAAAAAGGGCGAGATTGCTGAATAAGCTTCACGTTTCTTCTTCAACTACCATGAAAATTAATAAATGCTCAAAATCGATAAAATTGCATAACAAAAGAGCCTCAGAAATAGTTTTTTAAAAAAGGCTGAGCCTTCAGAATGATTGTATTCAGTTGATAGTAAAATCAGGAACCGACTCAATTCTTCTTAGAATAAAGGCAGGCTGTGCAATAACCAGAGTAGGATTAATCTCCCGAGATGACTTGGTTTTGGGTAAATACCTATAGTGATGACCAATTAAAAACATTAAAACAAGAGGCGAAAGACCACGATTGGTCTTCCACTTTTATTAGAGAGAATGAAGCCCTAGGATTTTCTACAAATTCTCCTGTTTTTTCAACTCTTAAATTGGATAATGAATATGAAGACATTTTATATTTTTTACAAACAAGTTTTTTTCATGACACCAGAACGCCTATGATATTATGAAAGACATAAATATAGATGACTTGGAAATATTAGGTATTGTCATTTATGGTACAAAGGATGAAATAGCAGATATCATCAAAAAACCTTTTATTAAAGCTTCTTCGCTGGGTGGTATCATCGATAATTATTAAGGGGACTTTTAAATGCAAAAGATGATTAGTACCAGGGATATGGATTGGAAACAGTGGAATTTAAGAATTCCATTAGTTGTATTCCTTTTTGGAGTAACAGCAGCTTTGTATCAGTCGTTTCCTAACTTATTTTTAGTTGAAAGTAGTTTCTTTGTGAGTGCCCAATATATAGGAGGGATTGTTCTTCTGTTCATGTTGTTTGAAAAAATAGGTTTGAATCAAATGAAGATACATTTTGCATGCGGAATTTTAATAATATTGACTGGTTTATTGATGGATAGAATCTTTATTTGATAATAATAGAAAACAGGACCAGTTAGTATCCTTAGTAAAAGAAAACGATTTACCCTAGAAGATTAAGAATAAGACGGTATCAAGGAGAACAAGTGAGATGAACTTTAGAAAAGAATTGCAGGTTTTAGCAATCCCCAAATGGGGTGGATATTTACGTAAGTCGTGGGAAAATATATTCACAGATCATTTATCAACAGAACAAAAAGAGGAAATTTACTTAGACTCTTTTTTATGGCATCTATGTAGTTGGGAAGCTGTAAATTGCACTATTAAAGGAGAAGCCATTGAACTTTTCAATCAACAGAAAAAGGATAAATGTACAATTTTTTATCAGTATATAGATGAAGCATATTTAGTGGAAAATGCTAAAAGTTTGGGGATTCAAGATTTACCGTATGATCGGTTGCATATGTTTTATGGTGATATTTATGTAATGGATTGGGAACTAAAATGGACATTTATGATGACACACGAAGAAGAATGTGGACCTTATTTTATTAGTCGTTAATATTAAAAAGGGTGTAAAAATAATATCTTTGTAGTTGTGTTTCAGTTAAATTAACGGCTGCTGTTGTTGAATAATCGGCTACCTTTTACAGGGCAGCTTTTTCATGTAGCCAAAGATCAGGTTTTGCAATAAAGTGATGAAACGATTTGGAGGTGTTTGCATGGATAATCTAAACTTTATGGGAACAGGGAATTGGTTAGGGATACTTTCCTTGATATTGATTGTACTTTGCTTTTATTTCAGCCTATCTTTCTTCCAATACTTAAAATTAGGCGACGAACGGCTTATTAAACAGTCTAAATTCGCAGCGGTCTTTTGTCTTGCACTGAGTTTGTTAATACCTGCAATATTTAATTTTTATGTCTATTATCAAATGATGAAATAATACTGTCTTTTCATTTTAGATTTGCTATTACCGAATGCGGGTGTTTAAGAAGTGCCTCTGTTCTTTGGTACTTTAAGATAAATTTTCACAGAACAATATACAGCAAAAAAAGCCAGTTGCTAGGACATGTTCCCTCGTCCTAGCAACTGGCTCGTTTTTATTCTTTATCAAAATCGCAGTCTTTCAACGGAATCAATTTCGTTTTAAATTTCACTTTATAGACCAGCCAGACAATGAGGAAAAGGGGTAATCCGATGTAGGAAACGAGTGCGCCGTTCCAATCGATTTCACCGCCTATGAAGGCTTGGAAGTTTTGTCCTAAAATGATAAATGTACAAAGGACCAATGCCAGTAACGGACCGAGCGGGAAGAATCTTGCCCGGTACGGGAGGTCGTCGATATTGCCGCCTTGCGCGACGTAGGCTCTGCGGAAACGGTAATGGCTGATAGCGATGCCGAGCCATGTGACGAATCCGGCCATTCCAGAAGCGTTTAGCAGCCAGACATAGACGGTGCCGTCCCCGAAGAACGTGGATAGAAATGCAAGGGAGCCGACAAGCGTCGTAGCGATTAATGCATTAACCGGCACGCCTCTTTTATCCAATTTGCCAAGGAATTTAGGTGCTTTGCCATCCCGCGCCAAGTCCCAAAGCATACGTGTAGATGCATACATACCAGAGTTACCTGCCGACAAGACCGCCGTTAAGATAATAGCGTTCATGACGGAAGCCGCAAATGCGAATCCGGCCCGTTCGAAAACGAGTGTGAAAGGGCTGACAGAAACAGACTCACTGAGTAAACGTGGATCTGTATAAGGTAAAATCATCCCGATGACGAAAATCGATAAGATGTAAAAAAGAAGGATACGCCAGAAAACGGTGCTGACCGCTTTCGGGATTGTTTTACCTGGATCTTTACTTTCTCCGGCGGCAACGCCTAGTAACTCTGTTCCTTGGAAAGAGAAGCCCGCTGCCATGAAGATCCCTAAAATTGCAAAGAAGCCGCCATTGAATGGTGCATCTTCAATCGTGAAGTTAGTAAAGCCGATCGCTTCGCCGCCCATGATGCCAAAAATCATCAAGAAACCGATGATGATAAAGATGATGACGGTGATCACTTTAATGAGTGAAAACCAGAACTCCGCCTCACCAAACCCTTTGACGGACATATAGTTGAAGCCAAACATTAGTAGAAGAGCAATGGCACTCCAAATGTAGGAAGGGCTATCCGGGAACCAAAATTTCATAATGAGGACAACCGCAGCAAGTTCAGCTGCAATCGTAATGGCCCAGTTATACCAATAGTTCCAGCCGATTGCAAAACCGAATGCCGGATCGACGAATTTTGTGGCATACACTTTGAATGAGCCGGCGACAGGCATATAAGCCGCCATTTCTGCAAGACTTGTCATTAAAAAATAAACCATAATACCGACAGCCGCATAGGCGAGCAATGCGCCGCCAGGTCCCGCTGTATGGATCGCGCCACCGCTCGCGAGGAAAATCCCCGTTCCGATTGATCCCCCTAGTGAGATCATCGTTAAATGACGTGCTTTCAGCGACCTTTTCAACTGTGGTGCGTTGGATGATGATGGTGATGTTTTTGCCAAATTATATTCTCCTTTATTTGACGGAAGGTTGCTGGCTTAGGCATATAAAAAAGCCGACGAAAAAGATCGACGGCTGGTTGTCATAAGTCCGAATAATCCTTCCGAAGATAGTTCTCCACGTTGTTCGAAAAACGTGACAATGATGTTCCTATTCGAAAACATCACCAGCCCGGATGGTCAATGAACGATCCACACTTCGGCAACTCATCCTTTCAAACGGAGTCGACGATGTCATTGCATCTCGTCCGATCTACTCTTATAAGTTGCGGCCTCTATCCCATCAGTGCATGGGAGTATTGAATTAACAATATTAGTATAGGGAATGCAAATGGATTAGGCAAGGGTAAAGCCCTTTGTCTTTTCCTTCGCAATTTTCACTATTAAAGGAAAAGAAACCTTGCTCTATGAAAATAGGGAGATAGAACAGAGCGTGTCACGGATTGCACCGAATGGAATAAAGAATCTAGCACTTGTTTCTGTCGACCTATCAGTTTTGTTAGTTGGCATATTTCACTAAAAAGACATGAAGCACAGCATAATGAAGGGCCGTGATTCTCTGTGAGGTTGTATAATCATGACGGATTGCGATTCTACTATAGGTTGGACAAGCGAAGGCTAGCTGGAGGGGAAAAAGAATGAAAGCAACAATTGGTGTTTTAGGTGATACAGCCATTTCAAAAGTAAAGCAGTACCGTACAAGTAAAAGGAACTATTTCATATTGACAATGATGGGAGGTTTTTTTGTCGGATTTGGAATCATTCTCATTTTTACGGTGGGCGGCTTGCTCGGTCCCACTGGTTTTGCGGGAACAAAAATAATCATGGGACTCACATTCGGGATCGCCTTAAGCCTGGTTTTAATGGCGGGTGCCGATTTGTTTACGAGTAATAATATGATCATGATGATTGGCACATTGGCGAAGAAAACGACTTGGCTTGAAACGATCCAAATTTGGATTTTCAGCTATATTGGCAACTTTGCTGGCGCCGTGCTTATTGCGGCACTTTTTTTCTATACAGGGCTTGCCACGGGAGGGACGGCGGATTTTCTGAACATGGTGGCAGCCGACAAGATGAATGCCCCATTTATGGAGTTGTTGTTTAGGGGGATTCTGTGCAATATTCTCGTCTGTTTGGCCGTTTGGTGCTCCTTCAAATTGAAGGAAGAAACCGCGAAGTTGATCGTCATTTTTTGGTGTTTATTCGCCTTTATCACATCTGGTTTCGAGCATAGTATCGCAAACATGACCTTGCTTTCCATTTCACTAATGGTCCCGCATCCTGAAACCATTACACTGTCTGGACTGGCAGCAAACTTGGTGCCAGTCACAATCGGTAATGTGATCGGTGGCGCTATATTTATCGGAGCAGGTTATTGGTTCGGAAATACGGAAAAGAAAAAAGGAATCTAACATTGTCAAATATGAGGATCACTTTTTCAAACTGAAGCGCATTCTATACACATAGAAGAAAGATAGCCACACTTAAAATGATTCGAAATTATTTTACGAGAATAACTCTTTTTTTTATGTGAAAAATCACTTGCGAAAACTAACAAAAGCTACTATTGTAAGGAAGGCAAATTTGATTCGAGCCAATTTCCTCAGCTTATTTGGTCAAAATGCATCATCTCCATAAAATTTTTAGAGGATATCAAAGGAGAAATCTAGGCGATGTTTGAGAAAAATAATCGTATCCGAAAAAAAGTATATCAATCCATTGATGGGTTAACAGATGAACAGTTCAACCAGATTCCTTCAAACGGAGGGTGGTCACCAAAACAAATATTCGAACATCTGGTTCGAATGGAAACGCTGATTGCCAAGAAGGTCGCTGAAGAACTGAAAAACCCCAATAGCCCGAAATCCTCAAAGAAACCACTTGTGTTTACGTCGGGCCGTTTGTTGAAAGTGGATGAGCCGGCGGATACCGTGCCGACGGAAGGGTACAAATCGATCATTGAGATGAAGAATGAACTCTATGAATCACGTCTCTTCCTATTAGATGTCTTTGAGTCGACAACAATGGATGTCCTTTGTGAGAAATCATTCAAACACCCTCATTTGGGGCACGTTCCTTTGATCCAATGGTTTTTGTTTGTCGGATTGCATGAAAAATGGCACTTGAAACAATTGAAAAAAACACTTGAAATGAATGCAAAGTGAGAACTTATCGGACACCTTCTTCCTGCGTGATAGCGAGCCGCTTGGGAAGAAGGTGTTTTTTCCTTCAGATTTCGGAAATGGGAAGATCGTCGAGTGCTTAATAGGGAAGCGACAGGCAGGAAATGTAGTCCTTATGCAACTAACACAACTCTCTATATGTTGAATTTTCTGTGGTTTCAGCAAGAAGGATGGAAATGCGCTTAATTTATTTTGTTCAAAGTATACAAATGATTGTACAAGGATGCTGCTATTGCGGAAAATATTATGCACTGTATATAGCGAGGGTTTTTTCATTTTGTTCAATAGACATAAAGACCTGCCGGGTAAAACTATGTATAATAACAATTGTTACGGAAGAAAATGTTTTCGATAGGATAAAAAAGTTGAGCTACTGTTAATTTTACGGAACTCGAAATTATTTAACTAACTTGCGTAAAACTGCCTATACACGGGGAGAGAATTCGCATTCCAAATGCAAACGTTTGTTATAGGGAAATAATTTTGCGGTAATAGGGTAAACTTTTATTTATCGTCTAACATTCAATGTAGCTTTAATACAGCATAAAAGAAAAGGAGTGCGGCATATGTCTGCAATAAATGAAGGTCACGATACACAAGTGACGCAAGTTGAACAAGCCTCGGGATTAGACGAATCGTTACATCCGAAAAACGATCGGGAACGGACAGTTAAACCGAAAGACTACGTTTTCATGTGGATTGGCGATGGTGTCAATTTAGGGAATATGACGTTAGGAGCCAGTGTAATTGTAGCGGGAGTGGCAACATTGAACATCTTCCAGACGATCCTGGCAGCTCTAGCTGCAATTGCCATCATCTCCACTGTTTTTGCATTAAATGATCGACTTGGCTATAAAAAAGGGATTCCATATGTTGTCCAACTTAGAATGTCCTTTGGGATAAAAGGAACAGTTATATCGTCACTATTACGCGGTATACCTGCTATCGTCTGGTATGGTATTCAAAGCTGGATTGGCGGAACTGCCTTAAATGAGATTGCGAAGATTGTTACAGGTGGATCTTTTAATAATATTTTCATTTGTTTTATCGCGCTTCAAGTAGTCCAAATTGTACTTTCATTATTTGGCTTCCATGCGATTAAGTGGGTAGAAACGATTGCATCTGTTGTGTTCATGGTGGGGCTTATTTATGTGTTTGGAATTCTCATGTCAAACTATAGCACTGAAATTGCACAAAACTGGGTACAAGCAGAAGGCTCATGGGGCTTACCGTTCTTCGGACTCATTATGGTCTTCTTGGGGAATTATGCTGGGATCTTTGTAAGTGCAGCTGACTATTCCAGAGAGTTAAAAACGGGTTTGAGTGATAAGAAGCGCGGAGCATTATACTTCTTGCCGATCACTCTCTCTTATGGTTTTGTTATTGTAATCGGGGCAATGCTTGCATCCGCAACAGGTATTACGAACCCTGCACAAGCACTCCCGGTCGTTATTGATAATCCTTATATTTCTGTAGGTGTATCTGCCTTTATCGTCGTAACGGTAATTGCGACAAATATGGTGGCAAACATTATTCCGCCAGTCTATGTGATTACAATGTTGACGAAACTGAAATATAAGCCATCTGCAATTATTACAGGATTGCTTGCACTATGTGCATTCCCTTGGTTGCTTATTCAAGAATCATCGGCTACGGGTCTGAATATGTTCATCTTAATTTATTCCGCGTTTTTAGGACCTGTTATTTCGATTTTGTTAGTCGAATATTATATTTTAAGAAAACAGCGAGTGGATGTAGCTGATTTATACAATGAAGACGGTCCATATGCCGGGTATAATCCAGCTGGCTTGCTAGCGATGCTGATTGGTGCGGCAGCTGCATTCTTAGTCGTCGATCTTGCATGGATCATCGGTGTGGTTGTTGCAGGAACAGCTTACTATCTTCTATCGAAGTTTGCCTTTAAAGGTTCAAGCTTCAAAAAGGGAACGATTTTTGAAAAATAATAACCTTTCGAATTACCTCTTGAAGAATCGATCTTCAAGGGGTGATTCGGATTGTTTAAGTTGCACAATTGGTTGTACGAAGTGTATATAAACCCTACCTTCCTTAGTCACTATACATAATATAAATTGATATTTTTGGTTAACTAACCTAAAGAAGTATCGTTATTTATTTTGTATAATGATGTTGTTCACTACTCATTATAGTCCTAAAACTTTTATGGGGGAAAACACTGTTCTTCGGGCATTGCCGATGAACCCTTTGTTTAATCGAGTACGCTAACAAAGAAAAATTGCTTGACGCGTATGAATAAAAGTTTTAATAGTGAGTTGCATCAGTTAAGGAGGAATACTTTTTGAGTCAGTTTAATAGGAAAGATGCAATGGCTGCCGGATATAGTAATGATGTTTTGCCTACAACTGCAGAAGATCGAAATTGGGGTGTAGGGAATTTTTTCACTGTGTGGATGGGTTCCGTTCATAACATTCCCAACTATATTGCCATTGGTGGCCTTTTTGCTTTAGGGATGTCAGTCGGCCAAGTTTTTGCGGCTATTCTCATTGCTTCCCTTGTCATAGCAGCGATGCTCGTTCTGAATGGTCATGCGGGGTCAAAATATGGATTGCCGTTTGCGATGTTGCTACGTTTATCATATGGACCGAAAGGCGCAATGATTCCTGGTGTTTTAAGGGGTGTTATCTCGGCGATTATGTGGTTCGGGTTTCAAACCTACGCAGGTAGCCAGGCATTATCAATCTTAATTGGAAAGCTTTGGCCGACGTATTTGACGTTAGGCGGAGATTGGAGCCTTTTAGGATTATCATTGCCAGCATTGCTTTCTTTTTTACTCTTTTGGTTATTTAACGTTGCTTTGATTTATGGAGGAATGGGGTTCTTAGGGAAGTTTACAAATATCCTTTCGCCTCTTGTTTACATTGTTTTTGGAGGAATGGCAATTTGGGCCATTAACCTAGCGGGTGGAATCGGTCCCATTTTAGCGTATACTGGCTCGGGTGTTGAAGGAAATAAAATAGTTATCTTCATCGCCGCTATAACGGCAGTGATTGCAGCATGGGCAGCGCCGATTGTAAACGTTTCAGATTTCACGAAGCTTGCGAAATCTACAAAGACACAAGCAATTGGACAAACCGCTGGACTGGTTGTGGCCTATCTGCTATTTGCGGTTGCCAGTATCGCGATTATCGTTGGTTCTGAAATCGCTTTTGGGACACCGATCTGGAACGTATTGGATGTTGTCGCTCGATTTGACGGGACGTTTGCAATCGCTATTTCCGTTCTTACGCTCTGTTTGACAACATTATCGGTTAACGTTACCGGGAATATTGTACCTGCTGGTTACCAACTAGCTTCCTTATTCCCTAAAAAACTTACTTTCAAATCCGGTGCCATTCTTGCGGCGATCATTGGAATTCTGACGATGCCGTGGAAATTGATGGAAAGTGCAACGAGTGTTTTCACTTTCTTAAATATTGTGGGCGGGATATTAGCTCCGGTTACCGGAATTATGTTAGCCCATTATTTCATCATTTCTAAAAAGAAAATTGATTTGAATGCATTATATGATGCGAAAAAGGGAAGATACCACTATAAAAAGGGATTCAATGTCAATGCGATTGTGACGACAATCATTGCCGGTGTAATTTGTTTGATTGGCAATTTCATTCCCTTTTTAAAACCACTTTATGATATGTCTTGGTTTGTCGGCATCATAACAGCTTTTATCCTTTACACTTTGCTTGAGTTGCCGCAGAGTAAGGGAACTTTAATAGCAAAATCGCCAACATTGAATGAAGAGAATAGTTAATGCAAAATAGGCAAAACTAATGTTTGGCGAAAAAATGGTGCATTAAAAAATGATAGTTGGAAGGGGAATTCAAATGGAATTTGATGTAGTAATTAAAGGCGGAAATGTAGTATTGCGTGACGGTGTTTACAAGGTTGATATCGGTATTAAAGATGAAAAGATTTCTTGTATCGCTGAAAACATTACGGACGGTGCGAAAGAGGTCATTGATGCAACTGGCCAATATGTCATGCCAGGAATGATTGATACACACGTACACATCAGCGAACCTGGGCGTGCAGAGTGGGAAGGATTCGAAACGGGTTCGAAATCACTAGCTGCCGGAGGGACAACGAGCTATGTGGAAATGCCGCTGAATGCCCTGCCAGCAACAACCAATAAAGCTGCCTTAGACTTGAAATTGGAAGCGGCTGTTGACCAAAACTATGTCGACTACGCATTTTACGGCGGACTTGTCCCTGGGAATGTGGATAAGCTGAAGGAAATGTCTGACGCTGGCGTTCTCGCTTTCAAATGCTTCTTATCCGATATTACAAGTGATATTCCGGATGATTTCGTAAATGTGGATGATTTCACATTGTACAAAGGCATGCAGAAATTGGCTGAATTGGATCAAATCCTATGTATTCATGCAGAAAACGCAGCTGTTCCATCTGGCCTTGCGAAGGAATTTGCGAGAGAAGGTAAAAATTCCGGAGTCGAATACGCGGAATCCCGTCCAATTTTCACAGAGGTGGAAGCTGTTCAACGTGCGATCCTTTTTGCGAAAGAAACAGGCTGTAAATTGCATCTTGTTCATATTAGTACGTCAGAGGCCATTCAGACGATCTTGAAAGCGCAAAGAGAAGGTGTAGATGTGACGGTTGAATCATGCCCGCACTATTTTGCCTTTACTGCCGAACAAGTTGATGAAATCGGTCCGAGAGCGAAATGTCAACCGCCAATCAGAAAAGCGGAAGACCAAACAAGATTATGGGACGAGCTTCTGGCTGGGAACATTGACTGGCTAACATCTGACCATTCACCATGTACGGAAGATTTGAAGCAAGGAAATCTTTGGGAAGCATGGGGCGGCATTAGCGGAGCGCAAAACAACGTAGACCTGATGTTTGATTTGGCAGTTAAACAACGTGGACTTCCGGTTCACAAGTTTGTTGACTTGATCGCAACGAATCCTGCTGAACGTTTCAATATTTCTCATAAAGGTGAAATCGCGGTTTCAAAAGATGCGGATATTATTTTAGTAGACCCGAACCAGTCTTATACTGTGAAAAGGGAAGACCTTTACTACAAAAACAAGCATAGTGCATACGAAGGTAGAAAAATTGACTGCCGTGTCACAAAAACGATTGTTCGCGGACATGTTGTCTTCGATCTAGAACAAGGAATCGTTGGAGAACCGGTCGGAAAATTAATTTCTGCTCAAAAATGAGTTCAATCCATCCCTTTGTCATTGTCAGAGCAGGCAATGGCAAAGGGAAAATGACTTGGAGGAATGAAAGATGACTACATACGACTTAATCATTAAAAACGGGACTATTGTCACTGCAGAATCCATTGTGCAAGGAGACATCGCGATTCAGGACGGCAAAATCCAAAAAGTATCGGTTGGTCAACCAATTGAAGGTTCTGCTAATCGTGAAATCGATGCAGAAGGTCTACATATTTTGCCGGGATTAATTGACACGCATGTGCACTTTAATGAGCCGGGAAGAACAGAATGGGAAGGACTTGAAACAGGAAGCCGAGGCTTGGCTGCTGGTGGCGTAACAACCTTCTTCGACATGCCGTTAAATAGCACACCGCCAACGATCAACAAAGCGAACTTGGATTTGAAAAAGGCTTGTGCCGATGAAAAATCAATTGTGAATCCTCGTTTCTGGGGTGGACTTGTTCCTGAAAATATCAACGATTTAAAAGAACTACATGAAAACGGTGTCATTGGTTTTAAAGCATTCATGTCACCGAGCGGTATCGCTGATTTCAATCATGTGGATGATGAAACGATTTTCAAAGGGATGAAAGAGATTGCTACGCTTGGTTCACTACTTGCCGTTCACGCGGAAAGCACTGTCATTTGTGATCAGCTTGCAGCCGAGAAGCAAGCACAAGGTAAAACGACAGCGAGAGATTTCGTGGAATCCAGACCAATCATTTCTGAAATTGAAGCCGTAAGACGTATTATCTCTTATGCGGAAGCAACGGGCTGTAAAGTACACGTTGTCCATGCGAGCAGCCGAAAAGTCGTTGAAGTCATTCAGGCGGCGAAAGACAGAGGCGTAGATATTACAGTTGAAACATGCCCGCATTATTTAGCGCTGACTGTTAAAGACCTTGAAGAAAAAGGCGGATTGGCAAAATGCTGCCCTCCATTACGTGATGAAGATGAAGTGGAAGATTTATGGACTGCGGTTGCTAACGGTGAAATTAACGTCATCGCTTCTGACCACTCTCCAGCTCCGGCATCTATGAAAACGATCACGGACAACTATTTCGAAGGTTGGGGCGGAATTTCCGGTGCTCAATCCACATTGAACATTATGTTAACAGAAGGGTATTTCAAACGGAATCTTCCGTTGGAAAAAATTGTTGCCCTCACAGCGACAAACCCAGCGAAATTATTTGGACTTGAAAATAAAGGGACAATTGCCGAAGGGTACGATGCTGACTTAGCAATTGTCAATTTAGAAGAAAGCTTTGAATTGAAGAATGAAGATTTATTCTACCGTCATCAGCACTCTCCTTATGTTGGCATGACATTTAAAGGGAAAGTCCAATCGACGATCGTCAATGGTGATGTCGTTTTCGAAAATGGCGAAATTACGGCTAAACAAAAGGCGAATGCTTAAATTCAAAAATCCCTAACCGCTCAAGGTTAGGGATTTTTGCGTACTAGTATGGATTTTCTAGTTTTCCAATGCTTCTTCATCCGCTTTTAATATGGAACCGATGATGAGGGCTACGCGGATCCGTAAAGAATCGGCCGGATCTCGGAGTGAACAGTTAAGCAGCTCTTCTGTTTTTTCGATTCGATATTTGACCGTATTTCGGTGGATGAATAATTTTCTAGAGGTTTCCGAAAACTCACATTGGGTATCCAAATATACTTGGATCGTTTTCACTAATTCTTGATCTTCTTTCGTTTTAGGGTAAGCTAATGATTTTAAGGTGTTTTCATAAAGCGCTTTTAAATCTTTACGCGGTAGGGTATTTAACAATTCTTCTAAATCCCTTGTTTTGTAAAATTGGGTAAAGCCCTTCATATTTTGGTCGTACCCACTCAAAATCGCTTCTACGGCTTCGTAATAAGCGGTCGGTATTTCTTTAAGGGAGGGCACGGAATGGCTGACCCCGAAAGATAGACTGAAATCCCCATTGAAGTTTGATTGGACATTGTCGATAAATTCCGTAATCGTATTAATTTCTTCATCGCTATAATCCGCAAACTGTAAAATCATGGCGAAGTACTTACCTTTTGTAAATAAAGTCGCTTCTAAATTTCCGTGTATAATTTCATCTTCAAGCTGGTCATACACGCTATTATGCAGTTCGCCGACCTTTTTTTCGTACAATTGCAAGGTTTCATATTTTTCCCCTTGGGCATCGATTGTACAAATTACACAAACATTTTCCATGTCTTTTTGTAACCCATAATAGTTAGCCCGGCTGAAAATCTCTTCATCGGAATGGATTTTCATCTCGATTAAATCCGCAAAGAAGTTATTTTTTAATAACCGGGAGTTTTCTTCGATTGCCTGTTCTTTAATGAGTGTAAATGAAATCACATTCCCTGCCTGTTCAATCGCCATTTGCGAGGAAGGGTAGGGCAAAGTAAGTGAATCGAAAATGACCAGCATGCTTGGATATTGGCGTTTCGTTTGAACGGGAAACGTGGAAACGGATTGTTGTACTTGTGACGGAACGGTAAACGTTGCCCCTTCCCGTGCAGCCGGTAAGTTTTCTCTCACTTCTTGGAGAATCTCCCGTTCGATCTCTTTCATCGTCTCTTTTGAAAAGTCGTGACTTTGAGCGATTTTTTCCCCCCTATGGTTCAATAAAAGGGCAGGGCGTGCCAAGAAATGGCCTAATTGTTCCAATAAGGCACTTAAACTATAGCCTTTAATGAGCATATTGGAGAACTCTTTTTGAACATGTAAGGCATAATATAATTGCTCCGCTTCATGGTCATTTAAATAATTTAAGATATGGCGGGAAACTTCCCCCAACGTATGCTTGGTCGGCAAATCAATAATCGGGAATGCCAGATCGTCAGCCAGTAATTTTACCTCAGCTGGCAACTGCTTAAAGAATCGATTGATTTTGATAACGAGGCCTGAACAATCTAGTTCATGCATTTGTTTAATTAACTCGCAGAATTTCTCCGTATCATCCTTGAACGCATAGCCGGTTGTGAGGAGGAGATGGTTTTTAGCTAAAAAATGGATCACGTCAGGCGTATCAGATATATTAACAGATTTCACGTTCCTTGTTAGACCGCGATGGCCGGCAAGTACAACGCTTTCTTTCATGCCTTCTAAGATTAATAAATCGTTCATGGTTTTCATGTCAATACCCTCTTTATAAAAAAATCTACAGCTCAGAACGATCTCATTCGCTATCCTGAATTGACGCTTATGTCGATCCTTCATTCGGTCGAGTTGTCCATCGTTCACTTCATTTTACGTGAAAAGTAAACAAAAATCAAATTATAAATTGGTCATTTTAGACAATGACATTCGAAATAGTTGGCTATAAAATAGAACAGATGAAAGTGTGAAAAAGGGGAAGCTAGGAAACGGTTAGAATCAAGTTTTGAGGTGAAAGGATTGTTTGATTCAATGGATAGGCATTCCGGTCGTCATAACGAAGTTTTTGGATTGACAGTGCCAGCAGCAAGTGAAGATGTTTCCCGTATTCTTGACAAAAACCCAAAAGGGAAAATCCATAGTGTGTTTACGAATAGTTTCAATTTAGCCTTTGGCGAAGAACTCATCCATGTCGGTGCGGTCGAGAACGGACTCGCTCCATTCGGAATGGGGCTTGACCAAGCAGCTGCTAAGCACTTGACGAAGCTGATGGGCGCTAACCAGGACGTTTATTGGGATAAAAGGTCCATGTCCATCATTTTACCCGGTGGGATTTTCCTTTTGCTCAGTCAGGTGAAATGGACAAACCATCGGATGCAACAATTGGATGGCGAGCGAGCTGATCTGAAAGACAATTTTGAGTTTGTAGCAAACAGGCTTCTGCAAGCTGATTGGCAAACGGGCTTGGCTGAAACCGAGGAAGAAAAAAAGCAGATCATCGATTATTTGCTAGATTCGTCATCCTCCGATGAGAGTCATCTTGTTTTAGAGAAACTGGATGGCTTGCAGAAGCTGGTCAGTCAACCTGGAGTGGTGGATGCGAAGCAGGTTTTCGATTATTGGATTGGCAGAGGTCTCGGACTGACACCAAGCGGGGACGATTGTATAACGGGAATTTGTGCGGCTCTTTCTGCGTTGGAAGGCACAGACCAAACGTTTCGACAACAGCTGAAATCCTATTTGGCCGAACATGGCCGGACCCGGACCACGCATATTGCGTTGGAATATCTTTTGTATGCAACTGAAAACAAATTTCATTCACACCTCCTCGAGTTATGTTATGTTATGGATAAACCGCGGGGGTCTGAATTTTTGCATGCCCTTGAAGAGATGAAGAAGATGGGCCATACGTCCGGAACAGACACGCTAGTGGGCGTGTTGATGGGTATAAAAGCTGCTGTGCTCCTCAAAAAAAGAAAAGAAGGGTGATTGTTATCAAAGAGTTATTAAAAACAAGCAATTGGATTTCGGGCTTACAGTGGCTCTTTTTTATTTTTACGAATATTGTTGTCATACCGATTACGGTCGGAGCAGCTTTTAATTTGTCGCAACAGACGATTGTCAATATGCTTCAACTTTCCTTTATCGTGACAGGATTGGCATGTATCATTCAGGCATATTTTGGACATAAACGAGCCATTATGGAAGGGCAATCTGGACTTTGGTGGGGCGTGATTTTAACACTAATTGCGACAGCTACAGCGCAAGGGATGCCCCTACCTATACTTGGGGGAAGTTTGACGGTCGGGATTATCATTGTTGCAATTTTGACTTTCTTAATCGGTATTACAGGGCTAGGGCCACATATAGCTAAATTATTTACTCCTCCCGTGATGGGTGTGTTTATGTTTTTGTTCGGCTGTCAATTGATTGGGATCTTTTTAAAGGGGATGCTTGGCATTCCGTTTGGCAATCAGACAGGAGCTGCGCATATTGATGTATCCGTTTCTTTATTATCGATTGTAATAGCGGCTATTGTGATTGTGATCAGTGTAAAGGCGCCTTCAAGTATTCGACGCTATGGATTGCTCATCGGAATTATCGGTGGCTGGATTATTTATGCGCTTATTTTCAAGCCCGAAAATGCTACTAACGGGGCTACATCGTTTGGCCTTGAGCTATTTCCATTAGGGGCACCTGCTTGGGACATCGGGATTATTATTACGACTGTGCTAGCGGGTTTATTAAACACAGCAAATACTTTTGGTGCGTTAAAAGGGACAGAAAGTATGTATGATGTGGAAACGACGAAGTCAGAATATAAAGCGTCATTCTCGATTACAGGTGTTTTCACACTCATAGCGGGGATTTTCGGGCTTGTGCCAAATTCGCCTTATGTTTCATCAATCGGATTCTTAAGTCAAACAGGAATATTAAATCGAATTCCGTTTGTGCTTGGTGGATTGATGTTTCTCGTCATGGGTCTGATTCCGCCAATCGGTAACTTTTTCTCACAGCTTCCTTTAAGTATTGGAAGTGCGGCGTTATTTGTTTCCTATTCGTTGCTTTTGAATTCTTCCCTCACCTTCTTCAAACAGGTTGAATTCAATACGGTTAATGTCTATCGCTCGGCTGTTCCATTGTTTGTAGGAATTGTGATTATGACGCTTCCTGCTTCTTATTTCATTACAGTTCCAAGTGTTGTCCGTCCTTTTTTGAGCAGTGGATTGCTAGTTGGGATCATATTGGCACTACTTTTGGAAAACCTGTTCAAATGGGATAAATACGGTGTAGAAAAGGAAGCGAAGTAAAAGGAAGACGCAAGCTCCATTCCTGATAAAAGCGATTTACAAACAAAATAAATGAAGAGCATAAAGAAGGGCTGAGAATTAGATCTCAGCCCTTTTGATTTTATACGAGTTTGTGAGTCAAGAAGGTGATGACTTCTTCGAAAGCATGCTGAACAACCGGGTTTTCCCAATCTTCATCAAATTGGTGTTTGCCATCAGGAATGGTGATCAATTGCTCATCCACTCCGTTTTCTCTTAATGCTTCGGCCATCAAGACAGATTGTTCATAAGGGACGTCGTCATCATTGGTCCCATGGAGAAGGAGAGTTGGTGGGAAATCAGCATGAACATGGTAAAGTGGACAATACTTCGACAGTTCTTCTTTTTCTATAATGGGAATAAGTCCAGTCAATTCCTCGATCCAAACGCCATGCTGTCTTGCGTGCATATAAAGCGCATATCGTTTTTCAATCGGGCCGACGGAGATGATTTCGTTCGAAATAAGCATCTTGGCAAGTTCCCTTGGCACATTAGTCATGCTTGTATAATGAGGGCTTGGTTTTAAAGCCCAATCTCCGAGAATATCCCCATAGCCGTAAAAAGAAACAATGGCTTTCGGTTTTTTCGTGAATGTGCCTGTCAAGAGGGCGAGAAATCCGCCTGCGGAGCTGCCGATGACAGCGATGTTTTCCGGATCGTAGTCAAACTGCTGAGCGCCTTCGTTTTCAACCCAATTTAAGGCATCGGCAATATCTTCTTTGATTGCGGGCAATTTGGATTCAGGTGCTAAACGATAGTCGATTGAGAAGATATTAAAGCCCGCTTTATGATAAAATTCGATCTGCTCGGATTTCATATCTTCACGCGAACCCCAAAGAAGACCGCCGCCGTGAATATACAAAATGACGGGGCGGTTTGTTTGAGACGCTGGATAAAAATCTCCTTTGAGCTCGAAATTTTCTTCCTTCTTATAGACGATGGTTGTTTTCAACATGATGTCACACTCTTTTCTAAATGATTAAAGCAGTCAAGCATTATTTTAGTATTGTATAATAAAATGGATGAAATTTCGAGGATTGTTTATTACGTTGTCAATCTCGTATGAGAGATAAGGTTTCCACTAACAATACCACTGATAGGGAAAGGACGGGGGCAAATGGAGCTGAGGGTGAAAGATTTATTGGCCATGGAGCCATTGAAAGATGCTAAAATTTTAACGGGACAACATTATATTCAGAATACAATTGAAGGGGTAACGATCATGGAAGGCCCGGATCTTGCCAAATGGATTAAAGGCGGAGAAGTGATCTTAACCAGTCTCTATTCGATCCGAAACTTCGATGAAAAAGAGCTAAAGGCGTTTTTTGCGAATTTAGCCGAAAAGAGAGTGAGCGCGTTCATTTTCAAACAGTCCGATACGGATATTTCCCGTCAATTGATCGAAGCGGGCGAAACCTTTATGATGCCGATCATCCAATTGCCGAAAGAGATCCCTTTCGTCGATGTCATGTACCCGATCATGGGGGAGCTTTTTAATCATCAGGTCACCAAACTGCAGTATTATAAAGAGATCCATGACCGGTTCACGGCCTTGTCCCTTGCCGATGAAGGACTGGAGAAAATTATTAATACATTGGAAGAACTGATCGGCAACCCGGTTGCTTTGTTTGATCGGAATTTCAGTTGCATCGTTTCGACCTACCCTGGCCTCGAGACGTTTGAAATGGTTGAAAAAGTCCATTTTTACGAACCGACAATCGGCATCAAATTCCCACACTACCGGCAAATCGTAAAATACCCGGAATTGGATAATTGTAAAGGACATCAAATTGTCGTACCGATTGAAACGCTGAATGATAACAAAATGTATTTATTAATTGGCGAGATCAATAAATCGCTAGGTGAACTGGACTTGATCGCTGTAGAAAATGCGGCCATCTCTTTGTCGCTCGAATTGGTCAAGCAGTTTGCGGTTGCGGAAGTGGAGAAGAAATATAAAAATGACCTCGTTGAAGAGCTCATTAGCGGGAAAATCCAATCTATCAACGCCATATATGAAAAAGCGAACGTCATCGGTTGGGATTTCATGGGGGCATTTGCAGCGGTCCTCTTCAAAATCAACCGCCTGACAGACAACGTATTGAAACAAAAAAGCGGGCTTTCCGATCGGAGTCATTATCTCGTGCATGAAGCGATCCATCACTATTTACCGAATGGCATTATTTCGAATCGGAGCAATTTGTTTATCGTCCTGTGGAAAGTGGAAAAGACAAGTCCGAATGATCCTGCTTGGATGAAAGAGATTAAAGGCATTGCCCAAAAGATTCAAGCGCTTGTCAACAAACAAGTCAAAGAGATTGCGGTTCAAGTCGGGATCGGGAGTGCGGTCAGCGATATTATCGAAATTCCGAAAAGTTATCGGGAAGCCCAAGATGCGCTGGAGTTAGGCGAAAAGTTGAACGGCCTGGAATCGATTACGGCCTTTTCGGAATTAGGGATTTTCAGACTGCTGCGCCATGTAAAGGATTCCTCTGCGCTTATGCAATTCATCCCTCATTCCTTGAAAGAATTACTCGAATACCAACAAGCCAATCAGGCAGACTTGCTGAAGACATTACAAACCTTTTTGGAGTGCAATCAAAACGTTACGCAAACAGCTAAACACCTCTTTATACACAGTAAAACTGTCGTCTACCGTTTGGACAGAATCAAAGAAATAACGGGCATGGATTTTGACGATTCGGAAGAGATGCTATCCGTACGGGTTGGATTGAAGATCCATGAACTCATCCAGCGTGAAAATCAAGAATACTAAAAAGGCAGCTTACCTCGCTGCCTTTTTTTTGCTTCCACAGCACTCCGTTTTATCCAAAGTGGCTAAAAAAAAGATAGAACTTTATCCATTTGAGCTAAAGACTATTTTTGGCGAAACGTTTACAATGATTAGTGGAGCCAAAAAGACGCGAAAAAATAATATGATTCAGTGCTTATGACCTGCGTGAATCAGAAAACTGCATGAACTAAATCGTAATATACTTTTTACAGTAATGACAGACAATTTTTACATAGCGAGGAAAAGGGCGATGGAAATTGGTGAATGAAATCAAAGAAACAATTCAAAATCTTGATCAACTAGCGACAGAAACGGCTGACAGACTTGAATGGTTAGCTGAGTTTGGAAAAGATCCTCAAGGCGGCGTTTCTCGTTTGCTCTATACAAAAGAGTGGGTCGAAGGTCAGAATGCACTCAAAGAATGGATAGAGAGCGAAGGTTTAGAAGCACGTTTTGATGAAGTTGGAAGTTTATTCGGTACTTTAAAAGGGAAACACACAAACGAAACGGTCTTGACTGGCTCCCATGTCGATACTGTGACAAACGGCGGACGCTTTGATGGTGCTTATGGCATTGTCGCTGGCATCTTGGCGTTGAAATACTTGAAAAAGCATTTCGGCCAACCCGTTCGGAACATCGAAGTTGTTTCCATGGCTGAAGAGGAAGGAAGTCGTTTTCCTTACTCATTCTGGGGCTCTAAAAACATTGTGGGCATCGCGAAACGCGAAGACGTTGAAAACATCAAGGATTTCGACGGCGTTCCATTTGTTCAAGCAATGGAAAATGCAGGCTTTGGTTTCAGAGATGAATCCAAAGGACCGCGCCAAGATTTGAAAGCATTCGTTGAAGTGCATGTTGAGCAAGGAAGCGTCTTAGAAACAGAAAAAATTTCAGTCGGCGTCGTGAACAACATTGTTGGGCAAAGACGGTATACGGTTGAAATAACGGGCGAAGCTAATCATGCGGGCACTACACCGATGGGCTATCGGAAAGATGCTGTTTTTGCAGCAAGCCAAATGATCTATGAAATCATTTCGATGGCCAAAGAAGTCGGAGACCCACTTGTAACGACTGTCGGAAAAATCGAAGCGCTTCCAAATATTGTGAATGTAGTACCAGGAAAAGCTATTTTCACAATTGATGTCCGTCATACGGATAAAGAAGCATTGGTTGCTTTTACAGAACAGATGACAGCTAAAATGCAAGACATCTCAGAAGAGCACACAGTTGAAATGACGATTGACATGTGGATGGATGAAGATCCAGTCCCGATGGATCAACAGGTTGTTGAGCTTATTGAAAAACAATGTAAAGAAAACGGCTTGAATTACAAGCTGATGCACAGTGGTGCTGGACACGATTCCCAGATCTTCGCGCCTGTGGTGCCAACAGCTATGCTGTTTGTACCGAGTCTGAAAGGGATCAGCCATAATCCGGCTGAGTTTACAGAGCCGACAGATTTGGCAGAAGGCGTGAAAGCACTGATTGGTGCGCTTTACGAATTGGGCTATAAAGAATAATTCGCTGGTACATGAATGTTGTGAAAGTCAGGTGTTCACCTGGAAATATATACAAACAGAGGAGAATGTAACAATGGGTTATCCAAAAGATTTACTATCAAGCAGATCAATTATCAAACCTGGGCAATATGCGTTGATCGCTCCAGAAGGATTAGTGAATAATGTTATTCCTGGATTCGAAAATTGCAGAATCTCCATTTTGGGTTCACCGAAACTTGGTGCAAGCTTTGTCGACTACATGGTGACAATGCACGAAGGCGGAAAAAACAGCGAAGGTTACTGCGGTGAAGAAGACGTACAATGCTTCGTTTATGTCGTTAGCGGTAAAATTAAAGCAAAAGCGGACAATGAAGAATTCGTTCTTGAAGAGAGCGGCTACCTCTATTGCCCTCCAGGTGTAAAAATGTATTTGGAAAACTTGGAAGCTGGTGATTCCCGTCTTTTCCTTTACAAACAAAAACATAATCCACTCGCGAACGGACGTAAGCCATGGGTTGTTTCCGGCCATGCGAACAATATCGAATATATGGACTATGATGATATGCACAATGTTCACCTTAAAGATCTCTTGCCATTAGATCTTGAGTTCGACATGAACTTCCATATCCTTTCATTCGATCCGGCAGCGAGCCACCCATTTGTTGAAACGCATTACCAAGGCCATGGTGCTTACCTTCTATCTGGTGAGGGTATGTATAACCTAGACAATGAATGGATTCCAGTTAAAAAAGGTGATTACATCTTTATGGCACCATATGTGCATCAAGCAGCTTATGCAGTAGGTAGAGAGCCATTGACATATGTGTATTCTAAAGATTGTAATCGGGATGCATCATTATAATATACCCAATTAAAGAGGTGTCACGATGAGAGTAAGTAGAGAGGACTTAAAAGGTCTAATCAAAACGAAGCTTCACAAAGCTGGCCTGAACGAAGAGCATGCTGATGTCGCGGCAGACGTACTGACGTTTGCTGACGCACGAGGCATTCATTCCCACGGGGCTATGCGTGTGGAGTATTATGCAGAACGAATCGCAAAGGGCGGAATCAATACGAATCCGGACTTCCGATTTGAACAAACCGGTCCATGTTCCGGCGTATTTCACGGAGATGGTGGAAATGGTCATACCGCAGCGAAGTTAGCGATGGATGAAGCCATTAAAATGGCGAAAGAGAATGGTGTTGCTATTGTCGGCGTCAGAGACATTTCGCACAGCGGAGCCATTTCTTATTTCACGGAACAAGCGGCAAATGAAGATGTTATCGGCTTTTCCGTTTGTCAATCAGATCCGATGGTTGTTCCATTTGGCGGAGCCGAGCCTTATTATGGAACGAATCCAATCGCCTTTGCTGCTCCGAGCAGCGATGGCCGGAAGATTACGTTGGATATGGCAACAACTGTCCAAGCTTGGGGTAAAATCCTCCATGCACGTTCAAAGAACGAATCCATTCCAAATACTTGGGCGGTTGACAGCAATGGGGAACCGACAACAGATGCGTTCAATGTAAATGCATTATTACCGATTGCTGGACCAAAGGGTTATGGACTTGCGATGATGGTGGATGTGCTTTCAGGAATCCTTCTTGGACTTCCATTCGGTAACAAAGTTTCCTCGATGTATGAAGATTTATCAGAATACCGGAAGTTAGGTCAGCTTCATATCGTCATCAATCCGGCATTCTTTACAGGAATCACTGAATTCAAAAAAGATATTACGCAAACGATGGAAGATTTAAATCAGGTCAAACCAGCACCGGGCTTCTCGAAAGTCCTATACCCTGGGCAAAATAATGATCTGGTCATCGCGGATTACGAGGAAAACGGTATTGAAATCGTGGAAGATATTTATGAGTATTTAAAATCGGATGTCGTCCATCATAACCAATATGATCATAAAAACCCATTCGCTGCTGAGTAATCTACTGGCGGATAGAGATAAACCGGTAGAACTGGAATCAGAGGAAGTCCGAACTTCTTGCCGATTCCAGTTAAACCTCCGGCATGATTGATCGAGGAACAACTTAAAAGGGGTGTGTGGAATGAGATTAAGTAAAGAGCAGTTGAAGGATCTAATTGTGACAAAGCTTCACAAAGCAGGATTGACTGAGGATCATGCGGGTGGCGTTGCAGACGTGCTTGTTCATGCCGATGCAAGAGGTGTCCATTCTCACGGAGCAATGCGGGTAGAATATTATGCTGAACGAATTGCTAAGGGTGGATTGAATAATAATCCCGATTTCAAATTTGAAAAAACGGGTCCTTGCACAGCCATTTTTGATGGTGATAATGGGGTAGGGCATGTAGCAGCGAAGCTAGCAATGGACGAAGCAATCCAAATGGCAAAAGAAAATGGCGTAGCCGTCGTTGGTGTTAAAAGAATCGGTCATAGTGGCGCTCTTTCTTACTTTGTCCAACAGGCTGCAAATGAGAATTTGGTCGGTATCTCCGTGTGCCAATCGGATCCGATGGTCGTTCCTTTTGGCGGTTCTGAGCCTTATTATGGAACAAACCCGATTGCTTTTGCAGCTCCTGGTAAAAACGGCGAGCATATTACATTTGATATGGCCACAACCGTTCAAGCTTGGGGTAAAATTCTTCATGCTCGTTCAAAAAATGAATCCATTCCGGACACATGGGCTGTTGATAGCAATGGAGAGCCGACAACCGATCCATTTAAAGTAAATGCTCTAGTACCGATCGCCGGACCAAAAGGATATGGCCTCATGATGATGGTTGACGTCTTATCCGGCATCTTACTGGGACTTCCATTCGGAAACAAAGTGTCGTCCATGTACCATGATCTCACGGAATATCGAAATCTTGGACAGCTTCATATCGTCATTAATCCGGAATACTTTACAGGATTAAGTGCTTTCCAAGAAGGCATTGCCACAACTATGCAGGACCTGAACAACATTAAACCGGCTGCAGGTTTCGATCAGGTTTCTTACCCTGGACAAAGAAGTGCTGAACGGGAGAAGAAATACGAAGAAGACGGCATTGAAATTGTAGATCATATTTATGACTATTTAGTTTCAGACGTTGTTCACAACAATGCATATGACAGTAAAAGCCCTTTTGCTAAATAATTTTTTTGAAGGATACAGGGTGGTCTGCTTGAGTAGCCGCCCCCTTTCCCACGCCAATTTTGCCTGTGGCGTATCTGATTTTCTTTAACTTGATTCAGCAGAAGTCGTCCACTTCCATAAGTGGCGGGATGAATGCCAGAATGCATTTCGATCAGAGCTGGTTCAAACTCCCTGCTGATTCAAGTTAAGCCTCCGGCGGATGTCACAGATTTTGAAGGGAGTCGAGGAAGGCAACCTAAGTTCGCCGCGTCCTGCGGCAACGGTTGCATGACCAACATCCTGTTGGCCTCAAGCGCAATTCAAAATCTGGACGCAATTACGCCGAGGCGTAATTGATAGAATAGATGTACAAATAATCATGAAGAGGTGCGTGAAAACATGCTTTATACGATTGTAAAACAGAATTCATACCAGGATTCAGTTAACCTAATGCTTCTCACGAATAAAATTGCAACAATGGAAGGCGTAAACAAAACTCAAATCATGATGGGGACGCCTGCGAACAAAGATATCTTCAAAACTGCGGGCCTTTTCACAGAAGAGCTTGAAGCGGCTGCTTCCAATGATATGTGTATCGTTGTTGACACAGATCAAGAAGAGAAAATTCAAGAAGTACTTGATGAAGTCGATAACTACTTAAGCAACCAAGCAATTGCTGGTAGCAAAGAAGCGTTTGAAACGGTAAATACATGGGATAAAGCGATGAGAGCACTTCCTAGTGCAAACCTTGCAATCATTTCTACACCAGGTCAATATGCTGCTGAAGAAGCAGAAAAAGCGTTAGACCGAGATATGCACGTTATGATCTTTAGTGATAACGTAACAATCGAAGACGAGCGACGTATTAAAGAGAAAGCGCATGAAAAAGGTCTTCTTGTTATGGGTCCTGATGCTGGTACAGCGGTTGTTTCTGGTGTTCCACTTGCATTCGCGAACGTTATCAAAACAGGTAAAATTGGTGTAATCGGTGCTTCTGGAACGGGTATCCAAGAAGTAACAACTGAAATTGACCGTCTAGGCAGCGGCGTGAGCCATGCAATCGGTACGGGTGGCCGTGACCTTGCTGATAAAATCGGTGCAATCACAATGCTTGATGGTATTAAAGCGCTAGCGCAACATAGTAAAACAGAAGTCATCACACTTATTTCTAAGCCACCAGCTAAAGAAGTGCGTGACGAAGTTGTCCAATTACTACAAAGCATTTCTAAACCGGTTGTTGCTATTTTCCTTGGTGAAGAGCCACATAACCATGAAGGAAATGTATACTATGCCAATACGCTTGAAGAAACAGCTGCAATCGCTGTAGATCTTGCTAAAGGCAACCCAATCAAACCAAATTACAATAAACTCCATGCAGAAGTGCCTGCAGTGGACTTGAAACCAGAACAAAAAACAATCAAAGGTCTATATTCAGGTGGTACGCTTGGTTATGAAGCAGCTACTTTGATCAGCAGAGGCCTAAACCTTGGCGAAACGGATCATGATGAAGCGGGTTACCTTCTAAATACAAACGGCTTCCAAGTAATCGACCTTGGGGACGACATCTATACACAAGGTAAACCACACCCAATGATCGACCCGGATACACGTATCCAATTCTTCCAAAAAGCTGCACAAGATGAATCAACAGCAGTCATCCTATTTGATGTGGTACTTGGTTATGGTTCACATGATGATATGGCTGATGCATTGATCCCTGGCATCGAAAAAATTCAACAAGAAACAAAAGCAAATGGCCGTAACATTTACTTTGTTGCAACGGTTTGCGGTACGGATCAAGATCCACAAGATCTAGACGAGCAAAAAGCGAAGCTAGAAAAAGCTGGCGTTATCCTTCGTGATAGCAATAACCAAGCTGCTCTAACTGCTTTGGCAATGCTTGACATCCAAATCGAAGAAGTAACAAAAGAGCTTGTTCCTGCGAAAGAAACTGCAAAGGTTGAAATTACAGTTTCAGAAGCAATCGAACAACTTTTGACTGAAAAACCAAGCGTAGTGAACGTTGGATTGAAGAAATTTACAGAAGCAATCACTGCAAACGGTGGTCGGGTTGTACAATACGACTGGCAGCCATCTGCTGGCGGAAATCCAAGATTGCGCGAAGTCTTGCGTGTACTTCGATAATCTAAGCGCCTTTAAAGGTAATTAGAAAAAAGATTTACACGATCATTGAATTTTTTAGGAGGAAAGCATAATGTACGGACAATTTAAAACAATTGATGAAGCAAACCAAGCAGTTATTGATAAAGTCGTATCAGGCGCACCATTTCTAATTGATGTAGTTCCAGCCAAATCCGTTATTGAAGAGTTAAACGGGAAAGTATTACTTCATGCAGGACCACCAATCAAGTGGGAAAACATGACAAGCCCGATGCAAGGATCTTGTATTGGTGCTACATTATTTGAAGGCTGGGCATCAAACCCAGATGAAGCACGTGCAATGCTTGAAAATGGTGAAATCGAATTCATCCCATGTCACCATGTAAATGCAGTCGGCCCAATGGGAGGCATCACTTCTGGAAGTATGCCAGTTCTTGTTGCTGAAAACCGTGACGGCGGTAACCGTGCATATTGTACAATGAATGAAGGAATCGGCGCAGTACTTCGTTTCGGTGCATACTCAGATGACGTTATCAACCGTCTAAACTGGTTCAGAGATGTACTTGGTCCAACACTATCTAAAGCACTTCAAGTAAAAGGTGACGGCTTAAACGTCAACGTTATGATGGCTCGTGCAATTACAATGGGCGACGAATTCCACCAACGTAATATTGCAGGATCACTTATTTTCCTAAAAGAAATCGTTCCATTCATCCTACAAACAGATGTGAACGAAAAAGACAAGCAGGACGTTATTCAATTCCTTGCTGACACAGATCAGTACTTCTTGAACATTGCAATGGCTTCAACGAAAGCGGTAATGGATTCAGCACGCCAAATCCAACATGGTACAGTTGTTACAGCAATGTGCCGTAACGGATATGAGTTCGGAATCCGTATCGCAGGTATGGGCGACCAATGGTTCACAGCGCCTGTTAACACACCACAAGGTCTCTTCTTCACAGGCTATGATCAAGACATGGCTTGTGCGGACATGGGTGACAGTGCGATCACTGAAACATTCGGTGTTGGTGGTATGGCGATGATCGCTGCTCCTGGGGTTACTCGTTTCGTAGGTGCTGGCGGTATGGACGATGCAGTAAACACAAGTAATGATATGATTGAAATCTGTATCGATCATAACCCTAACTTCTCAATTCCAACTTGGGATTTCCAAGGTGCTTGCCTAGGAATTGACGCAAGAAAAGTTGTTGATAAAGGAATCGAGCCGGTTATCAACACAGGTATCGCGCATAAAGAAGCTGGCGTTGGCCAAATCGGTGCAGGTACGGTTCGTGCGCCATTAGCATGCTTTGAAAAAGCGATCGAAGCTTACGCAGTGAAGCTTGGACTAGTCGAAGCAAAATAATGGATTCAGTTGGAGAGGGATAGTTTTAGCTAGTTCCTCTCCTCTTTTCTGTGAAAAATGTAAGTGCTTGCTATGCAAGATCATCAAGTTAAAAATGAAAAGAAAATTTATGTTACTTTACTAAAGGAGACGTTTCAATGAGCAAAATTGTACTAGCGATCGGCGGAAACGCGATTATTAAAGAAGGTCAAAAAGGAACACTTGAAGAACAACAACAAAATATTAACGAAGTCTGTGAACCTGTTCTTGGATTAATCGAACAAGGCAATACAGTTGTTATTACACATGGTAACGGTCCACAAGTCGGGAATTCATTGATCAAAAACCAAATGGCAGAATCTGTTGTTCCAGCTTATCCACTTGATGTTCTTGATGCCGAAACACAAGGGAACTTAGGTTACTTGATCCAACAAGCGTTCAGAAACAAAATGGTGGAGCGCAACATCACTAAGCCTGTTGCGACAATTGTTACACAAGCGGTTGTTTCTAAAGAAGATCCGGCTTTCGAGAATCCGACAAAACCAATCGGTCCATTCTATACACAGGAAGAGCTAGACAAAATCCTTGAAACAGAAAAAATCTCTTACATCGAGGACAGCGGAAGAGGATACAGACGTGTCGTTGCTTCTCCAAAACCAGTTACAATTGTTGAGAAAGAGGCAATTCAAGCTCTACTTGATAAAGAAATCACAGTTATTACAGCTGGCGGCGGCGGAATCCCTGTTATCGAAGAAAACGGCATGCTAAAAGGTACAGATGCGGTTATCGATAAAGACTTTGCAAGTGCTCTATTGGCTGCAGAAATCAATGCAGATTATTTATTCATCGTAACTGGTGTTGAGCAAGTCGCGATCCACTTCGGAACGCCACAACAAGAAAACCTATTTGAAATGACAGTTGAAGATGCACTTCGTTATATGGATGAAGGCCATTTCCCTAAAGGAAGCATGGGTCCAAAAATCGAAGCAGCTATCCTGTTCTTGAAAAAAGGCGGCAAAAACGTCATCATTACTACAATGGACAAACTTCAAGATGCTCTTGAAGGAAAAACAGGTACACGCGTAACCCTATAATGTTCATTGATTGAATCCGGAAAGGCAGCTCTCGTAGCTGTCTTTTTTGGTATATTTTGTTGTCTTGTAGACGTTGATGAGTGTATTCGGCAAGGGATTTATGGCGCTCCGGAAACATAACAATAGAAAAGGCGCATATTTTAGAGCTTTTTATCTATAGGGGTTAAGAAAGTAATACTTCAAGCGCTCAATTGTTTGTCCGATGATCAGTCTTATACATACTTTTTAGACAAAGTTCCTTCCTTTCTTTCATTTATTTACCAAAAGTACTATTCAGAAAATTGGTTCAAAATGGACTTTATCAAATTATTCTATCAATTATACTTGATAGGGAGGCAAGTATCATTTAGGAGGTTTGATGAAGGATGAGAAGAAAACCGTTTATTGCTTTGGTATTGGCTGCAAGTCTAACCGTAGGATTGCCGGCTGCATACGCAAAGGAAGTGACTGCACCACCCGCACAGGTACAACAAGCTTTTGATAATAAAATTATCAAAAGAATCAATGTCGACAATATTTACAATGACATTGGTCATCTATCAAGTAAACCACGTATAGCGGGTACACAAGCTGAATGGGATGCAGTTCAGTATATCGAAACGAAATATGCTTCATTTGGCTATGATACAGAGATTCAATCTTTTCCATTTGAAAGCTATGAGATACCTACTGTTTCCGTTACAATAGCGGGTGACACCATAGCATCCGACAGTTTCACTTACACGCCAAATGGTGAAGCGACAGGCGAAGTGGTTGACGTCGGACTTGCAACAGAAACTGATTTGACCGGGATTGATTTAACCGGCAAAATTGCTTTGGTTAAAAGAGGAGATATCTCCTTTGCAGACAAAGTGCTAAACGCTGCCAAGGCGGGAGCATCTGCAGTAATCATCTATAATAATACTTCAGGTTCATTAAATGGAACGCTTGGCGCGCCAAATGATGCATTTGTTCCAGTCGTTTCTCTTTCACAAACCGATGGCGATCGGTTAGCCTCTTCATTAGCAAATGGACAAGCTGTTTCAGCGACAATCGAAGTAGTGGGTGGCGGAGTTCTACAGAAAACGTCGCATAATGTGGTTGCTGTCAAAGAGCCTACAAATAAAAAGAAAGCGACAGACCAGATTATCGTTGTCGGTGCGCATCACGACTCCGTTGCGGGATCTCCGGGTGCCAATGACGATGCTTCCGGGGTAGCAACTTCGATTGAGTTGGCTCGTGTCATGGCCAATATGCCTACAGATACGGAAATCCGTTTCGTGTCATTTGGTGCTGAAGAACTAGGGCTTCTTGGATCCTATGCTTATGTTGAAACACTATCTCAAGATGAGCGTGATAGAATTGTCGGCATGTTCCAAATGGATATGGTTGGCAGTCGTGATGCTGGAGATCTGGTGATGTTCACGGTAGATGGTGAGAAAAATGTCGTCACTGATCTTGCAGCAGCAGCGGGAGTGAGAACAGGGACTACGTTAACTTATGGACAAGAGGGACGAAGCGACCATGTACCGTTTTATTATGCGGGTATCCCGGCTGCCTTATTCATCCATAGCCCTACTGAGCCTTGGTATCATTCACCAGAGGATTCCCTAGATAAAATCAGTAAAGCGAAACTTCAAGAAACAGCAGAAATCGTTGGGGCAGCGGTCTATCAAGTTGCACGTCCTGACACACCTGCTTTGGAACGGGCAAAAGTTGCACCTAAACCAGTGGAGTATGAGAAGGAAGTCGGCGGACTTCAATAAGGATAGAAAAAAAGCGAGGGAAAATGTTCTCGCTTTTTTCTGCTTGAATTTTAGGATGAATGATCGACTCATCTTTTGAAGAGATTTGTCAATGCAATTTGACTGTGCAGTTCGGACGCCTGAACAAGTATGGATTATTTCCCTTAACACTTGAAAAAGCGGAAAAAACTATGGTAAAATGAAGTTCACTTCAACAGAAACGGAGGTTTTCCTTGTGACAGCATCAATGAGACTAAGAATCCAAGTTTTGAACCGTTAACTGAATACGTTCAAAAGCTCTGCTTATCTGCAGGGTAAATGGGATTGGTCTGTCTATTTGAGGAAAACTTAATGAATCATTTAGAAAGAGGGAGACGAGTCTGCCCTCTTTTTTGCTGTCTAAAAATAGACATTTCCAGTAGGATAGGACCTTGCCTTTTTGAACATCAATATTAATTTGATAAAGGTCGTGAATCAGATGAATTCTGCATATGAAAACTGGAAAAGAAATATTATTATCTTTTTAAGCAGCCAAACGATTTCTCTGTTTGGTTCTTCTTTAGTCCAATATGCAATTATGTGGCATATTACGTTGACTACACAGTCGGGGATGATGATGACGTTGTTCATCATCTGTGGTTTTATCCCGACATTCTTATTATCACCGGTGGCGGGTGTGTGGGCGGACCGTTATAATCGGAAGATCCTAATTATCGTATCGGACGGATTGATTGCGCTATCGACGCTCATCCTCGCCATCTTGTTCCTAATGGGGTATGACGCCATTTGGTTACTGTTTGTCATGGCGGCGATCCGAGCCGTTGGAGCGGGCATCCAGACCCCGGCAATCGGGGCGATTTTGCCGCAAATAGTGCCAGAGGATCAGCTGACGAAAGTGAATGGCACGAATGGGAGTCTTCAAGCGGTTATCATGTTTGTGGCCCCGATGGTCAGTGCGGCATTATTGACGATGACTTCCCTTGAAGTGATTTTCTTCATCGATGTCATCACCGCGGCGATTGCGATTTTGACGTTAGTGACATTGCTGAAAATCGCCGTGCATGAGAAGGCGGCTACAGAACAGACAACGAGTTATATGAGCGATTTCAAGGAAGGTTTGTCCTATATTAACGAGCATGCATTCTTGAAGAAGTTCTTTCTCTTTTTCGCTTTCTTCTTTGTATTGATGGCGCCGGCAGCATTTTTAACACCTTTGCAAGTGGCGCGCAGTTTTGGTGACGATGTGTGGCGCCTGACCGCCATCGAAATCGCTTTTTCGGTCGGAATGATGGCTGGTGGCGGCATTATTGCCGCTTGGGGCGGTTTTTCCAACAGAGTGCATACGATGACTTTTGCGAGTGTGTTAATGGGTATCTGTACGTTTGCATTGGGAATTGTCCCGATTTTTTGGATCTATTTGATGTTCATGGCTGTGTTTGGCATTGCGATGCCGATTTTCAATACGCCAACGATGGTTTTAGTGCAAGAGAAAGTGGATAGTAATTATTTAGGACGGGTCTTCGGTGTGTTCGGGATGATTTCCACTTCCATGATGCCGATCGGGATGCTTATTTTCGGACCGATTTCGGATGTTGTGAAAATTGAATGGCTGCTTATCGGAACAGGGGTCCTCATTCTGATTGCCGGCGTTTTCTTGAGCCGGAGTAAAGTGTTGCTAGAGGCAGGAAAAGCGGTAGTGAAGGAGATTTCTGAGTAAACTTATTTCATCATATAGTATCTCGATTACAAAGAGTTGTAGATTATGCAAACTTTTGGAAGCCCTCTTTTTTAGAAAGAGGGCTTTTTTGTTATAGATTTCCCAATCCAGCTTTTAATCGATCGAGTTGAAACTTATCCCAGTATGGCACGTAAAGAAGGAAGCTGATTATGAAATAAGGGTGATGTCATGGATGCAATAAAGGAAATCGTAGAAAGGAGACTTCAACATGAAGGACTCCGTTCGGTCATACCGGACGTGGAAGATTGCAAGCTTCGTATCGTGTATGAACAACATGGCCGGTTGTTGGAATGGCTACTTGTTGAGAAGGGGAACCGGAGTGGAGGTTATTTGATCGAACACCAAGCTGATCGGATGACCATTCTCTCTGACAGGAATGCTATTGAGCAATGTATGACGGTTGAACGAAATCGCCAGGCACTTGGCAAAATTGCAGATGTGTTTTTCAATCCGACGAAAATTCGCGAATGGCAACAACCCTCCCCAAGGCCCCATAAAGGAGTGAAGTCCTTTCAAACCTATTTGGAACTTTTCCCATCGTTAAAAGACAATGACAAAGCGCTGACGCTTATACGAATGGAACGGGAAGAAGCGGAATTTGTGGTGACACTATTTGAAAGAGTCCGGAGCTATTATGAACCGACGGCCGATCAGAAGGATTCCATCTTATGGAGAAACGCTGAGCGATTCCGTTCAGATACCTGGATTGATCTTCTGCAGGATTTGCATAAAGCTTTTCCAATCATGCAGAAGGTTGCCAAGCTTCCTTTTCAAATGGCCCATCAGCTCGGTTCCCAAAAAGTCCGACTCATGACAGGCATCGGCTGGCGCTGGATGCATTGGCAAGTGTATGCCCATTGGCATGATGACTATTTTTATTTATTCGACCGTTGGAAATCGAACCCCGATAATTATGAAGGCATGCAGCAAACATTGCTAGAGTCTGTGCGCCCTGTCGTTGCGCGCCTGTTCCCAAATGAGATGATCGTCTCCGAACAGACATTGTCGTGCGAGCGTGAGCCGTTTCGCTTTCGAGAGGGGGAACGAAACGCATGATTTTCACCTACCTCTTAATGCTAGCGGGTTTGGTTCCAATGATCTTGTTTCTGTTCGCACTCAAGGAACATCGCCATTACCGAATCCTTTTACGCTGTTTGTGCATTTCTCTAGTCATTTGGCTTTTCGTGTATGGCATTGCAACTATGGTCAATTTCCATTATTGGTCTGCCCATGAGATGCCGTTTTTTCCAGCTTGGGGAGAAATCAATATTATGTTCTTCTTGATGGTTGGCATCTTTGCGATTATTTTCGCCATCGTCGTTGTCACCAGTCTGCCAATCCGTGTTTCCATCGGGGAATGGTTTGCGCAATATGGGAAAGTACTGGTCGCAATGGGGATGTTCTGTTTGACGATTTTAATCATCTTTATATTCATCATGCCAGCTGGACAGAAGTATGCATACAGCCTGGTTCTGGATAAAGGACACCGTCAGCTTGCACAAGTGATCCCTGCTGCTGATGATCCTGTTTCTGTGGTCTTGGTGACTTCCGAGCAAAATTGCTTTTCCAGGTCATCCAGTTCTAGTTGCCGTGATTCCTATTATGAAAATTTGGTGATGGCGAAGAATAATCACAGCCAAGGCTTATGGGTGCAGATGGAAATCGCATTTTTTAATAGTCGCAACGAAGTGATGGACGTCATGCAATACGGACCTGTCTATTTTGCAGCGGGGGAAACCAAACCGATTCTGCCCGAATATGAAGCAGATCAGACGAGTGTTTGGAACCGTTGGACGAATCATACGAAAAGGCAGACCACAGACATTCAATATCGGTATGCGTGGCAGTGATCATGATAGCCAATGTCTCCACTTTGTTATAGTCAACTTACTTGGACAGCTTGTACAAAAAAATCCTTTGGAAGAACTAAGGGATTTATCCTGAAGTATATAGGAAAACGGCTCGGGTGTTGGATTGGAGCGGTACTCAAATTGCGCATAATCTTCTCCTTCACCCCTAAATTTACACAATCTAAACGAAGAAATAATAATCTATAGATAATTTTGTTATAATACGATAAGATAAGTATTGATACAGAAAAGGTGATATTTTGTCACTTCTTGTCATTTGTTCTGAAGAAGGGGTGCGTATCCTTTCTGCAAAGTTAAGAGTAGAAGGATGGTAAGTATGGCTAATAGTGTAAAACGAACAGATGTTATTTTAATTGGTGCAGGCATCATGAGCGCGACCTTGGGGACGATGCTAAAGGAATTGGCGCCTGATTGGAACATTAAGGTATTCGAGAAGCTTGCAAATGCAGGGGAGGAGAGCTCCAACGAATGGAATAATGCGGGAACGGGGCATGCAGCACTGTGTGAATTGAATTACACAAGCGAAAAAGCGGACGGATCCGTGGATATAAGCAAGGCGATCAACGTAAATGAACAGTTCCAAGTTTCTATGCAATTTTGGTCATATCTTGTAAATAACCAATTATTACATAATCCTGAAGACTTTATCATGCCATTGCCTCATATGAGTTTTGTTCGGGGCGAGGAGAACGTAGCGTTTTTGAAAAGACGTTTTGAAACGATGACAAACAATCCGTTGTTTCAGGGGATGGAATTTTCCGATGATCCGCAAAAACTGAAGGACTGGATGCCGGTCATGATGAACGACCGTCAGTCGAATGAACCGATTGCAGCGACAAAGATCGATTCAGGAACTGATGTGAACTTCGGTGCTTTGACACGCATGCTCTTCGATCACTTGAAACGTCAAAACGTAGAGATCCATTACAATCATAGTGTCGATGATCTGAAACGGACAAGCGATGGTGCTTGGGAAGTGAAAGTGAAGAATGATGCCGCTGGTAGAATTGAAACACATACTGCCAAATTCGTCTTTATCGGTGGCGGTGGTGGAAGCTTACATCTGCTACAAAAATCAGGGATTCCGGAGGGGAAGCATATCGGAGGATTTCCGATCAGCGGTCTTTTCATGGTATGTAAAAATCCGGATGTGGTGGAGCAGCACCATGCAAAAGTATACGGAAAAGCTGCCGTTGGTGCACCTCCGATGTCTGTGCCGCATTTGGACACGAGATTTATCGATGGCAAAAAATCATTGCTATTTGGACCGTTTGCCGGATTCTCGCCAAAGTTCCTAAAAACAGGTTCTATGATGGATTTGCTCGCGTCTGTTAAACCGGATAATCTGACAACTTTGCTAGCAGCAGGGGCAAAAAACCTTCCATTGACTTCTTACTTGATCCAGCAAGTGATGCTGTCGAAAGACAAACGGATGGAAGAATTACGCGATTTTATCCCGAACGCTAAAAGTGAAGATTGGGATTTAGTCGTAGCAGGTCAACGTGTTCAGGTCATTAAAGATACAGAAGCCGGTGGTAAAGGGACATTGCAGTTCGGAACAGAAGTTGTAAGCGCTGCAGACGGCTCGGTTGCCGCATTATTGGGTGCTTCACCAGGAGCCTCGACGGCGGTACATGTCATGCTCGAAGTGATCGACAAATGTTTTCCGCAGCACGTGGAAGAATGGGAATCGAAATTGAAAGAAATGATCCCTTCTTTTGGCAAGTCACTGGCTGAAAATCCGGAACTCTTGCAAGAAATTCATAAGTCGACTGCGGAGTCACTTGGTTTAAATGAGAATGCGCAAGTGCTTAGTGAAGTGTGAGATTGAAATAGAGCGGTTTTATAAAAAACGCCAGTTTCGAGGAGTTTCTCGTAAGCTGGCGTTTTGCATATCAAACGAAAAAAGCATGATCCCTCATGATGGATCATGCTTTTTCCTTTCCCCTTCAAACTTCAAAAGGGACGCACTCGGAAAATTTGATTGTTCGTTAATGCTCAAAACTGTTCTTCCTGACGATCATTTCATAACGCCCGCCAGTGCAGTTTGAGTGGGCTGAGCTGCTGTGCCATTTCGGTTCAAGGTCGTCACAGACATTCGTCTGCAAATTGCTCCTTGTGCAGTCAGTCTTCAAGATGCACTTCCACAAAAAATTGAACCCTTACTGCTTGGTTGCCACATCGTGGTCGGAACCCGTAAACTGTTAGTTCCCGACGAGTGTACCTATCGTCAGCAAAGCAAATTTTCCGCCAAGGCTGTGCAATTCGCCATCAGTTTCACCTGTAGGTAGCTCGTCTACAAGGTTCATCTTTTGGTAGTTCCGCCTTGTAATCTATGTCTACCCGTAGACAATGAAAGATAAACCACTTTTTTAAAAGATTTTTATAAAAAATAGGAGAATACCGAAAAAGCGAAAGAAATTACATGCGTCAAAAAGCGTATTCCATTTTCCTGAATTACTTTTAGTGGTATAGTATTGAATGAGGAAAAGGAGGAATTGGAGTGATAGAGCTCAGAGAAGTAGAGAAAAGTTTCCAAGATGTAAAAGCCGTTCATCCTTTATCATTGACGATTACCAAAGGTCAGATTCATGGAATTGTCGGGACAAGTGGTGCCGGGAAATCGACGCTAATCCGTATGATGAATCTTTTGGAAAAGCCAGATAAAGGATCTGTTCGGGTTGGAGATAAAATACTGACGAGTTTATCTGAGCAAGCGTTACGGAAGGCGCGGCAAAGCATTGGAATGGTTTTTCAGCAGTTTCAGTTAGTGCTGAATCGAACGGTTGCTGAAAATATCTCGATGCCGCTCGAATTAGTGGGGCTGCCGAAAAAAGAACGCAGGAAAAGGGTGGCGGAATGTTTGCAATTTGTCGGACTATCGGATAAAGAACGTGCGTATCCATCTCAATTGAGTGGCGGCCAAAAGCAGCGGGTCGCTATTGCACGGGCTTTAGCAAATAATCCGTCTGTCTTATTATGTGATGAGCCGACATCATCCCTCGATCCGAAAACGACAATCGAAGTGCTGCAAGTCCTTCTACATATTCAAAAAACGTTAGGTGTAACGATTGTCATTGTGACACATGAGATGGATGTGGTGAAAAGCATTTGTGATCATGTCACGATTATGAAAGATGGGAAACTGATCGATAGCTTTCAAATACAACCTCAAGGGATCCAGGCGAATGAAGATCATTACATTGAAGATTTACGAAAGATCGCGGTGGTGCATACATAATGGAAAAAATCATTGCCTATCAATCAGAAATTTGGACGGCAATCGGTCAAACATTTACGATGGTCGGTATTTCCATACTTGCCGCTGTGTTAGTCGGTTTGCCACTTGGTACGTATCTCTATTTAAGCCGCAGCGGAAATTTGTATGAAAATAAAGTCCTATTTACTATTCTTGATACATTTGTCAATATTATACGCTCATTTCCGTTTCTGCTGCTTGTTGTCTTTTTAATCCCGTTTACGCGTTGGATCGTCGGCACAGCAATTGGGACGATCGCTGCCACTGTCCCTTTGTCGATTATTTCGATCGCTTACTATGCCCGCTTAGTGGAACAGTCATTATTGGATGTTCCGAAAGGGATAACAGAAGCTGCCATCGCCATGGGGGCGACAAAAAACCAGATCATTTTCAAGTTTCTTTATCGCGAAGCACGGGCTGGGCTTGTGTTCGGATTGACGACAGCAACGATCAGTTTCATCTCTTACTCGACGGTAATGGGAATTGTAGGAGGTGGCGGTGTTGGTGATTTTGCCATCCGCTACGGTTACCAGCGATTCGAAACAGAACTTATGACTTTTACAATTATTATGATGATCATTCTTGTCCAAGCCATTCAAGTAACAGGCACAGCTATTTCCAAACGTTTAGATAAAAGATCTTAAAAAAGGGAGTAAAAGATATGAAAAAATTATTGACAGTTTTACTAGTTTCTATGCTAGCTATCATCGTTTCAGCGTGTGGTAAAGAGAAGGCAGAAAAACAGGAAACTACGGGAGAACAAGAGGTTACGAAAATAAAAGTGGCGTCTTTGATTCCTCCGATGACAGATATGCTAGAAATAGTAAAACCTTTACTGGCAGAAGAGGGCATCGACATGGAAATTGTCGTTCTTTCGGATAATGTCCAGCCCAATAGTGCATTGGCAGCAAAAGAAGTGGATGCAAATTTCTTCCAACATCCTCCTTATATGGAACAATTCAATGAAGCAAATGACGCTGAGCTTGTTGCCGTCCAGCCGGTATACCATGCGATTTTAGGTGCATATTCCAACCGCTATCAAAGCGTGGAAGAGCTACCGGAAGGGGCGAAAGTGGCGGTTCCAAATGATTCGTCCAACCTTGCCCGTGCATTGGAATTACTGGAAAAAGGCGGCCTTATTACGTTAAAAGAAGGTGCCGGACTGGAAGCGACACAAAAAGATATTATTGATAATCCGAAGAATCTTGAAATCATTGAAGTCGATCTCTTGATGCTCGCTCGTTCCATCGATGATGTCGATCTGGTAACAATGCTACCTGCATATGCAAAACCACTTGGCTTAACACCGGTAAATGATTCGCTGATCGATGAAGGGGAATCGGCATTCCCGATTTCACTTGTTGCACGCAAAGATAACGCTGATTCCGAAGCGATTCAGAAATTGGCTAAACATTTGTCAGGACCGGAAATTCGCGCGTTTTTAGAGGAAAATTTCGCTGATATTTCATTCCCGGCATTTTAATAACCACGTTAAGACCGTTTCCTTTACAAGAGGAGACGGTTTTTTTTGCGTGGTATCGGAGAAATTGATGTTTTGTCCAATGGGTAAATGGGCAGTATAACATGAAGAAAGCTTGTAAGTTGCATATGGTATCCTTTTTCTCCCTCTTTTATTGTTGGAAAGTGAACGAAACGCTACTGAAATTCATATAGTAAAGAAAGCCTTTACATATTTGATTGTCTGCGCCGCCAGCAAGGGAAAATTGCGAAGCAATACCGTAAGCAACAAGGATACGTGTTGTGTTGTCATAGACGGTGTTCCCCTGAAATATCCGTTTGGAGCAGGGGAGAACAGAATCGGCGGAAGTTGATATGAACGAATTTGATTCGAATTGGACATTCATTGGTACAGAATTGAAGTGAATGACTTCCGCGGAGTGATCAAGTATGGAACCTAATGGAGGTATCGCATATGCATTATGTGGATATTGGCCAAGGCGATCCGCTCGTTTTCATTCATGGATTGGGCAGTATCAAGGAATCATGGCAGTATCAATATGAGCTGGCTACACATTATCGTCTCATCATACCCGACCTACGCGGGCATGGAGAATCTGAAGAGGACCAAGCGATTTCGATCGCTCAATTTGCGGAAGATGTGTGCACTTTGCTAGACAGATTGGAGATCCGGCAAGCCCATTTCTGCGGGCTTTCGATGGGTGGGCTTGTTGTACAGGAAATATATCGTCAACAACCGGATCGGGTGCAATCCATCATCTTATCGAACACTTTTTCATACACCCCTTACTTATTCGGCTATCTTTCCTTGAAAGAAAGAATGAGAAATCTCCAGTTGCTCACGCTTGATGAATATATAACATTGACAGCGACAAGATGCTTATACGAAAAAACACCGGACCTCATTCAAGAAGCGAAAAGCATGTTCGTTATCAGATCGGAACCTTATATTGCCTCTTCCCAATCAGCTATTCAATCCAATTATTTACCAATGTTGCCGTTCGTCAAAGTGCCGACTTTACTGATCGGCAGTCTGTATGACGAAGTTATTCCGCTTTATAGTATTTATCAAACGAAATGGTTCATGCCGCAAGCGGAAGTAATCATTTTTGATAAGTGTGGACATTTACCCAATTTGGAACGAAAAGAAAAGTACAATGAAATCCTGTTTGATTTCATTGAGGAAAGTAAACGAAAGAAGGGGACGTGTATGCATACCGTCCTGAACTCATTCAATGCAAGGACCGTTAAATAATGATGAAAGAAGCATGATCCTGCTGTGAGGAATCGTGCTTTTTTATGGCTAATTACAGCGGAAAACGAGCGGAGCGATTTGATGGATAAATCTTAAAAGCCAACACCCGAAATAAAACGGAATGTTGGCTTTTAAGATTTATAAAATTTTCTCCAAAAAATCTCTTGCACGTTGACTTTTCGGAGAGGAAAAGAATTCGGCAGGGGGAGCGTCTTCGATGAGTTTTCCGCCGTCTAAAAATAACACGCGATCCGCGACTTCCCTGGCAAAGCCCATTTCGTGGGTGACGATGGCCATCGTCATGCCGGATTTTGCGAGTGATTTGATAACTTCCAGCACTTCTTTTACCATTTCAGGGTCCAGTGCGGAAGTCGGTTCGTCAAATAGCATCATTTCCGGGGACATTGCTAATGCCCGTGCGATGGCGACCCGTTGTTTTTGACCGCCTGACAGCCGTTTAGGGGAAGCTTGTTCTTTGTCAGCTAATCCCACTTTTTTCAACAGTTCCCGCCCGATATCTTCGGCTTCTTTTTTGGCCATTCCTTTGACAGTGATCGGTGCATATGTAATATTATCCAACACTGTTTTATGGGGGAAGAGATTGAACGATTGAAACACCATTCCGACCCGTTCCCGTACTTTGGAAATATCGGTTTTCGGGTTTGTCACTTCTTGATCACCGACCCAAATTTGTCCGTTTGTCGGCGTTTCCAACAAGTTGATACAACGAAGAAACGTCGATTTCCCGGAACCGGAAGGACCGATGATGGCGATCGTTTCTCCTTTGTTCATCGTTGTCGAAATGCCTTTCAATACTTCGGTTTTGCCGAAAGATTTATGGAGGTCTTGGATTTTAATCACTTCTACTCATCCTCTTTTCAATCAGTTTTCCGAGCATCGTCAGCACAACGACCATAATATAATACACGAATCCCGCAAAGATCAATGATTCAAAATAGCGGTACGTGTTGCCACCGACAATATAAGATCGGCGCATAATGTCCATGATCCCGATAACGGTGACAATCGCCGATTCTTTTGTTAAGGTGATAAATTCATTGACTAAAGCCGGCAATATATTTTTCACTGCTTGCGGTAAAATGATATCTTTCATCATTTTACCATAGGGGATGCCAAGCGCCATGGACGCTTCCAGTTGGCCCCGATCGACGGCTAAAATACCAGCACGGATAATTTCAGAAATATAGGCACCGGAGTTAAGACCGAATGCTAAAATGGCTGCGATATACGCTTCGACTTGGATGCCGAACAGTTGAGGAACTCCATAATAGATCAATAATAATTGCAAAATTAACGGTGTTCCACGGAAAATGGATGTGTATATATCCGCTAACCAAGCGAGTGCTTTCACTTTGCCGATTTTACAAATCGCTAATAATGTACCTAGAAAAAAACCGATGAGGGCTGCAATGCCGACGATTTTTAAAGTGACCCCGATTCCTTGTAAAATATAAGGAATCGAGGAGGTAATTTGGGTAAAGTCCAAGCTCATAAGTCTTTATCCCTCTCTCTACAAATTAAAATTATTGGTTAAACCATTTTGTGATCAATTCGTCGACTTTCCCTGAATCTTTTAGTTCTTTTAATGCTTTGTTGAATTCAGGTGTAAGTTCGCTATCTTTTTGGAAAGCGATGGACAGCTGCAATTTATGCTCTTCCGGCAATTCGAAATAAGCAAGGTCGTCATTGGCGGATAAATAGCCCATGGAAACGGCGTTTTGAAGGACGACCGCATCGAGGTGACCGGATTTGATTTCCTGGATCAGATCAGGCACACGATCCCGTGATTCAACAGAATAGCCATACTGATCTTGTAAGGCTGTCGCACTTTTTTCTTGAATTGTTGCCGTTTGAGCACCGACTTTTTTGCCTTTTAAATCTTCAGCTGTTTCAAATCCGCTGTCCTTTTTGAAGATAACGTAGTTTGTTGCTGTGAAATATGGATCTGTAAAATCGACAACTTGCTTCCGTTTTTCATCATTTCCGTCCATTCCTGCAATGACGAAATCGATACTTTTCGCTTGAAGTGCCGGGATCAATCCATTGAAATCCATGTCTTGTATATCTAATTCATAACCAAGCTCATCTGCAATCATTTTCGCCAAGTCGATGTCAAATCCGATGATTTCATCACTTTTCGCTGTGTCTACATATTCGAAAGGCGGGTAGTCCGCGGAAGTTCCCACTTTCAGTACTTTTTTCGCATCTGCTCCTGATGCATTGTCAGTGTTTGCATTGTCACCATTCGTTTCGTTTTTCGCGCCACATGCCGCCAATACACTCATCACAAGGATGAGTAGGAGGGCAATTCCTGACCATTTTTTCATGATTATTCGCTCCTATTCATTTCGTTTTTATTGTCAATAGTGAAGTGCAAGAGCATTCATCTATTTCCAAACTCTTGCAATGCCTCATCCAAATACGTTAAGCCTTCATCAATTTGTTCTTTTGTAATCGTTAGCGGTGGAATCATCCGGATCACTTCTCCGGAATTCCCGCAAAGATAGAACAAGACGCCTTTTTCCAGGCAGAGGTCAAGCACTTCCATAACGGCTTTGCCGTCCGCTTCGCCTGTTTCAGGATTCCAAAGCTCGATGCCTAGCATCAGGCCGACACCGCGGATATCTTTGATGACCGGATGTTTTGCTTTCAACTCAAGGAGGCGTTCTTTCGCATAGGCACCCATCGCCGTCGCATTGTCCAATAATTTTTCCTCTTTCATCACTTCAAGTGAAGCAAGGGCAGCGGAGCAGGCGATCGGATTTCCTCCGAATGTCGTCCCATGCGCGCCAAGCGGCCATTGGTCCATCAGTTCTTTTGAAGCGACCGTGGCACTCAGTGGCAGTCCTGCGGCAATTCCTTTCGCAATGGCCATGATATCCGGTTTGACATCGAATGTTTGCGCAGCAAACCAATCGCCCGTGCGTCCGAAACCGGTTTGTACTTCGTCAAAGATGAGCAGAATACCGTGACGGTCACAAATCTCGCGGATCTTTTTCAACCAGGCTTTTGGCGGAATGATATAGCCACCTTCACCAAGTACCGGCTCGATAATCATACAAGCGACTTCTTCCGGATCGACTTGATGGTTGAACAACTTTTTGGCATCCTGTTCCAGTTTTTCAGGGAAGAAAACATCCGGATCTGCGCCTTCTGGAAGGTATTCCGGTAACGCGTAAGGGAGCTGATAAGCGAGCCAAGAAGGTTGTAAATGTTTACGGTATTTACTTTTCGACGTCGTGACACTTAATGCGCCCATGGAGCGCCCGTGGAAACAGCCGGTAAATGACACGACATAAGGACGCTTTGTCGTATATTTTGCCAGTTTAAGAGCGCCTTCAATGGCTTCCGTTCCGCTATTTGCGAAAAAGAAATTATCAAGTCCGGACGGTAAAACTTTTTGCAGTTCAGCTGCCAGCTTCAAAATCGATTCATAAATGATGACGCCGGAAGGACCGTGGATCAAATGGTCTGCACTGTCTTTGATCGCTTGAACGACTTTCGGATGGCGGTGGCCGACGTTCTCTACGGCAATGCCTGAAGTGTAATCCAAATAGCGTTTGCCATCGACACCGTAGTAATAACAACCTTCCGCTTTGACGACGGGGAGGTTCGGGTGATCTTTCGCCATGCTCGGGGCGAGGAAGTTGCCGATATGATCGACCATATGATGCCATTCTTGTTGTGTGTCTACTTTTTGTTGCATTTTACATATCTCCTATTCAAGTTCGGAATATTTTTTTAGCTTGCGCACGACGGAAGGTTGGCTGATGCCGAGCACTTTGGCAATTTCTGTTGTCGTCCGATAACGCTGCTGTGCATTTCTTAATACTTTCATCTCCACGGATTCCAAAATATGTGGAAGCGATTGACCTTCGAGTTGGAACATCGATAAGTCATCCTCGGTATCTTGGCGGTATTCCGGCGGCAAGTCTTGGAGCGTGATGATGGTCGATGCGCTTTGGACAACTAGCCGTTCCACCACATGGACCAGTTCACCATGATTGCCAGGCCATTTCATTTGCAGCAAATGCATATAGACATCGTCCGCTAATTGCTTCACTGTCCGATATTGGGCTGAAAACTTCTCCAAATACGTGGAGATCAGCGCACGGACATCTTCTTTCCGCTCACGCAATGGATGCAAATGGATCGGGACGATATGAAGTAAATAGTAGAGATCTTGATGAAATGTCCCGTTGGCCACCGCTTCTGCCAATGGCGTTTCGGAAGAACTGATCAATCTCACATCGAGCGGCAGCGCGCGCTCCGCACCGGAAGGCGTATACTGGCGTTCTTTTAAAACAGGTGTCAATTTACCTTGTAAATGGAGGGGAAGCTTGTCTATCCCTTTTAAGAAAAGCGTACCTCCATGTGCGAGCGTCACCAAACCGGTTTCCCTTTGTTCGAACTCGCCGCCGAACAGCTCGCGCTCTACCATCGCTTCCGGCAATGTTTCCAAGTCGATTTCGATGAAAGGGCCGTCTTTTCGCAAGCTTTCATTATGGATGACTTTCGCTATCGTCGACTTTCCAGTTCCTTGCTCACCGTAGAGGATAACGGACACATCGAGAGGCGCTGCATTGCGTGCCGTTTCGTAAGCGACCCGAGTCGATCGGCTTTCCATCGTCAAACCGTCGATCGTCAGCTTTTCTTTGCGCAGCAAGGAAAGTTCATCTTTTGCCAATAGCATTTCCTGTTCCAATTCTTTCATGTACTCTTGAATGACCAAGAGTTCCGACACTTCATACGAATAACTGAGGACATATTCGACCTCTCCAGCCTCATTGAAAAAAGGCATCCCCGTAATCAACACTTTTTGACCGGTCGTCGTCGTTTGGATGACAACCACTTTCTTTTTCTGCTGGATTACAAGCGGCGTAATCGCCGGTGAAAAAATACCCTTTTTCTCCAATTCATAAACCGAATTCCCGAGAAGGTCCTCAGCCTGAATGCCGTAATGTTTGCCGCTAATATGAGAGGCTTTCACAATCATACCGGCGTGATTGGTCAGGATAATATCTTCTTCATAGGAATCGATCACTTCTTCTTTCGAATTTGGATGTAAGAACAAACCTGTCATCGGATCACCTTTTCCAAAACGATGCTATTCAGAAACGAATAATTATTTTAATTTAAATAAAACATACTATGTTATCAGAAGATTAGCAACATAATTTTAGTTTTCTTGAAAGTTCACTTGCTGAATCAATGATATTGATGAGTATAACATGCATATTCATGCATGTATAGGTATTTATATGTGAATAATGATGAATATTTTAAAGACGGAAAGTTCAGTATTCGTTGTGGGACCGAATCATTATTATCAAGTAAATTAGATGTGTTGATGCGCCCCGATGCACATTTACTTGTACTCTATTTTGTCTTCGGGACTAGCAAATTAAGGTTGGCACTTAAACGAACGGGGCGGTATAGTGAAATGGGGGATATTATGAAATTAAAATAAAGAAAGGTAATATTAGGATAGGAGAGTTTGGATTTGAGTAAAAACAAATTAAATATATTTATTGCAATCATCGTAAGTGTCATTATAGTAGCAGTTGGCAGTGTAACCATTTTCCAAATTGTAAAGAATCATCAAGCAAATGAACTCATTATAGACAAGTGCTTTGAGAATTTTGATAAAGAGGAAAAAGTGGTCGTAAAGAAGGGTGGCTTTTGGTCACCAGTTTCTTGTGAAAAACAATAGCATAGTAAACGTTTCATCTTCTCCAATCGGATGCTTTAGTTAAATAAAAATAGTACAAGTAATCCATTTAGGAAGGGGATCAACAATGTGTTGAAGAAATTTTTATTTACCGGGATTGCATTAAGTGTCTTCGCATTAGTTGGTTGTAGTGAAGAGCAAAACGAAGAACAAGGTCAAATGCAAACTTTGGTAGAAGAAGTTGAAATGGATACGAATGAAATAGAATCATTGCAGGCCCAAAATCAGTATCTAACCGAACAAAATCAGCATTTCGTGACGGCCATTAAGCAAGCGATTGTTCACTTATCGGATGAAGAAATGTTGGAATTTTCCCGGAATCAATTTGTATACGAGATACAGGTTAATGGGGAATCGATACCTAAAAGCGGACAAGTAACGGTTTCAGCGGGGGATGTTGAAATAGTATTAGCTGAAAAGGGCTTGGGATACGATTTTTTACCAGACGAATGGTTGGAAAAAGGAAAGATTAGTGGAAACTATATTGATCATTTGCGAGACTTCGATTCCACAAATTGGACGCCAATCGGGACTGACGGTACTGTTAACACAGCACAAGGTTATCAAGCAGTAGATGTAACACCAGGTCAACAGTACTCTTTTAATATTTCAGACGAGTTGAGAGAACGATTAAAAATGGATACTACTCTAATACAAATAGAGGTAAAATAAATTCTTTTTAGTGAGTGTTGTCATTATTTTGCCCCAAATAATTAAGGAATAGCGAGAAAAGCATCTGGTATTCAATGAATAGATTCGTGCATTGACCACGACAAATTTGTACGTAACGAAAGCCCCTGCATGTTCGTCTGATGGAGAAAGGGGGCGTCGTCATTGAAGAAAAGGCGTATGTTTTTGGCTGTTTTTATTTTGCTATTGTTAACGGGCTGCCGGTCAACACCATTTGACGGTCATACTGTAATTGATTGGGTTGATTTTATTCAATTGGATGGAAAAGAATACAATGGTATCCATTCTGGGGTGTTAGCCGATCAACAATATATAGGTGAAAAGATGGGTACGGTTGGATTTAGAGTAGCTGGCAATGTAACAAATCCAAGCTATAAGCTCAGAAATGGGGATGCTGCTATCCATGAGAAGGGGACTGAGATTTTTAGCATTAAGGATCATCCTCATTTGATTGCCGTGAAGGACACCAACACCATAAATGGCTACAAAGTATACTTTTCACGCGAAGATACCGAATATCTTTGGCATTTTAAAGATATGCCAATCGATAAAGTCAAGAGGATTGAGATTTACGAGACCAATCCGCCAGAAGGGGATCAACTTATTTCCGAGTTGACAGAGAACGAGGAAGTTAAGAGCTTTCTTCAACTGTTAATAAATAGTGAAGAAAAACCTGATTTCTGGCCTAACACAGAACGGGGAGATCCTCTCACTTATACAATGGTTTTTTACACGGAAGGTCCGCTCGCCTACAAATATGACATGTAGTTCGATGGTGAAACCTATTATTGGTACCCTTGGGATACCTCTATCGTATCGAATAATATGAAGAGGTTTGTTAGTGGAAACTAACTATTTCTTACAAAGGCACTCGTAAAAGGGAACCCCCATTATACCGTTCGAAAAATCAGGAACGGTGTGATGGGGGATTCGGTTTATGATTAGACGATTGTCATTAACTGTATGTTCTCGTGAAACTTAGCCATTTGGTTTCTTTCTTTTAATGATAAAGTAAACGCCAGTTCCAACAAGCAAAAGGAGGACAATGACGGGCAAGTTTCCAATTAGGAACACAATCAAACCAGAACCGGCAGCTAGGATGAAGTTCGTACTGGTCGCCAGTTGCTTTTTTGTTTTCCCCCATGTGTCCAAGTTTTTACTGTCCACGGTCGGAACAACTACGCGATCTTCAAACATGGTGATTTCGATTGTGGAATAAGCGGTTTGGTTTTCAAGATAATTCATCTTGCCGACAATTACTTCAATTTCTTCTTGGACTGTTGCTAAATCGGATGATATTTTCAATAAATCCTCGGTCTTTTCTGCATCGCCCATAAACGCAAGAAGTCGTTCTTCAACTGCACGCTTCGATTTTACTCTCGATTGTAAATCCACGTATTGCTCGGTTACATCCTGCCCCGTCACATTGCGCACTAGTACCTCAGCCGATTGCTCTTCGGTATCTGTCAAAATCGCTTGGAAATGGTTTTCCGGAATGCGGATGATCATCTTCCCACTGACGGTGTCAGCCGATTCCCGATATACATTTGATTCAACGATGTAACCTCCGTAGTCAGCCGCCTTTTTTTTAAGCTGATGCATGGCGTTTTCTAGTTCTTTTACTTTGACCTGCAATTGTGCCTGGTGGATAATCATGCGATCCGTTGTGCTTTCTTTCGGTTGTACCTCTTGCGCAGTATCCACAGTTGAATGATCCGTTGCACTTTCTACGGCAATGTCATTTGAAACTGCTTTAGATTCCTCTATAACAAGATTTTCCGAGTGATTGGAACTACAAGCTACTAATACAAAACATAGGAACAGAATGAAAACGATTTTGCCTTTCATAATTAGGAACACCTCTCTTTCTTAATCAGTTAGACGGAATGTTTGGAAAAAAGTTACGGTTTGGCAGGGATATAAAAAATACCTAGCGTGTATTCACGCTAGGCACATGTCAATCTTTCCTTACTTGCTCCATCAAATAATTAACAAACGCATCATCCCTGACAAGCCATGCTTCATAGTTTCGTTTCAGGAAGATTTCTCCTTCCTCGAAGCTAGTAAAACTCTGTTCCAAATTTGTTTGGTTTTGTTTGATTGCCCAGGCCTGATCGTTTACGGGATAGAGGAGAAAGAGCTCTTCCATCCGGTTTTTATATAGGGAACCAAACGAGGAACGTTTCAAATTATAGCGATTGCGTCGTGCGTCTTCCCTTAACGGTTCCAATGGGAACGTGTCTACCACAAACTGTTGATAAGCCTCATTTGTTAACGAGCAACCGGATGCTTTTGCATGTCCGCCTCCGCCGAATTGGCCGGCCACTGCTGAAACATCAATATGATCGTGGATGGTCCGAAAACCGACTCGTTTCCCACCGATATTGAGAATCGCGATATAATCCAAGTGTGGACAATCCTTGCCTAATTCATTGCCGAGCTCTGAATGGTAGGATTCCGCATACACGACGCCGGCAAAATGGTCGCCCGCTTGCGCCTGCACAAGTTCACGCCTTTTCCGGCGGATATAGCGTTCGATTTTATTTTCTTCCATATCCAATATTTTCGTTTCAAATTCATCAAAGTGAAAATGCTCGCTTGCTTGAAGGCGGTTGATCATTTTTTCTTCAAATTCCTCAATGGGGACTAAGAAAAAGAGGGCATTGAGTCGTTGCGCATGCTGATTGTCATTTTTCTCCCATTCCCATGTATCATATTGCCTGACGAGCTCAACAAATTCAGCGACAGCGTCTGATGGATCCATGAACTGATGGGTCACCAAGTATTCATACAAAAGGGAAGTCGCGGAAGTTAATTTTCCTTCGTCGTCTTCCACCACGACATGACCCCACGCATAATCATTGAAATGCAACGCAGTCTTATGATGATCCAGCATTTGCACTTTTCCACCCGCTTGAAAAAACACATCCAGCCTTTTCTCATTGTCCTCACTTACCGACAAATCCGTAATGAACAAAAAAGTATCTTGATCATCGTTATCCAAAAACCATTCCACTTCCCGATCCAGACCGGAAACCGAATTATAACGCACTTTGACCTGTTTCCCAAAAGCGAGCTTCGCCAAAATTCCGCATCCAACTCCATCTAAATCATTATGGGACAATAATTTATACATAACGTTCACTCCTCGGAAAATAGTATGGTCGAATTGGGTGGGGAACAGTCGCTTACCACAAAATCTCAATTCAAAATTGTCATGGCAACTGGCACCTTTTGTGATAGCACCGTATATTTGTCTAGGCTGAGGTGAGACTATATATGTCCATTACTCGTTTTACGTTTGGTTTTTCTATAATTTTGTATAGACGTCCAGACATTTTCATGCACCTTTACCAAGGTCTTTTCAAATCATAGATAAGATGAGGTGGAATATGACGATTGTACGACTCGGTTATGTGGCGATGAGTACGGAACTAAAAAATGCCTCACCATCCAAAACCATGACGTTTACTCAGTTCCAGAAAATCGGGGATCGGGTAGCAGCAATTCGCAAGTTGGAACGGATTGCACTGGAGAATTTGGAAAATACCCATAGGATACTAAAACATAATAACTTTCATGATATCCATTTTTATCGCTTCACATCACGATTGATTCCATTAGCCAATCATGAAGAACTTTCTGATTGGGATTTTTTGCAACCGTTAAAAGGGAAATTAGATGAAATAGGGCAGTTTGTAAGAAACAATAATCTGAGAGTCGATTTTCACCCTGACCATTTTGTCGTTTTGAATTCTCCGAAAAGAGATGTATTGATAAATTCAGTAAAGAATTTAAAGATGCATTATTTGCTATTAAAAGCAATGAATATAGATGTCACACATCGCTGTGTGCTCCATATTGGCGGCAACTATAAAGAAACTGAAAAATCATTAGAGCGTTTTGTTGTGAATTGGAATCATGTTCCATTGCCCATTCAACAGATGATTATGCTGGAGAATGATGACACGTCATTTACACTTGAGGACACGCTATATCTAAGCGAGAAACTAGGGATTCCGCTTGTATTTGATTATTATCATCATCTGGCCAATCACCGTAATGAAAAGTGGGAAGATAAATGGGACCGAGTGGTGGCGACATGGAAGGACTCACCTCTTCCAATCAAAATGCATATCTCTAGTCCGAAAAGTGAGGACAAATTTCGTCATCATTCGGATTATGTGGATGTAGACATGTTTTTCCGGTTCTTAAACGAGATTAAAGGTTCAATTCCGCAAATTGATTGTATGATCGAGGCTAAACAGAAGGACGAAGCACTTTTCACCTTAATCAAAAAAATTAAAGAAAGGGAGGGCGTAGAGATGATAGATGGTTCGTCTTTTTATGTCTAGAAGACAAACTCGATACGATGCATCTTTATGTTAAAAATCATAATAGCGTATGAAGAAAAGTGCCAGATTCCAAAGCAATTTCGAATTGTTTTGGAAACTGGCACTTTACTTTTTGAAACGGTACTTGCCATCTTGCCCATCCATTCTGCTATAATTGGAACGAATTATACACATTCTTACCTACATCTATCGTAGGTATATATCGTTTAGACAACTGAGAATAAAGAGGGGAGAACAATAATTGCATACTTTGAAACAACAATGGTTCGGAAATGTGCGTGCCGATATTCTTGCGGGAATCGTAGTAGGACTAGCGCTCATTCCTGAAGCGTTGGCTTTTGCGTTTATCGTAGGAGTGGATCCACGTGTCGCGCTATATGCTTCGTTTACGATTGCTGTCATTACTTCATTTGTCGGAGGGCGTCCGGGTCTGATTTCAGCGGCAACCGGTGCAATGGCATTAGTCCTCGTCAACTTGATGGCGGATCATGGCTTGCAGTATGTGCTGGCAGCCACTGTTTTGACAGGCGTCATTCAATTGATCCTCGGTGGACTCGGGGTGGCGAACTTGATGCGTTTCATCCCGAACTCCGTTATGCTCGGATTTGTGAATGCACTCGGCATTATGATCTTCATCACCCAACTTCCTTACTTAAAAGGAAGCAATGCAATGACGTATCTATTCGCGATTGCGACATTGGTGTTGGTATATGTCGTGCCGCGCTTTTTCACCGCAATCCCTGCACCTCTTATCGCGATTGTCGTTATGACGGGCATCGCATTGCTGAGTGGTGTATCGCTTCAAACCATCGGTGATTTAGGGAAGATGCCAAGCTCATTGCCAACTTTCTTCCTTCCGGATATCCCGCTCAACTTGGAAACATTGAAAATCATCTTCCCTTATTCATTGGCCTTATCCATTGTCGGTTTATTGGAATCGTTGCTGACTTCCCAAGTATTGGATGATATGACGGATACGCCGAGCGATAAGAATAAAGAGGCGCGCGGGCAAGGAATCGCGAACTTCATAACAGGTTTTTTCGGCGGGATGGCAGGCTGTGCATTAATTGGCCAATCGATCATCAACATGAAATCAGGTGGTCGTGGACGCCTATCCACATTCACAGCGGGCGTCTTCCTGATGTTTTTGATCATTGTTTTGGGCGATGTCGTCGTCAAAATTCCGATGCCTGTCCTGGCAGGCGTCATGATTATGGTCGCCATGACGACATTCAATTGGAGTTCGTTCAAGTTCCTGAAGCAAGCGCCAAAAACGGAATCGGTCGTTATGCTGATCACCGTCGCGATCATTTTATATACGCATAATCTTGCAATCGGTGTCGTCATCGGCGTTGTACTGAGCTCACTATTTTTTGTTGCGAATATCTCTCGGGTGACTGTGACGCGAAATGAAGGCATATATAAAATAAAAGGACCGTTATTTTTCGCCTCCACTACGAAATTCATCCAGTCATTTAGCGACGTAAAAGAGAAGGAAATCGTGATTGATTTCGAAGATAGCCAGCTCTGGGATGAATCATCTGTTGGAGCAATCATCAAGGTCAAGCAGAAACTTGAGGAAGAAGGCGTAAGGGTAACAATCCGAGGGTTGAATTCTTCCAGTGAACAACTATACGAGAAGTTACTATAGAGGAGGGGATTTTTATGAAAATTGCTGTAGCCATCGACGGATCGGAAAATGCGCTGCGCGCTGCAAGACATGCCATCACACTGGCCCAACACTTCCCGGGCGCACAATTGGAGATCATCTATGTCGCGGATTACAATAAAGCGAAAGACGAACGACTTTTAGCACAAAGCGAAGAAAGTCTCCTGCTGAAACGACAGCGAAAAATAGATCCCGTTCTGGAACTGGCCCATCATGCTGGCGTAAAAGCGAAAACGGCGCTACTAAAAGGGGACCCGAGCCAAGAAATTATAAAATTCGTGAACGAAGAAGCGATGGATCAACTCGTCATCGGCAGCAGGGGCCTAAACGCTTTCCAAGAAATGGTGCTTGGCAGCGTCAGTCATAAAGTCATGAAGCATGTCAATTGCCCTGTGACGGTTGTTAAATAAGAATGGTGCCATTGTAAAAGTACCTAGGCACGAAATTATTCTGAGCACAGGTACCGACAAATATTTCGATAATGACAAAGACCAACCGACGTCCGTTTGATCACAAAATGGACGTCGGTTTTTTGGGGGCGCAAAAACACAGTCATCCAAATACTGAAAAACTTGTGAATTGTTCAAAAAAGTATTACGATAATTACGTACATCGTTTTTTTATTGAAATATAAAAAGGGGGAAATGATGATGAAAGCGGTTATCGATGAAAGTGAATTACATCATCAACATAAAGAAGTTATTATACAAGCATTGAAAAAAGACGCGTATGCAAACCATTTAGGTATTCAATTAATCGAGGTTGGCGAAGGAACAGCAATTGCAGAGTTAAATTCCGAAGCCTATATGTTAAATGCACACGGAACACTTCACGGAGCTGTTACCTTCGCAATTGCCGACTATGTATTCGCAGCAGCTTGCAACTCCTATGGTCGAACAGCTGTTGCGTTGACCAATACGATCAATTATATGGCAGCTGGCAAAGAAGGAGCACTTATTCGAGCCACTGCCGAGGAAGTAAAGAAAAATTATCGAACTGCTTGGTACACGATTAAAGTTGAAAGCGATGGAGAGCTAATTGCTACAATGGATGCGACAGCGTATCGATTAGGCCATTATTTTGTACCGGTAGAGGAAGAAATTTGAGGTTCTAGGTTCTGGAACAATTAATGAAGGTAGGTCCCGTTGAGAGCAATCACTTCGGGTCTTTTTGATGTGAAGGATCTTTGTAGAAATAAAAGACTAGAAGGGTTGGGCGCATATGTTCAATGTCGAAGGGAAAGTTGTTATTTTAACTGGAGCTTCCAGTGGAATTGGTGAATCTACAGCTAAGGAGCTTGCCAATCAGGGAGCTAGGGTAGTTCTTGCAGCAAGGCGTGAAGAACGTTTGAAAGCGCTCGATGCAAGTATTGAAAAGCAGGGTGGCATTTCTGTATATAAAGTAACGAATGTTGCTGTTCAAGAGGAGATGGAAGATCTGGCTCGTTTTTCCATAGAAACGTTTGGACAAATTGATGTGCTGATTAACAATGCCGGTCTCATGCCACTATCTTTTTTAAGCGAAAAGAAAATTTCTGAATGGGATCAAATGATCGATGTCAATATCAAAGGCGTACTTTACGGAATTGGTGCCGTTCTGCCTTATATGCGAGAGCGAAAAAAAGGGCATATTATCAATATATCTTCTGTTGCCGGACATATAGTTGAACCAGCCGCGGCTGTGTATTCCGGAACGAAATTTGCTGTTCGGGCGATTACGGAAGGTCTACGAATCGAAGAGGCAAGAAATAATATACGCGCTACCATTATTTCACCTGGAGCGATAAATACAGAGCTTGTACAAACCATTTCTAATGAAAAATTAAGACAAAATGTAGAAAAACTGTATCAAACCGCTATTCCAGCAAAAATAATCGCTGATACTATTCTGCACGCAATTGCTCAACCGGATTACGCCTCCGTTAATGAAATTATTGTTAGACCTACATGAATGCGGTCAATAACTGTTCCCCTTTACGAATGTACATAACGGGCAGATGCGGTATAATATTAGTTGGTGAATCGGTAGAAAAAGTTTCAGAGAGTGATAGATTTAACTTGATTCAGCAGAAGTCCCCCACTTTCATAAGTGGCGGGATGAATGCCAGAAAGCACTTCAATCAGAGGGAGTACAAACTACCTGCTGATTAGAGGAACTCAGGCTAAGGTCGCCGCGTCCTGAATGAAAGTGCCTTAATTTCTGCAAAAAAACGCAGAAATACGGCAAATCGAACCCTTCGCTGTTCGATTCGCAATTCAAAATCTGGACGCAGTCACGCCGAGGCGCGATTGATTCTACCCTGAAGCTTATTTGGAACCAAATTGAAAATAACAAAGAAAGTAGTGAAATGTATGGCAATCGCATCACATTCTGTAAACATACCAGCATCTGTAGAAAACGTATGGGCATATGTGAGTCAAATTGAAAACTGGGCAACGATGGTCCCCGCTTATAAGGAGCATGAGCAAATTGATGAACAAAAGTCGATTTGGACATTTGAAGGGGAATTCAAGGGCCTCAAAAAGACCGTGAAAATGGAATTGGACATTACTGAATTTCACGCACCATCGACGATCCGTTTCGAATTGAAAGGCTTAACGGATAATTTTACAGGTAGTGGACAGTTTACTGCCGAGGAATCAGCAGAGCATACAACGATGACGGGAACGGTTGAAGTCAATGCGGGTGGCTTATCAGGAGCTGTGTTAGCACCTGTTCTCAAAATGGTGTTACCAAAAGTGACAACACGCTTAACAGAGAAAATTGCGCGTCAAATTAAACAGGACAAGGTGCTTGTTTAAAAGAATAAAAGAGTGCCTGCCGGCCATACGGTTTATAATTGTATGGTGGCAGGCACTTCTTTATTTTTTCATTAACTCCAAATCATGAATTGGGGATCATCCGTTGTTTTATTCGCTTTGGAAAAGATGAACGTCCATGGCATGGAGGTATTGCCGGCTATTTCACAAGGCAAGTTAAACTTAGCATTGGCCAGTTGTTTGCCTTGTTCATAGTAGGCGATGGTTGTATTGCGTATGTATAAAGGAAACTCTTCACAATTATGGATGAGCACAGTAATCAGCTGCTCATCTTTATAATTGCGGGCATTCCATAAAAATGAAAAATGGACGCCGTTATCTAGCTGTTTCATTTGTTGTTGGAAATGCCTCATCATTTTTTCGCGATCAGCCGGGGCGATGGTACGGTCCCATGCAGGTTCAAAATAGAGCTTTTGCATCTCTCTGCCTCCTCTGACTCTGTCCGTGCATTTATCATAGCATACTTGTTTAAAACAAAAAAAGTAACCGGATATATACATGGTTCGGATTTATATAAGCATCAATTGGAAAGGACATTTTTGCATGCTGTCGAATAAGTCGTTATGGTCAAAAATAAGCCGGAAACTCAGTCAACATGAACGGAGGTAATACGATGAGTATGCATATAGAAGAAGAGCGCCGAATGGCAATTAAAATGCCGGAAATTCGGAAAAAGGAATTGCGGTCAAAACTGACAGCTGCGGAGCAGAACGAACTGGATCAGATGTTGGCTCTCAAGGCTGAAAGATACCCGGATAGCAAAGAACAGCAGTACGCTGAAAATGTCAAATTGACAGCCATCAAAAACATGACAATCAAAGACGTTACCCGCAAAGAGTCACTCTTCCAAAAGTTATTCAAGCAGGAAAGTTTGAAGGAATACAGAATTCAAATCTTGGACGAGGAAGAGGATATCGCCACATACACCTTCCATTTCACATTCGGTCTTGAAATTCGGCAATTGATAGAAGACGTAGGACTCGGGCTCGATTGGCCGAACATGTTGCCCGTGGACGACGCCATGTGCTATACGGATCCACTTGAAGAGGAAGACAAAGAATGGTTTGAAGCTTTCCCAGATCCCGCTTGGTGTTTCTCCAAACTGCAACAGGCTCAAGAACTTGAGGGAAAAGCCGCTGCCCATGGGGAGAAGATGGTCTCGGTGATTCAATGGCTGAAGACGCATTGGGAAAACGGGTACCAAATCTATGCGGACATCGATCCAATGGAAGATGAGGAGTGGGGTTGAGGCTTGGAAATATAGGTCATCATTTTCTAGGATACCTTGCTTACATTAACTACACTTTTTTACAATTTATTTTCCCTTTGAATCAAATGAATAGAAGAATAGCTTTAACGTAAATAAAGAGTCCCTGTCGGCCATACGGTTTATAACTATTGGTCTTTAGCGAAAGGGAGGTGGAGGTGCAAGATACTAATTTATACTGCATATCAAAATGTCGCAAACGTGCCTTTCATCCTTCTACGGTATATTCAAAAAGGCACCTCCTGATACGTTTCCCGTATCAGGAGGTGCTCCGTATGAATATGCGCTGTTCTTACTTTACACGCGCACTGTCTATCAATTTTCGAATTTGCTCTTTTGAGATATTGACTTGATCGGACTTCGAATATATATCCAAAAGGTATACTTCATTATCTGCAGTTACTACATATTCAATGATTCTAAAACCACCCGTTAAACCTTTTCGGGCACTCGAGTTTCGCATTCTTTTCTTAAAGACTTTGTTCCCGTCTTTTACTACTCGCTGTATGTCTTCACCTAAATCGCCTTCAATTTCAACTTCATCAAGGAATACTTCAAAATCATCATCAATTTTGGGATATCTTTTTTTAAGTTTCTTATATCGGGCTTCAAAAGTTGGAGTAGTGATAGCTGTATATTTTGACATTACGATTTACTTTTCGCGTGACTCTTTTAGGAAATCCCTAGCCGACTTTTTAGGAAGTTCTGCAGTTTGAATCAACCTTACTTCGTTTAAAGCTTTGGAAACGCGGTGATTGTTTAAGTCGGAACTGATTTTGACGATTGACTCTGTAGCCATTTCAATATCCTCCTTTTTACACATACCGACCACATCCTTCTAGAATAATCGAAGTCAGTATATGCATTCTTTATAAACATTATACTAATCATCCAGAAGAAATACCATAGATTAGCGGTATTCGTTGCAAGGGGTGAAGGGTGTTAGTAAAAAAGAATATCTTTAAAATGCACCTCGCTCGTGCACATCTTATAAAGTCTTACTTCTGCAAATTTCATATCTATAGAGCAATCGGGTATTGGCCTGGATGTAAGTTTGGGCAAGGAAGAAAACCGGTTTTATCGAGCATCAGGAATTAGAACTGGACCAGTGTATTGATGAACTGGGAATTTGTAACCTCTTCGCTCTCCATCCCAATGAATACGCCTAAGCCCTTATTCACCTCCATGCATACTTTGTAGTTGAACCAGCTAATTGCCTAACGAGCATCACATGGCTGAAATATTGAGGGGATGTGTACCACTGTTGACAGTAAAGAGATCGTTAGCATTAGTGGGAAGCCTGTTTTTATTAGCGGCATTGCTCTTGAGTGCTTGTGGGGCCACTGAAAATGCAACAACACAAACTGCAGATCAAAAAATTCGGATCGGTTATCAGAAAAACGGTCCTTTAATCATTTTAAAAAACTTAGGAACGTTGGAGAAGCGGTTGGAGCCGCTCGGTTATCGAGTGGAGTGGCATGAATTTCAAGCAGGTCCGGCCCTACTTGAAGCTTTACATGCGGGTAGTATCGACTTTGGAAGAACGGGTGATTCTCCTCCCATCTTTGCACAAGCCTCGGGTTCTTCACTGCACTATATAGCTGTCGGGTTTTCGAAGTTCGAAGGTTCAGGGATTTTGGTGAAGGATGGCTCACCTATCCAAAAGCTGGAGGATTTGAAAGGGAAAACGATTGGTTTTGCGAAGGGTTCGAGCTCCCATTTTTTACTTGTGAAAGCTTTGGAGAAGGCGAATCTGAACTATGAGGAGATTACACCGGCATTTCTATCGCCGGGGGATGCCCGCGTTGCGTTTGAACAAGGGGACATCGATGCTTGGGTGGTTTGGGATCCATTCACGGCCGACACAGAATTATCAACAGATGCGCGACTTTTAGTGAACGGTGCAGGGCTGACTTCGGACCGTGATTACTTTCTCTCATCGTCGGACTTTGCTGCTGAGCATAGCGACATCTTGAAGGAGGTAGTCGAAGAAATCCGGAACTCCAGTGACTGGGCCAATGAACATCCTGAAGAACTCACGAAAATGCTATCGGATATTTTAGGAATCGATGATGCTTCCCTGAAGTTAGCAGTAGAAAGACGTGTATATGGAGTTGAGCAAGAAATTTCCGGAGAAATCATTACAGAACAGCAGGCAATCGCAGACACATTCTATGAATTAGGCATCATCCCGTCAAAAATTAATGTAAAGGAACGGGTATTTTCATTTGAAAAGGATGGAGGGAAATGAAACCTGCCGTTAGGAAGACGCTTTACAAAGCACTCCCTTGGTTCGTCCCTTTCCTTCTTCTCATCGTTTGGCAAATAGCCAGTAAGACGGGTATCTTGTCAGCTAAAACCTTATCTGCACCAACGGATGTCCTCCTTGCAGCAGTTGAGTTGACGCAATCTGGCGAACTGTTCCATCACGTGTGGGTGAGCCTTGGGAGGGCTTTGATCGGTTTTTTGATCGGGGGAGGTATCGGGTTCATTTTAGGGCTCGTGAACGGATTATTCCGTACATCTGAAATGTTAGTTGATACATCCGTTCAGATGCTACGGAACATTCCCCACCTGGCACTCATACCACTCGTCATTCTGTGGTTCGGAATCGGGGAAGAGGCGAAAATTTTCCTCGTTGCATTAGGGGTACTTTTCCCAATTTACATCAATACGTACCATGGCATTAAATCTGTTGATGCAGGGCTGATCGAGATGGGAAAGATATATGGCTTGAATAGAGTCTCCCTATTTTTCAATGTGATCTTCCCGGGTGCCCTTTCCTCCATTTTAGTCGGCATCCGCTTTTCTCTCGGGATGATGTGGATGACCCTCATTGTTGCTGAAACCATCTCTTCCACATCCGGAATCGGCTATATGGCGATGAATGCCCGGGAATTCATGCAAATGGATGTCATACTCCTGAGTATCTTATTGTATGCCTTCCTCGGAAAACTATCGGATATGATTGCACGTTCCCTTGAGCAACGTTGGCTAAAATGGCATTCAGGCTATGCGAAACAACCTTAGAAATGGGGGAAGGGCATGAAAGAAGAACGATTTCACATTCAGCTTAAGCGTTTGAAAAAATCCTATCATGACACGAAAGTGCTTGATCAATTATCCTTGAACGTACGTAAAGGGGAATTTGTCGCGATTGTCGGAAAGAGCGGTTGTGGGAAAAGCACATTGCTCCGGCTACTTTCCGGTTTGGAGAAACCCTCGGACGGACAGATCCTAATTGAGCACGAACCATTGATGGCCATCAATCGCCAATCGTGCATGATGTTCCAGGATGGACGCCTACTGCCATGGAAGACGGTGTTGGAGAATGTCGAGTTGGGATTGAAAGGATCTCACAGGGAAGAGGCGATGACCGTATTGAAGCATGTCGGTCTCGAACATCGAATCCATGAATGGCCTGCCAAACTATCCGGCGGACAAAAACAGCGGGTTGCCTTAGCTAGGGCCCTCATCCATAAGCCGAGTCTGCTGCTGCTTGATGAACCGCTTGGAGCGCTCGATGCGTTCACTCGTCTAGAAATGCAAAGCCTCATTGAAAACATCTGGCAGAAACACAGATTTACGGCGTTACTTGTGACACATGATGTAGAAGAAGCAGTTGCTTTGGCGGATCGAGTCATCCTGCTCCAAGACGGAATGATTGCCCAGGATATAGCGATCCCGCTTCCAAGGCCGAGACAACGAGACCACGCCACCTTCACCTCCACCGTGAAACAAATTTTGAAGCAGATCCTTGATGAGCCGAATCAAAGCGAATCGGGCACTTCGGAGGAGATCAGTTATCAGCTTAAACCGGTGGTACCTAAAGCGGCTTTATCCCGCTTTAACGGGCAGTAAGACTCCCACCTCAAGAATTAGGTAAAACGATAAGAATAGGTGGGAGATCAACTGCCAATCGAACAGAGAAGGGTTCGATTTGCCTTAATTTCTGCTCTCTTTGCAGAAATTAAGGCACTTACAGGAAGCCGCGAACTTAAGTTGCCTTCCTTCAACAGGGTAGTTTGGACGTCCGTTAAAGGAAGATAAAAGCCCGATTGGTTCGGGCCAACACGATGTTGGTTACACAAGCGTTGTCACAGGACGTGACGCTTTTAGCTTGTGTTCCCCTCAATCAGTGGGGGATGGAGAAAACCCCCACTGATTGAAGTTTCACTTTATAAGAAGTTGCCGGGCATTTGACAGACAAATACTCGGCAATATGATGGTCTCCATTCTTTTCTCCAAGCATAGACTGAAAGCAGCACAAACCATTGTGCCATCTCTCATGAGGATGATGCTAAGTGAAAAGAAGAGATCGTAGACAACCCGCAAAAAACATTCGCAGCTTCTTCAGAAAATACTTCCTTGTGGCAACCGGGGCCGTACTCCAAGGCTTTGCCATGGGCGTTTTTTTATTTCCAAACTATATCCCGTCAGGTGGAGCAGGCGGCTTCACCGTCTTGCTGAACTATTGGTTTGGCATTCCGTTCAGTTTGGCGCTATGGATCATGAATGCTTCCATGTTATTATTTGCCTTCCATTTTCTCGGTAGTAGGAGCACAATTGGCACGCTCTTTGGGATCACCGTCACCTCCATTTCCGTCAATCTATTTGAAGCGTCTTTGAATTCCCCCTTCTCCCATATTGCGCTCGATCTATTATTCGGATCTATTTTTTTAGGCTTGGGCATTGCCGTACTTCTGAGACAGGGCGTTTCAAACGGTGGCATTGGAGTCATCGCGTTGATCATTGCCAAGTATAAGAACATCAATCCAGGAAAGTCCCTGTTTTGGATCAATGGCGTCATCTTTGTGATAACGGCTTATGTCATTGTATGGGAAATCGTCATTCAGGCATTGATTTGCCAATGGGCATCTACGACGATTGTCAGATGGTTATACAATGTACGCGTGCCGAGGAAAAGAGTGCTTATTGATTTGATCTGGGGAAGGGATTAGCAGAATGCATCATGCACCGTTCGCGGGAAATCGAAAGTTGTAAACAAAAAAAGTGAAATCGACGGTGCGATTTCACTTTTCGTTTTTTAGAAGCTAGTGATGTCCAGCCTCGACCTTCTTTTTACTATTTCCCCAGCAGTGCCATTAAGCCTTTATAGATGAGCACAAGGGAGAATATTAACATAGCCAAAAGACCTATTAAGTCAGTGATTGGCTCGATACCTGACAAGAAAGTACCTGCTAAAGGAACTTTTAATAATGCAAACCCGGCTAAAATACTAGCCAACATTAAAAATATAAATCGGTCCATTCCATCCAGCCTCCTTTCCTTACATTATATGAACATGTAAAAGGAAGGTTGAACTTATTACGCCCTATAACGAGCTGTTGACCTTGTAAAAAAAAGAGAATAGAGTCGTTTTGTTTCAGAATCGTTTTTTAGTTGTCTCGAAAAAGAGAAAGCTGTATGATATTTGACGTAGCATCGAAAAGGCTATCGATCGGGAGGTGATGTGAAGATGGCAACTCGAATGACATTGCCAGCTTCTCGAAAGACTCATGCAAAGCCGGATGAGGAAAAGGCGATACTTTGCATGGGGCGGATGGACGTTTAATCGCCTATAGGAGAGTTCTCCATTTCTGAATGGTAGCTTTGCGCTTTGTTTACGCACTAAAAACAAAGGAGCTCACAGAAATGAATAACGAACAATTTATGAGAAATGATCAGTATAATTTTATTAAAAGACAAGTGCGGCAACTTGTAAATGGCCATAGTACGGTTAATGATGAACGGGTTATTGGCGCTCTTGAATCCCTTTCAATCGAAAGAGTTGTTGATCTGTTTACGGACATCACAGATGAGCATAAAGAAATGCTGAACAAGATTGTAGAGATTGTTGGTAAAGAAGAGGCCGAACAATTCTTACACGAATTGGAGTCTTACATTATACCGTTCAGCAAACCTTCGGAACAAAAGCTGAAAAAGTTGTTTCCCAAAGTGAAAAAATTAAAGCTACCTACAAAAAGTTTGGACTATCATAAAATGTCCTTTTTAAGTTTTGATGATATCGGGATGAAAAAACGATTTATCATTGCACCTAGCTCAAAAGGCATGATAGGTCTTTCGGGTACTTATGAAGAAACGAATAGCAAGCAAATTTGTGCAATTTGTAACCGGCTCACGAACGTTTGCATGTTCATGACCAAAACAAAAGGCGAGGGAATCGGCACCTATACGAAAAAAGGGAATTACATTTGCCAAGACACCACAGATTGCAATCACCATTTAGTGACGTTAGACAAATTAGTTGAATTTGTAGAGAACGTAAGATAATAGTTGAGGTACCAGTTCCCAACACGATTTTGAATTGTGTTGGAAGCTGGTACTTTTTTACGTGGGAAAAAGCACAAAAATGGATGCATACAAATTAATTTATTTTTTTGCGGAAAGTAAGTTGACAATATTATTTTTTCCGTCTATACTAATTTTCAGTCAACTGATTGTTTGAAAAGATCAATTTGTTACAACTACATAGATCTCTTATTAAGAGTGGTGGAGGGAATAGGCCCGATGAAGCCCGGCAACCGGCAGATGATCGTATCTGAAAAGGTGCTACATCCTACAGGCGTTTTAAGCTTGGAAGATAAGAGGAGGAATTGTTTCGACCCTCTTCTTAGGAAGGGGGTTTTTATATTGGATTATAAAAGAAAGATTAAAGAGGGATTTATGCCGATTAAACCCGAGTATACAGATAAGATAAATTAATCATTAGGTAAAATGGATTGAAAGGAATTTCAATATAAAAATGAACGCAGGAGGAAATCAACATGAGAAAATGGATAGCATTTATGGTAGTAATCATCGGCACAACGCTTTTGATGACAGCTTGTTCATCGGCTGAAGGGGAAGAAAAGAACAAGTTGGAAAAAGTTGTTTTAGATTATGCTTATTATTCGCCTACTAGTCTAGCGTTGAAAGAATTTGGTTGGGCAGAAGAAGCGTTTGAGGAACAAGGGATTGAAGTGGAATGGGTACTCAGCCACGGAAGCAATAAAGCACTTGAATTTTTAAATTCTAAAAGTGTCGATTTTGGTTCGACGGCTGGAGCAGCCGCATTAATTGCCAAATCGAATGGTTCGCCGATTGAATCGGTCTATATTTATTCAAAGCCGGAATGGACGGCACTGGTGACAACAGATGATGCAGAAATCACATCCGTCGAACAATTGAAAGGCAAGAAAGTAGCGGCGACGTTAGGAACAGATCCTTATATTTTCCTGCTACGTTCGTTACAAGAAGCAGGTTTGTCATCGAAGGATTTGGAAATTGTGAATTTACAGCATTCTGATGGTGCGAATGCCCTTTTGACGGGTCAAGTAGATGCGTGGGCAGGGCTCGATCCACATATGGCAAAGGTTGAAATCGATTCAGGTGCGAAATTATTTTTGCGCGATCATGATAAAAATACGTATGGAACGTTGAATGTTCGATCTGATTTTGCGGAACAACATCCGGAAGTGGTCGAGACAGTGATTGAAGTCTATGAAAAAGCACGGCAGTGGGTGATCGACAATCCTGAAGAGGCAGCGGACATCCTAGCGAAAGAAGCTGAAATGCCATTGGAAGTTGCACAAAAGAGTTTAGAACGCAATGATTTCTCAGATCCAATCCCTGGCGTGAAGCAAATTGAAGCGTTAAATGAAGCCGGTAAAGTATTGCAGTCAGAAAATGTTATTAAAGGCAATGTGGAAGTCGAGAAAATTGTGGATGAATTGATCATTGATCAGTACGCAAAAAAAGTAATCGAATGAAATAGGGGGAATAGGCATGACGGTCAAAATTGACGGAAAAGGATTATTTGAAACGAAAGAACAAAAGCCGGTGAAAGTTGGCTTTGAATTGAAAAAGGTGAGAGGTATAGCACTCGGCTTCATCATTCCGTTCATTCTTTTAGTCGTTTGGGAAGTGGCTGTCCGTTTCAATTGGCTCGATGCCTATGTCTTTCCCGCTCCGACCACCATTTTGCAAAAGATTATCGAGTTAGCGGCGGAAGGTACACTTTGGGGGCATGTGGGCATTACGTTCTTCCGTGTCTTCATCGGGTTTCTGGCAGGGACGGTTGTTGCAGTTGTCTTGGGGTCCATTGTCGGTTATTTCAAATGGTTTGAGCAGCTGATGGATCCGTTAATTCAAGCATTTCGCTCGATTCCATCTTTGGCATGGGTCCCGTTGTTCATCCTTTGGATGGGAATCGGAGAATCCTCTAAAGTGATGCTCATTGCTGTCGGTGTGTTCTTTCCGATCTATTTGAATATCGTTTCAGGCATTCAAGGGGTGGATCGTAAATTGATCGAAGTCGGGAAGATTTATCATTTTACAACGTTTCAAATTGTTCGCCGTATCATCTTTCCGGCTGCACTTCCATCGTTTCTTGTCGGTTTACGCAGTGGTGTCGGATTAGGCTGGATGTTCGTCGTGGCCGCCGAGTTAATGGGTGCCAGTCAAGGGCTCGGGTATTTGCTCGTTGTCGGTCAGAATACATATTCGCCAGAGCTTATCATTGCCAGCATCATTCTATTTGCATTGCTAGGGAAAGCGACCGATTCCTTGTTGAAAGCGTTGGAAGCACGTGCATTGAAATGGCAGGACAATTTACAAAACCAACAATAATGGAGGGATACCGATGTTGAAAGTGAAACAGGCGACAAGGACATTTAATGACGGGCTTGCTGGATTCCAGAACATCTCGTTTTCCATTGAGGAAGGGGAAACAGTCGGGGTTTTGGGGACGAGTGGATGCGGGAAAAGTACGCTCTTACGCGTTTTATCGGGGCTGGATCAGAATTTTGAAGGAGCTATTGAAATAGCGGGTATGGGGGAACAACCGATTGGGATGATCTTTCAAGAGCCGCGACTGATGCCTTGGCTGACAGTAAAAGAAAATATTCTATTTGGAGCGAAAGATGCGAAGAAAAAACAAGGAGTGATCCAGGAATATTTGAATCTTGTCGGTTTGTCCGACTTTGGCGATTATTATCCGAAAGACTTGTCTGGCGGGATGGCACAACGGGTTGCCATTGCGCGTGCGTTGATTGGCGAGCCTGATGTCTTACTGCTTGACGAGCCGTTTAGTGCGCTGGATGCTTTCACAAAAATGCAACTGCAAGATTTATTGTTGGAAATTCAAAAGAAACGATTAACGACGATGGTGGTCGTTACGCATGACATTGACGAAGCACTTTACTTATGCGACCGGATTTTCATCCTAGGAGGTCAGCCCGGGACATTGCAAGTGGAAATGCCGATTGATGTGGCAAAACCACGGGATCGAGGTAATACGTTCCTGGCGTCGAAAAAGGCGGAAATCTTAGATTTATTACATATTGAAAAGGTGGTTGACTAAACTTGGCAAATGAAGAAGTGATTTATCCATTTGAAGGAAATACTAATATAACAACTGATCTTCCATCACGAGAAGATTTTACATGGGAAAAAATCGAATCGAACTTCAGCTGGTCCGTTACGGGAAAAGTGAATATGGCCTATGAATGTGTGGACCGCCATGTGGTGAAAGGGTTTGGAGAGAAAGTCGCTCTCCATTATTATGGGGAAGAGGAAGAGTACACCCTGACGTACCGTGAATTGAAAGAAAAGTCGGATCTTTGGGCGACTGTTTTGAAAAAGCAAGGCGTGAAAAAAGGGGATTTTGTTTTTATCTTTTTACCAAAGCATCCTGATTGTCATATCGCCATGCTCGCTGCCATTAAGCTCGGAGCTGTAGTCGGGCCACTTTTTGAAGCGTTTATGGAAGATGCGGTGAAGGAGCGGATTGCGGATTGCCAGGGGACTTATTTAATCGCTTCACCTGAGTTGGTGAAACGGGTGCCACGTGCGGAACTGCCATCCTTGAAAACGGTTTTGATAACAGCGGAACCGGAAGAATGTAAGGGTGATGAGATTTCGTTATTTGAGGAAGCCCGGGCTGTTGAAATTGAGGAAGATATCATCGAGTGGGTAGATTTGGACCATGCACTGAACATTCATTATACAAGTGGTTCAACAGGGCGCCCGAAAGGAATTGTCCATGCACATCGAGTGATGATCCAACAATACATTACAGGCAGATGGGTATTGGATTTGAAAGAGGAGGATGTGTATTGGTGCACGGCCCACCCGGGTTGGGTGACCGGAACGGTGTATGGTGTATTCGCACCACTGCTTAACCGTGCGACCATTATTATTCACGGCGGTCGATTTAATGCCGATGAATGGTACTCCGTGTTGGAAAAATCCGGTGTCACCGTTTGGTATAGTGCGCCGACGGCATTTAGAATGTTGATGGCGGAAGGGGATGCAAAGACAGCGACCTATGATTTGTCAAAAATCCGCCATATTTTAAGCGTGGGCGAGCCGTTAAACCCGGAAGTGATCCGTTGGGGAATCAAAACATTGTCCAACCGCATCCATGATACGTGGTGGATGACCGAAACAGGGGCCCAACTTATTGTTAATCTTCCATCTGAAACCATTATTCCAGGATCCATGGGGAGACCTTTTCCAGGAATTGAGGCTGCCATTCTAGGAGATGATGGCGAAAAGCTTGCGCCTGGAAAAGTCGGTCAGTTAGCTTTGAAAGCAAATTGGCCTGCCATCATGAAGGAAGTGTGGCAAGATCCTGCGAAATATGCGACGTACTTCCCATTCGAGGGGTGGTATGTGTCTGGTGATTTGGCGACAATCGATGACAACGGCTATATCTTCTTCCAAGGCCGGAGTGACGATATGATCAATTCTTCAGGCGAACGAATCGGTCCATTTGAAGTGGAGAGTAAATTGATCGAACATCCAGCCGTTGCAGAAGTGGGCGTTATTGGAAAACCAGATGCCGTAAGGGGCGAAATCGTAAAGGCATTTATCGTCTTAAAGAATGGCTATGAAGCAAGTGATGCGCTGTTGCAAGAGCTTCGTCAATTTGTACGAAGTGGACTAGCAGCCCATGCGGCGCCAAGAGAAATCGAATTTCTAGAGGAGTTGCCGAAGACGCCGATCAGCGGAAAAATTCTTCGACGTGAACTAAAGGCAAGGGAACTGCAAAAAGTCGGCGTCTAATCTCCAGAATGGGGATAGATGGTTGGTGGTTCAGAAAAATACACTTTTTCTACGTTTTCTGATATATTGATAGAGGTAATTGTCGAAAATAACAAACAATAAAAAGATTAATGAGGGGGAAGTAAGAATGAGCAGAGAAGAATTGTATAAAAAATCATATTTTAATCGTATTGGAGAATTAAGTGATCTTGCACCGGATACATTTAAGGCTTTTGCACAGTTTGACAAACTAGCATTATCTGAGGGGAAACTCACGAAAAAGTTAAAAGAATTAATTGCCGTTGCGGTTGCCCATACGACAGGTTGCCCATATTGTATTGAAGTCCATGTAACAGCGGCAAAATCAGAAAGTGTGACCAAAGAAGAAATGGCTGAATCCATCCTAGTCGCAACGGCCTTAAAAGCAGGCTCTGCTCTAGCTCATGGCGTGAATGCCTTAAATGCATATGATCAAAATGGCGATGATGAATTATATAAGGCATCTTATTTTAATAGATTAAAAGAGTTCTCAGCGCTAAATGGTGATGTGTTCAAGGCTTTTGTTGACTTTGATACAAAAGCATTGAAAGCAAGTATCCTAAGTGTCAAAGAGAAAGAATTGATTGCTGTCGCTGTTGCCCATACTACGGGCTGCCCGTACTGCATTGATATTCATACAAAGGGTGCGAAGGGTGCAGGTGCAACGAAGGAAGAGTTGGCAGAATCGATTCTGGTGGCAACGGCTCTAAAAGCAGGTTCAGCTTTGGCTCACAGCGTGAATGCGTTAAATGCATATGATGCATAAGTCGGATTTTCGATTGATTAATTTATCTTCATTCAGCAGAAGACTCCCACCTCTGTAGGTGGAGAGATGAATGCGGTTTTGGTTTCCTGTTCAGCGGGTGTTCAAACGCCTGCTGAACGAAGATAAAGCCTCCGGCGGATGTCACAGATTTTGAAAGGAGTTAATCGAGCAAGCTCGATTCAAAATCTGGACGCAATTACGCCAAGGCGTAATTGATAGAAAAGAATTTATTGAACACTTAACAAGAGTCCGCTGTTGAAGACCTTGTTAAGTGTTTATTTATGGTCGGAAACCGAACGTATTTTGTGTCTGCTAACCCACACTTCTATGAGCGTTTAGGGTTTAAAGCTTCGTTAGCTTTTTTGTGTGAGATCGAAATAATATTTAAATTCTAAATAATTACTAGACAACTTTCCTTTCCAAGTGCTATTATATAAATTAATTAAATAATAGCGGATGAATATTATGGGAGAGACTAAACGTTTAGTTTAGCACCGAAGGAGCAAGTTCCAGAAAAAGAATTAATCTCTCAGGTAAAAGGACCATAATAGGACGCGCCTCTGGAGAGCGCCATGTGCCACCAAAGGAGTTATACTCTCAGGTAAAAGGACAGAGGAAGTATAGGTGAACACCTATATTTCCCCTGTCCTTTTACTGGTGAAATACAAAAGGAGGGGAATATCTTTAATAATAATAGTATGTTATGTATTTAGAATCACTCAAAATGTAAGCGCTTTATTACTAGGCGACAGAATACTCAATACTCATCATGTGGAAATTAAGGAGTGTGACATCTGTGGAAGTACAACAATTGGAAAGAGGCTTAAAAAATAGACACGTACAACTCATCGCGATTGGAGGGGCAATCGGAACCGGATTGTTTCTAGGAGCAGGGAAATCGATTCATCTAGCAGGACCCTCCATTTTATTTGCTTATACCATTACAGGGATCATTTGCTTTTTAATCATGCGTTCACTTGGAGAACTACTGTTATCCAATTTAAACTATCATTCTTTTGTTGATTTTGTACAAGATTATTTAGGGAACATGGCAGCCTTTATCACGGGCTGGACCTACTGGTTTTGCTGGATTTCAATCGCAATGGCCGATATCACAGCAGTTGGTCTCTATGCCCAGTATTGGTTTCCAGAAGTACCCCAGTGGATGCCGGGATTAATTGCACTTGTTGTGTTGTTAATTATGAACCTTGCTACTGTAAAGCTTTTTGGTGAAATGGAATTCTGGTTCGCATTGATCAAGGTCATTGCGATTCTAGGGTTAATTGTCATCGGAACTTTCATGATTATTAAAGGCTTTTCAACGAGTGAAGGTCCATCCAGTTTTACGAACCTATGGAGCCATGGCGGAATGTTCCCAAATGGGATGAACGGTTTTATTCTCTCCTTCCAGATGGTCGTATTCGCGTTTGTCGGTATTGAACTTGTTGGATTGATGGCGGGCGAAACAAAGGATCCCGAAAAGGTTATTCCAAAAGCGATCAATAATATCCCGATTCGGATTATTGTTTTCTATATCGGAGCCTTGATTGTCATTATGAGTATTTATCCATGGACTGCAGTCAAACCTGCGGAAAGTCCATTCGTCCAAGTCTTCGTAGGCGTTGGCATCATTGCAGCAGCCGGAATCGTCAATTTTGTCGTCCTGACATCCGCAGCTTCGGCATGTAACAGTGCAATCTTTAGTACAAGTAGAATGATCTATTCACTTGCCAAAGACAAAAATGCACCTGCACGATTAGCAAAACTGGACAAACGTAAAGTCCCTTCCAATGCATTGTACTTTTCAACCATCGTCATTCTAATTGCCGTTGTTTTGAACTATGTCATGCCAGAAGGCGTATTTACACTCATTACCAGTATTTCTACAGTCTGTTTCATCTTTATTTGGGGAATTACGGTCATCTGCCATTTGAAATATCGCAAAACAAGACCGGAACTAGCAAAAGCAAACAAATTCAAAATGCCGCTTTACCCGGTTAGCAATTACTTGATCCTGCTTTTCCTAGCGTTCGTTCTTGTCGTTCTTGCACTTGCGGAAGATACGCGTGTTTCCTTGTTCGTAACGCCTGCTTGGTTTGTTTTACTGATTGTTATTTATAAGGTGCGGAAAATGAAAGTGAATCAAGTTGAACAGCCGGAAGTGGTGGAGAGCTAATTTAGGGTACCAGGTTCTGACGCAATTTTGAATTGCCTCAGAACCTGGTATTGTTTTTATTTGTGGCACAATAAGACTGGAAGGCTTGGGTCTTCCCAGACAACCAACGGAGATTTCATATTATCTTTTTATCTTCATTCAGCAGAAGACTCCCACCTCTGTAGGTGGAGAGATGAATGCGGTTTTGGTTTCCTGTTCAGCGGGTGTTCAAACGCCTGCTGAACGAAGAATGGAAGGCAGTCTAAGTGCGCGACATCCTGTCGCAACGACTGCATGACCTACATCCTGTAGGCCCGCGGATGTCACAGATTTTGAAAGGAGTTAATCGAGCAAGCTCGATTCAAAATCTGGACGCAATTACGCCAAGGCGTAATTGATATTGACCGTTTAAATCCCTGATTGAATGATTTTAGCCCCTTTCCTGCATACTTTAGTAAGAATAAGGGAAAGTATTGAAAGACAATGCTTAAAGTGAATACAGCTCTGTTAAAAACGCATAAATAGGAGTCGTTATATGACGAGGTTTTCTATACGATAGCCCTAAAAAATAAAGAAAGGTGATGAATAAGATGGGTGTACATCAATATTTTAAAAGCTTATCTGATTTAGAACAAATCATTCGTTGTCCAGGAAAGTTCAAATATCAGGAGCATTCCGTCGCCAGTCATTCATTTAAGGTGACAAAAATCGCTCAATTTCTTGGAACAGTCGAAGAGCAATCTGGTCAGAATGTGGATTGGAGAATCCTCTATGAGAAGGCGTTGAACCATGATTACGCGGAACTTTTTACAGGAGATATAAAGACGCCAGTAAAATATGCTTCGAAAGAGTTGAAGCAACTATTCAGTGAAGTAGAGGAAGAAATGACAAGAAAGTTTGTAGAAAAGGATCTACCATCTGAGTTTCAAGCCATTTATTTGGAGCGATTTAAAGAAGGTAAAGATGAGACATTGGAGGGGCGCATATTATCTGTTGCAGATAAAATTGATTTGCTTTATGAAGCATTTGGTGAGATTCAAAAAGGTAATCCGGAGCCATTGTTTTTAGAGATATATGAAGAAGCATTAAGGACCATACTGCTGTTTCAAGAGATGAACTGTGTAAAATACTTCCTCGAACATATTCTTACGGATATGCTTAATGAACGATTTACTGAACATGACGAGTTAACGGGCATCGCCATGCGGATCATTGAAGAACATGGAGATTAAAGGAAATACATAAAAATTAGGGGATATGGGGCAGTAGCAAAAAGCCCTTAAAATAAAAGCGCCTAATAGTAACGCAATCCGGAATTGCATCACTACCAGGCACCTTAACTTAGGCCCTATATTTTATAGCTAATCCTTTTAAGAAGTTTCTGGCGTATCGATCCAGACATGGTTTATAATTTTTGTGCCCTTCTTTTCGCAATACTGCGCTTAATTCGCCTTTTGATATGATGACTCCTGCTTTTTCTAAAATATCAAGCATGTCCTCACTTGTTAACGCGAGTGCTATTTTTACTTTCTTTAGAAGGATATTATTCACATTTTCATTAGTCATGATCGATACAGTTGGACCTTGAGGTTGTCCTGGCTTTGGATCTTGTTTTCCTCTTTTATAAATAATCAAGCCATTTAAAAATGAATCCAACATGCTATTCGTACACTTCATTTGCAATTCATTTTCAGCTTCATCTTCATTTGATTTTGTAAGCAACAGTAACACATCTTCTTTTGTTACTTCAATGCCACCCATTTGAAAAATATCTACCATATCAGCATTTTTTAAATCTAAGGCATATCGTAATCGAATTAATATATCATTATTATTCATTTGTAGACCTCCTGTATATAGGGCTGTAAGTACAAAACGACTTCATCCTTATTATTGCCCTTTTGTGTGTACCTATTACGGTTATAATCGATGTAAACCTAATCATAGCACATTAAATTAATATTAATTCGATTGCTGTATATTACAAAAACGAATTGTTTCGGTGCCAGTGCGGAACATAATTCAGTAAATATACTACAATAAATGAAGAACATAAAAGAGGTGCCTGCCATTGACACAATTTAGAATCGTGTTGATGGCAGGCACCGTTTTTTATCTTTTTATTCATCAAATGACAAGTTGACCGGCTCATCAAGTAGTTCAGGCATTACTTCCAAGTTTGTCGTCGCATAGGTTTCAGGCACTTCTTCAAATTGGAATTGATTTACCCATAGCTTTCCTTTTCCTTGCAAAAGCACGCCGAATGAAATCATTTGGCTCCGGGATGGAACATCGAGCACGATCGAATAGTAGTTCCAGTCAAGTGTTCCTTTAATAGGGCGATTGCTCATATTGTCAAACTGCAACACATCGCCCAACTGATCGTCAACGCGCATCCACGCCCCAGCAAACTGGTCGACGTCTTCACATTTAATGAAACAGGATAGCTTCAATCGCTTTCCAAGAAATTTGTCCGCTTTGAATTGTTGCATCATCGTCGCGAATTCTGCCGCTTCCGTAACGAACTGAGAATGAAGATAGCCCGAAGCATTTCCTGTATGAACAACTTGCCGATCGATCCCCATCTTATACAGATGCGGATGACTTCCGCTCAAAAACCAGCCTTTCATCTCCTGCATCATACACTCCTCCTCTTGTATGAAAATAATGCTCCTCATAATCCTTCGATATTCGCCCGGTGCCAAACGATACGTCTTCTTAAAGGCCCGGCTGAACGCTTCTTGGGAGTTGAAAGAAGCATAAAATGCAATATCCAGAATCCTTTCATCCGAATGGATCAATAAAACTGCAGCGGCAGCAAGTCTCCGTGTACGGATGTATTGATCCACGCTCATATTTAAAACGGATTGAAACAGCCGGTGAAAATGGAACTTCGAGTAGCCCGCAAAGCTCGCCACGTCGGCAAGCTGAATATTCCGCTCTAAATTTACCTCAATCCATTCAACCGCGCGCTGTATCATTTGTTCATCTCCCAAGGCACTCCCTCCTTGCAAATTATTATAGCGTACGGCTAAAAGTAGGTTTTGATCAAAACTGCGAAGTCGCTTCAGAGTGACCGCATCTTTAATCAAAATAGACACTCTGTCCATTGCTATCGTTAAGGTAGAGAACCGAAAGGAGGAGCCGTTATGAAGAATGTGAACATTGTCATCGGGAGTGCGGTAATGGCTTTATTAGTCGTCGGAGCACATAGTCTCGTCCAATTTATTTTCACAAACAGCATCCCAGACTTTTTTGAAACGAGAAAGATTCTATTGTTCTTCATCCTATTTATTAGCTGCATCGGCCTATCAAAACGAGAGGCGAGGGATAAGTAGTAAAAATGAAACGAAAGCGTTCCCTCTTTGATCACATCATCCTTATTTATGAATATGACATCAATGTCCACTTTCTTTCATACCATGTAGTTGGGGTGGAAAAATGCCGAGAGTCAAATACCGAGATGCAGACGTCGATCTAATGGCAAGGATGATGCGAGCAGAAGCTGAAGGTGAAGGAAAGCAAGGGATGTTATACGTTGGAAATGTAATTGTTAACCGTGCTGTCGCGGACTGCTTGGACTTCAGGGACGTAAGATCAATTGAAGATGTCATTTTTCAGGTGCAAGGAAATAATTATTCTTTTGAAGCCGTGCAAAAAGGAAATTTATTTTATCAAAGAGCGAGATCCACTGAAAAAAGATTAGCAAGACAGAATTTGGAGAATTGGAGACAACATCCAGCGAAATTCGCCCTTTGGTACTTTAATCCGTATGCTCCCTGTCCTCCAACCTGGTACGGGCAACCTTTTACCGGTCAATTTAAAAATCACTGTTTTTATGAACCGGCAGCGGGAACGTGCGCAAGTGTTTATATGGGTTAGGTTTTCTGGTGTTAGATGTAAGCAGGCTATTTACATCTATAACTGGCCAACCGTTTTTCACGCGGAAGTCCGCTGTATTGACCAGATGCTCGAGCATCTGGTCTTTTCTTAATTGTACAGTTTATGAATGGAAGTGTGTGCCTACTTCATGCAAATCTCACACTTTTACTATAAAGTAGATGATGACTATGAATAGTTGTATCTATTGATTCCATAGTAAAAAGTTTAGGAGGGGTTATTTTGAAACGTATGTTTACCGTAATTGCAGCAATTTTACTAACCATGTCTATTTCTACCAGTGCGTTTGCTCACTCGCATTTAGAAGGATCGAATCCAGCAGGTGGTGACATTGTAACGGAGCCATTAAATGAAATTGCCCTGGAATTTGATGGACAAATTGAACAAGGTAGCTTTATAGATGTACAAACGACAAAAGGGCAAGCCATTGAACTACAAGAAATTATTATTGGTGAAGGTACATTAACAGGTACAGTTGCTGAGCCACTTCCAAATGACGAATATCAAGTAAATTGGAGCATTATTAGTGCAGACGGTCATCCATTGGAAGGTGAATTCTCATTTACCGTCAATGCTTCAGTTCCTGAATCTGTGGAAGAAGGAACAGAGGAACCATCAGAAACAACGGAGTCAGCTGAGCAATCGACAGAAAATCAAGAAAATGTAGCTCCAGCGGGTGAAGTAGAGAAAGAATCATCTTCTATGACAGTTATTCTAATTATTCTTTTAATTGCCATTGTAGCAGGTGGTTTCTTCTTACTTACTAAAAGAAAGAAATAATGAATGGATATATTAGTAATCATTAGTCAGACGCTTTTATATGTATGTTTTTCGGTCTTGTTAGGAAGTTTTATCCTTCTACTTGTCCCAAGCAACTATCGTCCTGATGTAAAAATTTCGAAGCGCTTATTGCTTATGAGTGCTATTACGCTACCTATTTTCGCATTTATTCCAGTGCTTGATATTACCTTATATATTGCTCCGCGCTTAGGTCTAGTTGAATCTTTAAAAATTGTTTTAACAACGTATACGGTTGGGACAGCTTGGGATTTCACCCTTCTCGGTTCCAGTGTGTTATTACTATTAATTGCGTTATCTAGGCCTGCTGAGAAGAGCATTTACGCGATTTTAGGTGCAATGCTAACATTTGGATTAATAGTAACAGTTGCTTGGTCAAGCCATGCAAGCTCTATAGATCAAGCGGTAGGAATTATCAGCCACTTTATTCATTTAACAGCTGTCAGTATTTGGGTTGGAGTTTTACTTATAATTGGCTGGTGTTCGCTTAATCATAAAAACTGGCTGGAATTTATAAGTTGGTTTTCAATGGTCGCTATTGGCTGTTTAGTTGCTACAGCTCTTAGTGGTCTGATATTGATGGATGTAATGGTGGATGGGTATATTGATTCGTGGTTGGTTTCATACGGACAAGGGTTATTAATCAAACATTTATTCCTACTGCCGCTTGTTTTTTATGCATTAGTGAACGGTTTCATTGTGAAATATATGTTATCCAAAGATGCTACATTTAATCCCATACCTTGGATTCGTGTAGAAGGCTTTATTTTATTTGTAATATTTGCGATTACAGCTATTTTTTCACAACAATCACCACCTCATGGCAATTATTTAATGAGTGAGGCAGTGTCACCTTTATTCCGTCTACTTCACAATGACGTTATCGATTCGGGTAGCACAATTGGCTTTGTTGTGAACCTAAATACAGTATACTTCTTTTTCTTATCCATTTTATTTGTAGGATTGATTGTGTTATCGTTTTTCAAAAAAGCATCGATCTTTATCTCTTTCCTTTTTAGTTGTTTGTTTGTAATGTGTATCTATCTGATGCTAATGGTAACTGTAGTGATCCGCTAAAAAGAGCACTTAAATGGCATAACGATCATTCAAATGGTAAGCCCGTAATCAAACAACTCATATAAACATGAAGCACCTCTTGTACGATTAATACATCAATTTATAGGAGGTGCTTTCATGCCGCAAAAACCATTAGTCATCGTCCCCGTAACATTACATTCTATAGCAAGCAACGGCCGGCTTAACGTATCCGCAGATTCCTCTACTTTTTGTACAATTCCACTCGCCAAGTGCAGAATTTAAGCAAGCTCCTATATGGATCTAAAAGCGAGAAGTCCAAATACAATACGCCCGACAGGCAAGGTTCGTTATTTGATGCCGACCCGTCTTTTACTGATTCTAAGCACACAGAAGAACAAAGCACAACGATGATTATCTATGATAAGTTTATTCAGTACCTGCCTCTTTACCATCAGGTAAAGGAATGGGAACGTTATGGTCTGCTTACCAATGATAAAAGTTTATCGAACTGGGTCATTCGTGCAGCAGAAGATTGCCTTTCGCCTTTTTCAAGTTTATAAAACAGCTATTGACAGCTAAATTTATTCTACAGGTGGATGAAACCCATGCCCAAATCATCAATTGATCAGATGGCAAGTCAGGTCAGTCTAACGCCTATAAGTGGGTTTCTCTTAGCGTACCATGCCAAGGACCAGCAATTATTCTTTTTCAAAGTTCTCTATCAAGAAGTCGATCTGTATTAGAGGATTTCACCATGAACTTTAAGGGGACAATCATTTGTGATGGCTATTCTGCCTATGGGAATTTACCTGCTATTACGTTCGCTAACTGTTGGGCGCATGTACGGCGATATTGGTTGAATGCCGATAGCAAACAGGGACAAGTTGGAGTGGATTATTGCGAACAGCTGTATCGTTTAGAGCGCCAATTCAAACGGCTTCGTCCGGGAAAACGTCGAAAATATTCAAAACCGATTGTGGAGGAATTCCTAAAGTGGGTGGATGAATCTTCTTTCTTCGGGAAAAGTGCCTTAGCCAAAGCTACTGAATACACATTAAAACGAGCTAACGAATTAAAAGTTTTTCAATTCGATGGTCGAATTGAAATTGATAATAATCCAACAGAAAATGTGATTCGTCCAAATGTGATTGGCCGAAAAAACTGGCTTTTCTCTGTGAGTAAGGCCGGAGCGAAAGCCAATGCCTTCCTTGATTCAAAAATATCCAAGAAACATGTATAAAATAACCACCTATCCGAAAAAATGTGTTGGGTGTTAATCTATCTTTTTAGGAAAACTTGCACGGTTTAAATTTAAAGGCGATACTGTTCTATAAATGGGAAAACGTTTATATAATTTTAGGAAACAAATAGTTGAATGATAAATTATGAAATATTCAAAAAATTAGTAGACAACAAGGCGTCATATATGTATTATATATTTAAAGAGTGATTATTTGGAAAGTTTGAATACTTGAAAGTGTTACATTGTTAATGAGTTTTATAAGCTTTAAGTCAGTGCATAGCTATAAATGTTATTAAAATTATAGATTATAAAGTTATAACTTTATAATCTAAGGAGTGATGAGAGATGAATGTCATTCAAATTGAGGAGAGAGATAATATTGGCGTTGCTACACAAACTCTTAAGAAAGGCGATGTCCTGAAACATAAAAATGGTGAATTCACTGTATTAGAGACAATACCTATTGGCCATAAGGTAGCCTTGGAACTTATACCGAAAAATGAATTCATTATTAAATATAATGTGCCAATAGGAAGAGCAAAGGTTGATATTCAATTAGGCGATTATGTCCACACACATAATGTAGAAGATGTTACTGAGGAACTTTGTAATAAAAATAAAGAATTATTCTTAGTGAAAGGGGGGAAGTAAAGTGTCTACTATTTCAGCCTATAGAAGAGCGAATGATTCAGTTGGGATCCGTAATTATATAATAGTCATTTCAACAGTCTCTTGCGTCAATACGGTTGTATCAAAAATTGGTTTGCATACTGGCGCGATACCGATAACACACGAGCAAGGCTGTGTTGAATTTGAAGACGATCATAGACAAACTGTATTAGCGTTAATGAGAGCTGGACAAAATCCGAATGTATACGGCGTTATAGTCGTAGGTTTGGGGTGTGAACAAACCTCGTCTAAGGATTTAATAGAAGCGATAGAGTCATTTGGAAAACCGGTGAAAAGTTTACTAGTTCAACAAGAAGGCGGATCACCTGAAACTATAGCAAAAGGAATAGAATTAGTAAGGCAATTACAAAAAGAGTCAACAGAGGTTATAAGAGAAACAGAAAGTTTGGCGGGATTAGTTGTGGGTGTGCAATGCGGTGGATCGGACTGGACAACTGCAATCTCTGGCAACACTGTTATTGGGAGAATGACCGATTTGGTAATAGAAAATGGTGGTACTGTATTAATGTCAGAGGTTTTTGGTTTTCCAGGAAGTGAACATATTGTTGCTGAAAGAATGATTACGCATGAAAAAGGCGTAGAAGTTTTAAAAATGGTTGAAGAGTTAAGAAATGATTTTTTAAATGATCATGGACAAACAATTGAAAAGATTAACCCAACTGAAGGTAATAAAGCGGGAGGAATTACAACTCTTGTAGAAAAATCAATGGGAAATATTAAAAAGATGGGTTCATCAAGAATAGAAGGAATCCTAAAACTAGGGGAACAGGTCCCTTATCCAGGGCTATGGATTGTTGACGCAAGAGTGCAGGGACCAGATCAATTTGGAACAACTGGTTTTGCCATGGCGGGTGCAAATGTAACTGTTTTTAGTACGGGAAGGGGAACACCAATTGGTAATGCAGTTATGCCGGTAATTAAAATAACTGGAAACCCTAAGGCGTATAAAAGATTAGAGAGCATATTAGACTTTAATGCCGGAACAGTACTAGAGGGAAAAACAATAGATTCAACTGGGAAAGAATTATATGAGTTTTTACTTGAGGTTGCCTCTGGTAAGCAAACTAAATCAGAAATAAATGAAAGCTTTGAATTCGCAATTCCAAGAGAAAAAGCCAGACTAACTTAAATATATTAAAAATCCTAGTTTTAACCAAAAAACGGATACAGTAGGAATACAAACTAATGTTTTCAGAATACTTAATGTGATTTAGAGGGAAGTTACTTAAGTATGGTATTATTAAACCATTAGAAAGCTATTCCAAATTAGCATATTAAAAAATATTATAAAAACTAGGAGATAGAACAGTGCGTATTGATAAAAACATAAATATTCCATATTACCAACAAGTCAAAAATGTAATAGAAGAAAAATTATTATCTGAGGAATGGCCGCCAGGATACCAACTACCAACAGAGAAAGAATTAGCTGCTTATTTTGACGTTAGTACGATAACAGTTAAAAGAGGTATTCTTGAGCTGGTTAATGAGGGGCTGTTATATAGAGAAAGAGGAAGGGGGACATTTGTAAATAAGAAAGAAGAGAAAAGTATAAATAAAATGGTTACATTAATTAGTACAGATGACAATGAGGAAGATTATCCACATAAAACAATTAGCTTCGAATTAAAGCAAGCGGGAGTAAAAATTGGAAAAGCCCTCCAAGTTGATGAATCTGAATTGATTTACTCGATTAACAGAGTAAAGCTTGATAATGAAGTTCCGGTTAGTATTGAATACACATATATACCCCAAAAATGTACTGGTAATCTAGAGCAATCATTATTAGAAGAAGATTTAATTTATAATGTATTAACTAAAAAGTATGGTTTGAAATTAAAAAAAGCTAAAATTTTTATATCAACAATTTTAGCCGGAGAAAAAGAAGCGGATATTTTAAATATACCTATAGGTCAACAACTTTTTGTGTTAGAAAGGTATACTTTTAATGTAAATGATGCATTAGTTGAGTATTCCTATTTCGTTATCAAAAAGGATAATTTTAATTACTTTATTGAGGTTACATTATAAGGTTATTGGAAGAGATAATTAATACTTTTAAGTATAGTTAAAGTTCTCTTCAATACTATAAAATTATAACATTATAATTTTTGTATATTCTATATATAAAATATACAATGATTTTTAACATTGAACCTAGTAGTAATTAAATAATATGGATAATTGGAGGAAGAAGAATGGAAGAAACATTTTTATTATCACAAGAATCAATCAAGGAATTGATAACAATTAAAGATGTAGTTGAAATATGCGAACAAACTTTTATTGGTTTTGGAGAAGGGACGACTATTAATCCAGCAAAAGTAGGTTTAGATTTAGGAGAGCAGTCTTCTTTTCCTTCATATCAAGGGTTTATGAATGCAATGCCGGCATATGTAGGTTGGTTAGATACTGCGGGTATTAAATGGGCAGGCGGTCTATTAGGAGAACGACAAAAAAGAGGATTACCTTTTATTACCTCGTTAATTATGTTGATTAATCCGGAAATTGGTAATTTTACAGCAGTTTTAGATGGTGCACATATTACAAATTTAAGAACTGGTTCGCAAACTTCGATTACCCTTAAATATTTGAAGAAGGATTCAAAGTCAATTTCATTAGGGCTTTATGGTGCAGGAGCTCAAGGAAGAACACAAACAATGGCTATCGCTGAAAACTTTAAAATTAAAGAGCTTTTTGTTTATGATATTCATCCAGAAGCAGCTGAAGCGTTTAAAGAAGAGATGAGTGAATATGTCGAGGGAGATATTCATGCCGTATCGGACCCTAAAGAGGTAGCTCAGGCAAATGTCATTGTAGCTGTTACGCAGGCGAAGGAACCGTTTATAAAAAAAGAGTGGATTCAACCCGGTACAATAATATTTCCGTTAGGCTCATATCAAGAGGTTGAAGATGATTTGATCTTAGGTGCTGATAATATTATCGTTGATCATGTTGAGCAATGTCTACATCGAGGAGCTTTGAAAAAATTAAGCGACACGAATCAATTTACCGCAGACGATATCAAAGGAACTGTGGGAGATTTAGTTGTCGGTAAAATATCTGAAATTAAAAATGATGATATCACGATTGCCTTATTAATTGGAACTGGCGCTTTGGACATTGCAGTTGCTCAAGTCGTATATGAAAGGGCAGTTAAAAAAGGTATCGGAAGCTCGTTTTCATTCGTTTGATGGTAATGAAATAATGTCTTGGCGAAAAATTTACTTTATAGTTAGGGTTGTCTTGTTGGAGAAAGCGACTATTAAGAAAGAGCCACACATCCCTTTTTGTTAATGTACAATCACTAAGATTATTTAGTTGAATTGTTATGAATATCGCAATTTAATTTTAATTTAAATTTACAGAATATTTACAAATTGGTATTTGGTCGTAGTATTAATCCCTTTATTTTTAATTTAGAAATGTTGTTAGAAAGGATATCCTACCAAATTATTGTTTAAATACTTTATCCGTGAAAATTTAAGGAGGAAAATATGATGAAGAGAAAAAATTACCTTGTCACATTGCTTTGTTTATTACTAGTGATTGCTTCTGCATGTAGCAGCACGGCAGATGGTGAAGAAAAAAAATCTTCTAGTGATAAAGATAATAAAACACTTATGCTTGCTGGTTATGGTGGGAGTTATGAACAAAAAATTAAAGAAGTCTTAATTCCTCAATTTGAAAAGGAGAATGAGGGGGTCACCGTCAAATATATTACTGGATCTTCCACGGATACGTTAGCAAAGTTAAAAGCACAAAAAAATAGTCCTCAAATCGATGTTGCTTTATTAGATGACGGCCCTCAAGCACAGGCAAGATCTTTTGACCTAATTGCCTCCTTAAATGAAGACATTGTACAAAACTTAAATAACGTTTATGAAATTGCAAAATTTGAAGATAACCTTGGGGTTGGGTTTGGTGTCATTTCAACGGGTCTAGCTTATGACAAAGAGAAGTTTGAAAAAAATGGATGGGAACCGCTTAAGTCTTGGAATGACTTAGCAGACCCGAAATTTAAAGGACAGATAGTATTACCTTCAATTGCTAACACTTACGGGGTTCATTTACTGATCATGAGTGCTATCTCAAATGGAGGAAGTATAGAAAATATTGAACCTGGATTTGAAAGATTAAAAGAAATTGCTGATAATGCGATTACATTTGATACAACTGCCGATGTTTCCAACTTTTTCTTGCAAGGTCAAGCGGTTGCAAGTGCTTGGGGAAGTAGTCGAGTTTACTTACTGCAAGATACAGGATTCCCTATTGAATATGTGATTCCAGAAGAAGGTGCTCCAGCTTTAATTGCTACAGCTAATGTAGTTAAAAATGCTCCGAACGAAGAGTTGGCACAAAAGTTTGTAGATTTCCTTTTAGGAGAAGAAGCTCAACAACTATTTGCTGAACATTTATCAAATGCACCGGTTAATAAAGATGTTGAGTTGGATGATAGCATAGTTGATAAAGTCCAAGATATAGATAAACTTATTAAAATAGATTGGGACCTTGTAAATTCTAAACGCGCAGAATGGACTGAACGGGTAAGCAAAGAGATTGAGATTGCTAACTGAAGGAGGGATTTTGGAATGAGTAGTTATTTAAAGCTTGAGAACATCAGGAAATCTTTTAACAAAACAGAAGTAGTAAAAGACTTGAGTTTGGAGATAAAAGAAGGTGAAATAATGTCTTTCCTTGGTCCATCTGGATGCGGAAAGTCGACAACACTAAATATGATTGCAGGTTTTTTAGAGGTTGACAGGGGGAAGATTGAGGTGGCGGGGGAGTCTGTCCACCTCCTGCCTCCTCATAAAAGAGAGATGGGGATGGTATTTCAAAATTATGCTTTATTCCCTCATATGACGGTTTTTGATAATGTTGCATATGGATTGAAGATAAGAAAAGTAAAGAAACAAGAAATTCGCAAAAGGGTCCTAGAAGGATTGGAAATGGTCCGGTTAGCTGGATATGAGAACAGGTATCCAAAAGAGCTTTCAGGAGGACAACAACAACGCGTTTCTCTAGCAAGGGCATTGGTAATTAAACCCAAACTTCTATTGTTAGATGAACCATTAAGTAATCTAGATGCAAAACTGCGTCAAGAAATGCGCGAGGAAATAGTGGATATTCAAAAAAAGGTTGGTATCACAACGATATTTGTCACTCATGACCAAGAGGAAGCACTAGCCATATCTGATCGAATTGCAGTTATGTATGATGGAAGAATTGAGCAAGTAGATATCCCTTCAGCAATTTACAATAATCCGAAAACTGATTTTGTTTCAGAGTTTATTGGAGAAGTTAATCAAGTAAAAGGAAAGGTACTAGAAGTCTATAAAGATAATAAGTCGAAAATTCTTTTCTTCGGCAAGGAGCTTATCATTCCAAGTGATTCATCACAGGATACTATGCTTAATTTCTTTATTAGACCTGAAAAAGTTCAAATTGTTAATTTTAGAAATACTGAAGAAGATACAGGAATTGAAATGAAGGTTGATAAAAAAATGTTCCTTGGCGCAAGGACTCGATACTTTTTAAAAGTGAACGGGGAGCAACTTATTGCAGATATTTCCAATACGGTGTTAAATCCTAGCCAAATTCAAGAAGAATCTACGGTAATTGTGCACTTGAATCCAGATGATTTGTTACTTAGAAAAGGAAGGTGACAATTTCAAATGCATTTACAAGTGAAATCAAATCATGAGCTATTAATAGAGCAGCAGAAGAAAAAATGGAAAAGGAAGAGACTGGATGCTTGGTTACTATTACTCCCAACACTTGGTATTTTTCTTTTCTTTTTTGTTCTACCTTTAATCGTTCTCCTCGTGATGAGTTTCAAAACCTTTGATGCAAGTTTGGGTGTTGGTGATCAATGGACACTCCAAAACTATTTAAAATTCCTATCCGATCCTTTTTACTTGGAAGTACTTTGGAGAACAATAAAAATAGCATTAGTAACAACAGTTATAACTATTGTTATTTCTTTTCCAGTAGCATATCAAATATCACGAGCTAGTGGCAGATTAAAAAATTACTTAACTTTACTTGTATTATCACCATTACTTATTAGTATGGTTATCCGTAATTATGGATGGGTAATTGTCTTATCCAATAATGGGGTTATTAATAAAACCTTAATGGATTTAGGAATCATAAGCCAACCCTTAACGCTTTTATATTCGGAATTTAGCGTCATATTGGGGTTGGCACATGTATTATTTCCGTACATGGTATTAAGTATTATGGGTTCTATTGAAAGGATTGATCCGTCAGTAATTAAAGCCTCGCAAAGCTTAGGCGCAAACCCTCTCAGAACATTTTTTTCAGTATTTTTCCCTTTAACGCTGCCAGGGATTTTCGCAGGTTCAGTTATGGTGTTTAGTTTAGGCGTTAGTTCGTTTGTTACCCCAGCAATTCTTGGTGGTCCACAAGTAAAAGTGATGGCTTATTTAACATATGAGCAGGTTGCTACTATGGCAAATTGGCCATATGGAGCAGCAATTGGATTCTTATTAGTTCTGATTGCAACTATTACAATCGTCATTTACAGCAGAATACTTAATAGGGTAGAAAAAGGAGTTGCTATCCAATAATGAAAAAGCGCCTGCCGAAAATACTTTTAAATTTTGTCTGTACTTTAACTTATATATTTTTGCTAGCTCCAATAATTGTCATATTATCTTCTTCATTAACGAAGACCGAGTATATTGTTTTCCCGCCAGAGGGATTAACGCTTAGGTGGTATACAGAACTGATAAACCATCCAGAGTTCATGGAATCTTTAATGCTTAGTGTGACAGTTGCATTAGGAACCGCGCTTATTTCCATGGTAATAGGAACATTAGCATCCCTTGCGGTTGTACGGCATGAATTCGCTGCAAAAGCATTAATTGTTCAACTAATAGGATCGCCATTATTGATTCCTTCGGTAGTATTTGCAGTCGCTCTTTTGCAATTCTACTCTTGGATTGGAATGGCAACTAGCCCATTTGCCTTAATAATCGGCCATGTAATCATCTCAGTACCCTTTGTCATGAGATTAGTAGTAGCAAGTTTAGTTGGATTTAATCAATCCATTGAACAAGCGGCTATGAATTTAGGCGCAAGCAATTCAAGAGTGTTTTTTCAAATTACTTTACCAGTCATTAAATCAGGTGTAATAGGTGGTGCAATATTTGCATTTATTACATCGTTTGATGATTTAACAATTGCATTATTTATTATTAGTACAGATGTTGTGACACTTCCAGTTCGAATATTTACGTATATGCAGTATCAATATGATCCAATAATTACTTCTGTTTCGAGTGTAATAATTATCATAACAATTGTTCTAATGATATTTATTGAAAGAATATTAGGTGTTGGGAAGATGTTTGCTTCGAGTGGGAAATGAATTATTCAGAAAAAGGATAGCTTATAAATTTCATATTAACTAGAACAGGAGTGTTGGAATGAGTGTAATCGTAATCGGAGGTGGAATTGTTGGTGTAACTGCGGCTTATACTTTAGCGAAAAAAGGGAGAGACGTAATACTAATAGACAAAGCGCACGAAGGTAAAGCATCCTCAGCTGGGGCGGGTATTGTATGTCCATGGAATCATAGAATACAGTCTAATGATTGGTACGAAATAGCACGGTTAGGTGCGAAATATTATCCTGCTTTAATTTCGGAATTAGAAGCCGATGGGGAAAAAGTGGATGGATATAAAAAAACAGGGGCTTTGTACGTTAGTATTCATACTGAAAAACTAAATGAAATAGAAGGAACTTTGAAAACTAGAAGAAAAAATGCACCTGAAATTGGTGATATTTTAATATTGAATCCTGCACAAGCACGGGGATTTTTTCCACCATTAGAAAAGAGTTTAGGGGCCGTTTATGTATCGGGGGCTATGCGAGTAGAGGGGAAATCACTGGTAGATACTATTAGACGGGCTTCAGTAAAGAGCGGTGTGGAAATTATTAATGGTGAAGCCAGACTGGTTTATGAAGAGAATCAAGTTATAGGCGTAACAGTAAACGGTGAAAGAAAGTTTGCAGATTCTGTCCTAATAGCAGCGGGAGCGTGGGCGCCGTCTCTATTAGTGCCCTTGGGAATTAAATTACAGGTAGAACCAGAACGGGGACAAATTGTACATTTGAAAATGATGGGTCATGATACTTCGAATTGGCCTGTCATATTACCCGAATCTAGTTATTATATGTTAGCTTTTGATGATTCACGTGTTGTTGTGGGAGCCACAAGAGAAGTAGGATCAGGTTTTGACTATAGAACAACAGTCGCAGGAATTAGTGAAGTGATTGCTGAAGGGCTTAGTATCGCACCAAGATTAAGAACAGGTTCACTTGAGGAAGTGCGGATAGGATTCAGGCCTACTGGACCTGATGCGTTACCAGTCATTGGGCCGATAGATTCAGTAAAAGGGCTTATATTAGCAACTGGATTGGGTTCTTCAGGCTTAACAATGGGTCCGTATGTTGGAATGCTGGCTGCAAAAATTATTCAGGAAGAGCCTGTCGATTTAGATTTAACGCCATATAATCCACAACGTGCAATTTTAGTTTAGTTAGTTTATTAATCGCGCAATGTTAAAGTTGAAAAATACTAATCTAAAGGTGATTATTATGCATATTAACGAACACCCTATTATGAATAATCATTTTAATAAAGATATTACATTTACTTATCAAGGGCAAACTTTTATAGCCAGAGAGGGGCAGACTCTAGCTGCAGCGTTATTTGCAAATGGAATAAAAAAATTAGGAGTTAGCCGGAAGTTTCACAAACCTAGAGGATTATTTTGCGCAAATGGAAGATGTACGAGTTGTTTTGTTACAGTTAACGGTTTAGATCATGTATTAAGCTGTATGACATTAGTTGAGGAAGGTATGGTTATTGAGGCTAATAACTCTGATCCAACTGTAAGGAGTGGTCAAAATTAAAACAGATATATTAATAATCGGGTCAGGTCCAGCAGGTTTAAATGCTGCGTATACTGCGGCTTCACATGGTGCTAATGTAATAATTGTCGATGAGGCAATCACTATTGGCGGTCAGTTAAAACAACAAACACAAATATTAAATAACCTACCTGGAGAATTTAACAGTCAAAGAGGATTCAGCCTGGTAGATGATTTTTATGAACGTCTTAAGTCATTGCCAATTACATTTCTGCTTAGACATACAATGATTGGGATTTATAAAAATAATAGTATAGGCGTAACAAATGGGAAAGAAACATTCCCGATTACTTACAAGAAACTGATTATCGCAACTGGAGCAGCTGAGGAAGCGACGATATTTCCTGGTTGGACTTTACCGGGAGTAATGACAATTGGTGCAGCTCAAATTTTGCTTAATCGTGAACATGTTCTTCCGGGGAATGAAGCCATTATTCTTGGATTTAATGAGTTTTCATTAGAGGTTGGTAAACAACTCGAATCATGCGGTGTTAATATTAAGGCTATAGTTGCTAAGGGGAATTACGATGTTGAGTTGTTCCACGAAGCTAAAAATGTTGGGATACGTGTAGTTTCTAATGCCACTATTATTAGTGCAACAGGTGTTAATGAAGTAGAAAAAGTTGTACTAAATATAGATGGAATCGAAGAAGAACATATGGTTGATTTAGTTTGTATAGGAAATAGGTTAAGCCCAATATTGGAAGCATTTGAAATACTTAGTTGCCAATTAGCATATCAAGAAGACTTGGGCGGCCTTTTCCCAAAGTATTATAATTCTTTGGAGACAACGAACACCTCCGTCTATGTAGCAGGAAATGCTGCCGGAATTACCAATATTGGCGGGATTTTAATAACTGGGGAAATTGCAGCATGGAATGCATTATACTCGTTGGAATTACTGGAATATTCACAATTCAAAAACAGATCCCGAGCTTTGTGGGAACAGCTGTATCGAATCGAAGAAAGTCAGGTTTTTAAAGCTAGGATTGCTGCAATTAAGGAAACTTATAAAGATGAAAGTTTAGCTTTACCACCATTTGTTGAATTGTTATTGGAGGAATGCTAAATGGAGAAGTCAACAATTGTTTGTAGATGTGAAGAAATAAACATAGATGAAATAGAAATAGCAATTAAAAATGGTGCACAAGAGTTCGACGATATTAAAAGACTTACCCGATGTGGGATGGGAACTTGCCAATCAAAAATTTGCATGAATTTAGTTAGAAAAATAATCAGTGAAAAACTGAATAAGCCTCTTGGTGAAATAGCCCCTTCAAAAATGAGAATGCCATTGAAAGTGACAAGACTAAGTGCATTAACTAAAAACATTGATCTATGTATAGAGGAGAAGGCTACGTTGGAAGAAGGTGAGCAAACCAGTGTCTAAGCGATATGATATTGTCATTATTGGTAGTGGAGTCATTGGGAGTAGCATCGCCTATCACTTATCAGAAAGTCAACAAGAAGAGGTATTAGTGATAGATAAAGGATTTCCGCTATCTGGAACATCGGGTTCTACCCAAGCGTGGGTATGGGTGCATAGTAAGGCGCCAGCTTCGTATGGAGAGTTAAGTATGTTTAGTGCTGAGCTGTATCCTATTTTGGAAAAGAAGATAGGGGATGTTGAGTATAAGCGTACCGGGGGAATATCCCCTTTCTTTAGCGAATCAGAAAGAGAAAAAGCATTAATGCTTGCAGAAAAACAAGCAACGGTAGGAATACCAATAGAAGTGTTGAGTCAGGAAGAAGTCCTGTCACGGGAACCTGCTCTATCACCAAACATAGTTGGAGCCACATATAGTCCAATTGATGGTAATGTAAATCCTTTCCGATTAGTGGAGCTTTTTATACGAGCAGCGAAAAAAAACAATGTTGAATTTTCGTTTTATACCTCAGTTACTTCAATACTTAAAAAGAACGGTCTATTTGAAATTGAAACAGAAAAAGGAGGGAAATATACTGCAAAAAAAATAATATTTGCTGGTGGTCCTTGGATGAAAGAATTGGCTTCGCTGATTGATATTAAGGTACCAGTAAAACAAGTGCGCGGCCAAATCTTAATTACAGAACCTCTTACAAATTTAATTAAACATACAATCGCGGGTATGCGTCAAGCTGACAACGGTGAGGTGCTTATAGGCTATTCATTAGAAGAGGTTGGCTATGACCGACGAACTACATTAGATATAATTCAAAATACAGCCCAAATGGCAATTGACTATATCCCATCATTAGCGAATGCGAACATAGTTCGAGCTTTTTCGGGGATTAGGGTAATTCCAGAAGACGAACTTCCGATTATAGGTGAAATTCCAAATGTTGAGAACGCTTATATTTCGGTAATGCATAGTGGAATAACTTTATCACCAATCATCGGAACGCTTATGGCTGAATTGTTATTACACGGTGACACTTCAATCGATTTGCAGCAATATAGTTTGAGTCGGTTTGATAAGTAGATGATAGAAACCTTTTCTTAGTAAGCCTGGATTATAAAAAAACAGACCTATATGATGCTCATCACAAATAGCCCTTACATTCGGATTTTTTCTTCGAATGTAAGGGCTAGCTTTGTTTTCTGTATGAAAGCAGGATGTTTTTTGACCATGGTAGATAGTCATCCAGCATGGTACAACTTAATCCTCATTTTGCCATGCGTTTGGTAAAACGAAGATTAACCGGCGCTTTTTCGGGAACAAATAAGATGAACGAAAAATAAAAAGATGCTTTATGCCTAGCAAGTTGGAAAGAGCGATCAAGGAGGTTCATAGGTTATGGGAAAAACAGAGCGAACGGTTGGTGAATTGGTGCTGGATCAATTGTCTTTGTTTGGTGTACAACGGATATATGGGGTAGTGGGCGATGCCACCTTCGGGATTATCGATGCACTGGCTAAGCAAGATAAAATTAAATACATTGCGGTCAAGCATGAGTCGACAGCTGCATTTATGGCGTCTGCCGAAGCGAAACTGACAGGGAGGCTTGGCGTGTGTACCGCGACGATGGGACCTGGTGCAGCTAATCTGCTAAATGGGCTCGGTGATGCACATGCAGACAAAGCGCCTGTACTTGCCATCACTGGACAGGCACCGAGTAATAAAATTGGCACGGAATTTCCGCAGTATATTGACCAGCAGGAGCTTATGAAGCCTTTTGCCGCTTACTCCGCTAATCTGGCCAACCCGGATGCGACAATTGAAGTGCTTCAAAAAGCAGTGCGGACAGCACTCGGACAGCGGGTTGTCACACATTTGTCCGTTCCAAAGGACATTTTCATGATGCCGGCTACAGGGGAACCTCGTCCATTGCCGGATGTTATCGAGGGCGCTTCCGTCTTCACGAAAGAAAGCTTGGAACAGGCAACAGGAGTTATGAAAACAGCTAAGCGGCCAATGATCCTTGCAGGCTCCGGAGCTGCTGCCGCTTCAGAGGAGTTAGAGAAACTCGCTGATTTGTGGGGAGCTGGCATCCTTACAAGCTTGGGCGGGAAAGGCTTGTTCGATGAATCTTCCTTGCATAATTTGCAAGGGATTGGCGAGGGCGGCAACCCTTATGTCGCTGATCTATTTAAGGAGTCGGATGTGGTACTTCTTGCAGGTACGGCATGGTGGCCGGAAGGGTATGTGCCAACGGGTGCACGGATTATCCAGATTGATCCCCATTTCGATAAATTTGTAAAAGACATTCCAACAGAACTTGGAATCACGGGCAAAGCAGAAGAAGTGCTTCCATTTATAACGGAGAGCCTTCAAGGATTCTCCCGCTCTGAAGATTGGGTGGCTCGTTGCCAGGAAATAAAAGAGAAATGGGCTTTGCACAATGAAAAGGAAGGGAGTTCTACGGGTTATCCTGTCCATCCTGCACGGATTATCCGCGCCCTTGACCGAACAGTGGCACCGGACGCAATTCTTGCATTGGATACAGGAGATAATACAGTATGGACGAATCGCAACTTCCGACAAAAAGAACAAGCTGTTTTATTCTCAGGCTACTGGCGAACAATGGGCTTTGGTCTTCCAGCCGCAATGGCCGCCAAGCTGATAAAACCTGAAAAACAAGTAGTGGCGGTAGTCGGGGACGGAGGACTTCAAATGGTGCTTGCTGATCTATTGACAGCGACCCGCTATGAACTCAATATTACAGTCGTTGTCTTAAATAATGAGAGCCTGCAAATGGAGAGAGATAAACTCAAAGTGGCAAATAAGAAAGAAGTAGGGGTAGATTTAACCAACCCTGATTTTCTAAAATTGGCAGAAGCCTGCGGATGGAAAGGATTACGCGCCACCTCAGATACTGAGCTGGAATCAGTGCTGGAAGAAGCACTCCATACGAATGCTCCCACGCTGGTGGACATCAGCACAGCCCAGGTGTTCTTCCCGGAAACACAATAACAAGATGTGGTGATCGAATGGTCGGTCACCACATCTTGTTATTTATGATTGAATAAATACAGAGAGAAAAACAGTAAAAGTATGGCTGCGGATTTTTTTAAATCGATTGGTTTGACTTCTCCGCCAAATAATCCAAAATGATCGATAATCGCTCCTAATAAGATCTGCCCTGCAATGACGGCAATAAGCGTGGGTGCAACGCCGAGCTTTGGTACGATTAAGATGGTAACAATAACATAAAATGCACCTAACAGACCTCCAAATAATTGCCATTTGGGGACTGCAGAAACCGCCATAAAGTTCCCTTTACCAAAAAATAAAACAATAAAAAATAATGCAAGTGTACCGATACCAAATGAGATAAAGGAAGCTTCTAATACGCCTGTCCTTTTCCCTAAACTACCATTAATCTGTACTTGAAAGGCGACTGCAGCACCACCTAACATCGCTAACAACGGAAATAATAGTTTCACAAACCCACCCCATAAAATAATAGTGAATAGCGACTCCCATAAGTTGATGATGAGAGCCGAAATCTAATATCATGCTAACATAATATGGATACTTTTTGTCATAGTTTTTAGTGAAAGGTGCTCAAACGAGTACCAGGTTCTAACACAATTCTGAATTGCGTTGGAACCTGGTACTGTTTATATTGTAAGATTGAAAGAAACAATGCGAAAGTGTGATGAAGTTGACCCAAAACCCTATCACGGCAAGGGAACGTCTTCTTGAAGTGATCCGCATATTGAAAACTTATACAGCCGAAGATGAAATGCTGTCAATTCATGATATACATAGCCATTTCCCTGAGGACTTGCAAGTGGGCATCGAGGCTGTGCGAGAAGATGTGGCTGCCCTCGTGGAGTCCATCGTCTTTCCGGTTACTTCGCTGCAAAAGAAAAAAGGAATGCCGAAGCACTATTACTATGATGGCAGGCCTTTCTTGCAGCTTACGGGAATATTGATGAGAAAAATAGCCGTGAAGTGAAGTCCGGCGCAGATGGTACTTCAATCTCTCAAGATGTGACGAAAGTGGAACAGGAAGAATTGGAGGAAAGGAAAAGCCGATCGGTACACGGTCCAACCCATCGCCATTCGATGATACGATCGATCTCCCCATTAATATACATGATTAATAAAGAAGGACGCAGCGATATCGTATTATCCAATCTAGTTTAATTCATTTCATCGGTGCTTGGAAACATATCTACTACCCAATGTGACGTAAGAAAGATCCGGGAAAAACAATAAATATAATTGAGATATTTGTGACTAGTTTGACTATGTGTAACAGGAAATGTATAATTCGTTTTGTAATTGTAATACTTTACCGGGGGTGTATGAATGCGAAGAAGATGGCTCGTTTCGTTATTGTTGGTGTTGGTATTGATTCTTCCGCAACATATTGTTTTGGCGGGAGAGATGGGGAAAAAGGAGAAAGTCGGAGAGGTGACGATTCTTCGGGATTCTTACGGAGTGCCACATTTGTACGCTAAAAATAAACAAGATTTATATGAAGCGTATGGCTATGTAATGGCAAAGGATCGTTTGTTTCAGTTAGAGATGTTCCGTCGAGGGAATGAGGGGACCGTTTCAGAGATTTTTGGAGAAGCTTATTTATCTAAAGACTTGCAAACGAGACGTGATGGCCATACAAACGAAGAAGTTGAAGCAATGCTTGCTAAAGTAGAGCCGAAGTACGAGGAATTGATTGCACAGTTTGCGAAGGGAATTTCCCGTTATGTGGAGGAAGCGTTACATGATCCAGAGGAGAAGCTTCCGAAGGAGTTTCACGACTATGATTTTCTTCCGCGAGAGTGGACTTCCACCGATGTTGTCCGCTTATTTATGGCGTCTATGACGTTCTTTATGGATAATCATCAAGAATTGACGAATGCTAGATTGCTAGAGGACTTGGAAGAAACCTTTGGAAAAGAAGTAGCACGCGACATGTTCGATGATTTAGTGTGGGTAGATGATCCGCAGGCTCCGACGAGCATTCCGACCGAAAATAAATCAAAGAAACGTTCTTCATCTAAAAGTATGCAAACGATTTCATCCGTAGCTACGAATGTTGCTAAACAGTTGGACAAGGAACGAGAAGAATATGTCCAAGCGTCTGAAGAGTTAGGCTTGCCACTTTCTGTAGGAAGTAACGCAATAATTGTCGGGGCGGATAAATCGAAAACAGGAAATGCATTATTAATGAGTGGACCGCAAGTTGGTTTTGTTGCACCAGGATTTTTATATGAAGTTGGGCTACACACACCGGGCTATGACATGGTAGGGTCAAGTTTTATCGGGTACCCGTTCATCATGTTTGGTGCGAATAATGATTTTGCTTTTTCATCAACGGCTGGTTACGGAAATGTCGTCGATCTATTTGAAGAAACAATTCATCCACAAGATTCCACGAAATACTTGTATAAGGGCGAGTGGAGAGAGATGGAGAAGAGAACGGAATTGATTAACGTGAAAAAGGATAATGGCGAAAGCGAAATGATCGAGGAAGTATTTTACCGAACAGTACATGGTCCAGTCATTAGCATAGATGAAGAACAACAGATTGCTTATAGTAAAGCATGGGCTTTCCGCGGAACAGAAGCGACAAGTATGGCCGCGTTTATGGAGGCGAACTTTGCTAAAAACCGCAATCAGTTTGAACAAGCTGCTAGTAAATTTACGATGTCGCTCAATTGGTATTATGTAAGTAAAAATGGCGATATTGGCTATTACCATGTCGGAAAATATCCAATTCGAAATGCACAAATCGATGAAAGAATTCCAACTCCCGGAACAGGAGAATATGAGTGGGAAGGGTTCTTACCATTCAAAGAGAATCCACAAGTCGTGAATCCGAAAAATGGCTATGTCGTCAATTGGAACAACAAACCAGAGGCGACTTGGAGTAATGGCGAGAATAGCTTCTATTGGGGCGAAGATAATCGAGTGCAACAATTCATTAACGGAATGGAAGCGCGAGAAAAAGTTACGTTGGATGACTTAAATGATATCAATCACCATGCTAGTTTTGTAGCGCTACGTACGAATAAATTTAAACCATTGTTAATTGAGGCATTGAATAATCATAAGGGCTCGAATGCGAATTACGGAGTTTTGATCGAGGAACTTGAGAATTGGAATAACTTGAAAGAAGACACAAACAAAGATGGCTACTACGACGCTGCAATTGCAACGTTTTTTGATGAATGGTGGAACAATGTGCATGATGCCTTATTTGAGGATCAGCTTGACGGTTTTTCCGAAATAACGAATCCGATTACGAATCATCGTTATGGAGGCTCTTTAGCATATCGACTCTTGAATGAGGACGAGACAAACTATCAATGGCTGGAGGAATCTCCTGAACAAGTAATTATAGCTAGTGTTGAAAAAGCGTTGGCGACGTTAGAAGAAGAAAAAGGGCAAGATGTGGACAGCTGGAAATCTGAAATCAAAAAAATGACGTTTGGCCACGAATCGCTAATTGCGGTTCCACATAGTAATGGACCTGCACCTTCCGTCATTGAAATGAATCGCGGTAGTGAAAATCATTATATTGAAATGGCCCCGGGAGGACCGGTAGGCTTTAATATTACACCGCCTGGTCAAATTGGATTTGTGAAAAAAGATGGCACGATTAGTAATTATTACACGGACCAAGTTGAAATGTATGAGAACTGGGAATTCAAGCCGTATTTATTTAAGAAAAAAGATGTAGAAAATGCGATGATACACAGCACTAAATTACAGCTGAATTAAGATAAAGTCACCAAAGATCGCCACGATTGTGAAATGCGCAAGTGAAATTCAAAATCGTGGCATAATTACTATTACAAGGCAGGGATGAGTTTGAGAGAGTTAACCATTCGTGAACTGATAAAAGGATATGAAGCGAAGTCGTTTTCACCGGTTGAGGTGACGAAGTATTACTTGGATCGTATTCATGAGTTTGAAGAATTGAACGCTTATATAACCGTTAACGATCGCCAAGCTTTACAGCAAGCTGAGATTTCGGAGAAAAAGTTTTTGTTCGGGGAAGATACAGGAATTTTGGAAGGCATTCCTTTGTCATATAAAGATAATTTATTCACAAAAGGATTGCGAACGACAAGTGGTTCCAAAATTGACGAAGCGTTTGTACCGGAGCTGAATGCGGGTATTGTGGATGTGCTTCAGCGTGAAGGTGCCGTGAATGTAGGGAAAGCGAATTTGCATGAGTTTGCATTTGGGATTACGTCGAACAATCCGTTCTACGGTCCGGCAAAAAATCCGTGGAATTCCGAATATACTCCGGGTGGTTCGAGCGGTGGATCGGGAACAGCAGTAGCGGCTTCTTTATGTGCGGCTTCAATTGGCACCGACACGGGCGGATCGATTCGTATTCCAGCGGCAGCTTGTGGAGTCATTGGATTAAAGGCAACTCGCGATTTAATTCCGGCGACGGGTGTGAAAAACATTTCGTGGACGCTTGATCATGTCGGACCGATAGTGAAAACAATGGACGACCTTGCAATCATGATGGATGCGGCGACAGGTGATGATTATTCTCTGTTTTTGGAGGAAGACATTCGTGGATTGCGAATTGGTGTGCCTACGAACTATTTAAATGAAAAAATGGACGAAGAAACAGCGGCCCTTTATCAACAATCGCTTGAACAGTTTACATCTATGGGCGCGGTGTTAGTCGAAGTGGATATACCGTTTACAGACGAAGACCGTGATATTATAACAATTATAGCGATGACAGAAGCAGGTTTTGTCCACAACGCCTATATCGATAAACCTGAATCGCAATTTGGAAGAGATGTTGGCGCTGTGTTGAAGGCAAGTCGCGATATTTCCGCATTACGTTATTTACAGGCGTTGAATCGGAAGGAAGAACTAATTCACGAATTTGAAAATTTATTTTTACATGTAGATGTGTTGGTCTCACCTGTAACGCCGACGACGTCGCAAAGAATTGGCAAGGAAATGGTGCATTTGGGGGAGGTTCCTGAAGATGTATTCAGTGCCATGACGCGTTATCCGGCCATGTTTAATTTGACTGAACAACCGGCCCTCTCCATTCCAATTGGATTCGGCGCGAACAATTTACCAGTTGGCCTTCAACTTGTTACATCTTCGTATGCAGAACCTGTTTTAATAAGAGCGGGTTATGCTTACGAAAAGAACTTTTTGCAAGAGTTTTATAAAAAACGAGCGGAGATGGAGAAGGTTTTGCAAGGATAACGAAGTATGTTCAAAGGCCATGAGTTTTATGCTCATGGCTTTTTGCGCTGAAAAATCACGTTCAAATGAGTTTAATACTTGCCCCCCTTACCGTCAGGTAAAGGAATGGAAACGTTATGGTCTGCTGATCAATGATAAAAATTTATTGAACTGGGTTATTCGCACAACAGAAGATTGCCTTTCTCCTGTTTTCGAGTTTATGAAACAGCCATTGACGGCTAAATCTATGCTACACGTGGATGAAACCTAAGCCCATCTTATCAATCGATCAGACGGTAAGTCGGGTCAGTCTAACGCCTATAATTGGGTTTTCCGTAGCGTATCATGCCAAGGACCAACGATTGTTCTTTTTCAAAGTTCTTTATCGAAAAGCCGTTCTGTATTAGAAGATTTCACCGTGAACTTTAAAGGAACGATTATATGTGATGGTTATTCGTCGTGCGCACTAAAAGGTGCGCTCATTTTTATATTACGGGCTTACTGTCATGTAACCTGGTGTCCAACAAAAACTCCTTCATCCTGAAAATCCTAAGATAGTGCGAGTGTGGAAAAATAAGACTATAAACAGGATTTCACAAGGCCGGAGGAACTGTCACACGGAAAAACCATCATACTTCTATCAATTTCTTGAACCACTATCGAAAGAACTCGCATACGTTGCACGTGAGCAGGAAAACAGCATATTCGCAAGCCTACGTACCGTGCTGACACATGCGACAGCCTTCGTTGAAAATATATTGCAACAAGTGATCAAGGCGGAAAAGCAGCCCGATGAGCCATGGGCGAATTTGAAAGAACGACTCGAGCTGCTCAACGAAAAAGGCTATTTAACGCCTGAAATTCGAGACGTCCTACATCACGTCCTTCAAATTGGCAACAAAGCAGCCCATGATGCACGGTTGTTCCGTAACAAGCCCGGGTGCCTATGCAGAGCATTATTCAGTAAATACGCTACAATTGATGAAAAAAGGAAGAAGCCAACCGAATCAACTGCCGGTTGGCTTCTGTACGTATTTATATAAATAAAATCCTTATCCTGCCTAGAGTTTCAATGAAGATCAAAACTCTTGATACAGCAAGGGTTTTGGCATTTTTTAGTGTCATGTAGTTTTATCTTCATTCAGCAGAAGACTCCCACCTCTCTAGGTGGTGAGATGAATGCGGTTTTGTTTTCCTGTTCAGCGGGTGTCCAAACGCCCGCTGAACGAAGATAAAGCCTCCGGCGGATGTCACAGATTTTTTAGAGGAGCTTTTCGAGCGAGCTCGAAAAAATCTGGACGCAATTACGCCGAGGCGTAATTGATTGGGTTTCAAAAACTTGACAGAAGTATGAATGTGGAGTAAGCTTCCTTAGCGGCAAAAAAATGTTATTGTAAAGTAATATTTTTTTGAATTTAATACTAATAATTTGAATATAAATTAAGTAAAAGGTTGGTGTAAAAATGAGAAATTTAGTAAGTAAAAAAGATCATCTTTTAAACAACTTTTTAGGAATATATTTATTAGCTGTTTTGACGTTATGGATTAAAACATATATCACTCAACGATCACAATTTGAACTAGGTGTAGAAGGGCCTCTTCAACAATTTCTTTTGCTCATAAATCCACTAGGTTCAGCATTGCTATTTCTAGGGTTGTCATTTTTATTTAAAGGAAAGAAAAAATATACATCACTAGTTGTAGTTTACACGCTTATGTCTATTCTTTTATATGCCAATGTGGTTTATTATCGATTTTTTACTGATTTCATTACGTTACCCACAATTTTCCAAACGCAGAACTTCGGAGATTTAGGTGGAAGTGTTCTTTCTTTAATAAAACCTTTTGATATCTTGTTCTTTGTGGATGTATTTGTGATTTTTTACCTGCGATTTTCAAGAAAAATACAAAAGGAAACAAACCATTTTGGATATAAAAAAGCAATAGCAATTATTGCTTTTGCATTAGTAGTATCTATCATAAATTTAGGACTCGCTGAAATGAGTCGTCCGCAACTATTAACTCGGGGTTTTGATAGAAACTATATTGTGAAATATCTAGGAATGTATAACTACTCGATTTATGACTCAGTAGAAACGATGAAAGCATCATCACAGAGAGTTTTGGCGGACAGTGATGATATTACAGAAGTGATTAACTATACAAAATCTAACTACGCCAACCCTAATGAAAAATATTTTGGTGCAGCAAAAGGAATGAACGTCATCTATTTACATTTAGAATCATTCCAAAACTTTCTGATCGACTACAAATTAAACGGTGAAGAAGTTACACCATTTTTAAATTCATTAACAAAAGATGAGAACACAATGTATTTCGATAATTTTTTCCATCAAACAGGTCAAGGTAAAACTTCCGATGCAGAATTTATGCTGGAAAATTCTATTTTTGGGTTACCACAAGGGTCTGCTTTTATTACAAAAGCACAAAACACGTACCAAGCAGCTCCGAGTATTTTAAAAGATTATGGCTATACATCAGCTGTGTTCCACGGTAATAACGGGAGCTTCTGGAATCGAAATGTAATTTATAAATCATTTGGTTTCGATAACTTTTTTGATGCTAGTTATTATGACACGAGTTCACCAAAAGATATGGCTGAATATGGTTTGTTAGATAAACCATTTTATGAACAATCTGAGAGCCTTTTAAGTTCGTTACCACAACCTTTTTATACGAAATTGATTACGGTAGGAAACCACTACCCATATAAAATAAATCAAGACTTAGTAACAATAGATAAAGCCGATACTGGAGATGTAAGTGTTGACGCTTATTTCCAAACAGCGCGTTATACAGATGAAGCGATCAAACAAGTCTTCAATCAATTAAAAGAATTAGGCTTATATGATAATTCGATGATTGTTCTTTATGGCGACCATTATGGTATTTCAGAAAATCATAAAAAAGCGATGGGACAAGTCATGGGAGAAGAAATTACACCTTATGAAAGTGCTAATTTACAACGCGTACCATTATTCATACATGTTCCTGGAATGCAAGGTGGAACCAACCATACTTATGGTGGCCAAACAGACCTTCTTCCAACGTTATTACATTTACTAGGAATTGATACGAAAAACTTTATTCAATTTGGTTCAGATTTATTATCAGAAGAGCATAATGAAATTGTTCCATTTAGAAATGGCGGTTTTGTGAGCCCTGCGATTTATTCAATTAATGGAAAATTTTATGACAATGAAACAGGCTTACCACTAGATGATAGCCAATTAGAGTTGGCAAATTCGATTAAAAAAGAAGTAGATTATAAATTGGAGCTTTCCGATAAAGTCGTGAATGGTGACTTATTGAGATTCTATACGCCAAAAGGATATACTCCAGTTGATCCTTCTCAGATCAATTACAACAAAGATGCGAATGCAGAATCTAACTAATATGTAAATTTAGGCACCAGGTTCTAACATGATTTTGAATTGTGTTGGAACCTGGTATTGTTTTATAACTCCCCATTCAAGCTTCTCGCTGATTTCAGGAAAACTTCTTCGGTCAATCTCTTTCTGCCTTTTATATTAAAATTACTCTCCGCCTGATTTTCAGTGAGAAATTCCATAACCTTTCGAGTGCCTGTCGGCCATACAGTTTCTATCTGTAGGTTGGCAGGCCTCTTTATTTTTTGTCGGATTTTGCTTTTATTCTTCTACATTCCCAACGTGAAAAAAATAGTTGTCCTCAAGTTGTCCACTTTTGCGATTGAATTGTCTATATAAAGGGTGAAAGCATCGTTCGTCTAAGCACAAGACGTCGTACTCAATTTCAAAAGACACTACGAGGGGGATTTTTCATGCATTTATTAATCAAAGAGTCACCGCTTCAAGTGATTCCATCACTTGCTGTGCAAGTGGGATTGAATGAGGCGATTTTACTGCAGCAATTACACTTCAGATCGCTCATCTCGACGCATGTTCGGGATGGGCATAAGTGGGTTTACAAAACATATGACGAGTGGAAAAACGAAGAATTTCCGTTTTGGTCTGTCGATACGATCAAAAGGGCGATTCGTCGACTGGAAAATAGCGGCTATATTATTTCCACCGCTTCGTATAATCGGACGAAAATGGATAAAACAAAGTGGTATCGTATTGATTATAAAATGCTGCAATCGCAGTCGGGGCAAGATGCGACATCGACAACAGCATCATCAGCTCGAGAGGAAGTGCAAAACGCCCCCTCTCTAGAAGGCAACATGCCCCTAGCAATAACTAAAAAGAATAAAAGAATTAAAAAAGAACCTGTCGAGAACAATCTCGACGTTGTGTCTGTGATTGAATACTTGAATGACAAAGCAGACAAACAATTCCAGCCGTCTTCGAAGGCAACTGCACGTTTAGTGCATGCACGATTCCGTGAAGGGTATACAATGGCCGATTTCAAGAGGGTCATTGATACGAAAGCAAAAGAATGGCGAGATCATCCACATTGGCAGAAGTATTTACGTCCATCTACGTTGTTCAATGCAACGAACTTTGAAAACTATTTGGAAGAGTCGAGGAGGACCGTCTCGCCAGAAAGCGTTCCACCAAAACCACTCGAATTGGACTTTAGCGAAGGGGAGGCCTAAGGGATGGAACGTCATGAGCAGATTGAAAAAAGCGTGTTAGGGTCAATGCTCTCGGAACCGTATTTAATCGTCGATGGCGGAGTGAAACAAGACTTTTTCAACAGTCAAATCCACAAAAATATTTTTGATTGCATGCAAGCATTACTGGCAAAAAAACGTCCCGTTGACTATGTGACACTTCTGACGATGATGGCGCCCGAAGCACTCGGCGGCGCGAATTACTTGGCAAGTCTCGTGAATTTTGCAAGTCCGACAAAGTTTGATCAGTATGTGGACATGATGCGAGAAGCATGGAAAAACCGTGAGAAGAATAAAATTCTGATTCAGGCACAACAGGGGGATTGGGAAATCGGTACAATCCAACAAGCGTTCGAGAAGTTGGAAAATGAAGGCCATGCAGGAAGTGAAACGAGCATTAAAATGGATTTGGTACGGATGGGCGAAAGGCCTTATGAAGAAATGCTACATGTACCTGGTGTTCCGACAGGATTGAACGACGTCGACAAATTGCTTGACGGCTTCCAACCAGCCGAACTGATCGTCATCGCAGCAAGACCGTCGATGGGGAAGACCGATACATTGAACCATTTTGCACTACATGCCGGATTAGCAGGATATAAGCCGATCATTTTTTCGCTGGAGATGAGCAGAACGTCGATGATTGACCGTTTCATCGCCATCATGGGCGGCTATAACCGACTGCGTATGCGGAATCCTTACACGTATTTCACGGACAAACAAAAAGCGAATTGGCTCCCGACACTCGCGAGATTGAACGAAGCGAATATTCATATTGATGACAGCGCCGGACTGACCGTATCTCAAATGCGTGCCGTAACGAGAAAAATAATGCATACGGAGCCGAAACTCAAACCGATTGTTTTCATCGATTATTTGCAAATTATCCGTAGTGAATCCAAGAGCCATAATCGTACGGAAACGATCGGACAAATTAGCAACGAACTAAAGCAAATGGCAAAAGAATTTAACTGTCCTGTCATTTGCCTGTCCCAACTGAATCGCGGCGTCGAAGCCCGGGACAACAAACGCCCCATCATGAGCGATTTACGCGACTCGGGCAATATCGAACAAGATGCGGATGTGATCGGTTTTTTATATCGTGACGATTATTACAACAAAGAAACGGACAGGCCCGGCCTGTTAGAAATCAATATCGCAAAACATCGTAACGGACCCACAGGAACAGCAACTGTCCGTTATGTGAAAGAAACAGGCATTCTACACAATATTAAATGGGATTAACAAAAGCACAGGGCGTTCGGCGTCAAGACGATAAAGGAAGAGGGTGGAGTGAAGATGGTAACTGTACAAGAAGTGCTTGATTTAGCGATTGAGATGGATATGATTCATTTGGCACACAGGATTTTTTGGGCAATTACAAATGGTAAAGTACAATTGAATGACGATTCCAAACGACTCGACACTATCGACTATGACGATGAAGCGATTTCGATAATGGCCGAAGAAAATAGGTTAAGCATCGGCAAAATCAAATTATACGTCGCCGAAACGAAGGAACCGGATCGCTTCGCATTTTACTTTAGTGAAAACGTCTTAGAGGCACAAGCGCTCCACCAAGACCTCTTCCGGGAAACGCCAAAACGATTGACGAACGCATCCTCTTTAATGAAGAAACTTTTTCATTTCGATGAAACGAATACCGAGGAGATCCTTTACTTCCATCGCAACAAAGTCGTTGCCTATCCTTATTATTTAGGACATGCATGGGCGGGAGAACGGGTATTGGTGAGGGGATAGGTTAAAGGGTATGTGGTACCGTTTTTCATATTCAATTTGCATATGGACAGTTCGCACATCTAATAGTAGTGAACTATTGACCATTAATCTCATACGAAATGATTAAAAAATAAAATGACATTTGGCTAAGTTGAATGGAAGGGCGGAACGTTATTGAACACTCAGGATATTCGAGAAAATAAAAATGTGAATGGTAAGCCATTGGCTCCTTAGTGATTGGAATACTATCAATTTTAGGAATAATATTTGTAAAATCTGGAACAATTCTTAGTATAATGGGACTACTCCTTGGATTGATCAGTTTTAGAGAAATAAAATGTTTAAACAGAATGGAAAAGAATGCGCATTACTCGGTGTAGTTTGTAATTGTATTGGTGTTTTCAGTCTACTTTTTTAGTGAGGGTACTTGTTGCGCACATAATTGAAAAAAATCTACTGACTAAATGGTTACCAGTAGTAATATTAAATCTTATCGTAGTGGTGCTAGTATGGATATCTTAAAAATATTTTTTGAAAAGATTAGAGTAAGTTAGTACTTGCGTGTTTGAGTTTGATTTGAATAGTCTATAGCATGTGGAGTAATTAATGATTGATTAACTGCAACTGATAATGAAGTGTATGAGTGGATTTTTACGGAAATGGAGTGAAACCATAATATAGGAAATATTTATCATGTTATTTCCTTAAGACTTATTAGGGATTTATGGTACTGTTAGGTTAGGGATTAATAATTTTTATGGAGGCACAACAATGAATCAACTAACATTACAAGAATTAGAATCGCATCTCTGGAAGTCTGCCGATATTTTACGTGGTTCGGTCGATTCGGGCGACTTTAAAAATTACATATTCGGATTACTGTTTTTAAAACGTTTAAATGATGTATTTGAGGAGCATCGTGAGGCGATTATTGCAGAGCATGGTGAGGAGATTGGTGCATTATTGGTGGATGACCAAGATCAGTACCAGTTCTATGTGCCAGAAGCAGCACGTTGGTCAATGATTCGTACAAAGGCGGAAAATATCGGTTCTGCGATTAACGTAGCGTTTGAGGCACTTGAAAACGAAAACGTAACACTTGAAGGGGTTTTAACACCAATCGATTTCAACCGTAAAGAAGTGTTAACAGATGGTGTCCTACAACGCTTATTGCAACACTTTGAATTACTAGACTTACGTAATGCAAGTTTACCTGAACCAGATATGTTAGGGCGTGCATACGAGTATTTGATTAAAATGTTTGCTGACGATGCGGGGAAAAAAGGCGGAGAGTTCTATACGCCTTCAAAAGTAGTAGAGCTTATCGTTAAGCTCATTAAACCAGAAGAAAGTATGCGCGTGTATGATCCAACATGTGGTTCAGGCGGTATGCTGATTCAATCAGTAGACTATGTGAAATCAACTGGTGGTAATCCACAATCTTTGTCGCTGTTCGGACAAGAGAAAAACTTAGGTACATGGTCAATTGCGAAGATGAACTTATTACTACATGATCTACCAGACCATCGCATTGAAAAAGGCGATACAATCCGTACACCGAAGCTAGTAGAAGACGGGGAAATCATGCTGTTTGACCGGGTAATTGCGAATCCACCCTTCTCTCTTAAAGAATGGGGACGTGAAGAAGCAGAGCATGACGTATATGGTCGCTTCCAATACGGCATACCACCTAAAAATACGGGTGACTATGCATTTATCCAGCATATGATTGCTTCACTAAAAGCAAATGGTATGGCGGGTGTTGTAATGCCGCATGGTGTACTGTTCCGTGGCGGTGCGGAAGGAAAGATTCGTGAAGGTTTATTACAGTCAGATACGGACTTATTAGAAGCGGTAATTGGCTTACCATCGAATTTATTCTATGGTACAGGTATACCAGCGTGTGTACTTATTTTTAATCGTGAAAAAGATGAGAAACGTAAAGGTAACGTCCTATTTATTGCAGCAGAGGACGAGTACCAAGAAGGTAAAAATCAAAACACATTACGTGATGAAGATATTGCAAAAATCGTCGCTACGTTTGATGCATATGAAGACGTTGAAAAATATGCACGTGTTGTGTCACTAGAGGAAATCAAAAACAATGACTACAACTTAAACATTACACGCTACATCGATAAATCAGAGGAAGAAGAGCAAGTGGATATTGCGGCTGTTCTACAAGACATTCAAGAAATCGAAGTGAAACGTAACGACACAAAAGCGAAGTTAAATGAGTACTTACGTGAACTTGGGGTAGGTGAAATTTAATGAGCGAAGTGCGTGAAGGATATAAGATGACGGAGCTTGGGGAGATACCGAGTGAGTGGGAAATAGTTCAATTTAAAGAGTGTTGCTCGATTGTATCAGGTTTAGTAGACCCGAATAATGAAATCTATAGAGAGTATCCCCATATAGGAAATGCAAATATTGAAAAAGAGAGCGGAAAATTATTAGAATATAGTCTTGTTAAAGATGAAAATTTAATTAGCGGAAAATTTTTGTTCAATGAAAACCATGTGTTATATGGAAAAATAAATCCTCATTTTGCAAAAGCAACCTATCCGAGATTTAAAGGGTTATGTAGTGCAGATATGTATCCTATAGATGTAAATAATGAGATATTAACACCAGAATATCTACTATATTCGATATTAGATAAAAGATTCACAAAAGCTATGACTGCAAACTCTGCAAGAACAGGTATTCCAAAAGTTAATAAGCAAGAAATAGATTCTTTTAAATTTGTTTTACCTTCAATACAAGAACAACAAAAAATCGCCTCAATCCTTTCAACAGTAGACAATCAAATTGATGAAACCGAGCAGTTGATTGTGATAACAAAGGAATTGAAAAAAGGTTTAATGCAGAAATTGCTAACAAAAGGGATTGGGCATACGGAGTTTAAGCAGACAGAACTTGGGGAGATACCGGAGCAATGGGAATATATACTGTTAGATACGGTCGCCGAAAGGAAATCTGGTCATACGCCTGATAAAAAAGTTAATTCTTATTGGAATGGAAATATTCCTTGGATTTCTTTGAAAGACACATATAGGTTAGATAATCGATATGTGGAGGAAACTACTGATTATACTACAATTGAAGGAATTAACAATTCTTCAGCAGTATTGCTTCCGATTAATACTGTAATAATATTAAGGGATGCTACGGTGGGTAAAATCGGTATTATGAGACATGAAATGGCAACTAGCCAGCATTTTATAAACTATATTTGTGGGGAGAAATTAAACCCCATATTTTTATATTACTATTTACTTTCCAAGAAAAAGCTATTTCAAAGAATTGCTATTGGAAGTACTATTAAAACAATTGGTTTACCATTTTTCAAGAAATTTAAAATTACCCTTCCATCTATACAAGAACAAGAAAAAATTGCTCAAACCCTTTCAACAGTAGACGACCAAATCGACACCTACGAACAAGAAAAGGAAAAATACGAAGAACTAAAAAAAGGTTTAATGCAACAGCTTCTGACAGGCCAAATTCGTTTAAAAATCTAGCTGTATGCAAGGGGATGCGTATGACGAATTTTCAAAGAATCGGGTCCATTAGTAATGCACATATTGGCAGAGATTTTGAGGTCATTGCCTATGCTCATTTTATAGATTTAGGCTATGACATTATAAAGGATGTTGGTTTGTCGGTAGGACATGAGCGAAAGAAGAATCATCGATTTGATCTCGGTACGCCTTTGAATGCAGAAGAGAAAATCATTATTGAATGTAAATCACATCGTTGGACACGTCCAAGTGATAACGTACCGAGTGCGAAACTTACTGTATGGAACGAGACGATGAATTATTTTCATTTAGCACCAGAGGGGTACCGGAAAATCTTATTTGTATTAAGAGATTTTAGTGTGAAACGTAATGAAACATTAGGCGAATATTATATCCGTACATACGGGCATCTCATTCCAAAGGATGTAGAAATTATGGAGTATGATGAGGTCAACCAATCAGTTCGTGTGTTATAGGGATGTAGGATGACAGGTGAATGTAGATGAGTGGATTAGAATATACCGAGGTAGAACTACCTTTTATTGAGCAGCTGAAAGGCTATGGTTATCTTCATATGCAAGGGCCAGTGCTTGAGGTGGAGCGTTCCTCAAAGGCGGCAATCGTACTTGAGCAGCGTTTTTCTAAGGCAATTCGTACATTAAATCCGTGGATAAATGATGCGAACGTTGAAAAGGTTGTAAAGCAGTTTGTTTCGCTTCAGGCAGAGGATACGTGGCATGCCAATAAAACGATTTTTGAATGGCTGTTTGGGCAAGGAATTTCAGTATTACAGGATGTCGGTGGCGGTAAGAAAAATCAAACCGTAACATTGTTCGATTTTGAACATCCAGATAACAATGAATTTCTTGTTGTGAATCAGTTAAGCATTGAAAACGCAAATGGCACAATTCGTCCTGATATTGTTTTGTTTGTTAATGGGCTACCGTTAGTGCTTGTGGAATGTAAAAGTCCAAAAATACAGGTAGATAAGCAGTTGCCAGAAGGTGTACGTCAATTTGAGCGTTATATGCAAACGAACGACAAGCTGTTTTGGTATAACCAAATGTTAATCGTCACAAGTCGTGATCGTGCAAGAGCTGGGACGATATTTGCAAAGGCGCAGCATTACGGTTTATGGAAGGACCCCTATCCTCTGACTGTAGAAGAAGTAGGTTCTACACGTGCGCAAGAGGTATTGGTGGCGGGGATGCTTCGTAAAGAAGCGTTGCTTGATCTAATGAGGAATTTCATTGTCTTTGATGGCAAGGTAAAGAAACTAGCTCGTTATCAGCAATATCGGGCAGTAAATAAGGCGATTGACCGTATTTTGACGGAGGACAAACCAGCACTTCGGGGTGGTGTTGTATGGCATACCCAAGGTTCTGGTAAGTCTCTTACGATGGTGTATTTAGCGATGAAGCTTCGCCGTCAATCGGAACTGCAAAATCCAATGCTTGTCACTGTAACGGACCGTCAAGATTTAGACGAGCAAATTACAACAACCTTTACACAGTCAGGCTTCCCGAACCCAACGCAAGCCGCATCTGTAGCAGATTTAAAGCAGCAGCTCGCGAAAGGTGCAGGGAGTACCGTCATGACGCTTATTCAAAAGTTTCAAGGTGATGAGGATAAGCAGTTCCCGGTCATCTCGGAATCACAAAACATTATTGTTATGACTGATGAATCACACCGTTCACAATATAAAGGTTTGGCAATGAATATGAGGAAAGCTTTACCGAATGCTACGTTCATAGGTTTTACGGGTACGCCGATTGATAAAGAAAAGCGTTCAACAACAGGTAAATTTGGTGCTTACATTGATAAATATACAATTGAGCAAGCAGTTGAAGATGGAGCTACGGTGGCCATTTTTTATGAATCACGCTTGCCGAACTTACACGTAAAGGGCGAATCATTAGATGAATTGTTCTCCCGTTCCTTCCATGAATACGACGAGGAAACACGTGAAAAGATTAAGCAAAAGTATGTAAACGACGAGCTACTGTTAACATCACCAGACCGTATGCGTGAAATTGCGCTAGATATGGTGCGCCATTATGAAAACAAAATTCTGATGAATGGCTATAAAGCACAAGTTGTTGCTGTTTCACGTTATGCAGCAGTTGAATATAAAAAGCTCATTGATGAGTTCGCCGCAGGACAGTTTGAAACAGCAGTCATTTTTTCTGCGGGTCAAAATGACTCCGAGGAAATGCGCAACTATCACATTTCTAAAGAGGAAGAAAAAAACTTGATCGCACGCTTCAAAAAGCCAATGGACGAAGATAACTTAGCGATGTTAATCGTTTGTGATAAGTTACTGACAGGTTTTGACGCACCTATTGAGCAGGTCATGTATTTAGACAAGCCGTTAAAAGAGCATAATTTATTACAAGCGATTGCACGTACAAACCGTAAATATGATGATAATAAATCATATGGCTTAATTGTTGATTATTTTGGCGTGTCCCGCTTCCTTGACCAAGCACTTGAAATTTTCAGTGCAAACGATGTAAAAGGCGCCTTGCAATCCATTGATGATGAGCTACCTCGCTTAGAGCAACGCCATCGTGCAGCGCTTCGTTATTTTGATGGTGTGAAAACAACCGATTTAGAGGCAGCCATTTTACGTTTAACAGATGAAGATGTTCGGGCAGATTTTGATATCGCGTATAAGCGTTTTGCACAAAGCATGGACAAGGTCTTGCCGAGTCCAAAGGCGGAGCGTTTTACGGGCGATTTGAAACACTTAGGTGCTATTCGTCAGCTGGCGAAGTCTCGTTTTGCTATTGATGATGGGATGGACATTTCCGAATGTGGTGAAAAGGTACGCCGCCTTGTACAGAACTATTTGTACTCAGAAGGCATTGATGCCCGTGACCCCGTTTCTATTTTAGACGTATCATTTAAAGAGGAACTAGAAAAGAACGTGAAGCCCGAAACCAAAGCAGCTCAAATGGAACACGCTATTAAAAAGGAAATCTCCATTCGAATAGATGAAGATAAAGTTTTCTATACGTCATTAAAAGAAAAAGTGGAACAGCTTATCGAAAAGTATAAAGAACGTCAAATGACAATTTTTGAACTGTTAGAAAAGCTAGAAGAAGCACGAGAAGCAATCATGACGAAAGTTAGCGGAAAGACGGAAAGTGGTTTAACAAGTTTACAAGAGCCGTATTACAACAAGCTGCTGGAAGTCCATGAAGAAAGCGCGACATATAACTTAAAAGATATTGCCGTTGACGTCCATCAATTCATAGATGAAACTGTATCCCCTATTAGTGATTGGTCGTCCAAAACCGATTTTAAGCGCAAATTAACAGCTGATCTAAAAGTAAAGCTACTTAGAGAAAAAATGTCCATGAGTGACGCCTCAATGTTAACAGGTTATTTCCTAGCATTGGCGGAGAACCAATATGGGAAGAAATAATTGTTCAGTTAAACAAAAAAGAAATTGGCGGGATTCTCGCCAATTTCTTTATATACTGTTTCAAGTTAAATATAAAGGGAAGGCCCATTAATACGTAACCATTCTTTTTTCTCTTCGTAATTGGGCTGCAACATTTTAATTGTTTCCCAAAACTGAGTAGAGTGATTAAGGTGTTTTAAATGCGCTAGCTCATGGATTAATACGTAATCAATTACTGAAACAGGTGCTAAGAAAATTCGCCAATTTAATAACACTTTTCCGCTAGGTGTACAACTCCCCCATCGTTGTTCCTGATTTTTTATTGAAATAGTTGAAGGGGTTATTTGAAGAATAGTTGTATAACGCGAAATTCGATTATTTACATATTTCAGCGCTTTAGTCTTTATCCAATCCTCATATAAAGGAAACAATGCGTCACGATATTGATCTTTATTTATTGTAGCTGGTACTTCCGCCAAAAATGTTCCTTGTGAAAATTTGAAGTTTGGTACTGTTATTTCTGTATTGGATATCGCCTTTAAACGATATTGCCGCCCCAAATACGGAAGCTTTTCACCTGATAAAAATAATCGCTGATGTCGATAATCATTAATTTCTTCAAAGTGAAGTAACTGTTTCCGAATCCAAATCACTTTATTCTTCACGACATCTTGAACTTTTTCAATTTCTACATCAATAGGAGCAATTACCTTAACCCCATCTATATCAACTGTAATCGAAACGGTTTTCCTTTTATTGCTCCTGACTATCTCATAGGGGATTGATGTTTGACCGAATGTTATTAAATGCAATTTGAATCTCCCCCTTTAGATTATATAGTAACATGAAGTGCCTGTTATTTGAAAAAAATGAGGGGGCGCATCTTATTAGCATAGTTAGATCTGCTTGCTATCAATAAACTTTTGGCTTTAACCTTACCAAAAAAATTATTTTTGAAGTTATAGTAACTTATCTGTGTCCAATGTATTGGAAATCTTCCATTACAAGTGTAAAGGATTGAAAAATTATGCTATTTGAACTACTATTCATTGTAAGAAGGGGGTTGTTATTCATAAATCTTTTTTATAGATTGTTTCTTACCTTCAACTCCACATCACTAATAATTGTGATATTTCTTGTAAAAGAACAAGTAACAATACAATGGCATGATAAACTATCCTTTGTACCGGATTTTGCCTCGTATGCGCTGTATTTTTGTTTGCCAATAGCATTTACTTTTATAAGTCTCCTTTTAGCTAAGTTATTAGCCAAGGATAGTCTAGAAAGAACTGAAAAGAAAGTAAGGAATGAAAACGGACAAGAACAAACCATTAAAAGATCTAAAATAATTGAAGTGGAACAAGCGAATAACAGCTTTTTGCCAAGTTATCTCGGCTATTTTTTTGTGGCGCTCAGTATAACAAACTTTGAAACCTTGACTTTTATTTTCTTAGTATTGCTTTTGTTTACATTCTTTTCTCAAACCCATTATTTTAACCCATTATTTTTGTTACTCGGATATCATTTCTATTACTTGACAACAGTTAATAGAACTAAAATATTCCTAATTACCCGAAAATCTCTTAAAAATCCTGATGATATTAGTTTACCGGAATTGAGAAGAATCAATGATTTTACTTTTATTGACTTAGGGGGATGAAACATATGAATTATTTAGTTGCTAGTACCAAAGGAAGAGAAGGGAAAATTTACAGGGTTTTATCAGGTAAAGTTTTTGAATTGCCGGAAGACCTGGATAACCCTAAAACGTACAATTCTGACTATAAATTAGAAGACGATGAATGGTTTTATATACCGGATTTTTCAAACGAGGATTACTGTATAGAGTTTTTAAAACGAGAATTTATCTCTACTGATTATGATCAGATGGGAACTATTGATATTAAGAATTTACTTTTTTTATGCTCATACCAAGAAGGAGTCTATTACTTTCAAAAAATCACACCATCATTAATTGTTAATAAAAAGTGGTTTAAGATTGGTGAACCAGTAATCGAAAATCAGTCTCCTATAATAGTTATTAATGAAATTCCCGATGCTATTTATGAAGAGTCAGAGGATACGCTTTATTTTAAAAATATTTCATCGCTTACCTCGATTTTTAAGGGCATAATTGAACTTTATAAGGAAGCCACACAAAAGGAAACAGAGGAGTTTTTAAAAAGTGACTTTATTGAACTAGAAGATGGTTATGATGCATTACAAGTAAAAACAGCAAACAGAAAAAGAATAGCACTAGCTATGGAAACAATTAGGGGATTTTCAACAAGGGAGAAGAGTACAATCTATTCATACATAAAAGATTATTGTAGTGAAAAGCTCTCCTTCGATGAAGAAGAATCAAAATTTAATATAAAGAACGAAGACGAACTTAAACATTTACTATGGGGGATTGAACAACGGTACTATACTACACCGGTTGGGAATGAGAAAATGGTAGCAAATTCTGTATCTAAGGTGTGAAAGTCATTTTAATAAGATGATATATGGAGGCTATATAATTCATGAAAACAATTAATGCACCTTACATATCCAGGGTTCAAATTAGTAACTTTAGAAACTTCCGACACGTTGATGTTAATATGTCTCATAAACAAGTAATAATCGGAGAAAACAATATTGGAAAAACAAACTTTTTAAGGGCAATTCAATTAATACTTGATCCAAGATTATCTGACGAAGATCGCTTCTTGGCAGACTCTGATTTCTATGAAGGTATTCAGTCCCCAATGGATAATGGTGAAGAAGTTAAAATATCTATTGATATTCAAGGATACGATCATAACAAGGTCTTATTATCAACTCTATGTGATGCGACAATATCAGATAATCCATCAACAATAAGATTAACATACCACTTTTATGCAACACAAAACAACGATGGTACCTACGAATATCAATATCGAATATTTCAAGGAAACAAAGAGGATATTCCATTTACGCATTATCACCGAAAATATTTAAATTTAAAAGTCATTCCAGCTATCAGAGATGTAGAAGCAGAGATGAAAAGCTTGCGTAAATCTCCTGTAAATCAGCTTCTCAAAAACTATGACATAAGAAAAGAAGAACTAACTGATATTGCTACAAGATTAAAGGCAACAAGTGATGAAGTTCTATCAATAGATGAATTAAGGCATCTAACTGATAGTATTAACAGTAGATTTTCTACTATTATTGGCCAGCAAATTGATTCATCTATATCACTTGAGACTATGGACTTAGACCCTAATCGTATTCTAAATACATTAAAGATATTGATAGGGCAAGGGAAACGACAAATAAGTGACTCGAGTCTAGGATTAAATAATATCCTTTATATCTCGTTAGTTTTACTATCTTTAGAAGACAAAACTATCCCAGCTATTATAAAGGCTGATAACTATTTGAAAATTTTGGAGGAAGAAGATAGCGAAATCTTAAATAAATGCTACATACAAAATGAAAATAAAAATTACATTCTAATAGAAGACATATCACCCGAAAACCAAGGTCTATTGTATACCTTTATGGACTCATATTTTGGGGATAATAAAGGGTTTACAATATTAGCAATCGAAGAACCAGAAGCACACCTACACCCTGCTTTGCAACGGCTAATCTTCAAGGACGTGATGCAACAAAACACATCAGTGCTAATGACCACCCATTCTCCTCATATTACGTCCGTTGCACCAATTGATTCTATTGTTCATCTTCGTGCAATGGGGAGTGGAACTAATGTTAAAACCACAGCTTCTTTACAATTAAATGATAGGGATAGTAAAGATTTAGCAAGATATATTGATGTGAAAAAAGGTGAGATTTACTTTGGGAAAGGTGTCATCCTTGTAGAAGGGGTAGCAGAAGAATATTTAATACCGACCTTTGCAGAAGCATTACATATGCCCTTAGATAAAAAGGGCATTATATGTTGTAACATAAACTCCACTAATTTCAAACCATACGTTCAATTTCTTGATGCACTAGGTATTCCATATGTAGTTATTACAGATGGAGATTATTATTTTAGGGAAAGTGTTTCTTCTGATAGGAAGTTTGGTCAGGTACTCGAAGAAAGTCATGAATTTAATGGATATGACGGGCTGGAAAGAACTCGTAAAATTTTAGTTGATTTATGCAAAGTTAAGGAGTCAGATATCCCAACTGAAATTGACGAAGAAGATGAGTTTTACAAGCAATTCAATTTCTTTATCGGTATGCATACGTTGGAAATCGACATGATGGAAATTTCTGATGATAAAGATGCTTGCGAAGTATTTGTTCGGATTTTTAACGACTTAACATCAGGTGGAGAAAAGCAAAAAGAGAACTTTAAAAATGCAATTGAAAGTAAACAATACGTAGCTTGCTTAAATAAAATTGAAAGCAGACATTCCCTTATTGGGAAAGGCAGATTCGCTCAAGGACTTTCAACAGAATGTACTAAGGAAAATATTCCACCCTATATTGAAGAGGCAATACAAGATATCTTTACAAAAGTAGATGATTTATGATGGATCTATATGCACAAAAGCTTGAAGATATAAAGAATGACGTTGACCAATATGCTGCCTTTAAATCCAATATAAGCACCGTTGTAAAAGCTGGACCAGGGAGTGGAAAAACAACAGTCCTTACTTTGAAAATTATGGACTTATTAGGCAATAAAATCAAAGCACCTAGAGGGCTTGCTTGTATTACTTACAGTAATGAGGCGGCCAAGGAATTTACTGAAAGACTAAAATCCTTTGGTTATCAAAAAAGACCAAATGTTGTACTCGATACCATTCATTCTTTTTGTATTGCGGAAGTGATTATACCCTTTGCGCACCTTTACGATATAGATATTTCTTTACCGTTAAATATCATTTCTAAGACAGATAGAACAAAACTATTCAACGATATAATTGACGAGCTTGGAATAGGGAAGAGTACATTAAAAATTGAAGCTATGGACAAATATCGGAACCAGGTAATTAGCGGTGATAGTTTAGTCGAACATGAACCAAATGATTTTGCTAATAGGGTTGCACATATATTTGAAGGTCGCCTACGAGCAATGAATAAGGTTGATTTTATTGAAATAATAAAATGGGCTACAAAGTTTATTCAGGAAAAAGAATACGTGAGAAAGTGCCTTGAAGCAAAGTTTCCTTGGATTCTGATTGATGAATATCAGGATTTAGGAAAACCTTTACATGAGATGGTATTGACGCTTTTTCATAAAACAAACATTAAAATATTCGCAGTTGGGGACCCTGACCAATCAATATATGGTTTTCAAGGGGCAATTCCCGACTATCTATTAGAACTGTATGATAACCCAAATATCATGTCTGTTGACCTTAAAACAAATTATAGAAGTAACCAAGAAATCATCGATGCTGCTTCTATTGCATTAAATTTGGATGATAGGGAATATAAAGCTGGCACAAGGATAGGCGAAAAAGCTGAATTTCATTTTATCACTTGTGAAAGTGAAATGAATGAACAATATGAGTATGTAGTTAATACTATTATTCCAGATTGTATTGCCAATAATATTCCTTTAGAAGAAATCTGTGTTCTTGTCGGAACTGGAAATCAAATAAAATCATTAAGCGCGGTCATGGGTGAAGCAAATATCCCCCATTATGTAGCCAAGCACGAATTATTAAAAAGTAAAATCATTGTATGGCTGAAAGAATGTGCTACTTGGATTTTAGACAATTCAAGCGTTCCATTCACGGACATATCCGATTTTTGGTTAAACTTGTTATCTAATCATCAAGGAACTTTAACAGATGAAGATAGACTATTTGAAAGAAAGTACTTTTTTTCACTGTTAAAAGAAAGTATCAAGTATCAAGACAACTTACATTTATGGTTTATATATTTGTCGGAAAATCTTAAATTAGGATACATGGTAGCAAATTCCCAAAAACATCAGAATGAAATTGAATATATCCTATCTTTTCAAGAGCAAATAAAAAATGGTGAATTCCAAGAATTTGATTTACGTAGATTTGCTCGGTTTGGTAAATCGGAGAATCAAGTAACAATATCAACGAGACATAGCTCAAAAGGTCTGGAATTTGAAATCGTAATCATTTTGGGAATGGAAGAAGGCAATTTCCCGTTTTACTCCACAGTAGACAAACCGAAAGAATTAAATGAGCAACGCCGTATTTTTTTCGTATCCATCACGCGTGCTAAGAGAGTATGTTATCTGTTACGTTCCGAAAGGATAACTAGTCAAACCAAATACGGCTTAAGAACCTTCTCTAAAAATCCATCTATGTTTTGGAGGGAACTTTATGAGACCCAGAGATCTAAAGTGCAGTACGATTGAACTTATCGAATCCAACAATCGGATTACTAACCAGGGACTCCGTATGCTTTGTCAGTTTCATAATTGAATAAACTGTATCAAAGTTGGAACAAGGTTGCTTTCAGCTTCAGGTTGTCGCCTTACGCTATAATCGACAATATAATAATTGGATCACGAATTTAATAAAAAATGACCGATTGTCCGGAGTTATAAGAAATAGCCGAATTTATTAATGAAAATATGAGTTTATGGTATTTGAGGGATATATCAAGTTTGTACGAACGGCATATGAAGGTTATAAAATCATTCCGTTTTTTTGACGTTGCAGGATGAGGAGCCTACGCATGAGGACTATCTTATGCTCGGCTATTCGGATGTGTTGGACAACCTCAACAATCTGACGGAAGCAAACAAAGTCTTTATGCATCCAGATGTACATTCTTTCATTTCCTATTACATCTACATCTTGGAGGATCAGTTGGTTCAAAATGATGAATTAAATGAGATGGGAATGGCTCTTTATAAAAATCATAAGGAAGCTGTCGATCTCATTTCAGCAGTAGAAAAGGGAAAGGGTGGGGAGGAAACCAGCTTTACGAATGAATTGAACCATATTTACAGTCAATATAAAGAAACGATTGACTTCATTGTGAAGGTGGGGAACAGCTTCTTGCGGGAGGCTTTTATTCGATTTGCCCGGAAGTTGGATTGGCTGGAACATTTGTCCACACCCTATTTCCGTTTGCCGAACTTCATCGAGCAAACGTGGGACGAGCTTTTTGACGAGAACGACTTACGTAAGAATTGGTGGATGAATAAGGGACTGATTGCTTGGTTTGAACAATCGAATGACCGGTTGAAACTGAAGGTAGAGGTGGTTCCTTTACATCTGGAGAATCGAGTCCGTCTTTTACAAGCGTTGAAAGCACGGAGAATTGATGTGAAGGTGCTGGCTTTTGAAGAAGGCAGGCAGTATACAAGGATCTATATGGATGCTGATCACCCGACTTCGTGGGAGGATGTCGATTCGTGATGCTGCAGCTGTACGAGAAAGATTCCTTCCAGTCCCTATTACGATTAATCAACGATGCAGTTTTGATGGGGGACGAATATAGCACTCCATTAGAGTTTCCTGAACTTACTGAAGTCCGAGCACAATCGCCAATGCAACAGGCATTTACAATGTTTGCGAATGAACAACGTATTCCTTCTGACTATTACTATGTCCATCCGAGTCTTCCGAGTTTTGTAGAGCGGGAGTGGACACAACTGCCTTTGGACTACCAAGTAACAGAGAAGTATTGGCTTGGCTATCCGCTCATTGCCTGGTTTGAAAGACGTAATTCGACGGTTCGGTTGATTGTTGAAGTGGGTCCGCTGCCGCATTTGGAAAGAAACCGTTTACTGAAAAGCTTGGAGCAGCAAGGCATTCCTGTGCGGGCGCTTGCTTATGAAGAAGGAAGACGTTATACACGGTTTTATTAGAGAGCTGTTCCTGTTAAGGATATGGAGGATGCCGATGAGCTGAAAACGGCGATGGACGAGTTAATTCGTAAAAGGGAGTATGTGGCTGTGCGTGAAGGAATTGCGCGGGCTATTGAGGATCTGCGTCAAACAGGAAGCAATAAAAACAAAGTATGGGATGAAAGATGAAATTGACGAGGAGTTAGAAGAATATAAACAATAGTGGATGAGAAGCGCCTGACACCTGTTCAGGCTTTTTATTTGCTGAAAATTAAAGATTCCCATCATTTAATCGGGTATAATGTAGGATGCGTCTAGTGATAAAAAATCGGGCTAATAGAATACAAGCAGGTGGGGAAATGAAGTTATTTAGGTTCTTATCTACTAAGAGTGACGATACATCTAAGCTACACCAGATAGCAGAACAAAAGCCAGTGGAAGGCCAGCCAGCAAATGTCCATTCGGTTATGGATGCGGACATGCGCACACTGGAGCAGCAAATCTATCAGCTGCAACAGGAAGTGGATCTGAAAGAGCAAACGAACAGGCAACTGATTGCCGATCAAATGAGAGTTGAGGAAGTTGCCAACCGGCAAAGCATGGATTTAGAAAACTTGAAAGGAATCATCCGTCTGCTCGAAGCAAATAATGCAGAACTCACAATGCGTCCGACACAAGAAGAGCTTGGCCAGAAAGACGATCAGATTCAGAGGTTGGCGCTGCGGCTGAAAACGGTTGGTCAGGAGCATGTCTCAAAGGATGTCTATGAACAGGCGAAAAAGGAAACAGAGCTTTTAGAGCGACGGCTCCAACTTATGCAGGTTGCAGCAGAAAAGCTAAAAGCGAAGGCGGACAAACTCGAGGTGGAAGTCCAGTCGAGTACGCCAGCAGCTGTACATACGGAACTAGAGAAACGATATGTAGTTTTGCAGATGAGCCATACTTTGCGAATAGTGGAAAACCACCGCCTGGCTCAGGAGTTAGATGAAAAGGAAGAGAAATATAAACAATTACAGCAGTTATTAAAAGAGGTAGAGAACCCAGCATCTGTTGCTCATGAGCATGCAGCGTCCGCCATAGATGAACTAGCAAGTCTAGAAAATATCTATCACGATAGTGAAGAAAAGAATAGCATTGCATTGGCCAATCTTGAAGAAACGATTGCTGTGCAGCTTGAGTTGGAAGATGAGGAAAATGAAATCCTCGCAACACCAGACGTTCTACCGAAAGCACGGGAAAATGATCAACCAATGCTTGCTGAGAAGGAAGTCGATGAAACGCAGATGTTGCAGACAATGTCTGATGTGTTGCTGACGACAATGTCTACTCTAGAAGAAGCCAAAGTGCCCGAAATCATAAAAGCTCCTTCATTCCCGTCCTATAGTGAGTCCTCATTCCTACCGCGTGACGACAAATCAGAGTATGATTTTTTGCAGAAAGTACTTAGGAAATTAAAGTCTTTAATGCGACCAATCCGGAAAGTGGAGTTCGACAGCACATATTCGGTGGACTACGCATCCGCATATGCAGAAGGGATTATCCGGAAACGCTCGCAAGCACATAATCGCCGCCTACAAGCAATTGAAGATTCCCCTTTTGTAGCGCGTGTCGATTTTGTCACGATGAACGGTATGGAATCGATGTATATCGGGGAACAAGGCATCGATGGATATGTGACGAACTGGAAAGCGGAAGCGGCCTCGCTCTATTATTTGCGTACAGTCGGTCAACCGATTTCTCATAAGACGCTTGGTGATGTTATCGTCGATTATATCCGGCAAATTGATATACGGTATGGGAAAATCGCTGCACTTCACCCGCCACTTACGGCATCAAGCGAATACTTCCAAGACGAAGGATTGGTGTCCGCGCTGTCGGATAAACGTGGAGTAGACATGCAGGCAATTGTCGCGACATTGCAGCGTGAGCAGTATGAAATTATTCGACTTCCTATGACAAAGCCAATCATTATCCAAGGTTCGGCAGGAAGCGGGAAGTCTGCAATTGCTCTTCACCGATTAAGCTATCTGTTATACAAATACGAAAATCTATCTCCGGAGCGTGTAGCTATTTTAGGGCCGAATGAAGCGTTTTTAGCCCATATCAAAAACGTACTCCCTTCGCTAGGGGACTTCGGCATTAAACAGACAACATTCCTCAACATGGCTTGCGATATACTTGGACTATCACCGGCGGGTATGAAGCGGCATAGCGTTAAGGGTCTTGAACTCATTAAAGCGAAAGGTTCCTTGGAATTCCGGGAGATTGTGCAAAGAAAGACTATGGGGTTATTCAATGATTTGCGGACATGGGCAACACCGGTTTTAGTAGGCTCAACTACCGTTCCGATTTTGCCAATCCTAAGTGAAATGGAAAAATACCCTGACTTGCCGCTGAAAGAAAGAGAAAACCTTTATTTCAACTTCTTCCTGAAGAGTCTACAAAGAGAGATGAAGGAGCAGAATGAATTATCTCGTGAATGGAAGCAATGGGTACGGGAACAGGCGAAAGGGATGGAGGAAGAGAAAGTTTCCAATCTGCCTTTATTCCAAACCAATTTTATGTCTGAGCAAATTACCATACTGGGAGAAAAGTGGATGCAAGATGCGGCTTCTTATGCTAAAGATGCTTCCACCAAGATGAAAAAGAAGATGGAGGAGAGTCGTCGCCAATTCCTTGCAGCGATTCAGCATGCTGTCCAGCTGAAAATGGAGGAGCACAGTGCCAATGTGAAGGAACGTGCTCTTGGAGTGATGGACGAGTCACTCATTATGGATGCCTGGCTAAAGCAGATGAAGCAGAAGATGCGGGAACAGCGGGAAGTGGTCATATTAAAGCATATCGCTTCGCAGCAGAAAGAGGTATTGAATACAGCTGATCTGATGCAGGACCTTGCTCTCAAAGCGCAGCTCGAAAAATTGCAGGAGCAACTGCTACAAAAGTTTCCTGCGGAAAAGCTGGACTTCATCGACACACGGAAAGCCATGCTCCACGAGGCTTTGCACAATGAAAGCCTCGCGGAAATCGAGCGTGCTTATTACCGGCAAATCATTGGAGCTTTAAAAAGGGAGTACAAAATCAATCACAGTTTCAGCAATGACTATCCAAGGTTTGTTTTTGAAGAAGAAAGTGTCCTCTCCGACGCGGACGAGAAAACTCTGCTGAACTACGTTAAAAAGAACTTGAAGAGGGATCTCTTGGAATGTTATGAAATTGCGGTTCAAATGGCTAAAGACGAAGGGGTGTTGCCAGTAGATTGGAATAAGGTTGAGATGTATTATGAAGATCTACCGGCATTATTGCATATAAACAGGCTTTTGCATGGCGCTCCGAAAGATCATCTTCTATCCTATTTGATCATCGATGAAGCGCAGGATTATATGCCATATGAAATCACGGAACTACATGCACTCACCCGAAAGAATGGCATTATGCTCATAGGAGATCTCGGACAGAACCTAAATCGAGCAAGTACTCTGCAGGACTGGAACGGGCTCGGTGAATTGATTGGTGACCTTTCGTTGCACGAATTGAAAGCCACTTACCGCTCTACAGCCCAAATCGTTGAGGTGAGCAATGAGATTATTGAGCCTTTTGCAAGCGGAAAATATATGCTTTCGACAGAGACCTTCCGTGACGGCGAACCGGTTAAGCTAAAGGAGTTCAAGTTCGATACAGAAGAGAAAGAACTGATTGCGATCCTGGAACAAGCTATCTACGATCACCAGTTTGAGCCGGTAGCCGTCATTGTAAAGGACGAATCAATGATCGAGCAGTACCACTATATGATCGATCCCTATTTTTCCGTTGCTATTCAGACTGTAGGGGAGCTGCCGACGGATACAAAGGTAGTAATCACCACTCCTTCCGCCGTCAAGGGACTCGAATTTGAAGCGGTCGTCATTACCCGATTCAGTGACTACCAACCGACAGATGACGATCGCAAATTGGCTTACGTTGCAACCAGTAGGGCATTGCATCAGTTATATTTGATGGTGGAAGAAGAGAAAGAACGATTAATAATAGAGGTTTAACGGAGCTCAAGTGGAAAAGGTTGTCGTACTCACAATTTAGTTGTACACCCCACAAGATGGCTCATCCTGACTGTAATTCTTACAAACAAATTCTTAGCTTTCTATCGATCCCAACTAATGATGTATGATATGATCTTCATAGCAATAGGACGTATCGCATGGGCGGTAGCTGTTGTGATTTAGGAGGCCAATTGATATGAGTAATTCAAGGAATATTCATACGATTTAGTTAATATAGAAAGATTATTGAATGGACAAGATTATTATGAAATACCTGTACTTCAGAGAAACTACGTTTGGTCTAAGGATAATATTAAAGATTTAATTACTGATATTAAAGAAAGTATGGATGAAGATCAATCACAGGACTATTTTATCGGCAGTATGGTTTTTTCAGAAGGCAAAGCAAGGAAGGTAGTAGTGGGCGGACAACAAAGCATTACTACGCTTTCTTTGATTTTTGCCGTCGCGATAGCGGAATTTAATAAGGATAATGATACGGACTATATCGGTCTATATTCACCCTACCTTTATAAAAAAACACCTAATGATGATGGTGATATCATTTGGATGAATCGCTTGAAACATCATGACAAGGATAACTACTTTTTTACCGAACTAATTAATAATAAACCTGTTGGGAACTCAGTCACTACATCCCAAACTAACATGCTTACTGCTAGAGAGACAATTGAAGAAGAACTGATTTCTCTTAAAAAAGAAAATGAACTAAAAAGATTCATTAACTACTTGGCGAAACGGGTCCATATTGCTTCCGTCCGATAAGTTCCGGAGTATTTTTCAACAGATTTTCTGGCTGAAGCTTTGCCCCTCTATCATTTATGGTCTCAAATATTCGGAATGCCATGTTCAGATCACTAGTTACCATGAAGCGTTGAATTGGCTCTCTTCTTATTTACATTCAACTATCACTCACTATAACCAAAAAAGCGGAAGTCAGTCCTATCAATACTGGGCAGTCTTCCTTTTTGTTATTTAATGAATTCTAGCAAATGTCATAAATGTGCTTCGCACAGACACCTAACAATAATTGAATTCGTATTTGTTTAAGAACCTAGCACTTTCGTAATTTTGGAAGAAGACCAAATCGAAGAAGTCCATGTAGATGTTGTGGACGAAGAGATTGTTGTAAGTAAAGCGTAAAACAAATAGCCGAACCCCTTCACAGTTGTAAAAAAGCTTGAAGGGATTTTGTCATTTGTTTGATATGCACTACAACTGTGCGCCGAATATGCCTAAGTACTGTTCCTGCAATACAAATCCATTGTTTTTCCATCCCAGTGTATTCATTATATAACCTAAGCCATCCGCATGATATCTTCCGGAAATTTTTTGATACGCTAAAAGCTCGTAGACCCCGTTCGAATCAAAATCCACCGGATATAAACCGCTTAATGGATCCACAAAACCAGTTATCGGACTTATCAGCTTGCCATTCCGATCATATATTTCTTTTAAATAACTTGCATCTCTTTTCGATAAATCAATAATATATCTCTCGTTATTGGGTCTGCTGACAACTTCAACCTTATAATTATCCTGATAAGTGACGTCATATCGGAAATGATTATTATAAACATCAGAATCAAAAAGGATTTTTGCTTGATTACCTAAAAAGGAAACAATGTAATAGTTGATAATTCCACCACTGCCACCTGTATCCATACCGATTAGGATCTCATCTACACCGTTACCTGTGAAATCGCCCAAGAACAGGGTCGGATTATAACCTACATTATTATGAAGCGGAATACTTGTCACAGCGCCAGTTCGGCCGTCCCTAACGTGAAGAGTAATATTTTGAATGAATGGACTATCCGCCGTTTTTGTGCCAGTCAAATAGATGTGATCCATGATTCTATCCCCCGTTACATCTCCACTCACAAACGCAACAATAGTAGGCCGCCCCATAGGAGCTGAAAAGTTAGAGTTATTCATGACAATGACATGCCCCTTTTCATAAAGACTCACTTACATCTTATCCTATGGGGTATTGGAGTGATTGTTACTGGTTGTGTTCGATTGATTGAGCCACCGGGATCTGTATCGATTTGATAACAGATGCCTGTGCAACAAGCGATTCAGTAAACTCACTGCAATTGCATAATAAAATAGCTGAAGTCAGTCCTATTAATACTGGGTTTGCTTCCTTTTACATTTCTATTCAATTGGATGAATTGTCATAAATACACCTCGCACAGGCACCCAATCCAATTAAAATTGGGTTCTTCCATATTTGGAATCAGGGAGAACTGTCAATACAACAGACTACATCTTACTTACTTGAACATACGTTCGAACTACGGTATAATTTAGTTAATAATCTAAAAACAATTGCTGGAGGTGTTTTATAATGGTTGTGGCATGGATCAGAGAAGATCATGTGACTTACGAAGGTAGCCCGTCGGATCAGGACGGTTTATGGAAAAAGGTTATCGGTGAATTATTCGAGGATTTCATATTGTTTTTTGCAACAAATCTACACGCTGAGATTGACTTTAGTCAGGAACCAGATTTTTTAGATAAGGAACTGTTTCAGGAAGTCGTAGACAAGAAAAAAGGCAGACGTTTTGCGGATCGACTGGCAAAAGTTCAATTGAAAAATGGTAAGGAACAATGGATTCTTATCCACATTGAAGTGCAAAGCAGGAATGAACCGGAGTTCCCTGAACGAATGTTTCAGTACTTCTACCGCATATACGACCGTCATCAAGAAAAGATTGTCGCCATCGCTGTCCACACATCACCTAACATTAATACTCGTCCAAAACATTTTTCTTACGATTACTTGGGAACGCAGCTGCGCTATTCATATAGACATTACCAAACGGAAGATTATTCTGACAAGCAATTGGAACAATTCGATAATATTTTCAGTAAAGTTGTATTAGCTGCGAAGGCTTTACAACGAACAAAAGATGAAGCCCATCAACGCTATCTGTTCAAAAGTAAACTAATGCATGAGCTGATTCGCCATCAAAACTATTCACGTACAGCCATACAAGCCGTTTTTCATTTCATCGATTACTTGTTAGAATTGCCAGAAGCATATACTAAACAGCTATCCAACGAAATATGACCAATTATAAGGGAGGAGACTGAGCTAATGGAACTATACAATAAGGAAAATGCTTCCCCAACCATTAAGAATGCTTTTGATCTGGAGTGGGAAAAGGGAGTCCAGCAGGGATTGGAGCAGGGTTTGGTGCAAGGCGTGAAAAAAGTAGTTTTGGAGATGTTGAGAAGAGGAACACCGACGGAATTCATAGCGGAAGTAACACACTTGGAAAAAGAAGAAATTGAGAAAATGAGGGAAATGCTTCAGTGAATTCATTACAATTTCATACCCGAAAAGCTGGAAACAGTCGTATCAATATTGTATTGACTTCCTACCGCATGTTTATTCTATTCGATAGAATGGTCATAAATGTGCCTCGCACAGGCACCTAATCTTGAGAAAGCTTTAATTAAGCACAGTGCTACTGTTATAAAAAACATAGAAAACTATATAAAAAAGTAGCTAAATATCTATTCACTTAGAAAGCCATCTACGATTATCTGTTCGTTAAAACGGGTAAAGACTGTAAATGAGGTTGGAACTACTATTGGAAGCGAAAAAAAGTAAAGGGGATGCTCGTTTTGAAAAAGGCATATAAAACTGAAGTTCTCCTCACCGCTGCCCAACAACAAAAAGCCAATCAAACCATCGGCGTTTGCCGGTATGTTTACAATCTTTATCTGGAGACCGCACAAAAACAGTACAAAGAAACGAAAAAGCATTTATCTGGATTTGATTTTTCAAAATGGCTGAACAATGTGCATACGAAACAAAACGACCAATGGATGAAAGATGTGTCGAGTAAAGCCGTGAAACAAGCCATTATGAGTGGGGACCGAGCTTTTAAAAATTTCTTTAAGGGCATAGCCAAATTTCCGCGCTTCAAAAAGAGGAAAAATGAAGACGTGAAAGCTTATTTTCCGAAAAATAATGCAACAGACCTCACCGTCGAACGCCATCGAATCAAAATTCCGACGTTTGGCTGGGTACGTTTGAAGGAATTTGGTTATATTCCAACAGATGCAACGATCATCAATTGCACGCTGTCAAAAAAAGCCGATCGGTATTTTATATCTGTTTTATGTGATGTTGAAAAAAGTGAAAAAGCGTATGAAAGTGAATCAGAAGGAATTGGCGTGGACCTTGGGATGAAAGAGTTTGCAGTTTGTAGCAATCAACTTATTTTTGAGAATGTGAACAAACAAGAACGAATCATCAAGCTAGAAAAGCGCTTGAAACGGCAACAACGAAAACTGAGTAGAAGTATTGAACAAAATAAAAATAGGCAGAGAGGTGAGTTCTGCGCTAAAAACAGGCAAAAACAACTATTGGTTGTTCAACAATTGCACGCTAGACTCGCCAATATGCGTAAAGAGTATATCCGATTTGTCGCCAGTGTGCTGGTGAAAACCAAGCCAGCATTTATTGCGATCGAAGATTTAAACGTTACAGGCATGATGAAAAACCGCCATTTATCCCGCGCAATTGCCAGTCAAAACTTCAAGCAATTCAGGGAGTTTCTCATTGCGAAATGTTTGGAAATTGGGATTGAGATTCGACTTGTTGATCGATGGTTCCCTTCTTCTAAATGTTGTTCAAGTTGTGGCGAGAAAAATGTAGGCTTGTCACTTGCTGATCGCATTTTTACTTGCGGAAATTGCGGGTTGGAAATGGATCGAGACTTCAATGCCAGTTTAAATCTAAAATATACGAAGGCATACACGGTCGTGACAGAATGAAAACCGTGTACCGATAGGGTGGGCTACATCCGAATTTACGCCTGTGGAGTGCCAAACCAACCGTAGTAGCCGATAAGTGGCGAGGCGGGGTACGAAGAAGCAGGAACATGTCTAGCGTAGGAAAACTTATACGTTTTTCTATGTTTTTAGTAGCAGCTGTATAAAATGAATGAAAATAAAGGTACAGAAATAAAACGCTCTTCAAAAGCAGAAGACATTCTACTTCAGATCAATAGTAAAACTAAGCTCGGCGACTTACGAAAAATCGCGAAGGACATTAAAAAAGATCACGAACTAGCTATGGAACTTTGGTCAACCGAAGAGTTTTTGCCCAGACTATTAGCAATCTTAATTATGGACAAAAAACTTCTTTCACAAGATGTGCTAAATAAGCTTGATAAGGATATGCAGACACACACTTTTAATGAGCGAAATAACTTAATGGATTGGTTAATGGCTAATCAGCTCACCAAAGATAAGAAGAAAATTGCATTGATGGAGTCGTGGGAAAATAGCCCATCTGCTCTTCAAAGGCGGGCTTTCTGGTATTATCAAGGGCGATTGAGATGGACTGGACAAACACCGCCTGATAACACCGCGGACTTGCTTTCTGCATTAGAAGCTAATATTACGCAGGAAGAACCAGAAGTTCAATGGGCTATGAATTTCACCGCAGGCTGGATAGGCGTTTATGATGAAAAGAATCGTGCACGTTGTATTAAACTTGGTGAGAAAACGGGTCTTTACAAAGGTGAAATAGTAGCAAAAGGATGTACTCCCAGCTATTTGCCGGAGTTCATTACGATTGAAGTTAACAAACGACATACTAATTAGTTACCTCTGAAACATTCATGATCGTTTGCTACACAGGTACTCCTGATTATCTAAAATCAAGCACTTAACAAAGAATCCACTTCTGGTAACTTCTGTTAAGTGTTTATTTGTCGATGCAAACCGAACGTGCATTCCATATACTGATTAAAAGAGGAGGGAACAGATGTGCATGTTGAATTGATGAAGTCGATGGATCGGAATTACGACTTGGATATGATGTACATATCCAAAGAAGGTGCAATAAGTAAGCGGAAAATTAAAGTGCTTCAGGTCGGTGAGATTTCATTCAGGGCCTATTGCTATTTAAGGAAATCCAATCGTACCTTTACAATAGACAATGTGCTTGTCCTCGTTCCCGTCATTCCAAGCGAGCGGATGGTTATATGATAGATTACAGTAAGTTTCCAAATCGACAGATTGCGTGCATAGACATGATGAGTTTCTATGCCAGCTGTATAGCTTCCTTGCATAATTTAGATGTCCAAACCGTACCCATTGCCATTGTAGGGAATCTTGAACAAAAGGGGGCCGTTGTCCTTGCCGCATCCCCGGCGATGAAGAAAAGGTTTAGGGTAAAGACGGGTACACGTTTATACGAAATTCCGAATCATCCTGATATTAAACTTTTTGAGCCAAAAATGGGCTATTTTCTCGAAATGTCGATGGCGATTACCCAGATTTTACACAAATTCGTCCCTGCTGAAGCGATTCATGTGTATAGTGTTGACGAAAGCTTTATTGATTTAACTGGAACTGAAAAGTTATGGGGTGACCCGACGCAAACCATTAAAGTCATCCAACGAGAGATCGTTGAGACGCTGAATTTACCATCGACGGTTGGTATGGGACCTAATATGTTAATGGCGAAACTGGCGCTTGATTTGGAAGCCAAGAAAACGGGCTTCGCAAGATGGACATATGAAGATATTCCAAGAAAGCTATGGCCGATTCAGCCATTAAGCGAAATGTGGGGAGTAGGCGGACGGACGGAAAAGACTTTGAACAATATGGGGATTTTCTCCGTGGGCGATCTCGCACATACATCGCTTGAAAGGCTTGAAAAGAAATTCGGTATTATGGGCAACCAACTTTACCATCACGCTTGGGGCATTGATCTTTCTGAATTAGGCGCCCCTTTGCTAGAGGGTCAAGTAAGTTTCGGAAAAGGTCAAACATTATTCCGTGATTATGTCACACGAAAATCGGTTCTTGTTGTCATGTTGGAAATCTGTGAGGATGTCGCCAGTAGAGCTAGACATGCAAGAAAAGCGGGACGCACCATTCATTTAAGTATCGGTTATAGCAAGCATTCTTTAGGCGGCGGATTCAGCCGCTCACTGTCAATAGAAGAAGCTACAAACGATACGATGAAAATTTATGATGTTTGCGTTGCGCTTTTCGATAAGTTTCATGATCAACGTCCCGTTCGAAAAATTTCCATTTCAATTACGAATTTGGAAGATGAAACATCCATGCAACTCAGTCTGTTTGAGGCAAATAAGTGGCGAAAAAGAAAGCTGGGCAGCGCCATGGATGAAATTCGTAGCCGCTATGGTTCATCAGCCATCCTACGGGCTTCTTCACTTACGGAAGACGGCACGGCTATGCAGCGTTCGAAATTAGTCGGAGGTCACAAATCATGAGTTCTCAAATCGTTACTTGCTGTCGGTGCTCGTCATAATGAATGGATGAGGTGGGTGATTGAATGGCACTGAATAGACATATGAAATCTGTTGGAGAAGTCAAGGATCGGGGACGTATTAAATGGACTGCAATGATGCTCCCGGAACATATTAAAGAGTTGCGCGTATGGCAAAGCGAAGACGAGCTGGTGAAGCGTCCAAAACTGAGTGAATTCGATTTACAATTAATCCAAGAGGAGTTAGATGTCGCTTTTCGAAGGAAATGTGAAACACGCATTAAAACTTGGCAAGCAGGAGTCATTATCCAGCACCAAGGCTCAATTGAACAGATTGATGTAAGATTGATGTGTATTATTTTGCAGGATCAGATGGGAACAGTTCGTATACCAGTAACAGAAATAATTAGTGTGCAATGTTTGGAATGAATAATTTGGGAGGAGGATGATACCTTCTCTAAAATGAAAAGTTCCAGGTTCTAATACAAGTCGGAATTGTTTAGGAGCTGGCATTTTAGCAATAGTAATCCTCTTGAAATCCAGGAATTTATTTCATGTTGTATGGTATTATTCTAACGGTTGAAAAGCAGGTACAATGACTTCCCTTTGCCGATAACGATCAGCTGGTCTATAGTAAGCAAACGGAGGAAAGGATCTTTCTGATCATTGACCTGAAAAAGGAGAATGCTCCATGCCCACATTGCCAACATATCTCCCATAGAAAACACTACCGATACACCCGGTACGTGAAGGACTTAGCTTATGCAGATACACCTGTCGAATTTCAAGTTCTCACCAATAAATGGTATTGCAGTCATCCGGATTGTCATGTTCGCGTCTTTACAGAGCGTATTTCTTGGCTAAACCCGTATCAGCGGCGAACGAGGCTTTTGGAAGAAGTACTAGAGAAAATCGCCTTTTCTACCAATTGCCTCATAAAGAGAAAAAATCTGCAAAGCCCTCCATATTCCCGATAACCACGATACCTTACTAAAAATCGTAAAACAGCGTCAGTTTGAATCCGGGACCCATCCCTTTCGTAGGAATAGATGATATTGCTTTTAAAAAACGTTTTTCTTACGGGACAGTATTTATCGATTTAGAAACAGGGCACCCCGTTAATATGATATCTTCGACTGACTCTACAGCCGTTGCTCAGTGGATCTCTACGCATCCTGAGATAAATCTAATCACCGTTGATGGCTCTCGCAGTTTCGCAAAAGCCGTTCGCGATGCCTCTCCTGCGATACTACAGGTAGCTGACCAGTGGCACGTGCTTCATCAGCTTTTTGACGCTTCAAAAAAAACTATCTATGACTGCCTTCTAAACGTAAGCACGACATGCACCGACGAGGATATCTGCCGGTGCTTTTATATCATGCTCACCAATTGAATTGCATTTCGGCAAGTTTCAAGGGAGGTCTATTTCATTTAGGCTGAGATCTTACTTTTTGAAGCGTATTTATTTTATAGCACAAGCTTGTACGATTTGTTACATCCACTTTCCGGTAAATATTTTGAAGATGCTTTTTTACAGTGTTTTTGCTTAGATACAGTTGCGAAGCTATTTCAGCATTGGAATACCCTTTTTGTGAGATATACAAAACTTCTAATTCTTTTAATGTTAGATTGTATTTCTCTTTAATCCAATCTGAGAGTCCCAGCTGTTCCTCTTTAGCATGTTTTGTAGAATTTGTTGAGAAAAATTTCATTTCTTGTGTTAAAAATCTAGATAGGATTTCCAGTAACCTAATATCATGTTGCTGAAATGGGTTTTCATCTTTTGAACGGAGAAACTCAATAAGTCCCAATGGTTTTTGCCTGTCAAAAAGATAAATTCCAAGTGCTTCATAATATTCATATTCGCGCATGAAGTCATTATAAAATATACTCTTTTCATAATCTTTAGGTGAAACCTTATCAAATGTTTTGATTACTTTTTTTGAAAGGAGTAAACTTGATACATTTTTGGGGATAAGGTAATCCAGGTTATAATAATATTCGTATTCTTCCAGAGCCTTTTTATTTCCGTTTAAACTTACGACATTAGTCAGGTCAGAGTTATCATCGCAAATCCAAAAATGTGATTTAGAATACCCAAAAAACCTATCAAATATATGTAACACCTGACTTCTAAAATCCTGTTTTGTAGTATTTTCAACTTCGTCCATGAAATATATGACTTTTTGATAATCATTCATTGAAAGGGTTTCCATTCTTCTCACCTCTAAAAAATCTCTTTCTTTTATTATACAATTTCCATCCAAAAAATACTGAAAATAACGAAAAATCATCCGAGTGGGTAATAGAAACCAAAGATGAATTTTGAAATAATCTGTATGTGAAGAACGAAGCACACAATAAAAGAAAGGTAGATCTTTTTCCAACAAATCCAATCAAACTTTAATGGAGGGATTATTGAATGACTTTGACTTACAATATTAACAATCACGTGGAAACTCAAACTTATGTACCTGTAGAAGAGTGGCCGACTCTTGAAGAAATGGCGGATGGCTTTAGCGAGAATAGGATTCCACATACCTCAGCTTTAGCTGGCAAAACAATCGTTCTTAATTTTGAAGGCGGAAGCGTTATCAGTCATGAATTCAAAGATGAAAAAACATTAGTTTGGACTATCTTGGAAGGAGAAGAAAGAGGATTATCTGGAACAGATAATTATCAAGCTTTTGAAGTACGCCAAGGAATTTTCTTTGTAACATTTTACAAGCCAGCCTATAATGAACAAGTTTCATTAATATGGAGGTCTGAAGATGGTAATGTCTTTGTTGCAGCATCAAATTTTGTGGAAATAAATGGAGAGAGAAGGACAAAAACAGATTTTACGTCAGCAGTTATTGAAGGGTTACCTGGGAATAAACCTATTGTACAAACTTCAGATTTGGTAGGTAAGCGTGTTCTCTATCGCTATAGTTCTGATGATTGGTATGAGCATGTCTATTTTACTAAAGAAACTATGGCGTGGCACTGTGTAAATGGAGCTGAGACAGGTCTAGCAGATGTAGAAAAGTGTGCTTTCTTTAATCTTGATGAAGATTTAACTATCTTATTTTGGACAGAAACTATTATGCCTGTAGAGGCTATTATTGTTGTTGATTTAAAAGAATTGCGTTCTACAGGTCGTTTTTTTTGCTGGGATCCGAAACCTCAACGTGTCATCAGTCTCACATTTGGTTCACTGGCAGCAATATTGAATGATACAACTTACCCAGAAAAATAATATATTGATAAAAGCACCCAATATGCAAAAGCGACCTATTCCCATTAATGGGCAGGTCGCTATTTCTATTCGTTTTCATATATCCAGCAGGGGCGCTTTCACTCCAAACCATATAGGGGCGTATTCATCATGTATGACTATGCCTATTATAGTTCAGGCTCTCTAAAATCCGTTTCCTGTAATGACAGTGGTATGACTAAAAAGAGCTGTGCTACAGTGCAATACATGTCAGCTATCTAACGTAGTTAAATTCTACGTATCCTTTTTCATGAATTACAGTTAATTTTCAAAACTGTGTACTTTAAAAGAAAGGCTTGTCCGATTATTAACCTCAAATTTGTCGTAGAGGCTCTGTACATGTTTTTTTACGGTGTTTACACTAATGAATAGTTGACCGGCTATTTGTTTATTTGAATAACCCTTTTGGACGTACCGCAACACTTCACTTTCCCTGGGAGTTAAGAAAATTTCAATGAAATCTTGTTCTTTACTTTTTAATAAACTATACTCATGTAATTTCTGTGCTAAATATCTTGATATGATTTCAAGACACATGACCTCGTAATTATTAACCTCCATTTCGTTTTTAGGTGCAATAAAATCCACTAATCCAACAATTCTATTGTCCTTTACTAAAAATATTCCCGTGTTGTGATAGAACCCATACTTTTTAAAAAAACTATTAAAATACTCACTTTTTTCATAATCTCTTTTTGATTGTAGATCTAGAAGCCCGATGACACGGCGTTTTAGAATCATATCGTTTAGTTTGTAAGGAACTAATGGATCCATTTCTATATAATTTTTCAAATAATCTTTAATCATAGTTTTATCAGTAGTAGAAGTAACGGGATCTACGAGATTATTTTGCTGATCGCAAAGCCAGAAGTTTGCATGAGAAAAACCGAACCACTTTTCAAAAGCAAGTAGGACATTTTTTCGGAAATTATTATCATCGCCTTTTATATCATCCATAAAAGAAAGTATTTTTTGATAGTTTTTTTCGTTCAAAGAAAGTTGGTTCATCATTTACCTCCCAAAATCTCTGTTAGTTCATTATAATACAGTTAATTTCAGATTAGTCAAATAGTCTGTATATTTGGTCCGTATGGGTAATACAATTTTTTTTATTTGTATTAGATAATAGATTATGAAAATTGGGAATCCGATACTGGGGAAGGGAAGTGGATTAGTCCGCAATTGATTCAATAATAATTTAAGTAGAGGAGGAGAACAAATGTCGATCAAAAACTATGATGTGATTATAATTGGAGCAGGTTTTGCAGGAGTTACCGCAGCCCGGGAGTTGAGCCAAAAAGGCTATCAAACCCTTGTTTTGGAGGCCAGAGATCGTCTAGGGGGACGGACATGGGTGGATAAACAATTGGGAAGAAACTTGGAAATGGGAGGGACCTGGGTTCATTGGTTCCAGCCACATATATGGGCTGAAATATCAAGGTATGGTTTGGAGGTTGTTCCATCTCCGGATCCGGAAAAAGCATACTGGGTTGCGGATGGTAAAAGACATGAGGGGACAGTCGAGGAATTGTTTGGAATGTTAGATGAGGCAAACAATCAATTGTTAGCGGATGCGCGCAAATACTTCCCCCTTCCATATGAGCCGCTGACTTCTAAAAAATTGAACGAGGTGGACCATCTGACTGTATCCGATAAAATCGATAGCCTAGGATTAAATGATAATATAAAGGAATTAATGCACAGTATGTGGGCGCTGAATTTTAATGGACCGACGGAAAGAGCCGGGCTTACTCAGGCTATGCGTTGGGCTGCGCTATCTGATTATAATTGGCAACTGATGATGGAAATCTGCGCCAGCTATAAGATCGAAAAGGGTACAGGAGCATTGATAGAGGGAATTATGAACGATGCCAAAGCGGATGTTTTTTATTCGGAGGAAGTTTCTTTAGTAGAAAAGACTGCAAGTGGATTTGTTGTGTCAACCAAGGGTGGGGGGCAGTTCATTGGCCGCACAGTCATTAACACACTTCCATTGAATGTTTTAAATAGTATCGAGTATAGACCGGCGTTGTCACCTGTAAAGTTCGCTGCTGCCGAGGAAGGACAAACAAGCAGAGGGATAAAGTTTTGGGCGAGAGTAAAGAACATCACTACCCCTTTTATTGCGTTTGCTCCTGAAGATTATCCTATTAATTATATTCAATTGGAGTATACAGATGATCAGGACGGAATATTGGTCGGATTTGGTCCTGACGCAAGTAAACTGGACCCGACAAACAAGTTGGAGGTTGAGCGAGCACTTCGTAGAGTCATTCCAGATATTCATGTGGTCGAATCAATCGGTCACGATTGGGTAGGCGATCCACTTTCCGGGGAGACTTGGCCAATGCAGTGTAACAATCAATTGACAAATTATTTATCAGAATTACAAAAACCAAAGGATGGATTGTTCCTAGCTGGTTCTGATTATGCAGACGGTTGGGCTGGTTTTATAGATGGTGCAATTGAAAGCGCATTCAAAGTTTCTAGGAAAGTTGAACAATATTTAGAAGAAAAAGTTCGTGAGCGAGCTGTAATTTAATAATTATCCACAAATTTTATTTATATGGGAGGAAAAAATTATGCTACATGTAAACAATGTCGATTTTTATGAATTAGTAGAGGGTCATGAGAAGTGGGAACCATTTACAGTTGAAGGAAATGAGATTGGACAGGTTAGTTGGCTTAGACAAACTCAAAACGATGGCGGTATTCTTTTTTCAGGATTATGGAGACACGAGCCTGAGGAACATCCAAATGGAATGCCATATAAGGTAGAAGGCAATGAGACATTTTATGTTGTAAAAGGGCAGGCGGAAATTGAAATGGAAACAGGAGAGAAAATTGCGATGAAAGAAGGCCATTCATATTCTTTTACGGACGGATTTTCAGGAGTTTGGAGAACACATAAACCCTTCGTCAAGTTCTTTATCGCAAGCTAAATAGCGATGATTTGCCAATGGGGGGATCTAGCAAGGGAATCACTCCATTGGGCTACCTTCGTAAAAGGCTCTTATGGTTAACAACACTAAAATGGAGGGGGAAATGAATTATGAACAAAGGAGTATTATTAATTGTTCTATCGATGGGGTTTATCGGTGCAAGCATTCCAATCGGGGATTCGATGATGAAGACTTTTCCTGTATGGCTATTTACCTGCATAACTATTACGATTGCCGCCGTTATTCTAATTCCTCTTGCAACAATTAGTGAAAAAACAAAGTGGATCAAACTCGGCTTTAAAAATTACTATGGGATGTTCATGCAGGCATTGTTAACAGCTTCATTATATACAGTGTTTTTACTTTATGGACTTACCCATGCAGATGCCATATCGGTAGGTATTATAAGTAGTATTACACCGGCTGTAGTATTAATTTTGTCTTTGTTTTTATTAAAAGAGAAGCTTTCCATGAAAAAAGTCTTATCAATTTTTTTAGCGGTATCAGCTGTTTTACTAATGAATATTGTCGGAGTTTCATCTAAAGGTTCCACTAGTGTCTTAGGGATCGTATTTATGTTGTTGGCCGTACTATCCATATCCTTATTTTTCATTTATGCAAAAAAATTCTCTGTCGAATTACCACCGTTCACACTTGCCGCGGGTTTGACTTTCTTTGGCGCTTTGCAAACGTTGCCGATGGCTTTAATTGAACTGAATTCATTTGATATGTCATTGTTTGGAAGTGTTTCGAATTGGGGCGGCATTATTATTTATAGCTTACTAGGGTGGGTTCTTGCCTATTCGACAACATTTCTGGCCATGCCAAAAATTAATGCAAGTACGGCAGGAATGGCGAATGCCGTTATGCCAATTGTAGCTTCCGCGGTAGCTGTCCTTTTTTATGGTGCTTCAATCCGGGCAGTTGAAATTATTGCTTTGATTTTAGTAGTTATATCTATTTTAATTGCAGAGTCTCGGGAAAAGAAAATTAACGTTGAAGCGGAGCCTCAAGATTATTATAAACAACCATCTATATGAATAGAGCGTAAAACATTGTTTTGGAATTAAATATAGAAAGGAAAATGTAATTATGTTAATTACAACAGTTTTAACGGGAATTAAAGAGTTGAATAAGAGCTATATTGCTGGGCAATGGGTTGAGGGCCAAAGTGGTCGTGTATTTCAAAATCACGATCCGTATGATGGTTCGGTTTTAGCCGAAGTTTCTCTTGCGAACCGATCCCAGATTCAAGTTGCTTTTGAAAAAGCGAAAGAAGCTCAGAAAGAATGGGCAAAAACCACCGTTGAAGAAAGACGGGATATATTAACAAAAGCGTTAAATTATTTGGTGGAGCATAAAGATGAGATCGTTCAGTTAATTGTACGTGAAACAGGGGGAACCTTATTAAAAGCTGAAGTTGAATTTAGCTTTGGTATTAGCGATATCCATGAATCCCTTAAAATGGCGGAAAAGATTTATAAGCCTAAAGATTATCCATCCGGAACACCGAACAAAGTGAACCGTGTATATCGATTGCCATTAGGTGTCATTACTTCAATCACACCGTTTAACTTTCCATTTAATATGGCGACCCGTACAATATTTCCGGCAATTGCATTAGGGAATAGTGTGGTTCATAAGCCGGATGTCCAGGTTGGATTCGTAGGTGGACAAATATTTGCAAAAGCTTTTGAATCAGCCGGATTGCCAGCTGGTGTCTTTAATTCCATTTTAACGGATTTAGAAGAATCCGGAGATGAATTTTTAACGAATGCGAACACTTCTTTTATTAGTTTTACAGGATCTACAGCTGTTGGACAGCATATAGAAAAAGTGACGGCTGGATCGTTTAAACAAAAGGCCTTAGAATTAGGCGGCAATAACCCATTAGTCATTTTAGGTGATGCGGATGTCGAGTACGCAGTCGATCTTGCGATATTCGGCAAGTTCATGCACAATGGACAAATTTGTGCAATTACGAACCGAATTATCGTTCACAACGATTTATATGATGAATTTATTGAGAAATATGCAGAAAGAGTAAAAGGATTAAAGGCCGGTGATCCAAAAAATCCTAGTACTGTCATTGGACCGATAATCAATGAAAGACAAGCTGACAAAATTATATCAATCATCAAGGAAGCTAAGGAAGAAGGCATCAAGTTAGCCGTTGAAGGAGAGCGCACGGGGAATGTCATCTCACCATTTGTTTTTGTTGATGTGCCGAATGATTCAAAGTTAGCACAAACTGAGATATTTGGACCTGTAGCTATAATTATAAATGCTAAAGATGATCAGGAAGCAATCGAATTGGCAAATAGCACAGAGTTTGGATTGTCTGCTGCCATCATAACGAGCGACTTGAAGCGAGGAGAGCGCTTGGCGCTTGAAATCGAATCAGGCACTACACATGTCAATGACATGCCAGCAGTGTTAGAAAGCAACGTGCCATTTGGTGGTGTTAAAAAGAGTGGTATTGGACGGTTTGGAACCGATTGGATCATTGAAGATTTCACAACAACGAAATGGGTATCTGTTCAGACCGAAAACATTCGATATCCATTTTAAAGTGTTCTGTTGGATAATACAATTTTCCATTTATCGCGAAAAACATGCCCAGCCAGTTTGGAAATTTGGGCTTCCCCCAGAATCAGCCGGACTTAACTAAATAAAAAGAGCAATCCATAATTTTTTTAGATTTATGGATTGCTTTTTTCATGCTTTTATTTTCGCATACCAAGCCGGTAAAAATCGGTTGCTTGGTTTCCGTATATCATTCTACTGAAAGCTATCTCCTTGATTCGGTAAGCGTAGAGTATTTTTCTAATTCTTTCCCGCCAATCACGTAAAGTATTTCTGATTGATGGCCATCATCGATTATTTCAAGTTTAAGCCCTCTCAATTCTGCTAGTACTGTTGAGATGGGGTCATCATTTGGTTTTTTCTCCTGTTTCTGTAATTGGCTCATTCACGATTGCAACTGATTCAACAGATGTAACGAAAGAAGGTTAGCCATCTAGTTCTTCGTGCGATTGTTGTGTAGTTCCACTCGTTGTCATAGGGATTACGTGAATCAAATCAGTTAACCAAACAACTAACAGAAAACCATATCAAATCTCGACAAGATAAATTTAAGAAACTTAGGACAAGAGGAAATGCAAGATGTCCATTCCATCATCGCCTTTTCATCGAAATCTACTTTTAAATTCAAGAAGGAATTCACCTCCGCACACGTCATACAATTTACCGACTTGTTAAAAACGATTAGCCAGTACAAGGAGCATTGTATTGGTGAGACTACGTTGAAGGAGATCAATGAAAAGCTCGCGGGACTTTTGATTACAGATAAAAGCGACAGGAAACGTCTTAAGGCAGAACATATGCAATCGGTTCGGAAAGTGAAAGCTACCAAGCAAGCGACACGTCCACAGACCAGCTATGCAAAAAATACGTATAGGCAGGATGCATCAGTTTTACATACCGCTTGTCCGAAGTGTAATGGGAAATTGACCTTGAAGACTGGTAGGTATGGGAAGTTTTATGGGTGTAGTAATTATCCAGCTTGTCGGTATACGGAGAATGTGAAGACCGATTGGAAGAGTGTTTAGGGAGATTAATGTAAAGTATTCGAGTGACATACTATTGATATTTAAATTCAGGGTACTAGGTTTCGAAACAATTCCGAATTGTATTGGAACCTGGTACCATTTTTGATTAGGCGATGGTTGTTCGATGTTCATCTTTGGGAAAATGAATGCCTTCAACACTTAGGACTTGTTCCGTACATTGCCAGATTGAGATAACAATCCGGCAAGCAGTCCATTGAAAAAAAGCGGCTTTTGTCCATAGTGATGCGAAAAGGTTTAGTTCCAAATTGTTTTTTGCATGTCGTGCATGTCTTCATGGTAATCCTTTTTGATGCTTTAAAGGGAAGGGGAGCGGAGAGCAGTTTAGCAAATGCGTTGAACCATATTTACAGTCAATAGATAGAAACAATCGACGTTCGTTTAGAAAAAAACGGTCGTCGATTTTTTCAATTAGGGCGACGAATGAAAAAGCTCAATTGTTGACAGAGGATGTAAGTAGAACGTAGGTGAATATTCCTAGACACCTTCTTAGCAAATTAATGAATTAGAAAGGTTTTTTTCTGTGTTAAGAAGCAGAAAGCCTAACCTCTTGTAAGCATTAAACTAGATTGGTTCTTAGACAATATTGGGGAAAGGGACAGCACCAATGTTACAGTTTTACTAAACTTCATAACATTCTGTCTTTAATGGGAGGGGAAAACTTGACACTTCGTATATATCATGTGATTTAAAAGGGATGTATCATTAAAATAGTTTTTATGAAAGGGGATGAGTACATGGCTCAAACAGCTCTAATTAATGGAGAAGTGATTACGGTAAACCGACATGATGAGGTTTTTGAAGCATGTTTGGTAGAGGGGAATAAAATCATTGCAGTAGGCACGAGTGATGAGATCGTCCAACAAATGGCGCCTTCCGCTACGGTCCTTGACTTAGAAGGGAAGTCTGTTTTGCCTGGTCTAATTGATGCACATATGCATCTTTATTTATTTGGAAATACGTTAATACATTTAGATTGTAAAGAACCAGTTATACATTCGATAGATGAATTACTTCAAAAGTTATCTGAAATAGTAAAGGAAACTGAAAGTGGCAAGGTGATTCGTGTATTTGGGTTTAACGAATTAAAGGTAAAGGAAAAACGTTATCCTACTATTCAAGAATTAGATAGCTTAATTACAGAACATCCAATTATTATTACACGTACTTGTGGTCATATTGGAATGGTCAATTCAGCCACGTTAGATTTACTTAGTATCGATGAGGAAACGCCCGATCCTCTTGGAGGGACAATAGAAAAAGACGACAAAGGAAAGTTAACTGGCCGATTGATTGAAAACGCTTTCCTGAATTCGAGCCAACGTTTCCCTTATAGCGAAGAGGAGCTATTTGAAGCATTAGAAAAGGCACAGGAGCAATTGTTTATGTATGGCATTACGAGTGTCCATGATGCAGGAGGATTTAACGAAGATAGCTTTAGAATTATGCAAATTGCCTCCCAACAGAAACATATTAAGACGAGAATTTATGCCATGATTGGCACATTAAATGACTGCGAACAATTCACCAAAAACATGTTAAGTACAGGCGTTGTTACAAATACAGGAAATGAATTTTTCAAAATTGGTCCTGCAAAACTATTTACAGATGGAAGTAGCACGGGACCGACAATTGCGACGAGGGAGCCCTACACGAGCGATAAGACAAATTATGGTTATTTAATGTACACGGAAGAGGAGCTATATTCGATCTTCACTAAAGCCCATCAAGGTGGCTATCAAATAACTGTACATGCTCAAGGAGATAAAGCGATTGAGCAATATTTATCAGTAGTGGAGCGTTTGTTAAGTGAATATCCGCGTGCTGATCACCGCCATCGGGTAGAACATTTAGGTGTATGCCCACCAGATTTACAAGAAAAGGCAAAAACATTAAAGGTGATTCCAATTCTGAACCCTTCATTCCCTTATGAGTTCGGAGAGAGCTATATCCATAATTATGGGGAACGAACAAAATATATGTACGCTGCCAATGATTTACTGACAAAAGATATTATTGTTGCAGCTGGGTCAGATGCACCGATTACAACCGTGAATCCGTTTGTTGGTATATATATGGCGATGGCACGAAGCACCAAAGAGGGAACAGTGTTTGGTGAACAGCAAAAAGTATCACTAATGGATGCGATTCGCATGTATACTTACAATGCTGCTTATTCAAGTTTTGACGAAAAGATTAAAGGAAGTATTGAAGTTGGAAAGTTGGCAGACTTGGCGATTCTTAATACTTCAATTTTAAATTGCTCAATTGAAGAAATACCGAATATAAAAGCAGAAATGACAATGTTAGATGGGGAAATCGTACACACTCAATCCAAAGTCAAGGAGCTTAGCAAATGAGAAAATATAGTCAGTTGTTATTGATTATTCCTTTCATAGGGATGGGTGCACTTTTACCAGTAGCTAACCGAATAGAACCATATGTATTAGGATTACCTTTTCTGTTATTTTGGATTACAATTTGGATGATTTTATCATCTGGGATTTTGCTTATCGTTTATAAACTTGATCCTTCGAATGAAGGAAGTGAGCTTGAATGAATAGCGCCTTAATCATTATCTTCTTTACTGCAGCGATTGCATTGTTTATAGGAATTCGTGCCACCCGTGGAAAAGAAATGAATGTTGATGAATTTGCGGTTGGGAATAAAGGATTTGGAACATTGTTCATTTTCTTATTGATAGCGGGTGAAGTGTATACGACATTCACTTTTTTAGGCGGCAGCGGGTGGGCTTATTCGAATGGATCAGCGGCGTATTATGTGCCGGCGTATATCTGTTTAGCTTATGTGTTGTCCTACTGGATGGTCCCAAAAATTTGGCGATTTGCTAAGAAAAATGACATTATCTCACAGCCACAATACTTTTTGAAGAATTATAATAGTAAAGCACTAGGTGTTGTCGTTGCTTTCATTGGTTTAATAGCTTTAGTGCCTTATATTGTTATCCAATTTAAAGGATTGGGTATCATTGTGGCTGAAGCTTCTTATGGGGCAATCTCACCGCTCATTGCTTCGACGATCGGGGCAGTTATCGTGGCGATCTACGTGACGATTTCGGGCATTCATGGATCTGCCTGGAATGCCATCTTAAAAGATATTTTGATTTTATTCGTCATTATCTTTTTAGGTGTCTATATTCCTTACCACTATTTTGGGGGAATTCCGCAGCTATTTGAAGCTGTTCAGACAGTCAAACCTGAAGCCTTAACGTTGGCAAATGAAGGATTTAGTACTCCATGGTTCGTTTCCACCATTGTATTAAATGCTTTTGGTTTTTATTTATTGCCACAAACTTTTAGCGTTGTATTATCGGCTAAAAGTGAAAGAACTTTGAAAAAAAATGCGATCACTTTACCTCTCTATACAATCTTATTACTTTTTGCTTTTTTCATAGGGTTTGCAGCGATTATTCAAGTACCAGGTCTACAAGGTGCAGATGGAGACCTCGCTTTGCTCCGTCTAGTCATGCAAACGTTTGACCCATGGGTTGTAGGGATTGTTGGAGCAGCGGGTCTATTAACAGCGTTAGTGCCTGTTTCAGTAATGGTTATGTCGGGTGCAGTTGGTTTAATGACTGGTTTTTATCAATTAATTAGACCAAATTCAAGTGACCGCCAACAACTGACAGTTTCTAAGCTTTTCGTATTACTTATTATATTAATCGCTTATATTTTCACGGTGACTGGTGGAAATGCATTAGCCGTGTTAAACATTATGTCCTATGGACTGATTACGCAACTAGTGCCAGCTATGATGTTCGGTTTCTTTAAGACGAAATATATGAACAAATACGGAGCGATTGCCGGTATTTTGACGGGCGTTTCAATTGTGTTATTTAACGCGGTTACATCGTTTAAATTGGCTACAATTTTCCCGAATATCCCAAGTGCAATTAACGATATTAACATCGGATTTGTAGCAATTGTGGTAAATATTTTAATTGGTGTATCGGTAAGTCTTTTAACGAATGCAGCGATTGTTAGGGAAAATGCTCGCGTAGCTAAAGAAGCTGTTAATAATTAAGGGGGAAATTCTATTGCAAACATGTAATGCAAAAAGATTACAACAACTAATTGAACAGTTTAGCGAATATGGAAAAACAGAGAATAATGGTGTCACAAGGCTAGCACTTTCAGAGGAAGATGTTGCGGCGAGAAGAAAATTGCAAGAACTTTGCGAGGAGCTTGGGATGCATGTCGTTTATGATGATATGGGGAATATGTACGCGACCTTGCAGGGCAAGAAAGACTTGCCACCTATCGTCATGGGTTCTCATTTAGACTCTGTCGTGAAAGGGGGCCGTTTTGACGGTGTATTAGGTGTTTTAACGGCGCTAGAGGTTGTTTCTACAATTAAAGACAACAACATAGAATTAGATTATCCATTGACAATTGTCAATTTTACGAATGAAGAAGGAGCACGCTTTGATCCTGCCATTATGTCATCTGGAGTTTTATCTGGAAAGTTTGATAAAGAAAAAATGCTTGCTACACCCGATAAAGACGGAATCACATTTGGAACTGCGTTAAGGGAAAGTGGTTTTGAAGGCTCAGAAGCAAACCGTCTGCAAGAGGCAAGTACTTTTCTAGAATTGCATATTGAACAAGGGCCAGTACTGGAACAAAACAACCTAGATATTGGGGTCGTAGAAGGCGTTCTTGGCATGGTGTGTCATGAGATTTCTGTTCGAGGGGAATCTAATCATGCAGGCACAACACCAATTTCCATGAGGAAAGATCCGATGTTTACTGCTGCAAACCTAATTGTTGACATGCAAAAGGAACTTGCAAAGCTAGAGGGAAAATTGGTTTACACGATTGGTCGTATGAATGTTTATCCGAATATTCATACGGTCATTCCTTCAGAAGTAACGTTTACGCTAGAAGCGAGACATCAAGACGCTTCAGTAATAGCAGGTGTTACCCGTATCGTCAATGGACTACCATCTGTAGCAAATGAGTGTACTGTTGAGAAAAAGCGCTTATGGGATCGGGACACAGTGAAATTTAATGAAGAAATTGTGAATGCTGTTGAAAGTGCTTGTCATGCTTTAGGATATAAAGGAACCCGTATGTATAGCGGGGCGGGACATGACGCACAATTCATTGCTTCGTATATTCCAACAACAATGATTTTTGTTCCAAGTGTGAATGGCTATAGCCATCGAGAAGATGAACTGACTTCCTATGAAGATTGTGCCAAGGGAGCGAATGTCCTATTAAATGCCGTTCTGAGATTATGTAAGGAGACGGTAAAAGCGTAAGCTGATTGGCTTTTTATTAAATTTTTATGCGACTTACCGAGTTGTTATAAATGTGTTGTCATAGGGGCTATCCAATAAGTCCCCAAAATAAAACAGGTAGAGAAAAACGATGCGTTTTCTCTACCTGTTTATCTTTTGGTTTATGGCATGAAAATAGGTGGCGAATGCCTGCTATTATAGGAGATTGTTTGCTAAGCGGCAATTCCGAATTCAATGTTTTGGCAAGGCACTGCAGTAGAAGTTTTTTATTTCACCGTATATGGTGGAACTGTAGTTTAGAAAGTCAGTGAAAAGAAAAACTATGCTACTATGAGCTTTCTTTAATGCTAATAATCCAGTGTGAAGAGTCATGCCAAACGATCAACAGCAAATTCTCTCCTTAATCGAGAATTCTCAAGAATTCATCTATTTACATAATCACTTCAACCGTTTCAATCCCTTCAAAGTCCTTCAAGTTGATAATTATGAAATTCGTCATTCCAATATGTTAGCCTGGTTGACGGATCCGCAGCGGAATCATGATTTGTATTTCATTAAGAAGTTGATTGTGAAGGTTTTTGTCAATCCTGCCAATTTTGAGGACACGGATAAGATTTCTAATTATGACGTTCTTCAGTTGAGCCGTTATCCTTATCAAGATCTTGTTATGGTTAAAGAGTTGGCGACATCTAATGGAAAGCGAATTGATTTGTTGGCTGTCTCCCGCTGGCATTAAGTAGCGGCTTTAATTGAAAACAAGTTTTGGTCCAATGAATCCGAGGGGACAGCTTGAGGAATATATCGAGTTTGTTCGAACGAAGTATGAAGGATATAAAATCATATCGGAGTTTTTGTCGTTGCAGGATGAGGAGTCTTCCCATGAGGATTATTTGATGCTTGGCTATTCGAATGTTTTGGGTATTCGAAAAAATGTGACGAATGCGAACACAGACTATATGCATCAAGACGTCCATTCTTTCATTCCCTACTACATTGACATTTTAGAGGGGCGGTCAGTTTAAAGAAACGATCGATTTCACTGTAAAGGTCGATAACAGCTTCTTGCGAGAGGCTTTTATTCGATTTGTCCGGAAGTTGGATTGGCCGAACCAGCTTTATACGCCCCATTTCCGTACACCGAACTTCATCGAGCAGACGTGGGGTGAGCATTTTGACGAGAACGACTTGCGTAAGAAATGGTGGATGAATAAGGGCTTGATCGCATGGTTTAAACAGGCGGACAATCGGTTGAAACTGAAGGTGGAAGTTGACCCTTTGCATCATGAAAATCGAATCCGGCTTTTACAAGTATTGAAGGCACGGGAAATCGATGTGAAGGACCGGACTTTTGAAGAAGGCAGGCTGTATACAAGAATCTATAAGGATGCTGATTATCCGGATACTTGGGAGGATAATCTACATCCTTGGTTGAATCTAAGCTGCGGTTGTACCAGATGGATACCTTCCAATCCTTGTTACGATTGATTGACGAGGCAATAAAGATTGGGGACCCGGAAAACTTGGAGTTAGTTGAACCAATTGTTATTCAGACGCAATCTTCATTTTACGTTTGTACATACAGCGCCTAAAGCAGCCAGCCATTTTTTGTGTGCAGATCATGATACTGTACTTAAAGGTAAAATTTCTTTGAAACTATTTCTGAAAAACTACGTCTGTAAGTTGTTTTCATGATAGCGGAAGTAGAAATAGGAGGAAGTTAAATGAAGAATTACAAATTGTTTATCGCAACCATTGCGACAGCTGTTGCTGTTCCTGCCATCGTTTTACCGATGCAGGCAGAGGCGGCAGTGGTAAATCCGTTTAAGGATGTGTCCAAGAATAGTCCGTATTATGAGATTGTCCATGAAATGCGGGATCAGCGTATCATTAGCGGTTACGAAAACGGGGAATTCAGGCCAAGTGAGGTTATCACACGAAAACATGCGGCAGCCCTCGTCAACCGTGCGACCAAATTGCCAACAACAAAGCCGTTCGTTCCATTTAAGGATGTATCCACGAAGAATGCCTTCTTCAACGATGTGAAGAAATTGCAGCAAGCTGGAATTTTTGAACCGGATTCGAAAGGTAACTTCAACCCAAATAAACCAATTACCCGTGCGGAGATGGCAAAGGTGCTAACGATCGCATTCGATTTGAAAGTAAAAGTGGAGTTGGATTTCATGGACGTGCCGAAAGACCATCCGGCGAACCAGTATGTGCGGGCGCTTTATTCGAATGGCATCACAACGGGGGATTTCGGATTCTATTGGCCAGAAAAACCCGTTACGAGAGTGCATTATGCCGTATTTCTCCATCGATTGCTACATATGGATGATCCCATCGATCCATCGGCACCCGCGCTACGACTCCCCGGGCAGTTTGCGGGTATTTCTGCGCAAGAGTTAGAGAGAAATTCTATGACGATGGCCAATACAATGTTGAGTATGCTTAGGCAAAAAGTGACACCACATCCATCCGATTATCTTATTACGGACGTGTTAGAGGGGGGATGGGCCGAAGTGAATAGCTATTCTGCAGGCCATTCTTCAGGGCAAATGGCGAAGGAAAACATTCTTTACTTGAAACGTTTCGTGGACAAGAATTCGGAGTTAGAGGCGATCTTGGATAAATGGCTTCAAGGAGACTTCTCACAAGTCAAAAATGACTACTTTGTATTGAGACGAATTGGGGACTATGAATACGGGAATTGCGATGTTTGCGAAGACCATTCTTCTATTCATATCCGGACCAAAAAAGCAGAAGAACATTTTGTGGTCACGATCTATGGAGAAGAAGGTTTAAAACGGCATAAGGAGCAATGGGACTAAGTGTTCTTGATTTTTGGTGTCAGGCATTCATAAGGGTTGTCTTGTTTATGTGCCTGGCACCATTCACTGTGTATGTAAAAGGAATTTGTTGGACAATCATGCGGCCGATTCTTTAACAAGCCGCTACATAATGTTTTCGAAATGTGCGTTCTCTTATGTCCATAACTTTTCTAAGCTATAAATTATCCAACTAGCTAACGTATAATCATCTTCGATTTTTAACAAACCTTCGTAAACTGGGCGCTATAGTCCAGTTTTTTTGACTCAATGATAAGTGCTTTTAAAAAGTTTTGAATATCTGTACGTATTTGAGGTTTTTAAATTTACCATGTCCATCTGTAATATTTGACCAGATGAATTGTTTAATCTTCTCTGGTTGTACTTCTTCCTCGTTGGTTAGCGTTACTTTCATAGTTGTTCCATTAATATGTTACACTTTCTCAATCTCTTCAGGCGTATTTCCGAGGATAACCATTTCACCATCTGTTGTATCTGCGATAAACGGTTGTTCCTTTACCTCTAAACCCCAACATTCAGCCAATTCTGACCAACTAAAACCTTTAAATTGATTCAGCATTCATTTCAATCATCATTAATCCAAACTCCCTGTAGCTGACGCTTCGTTTTCAGTACAAAAATTTGCTGATTAGAAGAACTGAAGCTAAAATCGCCACGTCCTGAAAGCGCAATGGATATTTATCCTTACCGCAATTCAGGCTATTTTTCATTTTATTGATTACTTGCTACAATTACCAGAGGTATACACAAAACAACTATCAGAAGAAATCCGACCAATGATTAGAAAGGAGTGTATGTAGAAATGAACGAATTAATTGAAGCTGTTGATTATAAGAAGATTTGTGATGAATTATATGATGGAATTTATATCTCTGATGAAGAAGGGAAGACTTTATATGTCAACAAATCCTATAGCAGAATAACTGGATTGGCACCCGAGCTAGTGTTAAATAAGTATGTAAGCGACCTCATGAAGGAAGGTTTATATAAAAATGCAATCACACCTGACATTATAAGAACAAAAAAGCCAATTAACGCGATGGCGGAAATCCGTACAGGGGTAAAAGTATTAATTTCTGGATCACCTATTTTAGATCAGGAGGGGAATTTAAAAAAGGTTGTCGTTATTAATCGTGATATGTCAGATTTATTGGATATGCAAGAAAAGCTTGTGGCATCACAAAATGAAATCGAACATCTTCGAAAATTGCAGGTAACTAATAATTTAATGGGAAAAAGTGATGAAATACAGCCTATTATTCGAATGATTCACCAAGTAGCCGATTTGGATGTAACCGTACTTATAACGGGAGAAACCGGGGTAGGAAAAGAAGTTATTGGAAATGAAATATATAGGAATAGCAATAGACATGGCAAACCTTTTATAAAAGTCAATTGTGCAGCGATACCTGCCAGCCTCTTAGAAGCAGAATTGTTTGGCTATGAAGCCGGATCTTTTACTGGCGCATCCAGTAAAGGGAAAATCGGAATGTTTGAGTTGGCTGACAAGGGCACTTTGCTTTTGGATGAAATAGGGGAAATGCCCCTTGAATTACAGTCAAAACTACTTAGAATCATCCAAGAAAAAGAGGTTACACGAATTGGCGGAACGAAATCGATTAAATTTGATGTTAGGATTCTTGCCGCAACGAATTGTGATTTACATGAACTAGTGAAAAAAGGGAAATTTAGAGAAGACTTATATTACAGGTTAAACGTATTCCCTATACATATTCCTCCCTTAAGACATAGATCCTCCGATATTGAATTATTAGCGAGACATTATTTGGACATTTATAACACGAAGTATGGAAAACAAATATTATTTAACCGCGAAGTGTATGAGGTATTCGAAACGTATAAATGGCCAGGAAACATAAGAGAGTTGCAGAACGTGATTGAGCGCATAGTTATCACGTCAGAAAAATACAAAAAAATTAATGCTGAATTTTCTAGAAAAATATTAAATATGGAGCCCGAAAGTACAGAAATATCAACTGGTGAACTAAGTCTTAAAGAGATTGTCGCCAAAGTAGAGAGACAGATAATAGAAAAGGCATTAAAAGATTATGGGAGTACCAGAAAAGCGGCTGCAATTTTAAAAATTAGCCAATCATCTGTGGTGAAAAAGGCAAAGAAATTAGGAATTCAAATAAGTGATTAAAAAAGGAATCAATGCTGATTCCTTTTTTAATCGAAAATAAATAGTAACAATCGACGGATAATTATGATTTATATTTAAAACCGATGAAATATTTCATCACTTTATTTTTAGGTGAAGAATGAAAGCCTTTAATATAGCGTTTTTATAGTTGGCACACAATTTGCATTATACTAAAGTGAATAACAATTATAGGGAATGCGAGGGATAAAAAGATGGAAAAATTAATCATTACAGTCGCACCAACTGGAGCACAAACCACTAGGGAACATACGCCACATGTGCCATTATCTCCAAAAGAGATTGCAGATTCAGTTGTTGAATCATGGAAAGAAGGGGCAGCCATTGCCCATATTCATGTTAGAGATTATCAAGGAAACAACACACTTGATTTAGACACCTATAAGGAAGTAATCGATCGGGTTCAAGATAAATGCGATATTATTCTAAATTTAACAACCGCAGGCGGATTAGAGAATAATGAGGAAGCCAGATTAAAAGTTTGCGAACTAAACCCTGAAATGGCTACGTTTGATGCAGGGACTATGAACTTTGGACAAGAGGTTTTTTATAATACTCCTATATTTTTGGAGACACTGGCAACAGTTACAAAAGAACGCCAAATAAAACCGGAAATTGAGATATTTGATGTCGGAATGATAGATAACGCATTAAGAATTGCGAAAAAAGGATTATTGGAAGAACCGTTCCATTTTCAATTTGTGTTAGGTGTCCATGGCGGGATGCCAGCGACTCCTAAAAATCTAATGTTTTTAGTGGATAGTATTCCTAAGGATTCAACTTGGTCAGCAATTGGGGCAAGTAAAGATCAACTACTTATTAATACGATGAGTATACTTCTAGGCGGCCATGTTCGAGTGGGCATGGAAGATAGTGTGTATTATAGAAAAGGTGAGTTAGCTACTACTAATGCTCAATTTGTGAAAAGGATAGTGGAGTTATCTAACACGCTAGGAAGAGAAATTGCTACTCCTAACGAGGCTAGGGAGATTTTGGGGCTGAATAGAATCAATCACGCCTTGGCGTGATTGCGTCCAGATTTTGAATCGAGCTTGCTCGATTGACTCCTTTCAAAATCTGTGACATCCGCCGGAGGCTTTATCTTCGTTCAGCGGGCTTTTGAACACCCGCTGAACAGGAAAACAAAACCGCATTCATCTCGCCACCTATAAAGGTGGGAGTCTTCTGCTGAATGAAGATAAATGAGCAAAAGAAATCAAAGAGTACAGCTAATTTGAGTAGATAAATGGAGTTATAATTTTTAGTTTGAAAGCGCTATCAAATTTGGAAATAAGTAAGAGAGTAGGGATGACACATGATAAAAAAAATAGCTGTATTAGGTGCAGGAACAATGGGGAAAAGCATAGCAGAAAACTTTGCAATCTATGGATATGATGTGAACTTATTTGATATTGATGAAGGTAGACTAAAAAATGTGAAAAATGAAATTAAAATTGATTTGGAATTCCTCGCTGAAGAAGGATATATAAAAGATAGTGTAATTCCGGAGACCATGAACAATATTCATTATTTTTCTGACATAAAAGAAGCCGTTGTTGATCGTGATTTTATTACGGAATCGATTCCTGAAATACTGGAGCTAAAACAAGAAACGTTCAAATTATTAGACGATATTTGTCCAGAACAAACGATTTTCACAAGCAATACTTCCAGTCTTGGGTTAAACGATATGATGGCCTTAGTTAGTGAAAATAGAAAAGAACGGATGATGGTTACTCACTATTATAATCCAGCGCATATTATGCCAATTGTTGAACTTTCCTATTTTGGTAATATGCCTGAAGAAGTTTATCAAGAAGTTGAATATCTATTTGAATCTATAAAAAAGCAGTATATTAAAGTTTTGAAAGACGTACCTGGATTAGTAGCTAATCGGATTCAACAGGGGATCGCCAGAGAGGTATTTTCGATTATTGAACAAGGAATCGCTGAACCGGAAGATGTTGATAAAGCATTAATGTTTGGACCTGCATTTCGTTATGCTACTACTGGTCAGTTAGAAGTAGCAGATTTAGGAGGTCTTGATATTTGGAGTATAGTAGGTGATAACCTATTAAAAGTTATGGATAATCGGACAGAAGCGAATCCTTTGCTAAGGGAAAAGGTGAAGGAAGGTAAGTTAGGAGTCAAAACCGGAGAAGGATTTTTCAAGTATAACCCAGAAACACTTGTTCAAACAAGAAATGAATTCAATAAACGTTTAATTTATCAATTAAAGGTTTCGCAAAATTATATAAAAAAGGCACCTATTTCAACAAAGTAAGATTTTGGATGAAGCAACCCTAATTTCCGAACAGCCTGAGGGATAATACGACATTAGCAATTTCAAATGATGGAAATTGTTCCACCTCGGTTGTGTATTGATGCAAAGGCTAATGAACTATTCGTAAAGTTATTACTCGTACGGATCAAGTGACAGCTTTCGTTTTGTAAATCCGTACGAGTTACGATTAACAGATAGATTTGAAACTCGGAAATCTAAATTGGATATAGTCTTGTTTAATATATTTTGAAAAAACTCAGAATGGAGTGGAACTATGCCGCTTATAGCATTGGCTCTTGGGATCATAATATTATTTATTTTAATCATCGTTTTTAAGTTAAACGCATTTCTGTCTCTCTTAATATCGGCAATATTCGTAGGACTTTTTCTAGGAATGGAACCATTAACAATAGTCCAATCAATTGAAGCTGGACTTGGAGGTACATTAGGACATTTAGCCATCATTATTGGCTTGGGTGCAATTTTAGGGAAACTAATATCTGAAGGCGGTGGAGCCAACAGAATTGCAACAACCCTAATTAGCGTTTTTGGTGAAAAAAGAGTAGATTGGGCAATTTGCCTCGCGTCATTTATTTTGGGAATAATTTTATTCTATGAAGTTACCTACATTCTATTGATTCCTATCGTATATACAGTAGCAAATGAAGCAAAGGTTAAGCTAATGAAAGTGGGGATCCCTTTTCTTGCAGCTATATCTATAACACACGTTTTTTTACCTCCACATCCGGGTCCAACTGCTATTGCAGCAGCTTTAGGAGCGAATTTGGGTGTTGTTCTGGGGTACGGGTTTCTTCTAGCGATTCCAGCTACAATTATTTTTGGACCGCTATTCGGTAGGTTATATAAAAATTGGGATATTGAAATTCCAAGCCATTTAGTATCAAAGCAAGAATTTAACATGGATGAAGTTCCATCATTTGCAACTTCCGTTTTAACCGCTTTGTCCCCAGTTATTCTTATTTTGATGGGGGTAATTGCACAATTTTCGATTCCTGAGACTACTACTGTTTATAAAGTTTTAACCTTTATCGGTAATGCTGATATCGCTTTGCTAATATCGCTTTTCATAGCAGTATATGTATTTGGATTGCATAAAAAAAGAAAAACGATGCCTCAATTAATGAAAATCGCGGAACAAGCACTGATTTCTATGGGAGGAATCATATTCGTTCTTGGTGGTGGAGGTGCTTTTAAACAAGTTATTCTAGATAGTGGAATGGCAGATTACATTTCAGAATTCACAAATGGTTGGAATATCTCACCATTTGTATTAGCGTGGATTATTGCTGCTATTATAAGGTTGGCCGTAGGGTCTGCCACAGTTACGGTTTTAACCACTGCGGGAATTATGTTGCCAATTGTTCAAGCAACTGGTGTTAATCCAGAATTGATGGTTATAGCAATCGCAGCCGCTTCGATAGCTTGGGCACCACCAAGTGATGTATCTTTCTGGATGACAAAAGAATACTTTAATTTGACGATTGTCCAAACAATTAAATCAGTTTGTTTTATGTATACTCTTGTTGCAATTTATGGATTACTTGGAGTCCTGGCATTAAACATGTTATTTGGGTAAATGATAAATGCTATATAACGAATAGTGGTGTAACTATCAATTTTTAATGTAGCAATCGACAAAAAATCAATCAAGGGGTGTCTATTAATGAAAATTGGCATATTAGGAGTCGGGTCACTTGGGACAATTATCGGTGCACTTATCACTAAGGGCGGTTATAATATTGATCTAATTGACGTTAATCAGGAACATGTAGATGAGCTTAATCAAAATGGTGCAAAGATAACAGGTTTTTTAAATGAGACAATTCCTGTTAAAGCTAAACATCCAAATGATTTGACTGAAAAATATGATGTAGTTTTTCTTCTAACAAAACAAGTTTACACAAAGGATTCATTGGCATCCATACTTCCTTTTCTACATGAAGATAGTGTAGTTTGTACGCTACAAAATGGAATACCAGAAGAAAGTGTTGCTGCCATTGTTGGGGAGAATCGAACAGTTGGTGGTGTAGTTGGTTTTGGGGCTACTTGGATAGGACCTGGCGTATCGGAACTGGTAACAGAACTAGAAGTAATGAAAAAATATGCTTTTGATATAGGTGAACTAACTGGAGAAATTACAGAAAGAATAAAAACAATACGTGCCATTTTAGAAACTGTTGGTTACTGTGAAATTATCACAAATATTAATGGAATGAAATGGTCTAAGCTGTTAATGAATGCAACTTTTAGCGGTATGTCAGCTGCACTAGGATGCACATTCGGGGAAGTATTATATAATCCCGATGCAATGAGAAGTTTGGCAAACATCGCTGATGAAACGATTAAGGTCGCTCGAGCACATCAAATCCGATTAGTAGAAATGCAGGGGAAAAATTTTGAATTTTTAGAGCTGGAGAATAAAGACGACATTTCTAGGAAAATGGAATTTTACAAAGAAGTATGGGGTCCCCATGTCAATACCAAAGCTAGTATGTTGCAGGATCTAGAAAAAGGCAGAAAAACAGAAATTGATTATATTAATGGATATGTTTCGAAAAAAGGAAGAGAGAAAAATATTCCAACTCCCTTTAATGATTTGGTTTGTACCTTGGTAAATCAATCAGAAAAAACAAAATCGCTTCCTATTTTTGAGGAAAATATCAGCAAGTTTGATTCTTTGAATAACAGTTTTATGAAAGTAATTAAATGACGAAAGATGGTGTAGCAAAGTGGAATGGAACTAACAGATATGAACGGCATAATATTCGGAAACTTAATAGGCACCGCCACGTTGATTGCTAAGTAAGTGTCAAATCAGCCCTCATCTTTCAATAGATGGGGGCTTGTGTATTGTTATGCTAACTTATAAGAACGATACAATTGATATTTAATATTGTTGGCCAGGTTTTTTCCCGACTGTTCTATCCATTTGGGGAAGCGTTTCGCAAAGGTTGCTATGAAGAAGACGTATAGATAGTAAAAGAGTATTTTTCTAAAGTAAGGGCTTGATGTGGAGCAAATTTATGTGCTTGGCTTTAGTCAGAGAGCGGTACTGGCACAGTCATTAGCGTTAACGATGGGCAACGTGATCCACGGCGTCGTAGCGTTAAGTGGCTATATACCAAATTTTGTGAGGTTGGATTATAAGAAACAGGCGGTCAATCATTTGAACATTTTCATTTCGCATGGTGAGTATGATTATATTATTACATCGTAATGGGGGAGGGAAAGTAAGGAGTACTTCGAATCGCTTGATGCGAATGTAACATTTAAGACATACAAGGATGAACACGGTGTCACGCTAGAAAATCATCATGACCTTATCGCATTTTTACGTCAGCATTCATGAGTTTCTGGTGGTTCGATCTCCACCGATGGCAAAGAGGGATTGCGACGACATCGGCCGCATACACAAAGAACCTATCTCGTTTAGGATGATAGGTTCTTTTCATTATTTAAAAATCAAAGTTATCCGGATCTGGACCTACTCGGTAATTCTCATTCATACGATTAATACAATCCATATCTTCTGCTGTTAATTCAAAATCAAAAACAGTTGCATTTTCAATTATACGATGTTCTTTTGTGGATTTTGGGATGGTGATAACGCCATTTTGTAAGTCCCAACGCAAAATAACTTGGGCAACAGACTTTCCGTGCTTATCGGCAATCTCTTGAAGCTCTGCGTTATCGAGCAACTGTCCTTGCATCAGAGGAGACCATGCTTCCAATTGAATAGTATGTTGCTGGCAAAATGCAAGCAAGTCTTCTTGAGTCAAACGTGGATGATATTCCACCTGGTTTATCATTGGCTTAATTTCCGCGTCCTTCATTAAATCTTCAAGGTGGTGAATTTGGAAGTTACTTACTCCGATTGCTCTGATTCTTCCTTCCTTATAAAGTGTTTCTAATGCTCGCCATGCTTCTTTATATTTTCCGGCGACTGGCCAGTGAATAAGATATAGATCCAGATAATCTAAACCAAGTTTCCTTAGGCTTTCTTCATAAGCGGCAATCGTCGCTTCGTATCCCAAATCAGAATTCCAAACTTTCGATGTGATAAATAAATCTTCCCTTGCAATATTCGCTTCACGTATCCCTTGCCCGACGCTTGCTTCATTGCCATAAATAGCTGCCGTATCGATACTGCGATAGCCATTTTCGATTGCAGTTTTAACTGCATGTACAAGCTCTTGCCCCTCTTCTACTTTAAAGACGCCTAGACCTAACCAGGGCATTTCCACACCATTATGCAAAGTTGTTGCAGATTGTAAGTTTTTCATTATTGAATACCCTCCATTTTTAGATAAATGTTGCATTGTGTACTACGCGGTTCCAACCACCCCCTTTAGTACAGATTTAGTGACCGCTGATCTTTTCGTTCCAATATTCGACCGATCCCTGTTATTATTACTGCGATCACAACCATTACAGCCCCAACCCAAGCAGTGTGAATAAGTCCAATCGAATCGGTTACAACCCCGCCTAAATACGCACCAAGGGCAATCCCTGCATTAAACGCAGCGATGTTCATAGCCGAAGCGACATCCACTGCACTTGGTACAAAACGTTCGGCCAACATAACCACATACACTTGAAGCCCTGGAACATTCATGAAAGCGAATAAGCCCATGAATAGTATTGTCACTAAACCAGCGAATTTAAAGGGGGCAGTAAACGTTAATGCAAACAGCACGATCGCTTGCGCAATAAACATATAAAATAGTGCATTAATCGGGTTTTTATTTGACAGCTTGCCGCCGATCATATTACCGATTGCAATCGCAACCCCATAAACGAGTAAGATGATCACGGTGGTTCCTTGTGTAAATCCAGTTATCGTCTGAAGCAAAGGTGATAGGTAAGTAAATACGACGAACGTTCCTCCATAACCTAGCGCCGTAATGCTTAAGACTAGCAGTATGCGGCCGCTTGTCGCAAGCCTAACCTGGTCTCGAATAGTTGTTGGAGTGCTTTTGCGTAAATCCGATGGAACAAGGATACTGTTCGTGATAAGTCCTACAATCCCTATAATAACAATAGCTACAAAGGCAAAACGCCAACCAAACTGTTGGCCAATGAACGTACCAAATGGAACGCCTGTAATTGTCGCAACTGTGAGTCCGGTAAACATGATCGAAATTGCGCTTGCTCTTCGATTTTCAGGAACTAAATCAGCGGCAATCGTTGACCCAATCGACATAAATACACCATGCGAAAATGCGGCGATGACACGAGCGATCAATAAGGTGGTAACACTTGTTGCAACTGCCGCAATGCCGTTACCTACGATAAAGACAAGCATAATCCATAGCAGTAATGATTTCCTTGGCATTCTTGAAGTGAGAGACGTTAAAATCGGTGCGCCTACCATCACACCTAACGCGTACAGTGATACAGTTAGTCCTGCCGTTGAAACCGATATATCTAGATCTTGGGAGATCAACGGCAAGAGCCCCACGCTAACAAATTCAGTTGTTCCAATTGCAAATGCACTTACCGCTAATGCAAGCAATGCAAAGATACTTCGATTACTATCTACAGTCATTCATGCTTCCTCCAATTTTTCTCATGCTGTATGATTGAATTTACGTTGTGTAAAATTAAAATATATAGTGTAAAACTGCCGGCAAATGTTAGTATGAGTCATAGAGTTTTTAAAGAAAAGTACGCACTTTAAAGTAATATAGGCACTAAAAAGTTCTATAGATACTTTTTAGTGCCTATGTATGAGGAGGATAACAATGGTAAAAAAGAAATATAATATATCCGTTGAGGCGACATTAGAAGTGATTGGAGGAAAGTGGAAATGTGTCATTCTGTGCCATTTAACGCACGGTAAAAAACGAACAAGTGAATTGAAACGCCTTATGCCCGATATTACCCAAAAAATGTTAACGCAACAATTACGTGAACTAGAAGCGGATGGCGTCATTAACCGAATTGTGTACAATCAAGTGCCACCAAAAGTAGAATATGAATTGAGTGAATATGGCCTTAGCCTGGAAGGGATATTAGATGCTCTTTGTGCTTGGGGCGAGTTACATATCACGAAGGTCTATGGAGATAAGTTTTCCGTCTTAGAGGAGAGTATTTTAAACGATAAGTTGAAAAATAACGACCTTAATATAACGGATTCGGTTAATAGGTAGAAAATATAAAACGGGTGCCTGTGCGGTGAGCAATTTAGTAAATTCATTATAAATGTATAAAAAAAGATGGCTTCCGACTTGCTTTTATTATTCGATTTGATGAATTGTCATAAATATGTCTGGCACAAACACCCAAGCCTGTACAGCCTGCTCTTTTACACCGCCAACTATCAATCTGACTGTTTTTGGATCAATAGTTAATTGAGCTGAAAGATAATTGGAATGAGAGAAAGCCATAGTCTGTGTAGAGAGTGCGCATGTTGGTGCCTTAGCCGTGTTGTAGGTAGTGTATATTAGCAGAGCCGATGTTGATGATTGGCTCTGTTTTTATGATGTATAACAAGAATGGAAAAGATATAGAAAAAGGAACGGACGGACTAAGCGCCGTCAGTTCCCTCACGTAGAATGCGTCACGCGTGAACTAAGCGCCACGAGTAAAGACAATTCTTATTAATCGTGCTCTTAGTTTGTCTGGATTATGTATGTTTGTCAAGAGGGGAGGAATTATGATTGAATCTTCACCAAACATCAAGATCTCCATAGGGATCCAATTCACCAAATAATTAGGCCAATTGATTATGAAATCCCTAAATAAAGCATGAGCTCTGTTGTTAGCAAGTGATTGTCTGTTGTTTTTTTGAAATTAGAAATTTATGAAATCAGAAATGCATATAAAAAAACGCCTCAAATCCTTTAGTGAAAAGGGTTTGAGGCGTTTTTTTTTGAAGATAGGTTAATTACTAACCACATTTAGGCACCAAGAGAAATTATCCCAAGCGGATTGCCAACCTTTAAATTGCTCGGATGAATCGTCCCAACGGACATCGAATCTCTTCTGACCGTCTACATCCACTAAATACAGTGCAAGGGTATCATCATCCTTAGAGACAGCTAACTTCATACCGGTTTGAAGTTCTTCTTCGGTGAATGGTACGTCTGAAACCGAACGTAGCTGCGCTTGTTCAAATACTTGTTTGTTAATGATTTTGTAATTCATAATAAACCTCCAATAAAACTTTTTATTCATTATATAAGTTCCTACATCATCCGCAAATCATAAGGCTACAAAAGTAAATTCTACATTCATTTAGCGATGAAAACAATAAAAAAATGAATTTGCTTTATTCGGTTAGACCAAGGATTAAGATGTGTTTGCTTTTTTAACAACTTAGAGCAGAAGTCTCCCACCCCAACGCAAAGCGTAGGTGGGGGATGAATGCTTGCCCTTCGATTTTCACCATAAGGCAAACATATGTTTCAAGTTGCGGGATTCGGGGTATAAGACAGTATACTACCGCCTGATTGGAGGGTTGGCAATGATCCGTTGTATGAAGACATCATTCCGTGCTAGCAAGGAAACCATTGACCGATTATTCGAGTGCAACCGGGTTTCAGGCGAAGTTTGGAATCGTTGTTTGGACCTTGCGAAAGAAACTCATTTGAAAACAGGAAAATGGATCACCAAGAGCGAATTGCAAAAAGGAACGAAAGGGACTTTTCCGATTCATTCCCAATCTGTTCAAGCTGTTTGCCATAAGTATCTATTTGCACGTGATTCGGCACGGAAAGCAAGAAAAGCCGGACATCCAAATAAATACCCGTACAAACGAAAAAATCATTTCAATACGAAATGGGCGAACAACGGCTTCAAGGTCTTTGAAAATGGCAAGATCCAATTATCGATGGGGAAGG
>NZ_JAKRNU010000019.1 GCF_022346545.1 Sporosarcina sp. ACRSM | reverse complement strand
TTTCGCTGGAGTTCTGCCAGTTTTTTATTACGCAACCGGTGAATGGAGCGGATTTTACGACCGGTAATCATGATATTTTCACCATTCTCCGCAACTGCTACAATGGTATGGATTTCTCCGACGTCAATTGCCGAGCGGTTTGCAAAGGTGTTTTCTTTTACTTTTTGACCGTCTTCATAGGCGATGGCTAGCATAGGTTGTCGGTCAAAAATCAGTTCGATCTCTTTGATTTGACCTTTGGGCAACTCTTTGATCCAGAGGATGAGCGGGGCTTGTAGCTTCCCTTCAACTTTCCCCATCGATAATTGGATTTTGCCATTTTCAAAGACCTTGAAGCCGTTGTTCGCCCATTTCGTATTGAAATGATTTTTTCGTTTGTACGGGTATTTATTTGGATGTCCGGCTCTTCTTGCTTTCCACGCCGCATCACGTGCAAATAGATACTTATGGCAAACGGCTTGCACAGATTGGGAATGAATCGGGAAGATTCCTTTCGTGCCTTTTTGCAATTCACTCTTGGTGATCCATTTTCCCGTTTTCAAATGGGTTTCTTTCGCAAGCTCCAAACAACGATTCCAAACTTCACCCGAAACCCGGTTGCACTCGAATAATCGATCAATCGTTTCCTTACTTGCCCGGAACGGTGTCTTCATACAACGAATCATCGCCAACCCTCCAATCAGGCGGTAATATACTTTATGTATACCACGAATTTCACCGAGGTAAACATATGTTCGTTTTGTGATGAAAATAGAAGAGCAAGCATTCATCTCCCACCTACGCTTCGCGTTGAGGTGGGAGACTTCTGCCCTAAATTGTTAAAAATAAAAAAGCCTAATTTCTCACTGTCATAAATGAGGAATTAGGCTTTTCGATTCTATTATCAGTTCGTTCCTTCAGCCGATCCAAAAAATTTACTGTCTAACGAAAGCAATTGGCTTCCGTTGATCAGCAGGACAACTGCCATGGCTAATAAAGCCACATCCAATTCATAACCCGCTGTTTCAGCTCCCATGAAGCCCGCAGACAATTTCACCGTAAAGATAGCTCCAATCATCACAATCGCAATTAATGCCGAGACAAGTCTAGTTCCGATCCCTAAAATTAATGCGATTCCTCCCAAAAGTTCAATGAAAGCTACGACAGAACCGAGAAAACCTAAAATGCCAATACTTTCAAACCAACCCGCTACATTCCCAAGACCCATTTGAAACTTTGCGATACCGTGGATCAGGAACGTGATTCCCAACATAACTCGAAGAATTAATAAACCTAACTCATATTTTTTTACCATTATTCATACTCCTCTACTAATCTTTTTTTATTTTGCTCAATGAATACCTGTCGATGCTTGATCTTTCCTTGTCGCTTTTCGGACGATTGGAGCGACCTCTGTCGCTAATAATTCAATACTCTTCGCCACTTTTTCAAACGGCAAGCCGCCAATATCCATCTGGGCCATGAAACGTCGGTGTCCAAAAAGTTCGTATTGACGTAGAATTTTCTCAACGATCTGTTGAGGGCTTCCTACGAATAAAGCAGTTTCGGGAGCCGTGAGCTCTTCAAAATCAGTTCGTGTCAATTTCCCTGAGACCATCCCACGCTGACCGTTTACGTATGACCAATAATTTGAGTAATACGGATAGAATTCATCTTTTGCTTGTTGCGTCGTCTCTGCAATATACGCATGACCCGTTACACCGACTTTGAGATCATCCTCATCATGCCCCGCTTCGAGGCCCGCTTGATGATAGACATCCACCAATGGCTTAAATCGCGCGGGATCACCGCCCAGGATTGCCAGCGCCATTCCGACACCCGATTTACCGGCACGGGCAGCACTGCTTGGTGTTCCTCCTACACCGACCCATACGGGCAATTCTTTCTGTAAAGGGCGGGGTGCAATTTCAGCATTTCTCAATGACGGACGGAAGTGACCATTCCAAGTCATTCTCTCGTTTTCGTTAAGCTTTAATAATAAGTCAAGATTTTCCGTGAACAAGGCATCATAGTCATTTGTGTCATAACCGAACAGAGGAAATGACTCCACAAATGCACCACGGCCTGCAATGATTTCTGCCCGCCCATCCGATAGCAAATCCAATGTAGCAAAGTCCTCAAATAAACGAACCGGATCAATCGTGCTTAACACTGTCGTTGCGCTTGTCAGCTTGATGCGTTCTGTCATTTGAGCGATGGAAGCCAAAACGACAGGCGGCGAGGAAATGGCATAGTCGAGTCGATGATGTTCACCAACCCCGAAAATATCAAGTCCAGCCTCGTCGGCAAGTTGTGCTGCCGCCATGATTTCTTTTATTCTTTGTCCTGCACTAATCGTTTTTCCTGTAAACGGATCCGCTACGATATCGCCAAGTGTATAAAGACCAATTTCAATTCCTTCGCTTTCATGCATTGTGTACGATCTCCCAACTTTTCTTTAGACTTTTTAAACAAATCACCATCAACTTACTTTATGTAAGTAACTATACAATCAACCTATGAGTTAGTCAAGTAACTAATTTACGATAAATACTTTTTTGTCGTTTAGCAGTTACTAAAATTGGAGAAAAAATTATCCTCAGCAATTCAATTACTGAGGATAATTTTCGGGTTATGTATATAAGAGAATGGACATAAAAATACCGAGCTCTAAAACAATTTTAGTTTGTTTTAGAACCCGGTATGATTAATTTGGCAAAAAGATAGGTCCGTTCGGTCCGACTGGAATGCCTAGTAGATACCAAACGACTGTAAATATCGTCCAGGCAAAGAATAAGACAACTGAATAGGGCAGTAAATTCGCAATGAGTGTGCCAAGTCCAACATTTTTGTCGTATTTCTTGGCAAATGCCAATAACAGTGGTAAATATGGCAAAACAGGTGTAATCGGATTTGTAATCGAATCACCGACCCGATAAATCATTTGCGTAAATGCCGGGTCATACCCGAGATACATAAACATCGGAACGAAAATCGGTGCCAAAATCGCCCACTTTGCGGAAGCACTTCCGATGAGTAAATTGATGGCCATTGTCAAAATAATGAAGCCGACAATTAAAGGTACCCCCTCAACTTTCATCGCTTCAAGGGCCCCCGCACCTTTAATCGCAAGAATAGGTCCCAAATTACTCCAATTGAAGTACGCAAGCATTTGAGCTGCAAAAAATACAAGGACAATATAGCTCCCCATCGTTCCCATTGATTCACTCAATAGATTCCCGAAGTCTTTGGATGAACGAATGGTCTTCACCTTTAATCCATACACTAACCCAGGTACGAAAAACAGAATCGTGATAATGAAAACGGCAGAATTCATCAGCGGTGAATTCGTAATGAGCGAGCCCGTTTCAGCATTCCGCAGCAAACCGTTTTCCGGAATTGCAAGGGCGAGTATCACAACAGCTGTAATAACTGCTGAAATATTTGCCCAGCGCAATCCCGCAATCTGCGTTGGTGTTAACTTTTTATCATCCATGACCTGCCCTGCATAGGCTCCAAGTCGTGGAATGGTTAGCTTTGTCGTGACCACATAAATGATAACGAGCAGGAAAATCGTAGATGCAGCCATGAAATAGTAGTTCATCGCGATATTTCCCACATAATCCGGATTGACGAGCTGAGCAGCGGGCTCTGTAAAACCAAGTACGAGTGCATCGGCCATCCCTAACACCAAATTCGATCCAAACGCGCCTAATGTTGCGGCATAAGCCATGACCAAACCTGCAAATGGATGATACCCTAGTTTGATCATTACCATGGCAGCAATTGGCGGTAAAATAACCGGTCCTGCATCCCCTGCTACAGTCCCAATGATGCCGACTAAAATCATTGTCGGAATAATGAGTGCACGAGGTGCCACTTCAATGACACGCTTCATTGCCGTTTCAAAATAACCCGTTTTCTCAGCAAGCCCGACACCGATCATGACGACAAGCACCATGCCAAGCGGCGGGAACGTACTGAAATTATTAATGCTTTCCGTTAAAATCTTCAATAAACCTTCGCCCGATAACAAGTTGACAGCTTCAATCACTTCGCCTGTCACGGGATTTGTCGCCTTCAAATTGAACAAGGAGGCGACAAACGAGCCCACTAAAATGACCCCCATCAATAGGATGAAGATAAGGATCGGGTCAGGCAACTTATTACCCGCCACTTCAATTTTATTTAAAAACCGGTTCACAAAACTGGTCTTTTGTTTCTCACTCATCTTAAACCCCTTCCCTCTATCAGCAACAACGTTTCCCGTTATAGAAAGTCTTACTTCTCTTCATTCATCGTCAAAGCACAGTACACATGGAACTTCAAAGCAGCTAGCATTGCCGCTTCGTCAATGTCGAATTTCGGGTGATGATGCGGATGCACAATCCCTTTTTCTTCATTTTTCGCACCGATCATGACATAACAGCTTGGCACTTCATTGCTGAAAGCCGAGAAGTCTTCCCCTCCAAGCATCGGATCAATCCACTCAATCGCTTCTTCAGGAATATAGGTCGCTACTGTGTCTGCAACCTTTTGCGTTACATGCTGATCATTAACCACCGAATCATAACCGTACGTATATTTCAATGTGGCCGTGGCGCCGTTTGCAGCTGCCAAACCTTCCATGATCTGCTCAATGGCGTTTCTAACTTTTTCGCGAACGTCTTGATCTAGCGTCCTTACTGATCCACCAATTTCCACACGATCCGGAATGACGTTGAGCGCCTCTCCACCGCCAAGGAATCTTGTCACTGAAACAACAGCAGATTCAAGCGGACCGACTCTCCGGGAAACAATATGATTCAAAGCTGACACCATTTGCGCACCGATGCTCAATGGATCCACTGTCATTTCAGGTTGTGAGGAATGTCCGCCTTTTCCTTGGATCGTAATCTCGAACAAATCGCTTGCCGCAGTGATGGCATCATGACGCACGCCGATCGTTCCAAGCGGAAGCGTGGACATCAAGTGCAAACCAAGCACTTGATCTACACCGTCCAGTACTCCTGCAGCCACCATTTCCTGCGCACCGCCTGGGGGCAGCTCCTCCGCATGTTGGAAAATAAACAGAATGTCCCCATGTAATTGTTCTTTCATGGAAGTGAGCACTTTGGCAGCACCTAAAAGTGAAGCCGTATGACCGTCATGGGCACAAGCGTGCATGACGCCTTCCTTTTGGGAAGCAAAAGGGAGATCCGTCTCCTCGTGGATCGGGAGCGCATCAATATCCGCTCGCAATGCAGTCGTTTTCCCCGGAAAAGCCCCTTTCAATCTGGCAATGACACTTGTCTTCGTCGGACGGCTAATCTCCAAGCCATCCATTTCACTGAGTCGATCTACTATATATTGTGAAGTTTGATGTTCTTCAAAGGATAATTCCGGACGTTCATGCAAGTAACGCCGCCATTCAATCGTTTCTGGAAACATTTCTTCTATTTTCAAAGCAATTTCGTTTCGATTCATTTCTTTCACCTCTTTAGCATGATAAAGTCCATTTATTAATGGTACCTATCCTTCGCACACTTTTCAATCATTTTTTAATAGTGTCTATAATTTCCCTGCTCTATTTGTGAGCCCTAGATTTTATTTTTCCAGCGCAACTAGTCTAACGCCCAAATTAAATGTTTTCTCATATAAAAGTAAGCGTCAAATACTAGGTGTGAGCTATTTGACGCTTGCTTTATCAGTCGATTAAATCTCAACCGAGTTTTTCGCAACTTTTTTATAATGAGGGTCGTCTACATCCGACAAATTTATTTTGGTGATATCTAAATCATAGTCCCATCTAGGATTTTCGTTTCCTCTTTCAACTTCTCTAAAATAATGTTGATAAATATATCTAACGTATTTAAAAAGAAGCATTAAAGATAGTACGTTAATAAATACAATCATTCCCAAAATTAGGTCTACAGCCGCCCAAATGACATTCAATTTTACAACACTTGCTAATACAAGAATCATTGCTAGTACGACTCTGAATACTAAAATAGGGATCTTTTTCCTTTCTTTGAAAATATATGTTAAATTGGATTCACCATAATGCATATCTGCTAATAGTGTCGTAAATCCGAATAAAAACATCGCAAAAAATACAATCCAACTACCTAAACTACCTAAAACAGAACCGAAAGCAGTTTGTAATAATAAGATACCGTCCTGACCTGATTCTAAGGCGCCGGTCATCAAAATGGCCAGTGCAGTAGCTGTACAAATAATAATTGTAGTAATAAAAGTACCAATCATCCCCAAAAATCCTTGGTCTACTGGATGTTTAACATCAGCAGAAGCATGCATGATTGCAGCAGACCCGTTCCCTGCATCATTAGAAAACATTCCCCTGGCCACACCGCTTCTAAACGCCTCTGCAACAGTCCATCCTACCACTCCACCAACTGCCGACTTCCCTGTGAATGCGCTTTCAAAGATAGCACCAAAGATGGTCGGGATATAAGCGAAATTAATGACTACTATATAAAGTACAACCGAAAAGTAAACAACTACCATAAGGGGAACAATAAAAGTGGATACATTCGCTAATCTTTGCATTCCTCCGATGGTTACTAAAAATGCCAAGATCACAACAATTATCCCTGGAATAATTGGATGAATGTTAACTACACCCGTAAATGCGTTCGCAATTGAATTTGTCTGAATAGACGCGATTGCAATACCAATACCCAATACATAAAGAAATGAGATTATAATAGCCAATGGCTTATTTCTCAAACCTTTTTCAATGTAATAAGCTGGTCCTCCTTGATAATTTCCATCTTTATCTTTAACCCGAAAAGCTTGCCCTAGAACTGTTTCACTAAAACTTACAATCATTCCAAACAACGCAGTCATCCACATCCAGAAAATAGCTCCGGGACCTCCAATAAACAATGCACTACTCACACCCACTAGACTTCCTGTACCTAATTGACCACCGAGGGCAGCCATTAAAGTACCGAATCCAGATACGCCTCCGTCATCACCTTGCACACTTTTTTTCATGGTACGAATCGCCCGGAAAAAATGTTTAACTTGAGGGAATTTTAGTCTAATCGTGAAGTATAGACCAACACCTAGTAAAGTATATCCGATCACATTTGCCCACAGCCAGTCAGTTATATCATATATTACTTGCATGATAACATCCCTCTCATATATTAATTACGTAAAATATTCCGACATTTTTCCAGAATAGTCTTCCCACAGTAACCAATTACGCCAAGGCGTAATTGATTAAACTTACTGGGGAAAAGCATTGCTTAAAGCGGTAATTTTAAGCGAACAATTTCAGCAAAAAATTCAGCACCGCGAACTAAATTTTCATCTTTATAATCAAATTTGGCATGGTGAAGAGGATATACTTCTTCTCCTTCACGCTTCCCCCCCAGGAAGACATAGCATCCCGGAATTTTATCAATAAAATGCCCAAAATCCTCTGAACCCATTATCGGCTGTGCATGATCAACCACATTTTCTTCCCCAAGTACGTTTTTAGCTGCTTGCACTACTGTATGGTGACAATCTTCCCAGTTAACTGTTGGAGAAAAAGAGTTTCTATAGGTGAATTCGCATGTTGCCCCGTTCGCCTCACAAATACTTCCACAAATTGCTTGCATTCTCTCTTTAATAAGAGATTGGACTTCCGGTTTATAACTTCTGCAGTCACCAGTTATGACAACATTCGTCGGTATTACATTGACTGTACCGTCCGTATGGATTTCAGTACAAGAAACAACCGCAGTGTCAATCGGATCAATATTTCTTGATACAATAGTTTGTAAGGCTAATATGATTTGGGAAGCGGTCACCAATGCGTCAACTCCCATGTTTGGAGCTGAGGCATGTCCCCCTTTCCCTTTTATACGGATTTCGAAGTTATCCTCACTTGCCATAATCCCTCCAACTTTGGAATGGATTTGCCCCTCTGGCAAACCAGGCATATTGTGTAACCCATAAAATTCATCAATTGGGAAACGCTCAAATAATCCATCCTTTAGCATGGCAAGTGCCCCTTCACCGTGTTCCTCTGCAGGTTGGAAAATGAAACGAACCGTTCCGTTAAAGTTTTTTCGATCCGCAAGTAATTTCGCTGCACCAAGTGCTGTCGTTACATGTCCATCATGGCCGCAAGCATGCATCTTACCTGGATATTTCGAAGAGTATGGTAGATTGGTTTGTTCTTGAATGTTCAAAGCATCCATATCCGCACGGATTCCAATAATTCCTGGGCCATCACCATTTTTTAATGTACCAACTACCCCTGTTTTTCCAATGCCAGTAACCACTTCATAACCCATTTCCTGCAATTTCTCTGCAACAAACCGCGCTGTATTTTCTTCTTCAAAAGCAGTTTCAGGGTATGAATGGAGATAATGCCTCCACTCCATAAGTTGATTGTTTAAATTTTCATTGCTCATATTCATTCCACCCTCTTCTGAACTCTTTTATGTGTCTACTGAGAATCTGTTAATTAGATAGGCACCCATTGGCTTTTCCTAGATGGGGATGATGTCATCCCTCATCTAGGCTTTTTTAAAGAATGAACTACTCCTTAATTCGGACAAAGTCCTTCCCATACAACCTTCTGATAAGTTGCTGGATCCGTATCTCCTTCAGTGCTGATTAGCAAAACTCGGGAATTGGCATCAAGGGAGATCGCCTGGCCATGTGCAGGGTCATTCGCCAGTTTTCGCAAATAGTACAGTAAGCCGAGTGTCACTGCCCCAGACTCACCGGATATCACTCGAGGATCACCCTTCATCGGATTCCCATATAGACGCATCCCGAGTGCTGCAATATTGTCGTTACACGAAAATGTCCCTTTTGCATATTGACGTAACAAGCGATAAGCACTTGTGTTAGGCTCTCCGCATGACAGCCCTGCCATAATGGTGTTCATATCGCCCGTGACGATTTCCCTCGTTCCATCTTCCGTTAAAAATGAACGGTAATAACACTCCGCCTGTTCGGGTTCGACGACAACAATCATCGGCGGATCGTCCCGATAATGTTCAAGCATATAACCCGCAATGGCTGCCGCGAAAGAACCGACCCCCGCCTGAAGGAAAATATGTGTCGGTTGTTGTCCGCCATCTGCATCCAACTGATCTACGGCTTCTTTGGCGATGGATGCATACCCTTGCATAATCCATAAGGGAATATCTTCGTAACCATCCCACGCCGTGTCCTGGACGAGGACCCATCCATTTTCATCAGCCAGGTTTGCACACATTCTAACTGTGTCATCGTAATTGATGTCTGTAATTTCGGCGTGGGCCCCTTCATCACGGATTGCTTGCAAACGTCGTTCTGTCGATCCTTTCGGCATATAGACGACCGATTGATGACCAAGCTCCCTTGCCGCCCAAGCCACTCCCCGTCCATGATTGCCGTCTGTCGCTGTAATGAACGTCAATTCGCCAAGCTTTTCTTTCACTTTCGGTGACTGCAACTCTTCAAAGGATAGATTCTCAATATTTTCACCTAAGCGATCAGCTAAGTATCTTGCAATGGCATAGATGCCGCCCATCACTTTGAATGCATTCAGACCAAAACGCTGTGACTCATCCTTCATTCTGATATCCGCAACATTTAAATGTTCGGCTAAATTTTTTAAGTGATACAGAGGTGTTTCTGTATACGAACGATGTGTTTTTTGGAATTCATGAATCCCTTTAATTTTAGTTTCTTCAAATGGAGCTAGTTCCTCTTTGTTATACTCCGGGGAATAAAAATGGTTTACGGCCAACTTAATATCTTCTTGAATGATCTTCTGCATTGTAATCCTCCTATTTCAATTCACTATTGATAATTGTAAAACTATTGTTTGCCTGCAAGATGGCTAACAACGTCCAGTAACACATTCGCTCCTGCCACCAAATCTGATTCCGAAGTATGCTCGCGAGGATTATGACTGATCCCCCCGTCGCTTGGAACGAAAATCATGGCTGTCGGACAAATGCGGGCAATCATCTGTGCATCGTGCCCTGCGCCGGATGTCATCCGCTTCGATTCCAGTCCCCGATGATTAGCGGCAGTTTCCACCAACTCAACGATATGCTTGTCGAAAATAACCGGTTGAAAACGCGCCATTCGCTCTACTGTAATCGTAACTTCCTCGGCAGACTGCAGTTCTTGAAGATAATTTGCCAGTGCCGCTTCTTCGTCTTTCAGGCGCTGTTCATCGGGATCGCGTAAATCGACCGTGAACGTGGCACGTGAAGGAATCACGTTGATCGCATTTGGTTCAAATTCAACACAACCAACCGTCGCCACAGTCGGTGTAGCGGAACTGACCGCACGCTCACGCAGGTACGTCATAACTTTTGCAGCAGCATGTCCCGCGTCACGTCGCATGGCCATCGGAGTTGTACCGGCATGATTGGCATCCCCTTCGATTGTCACGCGCTGCCAAGAGATTCCTTGAAGATTTTCCACTGCGCCGATCGGGATTCCCATCCGTTCAAGCGCTGGACCTTGCTCTACATGTAGTTCTACATAAGCATGCGGCTGTAAAAATCCCGGATCTTCCGTGCCCGCATAACCAATTTTCTCAAGCTCTTCGCCTAGTAAAGTCCCATCAGTGCCGACTGTTGCCAGCGCCTCATCAACGGAAAGACCTCCCGCATAGACAAGGGAGCCCATCATATCGGGTGCATAGCGCACACCTTCCTCATTTGTGAACGCTGCAACCGCGATCGGGCGGGAAGGAACAAACCCGGCCTCCCGCAGAGTCTTGATGACCTCGATGCCCGCAAGTACACCATAGCACCCATCATAAATACCCGCATTGATGACTGTGTCTATATGTGACCCAACGAGGACAGGAGCTTGCTCTGCAGTATCTGTTCCACGCCAAATACCAAAAATATTGCCGATGCGGTCGATTGCGATTTCCAGTCCGGCATCCTCCATCCAAGAAACCGCCGCATCGCGCCCTGCTTTATCTGTTTCAGAAGCTGCTAACCTAATCAATTTGCCATCTTCATCACGCCCAATTTGACCCAGCTCTTGAATTCTGCGGACTAATCGTTCCGCGTCTATGGATGGCTGATTACCGTTTAGTTTGATTTCGTTGTTTTCCGTTTTCATGATGCCGATCCTCCTATTTCAATTTCGCAATGACTTCGATTTCCACTAATGCCCCTTTGGGAATTGCTGACACTTCTACACAACTTCTTGCCGGTTTATGGGCGGTAAAATAAGAGCCGTACACTTCATTCACACTTTGGAATGAATCGATTGAATCTAGAAAAATCGTTGTTTTAAAAACGTCTTCCAATCCGAGATTCAAATCCGACAGAAGCCCCTTAATATTATTCAGTATTTGCTCTGTTTGTTCGGCAGCCGTTTCACCGACCATTTCCCCACTTTCAATATCCAATGGCAACATCCCTGATAAAAATGCAAAACCATCTACTGTAATCGCTTGAGAATAGGGTCCGACAGCCGCCGGTGCTTTATTTGTTGAAATTTGTTGAATCATTTATTTTTCCCCCTTATTATCTACACATGTATTAATGCAAGAGTCGTGCCAAGTTATAAAAACGTCTAAAGCAAGGGGTAATAAAAAAGAGCCGTATATTGAGTATCAAAGCGATACTCAATATACGGCATGTTTATGTATAAGGATAAATCTCTATAAAGAAAACAATCATAATATCAAAATGAGACTAGGTGTCAATTTGATATTTATTTATTTTCCTAAACAATGTTGCCCTTCCAATTCCGAGCAGACCGCTGGCATCTTCAATATTCAGATCATGATGACGCACATAATCCAGCGCTTTTTGAATCATTTCTTTCTCCATTTCTTGAAGGGAGAATGAAGGTAAGGTAACTGCGGGTTCTCCCTGTTCGATCTTCAATTTACGAAGGATCAGTGCTTCTGCCGCTTCCATTGTAATCCAACCGCTATCGATAAAATTGAATAAGTACTCGATGAAGTTTTTTAATTCGCGAACATTTCCTTCCCATGGGTAATGGATCATCAACTCTTTCACGTCTTTTCCAAACCCGAGCACATTTGCTTGAAACAGCTGATTAAAGATCTCAATAAAATGCTCACTTAAAGCGAGAATATCTTCCTTTCGACTTCTAAGCGGCGGCAGGACCATCGGAATCACATTTAACCTGAAATACAAATCTTCTCTGAATGTTCCTTTACTCACCATTTCCTGCAGGTCTTGATTTGTAGCTGCAATGACACGCACGTCAATCGGAATGGATGCTGTTCCGCCTAGACGCTCAATTTCCCTTTCCTGCAAAACTCGTAATAATTTCACTTGAAGTAAGGAGGGCATTTCTCCTATTTCATCCAGAAAAATTGTTCCTGTATGTGCCAATTCAAATTTACCGGGTTTCCCTTTCTGATTGGCACCCGTGAACGCCCCTTTTTCATACCCGAACAATTCACTTTCCAATAAGTTTTCAGGAATCGCACCACAGTTGACTGTTATAAAGGGCTTGTCTTTCCGCATACTTGCATGATGGATCGCTTTCGCAAACTCCTCTTTTCCCGTCCCACTTTCTCCTTGGATTAAAATCGTGGAATGGGATTGCGAAACTTGATAGGCATAATCCTTCACTTCTTGTATTTGCGCACTGATGCCGATAATTTGATCAAACGGTTTTTTTTGATTTTCCGTTGTTTTTTCCGCCAAATGCTGAATTTCATTCACATCTTGAATGGTGATCAAATACTCGGATGACTGACGAACAGAAGAAATTTTTTGCTTATTCACCAAAAAGCTTTTTTCGATACCGTTAATCGTTAAGTTGATCGTTTGATCGATTTCCTCGTCTTCTCGGCCCATTGTGCGTAAAAAATGTTGAACTTCTTCCGGCAATATGTGTTTTTCTTTTATTTCCATCAATAGTTCTGCTTTTACATTTATTTCTTGGATGCTTCCTGCTTCATCAATGACAATGATTCCTTGATTGACAAGGTTCATAATTTTATCCATTTTTTCTGAACTACGCGTAAGCTGCTGAATCATCTCATGCTCGTGTAATTTACTGGCCAACAGATCTGCCATTTTACTCAAGAAAGTGAGAATGCCTTCTGTATTTTCAAATAAGCGCAACCGCTGATCCTCATTAAAAGCTAATAACCCGATCACACCAATCGGTTGCCCTTGAAAGGTAATCGGCGCACAAATTTCACCAGTTTCCGAGCAATTCCCAAAAAACTTGCATCGCTCACAAATTGGGTCATGCCCAGGATTTTCAATCACGACGGGTTGTCCCGTCCGAACAGCGGACTGATAGACGAAGTCACCTTCCATTTTGCGAAGCACACTTTCTTTTTGCTCTCCCGTTCCCGCCACTCGTATGAAATGATGATTGGCAATCTCCACTTCTATTTTCAGGACAGCCGCTATGGCATCCGCGATCCGCTGTACTGCAGGTTGAATACTCATCAAATCCATCAAATCACCTTCTATTCTATCGCCGTAATGATTCAATAAAATCATACCACCCTATGGATGAATTCCATAACGTCTCTCTTGATACGAATACTTTTACTTCAAAAATGAACTCCCTCTCATTGTATAAACTTTCTACGAAAAGTGAAGAGCTAAGGATGACTAATTTTGAGGAGGCTGTCCATTTTGGCAGAGAACAAAGACACGAAACAGGACATGCAACGCGAGACATTGACAACGCGCCAAGGTCATCCTGTGAAGGATAACCAAAACATTCGCACAATCGGTGATCGCGGTCCAGCCATGCTTGAGAATTATCATTTCATCGAAAAGATTTCCCATTTTGATCGGGAAGAGGTTCCGGAACGTGTCGTGCACGCGCGAGGAGCAGGTGCCTTTGGCTATTTTGAAACGTATGGAAAAGTGGGAGACGAACCCGTGGAAAAATATACGCGTGCCAAAGTATTTTCAGGTGCCGGGAAGAAAACACCGCTGATGGTTCGTTTTTCTACAGTGGCCGGAGCGAAAGATTCACCGGAAACAGCACGGGATCCACGCGGCTTTGCGGTAAAAATGTATACAGAAGATGGCAACTGGGATTTAGTTGGAAACAACCTCAAAATTTTCTTTATCCGCGATGCGATGAAGTTTCCGGACATGATTCACGCATTTAAGGCTGATCCGGCTTCGAACGTCTCCAATCCTCAGCGGATGTTTGACTTCGTTTCCCGTTCACCTGAAGCGACGCATATGATCACCTTTCTATTTTCTCCATGGGGCATTCCGGCGACGTACCGCCATATGCAAGGTTCCGGCGTCAACACCTACAAATGGGTAAATGACAAAGGTGAAGCGGTGCTGGTGAAGTATCATTGGGAGCCGAAGCAAGGGATTCGTAATTTGACACAAGAAGAAGCAGACGCCATTCAAGCCAAGAACGTCGGTCATGCGACACAAGATTTATATGAAGCAATTGAGCGCGGGGATTATCCTGAGTGGGAGCTTTTTGTACAGATCATGGAGGATGATTACCACTCTGAGCTCGACTTTGACCCTCTTGATGATACAAAGCTTTGGCCGGAAGAGAAGTTTCCGTGGCGACCGGTTGGACGTATGGTCCTCGACCGCAATCCAGTGGATTTTCATGCGGAAATCGAGCAAGCCGCCTTCGGTACAGGCGTCCTCGTAGACGGCATGGATTTCTCAGATGACAAAATGCTGCAAGGCCGGACGTTTTCTTACTCCGATACCCAGCGTTACCGTGTAGGAGCGAACTACTTAAAATTGCCTGTGAATGCACCCAAAGTGCCCGTGCGCACCAATCAGCGTCGAGGCCAGATGGCTGTTCCTGATTTAGAAGAAGCTGGTGATCCGCATATTAACTATGAACCATCGATGCTCGGCGGCTTTGAAGAAGCCAATCCAGAAAACCATCATCCGCCGCATCACCCTATGTACAATGCTGCCGCAATGAGCGCACCCATTGATCGTCCGAACAACTACGGTCAAGCAGGACACACATACCGCAGCTTTGAAGATTGGGAACGCGATGAATTGATTAACAACCTATCCGATGCACTTGCCATCTGCGATAAACGGATTCAGGATGCCATGATCGAGCACTTCACACAAGCCGATGAAGAGTACGGCCGCCGTGTCAAAGAAGGCATTGAAAAGAAAATGAAAGAACTAGAAGAAATGGGCTCGGAAAACAAAGTTCCCGGCCGTGAATCAGGCCAATCGAAATATGGCCAAGGCTCATTGGCAGCGAACGAAGCAACAAAAGACGCTGTGAACAAAAGCCACAAAGCTGACCCTTATTAATTGTATAACAGACGTATGGACCGGGTGTGGGCGCACCCGGTCTATTTCAATAGATCCGCCACTCCCCTTCCAACTAACAGATCAAATACCTCCTCCAATTAGGAATCATTCCGATTTTAAATGCATAGCTTGAAGAGTGAATTCCATTGCATTTAGATGGTGAAAGGAGCGATTTGTTGAATCCATGCGAAAATACAGTGCTTTCTTGCTAAGCCTGCTTTCTTTAGGTATCCTTCTCTACTTTCTATTATTCGTCGGATTCGTCCGCATCCAAGATGCCATTCCCCCAAGCTTCTTACATGTCAATACGATTTTTTTAAGCATTGTTTTAGAGGCATTGCCTTTTATCTTTCTAGGTGTGTTTGCCTCTGCACTCATTCAAACATTTGTAACCGAGGAGACCGTGCAACGGTGCATTCCAAAAAATCCGCTGATGGCGATCGTTCCGGCCGTAATTGTCAGTGCCATCTTCCCCGTCTGTGAATGTGCAATCATTCCAGTCATTAGAAGATTATTGAAAAAGGGAATGCCTTTGCATGTAGGGGTTATTTTTATCGTTGGGGCTCCTATCTTAAACCCCATCGTCTTTGCGTCCACCTATTTTGCTTTCCATTCCACTCCGGCCATCGCCTATACCCGAATGGGGTTGGCATTTGTGCTGGCCATCATCATTGGTGGACTTGTCTATATGTTTTATCGAACTCGTGATCAATTAAAATGGACAACAGACGAACTACCCAATAGACCGCTTGCCTCTCAACAGACAGATCGTAAAAACATAAAAGCGGTATTCTATCACGCAAGTGACGAGTTTTTCGATATGGGGAAGTTTTTAATTGTCGGGGCGATGATTGCAAGTTTAGTCCAAACTTTTCTGGATCGAACACTAATCACCGGCCTTGCTTCCGACGATTTATTTTCACCTCTCGTGATGATGGGGTTTGCGTTTATTTTATCGCTTTGCTCGGAAGCGGATGCATTTGTAGCCGCCTCGTTTGCACATACTTTTTCCGCCGGCTCGCTTCTGGCCTTTTTAGTGTATGGACCGATGCTGGATTTGAAAGGGACGATTATGCTATTCGCTTATTTCCGCGCTAAATTTGTCCTTGGTTTCATGGCCATCATAACCGTTTCTGTTTATGTTTTGATTTTGCTTTATCAATATTTGTTCTTGTGAGGTGCGTGATGCAAGAGGAACGAAATGATAGCTCCCATGCAATGTTTCGCGGTATTATTTTACTCGGTTTTTTTCTACTCGTATTCCGACTGCTGGTATCGGGAGATATTCGATACTATATTGCGCCTAAAATGATTCCCTTTTCTTATGTGGCGCTGGTCATTTTGTTAGCATTGGGGGTCATGCAATTATGGAGAATCAGCGCTAAAAATCCTGATGAGCTGCACTGCAATTGCGGATTTGACCATAACCCGACCAGATCACCTTTTCAAACATTTTTCATCTATGCGTTATTTGTATTGCCTGTACTAACCGGATTATGGTTTCCCCCTGCCGTTTTAGATAGTTCAATTGTCGTCAATAGAGGCATAAAATATGGAGCAGGTTTATATGCAATGCCTGCGGAGCCGACAAGTAATTCAATGAGCGCCTTCTCTGAAGAAGACCTTGAAGAAATCGATGCAATGCGGGAAGCTGAACGCGATGCATTGAAAGCCGAGCTAGTAAACAGTGAAAAGATCATCGTGGACGATGAACGTTATTTGGATATCATGTCCGCCTTGATCGCATCACCCGACTTATATAGTGGAAAAGAAATAGAAATCATCGGATTCGTTTATAAAGAGCCAGAGTTTGATCAAAATCAACTGGTCATCGCCCGATTCAGCGTGACATGCTGCATTGCGGATGCTGTCGTGCTTGGCCTTTTAGCGTCAGCTGATGACCATCCGAACTTAAAAGAAGATCAATGGGTGAAAGCAACTGGCCACCTATCCAAAACAACTTTCAATGGGCTGCATACACCTTCCTTGCTCATAACAGAAATAGAAGAAATTGAACAACCTGAATATCCTTATGTCTATTAAAGCAATCTAGTAAAATATTGTAAAAATATTGCCGTTTCAGGCTCATTTGAATTATGATTATCGAAAGGGAGGGGACGTTTAATGGCGACTGACCATGAAGGTTTATTCGATAAGGAAAAACAAAATGAGCTGAAAATGAAAGTAGAACGAAAAGATGGCGAGCCGACTTCGGCTTTCAAAGGGGCCTCTTTGGCGGCACTGGTCATTGGAATATCAGCTTATATTATCGGTTTATTCAACGCTGCAATGGAGCTAAATGAAAAAGGGTATTATTTTGCTATCCTTCTATTAGGACTCTATTCATCTGTCTCTTTGCAAAAAGCAGTACGAGACAAGGAAGAAGGCATACCCGTTACAAATATTTACTATGGAATTAGTTGGTTTGCCCTGCTTGTATCGATTTTATTGATGGGGATCGGTTTGTACAACGCAGGTAGTATCGTTCTAAGTGAAAAAGGATTTTATGCGATGGCTTTCGTTCTTAGTATATTTGCAGCTATCACCGTCCAGAAAAACGTCCGAGATACACAGAAAGCAAGAGAAAGAAATTGAATCACTACAAAAAAACGACTTCGTTAATGAAGTCGTTTTTAGGTTTCCTGTAATCTTCCTTTGAAATTCTCTTTCGGCTGCTTGCTTCTTTGCTGCCACCTCAGAAAAATATTATTGGTCAATAATGATATGATAATGAAAATGGTGCCTATATAATCGTACACTGTGATGCCCGCCCCTTGGACAATTTGAATGACCAATGTCGTGACGGGTACCAGGTTCAAAAATAATAATCCATTTAACGGTGTGATGACACTCACGCCATAATTCCACCCTACCAAGGCAATCACACCTGGGAAAATTACCATAAAAGCAATATGCGGGCTCGTGATCATCATCGTTTCAACAGTTGGAAACGAGACGTAACCAGAAAGTGTCGCTCCAAGAACGACAACAAGTGCAGTAGCCGTTCCAAGCAAACAACTTAGCGTCGAATAACGCAATGCGGACCAGCCATCTTTGCTAAATCGGCTTCCCCCCATCGTGTAAACAACCCAACCAATGACTGCGATTAAGATCAATAAAGACGGAACAATGTCATTTTTCGCTGTAAAAAAGGCACCAAAATCACCTTTTGTGACGACTAACGATGCGCCGACAAACCCGATAAATACACAAAACATCGTGAAAGCATGGGGCCGTTGTCTGATGAACGCCCAGGCAATAATGATGGAAATCATCGGCATTAAAGATTCCATAATGGAAGCGATCATCGTACCTGGATTGCCCAATAAGTCCTGCCCCCAGAAAATGAGCAAATTATAAACCGCAAAGGCCATCGTGCCGTAAAACCACAGGTGCCGACTATTCCCTTCAAAACGAAAAGCCTGTTTGCCTTCCTTCCATAACAACCAAACGATTAAGATGATCGTTACAAAACCATAACGAAAAATCGTAAAATAAAAAGGGTCAATATGTTGAAACGCATGATTCGCTACCGGAAACATGGCTCCCCAAGATATTGCGGAGATCAAACATAAAAAAGCACCCAATACTACATTATTTTTCACGCAAATCGTTGTCTCCTTCAATTAATTTCTCTATATCCATTTAATCACAAGTTAGCTATCTCTCAAAATGAACAATAATGATGTTTGACATCTCAATTAGTGATATCATAAAAGGAAGTTAAGTGGAAAGGGTGTCATCGGGTGGAGTTTAAAGACTTGGAAATCTTTCAAATGGTTGCAAAAAAAGGAACGATTACAGAAGCTGCAAAAGAATTAAGTTATGTCCAATCGAATATTACATCACGGATCCAGAAACTGGAGACTGAAATGAATACAGCTCTTTTTAATCGGCATAACCGAGGAATGACGTTAACGCCCGAAGGAAAAAAACTGCTTGTCTATTGCGAGAAAATCCTGAAGCTCACAAATGAAATGAAAAAAGTTGTCCAAAGCAAAACGGAACCGGCAGGAAAATTAGAAATCGGCTCTATTGAAACCGTCATAAAGTTACCGGTTATATTATCTGCCTATAACAAAAAACATAAAAATGTAGACTTATCCCTACTGACAGGGGTTACCGAACAACTTCAAAATGACGTATTGAATCATAATTTGGATGGCGCCTTCATAACGGAAATTAACCGGCATCCTGAACTTGTTGCCCATGACGTTTTTCAAGAAGAACTGGTTCTCATATCGGACAACACCAAAACATCATTGGAACAATTAAAAAAAGAGCCGTTCCTATGCTTCAGCAAAGGATGCGGCTACCGGGCAAGGTTGGAAAATTGGTATAAAGACCAAAACATCACACCACAAAAAGTGATGGAGTTCGGCACCTTGGAAACCATCTTAGGAAGCGTCGCTATGGGGCTTGGCATTACATTTGTCCCGAAATCGGCCGTTTCCCATTTAGAAGAAAAAGGACTAGTCCAGTGTCATTATTTACCCGAGAAGTATAGTAAAATCAATACTGTCTTCATCAGACGAAAAGATGCTTATTTAACCTCTACACTTGAAAGGTTTATCGAAACATTTGAACAAAGCAAAGGCGAACCGGCTTATCCACTGACTTGAGGATTTTATCCCATGAAAAAGCCCCGTTTGATAGCTGGAACGGGGTTTTGCCTGTTTAGACTTCCATAGAAACAATCGCCGATCCCCTATCCTTCACTCTTTCTAAAGCTTAACAGTTTGGCCGTTAACTTTTGACAAACCTCGTTTTTTTGATTTAACGTTTCACTTTCAACAAGTAGAAGTGCTTGATTCGGTTTGGATTTTGAAGGTTTGATTTCTTTAATTGTACTTTTTACATATAAAATATCATCTGGACGGGTTGGCTGCGGCCAATTAATTTCTCCACCTGCTCCAATAATCCCATGAGCGAAAGGTAGACTTTCCGTTAACAGTTTCATCGTAATAGAGGCAGTATGCCAACCACTCGCCGCCAACCCTTTGAAAAAAGTATCTTCCGCAAGCTGCTCATCACAATGGAAAACCTGCGGATCAAACTCACGTGCAAATTCTTTTATTTTTTCTGTACTTACATGATACTTCTCGCTAACAAAAGTATCCCCCACTTTTAAATCATCCAAATAAAGCGCCTGCTTTATCATCCTTATCCCTCTCCTATCCCCTTTTTCATGTATATACATGTATTGCGCAATATTATTTTCTTGAGCCCTCTTCCAAGTCTATGTATATACATATATAATGGTAGTAACAAACCAATTGTCTGTCAAGAGTTAATTATCAGTGAATTAAAGGGAGACTTAGTCGATGAATAACACGCATAGTGAAATGGATTACATTATACAATTCTGCGCTTGTGCAAATCTTAGAAAAGCAGCGCGCAGTGTGACGCAAGCTTACGAAAGGAAAATGGAATCTACCGGTCTAAAAGTCACCCAATACTATATGTTAGTGAACATTGCTCGCCACGATAAAATTTCAATCAGCAACCTGGGAGACGTCATGTTACTCGACCAATCCACGGTTACTCGCAATGTGAATGTTCTCAAGAACAGTGGCTATGTCGACATTGCGAGAGATCCAATTGATTCAAGAACAAAATCCGTTTCGATAACCGATATAGGCCTTGCTAAGCTAGAAGAAGCAACACCTATTTGGCTGCAAATACAGGAGAAAATCGAAAAGGATATCGGTCAGGAAAAATATGCAGATTTATTGGAAACGTTAAAAAAACTGCAAGAATTTGTTGAATCATACGACAGGTAAGTACGTTATCGTAAGGAGTACACTTTACACAAATAAAACAGGCGGAGAACCAATCTATCTCCGCCTGTTTTATTTCAGAGACTTATTCGTCAGCCTCTTTGATAGCAACTATATTCATTTCTAAAATAAGATTAAATTATTTTTCACCGCTTAACTCAACTAAAATTTTGGATTGCGTTTTATCGTTTGTTAATGCTTCAAACCCTTTGTCAACAATATCATCCAACACAATTTGGCTTGTAATGATGCCTTGTGGATTTAATTGTCCAGTGCTCATTGCATCAATTGTTCTTTGGAATGTGGACGGTGTATAAACAATTGAGGATAGAACATTTACGCCAGTATTGATAAGTTGAATTGGATTCCACTCAATTGGTCTGGCAAAAATAGAGATGATCATCATATTACCTTTTGGTTTTGTTACGTCAATGGCTTGTTTGAATGTCGGTGCAACTCCTGCGACTTCAAAGGAAACATCCACCCCGTCTGGCGCAATTGCGCGCACCGCTTGTACAGGCTCTTCTTTACCAGAGTTAATCACATGCGTCGCACCTAATTCTTTCGCTTTCTCCAATCGATTATCAGACAGATCTAATACAATTATTTTACTTGCGCCAGATGCTTTAGCCGCAATAATCGTTAATAATCCGATAGGTCCCGCACCAAAGACTGCAACCGTATCACCTAATTCGACGCCACTGTCTTTTACAGCTTGTACAGCTACAGCCATTGGTTCTACCAATGCACCATCCTGCAATGTTAAATTATCAGCTAAACGATGGATATTGGTTTCAGGAACGTTCGCATACTTCGCAAATCCACCATTTCCATGTAACCCAATGAAGTTAAATCCATCAAAGCGATCCACTTCTTCATGTTTCTTTCTATATGTTAGTGTAGGGTTGACAACCACTCGGTCTCCTACTTTAAAATTTGTAACCTTTGAACCTACTTCTTCAATAACACCAGCAAATTCATGCCCCATTGTCAGTGGTGCAACTTCGCCAGTCAAATCCGCTTTCGCATCCACTGGTACGAAGACCGGTCCTTCCTCATATTCATGCAAGTCACTTCCGCAAATACCTGCCCATGCGACTCTCACTTTCACTTCATCTTCCCGTAGCGCCCGTAATTCGACATCTTCTACTCTAATATCTTTTAGACCATGCCATACTGCAGCTTTCATTGGTAATTACCTCCTGATGTAAGTGATTTACTGAAACTAAAGTATTACTTTTGATACAAGATAAATATATCACTATATTGATTTATTTCCAAATTAACTGCCTTAGAATAGAAAAAACCGTTCAATGATCTGAACGGCGAAGATTAAAGTTAAATTCCTGTTTTTACACCGAAGCCTATTAAAACCAAGCCCGTTGATTTTTGGAATACCTTTTGGAATTTGGGGTTGTTCAACCACTTTTTAGCGTAATCAATGAGCGTGACAAGGAATAAAAACCATATTACAGCGAGTGCAGTTAGGATGAAGGCTAATAGGATCAATTGCTGTTTTATATTTCCATCCAAATTGATAAATTGCGGCATGATTGTGATATAAACTAAAACAGTCTTAGGATTCAGAATATTATTCAGTAACGCTTGCATAAAAGAACTTTTATTATGCCGATTTGAGTATGTCGTTGGCGTATTTGCTTGGGATTGAATTTCTTTTAAAGAAAACACGCTTTTCGTAAAGAAACTTTTTATTCCTAAATAGATTAGGTAAGCGGCTCCCAAATATTTAATGATGCTGAAAAGAACGACGGACTTTGCGATGACAACAGATAAGCCAAGGATCGCAATCAATGTCCAGAACGATAGCCCCATTGCCATGCCAAGAACAGTATAACGCCCGGCTTTTGGACCATAGCTCAGTGTGTTTTTAACAAGCAACATCGTATCTGCTCCAGGTATAATCACCATCATTGCAGCTATGGAGATATATGTAAGTAAGTTTTCCACGATGAAATCTCTCCTCCTTCTTTAGTGACTACACAAGTAACTACTGATGTAAATATAGCAGATGTCTTTGGATTAAATCAATATGTTTTGATAAAATATTAGTTACAGAGGTAGCGACTAATTTTATATAGGAGAGCTCTATGAAAGAAAACATTTTAGAAACATTTAAGAACCTGAATTTCACCGAATATGAAGCAAAAGCCTATCTGACTCTATTGGAAGAATCGCCTTTAACCGGCTATGCTGTCGCTAAAAATTCTGGCGTACCACGCTCAAGAATCTATGAAGTGCTGGACGGCCTTGTCATGCGCGGCGATATTCTCGTTAGTCACGGAAATACGCCGCAGTATACACCTGTCCCCGCAAAAGAGCTCATTAAAAACCGTCGACTGAAAGCAGAAGAGAACTTTGAACTGGCAGAAAAATCTTTAGCGGAATTTGAAAACTCCGCAAGTGACCGGGAGAATATTTGGAATATTACAGGTCGTCATGAAATACTTGATAAAGTAAAAACATCGATAGCAGCTGCTAAAAAAAGAATTCTCTTGGAAATTTGGAAAGAGGAATATGATGAGTTGGAGCCTGAACTAAGACAGGCAGCAAACAGAGGCGTTCAAGTAATCATTATTGCTTACGGGGAAATCGTTTCTGATTTTGCTACTGTTTACTTGCACTATATGGGTCATGAAATTACAGAAGAGTATGGTGGACAATGGCTTGTCTTTAGCGGAGACGACTCAGAAGTGGTAGCAGGTATCGTCTCGCTAGGTAAGGATAGCCGGGCGGCATGGACCATGCATGTAGGTTTGGTCATGCCCATTACAGAAGTCGTGATTCATGATTTGTACCTCATGGAAATTATGGAGAAACATAGAGAGCTTTTGGAAGAAAGCTTTGGTGAAAACCTTATCCATTTACGTCGTAAATTTTCAATCCATCCAGATTTTAAAAAGCATTATGTGAAAGAGATTTAACTTGATTCAGCAAATCTTTTTGTACTGAAAGCGAAGCGGCAGCTACAGAAGTCCCCCACTTTTATAAGTGGCGGGATGAACGCCAAAATTCATTTCAATCAGAGGGAGTTCAAACTCCCTGCTGATTAGAGGAACTCAGGCTAAGTTCGCCGCGTCCTGAATGAAAGTGCCTTAATTTCTGCAAAAAAACGCAGAAATACGGCAAATCATACCCTTCGCTGTTTGATTGGCAACGCCTGAGTGACCAACATCCTGTTGGTCCAAGCCTCCGGCGGATGTCACAGATTTTCCGCAATGACAGCGGCTATGAAGAAATAACCTCCCTACGCGATCCAGCAAGAAAGCAAAGAGGTTATTTTTCTGTAAGGCCTTTTCAATGCACAGCTGGTCAACCGCACTTCATACTGACATCTATTATTGTGTAACTAGTTCTCTAACGACTTGTTTTCGCACTTGTTTAGCAGGATGATTTTCTCTTAGTTGGTCATGGCCAAATAAGTTATTCCGGAAAGTCCCTCCTTCGTATGCTGTTCGCACTAACCCCCGCTCTTGTAATACCGGAACGACCAGCTCAACGAAGTCTTCGAAGGAGCCTGGTGTAATGGAATAAACAATATTAAATCCATCAATATCGGCAACGTTCATCCATTCCTCTAATGTGTCCGCAATTTGTTCAGGGTCACCGACAATTAGTTCACCGAGACCGCCAAGTGCGACTTTTTCAGCGATTTCATTCACAGTCATGCCTGCAAAGCCTTGTAAGATTGAACGCATTGCGTCATTTTCAATATACTCCACCTTTTGATTCGGATCCAACGCCGCCAAATCGATTCCTGTCCAACCACTCACTAGCGCAAGTGCTCCTTCGTGATCGATATACCGCTTATAATCTTCAAGCTTTGCTTGCGCTTCTTCCAACGTCGGCGCGACAATCGGGGTAACGGTTGTCAACACTTTAACATCATCTGCCGGTCTGCCGGACTTGACAACATCTTTCCTAAACGTTGCAACGATATTTTTCGTTTTCTCTAAAGATGGGGACGATACAAAAATAAGTTCAGCATGATCGGCTGCAAACGCCCGGCCCCTAGAGGATGCTCCAGCTTGAAAGATAACCGGTGTACGCTGTGGTGATGGTTCACATATATGGTTTCCTGGAACTTGATAATACTTGCCGTCATGGTTAATGTCGTGAACTTTAGAAGGATCTGTGTAAATTCCTTTCTCTTTGTCAATGACAACCGCATCATCTTCCCAACTGGCTTCCCATAGCTTATAGACGACTTCCATGTATTCATCCGCCCGCTCGTAGCGCTCATCATGCGGGGTTTGCGTGTCGAGACCAATGTTTTTGGCTGCACTATTTAAATAGGATGTCACGACATTCCAACCAATTCTTCCCTTCGTCAAATGATCTAATGTTGACATTTTCCGCGCAAATGTATACGGATGATCATGTGTAGTGGAGGCAGTTAATCCGAACCCAAGATATTTGGTTACAGACGCCATGATTGGAACAATAAAAGCTGGATCATTGGCCGGCACTTGCATACCAGACCTGATTGCTGGATCTCTTGAACCTTTGTATACATCGTAAACGCCTAATACATCCGCGATAAACACAGCGTCAAAGTGCCCTTTTTCCAAAACTTTCGCAAGATGTGTCCAATATTCAATGTCCTTATAGCCAGGTGTCTGATCATCTGGATGCCTCCATAACGCGTGCGACTGAAACGCCGCGCAACTCATTTCAAAGGCATTTAAATACATTCTTTTTTTAGTCATGACTGTTCCTCCTGTTTTTGTGATTCTTTGATTTTTAGAAAACTTCAATAGTAAAAGCCCCCTTTTCGACAGAAAAGAGGGCTAGGTAAATATAGCTTTATCTCTTATCTTCCAAGGGTTTCCCCTTGCTGGAATTAGCACCTTCCTGCGACGCAGAGGTTGCTGAAGCTTCAACGGGCCAGTCCCTTAGCTTCTCTTGATAAGTTTATTAATTTGTACGAACAATCATAATATACTAATTTCGAATTGTCAACAAATGAAAAAGTATTTTAATGAGTCGAATTACAACTTAGGCAGTACTTTCCTTGCGCTAAGAAATATCCATGTGCTTAATACAAAGGGCAGTGTTAATGGAGGAAGACCAAAAGGTAGAAGCCATGTATGAAGACTCGCTGCGATTGGAACGGTCAAACACGCAGCAAGTATTCCCGAAACATAAGAAAGTCGCCTTTTGCTCGTATTAAATACGACTGCCACTGCCATAGCAGTTAAAATACCATTGTAGCCGTACAAGCCTACAAATATTAATGAACGTTCTGCTCCTAGTATCAATGCTGTTAATAAGGCTGCTGCATTCCCTAAAAAAGCATAAAGACCAAGTCGCCAACCAGCCCAAAAAACGGCAACAAAAAGTAAAATCCCGGATATTGTATAATCAAGGAAAAATACTTGTCCAATTCCGGTAAAGATGCCTTCTTTCAAATTAAACGGCCCTGTAATATCCAATTTCCATTGCCATAAGCTTTGAGGAACGAGTGCATTACTCGTATGTACTGCACTTAACCGATAAGAAACGAGCAAAGTAAACAAAGTTAATCCAACAAAAGGGAATGTTAGAACCGGTATACCCGTATTTTTCATCACATGCATCAATGCGGCAGTCACAATGGCAGCAAGAAAGGCGCCGATCAGACTGAGGATCCAATGGTAGGGACCCGTTAGAAACAAGTAAAGGGCCATACCTGTAAGCACAGAATTAAAACCAAATAGCCCTTGATCGACAAGCTCTTCATCAGCCCCGCCTAATTTGCCTAGCAATGTACCAATCATCGCTGACAGCAGAGCAATGACGCCTAAAGAAAAGGAAGATAGCATAATGGCGAGTAGAATGATAGCCCCGGTAACGGCATTTTCTATCAAAATGGCTTGTGAAATCCCTTTTAATGATACTGTTATAAAATGAAACCGATTGACGAATGAATTCTTTTTCAACATATGCTCCTCCGATCGTCATATCGTTTCGCAGTAGATTGAATGGCAAGTGACATCCATGAATGACTATTCCTATAAATCAATATTAACTGAAATAAGAAGGAGAATCTAGTCACAGACTAGATGCAAGATGATCCGTATTAGAAGAAAAAACGTAAACAAGTATACACACAGCGAAATAAGCATCAAAAAAATAAAGCCAATATGCAACTTTAGGGAATAAAAAAGTACAAGGCACTCGGACAGTTCAGAACTGTGCGAGTGCCTTGTACCTTTTTTATTTAGTCGTTGTGAAATAGTATTCCCCTAGAATTTCCTTCGCTTGATAATTCTCTGGTGAAAGCTCTTTTTCAATAAAAGCGTGTACGTCTGATTGCTCCACATCGTACATGACTTCAATTTCTTTGGAAAATAGCAGTTTTTCTTTTTCAAGCAAGCTGGAAAGCGATGGCTGTTGTTTTGGTTGGAGTTCTTCTATATTTAGCACTTGTTTTAATCCGTCAACATAATATTCAAACGGACGTCCCCCAACAATTTTCACGCCTTTATTTTCTTCATTCATCATAATAATCGTAGGGAAACCTCTGGCACCTAAGTTTCTCGTCAAAACAAAATCTTCATTCAATAATTGTTGTCCGATTGGCTGTTCAGCTTCATTTACAATGGCTTCTCCGTCAAGACCGATTTTATTGACGATGTCAATCAACACCGATGGATCTGAAATATTTTGATTGAATGCGAAAAGTACTTCTCTTGCACGGCGTAAATAGTTAAAAGCTGTTACATCATCATGATTTTTTTGGATGACTTTAAATACCCGAGAGGCCGGAAAAGAAGATTGAACCGGATTATCAATCATTAAGCTGCCATCAATCGGCATTCTTGAATGTTCTCCCACTTCTCTCCAATGACCCGCAACATCAGCTGGTTTATAAATGCCGTTTGCAGGATCGATCGGCCCATCATGCCATTTTTCCAGCAAACCGCCCATAACCGTATGAAAGTCAAAATAATGACCATATTGCTCGACAAAACGGCGAAGTGTCGGTTCAATGGCCCAGCAATGGGAACAAATCGGATCCGTCACATAATAAAGATTGACCTTTTTTTCCGGCTGATTAAAATCAATAAGCCCCATTTCCTCTTCTCCCGCCACTCCGCAAATACCCGTTTCTAAATCACAAATCATATTCAGATTGTTTTTCAATTTATTTTCCCCCATCTCTTTTGGAAGTCAATTATTCGCTTATAATTGCATTTTATAACATAATGAAAAGCATCCACACCAATAGTTCATTGAAAATGTCGTTTATCCAACAAATTGAGGAAATTGTTGAAAAAGTAGGAGGGAGATTGCCATGACTCAACCAAAGACGGATCCCCGCATTCAACGTACGCGCAAGTTAATCATGGATTCTTTTATGGAACTTTCCGAAAAAAAGGAATTCAAGGAGATTACCGTTAAGGATATTACAACGGATGCTATGATTAATCGCGCCACTTTCTATTATCATTTTGAAGATATATACGATTTACTGGAAAAGGTGTTATCGGAAGTCTTGTTAGTGAATTTGGATTTTGAGGATTATCAAAATAACGAACTAAACGAAGAAGCGTTGGTTAACATTTTCAAAGCAATCACCAATTTTCAAAAGTCCTTATCCAATCGTTGTCATAGAGGATACGAAGATACCATTGCCCGTATCATTCGGGAACAGCTCGAAATCATTTTTTATAAAATGTTGTTAAAACAAAATAAAAACGAAGAAGATAAAGCGCTAAAAATTACTGCTGTTGTATTAAGCTGGGGAATTTACGGAGCTTCTGTAGAATGGAGAAGAAATAGTCAGGAGTTGCACCCGGAAGAGTTTATCAGATTGGCGATTCCTTCTATACTTTCTGGGATCGGTTTTGGGTCTGCTGGTGAAGAAATATTAAACGAAGAAATCTTATGATATCCTCAAGAAGATAAAAAGGAGAAGAGTAGCCACGCGTCGTTATCAGCTAAATAAGCGGGTTGGCTACTCTGCGTAATAAAAAAGAATGGAGATAGAGTAAGTAGATGGATTCCTACTACTCTATCCTTTCACTATAATAACTAGTTCTCAAGGGATTCATTCCCTAACTCTTCTTGCTCTCCCTCAACAGAAACTTTCCCATTTATTTCATTCGAAGATTCTTTCGCTTTTCTAATTTGATTGTTCATCTCGCTGTCGATGTTTCGCATACGCCCGGCAAGTTCGTCAATTTTCTTAGCCTTACTTTCTACAAATGTCCCGCGTTCTTGGTCATATGCCATTTCTGTTTTGAGTCGACGATGCGCATTTTCGATTGGTACTTTCACCTGTTTTAGCGCACTGACTTGTTCAAGGGATTGGGCTGATTGAAGAAGAGATGTCAATTGCATACCTTCAGATTTTTCCTGTGTTTGGGTAGCAGCTTGCTGCTTTTCTTCTTGTTCACGCTGTTCTCTTTCCCGTTTCTGTGCCTCTATTGCTGCCATTTGTTCTTCGATTTCCGTAATTTGCTCATCGAATGCTCCCAGTTGCTCTTTAATCGTCGAAAGTTCTTCCCCAGCCTCTAATGTACGTTCAATTAAATTACTTTTCGCCTCTTGAACTTTTTGGCGTTTTTCCATTAAGCTTTCAATCATATTAGCAGACCTTTCTTGCCAATCCCCTAGCCGCGCTCGTGCTTCATCGCTAATCATAATCGAATCCCTTTTGACAGGCTTTTCTACGTTCTCATTATTCACTTTCTGAAAGATTTGCGGTGAATACGTTTTCATGAACGGACTTGCTTTTAATCCATTCAACACTTGCATATCCCAACACCGTCCTTTCCAGCTTCTTACTTCTTCCTATCGACATATATTGGGATTTCTTTAATGCAGTCACACACAACACTCACTTCGGGATTTCACTCACTCTTCATCCTCCATCTTCGCTCTATTGAGCTTATAGTTTCCTCTCTCCTTGTAAGACAACTTTGCTGGAACATATATGATAGTTCGAAAGTACTCTGAAAATCATTGCTTGTCTAAAAACAATTTAACAAGTATAATTCAATTCAAGAGAAACGATACGTATCGTTTCGTTTATGATTTATAATAAACCTAAAAGGCATTTCTAAAACATTTTAAGAAAGGGGTTATTTAGATGATAGAACCAAAAGCGAGAGGAGCTCGAAATAGAACGGAAATTGTCAATGCCACAATAGAGATTCTTGAGGAAGTCAACTTTTCAACACTCACAATTGAAGCCGTTGCTGCGCGCTCGGGAGCTGGGAAAGCCACTCTTTACCGATGGTGGAAACGTAAATCAGACATCGTTTTTGATGCATTTATGGCAAAGTCGGAAACATTATTTGAATTTGATCCAAAGAAATCGATTGATGAAAACTTTATCCAACAATTATTAACCTTAACGGAAGTTTTAAAAAGTGGCGTTGGTCGCTCTATGATGACGGTCATCACAGAAGAAAAAGATATTGCTGCTGAATTTCTAACTGCTTATCTAACGCCAAGAAGAGCTGAAACGAAGAAAATGTTACAAGCAGGGATTGATAAAGGGGAAATCCGGGATGACCTCGATTTTGATGTTGTTTTAGATATGCTTTACGGACCTATTTATTTCAATTTTATTCTTTGCAACCGTATTCCTGATCAAACATATATCGAAAAGCTAGTTAGACAAGTGATGAGATGAAAGGAAATAATACACTTATGAAAAATAGTGAAGAGAAAATATGGACAGGGCCATTTTTCGTGGCACTGATTAATAACTTCTTTTTGTTTATTGTCTATTATGCCTTATTAACGATTTTACCTGTCTATATTCTGAATGATTTAAACGGAACGGAAGGACAGGCAGGGCTTGCAATGACCATTTTTATGTTGTCAGCCATTATTGTCAGACCTTTTTCGGGCAAGATCATTGAAACGTTTGGAAAACGAAAAACACTCCTCATTTCTGAGCTATTCTTTTGCCTATCAACCATTTTATATTTTTTTATTGATTCTTTATCATTACTCCTCGCGCTTCGATTATTTCACGGTATTTGGTTTAGTATTATCACAACAGTGTTAATTGCGATTGTGAATGATATTATTCCAGAAAGGCGCAAAGGCGCGGGACTGGGCTATTTTGCGATGTCTATGAATTTAGCAGTTGTATTTGGTCCATTCATCGGACTGACCACCCTACAGTTGTTTTCGTATAAAGCATTAATCATTGGTTTAGCTACAGCCGTTATCATTGGCTATTTATTTGCCTTCACGTTGAAAGTTTCTGAATATCGTCCTCAGCTTTCAATTGAAAAACGTAATCGTCTTTCATGGCACGATTTCTTTGAGAAAAAAGCAATCCCGATTGCGATCGTCGGCGGTTTGACCTCATTTGCCTATGCGAGCATTATGTCTTTTATTTCTGTATACGCGGAGACAAGAGGGGTATTTGAATATGTAAGTTTATTTTTTATTGCTTTTGCAGTCGCAATGATGGTCGTTCGTCCTTTTACTGGCCAATTATATGATACTAAAGGGCCTCACGCCGTCATTTACCCTTCTTTCCTCTTTTTTGCAGTTGGATTATTCCTGTTGAGTACGATGCATACCGTTTCAATGTTATTAATCGCCGGGGTCCTCATTGGTATCGGTTATGGTTCCATTGTTCCTTGTTTCCAAGCACTAGCGATTCAGTCGGCACAAAACCATCGTAGTGGGCATGCAACTTCGACTTTCTTTACCTTTTTCGATACAGGTATGGCAGCCGGTGCTTTTATGTTAGGAATTGTTTCAGCACAATGGGGCTATTCTGCATTGTATATTTTAAGTGGTGTCATCATTATCCTGACGATTCCAGTTTATTGGAGGTTACATAATGACAAGAAAGAAATTGGGTTTAGTGAATCTGTCTAACGGTTAGCACGGAAGCTAGGCTCTGTCCCTCTTCAAGTGTTATGCTAGCTACATTGACTGAGTGTTAACGCACTCGGTCTTTTTTATATGCTCACATGCGATGTTCACCGCGTCATTCAGGTAAAAGATAGAGCCACAAAAATAATTGAAAAATGTTTGTAACGAATCCACACATTTCTGGATATATAGATGACTAGCTTTTCACAACAGGATTTTCGTTAGAGGGGAGGTAAATTGTGAATAAGGACAATATATATCAGGACTACGGTGACTTTGTTTTCAGGTACTTATTAACCTTAACAAAGAATAGCCAGTCTGCTGAAGAATTGACGCAAGAGACGTTTTATCAAGCCATTAAGTCCATTGACAACTTTCATAAGAACGGAAATGCAAAACTTTCAACCTGGTTATGTTCAATTGCGAAAAACGTTTGGTTACAAGAAATAAATCGTCAAAAAAACAAGCGCCAATTGGTGAAATCGCTAAATGATGAAACCCCTTTATTTTATAGTTTAGAGGATAATTATTTTAGAAATGAAGACAAAATGGATTTTTATAAAAAAGCGCAGCAACTGAGTGAGATAAAACGTGAAATACTTTATCTACGATTATTGGGAGATTTATCTTTTAAAGAGATTAGCACAATTTTGGGTGGGACAGAAAACTGGGCAAGAGTCACATTTTATCGTGCAAAACAAGAAATCAGAAAAGGTGGGGAAAACTATGAATCATAGCGTTTTTAGAGATTTGGTCCCGAGTTATATAGAAAATTTAACAAGCGAAGAAACAAATAGACAAATAGAAAAACATCTAGAACAATGTGAGAGCTGTCGAAAATATTTACATGACATGCAAGAAGACTTGTTGTTAGATAGCCTGCATGAACAAAAAAACGAAAAAAGAAATATCGATTTTTTAAAAAAGGTACGAGCAAAGAACAGGAAAAAGATTTTCATCACTATAGGATTTCTACTATCCATTTTCATTGGTTGTTTCTTCCTCTTCACCTCCATGTGGATAGCAGATGAAAAAGATGTACAAACAACCATCCAACAGCAAGGTACAACGGTTACGCTGTCCTTTCAAACGAAAAATAACAACCGTTATCTTTTAGCGATGGAACAATGGAATCAGAATTATATCGATGAGATCATTATTTATGAAAAGTGGAATGATTTTTCAGAACCAGCCAGGCTTTTTAAAGATGGAAGTCATGTCACATTTACATTTTTAGATGAAAACACATTATTACTGTATGGCGGTGAAGAAAAGAAACTAACAGACGAAGACAAAATACACATTCGATATAAAAATAGTACGGAAGAGATACGATTAAAGGATTTATATAAACCGGTAAATAAGTAAGAATAAGAGCAAGAAAAAATCAGGACTGTGGCATGGTCACAGTCCCCTCTTACTTGTGTTACCTAGTTATCGCCATCTCTTCCACCGGTACTTTTCTTAACCCTGCTGACACGATGCTATTGATGGCATTCATATAGGCGAAGGCGCTGGCTTTTAAGATATCCGTATCTGCTGCTTTCGCGATATATTTTTCACCATCATGCTCGACGATGATTTTCACTTTACCCAGTGCGTCCTTCCCTCTTGATACGCTGCTAATATCGTATTCCACCAATTTGACTTTGATCGTTGTAATTTCTGCAATCGCGGAATACAGGGCATCAATCGGTCCTGAACCGACAGCGCTTGACTTGAAGACCTCGCCTCCCTTACGGATTTTGACACTTGCGCTAGGGAAGCTCGAGTTGCTGATGACCTGCAGATCTTCAACTTCAAAGAAATGGTCGCTGTAATTTGTCACATTCGTTTTATCATGCTTTTCATAATAACTTTCAACGATGACATATAGATCGTGGTCATATACTTCTTTTTTCGCATCGGCCAATGCCAGGAATCCTTCAAAAATCCCTTCAAACTCCTCTGTACCCAGTTGAGTGAACCCTAGTTTTTCAAGTGCATTTTTTACGGCATGGCGACCAGAACGTGCTGTCAGGATAAGCTCCATATCATCAAGTCCTACGTCTTCAGGATGGACAATTTCATAAGCATCCCTTGATTTCAGTAAGCCATCTTGGTGAATACCGGACGAATGGGCAAACGCATTATCTCCCGTAATGGCTTTATTCACCTGTACGTCAAGTCCCATAAAGCTGGATACGAGGCGAGAAGTGTTCATGATCTCCTTTGTAATAATGCGTGTCTCAGCATTATAAATAGTACGCCGAGTGTTTAACGCCATGACCACTTCTTCCAATGCTGCGTTGCCCGCACGCTCCCCGATGCCGTTGATTGTACACTCCACTTTATCGGCACCATTTTTGATAGCTGCCAATGTGTTAGCCGTTGCCATACCTAAATCATTATGGCAATGAACACTTAATAGCACATCTGGATTTAAGTTTTTCATCCGATCATTTAATTTATAGATCATCGCACCGAATTCTTCAGGTTCCGCATAGCCTACCGTGTCCGGTACGTTAATCATGGTCGCTCCTGCCTTCATGACTGCCTCAATCGTTTTCCATAAGTATTCGAACTCCGAACGAGAAGCATCTTCCGTTGAATATTGCACTTGGGGAAGTAAAGTTTTTGCATATTTCACGGCATCTACGCCAATTTGCAGGATTTGGTCTTTGGATTTACTAAACTTTTTCTCCACGTGAATGTCCGAAGTGCCGAGCACCATATGGATCATTGGGTTTTCCGCGTCTTTCACTGCGTGATAAACGGAATCGATATCTGCCTGCACAGCACGCGCGAGTGCAGTAATCATAATATCGCTTGTCTTCCCTACTTTTTGAGCAACCGCCTGAACCGCGTCGAAATCGCCTTGAGAAGAAGCCGGGAATCCAGCTTCAATAATATCGACGCCTAATTTTTTCAGCTGCTGCGCAATCTCCACTTTTTCATAAAGATTTAATTTCGCACCTGGTACCTGCTCGCCATCTCGTAACGTTGTATCAAACACCCAAATTTTTCTGCTCATTTCCCTGCACTCCTTCTACATTCATTTTAAAAAACAAAAAACCCCGCCTCTATATCGAAATATAGAGACGAGGTTCAACTCGCGGTACCACTCTAATTGACCTGTCGCTAAAGACAGATCCACTTATCGGCAGCCATCACTGCCTATCCCGATAACGGAGGAAACCGACATCCCCTACTTTGAAAATTTCAGAGAGTGACTCCTGGATGAGTTCAAAATGTGCGCCTGCCGATTTTCACCAACCACCGACTCTCTATAAGGACACATCCATTTTTACTAATTCCATTCTTAGTCTGCATTTAATATTGATTGCAATAATACATTGATTTTTTGGACTTGTCAATTGTTTTATAATTTCTGAAGCGGAGAAACACATTCTTAGAGTCAGAAAAAACGTTAAGTGTCATACGCCTCTAGCCTCAGCCTAAAATATGTCATAGGTCCATTAAAGAGAATTTATTCGCATTGTACAATGGAAATAGATAAAGGGAAGAAATGTACACAATATGAAAAGGGAGACGGTGGGGGCAGATGAAAAAAAGTCTGATGCTGTTTTTAGTTGCAGGAATCATCTCAACTTTACTTGTGGGGTGTCGTACAGAAAATGTAGGTGATCTTGAAGAAACACAAAAAATTGAAATCATCTCATCGGATGATTCCAGTGTTATTACAATAATTTCAGATAACAAGGATATTGAAAACTTTGTTGATGCGTTAAAAATGGATGATTGGGAATCAGTTGATCTACCTACGGAAGCGATTGAAGGAAAAACATTTAAGTTTTACCATAAAAGTGCTGCTAAACTGAACTTGCTCAAAAAGCAAAAGGATAATTTAAATGAAGTTGCTACTATGACAACGTACGAAAATGTTCCTTATATCAAATTTAGCCTGAAAAAAATTTCATTTAACTTCAAAGTGCCAAAGAAAACTTATGAATATTTAAATTCAATAGAAATGTAATGACCGATAACAGGAACGATTGTGAATCAAGAAAAAAGGTGGCGATTACGCTATCTCTTTTTTTGATTCAAAAAGACCAATAAATGAAAAAGGATAGAGTGAGCAGATATCATCCCTGCTCTTCTATCCTTTTCATTTATAGTCAGTAATATTCTCACCAATCAATCATGGTATTCTTATGATTATTCACCAATTTTGCAACTTATAATTTACATAAGGCAATATATATGTTACATTACTATTAGAGAGGAGGCTCGTATGAAAAATCAAGTTAAGCTTGCCCGTGTGAAAGTAGATTTAACACAACAACAGCTCGCTGACATTGTCGGTATTACTAGACAAACCGTGAGTCTTATTGAAAAAGGTAAATACAATCCGTCATTAAAACTTTGCTTGCAAATTTGCTATGCCGTGAATGCAAAATTGGATGAAATATTTTGGATCGAAAAGGAGGATTTTGAATGAAAAAAATTACAGATGAAAGACTTATTTTAAGGAACTTACAAAACACTAGAATTGCTTATGTCGTTCAAACCATTGGAATCTTATGCATTCTCGGTTATAACTTTTTTCAAGGTGGACTTGAAAAAATGCGTGAGAATCCACTTTGGCTAGTGTTGATCTTAACAACAGTTGTATACTTCTATTTATCTATGAGTGTGAGTGTAGAGCATGAAAGAAAAATTAAAAATCCCATGAGATCGTTTTTAGCAGGCTTGATTGTATTAATAATCGCTGTAGTGGCTGTCGGTTATCTTGTTTCCATTACACCGAACTTCAGCTCGTTAAACGGGCTATTCTTAGGAGCTGTTTTATTTATCTGCAGTTTCATCCCGCTGTATTATGTTTATCGTTTAAGAGTGAAGCATGCCAAAGAATTGGAAGAGGAATAAAAAGAAATGAAGAAACATTGTTATTATAAAAAAACATAATTCCTCTGCCATACTTGCTTTAATTATATCGTTGAGGAATCTGTCGTTTAAAATGCTCAACTATAGGTTGCAGCAACAGCCGTTATTGCGATGATTGCACTTTACACCAATAGAAAAAAGTAACTATCCCTTGCTATCGGCTAAGTAGGTGGGATGGTTACTCTGTGTAATAAACATTCCTTGGGCTAGTCAAGCACATTGACTAGGTGTTGACGCACCCGGTCTTTTTACCACAATTATTCAAAAAATACACATGTAGCACCCCCTTCCCCAGCAAATCCAAATAGAAAACCTCCCCCCATCTATGAGATAACAATAGAACCAACGTTTCTATCATTAATGAAAAGAGGTGTTCTATGAAACCGGTCATCTTAGCTGAAAAACCTCCCCAAGCAAAAGCCTATGCCGAGGCATTTACCGTGAAAAGCCGACAGAAAACGCATATTGAACTGGCGCCAAGTCAGCTCTTTCCCCACGATGCCATTATTAGATGGGGCACCGGGCATCTCGTCGAGTTGAAAGAACCGAAAGCGTATGATGCGCGATGGAATCGTTGGACGCTTGGCAGTTTACCAGAGCGGTATGAGTTCCAAGTTGCGAAAGGAAAATATGCACATAATCAGATTAAACGTCCGGGATTTTGTAATTTTCTAAGACTCAAATTTAGAAAAACAGATTCTTTACACACATATTATGCATCTCATGATCACGTCTCTTTTACGAACAAGCGCAAATCCTTTTCAAGGATAGCACCCGTTTGCGGCATGGCTAAACAGTAAGGAAACTAGCTATTGTTTGGATGACTTCTGTTGCTCTTTATGATATTTTAAGGCTTCCTTAATGTAATATTCCTCTGCTTTTTGTCCATCCATACACGAATATCTCAAGATCTCCAGCGACATTATCAGCACTTTGTATACCTGATAAAGGTATATAGTCTTCCACGATATCTGAAAGTTCGCCTTCAAGCCATTTATCCAGAATTTTATCAAAGTATGAGTCTTTTTTTATAAAACGTTTTCGGTAAAGAAATTTTTTTTGGAAAGCTCTCCTATCAAATCCCCCAGATGGACCTCCGCCGCTGAATTGAAACTTAATCGATCACTTTACGTATATCTACTATTATTCCAGTTTTGGAATGAACTATACTTCATGCGAAGTTTCATAAGCATGAAAGGAGGCGGGTCCCCATGAAAAAAGAGAGGTCTGAAAAAAAGCTGTGGTGGCTGTTTTTCCTAACGTTCGGTTTCTTTTCGGCCATCTGGTTTTTCATTTTCTATTTCATCAACAAGCAGATCAATTACACTAAGGACGCTGTCTATTTCGGCACCCCGCTTAGCGCCTATTGGGCCTTTTTTCTCAGCGCCATCATTTATGGGCTTGCAACTTGGGGAATTTACTTTTGCATCAAGGAAGGGATTCGGGAGAAGTCTTTCAAGGTATTCCGATCAGGGGTCGGTTTAGTGCAACGACTGGCAAGGATCCCTATTTTGCTCACACTGCCTTTCCTCTACTTAGGAGTCACAAATGCTCTTGTGATCGCTGAAGAGAAAATCATATTTAGTACTTTTTGGAATTTGAAGCAAGATGAATATGATTGGACAGACGGAGTGAAGAACGTGGAAATTGATTACTCCATTCCAATCGAATCGGATTCAAACCGGAGATCATTTAATGGAAAGTACATCCTGCATTTCAGTGACGGAAAGCAGATAGACTTGTGGGCGAACACATTTGAGGGTGGAATTGACACAGTACAAGAAATCGACTCGTTTATCCAAACTAAAAACATCCCTTTTTACGTTCGGCATGCTCCGACAGAGGACACGATCAACAAGTTCTTCACTATAAATGCCGATTTCATACGGGAACTTTACTCAAGATGAGCAGGCTCACCCTTATTTTACTCTTGAATGTATTAGCTCACGAACAATGGCATCAGAAGCAACAAGTTCTCTTTATTTACCTCCTGCCTTTGCTTTTCTTATTGCATGGATATGGCCCAACGAGGTTCCGTGCCTTTCAACAATAGTGGGAGGTATGATTACTCTATCTGGTGTATGAATCTCAAATATAATGAAAGAAGATACTGCTTATGGATACGTTTTAAACGGAAGGATTTACTAAGGCCTATGTACTCCAATGAGGATTTTATATCCAATCTAAAAATCTGCACGGACTCAACAAACCACATTTTAATTTATTAAAATCATTAAGGGGCCAACTTGATTAATGTAAAGATTTAAGGACTTGATGTCGATTTTTTGTAGCTAATCCCGCCAATTTTTGTCATATAAAATGCTAGACTGTAGGTTGCGGCAACGTATAGCGGATGGGCGGTTGACACTCCCTTGAGGAAAGGGGTGTTTATATGGTGACATACGAGGCAGTAAATATGCTTTTTCAATTTGGCATATTTCTCGCAACAGCGGTAACTGCTGTTAAGATTTCAGAAATTCATCATAACTTTTTAGTAAAGCAGTCTTTTTGTAGTACTGTCTTTGATATTTATTTATCAGAATTTGATAGGTTGGAGGAAATATGAAGAAATTTAAAATTTATATTAAAAGATTTATAATACTTTTATTGGTTTTGGTGGCTTTCGTGTATCTAAATAACAGTTCCTTGTTTACTAAATCTAAAGATGAAGCTCCCTTGCTACTAGCACACAGGGGAATGTCACAAACTTTCCATATGGAGGAAATTGCTAGTGATACATGCACAGCAGAGAGGATCTATGAACCAGAACATCCTTTTTTAGAAAATACGATCCCTTCCATGCAAGCTGCCTTTGAAGCTGGAGCTGACATTGTTGAATTTGATATTCATCCTACAAAAGACAATCAATTTGCTGTTTTTCATGACTGGACCCTTGAGTGTAGAACAAACGGCGAAGGCGTTACTAGGGATCATACAATGGCAGAACTAAAACAATTGGATATCGGTTATGGTTATTCGGCCGATAATGGGCAAACATATCCTTTTCGTGGTAAAGGAGTGGGGCTGATGCCTTCCCTTGAAGAGGTTTTGTCCTATTTCCCGAAAGAATCATTTTTGATTCATATTAAAAGTGATGACCCGGAGGAAGGAGTTCAACTAGCGCAATTCCTTTCTGAACTGCCAAAAGAACATTTAAAGCAACTAACTGTTTACGGTGGAGACCAACCGATTCAATCATTAAAAGAAAAGCTCCCAGAACTCCGGGTGATGTCTATGGCTACTTTGAAAAGTTGTATGATTCCTTATATTTCCGTCGGGTGGACAGGTTATGTTCCATCGGCTTGTCATCATACACAAATTCACATTCCGGAGAATTATGCGCCATGGATGTGGGGATGGCCAAATAAATTTATCAATAGATTGGAAAAGGTAGGTACTCGTGTGATTATAGTTGCAGGTAATGGCGGATGGTCAGAAGGTTTTGATACACCTGAGGATATTAAGCGACTGCCTCCTCATTATTCCGGTGGCGTTTGGACGAATAGAATAGATTTAATTGCTCCCTTTTTACAAGACTAAAGTTTGAAAGAATTCGATCTAAATATATATTTTCAGATCGTATAGTAAAGTAAATGTATACGTATGTTGATTCCCCAAAATTATACAGTGTTTAATTGATTTTATCTCCAATGAAATTCCATTGTTTCGTTCAAGCTAATACATAATTTTCGGTCACCTAAACAAACATGAGTTTTATGTTTGCTTAAACTTTTACGTAAATTTTTTGCCAATTAAGATCCAACCTATGAATTTGGAAACCCCCAAAATCTATGCGATAATAATAGAACTAACGTTTCTATCATTAAGGAAAAGAGGTGTCCCTATGAAACCGGTCATCTTAGCCGAAAAACCATCCCAAGCAAAAGCCTATGCCGAGGCATTTACTGTGAAAAGTCGGCAGAAAACGCATATTGAGCTGGCGCCAAGTCAGCTCTTTCCCCATGGTGCCATTATTACATGGGGCATCGGTCATCTTGTCGAGTTAAAAGAGCCAAAAGCGTATGACGCACGTTGGAACCGCTGGACGCTTGGCAGTTTGCCAATTTTACCGGAACGATACGAATTCCAAATTGCGAAAGGAAAGTATGCGCAATTTCAGGCGGTGAAGAAGTTTATCCTCGCAGCGGATGTTGTCATTAATGCTTGTGACGTGGATCGTGAAGGATCGAATATTTTCTACAGCATTTACAACCAAACGGGTGCGAGAGGAAAAACGATTAAGCGCTTGTGGATCAATTCGCTTGAAATCGATGAAGTGCGAAAAGGTTTTTCCAACCTGCATGATAATCGCAAGGATCTGCTCATGTATGATGAAGCGAAAGCACGGCAGATCAGCGATTGGCTTGTCGGGATGAATGGCTCGCGTCTCTATTCATTGCTTTTAAAAGCACGGGGTATTCAGGAAGTGTTTCCGATCGGGCGTGTACAGTCACCGACGGTTTACCTCATTTATCAACGCCAAAAGGAAATTGAGACATTTGTTTCCGAGCCGTTTTTTGAAATTGAAGCGACTTTTACTGCCGAGCATGGGACGTATAAAGGAAAAGCGAAAGCGAAAGAACCAAAACGGGAGATTATCCGGGAACTACTTGCAAAACATAATATACTTCCCAATTCACCTGGGATCATTACATCCGTCGAAAAGACCGATAAGCGCACGCCGCCCCCTCAGCTTCATTCGCTATCTACGCTACAAGCAACCGCGAATCGGCTTTGGAAAACGAGTCCGGCAGATGTGCTGAAAACAATGCAAGGACTCTATGAAAAGAAGCTTGTGACGTATCCACGAACGGATGCCCGGCACATTACGCCGAATGAGTTTTCCTATCTTGCTGCCCAAGTGAATGATTACCAACAGCTCATCGGGCATTCTTTCCCTGTCGTCTCACTTGCGCCAAAAAAGCGCTACGTCGACAGTTCAAAGGTTCAGGAGCACTATGCCATCATTCCGACGAAGAAAATCCCGTCCCAAGCGGTACTTAACAGACTATCAAACGTTGAACGCAACTTGTACGAGGAAGTCGTCCGCACAACGCTCGCAATGTTCCATACTGACTATCTGTACACGGAAACGAAAGTGACGACTGATGTCAATGGACTGCCCTTCTTCACCATCGGCAAAACAGAACGGGATAAAGGATGGAAAGCGTTGTTCACCCGTTCGGAAAAAGAAAGCGATAAGGACGAGCCTTCCCTGCCTCCGCTCAGGATGCAAGAGCCGGTCGAAAGCAATATTGCAATCAAAGAAGGAAAAACAATGCCGCCTAAACCTTATACGGAAGGTCAACTCATTGCGATGATGAAGACATGCGGGAAGCTCATCGAGGATAAGGAAGAAACGGAAATCTTGAAAGAAGTGGAAGGGCTCGGAACGGAAGCGACCCGAAGTGGCATTATCGAAACGATCAAACGTCATGGCTATATCACCGTTACGAAAAACATCGTTTCTATCACGGACAAAGGGCGTATCCTCTGTCAGGCCATCGAAGGAAATTTACTCGCCAGTCCATCGATGACTGCCAAATGGGAAACGTATTTGCGGAAAATCGGCAATGGTGAAGGGACGCAGGCGCACTTCCTTGAAAGCATTGCAAGATTCATCCACAAATTGTTGAAAGAAGTGCCCCCACAGTTAGAAGCGCAAAAAATTGATATCACGCTACCACCAAAAGCATCCCGATCAGCCAAAAACTATGCCCCGAAGGAAATTGCTCCTTGCCCTGCCTGTCAACAAGGTACCATCGTGGCACGGAAAGGGTTCTACGGTTGCAGTGCCTATAAAAATGGATGCAAGATGACCTTCCCGGGAATATTCTTAAAGAAAAAGCTTACCTCGGCCCAAGTGAAACTTCTTTGTACGAAAGGAAAAACAAATGTGATCAAAGGCTTTACCGCCAATAATGGTAATAAATTTGATGCTCGTCTTTCACTGGTAAATGGAAAAGTACAATTAGATTTTTTATAAATTCGTTAAAGGACAGTCCCCCTTTCCACAGCGACTGTCCTTTTTTGTCGTCTTCTTTAAGTTAACAAATATTCATTTATTGTTGACACAAATGGGTTTGAAAGTTTACACTATTCGATATGAAGTTATCAATCTATTGAGGGGATGGCTTATGCATATACGTGAAATGACACAAGTTGCTTTATTTGCCGCCATTATGGGGGCATTAGGTTTACTTCCTCCGCTTTTCCTATCCTTCACGCCGGTACCAATTACTATGCAGACGATTGGTGTGCTCTTGGCGGGTGGAATTTTAGGGGCCCGTTTAGGTGCGATGAGCCAAATTGTTTTCTTGCTGCTTGTTGCTACAGGACTGCCGCTTTTATCAGGAGGACGTGGAGGTTTGGGTGTTTTCGTTGGACCTAGCGCGGGGTATATCCTGTCGTATCCGATCACAGCATTTTGCCTCGGCTATATTCAATCCCGTTTCAAACAGCTACGGCTTGGACCGGTTTTATTGACCAATTTGACAATCGGCATTTTTCTCATTTATCTATTCGGTGTCCCTGTACAAGCTTTCGTGATGAATATCGATTTGCTACTCGCGATGAAAATGAGCCTTGTCTATTTGCCGGGTGATGCCATCAAAGCAACGCTTGCCTCTTTTGTCGTTTATAAACTGCAAGCCTACCCCGTTTTCAACCGGAGATTACTGACGAGCTAGAGGAGGGGCATTACATGACAACCATTACAGGAACTTATACAAATCATGCAATCGGGCATCCCGATAAAATCGCCATACACACTCCATCCCAAACGATCCATTATCGGGAATGGTCTAGAATGGTTTGCCAAACAGCAAATTGGATCGATTCCATTGCGGAGACCGGCGCGACAGTCGGGATTTTCATGCCTAATGGAATCGCTTTTCTGCAACTTTTTTCGGGCATTGCGATGGCGGGTCGAACTGCCGCCACTTTTGACGCCAAATGGAAACCAGCAGAACTGGAACAGCGTCTCACCGTCTCTTCTCCTTCTGTGTTAATCACCACGAAAGAGTTAGCGGAACGCATCCAAAACACGGATGCACACATCATTCTATGGGAAGATGCTTTGAAGCAAATAAGCACATGTATGCCATCATGCGCATTAACCGTCGATGGGGAAACACCGTTTTATCTCGGTTTCACTTCCGGGACAACCGGGTTGCCAAAAGCCTTTGTCCGTTCCCATCGTTCTTGGGTGGAAAGCTTTGCTTGCAATCAGCGGGATTTTCACCTGGATGAAAATGACGGCGTCCTTATTCCAGGTGCACTCATCCACTCCCATTTCCTTTACGGAGCGATTAGTACTTTATATGCCGGTGGGACAATCTATGTGATGGAAAGCTTTACGCCTACACTTGCATTGAAATGGATGGACACACTCCCCGTGACAGCGATGTTCGTCGTACCGACGATGGTGGAGGCCATCTTAAAAGAAAATGTCCTCATTCAGAAACCAATGACCATCATTTCTTCTGGAGCGAAATGGGAGGAAGGTTCCAAAGAGCAAATACGGGAGCGATTCCCACATTTAACGATGTATGAATTTTACGGGGCAAGTGAATTGAGCTTCGTATCGTTTTTAAGTGATGAAGGCAATAGACAGAAACCGAATTCGGTCGGGCAACCTTTTCATAACGTAGAAATTCAAATCAGGCTTGAAGATGGAAAGATGGCTCTCGCTGGAGAAATCGGAAAAATATTTGTCAGAAGTACAATGCTTTTTTCCGGTTACTTGGAGCCGCGTTCCAGAACGATTCAGTCGATTGAGGACGAAGCGGGATGGGTGACGGTAGATGATATGGGCTATCTAGATGAAAACGGCTTTCTGTATGTCATTGGCCGTGAAAAGAATATGATTTTATCGGGCGGTGTCAATTTATTTCCCGAAGAAATCGAAGCGGTTCTATTGCAACATCCAGCCGTTAAAGAAGTGGCAGTCGTTGGCTTGGAGGATTCGTACTGGGGACAAATTCCCATCGCCCTAATAAAAGGCAGTGCGCCTAAAAAAGAATTAAAAAGACTTTGCAGGGAAAAGTTATCGGCCTACAAAATTCCGCGTAAGTGGTTTTTCATCGATGAACTCCCTTATACGACAAGCGGAAAAATTGCCCGGAGTCAGGTTCAACAATTCATCGAAGCCGAGGTGCTTGTCCTTGAATAAGGCCGTGATTGTACAAGCAAAACGGACGCCTGTCGGAAGGAAAGACGGCATGTTCCGGGATGTCGAACCACATCTTCTTGCCGCCCCCCTTGTGCAACATCTCGCCCATAGACTTGAGACGGAAATCGATGAAGTCATTTTCGGGAATGTTGTCGGACCTGGTGGAAATATGGCCCGGCTAACGGCTTTGGAGGCAGCTCTCCCTTTGTCAGTCACCGGGATGACGATTGACAGACAATGCAGTGCTGGACTGGAGGCCATCCGAACAGCTTGTCATTTTGTCCAAGGTGGAGCGGGAATTTGTTATATCGCAGGTGGAGTGGAAAGTAGCAGTACCTCCCCGTTCCCGAAAAGAGCTAGATTTTCACCTGATCGTATAGGTGACCCTGATATGGGCGTAGCTGCTGAACATGTTGCACAAAAGTATCACCTGACGAAAGAAATACAGGATAACTATGCGATGCTGAGCTATACACGCAGCTGGGCAGCCTATCGGGAAGGTTTATACGAGCCTGAAATTATTGCATTTGAAGATCGTACCGAAGATGAGTGCTTTTTTAAAGAACGCAATATGGCTGTTTTGCTGAAGCGGGCGAAACCTATCTTTGCCAAAGGGTCCGGCACCGTTACAGCCGCCAACAGTTGTAGCATTAACGACGGAGCGGCAGCCGTCGTCGTCATGGACGAAAATTTGGCCCATGAACTGAATCAGAAGCCTGTTTTACGTTTTGTCGACAGTGCAGTGAGCGGCATCCTCCCTCATTATCCCGGCATCTCTCCCGTTCCAGCGATCCGCACATTATTGGATAGACATGCGTTAACAATTGATGACATTGATTTATTTGAGATAAATGAAGCATTCGCCTCTAAGATTGTTGCATGCGCACAAGAACTTTCGATTCCGTACGAAAAACTGAACGTCTCAGGTGGCGCTTTGACGACAGGACACCCTTACGGAGCATCCGGTGCGATTCTTGTCACCCGGCTCTTTTATGAAGTACAAAGAAGAAAAGGTTTGCGCTACGTACTTGCGGCCATTGGCAGTGCCGGTGGTGTCGGGCTTGCTGTATTATTTGAAGTGATGGAATAAGAAAAATCCACTTCCGAAAGTCGAGAAGTGGATTTTGATTTATCGTTTGCCTGCTTTTTCTGTTAAAAATGTAATGAGCACGAATACAGCGAAACTGACAAGTAAAATCGTACCGCCAACGATATAGAAGATCAATGAAAAGGTTGCATTGACGTCAAACGGTTGCAGGAATTGTAGCCACATCCCTGTCGTCAAGCCAATCGCCCCGATGATCGCCGTCCAGCCATGGAATGCAATCAGCTTTTTAGCGCGCACTTGATAGAGACGGTAAAAAACGCCCCAAGCAAACATCGATAACCAGCCGACTAGCAAAATATGCGCGTGAATCGGTCTGAAAGCATACGAACCGGCCCCTGCCATATGTGATCCTAAGACGGTCCCGATCAAGCCAAAAATTGCTGAAATACGAATGAGACGTAAACTCCATTTTTCTTGCATATTGCACTCTCCCTCTGTTGTTCATCTTATAGCTCTATCATAATGAACGAACATGAACGGAAGATGAACGAGTCATGACAGTTTCGGCAATCTCACTGTAAACGTTGACCCTTCTCCTTTTTTACTCGTGACGTCAATCGCCCCTGCATGCAGTTTTACGACTTGCTGTACAATGGACAAGCCAAGCCCCGTGCCCCCGGATTTCTGCGTCCTCGAATCATCCGCCCGATAAAAGCGGTCAAAAATACGTCCCAAGGCACTCTCGTCCATCCCTATGCCGGTATCACGGACAACCACTATTAAATGATCCGGTTCCTCGGTTAACAGCACGTCAATCGTGCCACCAACCTCCGTATATTTCAATGCATTCAATAGTAGATTCTCCCATACCTTTTCAAGGAAAGCAGGATCTCCCGTGTATGTGACTTCCTCCAATTCCATCGATAAGGACAATTCTTTCTCTTCTACTAACCATCTATATTTGCGGACCACTTCTTTTAATTGCTCATCCACACTGAATGTCTTCAGTTGAAGCGGAGACGATAATTGATCAAGTGAAGTGAGGAGCAATAGCTGCTTCGTCAATGACGATAAGCGCTCGGTTTCCGACTGGATCACTTGCGCATAGTTTTTTCGCGATGCCTCCGTCAATGTTTCATCCATCAGCAATTCCGCATACCCCTTTATATTTAAAAGAGGGGATTGAAAGTCATGAGAAACATCACTGATGAATTCTTTACGTATCCGATCATTTTCACTCAATTTTTCCGTCATGCGTTGAAAACTTTTCGCCAGCTGCCCGATTTCATCACTTCGATGGATATCGAGCGTTCCGGAAAAGCGTTCTTCTCCCACTTTTTTTGTTGCCACAGTCAACGCAGTAATCGGATCAATCAGTTTCTTCGCCACAATGAGCATCGACAGCAAACTGATAATTGCCATGACGATGACCATTCCCCCAAGAAGTTTATGTACTTCCGTGAAAAGCATCTTAATATCTGGCCGTAAGAAAAGCGCGTAACTCGTCCCTTCATGCTGGAAAGGGACCCCGACTGTATTTGCTAACTTATTTGAGAAAAATCCCGTCACAAAAGTCTCGCTCGGAAAATCCCTCATCCCATGATACCGCTCGCCCTTCAAAACCTGATCCACCGTTTCACTTGTAAGATTTTCAACCCGGAAAGGTTCTCCGTAAAGGGTAGCATTCCGCTTTTCATCGACTACATAAAGCTTGTATCCGACCGCAGCTTGCGTTTTCAAATAATGATCAAGATCCAACTCCTTTGTTGACTCAATGAAAGACGCAATACTCATGGCGATCTTCATATTTTTTTCATCATTTTTCCCTTTCAGTTGCTGATGATAATAGGTATTGACCGTAAGAAATGCGAGAAGCCCACTTACAAACATAATTAAAGCTGTAATCACGACAAATTTTCCGTATAGCGATCTCACGGAGATACCTCCAACTTGTAGCCAACTCCGCGCACAGTCGCTATCGTGACTTTCTCCGTCAATGTAGCCAGCTTGTCACGAATACGCTTAATATGAACGCTCAACGTCTGTTCATCTCCCTCGTAGTCGAAGCCCCATACCCGTTCCAACAATAATTCCCGAGCGAAAACATGATTTGGTCGGGATGCAAGAACAGACAGTAATTCAAATTCCTTTAAAGGAATGAGCAACACCTTCTTACCGACAGACACTTCATAACTTTGACGATTGATCGTCATCGGTCCCGCTTGGATAAAGACATCGACGGCCTTATCATAGCGGCGCAAAATGGCATTGACGCGAAACAGCAACTCTTTCGGTTCAAACGGCTTCACCACATAATCATCAGCACCTGCAAGGAAGCCCTTTTCCTTATCTTCCAATTCCCCTTTCGCCGTCAGCAACAACACCGGGATATCCGCTAAAGCCCTTAGTTCTCTCGTCAACGTATAGCCATCCATCATCGGCATCATGACATCAACCACCGCCAAATCTGGAATGTCCTCCTCCACCATCGCAAGCGCCTCCATTCCATCCGCAGCTTTTAATACCGTATATCCCGCTTGCGACAATTGGATATTGACCAACTGCAATATATTCGGATCATCGTCCACTACAAGTATTTTCATCTAATTCTGGCCCCCTTTCTTCGTTTCGACAACTTCCGTCCTTCCGCATTCAATAACCCCGAAAGCAATAAGATCACCGCCGTGAAGTAAAACCAAGTAACCAACAAAATAATCCCCGACAATTGTCCGTATAACCGCGTATAATCCACATTTGATACATAGTCTCCAAATACAAAAGAAAACAACTGCCACCCAATCGCTGAAAAGAGAGCTCCCGGTAATACTTCCTTGAATTTCATTCTCCCGGTCGGCACGACTTTAAAAAATAACAGGAAAAAGAGGAACAGAAATAACGTCCCTAGCCCCCATTTGACATTCGGCCAAATAATCAACCAACCTTGCCACTCTTCAATCGTATCATAATGGGTAAGTGCTGTTCGCAACGCATTTTCAATAATAGGAAGAAACAAAGAGAGAGGAATGACAAGCATAAAAAGAAGCGTTACGCCTAAATCACGAATCAGCACTTTCCAAAAAGCATACCGCCGCACAGTACCATTTGCCAAATCAAGTGAACGCGCTAACGACTGCACGGCCATGGAGGAGATCCAAAACGCCACGATAAGGCTTACATATAGCACTTTCCCTTGCTCTTTATTGAGAACCGCATGAACATTATATTCAATAATTCGAAATGCTTGATCGGGCGCAAAAGGGCGTAGAAACGTAAGAAGCATTTCTTCATTCACCGTGAAAAAACTTAATAAGGACAGGATGAAAATAAGAAATGGAAACATGGACAACAGAAGATAATAAGCCGTCTGCGCTGCCTGATCATAGAAACGTTCTGTGAAAAAACGAATCATCGCGTTTTTAACAATCGTCATTCATTCACCTCCTGACATCAATATACCCTATTCTGAACGAAGCTATGGGATAACTGGATAGGAGAGGAAACTAAATAATTAAAGATCCTCGACATCCTTTGTTGGATGAACGCTTGAGGGATTTTTTGAGCGCTGGTGTGAGAGTTTGATCGCTAGGAAGCCGGTTTGAGCGCTAGAATGGAGGATTGATCACTTAGAAGGAGCTTTGAGCGCTGTGGAGAGAGTTTGATCACTTGAAAGTAGCTTTGAGCGCTTAGGGAAACTTTGAGCGGATAGAACAGAAGTATGATCGTTTGGGAGTTACTTTGAGCGAAGGCAGAAGGTATATGAGCGCTTCAAGCATAAGAATGATCTTTGCACTACTGCAGAAGCTTCCCCTTTTAAAATAGCTGCAATTTAACTTCCATTTTTCTATTTATAAGCACAAAAAAAGCCATTACCTATCGGCAATGACCTTGACGCCTGGCGACGTCCTACTCTTGCGGGGGAAAACCCCAACTACCATCGGCGCTGAAGAGCTTAACTTCCGTGTTCGGGATGGGAACGGGTGTGACCTCTTCGCCATCGGCACCAGACTCTTTGAGCTTGTTCGCTCAAAACCGGATAAAACCAACATTGGTTTTCACAAACTCAGGGACAACCATGCCCTTTTTAATCAAGGTTAAGTCCTCGATCGATTAGTATCTGTCAGCTCCACACGTCGCCGCGCTTCCACCCCAGACCTATCAACCTCATCTTCTTTGAGGGATCT
>NZ_JAKRNU010000018.1 GCF_022346545.1 Sporosarcina sp. ACRSM | reverse complement strand
CATTACGCAAGTAAGTAAGATCCCTCAAAGAAGATGAGGTTGATAGGTCTGGGGTGGAAGCGCGGCGACGTGTGGAGCTGACAGATACTAATCGATCGAGGACTTAACCTTGATTAAAAAGGGCATGGTTGTCCCTGATTTTGTACAAACCAATGTTGATTTTATCCGGTTTTGAGCGAATAAAAAATACTTCTTAAAAAATATTTAAGAAAAATATTTAAAAGACGCTTGCAAATATCCAGTAAGTTTGATATAATAATTATTGTCTTGTTGGAAAGGTCCAGTGATGATGGCGAAGAGGTCACACCCGTTCCCATACCGAACACGGAAGTTAAGCTCTTCAGCGCCGATGGTAGTCGGGGGTTTCCCCTGCGAGAGTAGGACATCGCTGGGCTGTCATTCCAAAAGAATGTGAGTAACTTATTCATTATTATTCCGCAGTAGCTCAGTGGTAGAGCAATCGGCTGTTAACCGATCGGTCGTAGGTTCGAATCCTACCTGCGGAGCCAATTGGAGAGCTGTCCGAGTGGCCGAAGGAGCACGATTGGAAATCGTGTAGGCGGCTAACGCTGTCTCAAGGGTTCAAATCCCTTGCTCTCCGCCAGTTAACTACATAAAAATGGCCCCTTGGTCAAGCGGTTAAGACACCGCCCTTTCACGGCGGTAACACGGGTTCGAATCCCGTAGGGGTCACCATTTTATTTAAAAGCATCAAATGTAGTAATATAAAAATCATCGCGACTCCCGTTAAAATTGGGAGAAGCAAGCAGAACAAGGAAGAGACTGAACGATTGAAGCTGATGCAGTAATGCGCCGCTTATCGCAATTTTAACCCAGGAGGATTAGCTCAGCTGGGAGAGCACCTGCCTTACAAGCAGGGGGTCGGCGGTTCGAGCCCGTCATCCTCCACCATTATAACTTAAATGTATTAAATAGTATTATCGCGGGGTGGAGCAGTGGTAGCTCGTCGGGCTCATAACCCGAAGGTCGCAGGTTCAAATCCTGCCCCCGCAACCAAATGGTCCCGTGGTGTAGCGGTTAACATGCCTGCCTGTCACGCAGGAGATCGCCGGTTCGATCCCGGTCGGGACCGCCATTTTTTTAAAAAATATCTTGTGGCTCAGTAGCTCAGTCGGTAGAGCAAAGGACTGAAAATCCTTGTGTCGGCGGTTCGATTCCGTCCTGAGCCACCATTTAATTCACCATGCCGGTGTAGCTCAATTGGTAGAGCAACTGACTTGTAATCAGTAGGTTGAGGGTTCAAGTCCTTTCGCCGGCACCATGGATTTTGGTGGGGTAGCGAAGTGGCTAAACGCGGCGGACTGTAAATCCGCTCCCTCCGGGTTCGGCGGTTCGAATCCGTCCCCCACCACCATCTTTACAGGGGCATAGTTTAACGGTAGAATAGAGGTCTCCAAAACCTTTGGTGTGGGTTCGATTCCTACTGCCCCTGCCATTACTATTGCGATTCAATATGATGGCGGTTGTGGCGAAGTGGTTAACGCATCGGATTGTGGTTCCGACATTCGAGGGTTCGATTCCCTTCAGCCGCCCCATGTGTTTACATCATAATTAAAACAAATAGATATCATGGCGATTGTGGCGAAGTGGTTAACGCATCGGATTGTGGTTCCGACACTCGAGGGTTCGATTCCCTTCAGTCGCCCCATTTATCTTTTTGGGGTATAGCCAAGCGGTAAGGCAACGGACTTTGACTCCGTCATTCGTTGGTTCGAATCCAGCTACCCCAGTTTCGCGGAAGTAGTTCAGTGGTAGAATACGACCTTGCCAAGGTCGGGGTCGCGGGTTCGAATCCCGTCTTCCGCTCCACTTTATCTAAGGCGGCATAGCCAAGCGGTAAGGCACGGGTCTGCAACACCCTTATCACCGGTTCGATTCCGGTTGCCGCCTCCAATTAGCTTAAGATTTACGCTGTGGAAAATTATTTTAATATGCCCGAGTGGTGGAATGGCAGACACGTCGCACTCAAAATGCGATGCCGCGAGGCGTGCCGGTTCAAGTCCGGCCTCGGGTATCACCTAAAAAAGACACAACTTCGGTTGTGTCTTTTTTATTGCTTAGGAATTCGGTATTTTTTTCACGACATTCAATATCCCCAACAATGAGTGATATCCCTGAATAGTTTGGTACCCTCGCATATTTCTTGCCGGGCGCTTTTGTTCTGTCCATTTTCATTTTATACCAGAATTTCTCCGGTGTCGTACATCCCATACAATTTAACCTCCATTGCGATTATCATTTTAAACTCCGGCAATTGTATGATACATTTACCTGTAAGCACAATGAATGGAGGAATTCGTATGCCTTTAATCATTCATTCGGAATTCATACATGCGCCTATTGAACGTTGTTTCGATCTTGCACGGGATGTGGATATTCATATTCGTACAACAACGAATACGAGAGAGCGGGCTGTCGGCGGTGTTACGACAGGTCTATTGAGTGTTGGGGATACTGTTACATGGGAAGCTGTCCATTTCGGCATTAGACAGCGGCTGACTGCAAAAGTGACGACAATGGATAGACCCTATAAGTTTGAAGATGTAATGGCGAAAGGTGCTTTCCATTCCTTTACACATATCCACGAATTTGTTGAGAAGGATAATGGAACCCTGATGGTTGACCGTTTTCAATATAAATCACCTTTTGGTCTAATTGGTAGGATTGCAGATAAGTTATTTTTAAAAATCTATATGAGAAAATTTATTATACATCGTGCCAATGCTCTCAAGCAGATTGCAGAAAACGAGCTGCACGTTTCGGATTAAAGGCTCTTGTTGTGAAGGCTAAGGAGTTTTTTCTTTTTCACTATTCTCTGAAGAAAAAGAGCCATTGTGACTGTCTGTAATATTCTCCATGATGACACGTTAATGAATCATCCAATGGAAGAAAACTAGAAGATAAACAAAACCGCTCCTAGCCACCGAGGTGACAGGAGCGGTTTTCATAGTGGGGGAGCCGATGACACACGATTAAGGATTGTCCATTGGCATTGCCTTAGTTGGTCATGGGTGATAGGTCACAAAGTAAATGGGAACAGGTCATTGGTTTGCCTTCATTTAAATTGGAGTGGTCCCCGCACTATGCCTTGGAAAGGAGTCTCACCTTTCCAAGGGTCAGAAATATTTCGAGTCATCAAACGCTAACGTGATGGAGTAGTTTTTTGCATTAATGAGATTGGATAACTTATGGGCATCCTTTTCAGTTTGCAATGCTTTAAGACGGTAATCTTCCGGTTCGAATAAGGCAACCCGATAGACAGTTGTGCTTTCAGAGAAACCGTATTGGAGTTCTTCTTTTTCAGCAGAGGCAAGTTCTTTGTAAAAACGAGATTTGGCACGTAATTGCGTAGCGAGTTCAATCGCTTCGACAATTGCGAGCTGTTGGCCTTGAAATTCGATTTCATTGTCAATATTCGCGCGGTACATGAGACGATCGAGTGTCCGGCTGTCCAAGCGCACTTCATCCATTTCATTTTCAACGTCCTGAAGGGTGCGTGGACCTTTTTCAGGCGTGTTGCCTTTTTCGACAGTCGTGAAAGCGACGCGTCTTATTTCATTCTCCAACTCGTGGATTCGCTTTACCAAAATGCTTTTCAATTTCACTGCTTCAGCAAGTGTAATAGTGGCCATCTGTGCATTCCTCCGATTCTTGTACAAGATTACTTCATTGTAGTGGAAGTTTGTCCGGCATGTAAAACAGATGACTGTACGTCACCGCCGCTTATGCTTGAGAACATGTTACCACATGCTGTTGTCAGTTCCAATGCTTCTTCGGCATCTAAGGAAGGACGCAGGTAGAAGAAGTGTAAAGCCTCTGTCGTCTCTTCCGTTACGGCGGTGCGGATCGAGTCGACAAACGGACTTCCGAAAGAGCTATAATCATCCTTTAATAAAAGCATATTGGCGAGTGAATTAAAGCGGCCGTTTAATCCGTCATAGCCGTCCTCTTCGTTACCGCATGTAACTGTGACATCGCCGACGATCTTTTCACAGTCGTAGATACCTGCAGGGATTTCGTGTTGTAGGGAAAAGAAGTTATTGAGATCGACGGCGGTGTGGAAGGGTTGGATATAGTTCTGTTTTTTGATCCGTCTCATCAGGGCTTCCGTGGAATGCCGGTAACGGTTAGGATCTGCACCAAAAGATTTCCATACGGCTCGCCATTCCTGTATACCGGGGAAATCGGTCAACTTTTTTTCTGCAAGTTCAAAGAAAAGTTGTTCTTGAAATAATTGCAAGCGACCTTTTAGCATTTGAGGCGATTCTGATACTGTAATTTTGGTATAATGGTTAATGCCCAATTTTAGACCGGGAATGGTTTCGAATAGTTTTGCATCCATTTCAATTTTCAATGACAACACCCTTTTTTTATAAAATGATAAATCAAGTTTAACATAGAGGAGATGATACAGTGTGAATGCTGTTCGATTGCAGCAGGCGGTCAGGGAATATGCACAGTCCATCGGCATCGATAAGATCGGTTTTACAACAGCTGCCCCTTTCAGGGAACTGAAAAATCGCTTGAAGCGACAGCAGGAGCTTGGATACCAATCCGGTTTCGAGGAAAAAGACTTGGATAAGCGGACTCAACCAGCATTATTGCTAGATCAAGCGGAGAGCATCATTGCGATTGCGGTTGCTTATCCGTCTAAAATGTCCAATTCACCTAAAGGGAAGAAAGGCGAACGTCGCGGGATTTTTTGCCGGGCTTCATGGGGGATCGATTATCATGTCGTCCTTCGTGAAAAGCTTGCCCTGCTTGAGGAATTTATTTTGAAACAGGTGCCGGATGCTAAAGTCCGCTCCATGGTCGATACAGGGGAACTGGTCGATCGGGCTGTTGCGGAACGGGCGGGCATCGGCTGGTCGGCTAAAAACTGTGCGATCATCACACCGGAATTCGGTTCATACGTCTATCTCGGGGAAATGATTACGAACATCCCCTTTGCGCCGGACGTCCCGATGGAGGATGAATGCGGGGATTGTACGCTTTGTCTCGACGCGTGTCCGACAGGTGCTTTGGTACAAGGAGGGCAATTGAATGCCCAGCGTTGCATCGCCTTTTTGACACAGACGAAAAAGCCGATCCCAGAAGAATTCCGGGCGAAAATCGGCAATCGATTATACGGATGCGATACATGCCAGACCATTTGTCCGAAAAATAAAGGAAAGCATAATTTACATCAGCAGGCGTTCCAGCCTGATCCTGAACTTGCAAAGCCGTTACTTCAACCGATGCTCCGATTATCGAATCGTGAATTCAAAGAGCGATTCGGAGAAGTGTCGGGGTCATGGCGGGGGAAAAATCCGATACAACGGAATGCAATTATTGCGTTGGCTCATTTTAAAGATGAAACAGCGGTACCGGAATTGATTGCCATGTTAGGAACAGACCCACGCCCCGTTATTCGGGGAACGATTGCATGGGCGTTGGGGGAAATCGGCACAGAGGAAGGCTATCAAGCGTTAGAGGCAGCCTTATTGAAAGAGGAAAATCCTGAAGTGCGTGCGGAGTTACAACAGGCAATGAAGACATATAAAGAGAAAATTTGATGGGAGAAATAGTAAAATGGCTATACATGTTGCATTATTTGAACCGCTCATCCCTGCAAATACGGGGAATATTGCGCGGACATGCGCGGGAACCGGAACAAAATTGCATCTGATCAAACCGCTTGGATTTTCAACGGATGATAAGATGTTAAAGCGGGCGGGGCTCGATTATTGGGAGCATGTCGATATTACGTATCATGACGGGATTCATGAGCTGTTTTCGGCTTTTCCGGAAGCGGACTTCTATTTTTTGACGAAGCATGGGAACAAGCCCCATACGGCATATGATTATTCCGATTCGGCGAAGGATCTATTCTTTGTATTCGGTAAAGAGACGACAGGGCTGCCTGCTGATGTCTTGCAAGCACATCAAGAGCGCTGTCTTCGAATTCCGATGAATGACCATATCCGATCGTTGAATCTGTCGAATACAGCTGCCATCTTGATATACGAAGCATTAAGGCAACAAGCCTATCCAGGACTGGAATAAATAAAAGTCTAGACGAAAAAAACGGGACAGCCGAAAGCTTGTCCCGTTTACTCGTATGTAGTGCTTATTTTTTCACTTTACCCGGCTTATCTTCATAACCGCCCGTGAAAATTGCAGATAGGAATGCGAAGCAAACGCCCATAATAAGAAGAACTGTCATGGTCTATACCTCCCGTAAAATCAATCGTCTCTATTTTAAAGTATACCCTATATTGCAAAGAATTGAAATGTCTGTTGCAAAGTATTGTGACAAAGCCGGGAAAGTTGAAACTTTTCGTTCGCCTATCCGTAAAGAAGATATAAGATTAGATGTATATGGAGGAAAAGATAGATGAACAACTATTCAACAGGTATGAAATGGATTACCGGAATTGCAGAGGGATTTCTTGCTATCCCAATCATCGGAGGAGCATTTGTCGTAGGGACAGGTTATTCCGCATTAGGTGTGATGTTCTTGCTCCATGCGATTACATTGATCCTTTCCATCCGCGAGGGGCAGGGCAAAGGCGCCTCCATTTTAGGTCTTATTACAAGTGTGGTAAGCATTATTCCAGTCATCGGTTGGATTATGCATCTCCTGACAGCCGCGGCCCTTTTATTGTCAGCCCTTACGTCGAATCGAACAAGAAATTGGTAAACAAAAACCCTTCCGTTTTAATTTCGGAAGGGTTTTTGCGCTTAGTGCGGTAAAAAGAGCAGTTGATACGTGAACAACACCGCAAAGACGTATAAAAGGACCGGAACTTGTTTCGCCTTTCCTTTAACGATTTTTAAGAGCGGATATGTGATAAAGCCAAGTGCAATCCCCGTCGCAATGCTGGAAGTGAGAGGCATTGTCAAAATGACGAGAAATGCGGGAAAGGCTTCATCGAATGAATCCCAATCGATCTGTTTGACGGAGCCGATCATCAGGCTTCCGACAATGATGAGTGCGGGCGCGGTAATGGCCGCTACACCTGACAAAGCGCTGACAAACGGACCGAAAAAGGCAGCGACGATGAATAGGATGGCAACGGTCAACGTCGTTAAACCGGTACGTCCGCCGACAGCGACACCTGAAGAGGATTCAACATAAGCGGAGGTAGGGCTCGTCCCGAACATGGCACCGGCTGTAGCAGCGACAGAGTCGGCCAGCAAAGCATGCCGTGCACGAGGTAACGTATTCCCTTTCATCAGCCCCGCTTGCTTGGCAACACCAATCATCGTCCCGGTCGTATCGAACAGGGTCACGATAAGAAATGCCAAGACGACACCGTACAAGCCATGCGAAATGACATCGCCAGCCGCTTGGATCGGATTCCATACGAGAATACCTTCCGGCAAATGGGGTAGCTGCCATAGCGCTCCTTCAAATTTAAGTTGGCCAGTCAATAATGCGACAATCCCGGTCAGGATCATGCCGATGAAAATCGATCCATAGACATTCAATGTCATGAGGATAATGGTCACGAGCAAGCCGAATAGCGTAAGCAGGACCGGCGCGGAAGTAAGGTCCCCAAGTTTCACAAGATTCGTTTCATGAGGTGCGACAAGGCCGGATAACCGTAACCCGATAAAAGCGATAAACAAACCGATTCCCGCTGTAATCCCGAGCTTCAAACTTTCCGGAATTGATTGGATCAATTTTTCACGGAATGGTGTCAAAGACAATAGGATGAATAAGAGTCCGGCGATAAACACCGCAGAAAAAGCGGCCATATAATCCAGTTGTCCATCCGATGCCAACACAGTGGATGTGAAGTAGGCGTTCAATCCCATTCCGGGAGCGATGGCAATTGGATAATTGGCGAAAAGAGCCATCCATAACGTCCCGATAACAGCTGCAACAATGGTGGCAAGAAATACTTGCTCGAAAGGTACACCTGCATCTGCCAAGATGATCGGATTGACGATAACGATATAGGCCATTGTTAAAAAGGTCGTAAAACCAGCAATGATTTCAGTTTTAACAGTTGTATTCTGTTCTTTTAGATGAAACACAAGGATTCCCCTTTCAAAATACGAACGAAATGAATTACATTTACAATAATATTCGTTTTCAGGATAAAATTCAACTTAAAAGGCTAATTTTCTTTATTGAATACACTGTGACTTTTGACACAATTTTTACAATTTCCGTGTGACTTTTTATGGTATGATGAACAAAAGAACACGGGGGGAATCAGTTTGTTCAAGAGGAAAAAAGAGACACAGGATCAAAATCTACAAGTGGAATTAGAACAGTTAAAAGCTTCCTATACAGAAAAAGAACAACAGGATCGCAATCGGCTGAGCGATTTGAAAAATGAACTGGACGCGGCAGTCGATCAGCATGAAAAAGTGAACGCACAACATCATATTTTGAGAGAAGCGGTCAGCCAAATTGAAACGAGATTTGAAAACGTCGGGGAATTGAGTGAAAGAACGTCGGAGAAATCACAGGAGCTGTATGAAAAAGGACTGTCGCTTGAACAGCAATCCGACAGCATGGTAGTGGAAGCATCGGAAGGGACAACCGAAGTCCATGCGACCGCTGAGGTGATCAAAGATCTCGGTATACAAATTCAAGCGTCCGAACAGAATATGACGAACTTAAGTGCCCGTTCTGTCGAAATTCAATCGATTGTCGGTGTCATTGAAGATATTGCGGCGCAGACGAACCTTTTGGCGCTCAATGCATCTATTGAAGCGGCGCGAGCCGGAGAATATGGGAAAGGTTTCGCGGTCGTTGCACAAGAAGTACGGAAACTTGCAGAGAGTACGTCGGATAGTACGGCGAATATCCAAACATTGACCTCTTCACTGCGGGAAGAAATTGAAGAAGCGCTTGAATCGACAAGGAAAAGTGCCGAGCTTGTGGAGAAGGGTGTGGCGGTCAGTTTAGACACAGCCTCCAAGATTGAAAGCATCCTGAAGACGGTTGAACAAAGTCAAGGGGATATTGGTGCCATTCAAGCGATGATTGAAGAGCAGAAAAAGTTATCTGAAGAAGTGAAGCATGAACTGCTTGGAGCGAAGGCACTTTTCGCACAGGCACAGGATTTGTTCATCGAACATATCGAAGATGCGAAAGAAGTGGATGAGCGTCTTGAAAACGGCATTCGTCAGTTGACGTATTGAAAACAGCCATGGAGCATTGGACTCCATGGCTGTTTCATGTCGTTTACCATTCAATTGTTGTCTGTTTTTCCGTAAACGGATGGATAAAAGAGACTGTCGTGGCGGTTAGGCGGTACTGACCGTCTTCTGTTTCACTCCCGCCGTATAACGTATCCCCTTTGACGGGATGGCCGATATGGGACAGGTGGACACGGATCTGATGGGTGCGCCCCGTTTCGAGTCGGGCTTCGACCAATGTCGTGTCTTCTTTGCGTTCGATGACTTTGAAGTGTGTCACCGCATGCTGTCCCGACGCGGAAACGATTCTTTTTGCCGGATGATGTCGGTCACGCCCGATCGGGAATTTGATGGTGCCGCGTGGCCGTTTCACATAACCGTCCACTTCCGCCATATAGTTCCTTGTGAGTTCATTCTGCTCAATCATCCGGTCGAATAGGGATTTGGCAATCGGATGTTTGGCGATAAGAACGACGCCGGACGTCCCTTTATCGAGCCGGTGAATATGCTCTGCATATTTGCCATCATGCTGTTGGATATAAGCGATGACGCGGTTCATCAGCGTCCCGGTTTCGTCGGGGCCATCTGGGTGGACCGCAATGCCTGCCGGTTTGGCGACCGCCAAAATATGATCGTCTTCATAAAGAACGGTCAATTCACCTTGTGCTTCTGGAACGTATGTGGAGATCGCCTCCGGAAAGGTGAAAATCAATTCCGTCCCCTCGGCAAGGGGAGCGCGCCAGTCCTCGATCGGCGTGCGATTTGCATCGAGCACACTTTTCGCCATACGCATCAAATGGACGGTCTTTTTACCGCCTTGCCATTGTTCCTTTAGTAATTGCTCCACCGTCTGTTCCGGACGTTGAGTTTGATAATGAAAGTACGTCATTCCATTCAATCCTTCCAACACGTATTTCATCATTTACTTTCAAATTCATTGAAAAAGGCGCGGATGTTTTCTTCTGGCTGCTGGCCACTCATACGTCCGACTTCTTTACCATCTTTATAATGGACTAGTGTCGGCCAAGACTGGATATTATACTTCTCAAGTGCCAGTTGTCCAAATTCAAGCATATTGTACTGCAGTACGTCGACATTCATCTCTTTGGCGATCGGCATCATGACCGGTGTCATCGCCATACAGAATTGACAATCTGGAGAGAAATAGTAAACTGTCACGGATTCACCGGATTCGATTTTTTCAAAAAGTGCATCCGGCAGGACAATGTTGTTGTAGTTTTTATTGCCGATCAAATCGATTGTGGATTTTGCGAGATTATTTGTGCCGTATGGATTATCCTTCAGCTTAGCTTCGTCCGATTTATTGGACAAGAAAACGATAAGTGCGAAGAAAGCGATGATGACAACTCCGATAATAAGTAGTTTTTTCAAGTTAGTTCGACTCCTTTTGCCATTTCAACATGAAAAGGCTTGTGATGAAAATGAGTAAAAATGCGACCAATGCCATGAATGGAATGGTGATGAATCCTAGATAATTGACATATTGGCCCGTACAGGAAACATTTCCGCAAGACGGCGCACTATCACGCAGGAAACTGAGTTTCTGAATCCCATAATGATAGAGTGAAATACTGCCGCCGACTACGGAGAAAACAGCCGTTGTTAAGGCGATTTTTGCGTTTTTTTGGAATAAAGCAATTCCGGAAATAAGTACGATCGGATACATGAGAATCCGCTGATACCAACAAAGCGTACAAGGTTCAAATTCCCGCACTTCGGAAAAGTATAAGGAACCCATCGTTGCAATGAATGCGGTTGTCCAAATAAAAATTAGAACATTTTCCAGCCGCTTTTGCATACTCACCAACTCCTACGTAATTGACTACATACTGATTATAGGGTGTACGAAGTGGCATGTAAAATATTATTAACTATCCGGAAGGTAAGATATAATAGAGAATAAAGGAATTGAAAGGGGTGCGTCCGATGAGTAAAGAAGTGGATTTATCATCGTTTGAAGTCAGTATGGTCATCCGGCAGATGGAAGAGCAAGATATTAAGCGTATTTTGAATATGCAAGAGCTTTGTTTTCCGGGCATGGAGCCATGGAAGGAAAGCCATCTGAAAAGCCATTTGGCGATTTTCCCGGAAGGACAGCTTATAGCGGAACTGGACGGCGAAATCATCGGTTCCTGCTCCAGTCTTATCATCAATTTCGATGAATACGATGACCGTCATTCGTGGGATGACGTGACGGATGAGGGGTATATTACCAATCATAATCCGGACGGCTACAATCTATACGGCATCGAAGTGATGGTGCATCCCGATTATCGACGCATGAAAGTTGGACAGCGCCTGTATGAAGCGCGAAAAGAGCTTGCACGGCAGCTCAATCTGAAGTCGATTATCATTGGCGGTCGCATTCCGAACTATCATAAGCATGCGGCGGAATTGTCTCCGCGGGAATATGTCGATTCGGTATCACGCCATAAAATCTATGATCCCGTACTGACTTTCCAGCTCATGAATGACTTTACTTTGATGCGCGTCAATCCGAACTATTTGCCGGATGATAAAGCATCGAAAAAATATGCTACATTGATGGAATGGAATAACGTCGATTATAAGCCACTGACAAAGCGCCATTTCAAAACGAGTTATCCCGTACGGATTTGTGTCGTCCAATATTTGATGCGTAAAATTTCATCGTTTGAAGAGATGGCCCATCAATGTGAGTACTTTGTGGACGTCGCAGCGGATGCGAATTCGGATTTTGTTGTCTTCCCGGAAATATTCACAACACAGCTTATGTCTTTTCTGGACGAACCGTCCCCAAGCCAAGCAGTGCGGAAAATGACGGAATACACACCGCAATACATTGAGCTGTTCACCAACTTGGCGGTGCGTTACAACATCAACATCATTGGCGGCTCGCATTTTGTGCAGGAAGAAGATGAAGAGATCTACAATATCGCGTATTTATTCAGACGTGATGGGTCAATCGAGAAACAATATAAGATTCACATTACACCGAACGAACGGAAATGGTGGGGCATCAGTGCAGGAGATGCCGTACGAGTCTTTGACACGGACTGCGGGAAGATTGCTATCCAAATTTGCTATGACATCGAGTTTCCAGAATTGGCGCGGATTGCGACGGATATGGGAGCGAATATCATCTTTACGCCATTTTGTACAGAAGACCGCCAAGGGTATTTACGCGTCCGTTATTGCGCCCAAGCCCGTGCGGTGGAAAATCAAATTTACACTGTCATATCCGGGACAGTCGGCAATTTGCCGCAAACGGAAAATATGGATATCCAATACGCCCAATCAGCGATATTCGCCCCATCCGATTTTGAGTTTGCCCGTGACGGCATCGTCGGTGAAACGAACGCCAACTTGGAAATGGTTTTGATCGGTGACGTCGACCTTGAGATTTTGCGCCGTCAGCGCCAGGATGGAACGGTGAAACAATTGAAAGACCGTCGTCATGATGTGTATCATATCGAATATAAAAAAGGCTAAAGAAAGCTGCCCCGTATACCGGAAAACCGGTCGTATGGGGCAGCTTTTTATCTTCATTCAGCAAAGCCTGCTGAATGAAGATAAAGCCTCCGGCGGATGTCACAGATTTTGAAAGGAGAGAATCGAGCAAGCTCGATTCAAAATCTGGACGCAATTACGCCAAGGCGTAATTGATTACTTATCATCCAGCTCTTTCAAATATCGATCAAACTCTTCTTGGACAGATTCCTTTTTGGGCTTTTCAATGGAAAAATGTTTATGCAACTCATTTAACATGTGAATGATTTTGAACAAACAACCGGCAATAATTGCAAAGCCGACAATCCCTGCGAGAAGTGGGTCTACCGATACCAATGTAAATCCTAAAAGAGAAAACAAAATGATGACGAATAAAAGATACATGATCTCCCTCCCATTTCATTCAGGTTATATTGACTGTACCATATTTTGGATGGTATTTGGAGGGGAGATATCTTCTACGTTCGTATGTCACGCAAACCAAGAGACTCCGTTTTATTTCTTTTTCGAAGGGTGCTTGCGCATGCTTTTTGTAATCTGTTTCCATTTATTGCGCTCTTCCGCTTGGGCGGCGCGATCCATTTTTCGATCGAGATAGGCTAGTTCTTTTTGCAATTTCAAATAGCTGGCGTAGCGATCGGCAGGTAGTTCGCCTGTGATAAGTGCTTCTTGTACTGCACAGCCCGGTTCATTGTTATGCTGGCAGTCATTGAACTTGCAGGCTTCCGCATATGCCTCTATATCTTTGAATCCGGAGTCGAGACTTTCATGGGTATCCCACAGTTGGAATTCCCGCATTCCAGGCGTATCAATGAGAATGCCGCCGCTCGGAATTTGAACAAGTTCCCGATGCGTCGTCGTATGCCGACCTTTATCATCATCTTCCCGGATACCTTGGACTGCCATCGTCTCACCGCCACAAATCGCATTGGTGAGGGAGGATTTCCCAACGCCTGATGAACCTAACAGCGCTGCCGTCTTTCCATCTTTCAGCAAGGCAGTCAGCTCCGCAATCCCTTCGCCCGTTACGTTGCTCACTGCAACTACTTGGGCACCCAGTGCAATATTTTGTGCTTCTTTGATATAGAAAGTAGGGTCATCACATACATCTTTTTTCGTCAGAACGACGACAGGGTTTGCACCCGAGTCGTAGGCCGCAACAAGATATCGTTCAAGTCGTCTTGCATTGAAATCCTTGTTCATGGACATGACGAGGAAAACGATATCGATATTGGTGGCGATGATCTGTTCCACAATAGTCGAGCCTGCCGCTTTCCGTGAGAAGAGGGAATGACGTGGCAAAATGGCGTGGATGATGCCGCGTTCTTCCCCCGGCATCTTTTCCACCGCAACCCAATCGCCGACAGCGGGAAAATCCCGCCGTTCTAACGCATCATGCTGCATCGCGCCGGAACAGACGGATAACCACTCACCTTCTGCAGTGATGACGCGGTACATCCGCTTATGTTCAAGCGTGACACGCCCAGGGATGCATTTCTTTATTTTAGGATCTTCGTTCATTTCATTCCAATTTGTTTCATATGTTCTATTCCAACCGTAATCGCTTAGTTTTATCAATTTGAAATCCTCCTGTTAATTGCATATAAAAAAGCCGTGGGCCCCTGATCGGACTCCACGGCTTTCACGCGCATAACAGAATAAGCATACCTCTTTACAGAAGTATGGCAGGTGAAAGTATGGGTCCGATCGATTGGTCAATAGGTAATATAAAAATAGCCATAACACTTCACCTGCTTTCTGATAAGTTAGGTTAACAATAACAAAATACCTTAATTCTGTCAATGATGAATTTGGTGGACAGACATGAGCGAGAGGTGAGAAGAAGGCAACGTAATTGAAAAAATAAACAATACTTCTAGGTAAGTTCTACATACAAAGAAAAAAGCACGACTCTCATTAGATAGAGAGTCGCGCTTTGTTAAGATTCAATAGATAGGTCCGTGATGGCATTTGTTTCCGCTTCTTCGTATTTCATCACTTCCAAGTATAGGATGTGATGGCCTTCGACGTCCTTGACCATGAATTCATAGCCTTGTTCGATGATTTTTTCACCTTGGATCGCTTCGAAGCGCTGGGTCATGAACCATCCACCGATCGTATCGATATCTTCTTCATCGATGGAAATGCCAAGAATGTCATTGACGTTTTCAATTAACATTTTAGCATCCAAAATATAATGGTCTTCACCGATTTTTTGAACTTCTGGTACTTCGTCCATGTCGAATTCGTCTTGAATATCACCGACGATTTCTTCCAAAATGTCTTCAATGGTCACTAGCCCAGATGTGCCGCCATATTCGTCCATCAGAACGGCCATATGAATCCGTTCGCGCTGGATTTTAAGCAGCAATTCACCGATTGGAATCGTCTCGATGACGCGGATGATCGGCTGCATATATTCGATAACGGGCTGATCTCCCGTTGAAGGGTCTTTGATGAACGCGGTCAATAGATTCTTCATATTGACGAGCCCGATGACGTGGTCTTTATCTCCGTCGGTCACGGGGTAACGGGTATATTGTTCGACACCCATTACTTCGAATACTTCGCGTAATGTCATTTCTTTATCGATGCTCATCATCTCAGTCCGGGGAGCCATGATTTCCTTGGCGATCCGATCGTCGAATTCGAAAATTTTATTGACATATTTATATTCTGCTTGGTTAATTTCGCCGCCTTTTAAACTATCAGATAAAATCATCCGAAGTTCTTCCTCCGAATGGGCCACTTCCGATTCGGAAATCGAGTGGAAGCCAAACGGTTTGATGATAAGGCGAGCGGATCCATTCATCCCTTTGATGAGGGGATAAGTGAGGCGATAAAATAAGGTGAGCGGTCCTGCGAAACTCAATGTAATTTCTTCCGCTCTTTGAATGGCGATCGTTTTAGGAGCCAGTTCCCCTACAACAACATGTAAAAATGTCACGACTGTGAACGCGATGATGAATGAAAGGATAGTTGAAACATTTGGCGCCAAATCCAAATGGGCAAATATCGGTTGTAACATCAATTTGACGGTAGGTTCCCCGAGCATCCCGAGTCCGAGTGCGGTGATGGTGATTCCGAGTTGGCAAGCGGATAAGTATTCATCCAAGTTGCCAATCACCTTTCTTGCCCTGATGGCACGGCGGTTCCCTTCTGCGACAAGTTGATCAATCCGTGTTGTTCTTACTTTCACTATTGCAAATTCACTCGCAACAAAAAATGCGGTGAGGGCGATCAAGACAGCAAATGCTGTCAATCGTATGGCAATTTCCAAATAGTTACTTTGTTCATAACCCAAATGAGGGGGAGAACAAAGTGTACACCTCCTGTGATGGTAAAATAGTTAGTTAAGATAATAATAATTTATTTACGAGAAAAAAACAAATGGTTTTGCTTGGAGGACAGTAAATTTTGTCAAGTGAATGTAACATGATCCAGCACTCACACAAGAGTTATCAAAACACTCTGGAAATGATATACTAGTTGAAAAGGGGTGTTTCCGTGGGTACTTCCATTGTAGCAATCGGTTTGGGATCGGGCGGATTGCTATTAATTGGCTATGCTTTTTACAAGTCACTTGTGAAAAAGAAGAAGTTTGCGAATATGTATACGCCTTACGATGACATGACGAGAGGAACAAACGACACGAATCACCATATGCAGTTGGAAGAAGATACACGACATCAGATCCCCATAGAGGAAAGTAAAACGGTGGATTAACGAAATACCCTGCACACGAATATGCAGGGCATTTGTCATTCACCATATTTGAATTGTGTTTCTTTCCAAGCATTCTGTTCGTTAGGCACCCGACTTTTGTCTTCGAAAACGTTTTCGGTTTTCTGATTTTCCATTTTCAGCTTTTCTTTTTCAATACGGAGCTCTTCAGGTGATTTTTCTTGGCTCATATTATGCCTCCTTCATCATCATGAAGCATAGTATCCCCAAATTGCATTCACTCATTCATAAACGTGGAACGTCATTAGTTCGTGGACCATTTTTTTTACATTTTCTTCTTCTGGCGGTTCGGCACCGGTCCAAACAATGGTCCCATCTGGCAAGTATTCACCGGTATATCTGGCGTTGCGAAAGAAAAAAGAAAAAGTCCAACCAGGCAATTGTGTATGGGCATACATCGGTTTGTAGCTAAAATGTTGCAGCATAGATCCTTGCTCCTTTCATAAGATGAGACCCGTCCGCATAAAATTGGGAAAAGAGTGCGAAAGGGTGCTATCTTGTTTGCAAATAAATTAAAGCAGGCTATCGAAGATGAGTACAGAGATTATTATTTTTATAAATCGATGTACGAATTAACGGATAATCCGCTTTGGAAAGATTTTCTCAGCCATATGTATGAAGACGAGAAAAGTCATTACGAAATGTTCCAACAACTCTATTATATGATGACGGGGACATTTGTACAAAACCCGAAGAAGCCGTTGCCTTGCTATAATTTGAAAGAGTGTGTGCAACGGGCATTGGTGGATGAGTTAGAGTCTGTTGAAATGTATAAGGAAATGCTGTTGACGATTCCGTTTCAAGAGGCTTATAATCCACTGTTCATCGCCATGCATGATGAAATGGAGCATGCGATTCGAATGTCGACGATGTTCAATGGGCTTTGAAAAGTCTTCCCATTTTTCCGTTCAGTTTCGTTCTGCTATAATGGGGCGAAACGAATAGGGAAAAAAGGTGAAGCGATTGGATTTTATATGGACTTTGTTATTCATGGCTTTCATCGGCGCGCTGATCGGGGGATTGACCAATCATCTTGCGATCAAAATGTTGTTCAGGCCGCATGAAGCGAAATATATTGGAAAATGGCGTTTACCCTTTACGCCGGGATTGATTCCGAGACGTAGAGATGAATTGGCTGTACAGCTTGGTAAAACGGTGACGAACTATTTATTGACACCAGAAACGTTCCGTAAGAAATTATTAACTCCCTCGATGGAAAAGAAAGCGGAACAGTTCATCCAGAAAAAGTTGGAAGAACAGATTTTACATTCAGAGAAAACGTTGAACGATTGGCTGAAGACTGCAGGTGCCTCAAATGTTGCCGGGAAGGCAGAGCAGAAAGTATTGGAATTGCTTGATGCTCAGCTGAGCGCTGTACGCATGAAACTGACGTCGGGATCGGTGGAAGAGGTGCTACCGGAAAAATGGCGCAGTGAAGCGGAAAGGCGACTTCCATCTATTACAACATATATCCTTGGGAAGTCGGAAGCCTATTTTGCATCTGATGAAGGAAAAGCGATGTTTCGAAAAATGATTGATGAATTTCTAGCATCCAAAGGGACATTGGGCAGTATGGTGAACATGTTGTTTGGAGAATCGGAATCGCTCGTCGGCAAAGTACAAAAGGAAGCTTTGAAATTTGTAGGAGCACCCGGCACGTATGATTTACTGAACGCCATCATTCAAAAGGAATGGGAGAAACTTCAACAACGCCCTGTTGGTGAATTATTAAACGGCTTTGACTGGGATGGGCTATTCAATTCGATCCGGGCGTATGCCGAGAAAGAAATGGACTTGGAAAGCAGATTGAACAAAACAATTCGGGATTATTGGCCGGATGGAGCGGAGTGGACAGCTGTTCACATCACACCGCAATTGGTTCAATTTGCATTTGAACAAGCTGAAAAACAAATGGAACAATCACTTGGAAAATTGAAATTAGATGATATGGTTAAGGAGCAAGTGGATGCATTTCCAGTTTCGGTATTGGAAGATCTGATGCTTGGCATTTCAAGACGTGAGTTTAAAATGATTACCGTACTGGGGGCATTTCTCGGCGGTCTCATCGGAATTGTTCAAGGCTTGATCGTCTATGTAACAAATTTATCCTAGGGGGAAAACGACTGATGACAGTGAATATTTATGATGATTTGAACAGATTGGAAGCAACATTCCGGAAAACGGCGGAATTCGCGGAGGTGGAACAAGCAGTAGCTGCAGTGAAAGCGGATAGCGAATCACTCACATTGTTCAAGAACTTCCGTAAGATCCAGCTTACCTTGCAAGAAAAACAGGCGAGAGGTGAAGAGTTAGTCGCTGAAGAGCTGGAGTACGCTCAAAAAACAGCACAACTTGCCCAACAAAACCCGAAAATTATGCAAATGCTCGAAGCGGAAATGAAGTTGAGCGGAGTCATTGAAGAAGTGAACCGCGTTCTCATGAAACCCGTACAAGATTTATACGAAAGCATTTAACTTGAATAAAATAGCCCCTTATTCAGTAAAATAACTGCTGAATAAGGGGTTTTTCATGTTTTCTTTAGCGCTTATAGGGGGACTTCGTGGGCTCAAAGTTCTTCACTCGCGCTCAAAGCAGTGCATCGTGAGCTCAAAGTTCCTCGCCAGCGCTCAAAACAGTAATTGAGAGCTCAAAGTCTTTCGCCAGCGCTCAAAGCAGTGCATCATGAGCTCAAAGTCCATCGCCAGCGCTCAAAGCAGTCATTGAGAGCTCAAAGTCCATCGCCAGCGCTCAAAGCAGTCATTGAGAGCTCAAAGTCCATCGCCAGCGCTCAAAGCAGTCGTTGAGAGCTCAAAGTTCCTCGCCAGCGCTCAAAGCAGTCATTGAGTGATCAAAGTCTTTCGCAGGCGCTCAAAGCGGCCATCAAGAGCTCAAAGTTTCTCCCTCCGCGCACAAAGTCTTCCTCTCACGCTCAAAACTCCCACTCACCAATTTTCCCTTAAAAATTATTTTCCAAAATCCATTTCCACCAACTTTTATTAATCATGTTTAGCGTAAGTTTGGTACAATGAATTTTATATTCAAATGTCGTAGCAATCATGGGATTCATAAATAGAAAGTTGGGTATCACGATGCAAAAAATTATATTAAAAGAACAATTTGAACAAGATTGGATCCGGATGTTCACGCATCTTGCGAATTTGTTTTTTGAGCAGTCCGAGATTTGTACACATACAGAAGAAGATGCAATCACCGTTGATTTTTCATTAAAAAAAGATGCGGAAGGATTGTTGATTGGCGAGGCATTCCTTACTTGGAATGGGAAAGAGTATGCCGCGACGTTTACGGAGCAGGAAGAAACGGGCGATGCGAAAATGATCAACCGCCAGTTGAAACGGGTATATTCCCATATCTTCCTCGAGGTATTGGAACAAGCGATGGAAATGCAACAATCATGGGGGATATTGACAGGGATCCGCCCGACGAAGTTATACCATAAGTATCGTCAACAAGGATATACGAGTGAAGAAGCGCAACGTTTATTGATAGAGCGCCATCGAATTTCGAGTGAGAAAAGCGAACTGCTTGCTAAAATCGCAGATGTGCAATTGCGCGCGATACCGGATTTATATGATTTGAAAAAAGAAGTGAGCATTTATATCGGCATTCCGTTCTGCCCGACGAAATGTGCGTATTGCACGTTTCCGGCATATGCAATTCATCGGAAAAACGGGCGTGTGGAGTCATTCCTTGATGGTTTGCATGAAGAAATCCGCGAGATGGGGAAATGGCTGAAGGAACGCGATATGACGATTACGACGATTTATTTTGGTGGCGGAACGCCGACGTCCATCGAAGCGGAAGAAATGGATGCATTATACGAAACGATGTATGCTTCATTCCCGAACATGGAAAAAGTCCGGGAAGTGACCGTAGAAGCCGGACGTCCCGATACCATTACGCCTGCCAAAATCGATGTGTTGAAGAAATGGGGCATCGATCGGATCAGCGTCAATCCACAAACCTATACGGATGAAACGTTAAAAGCGATCGGACGCCATCATACAGTGCAGGAAACGATTGATAAATTTTGGCTTTCGCGCAATATGGGCATGAAAAATATCAATATGGATCTGATTATCGGCTTGCCGAATGAAGGCATTGAGGAATTCCAACATTCGCTCGATGAAACGGAAAAAATGCAACCGGAATCGTTGACAGTTCATACTTTGTCGTTTAAACGTGCGTCCGAAATGACACGTAATAAGGATAAATACAAAGTGGCGGACCGCGGTACAGTCGAGCAAATGATGAAGCTTGGAGAGCAGTGGAATGCCGCAAATGGTTATGAGCCATATTATTTGTATCGTCAGAAAAATATTTTGGGCAATTTGGAAAACGTCGGGTATGCAAAACCGGGTGAAGAGAGCATTTACAATATCGTCATTATGGAAGAAGTGCAGACCATTATCGGTATCGGATGCGGGGCATCGAGTAAGTTCATCGAACCTGAAACTGGGAAGATCACGCAATATTACAATCCGAAAGATCCAGCTGCTTACATTTTGACGTACGAAGATTCCATTGAGAAAAAACTTGCGCATTTGGATACGGTTTTCCCGAAAACTGTGAACAAGTAAAGAACGGATAAAAAGGGACTGACGAAGGTACCGGGTGCTAATCTGATTGGGATGTGCCCGTTGCTTTTTTGTCAACATTGGTTTCATCTTGTATAATAAAAGGACAAGTAATCAGTAGATGAGTCCAATGAACATTAGGGTATAAAATATAGCGTGATGAGAGTATGTATTGCATTATTCGGAGAGTGGGGTGGGGAAGTGGAAGTATTATTCAAACAGTTTATGGAACAGATGGATCAGCGATTTCAGCAAATCGAAAAACGATTTGATCAAATGGACGAACGTTTCGAACAAATCGAAACACGATTTGAAAAAATGGACAATCGTTTCGACAAAGTTGAAAACGATATTAGGAGTTTGACAGAAGAAGTACGTAATAGCCAAATTGAAAATAGAAGCCACTTTAAGCATCTGGAATCCCGAATGGAACAGCACCACCAAACGTTTCAAGTTGTAGCCGAAGAAATCAAAGGTGTTAAGATTGATATTGATTATTTGAATCAAAAAGTAGGCAAACATGATATGGAAATTAATAATTTAAATCAACGCTTCCAGCTTTGAATGGGGTTGGAATTTGAAAACGCGTCACTTGTTCAATTTGAGATTGGACGAGTGACGCGTATTTTTTGTGTGATTGATGGGCGTTGAGAATTCCGCTACCAACGTTTCTTATTTATATTTATCGACCATGTCGCGCCATGTGAAATAGCCTTTTTCGACGGCACGGATTAAAAGTTCCGCTGTTGCAATATTGGTGGCGAGCGGGATGCCGTAAACATCGCACAAGCGCAATAATGCACTGACATCAGGTTCATGTGGTTGAGCTGTTAGTGGGTCACGGAAAAAAATGACCAAATCCAATTTACCTGTTGCAATCATTGCACCGATTTGTTGGTCACCGCCTAAAGGACCTGACATGAGTCGTTCGATGGAAAGGTTTGTTTCCTCCATGATTCTTGATCCGGTTGTGCCCGTTGCGTATAGCGTCTGTTGGGAGAAAATTTTTTCATAAGCGATCGTGAAATTCACCATCTCGTTTTTCTTCTGATCATGGGCAATTAATGCGATTTTCAAATTGAACACCCCTTCTATTTCACAGTCCATCTATACATAAGTTTAACACAATACTGAGCAGCTAGTATTTATAAATAAGGGTGATCACGATGGGAATCTTACCTTTGTGGCGCCAGTTATTCAATAGTTGGATAACTGGCGACCTGCAAATTTCTTATGAATGGAACAACAATAATTTACCAGCTGGCGATGCGAGGCGATGCGTGCGCTCAAGAAGATTCTTTTCTACGAGCAAGGCATGTCCTTTTTCTTTTGCTGCATCATCTGTTTCTGCTGTGAACGTTTCTTCTACGATCAGTTTTCCTGTTGGTTCGTATGCTGTCAATTTGTAAGTTTTCATAATATTCACCCTTCCCATTCCCTTTGATTTATTCTACTACAAAAAAAATCACGGTGCCAGCGCCTGTCAAAATTCGAGCGTATCGTTAATCAAATTGTTTTTTGTCAAGTTTGCTTGACATCGCACATATGGTAAAGTAACCTTTACGTAAAGCAAACTTTACTATTAGTGGTGTCTGGTCTCCTGATACCTTGTGTTGTTAGAAGAAAGGGGGAGCATGAGACTGAAAAACTTGATTAAGGAAAAGCGAACGGAGATGGGATTGACGCAAGATGATCTTTCGGAATTGTTGGAAGTATCGAGGCAGACGATCATCTCACTTGAAAAAGGGAGATATAATCCATCACTTGTTTTGGCTTTCAAACTTGCGAAGCTTTTCAAATGCTGCATTGAAGATATTTTTATACCGGAGGAGGAGTAAGTATGTACGAAGGATTTGATATTTGGATATTTTTAGCCGGATTGCCACTTGGTCTTGCCATTGCTTCGATTATCCTCTTCATCAGTTGGAGGAAAGGGAAGAAAGTGCGCCGGTTCGACGAGCGATACACGCGAATTCATCAGCATGCAAGATCGATTTCGTGGGGAGTGACGACAGCTGCCCTTTTAATTGCATGGACAATTGTCATTTTAATGGAAGGACCCCGACTTGCTTTTTTCATCCTCTCAGGGATTTGGGTGGTGCATATGTTGTCGTACGCGATAGGAGCGGCAATCGCTAGTAGTAAAAACTAGCTTTCTTGAAACTTCTAGGCGCTCGCTACGTATAGTTAACAAGTTGATAGACGAAAGGAGTCACATAATGACTTTACTACTTGAAAATGTAACGAAGCGGTTCGGTGATTTTACTGCTGTCGATGATTTGTCACTGTCCGTCGGGGAAGGCACGATGTACGGCTTTCTTGGCGCGAACGGAGCGGGAAAAACGACGACGTTTCGTATGATACTCGGTCTTTTGAATGCCAACGAGGGGCATATTTCATGGAAAGGGAAAAGGATTTCGTATGCGACCAGCTCTAAAATCGGCTATTTGCCGGAGGAGCGTGGACTGTATCCGAAGATGAAAGTGGAAGACCAGCTCATTTTCCTCGCCCAACTGCGGGGGATGAACAAAGCGGACGCGAAAAAAGAGCTCAAACATTGGCTGGAGCGTTTTGAAGTGCCGCATTACATTCATAAAAGAGTCGAGGAATTATCAAAAGGGAATCAGCAAAAAATCCAAGTGATTGCGTCCCTTCTGCATAAGCCGCAACTGCTCATTCTTGACGAGCCGTTTTCCGGACTTGACCCGGTGAATGTGGAAATGTTGAAATCGGCAATTTTGGATTTCCGCAATGAAGGGGCAACGATCATTTTCTCCAGTCATCGGATGGATCATGTTGAGGAGCTTTGTGAGCAATTGAGCATTGTCCATAAAGGTAAGCAGGTTGTGCAAGGTTCATTGCGTGATGTCAAACGGTCGTCGAGCAAACAGTATGTCCGTATCCATTCTGACCATGATTTGACGCAACTGGCATCTATTCAAGGTGTTGCTTCCATCCATCAAACGGTCGAAGGAGCTGTTTACCAAATTGAAGCGGAACAGGTTGCCCATGAGTTGCTGACAGTTGCATTAAAATCCGGTCCGATCCGTCACTTTGAAATCGAAGAGCCTTCATTGCAAGACATATTCATTGAAAAGGTGGGAAAGGAACATGCGTGAATTCATGATTATCTTCAAGCAGGCCTTTATGACAAAAGCGAAAACAAAATCCTTTATCATTACAACGGCATTGATGATGGTGGCGATTTTCTTGTTCGCGAATATGGGAAAAATTATCGACAGCGTACAAGACATGACGGGTGGTGATGATGCGTCGGAAACTGTGCTGTTTGTTCGTGATGAAAGCGGCGCTCTAATTGAAAGACTGAAAACGCAATTCGAGGCCAATGAATCCGGCACGACTGTGGAATCATCCGATCAATCGGAACAAAAGTTGACGGAGCAAGTCAAAGAAGGGGAAATTGATTCTTTCCTGACGCTTTCGCTGGATGATACGAACACAATCCATGCGAAATATACGACAATGAGTGCAATGGAATTTACGCTGCCGATGATGTTGCAGGATGCCCTGCAATCCATTCAAACGGAAATGCAGGCAGACCAACTATCTTTGTCAGCTGAACAAGTGGAAACATTGTTCGCACCGATTACATTTGAACAACAATCCGTTTCCCCATCCTCGAAAACGGAAGAAGAGCTTAGCCAGGCGCGAGGGCTCGTCTATGTACTGATGTTCCTAATCTATTTTGCGGTGATCATCTATTCGAGTATGATTGCAACCGAAGTGGCGACGGAAAAATCATCACGTGTGATGGAAATTCTCATTTCCAGCGTTTCCCCGGTTAAACATATGTTCGCCAAAGTTTTAGGGATCGGATCTCTTGGGCTCGTTCAAATGGTGCTTTTGGGAGGGGCGGGCTACATCGCTTTGAAGTCGACTTCATCTGCGGAATCGGCAGATGGATTCTTCTCCGTCTTCGGCTTTTCCAATCTGAATGTCGGCACGATCGTTTACGCTATCCTGTTCTTTTTGCTTGGCTATTTTCTTTATGCCACGCTGGCGGCGCTTCTCGGTTCGCTCGTAAGCCGGACGGAAGATGTCCAGCAAATGATCCTGCCGATGTCATTGCTCATTGTTGCTGCATTTATCATTGCGGTCACAGGATTAAGCAATCCGGAAATGGCTTATCTTCAATATGCATCATTCTTCCCGTTCTTCACGCCGCTCGTCATGTTTCTACGCGTCGGGATGCTCGATTTGCCGTTCTGGGAGCCGGTGCTCTCCATCGTCATTATGCTTGTGACAATATTCGTCCTTGGATGGTTTGGTGCTCGTGTTTATCGTGGAGGCGTTCTGATGTACGGCCCTTCTCGTTCATTAAAAGACATTAAAAAAGCGATTCAATTAGGAAAAGAATGATCCTTGGATAGTAAGGAACTCCAAATTGAAATATTGACTTATTTGAATAAAACAACAAATATAATTATAAGCGAACCAGTTGACGTTTAGCTGAAACTCATATAGTATGAATTCAAGATAAAAATTATATGGAAAAAGAGGAGATCTACGAAATGAACGTATTAGTAGTAAAAGCGAATAACCGTCCAGCTTCAGAAGCTGTTTCTAGTAAAATGTATGAAACTTTCATGGAAAATGTTGAAGGTGTAAATGTCACAACATACGATGTGTTTGAAGAGGATATGCCTTACTTCGGTCAGGAATTATTCAACGCATTTGGTAAAGTGCAATCAGGCGAAGAAATGACGGATATCGAACAACGTCTTCTTGCTGCAAAACAAAAAGCGATGGATGCGCTAACAGCGGCTGACGTTGTCGTATTTGCATTCCCACTCTGGAACTTGACAATTCCAGCTAAATTACAAACATTCATCGATTATACGTACCAAGCTGGTTACACATTCAAATACGATGAAAACGGGCAAATGGTCCAACTGATGACTGATAAAAAATTCGTTGTCCTCAATGCACGTGGCGGCATTTATTCAACACCAGAAGCGGCACCGATGGAAATGTCTGCAAACTACATTAAAAACGTTGTAGGTGGCGTATATGGTATGCAACTGATCAACGAAGTTATCATCGAAGGCCACGCAGCAGCTCCTGACCAAGCTGAAGCAATCATCGCTGAAGGTTTGGAAAAAGTAAAAGCTGTAGCAAAAGGATTATCTGCAGTAACGGCTTAACTTGAATATCAAAAATAAAAGAACGCAATCCTAATGAGGGATTGCGTTCTTTTATTTTTCTTCCTGAAAATCAACTGTACTACATGCGTTTTCCTCTTCTATCACTATACTGCAAGAAATATTAAGTTTATCCCACACCCAAGCTTCAAAAAATTTTTCCATTGCTATTTCCAATGCTTTATCATCATTCATATCTTCGTCAATACCTAATTGTTCCAAAGAGAAGGACTCTGTCGCTTCTGTACCATCATAATTTGAACTACTAAAGGAAAAAGTAACAGTTTTACCCATTGGTTTAACCTCCCATTACTTATAATATTATCACATTCAATTTCCCTCGACTTGTTAAAATAACCTGTCTATGAAAGACGATAGTTTGGAGGAAATGTTATACTTGTTGTACAATTTCGACTGATTTTCAACAAGATCCGTCTTCCACAAACTAGCCATTTTTGAGGGATAAAATTTTCTTTTTATCGTAAATCGTGTCATAGCGAAAGGTTGTTTTATTTATGTTTTCCAATGAACAGTTACAAGACTTGATTAGGGGGAGAATCGTAGGGAATAGGTTCCCCTATGTAGCAAATAACGAACAAGAAATTGAAGCACATATCCAACGATTGTTTTATCGAATAAACCGTATTCCTAATTTAGTATGTGAAGCAGAGTGGAATCATTTTGGAAGCGGATATGCATCTTTTGTCGAGTTTTTCTGTTACCGAAAAGAAGATGCCAAAGTTATTGAAGAAAAGTACGGTCACCAAGAGATAAAGACAGAAGGGGTGATCATTGATGTTAGTCGTTTAGCACCTGTTGCTATCATGGGCGAAGATAATAGATGTAAAACAATTCGAATTGAAACAAATGAAGTTGTAAAAGGTGGATATTGTTCTTTACCAGGCCATTCAAAACTGTTGGCTTTAAGTGAAAAAAACCACCCAATTGAATATCAATTACAGCAAGCTATAAAAGAATTTGGTTATGAACGATTACCAGCGGAGCAAATGAATCAACCTCTGCCTTTTAAAGCGAAGATCCCAACAATTTACCGTGAACCAAAAGAGTACTTAATTATGGATGCTATTTTTTATTGGGAGGATTAGTTGAAGGATTTTAAAACCGGTTGAGTTGGACATATATAAGTTTTACTAACAGGAGATATCCGTTATTTATTTTTGAAAAAAGAAGCAATTTTTTTATACGTATTCAACAATGAACGCGATAATTTAATATAGCTACGCCAGAATTGGACTAATTTGTTAAATGGAAAATCAATTACGCCTCGGCGTAATTGCGTCCAGATTTTGAATTGAGCAAAGCTCAATTAACTCCTTTCAAAATCTGTGACATCCGCCGGAGGCTTAACTTGAATCAGCAGGGAGTTTGGACTCCCTCTGATTAAAATACATTCTGGCATTCATCCCGCCACTTATGGAACTGGGGGACTTCTGCTGAATCAAGTTAAAATATACTGTAATAAAATATTTTGGTAGAGGAGGGTAATTTTGAAAGATAATTTCTTCAAAACGAGTTCATTGATATTGTGCATTTTACTGTTAAGCGCATGCGTTAATGTGGAAAAAGTTCAGCATATCGAAGCATTTGTAACTGAAGTATTGGAGGAAAACGATGAGGGTTTTTTTGTGAGAACCGGCTATCAGAAAGTAAATGCAATTACCAGTATAGAAGAAAGTAAAAATCATATAAAAACTGATGTTAAATCTATCAATGACTTTTATGATACAGAATGGAATTATATAAGAACAGAAATCATACATTCCAATTTTAAAAAATCTCATATTACGCAAGCCGGGGGTGGTGAAAAACGTAAGGAGGAAATTAATGAACCTTCAACGATTCTAATTCCTGATGGAGATGTAGAATATCATAATTCGATTAATATGACAGAGGAAGAGCGGGAAAGAGTGAAAGAACATGTACTATCTTTTATGGATGTTTGAAGGAAAACAATTCCGCTCCTAAAGCTGATGTGATTTTCAGTTTGGACAGTCTTAGGCTTTAACAAAAAGAAAGAACGCGAATCCATCATACGAATCGCATTCTTTTTTTTGTATAGGATTATTTCGTAGAACCCCCTGCTTATGGTAAAATTAGAACAAATATTCGTTGATGAAGGGGGAGGTTCTATGTCGACGATCAAATTCATTCACACGGCAGATTTGCATTTGGATAGTCCTTTTAAAGGGATGTCGGGAATGCCCGTTGAACAGCTTAATCGTTTGCGTGAGAGTACGTTTGCCGCGTTCGCTAATCTGATTGATTATGCGCTTGAGGCGAAGCCGGATTTCGTTTTGATCGTGGGGGATATTTACGATGGAGAGAATCGGAGCTTGCGGGCGCAGATGAAGTTTAAGGAAGGGATGGATCGATTGGATTCGGCGGACATTCCGGTCTTCATTTCGCATGGGAATCACGATCATCTTAGCGGAACATGGACGCGTTTTGAGCTGCCTGCGAATGTCCACGTCTTTAAAGATGAGGTGGAAACGGTACAATTCCAAGTGGGGGGACAGCCGGTTTCCATTTATGGTTTCAGTTATAAAGAACGGCATATCCGCGAAAAGATGATTGACGGTTATCCGCCAGCGCACAATCTGGATGCATACCATATCGGCATGTTGCATGGCAGTTTAGCAGGAGATGACACGCATGCGGTCTATGCACCTTTCACCAAAAGTGAATTGTTGGCCAAGCAGTATGACTATTGGGCGCTGGGGCATATCCATCTGCGTCAGCATATCCACGAAGAACCGCCGATCGTCTATCCGGGAAATATCCAAGGACGGCATCGCAACGAACGGGGAGAAAAAGGGTTTTACGATGTGGAATTATCGAAAACGGGCGCCACATTTCAGTTCATCTCGACATCGACCATCCTGTTTGACAAGGTGGACGTCTCTTGTAAAGGGATCAGCCATGCCAATGAATGGCTCGCCGCTTGTATGGAAGAACTGGAAACCTTCCGCTCACGGAACGGTGCGGGCATTGTAGAACTGACGATGGTCGATGTCGATCAGGAGGCAGCTGAGTTGTTTAGTCAATCGCCGGAGGAAGAATGGTTGGATGTCCTAAGAGATGCGAGTAGTGATAGCGAACCATTCATCTGGATACAGCGCATCCTTTTTTCCGAAGAGACAGCCCCTTCCGTATTAGCTGGCACGCTTCCAAGATCGGTGTTAGGTCTGATGGATAGTTGGACAGCTGATGATTGGAAAGACGTCGTGAAAGATGTGTATCAGCATACGCGGGGCGTAAAGTATTTGGATGTTTTGACGGATGATGATCTTACAGACATCCAAGCGGGAGCCGCTGCATTATTGGCGGCAGAAATGGCGAAAACGGAATGAGGTGGCATCGTGAGAATTGAAAAATTGGTCATTTACGGATTTGGGAAGCACGAAAATGTCACCATCGATATAGGACCGAGTATCAATGTATTGTATGGACAGAACGAAGCGGGAAAGACGACGATCCAGCAGTTCATCCTCCATATCCTCTTCGGATTCCCGCAGAAAAATAGCGCATTGCTGCGCTATGAACCGAAATCTGGTGGCAAGTATGGCGGACAAGTGCATCTCCACGATGAGGAATTCGGAAAATGTATCGTCGAACGGGTGCGTGGTAAGTCGGCGGGAGATGTGATCGTTCATTTCGAAGATGGAAAGCAGGGCGGCGAGGCGGATTTGAAACGTTTACTACGCCAGTATGACCGTGCCTCCTTCGAATCAATCTTTTCATTTTCCCTCTTGCAACTACAAGGGTTTGAAAAAATGGATGAGGAAGAGCTGAGCCGCACCTTGCTCGCTTCCGGAACGACCGGTGTCGATACACTATTACAATTGGAAAAAAAGCTGGAGAAAGAACTCGGTGACCTCTTCAAAAAGTCCGGTAAAAATCCGCAGATGAACGTCAAAATGGCAGAACTTCGTGAATTGGAACTGGGATTGAAAAAGGAGCAGGAAAAAATCGCTGACTATGCACCTGCTGTAAAGCGAATCCGTCAAATCGATGAACGGCTTCACCAATTGCGGGAACAGCAAAAAGAGATGGAACAACAAGCGCAGCAATTCCAGCTGATGCGTCAGCTTCTACCTCTACATGAAAAGCGCCACGCTATCAAGTCACGCCTAACGGAAATTTCCGTAGACACCTTTCCGACAGACGGCATCCGCAGATACGAGACACTTGTGGGAAGGAAAATCGAGGCGGAAACAGCGCTACATCGAACAGAAGAAGAGTTGTCGAGATTGCTTGCGGACCTGCCTGAACAGCCAGTGGATGATCGGCTTACGGAAATCGATCTGTTATTAGCGAAAGAGTCGGAGTGGCATCGATGGCAAACGGCAGCCATTTCGGCAGAAGAGGATGTGCGCAAGCAGACGGATTTGAAAAGGCGGTTATCAGAAGGGCTTGGCATGCAGGAGGATGAAGAAAATGTCCTGTTGCAGGCAGATGTCTCCCTACAGAAAGAAGAACAATTGTATGAGCTGATGAATCGACTCGCGGGAAGCGATGCGCAACTCGGCTATGTGAACCGGCAACTTGTACAACTGGAAAACGAAAAAGCGGATCAGGAACAAGGATGTCTTGTACTTGAGCGATCTGCTCCTTCCCAGGAAGAGGTGCAACGTACGCGGCAGTGGCCGGCACGTCGCCAACAATTGGCGGAAGCGAAAGCATATGTAGCCATCGGAACTGGGAGGCAGGAGACATCTTCCCGTACATTTTTGTTGATAGGGGTATTGCTTGGTATCTTGTTCGGCACGCTCGGTTTCGTTTTGAAAGAGTGGCTATTTGTAGTCGCGGCCGTCTTGTTTGCTGGCATGGCTTTCTTCATGCGACAAAAAAATGGGCGACCATCGGCAGATGAAACGAAGCTACGGGAGATGGAGAAGATCATTGCTGCGTACGATGGCCATGAAGAACAAATGGAGGAACTGGCTGAACGAGTGGCACATTATGATCGAGAAATGGAAGTTTTACAACAGGGATTGCTCGCGTTGGAACGGAAGCAACACCGATTGGAAGCGGAACGGGATCATGCCTATTTCGACCGCCAACAAATCGAAAGCGAATTGTCGGCGTTTCTTCGACAATATGGATTTAAAGAATTGCCATCGACCGGCATCATCCCTGAATTATTCCGGATGATCCGGGAAGTGCAAGGCGTCGAAAGGGATCGGAAGACCGCTATTGAGCAATTGGCAACGATGAGAAAAAATATGGCAGGGCGGGTGAAAGACGTCGAAAACGTCTTGCACAAGTCAATTCCGGAAGAGGCATTGTATGAGCTATTGCGAAGGGAATTCATCGACCTGAAAGAGCAAGTGGAAGCTGTCAGGACAATCAACCGTACCATTACCAACAAGAAAGCGTCGCTGAACGAGTTGACAGGGCTTGTAGCGGGCTTGACGGATAAAATGCAGACATTATTCAAAGAGGTTGGCGCAGAGACAGAAGAGGCCTTTTATAGCGCTCACGCCGAGTACCAGGAAAGCGTACGATTGAACGATCAACTACGGGATCTGGAAGCCCAGTTGGCTGCACATCTTCCCCTTGAATTGCCGGTCGGCGTGACGGATGCCTCCTTGCAAATGCAAGTGGAGGCGATTGGAGAAACGCTCACGTCAATCGATGCGGAACAGCATACGCTAATTCAAGAGAAGGCGACGCTCGTCAGCAGAACCGAACAATTACTGTCGGACGAATCCTATGCCAGCAAGTTGCAACTGTTTGAGATGAAAAAAACAGAACTAGCGGGACTTGCTAAAAAATGGGCTGAACGCAAGGCATTGAATGAAGCGATCAGACAAACCATGCGTGAGTTGAAAGAGAAAAAGTTGCCGGCAGTGCTGGCGGAGGCTGAAAAACTGTTCAATGAGTTGACGGGTGGCCGCTACACATCACTCATCGTGACGGAACAAGGACGTTTCGAAGTGCACTCGACAAATGGGGTGCGTTACCCCATTATGGAGTTAAGCCAAGCGACGAAAGAACAAGCCTATATTTCATTGCGATTGGCGCTTGCGGCATCCGTTCACAACTCAGCGCCGTTCCCGATTTTGATGGATGACCCATTTGTCCACTTTGACGGAGCGCGACTTTCGCGTATGATTGAATTACTGGAACGATATCAAAGCAAGCATCAGTTCATGTACTTCACCTGCCATGAAGAGATGACAGAGAAGTGGCAGCAAGCAACAATACTTCAAGTTTCCGAACTCGGAAGCAGACAGGGGGCTAACGTAGTATGAAAAGAATTGCAGACCATAAAGTGGGCGAGCCGGTCGATCTTTATCTACTGATCAAACAATCGACCAAAGGCGTGACGACGCAAGGCAGCCCGTTTATGACACTTATTTTGCAAGATAAGAGCGGGGATATTGAAGCGAAACTATGGGATACGAAAGACGAGCATGAAAAGACCTATGCAGCGGCTACCATTGTAAAAGTGGGTGGAGAAGTCCATGACTACCGCGGGAAAAACCAGCTTCGCATCAAAAGTATACGGCCGATCAAGGCGGATGAAGGGGTGACCATTGCAGATTTGGTCCCATCTTCCGCGAAAAGTAAGGAAGTCTTATACGAGGAATTAATGCAATATTTCTTTGAAATGCAAAATCCGCATATTCAGCGCATTACCCGTCATCTTTTGAAAAAACATCAGACGGCTTTCATGACGTATCCAGCCGCCACAAAAAACCATCATGATTATGTGTCCGGATTAATCGATCATGTCGTCTCGATGTTGAAATTGGGCAAAGCGTTGGCGGAACTGTACCCATCTTTGAACAAGGATCTGTTATATGCGGGAATCATCTTGCATGACATTGGAAAAGTGGTGGAACTGTCCGGTCCGATCGGCACACAATACACGGTGGAAGGCAATTTGCTCGGTCATATCACCATCATGGTGAATGAAATTTCAAAAGCCGCAGACGAACTTGAAATTACGGGCGAAGAAGTTATGTTGCTAAAACATATGGTTTTATCCCACCACGGGAAAGAGGAATGGGGAAGCCCGAAACGTCCGATGGTGAAAGAAGCTGAAATCCTTCATTACATCGACAATATCGACGCGAAGATGAATATGTTGGATCGGGCTCTCGGCAAAACCGCACCTGGCGAGTTCACAGAACGGATCTTCCCACTCGACAACCGCTCATTTTACAAACCGACATTTGAATAAGTAAAAGCTGTCCCACGAAAAAAGGGACAGCTTTTTTTATAGCTTATTCTTTATCAGCTTTTTTATCGGCTTTTGGTAAATAGTCTTCAAGAGCGCTTTTGAATTCATCCGCTTTGATGTCGATATTGGAATCTTTCAGTAAGCTGATTAGTTTCTCTTCGAATTTTGCACGTTTCAAGTTATCTTCCACTGTTGCTTTCAATTCTTCATCTGTCGCTTCCACTTCTGCTTCACGCGTGTCGAGCAATTCGATTACATGGTAGCCGAAGCTTGACTTGACAGGTTCACTGATTTCGCCTTTTTTCAGTGCGAAAGCGGCCTTTTCAAATTCAGGTACCATTCTGCCTGTACCGAACCAACCGAGGTCTCCGCCTGTATCTTGTGCAGCAGGTTCAGTGGAGTATTCTTTCGCTAATTTCTCAAAATCGCCGCCTTCTTCCAATTTCTTGCGGACTTCTTTTGCAGTTTTTTCATCTTCGACTAAGATATGGCGCGCATGGATCTCTTTTTTAGCATTGGCAAGTCCAGCTTTGATTTCCTCATCCGTGACTTCCAAAGAATCGAGCATTTTAGTCTGGATCATTTGTGATTTCACGTTTTTCTCGAAAAATTTCTCTGTCATGCCGCTTTGTGCAAGATACATCTCAAAGCTATCGCCATATTGTTCTTTTTGTTTTTTAATCTCTTCTTCGACTTCTTTATCGGAGACACTGAACTCGCTTTCGATTGCTTGTTGAAGGATGAGATTTTCTACGACTTGTAAACCGATCGCATCTTTCATCTCATCATACAAATCCGCTTTTGTAATGTCACCTGCTTTGGAAGTTACAAGGACCTCATCATCAGCGCTATTTTTATCGCTACATGCTGAAAGTGCAAGGACAGATGCTGCCATCGTCAGTGCTAAAACCGTTTTTTTCATATTGAATTCTCCCCTAATTTAAAATTGACTTAGCAAATATTTTTGTACTGAAAGTGAAGCGTCACAAACAGAAGTCATCTCACTTTTCTAAACAGTGGGATGAATTGTGCGACAGTAGACACTATAACATAAAAACGCTTCTAAAACAAAAAGGTTCCCCGGAAGTTAGCCTATAATCCGTCAAAACGCTTGCATAGGATACAGATAGAGAGGGGGTGCTCCTATGAGCGGATATAACCAAGGTTCTTCGGGATTCGCGTTGATTGTTGTATTGTTCATCTTATTGATCATTGTTGGTGCAGCCTTTTTATACTAATGAATGAAAAAGGCTTGATGCCTTCAATCGAAACAAAAAGTCCATTCCCTGAATAAGGGGATGGACTTTTCTTATACTTGGAGAAAAACTTCCACGTAAAAAGATAAAATCAAGATCGTGACAAGTATGTTAACCGTTTTATATATTTTCGGCTGCTTTTCTTCCGGAATTTCCCGGGATTCGCAAAGCGCATATGTCATTTTATTGATTTGATACAAATAAAATAATGAGAACAGAATTGTAATAAGTAAAATCAAATCTATTCCTCCTCTTCAGCTTAGCAATGTAATCATAGCAGAATTTAGCGTGAAATGGAATGGTTAAACTTCTGCTAACAGGTTCAGCGTGCAGGTTCCTCTTCCTTCTGAATCATTGCCGTCTCTTTTTTGTCGCCGGTGGAATCCCCGAAACCGTCCTTGAGATTTTCAAATCCACGCTCAAAGATTTCCATAAAATCTTGACCGTAAATATTGCGGAGGACGGACATGACTTCAAGGAATTCCGGAAATTTCCCATATAAATCTTTAATCGGCAGAGAGCCTTCAAGGATGCCGTGATGCGTATTATGATAGTTATCATTCATGAGGAGTAGAAGGTCATTCCCTTTTTCTGTTACAGCTACATATGTATTTCGGCGATCATCTTCTTTTTTATAAAATTCGAGATAGCCTCGTTCCTCAAGTTTTTTTGAAAAGTTGAAAGCGGTCGATACATGCATCACACCGAATTTGGCGATGTCAGAAATTGTGGCACCCCCAAGATGGAAAGCAATCCATAAAATATGATGCTCATTAATATTCAGATCATAAGGTTTGATCCATTGTTGCCAATCTTTTTCCACTGCTTTCCAGAGCGCTTTGGACATCTGTGCAACACGCTGACTGAAAATCATCGCCTCAAGCGGGGAAAACCTTTGTTCCGACATAGGGAACACCTTCTTTCTTTTATAGTTCATACTTTTTATTATAGCAGGAAAGCAAAGAAGTGAAAAGTAAGAATTGCAGAAAAACTTTTCTAATAATAATAATTAAGAAAAGCGTAAGGCGCCTGAAGCTAGATAATGAGAAAAGCGGATGCATATTGATTTCTTTGCATCCGCTTCGAACCGTCATGATTTTTGTTGTGCAGCAATGGTTTGTTCCAATTCTTCGAGAGCCTTCTGAATGGCGGCGATTTCACTTTCCAACCGATCCTTATTGGGCTCGGTGGACTGTTGCCATTTCTCGACCGAATGTTTGATGCCTTCAATTGCGGAAGGGACTGTTTCTTTTGCTTCTTTCGTCAAATGCGAAACCGATTCTTTCAAACTGTCGATTTTCACTTTTACATCTTTAAATTTCTCTTTCATATCAACCGATGCATTTTTGACAGACGAACGTAGCTCATTCCCCGATTGAGGAGTCGAAAATAAGACAGTTACGGCTGCCGCAATCGAACCGGTGGCAAGTCCGAGTAAAAATGTGGATGTTTTCATGATTGGTTGAGCTCCTTTCTATACTGACTAGTATTCCTGTTCTCACTCAATTAAAACATGGCGTGACAAGTTGAGCAAACAATAATCAATTACGACTTGGCGTAATTGCGTCCAGATTTTGAATTGAGCAAAGCTCAATTAACTCCTTCCAAAATCTGTGACATCCGCGGGCCTACAGGATGTAGGTCATGCAGTCGTTGCGAATCGAACAGCGGAGGGTTCGATTTGCCGTATTTCTGCGATCTTTGCAGAAATTAAGGCATTTTCCTTTTAGGACGTCGCGCACTTAGACTGCCTTCCATTATTCCTTCAGTGGACGTTTGGTCCCCGCTAAATAGGAAAACAAAACTGTAACGTGACTTATATAGGTAAGAGTTTTCTACTGAACGAAGATAAAAAAGCTTTCCGCACATAGGACGGAAAGCTTTTATAGATCAGTTAATTAGATAATACAGATTTAAACGATGAGCGTTTCATCAAATTGGTCACAATCGGGTAGATGATGAAAAACGCGATACAGTTCATCAAAATGGCAGGAAGAACAACTAGCACGAATAGAGTTGTAAATGCTACTGCAGGCGAATCAAAACCTGGAATCGTTACGCCAAGTAGAAATAGTGCGACTGATAAGAAAATACTTCCTGACAAAACCGTTCCGATACCTGTAACAACAGTTGTAGCAATTAAATTACGTGATAATTTCTTTAGTAGAATAATAATACCGTAAACAACAAAAGCCGTTACGAACTTATCGATAATATTCGGGATGAATCCCCCCGGGAAACTGGAGAAAATACCAGAAATAACACCGGTCGTTAAAGCCAATAAAAATACGTTTCTTGTTGTCGGAAACAAAATGATCCCGATGAACATCATCGTTAGCATGAAATCAGGTTTCATACCTTCACCATAACCCGGTATGATCAAATACAGTGCAGCACCGACAGCGACTAACAACGCCATTAATACAAGTTCTTTCGTTTTCAATTCTCATCTCTCCTCGACTCGTCTATGGTTTTCCTGCCGTATCCTCGTGATCGACAGCGAAAAACTTATAATGATTTTACACTTTTTTCAAACTATCTGCAAGCTTATTTTTCAAGCCTTGCCCGCAAACCCGCAGCGATTTCTTGGATACGCTCAGGTGTAAATTCTGCGGATTTCGGTTGGAATGTTGGTTGGAAGCCATCCGTCTCATCATAGCGCGGGATGAAATGCAGATGGAAATGGAAGACCGCTTGACCTGCATGTGCACCGTTGTTTTGCAATAAATTCATCCCGGCCGGTTCGAATTCCGCTTTTAGCGCATTGGCGATTTTCGGCACAACGGCAAATAGATTCGAAGCCTCTTCTTCGGTTAACTCATAGACGTTTTCCCGATGTTGTTTAGGGATCAGCAGGGCATGTCCTTTCGTTACCGGACCGATGTCCATGAAGGCAAGCACATGCTCGTCTTCATAAATTTTGGCGCTTGGAATGGAACCTTCAATAATTTTACAAAAAATACAATTCGTCATTACAGCACACCCTTTCATGAATAGGACAAGTTTAGCATATTTTTATACGAAGGGGTGGAGCTGAAGCCAAGCGATGCCAGTTGCTGCTACAATTCCAAGGGCGTAAATTGTATGAGTAACCGGCATCGGTGTACAAGCTTTTTAGCCTGTTTTTTGATAATATAAAACGAAGAATGGAGGATGGATATGGCAATTCTCGAAATGAAAGACGTAACAGGTGGCTATACACGTAAGCCGGTTCTACATGATTTATCATTCAACATCGGTGAAGGAGAACTCGTCGGTTTGATCGGCCTGAACGGGGCGGGGAAAAGTACGACGATTAAACATATTATCGGCCTGATGAATCCCCATAGCGGAGAAATCCGCGTCAATGGAGTGACGTTCAGTGAGGATCCTGAAATGTACAGAAAGGCGTTCACATATATTCCAGAAACGCCGATTTTGTATGAGGAATTGACATTGCAAGAGCATCTGGAATTGACGGCGATGGCTTACGGGCTGGAGAAGGAGTTATTTGAAGCGCGTTCAGCCGAGTTGTTGAAGGAGTTCCGCATGGAAAAACGGTTGAAATGGTTTCCGGCGCATTTTTCAAAAGGGATGCGGCAAAAAGTGATGATCATGTGCGCGTTCCTCGTCAATCCTTCGTTGTACATTATCGATGAACCTTTCGTCGGATTGGATCCACTCGGGATTCGGTCGCTTTTGGAACAGATGACGGAGCGGAAAGAAAACGGGGCATCCGTTCTCATGTCTACCCACGTTTTGTCGACGGCCGAAAAATATTGTGACCGGATCATTTTGCTGCACGAAGGACGGGTGCGGGCAGAAGGAACGATGGAAGATTTGAGGAAGGCTTTCGACCGTCCGAAGGCATCCTTGGATGACTTATATATCGCGATGACAGAGGAAGCGGATTATGAACAATTTGCGTGATATCTGGGGGAACCGGTTCGTCCATTATATAACCGAACTCCAAAAATATATGAAGTATGTCTTTACCGGCCATTTGGCCATCGTGCTTGTCTTTACAATCGGTGCGGGAGGTTACGCTTATAGTGAGTGGTTAAAGGAAGTGCCGACGGATTTTTCGGCTGCCTTGCTGACGGCTTTGATCATTGCGGCGGCGCTGGCGATTTCACCACCTGCCACACTGTTAAAGCCGGCCGATACGGTTTATTTCCTGCCTCTTGAACATCGGCTGGATCACTATTTGGGACGGGCTTTAAGTTGGACGACCTTTTCCCAATTGCCCTTGCCATTATTGTTGTATATCGTTGCGTTACCGCTTTTGTCTGCAACGGAGACGGGTTCAAAATTGCTCTATATATGGCTTGCTATTTTCATCGTCGTGTTGAAGTGGCTATTTGTTGAAACGGAATATGCTGTTCGGCAAGCAACGGGTGGGGCTGGCGTTTGGCGGGATCGAATCCTCCGTTTTCTATTGGCGGCCTGTATCATTTTGGCTTGGCTTAGCCCCTATCCGTATTTGACGGTAGTTTTTTTCATCATCGCAGGTTTTTACAGTGTGTATTGGCGGAAAAAGAAATCGGAAAAACCATTCCCGTATGATCATTTTATCGCTTTGGAGCAAAATCGGATGATGCGCTTTTATCGGTTTGCCAATTATTTCACAGACGTTCCGCATCTGAAAGGATCCATCAGTCGAAGAGGATGGCTCGGCTCGCTATTTGGCACAGCGAAGTTTGGAAAGACAGTTCCACAAGATTATTTGATCAGACGGACATTTCTCCGGACGGATGATAACTTCTGGCTGTGGGTAAGACTGACGGCCTTATCTATACTCGGGGCCATCTTTATACCGTTCCCGATTGTTGTGATCATTTTCGCAGGTGCACTTGCATTTGCAACTTCGGTACAACTGATTTATGCATTGCGTGCTTCGGACGAATTCAGGATGGATATGCTCTTTCCCGAGCGGATGGAAACACGACCTGGCGCCATTCGGAAAAACGTCAGAACGGTTCAATGGATCCAAGCGATTCTCGTTTTCATTAGCGCTTTGTTCCTTTACGGCATTTCTTCCACGCCCTTGCTATTGGCCGGCGTCATCTTGCTAATTTCAGAAGTGACCATCCGTTTCACAGATGCGAGAAATAAAGAACATTAACAGCAATCTTTTATCTCAAATAGTAGATTTGAAAATAGAATATTCTAAAAAATCGCTTGCAATTGACCCCTATTCTTCGGTATAATAAATAAAAGCCATCAGGGGTGAGCGAGATGGAAAAAAACTATTCATATGCTGAATTTTTGAAAGCCGTCGGGAAAAACGGTTCATCGCTTCAAGCAGAGAAATTGCTGAATGAAATTTATATGGACCTATTTTTGAATCACATTCACCGGGAACAAACGAAAGCCAGATTGATGGATTTAATTGATAATGCACTGGATTGTCGAGATGAAGAGGCATTCCAAACCTACACGGAAAGATTATTGAAACTAGAAATTAGCGATTAAAAATTGAAAAGACGTTGCGTGTGTCACCGTACATGCAACGTCTTTTTTTGCGTGTTTTAACCATTAGAATATACGTTCGTTTTTTACTCGTCAAAAGATGGGTAAAGTGATAAGATAGAATTAACTTGCTTCAACACAATAGGAGGGGACTCCAATGGTCCAAAAATTCAACTTACAAGCACCCTATACACCAAAGGGTGACCAACCGTCAGCTATCGCCAAACTGGTGGAAGGGTTGGAAAAAAAGCAAAAGCATCAAACATTGCTTGGAGCGACCGGGACAGGCAAAACGTTCACCATTTCGAATGTCGTAACCGAAGTGAACAAGCCGACGCTTGTCATTGCGCACAATAAAACATTAGCCGGCCAATTATATAGTGAGTTTAAAGAATTTTTCCCGGATAATGCCGTCGAATATTTCGTCAGTTATTACGATTATTACCAACCAGAAGCATATGTCCCGCATACGGATACCTATATTGAGAAAGACGCCAGTATCAATGATGAAATCGATAAATTGCGCCACTCCGCGACCTCCGCGTTGTTTGAACGGAATGATGTGCTCATCGTGGCGTCGGTGTCTTGTATTTACGGTCTCGGGAATCCGGAGGAATATCGGGAACTCGTTGTCTCACTCCGCACCGGCATGGAAATCGGACGCAACGAATTGCTCCGGAAATTGGTCGATATCCAATATGAGCGGAACGATATCAATTTCGTCCGCGGAACGTTCCGGGTCAGGGGCGATGTCGTCGAAATATTCCCGGCCTCGCGCGACGAGCGCTGTATGCGGGTCGAGTTTTTCGGGGATGAAATCGATCGGATACGGGAAGTGGATGCGCTGACGGGAGAAATACTGGGTGAGCGTGAACATATCGCTATTTTCCCGGCTTCCCACTTCGTAACACGTGAGGAGAAGATGGTCAAGGCGATTGAGAATATCGAAGCCGAACTGGAGGAACAGTTGAAGGTTCTGCGCAGTCAAGATAAGCTCCTTGAAGCGCAACGCCTTGAACAACGGACACGCTATGATTTAGAAATGATGCGTGAAATGGGCTTCTGTTCGGGTATAGAAAACTATTCACGGCATTTGACGCTCAGACCTGCAGGCGCCACACCTTATACGCTACTCGATTATTTTCCGGATGATTTCCTGATCGTCATCGATGAAAGTCATGTCTCATTGCCGCAAATCCGGGGCATGTTCAATGGGGACCAGGCGAGGAAAAGTGTCCTTGTGGAACATGGATTTCGTTTGCCGTCCGCACTCGATAATCGACCGCTCACGTTTCAGGAGTTCGAAGGCCATGTGAAAGAAGCGATTTACGTATCGGCTACGCCAGGCCCTTACGAAATCGAACATACGCCTGAAATGATTGAACAGATCATCCGTCCGACCGGATTATTGGATCCGACGATTGATGTGCGGCCGATCGAAGGGCAGATCGATGATTTGATCGATGAAATCAACACCCGGATTCAACAGAACGAACGTGTCCTCATTACGACATTGACAAAGAAAATGTCAGAGGATTTGACGGATTACTTAAAAGACATTGGCATCAAAGTGCAATACTTACATTCGGAAATCAAAACGTTGGAACGCATTGAAATCATACGGGAACTGCGGCTTGGCACATACGATGTCCTCGTCGGCATCAACCTTCTAAGAGAAGGGCTCGATATTCCGGAAGTTTCATTGGTAGCCATTCTCGATGCGGACAAGGAAGGTTTCCTCCGCTCGGAGCGGTCGCTCATTCAAACGATTGGCCGTGCTGCACGGAATTCCAATGGGCATGTTGTCATGTACGCGGACCGGATGACAGATTCCATGGCGAAAGCGATTGACGAGACGAAGCGACGTCGGGAAATCCAAATGGCGTACAACGAAAAACACGGCATTACGCCGACGACGATCAATAAAGAAATCCGTGATGTCATTCGTGCAACGCAAGTCGCTGAAGAAACGGAAACGTATGTCGAGAAGTTGACCAAAGGCAAGAAATTGACAAAAGATGAAAAAGTGACGCTGCTTGAAAAACTCGAGAAAGAGATGAAAGAAGCAGCGAAGGCGCTTGATTTCGAACGGGCTGCAGAACTGAGAGATACGATTTTGGAACTGAAAGCAGAAAGGTAGGTTTGCATGAAAAACAAAGAAATCGTCATACAAGGAGCACGTACACATAACTTAAAAAATATTAATGTCAGCATTCCACGGGACAAACTGGTCGTCATGACTGGTTTGTCGGGATCAGGAAAATCTTCCCTTGCTTTTGATACGGTGTACGCGGAAGGGCAACGACGTTATGTAGAATCGCTGTCCGCATATGCCCGTCAGTTTCTTGGACAGATGGATAAGCCGGATGTGGATGTCATCGAAGGGCTATCTCCAGCCATTTCCATCGACCAGAAGACGACGAGCCGAAATCCACGCTCCACTGTCGGAACGGTGACGGAAATCTATGATTATTTGCGCTTGCTCTATGCAAGGGTCGGAAAACCGGTCTGTCCGATTCATGGAACGGAAATTTCATCTCAAACGGTCGAACAGATGGTGGACCGTCTCCTGCAATTGCCGGAACGTTCACGTATCCAAGTGCTCGCTCCGATCGTTTCCGGCCGTAAAGGGACGCATGTGAAGTTGATTGAAGACATTAAGAAACAAGGGTATGTCCGTATCCGTGTGAACGGGGAAACGATGGACCTGGACGATAATATCGAGCTCAATAAAAACAAAAAACATAATATTGAAGTTGTGATCGACCGGATTATTATTAAAGAAGACGTTGCCGCCCGGTTAAGTGACTCGTTGGAATCGGCACTTCGTCTCGCGAATGGCACTGTTTTGGTCGATGTCATTGATGGAGAGGAAATGCTGTTCAGTGAACATCACGCATGCCCGCTTTGTGGATTTTCAATCGGTGAATTGGAACCGCGGATGTTTTCTTTCAACAGTCCGTTCGGTGCCTGCCCGGATTGTGATGGGTTAGGCAACAAGTTGGAAGTGGATCCCGAGCTGGTCATTCCAGATCCTTCGCTTTCCTTGAAAGACCATGCAATCGCTCCGTGGGAACCTACAAGCTCTCAATATTATCCGGAATTATTGAAAACGGTGGCGAATCATTTCGGCATTTCCATGGATGTACCTGTTAGCGAACTATCGAAGGAAGAGCTGGAAAAGCTTCTGCATGGAGATAAAAATGAGAAAATCCGCTTCCGCTATACGAACGAATTCGGAAGTACACGGGATAACAATATTTATTTTGAAGGCATATTGTCGAATGTCGAACGCAGATTCAAAGAAACATCATCCGATTACATACGGGAACAGATGGAGAAATACATGGCGCAAAGGCCTTGTCCGACTTGTAACGGTTATCGGTTGAAAGAGGAAACACTAGCAGTAAAAGTGGACGGGGCGCATATCGGTCAAGTGACGGAATTATCCATTATGGAAGCGGATCGCTTTTTCAAAGACCTTGAACTCTCTGAAAAAGATGCGCAAATTGCCAAATTGATTTTACGGGAAATTGCGGAACGGCTCGGCTTTCTCGTCAATGTCGGACTAGAATATTTAACGTTATCGAGAGCGGCAGGAACGCTTTCAGGTGGAGAAGCACAGCGTATTCGATTAGCCACTCAAATCGGTTCGAGATTGTCGGGCGTGCTCTATATTTTGGACGAGCCATCGATCGGTCTTCACCAACGGGATAACGACCGCCTGATCGGGACTTTGCAAAGCATGCGTGATATCGGCAATACGCTCATCGTCGTAGAGCATGATGAAGATACGATGATGGCGGCTGACCATTTGATCGATATCGGCCCGGGAGCGGGTGTCGCAGGGGGAGAAATCGTCTCTGCAGGTACGCCGGAAGAAGTGATGAACGATCCGAATTCGTTGACGGGGCAATATTTGAGCGGGAAGAAATTCATCCCATTGCCGCTTGAAAGGCGAAAATCGGATGGACGGAAAATCACGATCAAAGGCGCTTCAGAGAACAATTTAAAAAATGTCAACGTACAAATTCCGCTCGGTCAATTCATAGCGGTGACGGGCGTTTCAGGCTCGGGGAAAAGTACATTGGTCAATGAAGTGCTCTATAAAGTGCTTGCTCAGAAATTGAACCGTTCGAAACAGAAACCCGGTCAATTTAAATCGGTGACTGGACTTGAAGAACTGGAGAAAGTCATCGAAATCGACCAGTCGCCGATCGGCCGTACACCAAGATCGAATCCGGCCACTTATACCGGCATGTTTGATGATGTGCGGGATGTGTATGCATCGACAAACGAAGCGAAAGTTCGGGGATATAAAAAAGGCCGGTTCAGCTTCAACGTAAAAGGTGGACGCTGTGAAGCCTGTCGCGGAGACGGCATCATTAAGATTGAAATGCATTTTTTACCGGATGTCTATGTGCCTTGTGAAGTCTGCCATGGCAAACGGTACAATCGGGAAACATTGGAAGTGCGTTACAAAGGGAAAAATATTGCCGATGTCTTGGAGATGACGGTCGAAGATGCACTGGTGTTTTTCGAAAATATCCCGAAAATCAGCCGGAAATTACAAACAATCATGGACGTCGGGCTAGGCTATATTAAACTGGGACAGCCTGCAACGACATTATCCGGTGGGGAAGCACAACGGGTGAAATTGGCTTCCGAGCTGCATAAGCGATCGAATGGAAAGTCGTTTTATATTCTCGACGAACCGACGACCGGCTTGCATGTCCATGATATTGCCAAACTACTTCACGTCTTACAGCGGCTTGTCGATACGGGGAATACTGTTCTCGTCATCGAACATAATCTCGATGTCATTAAAACTGTCGATCATATTATCGATTTAGGTCCTGAAGGCGGTGACAAAGGCGGACAAATCATTGCCACAGGTACACCTGAACAAGTGGCTGCGGAAAAAGCCTCCTACACGGGCGCTTATTTACAACCGATTCTGGCGCGAGATCGGGAACGGATGGAACAAAAAATTAGAGAAGCCGAAAATGTAGCCAAGTGAAACCTTTTGGATAATGAGTCGTATATATAAATATCAAATCGGAGCAATCCGGATGACGACAATACTAGGAGGCACAACAATGCAAAATGAACGGAAACGGATTTTAGCCATGCTGGAAAACGGGACGATCACAACAGACGAGGCACTGACACTTCTAGAGGCATTGAGTCAAACAAAAGGTTCGGAAAAAAAGGTTGAAACAGAGCAAACGAGCCCAACGGCTATTGTAAAACAGGAAGAGCCGGCCAGCGAACAGCGCTCCGGAGAACAGACGGACGAGAAGAATACCCGTGACGAACAAAAGAACCCTTCTATCGATGAATTTCTGGAAGATTTACGCAAAGACTTTACAAATGTAGGCGATCGTTTTATGCATTTTATGCAAACGGCTGTGCAAAAAGTGAAATCGTTCGACTTTGATTCGCCTTTCGGAAATGCAGTGACATTCCAGCAGATAATGACAAAACCTGCCAGTGGAATCGAGGAAGTCATCATCGATATCGACAATGGAAAAGTGACCTTGCATCACGAAGAAACGGAAGAGGTTCGCGCGGAATTCGCAGTAAAAACATTCAATAGCGACTCGGAAGAAAAGGCGAAAAAAGACTTTTTGGATAAGTTGTTGTTTGCCAAAGATGAAGAGAAACTGCTAATTTCCAGCGATTTGAAAATGGTTCAAGTGAATGTGGATTTGTATTTACCGAAAAAGGATTATGCGAAAATTTCTGCCCGCTTATTGAACGGTGCATTTAAAATGAAAGATGCTACCGCAGAAACGATTCGCGTCAAGACTGCTAACGGAAAAATCGATGTGACGGGCCTTACCTTCAAAAATGGGGAATTTGAAACGGCGAACGGCGCCATCTCTTTAAATGGCATAACGGGCACTACGCTTGAGGCGGAAACGCTGAATGGCCGTGTGTACATCGATGGGGTTGTCAAAGATGTCGAAGCCCAATCGCTGAACGGCCATGTCGTCGTAACGACGAAAGACCCGGAAGCGGAAAAAATCGATGCGAAGACGATGAGCGGATCCGTTGAAATCTATATCCCATCTGACGTGGTGGCACTCTCTGGTGAAATTTCGTCCAATATGGGGCGGCTCGACTTACAGCTTGACGATGTTAATCGTACAGCCGAACAAGAGCAATTTCTCCAAAAATCCATCCGTTTTAAAAAGGATATTGAAGGGAACGTCTCGCCGCTTCATATTTTCGGCGAAACCAAAACGGGTTCTGTCCTCGTTTGCTATAACGCCAAGCATGATTGATGCACAGGGGATCTTGGACGGATGGCATCCTTCGCTAAGACCCCTAATAAAAAAAGACTCCCGCGATACCGGAGATATACACGGTATTACGGGAGTCTTTTATTCATTCTGATCCTATGAAGACGTGCCCTCGTGGGGAATTCTAAATTCTATAGTGGTCCCCATACTTGGTGAGCTTTGAATTTTCAATCCTTTGCCATATATCCTTTTCAATCGTTTATTCGTATTGAGCAGACCGATTCCTGTTCCTGCCTGATTTTCGTCGGCCAGTATACGACGGATTTGTTCATGATCCATTCCTACACCGTCGTCAATGATGGCTATTTTTGTGAAATCCTTATGATTCGTAATTTGGATACAGACAGTGCCGGTAGACCCTTTTTTCAAGACGCCGTGAAGTACTGCATTTTCTACCAATGTTTGTAAAGATAGCGGTGGGATGTCCACAGTGATATTTTCATCAATTTCCCATTTCACTTGTAATCGATCCCCGAATCTTTCGCTTTCAATGTACAGATAAGATCTTACAAGTTCCAGCTCTTTTTCAAGGGGGATCACCCGTTTTAAATTGTCTTCCTTGAAGCTGCTGTGTAAATAGTTGCCAAATTCGCTTAGTAAATTCACCATTCGATCGGTGTCCAACGCACTCAAACTGGCAATCGTATTTAATGTGTTAAACAAAAAATGGGGGCGAATCTGTGCTTGTAGCCATGCCGATTCCATATATTGCTTTTCACGAATCGACTTTTTTAAATCGATAAGTGCAATACTACGCGATTTCAATTCAAGCCAATTGATGGGTTTTGCAACATAATCATTTGCACCTGAAGTCAATCCAATATTCACATCTGCTGTATCATTTCTGGACGTCAATAAAAGAATCGGGAGTTCCGTAAGTGAATAACGCTCTCTTATCAATTTCGTTAATTCATAGCCTGACATATAAGGCATCATGACATCGATAATGATTAAATCCCATTCAACAACATGTAATAATTTTAATGCCTCTGTCCCGCTCGTCTCAGTGACAACTTGATATTGTTCGGGCGGGAAAATCTCAGCAATCACTTTCAAGTTGCTTGGATCATCGTCAACGACTAAAATATGATGCTTATTGTTTGAGCATTGCTGTTCTTCATCCGCAGCCTTTTTCTCAACACGAATGTCGTCGTGCTGTCTATTGATTTCGCCGTCAATTTCATGTTGTCCGGTCGCTAGCGGAATTGTAAAGCAAAACTTTGTTCCTTTCCTCACTTCTGACTGGATCTGTAAGCTGCCTCCATGCAATTCAATTAGGTTTTTAGAAACATTCAGCCCTAATCCGAGGCCTTCATCATCTTCGATCCCTTTTCCATAAGCCGACATGATATTCTTCTGCGTTTTCTCATCCATTCCTATGCCGGTATCTTCGATGCAAATAATCGCGAGGTCATTCAAAACCTGCGCATGTACACGAACATTTCCGGACTCCGTATATTTAATGGCATTTTCCAAAAGGTTGAAGAAAATCTGAATCAGTCTACTTTCATCCGCGAATACATGAGGGAAATCAGTTGGAACGGTAGACGTTAGTTTAATTTGTTTTCCATCAGCTAGATAATGCAACAAATCGAATACTCCAAAGATCACCGCATGGATGTTGATGCTTTTCGGGTGGACTTGTATCATATTCTCTTTTAAACGTGTAAAATCAAGCAAATCATTGAGGGTGAAGGACATGCTTCGCCCAATATTAATCAGGTATTCTAAATTGTTTTTTTCCTTTGGCGTGAGAGAATCTTGATTTTGTAAAGTTTGTGCGATCGTCGTCATCTTATTCAATGGATTCCAAAGCTTTTTTGCACTGCTCGTTAAAAACTCGTCTTTTAATAAATCGGCTTGCTTCAGCTCATCGACCAGTTCGACAACCCGCTTATTTTGTCGGGAAAAGCGTCTGAACCAAAAAAATGCAAACCCGAGAAAAGCAAATACGTAATCGAATGGATAGAAAGGGATTTCCATCCCAGAAACGGCTTTGATCAGCCCCCATACAATACCCGAAGTCGTACTCGTCACGACAATCGCAATGAAAAACGATTCATCTTTATACTGGAAGTATTCTTTTAAAGCTAAAGAGACGACGGACAGGAAAGAGACGATGTAGAGAATAAAAAAGGCAACATTAACTTGGATTAAAGTATTCAATGGAAGCACGATGATGGCGATTGCACATAGTCCATAAAAAAGATTGAACCACTGAAAACGTTTGTATTGCTGGAAATTCGCCAATAAAACCTTCATAATTTGCACGAGAAATAAAGCGGCCCCAAGATAGACCAATTCTTTAAATTTAAAGGACCACTCATAGTTCAGTGGAAGCCATCCCATTGAGGCACTATTATAAGTGATTAACTCGTCAATGCCAGGAAGCAGAAAACCGAATGCGAAAAACAGGATGATCTTTGAGCGATGAATGAAAAGATAAATCAGCAAACTATAGATGCTATAAAGCAAGAGAGTGATGACGATCCCCGCCATTAGGATATCGGTGAAGTGTTGCTCTTTGGCGATTGCATCATGGGTACCGAATTTGATCGATTTATTGATCGCGATGCCTTGAGAAGTATCGAAATTCGAAACCTGTAGGACGACATCAATTTTATTTTTTTCCGCAAAGAATGAAACGACATAAGGGTTGCCTTTCCCTTGATGACGATCGATATCCGCTGCGACTTCACCCGACTTCCCTTTTAAACGTCCGTTGACAAATAGTGCGGATGCTGTATTTGTAGAGGGAATACGGATCGAATATACTTCGTCAGCAGCTGAATTTTCATCGACGTGAATGGTTACATGATAGGTTCCAAATCGATGCGAAGCGTCTTTAGCAGTCTCGGATAAATTGCCGTTCGTTTTATCTATTTCCCCGGGATCTACGAGTTTATCTGGATAGAATGACCACTCCCCATCCAATACAATCGTTTGATCTTCCGCTAAGCCATAACCACGAAGATCCAACAGGGCGTTTCGGGCAAATGGCTGTTCAGCTGGGGCATGGTAAATCGCCCATAGCAAACGAAGGCCGGTTAAAACGACAAAAATGACGACCAATATCAAAATATATTTTGTTTGATTGATTTTTGATTGTGACATTTCGACCCTCCTCGAAGTTCAAACTCATTATGAATGAAAAATCTATAAAATCAAATAGCTTTTTGCGGAAGCGAAACGGGGGATCGATAGGGACATGAAAAAACCGCCTAGCGATCGTCATTAGAAACGATAACCAGGCGGTCTAATTAGCTGACATAAACATGCTTCATTGCGAAAGATCGATAATAAATTCTTCGTACGTAATCGGTTTTGGAAATTCATACGTTTTAATTTGCAAGCCTTTTTTCGAGCCAGCCGCAAATTCCTGCTTAAATGTATTTCCTTCAATCCGTTCAGCAAATGGTTGATCCGCTAGAAACAGGTCATTGCCATTGGCATCCTCTAGACGGAATGAATATCTTGAAAGTTTATCATCTACAATCACATCGCTTTGCAGATCGAAATAGACGATGATTTTATCCGGTTGGTAGTCTATATCGGTTACGAGCATATTGCCAAACTCTCCTTGATCCACAATGAAAGGTAAACGCTGCCCATCTACAGGTACGGTCACCTCTTTCCATCCTTCAGTGGAAACAGGAATGATGTAAGGGATGACTCGGAGTTCTTTGCTCCCTTCTTTTACAGGGGAATACAGGAAATTTAGCTGAGCGATTTCTTTTCCGTCCACTGTTTCACCATTGCCGCTCCCAGTTAAGGTGTCTAACAGATTACCATGATCATCTATTACATCAAATTGTAATGAATAGGGGTCAAGCTCGGCATTTCCTTCATCTTTCAACACTTTAACTTGAAGATCGGTTCCGGCTGGCCCAAGCTTCAACGTACTGATTTCAACTTGTGCCCCTTCTATCAATTTCGTTTCTTGTGGTTCAATGATCGTCACTTCATTGGACTGCTTCACAGGGAAATTGAACTCCCACTTTCCAGGGATAAAACCAACAGCATCAATGGTCATGGTCATGTCAAATGCTTCTGGAAGTTCCTCAGTCGGAGTGATATCGATTACACCTTTATATTTTTGAGGTGTCACAAAGTCTCCTGAATAACCGGAACTGAAATTGATTTCTTTACCGTTCACTTTGATTGTTGGACGTTCAAGCTCCCCGATTGCGAAAAGGGATTCTTGTGTATAACCGAATGTCAGTCGTGTCCCATCGTAAAAGAATTCATTCATCGTTAACGTGATCCCATTATCTTTTGTGGATTGGTCGACGACTTGTGTTAAGCCTTCTTGTCCGGCAATTCTTAATCCTTCATCCAAAGAATCATTGAAAAACGTGCCGATCAGCGGAATGTTCGAAGCGATTTTCGCCATTGCGGGAGATATACTCGCCGACCCTATGAATAAGCCCAAGCCTAAAACCGCTGCACTCACTGAATAGAAAAGAACTTTCTTTTTTGAACGTCTCGGTGGTTCCTGCCGGATGGTATTCGCAATAATAGCATCGAGTTTTTCCGTTGGGACAGGGATCTTTTCCATTTCCTTTTTTAAATCAGGCCATTGATTAGTACTCATTCACACAATCCTCCTTCAATTTTTCTTTTAATTGATGAATGCCACGGTGGATGTTCGTTTTCACTGTTCCCTCAGGACAATCCAATGCATCTGCAATTTGTTTAACCGTGTAATCCTTGTAAAACCGAAGCATTAAGACCGTTTTATATTTTTCATCCAATTCCATAACGGCTTGCAGTAAATCGAAATCTTCTACATTGGATTCGTATGGGGGCAACTTTTCTTCTAAAACTTCTTTCTCCATCGGAATGATTTTTTTCTTTTTATTTAACAGGTCGATTGCGGTGTTGATCAGAATGCGGGATAGCCATGTCGAAAAGTACCGTTCATCTTTCAGGTTTTTAATCGAGCGCAAGGCTTTATAGGTCGTTTCCTGGAAAACCTCCAGCGCATCCTCTTCGTTTTTCATATAGACAAAAGCGATTTTATAAAGTTTGACTTTTTCCCCCTCCAGTAACTCTTGAAAGGCTTTCTTATTTCCTTTTTTGGCACGTTGAATCTTTTTAATATCTAGCAAATCCCTGTCCCTCCTTCCCTCTACATGTTAGACAAACGGGAGATGCAAAACGTTTCAACTGGAATGAAAAAACTGCCCCTTACAGAGAATCCTGGAAACGGAGCAGTCTTTCATATACGTTAAACATTTCAAACACGGGTTACCCGCCGCGCCCATAAATCTATTCAAGTGATCAAAGGCACACGCTTGCGCTCAAAGCGAGTTTCAAGTGATCAAAAGGATTCCCGCGCGCTCAAAGCGAGCTGCAAGTGATCAAAGTCATCCCTGCGCGCTCAAAGCGAGTTCCAAGTGATCAAAGTCATTCACACGCGCTCAAAGCGAGTTTCAAGTGATCAAAGTCATTTGCGCGCGCTCAAAGCGAGTTTCAAGTGATCAAAGTCATTTGCACGCGCTCAAAGCGAGTTTCAAGTGATCAAAGTCATTTGCGCGCGCTCAAAGCGAGTTTCAAGTGATCAAAGTCATTTGCGCGCGCTCAAAGCGAGTTTCAAGTGATCAAAGTCATTTGCGCGCG
>NZ_JAKRNU010000017.1 GCF_022346545.1 Sporosarcina sp. ACRSM | reverse complement strand
TTGGGGTTTTCCCCCGCAAGAGTAGGACGTCGCCAGGCGTCAAGGTCATTGCCGATAGGTAATGGCTTTTTTTGTGCTTATAAATAGAAAAATGAAGGTTCATTTTGTATTGATTTAATGGAATGCGAGAAAGGGAAGGGGCGGAAGCTTCTGCAATTGTGCAAAGATCATTCCAATGCTTCAAGGGTACAAATTAATTTCCAACAAGTGATCAATCCCCCGTTCCCCTCGCTCAAAGTAACTTTCAAGCGCTCAAACTCCTGTCAGAGCGCTCAAACCACTTACCACACGATCATTCTCCTGCTTTATCCGCTCAAACTTTTCACTAAGCGCTCAATCTCCTACTTCTGGGCTCAATAAAACTGCCAAATGATCATTCCTCTACTTCATTTGCTCAAAATCGTTTTCAAGTGATCATTGTCTTACTTCAGCGCTCAAAGCTACTTCTAAGTAATCAAACTCCCGCTCTAACGCTCAAAGCTACTTCACAAGCGATCAATCCCCGTCTCCCTCGCTCAAAGTAACCTCTAAGCGATCAAAACCTCATGCCAGCGCTCAAAGCCCCCATCTTTGTTCAATTCCGCCCGAGCCCGCAGGATGCAAGTCGTGCCGGCGTTATTTAAATAGGTAATGACTTTTTTGTATGTTAGAATTGATAGTTGGTAAAAGGTATTTTTTCGATTTCATACCTTCCCTTAGATATAGAAGAAAGAGGGTATTGGTTTAATGGAATATAATGAGCGTCCGCTGATCCGGAAGCTTCTAGAATTTGAAAGAGCAAATCCGGTTTCATTTCACGTACCGGGACATAAACATGGGCAGCTATCAGGCTTCCCAAGGGAGCTACGTAGTGCTCTTCGCTATGATTTCACTGAACTGGAAGGGTTGGATGATCTTCATGAGCCTGCGGGTGTAATCGCGGAAGCGCAGCAGCTATTGGCATCGACCTACTCTTCCGATTGCAGTTTTTTCCTTGTGAATGGTTCGACTGTCGGGAATTTGGCGATGGTGTATGCGACTTGTCGAGCAGGTGATACAATTATCGTTCAACGCAATGCTCATAAATCCGTTTTTCATGCAATTGAATTGACGGGAGCGAAGCCGGTGTATGTATCGCCGAATTGGGATAATTCTACAAAGTCGGCGGGTGTTTTGACAGCTGACACAATGAAAAGGGCGATTGAGGCATATCCGTATGCGAAAGCGGTTATCCTGACGTATCCGACCTATTATGGGAAGACAGGGAAAGAGTTGAAAGACACAATTGAAATTTGTCATTCTTACGGAATTCCTGTGCTGGTGGATGAAGCGCATGGTGCACATTTTGTTGCCGGGGAACCGTTTCCGAAATCGGCTTTGGAACTTGGAGCGGATGTCGTCGTCCATTCAGCGCATAAGACTTTACCTGCGATGACAATGGCATCTTTCCTACACGTCAAATCGGAATTTGTCTCGAGTCAACTAATTGCTCATTATTTACAAATGCTACAGTCCAGTAGCCCTTCATATATATTGATGGCTTCACTTGATGATGCGCGTTCGTATATCGCTTCCTATACAGAGGAAGATAAAGCCGCATTCACGACGAAGCGTCTGGCATTTATCGAACAGTTGAAAACGATAACTCGATTGCAAACGGTGGAATCGGATGATCCGCTTAAGCTTCTATTAAGAATGGAAGGTTATTCGGGGTTTGAACTTCAAAGGTGTTTGGAAAAGCAAGGTGTGTACAGTGAGCTTGCAGATCCTTATCAAGTACTATTTGTGCTGCCGCTATTAAAATCGGAAACGGACTATCCGTTTGAAGAAACTTGTCGTCATATCCAGCAGGCGGTTGAAGAATTGGAAATACGGCATAACGCTAATGTTGTAACGGAAGTGTCTATATTCAATGAAGAGATTTCAAGCCCTGTGTATTCATTCGCAAAAGTTGCAGAAATGGAGTCTGAGTGGGTACCTTTTGAACAATCAGCCGGGCGTGTAATGGCAGGTTCGATTATTCCTTATCCGCCGGGCATCCCCTTTTTAATAAGTGGCGAACGGGTAGCGGAAGAAGATGTCCGTTATTTGGATGAATTGCAAAGAATGGGAGCCAAGTTCCAAGGTGCAGTCCGGGTTCATGAAAAACAAATGCTTGTCGTAAAGAAAGGAATGGAAGAATAACATGGTACAGAAAGGTCAATTCATCACATTTGAAGGTCCGGAAGGGGCGGGAAAGACGACGGTTATACAGGAAATCTATGATCGCCTGAAAGAGGATGGCCGAAATGTACTTCTGACGCGTGAACCGGGAGGCATCCGGATTGCAGAAAAAATCCGTACAATCATATTGGATAATGATCATAGGGAAATGGATGCAAGAACTGAAGCATTACTCTATGCTGCGGCGAGAAGACAGCATCTTGCCGAAAAAGTGATTCCTGCCCTTCAGGAAGGCTATACGGTTTTATGTGATCGGTTTGTGGACAGTTCGCTTGCTTATCAAGGCTATGCACGAGGGCTTGGTATCGATGAGGTATGGGCAATCAATGCCTTTGCAATCGGTGGGCTTATGCCAGATTTAACGGTATTTTTTGATCTTGATCCGGAAGTGGGGCTTGCCCGGATTGCGAAAAATGATCAGCGTGAAGAAAATCGGTTAGACAACGAAAGCCTCCAGTTTCATCGCAAAGTTTATGAAGGTTATCAAGAGCTAATCCGACGTTATCCTAATCGAATTCAATTGACGGATGCATCGTTACCGAAAGAGCTCGTGACGGAAAATGTTTGGAAAATCATAGGCACACAATTCATTTAATCGCTGGATTCATGATATAATGATTACAAAGCGGATGAAAAGGGGAGATTACCGTGAAATTGGTTGTGGCAGTTGTACAGGATCAGGACAGCAATCGATTATCGACAGCATTGACTAAAAATGACTTCCGGGCTACGAAATTGGCGAGTACGGGTGGATTTTTGAGATCGGGTAATACAACATTCCTTATTGGTACCGATGATAGCCTTGTACCTAAGGCACTTGAACTCATTCGGGAAAATTGCCGTTCACGGGATCAAATGGTCGCGCCTGTTTCACCGATGGGAGGCAATGCAGACTCCTATATTCCCTATCCGGTTGAGGTGGAAGTGGGTGGAGCAACTGTGTTTGTTCTTCCTATTGAACAATTTCACCATTTTTGATGGACCGAGGTGAGCCGAAATGAAAGTCAATAGCGACTATAGGGCCGGTCTGGATAAGCTGAGGAGCGATCCATTGCAGTCAACACAAAGCGGAGCGCGTTTCGGTCAAATGGTCATGAAACAAGAGCAACGTCTTCATGGCGAACAGATTACTCGACTAATGGGCGATATTTCAGCGGCAGGTGATCGAATTGCACGTTCCCGTAATTTACGGGATATGGCAAAGTTTAAAATGTTGGTTCGCCGTTTTTTGAAGGAAGCTGTTGAATCCGGTTTGGGCCTAAAGCAATCCCATACTTGGAACCAGTTCGGTGAAGGACGTCGTTTGAAGCTTGTGGAAACGATTGACGAAAAGCTTATAGAATTAGCGGAAGACTTGTTGGATGAAGAAAAGACGTCTGTCGATTTATTGGCTAAAATCGGTGAAATCAAAGGACTTCTTATTAATCTATACATGTAATCCCGTGTTTTCTGGTTTTTTAGAAACACGGGATTTTTTAGAAAATATAAAAGTATTATATTTATTTTGAATTCCTGATATTCAATTAAGTTTTTGCAAGTACAAATTAATATCCGCATAACCCATATCCCGAGTTGTGAATGAACAAGGAGGTGTTCAAGATGACAGATGAAACTGAACGTCGTTTTTTTGAAGAGCAACATGTAGTGATGAAGCGTATTTCCACTTCATTTCAAAATGGCCGAATTGGGCATGCTTATTTGTTCGATGGTGAGCGAGGAACCGGGAAAGAAGCGATTGCTCTCTATTTCGCTAAATTGCTTCTTTGTGATCGCCCTGAAAGTGGTGTTCCATGTGAAACATGTCATTCTTGTCGCCGTGTCACTTCCAGGAATCACCCTAATATTACAATGATTCGTCCAGATGGACAGGATATAAAGAAAGAACAAATGTCTGACCTGATTTTCACGATGACGAAAAAAGGGTATGAGGCCGGACGGAAAATCTACATTATAGCTGCAGCTGAGCGTATGAATGTCGCTGCGGCAAATACATTGCTGAAATTTCTTGAAGAACCTGAAGGCGAAGTGACAGCGATACTGCTTACTGAAGCGTATCACTCGATTTTGCCGACCATTCAGTCAAGATGTCAGCGGATTTCTTTTCATCCACCCTCCAGAGAGAGGATGATTGAAAAGTTAGTAGAGAAAGGGGTTACCACTTCGATGGCAGCGACGGTCACGATGGTTACTGCTGACCCTGATGAGGCCTTTCATTTAGCAAATGACGATCAGTTTGCACACATGCGAAAAACAGTGTTAAAATTAGTTGAAGCATCAGATTTACATGTCCAAGAAGCGCTGCTATTCATCCAATCGGATTGGGCCTCCTTATTTAAGGAGAAAGAAGAAACGGAAAGAGGGCTTGACTTGCTTCTCTATGCTTATCGGGATATTGTTGCCTATAAAGCGGGCTTGCAATCTGTTCCTACATTTCCGGACCAGCAAGAATTTTCAAGAAGTCTTTCCATGAAGATGACCTATAGCAAGTTGTCAGCCCATATGGATGCAATTTTACAGGCGAAAAAGCAGCTGCATGGCAATATGAACCGTACACTGTTAATGGAACAATTGGTGCTTAGCATGCAGGAGGGGTTACTCGTTGTATAAAGTTGTCGGAGTCCGCTTTAAAAAAGCGGGTAAAATATATTATTTCGATCCGCTCGATTTTCATCTTGTCGAGGGAGATTATGTCATTGTCGAGACTGCCAGAGGGATTGAGTATGGCAAAGTGGCAGGGCAAATAAGGGAAGTCGATGAAAATGATGTCGTGCTTCCATTGAAGAAAATCATTCGACCGGCACAGCAAGAAGATCAGGAAAAAGTGGAAGAAAACCGTATCGAAGCCGAAAGGGCTTTCAGTACGGGGGTAGATAAGATTTTGGAGCATAAGTTGGAGATGAAGCTGGTCGATGTTGAATATACATTCGATCGAAACAAAATAGTCTTTTATTTTACAGCAGAAGGTCGTGTCGATTTCCGCAATCTTGTCAAAGACCTTGCGTCCATCTTCCGGACAAGAATTGAGTTGCGCCAAATTGGTGTACGGGATGAGGCCAAAATGCTGGGTGGTATAGGACCTTGCGGACGAATGCTTTGTTGTTCGACATTTCTCGGCGATTTTGAACCGGTGTCGATTAAGATGGCGAAGGATCAGAACTTGTCACTGAATCCATCCAAAATATCGGGCCTTTGTGGACGCCTTATGTGCTGTCTGAAATATGAAAATGATGACTATGAAGAAGCGAAAGCGCTTATGCCAGATGTCGGAACGCGTGTTCATACGCCGGACGGGGTTGGAAAGGTTGTTGGTCTGAATTTGCTTGAGCGTCTCCTTCAAGTAAATCTGACTGAGCAGGATCATGTATTGGAATATTCGTTAGAAGAATTGCTGAATCAACAAAACAATATGGCTCAATTGATGAAATGATGAGGTGGAATAGTTGAAAGAAAGGAACTTTCTGGACAGAATTATGGAATTCGAGCAGCAACTTGAATCTACACATAAGCAATTCCGCGAATTGATTGGATTCGTCGCGCAAATGACGGAAGAGAACCATTCGCTTCAACTCGAAAACCATCATTTGCGTAAGCGGCTTGAAGAAATCGATGAACAAGCAAAATCTTCGAATAAGAAACAACCGAAGAAAAAAACGGGAAAAGTGGATGTCGGGGAAGGTGTTGATAACCTTGCGCGTCTTTATAACGAAGGGTTTCACGTCTGCAACGTCCATTATGGTAGCAGCAGAAAGGGAGAAGATTGTCTTTTTTGCCTCTCCTTTTTAAATAAACAAAACGTATGAAGTGAGCCGATCCTATAAATCTATAGGTATCGGTTTTTCTTTTTTGAGGAGCGAAGTAGATGGAAAACATATTACAAGACGATGAGCGACTTGATTATTTATTGGCGGAAGGTTTACGGATTATTCAAAGCCCATCTGTATTTTCTTTTTCCTTGGATGCCGTTTTGTTAGCAAAGTTTGCTTATGTTCCGATCCGCAAAGGAAAGATTGTCGACTTATGCGCGGGCAATGGGGCTATCCCCTTGTTTTTAAGTGCACGGACGAATGCAGACATTACTGCGGTCGAATTGCAGGGACGTTTGGCCAATATGGCGGAAAGAAGTATCCGTTACAATGGATTGGAAAACAGAATTCACGTCGTAAACGATGACGTCATTAACATTGCATCCCGATTAGGTTATGAAAGATACGATACGGTGACATGTAATCCACCTTATTTTCCAGCATACGAGGCGAGTGAAAAGAATTTGTCAGAGCATGTTGCCATTGCGAGACATGAACTCAGGCTAACTCTTGAACAAGCGATCCAATCGGCGAGTGAATTATTGAAGCAAGGTGGAAAAGCGGCATTTGTCCATCGTCCGGGACGTTTGCTCGATATTGTGACGGCGATGCGTGCCAACCGATTGGAGCCTAAGCGGATTCGTTTTGTTTATCCGAAAGCGGGAAAAGAAGCGAATACACTGCTGATCGAGGGGATTAAAGACGGAAAACCAGATCTGAAAATACTGCCCCCACTCTATGTGTATGGCGCGGATGGAGCTTATACGGAAGAAGTGAGGCAGCTGTTATATGGACAAGAAAACTGAGCATTTCTTTTACGTGTTGGAGTGCAAAGATGGTTCCTATTACGCAGGCTATACAAACGATTTAGAGAAGCGTATCCAAGTCCATAATGAAGGAAAAGGGGCAAAATATACACGCGCGAGAAAACCTGTCCATTGTATTTACTACGAAAGTTTTGAAACGAAGCGGGAAGCGATGCAGGCAGAATATCGATTTAAGCAATTGACAAGAGAATCGAAAGAACGGTATATCGGAAAGGGGAAAAAAGGGCATGAAGTCACAAAAAAGTGCTGAAGCGGGAGGCGGAAAGTTATTTCTTGTCGGGACGCCGATCGGCAATCTTGAAGATATGACGTTCCGAGCCATAAGAATATTAAAGGAAGCGGATATGATAGCGGCGGAAGATACGCGAAACACCATCAGGCTTTGCAACCATTTCGATATTCAGACACCGCTAATGAGTTATCATGAGCATAATCTCGAAGTCGGCGGGGAAAAGATTTTGAAAATGTTGGAGGATGGTAAGTCAGTTGCTCTTGTCAGTGACGCCGGAATGCCTTGCATTTCGGACCCAGGGGCGGATATTGTAGCGAAAGCGGTTGCTGCAAATTATGACGTTGTTCCGGTTCCTGGGGCGAATGCAGCCATTAGCGCACTAGTTGCATCGGGATTAGTCCCTCAACCCTTTTTGTTCTTCGGATTTTTGTCTCGGCATAAAAAAGAGCGGAGTAGTCAATTGGAAGCTTTAAAAAACCGGGAAGAAACGGTCATCTTATACGAAGCGCCCCATCGGTTAAAAGAGACATTGCTTGCGTTGGATGCAAGTTTTGGCGGGGAGCGTTCAGTTGTTCTTGCACGGGAAGTAACAAAACGTTTTGAAGAATTTCTCCGCGGCACATTGGCAGAAGCCGTTCATTGGGTAGAAACACATGAAGTGCGAGGGGAGTTCTGTATTGTAATTGAAGGAGGCGATGGTGCTGTAGAGGAAGAACAGCCGGCATGGTGGAACGATTTGAGTATCCGTGAGCATGTCGCCTTATTAATAGAAAGAAAAGAAATTCGTTCGAAAGAGGCAATTCGGGAAGTGGCAACGGAAAGAGGATTGAGCCGACGTGATGTCTATCAAGCGTACCACGTCGAAGAAGAATAAAAAGCGAAGCGCATGCTAAGAAGGTTAAGTCCAACGAAGCGGCGCTTTTTTGGTAGATGAATACGAAAAGGAACGGGGGTGGACAAAAAAACCAGAACGGCTCGCCATTCTGGATAATTGTAGTGCAATATCATCTTTTTAAATTTTCTTGAATTTCATTGATCAATTGTTCTGCACCTGCAGGGCTTAAGATCAACTTGCCGCCGATTAGGCTTAAATTGTCGTCAGACACATCGCCTGTAATTGAACAAGTCATATTCGGCATGTACTTTTTCAAGATAATTTTGTCATCATCAACATAGATCTCCAAGGCATCTTTCTGTTCGATACCTAATGTACGGCGCAATTCGATGGGAATGACTACACGTCCAAGTTCGTCAACTTTCCTAACAATACCGGTTGATTTCATTATAAGTACTCCTTCCAATACTTGAAATTTCGTCAAAATTCGACATAATTCTATTGTCTGCTTTTTATCATACCAAGTCTTCCATTTTACGTCAATAAGTCTCTCTCAAAATTATGTGAAAAATAATAGTTTTTTTACTAGATATGGAAAGAAGATAGCCGATAGGATGATAGAAGTTAAGTAAATACAGTCTTTAAGGCGGTTTTGAGGTTATGTCCTTCGAGTGACGAATGTTTTCCTTGGCGAAATATTGAGCTCTTCAAGGAATGTCGCCAAAGCGGATTTTGGCTTATAGAAACGCCAAAAAGAGGGTATGGCTAGACAATTAGAGGCACTGTTAAAGAGGAATGATGGTGAAATTCATTGTATCGGAAGGGGGCTTTCGATAGAATAGGAAGTATATTTATTTACACTGGAGGAGTTTTCGTGGCTGAACAGAAGAATACATTTTATATTACAACCCCGATTTACTATCCGAGCGGAAAATTCCACATCGGTACTGCGTATACGACGGTTGCTTCGGACGCGATGGCACGTTATAAGCGTTTGCGTGGCTACGATGTCCGATTTTTGACAGGAATGGATGAGCACGGACAAAAAATTCAAGAGAAAGCGGAAGAAGCTGGGTTGCCACCGCAACAATATGTCGATGGCATCGCAGAAATTTCCAAAAAAGTATGGGGAATCATGGACATTTCCTATGATGATTTCATCCGTACAACAGAAGAGCGTCATAAACAAGCGGTCGACAAGATCTTCCAAACATTCCTTGATAATGGTGACATTTACAAGGGGGAGTACGAAGGTTGGTATTGTGTTCCTTGTGAAACGTATTACACGGAAGGACAGCTGGACAACGGCAATTGTCCAGATTGCGGACGCCCAGTGCAAAAAGTGAAAGAGGAATCTTACTTCTTTAATATGAAGAAATACGCGGACAGATTGCTGCAATTTTACGAAGACAATCCGACATTCATCGAACCGGAATCCCGTAAAAATGAGATGATCAATAACTTCATCAAACCAGGTCTTGAAGACTTATCCGTTTCGCGTATGTCGTTCGACTGGGGGATCAAAGTACCTGGCGATCCAAAGCATGTCATCTATGTATGGGTTGATGCTTTGACAAACTATATTACAGCGCTTGGCTATCAGTCCGATGACGATTCATTATTCAAGAAATATTGGCCGGCAGATGTTCATGTCGTCGGAAAAGATATTGTCCGTTTCCATACGATTTACTGGCCGATCTTCCTTATGGCGCTGGACTTGCCGCTGCCGAAAAAAGTGTTTGCGCACGGCTTCATCATGATGAAGGACGGTAAAATGTCGAAATCGAAAGGCAATGTGGTCTATCCGGAAATGCTGGTCGAGCGTTACGGACTGGATGCGACACGTTACTTCCTACTTCGCGAATTGCCATTTGGTCAAGACGGCGTATTCTCGCCGGAGTCATTCGTTGAACGTACGAACTATGACTTGGCGAATGATTTAGGGAATTTATTGAATCGGACTGTGTCGATGATTAATAAATATTTTGACGGCGAAATACCGACAGAAGGACTGGAACCGACAGCCTATGATGAAAGTTTGACGTCATTCATGACAGAAACTGTAGAAAAATATGAAGCCGCCATGGAAAATATGCAATTCAGTGTTGTTCTTGCTGAATTATGGGCGCTCGTATCCCGCACGAATAAATATATTGACGAAACATCCCCTTGGGTATTGGCGAAAGAAGAGGCAGACCGTGGAAAGTTAGCTTCGGTCATGGCACATCTTGCATCGTCGCTTCGCCATATTGCGGTGCTACTACAACCATTCATGACGGAAGCACCTAAAAAGATTGTCGCCCAACTCGGATTAGATGAAAAATGGTTGGCATGGGATACGCTTGGAAACCTTGAAGCGATTCCTGCAGGCACGAAAGTTGTTGAAAAAGGTGTGCCGATCTTCCCGCGTCTCGATCCGGACATAGAAGTCGTCTATATCCGCGACCAAATGGCGGTTACGGCACCTGCACAGACAGAGCCGGCTGAACAGGAAGAAGTCGAAGAGGTCAACGAGATTACAATTGATGATTTTATGAAAGTCGATTTACGCGTTGCGACTGTGACGGCATGTGAAAAAATGCCAAAAGCGGACAAATTGTTGAAATTGCAATTGGATCTTGGTTACGAGCAACGACAAGTTGTGTCCGGTATTGCAGAACATTACGAACCGGAGTCGTTAGTTGGCGAGAAAGTGATTGTTGTAGCGAACTTGAAACCTGTCAAATTACGCGGAGAACTATCACAAGGTATGATTTTAGCAGGAAAGTCAGAAGGTATTTTAAAACTGGCAACTGTTGATCCATCATTGGAAAACGGCGCACAGGTTAAATAATCGTATAGGTCAAATAATTATTAAACGGAAACGGCGTATTTGTGTACGCGCCGTTTCTTTTTCTTTTTTTGAAAGTAAAAATTACAAACCTTGTTAGGCAAATAAACCGGATAATATAGAGCTCGATGACAAGTATAAGGCACTTTATATTTTTCTTTTTGTTATAGAAATTACGGAGTTGTTACGAAGTTGTAAACAACTTGTAACAAATGATACAATTCGTTCGAATAGAATAAAACCATTGTGAGGCGATCAAAACATGTTCATAGACACACATGTCCATTTAAATGCGGACCAATATGAAGAAGACGTAGAAGCGGTTATCCAACGTGCGCTTGATGCAAAACTTGAAAAAATGGTTGTGGTCGGTTTCGACCGAAAAACCATTACTAAAGCGATGGAGCTTGCCGAACAATATCCATTTGTCTACGCAGTAGTCGGCTGGCACCCGGTCGATGCAATCGATTGCACAGAGGAGGATTTGGCGTGGATTGAGTCGCTTGCTGCACACCCGAAAGTCGTCGGTATCGGAGAGACGGGACTGGATTATTATTGGGATAAATCCCCCAAAGAAGTCCAACAAGAATTATTCAGGAAGCAGATCCGTCTTGCACAGAAAGTGAAGCTCCCGGTCATCATTCATAACCGCGATGCAACGGCGGATGTCGTCCGTATTTTGAAAGAAGAGGAGGCGGAGATAACAGGTGGGATCATGCATTGTTTTGGCGGAAGTGTTGAAACGGCAAAAGAATGCATACAGATGAACTTCATGATTTCTTTAGGCGGACCGGTGACGTTTAAAAACGCGAAAACACCAAAAGAGGTGGCAACTGAAATTCCGCTCGATCACCTACTCATCGAAACGGATGCACCTTATCTTGCTCCGCACCCGAACAGGGGCAAGCGAAATGAACCTGCGTGGGTCGTACTCGTTGCTGAGGAAATTGCACGATTGAAGGAAATGCCGGTTGAAGAAGTGGCACGTCAAACAACCGCGAACGCATTAAAAATATTTAAGATTGAATGAATAGATTAAGAGGATGTTCCCTATACTTTGAAAATGGCTGACTGTCTCTAGTAATGTCATAGAGCAATTCTGGATAGGTTGACACTTGGAAAAGGAACCTTTATAATCAGCCGAGTGATGAAGGAGGAGTTTTTTTCATGTCAAATAGATCCATGGAAAACCTGTTCTTTAAGTCATTGAGGAGTAAACAAGTTGTGGTGACAGTCCTATCTATCACCCTATTTGTTGCTATCATTTCCCTTGTCCTATTTGAAGGGACGAAACAATCGGTCACATTGGAAGTGAACGGTGAAAAACGAACAATCAATACACATGCACATACAGTTGGTGAACTTCTTTCCGCTCAGGAAATCGAAGTTGCCGAATTCGATGTAGTAACACCCTCAGTGAATACACCGATCGAAGAAGGTTTGTCGGTTAGGTGGGAACAGGCAAAAGAAATTGCAATACAGGTCGGACCGGAAAATACAACAATCTGGACGACTGAAGATAAAGTAAAAGATGTTCTGGCACAAGCCGACATCGACGTTACTGAGCATGACCAGGTCAGCCCAGCATTGGATGAGGAAGTCGGGGCAGACAATCAAATTGCCGTCGAAAAGGCATTTGAAGTGACATTGGAAGTTGGCGGAGAAGAGAAGACAGTATGGTCCACTTCGACTACGGTCGCTGACTTTTTAAAGAGAGAGAACATTCATTTGAATGAAGACGACCGATTGAACAGAAAGGCGGATGGCTATTTGAAGCCCGGCTCTTTTGTGCAGGTCGTACGAGTGGAAAAGGTCACCGATGTAGTGGAAGAACCGGCGAACTTTGCCGTGGAAACGCGCAATGATCCGAAATTACTGAAAGGACGCGAAAAAGTCGTTCAAGAAGGTAAAAAAGGAACCGTATCCCGGAAGTTCGAAGTGGTGAAGGAAAACGGTAAAGAAGTTTCCCGTACGTTATTGGCGGAAACGACGATAACCGAACCGCAGAAGAAAATTGTGGCGGTCGGTACAAAGAAAATGGTTGCAAGTGCATCATCCGGTGTCGGTGTCTCCCGCAGTAATGCGGAACCTTCTGGAGGTAAGGAATTTTACGTAACGGCTACGGCCTATACGGCTTATTGCAATGGCTGTTCGGGTATTACGCATACAGGCATAAACCTGCGTGCGAACCCGAATGTGAAGGTCATCGCAGTTGACCCGAAAGTGATCCCACTCGGTTCAAAAGTGTGGGTGGAAGGCTATGGATACGCGGTCGCAGGTGATACAGGCGGCGCGATCAAAGGGAAGAAAATCGATCTACATGTCCCGACCAAGTCTGAGGCCTATAAATTTGGAAGACGCCAAGTGAAAATGAAAATCATCGACTAATAGATTGCAATCCGCAGGACTGTTACAAGTCCTGCGGATTATTGCGTTGCACTTCGTTTTTGCATGAGGAAACCGAGCCGTTTGGCAACCGCTTCCGTATGCCTTTCTGTACTTCTGCGTCCATGCAGAGTAAAATTGAAGTAAGAACAGAATGGGAAAGAGGATTTTGGTGAATATAAAAGAAATTATTGTTGTGGAGGGAAAGTCGGACACTATCGCTATAAGGCGTGCGACAGGCGCGGATACAATTGAGACGAATGGCTCAGCCATTGACGATGAAACGCTTGTACGCATTCAACATGCAGTGAAAACACGCGGTGTGATTGTTTTTACGGATCCCGATTATCCAGGAAGAAGAATTCGCTCCATTATCGAAGAACGTGTCCCAGGTGTGAAACATGCTTTTTTGGACAAAAAGCTGACCATTGCAAAAAACGGCAAAGGCGTCGGCATTGAACACGCTGCCGATGAGGATATTCGCGAAGCATTGCGCTCAGTCTATAGCCTGGATGACCAACCGACTGTGACGATTTCGCTCGCTGATTTAATGGAGGCTCGACTGATGGGTCATCCTGATGCCAAAAGGCGGCGAGAGAAACTCGGCGAATTATTGCAGATCGGTCATGTAAACGGCAAAGGTTTAAAAAAACGGTTGGAAATGTTCCGAATTGGACAGGATCGACTGGAAGAAGCATTGCAAGTTCTCGACAAGGAGGAAAAAGATGAATAAAGATATTGCGACTCCGGTCAGGACAAAAGAAATTCTTGATAAATACGGATTTTCATTTAAAAAAAGTTTAGGACAAAACTTCCTGATCGATCCAAATATATTGCGTAATATCGTTGCGCACGCAAATCTCACAAAGAAGACGGGTGTCATTGAGGTGGGCCCTGGCATCGGAGCATTGACAGAACATATTGCCAGAAGTGCAGGGAAAGTCGTCGCTTTTGAAATCGATGGTCGACTTCTACCTGTATTAGAAGATACATTATCCCCTTACGATAATGTGACAGTTGTTCATCAGGATATATTGGAAGCCGATCTCACACAAGTCATGGCGGATCATTTTACGGATTATGAAGATGTGGTCGTCGTAGCCAATTTACCTTATTACGTGACAACACCGATCATTATGAAGTTCTTGCTCGGAAAAGTTCCAATTTCCGGCATGGTCATCATGATGCAAAAAGAAGTGGCGGATCGTATTACAGCTGTTCCGGGGACAAAAGCTTACGGCTCTTTATCCATTGCCATCCAGTACTATATGGATGCGGAAGTGTCGATGATCGTGCCGAAGACGGTATTCATGCCGCAGCCGAATGTGGAATCAGCCGTTCTGCGCCTGACAAGGAAAGAAGTGGCACCAGCAGAGGTGATCGACGAAGACTTCCTTTTCCAAGTATCCAAAGGTTCTTTTATTCAACGGCGAAAAACAATTTTTAATAATTTACAAACGTCGTTGCCAGATGGGAAAGCGAAAAAAGAGCAGATTTTACAGGCGTTTGACAAAGCAGGCATTGAGCCGGGCAGACGTGGAGAGACGCTGAGTATACAAGAATTTGCAAAGCTGTCCAATGCCTTGTATGAGGAATTTGGCAAGGGAAGATAAAAAAGAAAAGGACAAATCAACTTTTCTACGAAAAAAATGACTAGTTCAATAATAAAAAGATTGACAAGATGCATGGTCCATTGTTAAAATAAACATTTTAATTGACAGAACTTTTTAAAAGTGTTATGCTTATACTTAGTGAGGTGTAAGCGACATGCCAAAAACATTAGCGGACATTAAGAAGTCATTGGATTCTCATCTTGGTAAACGGCTGCAAGTAAAAGCGAACGGTGGTCGAAAGAAGACAATCGAACGTGCTGGAGTACTGCGTGAAACGTATCGTGCTGTATTCGTAGTCGAACTTGACCAAGACGAAAATGCGTTTGAAAGGGTATCTTACAGCTACGCAGATATTTTAACCGAAGCGGTTGAAATAACGATTCTCGATGACGCAGATTCCTCTGCGTTTGTCATCAAATAATAACAGCATTTATGATTCAATTCATTTCATTTTTTTGAAAAAACACTTGTGTAGACACTTCGCATCGAAGTGATTTGCACAGGTGTTTTTTCTTGTCTTTCGCACATACTGTGTTTGTCAGCCAAAAAGGAGGAAAACCGAATGGCGAGAAAACGTGGTATTATGTCTGAGCACTTGAAGGAAGAAATTGCGAAAGAGCTTGGCTTTTACGATGTTGTTGAGCGAGAAGGTTGGGGGGGCATCAAAGCACGGGACGCTGGGAATATGGTGAAACGTGCTATTGAAATGGCCGAACGAGGAGTAGCACAAAATAACAAACCGCTATGAATTACCCTAAATCCAAGATAGGCTGACAAAGAAGAGCTCTATTCGCTTGTCCTTTTGACGACGAATAGAGCTCTTTTTGACATTGTCAATTGATTGGAGAGAACGGATAAAATATATCAGCACAGATCATTTATGATAACTGGAAACGTCAAAAATTCCCTACTTTAGAAATACATCTATTTCACGACGCAAACAATTCGCCCTATGGTAAAATAGGGAACAACGATAAGCTGGAATGGAGGTGGCTGGATGTTATATGAAAAGGCCCCCGCGAAAATTAATTTGACGTTGGATGTATTACATAAGCGACCGGATGGTTTTCATGAAGTGGAAATGGTCATGACGACGGTCGATCTGGCCGACCGGGTTTGGTTGCGTCCTGCAGAGAATGGAAACATCATCATTAAGGCATCTGAACGATTCGTGCCGAACGATCGGAAAAATTTGGCCTACCAGGCCGCAGAATTGCTTCAACAACGATATGACATTCAGAAAGGTGTAGAAATTACTCTTGAAAAGAGCATTCCCGTAGCCGCTGGATTAGCCGGTGGGAGCTCGGACGCGGCAGCCACATTGCGTGGATTGAATCGACTGTGGAATTTGGGGCTCAGTGCGGACAAGTTAGCGGAGCTTGGTGCAAGCATCGGTTCGGATGTTTCTTTTTGTGTCCATGGCGGTACAGCCCTCGCGACGGGGCGGGGAGAGAAGATCCAAAGTTTGCCGGCCCCGCCGAATTGCTGGGTCATCCTTGCGAAGCCGCCGATTTCTGTGTCGACAGCAGACATCTATGGCAACTTGCGCCTGTCAAAGATGGATCACCCCGATACAGCGAGCATGATGGATGCATTAAGGCAGGGGGATTATGAAAAAATGTGTGCTTCGGTTGGCAATATTCTCGAACCGGTGACGATGAGCATTCATCCGCAAGTGGCCGTTCTGAAGGAACAGATGAAAAAATTCGGTGCAGATGCGGTACTGATGAGTGGCAGTGGTCCAACGGTTTTCGGACTTGTAAAACATGAGTCAAGAGTGCCGCGCATTTATAACGGACTAAAGGGCTTCTGTTCAGAAGTGTATGCCGTTCGAATGATTGGAGAACGTCATTTTCTTGCTTAGAAACGTACGATTATGATAATGTACGATTAAAAGATTCGGATTTAGGAGTTGGTACCGTGAAGTGGAAAAGGAGCGAGCGATTAGTCGATATGACCCGCCATCTGTTAGAACATCCACATGAACTCATTCCGTTGACTTTCTTTTCAGAACGATACAAAGCGGCGAAGTCTTCCATAAGTGAAGATCTGACCATTGTGAAGGAAACGTTCGAAGAGAAAGGCACGGGAAAACTGGTGACGGTATCCGGGGCTGCAGGTGGTGCAAAGTTTGTACCCCAAACGACAGAAGCGGAAGTCCGTGACGTCATCGCCCTTTTAAAGGATGAGCTGGGCCATTCAGATCGATTATTGCCGGGGGGATATTTGTTCATGACAGATTTACTCGGCAATCCCCGTATTATGGACCGTGTCGGCAAAGTGTTTGCTTCTGCCTTCGCGGATAGGGAAATTGACGCGATTATGACTGTCGCGACAAAAGGGATTCCGATCGCCCATGCCATCGCCCGCCATTTGAATGTTCCTGTCGTCGTTGTCCGACGGGATAGCAAAGTGACGGAAGGGTCAACTGTGAGCATTAATTATGTTTCGGGGTCGACACGACGTATACAAACAATGGTATTATCAAAGAGAAGCATGCAGAGTGGACAAAAAGTGCTGATTACAGATGACTTTATGAAGGCCGGCGGAACGATGGTAGGGATGAAGAATTTGCTGGAAGAGTTCGGTTGTGAGCTTGCCGGTATAGCGGTCCTCGTCGAAGCCGTCCATCATGAAGAAGTCTTAGTCGATAATTATCTTTCTCTTGTGAAGCTTCATGGGGTTAATGAAAAAGATCGAACGATTGAATTGGACGAAGGAAACTATTTTACGAAGGGTGGAAATTGAGATGAATTATGTAGCAACAGAGAATGCACCAAAGGCAATCGGTCCTTATGCACAAGCGGTAATCGCTAACGGTTTGGTTTACACATCCGGGCAAATTCCATTGACGCCGGCAGGAGAGCTCGTTGAAGGAGCAATCGAAGAGCAGACGCATCAAGTATTCGCCAATCTAAAAGCTGTTCTTGCCGAAGCCGGTTCTTCATTGGATCAGGTAATTAAAGCAACTGTCTTTATTAAAGATATGAATGAATTTGGCATTGTAAACGAAATCTATGCACAACATTTCGGCTCACATACACCTGCACGTTCAACGGTTGAAGTGGCGAGACTGCCAAAAGACGTGAAAATTGAAATCGAAGTCATTGCTCTAACGGACAAGTGATTCAGACCCGCCTGGATAGCCAGGCGGTTTTTTTCCCATCCCGCCACATCTCAAATACGCTTACGTTTTGATTTATTTTCAAAAAAACAGCCGTTTTAGAAAAAGTTTTTGAAAAATTTTGTTTTCACGGGAGGAAAACGCTTACTTTTGTGGAATATAGACGTCATGCGTTGTAATGATAAAAGGAGTGGTAACGGATGGAAGTAACGGATGTAAGGTTGAGAAGAGTAGAAACGGACGGTAGAATGAGGGCGATTGCCTCCATTACGATTGATGATGAGTTTGTCGTTCACGATATCCGTGTCATTGACGGGAACGAAGGATTATTTGTCGCAATGCCAAGCAAGCGTACACCGGATGGGGAATTTCGGGATGTAGCACATCCGATCAATTCAAATGCACGGACAAAAATTCAGGATGCAGTGCTTGCCGCCTATCACGCTTCAGCCAAGGAGGAAGTGCTTGAAGGGGCAGGTGCATGAGTACGATCCGTATGGAGCATGTATTTTCATATGAAAGGGAAGGGGCTGCCTGTTTGTAAAAATAGGCGGCTTTTCACATAGAGAGTCCCCGTTGGAAAAAGTGGTAAAAAACGAGATTAATAATGATAAGAGATTACAAACCGGTTGTCAAGAGGTATGTAGTTGAAAAAAAGCCTGAATTCAGCTATAGTCAATATTGAAAACAGTAAAGAGGAATTGTTTTCGATTCCTTATCGATGATGGGGGCAAACAAATGACAAATACATACGCCATCGTCCTCGCCGCAGGACAGGGTACACGGATGAAATCCGATTTATATAAAGTGCTTCATCCCGTTTGTGGAAAACCGATGGTCGAGCATGTCATCGACCATATACACGGTCTAGGCGCTGACCGAATCGTGACGGTTGTCGGACATGGAGCGGAAGCGGTAGAAGAAAAGCTTGGCCAGAAGAGTGAATACGTACTGCAACAAGAGCAACTAGGCACCGCGCACGCCGTCCAGCAGGCGGAGGCGTTGATTGGGAGTCTGGAAGGCACCACGCTTGTCGTTTGCGGTGATACGCCACTCATCCGCTCGGAAACGATGGAGGCATTGATTGCCCATCACAATGCAACTGGGGCTAAAGCAACCATTCTGACTGCCCATGCGGATGATCCGACAGGATACGGAAGAATCATCCGGGGCGAAGATGGAGAAGTCCTTCGAAATGTTGAACAGAAGGACGCAACAGAAGAAGAAAAGAAAGTAACGGAAATCAATACAGGAACGTATTGTTTTGATAACAAGGCGCTATTTGAAACATTGAAAAAGGTGAAAAATGACAATGCCCAAGGGGAGTATTATCTTCCGGATGTTGTCGGCATTTTACAATCCGAACATGCAAGGGTATCGGCTTTTGTAACGGATGATTTCAGCGAGACGCTCGGTGTCAATGACCGCGTTGTACTGGCTGAAGCGGAAAGCGTGATGCGACGCCGTATTGCTGAAAAGCATATGCGCAATGGCGTCACGATCATCAATCCCGACAATACGTATATTAGCGCCGCTGCGGAAATCGGACGGGATACGCTCCTCCAACCGGGCACAATGATTGAAGGACATACCGTTATTGGTAAAAATTGCACAATCGGACCAAACAGTCAAATTGTTGATAGTGAAATCGGTGACGGGACATCCGTTCATTCATCGGTCGTTCTTGCGAGTAAAATTGGTGCAGCTACGACAATCGGTCCCTTTGCACATATCCGACCGGAATCCGCACTGGGCGACAAGGTGAGGATTGGCAACTTTGTTGAAGTGAAGAAATCGACAATCGGAGACGGCAGTAAAGCATCCCATTTGAGCTATATCGGTGATGCTGAGGTTGGGTCCGGCGTCAATTTCGGCTGCGGTACGATCGTCGTCAATTATGACGGGAAGCATAAACACATGACGACTGTTGAAGACGATGCATTTATCGGCTGCAACTCCAATCTCATCGCTCCGGTGAACATTGGAAAAGGTGCTTATATAGCTGCTGGTTCAACTATTTCAGAAAATGTCCCAGAAAGTTCACTTGCAATTGCGCGTGCACGACAGGAAAATAAAGAAGACTATGTAAAGAAACTAAAACTCAAATAAACAGGGGGACCATGATGGCTAATCATTATCCAAACGATAAACTGAAGATATTCTCTTTGAATTCCAACGAATCACTGGCAAAAGAAGTGGCGGAGGCAATCGGGCGGCCGCTCGGTCAATGTTCCGTAAAACGATTCAGTGATGGAGAAGTGCAAATCAATATCGAAGAAAGTATCCGAGGCTGTGATGTATTTGTCATCCAGTCGACATCGAACCCTGTCAATGAGAATTTGATGGAACTGTTGATCATGATCGACGCGCTAAAACGTGCTTCTGCACGGACTGTCAATGTTGTTATGCCTTATTACGGATATGCGCGACAAGACCGCAAAGCAAGATCACGTGAACCGATCACTGCGAAGCTTGTTGCCAATCTGTTAGAGACAGCTGGTGCAAATCGTGTTATCGCGATCGATCTACATGCGCCGCAAATTCAAGGATTCTTTGATGTTCCGATCGATCACCTCGTCGCCGAGCCGATCTTGACGGAATACTTCAAAGGAAAAGGCTTCAACCGGGAAGAACTTGTCATCGTTTCGCCGGACCACGGTGGGGTAACACGTGCTCGGAAAATGGCAGATCGTATGAAAGCCCCTATCGCAATCATCGATAAACGCCGCCCGCGTCCGAACGTTGCAGAAGTGATGAACATCGTCGGGAATGTAGAAGGGAAAACAGCCATTCTTATTGACGATATCATCGATACTGCAGGCACAATTACAATCGCAGCGAACGCTTTAATCGAAAGTGGAGCAAAAGAAGTGTATGCTTGTTGTACACACCCTGTGTTGTCCGGTCCTGCTATCGAACGGATCGACAACTCAAAAATTAAAGAATTGGTCGTTACAAATTCAATCGAACTTGCGAAAGCGCAAGCGTCTCCGAAGATTCAACAGCTTTCAATTGCCAAGCTTTTAGGTGATGCGATCGTTCGTGTATTCGAGGAGAAGTCCGTCAGTACGCTGTTTGATTGATTGGTGTGTGTTTCATGTCGTCTGTCATGGGGTATTTATGCTTTAGAATAACTTTTTCACAGGAAAGGTGACTAAACAATATGAGTACAACAATTCAGTCGGAACTAAGAGAAGCAACAAAACAATCAACATTAACAGAATTACGTAAAGAGGGAGTCGTTCCATCCGTCGTTTACGGCTTTAAAACAGAATCGATACCGATTGCTGTTAAAGAGCGTGACCTCTTAAACACATTGCGCGAAACAGGTCGCAATGGCGTTATGAGATTAAACGTAGATGGCAAAGATTTAAATGTCGTCTTGAGTGATTATCAATCTGATGCATTGAAAGGGACAATCGTCCATGCAGACTTTTTGGCCATCAATATGACCGAAGAGCTTGAAGTGAACGTACCCGTCCATCTCACAGGGAATTCCATAGGGGAAAAAGAGGGCGGCATTCTTCAGCAGCCGAATCGTGAAGTGACGATTAAAGTGAAACCTTCGGATATACCAGAGACTTTTGATATTGATATTTCGGACTTACAGATTGGTGAAACGATTACAGTAGCGGATATCCGTGAAAAGTCCCAATATGAAATCATAAGCGAAGATGACCATGCACTTGTTCTGATCTCAGCACCGCGCACGGATGCGGAGATAGAGGCACTTGAAGGGGATGCAGAAGCGACAGCGGCTGAACCTGAAGTGATTGGTGAAAAACAAGACGAAGCGTAAAGCACAAAAGCGTCGGGAGTCCGAATCCCAGACGTTTATAGAGCGCACGGATTTCCGTGCGCTTGTTTTCTGTTTTAACTTGATTCAGCAGAAGTCCCCCACGTCCATAAGTGGCGGGATGAATGCCAGAATGCATTTCAATCAGAGGGAGTCCAAACTTCCCGCTGATTCAAGTTAAGCCTCCGGCGGATGTCACAGATTTTGAAAGGAGTTAATTGCGAATCGAACGGCGAAGGGTTCGATTTGCCGTATTTCTGTGTTCTTTGCAGAAATTAAGGCATCAGCCATGAGAAAGCGCAATTCAAAATCTGGACGCAATTACGCCGAGGCGTAATTGATCTTCCTTAAACTTGTATGAAAGCAAGTGAAGGAAGGTAGTCTAAAATCAGATTAGTTGCGATAAGCATCAAGCTCCATTAAAAAATTGGACGCAATTGATGAAAAGGAAGAGGAAATCGATGAAAATGATCATTGGACTCGGGAATCCGGGGAAACAATATGAAAGAACACGTCATAATGTGGGCTTCCACGTTATTGATGCGCTTTATGACCGTTTATCGGCCCCTGCCATGCAGTCTAAATTCAATGGCATGTATACAGTCATCCATCGCCCGGAAGGCAAGGTGATGCTTGTGAAGCCTCTCACCTATATGAACCTATCCGGGGAGTGCGTCCGTCCGTTGATGGATTATTATGATGTGGCTGTTGAGGATATCGTTGTTCTCTATGACGATCTCGATATTGCACCGGGGACGATCCGTTTACGCCAAAAAGGAAGTGCGGGAGGACATAACGGGATGAAGTCGTTGATTGCACATATTGGAACCGACCAATTCAATCGAATCCGGATCGGTATTGGGCGTCCAACAGGCGGTATGAAAGTAGCCGATTATGTATTGGCGCCATTTGCTCAAGAAGAGATCCCATCTATTGAAGAGATGGTTCAGAAGAGTGCCTCCGCTTGTGAAGCATGGTTGAACCGACCATTTCTTGAAGTGATGAACGACTATAATGGCGTCTAACGAATAATGGGGACGTCTCTCGCCTATACTTTGAGAAAAAGGGGCGGGATGAAGATGGCAATCCATTATAGATGCAGGCATTGTAAAACTGAAATCGGGACACTCCCATTCGAATCGGCGAAAGACACGATTCTGGAGCTTCAAAAGTTGGATGAAGGGGAAGAAGAGCGGTTTCTCACAGTGGAACAGGACGGAAATTTGACAGTTCGTTGCATATGTGAACAGTGTGAACAATCGCTTCTACGTTTTCCGGACTATTATACGCTCAGCAAATGGCTTCAATAGGTTGTACGCTTTGGCGCTAGATGGCGTTCAAAGCTTTTTCTGCATATGAACTTGCTTCAGCGGAAGTCCCTCGCAGGGGCTTTCGTAGCTGAGGCTTCGCTTTCCGTACAAAAATATTCGCTGAATGAAGAGAAATGATACAGAGTCGCGACGACTCTTAAAATGAACGCTGGAAAGGATGTGCCACACTAATGGAAGCGCTTATAGATTTGTTTTTACAAGAAAAAGAGATTGGCAAATTGAAAGAAGAGTTACAGGCGGGAAAGGATTGTCAGCTAATTGCGGGGTTGTCCGGAGGGGCTAAGTCGATATTTTTTAAAGCGCTTCAACAAACTCTGGAAAAGCCCATACTCATCATCTCCCCCAATTTATTGCAAGCGCAGCGTACGTATGAAGACCTTGTGAAGATGCTTGGCGAGTCGTTCGTTCATCTATATCCTGCGGAGGAATTGATTGCGGCGGACTTCTCCGTTTCGAGTTATGAGCTTCGTGCACAACGGATCGATACATTAGATCATATGGCGAGGGTTGGTAAAGGGATTTACATCACGCCGATTGCGGGGATGAAAAAATGGTTGCCGACAAAAGAACAGTGGTTGTCTAGTGCATTGTTCACTAAAGTTGGGGAAACGATTGACATTGACGAGTGGCTCGTTCAACTTGTCGCCATGGGGTATACGCGGCAAGACATGGTGACTGCGCCAGGTGAATTTGCGGTACGTGGCGGTATTTTGGACTTGTATCCGTTATATATGGATGATCCGGTCCGAATCGAATTATTCGATACCGATGTCGATTCAATCCGGACATTTTCGGCGGATGACCAGCGCTCGACAGGCAAGTTGGAGGACATTACAATCCTTCCGGCAGCTGAGTTCGTTTGGTCGGCCCAATCGTTAAGGGACATCGCAGAAAAACTGGAGCACTCGCTTGGAAACAGTTTGAAGAAAATGAAAGACGTCAATGCGAAAGAACAAATGACATTACATATAACGGGCGATATCGGGTTAATGAGAGATGGCATCGTACCCGAGAATATGTTGAAATATGCTTCTTTCGCGTCGGAAGCGGCATCCTTGGAAAGTTATTTCCCGAGTGATGGCATCGTTCTATTCGATGAAATCGGCAGGATTGTAGAAGTCGTATCCTCTTTGGAATCAGAAGAAAAGGAATGGATCATCACATTGCTAGAAGACGGGAAGATTGTGCACGATGCCAAAATTTCCTTCTCTTTCGATGAAGTGAACGCAATGTTGGAGCAACGAAGAGTCTATCTATCTCTGTTTATCCGTTCCATACCGGGAATTACCATTAAGAAAAAGGTGACATTCTCCTGTAAGCCGATGCAGCAGTTTCATGGGCAGATGAATTTACTGAAAAATGAGATGGAGAGATGGCAACAAGGCCGGTACAATGTGTTTATCATTGCGGATGGAGCAGAGCGGATGCAGCAAGTACAGGCGATCCTGCAAGATTATGATATCACTGCGAAACTCGATGGAACATCTGCTAAAGAAGGGTCGATCGCCATTCTCGACGGTGATTTGTCGGCAGGATTTGAATTGCCTTTACAACAAGCTGCCGTCGTAACGGATGCGGAATTGTTTCAAGGCAAAGCGAAACGTAAAGCACGTCCACAAAAGATGACCAATGCTGAACGAATTAAAAGCTATTCGGAGATTAAACCGGGCGATTATATCGTTCACGTCCATCATGGAATCGGGAAGTATTACGGGGTCGTTACACTTGAGGTCGGCGGTATCCATAAAGATTACTTAGATATCCGCTATCGCGGGGAAGATAAGTTGTTTGTCCCTGCAGATCAAATTGATTTGATACAGAAATATGTTGCTTCCGGTGAAAAAGAGCCCAAATTACACAAGCTTGGCGGGACGGACTGGAAGAAGACGAAAAGTAAAGTATCGGCAGCCGTCCAAGACATAGCAGATGATTTGATCAAGCTCTATGCGAAGCGGGAATCGGAAAAAGGCTATGCATTTGCACCGGATGACGATTTACAACGATCCTTTGAAAATGCATTTCCTTATGATGAAACGGACGATCAGCTCCGTTCCATTAAAGAAATAAAACAGGACATGGAAAAAGAGCGTCCAATGGATCGGCTGCTATGTGGAGATGTTGGATACGGAAAAACAGAAGTGGCCATCCGAGCCGCGTTCAAAGCGGTAGCAGACGGCAAGCAAGTTGCATTTCTCGTACCGACAACCATCTTGGCACAACAGCATTACGAAACGATGAAAGAGCGCTTTTCAGGCTTTCCGGTTGAAGTTTCACTGCTGAACCGTTTCCGGACGAAAAAACAACAGACGGAAACATTGAAAGGCTTGAAAGCCGGTTCAATTGACGTTGTCGTAGGAACCCATCGCCTGTTATCCAAAGATGTTGTATATCAAGATCTTGGCTTGCTTATTGTAGATGAAGAGCAACGATTTGGCGTTACGCATAAAGAAAAAATTAAACAGTTGAAAACGAATGTCGACGTCCTGACATTAACGGCAACGCCGATACCGCGTACGCTTCATATGTCGATGCTCGGTGTACGGGACTTATCCGTCATCGAAACGCCGCCATCTAACCGTTTTCCAGTCCAGACGTATGTGATGGAGCATAATTTTGCCCTTGTTCGGGAGGCGATTGAACGGGAAATGGCTCGCGGTGGGCAAGTGTTTTATTTATACAACCGGGTAGAGGATATGGCGCGAAAAGTGGATGAGATTAAACAACTTGTACCGGATGCACGTGTCGGTTTCGCTCACGGACAAATGGGAGAGGCTGCACTTGAATCGATTATTCTGAGTTTTCTAGAAGGTGAATACGATGTGCTTGTCACAACGACCATCATCGAGACAGGCATCGATATTCCGAATGTCAACACGCTAATCGTTCATGATGCTGACCGTATGGGCTTGTCGCAACTGTACCAGCTTCGTGGCCGGGTTGGTCGTTCCAACCGTGTTGCGTATGCGTACTTCCTTTACCAGCGTGACAAAGTGCTGACAGAGGTCGCAGAAAGCCGTCTACAAGCGATTAAAGAATTTACCGAGTTAGGGTCTGGCTTTAAAATTGCGATGCGTGACTTGTCGATTCGTGGGGCAGGAAACTTACTCGGTTCCCAGCAGCACGGCTTCATTGACTCGGTCGGTTTTGACCTGTATTCGCAAATGTTGCAAGATGCCATTGAAGAGAAACAGACAGGTATTGCGAAAGCGGATATCCCCGATGTCGAAATTTCTTTACCGGTCAATGCTTATCTTCCAGACGAGTATATCCGTGATGGTTTCCAAAAGATCCAAATGTACAAACGGGTGAAGGCGATCGACAGCGTAGAGGATTATACAGAGCTTGTCGATGAAATGACGGACCGCTTCGGCGATTTACCGTTAGAAGCCGATCTATTGCTCCGTATCGCACGTATAAAAGCCTGGGGACGCAAGGCAGGCGTCGAGTCGATTAAAAAACAGCAACACCAAATCGAAGTGCGGATGTCACCGGAAGGAACTGCCGAAACTGATGGTGCTAAACTTGTCGAAGACTCCATGCAATTCGGGCGTGCAGTCGGATTTTCCATGGAGAATAGTCAGTTGGTGTTAACCGTTGACGAACGCCATACAGGGCAGAAGACCGAATTCGATATTTTAGAGGAGATCATGCAACTTCTCCAATCGTCTAAAAAGGAAACCGCTGTTATTGATTCCGTCTAAAGGACGTCTTGCATAAAATGTCCATGTATGATGCATACTAAAACAGAAATGAAGTCGATTTTTAATTTTGTGGAAAGTGAGGCATCATGCATGAAAGCAACAGGAATCGTCCGCAGAATCGACGATCTGGGAAGGGTAGTTATTCCGAAGGAAATCCGGCGGACATTACGTATCCGCGAAGGAGATCCACTTGAAATTTTTACCGACCGGGACGGCGAAGTAATCTTGAAAAAATACTCACCCATTTCGGAACTAGGGCAATTTGCCAAGGAGTATGCAGAAACGTTATATGAAACACTCGGTACTCCTGCACTGATTAGTGATCGAGATGAAATGCTTGCTGTGTCCGGTTTATCAAAGAAAGATTATTTGAACCGTCAGCTATCTCCGGACGCTGAGGAACTCTTGGCAGGCAGAAAAATCGTCACAGAAAAACTGGAAAAAGCGGTGGAATGGGTGCCCGGACAAGTTGAGCAAGTCAAATCGTATTGCGTAGCACCGATTGTGGCAGCCGGTGATACGATCGGCGCTGTCTACCTTTTATCGAAAGTGCATTTTATCGGCGAACCGGAACAGAAGGCCGCTGAAACAGCTGCACACTTTTTAGCAAAACAGATGGAACAATAGAAAACAGCCCGCATGCACCGGATTTTTAATCGGTTCGTGAGGGCTGTTTCTTTATAACTTTTTCATCATGGACACAACTGGTAAGGAAAGCCCATTTGGTTTGGAAATCGTTTCTTCGTCATAGATGTGGTAGCCGATTGAACGGTATAAATAAATGTTTTTAGGCACAGTCGCGCGAACTTTGCAACGTATGACGTTCCTTCCTTGTTCAAGGGCATAGGACTCCAGTGATTGCAAAAGCTTCTTAGCCAGCCCTCGTCCTTGCTTTTCGGGCAATACAGATAACCGGTAAAAGTAGACGCCATTTTCATCCAGTCGAAAACGAACCATTCCGACAGGTTCTTCATTCATCGTACAAATGAGGGCTTGTTCCCCATCTTCCAAAGCGAGTGTTATCGATTGTACCGTTTCTTCTAATGCACTGGAAGGGGGAGTTTCGACTTTGTATGCACTAAATGCTTGAATCATTAAGTTGTGAATCACGGGTGCGTCCGCTGCTTTGGCCGATATTATTTTCATTGAACCCCTCCTTGTTTTAAGTAAATATACAATTTTAGGGATTAATATTCAATCAGTTCTTATACATTGAACGAATTAGATCGGTTCATGTGGGAGATTTTTATAAAATCAATCCATCTTTCATCGTAATAATACGATCCGCGTATGGGAGCATTTCTTCGTCATGCGTCACCATTAGCGTTGTGATTTGGAGCGTTTTCGTCAATTTGCGCATCAATGTCATGACGTCTTTTGATCTTTTCGAGTCAAGGCTCGCCGTCGGTTCATCTGCAAATAATATTTTGGGCCTGTGAATAATGGCACGTGCGATGGCCACACGTTGTTTTTCGCCGCCTGAGAGTGAAGAGGGGAAAGCGTTTTTTCGATGGTTCATGTCGACCCATTGGAGAGTCTTTTCAATTTCCTCTTTTTGTGCACGTTTGCTTAATTTTGTTTCCGAGACGTCTAACATTAGCAGCAATTGTTCTTCTACTGTTAGAAAAGGGACAAGATGGGAGGACTGAAAGACAAAACCGAACTCACTTGCCCGGATTTTCCGGATTTGCTCCGGGTTCATATCCGTCATGCGTTTTCTTTGGAAAAGGATTTGACCGTCAGTGGCACTTTGGAGTCCGGCGGCAATAGTCAGGAGCGTACTTTTTCCGGATCCTGATGCGCCTATCAAAGCCGTGATTTCCCCCTCTTGAAGGGAGAGATTGATCCCTTTTAATACTTGTTCATCCACTTCGCCGTTCGTAAATGTTTTTGTCACTTCATTGATTGTGAAAATGGTCATGTTACACCTCTCCTTGTTGGATAGCTTGTAGGGGTTCCACTTTTTTAATTTGAAGGCCGGAAAGTGTTGCACCGATAAATCCGATCATCATGAAAAGAATAGATAATTGGATAGTTGTTTTCACTGTTAAACTGAAAGGCATACTTTCAGGCGCAATCATTGTAAAGACCTGGCTTAACAATACGGAGAAGGCGAGTGCAATACACGTGATGACAATCATTTGGTACCACATCATGTTAAACAATTTGCTTGTTTTTACGCCGATTGCTTTCAAAATCCCGTACAATCCGATTTTTTGTACATTCATCATGTAGAAGAAAATGGCGAACAACATGCCGCTAATGACGACTAAAAACCAAATAATCATATTGAGGGACATTTGTTCTGCATTATAACTTGGTATCGTGTTGAGAAACTCCTTGTTTGAAAAAGCTTGTAGGGATGAGATGACTCCGACCTTGTCATCTCCTGGTATGAAGATCAATTGCATTTCATGGACACGATACATTTCTTTGTAATTGTCCATGTTAATGAAAGCAACGGGCGCGTGGCTATATTTTTGTTGATCGACAAAGCCTTTCACTATAAATTCTCCACTGAATTGATTGTTTGTCAAAATATCTCCAACTTTGATACCGACATCTTCCAAAGAACGGTCTAAGATGATTTCTCCACGTCCGACCGACGCAAACAACTCGGAATCGGTAGAGGTGACAAAAGCGACACTATGCTGTTTGTCGCCCGTGTCATTAACAAAACCCATTTGAATGGAAAGGGCAACTGCATCTTTCTGTTCAGTCAATAAGTTCGCCTGTATGTCCTCATCGATTCTTGAAAGATTGTATGTTTCATTTGCATTGGCATTCATAAAAAATTGTCCATCTGGCAAGTTTTTTATGAGGGCTGCATTATCTTGAGAAAGCCCGTTTGATAATCCAGAAATAATAAATGTTAAAAAACTGACTAGAAAAATGATGGAACCTAAAATCATAAACTTTCCTTTGTTCTTCTTCATTTCTTTCCATGCAATATTCATTGGCACGCCTCCGTTTTTTCTTGATAACTCAAGTGTATTCCCGTTAAATGAACGGAGGATAAATGGAAAGTGAACGGAAGATGAACGGAACTTTACAAATTTCAAAGAGTGGATGTACTGACACACGTTTGTTACCTCAATACAAAAAAATGCCTTCTTTCTATCGTCTATGCGATAGAAGAAGGCACTTTTGGTTATTAAGAGACAAACATATTGATCAGTAAAACACCTGCTAGCCCTACGATGGACAGAATTGTCACCATGATGGACCAAGTTTTGATCGTTTTCCCGATGGAAAGATTAAAGTACTCTTTGTAAATCCAGAAACCTGCGTCATTAACATGGGAGAACGTGATACTTCCTGCACCGGCAGCTAACACCATCAGTTCCGGGCTAACACCGGTGATCCCGACAAGCGGCGCTGCAATCCCTGCTGCTGTCATCCCTGCTACAGTAGCTGAACCGACAGCAACTCGTAAAATAGCGGCAATCAACCATGTGAGAAGGAGTGGAGAAAGTGTCGATCCTGCCATGATATCGGCAATGTATTGGTCAATATGACTATCGATCAATACTTGTTTGAATGCACCACCACCTGCAATAATGAGGAGAATCATGGCAATTCCGCTGACAGCTTCAGCAACGGATTGCATGACCTCTTTCATCTTCTTGCCTCGATTCAAGCCAAATGTAAAGAAGGCAAGAATGACGGAAAGGAGCAATGCGACATTTGGATTACCGATAAAGTCAAAGAACGGCATAACGGCAGATTCTGGAACTGCAATCTCGACAATGACTTGTGAGGCAATCAAAATGACTGGCATTAAAGAGGTAAGTAGACTTGTTATAAAGCCTGGCATTTCTTCTTCTTTAAATTCTTTCGGATTGAATAGTTCTTTCGGAATTTCCACTTCTAAATCTTCTTTTTTGAACAACTTCGTAAACACCGGACCGCCGATAATGATAGCAGGAATGGCAATAATGACTCCATAGATCAACGTTTTACCGATGTTTGCTTCAAATACACTCGCAACCGCAGTCGGTCCAGGGTGCGGTGGAACAAAGCCATGCATCGTAATGAGTGCGGCGATAACAGGCATTCCGATGTAAAGAATTGGTACGCCGGCTGCAGTCGCAATCGTAAATACCAAAGGAATTAAGACAACGACCCCAGTTTCGAAAAACAGGGCAATCCCTACGACAGAAGCGGTTAAGACTGCCGCAAGTTGAACTCTCTTTTTCCCGAAAGATTGAATAAGAGTCGTTGCAATCCGTTGTGCCCCACCTGAATCGGTCATTAACTTACCGAGGATTGCTCCAAAAATGATGATCATCGTCAGACTTCCAAGTGTCCCACCTAAACCATTTTGAACAGATGTAATCGCGTCAATGGGCGACATTCCTTCTAATATCCCAACTACTAAGGCAACAAGAACTAAAGAGATAAATGCATTTAATTTAAATACAATCATCAATAGAAGTAATATTGCAACTCCTATACAGATGGATACTATCGGCATCGTATTTTGTCCTTCTTTCGTTGTTTGTTTTTGCTCTATAGATTATTAGTTTTACCTTCATTCAGCAAATGCTTTTGTACTGAAAGCGAAGCGTCAGCTACAGAAGACTCCCACCTCTATAGGTGGAGAGATGACTGCCGGTTTTGTTTCCTGTTCAGAGGGTGTCCAAACGCCCGCTGAAAGAAGATAAAGCCTCCGGCGGATGTCACAGATTTTGAAAGGAGTTAATTGAGCTTTGCTCAATTCAAAATCTGGACGCAATTACGCCGAGGCGTAATTGATTGCGCCAGTAGGGGACTTGAAGAGAAGGTAACCCTACTGACACGTTAAGGCTCATTTTACTTGTTTGCAAATAACCGAACAAATTTCGTCATGACGGGCTCCATAGCTTGTTGCGTTTCGGCCATCACCGTCGATAGGTGGACCATTGTTTTATCATCAAAGTAGTTTTGTAAATAGGAAACGGCCGCCATGGATACTTCTGTATTCACATTGATTTTGCAGATTCCAAGTTGTACCGCTTGTTTGATGATATCATCAGGTGTACCTGAACCTCCATGAAGGACAAGGGGAACAGTGACAGCCTGGTGAATTTTTTCTAACAGCGCCAAGTCAATTTTAGGTTCTCCTTTGTACATCCCGTGAACCGTTCCGATAGCGGCCGCCAAAAAGTCGACACCGGTCGCATTGACAAAGTCTTTTGCAGATTGTGGGTCCGTCAATGTACCGTCGCCTTCTTCTTCGTCTGAGAAATCCCCTTTGGCTAACGAACCGATCTCCGCTTCGACAGATACACCGGCCATATGGGCAATTTCTGTAATCTCTTTTGTCAGGCGGATGTTTTCCTCTAAATCATAGTTGGAACCGTCGAACATCACGGATGTAAACCCGCAACGGATGGCACGGATAATTGATTCTTTTTCATAGGCATGGTCTAGGTGAAGTGCAATCGGAACAGAAGATTTTGTCGCCAGCGCTTGAACGAAAGCAGCAAACCCTTCAACGTCAACTGTCGGGAAATAGCGTTCCCCCAATGCGATAATGACCGGCTGATTTTCCTGCTCCGCAACACGTACGGCTGCTTGAACCGTTTCTAAATTGTATACATTGAAGGCGGCAACGGCGTATTTTTCCTGCTGTGCACGCTGTAAAATTTCTTTGGTGTTTACTAACATGTGAAATGGCCTCCATCTCTTCCTTGAAGAATCATCGGATTAGTCATTTAAAATATCAACGGTCTCTTTTAAAGTCGTCACGGCGCCTACATTGCCTGGGAAGATGACATACGTCATGCTTGGGAACTTGCTTTCTTCTCCAGTGATCCATACAGGGATGCCCGGCTTAATTTGACCAGCGACTGTTGCCCTTTTAACTTGCAGGCCTTTTGTTCCAATATCGCTGGACGTAATGCCGCCTTTTGCGATGATGTATTTAGGTCTTACGCTTAAGCGTTGGACAATGCTAGTGACCGCATCTGCGATTTTAACAGAGAGTTTCAGTTCTTCCTCCTGTTTCCCATCTCCGAGATCGAGTCTTTCCCGTCTCGTGTACACCGCCACGGTTTTACCAGAGCGAATAAAGTTCTCGGTCGCTTCAATCACGCGGTCGACTTCTGTTTGGAAATTTTCAGGTTGCAAGACGAGATGGCTATCGAACTCGATGAATTCGATCGTATCCTTTGTTTTTAATACTTCCAGTTGTTCCGTCGTCTTTTTGACGTGCGAACCGACGAGGATCAAACCACCGTGATCCGTCTCTTGTCGAATCAATTCCTCTTTCGTCAATAGCGCTTTGTCGCTGACGCCGCCGATCACTTTTGTCAAGGCTGCCGCACTTCTGAACATGAATTGTTTTCCGTCGTTCATCGCATGAATTAGGGCGATGACAAAAACTTCTACATCTACATAATCGACTGCATTCACAACGACTTTATTGAAATCGTTCACTTGCAGCAATTGGCTTGTAATGCTATCGACATCAAATGCTCGTAAACTTTCAAGTGTAATGTACGTCGTGTTTTCCGCTTGGAATGCACCGTTTGTTTTTTCTTCGACATATTCGCCTAAGTGGGAGCTTGAGTAACCAAATGTTCTATCATTCGCAAATTCTGTCTCGCCAGCCGGTACCAAAATGTCGTCATATTGCACATAGTGAATATTGTCTACTGTGAAACGACCGCCTTCTTTGAAAAACGGCAAGATGACTTCACCGTCATATTGGAGATTCGAATTCGCTTCAATTGTATTTTTTAACACTTCTGTTTCAAGGGGGTAATGACCGCGCAATGTAGAATCGCCACGGCTGATGACAATAAACTCCTTATTCAGCTTTTTAGCGACTTCGACAATGTTTTTGGCGATTTCCGTATGTGTTTCTTCCGTTTCGGCAACGGTCAAACCTCTGGAGTTCGTCAGGATGAAAAACATGGAATTCTCTTCTTGAAAACCTTGCGCCAAACTTTCCACTGACCAATCCGTATAGACGGAAATACCATGAACTGTTTGCACACCTGTTGGGTCGTCATCAAGCACAATAATTTTTTTGTTTAAATCCCTCAATCTGTTTTGAAGCATCTGTTTGACGGCTTGTCCGTCGATTTCCCGGATCTTTCCGAACACGTCTTGAACATTTCTCTTTTCCTTACTTTCGACTGTGGCCATTCATTCAGCCCTCCCGACTGTCACATTTGCAAGTTTCTCATAATATTGAACGATTCCGCCGTGATCGTCCGCAGCCTTGCCATCCACTTTTAACGCATGGAAAATTTCCAACAAGTGGCTGGATAATGGCATCGGAACACCGATATTGTGTGCAGTTTCCATCACGTTGGAAATATCTTTTAAGTTAATATCAATTCTTCCGCCTGCAACGAAATTGCGATCGAGAATCAAAGGAACTTTGGCATCTAGAACGGCACTGCCGGCTAATCCGCCTCTGATCGCTTGGTACATTTTTTCGACATCGATGCCTGCTTTGGCAGCCAATACTAAAGCTTCTGACATCGCGGCAATATTTAAGTTCACAATAACTTGGTTCGCTAATTTTGCTGTTGTGCCGCTTCCGTTGCCTCCGACTAATGTGATTTCGGAGCCCATTGCACTTAGAACATCTTTCACTTGCTCAAATACTTCTTCCTTGCCACCAACCATGATTGCAAGCGTACCGTCTATCGCTTTCGGCTCTCCACCACTAACTGGGGCATCGAGCATGTCCACTCCTTGTTTTTCCGCTTGAGCGGCAATCTCTTGCGAAACGACAGGCGAAATTGAGCTCATATCAATGATGACGGCCCCCTTATTGGCCCCGTTCAGCACTCCATTTTCACTTAAGACGACTTGTTGAACATGATGAGAAGCAGGAAGCATGGTAATGATGACATCGCTATTCGCACCGACTTCTTTGGCAGAATCCGCCGCTGTAGCACCAGCATCTACTAAAGTTTGTACCGCTTCTTTATTTAAATCGTTCACTGTAAGTTCGTAGCCTTTGGACAGTAAATTTAATGCCATCGGTTTCCCCATAATCCCTAACCCGATAAAACCAATTTTTTTCGACATATTCATTCCTCCTAGTGATTTGAGTGTTCCCTGCTTTATGTTGTGCAATACGTTGAATTCATGTACAACTGTAACCGTTTACAGCTATCTTAACGCCTTTATTGTATACTTTTTATTATGCTTTGTACACAAATTAAACTATTTTGTGTGCGATAAAATAGGCTGAAAGAGGACGCCTGCTGTCCTCATCTTCAGTAAAAAGACAATTGCTGAAAGATGATAAACTTTCCTTCATCTACTATTTTTGATAACGTTAAGAATCATAGGGTATAGAAAATTAGGAGAGAACGACATGACTCGAAAAAATACACAGTCCCGCCCTGCATACCTTCAAGCATATGAGGTGATTCGGGATCGAATCCTTAACGGAGAAATACCAGGCGGTACGAAAATCGTGGAAGAAAAATTGGCGACGGAATTAGGGTTTAGCCGTACGCCTATTCGAGATTCTTTGCGGCAACTGGCACATGAAGGGCTTATTGTGAATAAGAAAGTCGTGCAACCGTCAGAAAAAGACTTGATCGATCTATTTGAAGTGAGGAGCCTGTTAGAAGGAGCCTCGGTTAAATCAGCGGCGACCTATTTGGCGGAGGAAGATTTACAAGCGCTTTCCGAGTGCATCCGAATGGGGAGAGAGGGGTCCTTTGAAGAAATCATGGATGCCAATGAACGCTTTCATGAAATTATCGTACAGGCGAGTGGGAATGCCTTAATGATTGAAACGATCGATCGGATGAAGTCCATCATCTATCTATTTCGTAAAACCGTTGTGCTCAACAAACGACCAAGGTTAATCGATGAGCATGAAGAGATCTATGAAGCGATCAAGGCGAGAGACACTGAGAAGGCACAACAACTCATGGAAGCTCATTTGCAGGCGGATCTAGATTTTTGCCTACGTATCTTGAGAAGCTCAAGTCAACGCTAAAGGCTTGTGGAATAAGTGTACCCTCGACAAATCGGAAACCGCCAATTTGTCGAGGGTACTTTTATGAAATATCATGATGTCATTAGTTATAAAGAATTAATTCTTTGGTACTTATTTAATAATGTATCTAACTCTTGACTGACTGCTACCACTTCAGGATGAGTAAAACCAAAAAGTTTCGCTTTTACATACATACGTTTTCTTTTATGGTTAATTTGAAATAAAAGAATATGCTTTTTAGAGATAGCTCTCATATTCCTTACCCCCTTAGGTTATTCATATTGGAATGATTTCAATTATGTTCATTTGTCAAATCAAATAGTCGATACTTACTATAGGGATTTCCCCTACTCTGAAGGAAATAAACCTGTTTTTAGTCGGAAAATAGGTCAATGAGTCGTTCATGGTATAATCGGGGCAAGATGTACGAAAAGAAAGAGGCATGGATATGGCGCAACAAGGGGATATGAAAACGTTCATGAAAGGTGCGTCGATCCTGACGATATCGGCAATTATCGTGAAATTGCTCAGTGCGGTTTATCGGGTGCCGTTTCAAAATTTAGTGGGAGATAAAGGGTTCTACATTTACCAACAAGTGTATCCATTCGTCGGCATTTTTATCGTTTGGACGTCGTATGGTTTTGCGGTGGCCGTGTCCAAATTGTTGGCGGGCCGTACAAAGGCTGGAGAGGCGAAAGCCATGATGCGTGTGGCATTCTTGTATCTACTCATCCTCTCCTTGCTGTTTTTTGTCGTTTTGACTGTTTTCGCTCCATTCTTTGCCCGTCTCATGGGGGATCCTTCCTTAGCCCCGTTATTGCGGGCGGGAGCGTATATTGTCTTGGTGATGCCTGCGTTAGCCGTGTTGAAAGGCTCGTTTCAATCGGAAGGGCAGATGACCCCGGTAGCTGTTTCGGGTGTCGGTGAACAGGCTTTCCGCGTTGCGGTCATTCTAATTGGGACATGGCTTGCGGTACGGACAGGAGCTTCTCTCTATACCGCGGGCGAAGTGGCGATATGGGGAACTGTTGTCGGAGAAGTGGCGGGAGTGGCGATTCTTGCGCTCTATTCCCGAAATGCGTTCAAAGGACCTTTCGCAAAGGTGGATACGTGGCGCATCGTGAAAGAGTTGACCGTTGTCAGTGTCAGCGTTAGTGCAAGTTCCCTCATCCTCCTGTTATTTCAGATCGTTGATTCGTTTACCATCTACAATATCCTTCTATCATCCGGTTTTGTGGCTGACAGAGCGATGGAGATGAAAGGTGTTTACGATCGCGGACAGCCCCTAGTGCAAATGGGCATTCTCATTGCATCGACACTGGCGCTCGCAATCGTTCCTTTGATTGCCCGTCATACGACAAAGCAGGGGGGGCGGGGGGCGGGACCATTTGTTCGGTTGACATTCAGGATCGCTGTTCTATTTGGCGGGGCTGCTGCAGTGGGTCTCGCCCTTATCCTCCCTTTTGTCAATGAAATGCTGTTTGAAACGCGTAAGGGGTCGCTGGCACTGATCATCTTCTTGTTCCAAGTATTTTGGCTTTCGCTCATTTTACCTTTAACCGCCATCCTTCAAGGGATAGGGAAAGTGAAGATTCCAACGCTGTTCCTACTGGGAGGGCTTGGGGTGAAAATTGTCGCTAATCTTCTTCTTGTCCCTCTTTGGAACGTCACGGGGGCAGCGATTGCAGGCAATATCGGTTTTGCGGCGATTTCGTTAGGTCTTGTGCTTTATTTTAAACGAGTGTGGCCGATCCAGCTGGCTCCACGTCGCTTTTACGGCTGGGTGCTGGTGGCTGCAGCACTTATGGCTGCAGTCCTCTTACCGTGGACGCTGGTGGCGGACGGGACGCTATTCGATCAATTGCCATCTCGCATCGGAGCGACGCTCATCGCCTTCACATCTGTAATCGCAGGAGCAGTTGTTTTCCTGTTCATCATCCTAAAATCACGTATAATGACGGAGAAAGAGTGGTATCTCCTGCCATTCGGCAAACGTTTAGCGATCTTGCAATTACGACTCCATAATAGAAAAAGGTGAAGAAGATGCATCAGTTAACAGTGATCGGTCTCGGGGCAGGTGAACTTGCCCAACTTTCCCTTGGGACCTATCGGAAATTAAAAGAAGCGGACCATCTTGTCGCGCGAACAGATCAGCACCCGGCTATCGCGGAATTAAGGGCGGAGGGTGTCGCGTTAACCAGCTTCGATGAAATTTACGAAAACAATGATTCATTTCAAATGGTCTATGAAAAGATTGTGGATGAGCTGTTGAAGATGTGTGCGGAACGTCCGGTTACCTATGTCGTACCGGGGCATCCTCTCGTAGCGGAACGGACAGTCCAACTGCTGATCGAGAAAGAGCGGGAAGGCATCGTCAAATTGGCTATTGCAGGAGGAAACAGCTTCCTGGATCCAATATTTGCGGCGTTGCGCATTGATCCGATTGAAGGTTTTCAGCTGTTGGATGGTACGGATTTACAACGTGATGCTGTGCAGATGAGGCAACATGTGTTGATTGCCCAAGTGTATGACGCCTTTGTCGCATCCGAAGTGAAGTTATCACTGATGGAGAAGTACGCATATGACCATCCGGTGACAATTGTCACAGCAGCAGGTTCGACAGATGAAAAACTGACAACAGTTCCATTGTTTGAATTGGACCGGGTGACTGAAATCGACAATTTGACAACGGTCTATGTTCCTCCAGCCGTTTCACGGGAGGAACGGTTGAAAGATTGGTCGACCTTCAGGGAAATCATCGCAGCTTTACGAGCGCCTGATGGCTGTCCTTGGGATCGCGAACAAACCCATGAGACATTGAAACGCCATCTGATCGAGGAAGCGCATGAATTGCTTGAGGCGATTGATCAAGGGGACGATGAAGCCATTGTTGAAGAACTTGGAGACGTGCTGTTACAAGTGTTCTTACATGCACAAATCGGTGAAGATGAAGGCTATTTCGTGCTCGAAGACGTGCTGCAAGCTGTCGCTTCGAAAATGATCCGCCGTCATCCGCATGTATTCGGAAATGACAATGTGGAGAGCTCGGAAGAAGTGCTTCAAAATTGGCAGGAAATTAAAAATAGTGAAAAGCCGCAAACGGCATCCCTTTTGGATGGACAAGACCGTCATACGTCATCGCTTCTGACCTCTTTCAATTACCAGAAAGCGGCGGCAAGGGTCGGGTTTGATTGGCCGGCAATCGACGGAGCAATTGAAAAATTCGAAGAAGAATGGCAGGAATTCCAGCATGAAGTCCAGCAGGGAACGAAGGAACGCCAAATGGATGAATTGGGAGATGTGCTGTTCACGATCGTCAACATCTCGCGCTTCTTGAAACTTTCTCCGGAGGAAGCGATGGTCCATGCCAACCAGAAATTCAAATCCCGTTTTACATTTGTGGAAGCTTGCGTAAAGAAAGGTCGCGGCCATTTTTCTGAGTATACACTCGACGAACTTGAAGCGTTTTGGCAACAAGCAAAGGAAAGGGGAGAGCATGGATGAGACTTGATAAATTTTTGAAAGTATCCCGCCTCATTAAACGGCGGACACTTGCTAAACAAGTGGCTGATCAAGGCCGCATTACGATCAACGGGAAAGTTGCAAAAGCATCTTCCGTTGTGAAGGAAGGCGATGAGTTGGCGATTCGTTTCGGTCAGAAAATCGTCACTGTCACTATCGATCAGCTGAAAGATACGACGAAAAAAGAAGATGCAGCATCGATGTACACCATTTTGAAAGAAGAGAAGCTTGAAAAAGTGGAACCGGAATTTATCGATGATGAAGACTGAGAAGCATGACGGGGATTTCCCTGTCATGTTTTTTTATGTCCAGGCATATGATGGCTGTGAACGTACAAGCAGAGGAGGAAGCAAAGTATGCAAATTCAAACAGACAGTCCTACGTACGCGATACCGTCCGGCGATCATGTCGTCACAATGCGTAACAGAAAAAGGATGGACCTCACATCAGTCAAATCGATCGACCGCTTCGATCAGGAAGAGTTTCTTGTTCGGACATCACAGGGGCTGTTGCAAATACGCGGAGAGGAACTGCGCATCGTCCATCTGGATGTCGATAAAGGGCTTCTCACATTGGAAGGGACGGTTACAACTCTCCAATATGATGAAGAAGAAACAGGTTCACGGAATTTCCTCCATAAATTGTTTGGATGAGTCTATCTGTTCAGTTTCTTAGCTTGCTTGCAATGATTGGGACAGGCATTGCAGCGGGAGCGTTCATGGACATGATCGGGACGGGGACTGCCTATGCTGGAAAAAAGTCATTCATTCGCAAATATGCCGTAGCCATTGAAGTGATCGGATGGGTGCTCGTAGGCTGTGCAACATTCTATGTTCTTTACCTCGTAAGAGATGGAGCTTGGCGGATGTACGATCCGGTTGCTCAAGTGAGTGGATTGTTGTTATACGCAAGTTTTTTTTATCGGCCGTTCCGTCTGTTCGGAAGAATTGTACTCTTGTTAGTTGTCAAGCCGCTTTGGTTCATGATACGTCTGATTGTTTCCGTTGTCCGGCAAATTATCCGTTTGCTCATGAAAATTCTTTCAGTACTTGTGCTGCCCTTTGTCAAGCTCTTCCGTCTCATTTCTATGAAACGCTTTAAAAGAAAAGAGAAGTGAGCTATAATCGATATACTAACCGCTTGTCCCCATATCGTTCGGGCAAGTTCGAATGGGATCAAGACTTCCGGTGGATTCGATTAGGAGAGGAAGTGCAGGACATGGAACAGAAGAAGAGGAAATCGTCCGCAACTATCGCGTCGATCGAAACCGAATATGTCCGCTCCCTGCAAAAGAAAGCAAGCAGGAAGCACGCGCGAAAAATCCGGTTATATCGTAGATTGACTGTCTTTGCGATAGTGGCGGCGATCATTCTTGTCGGCATGACGCAGATGTACATGAAGCAAAAACAGGTACTGGAAGCAAAGGAACTTGAAAAGATGGAAATGATTTCTCAACTTGAAGAGGTGCAACAAGAACAGGAAACATTGAAAAGACAGCTCGTCAAATTGGATGATGATGACTATATTGCGAAGTTAGCGCGTAAAGACTACTTCTTGTCTGAAAACAACGAGATTATTTTCTCCATTCCAGAAAATAAGAAGAAAACGGATAAAAAAGACAACGGAAAAGAGTAGTCTTATTGACACTCTTTTTTTGTTGGCTATAATGGGAGTAAGAATCTTGCATTTTGCAGGGCTCGTCAAAGCGGTTGCAAAGCGACCGACGAGGAGTCCGCTTAAATTTTAAGGAGGAGCATTTTTTTTATGTCAATTGAAGTAGGCAGCAAGTTAGAGGGGAAAGTAACAGGAATCACAAACTTCGGAGCATTTGTTGAGCTACCGAACGGTTCGACAGGTTTAGTCCATATTAGTGAAGTGGCGGACAATTATGTCAAAGATATCAATGATCATTTGAAAGTCGGCGACATGATTGAAGTGAAAGTGATGAATGTCGGTACTGATGGAAAAATCGGATTATCGATTAGAAAAGCAAAACCGGAATCAGAGCGTCCGGAACGTCCTCAACGCCCTCAACGTCCTCGTCATGGAGGTGGTCGTCCATCGAACGATCGCCCGGAGAATTTTGAGCAGAAGATGGCGAAATTCATGAAAGATAGCGAAGAGCGACTTTCTACTTTGAAGAGAGCGACAGAATCGAAACGCGGTGGACGCGGCGCAAGAAGAGGGTAATTTGCTAGCTGTTTCAATTCATGAAAAAATGTACAGTAGATAAAATAGCGGCGGACATTAGGTGACTTACCTAGCGTCCGCCGCTTTTCGTCATATTTGTTTTCAATTGTCGCATTTTTTGAAGTCGATAGCACTGTATTCTAAGAAACAACAAAAAAGCGGTCTTGTCCATAAGGTGTTTACCTCTTAGACAAGATCGCTTGAAAGGATGGCGGCAGAGGGGATCGAACCCCCGACCTTACGGGTATGAACCGTACGCTCTAGCCAGCTGAGCTACGCCGCCAGTATAGGTTCCGGAGGTGTTCAATGGGACATCTCGGAACAACAGTTTCTATCATACATGCGAATAACCTTCATGTCAACACTTCTTGGAAAAAAGAAAAACAGTCCGTAAGGCGTCGAAATATTTTGTTTACTCATTGTCAGGAACAGACAATTTCTTTCCATCTGCTTATGTATACTGGGTGCATAGTAGACATAGGGGGAATGGGAAATGAAACTGATAGACAATGTAGCACGACCTGTTGGCGAGCCGATTCGACTATATTTCGAAACACTCAGCAAGCGTAGGCTGCACATCTTCATTGCAGGTCTATTCTTAGTAGGTTCCTTCTTCTTGGCGCAAGCTGTCTTGTTTGATACAGCGGTCCCGTTTTTCTTGCCGGTATGGGCGTTGGCGCGTGCCCGTTATCGGAAATACTTGATGTGGGTGTTTATTGGCGGTATGTGTGGTAGTGCGTTTCTTGGCTTGGGACAAGCCGTCATCCATTTACTACAGTTAGCGCTATTCAACGCAGTCACCAAGTACGCATTCATGCGAAAATCGATGCCATTGACGGTGGCAGGCTCGATTATCGTCGTCCAAATGCTTTGGCAGTTTTTGATGCATATGGGGCAACCGCCTGTGCATACCCAATTATCGATCGGGTTTGAGGCGGTGTTGGCTGCATTCATGACATTCTTCCTCTTTATCGCTTTCCCGGCTGCCGACCGCATCTATTTTGGTAAATGGACGCCTGAACGGCTTGGCGCGGCGTGTATTATTGGGGCGATGGCTACAACGGGGATGGGAGCCATTATGATTGGACATGTTTCAGTTGCGGGTGCTTTGATCCATCTCGCGATTTTGCTCGCAGCTCTTGTAGGGGGCTTGCCGTTTTCAACGACTGTTGCCATGATCATCGCTGCCATTGTAGGTATTGCGGAGTTATCCTTCACGGGAATGATGGCAGTTTACGGCATGACAGGATTTTTTGCCGGAGCCCTTAGCCGCTTCAAAAAAATCGGCATTGCACTTGGAGGCGTTTCCGTATCGTTATTTTTCCTGCTTTACGATTTGACATTGCCGTTGGATAATACACACTTCATTACACTAGGCGTTGCTACGCTCATCTTTTTCCTTATCCCATCGAAAAAGTTGGAGCCGATTCGTCAAGTTTTTCATCCGGAAAGCACGGAAGTGTCAGAAAAGCGTCATAAGTGGTTATCGGATCGGTTGGACGAGCAGTTATCCGATTTCCGCCAGTTTTCGGAGTTCATGTCCACGCTTGTCGGAGGCCGTTTCCCGGCTACTGAAAAGTCGGATCCATCTGCGCTGCAAGATGTCCCTAAAACATGTCAGTCCTGTTTTCGGTATGCAAAATGTTGGGAAGGCGGCAATGATGACATGGCCCAGTTGCTTCAAGATTGGGAAACGACGTATTCTATGACGACAAAGGCGCCGCGCCATCGGGTGGAAGAAAAGATCAACTATAAATGTATCCGCTTTAACGGGCTCATTACAGAATTGGAAGAGCAATCCGCCAGTCGCTTATTGACCGGGCAGCTGCAGCACGGAAGGAAGATGCTGGCGCTTCAACTGCGGGATATGAGTACGCATTTGGACAAAATCATGCATGAAATCAAAGAGGATCTGTCTGTCTACAAGCCTGCTGAAGAAGAATTGGCGAACCGGCTGGACAAGTTGGGAATTGAATACTTCCAAATCGATATTTTGGCTGGGGAACGTGGGTCCCGGCGCGTCGTTTGCTGTATTCCGGAGAAGCGCTCGGATTTTGAAACCGATACGACGGTTGCGGAACGGCTCATCTTGCCGGTTCTTGAAGAAATGTATGAAGAGCCTTTTCAAGTCGCCAAATCTCTCGTAAGACAAGAACCGTTCCCGCATCTTCAATTGACCTTCACTTCTGCCGTTCGTTTTTCGCTCGACTACGGCATTGTAGCGGCGGCGGGAGGGGGGACTTTCCACGCGGGCGACGCCTATGAAGTGTTTCCACTCCATGATGGCTTGACGGCCGTCTTGTTATCGGACGGAATGGGGAAAGATTTGAATGCGTATCGGGAAAGCCGAAAAGTGATCCGGCTGATGCGTGAATGCTTAAACCGTAAAATGGATCCGGAAACCGCTATGCACACGCTTCACTACATGATGTCCTTAAATGGATTGGATGATATGTATGCCACGCTTGATTTGGCTTTAGTGGATCTACAAGATGGCCGCCTTTGGTCATGGAAAGCCGGTTCGATGAGCACGTATATCAAACGGGGGGAAGATTTCTTAAGAATGGATAGCAAATCGGTGCCTGTCGGATTTCTACCTTCATTCTCTGTCGAGGCGAAAAATGAACAGCTGAAGTCAGGAGATATTATCGTAATGATGACCGATGGGGTGTTCAATGGAGATGTAGCCCTTGAAGTGCAAGAAAAGACATTGTATAGCACGCTTGAACGATATGGGAACCATAATTGTGATAAAATTGCAGAACGGATCATGAACAATATGGAAATGAAATATCAGGCTGTATCCGACGATCGAACTGTATTGGTTATGAAAGTCGAGCACGTGCTTCCTTCTTGGTCAAGTTTCAGGCCTTCATCACAATCGCGTAAATTCGGGAAAATGACGGGGTGAAATGTTGAACGCCGACAATAACTTGAACTTGGGGCATCCTATCGCTAAACTTTTTATAATAAAGTTGTCATAACGAAAACCGAATATGTTGAAGAGGGGGCCGCAAAGGTGAAAAATTTGCATGCTACCGTTTTGCGGTTTATCAAGGAACAATCACTCGTAATGGCAAGAGACCGGGTTCTTGTCGCTTGTTCCGGTGGCGTCGATTCAGTAGCGCTTTTATACTTCATGGCTACACACCAACGCGAACTGGGCATAGAAGTCGGCGCCGTTCATATAGATCATATGTTACGTGGAGAAGAATCGGTCGAAGATGGGCTGTTTGTAGAACAACTGTGTAAAACGTTAGGTGTGCCGTTTTTTGGCAGGAATGTCCCGGTTCCTCAGCTGCTGAAGGAAGAAGGAGGGAATGTGCAAGATGTCTGCCGGACCGGGCGATATGCTTTGTTTACGGAGTTGATGCAGGGAGAATCCTACAACACTTTGGCAACCGCTCATCATGCAGAGGACCAACTTGAAACGATATTGATGCAAGTGGCGAAGGGGAGGAAGCCTGTCGGGATGCCGGTGAAACGGGAGATGGGCGGGGGTATGCTGATCCGCCCATTCCTGTCGGTGATGAAAGAAAGCTTATATGCGTATACTGTCGAACATCAGTTGCAATATCGGGAAGATCCGAGCAATGAAAGCGACGCCTATATGCGCAACCGTATCCGTCATCACTTGCTCCCGTTCGTATTGGAGGAAAACCCCGCTGCTGCCAAAAATGCAGTGAAAATATCCGGCTGGTTACAAGAAGATGAAGACCTGCTTAGCGAGTTGGCCGTGGAGCAATATGAACGGATTGTGGACTTTTCGGAAGAAGGGATTGTTTCTTTAGAAAAAGAACTGTTTTCCCGCATACACCCTGCTTTACAAAGGCGCGTAATTACACTAGTATTAAGGTATATTTATGATGGGGAAAGTCTACCCGTTCCCTACAATTCCACTTTGATTAATGAACTGCTATTTCATGTTTCTGAGCAGAGTGGAAATGTGTCGATCAGTCTTCCGCGCGGTTATCAATTGTTGAGAGAGTACGATCAGTTGACGTTTGTCCGGGATCCCAAGCAATCGGACGAAGTATTGCGGAAGCGGCTGCCGAAACGGGTTTGGACGGATATAGGGAATGGTCTGTCCCTTTTTTGGACGGACGTAGAGGATGCCACTGAAGCATTGCGTATGGATGCGGATGACATATTCTATGTTGATTTGCCCGATTCAGCTTTTCCTTTATCCGTTAGGAGGAGGGAAGAGGGGGACCGGATTCTGTTACCTGGTATGAGCCATGCGAAACGTTTATCCAGGCTGTTTATTGATGAAAAAGTACCGATGACAGAGCGTGACCGTTTACCGGTGATCGTAACGGCACAAGATAGAGTTTGTGCGATACCGGGATTGCGGTATGGTGTGGCGTTTACACGAAATAGAACAGAGCGGAGTAATTACATAGTTAGTTTGCGGAAGTTCTAATCGATTTGTTGGAAAGAGGAGGAATTTCGATGTTGGAAAAAGATATCGAAGAAGTATTAATCACGGAAGAAGAAATCCAAGGGAAAATCGAAGAGCTGGGAGCGGTATTGACAGAAGAATACCAAGATAAGTTCCCATTGGCTATTGGTGTATTGAAAGGTGCCCTTCCTTTCATGAGCGATCTTATTAAGCGGATTGATACGTACATTGAACTCGATTTCATGGATGTGTCGAGTTATGGGAATGCGACGGTTTCTTCGGGAGAAGTGAAAATCATCAAGGACTTGAATACAAGTGTCGAAGGACGCGACGTATTGATTCTCGAGGATATTATCGATAGCGGAAAAACATTGAGCTACCTCGTTGATTTGTTGAAGTATAGGAAAGCGAACTCCATTAAAATCGTCACGCTGTTGGATAAGCCTACTGGTCGGAAAGTAGACTTGAAGGCGGACTATGTTTGTTTTGACGTGCCCGACGCATTTGTGGTCGGATACGGATTGGATTATGCAGAAAAATACAGAAACCTACCTTACATCGGTGTGTTGAAAAAGGAAATCTACTCTTTCTAAAAGCTTCCCAATTTTGTTCCGGATACGGACGATCAATCACGCCTCGGCGTGATTGCGTCTAGATTTTGAATTGAGCAAGGCTCAATTAATTCCTTTCAAAATCTGTGACATCCGCCGGAGGCTTTATCTTCGTTCAGAGGGCGTTTGAACACCCGCTGAACAGGAAACAAAATCGCAAACACTCACCACCTATCGAGGTGGGAGTCTTCTGCTGAATGAAGATAAAGCATTTTCGTTGTAGGATGAATCTTACATATGGTAAGATTTACACTAGTTTTCTGTTTAATGAGATGAGGAGGCTTGGGATGAATCGGATACTTCGATACTTTCTATTATACGGGCTGATTTTCCTTGCAATCATGGGGATTTTCAGTTCACTTAATAATACGGATCAAAGGACTAAAGACATTGACTTCACAGAGTTCGTCACCTTGCTTTCGGATGGTAAGGTAAAAGAATTCACACTTCAGCTTGATCAGCTCGTTTACGTGGTCAGAGGTGAAATGGAACCCGCAAAAGGGGATGAAACCGGCGAAATGTTCATTACGAACATGGCGCAAGACAATGAACAAATGATGAATACAGTGACCGCGGCAGCCGAAACGACAAATACGAAGTATAAATTCCTACCGGCACCTTCGACGAGCGCATGGGTATCCTTCTTCACAGGACTCGTACCTTTCATCATCATCTTCATTCTTTTCTTCTTCCTATTGAACCAAGCACAGGGTGGCGGCGGTGGCCGTGTCATGAACTTTGGTAAGAGTAAGGCGAAGCTTCATACGGATGAAAAGAAGAAAGTCCGTTTTACGGATGTCGCAGGAGCAGACGAAGAGAAAGCGGAACTTGTGGAAGTTGTTGACTTCCTGAAAGATTCTCGTAAATTCGCAGAAGTCGGCGCGCGTATTCCGAAGGGGATCTTGTTAGTGGGACCTCCTGGTACGGGTAAAACATTATTGGCACGTGCAGTTGCAGGGGAAGCGGGCGTTCCGTTCTTCTCCATCTCAGGGTCCGACTTCGTTGAAATGTTTGTCGGTGTTGGGGCATCCCGTGTACGTGACCTATTTGAAAATGCAAAAAAGAATGCACCATGTATTATTTTTATTGATGAAATCGATGCAGTCGGCCGTCAACGTGGCGCTGGCCTCGGTGGTGGGCACGATGAGCGTGAACAAACATTGAACCAACTCCTCGTTGAGATGGATGGTTTTGGCGAAAATGAAGGGATCATCATCGTAGCGGCTACAAACCGACCAGATATCCTTGACCCGGCACTTCTACGTCCTGGCCGTTTTGACCGTCAAATTACGGTTGGCCGTCCGGATGTAAAAGGACGGGAAGCGGTTCTGAAAGTGCATGCGCGCAACAAGCCGCTGGATGATACAGTTAACTTGAAGGCACTTGCACAACGCACGCCAGGTTTCTCCGGTGCAGATCTTGAAAACTTATTGAATGAAGCGGCATTGGTCGCAGCGAGAAGCAACAAAGCGAAAATCGATATGTCTGATATCGACGAAGCGACAGACCGTGTCATTGCTGGACCAGCAAAAACGAGCCGGGTCATTTCTGAGAAGGAACGGAATATCGTTGCTTTCCACGAAGCGGGTCACGTCGTTGTTGGGCTCATGCTGGATGACGCTGAAATCGTTCATAAGGTAACGATTGTTCCGCGCGGTCAGGCAGGCGGTTATGCCGTTATGCTACCGAAAGAAGACCGTTATTTCATGACAAAACCGGAACTTCTCGACAAGATTGCCGGCCTTCTTGGAGGGCGCGTTGCGGAGGAGATCGTACTCGGAGAGGTATCTACGGGTGCACATAATGACTTCCAGCGTGCAACAGGCATCGCGCGTTCGATGGTAACGGAATATGGAATGAGCGACAAGCTTGGACCGATGCAATTTGGTCAATCTCAAGGTGGTAACGTCTTCCTTGGCAGAGATTTCAATTCCGAACAAAACTATTCCGAGCAGATCGCGTATGAAATTGACCAAGAAATGCAAACGATTATTAAAGACCAATATGATCGTACGAAACAAATTCTTACAGACAATCGCAAGTTGCTTGATCTGATTGCAACGACGCTTCTCGACGTGGAAACGCTGGATGCGGAACAGATCAACCACTTGAAAGACCACGGTACGTTACCGGATCGTCCGTATGACCGTAACGGAGCCGCTAATGCGGATAACGATGCGGCAAACGAAGGAAATGACGCGGTCATTTCCGATGCAACAGGTGCTCCGACAGATCCTTCCATCGGTGATTTGCCGAAAGAGAAGACACCGGATCAGCCATTGAAACCGATCGACGAAGACCGTCGCGGCTAATAATATAAAAACTGACTGTTTCTTTTGAAACAGTCAGTTTTTATTTCCTGGGCACAAACGAATTTGTTGAAAAATGAATCTTTTCTCGAAGGATTACTTGTGAGCGGTTACTTCTGCTTTTGCTCCCTTGTAAGTGTATGGTATGATGTGTGGGAAAACGTCGAAGTTAGCGAGGAAACCATTATGATTTTAGTGTTGGATACAGGGAATACGAATATCGTCCTAGGTGTCTATGAACAAGGACAATTGAAGCATCATTGGCGTATGGAGACCTATCGGCATAAAACAGAAGATGAGTATGCGATGCAAGTGAAAGCCCTATTTTCGCATGTTGACCTTTCCTTTGCTGATATAAAAGGCATCATAATTTCGTCAGTTGTTCCGCCGGTCATGTTTCCGCTGGAACAAATGTGTAAAAAGTACTTCCATCAAAAACCGCTCATCGTCGGGCCGGGCATAAAAACTGGTTTGAATATCAAGTACGAAAACCCGCGTGAAGTGGGAGCTGACCGGATTGTTAACGCAGTCGCAGCTATCCATGAGTACGGGGATCCACTCATAATTGTGGACTTCGGGACGGCAACGACTTATTGCTATGTCAACGAGAAGGCAGAGTATATGGGTGGTGCCATTGCACCCGGCATCGGGATTTCGATGGAGGCGTTGTTTGACCGTGCATCCAAGCTGCCGCGTATTGAACTGACGAAGCCGGATCATGTTGTCGGCAAAAATACGATAGCAGCTATGCAAGCCGGCATTGTCTATGGATATGTCGGGCAAGTTGAAGGAATCGTTGCGCGGATGAAAGCGCAAAGTAAAGTGGAGCCGAAAGTGATTGCGACAGGTGGCTTGGCGGAGCTAATTGCCAGCGAGACGTCAATCATTGATGTTGTCGATAACTTTCTCACATTGAAAGGGCTTCACTTGATCTACGAACGAAACATGTAAAAGGAGAAGAGAAAATAAATGAAAGATTACTTAGTAAAAGCACTTGCATATGACGGGACAATTCGGGCGTATGCGGTCCGATCAACAGAGACGGTCGGTGAAGTGCAACAACGTCATGCGATGTGGCCGACAGCTACTGCAGCACTTGGTCGCGCGATGACAGCGGCAGTCATGATGGGTGCGATGGTCAAAGGTGAAGATAAATTAACGATCAAAATCGAGGGGAAAGGTCCCATTGGTTCGATGATCATCGATGCTAATGCACACGGGGAAGTGCGCGGTTATGTCACCAATCCACAGACGCATTTCGATTTGAATGCCCAAGGGAAGCTCGATGTGAGCCGGGCGGTCGGCACAGATGGCATGCTGACGGTTGTGAAAGACTTGGGATTGCGTGATTTCTTCACGGGGCAAGTTCCGATTATTTCCGGGGAAATTGCCGAGGATTTCACACAGTATTTTGCTGTATCGGAGCAAGTTCCTTCTGCTGTTGGGTTGGGCGTCTTAGTCAATCCGGATAACACGGTTAAAGCGGCTGGCGGTTTCATCATCCAAGTCATGCCGGGCGCGACTGACGAAACCATCAGTCAACTGGAAGAACGGATTGCGACGGTCGAGCCCATTTCGAAATTGATCGATCGTGGACTTACGCCCGAAGAGATTCTCGGTGAAGTGTTAGGTGCAGATAACGTGGATATTCTGGATCGGATGGACGTTTCATTCAATTGCAATTGCTCGAAAGAACGATTCGGCAATGCCATCATCGGACTTGGTGAACAACAGATCCAAGAGATGATTGAAGAGGATGGAAAAGCGGAAGCACACTGTCATTTCTGCTTGGAAACATATGTTTATCCGAAAGAGGAACTGGAAGGTTTCATCGATGAAATACGGTCGGGTTCATGAGCCGAAAACAGCCGGTCCACAAAAGCGTAAACTAAAGACCAAGCCACTGCTCATCATGATCGGTATTCTTTTTGCAATGAACGTTTTTTGGTTTATCGGTTGGCTTATTCCAGACAAATCAAAAAAACCGATGCTGCCGGATGAGGAAGTGGCTTCGGTTGCGGGCAAGCCGATTACGAGGGAACAGTGGATGACGGCGATGGAAGAGAAAGTGGGCCGTGAAACGTTGTTGAACCTCGTTAATGATCAGGTGATGGAGGCGGCTGCTAAGAGCTACGACATTACTGTCACCGACAAAGAAATCGATCTTGAAATCGCGTTGATCCGCTCTGTCGACGGGCATGCTTATACAGGGATGGATCTGGAAGATATGCGGCAGAAAATCCGTTCGACGCTAATCCTTGAAAAGGTGCTGACGAAAGATATTGTCATCGAGGATGATGCAATCGAGGATTATTATGAAGAAAACACTTCCTTGTTCCATACATTGACAACCTATCGCACAGCGATCATCGTGGTTCCGACAAAAGAAGAGGCGGAACAGACATTGGATGAGCTGTCGAAAGGGTCGAGTTTTGAAGTACTTGCCAAAGAACGGTCCACCGAACTTGCATCGGCAAGCCTTGGAGGTGATATCGGTTACCTTAACGCATCGACCGATGTGATCGACAAGGCCATTGTAAAAACCGCGACGGGCATGAAAGAAGAGGCTGTCAGTGACCCTATCCTGCTGAAAGATGGATCATACGCCATTATCCATGTCAGCGAAGTGATGGAAGGTCAATCTTTCGACTACAAAGATGTCAAAGACCATATTCAACGTGGATTGGCGATGGAACAACTCCCTCGATCGGTCAGTCCGGAAACGTTCTGGAAAGAATTTGATGCGGAATGGTTTTATAGCAAATAAGAATGCTGTTTGGAGACCCGTGTAACTAGGTGCATCCAAACAGCTTTTTATCTTCGTTAAGCAAATAAAAAACGACAAGTCCGAAGATTCTATTATTGACAGTTGCATATATTGGTAGTATGATGAAAGTAATAAAGTGTATCGAAATAGTAGGGATTAGGAGAGGATCATGATGACGTTAGTAGGAAATTCGATTGTAGATTTAGTCGGAAAAACACCTTTAGTAAAAGTGAACCGCTTGACAGGTCCGGATGATGCAGAAGTCTATTTGAAATTGGAATACTTCAACCCGGGCTCCAGTGTTAAAGACCGTATTGCGGTGGCAATGATTGAAGCGGCTGAAAAAGCCGGAGACTTGAAAGAAGGAAGCACGATTATTGAGCCGACGAGTGGGAATACAGGAATCGGTCTTGCAATGGTTGCGGCAGCGAAAGGTTACAAAGCAGTTCTTGTCATGCCGGATACGATGAGTACGGAACGTCGTAACTTGCTGCGTGCATACGGGGCTGAACTTGTTTTAACACCGGGAGCCGAAGGGATGAAAGGTGCAATCACGAAAGCGGAAGAACTTGCAAAAGAAAATGGCTGGTTCGTTCCGCAACAATTCAACAACGAAGCAAATCCGGAAGTTCACCGTTTGACGACAGGTCCTGAAATCGCCGATGCACTGGATCGTGTAGATGCATTCATTTCTGGAATCGGAACAGGCGGTACAATTACGGGCGCAGGAAGCGTGTTGAAGGAACGTTTCCCGGATGTACAGATCATTGCAGTCGAACCAACAGATTCTCCTGTACTTTCTGGTGGAAAACCGGGTCCGCATAAAATCCAAGGAATTGGTGCTGGTTTTGTACCGAAAGTGTTGGATACGGATATTTACAATGAAATCATTCAAGTGTCGAACGACGAAGCGTATGAAACAGCTAGACGTGCAGCGCGTGAAGAAGGAATCTTGGGTGGCGTTTCTTCAGGTGCGGCAATCTATGCGGCACTACAAGTTGCTAAAAGACTTGGAAAAGGGAAAAAAGTCGTTGCAGTTCTTCCTTCAAATGGAGAACGCTACTTGAGTACACCACTTTACCAATTCGACGAATAATAATGGGAAGAGAGAAAGGGCTGAGAGGCCCTTTCTTTTTTGTTTGAAAATCGCTTTTGAGTGTCGTTATTTGTTCTGGCGTAAAGGTGTACGCTCGCGGTAAGATGAGTGTATCCATTTTATTCATTATCGGGAGGCAACAATTATGCAAAAACAGATGCCGAATTATACGGCTTCAGCGATGACGAAAGAGCAATTCTTTTATGCATATAAAGAATTGGCGCAGTTGCATCGCCGTCATCTACTTCTTGAAAGTGGGCGCGGTGGCTCGTTATGTATGGCGGGTATTGATCCGCTTGTGACATTACAAACACTGGAAGGTGATAAACTGCAACTGACTTGGCGGGATGGCACCGTGGAAGTAAGGGAAGGGGAGCCGCTTGAACTGATTGCTGAATTCGTTCAGTCTTATGAGTTGGAATCCATTCCAGGATTGCCAGATTTTCAAGGAGGGGTAACAGGTTTCATCAGCTATGATTATGTGCGCCGCTACGAACCGATCCCTGAAGTTGCAGTCAATGACTTGGATACGCCTGATCTATTCTTTTATTTATTCGATCGATGGGCGGTTTTAGATATTCAAACAGAGACTGCTTATTTCATGACACTTCCGAACCGGGGCTTGGAACCTGCGATGCTGGAGGCGGAGTGGCTGGCAGCTGCTGAACAAGGGATGAGCAAACAAGTTTTTGAAGCTGGTAGCGCGGAGGAAGTCTCTGTGGAACAAGAGGATCTTGCTGTATCGGTTACAGGGCCACAATTCGAGCAGATGGTCCGCGATGTGCAAAGCTATATTTCCAACGGGGACGTCGTGCAAGTGAATCTGACGGTCAGACAGTCGAAGCCGCTCGCTGTACAACCGCTTGCGATGTATGAAGCGCTCCGTTCCTTTAATCCATCACCGTATATGGCATCGATCGGTTCTCCGGATTTTGCGGTCGTTTCGGGATCGCCTGAACTGCTTTTGAAAAAACGTGGCGACGAATTAAGCACGCGTCCAATAGGCGGAACGCGGCGTCGGGGGAAAGACGAACAGGAAGATGCCGCGTTATATGCAGAACTGTTGTCGAATGAAAAAGAGAAAGGCGAACATATTATGCTCGTCGATTTGGAAAAAGAAGATTTTGAACGTATTTGTAGACCGGGAACGGTAGAGACAAATGAATTCATGGTCGTGGAAAAATATTCGCATGTTATGCACCTCGTTTCGAATGTCCGAGGAATGGCGGCGGATGGTTTATCGAATGCGGAGATCGTCAAAGGTGTATTTCCCGGCGGTTCGATAACGGGCTCACCTAAACTGCGTACGATGGAAATTATTGAAGAGTTGGAGCCGACACGGAGAGGACTCTATACGGGATCGATCGGGTGGTTCGGATTCAATGGCGATCTAGAGCTGAATATTGTCATCCGGACAGCTTATATCAAAGATGGAATTGCCCATATCCAAGCAGGAGCGGGTCTTGTAGCGGATTCGGTACCGAAAGCGGAATACGTTGAATCGCTGAATAAGGCAAAAGCGCTCTGGCAAGCGAAAGCGATGGCGGAAAACTGAGAATGGAGGTGCTGGCATGTGGTGCTGGATGAATGGCGAATATATGCGCGCGGGAGATTTGAGGATCTCACCTTTCGACCACGGCTATTTGTATGGTGCAGGTTTTTTCGAAACGTTTCGGACATATGAAGGAAGTGCATGGTTGTTCAGCCAACATATGGACAGGCTACGTACAGCGTTGGAAGAGTATCGCATTGCAATGCCTTATGCAGATACTGACATTCTTGAGGTGGTGCATCAGCTGGATGTGTTTAGCGGTGGCCAAGACGGCTATTTCAGACTGAACGTCTCTGCCGGAGTCCATGATATCGGGCTTGCGCCTTCCGTTTATGGCTCACCGACTGTCATCGTATTTCGAAAAGAACTTCCACCGACCGTCCGGGGAACGGAAAAGAAGGCTGTTTGGCTTGAAACGCCTCGCAATCGCCCGGAAAGCGCTGTGCGCCACAAATCCCATAACTTCTTGAATAATGTTCGGGGGCGGTTGGAACTCCCTTCATTGAAAAAGTTAGAAGGGATTTTTCTCACAGAAGCGGGTTTTGTTGCGGAAGGAGTCACGTCCAATGTGTTTTGGGTCAAAGATGGAATGTTATTCACACCTGGGATTGAAACGGGTATTCTTCCGGGGACTACCCGTGCTTTCGTGATTGAGCTTGCTCGATCATTGGGGATAGAAGTGAAGGAAGGGGTGTATAGCCAAGAGGATGTAGAAAGAGCGGATGAATTATTTGTCACAAACGCGGTGCAAGAAATCGTACCCGTATCGGCAATCGGAGACAAATCGTTCCCAGGAGCTTTCGGGGTTTATTACCAAAAGCTCCACGGAAGTTATATGCAGTCAATAAATGAAATGAAAGAAGGTGGCCAGTGATGGAATTGGCTAAAGCACGGGACCATTACCGGTTTGGAAACACGACTTTGGATTTTGCAAAAGAAACGATCATTATGGGGATTTTGAATGTGACACCAGATTCGTTTTCAGACGGTGGAAAATACGCTGCAATCGACGCTGCACTCAAACATGCGGAAACAATGCTTCGCGATGGTGCAAAAATCATCGATGTGGGTGGTGAATCGACTCGGCCAGGGCATATACAAATTTCGGTGGAAGAGGAGATTGAACGCACGGCTCCCGTCATCGAAGCATTGGCAAAAGAATTCGGTTGTGTAATGTCCATCGATACATATAAAGCACAAGTGGCAGAGGCCGCGGTTCAAGCAGGGGCACATATTATCAATGATATTTGGGGAGCGAAGTACGATCCAGCCATTGCGGAAGTGGCAGCCAAATATGAGGTGCCGATCATTTTGATGCATAATCGTCAAGATGTGGATTATGGCACGGACTTCATGGATGAAGTCGTTGACGATCTGGAAGAAAGTATCGCTATTGCGGTGCGGGCGGGCGTTACGCAGGAAAATATCTGGCTTGATCCGGGAATCGGTTTTGCGCGTAATACAAAGCAGAACATTTGGACGATGCAAGAACTGCGTCGAATTTCGAATATGGGCTATCCTGTTCTTTTAGGCACGTCACGCAAATCTTTTATTGGCAATATCATGGACTTGCCTGTCGAGGAACGATTGGAAGGGACTGGGGCAACAGTCTGTTTTGGGATTGAGCACGGCTGCCATCTTATGCGTGTACATGATGTGAAAGAAATTGCGCGAATGGCAAAAATGATGGATGTGTTAACAGGGAAAACGGTATTTGAAGGGTAGGATTGATTTGGATTATATTCATTTGAATGAAATGGAGTTTTATGGCTATCATGGCGTATTGCCCGAAGAGACGAAATTAGGTCAGCGCTTTCGTGTGACGGTTTCACTTGCGGCGAATTTATCGGAAGCCGGGAAAACTGATGAGTTAGATAAGACGGTCAATTATGCGGAAGTCTATAGTGTGTGCCAATCCGTTGTGGAAGGTAAACCTCTTAAATTAATTGAGACCGTTGCAGAAACAATTGCGGAAGAGATTAAAAGAACATTTGCCGATAAAGTATTTGGTGTTCGTGTCGTGTTGGTCAAGCCGGACCCTCCAATACCCGGCCATTATGCCTCGGTGGCGGTTGAAATTACGAGGGGGCGCTTCGTGTGAATTTGTCGTATATCTCGATTGGTTCGAATATCGGAGACCGATTCCAACATCTTCAGGAGGCGACGCGGGCTCTCCATACATATGAAGGAGTGGAAGTGTTAGCCGTCTCCTCCGTCTATGAAACAGCGCCCGTCGGCTATACTGACCAAGCAGATTTTCTTAATCTAGTTGTGAAGATAGAAACGGATTTAAGTGCACATGAATTGCTGGAAGTGTGTCAAAAAACTGAACAAGAACTTGGGCGCGAACGCACAATTAGATGGGGACCCCGCACGGTAGACCTTGACATTTTACTGTACAATAACGACAATATTGCAGTGGAGAAGTTGACTATACCGCATCCGCGCATGTATGAACGGGCATTCGTTCTCATCCCCCTCCTTGAAATCGAGCCATCTATCGCTCATCCGATTACAGGAAGGTTAGTTTCAGAGGAAGCTGCTGTCCAAGATAGTGGCGTGGTGTTATGGAAAAGGATTGACGGAGTCGAACATTTCTTGCAAATGAAGGAATGACACTGTATTACAAATGATTCGGGCTGTCATATCATGTGGCGTCTTTTTTTATTACATAATAGGTCCTTGGATAAGTTATACGTGTCCAGTCGGCGCAAATTGTGTACAATAGGTGCATGCTGTCTAATGCATCGGACAAAAATGAAGGAGTGAAAGAAATGTCCCATTTGGATGAACTAAACGATCAGCTTCTGGTGAGACGCCAGAAGATGGAAGATATACGGGAAAGTGGATTGGATCCATTCGGTTCAAGATTTGAACGGACACATCTGTCAAATGAGATACGGGAACAATATGAGGAGCTATCGAAAGAAGAGCTTGATGAAACACCACACGAAGTGAAAATTGCGGGCCGGATCATGACGAAGCGCGGTAAAGGAAAAGCGGGATTCGCTCATTTACAAGACCTTGGCGGCCAAATCCAAATTTACGTGAGACAAGATGCCATCGGTGAAGAGGCATACAAACTCTTCAATAGTACGGATCTAGGTGATATCGTCGGGATTTCAGGAACGGTATTTAAAACTAAAGTCGGTGAATTATCCGTAAAAGCGACTGAATTCACGTTCTTGACGAAAGCATTGCGTCCTCTGCCGGAGAAATTCCACGGGTTGAAAGATATTGAACAACGCTATCGTCAACGTTATTTGGACTTGATTGCAACCGAGGGAAGCAAAGAGACATTCATCCTAAGAAGTAAGATCATACAATCGATGCGCCGTTATTTAGATGGACAAGGTTTCTTGGAAGTCGAAACGCCGATGCTTCATTCAATTGCGGGAGGAGCTTCAGCACGTCCTTTTATCACGCACCATAATACGCTCGATATGGAACTGTATATGCGTATTGCTATCGAACTCCATTTAAAACGCCTCATTGTAGGAGGGCTCGAGAAAGTCTATGAAATCGGTCGTGTATTCCGGAATGAAGGGATTTCAACGCGCCATAACCCTGAATTTACAATGATTGAGCTATACGAAGCGTATGCAGATTATAAAGACATTATGGAACTAACGGAAAATCTAATCGCGCATATTGCGCAAGAAGTCCTCGGTACAACGCAAGTGACGTATGGAGAAGATGTAATTGATCTTGCTCCAGGATGGACGCGACTTCATATGGCGGATGCAGTAAAAGAATATACAGGCGTTGACTTCTGGAAAGAGATGACGAAAGAAGAAGCGCATGCACTCGCGAAAGAACATGGAGTAGAAGTGACGCCTCCAATGGAAGTTGGACATGTATTGAATGAGTTCTTCGAACAAAAAGTGGAAGAACAACTTGTACAACCGACATTCATCTTCGGCCATCCGGTTGAAATCTCTCCGCTTGCGAAGAAAAATGCAGAAGATGGTCGCTTCACAGATCGCTTTGAATTATTTATCGTTCGCCGTGAACATGCAAATGCCTTTACAGAACTGAACGATCCAATCGATCAACGCCAACGCTTCGAAGCGCAATTAGTTGAAAAAGAACAAGGAAACGATGAAGCGCATGAAATGGATGAAGACTTCATTGAAGCACTTGAATATGGTTTACCACCAACAGGAGGACTCGGAATCGGGGTCGATCGCCTTGTCATGCTATTGACGAATGCACAATCGATTCGCGACATCCTACTCTTCCCGCAAATGCGTTCAAAAGAATAAATGATTCGCCCCCATGCAAAGCTGTTTCAATACGCTTTGCATGGGGGCTTTTGTTTTCATTGGTTTCGGGAGAAGCGACCCGCTTCTATAAAGGACGGTATGAATAATTCAATATAAGAGGGTTTAAACTCTAGGCGCAATTTAGCCAAGGTATAATCAATTAAAATAAAATGACATGTATTTTGAAATTAGTGTTGCAATCGGAAAGACATGCTGGTATAGTAAAGAACGTTGCGCTTCCGGTATACGGAAACAACGAAAAAAGTTTAAAAAAGTTATTGACTTCTATCTGACGAAGAGTTATGATAGTAAGCGTCGCACTTCTGGTGTACAAAATAACGACAAAAGAAATTAAAAAAAGTTGTTGACATCGAATCGGCAAAGTGATAAGATATAAGAGTTGCTGCTGAAACGCAGTAACGATATGAACCTTGAAAACTGAACAGCAAAACGTTAACAAATACAGTTTGTTGAACCAACTCTGTTGAGGATACAAACACAAACGAATCTTCGGATTCAAAGTCAGCAAGAAATGAGCTATTCATTTTCTTCTTTTATGGAGAGTTTGATCCTGGCTCAGGACGAACGCTGGCGGCGTGCCTAATACATGCA
>NZ_JAKRNU010000016.1 GCF_022346545.1 Sporosarcina sp. ACRSM | reverse complement strand
TAGCCAAGCGGACCGGCAAGGTATTCCTGTACAACCATCAGTTTAAAAGATTCACTATATTTAGCCATAATAAAACACCCCAAAAGTTAGATTTTGACTCTAACTTTCGGGGTGCATATCACCATGAAGTGTTCTCCATTTCATGAAAGGGGTTTTCTATCTTTTACTATCTCCAGATTGTATTCTGTTGCTTTTCTTCATTTACGATAAGCTGGAAGACATCGGGTCGGGAGTAATGACCAACGACATCAAAGTCAAACTGTGATTCAGCAATTTTATCTAAATTGATATCAGCATAGATAATTTCCTCTTTACCAAACACAGGCTCTACAATGAAATTTCCAAGTGGATCAACTACACAGCTTCCACCTCTTGTAAGCTCTTCTGGTAAGTCTTCAAACTCTTTACGTGAAGAAATTTCTTCCGGATACATGTCTTTTGTTGAATATTGATTACAGGATAAGACAAAACATCTACCCTCTACAGCAATATGCTGCATCGTCGCAAACCACGCATCTCTTGCATCAGCGGTTGGTGCAATATAGATTTGTACTCCTTTATCGTACATAGCCGCGCGAGCGAGTGGCATATAGTTTTCCCAACAGATGAGTGAGCCGATTCTTCCGTATGGGGTTTCAAAAACAGGTAATGTACTACCATCTCCTTCTCCCCAAATGAGTCGCTCTGAACCTGTCGGCTTTAACTTCCGATGTTTCCCCAATAGTTGACCATCTGGTCCAAAGAAAAGAGCTGTACAGTAAAGGGTTCCTTGACTTGAATGATCATCTTTTTCAATGACTCCTATGACGACATAGGCTTTCGCCTTTTGGGCGGCTTTACCAATTTCATCCGTTTCAGGGCCTGGTACTGTAATGGAATTATCCCAGTACTGGAAAAAATCTTTCCTCCCTTTATCAGAGCGTGAACCGACTACTGCTCCAAATGACATTCCCCGAGGATAAGCAGGAATAAACGCCTCAGGAAATACGATTATTTTGGCATTTTGTTGGCTTGCTTCTTCAATGAGCCGAACTGTTTTCTTTACCCCTTTTTCCTTATTCATCACTTCTGAACCTGCTTGGACAACTGCCACTTTAAATCGCTTGACTTTCTCCATCTTTTTACATCCTTTCTATTTGATTCATCAGGGAAAAGTGTTTCTACTAATTCTCTGTGATGATCTTTTTTCTCTTCTTCATGACGATCTGTCGTGAGTATACTGACAACGAAAAAGCTGATGCTTCCTAAAATAAGACCTGTTGTTGCCGGCCCAAATGGAAATGGCGATCCAAAAATATAAATAATCGTAAGTGCCGTTTCCCCAATGATGATAGATGATGCTGCTCCAGCAAGAGTCCCTTTTCGCCAAAACAATGGCCCAATCGCTGCTGGAACTAGCTGTAAGACTATTCCATATCCTAATGCTGCTACCGGGACGATAAATCCTTGCGCTACAGGAATAAAGGCGAAAATCACGACGATTACTGTCATTAACAAAACTGTTAATTTACCCATAAAGGTTATCCGTTCAGGGCTTACATCTTTGTTTATAAAACGCACATAAATATCGTTTACTAATAGACTAGCCGTTGTTAATAGAGTGCTATTGATCGTCGAAATAGCTGCCGCAACAACTGCAGCGACTACGATTGCCCCAAAGAATGGTGCATAAGTTGAGAAGAATACCGGAATAATTGTGTCACTATTTTCTACAGAAAGCCCAGGAATTAAGCCTGGTGTGTGCGCAAACATTCCGATAAACAACGCCCCTAGCGCCATTAACCAAGAATTCCAAAACGGTGCAAATAGGGATGTTTTGGCCAAAGTCATCGGGGAACTTGCTGAATAAAACTTCTGCCACATATGCGGCATAATCCAAAACCCAAACGTTAAACCTAAAGCGGTTTCGAGTATTCCTGGAAACTGCCCTTTATTGACTAGAATTTCTGGTGCAACAGATTGTAAGTTAGTAAATGCATGTAAGCCGCCGGCACTTTTAATGAAAATAAATGTAATTATTAATAGAGTAATTCCAAAGAAGAATCCCATAAATGTATCTCCCCAAGCGGCACCTCTCCCCCCACTGAGAGTAACGATAACACCAACGAAAATACCCATGATTAGTATGCCAACCCAATAGGGAATCGCATTATTGGTCAAACTGTTTAAAGAAAATGCGCCACCAGTAATTTGAATCAACATATATGGAATAAGCCCGATCATCCCAACAATCGCAAATAAAATTCGCAGAAATGGACTTTTATAATATTTCTCCATCATGTCTCCTGGCGTTACAAAATCATGTTTTCTTCCTAAGTACCAGATTCGTGACCCGACGAGCCAGATAAATAGCGCGTGCACGACTGCCCATGCAGCAAAAGCTGAAAACCAGACACCATCTCGATAATGTGTTCCTATTGAACCCAACAGCGTCCAGGTACTAAAATAACTTGCTCCAGTAGTCATCACCATAACAACCGTTCCAAGCCCTCTATTTGCTAGAAAAAAATCATTCGGAGTGGCGATGTTCGATTTTGAAGCAAAACTGCTAATCCCAACTAAAATAGCTAAAAATAAAACTAAAACAATCACCGTAATAGCTACTTGGCTCATATTTGCTCACCCTCCACTTTCTCCCCCAAGACTTCTTCAACCCGTATAGCAAATGGCTTGAAAAACTTAAAATAGACAACAAAAATGATAATCGTGTTAATTGCATTTAACAGTAATACCCAAGCTAATGGTTGCGGCAAAAATGCAATAACCTCCAATTTGTTGAATATCCCGAAATTAGGAAGAAAAGTTAAAGCGTAAAAAGTAAAAAACGCGAATATCCAACATGCATGCTGTTTCCTCACCAAAGTCCCCCCCTTTTGACCCCTTTATTTTAGATGCTTAAATGCTGTATGCGCTTCCAATGCCGTTGAATTGTATTTTACGCGCAATCAATTATGATGTAAAATACATAATAGGAATACAAATCATTCCTTGAAGGAATCAAATAGGAGGGAGCGCTATGCAATTAAGATCCTTAGAAGTTTTTGTCATAATTGTAGAGAAAAATAGTTTTACGAAAGCTGCGGAAGCACTTTATGTTGGACAACCAGCTTTAAGTAAAACAATTCAAAAGTTAGAGCATGAGCTGAGCGTTACCTTATTTGACCGCTCCAGCAAAAAAATCAAGCTGACAGATGAAGGAAAATTACTTTACAAAATGAGCAAGGAAATCTTAGAAAAAGTTCAAAGTATCCCGGAGTCTATTGGTGATCTATCTGACAATATAGCTGGGGAGGTAAAAGTAGGCATTCCGCAAATCATTGGCTCTGTTTTCTTCCCCAAAGTTGCCTACTCTTTCTTACATAAATACCCCAACGTATCACTCTCAACAAAAGAAGCTGGAGGAATCATCATTGAAAACCTTGTCTCACAAGGGGAGTTAGATATTGGATTTGTAGTACTTCCTACTGTCAATTCATTGGATTCAGAACAAATCTTTCAGGATAAATTTGTTGTTTGTGTTTCATCAAAACATCCACTTGCAAAAGAAAAAGAGGTTAGATTGTCAGATTTGAAAAATGAAAAATTTATTTTCTTTGACAAATCATTTGCACTATATAATTTGATCAAAAACCATTGTATTGACTCTGGATTTTCTCCTGAAATCAGCTTCCAAAGCACCGAATGGGATTTAGTATTAGGCCTTGTCTCAGCCCAGCTAGGTATCACAGTGATCCCTAATGAACTTACAAATAAGTTATCTGACGTTGATATCGTCACTTTGTCGATTAAAGAACCAGAAATAAATTGGAACATCGGCATTATTACCAGAAAAAATGCATACCAATCGAATGCACTTAGAGCATTCATCCATACCGTAAGAGAAACCTATCAAACATGACTAAGATTATAATTTGTATGGCAAAAATTTATTTATTACCAAATATGAACGATCCATACATCATAAATGGTATAATGATGAGCACTAGTATTGCGATAGGAGGGAAATTTCAATGGAGGATGCAAATCGTAAATTGAGACAAAGCTTCGAGAACCTAAAGAAGGCATTAAGCCGTTTGGAAGAAGCGTTAAATGAAAATCAAGAGAATAGTCTAATCGTAGACGGAACGATTCAACGTTTTGAATTCACAATCGAAATCTACTGGAAGATGCTAAAAAGGTTATTGCTTAGTGAAGGTATCGAAGCGAAAACTCCTCGTGAAACGTTGAAAGAAGCCTATCAAGTGGGTTGGCTTCAAAATGAGCAAGCCTGGCTGCAAATGCTGAAAGATCGAAATGAAACTTCGCATGCTTATGATGAGGAAATGGCCCGAAGAATTTTGGAAAACATCAACCGATACTTTCCAGAAATGAAAACAACTTTTCATCAACTCGAACGACAATATATGTTGGATAATGATCAAAATGAATGAGGCGCTAGTGAATCAACTAATAGAAATCGTCAGTAGTTACCCTGAAATCCAATCGGTACTGTTATTCGGTTCACGTGCTCATGGCGACTATAATGATTTCTCCGATATTGATTTGGCCGTGAAAGCTCCGGGACTATCGGAAATGAAATGGCTTTTGTTAGCAGAACAAGTGGAAAACGAGTTAGACACGCTATTGAAAATCGACTTCGTTTTATATGACCATGCATCGGAAACATTGCGTGAACAAATTGATCAATGCCACCAAATTTTATATCAAACCTGATTTTAAGTGTTGCTGAGTGGGTTGTCCCCTTTAAAAGTCTATCCGTAGAAATTTCATACTAATTTCTACGGATAGCTTTTTTTATTTCAGACTTAATTAACGAAGTAACTGCCTTAACTCTTCAGTCATTTCCTCCACTAACTCGGGTCTCCCATGAAATTGGGCAGGGGTGTTTTGAAATAGCTCAATACGCCAGCCGCGATCCTGTTTCACTGCAACTAGTGTTTGATGGGCATTTACTGCGGGCTCAATATCTGATTTTCCAGGTGGAATCATTCCCGCGATCGCGTGTAAAATTGCAGCATCATCTCCTAGAGACCGTATATCTTTCACCTTTGTTACAAAAGGAGCAGTCGGATGTTCTTCAAAGATAGGCTTAACGTGCAAAAAAATTTCTTCTTGCCCAATTATCTTACTGCCATCAAATCCAATTTGGACTCCGTGTTCTGCAAATTGTTCTGACATTCCCTTTGCATCACGTCTATTCCACGCATCAATTAGTTTTTGATAAAGATTTTGAACTTCATTATGGAATGGAGCATTCATTTTCTATTCCTCCTTAAATTGTGAGAAGCCCTTTCACAAACTGTTGTTATGAACTTCCTAACCATTGCTTATAAAATGAAGAATTATAAAGGTGCTATCTTTACTTGAATAGCACCCTAAATCTTTAATTGCTCTCGGCAGGTTTCCACTGTTTATGGATACCGGCCCACATCACAATTGGAATCAGCACCAATGAAAGCATCGCACCCGTAATTGAAAGAGTAGCAAAACTAGACTGGGCTACAATGATTCCAGATAGGCCCCCACCGATCGCCCCTGACAAAGCAATCCCGACATCGACGGACCCCTGCGTTTTCGCGCGAGTAGTTGGTGGCGTTGCATCGACAAGAATGGCTGTCCCACTGATCAACCCAAAATTCCAGCCAAGACCCAGTAATACAAGCGCTGTAACGAGCACTGCCATCGAATCAGCTGGCCCCCAAGCCGCTAAAAGACCTGCGGCAAGCAGTGTAATGGCAGAAGCGATCGCCATAGCAGAACGGCCAATTTTATCAACAAGCATACCGGTTACTAACGAAGGCAAAAACATCGCGCCGATATGAAAACCAATGACAATTCCAACTGCATTCAAGCCAAATCCATGGTGTCCCATATGTATGGGGGTCATCGTCATAATGGCAGTCATCACAAATTGAGTAATCACCATGACGGAAGCGCCGGCCAAAATACCTCGTCGCTTATCGATCATTGACAAATCAGCATTTTCCTCTAAAGGTAAACGACCGGACGATTGTTTAGCATCCGCGATTGCTTTTGCGACAATAAAAGGATCTGGCCGAAGTGAAACAAAGAGAATCAAACCAGCAAGTGTATAAGCAGCGGCAGCCAATATAAACGGCCCCGCTAAAGCAGGAATTCCTATGGATACCGCAAACTCTCCCATTACATCCACCAAGTTTGGGCCTGCAACTGCACCGAGTGTAGTGGATACCATCGCTATACTGACAGCCTTTGCCCTTTGTTTGGAGCTGGCCAAGTCCGTTCCTGCATAGCGTGCTTGCAAGTTTGTCGCCGTTCCAGCCCCATAGATGAAGAGCGAAAGGAATAACAGCCAAATGCTATTGGTCACTGCCGCAATGATTACACCGATGGCACCAAGCCCGCCAGCCAAAAATCCAGTCGCCAATCCAGTACGACGTCCAAACCGCTGAGATAGCCGCCCCACAAGCAATGCAGCCCCTGCTGACCCTAAAGTAAATAATGCAGTTGGGAGTCCTGACACACTATCTGTCCCTAACATGTCTCGGGCAAGAAGTGCCCCCACTGTTATTCCTGCTGCCAGTCCCGCCCCTCCAAAAATTTGGGAGATGACAACAACGAGTAACGTTCTCTTATAAAGTTGTTGTTGTTTTTCCGGAGAATGAATGAAGGATTGAGTATCTGTCTTACGTCCACGATGTTGTGACACGATCTAACCGACCTTTCTTAAATATTGATTTTATTTTCTTTATCCTCGAACCAGATTCCAAATAGCTTACCATGTACAAAAAAGCCATACAACATTATATTTGTATGGCAAACAATTTATCTATTAGATAAGACCATTTAGCAAACGTTTGAGAATCACCACTCCTTTCTCAAGTTCTTTAAGCGTATCTGGTGCACAAAACGTACAGAGTTTCCTCTGTACGTCAGATGGTGATCATCGGTGAACTCTTCTTATGTTGTGCTCAGCACTTTACTTGCAGGTTCTTGCGGTTGTGACTCCTGTCTTGCTTTCTCCAATTCTAATTCAATTAACAAATCGCCTGAAGAAATCGCTTCGCCATTTTGAACATGGATATCGGTAACGATGCCCGAAAAAGGAGCCTGGACAGTTGTTTCCATCTTCATCGCTTCAGTGATCACTAAATGATCTCCCTGAGTGACTTTCTCTCCTTTTTCGACGAGCACCTTGATCACCGTTCCAGGCATCGTCGCCGCCAAGTGACTTTCATTTTTCGGATTGGCTTTCAATTTTGAAGCAACGGAAGATTTGATGCTTTCATCTTTTATAATCACTTCACGTTGCTGCCCATTTAATTCAAAGTAGACGACACGTGTACCATCTGTTTGTGCCTGTCCGACGGAAACAAGTTTTACAATCAATGTCTTTCCTGTTTCGATTTCAATTTCAATTTCCTCATTAAGCCTCATGCCGTACAAGAACGTCGGTGTATCCAACGTGGAAACATCGCCAAACTGTTCAATTGTTTTCATATAATCCAAGAATACTTTCGGATACAAGGCATAAGCGATCGTATCATGGTCCGTGACTTGGTCGTCCATTTCTTTGAACAATTCTTCTCGGAGCGCGTTAAAGTCTACTTCTTTCAACAACTCTCCTGGACGGACTGTAAGCGGCTCTTTTCCTTTTAAGATCACTTGTTGCAATTGTTTTGGGAACCCGCCATACGGCTGGCCTAAATACCCTTCGAATAGCTCAATGACAGAATCCGGAAAATCAATTTTGTCGCCTCTTTCCAGTAACTCTTCTTCCGTCAGGTCGTTTTGGACCATGAAGAGTGCCATATCGCCAACGACTTTTGAAGAAGGCGTCACTTTCACAATGTCGCCAAACATCATATTCACGCGGCTATACATATCCTTTACTTCTTCCCAGCGCTTGCCAAGTCCGACGGCTTTTGCCTGCTGTTGCAGATTGCTATATTGCCCGCCAGGCATTTCATGTTTATAAATCTCGGTATTCGGAGCGACCATGCCACTTTCGAAATCCTGGTAATATTTTCTGACGCCTTCCCAGTAATGGGACAGCTCTTCCAAGGCATCGCTACTGACAGAAGGCTCGCGCTCCGTTCCATTTAAAGCATGGCAAAGCGTATTGGCACTCGGCTGTGAAGTCAATCCCGCCATTGAGCTTACAGCTACATCGACAATATCCACGCCCGCTTCAATTGCTTTGGCATACATGTAAATGCCACTGCCGCTCGTATCGTGGGTGTGTAAATGAATAGGTAGATCCACAGTCTCTTTCAACTCGGAAATTAACCGGTAAGCTGATTGCGGCTTTAACAAACCAGCCATATCTTTAATGCCGAGAATATGCGCACCTTGGTTCTCTAACTCCTTGGCCATATTTTTATAGTATTGAATGTTGTATTTCGTACGGGTCGGGTCATCAATATCCCCTGTATAACAAATAGAGGCCTCCGCAATCTTGCCGGTCTGGCGGACTGCGTCAATCGCTGTTTCCATTCCCTTGATCCAGTTTAAACTGTCGAAAATACGGAATACATCAATACCGGTAGCAGCTGATTGATCCACAAACTCACGGATGACATTATCCGGATAATTCGTGTAACCAACTGCATTAGATGCACGAAGAAGCATCTGGAATAACACATTCGGGACTTGCTCCCTTAACGAAATCAGGCGCTTCCACGGGTCTTCCTTCAAGAAGCGGTAAGAAGCATCAAATGTCGCACCGCCCCACATTTCAAGAGAAAAAAGATCTGGCAGCAGTTTCGCTGTTGGCTCGGCAATACGAAGCAAGTCATGGGTCCGGACGCGGGTCGCAAGCAAAGACTGATGCGCATCGCGGAAAGTCGTATCTGTCAGCAACACTTCGTTCCGGGATTTCACCCATTCAACGAGTCCATCCGCCCCTTTTTCATCTAGAATCTGTTTCGTACCGGATGCAGCCGCTCCCAACCCGCTAACTTTCGGAATAGGCGGTTGGTCAAACAATGGCTTTTTCTTTTTCTCAATACCCGGAAAGCCGTTGATCGTGACATTGCCGATATAATTAAGCATTTTTGTCCCACGGTCTTTACTTTTTGGAGAAATGAATAATTCCGGCGTCGTGTCAATAAACGATGTATCGTAATTTCCTGTAATGAAATTCTCATGACGCATGACATTTTCCAAGAAAGGGATGTTTGTTTTGATGCCGCGAATCCGGAATTCTTGAAGGTTTCTCAACATCTTGGATGCCGCTTTTTCAAAGGTGAGAGCCTGCGTCGACACTTTAACGAGCAGCGAATCATAATAAGGCGTAATAACAGATCCCTGGTAGCCATTCCCGGCATCTAACCGGACACCGAAACCACCGCCGGATCGATAAGCCATTATTTTCCCCGTATCCGGCATGAAGTCATTCTGCGGATCCTCGGTTGTGACACGTGATTGGATGGCAAAACCATTGACGGTGATATCCTTCTGAGCAGGGATCCCCACTGTTTCACTGTGCAAAGTGTAACCTTCCGCAATTAAAATCTGGGATTGCACAATATCAATGCCGGTCACCATTTCCGTAATTGTATGTTCAACCTGAACGCGCGGGTTCACCTCAATGAAATAAAATTGATTGTCCGCCACAAGGAATTCCACAGTTCCCGCATTTAAATAATCAACGTTTTTCATCAGCTTGACTGCTGCGTTGCAAATAGCTGTCCGCAAATCTTCAGGTAATGAGACGCTTGGAGCTACTTCCACTACTTTTTGATGGCGACGCTGTACCGAACAATCACGCTCATATAAATGAACGATATTTCCATGAGCATCCCCCAGAATTTGTACTTCGATATGTTTTGGATTTTGGATAAACTTTTCTACATACATTTCACTGTTGCCAAAAGCCGCTTTCGCTTCTGACCTTGCCCGCTCAAAGGCTTCTCTTACTTCCTCGATGCTGTTGACAATCCGCATGCCGCGTCCGCCACCGCCAAGTGCGGCTTTAATCATAATCGGAAAACCATGTTCCTTACCAAAAGCCACTACCTCTTCAAGACCGGAGACAGGACCGTCTGTGCCTGGAATAACCGGTATTTCTGCTTGCTGGGCCTGTACTCTCGCCTTCACTTTATCGCCAAACATATCTAAATGCCGAGATGTAGGACCTATGAAAATGAGGTTTTCCTCCTCACAGCGTTTAGCAAACTCTATATTTTCTGACAAAAAACCGTATCCTGGATGAATTGCATCCACCTCTGTCTGTTTGGCAATTTCGATAATGTTTTCAATATCGAGATAAGCATCAATTGGTTTTTTGCCTTTTCCGACTAGATAAGCTTCATCTGCTTTGTAACGGTGATAAGCCCCTGAATCTTCCTTAGAGTAAATGGCCACTGTACGGATGTCGAGTTCTGTACAAGCTCGAAACACGCGAATAGCGATTTCTCCTCGATTGGCTACAAGTACTTTATGAATCCTTTTGTCCTTACTTTGCATATTGGATTACCCCCACTCGTTTACCTATCCAGCAAACTATAAACATTCCAATAATTCCATTGTTCGTTGAATAGTTTTAATAATCATATACTAGTACCCCAAAATAGTTTAGTCAATACATTTTATTTCATTAATGATGATTTATTTTACTCACTATCTTATTTTTTAGTCCTTCAACTCAAAAAACTCTAGATTATCAAATCTAGAGTTTTCCCGACTTCTTTATATTAAAATTATATTTCCAACTTTTTGTATAAAAACTAACTATTTTGATCTAGATGAATTAATTGCTCTTAAATGCATGTATACCGTATTTTTTGAAATCCCTAAAATTTCCGCGATCTTAACGACAGCATCTTTAAACTGAAAAACACCTTGATTATAGAGCATCGTCACAATGACCTTGTTTTTCAATAAGTGCGGAACACTTTCATCCATCTCCACCTCTTTTTGGACCTGGTTAACCGCTTGGTAAATCAATTCGTCTACATCTTCCACAAAAGTTTCAGAAGCATATGCTGCCCCATTTGAGCTACTTAGATTTGCAAGCACTTCGGACAGTGGCGTATTTAAATAAAAGTTAATACATAAAACCCCAATAATTTTACTATTTTCGCCTTTTATCACAATAGTTGTTGCTTTTAATGGCTCGCCTTTTTTATTTTTCACATTATATGAAATGTATCCTTTTTCGTCTTCCTGCTGTAATTTTGACAGCATGGATAAGGCTAAATCTGTAATCGGAGCACCGACTTGTCTCCCCGTATGATGTCCATTTATGATTTTGACAACAGACTCATTCAGATTCTCAAGACTGTGCAAGACAAATTCATAACCACTGCCCAAGTAATCAGCCATACCTTCAATCATCGTTTTATAAGACTCTAATATAAGTCTGTCATTTTCTGTTAAGGTTATACTCGAGTTTTTCACACTATCACCCGGTTCATATTTTCTAATGAAATATATTTCACTCCGTTAAGTGTAACAATCAAGCTTTTTTTTGTCGAGCCTTCATCGCGTATAACGGCTATAGCCGGTTGGAAATATAAAAGTGTTGCTTTGCTGGTTTTTCACTGAAATATTTTTCTTCAAGCATGTTCAACTGCTGTAATACCTGTCCTGCATAACCTAAAAACCCAGCTTCCAATCTCAAATTCACCTATCAAGTATTTCTGAATATAATACGCTAAGAAAATGAATATAAACAAAGGGAGTCTTTTATTGTGCAACTTCAGGTTAGCAGGTCTTTATTTTCACTCACAGAAGTAAGAACCGTTGAAGTTCAGGCAGAAATGGGAAGGAATATTGACGTAAGTCAACTGACGTTTCAATTTGGCGGAAAGAGTCTCGCTGAGTGGAAAAAATGGACAACCGGGTCAAATTTTAGTGGAGATCCCTTTATTACAATCATCGAAAAACCTCACTTTATTGGCGATACCGGGATTGTCAAAGCCACCTTGAAGTTTGACCTTCCCTTCAATAAAGAGAGTCTTGCCGAGAGATCCATTCGAACACAATATCAACAGTTTATTGGAAGTTACGAATTGGCGATGATCGATCCGCGAACAAAGATGAAGGCTTCCACTACTGTCCGGCTAAATGTCTATGATGAATTCCTTTTTTATAATGAACTAAAGCCAGAGATTGATAAAATTTCTAAACAAGCTCACCAAAGAAATAATCGTTATCTTAAGTACCAAAGTCTCGGAAAGTCCGTAGAAGGTAGAGATCTTCATTTTGTTATTTTGGCGAAGAGTAAAGCCGCAGTTGACAGCTATTTAAATGTTACACTTCCGACGGCATTGGAACAGCCTGAAAAATTTATACATCAGCTGGATAACGGCTTAGCCGGTGAATATCAGGTTCCTATTTGGTTTAATAATATCCATCCCGATGAAATTGAAGGACTCGATGCCCAAGTTGAATTATTGAGAAAGTTCGCCTTGGAGGATAGGATCACGGTTCCTACAGTTAGAAATGGCCAAAAGGAAACCGTAAGCCTTAACGTGACTGAAATGCTTGACCATGTCATTTTTCTCTTCATGTTTACGAATAATCCTGATGGAAGAGCTGCGAATAGTAGAAGAAACGCAAATGGCTTTGACTTAAACCGCGACAATCATTTTCAAACTCAACCCGAAACAATTGTTGTCACTCAGGAAATTGCCAAATGGACTTCCCTCTCCTTCCTAGACATGCATGGTTATATTGGTAGATTTTTAATTGAACCGACCACTCCTCCTCACAATCCAAACTATGAATACGATTTGCTTTACAATAATATGATCAGGCAGGCTCGTGCTATGGGAGAAACGGGATTAGGCAACTCTGACTTTAAGTCCTATGTCATCCCAGCATTAGAATATAAAGACGGCTGGGACGATATGTCTGTCGGTTATACACCAATGTATGCGATGCTGCATGGTTCACTTGGTCACACAATTGAAATTCCAGCATTAAGTCAAGATGGTTTTCATGCGATGGTAGGCATTGGACTGGGAGCCGCCCTTTTTGTACATGAAAATAAAGATCAGCTGTATAAAAATCAGCTTGAGATCTTTAAGCGCGGCGTAAAGGGCGAGGATAATCGTTCAGTCGATCCGTATTTAGTGAATGCTTCCAGAAAATCGATTGGAAGAATAAGAGGTGAACATACAAACTTCTTCCCCGATTACTATGTGATTCCCATAGGTTCAAAACAACAAGAAAATAAATTAGAAGCTTATAAAATGGTCCAATATTTATTGCGTAATGGTGTAAAGGTCGAAAAACTAACAAAAGATACTGTAGTAGAGCGAATCACTTATTCAAAAGGGACTTTTGTGATTCCTATGAAACAGGCAAAACGCGGGGTAGCCAATGCCATGCTCTATAAAGGAGAAGATGTGTCAGGCTGGGAAGCGATGTATGATTCAACCGTCGTAAATTTTCCTGATTTAAGAGGGTTTACAGTACATGAAATTCGCAATACGGATGCTTTTAATCAAAATACGATTAGAATTAGAAATACAGGGCTTCCGAAAGGTAATATTCACACACCTGCAACTTACCATGTGTTATCGAATACAAATAATGAAACCATTAAACTTGTAAACATTCTTCTAAAGAATGGGGCTGTCGTGGAAAAGGCACTTGAAACAAGAGGATTGATCAATAAAGGCGATTTTATTGTCCGAACAAATGATTTACAGCATTTCGGTAAAAACTATTATTTCATTGCCAGATATTTATATACCTCCATTCCTGTAAAGACAATGCAATTAAAGCAGATGAAAGTAGCTGTCATTGGGTCGACTCAATTGAAGTTTGCAGTTGCGGAGCTTGGTTTTGAAATGGTCAAACAAGCAGACGCGGACGTAATTGTTAGCGATAGCAGCAGTATCATCGTATCGTATTTAACTGGAAAAACATTTGTGGGAATAGGGTTTGAACCATTAAAAGCTGTCAGCAGTAGAGGATTATTGCCTGGCTTAAATATAAACCACACAAAAAATGGCCATGATGGCTTATTCAAAGCAAAAATCAAGAACCATCTGCTCACCTCTGGCTATCAGTCCGATGAGATTCTTTATACTACCTCTGGAATGTGGATTACTTCAGTACCCGCAGGAGCCGAGGTACTTGCTTCCTTCAGCAATCGTAATGATTTCTTTTTAGCTGGATGGTGGCCCGGACATGAAAATGCAAAAGGACAAATCCTCGCCTTTACCCATACCTTAAACAATACCACTTTCACCCTTTTTGCCAATGGGCTAGCCTTTAGAGCACATACCCATAATAGCTATCGTTTCATCGCTAATTGCATCTATGATTCATTGGCTAAAAATTTGAGTGGGGAATGAATCATTGAAAAAAATGTCTTGTCCCCCGGTGTTAGAAAGCATTACTTTAGTGGGGGACAGACATCATATTTCAGCAAACTTATCTGATAGTTAACTTGAATCCAACCTGGTATATAGTAAAGCCATTCGAACTTCCGCATGCCCTAATCGCGGCACAGTCGGCTTTCGAATCGTGCGCCAAAGAGTGGAGCATCTAGCGTTTCTCTAAACGTTTTTGATATTACATTGTCAACGAATATGGGTGCATGTTAGCTACCAGATTCCGGAACAATTAGGAATTGCATGAGTAGCTGGTTCGCTACTTTTAGTAATTGAGGAGTAAATTCAATTTATAGTCTCTCTTAATTTGACCAAGTTATACCACAATATTCCGCCATGTTGGGACTCCGATTTACCATGGTTCACAAATCCAAGGTTCTCATAAAAAGAAACCAATTCCTCTTTGCATGTTAAGGTGATCCCTTCCCTTTCATTTTCCACCACAAGTGCTGCCATCTTCTCCATTAAAACCTTGGCAATTCCTTGGTTTCTAGCCTTTGAGGATACTGCTAACCCTAAAATACTCTGATAGCCCCCTCTTTTCGGATTCTCTTGAATTTCCTCGAACAAATCATCCGTTATGTAAGGTTGATGAATAATAGGGCCATTAATGTAACCAAGTATCTCCCCGTCCTTTTCCGCCACGATAAAGGTATCCGGTATCAACTGAATCCTTTCTACAAACGCTTCCTTTGTTGCCGCTTCTTCTTTTGAAAAGCCTTCATTCTCAATATCTAATAGCTGTTCTAAATCTGTCGCCTGCACATTTCTTAAAGATATCATCGAATGTATATCCCCTTTCCTAACTTGTTCAACTTAGTCATTTATCACAAATTTATTTTGTCTCACTGCCTTTTAGCTATGGCAATAAATATACAGTATTAGCTTTTATTATAATATTCATGGGATATACAGTTTTCCCGACTCTTTGCTTCTATTTTTTAGTTATGAAATTATTAGGCACGATTCGTTCTTTTCGCTACTATCCTAAAAAGAAATGAGAATGATTTTTAATTGTAATAAACTTAGAAATAGCTAACGTTTGGCATATTACATTGACAACTAAAGATATAGGCAGGCCATACAAACTTCCGGCAAGTATGTTTCTCTATTCAACGGGCGGGAGTGCTGGGATTCAGTTGGATTTTACAAAGTATACAATTGATGGCTTCCATCTGATCCATAGTGATATCTATTCGCTCGATAAACAACTCGATTTCGTTGTTGAAAGTTTGTTGGCAACGGTAAAAAAAACAGCAAAAGTTTTAGGCACCAGGTACTCGCATACTTCAGAATTATGCGTGTATCTGGTACCTTTCACTACTATCTCCTACTAGTTTGCACAGCCTCTTCCATTAAGAAAATCCGTTTATTCATCGCCGCCAAGAAGACCATTACAATACCATTCAACTAACAATTTCAACGGTTTTAACGTCCTCAATCGTTTTTATGAAATTATAAATTTCTGGCACAGTTCTATTCATATTAACTTTTGTTTTGATCTCTAACAATTGAGAATTACTTTCCAGTATATCTTTAATACGCAAATGAGATATTGCAAATTTCTCTCTTTCCAATTTATGCATCACGTGTTCAACGCTTCCTAATTCATTTATATGGATTTTAAGCATCAATTCTCTTTTTCGGAGTTTTTTCGGACCAAATTTCAACACAATAATCGGGATTAATTCCACACTTAACAGCAATAGTAGAACGCCGAACGCTGCTTCAACATAAAAGCCGGCACCAACAGCAATACCAATCCCGGCCGCCCCCCAAATCATGGCTGCAGTCGTTAAGCCGGAAATGCGATCATTTCCTCTTCTTAAAATGACACCAGCCCCTAAAAAACCGATTCCGGATACGATTTGCGCTGCGAGCCTTAATGGATCCATCTGAATGCGAAGGTCGTCACTCCCGGGAAACGTATAGGCTGATTCAATTGAAACAATTGTAATTAAGCAACTAATAATAGAAATAACTAGACTTGTTTTTAGTCCTAGTGGCTTTCTTTTTAATTCCCGTTCTACCCCTATTACTAAACCTAATACTGCGGAAATACTTAACTTTAAGATTAGTTCCAAATCAATTATGTCCAACTTTCCCACCTCACCTTATGCGATAGCTACAATTGTCACTTTCCGTTGAAACTGCTTTAATTTCATCTCATCTTTAGGGAAATCCAAGTAATTATGAAAAGTACCAAGCACCCGGACAATTCAAATTTCAATGAATACCTGATATCCTTCCCTATTCTTTCAATTCTTTAAAATCCCTTTAATTCCTTTAATTCTTTACATTCTTGTTAGCTAGTAGGCGTCTGTTAGAAATTCGTATTTCACAAATCAAAAAAACACTGGAAATCTGTCGATTTACTCCAGTGAAAGGTGCCCCCAAAATCCATATTTCAACAGGTATTTTTATTAGGCTTAGTCAGTTTAGTTTCCACTAATGATGGTCTCCCCTCGTATGATGCAATGAACGTAACTACTTAGGCTGACCTTTATAAAAGATGAATTTTACGAATTGGACTGAAATGAGGGAGACAAGTACTTCACGGTTCTGTTTTCGCAGGGTGGAAATGAAGCTGCGGTTTCTTGGAAGTCATTCAAATGGTTGAGAAGTGTCGCTTCACTCGGGCGATAGCCAGTCATGTTTTGAAACAGTGTTGGCGAGAGAGAAGAGTTGATAGGTCTTTAAAGAAGCGCACCAAGCAGTCCAGCTACCCCATACTGGACTGGCGCTATCACGTTTTCTGAAAAAAGGCCTGTTTATGAGCCGCACAATGGGGACAGGATTGAACCTGATGCCACTCGATTTCATCTGGTTCGTCAATCATTTCAAGGGTATGGTCGTCATGATCTTTTGGGGCACCTATCTTACCTCCCGCTTTCCGGGTTACTTCTGGGTTCACTTGAAGGGGGATTACTGCTGTTAGCACTTTTTTTAGAGACTCAAACACTAGTGACCTAAGTAGTTACAGATTTAGTAACTAATAAATCGCTACTGGCCCATAAGGACCCTCAATAATATCTATTTTTGTTTCAAAAATATCTGTCAAAATTTCCGGGTTCATAATTTCTTCTACTGTTCCAAAAGCGGCAATTTGTCCATCTTTCATCGCACAAATCCGATCAGAATATTTAGCTGCAAAATTGATATCATGCATAACAGTCAGGATTGTTCTTCCAAACTCCTTCGCAGCATGTCGCAAATGCTCCATCATTTGAACAGAACGAGCCACATCAAGATTGTTCAGGGGCTCGTCCAAAAGTACATATTCCGTCTCTTGGCACAAAACCATTGCAACATATGCCCGTTGCCTTTGACCACCTGAAAGCTCATCTAAATATCTATTTTCCAGATCCGTCAAGTCCAAAAAATCGATATATTTAGAGATGATCGCCTCATCCTCTCTCGTTAATCTTCCCTGTGAATGAGGAAAACGACCATAGCCAGCTAGTTGCCTAACCGTAAGTCTCGTGACAAAATGATTTTCTTGTCGCAATATCGTCACGATTTTCGCTAAGTCTTTTGATTTAGATGTGGAGACATCCATATTTGCCACACTAATTTGTCCTTCATCCATATGCAAAAGTCTTCCAATCATCAAAAGTGTCGTAGACTTTCCAGCGCCATTTGGTCCAATTAAAGAGGTAAAACCGGCTTTTGGTATTTCAATATCCAAAGGTCCTATCTTTACCTCATCCGTATATAACTTTCTAGTATTTTCAATTTTTATCATAGAGCCCTCTTCCTTAAAATTACAATTAGAAATATGATTCCACCAAACAGTTCGATAATAACTGACACTACACCTTGCGCATTGAATACATGATTCATAAAAAAGTACGCACTCGTTAGTATTAAGAATCCTATAGCAAGGGCCATCGGAAACACATATCTGTGATCATGGGTTGGTGCCGCCTGATAACTCAAAGTGGCAACTAAAAATCCAAAGAAAGTAAGTGGTCCAACTAAAGCCGTTGAAATGGACATCAAAACAGCAACTAAAATAAGCGTATAAATGATACTTGGTTGATGTTTAACACCAAAAGAAGTGGCGACATCCTTTCCAAGGGACAATACATTTAATTTCTTGGAATATGTAAGAAGTAAGATTGCGACAATGATGACCATCGGAATGACAATAGGAAAATAGGCAGCATCCGCATTATTGACGGAACCAAACAATCTTGCCTGTAAAATATCAAACTCGGACGGTGAAAGTAATCTTCTCATGAAAGTAGACACGGATCGTAGCCCAGCCCCAATAATAATGCCAACCAAAAGCATAAGTTGTAAATTTCCATACTTCCCCGAAAGCAACCATCCGTACAGGATCAAACTCATCAAGACCATCGCCGTCACTTGAAACAGAAATGATCCAGTACCACTAAAACCGATCAGTGCACCGGCACCAAAGAAAAATATCGTACTCGTTTGAATGGCTGAATACAGTGATTCAAAGCCTAGAAGTGAAGGTGTGATAATCCGATTATTCGTAATCGATTGGAAAGCGACGGTCGACAAACTATGACAAACTGCAGCAATGATCATTGCAGTAAGCGCCACGATCCTTCTCATCACAACCGGGATAAAAGAAGGTGAATCGACTGGAACCGGATTGTTATACACTAAAAGCCCGTACGAAGAAAGAGCACCCAAAGCAATCAATGTGATGAGCAAAATCCAGTAACGTTTTTCCTCTTTCTTAGAACGAAAAGCTCTAGCGGATCTCTTTTCCTTACGAAGGCTAGAATCGATTTCGACATGATCTGTACTTCTATATCCCAATGCGTTCATCTTCCTCTTAGCCTCCTCGGTTTTCTTCGTCTCAATATAATTGCAATAAATACGACTGCCCCCACTGTTCCGAGTATTAAAGAGACAGGTACTTCAAAAGGCATGATAATCGTTCGAGAAATGATATCGCAAACCATTATCGTACCCATTCCGATCACACATACCCAAGGCAAATTACTTCTAAGATCATCGCCTCTGAACATGGAAACAATATTCGGGACAATTAAACCTAAAAATGGTAAGTTTCCAATCACGGCTGCAACAATTCCAACCCCAATAGCAATAAGACCAGTCGCAAAAAGTACGAGCCTATTATAATTCACGCCAAGACTGGTGGCAACGTCTTCCCCTAGTCCAGCCAAAGTCAATCGATTCGCATACATGAAAATAAGAATGGTAACAAGAACAATGAGCCATAAATATTCATACCTACCAATTTGAACAGCCGCAAAAGAGCCTACAAACCAATTTTCAATACTTTGTGTCGCTTGAAAAAGAAGTCCGATAAAAGTGGAAACTGCGGAAATGACTGCTCCCAGCATCAGCCCAATGATCGGAACAATTAAAGATGAGCGAAGTTTAACCCTTCTTAAAAATAAGAAGAAAATCATCGTTCCTATAAAAGAAAAAAGGATGGCACCCGTCATTCTTAAAGCTAAAGTTGGTGCGGGAAATAGTAAATAAACAAGAAGGAGACCTAAACCTGCCCATTCAATCGTTCCTGTGGTAGTCGGTTCAACTAAACGATTCTGTGTAATCAGTTGCATAACAAGCCCTGCCATTGCCATGGCCGCTCCAGTAAGCATGAGTGCTGCTGTTCTTGGCACACGCGTGATGAAAAACATTTCCATCCCATCTTCTTGACCACGTATATCATAAACACCCGTAAACAGTGAGATAATGCCTAAAATAATAACAGCTATAACCGCTACTATAAAAGGTTTTGTCCATATCTTATTGTAGTTATAAAGCTGGGGTTGAGAATTACTCCCAACCCCAGTAATACTATTTTTTTGCACTATGTGATACTCCTTTAGATTACTTACCTAAAGTGTTTGCAAGGTTTTCAAATAACTCTAGATAAGTTTGGATTGATTCATTTGTGTAAGTGTCATTTGGTGCATAAACAATTTTCCCTTCAGTAACAGCAGTTACTTTTTGAAGAGCTGGCGCATTATCGATAACATCTTTAGCAGGAACTGCATCAGACGTAGATGATACTGCAGCATCACGATCCATTACGAAAATCCAATCAGGATTACTTTGTGCAATCGCTTCAACAGAAACCTCATCACCTTGGTGATCTGATGTCGTTTTGTCAACTTCTAATGCCGGAGTCCAGCCAAAAATTTCATACATCGGTCCCCAAACACGTCCAGAACCAGGAGCTGAAAAACCAATATTTCCGCCTGAAACGATGACGCTCATCACTGTATCTGTTCCATTATAAGCAGCCTTAGCATCTTCGATAGCTTTATCAAAATCAGCGTTCAACTGCTTAGCCTCTTCATTTTTATCGAAAATTTGTCCTAAAGTAGTTGTCGCATCTTTAAGTCCATTTACTAAGTTTTCTCCCGGTGTAGCAGCTTCCTCAGAAACATCAATATTCAGATCAATAACTACTGCATTTGGCACTAATTTTTTGATGTCTTCATAATAGTTACCAAATCTTTGACCGACAATGACAAGTTCAGGGTCCACAGCCGCGATAATTTCAAGATTTGGTTCACGGTGATTTCCGATATCTTGAACTGACTCATCACTTACATATGGTGAATCCGCAGGCATTACAGATTTTGGAGCAGCCGCTAACTTAATTCCCCAATCAGATAAAGTTTCATACGTTCTATTATCCAAAGCAACTACATTCTTAGGGTTTATCGGAACAGTAACCGTTCCATGGGCATCCGTGATTTCAACCGTTGTTGCCGCCTCTTCTGTTTCCACTTCAGTAGCATTATTTTCTTGCCCATCGGTTTCACTCGTTCCACCAGTTTCATTTTTTGAATTTGAACAAGCAACCAACAGCAAAGCAAAAATTGCCATAATGATCGTTAATTTAAATTTCCCCATTTCTCTACCTCTCTCCTTATGTATGATCTTTATAAGTAAACAGATTATTGAATTGATGACATTACTATCACTGTTATATTTTTGCGCGTGATTTAAATATAAATTATTTCTATTTCACATAGTGCACAGCGCCAATACAAATTCATTGATAATGATTATCAATTTCAATATCCTACTTGAGTATATCAAATCAAAATAGACTGTCAACTATTTTTTTAAGGATAACTTGACCAAGATCATTGCAAATTTAAAAAATCGAAAAAAATGAACAAAAAAAAGATGGCCGAAAGCCACTCGTTGAGTAGACTTTCCGCCATCATAGAACAGTAAAAAAGTAGTGACATAATATGATACCTTGACCACTGAAATGCTTTTAGGGTTCATCAAAAAGATTGAAGTCAAAGAAGTTGTAATTTAATTTGCAATCGACTGCTCTGTAGCTTTCTCTTTTTCTTTAAATCTTCCAATAATTGCACCGCCGACGAAACCGATTATCGCTGGAAGCAACCATGCGAACCCAGTACTACTCAGTGGAATCATCCCAATTAAACGAGATAAAAATGGGATATTTACGGCTGCTGTCATCGCTTCACATACGCTAATAACCACTGTTAATAACACGGCACCTTGAAAAGAGGCAGTGTTTGGTAAGTGCCTATGGAATATTCCCGCCAATATTACCACGATACAAATTGGATAGATTGCCAAGTAAAGCGGTGTTGCTATAAATACGATTCGATCCACACCTAATACTGCAATGGCAATGCCTAGGACACAGACAATTGCTGCGGTTGTTTTATAACTTAGCTTCCCATTGGTTACACTTTCAAAAAATTGAGCGACAGCTGTGGTCAAGCCAATCGCAGTAGTCAAACATGCCAATGCTACTACGATCCCTAATCCATAAAGTCCACCTTTGCCTAATAACATCTCTACAATCACCAATAATAATTCGGCTCTATCTATGTTTTGTGGATAAATCCCACTGCCAGAAGCTCCTAAATATAAAAGCCCCGAGTAAATAATAGCTAAAAAGGTAAAGGCGATGAGCCCGGCAAATCCGATCATTTTATTTCTTTCCTTTTCTGTGCGATATCCTTTACCCACAATATGTGAAATAAATACACTTGCAACCATAAAACTCACTAATAGGTCGCCTGTTTGATACCCGCCAAGAAATGCATTAACAAAACTACTTGAAACAGCGGTGTCCACTGGTTCTCCAACCGGTGTTATGACTCCCTTTATGATGATTGCTATTAAAATGATCACTAAGGTAGGTGTTAAAAAAGCCCCCACTTTATCGATGACATTATTCCTGTCATTGACAAAATAATAGGTTAACGCAAAGAAAATGATCACAATAGGTGCTGCTGGGATTGATGGAAAAACTGCCTGAATCCCTAATTCATGGGTAACTGCACCCGTTCTCGGAATGGCGATAAAGCTTGAAAATAGCATAATACCAAGTAGTATCCATTGTGAAAATTTAGGATGTACTTTTTTAGTCAATTGATCTACAGTACCACCCGCTTGGGATATAATATAAATCGCTATTATTGGGAAAATGACCCCTGAAATAATGAATCCGATGTTGCCGCTAAACCAGCCCGTACCCGACTGGAGCCCTAAAAACGGTGGGAAAATTAAATTGCCGGCCCCAAAAAATGTAGCAAAAAGCGCAAGCCCAATAATAATACTATCTCTTAGAGGTTTTTTCATATGTAAATCAGCCTTTCTCTTTTTATGTCACCAATTGCTTGAACCCTTCTCTGAGTAGTAGTACACATCATACGAATCTTATTTTGTTAGACAAGTATTTTTTAATATACCATATATTTCACAATAGTGGAAATTCATAAAACAAGTGGATAATATCTTAGAAATATAAAAACGGTATCAGGTCCCATACAATTTAGGTGCCTGATACCATTTTTTCATAAGTCCTTGTATGCTTTCCCAAACTCTTTTGGATCAAATTTCTTCATTTTAAGAAATGCCTTCTTACCCCCGCAACTTGTTCTGGCGTGACCATTGCTCATCATCTTTTCCATTCCTCCGGCACAATCCACCAGGACACGCCCTCCCTATTTCAATGATAAAACTGTGAATAACACTTTTCCAAAATGGATTTTCCACTTAAAGTAAAATTCATAACCTTCAATTACCGGTATGTATTAACTTTCTTAATTTCTGAGTGTTTTTTGTCGAGGTAAGATAAACTTCACCATCCCCGATATACATAAACATACTTTTTTCATTTTCCTTACCTAGCCACAAATAGATTCCATGTGTTGGTAATTGCCCCTCTGCTGATGTATATTTGACCATCACATCGTATTCTGGTTCCGATACATCGACTTTTCCTGTTTGTTTTTGAGCGGTTAATATCGCATTTTGAAATACTTTAATTGTTTCGACATCGGTAAAAGATTGTATAATGTCTTCATTCATTCCGCCAAATCCGTTTGATTTTGAAATTTCCACTGATGAAATCTTTTCATCTAAAAGAACCATTGTGTCGTTTGTTTGTGTTTGACAACCTGCTAAAATTGCCATACCTAAGATTGATAAAAATAAAATTATTGTTGTAAGCTTAATCATTTTTCTGCACCTCATGTTATTTTGATGTATTTCATTCGCAATAATTATATGCCTTATTTTTTAATTGTTGTATACAATTCGACGGAAGTCAATGCTAGAGTAATTGTATAAAAGAAATGAAGGAGGAGTTAATAATTCATAAGCCTTATTCATGGAATGCACGAAAATCTGAACAAATACTGTTAAAAATAAATAATCCCCCATTAACAGCGTTAACGAGGGATTATTTATCGGCTATTGTCGCTTCTTTGTTTTCTTGTTATTTTGTCTTTCAGCTTCTGTTAACGGTTCATTCGCAAGTTCATGATCAAATTCCCGTGACAAATTTTTACGCACCGCTTGCTCATCGCTGACATTACCGCTTGCATTATTCTTTGGACTGTTGCTCACTATAAACACCTCCATGGCCATTAGTTTGCCACGCGGTGTTTTTACTATGCATTGCTACACAATCTTACTTAATGATTAGCCCATATAGACTACAAATCAATTTCAAACAATAGTGGTGTGTGATCTTGCCTTGAGCCAGAATCAATCATTTCAGATTTAAGTACTTTATCTGCTATGCGATCACTCACTAGCCAATAATCAATTCTCCAGCCAGAGTTATTTATTTTACTTGTTTTAACACGCTGGGCCCACCAAGAATAAATACCTGCCACATCACCGTGAATATAGCGAAAAGTATCTGTAAACCCTTTTGCTAAAAGATTTGTAAAACCTTGGCGTTCTTCATCCGTAAACCCGGCTGAACGACGGTTATTTTCAGGGTGGGCCAAGTCGATTTCTTTATGCGCTACATTAAAATCACCTGTTGCAATAACGGGTTTCTCTTTATCTAAACTAGCTAGATAATCGGCATATTTTATATCCCAAATTTGACGATCTTCTAATCGCTTCAAACCATCCCCTGCATTCGGTGTATACACTTGTGTTAAGTAGAAATGATCAAATTCTAATGTGATCATGCGCCCTTCCGCATCCATGGTGCCTGGTGCCCCATTTTTGGGGAAGGTAACAGACGGTGTCAAGTGATTTTTATACAAAAACATCGTACCCGCATAACCTTTGCGTGCCGGTTCTACAGAACTGTTCCAAACCACTTCATAGTCAGGAAACAGCTCACCTAAAATTTCTACATGCTTTTTAGTAGGACCGTTACTTGATAACTTTGTTTCTTGTATGGCAATAATTTCTGGGTTATGTTCTATAATCGTATTCAAAACTCCTTGCGACAATAAAGCACGTGCTGAATTCCCAGTTAATGCCGCATTTAGTGAATCAATATTCCAGGAAATAAACTTCAATGCCTTTCCTCCCCTTATTTTCGTTCTAGCCATGTAACACACTCCACATGGCTAGAATGCGGAAACATATCCACCGGCTGCACTTCCTGCGTGCGATACCCACCATCTTCCAATATCCGCAAATCCCGTGCCAATGTTCCCGGATTACAGGAAACGTAGACAACGCGCTTCGGATTATATTCCAAAATCGTTTTCAATAGCTCTTCGTCACAACCTTTGCGTGGCGGATCGACAACTAACACATCGAATCGCTTGCCATCTGCATACCATTTGGGAATAACAACCTCTGCAGGACCTGCTTCGAAATAGGCATTATCAATGCCGTTTAAATCTGCATTGCGTTTTGCGTCTTCGATGGCTTGTGGAACGATTTCGACGCCGTATACTTCTTTTGCCTTCTGTGCAAGGAATAAAGAGATCGTCCCGATGCCGCAATAGGCATCGATGACGGATTCGCCGCCTGTCAGTTGAGCGTATTCTAACGCTTGACCATAAAGGACTTCTGTTTGTTCCGGATTCACTTGGTAAAAGGAGCGTGCTGAGATTTCGAAATCAATCGGCCCGATTGAATCAATGATGAAGGACTTTCCATACAATAAAATCGTTTCATCACCAAAGATGACGTTTGTCTTCTGATCGTTGACGTTTTGCATGATGGAAGTAACATCGGGAACAACTCGTTTAATCAGCTCAACAACCGCCTCTTTTTGTGGGAATTTCTTTTTGCGCGTGACAAGGACGACCATGATTTCACCTGTTGCACGCCCTTTGCGGACAATTAGATGGCGCAACATACCACGGTGGACCTTCTCATCATAAGCATCAATTCCCAGTGCATGCATCTCGTGTTTCAGCGTCGACATCAGTTCATCCGCTTCTTCACTTTGGATGATGCAGACATCTGTATCGACGATGTGATGAGTGCGGGATCTGTAAAAGCCGGACACCACTTTGCCGTCTTGCTCACTGAATGGGATTTGGGATTTATTGCGATAGCGCCATGGGCTGTCCATTCCCTTTACGGGATGCACGGGTACATGCGGAAGTTTCGCAATTCGGTCCATCACGTCGCGCACCGTTTTTCGTTTTTGCACAAGTTGGCCTTCATAGGATAAATGTTGCAATTGGCAACCGCCGCATTCCGGGTATACATGACAAGGGGGGGCGACCCGGTCTGGCGACGCTTTCGTCACATTTAACAATCGAGCGAACCCATAATTTTTCAACGTTTTGCCGACTTGGATGTCAACTTCCTCGCCTGGCAACGCTCCCGGGATGAAAAGGGGATATCCTTCCACCTTCGCCACACCTGACCCGTCATGTGTCAAATCCTCCACCAAAACGTTGAGGCGTTCATTTTTATTCACAATAAAAGACATTCGATTTCCTCCAAATTTCAGATGTCTATAGTGTACCACGGCAATAGCGAAAATGTAGAGTTGCTAAACAACGCTTCCATTCCAAGAAAAAGCAGACGCCAAACCGGCGTCTGCCTCCCCACGCATCACTTCTCATCCTCCACCCGTTCCTTCACCGCCCCATCCAACGGCGCAACGATGAATGCGGTGATCAGTGCCAAAATCAGAACGATAAATGGCGCGTAGAACATCAGAAAGTTACTCACTAAAACACTCCCCTTACGCGTGATAATCGCCTTTCCCACGGACATAATTTTTGTCGAACAGGAAAAGACGCATGAGCAAGTACAATGACGGTATCAGTAGCCCGAGTCCCATGATAAATACCACGATGAGGGAAATGGCCATGGCCGGGTTCGTGAAGCTGTCGTAAATTGTTAAGTATGGATAGAGCAAATACGGATAATGCGATGCGCCGTAGCCGAAGAAAGCGAAGATGAATTGGCCGCCCAATAAGATAAAGGCCCATCCGTAATTGCGCCGCTTCCAAAGTAGCCATACTGTACCAATGAACAGCAGGAACGAAATGAGGAACATCGGCCAGAAATTTTGGATATTGCTGTAATGTTCCGGATTATGGTTTCTGAGTTCAACGATGATACCGCCTGCCGTAATGATGGTTGGCAATGCCCAAGTCAGCGCATATTTCCGTAGTAGGTTCGTTGCTTCCACATCGCGGGCTTTATTGGCATACCAGGTCAGGAATACGGCGGAAATATATAAAGTTGCCGCAATACTCAATACGACGATCGCCCAAGTTAGTGGACTTGTGAATAACAGCCAATAATCGAGTACCGGCTTGCCGTCCACCATCTCGACAAAGCCGCCTTCCGATATCGTTAGCACGATGGATAGCGATGCCGGAAGCAGAATTCCAGCAAGCCCATACATGAATGAGTAGCCTTTATGGCCACGTGCTCCGTACGTTTCAAAGGCGTAATACGAGCCACGGATTGCCAGCAGGATTATCCCGATACTGACGGGAACGAGCAATGTGGTTCCGTAGTAAAACGCTGTTTTCGGGAAAAAACCGATGATCCCGACGAAGAAGAACACGAGGAATACGTTCGTCACTTCCCAAACAGGCGATAAATAGCGCTGGATGATATTTGTCAAAATACGCTGTTTGCCCGTCAGTAAACTATACGCATTGAAAAAGCCTGCCCCGAAGTCGATGGCACCGACAAGTATATAACCAAATAGGAATGTCCATAAAACGGTTATGCCAAGGATTTCAAGTGTCATAATACGTCACCGCCTTTCTCCATTTCCCGGTCTTCGATTTCACGGTCGACCGGATTGTTGCGGAACATTCTGCGCAGGACGACGATGACACCGATGCCAAGTACGATATACAGCAAGCAGAACAGGATCAGCATCGTATCAACATGCCCGCTTGTCGTGGCCGCGTCCTCTGTGCGCATGAGCCCTCTTAAAATCCAAGGCTGCCTTCCGACTTCGGCCATCCACCAGCCCGCCTCGATGGCGATAATCGATAGCGGCCCGCCTAAGACGATCAGCCAGCGGAACCATTTCGTCGATACCATTTTCCAGCGTCGTCTCGTGCCGATCCAGAATACAGCGGATAGAACGGTCATCCAGACTCCGATCGTCACCATGATATCGAACAGATAATGGATATAGAGCGGAGGTATTTCATCATCCGGGAATTGGTCGAGCCCGATCACTTCGGCACTTGGAATACTATGTGCGAGTATGCTTAATGCATACGGGATCTCAAGGGCGTATTTCACTTCTTCCCCGTCCAACACCCCATAGAGGATCAACGGTGCATTGCCTTCCGTTTCGAAATGCCATTCAGCGGCAGCTAGTTTCTCGGGTTGATATTCCGCCAAATACTTGCCAGAGAAATCACCGATAATGGCGGCTGCAACGGAAAAGATCAGCCCAATTTTCATCGTCAAGAATAACGCTTTTTTATGATATTCATGATTCGATCCCTTCAACAGGCGATACGCCGCAATCGATGCCAGCACGAAGGCAGCCGTCATATAGGCCGTCACGACGACATGCGCCACTTTCGTCGGCATCGCCGGATTGAGCATTGCAATGAGCGGATTGATATTGATCAGTTCACCGTCTACGAGATCAAACCCTTGCGGTGCATTCATGAAAGCATTGACGATCGTAATGAACACCGCGGAGAAGGACGCCCCGAGTGCGACTGGGATCAATAACAATAAATGTTTTTTCTGATTCTCAAATCGATCCCATGTGTATAAGTAAATTCCGAGGAAAATCGCCTCAAAAAAGAAGGCGAACGTTTCCATGAACAACGGGAGTGCGATAACATTCCCCGCAAGCTCCATAAAATTAGGCCACAGTAAAGAGAGTTGTAAACCGATTGCTGTCCCGGTCACAACTCCGACTGCCACGGTAATAACAAACCCGCGTGCCCAGCGCCGTGCAAGTAAAATGTAATGTTCGTCATTTTTCCGAATACCCACCCATTGGGCAATCATGATCATCAGCGGTACCCCGACCCCGATTGTCGCAAAAATAATATGAAAAGATAACGTCGTTTCGGTTAACACCCGTGAAAAAAAGACTGCTTCTTCATTTCCCACTGAATTTCCCTCCCTCAGCTTCCAAATACTCTACCTAAAATTGAAATAAGCATGATGACCGCAATGATGAAGGATAGCCATATCAGACGCTTTTCCTGTATTTTGTACATACGTATGTCCCGTCCTTTCAAATACATCCTGTTACATTCTTATACCCTCTATACATCAACCTAATCTAATATTATGGGAGCCGATGACGGACTATTTATGAAAGCAGAAGAACAATTCTGTGACTTTTTTACACACACAACTCTTGTGAATATTTTGAATTGGGTTTATAATTAACAAACTAAAGCGAGGTGAGCACAATGGAGTTAAAGAGGAAAGTTTTAGCTTATATTACAAAAGGGGAAGAAGACGACCGTGAAATCCTTGTGTTCGAGCAAAAGAACAATCCGGATGCCGGTCTGCAAGTTCCTGGTGGGACCATTGAGGATGATGAATTTCTGATCGATGCTCTCTACCGTGAAATTGAGGAAGAAACAGGAATTCCACGGAAGGATCTTGAATTGCAAGGCAAAGTTAATAAGACCAATTATTTTCCTGAAAATCGCGATGTCGTCTACGAACGCAATATTTTCCACTTGGCCTTTACAGGCGAAGAACGGGAGAAATGGGAGCATCATGTCGAAAGTGATGGGAAAGATAATGGGATGACTTTTTGCCACCGCTGGATCCCGGTCAAAGATTTACCTGAACTCGCTGCCAATCAAGATCAATATATTGACGCGCTTTCATTTTAAAAAAGCTGTATGAGTGCCTTGAAATGGCACTCATACAGCTTTTTATCAACTTATTCGACATCCGTTACGCGATCCTCTTCTCTTAATTCGTCCAGGGGTGCGAACATTTCAATATGCCGATACAGATTTTTGAACTTTGCAGGGAGCATTCCGCCATACTCACCATCCAAGTTCAAAAGCACCTCTTCCGGTGACTCGACTGTAATTTTCTCTGCTTTACTTGAAATGACGAGCGGATCGTTAAGGTGCTCGCCTCTTAGTGCAAGCGATACGACGCGGATGAACTCGGCGATATTGCATTTTTTTAAGATGAGCAATGTAAATTTTCCATCATTGATGCTTGAACCGGGTGCGAGTTTTTCAAAACCACCGACTGAATTCGTCAATCCGACAAGGAATAGCATGGCCTCATCATCGAACACTTCGCCATCATATTCAATCCGCACAGGGCTCGAATGGATCGATGGCAACATTTCAATCCCCTTCAAATAATAGGCGAGTTGACCAAGAACCGTTTTTAACTTGCTCGGTACATCGTATGTCAATTCCGTCAGTCTTCCGCCGCCTGCGATGTTGATGAAATGGCGATCATTCATCATCCCGACATCGACCGGGACCGTTTCACCACGAAGAATGATCTCCACTGCATCGTCGATATCGCGCGGAATACGCAATGCACGCGCGAAGTCATTCGTCGTCCCCGTTGGAATCAAACCGATTTGAGGGCGTTTGTCAAACGGACTTACACCCGCTACAACTTCGTTAAGTGTGCCATCTCCACCCGCAGCGACAATCAGGTCAAATCCTCTTTCCACGGCTAATTTAGCCGCATCCCTTGCGTCGCCCTCTGCAGTTGTTGCATGACAAGAAGTTTCATAACCGGCTTTCTCAAACTTCTCCAACACTTCTCCAAGGTGTTTGCGAAATATTTCCCGCCCTGAAGTAGGATTATAAATAATTCGTGCACGTTTCATGCGGTTTCCCTCTCTATTCGTACAGATGATATTTTATTTTGTTAGATCTGTTTCACTTAAGGTGCTCGGAATTAATCATTTTACTCCTTGGAAGCGCCTGCATTCATTCCTTCAACACATATAGACGCTCATCCTGCCTGACTAGTTTCAGCATGCATCGAAGTGATTACGATTGTTTTTGCAGTGCCGGAAGAAACGTTTTGCGAATATCATCGTACACTGTCAGCCACAACTCCGGTTTTGTCGTATATTCAGCAGTCAAGCGCTTGATGAATTCTTGTTGTTTCTCTTTAAATTCAGGCGCATCTGCTGGCGGCAAATCTTTGCGCATTTCCATTACATACTCTTGGATGGAAGCTGCACGCGGCCCCCATTTCGCTTCCACTTCTCCGTCTTCGCCGAGCAATAGGTAGACGGGGATCGATCTGCCTCCATTCGTCAAATGCCTGTCAATCAGTTCCGTGTCTGCATCACGGTAAACTGCACGTACATCGAGGTTTGCCGCCTCCGTAATCCGACGCAAGACCGGGTTATTCATCATCGCGTCTCCGCACCAATCCTCCGTGATGATTAGGATATTCGGTTTCTTCTCTTTTAGAAGTTCGATGAATTCATCGTCCTGTGGCACTTCAAATTGTTCGTAAATATGGAAACTGTTTTCTTTATGGGTCTCCATCTTATCCATATACTGTGTAAGTGAAATCGCTTCATCGAAATACTGTTTTTCTGTTTTCATTCCGTCCACACTCCTTTACTCCAATTGTACGGTGTCCTTTTGTTTGAATCAAATTCCGGGATTTCAGGACATATGAATGGTCTATGGAAATATTGGCGTTGCGAGCTTTAGTATTGGCACTTACTTACTGACTGTTTATTGGGGCTGTTAGGCTCCTTTTTGGCGTTCGCCGGCAAGTTATTGGCGAATCAGGACTTTTTAATCAGACAAAACAAGACGCCCCATACAGGGCGTCTTCCTTTTATTACCGTTTTGCAATTTCCTCAAGAAGGATTTTGTTGACGAGTGGCGGGTTTGCTTGCCCTTTCGTCGCTTTCATGATTTGACCAACAAGGAAGCCGATTGCGCGGTCTTTCCCGTTTTTATAGTCTTCGATTGATTGTGCGTTTGCATCAAGTGTTTCATTGACCATTGTGCGAAGCGTGCCTTCGTCTGAAATTTGGACGAGTCCTTTCGCTTTGACGATTGCCGCCGCGTCACCGCCTGTTTCAATCAATTCTTTAAACACTTTTTTCGCGATTTTAGAAGAAATCGTGCCATCGGAAATGAGTTTGATCATGCTGGCAAGTCCTTCCGGTGTCAATGCCGTGTCATGAAGTTCCTTTGTCTCTGCGTTCAAGTAAGCGGAAACTTCACCCATAAGCCAGTTGGAAGCAAGCTTCGCGTCGGCTCCGGCTGCCACTGTCGCATCGAAGAAATCGGACATTTCTTTCGTCAACGTCAAGACCATTGCATCGTATTCAGGAAGATCCAGCTCTTTGACGTAGCGCTCTTTCCGCGCATCCGGCAGTTCAGGAATCTCTGCACGGACCCGTTCAACCCACGCTTCGTCGATATGGAAATCTGTTAAGTCCGGCTCTGGAATGAATAAGTAATCATTCGCTTGCCCTTTAACACGCATGAGTACTGTTTTTCCTGTCGCTTCGTCATAACGGCGTGTTTCTTGTTCAATTTTCCCGCCGGCTAACAGGATTTTTTCCTGACGCTCCACTTCATACGCCATACCTCTACGCACAAAGTTGAAAGAGTTCAAGTTTTTCAATTCTGTTTTCGTACCGAATTCTTCCTGCCCGAAAGGACGAAGGGAAATGTTCGCATCACAACGAAGAGATCCTTCTTCCATCCGTACATCAGAAACGCCCGTGTATTGGATAATTGCTTTCAATTTTTCAAGGAAAGCATAAGCCTCTTCCGGAGAACGAACATCCGCTTCCGTAACGATTTCGATAAGTGGTGTTCCTTGTCTGTTCAAGTCGACAAGCGAATGCCCTTCATCCGTATGCGTCAGTTTCCCTGCATCTTCCTCAAGGTGGACACGTTCAATACGGATTTTCTTCTTTTTCCCTTCAACTTCGATTTCAACCCAACCGTTTGAACCGATTGGACGCTCGTCTTGGGAAATTTGGTAGGCTTTCGGGTTATCCGGATAGAAATAATGCTTCCGGTCGAAATTCATGATTGGTGCAATTTCACAGTTCAGCGCCAATGCAGCTTTCATGCCATACTCAATTGCACGTTCGTTCATCGTAGGTAGAACCCCTGGGTATGCCAGGTCGGTAACGTGGATGTTCATATTCGGCTCTGCTCCGAAATGGGCCGGTGCCGGTGACATGATTTTTGTATCTGTTTTCAATTCTACGTGGACTTCAAGCCCGCAAATCGTTTCGAAGTTCATTGGTTATTTCCCCTCCCTGATCGCTGGAGTTTGTGTATGGAAATCGGTCGCTTGTTCAAATGCATGCGCCACTCTGTAAAGCGTTGCTTCATCGAAATGTTTCCCGATGATTTGTAAGCCGACCGGCAAGCCATCCGCAAATCCGCATGGTACTGAAATGGCCGGAACGCCGGCAAGGTTGACCGGTACCGTCAAGACATCATTCGCGTAAAGCGCCAATGGATCTTTGTTCGTTTCACCGATTTTATACGCAGTTGTTGCAGAAGATGGCCCGATGATGACATCGTATTTTTCAAAAGCTTGTGCAAAGTCCTGTGCAATGAGCGCACGAACTTTTTGCGCTTTCACAAATACGTCCTTATGATGTTCTGCACCTAATGCATACGTTCCGAACAGGATGCGTTTCTTCACTTCTCTTCCGAATCCTTCCGCACGTGAACGAGCGTAAAGTTCCTCCAGATCATGAACGCCTTCCGCACTATAACCGTAACGGATTCCGTCAAAACGAGCCAAGTTGGATGTCGCTTCGGATGTCGCAATGACATAATAAGCTTCAGCCGCGTAATGTAAATGCGGAAGGGAGATTTCTTCCCATTCAGCACCGAGAGACTCAAACTTTTGCAGGGCTTCTTGTACAGCCTTTTTCACTTCTTCGGAAACACCTTCACCAAGGTATTCCTTCGGTACACCGATCTTCAAGCCTTTCACATCACCTGTTAGCGCCGCTTTGTAATCCGGCACTTCCTGTGGAGAAGTCATCGAATCTTTCGGATCCAGTCCTGCAATCGCTTGTAGAAGCATTGCGTTATCTTCGACATTTTGTGTGATTGTACCGACTTGGTCAAGCGATGATGCATACGCGATCAAACCAAAACGGGACACACGTCCGTAAGTCGGTTTCATGCCGACAACGCCACAAAATGCTGCTGGTTGACGAACGGAACCGCCTGTATCAGAACCGAGCGCGAATGGAACTTCTCCCGCTGCGACCGCTGCTGCAGAACCGCCTGAAGAACCTCCGGGCACATGATCCAAGTTCCAAGGGTTATAGGTCTTTTTGAATGCAGATGTCTCCGTCGTGGAACCCATGGCGAACTCGTCCATGTTCAGTTTTCCGACAATGACCATACCTGCCTCTCTCAGTTTTTCAACAACCGTTGCATCGTAAACCGGCACGAAGTTTGCCAACATCTTACTTGCGGCTGTTGTCGTAATCCCTTTCGTTACGATATTATCTTTCAATCCGATCGGTAAACCGAAAAGTGGACCGCGGCCTTCTAATGGCTGTTGATCCAAGGCTTGCGCTTGGGCAAGTGCTTCGGATTCGTTCGTTGAAAGAAATGCTTGTACACTTTCATCCAATTTCGCTATACGGGCAAGTGACTCTTCCGTCAATTCTTTGACAGTCAGTTCCCGATTATGTAAAAGCGACTGAAGTTCTACTGCCGTCTTGTTCAATAACGTCATTTATCTTTTCCTCCCCAAATTCGCTCATCAAATGATGGTCGGCACTTTGATCTGTCCAGCTTCGTGTTCTTTTACGCTTTTCAACATCTCTTCACGGTCCAGTACATCGACCGGCTCATCCTTACGCAATACATTGATCATTTGCAGTGGGTGTGTCATCGGTGCAACTTGCTCCGTGTCGACTTCCTGCAACTTCCCGATGAAGCTGATCAATTCACCAAGTTCTTCGGCATACGTTGCCGCTTCGTCTTCTGACAGGCCAAGTCGGATACGGCCCGCCAAATAGTTCACTTCATCTATCGTCATCGTTGTCATACTTTCTCCTCCTCATCATCAATCGGTACGTTTAATAATAACACCTTCTATTTCTGTTGAAAAGTTCAAGTGCGTCGTATTCGTTGCTACCGCTCATCAATAACCGTAAATATGGACGAATGGTTCCTTTTCTCCAGGTTCGTTAATGATCAACGCTTCCGGTCCATTAGAAGTGGAAATACTTACTTCCGTGTAGACATTCGGAAAATATTTGACAATCAGCGCTGTCAAATATTGTGTAAAACTGATAATTTCACTTGTGCCAAAAAACTGGATTGGCACTTGGATTCTGAGCGATTGTAATTGGCCATCCTTATAAAATCCTGTTCCGATAATGTTCACAAAACTAGGAAAATAAGCATCAACTTCCTGTTTCAATTGTTCGAATGCTGTATTCATGTCCCTGTAGTTTTCCGTTTCGGATGACGCCGGGAATACGACGTATTTCTCGTTCACTTTTTTCCAACCTGCAGGTGCCGCTTTGCCTCTTTCTGCAACAGCCGTCGCAAAATACGTTCCCGGGTGGATGGAATTCCGGCTTTCTTGCTTAAACAAACCGACGACAATCGGAACATCCGCAAGCCCGTCCATTGTCCGTAAGCGACGGACGACTTCCTCCGCTATTTTCATACCTTCCTGTTCCAAGACATTATCATCAATCCTCGTTTCTCTACCATTTCTCGAATAGCTGATCGAATTCAGCGCAAGCCCGATTGAAATCCCATCTAACCTGAGTTTCTTATCATCGGTCATGATCAAGTAATTCTGTTCAACGATATGGGCAAGAATATTTGGCGACTGTTCCGCAACTTGTTCCTCCGTCAATCCTTCTTCTGCAGGCGGATTCAACCCCGCCTCATCAGATGAGCTTCTAGAGAGCCAAGAGCGGGCCGTATCCCGATCGATGTACTGCCCTTCTTGAAAGTAATGCGTGCTAGGGCTGAAGTTTTGGACGGATAACCTTAACAGCCCTTCTTCTGCCTCCTGCATATCATACTTCGTGTACAAATTGCTGACAATGAGGCCACGGCTTGCACTTTTCTTAAAAGGGATCAACGTCTGATAAAATTCATCCTTCAGTTTAACGTCCGGAATCATCACCGTCTCTTCCACATTTTCCTCGTTTTCTTGAACGACTTCATCCTCATCCTTTCCGATGGAAGGAAGACATCCCCCGAGCAACAAAATCCCTACTAGCCCGGTGGCGAGCCATACTCTTTTCATTCTCATCACTCCTCTCCGAGTGCCTCGATTAACGTTTCTTCACTCCAAACCGTAATGTCGAGTTCTTCGGCTTTGGCCAATTTTGAACCGGCATCTTCCCCAGCGATGACAAGATCCGTTTTCTTGCTGACACTACCGCTCACCTTTCCACCGAGCGCTTCGATTTTCTCTTTCGCTTCATTGCGCGTCAGAATCGATAACTTCCCGGTCAGGACGACCGTCTTTCCGGAAAATGGTCCATCTGTTGGTACATCCTGTCTGGAGCGGCCTTTATACGTCATATTCACTCCGTAGGACTCCAGTTTTCGAAGCACTTCCACCACGTCTTCATTGCTGAAATAAGTGGTGATCGAGTCGGCCACCTTATCCCCAATCTCATGAATGGTCAGCAATCTCTCAACATCCGCTTCCATCAATGCCGAAAGCGTGCCGAACTCTTCGGAAAGAATCATGGCTGCTTTCTCCCCGACATGACGGATACCGAGTCCGAACAGCAGCTTCTCCAACGAGTTCGCTTTCGAAGCTTCAATCGCTGTCAATAAATTCGATACGGATTTCTCGCCCATCCGTTCCAATTCAATCAATTGTTCTCTCGTTAACGTGTATAGATCTGACACGTCGTGAACGAGGTCCGCTCGGTACAACTGGTCCACAACCCGTTCGCCGATCCCTTCGATATTCATCGCATTGCGCGAAACGAAGTGAATGATCGCTTCTTTCATCTGGGCAGGGCATTGTGGATTGACACAACGCAGTGCCACTTCCCCTTCAATCCGGATCAGCTCCGAATCACACTCCGGGCAGTTATCCGGCATGTCAAACGGTTGTTCATCTCCCGTACGTTGTTCGATTAACGGCCCGACGACTTCTGGAATGATGTCTCCCGCTTTCCGGATGATGACCGTATCGCCGATTCGGACATCTTTTTCTTTAATCAGATCCTCATTATGCAAAGAAGCACGGCCGACTGTCGAACCGGCAACCCGGACAGGCTCCAAAATCGCTGTCGGCGTGACGACGCCCGTCCTACCGACACTCAATTCGATATCGAGTAATTTGGTCAAGACCTCTTCGGCCGGGAATTTAAAAGCGGTTGCCCATCTCGGATTCCTCGCAGTGAAACCAAGTTGCTCCTGATCTTCAAAGTTATCGACTTTAACGACAATGCCATCGATTTCATAGTCTAATTTTGAACGGTTTTCCACCCATTTTCCGATATAGTCGATCACTTCGTCGATGGAGGCACAACGTTTCCGTTCCTGATTCGTTTCAAAGCCGAGTGCGTCCAGTGCATCCAAGGAATCGGAATGGCTATCCTGTCCATAAGCACTGCCATCGCCTCCGATACCATAGATGAAAATAGCCAAGTTCCGGCTGGCGGCAATTTTCGGGTCCAATTGTCGCAGTGAACCTGCCGCCGCATTACGCGGATTGGCGAACGGTTCTTCACCCGCTTCATCACGGGTAGCATTTAAGTGGACGAATGATTTTTTCGGCATATACGCTTCACCGCGCACTTCGATGGATATTGGCTCTTTCAGACGCAAAGGAATCGTTCGGATCGTCTTCAGATTCCCTGTAATATCCTCTCCAACCGTCCCATCCCCGCGTGTTGAACCTTGGACGAAACGCCCGTCCACATATTTAAGTGAAATGGCCAAACCATCAATTTTCAGCTCACAAATATAAGTCACTTGATGTCCTGTAGCAGCTTGGACACGCCTGTCAAATTCCCGCAAATCCTCTTCGTTGAACGCGTTCGATAAACTAAGCATCGGAAACTCATGCACGACTTTTCCAAAACCGGTCAAGATTTCCCCACCGACGCGTTGTGAAGGTGAATCGGGATAGATCAGATCAGGGTTTTCCGCTTCAATCGCTAGTAGCTCTTGCATTAGCTGATCGTAAACCGCGTCAGGGACAAGTGGTTTATCGAGCGAATAATACGCATGGCCATATTCATGAAGCAACTGATTTAATTCTTCCACCCGTTTTTCGAGTTCCATTCGATCCATCGACTTCTTCTCCTATCATCCTTTTTCAATCGGTGCAAATTTGGCTAGCAATCGCTTGATGCCTACCGGATCTGGAAATGCTATGTCCAGTTCCACATCCTCGCCTGCACCTTTCACACTGACGACCATGCCAGTGCCCCACTTGTTGTGTACCGCTTTGTCTCCTACTCTCCATCCCATCTTGTCCCCACCACTGGACTTATAGACCGGCTTTTTGACAGCAGGACGGACAGGGGCTTGATTTCGCGTCGAAGATGTTCCCCCGATTGAAAACCCGGAATGGGCGGACAGCGCTTCTGTAATGTCACCCGAAATCTCTCCGATAAAACGCGATGGGCTATTATAACTCGCACGTCCATAAAGCGTTCGGTACGATGCCGATGTTAAGTATAATTTCTGTTCTGCACGGGTGATCCCCACATAAGCTAGGCGTCGTTCCTCTTCCATTTCTTCATCGTCTGCCATGGAGCGGGAATGCGGGAAGACATTTTCCTCCATGCCGATGATGAAGACGACAGGGAATTCAAGTCCTTTTGCTGCATGCATCGTCATCAGGACGATTTTTTCCGCTGATTGGTTTTCTTCTTTATCAAGCGAATCGATATCTGCAATTAAAGCCAGATCCGTCAAGAACGCAACAAGTGACTTATCGCCGCTCTCCTCTTCTGCACGCTTTTCGAACGCTTCTGTGACAGAAAGGAATTCTTCGATATTTTCAAGGCGGCTTTCCGCTTCGATCGTTTTTTCCCGTTGCAACATCTCGCGGTAGCCCGATTTTTCAAGTACTTGTTCAACAAGCTCCGTGACCGATAAATATTCCTGCATCTGTGTAAAGCCGGCAATGAGTTCACGGAATTTCGCCACTTCATTTGCCGCTCTCGCGGTCAACCCCATAAAGTCAACTTCCTGCAACGCATCAAAAATCGAACGATCATGCTCGATGGCAAATGTAGCCATTTTATCGAAAGAAGTCGCCCCGATGCTCCGCTTCGGTTCATTGATAATCCGCGCGAGTGCAAGATCATCGTCATTATTGGCGATCAATCGTAAATAGGCTAGTAAGTCTTTGATTTCTTTTCGGTCATAGAACTTTGTTCCGCCGACAATTGTATAATCCAAATTCGATTTCACAAGGTATTCCTCAATCACTCGTGATTGGGCATTTGTCCGATACAAAATAGCGAATTGATCGAGTTTCAAGTTTTCCTGCTCTTTCAACTCAATGATTTTACCGACGACAAATTGTGATTCATCTTTTTCATCACTTGCTTTGTACACGCGAATGGGTTCGCCTTCTTCATTATCTGTCCGCAGTTTTTTGTCATAGCGGCTTTTGTTATTCATAATGACGTCATTGGCCGCCTGTAAGATGCGCTTCGTGGATCGATAGTTCTGTTCAAGCATAATCATCTCAGCATCTTTATAATCCTTTTCAAAAGAGAGGATATTGCCGATGTCTGCGCCGCGCCAACGATAGATCGATTGGTCGGAGTCACCGACGACACAGATGTTCTTGAACTTGTCCGCCAACATTTTTACGAGTCGGTATTGGGCATTATTCGTATCTTGATATTCATCAACATGGATATATTGGAATTTGTTTTGATAAAATTCGAGGACTTCTGGGACGCGTTCGAATAAGGTCAACGTCATCATGATCAGATCGTCGAAATCGAGTGAATGGTTTTTGCGTAATCGTTTGGCATAGCCATCGTAAACGTCCGCAATCGTCTTTTCATAGGGATTGAATGCATTGATTTGTCCGCGGAACGCTTCCGCATCAATGCATTCATTTTTCCCAGAACTGATCGCATTGAGCATGGAACGTGGATCATATTGTTTCGGATCCAAGTTCAAGTCTTTCAAGACGTTTTTAATGACCGTCAATTGATCGGCTGTATCAAGAATCGAAAAAGTTTTTGAAATGCCGATCCGATCGATATCACGGCGCAAAATACGGACACACATCGAGTGGAATGTGGACACCCACATCCGCTCCCCCGTACCTGGACCAAGCAATCCATCAATCCGTTCGCGCATTTCACGGGCCGCCTTATTCGTAAACGTGATCGCTAAAATTTTGGATGGATACACGTTTTTTTCCACGACCAAATAAGCGATCCGATGGGTGAGAACGCGTGTCTTGCCGGAACCTGCCCCTGCCATGATCAACAGCGGTCCTTCCGTCTTCTTCACCGCACGCGCTTGCTCAGGATTCATGCCTGCCAACAAGCCTTCTGCAATTGTATTCATATTCTACCGCCTTTCGGAACGTTTGTTCTTCTATTATACACTGAATTACTGTTGACGGGAAACCGATTTGACCGCTTCAACAGTGGAAAGTGCAGCTTTCAAATCTTTGTAAATAATATTGCCGACAATAACTGTATCCGCTAGGGCCGCCATCGTTTTCGCCTCTTCCGCATTCGTAATGCCTCCGCCATAAAAGAGACGCGTATTTTCCAGTACGCGCGATGCCGCTTCCACCATTTCAGGATCGCCATATATACCGCTATATTCCATATAAAATACCGGTAATTTAAATAGATGCTCGGCCATACGTGCATACGCGATGACATCCTCTTCGTCCGGTACCGTCTCCACGCCGGTCATTTTTGCCGCTTTGCAATCCGGATTCAGAATGCAATAGCCTTCTGCAACCACTTCATCCCAGTTCATCATATGGCCATATTCACGCAACGCCGCATGATGCAACCCATTGATAAACTCTACTTGTGTCGAGTTCAACACCGAAGGGATAAAATAATAATCGAAGCCCGGTGTCACAGATTCAACAGTCGATACTTCCAAAGCAACCGGAACAGAATAACGCCGCACCCGGACGAGCAAATCAAGTACATTATCGAGTGTAACACCGTCTGATCCCCCGACGATCACTCCATCCGTTCCCGATTCTGCCAGAAGCTCCAACGTTTCGTCCGTCACTGTTTTTGCAGGATCTAATTTAAAGGCATGACGCCATGTCGTATAGTCCATGTTCAACCACCTAATCTCATATTGTACGTTCCTTCAGTATACCAAAAAAACCGGACGAGTTCTTTTCTCGTCCGGTGCTTCGTTTATTGAGTTTCTTCTTTTTCCTTCTCTTCCGGATACAATCGGTCTAATACGATATTGTATCCGCCCGAACCGTAATCGACACAACGGCGGACTCTTGAAATGGTAGCGGTGCTGGCGCCCGTCTCATGTTGGATCGTATCGTATGTCTTCCGCTGTTTCAGCATTTGCGCCACTTCCAGACGTTGTGTCAGCGACTGCAATTCACTGATGGTACAAAGATCATCAAAAAATTTATAGCATTCATCGAGGTCTTTCAATTCGAGTATCGCCTTAAAAAGCTGTTCCGTCTGATGACCACGGATTTTATCGATTTGCATATCCTTTCCCACTCTCTGAATGTTTTCTTATGGCATGAATGTCACAGATTGGTCCATACCCGGCTTCGTTGAGACGATATGGATCCATGTTTTACCCGGTACCAGTTTCACTGGGGATCCGTTTTCCATCGGCATCAGAATATCGTCCTTATTTTCCCATTCAATGGCTTTGACGAGCCCTGCCTGGAATAGCATCCCTTTGCCACCCGTCTCCAAATCGACTGCCTGTCTTCCTTCATTATCGATTGTGCGATGCGCAGTTTCAAATACAAGGATATTGGATAACTCCACTGGGGCATCATTCACTTTATCAATCGTCAAGACATCATTCACAGTCCGTTCGTATGTCCCATTCAGCACATCATATGAATAATTGCTTGTAAATTTCGGATCCGCACTGTAACTAACCGTAATCGTAGAGGCTTGATCTCCTATTTTAGCATCTTCAATCGATTCATGGAAAGAAAATGGTGACGGCTGATCCATTTCCATTGTGGAATCCGTCTTCTCCGCTCCCGCTAAAATGTTTTCCCCTGAAATATAGGAGTTATGCGGGGCACGTCGGTCTTTCGAGCGCCAGAAAAGCGTGCCATCATACTGCATGCCGTTCACATTATCCACAAAATTGCTTTGCAACAATTGTTGTGCATCCGGGCTATAGCCATGTGCCACGTAAAAAGCATCGAGCCCTTTAGAAATATGGACAAAATAATCCCTGGCACTGCGCACAGGCCCGATTTCTTCCGGCAACTCACTTTGGAAGAGCGCTAAAAGTCTCGTCACATTCCCTTCAGCCGCCAACTCATAGACGATGTCCGCATCACTGATTCCGGATTGCGGTCTCGCCAATGGATGGTTGTTAATCGTAACCAAAACCGGACGACGAGTCGTTTCTTCTTCCGATAGAATGCCTGTAAAAGGGGCTGCATAGCTTGTTACCGGTTCTTCTTCTTGAACGATTTCTTCCTCTTCCAGCGGCCCCGTTACGGGTTCCTTCACCTCTTCATCATTGTTACATGCTGTCAATAGTAATATAGCGGCGGTCAATCCTACGAACCACCCTTTCCATTTTCTTCTCATTTCTTCCTCCTATCTTTCCTTTACGGGAATCAGTACTTCGTTTTTCATCACATCATAAATGCCTAACGGCGTAATGCGTACATATGGCAAATGCGTCGTTTGCAAAAACTGTAACGAAAAGATGGCATCCCCATATTTGAAGCCTCGGTCCACCAATGCTTTTTTCAGTTCCAATTCTTGTGCCATCAATAAGTCCATCGGTTCGTTCGAAAAGCCGCCTCCGATGACAAGCGGCAATGTTTGGATGATTTCCCCATTCTCTACGAGCGCCATCCCGCCTCCGATCCGTTTGACTTCTTCGAAAGCCCGGATCATCTCTTGCTTGTCCTTCCCGAGCAGCAGAATATCCCCCGTATTCGAATACGTGGAAGCAAAACCTTGGACATCCGTTGCAAATCCTTTGATTACCGTATTGACATGCCATTTTCCCTGGCGGTCAATGAGCATCAGAAAGCTCTCATCATGCCCGTTCTCCAATTGAGCGGTTGTCGTATCCCGTGTAATCTGAAACGGCTTCGTGATAACATCGTTCACCATTTCAATCCCGATTGGTTCATCGAATCGTAAATCGGATTCCTTCAACTCAAAATCCGGAGCAAACACGCCAAAATCAGACCAATTGATGGAAGGGAACGGTTCCGTCGGCCTTCCTGCACGTTTCACCCATTCACCTTTAGACAACACATCCGTTGGTACGGGATGATCGACATCTTCCAAAATATTGAGTGATGCATAGCGCCCTGTCGCAATCATGCCGTGCAGATCCGTCATATTGTAGTAACGCGCAATGTTATAAGTGGCCATTTGATAAGCATCAATCGGTTTTACCCCCGCATCAAGCGCAATGCGGATACATTTGTCCATCACACCGTCGATGTAAAATGACGGCGACGAACCATCTGTTGTCATCATGAGATGATCAAATACGTCCAACTCTTTCTCCACCGCGGCTTTTAACAAATCAGGAAGATCCGGTCGGATGGACGAATGGCGCAACGTCACTCCATAACCATGTAAAAGCCTTGTCTCCACTTCTTCGATGGTCATCGCTTCATGATCGCCGTCCACCCCAAGAAGACGCATGCGGGCAAGTGTCCGCTCCGAGGCCCCTGGGAAATGGCCTTCCATTTTCTTGCCTTCCGCTTTTACAGTCTGAAGAAAAGAAAACATATTCGGATCACCGTTCATCAGCCGAGGCCACCCTGTCAATTCACCGCCTAACAGAACATCTGGCCGTCCAGCCCATTGTCGGATCGAATCAACATTAAATAAAGTCGCTTCATTTTCCGTAGCCGTCTGTGAATCAAATCGTACCCACCAATAAAATGAAAACGGCAACGTGCTCAATTCGTCCATAATCGAAAAAGACGTTGTGTCATCAAGGGTCAGGAAAAAAGCAAGGTTGTCCGCAATCATCGTAGTCGTTCCGCGCTCCGCTGCATAACTTGCAAATGTTCGAGGATTGTACAATTGAAAAGGATGCGCATGCGGTTCGATATACCCCGGCACAATCTTTCTCCCGGACGCATCGAAAATTTCCGCGCCTTCTGTAACAGCGGGCATGGCCTGTCCGACATAGACAATCCGATCCCCTGAAACCCAAATGTTTCCCTTCATCCACTTTTTATAAATAGCATGCAAGTATTCCCCGTTTGTAATAATGAGATCCGGCGACTTTTTGCCTTCGATGATCGCCAGCTGCCCTTTTATCTCACTATGCCCCCACATGAAATCCCCTCTCTCCTCTACTCACTAGTATACTATTTATCGTAGCATAGCATTCATGAAATACATAGAGAGTTGGAAATTTTGGACAGGACGTTTTGGAGTTGTTCACGAGCGTTGGTTTCTTTTAACTTGGCGTTGCCTCGTTTGTGTAAAACGTTGATTTCTTTCAACCCGACGTTGGCTTGTTTAGGTAAAACATTCATTTCTTGAACCAAAACACTGTGAAGCAACAAGATTTTTCGATGAAAAGGTTTTTCCAAGTTTTGAGCGAAATAATTACAGATACTACAAAATGGATGGGATTTGATCATATGGCGGACAAAATGGAATTCAATGAAGAAATGGCGACGGAGTACGATAAAGGGATACGCCGAACATTGCCTACGTATGATTCAATGTTCAGACTTGTGCAGACATATCTTCGGGCGCATACGGCACAGCAAGCCCATGTGCTCGTCGTCGGGGCTGGCGGTGGCAATGAACTCGCTTTGTTAGGCCCCGCAAATCCTGAATGGACGTTCACCGCCGTCGATCCTGCACCGCCAATGCTCGATATCGCGCGCACGAAGGCAGCCGCTTTACAAATGGCAGATCGCGTAGAATTTATCGGGGGAACAGCCGAGGAAGTGCGTGCGGACAATTTGCATGATGCCGCCACTTGTATGCTCGTTCTGCACTTCATTGCAGACAGGCAGGAAAAACTCCGTCAACTGAAGGCGATTCGCCAATGCTTGAAAGAGGGTGCACCGTTTGTGATGGCGACGATGTATGGTAATCCGGGCAATCCGGCATTCGATGAGCTGTTTGCACTGTGGAAAGCTTATTGGCTCGATTCGACAAGTTTGTCACAAGAAGAAGTGGATGAAATGGAGAAAACGGTCCGTGCCCTGTCCTTCATTCCCGAAGAGGAAATTGTCGGGTTACTCAGTGAGGCCGGCTTCGGCAAAATCGCTAAATTCTTTACGACCAATATGTTCGGCGGATGGATTTGCCAGGCGACATGAAAAATGATTGTCCCGCTCCTCATCAGGAGTCGGGGCTTTTTTTATAGGATTCCACTCCACAAGATTGCTTGTATCATTTCTCCAAATTCCGTCAACGCTAATGACAAAGCTTTTTCAAGGCTTTACCTGAAAGGAGAGTTGCAAGTGTTTGAAAAAAAAGCCCCTCCTTTATTCGATGGATTGGCGGAACAATTCAAGCCGTCGGATGACATGATTCAGACACCGCTACACATGAATGGCCAATATGCTTTCCTTTTCTATTTAAAGTCCGTGGTGGATGGAAATACACTCCAGCAAACGGTGATCAAACCCTTTTTTGAAATGTCCTCTGAGGAAAGCTTTACTTCTTATATCCAATCTTTGCCGAATCGAATCGATATGCCAAATATAGATAAATTGCTTATTTTGTTAAGCGCGGGATTTGTTTTGATTGCGATTGGGAATCATATTTTCTTGTTGGATATCCGCCTCGTGAGTAATAAAGAAGTACAGGATACCCTGATGGAACCGACAGTTCATGGACCTCAAAAAGGATTAAGTGAAGATATTGAAGTGACAATCAATTTAATCAGGCAAAGGTACCATCAGCCTTCTTTAAAAGTTGAAACAATCCTGTCGGATGACGAATCCAACCGAGCAATCGCCTTACTCTATGATTATGATCGAGTCAATCCCGATATGTTGAAAAAAGTCAAGGAGCAGCTTGTTGAACTCGATACTCCGTTACTCCAATCGGCCGGCGACCTCCAACATTTTCTGAACAAGGGTACATTCACGCTATTCCCTTCAACGTTGATCACAGAACGACCGGACCGCATCGTCTACAATTTGAACAACGGTAAAGTGATTATCGTCATTGACGGAAGCCCGGATGTCATCATTGTACCTGTCATTTTTTTCGATTTCATGTCTTCAATGGAAGATAATTACCACGTCTTCAGTGTAACGGCATTTACAATCCTTTTGAGATATACCGGTTTGTTCGTATGTATTTTGCTCCCTAGCCTGTATGTGGCAGTGACATCGTATAACCCGGATATTTTGAGACTGGAACTTGCGCTCACTGTTGCGGGTGGCAGGATCGGTGTCCCTTATCCATCCTTTATAGAAGTATTTTTCATGTTATTCTTCGTGGAATTATTAACGGAAGCAAGCATGCGATTGCCGAAAGCCGTCAATTCTACCGCGACCACTGTCGGTGGACTCATCTTGGGCACGGCGGCAACAGAAGCGGCACTGACTTCAAATATCATGGTCATCGTCATTTCGGCAGTCGCCATTTCCACATTTGTCATTCCTATCAACGAGATGAGTTTTTCCATACGGGTTATTCGGCTTATGCTACTTGTTTATTCGGCTTTGTTCGGGATGGTCGGTTTATTGGTCGGTTTTATAGGCTTAATTATGCTTTTGGTAAGTAAAGAAAGTTTAGGTGTACCTTATTTACGGATTCCATGGATTAGTAAAAATGAGGAGTTGAGGATGGACAAACGATGAGCCGTTTCCTATTCTACTTGATTTTGGTAAATATGCTGACAAATATGGTTTCCCTCACGCCAAGGATACTAATCGCCGGAAACAATAGTGGAACCGTCCTTGCGCTTGTTCTTGCCCTGCCCGTCGGAATGATATTGACCTACATGATCATTTCCTTATTTAGTCGTTTCCCCGGGCAAGACTTGCCCGAAATCTTGAAGTTGCACGTACCCAAATGGATTGCAACGCCCGTGCTTCTTTTTCTCGCTCTTTGCTGGTATCTTGCGGGGCTCTCAACACTGGTCATCTATACATTCATTATTTTTCGTTTTCTGACGCCTGAAATGTCCATCTATACAATCGTCCTAACTTTTGTTTTTGTTGTCACATATGGAATTCTGATGACGACAAGAAATATTTTATATATGAGTGAAATTGTCATTCTTATCGTAGTCCCTTTTATTGTCTTCATCCAAATAAAGGGTTATCTCAGCCCTAGCCTGAAATGGGATTATGTAAGGATTGCCGTCATGCATATTAATCATTTGCCGGATTATGCGGCTTTTAGCACCTCGCTCTATATTGTCATCGGGGTAGCCAATTTAATAATATTCAATCGATACTTCACGAAATTGAAAAAACCGTCACGAAAAGGTATGGTCTTGCTTACAGTAGTTTGTACATTTATCCTTTTCACTACTTATTTCCTTCCAATCGGCTTTGGAGGATTTGACTCCCTAAATAATGTTTTGTACCCATGGATAATGACAAGCGATTCCATCCGTATGAAATTCGGAGTCATTGAAAGAATCGTCTTTATATTCATCGGCGCCTACTTGGCCCTCAGTGTCATCAGCATGACGATACATTGGCATGTTTCCATCCAGCTACTTTCCAGTATATTTCATTTCAAACGATTAAAGTGGAAGTCGTATAATTTAACAATTCCTTTTTTTATCGTTTGCTTTTGGATTGTTGCGATGTTCTCGGCAACAAGGATGACAGTCGATAATCTGTATAAGTCAGTCGAAATATTCGATAAATACTTTTTGCCGATTCTTCTATTTTTGCTCATCGGTAGTCTTTTGTTGGCAAAGAAAAGGGGAGCGTCCAATTGTCCGGAACTCAAAAAATGATAAAGCGCTTTTTTTCTATCCTCATGCTGATCGCCCTCCTTTTTCAATCCGGATGTGCCTTTAAAGACATTGACAAACGGATTTTTGTATTGGGAATAGGCATAGATCCTTCCGAAACAGTGGAAGACGGTTTCAGGGTGACATTGAAGTTGGCCAAGCCAGCCGGTGAAGTCAAGGCAGAGGCTGCCCAAGGCTTTACGCATTTAGCTCATGATGCCGAGTCGATTGCAGAAGCCATTCGGGATATGGAAACACATGTTGATAAAAAATTGGAGATGGGACATAATCGGAGCATCGTTCTAAACAAGGAATTGCTTTCAAAAGACATGGATACATTCATGGATTATTTTACAAGACGTGCGGATATCCAAATGATCACTTACGTTGCCGTAGCTGAAAAGACTGCCGAGGAGACAGTTTCCTTTGCACCGGACACTGAACCTCCTGCAACAATCGCGTTATATAACTTTTTCGATAATACCGGAACGGAAAGCCCGTATGTCCTCACTACATTCCTATTCGAATTCAGAAGAGAGGTATTAAGCAAAGGGATCAATACGGTTTTACCCATCATCGATTTCAATGAGGAACAAAAACATTTTATCGTCAATAAATCGATCGTACTTAAATGGGGTGAGGAACCCGTTGAATTGACGCAAGTTCAAACGAAGTATTTTAATTCACTGATCAATAATGTATCCAATTTCACTTATAAAATTGAAGAAGACAATCTGCACTTGGTGTTGCACATCGATGAAGTCAAGATGAAATATCAGATTATCCTTGACGAAGGAGAGACGCCACGGATTGATATGAAAATCACAAAGGTCGGTGTCATTAGTGAATCCACTAAACGTCTGAATAACTCCGACTTGAAAAAGTACGATAAAATAGCAGCTGATGATATTAAAAAGAAGGTCATGGATTTATTGACTACCCTTCAAGAGAACAATGTCGATCCATTCGGATTCGGCTTGCGTTATCGTGCGACGAGATTGTCGCACAAAGACACGATTGACGAATGGAATCGCATTTATCCTGAAATCGAGTTTAATGTCACCATGGATATCAATTTGAAAAGTACAGGAGCGGTCGAATAAAATAACCGATCACATCAAAAAATCACTCCAAAATCCCCCGCTCTGTCAGGGAGCAGGGGATTTTAGGTTCAAGCATTTCGGACGTCTTTCGGCGTTGTGAAAAATACGGAGAGCATGGATAGAATGCAAAGCATTACGCAAACTCCTAACCCGATCATCGCGGCAAAGCCCGCATCATGGCTGGCTGACAATGCACCAAAAACACTGGCGCAAACTGCGATACCAATGGAACCACCGAGCGTGCTCGCCATTTTGTAAATGCCCGTCGCAACGCCCGCCTTGTCAGCCGGTGAATTGGCAACGGCCGAATCTGTCGAAGGCGTCGCATACAGACCAAGACCGATTCCAAATAAAATGAAACCGATGATCACTGCGATAGTGTAAGGCATATCATCCAAAAACGTGAAAGCCATAAGCATGACGCCGATACTCGTCACTAAAGGTCCGATCATCATCGGCTTTCTTGCCCCTATTTTCCGGATCAGCTTTTCCCCGATTCGGATTGTCACTAAAATACAAACCAGATAACCGATGGACAAAAGCCCCGACTGAAATGACGTAAAGCCTCTCGCCATTTGGAGATAGGTATTGATAATGATCAAAGACCCCGCTACCATATTCAATAAAAAGTTCGATAATGTCGCGCCTGAATAGGCACGATTTTTGAAGATGGAGAAATCGATAAAACTATCGTCTCCTTTTTTGAATCCATTTCGAAAGAAGAAAATCGCTGATACGACAAAGAGGAGAAGCAAAGAGAGGGTAATCTTGCTTGACCAACCGAATGAGCCACCCCGTGTAATGACGAGGTTTAAGCTGAGCATCGCCAACACAAATGGGATCAGGCCCACGTAATCGAACTTCTTACTTGTGGCCACTGTTTTCGTCTCAGGTGTACCTTTTAATAACACGAGAGAAAGGATAGCCACCGCGATGGAAAAAATGAAAATCCATCTCCAGCCCAACGATGTCGCAATGGCTCCCCCGGCCAACGAACAGATGCCTGTCCCACCCCAGGAGCCGATCGCCCAGAAACTCAATGCGCGTTGACGGGCTGCACCGTCATAATACGCTTTCACGATCGACAGCGTCGCAGGCATGACGCAAGCCGCGGAAAACCCTTGAATGACCCGTGCCGTTATGAAAAGCGACGTGTTTGTTGCAAGAATAAGAAGTAACGACCCGACAATGCTCAGTATCAAACCGATGACCGTTAACCGCACCGCCCCGAAACGATCGACAAAGCCTCCCGCAACGACGACGAAAATTCCCGAAAAAAGGGCTGTCAGGCTAATTCCGATGCCAATCGTACTGACATCGATGCCCAAGTCCTGCTGGATAGCCGGCACCGTATTCAACAGCGCCTGCGCAAACAACCAATATGTAATAATCCCTAATACGAGACCCGTTATTAATTTATCATTACCTTTATATGTACCTTCCATCTGTACCTGTACACTCCATCTAGTTTGACTTTCTTACATGTAAAAAAAAGACCGGACCTTGGAAGGTTGATTTATCCAAGATCCGGGATAATGTTCAAGCTACTTTATTCAAACGTACGCCAGCCGATGTCCTGTCTATAGAAGAATCCATTCCATTCCAGTTGGGACAAGCCTTTATACACTTGACTTTGTGCTTCTTTCAGTGAGTCCGCTTTCGCTGCGACGAGAATGACGCGACCGCCATTTCCTGCAAAGCCGGCGCCATCCGATTTCGTCCCCGCATGGAACACGTCCAATCCTTGTGTCTGCAGAATATCGAGATTAGGCAATGCCGTTCCTTTTACCACATCTCCCGGATAACCGTCTGCCGCTATGACAACGCCCAACATCGCTTCGTCATGCCATTGCAGGTCATACGGTTTGCAATCCATAAGCGCAGCCATGAATGCACCGAAATCGGATGCCATCCGTGGCAAGACGACTTGCGTTTCAGGATCCCCGAAACGTGCATTGAACTCGATCACTTTCGGTCCATCTTCCGTCAAAATAAGACCTGCATATAAAATTCCTGTAAACGGCGTCCCTTCCGCTGTCATCGCTTCGACAGTCGGAACGACCACTTTATCATACGCTTCTTGTACAACGCTATCCGAAATTTGCGGAACCGGTGAATACGCGCCCATGCCGCCTGTGTTTGGCCCTTTATCGCCATCGAACGCACGCTTATGGTCTTGTGCGATGACCATCGGGTAAATTTGTCCATCATGCACAAATGACATATAAGAAAACTCTTCGCCGTCCAGGAATTCCTCAATGACGACACGTGATGAAGACTCGCCGAATTTCTGATTGCCGATCATATCATCGACCGCATCCAATGCTTCGTCCAACGTCATCGCGACAATGACGCCTTTCCCAGCCGCAAGCCCGTCCGCCTTAACGACAATCGGAGCACCATTTTCACGGATGAAAGCTTTCGCTTCTTCCGCGTCCGTGAACGTTCCATACGCCGCAGTCGGAATATTGTATTTCGCCATCAGCTCTTTCGCAAACGATTTACTGCCTTCAATTAGCGCAGCCGCTTTCGTCGGGCCGAATGCCTTCAATCCATGCTCCGCGAAAAAATCGACAACGCCTTCCGCAAGCGGTTGTTCAGGACCGACAAAAGTCAGGTCCACTTCATTTTCTTTCGCGAACGAAACAAGCGCTTCGAAATCCAATGCATCGATTTGTACACATTCCGCATCATTCTTCATACCATCATTGCCTGGCGCGACAAAAACTTTCTGAACGGAAGGGGAGTTTTTGAACTGTCTGGCAATCGCATGTTCGCGGCCGCCGCTCCCGATAACGAGTATATTCAACGATAATCCTCCTTAGTGTTTGAAATGACGGACGCCTGTGAACACCATGGCAATGCCGTATTCGTTTGCTTTTTTAATGGAATCCTCATCTTTGACCGATCCGCCTGGTTGGATGATAGCCGTGATGCCTGCTTTCGCAGCCGCTTCAACTGTATCGTCCATCGGGAAAAACGCGTCTGATGCAAGTGCTGCTCCTTTTGCACGTTCTCCCGCTTGTGTCAATGCGATATTCGCTGCGCCAACGCGGTTCATCTGTCCTGCACCGACACCGAGTGTCATATGATCATCCGATACAACAATCGCATTTGATTTCACGTGCTTGACGACTGCCCAGCCTAGTTTCATCGCTTCCCACTCTGCTTCTGTCGGTTCACGATCCGTTGCCACACGGATATCCGCATCCGCAAAGCCATACGTATCCGGTTCCTGCATTAACAGTCCGCCTTCTACAGACACGGTATTCCATTTATCTTTTTTGTTTTGATCAAACGAAATCGTAAGTAAACGGATATTTTTCTTCTTCGTCAAGATTTCAACAGCTTCAGCTGTGAACGATGGTGCAATGATGATTTCAAGGAATATTCCTGATAGTTTTTCAGCAGTTGACGCATCCACTTCACGATTCAAAGCGATAATGCCGCCGAAAATGGATACCGGGTCTGCTTCATAAGCTTTATTGAACGCATCGAAAACCGTTTCGCCTGTACCGACGCCACATGGATTCATATGTTTCACTGCGACTGCCGCAGGACCTTCGAATTCCTTGACGATTTGGATCGCTGCATTCGCATCTTGGATATTGTTATAAGAAAGCTCTTTGCCGTGCAATTGTTCAGCATAAGCGATCGAGAAATCCGAACCGAGTGGACGGCTATAAAATGCCGCTTTCTGATGCGGGTTTTCACCGTAACGGAGCGGTTGTTTCAACTCATATGTATAAGTCACCTGCTCCGGGAACTCTTCGCCTGCAAGATCAGTCAAGTAGCCTGAAATGAGCGCATCGTACGCAGCTGTATGGCGGAATACTTTCGCCGCTAAACGTCTGCGTGTTTCCAATGTCGTTTGGCCATCCGTCTTCAACTCTTCCAACACTTGCGCGTAATCCGCTGCATCGACAATGACCGTGACATACGCATGGTTTTTCGCAGATGCACGTAGCATCGCCGGTCCTCCGATGTCGATATTTTCGATTGCATCATCCGTTGTCACATCCGGTTTGGAAATCGTTTCTTTGAATGGATACAAGTTGACACAAACGATGTCGATCGGTTGGATGCCATGCTCTTCCATTTGCGCCTGATGCGTCGGGTCATCTTGTTTCGCAAGAAGTCCACCGTGAATCATCGGATTGAGCGTTTTTACACGGCCTTCCATAATTTCCGGGAAGCCTGTTACCGCATCGACAGCTGTGACAACTACGCCATTATCCGCCAGGTGTTTCATTGTTCCGCCTGTAGACAGCAATTCATAGCCAAGCCCTTCCAACTCTTTCGCAAACTCCAAAATACCACTTTTGTCTGACACGCTTAGCAGTGCACGTTTTTTCACGAGTAATATCCTCCATTTTTGTAATAAATAAAGTCGGTAAAAATGTTCACCGACTTGATCTTATATTTTCATTATGTAACCACTGAAGCTACTTTCAGCGTAGCGATTAGCAAAATAGTTTATTCAATGCATCCTTATAGAGTTCGTGTTCAACCGCATGAATCGCTTCCGCCGTCTTTTCGACGTCTCCATCGATGACATCGACCGCTCGCTGTGCAAGAATCGGACCGGTATCCATCCCTTCATCAACAAGATGAACCGTAACCCCCGTCACTTTCACACCATGCCCGATCGCTTGTCCAATGGCATCTTTCCCAGGGAAAGATGGCAACAAAGACGGATGAATGTTTACGATTTTGGAAGGGTATGCTTTCAATAACGTCTGACCCACAAGGCGCATATAGCCTGCGAGAATTAACCATTCCGCCCCCGACTCACGAAGCGCAGTAAGAATGGCTTCCTCATACGCCTCTTTCGTCTCGTAATCTTTCGGTCTGAGTGCCGCAATCGGGATATTCGCTCTGCGAGCACGTTCGACAACGAACGCTTCCGGCTTGTTCGTCACCATGAGGACAATTTCGGCGTTTAGCTCCCCTTTTTCACATGCTTCCGCTAATGCGCCGAAATTACTGCCGCTTCCAGATGCGAAAACGGCAATTTTCATTTTACGAGTCATTTTGTAAGGCTCCCGTCATGTTCACCTGTAAATGTGACCCCTTCACCTGCTGTGACGCGACCGATTTTGTATGCTTTTTCACCGTGTTGCTCAGCGATCTCAATTGCACGATCCGCTTGTTCAGCCGGAAGTGCTACGACAAAGCCGACGCCCATATTGAAGACGCTATACAAATCTTTATCCGTCAATTGTCCTTTTTCCTTCAGTATTTGGAATACTGGAAGGACAGGCCATGCGCCGAGGTCGATTTCCGTTCCAAAACCTTCCGCTAACATACGCGGCAAGTTTTCGAAGAATCCGCCACCTGTAATATGCCCCATTGAATGGATGTCCAATTCTTCGTGCATTTGAAGGACAGGTTTCGCATAGATTTTCGTCGGTTCAAGAAGCGCCTGACCAACTGTGCCAAGTGCTTCATATCCTTCGATAACACCATCGATTGCATAACCGTTCTCTTCCAGAACGATTTTACGAACAAGTGAATAGCCGTTAGAATGAATGCCGCTTGATGCAATCCCGACAAGCACATCGCCTTCAGCCACTTTTTCACCTGTCACAATACGACTTTTTTCGCAAGCACCCACTGCGAATCCGGCAAGATCGTATTCATCGATCTCGTACAATCCAGGCATTTCCGCCGTTTCTCCACCGATTAACGCTGCTCCTGACTGAACACATCCATCGGCAATTCCTTTAACAATCGCTTCCACCTTCTCAGGTACCGCTTTGCCAAGCGCAATATAGTCCAGGAAGTAAAGCGGTTCTGCCCCTTGCGCCACAATATCATTGACACACATGGCGACACAGTCGATACCGATCGTATCGTGTTTGTCTGCCATAAATGCCAGTTTCAATTTCGTCCCGACACCGTCTGTCCCTGAAATCAGGACCGGCTCTTTATATTCCAATGCTGAAAGGTCGAACATGCCGCCGAAGCCGCCGAACGTTCCTGCAACACCCTTTCGTGCAGTCCGTGCCACATGCGATTTCATCCGTTCAACCGACTCATAGCCAGCCTCGATATTGACTCCCGCTCTTTCATATGCCTTAGACATGCAAAAGGCCCCCTATCTCACAATTTCTTTTTCATGTGGCATTGCCGTATCCGAATAGATTTCCGTCGGATAATTTCCAGTGAAGCATGCCAAACATTGCCCACAGTTCTTCATCTCTGGAGAACGGCCAATCGCCTTTAACATCCCATCTGCAGATAGGAATGTGAGCGAATCCGCTTCAATAAGATCCCGGACCTCTTCAACAGTTCTGTTCGTTGCAATCAATTCGGAATCTGTACTAATATCAACACCATAATAACAAGGACTGACAAGAGGAGGAGATGCAATCACGACGTGAACTTCCTTTGCACCAGCTTCCTTTAGCATCCGTACAATCCGTTTGGACGTCGTGCCGCGGACGATGGAATCATCGACCATGACAACCCGCTTACCTTCAACGACTTGTTGAACCGGGGAAAGCTTCATCTTCACGCCTTTTTCCCGTAACTCCTGTGACGGTTGAATGAATGTCCGACCGACATAGCGGTTTTTGATAAGGCCGAGTTCATATGGAATTCCGCTCTCCTCTGAAAAGCCGATAGCGGCCGAAATACTTGAATCCGGCACACCTGTCACAACATCCGCTTCAATCTTCACTTCACGTGCCAACTGTTTCCCACAACGTTTTCGTGCTGAGTGGATATTGATCCCATCAATATTCGAATCCGGGCGGGCAAAATAGACATATTCCATCGAACACATCGCACGGTCCGACGCTTCGGCAAACCGTTCGGAACGCATCCCTTTGTCATTAATAATGATCAATTCACCCGGTTCAACCGAGCGGACACATTCTGCACCGATAATGTCAAATGCACATGTTTCGGATGCAACGACCCATGCATCCCCCATCTTCCCGATGGATAAAGGACGGATCGTATTCGGATCCTGCGCTACCATCAAACCATCGTCCGTCAACATGACAAAGGCAAATGCACCTTTCAGTAGCGCCAAAGCTTTTTTCACTCTGTCTTGTTGCGTTAACGTACCACTCGTCGTTCTTTTCACTAAATGTGCAAGCACTTCCGTATCCGAAGCCGTTTGAAAAATACTGCCTTGACGTTCGAGATGTTCACGCAATTCAACTGCATTGACGATGTTGCCATTGAGCGCAATCGACAGGCTTCCTGTCGTTGAACGGAACACAAGCGGTTGGACATTTTCTATACCGCGACCGTTTTCTGTCGTATAACGGACCTGTCCAATAGCCGCATTTCCTTTTAGATTTTTTATCGCATCACCGGAAAATACTTCATTGACAAGACCTTCATCTTTAACGACATGCAGTTTTTTGCCTTCCTTCGTCACGATACCGGCGCCTTCCTGCCCACGGTGTTGCAATGCGTGCAGACCATAATAACTGATCTGCGCCGCATCTTCATGACCCCAAATGCCGAACACGCCGCACTCTTCGTTTAAGCCTCTGAGTTCAGCAAGCATTGGATAGCCCCTTTCCAAGCAGTACGGAATTCTTCAACCGATCCGTCGATTAACGTACCGTTGTCACCATTGATGACAAGTCGATCGCTGTCAGTCACTGTACCGATTTTAACGGCATCCGTTACAGCCGCTTCGAAAGCTTGTGCATGTTCTTCTTTAACCGTAACAAGGAAACGTGATTGCGTTTCACTGAAAAGTGCCGTTACTTCAGAACCTGAAACCGTTACGCCCGCTCCAAGACCTTGTGCACCAAATGCTTTTTCACAAAGCGCAACCGCAAAGCCGCCTTCCGATAAGTCCGTTGCCGATTGAACAAGCCCCTCTTGAATGGCAGACAATAATTGCTTTTGACGAGTCGCTTCCACGTTTAAGTCAATCACCGGAACTTGTCCGAAGATTTTCCCTTCCGTCATTTGTTGAAGCTCACTGCCGCCGAATTCCATTGCCGCTTCACCGATAACGTAAATGACATCGCCCGCCTGTTTGAATTCCGTCGTTACCGTTTGGGAAAGATCATGGACGAGACCGACCATACCGATTGTAGGCGTTGGATAGACCGGAACACCGTTCACTTCGTTGGATAAAGAAACGTTCCCACTGATGACTGGCGCATTCAATTTGCGACATGCCTCAGAAATCCCTTCCGCTGACTTTTCAAGTTGCCAAAACACTTCCGGCTTATCCGCACTACCAAAGTTCAAACAGTCCGTGATTGCGATCGGTTCAGCGCCAGAACAGACAAGATTTCGTGCCGCTTCAGCAACTGCAATTTTCCCACCAGTTTCTGGATCGAGATAAACAAAACGTGAGTTACAATCGGATGTCATTGCAAGCCCTTTATTCGTCCCATCGACACGGATAACGCCTGCAGAAGCTCCCGGTGCAACAACCGTATTCGAACGCGCTTGTGTATCGAATTGGTTATAAACCCATTCTTTGGATGCAATCGTCGGGCGTTGCAATAAGTCTTTCAACGTCTCTGTTAAATCGTTGACAGCCGGCTCTGTTTTTTCCATTGCCTGGAACTCTTTGAAGTAAGCAGGTTCCTCTGATTTTTTATGGTAAACTGGTGCATCTTCAGCAAGTGCATCCGCTAATACTTCTGCAACCACTTCTCCTTTATGAAGCAAGCGAAGCATTTTATCATCTGTTACTTTCCCAATTGCCACAGCTTCAATGCCATGTTTCGCGAAAAGATCCGTCACTTCTTGTTCACGGCCTTGTTTTACGACGATCAACATACGTTCTTGGGATTCTGACAACATCATTTCATACGCTGTCATTCCTTCTTCACGTTGTGGAACAAGGTCAAGATTCAGCTCTACTCCATATCCAGCTTTTGATGCCATTTCCGCAGCCGAGGATGTAAGACCCGCCGCACCCATATCTTGAATACCGATCAATGCATCTGATTTTACTAGTTCCAAACATGCTTCCATGACCAATTTTTCAAGGAATGGATCGCCTGCTTGCATCACTGGAAGTTCTGCTTCTTCTTCCACAGTCACTTCAGAAGAAGACATCGTCGCACCGTGAATGCCGTCACGCCCTGTTGTCGCACCTGCATACATCACTATGTTGCCGACACCGGACGCAACACCTTTTTGAATATCTTCATGATTCAATAAACCGACCGCCATCGCATTGACCAGTGGACGCTTTGAATAACAATTGTCAAATTGCACCTCACCGGCAATCGTCGGGATACCGATTTTATTGCCATAGCTTGCAATCCCAGCAACCGCCTCTTCGAATAGGTAACGGTCACGTGCATCCGTCAAGTCTCCAAAACGAAGGGAATTGACGAGCGCAACAGGGCGTGCCCCCATGGAAAACACATCACGCAATACTCCGCCTGCACCCGTTGCCGCACCGATGAACGGTTCGATGGCTGAAGGTGAGTTATGCGATTCCATTTTGAAAACGACCGCCTGATTATCGCCGATATCGACGATCCCTGCGCCTTCACCAGGTCCTTGAAGCACACGCTCTCCATCCGTCGGGAATTTACGTAGCACAGGCTTTGAACTTTTATACGAGCAATGTTCTGACCATAATGCGGAGAACAAGCCGGTTTCCGTATAGTTCGGAAGACGTCCGAGCATTTCTTCTGCAAGTGCAAATTCTTCGTCAGTCATTCCCATTTGAAGGTATAGTTTTTCATCTTTAATCTGTTGAGCGTTCGGTTCATGCTTGGCTGACATTGTTTTCACTCCACCTTTTCAAAATTGAATTGAAGAGAGGTAATCCGTCTGTTCCTCCAATGATCTCTTCGACTGCACGTTCAGGAAGCGGCATCATGCCGAGTACATTCCCTTGTTCGTTTAACACCCCTGCAATGGCTTCCGTGCTGCCATCGACGTTTTCATCCGCATATGTAAAGACGATGCGGTTGTTCGCTTTCAGCTCCGCGACAGTTGCTTCATCAATGTAATAATTGCCATATTCATGCGCAAATGGAATTGTAACCTCTTGACCGTTTTCATAATCCGCAGTGAATTTAGAATCTGTATTATGAACAGTCAACTTCGCACTGCCCGCTCTGAATTTCATGCCTTTATTCCGTAGGAAAGCCCCCGGCAATAGCCCTGTTTCCGCAAGGATATGAAAACCGTTGCCTACGCCTAGAACCGGCTTACCTGTCGCAGCGAACGCTTTTAAGCCTTCTATCGCTGGCGAGCTTTGCGCCAATGCACCCGGACGAAGATAATCACCATAAGAAGCTCCACTTGGGATAAGGATCGCATCGTAACCCGCAAAATCCGTTTCTATGTGCTGGACGTATTCCGCTTCTGCTCCTAGAACTTCTTTTACCGCGTGATACATATCAATATCAGAACCCGATCCCGGGAATGTTAAAATAGCGAACTTCATTTGCCCGCAACCTCCCCGATTTCATAACGGTAGTCTTCGATTACTTTATTGATCAGTAGCTTGTCACACATTTCTTTGACATGTGCATCGATGTCAGATGCTGAACCGTTTAATTCCAATTCAATCACTTTTCCGATACGAACGTTTTCAACTTCGTTAAAGCCTAATGTTTGTAGTGCTTCCTTTGTAGCAATTCCCTGCGGATCAACAACACTTTCACGTAGTGTTACGTATACATTTACTTTTGTCATGTCTTTTTCCTCCCAAAATGGAATTAGTTTACGTTAGTTCGTACAACCCAAACGGATCATTGAGGCCAAATGCCGGATGCATCAATTTCTTTTAAAGTTTTTTCGATATCGTCAGTCATGATTGTGACATGACCCATTTTACGCTTTTCTTTCGCTTCCGCTTTTCCATACAGATGAATGGACCAATCAGGATATTTGCCGACCACATTGGTCAGTGGCGCAACATGTTCCCCAAGTACGTTCACCATAATGGATGGCGCCCACAATCTTGGCTTACGTAGCGGCCAACCGCAAACGGCACGGATATGCTGGTGGAATTGCGAAATATTACATGCTTCAATGGAATAATGCCCTGAGTTATGTGGACGTGGCGCCAGTTCATTGATGATAATCGTATTATTCTCAAGAACGAACATTTCAACCGCCAACGTGCCGACAAGTTCCAAGTGATCAGCAATTTTAGTTGCCGCTTCTTCAGCTCTTGCCAATACATCTGGGTGTACCCGTGCAGGAACAATCGACTCATGTAGAATATGATGCTTATGGATATTTTCCGCGATCGGCAGACAGTAGGATTGTCCTTCCGCATTGCGCTGGATAATCACGGAAATCTCCTTTGTGAATGGAACAAATGCTTCCGCGATGCAAGCCGAATGAGCAAACAGGGATGCCGCTTCCTTCAAATCATCTGCAGAATCGATTTTCAATTGTCCCTTGCCATCATAACCGCCAAACGCCGTCTTCACGATACAAGGGAATCCGACCTCTGCAATTTGAGCTGTCAGTTCGTCAAATGTCTGCGCAGCAATATAGTTCGCGACAGGAGCACCTGAAGCTGTAATTTCCGCCTTTTCAGTGATACGATTTTGCGTAATCCGGACAAGATCCGCACCCTGTGGCACATAAGCGATTTCGGATAGTCGTTTCAATCCTTCGTAATCAATGTTTTCAAATTCATACGTAATGACATCACTTACTTCAGCAAGCTCTTCAAGTGCTGCCTCATCATCATAAGGCGCCACAATTTGAATATCTGCAATCTGACCGCATGGCGAATCCATCACAGGATCCAGTACAGCGATTTTGAACCCGGCTTCCTTCGCCGCAAGCCCCATCATTCGGCCCAGTTGCCCTCCGCCGATGATCCCGATCGTCTGTCCAGGTAAAATGGTTTTCATAGTAAATCACCGCTGCTTTCCAATGCGATTTTACGCATATTGTCACGTCGCTCTTCCAAACGTTTCATCAAGCTTTGATCATGGACCGCTAAAAACTGCGCTGCCAACAGGCCGGCATTCGTAGCCCCTGCTTTGCCGATCGATACGGTTGCCACGGGAACACCACCCGGCATTTGCACGATAGAAAGAAGTGAATCCATTCCATTCAATGCCTTCGATTGGACCGGTACGCCAATGACAGGAAGAAGTGTCTTCGCTGCAACCATCCCCGGAAGATGAGCCGCCCCACCCGCTCCAGCGATGATAACCTCTATTCCCCGACCTTGGGCTTGTTCTGCATATTCAAACATGAAATCAGGCGTACGATGCGCGGAGACTACTTTCTTTTCATAAGGAACTGCTAACTCGTCCAATATGTCACACGCATGCTTCATCGTTTCCCAATCACTTTTACTACCCATAATGACACCGATCTTCGGTTCCACTGATTATCCGCTCCTTTTAATCAATCACAGCACTTATATAAAAGTTAAATCAAACAAAAACGTCCTTGAATAACCCACTCTTCACACGCGTGAAAAGCGGATTATTCAAGGACGTTGAAATATGCGTTAAGATGACTGTATCCATTGGGACTCACACACCTCTCGCTTCAATTCTTGAACTTTCGCTTTCCCGCATAGTCCGGACATTACGGTGTCCTGGTAGAAACACTGAAGCCAATTCTTCAGCATATATGGGGGATTCCTATTTACTCTACATATTTTATCAAGCCTTTGGCTGTTCGTCAACGGAAAAACGAACATTGTTATACTTCTTTTTTTACAACGTTCGTCTTTTGTGCATTTATTGTTCAGAAAGAACTCCTTTGAATTGAATGAGTTGCCGAACAGGTATATATTCACCATTCACTTCCTCAAACAACGGCTCTTCCTTTCTGCCCGCTACGATATATCCTTCAGCTGCTAATCTGCCCAAGCACTCTTCAATGCTTTCCCCTTCCTTTACTTCAAACCATACCGTCTTTTTTTTGCTCATCCCTAAACAACTTTCCTTTCCTTACTGTCTTGACCCAGAACCCGCCATGAATCGTCTTCGCCTCATAAGCAATGATAAATGCCCTTGGATCGATTTCTTTAATAAGCGTATATAATTTCAGCTCATATTTACGCGGTGTAAGAATCTGCATAGCAGAACGGTCTCCATCCAATCCATTCGCAGACCAATCCGTTACCCCATACCCTTTCTCCCTCAAAATAGCTGGTAACTTCAAATTTTTCTCTGCAGTAATTACATTCACCGTAATGTAGCCAAGTGCCATCTTCTCTTCAATCTTCGTACCAATAATAACACCGCATCCATAACCGACCGCATAAGCAACCAAATTTTGAATTTCGTTCAGATTATCCAATACGAGGCCTAATCCAACAACGTATATAACAACTTCCACCATACTTACAGCGGCTGCAAAATACCTATACCCTTTAAGCGTTAAGATCATGCGCACTGTAAAGAACGTAACATAGACAATATTGATCGTGAAAATGATCAGCAACATTTGCAAAGTAATATCCCCTTTCCTCGCTTGCTCTCATCGTATCGCGCACAGTGGTGGATTTCAAGAGAAGGGTAATAGTATTTTCGGTTCAAATCCTCAAATGGATGGAGATTTGAAATGGCGTGGGGCAATGTGAGTGGGATTATCGTTCGAGGGGGTTCTGTTGGTTGTTATAAGTCACTAAGGGAAGGATAGAGTTGAGAGCGAGGGAGAGGCGAGAATATGAACGCTGGGAAGTAGTTATGAGCGCTGGGGCGAGAGATTGATCACTTGGATGTAGTTATGAGCGCTGGAGCGAAGGATTGATCACTTAAAAGTAGTTATGAGCGCTGGAGCGAAGGATTGATCGCTTGAAAATAGTTATGAGCGCTGAGACAGGAGATTGATCGCTTCGAAATGACTTTGAGCGCTGAAGTAGGATAAAGAGCACTTGGAGAGAATTGAGCGGGTGAAAGAGAGGTATGTTCATTTGGAAGATACTTTGAGCGTTTGAAGCGTCAGGATGATTGTTATATAATTGCTTGATCTGTATCTTTCAAGTTTTTTATATTTACAAACAAAAAAAGCCACTACCTATTGGCAATGACCTTGACGCCTGGCGACGTCCTACTCTTGCGGGGGAAAACCCCAACTACCATCGGCGCTGAAGAGCTTAACTTCCGTGTTCGGGATGGGAACGGGTGTGACCTCTTCGCCATC
>NZ_JAKRNU010000015.1 GCF_022346545.1 Sporosarcina sp. ACRSM | reverse complement strand
GAGGAAACGAGAGAGGAAACGAGAGAGGAAACGAGAGAGGAAACGAGAGAGGAAACGAGAGAGGAAACGAGAGAGGAAACGAGAGAGGAAACGAGAGAGGAAACGAGAGAGGAAACGAGAGGGAAGGAGAAAAAACATCCCTTCCCTCTCTCCTGGCACTATCGACATTTTATAAAAGAAAACCAAGGTGTATACTTATACTACAGGCAGTGCGAAATGAGTATTTAACTGAGAAGGAGGGATTGTTGATGGAAGTGCATATAGAATATCTAAATAAATGGGCGAGCCTTACAGGAGCTCGTGCCCGTCTCGAAGCAAGCCTTTTTGACTCCTATATCATATACATGAACGAGATCGGTCAGGTGGTGAAAGAACACTCTGATGGCCGGATCGAAATAATTGAAGAAGCAACCGAAAACATATGAGTTCTAATAACCAAACTAATATGTATGTCTTTACTGGAAACAATCATTTTACAGACGGAAAGGGATAATTACCTATGAACACGGAGGACACTTCTAGGGAAATGGATAATGCATCAAAAAAACAAGTAGAAAAGAATTGTCCAGAGCAGACCGGTCCATTCCAAAGAAATCAATTGGACAAAGATGCTTTTGATTTTGTTGTAAATAATTACACGAAAACTCTAAAAGGATTAGTCGAGCGATGAAGAGGAAAAAACAATTCCTTAATCGAACCAGCGATACTAATAGCGTACCATTCAAGGCTGAAGCTCCATTCTTTTTTCAGTTCCAAGCCAATCCCCATATTGTACTTCCAAAATAAATATCACATAATTGGTGACTTCTAGGATGGTACGAACGTTATGTTCTGTATTCCGTACAAGATGGCATGCGGAAGGAATCAACAAACGATCGGCTGTAGCTTCATTCAGTTGCAAATCCCATAGCATCAACTGTAACTGTGGATGCCGCTTGATTCCTTGAACAACTCCAACGACACAATAACGACCCGCTTAGCGGGAACATGTTTCTGATTCACCCCTTCCTTCACCATCGACCATCTCAACTATTCTGCTTTTACTCCATACTACTTCATTTACAATCCCTCCAATGGAAATAACCCTACCTCCGTTAGTGGAAGCAGGGCATTCATGATTTGTATTCAAGATGATAATATATGACTGAAAGTTGAGTAGAAAAGAAAACAGCAAACCATCCCGAAAGACAGTTGGCTGTTCTCTTTTTAATCAAATTTCAAATACTAGCACTAGACTACTAGACATACCTAAAAAATTTAAATAGCCAAAATCATGTTAGAATCTGGTATATAAAATTTAATTAGAAGCCTGTTTCAATACCAGTTAATTTCCCATTAACTGCAATTAAACCTTCTGCATCTTCAACTTGATAGTTAGTATTACGAGTATAAGTAATTGTAGTAGAAGAATAATCTTTTGCAGACTCAAATGCACTTGCTAATGTTATAGTAATCTCATTACTAGAAGCACCGGCTGCTGTAGCAAAACCATTCACTTCTGCTCCACCAATTACGAATTGAGTTGCTTCTTCGTCAGAACCACCAGTTGCTTTGAAATCTACATCTTCAGAATATGTTAATACAACATCATCTGTACCTGTTGCTGAACCTGCTAATAATACAGGAGCGGCTAAATCTTTAACAGTTGTAATAGTAATAGCACTATTTTTATAACCGTTAGCATCTTTAATTGTATTAGCAGCAATAGTTACATAGTTAGAAATTCCTCCTGCAACGTCACCCGTTACAAACTTAACAGCACTATTTGCAGGGGTAATTGTTAAAGTATCACCGCTTGCAGAGAATTTCAACTGACTTGCACCTGAAAGTGATTGCTGAGTAATTGATCCATCAATACCTTTAACAAAACCTTCAACTGCAATATCTCCAGCTTTCAAGTCTTCAATATTAATAACTTCATCAAACTTAACAGTAATTTTGTCTGCTGAAACTAATGTTGTAGTATCCACTTCTGGAGCAGTTACATCAATACCAGTAACATTTGTCTTCAAATCTTCTCCATTTGTGTTTGGCGTTCCAGTAGCAGTTGAAGTTTCAATTACACCATTTTTCACAACTACTTCGTAAGTTTTACCAGCTTCCATATCTAACCCACTGAAAGCAGTAGCAACATCTTCAATGATTAAAGATTTACCTGTAGAATCTTTAGAATATTTACTAATCGCAGTCGTACCAGCAATATCAATTGTAGATCCTAAAGAGTTAATTACAACATCACCAGCTCCCGCACTCGGAATAGCATTTACTGGTTGATCAAATGTTAAAATTAAGTCATATTGCCCTGGATTAGTAGTGTCAAGTACAAATTTCCCGTTAACTGCAGTTACCCCTACATTTGAAGCAGCTTTAACTGTTGTATTAATAGCTGTTGTTGTAACATTACGATATACATCATTAATGCCCGCGTTAGCAGTTACTTCAAGTTTATATGATTTTCCTGCTTCCAATTCCGAACCAGAATCTGTAGTAATTACTAACTCTTTTCCAGAAATAGCTGCAGTAGATACGACTAATGGAGTGCCTGTAGATTTTTTAACTGAAATTAAATCAGTATCAACAGTTCCATTAGTTTTCAGATCTTTGTCATATAATACAGTAATTTCATTTTCCCCAGTAACTTGAATTCCAGCTACTTTAGGTGTAGCTTCAGTAACACTTGGAGTTTTTATAGTAAACTTACTTTGAGCAGCAGTAAGTTGTGTACCGTCATTTGCTGTAACATTAGTATTATTAACGATTACTGTATATGTTTTACCGGCTTGTAGTGTTCCAGGTGCAACAGTAAGTTTTACTTTTTTATCGCCTGAGTTCGTTACAAATTCTGCAGTAGAAACGGCACTTGCTACAGCATTATTTGTAGAATCATAGACAGTATAGTTAGTATTTGTTTCTGCAGCAGCATTCATTTTCTTATCAAAAGTTAATGTATATTCATCTTGTGATGATTCAGGTGTTACTTCTGGTGTTTCTAAGCCAGAGATTAATTCTGAAAAACTAGATGTTTCAGTCACTACTTTTGCCAATGCTGGAGTTGTATTATTATCTACAAACGCAACTTTGTATTTAGCACCCGTATTTAGCGGAGCATTTAAAATAACAGTTGCAGTTTTGCGATCTTCACTAAATGTAATTACTGTAGATGTCGCTGTTGGATTAGTTTGGTCTTGTACTGCAGTGTATACAACAACTCGGTTCGCAGCTTCTTCAATTTCTTCAGCTTGATCCTCAGTAATCGCATTATTAAGCTTAATTTCTAAAGTTTGATTGTTAGTCGCACTTACCGATTCAACCTTAAGATCACCAACTGGTGCTTCAGGATTATCATAACCATTTTTAGTCAATTCACCATATTGTGCTTCGAATGCTGCTTCAGTCATAGCAACTTCTGCCAACTCAGCATTCGTAGCTGCTGTGATTGCGTCTGCAGCAAAGTAAACTTTACCACCAATAACTAAAACAGTTTCTGGATTTGTAAGAATAGCTCTTTTCTCAGCTGTAGAAAGAGCACGGAAATCTGCTCCTGTTGTATAGCTGTTTGCTGTATAGAATCCAGTGTCTGCTGCTGACTCTGCAGCGAATGCAGCAACAGGCGTCAATGCAGATAGAGCTATCGCAGTAGCTGCGGAGACTTTGATTGTCTTTTTCATCTGTGGTATACCCTCCAATAAATAGTAAGATTAATAGATTGATAGATTTAACAAAGTCTGTGAGTCTAATAGATACCTACTAGACTCACAAGACTTACTAGTTCTAAATTATTGTACAGATACGTTAATATCTGCTTGTTTTTTCACATTTCCTGAAGAAACTTCAACTTTAGAGTATACTCCAAACAAGTCTCCTGCAGTTGCTGTGAAAGTGAATTTACCGTCTACTACATCTACAGTTTCAGTTTTATCTTCGTCTTCGCCAGTGAATGTTAGTGTTACTTTTTCAACATCCTGTCCAGCAACTGTACCTTCAACTGTGTAAGTGTAGTTACCTAGCAATGCAGAAAGATCTGTTCCTACTGCAGTTGCAGTTGTAATTTCGATTTCAACTGGGTTTTCTTCTTTAAGATCAGCAATTGCTTTTTCAGCAGCTTCTAGTTTCTCAACGTATGTGCTTGAAACTTTCTCTTTTTGAGCAGTTGTCAATGCATCGTAAGCATCACGTGCTTTTTTAACATCAGCTTCGTGAGAAAGTTTGATGTTAGCAGCTGTTGGAAGTGCGTTGATTAGAGCTTCTACTTTTGCAACTTGATCTTTTGTTTGATCAGCTTTCAGCTCATCGTAATCAGCTTTAGAGATTTTCTCGTAAACGAAGTACTTCGCGAACTCAGATCCTTTTTCGTCATAAAGAACTGTTACTTTAATGTTCTCACCACGAAGGTCGCTCAATGCTTTTGTAGTGATATCTGTGCTATCTGATCCGTTAAGAACTAGACCATTGCTAACAAGACGAGCTTTCGTTCCGTCAACAAATGTAACTTCACGACGGCCAGAATCTACAGTATCAACAATCAGATCTTCTTTAACGAATGAAGAAGTAGCTGCTTTGATATCATCGATAACGTCAGAGTTGTCTTTATCGAACTCAAGTACAACAGTTGAACCTTTTTCAACGCTGTCGAATTTCACTTCGTCAACTTTGTATGTTTTCTTAGCTCCATTAACAAATGCAGTGATTTCGATGATTTCTTTATCAGAATTACGAAGTACATTTGTAATAAGCGCTGATTCTTCTACTGTATCTTGTGCACTTGTATCTTTGATAACTAGCGCGATAACTTCGTTGTCATCATTGTAGATGTAGTAAGATGAAGTGATGTCTGAACCTTTGTATTCGCTCCATGTAGTTACTTTTACATCTTTCTCATCGATTGTGCCGTTAGATGCTGCTTTTTTCGCATCGAATACAACAGTGTTGCTTAGTAGACGCTTACCGCCAACATAGTTGTCGCCAGCTTCTACAACGCTAGTTGTTGAACCGTAACCTTCTTTAGCAGATGTGCTTGTGAAGAATTCAAGTTCTTTCACAACGCTAGCATCGTCTAGTTTGAAGTTAACAACTGTACCAGCTGCTTTAAGAGCGATTCGCTCAACTACTCCAGTTCCGCTAGTTAACACGATGTGCGTGTCGTCGTGTGAAACTTTCCACTCGTCTGACTCGTCAGCGTTTTTATCGATATCATAATCTTTACCGTTGACTACGATTGTTTTCAACGTTTCTAGATCGATTTGATACAATTTGTCGTCACCATCTTGGTTGACAGTTTCGAACTGTGCAACAGATTTACCAAAGTCAGTTTTAACTTTGATGTCTTCTGTTAGGATAGAAGTTTTTGTGTTTTTCGCAACGTCAGCAGTATCTCCGCCAACATAAACTAGGTTACCCGCACGGTCGAAGTACAATGTAACATCGCCAGCTGCTTGTAGTTCTTCTGCAGTATCTTCATCGATGTATTCTAGTCTGTCGCGATCGTTCAAGAACACAGCGTTAGCATAGTCTTTTTTGACAAACTTGTCGCTTTCTGCTTTATCGTGAACGAAATCATATGTTTTTCCGTCTACACGGATCGCTTCTAGGAATGTGTCAGTGATTTTACCTTTCACTGTGTTGTTCAATACTTCTGCAAATCCGTCTTTATCATCTGCATCGTTACTGAAGAACAAGATGTCGCCTTTTTTGACATCGTCAAGAGAGATGACTTTGCCGTCTTTGATGATTGTTGCATCTTTAGCGTTGAATGAACCTGAAGCATCGCCTTCGATACCAACGATTTCTTTGCCGTCAACTTTGTCAACAACTAGGAATTCGTTTAGGCTATAAGCGCTAACGTACTCGATTTCGCCAGCTTTGTCGTATCCAACTTTCGCAAAGTTGAAACGTTTTTTAGCAAGATCAGATGGAATTTCACCATTGCTTGTTGTAACTTCTTTACCGTCAACATAAAGTTTGAACTTATAGTCGTCGTTTTTGTTGTTGCCAGTGTACTCGTCGTCAGTGATATCCACTTTTTTGTCTGCAGTGATAAGTTTGATTGTATCTTTATCATCGATTTCAATCGCATCATATTCAGCAGTTGCAGATTGGATTTCATATTTTACTAGTTCTTTGTCGCCATTGTACCAAACACGTACTAGTTCACCAATTGCACCTTGGTAGTCGAACTCAGTATCTTTTAGTACTTTAACAGTTACAGAGTTACCTGTTTTGTCATCTACAGCAGTGAATTTGTTACCTGCTACATCGATGTCAACGATACGAGCTTCAGAGAATAGTGGACGGTTGAATACGAACGTCAACAATTCGCCGTTTGCATTAACAGAGATGTCGTAATCTGTTACATACTCAAGAACGATGTCGCCTTCTCTTGGTTGGAAGAGTTCAACTTGTGCGCTTTTACCGTCAGCAGCAAGTTTCACTTCACGTACACCGTAAGAATCGCCAGATTTTGAGTTTCTGATTTGGATATCAGAAGGATCAAGACCTGTTGTTACCGGTTTGCTGAAGTTGATTTGTAGGAACTGGTTCGTGTCGTTCAAACCAACTACATCGATAATGCGAAGCTCTAGTGCAGTTTCTTCAAGGTTAGCAGTTCTGTGAAGGAATGATGCGAATTGACCGCGTGTAGTCGTTCCTTTCGGGTTGAACACAGGAGCTGCTGGGTTCGTGATATCATAGAAATCCAGCACATCTATGTACGGACGTGCTTCAGCTTTAGCTGTTGCAAGGTCTGTTACGTCACGGTCGAAATCTTCCGCTTTCACAGTTTCAACAAGGTCAGTTCCGTTGATCGCATCGTAAGCGCGAACAAGAACCAATGCCATGTTTTCACGCGTGATGTTACCAGTTGGATCTAGTTTACCGTTGTTACCTTGGAATACACCATGGTCTGCTACTAATGCAGCATATTGAAGCAACTCATTGTTAGAGTTAGCGTTTAAGTCTGTGAAACGTGGGTTAGATTTGTAGTCTGTTGGCACTTCGTGTCCAAGAGATACAAGCCATTTACCCATCATTTTAACAACGTCAGAACGTGTTAGAGTTTTGTTTGGTTGGAAAGAACCGTCCGGGTAGCCATTGATGATGCCTAGATCAGATAGTGCATCGATCGCTACTTCGTGCGTGTTCCCTTTTGTATCTTTAAAATCTGCCGCGCTTGCTACTGGTGCTACTGCGGATGCTACGAGAGCAGCTGATGCAGCGCCAAGTAAAAATTTGCTGTACTTCGATGGTTGGTTAGCCATTGAATAATTTCCTCCTCTTAGATAGAAATAAAATTTGTCATCTACTTCCACGGCAAAATGGAAAGTAAGAAGCCATTACACAGTAAAGTATAGATATTTGCGACAAGGATGTCAATTACAAATTAGTAATATCGTAATTTCCGTTCTGCAAGATTCGAGATTCCTGAGTCGCTTATATTATTCTAGCGTATTTTAGATATATATCAAGTGTTTTACTGTTATTGGATTAATGTTACAAAAAAATTTCTTTTGTATGGGTGTTATGACGGCTGCGTATGTTTTCTGGATATTTAGCGTGGTATCAAGGATGAGCGTGATTGTGAGGTAGAAATGGACGGGTTATGGAGTTCGCAAAAAGTTCATTTTTTTGTCACTCGAGTTGTCTTTTAAAATAGTAGTTGCCACTTCTTCTTCCGCTGTCCAGACTCCAGGGGCCAGACGCTCGGGTCATAAGTCAAAGCTACTCTGTGGCAAAAAGTACCACGCCGCATCTTCGCCTTATGTCTGTCGCGTCTAAACGGCCCCTTCCGCTTTTCGTTAATACAAAAAGGCTTGAACAGATGGGAACTGTTCAAGCCTTTTTGTGTGGTCAACCAACCGATTTCGACCTGCGTGGCGTTGTTATATGCTTTAGAGGAAATTATCCTTACAACTCGTATTCTAGCACCTAATTTACTAGATTACAAGTGCTCAATTATCATTTCCGGGAAAAAACTTCTAATAAAAATTTCGGGAGGTTCATTTGCCGCTTGAGACGGCTCGGTTCTTTCAATAAACGATAGAGCCATTCCGCCCCGAAACGTTGGAATATGGCAGGTGCCCGTTTGACATTCCCTGCGAGTACATCGAAAGAGCCCCCCACGCCTTGATAGAGGATGGGGTGCAGCTCGTCCCGGTGCTTTTCGATCCATTGTTCCTGTTTCGGTGAACCCATGGCGACGAATAGGATATCCGGCTTCGCTTGATTGATCGTGTCGATGACTTTGCGCGTGTCTTTTTCGTAACCGTCTTGTGTGCCGGCTACGATGAGATCCGGGTAGGTATCGATCAGCTTTTGAGCCGCCTTCTCTGCAACGCCCGGCTTGGCACCATATAAGAAGATAGGCTTCTGTGTGCGTGCCGCTTCTCTTACAATACGGTCCATCATATCGACGCCCGTCACACGGGATGTGATATTCCCTTTTTGCAGTTTGGACGCGATGATGACTCCGATACCGTCCGGGATCTGGAACTCGGCCCGATTCAGGAGCGCTTTCAGTTCCGGATCTTCTTTCGCTTTCATCAGCTTTTCCGGGTTGATGGCCACGACGAGTGATTTCTTTTTATCTTCGATGTTCTGGAATACTTTCGGGATCAGCTCATCGTAGTTTTCCGTATTGACTTGAACACCTAAAATTTCTTCTTTCATATAGAAGCGTTTCCTTTGTGCTTCCCGTCACCGAGTTTGAAGAAACGGAAGCCTGCACGTTCCCATTTGTCCCGGTTGAGCGCGTTTTTCGTATCGAGGACGAGCGGTTTCGTATCGCCGGTGTTCAGCATTTCAGGATTGATGTTTTTGAACTCATTATGATCCGTCGTCAGGATGATCAAGTCGACGTCTTGTACAGCTTGTCCGAGTGATTCTTTTTGCGTCGGGTGCTGCATGTCTTTAATATGCGGGTCAAATGATGTCACGGTTAACCCGATGTTTTCGAGTTCTTTAATCACTTCCGTGGATGGGCTTTCCCGCATATCATCGACGTTCCCTTTGAACGCAAGTCCGAGAATGGCGACTTTGCCGTTTTCGATGCCTTGTTCTTCCAATAGCGCTTTCGCTTTTTGGGCTGTGAATTTCGGCATGCCATCGTTTGTCAGGCGTGACTTCTTAATGATGTCGGCTTTGTCTGGGCTTAATTCCACTAAGAACCATGGATCGACGGCGATGCAATGTCCCCCTACTCCAGGTCCCGGCGTATGGATGTTAACGCGCGGATGGAAGTTAGCAAATCGGATTGCTTCCCAAATGTCCACGTCGATCGTTTCTGCGATTTTCGCAAGTTCGTTGGCGAAGGCGATGTTGACGTCGCGGTATGTGTTTTCCATTACTTTAACAAGTTCAGCTGTCGTCGCGTCTGTCAGGTGGATTTCCCCTTGGACGAACGTTTTGTATAGTTCTTTCGTCATTTCAGCCGATTTCGGTGTAATGCCGCCAACGATTCGGTCGTTGTTGATGAGTTCTTCGAAAATCTTGCCCGGGATGACGCGTTCCGGTGAGTGTGAGACGAATAGTTCTTCACCGAGTACGAGGTTTGATTTGCGAAGTTCCGGCAACATGACGTTTTCCACGGTTTTCGGTGGAACCGTCGATTCGAGAATCACGAGTGCGCCTTTTTGCAAGTACGGGACGATGGACGCCGTCGCTTGACGGATGTATTCCAAGTTCGCCGTATTGTCCGGATTGATCGGAGATGGGACGGCGACGATGTAGACGTCCGCTTCCGTCGGTGCTGTCGAGACGGTGAACATCCCTTCGTCGATAGCTTGTTCGAGACGTTCTTGGAGACCGTTCTCTTCTATATGAAGTTGTTTATTGGCGATCATATTGACCGCTTTTTCGTTAATGTCGACGCCGTGTACGCGCACGCCGCTATTGGCGAACATGACGGCTGTCGGCAGGCCGATATAGCCGAGTCCTACGACACATATGTTTTTCGTCATTGGTATGTTCCTCTCTGTTGGATGGTGCTTGTCCTTGTAAACATTTGTTGATTATACCATAACTGCTTTGGTACTTGCGAGTGCCTGCTTATCGAATGGCCTTGCGGTGTCTTAACGGGCACCCGTCACCGAGATCGGTGTGAATGTACCTTGTTTGACGGTGCGGCCTTTCGTGTTCTTGGCGCCCGGGTGGACGACGAGCATATAAGAGCCGCCGACTTGCAAGTTTTTGTTCGGGATGACGTCGAGTATGTCATCAGCGTTGTTCTTCAATTGAATCGGGACGGCCACGCCGCCCAATTTCACTAGCTCTACTGTATTGGACGTTTGCTTGTCCGAAAAGTTCATCGGCTGGGTGAACTGGACGTGAAAGACTTTATCGGTCACGACGTTTTTCAGTTCCTCCGTCTTGCGATAACTCTTTTTAATGAAGGATGCGTTCAACAACCGCTGATGCATCGTGGTGAGTTCATTGTCCGGTGTTGTTTTGATTGACGGCGTGATGCCTTTCTTGTGGACGATTGTTCCTTTCGGGCCTGTGAAATTGCCGATGGTCAGTTTGAGTGCCGAACCGTCATCGAATTCGAAAAAGGTTTGGACACTCCCCTTCCCTTTTGTCGTCTCGCCGACGATTGTTGCGGTGTTGGTGTCATGCAACGCGGCCGCGACAATTTCAGATGCGGAAGCCGAATAACGATTGACGAGCAAATACGACTGCTTCGGGAATTTCGTCTTTCTCGGAACCGGCTTGATCGTTTCCTTGCCTTCCCGCGTCAGTAGATGATAGGCATCTGTCACGCCTTGGTAGAATCCGAGAAGCTGTTCGGCACTCTCCACATAGCCGCCCCCATTGTAACGGAGGTCGACAATCAGTTCGGTGGCGCCGGCTTTTTGCAACTGGAGCCAGTGCTTTTCCACTTTTTGTCCGAGATCGGTGGAGAATGTGGAAATTTTGATATAACCGATATTGCCGTACAGCATGGACGAGGTGACCGCGGGCTGGTTTTCAGTAGCCGTTGCTGCCGCTTGTCGCTCGGTAGTGTCCTCCGCAACATGCCCTACATAAGCGCGGTACTCCTCCGCAGACAGGTAACGGGAATACTCATCCAAGGAGCCCATGATTTCCTCCACCGTCGTCATCTTGTCCAAGTCTTTCGGAATGTCCCCATAATAATACGTTTCTACATAAAACTTAATATCCTCAACGGTATCCGCCTCAGCGAATGGCGTGAATAGGAAGAGGGAAAAGACTGTAAGTAGTGCTATTTGAAGGTATTTCATCCGAATGATCCCCCTTTCGTGGGTATAGGTTCTATTTGTATTATAAACTATACCCGCGATTTAGGTGATAGATACATAGTGCTGGGGAAAATTTGGTTTTTTTGGTGGAGTGGTTGGACGGTGGTTGATTGGGCGTGAGTGGTGAGTGATTGAGCGAGTGACGAGAATCTTTGAGCGCGGCCAGTGGTTGATTGAGCGGGTGCCGAGGTGTTTGAGCACGAGCCGTGATTGATTGAGCGGGAGACGGAGGTCTTTGAGCGCGGGCAGTGGTTGATTGAAAGTGAAGGTTGGGTTGTATGATCATTATGACGTTGTTGTCAGTCATCTTTTTCCTATTGAAAAAGAAATAACCGTCCCCCCTACCAAGGTTTGACGGTTATTTCTGTCATCGAGCTTCATTTTTGAGTAAATAGGTGGACCCAGTAGGTGGTTCCTGTAGTGTCTTTTGCGTAGCCTGCGCCGATGTTGGTGAACTTGGTGTTGATGATGTTGGCGCGGTGGCCTTGTGAGTTCATCCAACTATCAACGGCAGCTTCTGGTGTGGTGTGGCCTTTGGCAATGTTTTCGCCATAGCCTGTCCACGTGTAATTAAAGGTGTCGAGCATTTGGTCGACAGATCCGTATGTTGGAGACTGATGTGCAAAATAGTTGTTGGCGGCCATGTCTTCGGCTTTTTTTTGAGCGATGGCGGCTAATTTTTCATCCTGGACGAGTGCTTTGATGCCGAGTTGTTTCCGCTGTTCATTGACCAATTGGATGGTTTGGGTCGGGTTGTCCACGACGGGTGCGGGCGGCTCGGATGCTTTTTTGTCTCGGTATTTGCGTAGTTGTTGATCATAGTAGATTAGCCCTTTTTTACGGTTCTGATCGAATTTCGTTGTCCGGTCGACGAATGCGGCCATTTGCGCACGGGTGACGTTGCCGTTCGGGTTATACGTGCCGCCGGGCGATGTGGTAGTGATGCCGATTTCGGCGAGCGTTATGATATAGCCATAATATTGGTTGATCATCCGGACGTCTTCAAATCGAATATAGTCGTTATCGTCGACGATGATGTCATAGCCGATGACGAGCATTTTGGCCATTTGGGCACGGGTGAGCGGATCATTCGGGCGGAACTGTTCCCCATCCGTGAAAATGCCGCGTTCCGTCAATGCGCGAATATGGTCATAGGCGCCGTGTGCAGGGCTGACATCCCGGTATTGTGGTTTGAAATTCGCAGATGGTTTGGCGTTAATGGCGAGCGCGACAATTTTGGCGGCTTGGGCACGGGTGACGGGCTCGTTTAGCCGATAGGTGCCATCCGGATAGCCGTTGATCAGACCGCGATCGGAAATATTCGTAATCGCTTCATGCGCCCAGTGTGTTGACGGAACGTCTTTGAAAGTGGCAGCTTGGGTGAATGGTTGAAATGAGAATAATAGAGTTGCTGATAGAACGGCTGCTGAAATGTATTTTTTCATGATGTTCCCTCCTTTTGTGCGACTTTATTGAAATCAAAATCGGGTTCTTTCTATTAAATTGTACTATTTTAATAGTTTTATAGTTATAGGGATTTCGGGGTGATGTTGTGGATGAAGATGGGATGTTGGTGAGTGGGATGAGAGTTAATTCATACAAAAGACTCAATTGAATTGTACGGGAAACAATTGCATTTTTCTTTCGGAAAAGCATTTTAGAAAACAAGAAAACCACCCCGCCGGAAGCTAAAGGGTGGTAATATATACAGCATTTCAATATGAACGTTTACGGTGTTCGGTCTCCGAGCCATTTTTCTAGACGGTCCATGGCGATTTCGAGTTGGTCGAAGGCGTAGGCGTAGGAGATGCGGATATGGCCTTCGCCGTAGGATGTGAAGGCGGTGCCCGGGACGACGGCGACGCGGGCTTCGTCGAGCAGGGTATGGGCAAATTGGTCGGCGGTCATGTTGGCTATTCTAATAGAAGGAAACATATAAAAGGCGCCGGTCGGTTTGACGGTCGGGAGACCCATATTGGTGAGCCGGGTGTAAACGTAGTCGCGGCGGTGGATATATTCGTGGTTCATTGCCGCAGGCGTCTGTCGGCATTCGGTCAGTGCGCAGATGGCGGCGTGCTGGGATGGGACGCTGGCGCAAATGGTGTTGTAAGCGTGGATTTTGGCGGCGTGTGTTGTCCATTGGGATGCGGCGAACAAGAAACCGATGCGCCAACCGGTCATGGAATGGGACTTGGATAGGCCGTGGATGAGGAATAGTTTATCTTTTAATTCAGGGTATTGGGCGAACGAACGGTGTTCCCCGACGAATGTGTTTTCGCTGTAGATTTCGTCCGAGATGACGAAAATGTCGTGTTTGGCGAGTGTAGCGGCAAGGGCGTCCATCGTTGGGCGCGGGATGGTGACGCCGGTCGGGTTGGATGGATAGTTGAAAACGATCGCTTTGGTGTTAGGTGTGATGAGTTGTTCGATTTGCTGCGGATCCGGGATGAAGTCGGTTTGGGTTGTGTCTAAGTAGACAGGTTTTGCGCCTGCGAGTTTGATGAGCGGTTCGTAGCCGGTATAACTCGGTACGGGAATGATGACTTCATCGCCAGCTTTAAGAATGGTGCGGAAAGCGACATCCATCGCTTCGCTCGCACCGGTTGTGACGAGGATTTCCGTTTTCGGATCATACGTGAAACCATATTTGTCTGCGAAAAACGTGGATGCCGCTTGTCGGAGTTCGAGTAGACCAGCGTTAGACGAGTAGGCAGTTTGATTGTTGCTGATGGCTTGATGGGCTGCTTGTCTGACGCGGTCGGGTGTCGGGAAATCGGGCTGCCCGACGGTGAGATTGATAGCGTCGGGATAATCGGTGAGCAGATTCGCGATTTTCCGGATACCTGACAGTTCAATTTGTTGCACGCGCGGATTGATGGAAGGTGTCATGGCGAGTCCTCCTTTTGGTGGTTAGGTAGTCTAGTGTATGCGGGGTGGGTGTGGTTTGGTTTTTGGGAGGTTGTTTGGAGGGACGTTGGTTTGGGCACTTGGGAGGTGGCTTTGAGCGCGAGGGCAAGGCTTTGAGCGCGGGAGCGGTGCTTTGATCACTTGGGAGTGACTGTGAGCGCGAGGGCGGGGCTTTGATCACTTGGAGGGTGGCTTTGAGCGCGGGAGCGGCACTTTGATCACTTGGGAGTGACTGTGAGCGCGAGGGCGGGGCTTTGATCACTTGGGGGAGGCTTTGATCACTTGGGGGAGGCTTTGAGCGTGGGGGCGAGGCTTGGTTTGTGCCTACTATTGTCTTTTTGATATAAAATTGGTCCGCACCTCGTGGAGAGGAGCGGACCAATTTATGGTTTAGTTAAATGGGATTTTCATGGCTTCTGCCATCAGTTGTGGGAAATCTGTATTTTCGATAAGGCCTGCAAATTTGTGAGCTTGTGGACCGTAAGCGTAGACAGGGATGTCTGTACCCGTATGTCCTGTATGCGTCCATCCGACGAGTGCGTGCTTGGATATGATTGAGTTAATTTCGAATGATGGGTCGCTTGCCTGTTTGATTTGATCGATTTCCTCTACGGATAATGTAATATCGGCATATTCCATTACGATTTCTTGGATATTGCTTCGCTCTTCATTTAACTGAGCTGCCATGAAATCGCCGGTTGCTGTCACATTTTTAAGGATTTCCAGATTAGCGCCTGATTCATTGTAACCGCCGACTGACATACCGCCCGTGTCATGGTCACCTGCGATGACGACTAACGTTTTCTTATCTTTTTTCGCGAAATCCAGTGCCGCCTCTACTGCATTTTCAAACGCTTCTGCGTCTTTCATCGCCCATGCTGCGTCATTATCGTGGCCAGCCCAATCGATTTGACTTCCTTCGACCATCAAAAAGAATCCATCTTTATCTTTGCTTAGCACATCGATGGCTGCTGTTGTCATTTCTTTCAAGCTTGGCTCATTCGTCGTCTCACGATCCAATTCAGGAGCTAAGCTATCTTCAGCAAAAAGTCCAATCAACTTGTCCGCATTCTTAACATCGTTTAACGATTGCGCATCTGATACAATTTCATAACCATCTTGTTGTGCTTGATTTAATAAATCATCACTAAAATACTTTTTACCGCCGCCTAGGATGACGTCAACGTCATTTTGAAGGAATTGAGGCGCGATGTCTTTTTCATTGGCACGCGTTGCAACATTTGAAGCGAAAACGGCAGGCGTGGCATGAGTAATCGTGGAAGTAGCGACTAACCCTGATGATTTCCCGCTTTTTTCTGCAGCTTGTAAAATCGATTCAAGCTTGTTGCCATCCGGATCCATGCTAATGACGCCATTATTCGTTTTTGTTCCCGTCGCCATCGCGGTTCCAGCCGCGGCAGAATCCGTCACTTCCGAGTTAGCGGAATACGTCCGGTGCATGCCCACAAGGTGTGAATCCATTACCGATTCTTCGCCTTTATACAAGCGATAGTTTGTTGCGTACGAACTAGAATATCCATCCGGAATCATAAAAATGACGTTCTCCACTTTTTCATTGGATTGTGTGCTTTTCGCTTCAGCCGGTTGCAGTGAGGTGATCCCTATAAAACTTCCAACGGTAAGACTCCCCGCAATCGCACCGATCATCATCTTTTTCTTCAACGTTTTCTTCAAATGAATTCCTCCTTCAAAGTTGCGTACGTTCTAACTATATCTCTCGCTTGTTAACGGACTATTAAAGTAGTGTAAGAGATTGTTAAACTTTTGGAGGCGGAGTGTGCCAAACTAATTGTAATGGAAGTCTTGCTTTGCTTTGATAGGAAGATGTCATGATGGCAATTTTTCTCGCGGAATGAAGGTTAATAAGAAAGCCGTCCAGAGTTTTGGACGGCTTGGATGGTGTTGGCTTGGCTCAATTATTCCAAAGTAAGCGACGCTGTTAAGCGGTTTTTTCTTGTTGTTCGCGTCGTTTTTTCCATAGGTCTTCGGCGGCGCCGGATCCTAGGATGACGCCGGCGATGATGAAGAGGAGCCCGATGAGGTGGCGGGCGGAGACAGTTTCGCCTAGGAATAGGATGGAGCCGAGTAATGAAAATAGGGTGTTGAAGTTGATAAAGATGGCGGCTTTGGATGGGCCGACTTTTCCGACTGCGTAATTGTAGAGCATGTGACCGATTGCGGTACCGATGATGGCGCTGGCAAAGAAGCCGAGCCAGAAGACGGACGGTACTGTGGCGAATACTTGGATTTCGCCGGGTTCTTGAATGAGACTGATGATGATTAGAAAGATGCTGCCGATGCCCATCATGTAGGCAGTCATGGTGAGCGGATTAAGGGTTTTGGCGGCTTTCGAGATCACTAGAAATGATAGAACTTGGACCAAAATGGCGATAAAGACGTAAATGTCGCCGAGTGCGAGTCCGCTCATTTCCCCACCCACCAGGACGACGAAGCTGACGCCGATCAGTCCGAAGCCAACGCCGAGCCATTGGATTTTGGATGGGTAGTTGCGAAAGATCAACGAGACGGAAATGGCCGTGAGAACGGGACCTGTTCCTAGGATGAGTCCTGCGTTTGTGCCAGATGTGCGGGCAAGGCCCATATTTAGGAAGTAATGGTGAAGAACAACGTTGAGAAGTGCGCCTCCCAGGATGTAAAGCCACTCTTTTCGAGTAGGTAAACGAAGAAGTTTAAGTGCAGCAAGGATGATGAAGACGACGATACTGGCAGACAGGATGCGGAACGCTGTCATGGTGACAGGTTCGACTTCCGTAATGAGATATTTGAGGAGTGGCAAGTTGAATCCCCAAATGAGCATGGTCGTTGTGAGTAAGGCGTAGATTTTCCACATGGGGTTGATCCCTCCTTTGGTTTGGATGATAAATTCATTGGAATCAAACGTTGTGTTCTTTGATTCTAGTGTTGTTTGGTTGCATTGTTTTATTCAAACGTTATTGTACTGGGTTAGAAATTATGTGGACGCTCATGTTCCACATAATTTCTTTTTATTGCTCAAAACTCGAAGGCTTTTTGTTTGATTGCCAGACTGCCGAAAACAAAGGCAAGGAATGACAGGACGACCGGGATAGTGACGGTGTGGACGCCGAGTAAGTTACCGTATGCTTCGTTGTAAAAATGGATGATGATGTACGATGCGATGCCAGTGATCATAGAGGCGATGGCGCCGTATTTGTTGCCGTATTTCCAGTAGAGTCCGAGGACGACTGGCCAGATGAAGGCGGCTTCGAGTCCGCCGAATGCGAATAGATTCAGGAAGATGAGCAGTTCGGGCGGTTGCAGGGCGAGTAGGAAGACGATAATTCCGAGAACGCCGGTGACGCCGAAGCTTATCCATTTGACCGATTTTTCGGTTGCATCCGGTTTGATGAAGTTTAGGTAAACATCTTTGACGATGGCTGAGCTGACCAGTAATAATAGCGCGTCTACGGTCGACATGATCGCCGCCATCGGAGCCGCAAGCACAATCCCCGCTAACCATGCGGGTAATACTTCGAGTGCGAGTAGCGGGATGACTTTGTCGGCGACTTCAATGCCTGGCATGACAGGACGGGCGAACACGCCGATCAAGTGCATGTTGAGCATGATGATGCCGGTGACAATTGTGCCGATGACGAGCGCACGGTGCATAGCACGCGAGCTTTTGTAGCTCATGGCACGGACAGCCATTTGCGGTAGTCCGACGACACCGACGCCGACGAGAATCCAGAACGAGGATACGTAAGCGGCGGTCAAGCTCCCGTCTGCCCCGAATGGCGTGACGAGACGCGGGTTTTCATTCAATAAATCTTGCATGATGGCGGGTACACCGCCTCCTGCGATGATGACGCCGATCAGCAGGACGAGTGTGCCGATCACCATGATGGCCCCTTGGACGGCATCGGTTACAGCGACGGCGCGGAAGCCCCCAATGATGACATAGACGAGCACCGAAACCGCGAAAATGAAGAGCGACGTCGTGTACTGCAAGCCCGTAAGCGATTCAATGAGCCATCCGCCGCCGACCCATTGTGCGGTCATGGCGGAAAAAAGAAAGATGATGATGGCGATAGCGGCTAGAATCGCAACGGCCGAGCTGTTGTAACGCGCCTTCAAGAAGTCGATCATCGTGACGGCGTTATATTTGCGGCCAAGAATAGCAAATTTCTTGCCGAGAATGAGCAAGACGAAATAGCCTGTGACGACTTGGATCGTCGCCAATAAAACCCAGCCGAAGCCGACTGTATAAGCGGTACCCGGACCTCCAAGGAAGCTCGACGCACTGCCATAGGTGGCCACCATCGTCATCGCAAGGACGAAACCGCCTAGTTCGCGCCCTCCTAAGAAATAATCTTGGAGGAAGCCGTTTTTTGCGGTCATAGATGTTTTGGATGCCAGTAGTCCAATCACAAAAATAGCAATTAGGAAAATGGCTAGCGGGATGAGGACGCCCAAGTTCACGGTGCTTGCTCCCCCTCTTCTTCGAATGAAACTTCTTTTAGAATGAATTTGACGACGAAGATGACGAGTGCCGAAATGAGCACGAAGCCAACGACGCAGCTATAGAAAAACCAATCGGGCAAGCCGAGGATATACGTATACTCTTCGACAGGTCGTGAACCGAGCCCGTAAGCGAAGCCGAACCACCAAATGAAATTGAAAATGGCGAGTCCGACGCCAATCCATGCTTCGCGGTGCGCGATTTTGAAGCGCGGGTCGATGGTTGGTTGGGTATTTGTTTTGGTTTCCATAAGGGTGTTCCTTTCTTCGGTTGTGTTTGTGATGCCAGTTGCTGGCACTTTATTTTACCAGACGACGATGGATCCGTCTGTATGGGATGCACTGCTGCATCGGTTCACAGTGCATCCCTAGTTCGAATATATTCTGTGAGTTTCATTATACCGGAGTTGGCAGAGTTTAGGGAGACGAAGTTTTTTGGGAGAGATTGATTATTTTGGTGGGTGGGTTTGAGCGTGGAGGGTGGTGGGTTGATCAATTGGGGTAAGGCTTTGAGCGCGGGGGCGGTGTTTTGATCTCTTGGCGGAGGCTTTGAGCGCGAGGACAGCTCTTTGATCTCTTGGCGGAGGCTTTGAGCGCGAGGACAGCTCTTTGATCTCTTGGCGGAGGCTTTGAGCGTAAGGACAGCTCTTTGATCTCTTGGCGGAGACTTTGAGCGCGGGGCGGCGTTTTGATCACTTGGCGGAGGCTTTGAGCGCGAGGACAGCTCTTTGATCACTTGGCGGAGGCTTTGAGCGCGGGGGCGGCGTTTTGATCACTTGGCGGAGGCTTTGAGCGCGAGGACAGCTCTTTGATCTCTTGGCGGGCTCATTGAGCGCGGGGGCGGCAGTTTGATCACTTGGCGGAGGCTTTGAGCGCGAGGACAGCTCTTTGATCTCTTGGCGGAGGCTTTGAGCGCGAGGACAGCTCTTTGATCACTTGGCGGGCTCATTGAGCGCAGGAGCGGGAATTAGCGTTTTTATTTCTAAATAAAAATACACTTCACGGTTCGCGAAGTGTATTCAGAACGTAATAACTTGTCCTTTTTGCTCCAATGAGGGGCAATTGCGATTTACGAAGTAATCTTTTAGCTACGTGGCGATCCTGTAAGTTGGCGAAACTTCGAAACTCTTGGTTAGTTATTTTATTGTCTATGAGATAATTCCAGTCTAGTAGTGCTTCCAGATGGCTACCCGCTCCGGCGTTGCCACATTTAGGGCATCTCCATTTTTTCCGCTCCCATTGCATCCCACGAAATTTACAAGCTTGGCAAATGACGCCAGGCAATATGCTAGCACGGTGAATATTAAGTGTTTGGGTCATCGGGAATGGGTTGTATTCTTGGTGTTGTTTTTTCATTTCAAAGGCTACATTTCTGATTTTCGAATTACTGAGGATTTCTTGTTGAATTTGAAGTTTTCCGAGGTAAAGTGGGATTTCATAAGTGAATAGGATTTTCGTTTCTGGTGGTTCTTCAATTATTAATTCATTTGTAAAAGCAAGCGCAACGATTCCACTGATTGGAATGCTAATATTCAACTTCTTGAGCCATTCGTGAAGGAAATATTTCTTTCGATCAAGTTCAGTAATTGGGTTTCTCATCACTTTTCTTTCCCCAGTTGGGTATTCGATGATGAATTGGGTGGGGTTGGATTTAACAATGATTTTTCCGCCGTAGTTTTTCACTTCAAAAATGATGATAAATGATGGAGTGATGAGTATGGAGTCCATCTGGAAATATACGCCATCTTGTTTAAGGCATACATCGTGTAGGATGGCGTGTGGATAGCGGGGAATGTATTCAATCATCTGCTTGTCGAAGTCACATTCTCCGCTAAATCCTGAATCGGTTCTTTTAAATTGTTCCAAGATGGTTTGGATTTCCGGATAGTTCGGCTGAAGACGTCGGAGTAGCGCTTGCTGCCCTATTAGTTTTTTGGGAGCACTTCTTTGTTTATAGATCAATTGTTTATCACCTCAATGAAAGCTTATCAGATTCTCTCGGACTTTCATACACTTTTTACCAAATTGGAAATTTGACGTTGAAAAGTGCGGCAAATTTTAAATTTGAAGGGATCATTTGCTGAAGCTATGAGGTGAAAATGCTAAGGATTGAGCGTGTCGCTTCGACTTTGATCACTTGGGGAGGACTTTGAGCGCGCGGCGGCTCTTTTGATCTCTTGAGAAGTTCTTTGAGCGCGTGGCGGCTCTTTTGATCTCTTGAGGAGCTCTTTGAGCGCGCGGCGGCTCTTTTGATCTCTTGAGGAGGACTTTGAGCGCGCGACGGCTCTTTTGATCTCTTGAGGAACTCTTTGAGCGCGGGGGCGGCGTTTTGATCACTTGAAGAGATCTTTGAGCGCTTAGCAATATTTTTGAGCGCGCAACTCTCCCAATTTAATCTCACTAAAAAAACCGCCGTTACTGGCGGTTTTTTTAGGGTTATAGCGTGACGTCGTTCAGGAAGTTTTGGGTGATGTGGTGGTCGGGTTCGTATGGTTTGATGGTGTAGCCTTCTTGTTGGAGCCATTGGATGATTTCGGGTAGTGCTTTTGTTGTTTGGCTGCGGTCATGCATTAGGATGATGATGTTTTGTTCGCCGGATCGAGAGGCTTTTTGGACGCCGTTTTGAACATTTTTGACGATTTTATCGGCTTGTTTGTCTGTGTATTTCCAGTCGGCGGAGTCGACGTTCCAGTCCCACATTTTGTATCCGAGTGTGTTGAGTTCTTTTTGCATGGCTGGTGTGACATGCGGTTTGCTACCATAGGGGACGCGAATCAGTTTGCTGTCGATACCGGTGATTTCATGGATTAGATCGATGCCCCCACTCATTTCATCGATGAACGATTTCGTCGATTTGTAGACTTTGTTTTGGTCGTGGGTCATGCTATGTGAACCGATGTAATGTCCTGCTTCGGCAACGGTTTGTACGATTTCTTCGTTGTTTTTCATATAGTTGCCGAGGAAAAAGAAGGTGCCTTGCACATTATATTCTTTAAGGGTGTTGTTGTTGATCTTCGTGTATTTGTTGGGACCGTCATCGAATGTGAGATAGACGGTCGCTTTCCCAGCCGGTTTGGATGCTTCTTTTTTCGCCAAAAGCTTGGCGATCTGTTTTTCATAATCTGAGTGGCTCATATGCTCGTAGTCATCACGATAAATGCGCAACGTTTTTTGTTTTGGAAAATATTCGACCTTAAAGCCGATTTCACGGGCGATGTATTTCACACTAATATAAATGGTGCCGTCGATATCGACAATCGGGGACCATGTCAGTTCTTTTCCATCTTGTAAAATGAGGTTTGTCGCTTCATTATACACAATTTCAATGCCGCGCTTGCGGATGATTGTGTTCCCCGCCTCGGTTTCCACCGGTATATAAAGGACTTTTGCGATTTCATCAAGCGGTACTTTCATATCGTTATCGATGACACGAACATCTGTAATATCAAGCAGACGGTCATGGAGGCCAACATGATGGCTTGTTTTCATGATGGCGGCTTCGCTTTTTCCTACGCCGAAAGTTAAACTGATTAGGACGGCTATAAAAATCGCTAATAAGCTATTTCTCATCTCGTTTGCCCCATTTCCGTATATTTTTAATGAAAATAGAACTCTTCACTATAATGTATTCTTTTGTAGCTATCTTATGCACAACGCCTCATCTTCCTAATTTTGGATACAATATTGGTAGATGGCGGCCGTAGCTAGGCAATCGCCTATTGCGTCATGCGCGTCATGTTCCAGCTGCAAATAATTGGTTAACGTCGTCAATCGATGATCGGTCGATTGGGTAATTTTTTTGCGGGCAAGTTTGACTGTGTCGATGACAGTGTAGGCTGGGATTTCGATTCCTTCGATGTTCTCCAGCGCATATAGAAAACCCATATCAAACGAGGCGTTGTGTGCAATGATCGGTAATTCTCCGATGAAGTCAATCAGTTCATGGATTTTTTCTTCGATCACTGGCGCGCTTTCGACCATTTCATTCGAAATACCGGTCAGTCTTGTAACGGACAGCGGTATATGGCGCAAGGGATTAATGAAGGTCGTAAACATTTCTGCCACTTCGTGATCAATGTATTTAATAGCGCCAATTTGGATGATTCGATCCGCTCCCGCACGAAAGCCTGTCGTTTCGAAATCAAGGACAATGTAATCGTTTACTGTTTTGGAGGAAGAACTGTATTTCTTATTTCTCGCGGCGGCTCTTCTTGCCCCCCAATTTTGTTGCTTCGGTTTAAGTTGAAGCAATTCTCTCGCTCTTTCATGTGTGTCTGACATAGGACCACTTCCTTTTCCAGAAAAATCCGTTTCCTACTTATTACTTATACTACTCTATACCCATAACTACAAGAGGTATCCCTCTTTTCTACACAAAAAAGGGAATTCCCTTATATAACAATTCAGGAATTCCCTCTTATCCTTATTTAATTATTCCATATTTGATATAATTACGCCATCCAAAGGTTCTCCATTGGGACTTTGTGGGCATATCCGTAGGGAGTGCCATAAATACTCTCGGAGCATCCCCATATTGCGATAATTCCGGTTTATCTAGGGCAATGTCCCCGATTTGTAAACCTTCTGATACGACTGCGCGTGATTGCCAACTGAATGGCGTCTCGACAGTAGTCAATTGGGCACGTCCTGTGTCATCCATTTTCCAGACGGACGCGGATTCCCCGTAAGAACGATGGAGCCATTTGTCATTTATGGTGATAGCGTCTTGCGCTTCATTGACAACGACAACTGCATTGACGTCCGTTCCGAACGGAATTGATTCCAAGTCTGCATCGAATAAAATTCGAACTTCATAATAAGCAAGCGGATTGGTGATCTTTTCGTCATCTAACGTTTTGTAGGTGCGGAGCCATTCATTATCGGAAGCAGGTGCCATGGACACCGATAAGACAGTTCCTTCCAGCACTTCCTCAACGCCTTCACCTTGGATCAGCACACGGTCCCCGTTTTCGATTTGTTGCCATTCTTTGTTTTTCGCATAGGTGACCACAATTCTTTGTGAGCTAAAAATGTCGACAGCAAGCATCGTGCCATGGCGCGTTATGTTGGAAACAACGCCTTCAACAGGGCTGACCAATGCAGGCTTCGTTGCGTTTTGTGCAAGCTGCGCCTCCACGACTACCCGTTGACGTTCGATCATAGCCAATTCTTGTTCGGCTGCTGAAATGGCTTGCGCAAAAGAGGCATCCTGTTTCACATCGACTTGAACATCGACATTCCATTCCCCTTCGACTTTTTCCGAAACATTAGCAGAACTATCACTTGAGGAATATTTGCGTTCCGCCTCTAAATTGGAAATGAGGCTCAAAATTGCGGATTCCTGTTCGTCCAATGCTTGAAGGTCAGCTTCCCAAATTGCCCGCTGTCCTTCAACATGTTCCGTTTGCAGGAAGGCAAGATTGTCCCCGACATCGACATGATCCCCTTCTTGGACAAACCATGTATCGACCGTCTCTTCACGACCGACGTAAACAGTATATGTTTCAAATGGTGCGACAAGGCCCTCTTTTCCAATTTCCTGTTGGACATGATGTGTGGCCATTTGTTCATAACGATCAATGTACACGGATTTCGGTATGACGCTTTTGTCGGAGAATAAAAGATAGAAGTTCATGGCTAAAAATGAACTGATTGCAATGGCGACGGCGATGTTCATTTTTTTATTCATGGCCGACACCTCTTTCTACAAGTGAATGAAATAGACTTTCAAATGGAATCAGACCCATACTTGCCACGATGAGTGCCATTCCAATATGGAGGCCAAATAAGATCCAGAACCAGCCTTTTCTTTCAGTGATTCCGTTATAGGAACGGATAAATCGATACTGGAAGGTCAGAATCAAAGCAGTCGTGATGGTCAATTGATTGAGAAATAAGATAAGATAATAAGAATCTAGAAATGTAACGGCAAGTGGCCCAAAAGACAAAAACGAAACACTTGCAGTCGCGCCTTTCACCATAAAGACGCTCAAGACCAATGTTTTTTCAATTAATAATAATCCTGTCATCAGCAATTGCATTGGCAGAAGCTTTTGAAACGGAATCGCTGTAAGCAGGCTCAGTATGTAGGCAAAACCGAAGAAATGAAAGGACAGATAGACAAGTGCCCATAGAATCGTGCCGAGCAATGAAGCATAGCGCGCAATTGTATAATCGGTCGCTGTCATTGTCGGGAGTAACGGTGTAATGGATTCCGTGCCCATTCCCCATATTTCGCGAAAGGCGAATAGGAGGATGCCAAATAGAAAGACCGCCGCTACACGTTTGTTGAAGCCGCGCATCTCGGATGTTTGAAGTCGGCTCGACAACTGCTGGGGGTCCGTCAGGAAATGCCAAAATTTAAAGTCGAAAAACATAGCGGTAATCCCTTTCTGCTAACCATCGCTGAATTTGTGTAAATCATAGTATCCTATAGATTACTTTAGCAAAAATTGAGAGTTTTGCAACGTTAGAGCGTGAAAATGATGGAGATGTTGGCCACTTTTCATCCTCTTCTTTTCAAATCGCTATCGGCTGAATAAATAAAATCTGATCGATTCATCGGGAAATTTCCCTTTCACTTATTTCCCGGGAAATCGACATTTGTGCAGACATCGAGGAAGAAGGGCGAACTGCCACAAGAGAGTCTCCTCGTCCTATTGACAATTTCACTGTTATTTCCCTTAAACAAAATCAAAAAAAACACCTATCGTTAAATGCTCTTCGACAGGTGCCTTTTCAAGTTTCATTATTCACTTTTGCTGCAGTCCTTCCGTTAGTTCATTGAACATCTGTACATTATCTGTTTCAAGTGCATAATCGATCATCCGTAACCTGTTCTCCGCTTCCAACTGTTCAATAATCCCTTCCGCTTCCAGGATGACGACTTCCGGCATTTTTTCTTCTGTTTCCATATTGACCGCCCCTTCCAGAATAATTGCCAAATGCGTGTGGAGATCTGATATGAGGAGCAATTGATACAAAGGTAGTCGAATAAATCGGTTGCCCCGTTGGAACACAAACACTTCCCCTAGGTTTTCGACTTGTAAGCTCTTCATATTGATGACAATTTCTTTTCCTTCAGAAGGTATGAACTGGAATACCTCACCACCTTTGACAATGGAGAAATACTGGTAAGCGAACACAAGGCGTAAACGGAAATCCTCTTGGGATGTAAAAAATGGGGTGACTCTCTGGATTGATAGCATCTTTCTCCCTCCGTTATTGAATATTCCGATTATTAATATTCTATCACATTTGTGGCTAATTTGTGAATGATATTGCCTCGTTTCTATTCAATTCTAGATGTTTTTTTAGTTGAACTTCGCCCTTCTTTCCATGACGTAAGACATTTTCTTCGGCTGAAAATTCCAGCGTAAAGTCGAGAGAAATTCGTAGATTTGTCGATTGGCATCTCCGATTGAATCGTCCGAGCATTTGAAGTGGATCTGGTTGTTTTCAAAGTCAAGTGAAACAAATTGAAAAGCCAGCGTACCGAATGACACTGATCGAAGATACAATTTGCGTTCTTCTTTTAAGTATATGAGATTGCTCGATGGATTAGATGTCTGATTTACTAATTGGGTGATGTTTTCATACAGATCTTTCGTTTCGAAAAAAAGTGATTCCAGATTAGGTATCGTCACTACGTATTCTTCCATTTTCCATTCCTCCGATCATGCTGAAAGTAATGATTTTTGATATGAGTAAATTTATCTATTATACTTACAATATTTTTCCTTTATTTCAAGAAAACCAACGTATTCCAAATATTTATCAACGTTTTGTCGGTTTTGAATTAATTCCTCTCTTACTTTTATACGGTTGTCAAAAAAGAGAGGGGTAAACGGTTATGCATTTTGGTAAACAATTCAAGGAATATCGAGAAGAATATTTGCGTATGAAACAGCTTGAAGCGGCCTATGAGTTAAAAATCGATCCGGCTGCCTTATCGAACTATGAACGGAGTGAACGGGGATTCCCTAATGATTTGCTTCCCATCGTCAAAGAGACTTTTTCCATTCCGGACGATTACTTTTTGGCCATGATCCTTGGCACACCTTTAAAAGCAGTACGGGACCCTCACATTTCGCAACCCGTCAAAGCGGCAGAAGTGCAGGATAAATATATGGACAGTTTTATCGATCGGCATCGGGAATTGTTTGAAGAAAGTCCAGAACTCAGGGAATTTGTGGCGATCATTTCGCAAATGACGAAAAAGGATCGGCGAAATTACTTGAATTCCAATAAAGCGCTGCTTTCATTGTTCCTGAAATATGTAAAAGAACAAGATACCGAATGAGATTATTTAACTCCCGGGCTGAAAAGCGGTATAATGGAGGGAATGCTTTTCTGAGGGAGTGGTCCAATGAACATGACGGTAGAACGCATTTCCTACCTGCACGAAAATCAAATTTCCGACTTTATGTATGAAATCCAACATACTCTCCGGCCTGAAATAGAAGCCGATGCGCTTGCAATTAGACGGGCCGTCACGCTCGTGCGAAATAATGCGATAACATCTTATCGCTATGGAGCAAATCCGGAAGACTTCATGATCTCCTTGGAAGCTGGCGTCCCTGCGGATGTCCGGCTCTCATTCGACCGCATGGAGACGGCATGCACTTGCGGCTCCTCCGGCTGGTGCTCGCATCGGATCGCTACTGTTTTTCATCTCTATTCCCAATTCCATTCTTTGACGGACTGGCTGCATGAATGGCGAAGAGCCGAATCGCAACAACTGGCCCTGTCCATATCCGAGCGCACGCCCGATGCATGGATTGACGTTCTGTCACGTTTAACCCAACCACTTCGAACGTTTGATCAATCCGATAATCCCGGTATTTTCATCCATGAGTCTTCCCTAATTGACCAAAAAGCGATTCCGCTCAGCCCGTTTGAATGGGAGTGGAAACCGCTATTTGAGCTGTACTATCGCTTGCATCTATTGGATGCAGGTTGGGCTTATATACAAACTCACTTAAACGGCAATTTCGCCTCTTTTCAATATGGCAAATGGTATATCCAAAATTGGCTGATCGAGCAGCTTGATAAACTGCAAGCTTGCATTTCTGCAATCGGCGCGAAGCCTAAACTGTTTGAAACGGATGCCTTCCATGAACGTTTAAAAGAACTTGTCCGGACATTTGCACTTCGGCATCCCGGCCTTTTTGAGAAACGCTTCCAAGTGTATCGCCTCTTTTGGGAAAATCTTTATCCTAACCCGAAAGAACGTGCTACTGAAATGGCGATTCTTTCAAAGGACCCTTCTGATGAAGCCCGTATCTTCATCGCCTTTTTCCACTTGTTGCAAGGCAATCCCGAAGAAGTGGAAGAGCTTGCCAAAGAGATGGATGCGAATCATGTCGAACTGTGGCTTCCACTTGCCCAACTGGCGGACGGTTTGGAAGAACTTGAGACGCTATCCGTTATGATGCATGCGATTTCCCCATTCATCGGCGAATATGTGAACAATGCGATCGCCATTTCCAATCGGCCTTCATTTGTTCGCACGATCGATGGGTTACTCGAAGCGGCCGATTTCCCCGAAGCATTGCGGGAAAATATGTTTTCCCAATATGGCAGTGCCGGTGTGGATGTCTATGCCGATTTCCTTGTTGAACGGGAACGCTTTGCCGAATGGGCAGCGCTGATGCACCGCTATGGCGTTTCTTTGGATAGTGCGGATGCCGGGGGATTGAAATTGGCTTTGTCGAAAGACCCGATTGCCGTCATGCCTCTTCTCCATACGTATGCCCTGAAATGCATACAGGAAAAAAATCGCCATAGCTATCGACGGGCGGTCAAATTATTCAAGAGAATGAAAACCGGAGCGAAAAAAAGTGGGAAAATCGATTTTTGGAATCAATATATCGATACCGTGCGTGAAAAAAACCGCAGGCTGCGCGCGTTGATGGAAGAGATGGAGAAGGGAAATCTGAACTTATGAATGAACAATTCACATTAAAACGTACTCTCCAACTGGATATCGAACGGACAGATGAGGGGCAATTCACGCTGCTCGCCAAAGACGAGCATGATTATACATTGACACCTGATGAACTGGTTACTTATTTATTTTTCAGCAATGAACGAGAACTGTTCGGCCTGCTTGCCCAGATGGATGAACAGCATTTGCAATTGCGAGCCGATCAGTTGCTACATGCTTTTGCCGATATGCATCCCTATGTATCCTTTCAGGGGGCGTCTAAGAAAGACATTGCTGCCATCACTTCCATTCAAGAAGCATCTGATGCCTGGATGAAGGGAGACATCTGGAACTATGCTGAAGTTGACGGTGACGATATCCGTTTCAACTACGATCAAGCAGGTATTTCAAAAGAGGCGGCCCATTTCATACGCGATGCCGTCCGTGGCAAGCTGATGACGACTGCCATTCATCCCGATCAATTCCCTGCTCTCTTGCCGCATCTGAAACAATTTGGATGGCCCGGCGAATCCAGTTCTACTATTCCGGTCAACGTCGCTTTCCGTCTGACCGAGCCTGAAGATGATTCGGATAGTGAGTGGCTGCTCGAAACCGTCATTGTCAGCGAACGCGGTACGCACTGGGCACCTGCTGTCCGTAAATTACTTGCACCTATCGAGGAAGCACTGCCCGCGAAATGGAAGCCGTATGCTGAAGAGATTGCAAAACGGCAAGCGGAAATGACGTCTTTTATCGCATCCGTTGACCTTTCCGTCGGGGAAAGTTTTTTATCCCAATCGATGGCAGATGCCGAAGTCCGTTTATTTCTCCAACATGATTTAGCCTTGTTGCAGTCATTCGGTTATCCGATCATTTTGCCTGCATGGCTGAAGTCCGTTACCGAATCGAAAATGCGGATTCGGACCAATGCAAATACCCATTCATATAAATCCGCAACCGGCTTGGATGAAGTCCTTTCTTTCGACTGGAATTTCTCGCTTGCCGGGCATGCGATTGACCAAGATACTTTCCGTAAACTCGTAGACGAGAACCGGGAATATATTCGCGCTGGCGACCAATGGTTCCATATCGATCCACTCTGGCTGAAGAAAATCCGCGAATTGATGGACCGGGCGGATGCCGGAGAATGGACGGTAAAAGATCTTTTATTCCAAGACATCCCTGAGGAATTTGTTCCTCTTGAGGAAGATGAAGAACTGGATGACCCACTTTTCGCCTTCACCATGCAACAGTCGCTGCGCAACTATATGGAAATGCTGTCTGAAAAGAAAGGACTTCCTGCTGCAGGCATTTCAGAAGACTTACATGCCGAATTACGGCCCTATCAAGAAGATGGCTATAATTGGCTCGTTTTCATGCGGGATAACCATTTCGGTGCGTGCTTGGCGGATGATATGGGGCTTGGAAAAACGATTCAGCTCATTACGTATTTACTGAACGTGCATGGCAGAACAGAGACTGCCACCCCCTCTTTGATCATCTGTCCGACCAGCGTTCTCGGCAACTGGCAAAAAGAGATTGAACGGTTTGCACCGGCGCTTTCCGTCTATACCCATTACGGACCGTCCCGTGCAAAAGATGAACAATTCCAAGAGCGGATCGAGCAACTGAAGCCCGATATCATTCTCACGACATACGGTACGAGCACCCAAGATGGCGAGATGCTTGCGGAAACGGAATTCGCGAGTATTACACTCGACGAAGCCCAAAACATCAAAAATATGCAGACGAAGCAATCGCGTGCCATTCGGAAGCTTCATGGCCAACATCATATCGCTTTGACAGGCACCCCCATTGAAAACCGCTTGTCCGAGTTATGGGCCATTTTCGATTTTATCCATAAAGGGTATTTCGGCGGTTTCCGGAAATTCACGGATGATTATATCATTCCGATCGAACGCGATGATTCCGAAGCTGTGAAAAGAAAGCTCCGGGCTAAAATCCGGCCATTCCTTTTGCGCAGAACGAAGAATGACCCTGATCTGCAACTCAACTTGCCGAAAAAGCTCGAACAGAACGAGTATTGTCCGTTGACGACCGAACAGGCGGCTCTGTATGAAAGCTTTCTGGAAGAGACGAAGTTCAAGTTGGAGACGCTCACCGGTTTTGAGCGGAAAGGTCTCATCTTAAAAATGTTAAGCCGATTAAAGCAGCTTTGTAACCATCCGGCTTTATTCTTAAAAGAGCCAAATGCTCCAGCGATGCAAATGATGTCCCGCTCGGAGAAGCTGGATCGCATCGTCTCCATGGCTGGAGAGATTGCCGGTAATGGCGAACAATGTCTTATTTTCACCCAATATATCGGAATGGGGCAATTGATCCGGCAATGCCTGTCCGAGTTATATGCGATCGATGCACCTTTCCTGACGGGCAGCATGCCTAAAGGACAACGCGATCGTTTAGTGGAAGCGTTCCAAGACGGTGAGTTTCCGATCTTCATTCTCTCCTTGAAAGCCGGGGGCACCGGTTTAAATTTAACAGGCGCCAATCATGTCCTCCATGCGGATCGTTGGTGGAATCCGGCAGTGGAAAATCAGGCGACAGATCGTGCTTATCGTATCGGTCAGACGAAGTTCGTCCATGTCCATAAATTTGTGACGATCGGGACGATTGAAGAAAAGATTGATAAAATGCTTGAGGAGAAAGCGGCACTGTCCGCAGACCTTATCCAATCGAGTCAATGGTTGACCGAATTGACCGATCGTGAACTGGATGATCTCCTCTCATTTGATCGCTGAATATGTAAAACGACCTCGGGGCTTCAATTGCTCCGGGGTCTTTTTTTCGGATTTTCCCCAGTTCATTAAAGACGTTCTGCCAATTGAATTTTACGGATGCTCCTTATTTTTTGCTTGCGTTCGCTGTCCTCAAGCCGATTTAGGCGATCATTTAAATTCGCGATAATCGTGACGAGCTGTCCGATTTGCATCTCCAATCGTTTCACTTCTTTTTCTACTGTTTGCATCTATCCCATTCCCTTCTTTATTTGTGATATGAGGCGCATGAAGGCAGAAGCGGTCTCCGCCTTCATGTCCTCTCTATGCGCGTAGCGTGGCTGTAAGTATCCGCTTGATAAGCGGATAGAGGTATTTTTTATTCCCTTTACTGTTGTTTTGCAGATGCTCCGGTTGCATCTGGCGAGTTTGGTTTACGATTGGAACGTTTCAGATCCCCAGTCTGTTTGCGTTCCATTTCCCCATTTTTTACGTAGTCCTATTCCTCATTGCAGTTATGATAGCCCCGGCTTGTCGTCCGGCGATCCTTCCCCCTTGTCGATCCATTTTTTCAGATGACGCTGTCTGTCGTCTCGTTAGAAAATCGGTAATTCTTCTGTTTCACGCGCCGGCAAATGAAAATGTGCTGCTTCGTTTTCTTTTGTCGCCGGTTGCGCAGTACTCGTTACAGGTTCAGCATACAAGTTTTCCGTACTCCGTTTTTTTGTCGCCAGAAAACGGATTTCATCACCGATCACTTCTGTTACATAGACCCGGCTTGCATCTTCGCGTTCGTATGTCCTAGATTGAATCCTCCCGCCTATGCCGATCAACGACCCTTTACCACAATGCTTTGCGGTATTCTCAGCGAGTTTCCCCCACAACGTACAGAGGACAAAGTCTGTATCCACCTCTCCCTGTCGATTTTTGTAGTTGCGGTTTACGGCAAGTATGAAGCTGGCTTGGACCCTTCCAACAGACACTTTGCGAAGTGTCAGATCTTTTGTAATACGACCTACAAGTGCCACCTGATTCAATGTTTTCCCTCCTTTCCATTTGCTTGGCTTCATACTACAATGGTTCATTTCCTCTAGACAACTTCGCATATCGCAAATTTCGACTGTTTGGATGCTTAATATTTGCTGTTTACAAGAACACCTCTGGGTGCTAATCGTTATCAATCACGCCATGATCCACTTTGTTGAATTGTACCGATTTCATGACAATTTAAATTTAGGATCTTTTCTTTTTTTCTGTCCGGATAGTTGTCTATGGTATACTTAAGGGAAAATGAATGGGGAGAATGGCGATGAAAACATTCAAAATGTTATCCGTCGGAATCGTAAATAACAATCAATTACTGGATTTTCCACTGATCGACGGAATTATCATCAATCAGGAAAATAGCCATCATTTGTGGATATTGGAAATGTTCATCGATCAAAAGCATCAAGAGACTTTTGAAACATGGAAATCCGAAGAAGCGTTGCTTGAAGCGAAGGTAGTCATTTCCTATCCAGAAAATGAGCCTGCCGCTTTTCGTGTCACTGTCGAAGCTGTGAAACAAATCGGGGAAAATATTTCGGTCTTATTGAAGGGAAGATTGAAACGGGCACGTGCCCAATATGCAGAGCAGTTATTGGAGGAATTGATCGGGGAAGGGTTGGAAGGCGAGGATCTTCTCCGCCGCTTTGAAGCCGATATGCGCTCCCGTCCACGCTTGAAGAAAGATAAAAATACAGCGGAAAATTAATGCTGTTACATGTTTTGCACAAGGAAAAACCGCCTCGATGATTATCGAAGCGGTTTTTTTACGGCTTGTGGTTAGCGATTATTTCGATTACGATCGTCTTCAATAATGATATCTTCACGTGGGGTTGTCGTGTTTCCATCATTCATGACACCATTGGGATTCGTATCATTGATGACACCGTTGTCACGTATATCGTTGTCCTCGTTGATGACACCGTTACGTACACCGTTGTTATCATTGATAATCCCATCGCCATTACGGTTCGCGTCTCGATTGTTATCGAGACCATCAAAATCCGGTCCTGTTTGCTCGTCATTTACACGTGGCGTCCAGTCCCTATTTCGATCATCCAAACTTTCCATTGGCGTTTCGTTATCGTTCGGGACTGTATCGTTATTGGCACATGCCGTTAGTACAAGTCCTGACATGAGAACAAGTGGTATCGCTTTTTTGATCATGAAGAGTTTCCCTCCTTTCCACAAGCCGTCTACCATACAAATCTGTATGATACTTTGTAGGTTGACCAGAAAAGGAGGAGCTATCCCTGTCATTTTTTAGCTGTTATTTTTAGCTTTCGTTTTTATATGCCCAAATGGTTTTTCAACAAAGTTTCGACGTATACCGCTTCAGCTTTACAAGCATACTCATAGTGCGTATTCAGCTTTTCCTGCATGATTTGAATCGTCGCAATCTGTTCTTCGGATGGCGGCTCGCTCAGAATGCGTTGGATAATTTCATTGATGCGCTGCGCAAGGTCTTCGTGAAATTTCGGATCCCTTTTCATCTCATCTGGAATCTTCGAGTACCAAAGGGCTTTGGTTGTTATATATTCGCGCCAACTGGCAATATAGTCATCGATACTAAATTTTTCTTCGGACCAGTCAATATCGCTCATGTATTGTTCAAAAGTTTGTGTAATTGACCTGGTGATACTGCTTTTCAAATTCGGAGAAAGATCTTTAAACATACTGATTTGTTACCTCCCGCTTTAGAAGTGCAATTGCTGTCTCTTGTCATTGCACTTTACTGTCCATTGTAACTAAATTCCATGTCATTCGCAAATTTAGTCCTCTTTCGACACGATTGGCCCAAGAGCGAATGTAATTTCCGTTTCGCATGCTATTTCGCCGTCGACTGTCGCACGCGCTTTCCCTTTTCCGATGGAACCGCGCAATCTTGTGATTTCCACTTCCAGTCGCAATGTATCCCCCGGTGTGACTTGCCGCTTGAACCGGCAGTTATCAATCCCGGCGAAAAAGGCGAGCCGTCCTTTGTTTTCTTCTTTTTGTAACATCGCCACTGCACCGACTTGTGCGAGTGCTTCCACAATCAAAACGCCCGGCATGACAGGATAACCTGGAAAATGACCATTGAAAAAGTCTTCATTGATCGTAACATTTTTAATGCCGACCGCGCGTTTCCCTTCCTCCACCTCGAGAATTCGATCTATCATCAGAAATGGATAGCGATGCGGTAAAATCGCCTGTATTTGTTCTGCTGTTAGCATATCCATACCCCTTCCTTTTCATGTCATTTTTATGTAATTATTTAGAAATTAAAAATGAAAGAGCCTTTACGACTCTTTTCCGTTCATAATATCAAGGATATGCACCCATGTCTCTTTTTTCAAGACATCGAGGGGTTGTCCATCGCCAATATAACCATAGCCAACCATCATACCGGAGATTGCCGCCCCTATGAGTAGCAACAGGACTAGCACGACGCGCAACCAAATCGGAAGAAGGCGGATCTGTCTCCATACCTTTCGGGGAGATATAGACGCCTCCTTCTCAACAGGACGCTGACGGCGGGATGAACGCGTCCTTGTTCCTGCCGTCTGCCGCCTATTTCGGTTCACATCGTTTCGTTTTTCATTCATCATTCAAAGTACTCCCTAATTCCAGTTCCCAACCTTGGAAAAGTGTGACTTGCTGTGAATGGAGGTTGAGTTCTTTTCTCTTTATTCGACCGATCAGCGGATGCCATTGATGAGGCCGAGCATTTGGTCCGCTAATGTGACTGCCCGTGCATTGAACTGGTAGGAGCGTTGGACAGCGATGAGATCCGTCATTTCTTTTTGCATATTGACATTCGATGCCTCGAGCGCCTGGTTCTGCATCCCTATCACGTTACGCGCATCCCCTTGCAGTTCAGTCAGGACGTCTTGTTGTGTAACACCGAGATCCGCCAAGTTTTCCGGCAGACCGAAGTTCGCAGCCGAAAGCCGCGTCATTAAGTTGGGGCGCTCCATGACGGTGATCCCCATTTCAATTGTTTCCGCTGTGCCGTCTGTATGCTTCACTTCCAGGATGCCGCCAGGTCTGACCGAATAGTCGGTCACATCATCGGCAAATAAGATCGGTAAGCCGGCACTATCGGCAACCGGATAACCGTCTCCTGTGACGAGCATCACTTGTCCATTATCCACAGGTGAAATATAGAAATTTCCTTGGCGTGTATAGACGGTCTGTTCCCCGCCTTCGCCCGGTGCCAAGATGTTGAAATACTGTTTCGGCTCTGTCAATGCAAAATCCAGTTCACGTCCAGTCATTTGCAAGGAGCCGACTTTCCAATTCATTTGCGCCGCTCCGAGAACCGCGCCTGCTCCATAACGGATGCCTGGCGGCGATTGGCGTGGTGCCTCATCCGCTTTGTCGTTATTGAATTGCTGATAGAGCAATTCATGGAAGTTCGCTTGGCTCGCTTTATAGCCATGTGTGCTTGAGTTCGCCAAATTATTGCCGATGACGTCGATTTGGTTTTGCAATTGGCTTAACGTATTCGTAGCTGTCGCCATTGTGCGTATCATACGTTCGTGCTCCTTTCAAATGCCTGGTGATCAGTTGACTCGACCGATTTCAGTGACTGCTTTTTCCATGCTGCGATCATATGCTTGCAAGATTTTTTGATTGGCCTCGAAAGCGCGGTACGCCGTCAGCATATCTGTCATGGTGCGTGCAGCATCGACATTGGAACCTTCCAAATACCCTTGTTGCATCGAATACGTGACGCCTGCCACACCGTTTGCATCCGGCAGGTTCGCCCCATCTTCCGTCGCGAACAGGCCATTCCCTTGCTTCAGAAGCGTGTCCGGACGCCCCGCGAAGGAAACACCGATCGTCGCAACAGCGTTGTTCCCTGCCATGATAACACCTTCACGCGTAATCTGGAAATCGTCATTTGGCAACGCAATCCGTTGACCGTTGCTGTCGAGGACATAATAGCCCATCGGATGGGTCAAAAAGCCATTGGCGTCCAATGTGAAATTTCCATTTTTTGTGTACACTTCATTGCCACCGTCATTTTCCAGTCTGAAAAAGATCGCACCTGGAATGCCCGTTTCCCCATCTGCCGGCAAGAGGCCGTCGACGAGCGCCACGTCCGTTGTCAGTTCGGTTTCCCGCAATTGGCCTTGGATGAATAATGGCAATGTCTCCTGCATATAAACGCCTGTTGAAACCGCACCGACCGGCGAAAGTCCTTTCATCTGAAAGCCGTTTGCGGTCGGTATGCGCGCCGTCTCGATACTGGACATATACATTTCCGGAAATGAACGGATCGATGCTTGCTCCGCTTTAAATCCTGGGGTATTGGCATTCGCCATATTATTTGCCAGCATCTCTGTCTTACGCTGTTGGGCAATCATTCCTGATCCTACTGTATAAAATCCACGGAACATTTGCTTATCCCCTGCCTCACTTATTGTATTGGTGTCTGCCTGTTATTGCAGAACGCCTTTGTCGATATTATCCAATAAAATCCCCGTTCCGATTGCTACACAGTCCAAAGGGTTGTCCGAAATGAAGACGGGGACTTTCAGTTCTTCAGCAAGCAGTTGGTCTATGCCGTTTAATAACGCACCGCCGCCTGTCAGGAAAACACCACGATCAATAATGTCCGCCGATAGTTCGGGCGGTGTTTGTTCTAAAACCGATTTTGCAGCATGTACGACGAGATAGATAGACTCTTTCAATGCGTTCCCGATTTCTTCAGAATGGACGGTGATTGTGCGCGGAAGTCCAGATACCATGTCCCGGCCCCGGATATCCATTTGTTCATTGCGCCCTTTTGGAAAAACGGTTCCGACATTCATTTTAATATTTTCTGCGGTCCGTTCCCCGATCAACAGTTTATATTGTTTTTTAATATATTGTGTAATATCATTGTCAAACGTATCGCCCGCCACTTTGATGGACTGCGAAGTGACGATATCTCCCATCGACAGCACTGCGACGTCCGTCGTGCCGCCTCCGATATCGACTACCATATTCCCGCTCGGCTGGAAAATGTCCATCCCGGCGCCGATTGCGGAAACTTTCGGTTCTTCTTCTAAGAATATTTTTTTGCCGCCCGATTTCTCAGCCGCTTGGCGAATCGCTTTCTGTTCGACACTTGTTATATTCGTCGGACAACAGATGAGGATGCGTGGTTTGGATAAAAAACCTTTGACGTTTAATTTATTAATAAAATGGCGCAACATCGCTTCCGTCACGTCAAAATCTGCGATGACGCCGTCTTTCATTGGTCTGATCGCGATAATATTGCCAGGCGTCCTTCCGACCATTTGTCTTGCTTCTTCTCCAACTGCCAGCACTTTGTTCGATTTCTTATCAATGGCTACGACTGATGGTTCGTTTAAGACGATCCCTTTTCCCTTTACATGTATCAAAACGTTGGCTGTACCGAGGTCAATCCCGATATCTTTTGCAAACATTGTTCCAGTTTCCCCTTCCACCTGCATCATCTGATAATCCGTTGTATGTAACTGCTCCTAACAAATTATTTTACCATACTTAACCGTTAATGAACATACTTTAGAACCATTATTTTGGTTGGTTCATCTATGTAGAAACCTGAATTGAGCAAGATAAAACAAAAGCGGAGGGCGCTAGGTGCCCCCGCTTTTCTTTACTGTCCAGACTCCGGGCGCCAGATGCTCGGGACATAAGTCAATCCGACTCTGTGGCAAAATGCGCCACGCCGTCGAATCGCCTTATGCCTGTCGCATCTAGACAGGCGCCCTCCGCTTTTCTTTACTACCTGCTCCCTACTTCTTTCTTCGTTTCGTTCATCCATTTGATCCTTGTCGCCTCGCCGCCCCGTAAATGCCTGACAGACTTGTGATAGGCAAGTATTTTTGCGACTTCTTCCGCCAGTGCCACATCGACGTTTGGTAAACGTTCTGTAAGGTCTTTGTGGACCGTGCTTTTCGAATAGCCCGTCGCTTTTGCTAGCGCCCGTACGGTAAGTCCAGTTTCAAGCAACATTTTTCCGAGGCGCACGCATCGCCTCCGTATTTGCTCGTGCACGCCCTCTTCCTTTCCTGTCAGCTCAGAATCTTCCTATAGCTTATGCGCGCGAATGGCGAGATATGCGATGCTTGGCTGATGTGTTGTGAATTTGCGGGGGTTTGGAGGGAGGGGGTTGATTGTTTGGATGGGAGTTTGAGCGTTTGGGGAGGGGGTTGATCTCTTGGAAGCGGGTTTGAGCGCTTGAGGAGAGGTTTGATCACTTGGAAGGGGGTTTGAGCGCTTGAGGAGAGGTTTGATCACTTGGAGGTGGGTTTGAGCGTTTGAGAAGAGGTTTGAGCGTTTGAGAAGAGGTTTGATCACTTGAAAGTGGGTTTGAGCGTTTGAGAAGAGGTTTGATCACTTGAAAGTAGGTTTAAGCGTTTGAGAAGAGGTTTGATCACTTGAAAGTAGGTTTGAGCGTTTGAGGTGAGGTTTGATCACTTGAAAGTAGGTTTGAGCGTTTGAGAAGAGGTTTGATCGCTTGAAAGTGGCTTTGAGCGCTTGAGGAGAAATTTGATCACTTGAAAGTGGCTTTAAGCGTTTGAGGTAAAGTTTGATCGCTTGGATATGGCTTTGAGCGCGCCAGATGGAGTTTCATTCGCCTGAAAGCTTGTGCTCACTCATTCTTAAAGGATTTTCATATGCCATAAAAAAAAAGCCACTCCGGATTAGTCAGGAATGGCTTGTTTAGGTGTTATTGGAATCCCAATAGGGAACCTGGGTTGATAGGGACGCCGTCTTCGTGGACTTCGAAATGCAAGTGAACGCCTGCATCTTTGTTCCATTCATTTTCTGATGCGGTGCCGAGGGGTTGGCCTTGGCTTACTTCGTCACCTTTTTTAACTAGAACACCAGAAACGGATCCGTAAATTGTTTTCTTACCGTCAGCATGGGATAGAATGATTTCGTCACCCGTGAATGGGTCATTAATGACTTCTTCCACTGTGCCGCTCATTGCAGCGACTACTTCGAATGGCTGGCCAAGTACGGAGATGGAAACTCCGGTGTTTGTGACATACTGTTGGTTGAAGACCAGTAAGGAATTTTCTCGTACTTCGTCAGATGCCTCTGCGTCATAATAATCTTGTAGAATCGCTACGTCATCCAGAAGATCTTCAGAGAATGGGTATTTGAGCGTCTCCTTGGATGCGTTTGTTTCTACGACCAGGTTGTCATTCGGGGCTTGTTGTGCAATGTCTGCCGAGCCTGGGGAATCTTCTTTCATGAATGCATTATACCCCCAGATCATTCCGACGAAGACAATTGCGATACCCGAATAGACGATTGGCCAGAACCAGCTTTTTGTCTTTGCACTTTTGTTCTTCTGAGAAGGGGCTTTCGGTTTTTCTTCTCGCATTATCATCACCTCACTCGCTATTGTTTGCAAGTGATGGAGATTTTAAACATTCCGAATCAAGTGAAGTGAATTTTTTTATTTCGGTGCCGCTATAGTAGTGTAAAAGAATCCTATCTGCCGTCCATCCTTTCTGGGCAAACGCTTCTGCTCCGTATTGGCTCATGCCGACGCCGTGACCGTATCCTGTCGTTGTAATATGGACGATTTCGTTGGTCACATCGTAGGCAATATCAAAGTCGGTCGAGGCGAGTTCCAGTTGGTCCCGTACTTCTCTGCCTGTCGCTTCAAATCCGGTAGAGACTACTTTTTGGACCCGACCTGTCGAATTTCGGACGAGTTGCAGTTTTCTAAAATGGTCGGCATTCCAATTGGTCCCTAAAATTTGGTTCCATTTCGTGAGTGCAATTTCCTTTTTACGCTCGACAGTCGGTGCTACGCCCTCCTCCCCTGGACTGTCCACACTTTGTAAATAAGGGATATCACTGCCGCTAAAGTTTTGCGCGGCTTCAGTTTTGCCGTTCGAAGTGGAAAAGAACATGGCGGAAATCATTTCGTCTTCATAGACGAGGATATCGCCCGCCGTTGCCTGAACAGCCGCCTGCACTTTTTCTTCGTTCTGTTTGAACTCTTTCTTCCATCGCTCTTTCCGGTCTTTTTCAGTGGCATAGACTTGAGCCGATACATCTGCGGCAATCGGCTTTTGACCGTTTTCCGTCGTTCGTAGTGCATATGTACGTGCTGCAACGGCCTGCGCTTTCAATGCCTCTTCTTGGAATGTGACGGGCATTTCGGCAGCGACGACCCCGACGACGTACTCTTCTAGCGGAATCGGCTTGTCCACGCCATCAACGGAAATTTCAATGGAACAAAGCTGTTCTGTCGCATCCACAGTAGAACCGCTGTTTTCCGGTGACGTTTTTAACCAGATCGGAATAAAAAATAATAATAAGATGAATAGAATAGGTAGAAGTTTGTCCATGCTAGAGTATATGAGTTTGAAACGATTTTATACATATCTTTGAACAACTACTAGGATGGGATTTTCAAATTTCTACGCATGAAAAAAGGCTGTCAATTAGAGCTGACAGCCTTTCCGGTTTGAAATCAATTATAACTATTTTGCGGTGTCTTTTCCGTTTCTGTTTCTGGGGAGACGCGTACGATATCGGCTCCTAGTGCGGCAAGCTTCGTATGGAAATTCACATAGCCGCGATCGAGGTGGGATAATTCCGTCACGCGTGTCACGCCCTCTGCTACGAGCCCTGCAAGGATCAGGGCAGCTGCGGCACGAAGGTCTGTTGCAGCCACTTCAGCGCCTTGTAGTTCAGATGGACCTGTCAGGATGACAGATCTCCCTTCGATCTTAATCGAAGCATTCATTCTGCGGAATTCTTCCACATGCATAAAGCGATTTTCAAAAACCGTTTCAGTCAAGACGCCCGTACCTGTTGCCGTGAGCATCAATGCCATCATCTGGGATTGCATATCCGTTGGGAATCCTGGATATGGCATCGTTTTTAAGTCCACGGATTTCAATGGTAATTCGGCCGTCACACGAACACCTTCATCCAATTCCGTAATGACAACGCCCATTTCGCCTAGTTTCGAAATGAGAGCCGCATTGTGTTCCGGTACCGCATTGTCAATGATGACGTCGCCGCCGGTAATCGCAGCGGCCACCATGAATGTTCCCGTTTCAATACGATCGGGAATAATATGGTGTGTTGTACCAAATAATTTTTTGACCCCTTCGATTCGAATAGAGTCCGTACCTGCACCGACGACTTTTCCGCCCATTTCATTGATGAAGTTCGCCAGGTCCACAATTTCCGGTTCCTTGGCTGCATTCTCAATGATAGTCGTACCCTTTGCCAATGCTGCGGCTGTCATAATGTTTTCCGTCGCGCCGACACTTGGGAAGTCCAAGTAAATTTTCGCGCCTGTTAAGCCGCCTTCCGCTTTCGCTTCCACATGTCCATGTCCAAATGTAATTTCCGCGCCCATCGCTTCGAAGCCTTTCAAATGCTGATCGATCGGTCGTGAGCCGATTGCACAGCCGCCCGGGAGTGCAACGCGTGCGAAACCGTTACGTGCAAGAAGCGGCCCCATGACCAAAATGGATGCACGCATCTTTCGTACATATTCAAATTGCGCTTCACTGGACAATTCGCTAGAAGAATCGATGATAACCTCATCTAATTCCGGTGCATATTTTACTTTTGCATTTAAACTTTTCAGCACTTCATTAATCGTATCGACGTCTGAAAGGTTGGGTACGTCACGGATGATGTTTGGTCTTTCAGATGCCAGCAATGCAGCTGCAAGTATGGGCAATACTGCATTTTTTGCGCCTTCGACCCGGACATTCCCTCTCAGTACACGTCCACCGTTGATAATGATTTTATCCAAAATAAGTCCCTCCGACTCCTAAATTGTAGCCAAACAAAATATCTCGATCTATTGTCGTTAGTTATCGTTGTTATCAATCGCGCCTCGGCATGATTGCGTCCAGATTTTGAATTGTGAATCGAACAGCGAAGGGTTCGATTTGCCGTATTTCTGCGTTCTTTGCAGAAATTAAGGCACTTGGATAAGCACAATTAGCTCCTTTCAAAATCTGTGACATCCGCCGGAGGCTTTATCTTCGTTCAGCAAGCGTTTGAAAAATCACTGAACAAGGAAAACAAAGCCGCAGTCATCTCACCACCTACGGAAGTGAGAGTCTCCTGCTGAATGAAGATAAATTTAGCATAAAAACATATCCTATTTTACAGTGCCCATTGTCATAAGACAAGCAGCAAGTGGGCTATCTTTTCATGTGCCGTCACGTAGTCTATACTATGTATACTTTTGGCGTTTTGTGTCATTTCGTCTTCTGACCTGTAGTATACATTCCTTTTGAATGGTTGATGTAAACCTTTTCTTTATTTACCGAATGTTTTGTTTCATGTCATCGCCCCAAATACGGAGTCAGCATTACAGGTGGAAATCGCCGTCCTCTATACGTGCGGCGATAACATGGATCCATTATTTTCATTCAGCAAATAGTTCAAAGCGTTGGATATGGGAACATTTTCAACTGAACATAAACGGCAGCTTTCCTGACCAATAGGATATCTCTAAAAAGAAATTTGATACGGCCCAACCGATTGCAATGCTCAATAAAATAAATAACATTTGCGCTTGAATGACACGATTTTTTTTAATGATTTTTTCGGGAATGACAGCCTGTAATGCATAGAAAGAAACGCCGATGAAAAATATATGTGAGACGATCGCCAACAATGGCTGAAATCCGATAATTCCACTCATGTATCCATTTTCCTCCTATCGCCGTCAATTATTCGAACAGTTCGCCGGGGCACTTAATTTGTCAATAATATAAGCATTTAGCCCTAGCATTGAAAAGGCGAACAGAAGAAACATGTCCTCTGTCCGCTTTCATCAACAACTCATTTCGCTCTAGAACCGTACACGTTGATACGATTAATAGCGCGTTTCAATCCAAGTTCTGCCATTTGGTATTCTTGGGTATCTTTTTTAGCGCGAAGTTGGTCTTCTGCACGTTTTGCTGCAGCTTGCGCACGAGCAAGATCGATAGAAGAAGCCATTTCTGCACTTTGTGCTAAAACGGTGATAACATCTGGACGGATTTCAAGAAAACCGCCGTGTACAGCTACATGTTCTGTCGCGTCACCCTTTTTCAGACGAAGTGCACCGATTTTCAACGGTGCGACCATCGCAATGTGGCCGGGAAGAATCCCGATTTCGCCTGATTCAGTGACGGCAATGACCATGTTTGCGTCCGTTTCAGCAACCGGGCCGTCGGGAGTGACGATATTGACTTTAACTGTCTTCATTTTTTCCCCTCCGTGTCGATTAAATCAAATTCGCCTTGGCGAATTTGGCGCAGATTTTTATCGAGCCTTGCTCGATAACTCCTTTAAAAAATCTGTCGCATCCGCCGGGGGCTTTAATTTGATTCGGTCCTTACCGAATCAAATTAATTAGACCTCTACGCCCATGCTTTTCGCTTTTTCGATAACTTCCTCGATACGGCCGACAAGTCGGAATGCATCTTCTGGAAGGTGATCATAGCGGCCATCAAGAATTTCTTTGAAGCCTTTCACCGTTTCAGCGACAGGTACATAAGAACCTTTTTGACCTGTGAACTGTTCAGCGACGTGGAAGTTCTGTGATAAGAAGAATTGGATACGGCGTGCACGTGCTACGACCAGCTTATCTTCTTCACCTAACTCATCCATACCAAGGATTGCGATGATGTCTTGTAGTTCACGGTAACGCTGAAGCGTCTGTTGCACTTGACGTGCTACTTCGTAATGCTCTTCACCGATGATTTCAGGGCTTAATGCACGAGAAGTGGATGCAAGCGGGTCAACCGCTGGGTAGATCCCCATCTCAGAAAGTTTACGCTCAAGGTTTGTCGTCGCATCCAAGTGCGCGAACGTTGTAGCCGGAGCCGGGTCCGTATAGTCATCGGCAGGTACATAGATCGCTTGGATCGATGTAACAGAACCGACGTTTGTCGATGTGATACGCTCTTGAAGCTGCCCCATCTCCGTAGCAAGTGTCGGCTGGTAACCAACGGCTGATGGCATACGGCCAAGTAGTGCCGAAACCTCAGAACCTGCTTGTGTAAAGCGGAAGATATTGTCGATGAATAGAAGTACGTCTGCACCTTTTTCATCACGGAAGTATTCTGCCATTGTCAAACCAGTCAAGGCAACACGCATACGCGCACCAGGCGGCTCGTTCATTTGACCGAATACCATCGCTGTTTTCGTGATAACGCCGGAGTCCGTCATTTCGTGGAACAAGTCGTTCCCTTCACGTGTACGCTCTCCAACACCTGCGAATACAGAAATACCACCGTGTTCTTGGGCGATGTTGTTGATCAATTCTTGGATCAGAACCGTTTTACCTACACCCGCACCACCGAAGAGGCCGATTTTACCACCTTTGATGTATGGTGCAAGTAAGTCAACAACTTTAATACCTGTTTCAAGGATTTCAACTTCTGTTGAAAGATTTTCGAATTTCGGAGCTTCGCGGTGAATCGGGTCACGGCGCTCTGCTGCCGGGATTTCCTCCCCAAGGTCGATAATATCTCCAAGTACGTTGAATACACGTCCGAGTGTAATGTCACCTACTGGAACTGAAATCGGGGCACCCATATCTTCAACAACAGCACCACGTTGTAGACCGTCTGTTGATGACATTGCAATCGTACGTACAGAATCGTCACCAAGGTGAAGCGCGACTTCCAGTGTCAATATCACTGGGGCTTCGTTAGGACGTTCAATCTGGACCTTCAATGCGTTATAGATTTCCGGGAGCTGTCCGTTTTCGAACTTGACGTCAACAACCGGACCCATTACTTGAAGAACATGTCCTTTATTCATACTTTTCCCTCCTGTCTTACTCTTTGCCGAACAGTTTCTCTAATCAATTACGCCTCGGCGTAATTGCGTCGGGATTTTGAATTGTGAATCGAACAACGAAGGGTTCGATTTGCCTTAATTTCTGTGTTTTTTGCAGAAATCAAGGCACTTGGATAAGCACAATTAACTCCCTTCAAAATCCCTGACATCCGCCGGAGGCATAGGCTTAACTTGAAACAAGTTAAGCCTATTCAAGCGCCGCGACGCCGCCGATGATCTCCGTAATTTCTTGCGTGATCGCAGCTTGTCGTGCACGGTTGAATGAAAGTGTTAAACTATCTATCAAATCAGATGCATTATCCGTAGCAGTCTTCATCGCTGTCATACTGGAAGCATGTTCACTCGCTTTCCCATCTAGCAATGCACCGAAGATGAGGCTCTCCGCATATTGCGGAAGAAGCACTTCAAGAATCGCTTCGCTTGAAGGCTCGAACTCATAGGAAGTCGTTGCAGATGCCGATGTGATATCCGTGAGCGGAAGCAATTTCTTTTCCGTCACTTCACTTGAGATGGCGGAGACGAAGTGGTTGTAGAACAAGTAGACTTCATCGTATTCGCCTTCTGTGAACATGCCAACAGCACGGTTCGCGATGTCTTTTATCTCTCCGAAGGTAGGATGATCACTTATACCGTCGAGGCTCTCGACGATATTCATTCCTTGGCGTTGGAAGAACTCGAGACCTTTTCGTCCGATTGCAACGATACTCACTTCATCTTTCGATTTGTGACGCTCTTCGATTGCACGAGTTACCGCACGCAGAATATTGGCGTTATAACCACCAACGAGTCCACGGTCCGATGTGATAACGATATAACCCGTCTTTTTCACAGGCCGCGAAATAAGCATCGGATGGCTGGCGTCATTCGTACCGGCTGCAATTGAACTGACGACTTCCTGAATTTTCTCCATGTATGGAACGAATGCGGTCGCGTTCATTTCAGCACGGGCCAATTTGGAAGCGGAAACCATTTGCATCGCCTTCGTGATTTGACTCGTCTTCTTCGTCGATTTAATACGGTTTTCTATATCGCGTAATGATGCCACTGACATTTCACCACCTTATCGTTTTTTAGAGGATGTCCGAAAAGATTGTCGTTGCGTTCTTCTTTCTTTTCAAACATCCCTCTTTTGATCGAACATCGTCGGACTGTTGTTGTCCAACTGTTTTATTGCTTATTCGGAAGCGGCAAAGGTCTTTTTGAACGCATTGATAGCTGCTACCATTGCGTCATCAGATGGAAGATCTTTTGTCGTGCGAATATGATCATATACGTCAGTGTGGTTCGTTTCGAGCCAGCTTAGTAGTTCGCTTTCGAAACGGAGAATGTCTTTCAACGCAATATCGTCAAGATGTCCGCGTGTCAACGCGTAAAGGATGACGACTTGCTGCTCGACTTTGAACGGTTTGTTCAAGTCTTGTTTCAAGATTTCAACAGTACGCGCCCCACGGTCAAGCTTCGATTGTGTTGCAGGGTCGAGGTTGGAACCGAATTGTGAGAACGCTTCAAGTTCACGGTACGCAGCCAAGTCTAGACGAAGTGTACCTGCAACCTTTTTCATCGCTTTGATTTGTGCCGAACCACCTACACGGGATACGGAAAGACCGGCGTTGATCGCTGGACGTACACCCGAGAAGAACAAGTCCGATTGAAGGAAAATCTGACCATCCGTGATGGAGATTACGTTCGTCGGGATATAAGCGGAGATGTCCCCTGCTTGCGTCTCAACGAATGGAAGTGCTGTAATTGATCCTGCACCTAGCGTGTCGTTCAACTTCGCTGCACGTTCAAGTAGACGGGAGTGAAGGTAGAAAACATCACCTGGGTAAGCTTCACGACCTGGAGGACGACGAAGTAGCAAGGATAGTTCACGGTATGCAGCCGCTTGTTTGGAAAGGTCATCATAAACGACAAGGACGTGTTTACCTTGGAACATGAATTCCTCAGCCATTGTGATACCTGCATATGGTGCTAAGTATAGAAGTGGAGCAGGTTGTGAAGCAGAAGCCGTTACGACGATTGTGTAATCAAGTGCGCCGTGTTTACGGAGTGTTTCAACAACTCCACGAACTGTAGATTCTTTTTGACCGATTGCGACATAGACACAGATCATGTCTTGGTCCGCTTGGTTCAAGATCGTATCGATTGCGACAGTCGTTTTTCCTGTTTGACGGTCACCGATGATCAATTCACGTTGTCCACGTCCGATCGGAACAAGTGCGTCGATCGCCTTGATGCCTGTTTGTAGCGGTTCGTGAACGGATTTACGTGCCATAACCCCTTGGGCAGGGCTTTCAATTGGACGTGTTTTTGTCGTTGCAATTGGACCAAGTCCGTCAACTGGTTGACCGAGTGGATTTACAACGCGTCCGATTAGTTCTTCACCGACAGGTACTTCCATAATACGGCCTGTACGACGTACTTCATCGCCTTCTTTGATGTCTTTGTATGGCCCTAGGATAACGATACCTACGTTGTTCGCTTCCAAGTTTTGTGCCATTCCTAAAACACCTGTTGAGAACTCAAGAAGTTCTCCAGCCATGACGTTGTCGAGGCCATGAGCACGTGCGATACCGTCACCGATTGAGATAACTGTACCTACTTCGCTCACTTTCATCTCAGATTGATAATTTTCAATCTGCTGTTTTATGAGAACACTGATTTCCTCAGCTTTGATGCCCATGTATGTCACCCCTCAAATTTCAGATTTATGATCCGATGAGATCCCGTTTCAGACGCTCGAGCTTCGCGCTCACGCTGCTGTCATAAATGCGGTTACCGATTTGGAGACGGACGCCCCCGATCAGATTCGGATCGATGATATTGTCAATTCGTAAAGACTGTTTACCGACTTTCCGTGCGAACGCAGTGGAAATGGATTGGTTCTCAACGTCTGTTAACGGACGTGTAGAGTACACTTTCGCTTCAGCGACGCCTGCTGCATCATTTGCATATGCGTTAAACTCATCGACAAGGTGAACAACCTCATCTATGCGCTTCCTGTCGATCAGGACGGACAGCGTATTCAAAATGAGCGGGTTGGCTCCTTTAAATAGGTCTGTAAGCAGTTCTTTCTTTTTCGTTACGGATAATCTCGGAGATTCAAGCAATTGCCCGAGTTGTTCATTGTCTTGGAAAGCCTTTTTCAGTTCTTGTAGATCTTCCAGAACTGGTCCGGTCTGTCCATTTTTTTGTGCCAATTCAAACAATGCGAGGGCATAGCGTTGTGCCGCTACCGATTGGCTCATCGGCCTTCGCCTGCCTTCACAATCGTTTCTTCGATCAATGCGCGGTTATCCTCTTCGGAAATTTCTTTCCCGAGTACTTTAGACGCTGCAAGGATGGATAGTGATACGAATTCTTCGCGGACTGCCGCAATGGCTTTGTCCTTTTCAGTTGCGATTTCGACTGCAGCCGCTTCTTTCATGCGGCCCACTTCTGCACGCGCAGCTGTGATCAATTCTTCACGCTGTGTTTCCCCTTGTCTGCGGGCGTTTTCAACAATCTCTTGTGCGTTATCACGCGCTTCTTTTAACAATTGACGCTGTTCTTCAAGAAGTTTTTGTGATTCTAGACGACTTTTTTCAGCCGCATCGATCTCATTCGCGATCAACTCAGCGCGTTGATCCATGACACCCATAAGTGGTCCCCATGCAAATTTTTTCAAAAGAAGCATGAGTATCGTGAAAAATACGACTGTGACGATGATATCACCGAGGTTCAGTCTGTTGTTTAAATCTGCTAAAAATCCTACAGTAGCATGGTCCGCTACGTGGATGAAGGTATCCATAAACACGATTGTTTCACTCCCTTCAAGTGCTTCTACCTTTTTATTTGAAAATTGGAATGCATTTCTTTTTGCAATTCATAAATTTCTCTACATAAAGGAATGGCGAAGGACCTCTTACTGCGCTCTTCGCCATTTTGTACTTAGTTCTTCATAATTAGCGGTTCATGACGATAAATGCAACTACTACTGCGATGATTGGAAGTGCCTCAACAAGAGCAACCCCGATGAACATTGTCGTTTGAAGTGCACCGCGAAGTTCTGGTTGACGTGCAATCCCTTCAACTGTTTTAGAAACGATAAGACCGTTACCGATACCTGCGCCAAGTGCACCAAGACCGATTGCGATAGCTGCTGCTAATAGACCCATAGTATAATTTCCTCCTAAGTATAGTTGTATTTTGTTTGTCCACCCTGAAATTGGGTAGTATATGTTTAATGATCCGTGCTCACTTTATGTGAGATATAGACCATCGTTAACATAACGAAGATGAATGCTTGGATCGCCCCGATAAAGACCGAGAATCCTTGCCAAGCGAGTGCCGGGATCAATGCTCCAGCAAAACCAACAGCACTGGAGGCCCCAAGTGTTGCAAGTAGACCGATGAGGATTTCCCCTGCGAAAATGTTACCGTAAAGACGTAGACCGAGTGTCAGCGTGTTTGCGAATTCTTCAATAATTTTCAATGGGAAGAGGAACGGCATCGGTTTGAAAAAACCTTTCCCATACTCTTTGAACCCAAGAAGTTTAATACCATAGTAATGCGATAGCGCAACGACCAAGGCTGCAAGTGTCAGCGTTACAGTCGGATCCGCTGTAGGTGATTTCCACCAAAGATTCCCATCCCAATAAATTGCAAATGGCAATCCAAGGACGTTTGCTACGAAAACGAACATAAGCAGTGTGATTCCGAGAATATGGAAACGACCGCCCGTTTTCCAGTCCATGTTATTTTTAATGATACCTTTCACGAAATCCATGACCCATTCCATGAAATTCTGCATGCCCGTCGGTTTCATTTGCATTCTGCGTGTAGCTGAGACTGCGATGAGGAATACGATGAGACATGTAACGAAAAGCATTAAGATGTTTGACGCGTTAAAAACAATACCGAAAAGTTCAAAATTAGGATTTCCGTGGTTCACGTTTCGTTCACCTCCCTCTAACAATCGAATTATTCATACTGTTTGTGGAATATGATCCTATCAGCCAGTAACAGGATGTATGGAATCATAAGACCGATCACCGTACTGACCATGTCAATATGTTCCGGCAGCGAAATCGCGATAGCGGCCGCGGCCATACCGGATGCGAAACGCATCGCTGTCCCTATTGATGCTCCTCCTTTTCCTTTTGAAACGGAATCATCAAATCGCTTCATTCTACGGACAAGAATCCAGAAATTATACAATCCAAAGAACGATCCGAGTATTAAACCTGCGAAAATCGTTTGATAATCAGTGAATCCCCATCCGAGAACGAACAATGCGAGCAAAAAAAAGACGCCTTTCCTTTGCCGGTTATGTATTTCTTGCAGTGTTTGCATGATCGGTTATTCTCCTGATTCTTGTTTTTTGGATAGTATGGAGCATTGCTGCAATGCCTTCTGAAAGGTCATGCGCAAGCAATTCAAAAGGAAAAGCGGGGTGGTTCCCGTTCCGCCGTCCAGCCTGTTACTTGTCCAGTCGTCAGTTTCCGAAAATTCCATGGGTATATGGAGATTGCCATAAGACTGAGTTATGACTTCTACCAAAAGTATCCCCCGGTTCCGGTTTACTTCCGCTTTTCCTGTAGGCAAAGACTCCGAAAAGGATAGAACCTAGAAATTATACATTTTTGTCGAAGTAGAGGCGATTTACAGAAAGTACTTCTTACCTATTGACAATCCAGAAGCAATTCTCGCGCAATTCCGACATGGTTAGGCAGTCGTGATAGCAAGCGTTCATCATTTCGCCATGCAACTCTGTTGCATGTATATGAAAAACCCCTATCATTCTTACCCTTTGTAAGCATACAATAGGCATATTTTGATGTCAATTGATTCCCGTGAAATTCTTCACAAAGTGTTCGTTTTGTCAAACAATCGACAAAATTGAGGGGATGGCTTGTTCTAGGGGTTTCCCTTAGTAGAAAAAGCGACCGGATTTACCGGCCGCTTGTGGATGCTTTTATTGTATAGAAGTTAAGTATTCTTTCAACGCTTCGACGATTCGTTCGGAAGCGTGTCCGTCGCCGTACGGGTTCGATGCTTGGGCCATTTTTGTGTATTCGTCTTTGTCGGAAAGGAGCGTGTCTGTCAATTCGAAAATCGTCTCCTCATCCGTTCCCGCGAGTTTCAATGTGCCGGCTTCGATCCCTTCAGGTCGCTCGGTTGTATCGCGCAAAACGATCACCGGCTTCCCAAGTGACGGTGCTTCTTCTTGGATACCGCCGGAATCGGTCAAAATAATGTGGGCGCGTGCGGCAAAGTTGTGGAAATCGACCACTTCAAGCGGTTCGATCAGATGTACGCGATCGTTGCCTCCAAGAAGTTCGTCAGCGACTTCACGGACTGCCGGGTTCATATGCACAGGGTAGATGATTTGGACGTCATCATGCTTTTCCAGCAACCTGTTGATGGCACGGAACATATTGCGCATCGGATCACCGAGGTTTTCCCTGCGATGTGCTGTCAATAAAATCAGCCGATCCGTTCCGATTTTATCGAGAACAGGATGTGAATATTCTTCGAGCACCGTCGTCCGGAGTGCATCGATTGCCGTGTTACCTGTAATGTAGATGCGCTCTTTCGGTTTCCCTTCGTCCAATAAGTTACGTGCCGATTTTTCGGTCGGTGAAAAATGAAGATCCGCGAGCACCCCAGTCAATTGGCGGTTCATCTCCTCCGGATATGGGGAGTATTTGTCCCATGTACGGAGCCCCGCTTCCACATGACCGACCGCAATCCGGTTGTAAAATGCCGCGAGACTTCCGATGAAAGTCGTCGCCGTATCTCCGTGAACGAGCACGATGTCGGGTTCCGCTTCCTTCATGATTCGATCGAGTCCTTCCAGTCCGCGCGTCGCGACATCGACGAGCGTTTGCCGATCCTTCATAATATTGAGATCGTAGTCGGGCGTGATGCCGAATGTTCCGAGTACTTGGTCAAGCATTTGTCGGTGTTGAGCCGTTACCGTTACAATCGACTCTATATCATCCGCATGCTTTTGCAATTCCAGTACGAGCGGCGCCATTTTGATGGCTTCGGGCCGCGTGCCGAAAATCGTCATCACTTTCCATTTCTTTGTCAAAACGTTCACGCCTTCCACATCATTTTGTTCCGAAAAGTCTATCTCCTGCATCGCCAAGTCCTGGTACGATATAGCCTTTTTCATCCAATTTTTCATCGAGTGCGGCAATATAGATGTCCACATCAGGATGCGCTTCCGTCATTGCTTCTACCCCTTCTGGAGCCGCAATCAGACACATGAATCGGATGTTTTTTGCACCGCGTTTTTTCAATGAATTGACCGCTTCAATCGCAGATCCGCCTGTCGCGAGCATTGGGTCAACGAGGATCAATTCACGCTCTGAAACGTCAGAAGGCAGTTTTACATAGTATTCGACCGGTTGCAATGTCGCCGGGTCGCGGTAAAGTCCGATATGCCCGACGCGAGCAGCTGGAATTAGGTTCAAAATTCCGTCTACCATGCCGATTCCCGCACGTAAAATCGGGATAATGCCCAGTTTTTTACCAGCAAGCACTTTCGAGTTCGCCTTTTTAACCGGTGTTTCAACCTCCACTTCCATTAACGGAAGTTCGCGTGTAATTTCGTACGCCATAAGCGTCGCCACTTCATCGACAAGTTCACGGAATTCTTTCGTTCCTGTGTTGACGTCACGTATATGTGTCAGTTTGTGTTGAATGAGTGGATGATCAAAAACATGTACTTTTGGCATGATTATTCGCCCCTTTTCGGAATGTCTTGTTTATTATAGCAGAAACGGACTATATGGACATCTGCAAGCTAAACGTTTTCCTTCTTTTCAAATAGTCGGTCGATTTCAATCGGTGGTGATTGAGCTTTTGTGGTGATGGTTTGAGCGCTTGGCGCGTTGATTGATCACCTGGGTGATGATTTGAGCGCTAAACATGCACAACAAGCCGCTATCTGTCTAGGATGGCGGCTTGTTGTGTCAGATATATTATGCGTAGAGCGGGAACTTGTCCGTCAATGCTGCAACGCGTTGTTGTGCTTCTTTTTTCACGGCTTCGTCTTCAGGGTTTTTCAGAACGCTTGCCATGATGGATGCGATTTCCTTCATTTCTTCTTCTTTGAAACCGCGCGTCGTCACTGCCGGTGTACCAAGACGGATACCGGATGTTACGAATGGGCTTTCTGTATCGTAAGGAATTGTGTTTTTATTTGCAGTGATACCAACTTCGTCTAATGCATGTTCTGCGATTTTTCCTGTAATACCAAGTGAGCGTAGGTTCACTAATACGAGATGGTTATCTGTACCGCCTGAGACGATATCAACACCTTCTGCGATAAGTGCTTCTGCAAGTGTTTTTGCATTCTTTTTCACTTGTTGGATATACGTTTTGAATTCTGGCTTTTGCGCTTCACCAAATGCAACTGCTTTTGCAGCGATCACGTGCATAAGCGGGCCGCCTTGAACACCAGGGAAAATGGATTTGTCTAGTTTCCGACCGAATTCTTCTGAAGAAAGAATAAGTCCTCCACGTGGACCTCTTAATGTTTTATGCGTCGTTGACGTAACGAAGTGTGCGTGCGGCACTGGATTCGGATGTTCGCCTACTGCAACAAGACCTGCGATATGAGCCATGTCTACAAATAAGTAGGCACCAACTTCATCTGCAATTTCACGGAATTTCGCAAAGTCGATTTCACGAGGGTAAGCACTCGCGCCAGCTACGATCATTTTAGGCTTATGCTCAAGCGCTTTTTGACGGACATCTTCATAGTCGATCAGTTCGTCTTCTTTACCGACACCATATTCAACAAAGTTATACAATTCACCGGAGAAGTTCACCGGGCTACCATGCGTCAAGTGACCGCCGTGTGATAGATTCATACCGAGTACTGTATCGCCTGGCTCTAGTACAGCGAAATAGACAGCCATATTCGCTTGTGCACCTGAGTGTGGTTGAACGTTTGCATATTCTGCACCGAAAATTTCTTTTAGACGGTCACGAGCGATATTTTCCACGACATCGACATGTTCACAACCGCCGTAATAGCGTTTGCCCGGATAACCTTCAGCATACTTATTTGTTAAATAAGAGCCTTGTGCTTCCATGACCGCTTCCGTTACGAAGTTTTCGGATGCAATTAGTTCAATGTTGGATTGTTGACGCTTTTTCTCCGCCATAATCGCTTCGTATACTGCTGCATCATCACGTTTTACATTGTTTAAATCCATGTTCTCATTCCCCTTCTTCATCTATTATTTCGGTGCCAGTTACTGCCACAATTAGGCCAACAGGACGTTGGTCATGCATTCGTTGCCATTCGAACAGCAAAGGGTTCGATTGGCCTTAATTGCTGCATGCTTTACAGAAATTAAGGCACTTTCAAGAGGCGACGAACTTAGAATGCCTTCCTTTTGTGTCAGTAACTGGCACCGGATGTTCTAGGTTGACTACACTGTTATTCGTAAATTGCTCTTGTTCCTCCGATTAACTTCGGCCGCGTCGTTGCCACGGTCACAATCGCATCACCGATTTTTCCGACGCTTGTCCGGAGCGGGACTGCAACCGGTTTAAGATGCATACCGATCAATGTCTGACCGATATCGATTCCCGCAGAAGCTCGGATTTCTTCCACTACAATTGGATCTTCCATATGACGATACGCATAGGCCGACATCGAACCGCCCGCATGCGCGACCGGAATGACCGAAACCGGGTCAAGCTTAAATTTTTCAGCTGCCTTGCGTTCAATTGTCAATGCCCGATTGATATGTTCGCAGCCTTGGAATGCAAGAAACAATTGATGTTTCTTGGCAAATTCCGTTAAAGGTTCGAACAGCATTTCGCCGATTTCAATTGCTCCCGCAGTGCCGATGCGGCTACCCGCGATTTCAGAAGTGGAACAGCCGACGACAAAGAGCGAACCCGGTTCTAGATTGGTCTTTTCAGCCATTTCTGCCAACAACTGTTCCAATTGAGCTTTACATCGGTGTAAAACATCCATTTCTCTGCACCTGCCTTTTTCTAAAGGCGCTAGCTACTGTCACTTGCGCTTTTCTTTTTCAAACTTCAGTAGCCAGATGCTCGAATCATAAGTCATTCCAGCTATGCGGCAAAAGACGCCGCGCCGCTGGTTCGTCTTATGCCTGGCGCATCTATACGGCTACTTGCGCTTTTCTTTAGTCTTCCAATTCCATCAGTTTGCCGATTCGGCGCTCATGACGGCCACCTTCAAATGTCGTATTCAGCCATGTAGCGGCGATTTCCCTTGCAAGGCCCGGTCCGATGACACGTTCCCCCATTGCAAGGATGTTGGAATCATTATGCTGTCTTGTCGCTTTCGCACTGAAGACGTCATGGACAAGCGCACAACGGATGCCTTTCACTTTATTGGCAGCGATGGACATGCCGATCCCGGTTCCGCAGATCAGGATGCCGCGGTCAAAATTGCCGGATGCGACTCCGTTTGCAACAGGCGTCGCAAAATCCGGATAGTCGACAGATTCGTTGGAATCCGGACCGAAATCAACATATTCCACGCCTAATTCCACTAATAATTGCACGATTTCACGGCGGAGATTATTCCCCCCATGGTCTGAAGCTATCGCGATTTTCACAGCGTCCCTCTTTTCATAATTTACTTATAACTCATTCTACCATCTTCCCGTAAAAAAAACAGCGAAATTTAGCGCCTGTATCATGTCATATAAAAATGATGCCAACTAGACGATTTGGCATCATTTAAGTAGTCTTTATTATTTTGCTCGATCAAATTTATGGATGACGTTGTAAAGCTCTTCCGATTGTCTCTTCAATTCACTTGCCATCGCATCCACCTGTTCAATGGAGCGAACTTGTTCTTCGGTCGCAGCGCTGACTTCCTGCGCACCCGCCGACGTTTCCTCTGCGATGGCGGCAACTTCTTGCGATTGACGTGCCGTCGTTTCGATATTGGTCAACTGATTTTCAACAAATTTCGTAATATCCACAACAGAATCCGCCATGCCGTTCACTTTCAATGTCATCGCTTCGACATTTCCAGTCGTTTCATTTGCACGATCGGCTTCGATTGCGGCTGTTTTCACTTGCTGTTCCATCTCTTTCACGACTTTTGTAACGTCTGTTTGGATCGTCGCGACGAGTGCGGAAATCCCCTGAACCGCTTTGGCGCTTTCATCCGCGAGGACACGGACTTCTTCCGCGACAACAGCGAATCCTTTACCATGTTCACCTGCACGTGCCGCCTCGATCGATGCATTTAACGCGAGTAAATTGGTCTGTGCCGCGATATTTCCGACAAGCTGAACAATTTCACCAATTTTTTGTGCATTTTCGTCGAGCTGTCGGATCGTCCCCAATGACAACTCACTTTGCGCCGACATATTCCGGATTCCCTCTACGAGCGTACGGAATACTTCCGTTGTCCGTACAAGTTCATCCAGCATCTCTTTTGAGCGGACGGACGAATCTTCCGCCCGGTTATTCACCTCGACAGCCAATACGCGTACATCCTCAATCGCTTCGGCGGTTTCCTGAATGGCAATCGCCGATTCTTCCGCCCCTGCGGAAATTTCCAAAATGGTTGAAGCGACCGCGTCCGCCTGTCGAGTCGCAGCTCCGGTTTCCGCTGATAGTTTGTCCACTGTTGTTGCGGTTTTCTCAAAGTTCGTTTCGATTTGCTCAACAACTGTGCGTAAGTTCAAGACCATGTGCTGAAACGCTTCTGCAAGTGAACGGATTTCATCGGATGATCGCGGCAATTCGATATCCGTACCGATTTCACCAGCCGCCACTTTGTTGGCCGCCTGTTCAAGGTTTTGCAATGGTTTTGTCAAAATGGTACTGAACAGTGCCGCTAATAAGCCGGACCAGAATATGCCCAATGCATACGTCATCACCGCAAACCAGAACTTATCAAAATTCGGAAAGAATTGCGGTTGTATAAAGTTGATGAATACCGCACTCGTTGTATACGTGACAATCGCCAATATCGTGACGAATAAAACGAGTTTTTTTCGTAATCCGAATTGTTTCTTTCCCCTAGTGTTCATCATTTTCCCTCCGCTAATTTCTGTTCGAGTTCGTCGATGATCCGTGATAATTCGGCAAAAGTATGCCGATAGGTTTCCAAATCGCCTCCGAAAGGATCATGGACATCTCCATCTTTTCCTGCTTGAACAAATCCTTTTAACGTAAACGTCTTCTGCTCCACCGCGGGATTAACATGTAGAAGCGCCGCTTTATGCGCTTCTGTCATGGTCAGGATGAGATCCGCCCATTCCAAGTCCTCCTGTGAGATTGCTCTGGAGACAGGCGTATGCGGCATGTTCGCCTCGTCAATCAACACCTGCGCATGCTGTGATATTGGCCACCCGTCTTGCGCATAAATGCCCGCCGAACGAACCGCCATACCGTCGATCCCTTTCGACCGAAGAATCGCCTCTGCCATCGGGCTTCTACAAGTATTCCCCGTACAAATCAAATAAATATTCATAATTATCACCTTCTATATCTTTAGAATAACGGAGTTCTATGAGGAAAGAAATAGATAAATTCAACGAAAACATGACATTATTCCCAGAGCCAACAAAGCGATGCCCGCCAATCGTCTGAGCACTTTTCCATTTTTGATCCCTAGATGGCGTTTAAAACGAAGCACAGCATAGGAAAATAGTAAAGAAAGCAATCCGGATGCCAAGATAAAAAGCGTCTTATCCAATTGGAGCATCCCAACCGATACACTGACAGAGAAGGTATCCAGACTGACAGCTACCGCAATCACAGCCGGAGATACCGCCTTATTGACCGCTGTCTTTGCATCGTCATCATGTAAAAGCATTTGGATACCGATCAAGCCCAACAATACACCGGACAATAATCCGCTCCATTCCGAAAAAAGACTCGCTGTCATTTCTCCTGCCCAAAAGCCGAGAAACGGAAATGCCATATTCAGAAAGGCTGTCCAGAGCGCTAATTTGAATCTTCCTTTTTTCACATGCAACAAGGCGTAGACGATGAGAATATCGATCGTCGTAATCCCCGCCACGACTAATTCCGTCAAACTAAAACCTCCCCAGATACCACATTCGTCCATTTTATGCGATACCTAAGGAGGTCATGCCTATTCAGATTAGTCTTTATACCACTTTCCGTCAGCCGCTTTCGTCAAGCGATTCATCACGGCTGCGCCTACGCCGGCCAAATCCGTTTCAACCGCTAAGATGATGTCCGCATCGGTCTCATCACATTGACGGAGTGCCCTGTATAGATTTGCGGCCATCGCTTCATGATCCGCCTCGGAACCAATAGCGAAAAACCAGTCCACTTTGGGGATGTCCAACTCGTCCGGGCCAATGAGTGCGACTTTCTTCCCTTCTTCATGCAGGGATTCAATGGCGACGGCAATTTGATCCGATTCATTCCCGATCAGATAAAGTGGCGCTTCGGGTGCGTAATGGGCATACTTCATACCGGGGGCACGCGGCGCTTTTTCATCGGATACTTTATTCTCAACTTGAACAGGGCCAATGAGCGTTTCAATCATTTCTTTCGTCACCCCGCCCGGTCTTAAAATCGCTGGGGGTGTCGTAGTCATATCGATGACCGTCGACTCCACGCCGACGCCCGTTTTTCCGCCATCCAAAATGAGCGGGATCAAACCTTTCAGATCTTCATACACATGGGAAGCTTCTGTCGGGCTCGGCTTGCCGCTGCGATTGGCACTTGGCGCGGCAAGCGGTTCCCGTAATGTGCGAAGAAGTTCCAATGCGACGGGATGATCAGGCATTCGGAGTCCGACTGTGTCCACACCCGGGGTCACATTTTCAGCAATGACGCCCGGAATTTTAGGCAGGACTAACGTCAGGGGTCCAGGCCAATAAGCAGCCATCAATTTTTCCGCTTCCGGCGTAATGCCGGTAGCATAGTTTGAAACCTCTTCTTGTCGTCCTATATGTACAATGAGCGGATTATCAGAAGGCCGCCCTTTCGCTGCAAATATCTTCTGCACCGCTTGTTCGTCCGTGGCGATGGCTCCGAGACCGTATACCGTTTCAGTCGGAAACGCCACGACCTCTCCACTTTTCAATATATCCACAGCTTGTTTATATTTTTTTTCGTTATCCATATTTTTATCCACGGTTGCAATGATTGTTTCCATGTGAAAAACCCCTTTTATACACAGTTTTCATTAATTATCCACAAATTTTGTTGATAACCTTATGAAAACCAAGATTTTATCCACTCCCAGACGAAGAATGTGACTTCTTCCTCCTCTTCTTTCCCCTGTTCTTCCTTTTGATCTGGAAAACAGATTTTCGGGAACAGTGCACACCACCAATTATCCCCACGTCCACTTCCAATTGTTAAGATGTACGCATCATAAGTGTCTTGTGGATGGATGAAAAGCCCAGCTCTTTTCGGTGGAAACAGCGCTTCCGTCCTTTCCAATGTAACCGCATGACCATTGGACAAGGATGCAGCCACTTCTAGGACAGTCTCTTCAATTGCAGTCAAGTTATCCACAAGCTCTTGGTTGGACTGCGAATCGGCAACCGCCTTTGCGATGAGCGGTTCGATTTCCCGCTGGATATTTCTTTTAACCTGTTGATCGACAGGGGCATTCGAATGCGCAAGTAATCGGAAACGAATGGTGTCTTCCTCTTCTACTCCCCCTGTGAATAAGGTAATGATGGATTGTATAATAAGCAGGACGATGATGAATTCAATGTATGGTAGCAACTTGTCCCATAATGTTTTCTTTCTTGCAACCTCGTAATCTTCTAACATAGCGATCCCCTCCTACTCGCATTGTCGCCAGAGGGAGGGGGATTTATTCACCAATCTTGCAAAATATCATTCGATCTTTACCGTTGATATCTTTTACAATTTCAATGACAGCTTTAGGAAATGCAGTTTGGAAGAGCTGGTGCACAGCTTCGCCTTGTAAATAACCGATTTCGACGCCGATCAATGCAGGGCAATTCATAAGCGGCGGTAATGTTTCCGCAAGTTGCCGGTAAAAGAAGAGTCCGTCTTCGTCAGCAAATAGGGCACCATGCGGCTCGTGATCTAGGACTGTATCCGCCATTTGCTTCGCTTCGTTATGTGCGATATAAGGTGGGTTGGATAAGACCATATCCCATTTTTGTCCGACGATCGGGTCAGTGAGATCCCCTAAACGGAAATCGATATCGGCATCGTTATCCACAGCGTTCTGCTTGGCGACCGCAATCGCTCCTTCACTTATATCTGTCGCGGTGACAGAAGACTCGGGCCATTCTTTTTTGAATGAGATCGCGATGGCACCGCTTCCGGTACCGATATCTGCGACTCGGATTGATTGTTGCGGAAACAGTTTCCGGCCACGTTGCAATGCATTGTAGACAAGTTCCTCCGTTTCTGGACGCGGGATGAGAACATTGTCATCCACCTTGAATGTATATCCGTAAAACTGTTCGGAACCGATAATGTATTGCACCGGTTTGCCTGTGAGCAACTCGCGCATCGCATCCCAAAAGGCTTGCTGTTGTTCAGAAGTGAGCGGTTCACGTAAATCGGCAAGCAAACTGGCGCTTGTCTTTTGGGTGATGTGCTCCATCAGAAGTTTCGCCGCATGGGTGTCGAGCCCTTTTTCTTCTAATTGTGAAGTGGCTCGCTGAAGTGCTGCATACACTTGTTCAGTCATGCTGATCCAAACTTTCAAGGCGTTTCGCCTGTTCTTCAAGGATGAGTGCCTCGACGACTTCATCGAGTTTTCCTTCGATGATTTGATCTAGTTTTTGAATCGTCAAACCGATGCGGTGATCAGTCACCCGGTTTTGTGGGAAATTATAAGTACGGATCCGCTCAGAACGGTCACCTGTTCCGACTGCCGATTTTCGACTCGCAGCATATTCTGCTTGCGCTTCTTGTTGTGCCGCATCATAGACACGAGCTTTTAATACTTTCATCGCTTTTTCACGGTTTTTAATTTGTGATTTTTCATCTTGCATGGATACGATGATTCCCGTCGGTAGGTGCGTAATACGAACAGCAGAGTCTGTCGTGTTAACATGCTGACCACCTGCACCACTTGAACGGTACGTATCGATTTTCAGATCTTCTCGGAGAATTTCAATATCGACATCTTCGGCTTCCGGTAAGACTGCGACTGTCGCAGTTGATGTATGGATCCGACCGCCCGACTCCGTTTCCGGCACACGCTGCACGCGATGTGCCCCGTTTTCAAATTTTAATTTTGAATAGGCCCCTTCGCCGTTAATCATGAAAATGATTTCTTTGAAACCACCCAGTTCGGTCGGAGAAGCATCCATCACATCGACTTTCCAGTTGTTCATTTCCGCATAGCGGCTGTACATCCGGAATAAGTTCCCTGCAAATAAAGCAGCCTCGTCTCCTCCGGCCGCCCCTCTGATTTCCATGATAACGTTTTTGCTATCATTCGGATCTTTCGGCACAAGCAATATTTTCAGTTGCGCTTCGAGTGCTTCAATTTTCTCTTCCAACTCGGACAATTCCATTTTGACGAGCTCTTTCATTTCATCATCGAGCGGTTCATTCAACATCTCTTTGGCATTTTTCTGTTCTGTCATCGCAATTTTATATTCACGGTACGCCTCAACCGTTTCCTGCAGACCGGATTGCTCTTTCGAATAATCCCGGAGCTTTTTCATATCGCTCACGACATCTGGATCGCTCAGCAATTCATTCAGTTGATCGTATCGATCTTCTACTGCCTGAAGCCTTTCAAACATATTGGACACCTCATTTATAGAACTAATTTGTATGTTAATTGTACGGGAAATGGCGTGGTAAATACAGTTATTTCTCTGGTTGGGGGTGTTGGGTTGTTGCTGGAGAGCGTTGTGTACTTTTGATTAGCAAAAATGTAAAAACCCGCCTGGTTTCCCAAGCGGGGATTGAGTGTTTACTGTTCAAAAATTGCGACCGAGGTGCCTTTCGGTACTTCATGATGCTTGCGACATCTTGCTTCGTAGGCTTCTGCGGCACCGACCAGAATGACAGGATCATCGTATCCGGCTGGAACGCCGTTGATCAGTCTTTGGGTTCTGCTAGATGGCGAGCCGCAAACCGTGCAGACGGCTTGGAGTTTGGTGACATGTTCGGCGACCGCCATGAGACGAGGCATCGGCCCGAATGGTTCTCCCCGGAAGTCTTGATCGAGACCGGCAAGGATGACCCGGAATCCGCGATCCGCCAGATTCATGACCATGTCAACAATGCCTTCATCGAAAAATTGGGCTTCGTCAATAGCGATGACATCATACTCATCGGTGACAAATTCTTCAATATGCGCTGAGCTCGCAACCGGATTGGCAATGACGGTTGTCCCATTATGACTGACGACCGCTTCCTCGCTATAACGATCGTCTATTTCCGGTTTGAATACGGCAATTTTCTGTTTGGCAAATTGCGCTCTGCGGATTCGGCGAATCAATTCTTCCGACTTCCCTGAGAACATGCTGCCGCAAATCACTTCGATCCAGCCGCCTTGCATCGACACGTACATGTGAAATCCCCTTCCCACTTACTTATAAGGTTTTATTTTATCGTCATCAGAATATCGAACAAGTCGGATGTGACGTTTATTCTTTGTCAGTTGGCTATGATTGATGCAAATCCTGATGTATGTTCGGATTCGTTTACCATCTTCTCCAAATAGAAATACCCGCCGATGCATATGCACCTGACGGGTATTGTGAAAGCCTTACTCTTCGTCGCGGCCTTCTTCTTTGAGACCATATTTTTTGTTGAAGCGGTCGACACGGCCGTCCGCTGCAGCAAATTTCTGGCGTCCAGTGTAGAATGGGTGGCATTCTGAGCAAACTTCCACTCGGATGTCCTCTTTTACAGAACCTGTTTCGAATGTGTTTCCACATGAACAAGTGACAGTTGCTACTTTATAAGCTGGATGAATTCCTGCTCTCATCAATCTCTCTCCTCTCGCCCTGAACCATCTGGAACAGAGTTTTATTATAAGACTGATGCCTTACACGACCCGTGTATGTCAGCCGTATATGCAGCAGATTGGTAATCAAATTACCTAAGTGATTATAACAAATCTTTTTAGCTTGTGCAACTATTTATTGTTTGGATGAGGGGGATGAGAATTGGTTGGTGTATGAGCGCGGGGATAAGGAGTTTGATCATTTGCGAGGGGATTTGAGCGCTCGAGGGCGAGGTTTGAGCGCGGGAGGACGGAGTTTGAGCGTGGAAACAGTGGATTGATCACTTGCGGGGATTTATGAGCGTGGGAGGACGGAGTTTGAGCGCTGGGGGCAGGGGTTTGATCACTTGCAGGGAATTATGAGCGCGGGAGGACGGGGTTTGAGCGCTGGGGGCAGGGGTTTGATCACTTGCAGGGAATTATGAGCGCGGGAGGACGGGGTTTGAGCGGTAGCTGTGGAATATGAGCGTTTATGGACTTTTACCTACTTAGGTGTTTATTTCATTTGCACGAAAAAGAATCCGCCCTTGTGTAAAGGGCGGATTTCGTTTTTTATAGTAAGCCTTTGCCGTTTCGGTGGGCTTTCATTTCTTGGTTGAGTTTCTCGAAAAATTCTTCGTTTGTTTTGGTTTGGCGAAGTTTTTTCAGGAAGCGTTCGGCAAAGTCGGGCGCGTCGGAAAATGTTTTTCGAATGGCCCATAGTTTTTCGAGTTGGTTGGATGGAATGAGCAATTCTTCTTTTCGCGTACCGGAGCGGCGAATATCGAGCGCTGGGAAGATCCGGCGTTCTGCCAAGTTCCGATCGAGATGAAGCTCCATATTACCGGTTCCTTTGAATTCTTCGTAGATGACTTCGTCCATCCGCGAGCCTGTATCGATCAATGCGGTTGCTAGTATCGTCAAGCTACCGCCTTCTTCCAGATTACGCGCTGCCCCGAAAAATCGTTTCGGGCGGTGGAATGCGGCAGGATCGATCCCTCCTGAGAGCGTACGTCCGCTTGGCGGGATGACCAGGTTGTATGCTCGTGCAAGTCGGGTGATGGAGTCCATCAAAATGACGACGTCACGTTTATGTTCAACTAGACGCATCGCGCGTTCCAGAACGAGTTCTGCCACTTTGACATGGTTTTCAGGCACTTCGTCAAAAGTGGAGCTGACGACATCCGCTTTGACGGATCGTTCGATGTCGGTCACTTCTTCCGGGCGCTCGTCGATCAACAGGACAATCAGTTCCGTTTCGGGATGATTGGTTGTAATGGCGTTGGCAATTTCCTTCAATAACATCGTTTTCCCCGCTTTTGGTGGAGCGACGATCAAGCCACGTTGCCCGAAGCCGACTGGGGAAACAAGATCCATAATGCGGGTAGACAAATTGTTTGGTGTTGTTTCCAGATGAATATGGCGATTCGGGTAAAGCGGTGTCAATGCCGGGAAATGGACGCGTTCACGGGCCACTTCCGGGTCTTCCCCATTGACGGCTTCTACGTGCAGCAAGCCATAATAGCGTTCTGATTCTTTTGGCGGCCGGACTTTCCCGGTTACTTTATCGCCATTCCGAAGATCGAATCGGCGGATTTGAGAAGCGGAAATGTAGATGTCTTCCGAACTCGGAGAATAGTTGATCGGTCGAAGAAATCCATAACCTTCTGATTGAATGATTTCAAGGACACCTTCCATGAAGAAGTATCCTTCTTGTTCTGCCCGCGATTTCAAGATCGAGAAAATCAGCTCTTTTTTCGTGAGCTTTGCATAATAAGCAATTTTGTATTGTTTGGCTAAGCTGTATAACTCTTTCAAAGTCATATTTTCCAGCGCCGAGATTGTTAATATTGACATGTGTGTGCACCACTCTTTACATTAATGGTTTTTAGGATTGGTTTAATAATGAAGGGGTTGATTCCGGGAAGGTTTCTTCTTACATTCTGGGATGTGTCGATCAGTTCACTTCTCTCCGCTACTTATGCGGTTTCTTATTGTACCAACTTCCTGTTGTTATAGGTGAAGATGCCCGACGATATGCCGGGCATCCAAGGTCTATCAGTCTTGCATAACGAGTAGAGGTTTTTTCTTCATGCTGTGACGGCCTTCCACGAAACGGATTGTGCCGGATTTCGAACGCATGACGATTGAGTGCGTTTCACAATAACCGCCCTTGAATTGCACACCGCTGAGCAGTTCGCCATCTGTAACGCCTGTTGCAGCAAATATCGCGTCATCACCTTTGACGAGGTCTTCCATACGGAGCACTTTATTGACGTCAATGCCCATTTCCTTGCAGCGTTGAGCTTCTTCCTCATTGGAAGGTACGAGTCTGCCTTGGATTTCGCCGCCTAAACATTTCAGGCCGACTGCAGCGATAACGCCTTCTGGTGCACCGCCCAGTCCAAACAGGATATCTACGCCGGTTTCGTCGAATGCAGTGTTGATGGCTGCAGCAACATCTCCGTCGTTGATGAGTTTGATGCGTGCACCTGCCGCTCGAATCTCTTCGATAATGGCAGCATGACGTTCTCTGTTCAAAACAGTAGCAACAATGTCGCCGATTTCTTTGTTTTTCGCTTTCGCGACTGCATGAAGGTTTTCTGTCACCGATGCATCGATATCAATTTTACCGACGGCTTCAGGACCGACAGCAATTTTGTTCATATACATATCAGGCGCATGGAGGAGGTTGCCTTTGTCTGCAATCGCTAGAACCGCGAGCGCATTCCAGCCGCCAGCCGCTACAATGTTCGTCCCTTCAAGTGGGTCGACTGCAACGTCCACAGCTGGACCGCTTCCTGTTCCAAGTTCTTCACCGATATACAGCATTGGTGCTTCGTCCATTTCCCCTTCACCGATGACAACGACTCCTTGCATCGGGATCGTGTCAAAAACTGTGCGCATCGCTGTTGTTGCAGCATCATCCGCTTCGTTTTTCAAACCACGTCCCATCCAGCGTGATGCGGATACAGCCGCCGCTTCTGTCACACGCACTAATTCCATTGATAAACTGCGTTCCATTTGTGTTCCTCCTATATTTTACGAACAACCCGTAAATTTTCAACTCGTTTTGTCATGGCATCGGATGCCGTATTTATTCGCTCACAACCGCCTTTTCAGGAATCGTCACTTTGCGGATGTCCGCTCCGATCCCTTGAAGTTTGGGAATGAGTGAGCTATATCCACGCTCAATATGCTGGATTTCTTGGATTTCCGTCTCGCCATCCGCAATAAGTCCAGCGATGACGAGTGCTGCCCCTGCGCGTAAATCGGATGCGCGGACAGTTGCCGCTTGAAGCGGTTTCGGTCCCGACAGGATGGCTGAGCGCCCTTCTACCCGCCCATCCGCATTCATCCGGCGCAGTTCGTCAATCTGTTTAAAGCGGGCCGAATAAACCGTATCGGTAATGACTGAAGAACCGACCGCTTGGGTCAGCAACACCGAAAACGGTTGTTGTAAATCCGTCGGAAAACCTGGATAGACAAGCGTTTTCACATCGACGGCTTGTAATTTCCTCGATTTCGGGATGTAAATCTGTTCTTCCCTTTCTTCGATCTTGACGCCCATTTCACGAAGTTTTGCTGTCAACGCCTCGACATGGAGCGGAATGACATTATCGATCGTAATCCCACTGCCAGCTACGGCCGCCATGATCATAAACGTCCCCGCTTCAATCCGGTCAGGGATGATCGTATGTTTCGTCCCATGAAGTCTTTCTACACCTTCAATGCGAATGACATTGGTGCCTGCGCCTTTGATCTTCGCACCCATATTGGATAATAAAGTTGCGACGTCGATAATCTCTGGTTCTTTCGCAGCGTTTTCGATAATGGTACGTCCTTTTGCCCGCACAGCCGCTAGCATAATATTGATCGTCGCGCCAACGCTGACGACGTCCAGATAGATTTTCGCTCCGCGCAGTTCATCCGCTCGCAAATAGATGGCGCCGTGCTCATTGGTCACTTTCGCCCCTAGCGCTTCAAAACCTTTTATATGTTGATCGATCGGTCTCGGTCCCAAGTGGCACCCGCCCGGTAGACCGATGACCGCATTTTTGAATCGTCCCAACATGGCACCCATTAAGTAATAAGATGCACGTAGTTTTTTTACATTGCCATTCGGAAGTGGCATCGCAACCATTTCGGATGGATCAATGATCATTTTCCCTTTGTCGAAACGGACTTGACCACCGATTTCTTCGAGCAACGCCTGAAGCGTCAGTACGTCTGAAATCTCCGGAAGTCCATCGATCGTTACAGGGGAGTCTGCCAAAATAGAGGCAGGAATGAGCGCGACGGCACTGTTCTTTGCACCGCTCACTTTGATCGTCCCTTGTAATGGTTTGCCGCCCTTAATTTTATAAACGTCCATACGATTCTCCTTTGAACCTACAGTAACGGTCCATCATAAAGATAAGACCCCATTGCCAAAACCTATGGAAGTGTTGCGAATCGAACAGCGGAGGGTTCGATTTGCCTTAATTTCTGCGTTCTTTGCAGATATTAAGGCACTTAGATAAACGTAATTAAACCCCTTCAAAACCTGTGACATCCGCCGGAGGCTTAACCGAATTTCAGCGGAAACCTCTATTCCATTTAAGAGGTTTCCGCTTTTTTCCGTCTAGACTCCGGGCGCCAGACGCTCGGGTCACAAGGCAATCCTGCTGTGCGGTAAAGTACACCGCTGCAGGCTCGTCTTGTGCCTGTCGCGTCTAAGCAGGCGCCCTACGCTTTTGTTATTATTTACTTTTTCTTGTTTCCCAGTCTGCAAGGAACGCTTCGATTCCTTTGTCTGTCAATGGGTGGTTGAACAATTGCTTTAGTACGTTAAATGGTGTTGTTGCAATGTGGGCTCCGTTTAGTGCAGCGTCTGTGATATGTTGAGGACTACGAATGGAAGCAGCGATGATTTCCGTTTTCATATCATGAATAGCGAAAATATCCGCAATTGTTGAGATCAGTGATAAACCATCCTGACCGATATCATCCAATCTACCGAGGAATGGAGATACATATGTCGCTCCTGCACGTGCAGCGAGAAGGGCTTGGTTTGCGCTGAAAATGAGGGTGACGTTCGTCTTGATCCCTTCTTGGGCAAAGACTGAACATGCTTTCAATCCTTCTGGAGTCATTGGAAGTTTTACAGTGATATTCGGCGCGATTTTCGCGAGTTCCCGTCCTTCTTCAATCATTCCTTCCGCGTCGAGTGCAATGACTTCCGCGCTTACTGAACCAGGCACAAGCGCCGTAATTTCACGTAATCTGTCATGGAAAGGTACATCCTCTTTTGCAACGAGTGATGGATTTGTCGTCACTCCTGAAATGATACCCCAACTATGTGCTTCTTTAATCTCTTCAAAGTTTGCTGTGTCTATAAAAAACTTCATGACAGAATCCTCCTTAGTATGGTGAAAGTGACAATGGTGTAATCCATTAAAAGTCGTTTCTCTATTGAACTGCCGATTTCTGGCAGTTGTATGATGCGAAAAGAAGGAGAAGACATCTGTTGGTATGCTTCTCCTTTTGTGTTTCGAAAGGCGGTATCTTCATTCAGCAGAAGGCTTCCGCTGAACGAAGATAAAGCCTCCGGCGGATGTCACAGATTTTGAAAGGAGTCAAAGAAGGCAGTCTAAGTGCGCGACGTCCTAAAAGAAAAGTGCCTTAATTTCTGCAAAGATCGCAGAAATACGGCAAATCGAACCCTTTGCTGTTCGATTCGCAACGACTGCATGACCTACATCCTGTAGGCCCCAGGCTCGATTCAAAATCTGGACGCAATTACGCCAAGGCGTAACTGATTATGCCTTTTGGGAGCTGCCGAACTCGCGCATTTTCTCGATGACTGTCGCTTTGATCGCATCGCGCATCGGTGCCAAATATTTTCGTGGGTCATAGACATCCGGATCTGCAGCGAGTTTTTCCCGGACTGCTTTCGTCCCTTGGATTTGGTTCTCCGTGTTCACATTGATTTTGGAAGTTCCGAGGGAGATAGCACGTTGGATATCCTTTAAAGGAATGCCCGTTCCACCGTGTAGAACAAGTGGTAAATCCGATTGACTCGAGATTTCTTCCATTTCTTTGAAACCGAGGTTCGGTTCACCTTTATAAGGGCCGTGGACAGAACCGAGTGCCGGCGCCAAGCAGTCAATCCCTGTTTTATCGACCAGTTCTTTACATTCTGCCGGATCTGCGTAAATGACTCCGTCTGCGATGACATCGTCTTCTTGTCCACCGACCACACCGAGTTCCGCTTCTACGGAAACGCCGCGTGCATGTGCATATTCCACAACTTGTTTTGTTATTTCAATATTTTCTGCGAGCGGTTTCGATGATGCGTCGATCATGACAGATGTAAAGCCGGCATCGATCGCTTCTTTACATTTTTCAAAACTTGAGCCGTGATCCAGATGAATTGCGACCGGAACGGTAATCTGGTAATCGTGAAGCAGACCTTTTACCATATTGACGACGGTTGTAAAGCCGCCCATATAACGTCCAGCCCCTTCAGAAACACCTAAAATGACCGGTGATTGCTCTTCCTGTGCCGCCTGTAAAATCGCTTGCGTATATTCAAGATTGTTCAGATTGAACTGACCAATTGCATAACCTTCTTTTTTCCCTTTGATCATCATATCTTTCATCGATACGAGCGCCATTCGAATTCCTCCTCGGATAATTGAATCTTGTACATGTTTATCTCTCTTATATACCACTCATATCATAACAAAAACAGACAGTGTTTACCACTGCCTGCTTTGTCACTTTTCAAATAATGCGCTAACTGCATCACGGACTTCGTAAATGTCAAATGGTTTTGTAAAGTATTTCACTGCCCCGATTTTTAATGCATCATCGGTCAATTCAATCTCGCCGTATGCAGTCATCATAATTACGGGGATTTCCGGCCAGCCGTTCTTAATTCTTTTCAACACTTCGATTCCGTCAATTCCGGGCATCTTCATATCAAGCAAAATACAATCAGGCGCCTCTATCTCCACTGATTGAAGCGCTTCCATTCCGTTTGCAGCAAGACGTGTGACAAAGCCTTCCCGCCGGAATACCTCATCGAGTAGAAGACGTATGCCCATCTGATCATCAACGATCAACAGTTTTTTCAATTTGCAATCCCTTCTTCCCGGCAATCTTCATTGTCTAGTATAGTACTTATTTGACAGCAATCTGATTTTTCCTGCTTTTTTTTGAAATAATATCATTCCGTTTCGATTTTTACTTTAACTGTAAAAACATTCTAGTCAAACGCGAAGGGAACGCGAGCTTTTCCTTTAACGATAAGATTGAACAAGCTTTGCATTACTTTTCTCGTACAACCTTTTTGCTGTATTTTTCAGTTTTCCTATGTTTGGAATACCGCCATAACTTATAGAAAAGGAGTAAGTTCTGTGCAATCTGTTCTACTTCATAATATACTATAAAATTCTGATAATAAAGTTAAATCAACGTTTTGATTATAAAAAGCGGGATTTGTAGGTTTTCAAAAGTAAAAAACTTATAATGGATGGGAGGTGGTAAGGTTGAAAATATTAACAACACAAATTGGCGGCCTTTTGGGGCGCATTGCGGCAAATGGCGAAGAATCGATTGAAGAGACTGCGCGACTTCTCGCCCAGGCGACCATTGGTGAAGGGCGTGTTATTTTAGCTGGAGCCAAGGAAATGGAAGCGGTCATTGTGACAGCCTTGTATGGCGTTGAACCATTACAGGGAGCGGTCCGTTATGAAGAAGGAATGGAGATTGGTTCAGCCGATCGTGTTTGGCTGTTTACCCGTTCCTCTTCCGATGAGTGGGCGCTAGAGTTGGCGCGCACGCTGGCTGATCGCTTCATCCCGTTTGCCGCGCTGGCAGCTGAAAAACCTGGTGAAGATAATGAGCTTGAAAATTTAGCGTACACTTATGTATCAACCGGTCTGACACGCGGGCTATTGCCTGGCGACAACGGTGAGCGAATTGTCCAACCGCATGCGATGGCTTCTTTATTTGTCTATGAGGCCGTGAAGCTGGCGTATGATGAAATGCTTTCGGATGAAGATTGAGGGCAAGACAAAGACAGCACCCGCTTGGAATTTTCCAGGTGGGTGCTGTCTTTTATTATTTAACTATAGGCGCCCTATGCTTTTCTTATTTCCCTTCCATTGCCGCGCCGATGAAGTCGCGGATGAGTGGTTGTGGGCGTGTTGGGCGGGATGCGAATTCCGGATGGAACTGGCAGCCGATGAAAAACGGATGGTCTTTCAATTCGATCATTTCAATCAGTTGATCGTCAGGGCTTTTCCCTGATAGGATCATTCCTGCTTCTTCGAATTGTTCGCGATACGCATTATTGAATTCGAAACGGTGACGGTGACGTTCGTAAACCAATTCTTCTTCGTAGGCTTCGTATGCTTTTGTCCCTTTTTTCAATTTGCATGGGTGTAAACCTAGTCGCATTGTACCGCCGTGCTCTTCATTTCCGTTATCTTCCGGATGATTTTCGATGATGGCGTTTGGTGTTTCCTTATCAAATTCCGTGGAATTCGCGTCTTGGATGTCCAGAACATTGCGCGCGAATTCGACCGCCGCTAACTGCATGCCTAAACCGATGCCTAAGAACGGAACTCCATTCATGCGCGCGTACGCGGCTGCTTCGATTTTACCGTCGATTCCACGGTCACCGAATCCACTTGGCACGACAATGCCATCAACATCCGCTAAAAATTCTGCTGCATTTTGCGCATTCAATTCTTCAGAATTAATCCATTTCACTTCGATATCCGCGTCGAAACCATAACCTGCGTGGCGCAATGCTTCCACTACTGAGATATACGCATCTTGCAGCTCGACATATTTCCCGACAAGTGCGATACGAACTTTTTTCGAAAGGGATTTGACAAGCGTCACAAGTTCCTTGATCTCCGTTAAATCCGGTTCTTTCGTTTTAAGGTCTAGGAAGTCGACAACAATGTTATCCATATGCTGTTCATGCAATCGGAGCGGCACTTCGTATAACGTTTCCGCATCCAATGCTTCAATGACTTCTTCAGCTTTGATGTTACAGAATAAAGCGATCTTGTCTTTCATATCTTGTGGCACCGGGTATTCACTTCGCACGACGATCATATTCGGTTGAATCCCGAGGCTTCGTAGTTCTTTAACGCTATGCTGTGTCGGTTTTGTTTTCAGTTCGCCGGCAGCCTGCAAATAAGGAACAAGTGTGTTATGGATATACATCACGTCATTTTTACCGAGATCCGTTTTCATCTGACGGATGGCTTCCAAGTAAGGTAGGGATTCGATGTCCCCTACACTGCCGCCAATTTCTGTAATGACGACATCTGCATTCGTCTCTTTCCCCGCACGTTTGATGAGGTTTTTGATTTCATTCGTAATATGTGGGATGACTTGAACCGTTGCGCCTTTGTACTCGCCGCGACGTTCTTTTTTCAATACGGAGGAATAGACTTTCCCCATTGTTACGTTCGAAAACTTGTTCAATTTGATGTCGATGAAGCGCTCATAATGACCTAAGTCGAGATCTGTTTCCGCTCCGTCTTCTGTGACGAACACTTCTCCGTGTTGGTAGGGACTCATCATTCTCGGGTCCAAGTTGATGTAAGGATCGAATTTTTGGATGGTTACTTGAAGACCACGGTTTTTCAATAACCGGCCAAGCGATGCGGCGTTAATCCCTTTTCCTAGTGATGAAACAACGCCACCCGTTACAAAGATGTATTTTGTCATGTCAAACTCCTCCGTTCATTTCGTTGAATGATGATAGAAAAATCAAAAAGCGCTCCATCTGTAGTTATCGCCTACAGGAGGAGCGCATATGCACTGGTTCATGTGTCCTTTTTTAAGGAGCCCAGTAAAATCTTATAGCGTCAAAGGAATGAAGTCAAGTAAAATCATTTGAATTCGTCGTCCTCTTCGTCTTCTTCCTCTTCCTCTTCATCATCCAATTCAAGGTCTTCATCGTCTGGAATGATTTCAAGATCATCGTCCGGTTCAAGAAGATCCTCTTCGATTTCGACGATTTCTTCCTCTTCCTCGTCGTCATCGTCATCCTCGTCATCTTCGTCGATCAGTTCATCGAAATCTTCGTCGAATAACTCGTCCTCGTCGTCTTCTTCCTCTTCTTCCTCTTCGTCATCATCATCCAATAAAGCTTTCTTCTTTTTCTTTTTACGGACTTTAACGACTGGAGCCGTTTCTTCTTCGATTTGCTCAACTGGGTACCATTCACGAAGCCCCCAACGATTGTCATTGATCGCAAGGAACCTTCCATCAATGTTCATGTCCGTATAGAACTGCTGCAGTCGCTCTTTCATTTCAGCTTCTGTCGCGCCGATGAGCTGACGAATCTCATCCATAAGCTCCGGCAATGTGAGTGGTGTTTGTTTTTCTGTCAAAATCGCGAATGCGATGTCTATCATGGATTCTTCCGAAAGTTGTTCTGTTGTCATTTCACGGATATTCATTTCACGCACGTCCTTTCTTTGAACATAAACATAATTATATACAATGTAATCCTAAATATGCTACAGTCTTTTACTCTTTTTGAAGTGTCGCAGTTCCTTTACACAAATGGAAATGAGATATAGCGCAGAAAGCAAAAAAGGGATTGCCCCGAAACCATCACCATATAATAAAATTATAAGAAAGACAAGCATAGCTATAATTAACACATGATGATATGGCTTCATATTTGCACCTCTTTCCGATTCCCTTTTATTATACATGGAAATTGCATCCACTGGTAATGTATGCGATTGAATGCATCAACATTAATGATCGTTTTTTACAAGCTTACCTCACCAGCTTCTTTACTATACGGAAAAGCCGCGCAAAACAATTGTTTGCACGGCTTTTTTATGATTTTGCTCATTTCCCTTTACTGATTCCATATAACAGTTGGTCTGTTTGCAAGGCGATGTAGTCTTCGATTTTATAATTTTTATGCAAAGCCCATCTGCGGAATGCCCACATCTGCCCTTGCACGACGATATGATGGGCAGCCATATTAACTTCCTCTTCCGCAATGCGCAGTTCCCCGGACTTCAAGCAAGTGAGAAGGATTTTCTCAAATAACGCGACCATTCCCATTTCTTTTGTCAGGACGTAGGACAAGGCGTCTTTTGGCAATGATTTTAATTCTTGGTACATGACAAGAAATTCATCTGCCATATCGTCAATCAAGTAGAAATATTGTTCAATGGCCGCTTGCAGCCCTTCTGTCGTCCCTTTTTGAATCGGAAGGGTCGACAGCCTGTGAAGCATTTCGTTGTAGATGTCATCACAAACAAGATAGAGCACGTCTTCCTTCGTCCGGATATATTCGTAAAGCGTTCCGATGCTGAAGCCCGCTTCTTTGGCAATTTCACGAGTCGTCGTGCGATGGAATCCTTTTTCTCTAAACAGTTTGACAGCGCCGCGGATAATTTGCTGCCGTCTTTTTTCGACGAGGCTTTCGTCTTTGACGGATGATTTCACTTTTCGTTTCGTTTCCATGTTAGACCTCCCGATCATTTTGTAAGCATTCGGGAGATGACAAGGCGTTGGATTTCTTGTGTGCCTTCGTAAATCTGCGTAATTTTCGCATCACGCATGAAGCGCTCGACCGGATAGTCTTTTGTATAGCCGTAACCACCAAATACTTGGACCGCTTCCGTCGTCACTTTCATCGCCGTATCTCCAGCCATCAGTTTCGCCATCGCGGACTCTTTTCCATACGGCAAGTCGTTGGACTCCAGCCAAGCCGCCTGGTATGTAAGGAGCCTCGATGCTTCCGTCGCTGTCGCCATATCCGCAAGTTTGAAGCCAATTCCTTGATTTGCCGCAATCGGTTTCCCGAATTGAACGCGCTCTTTCGCATAGTCGGCTGCTGCATCCAATGCACCTTGCGCGATGCCGACCGCCTGCGCGGCAATGCCATTCCGTCCGCCATCCAATGTTTTCATGGCGATGATGAAGCCTTCCCCTTCTTCACCGAGCCTATTTTCCTTCGGTACGCGGCAATTGTCGAACATGATCTCCGTCGTAGGAGATGAACGAATGCCAAGCTTTTTCTCCTTTTTCCCGACGGAGAAGCCCGGAAAATCTCTCTCCACGATGAAGGCAGTTGTCCCTTTATGTTTAGAATCGGGATCGGTCACTGCAAAAACGATGTAAATATCCGCGATGCCACCGTTGGTAATGAAAATTTTGGAGCCGTTTAAAATATAGTCATCGCCGTCCAGCTTCGCCGTCGTCCGCATGCCGCCCGCGTCAGACCCTGAACCCGGCTCAGTCAAGCCGTACGCACCAATTTTCGTCCCTTCCGCCATCGGTCGTAAATAGTTTTGTTTCTGCTCTTCCGTTCCATATTTGAATACCGGCCACCCCGCCAGCGATGTGTGCGCGGACAGTGTCACGCCAATCGAGGCATCGACGCGGGATAGCTCTTCGACAGCGATACAGTAGGCCAAATAATCACTGCCGATGCCGCCATACTCTTCGGGCCACGGAATCCCCGTTAAACCGAGCTCTGCCATTTGGTTGAACAAATCCATATCGAAGCGCTCTTCCTCGTCACGTTCTGCAGCGGTTGGCGCCACTTCATGTTCCGCAAAATCACGAACCATTTTACGAATCATTTCATGTTCTTCGGATAGTTTGAAATTCACTTCGGTTCCCCCTTTTATGGTATTTCCGTTTTGGTATTTATTGCATAATGACTATAGATCTACTTCAATACATGTTTGCCGATGACGATGCGTTGGATTTCGCTCGTGCCTTCGTAAATTTGAGTCACTTTGGCATCTCTGAAATAACGTTCAACGGGATAGTCTTCCGTATAACCGTAGCCGCCGAAAATTTGCACCGCTTCAATCGAATTATCGACGGCGGCTTGGGAGGCGAATAGTTTGGCCATGGAAGCTTCTTTTCCACACGGCAATTGTTCTGCGCGAAGCTGGGCGGCACGGTAGACGAGAAGCCTTGCAGCTTCGACCGCCGTCGCCATGTCCGCCAATTTAAAGGCGACCCCTTGTTGTGCGGCGATCGGCTTGCCAAACTGCATACGTTGTTGCGCATAATCCGTTGCCGCCTCTAAAGACGCTTCCGCAATACCGAGCGCCTGGGCGGCAATGCCGATCCGACCGACATCAAGGTTCGCCATCGCGATTTTGAACCCTTCCCCTTCTTCGCCAAGCCTATTTGCCACGGGTACACGACAGTTATCGAAGGACAGTTCGACAGTCCGCGATCCATGAAGCCCCATTTTCCGCTCATCTTTTCCGATGTTGAGCCCCGGTGCATCTTTGTCGACGATGAATGCGGAAATGCCGTATGTCCCTTTAGAGGAATCCGTCGATGCGAAGACGATATAGACATCCGCCTCCCCGCCGTTGGTGATGAACATTTTGGAACCATTCAACACATAATGATCCCCTTTGTTCACGGCGCGCGTTTTTAAAGAACCGGCATCCGAACCGGAGGATGCTTCTGTCAGACAGAAAGCCCCGAGGAATTCGCCGCTTGCCATTTTAGGTAAGTAACGCTTTTTTTGTTCTTCATTCCCAAAATAGAGGATCGGATTCGTACCGACCGACGTATGGACGGAAAGAATGACACCCACCACCGCACTCACTTTAGATAGTTCATGGATGGCGCTAATATACGAAACGAAGTCCATCCCGGCACCGCCGTATTCGGTCGGGACAGTGATTCCCATCAGACCGAGCTTCCCCATTTTTTTCAGCACTTCATGTGGAAATTCCCCAGCTTCCATCCTTGGAATGAAAGGCTTAATTTCTGTCTTTGCAAAATTTCGGACCATGTCACGCATCATCTGTTGTTCTTCGGTGAATCGTAGATCCATAGCATCCGAACTCCTTTATTCGTAGATGTAGAAACCGCGACCGGACTTTTTCCCTAACCAACCGGCCGATACATATTTTCTAAGCAATGGACATGGGCGGTATTTTGAATCGCCGAATCCTTCATGCAACACTTCCATGATGTATAAGCAAGTGTCCAAACCGATAAAGTCTGCCAGTTGAAGCGGTCCCATCGGGTGATTCATGCCCAGCTTCATCACTTCATCAATCGCTTCTTTTGTGGCGACGCCTTCATACAAAGTGTAAATCGCTTCGTTGATCATCGGCATAAGGATGCGGTTGGAAACGAAGCCTGGAAAATCATTCACTTCAACCGGTGTTTTGGACAATTTCTCCGTCATGTTTTCGACTGCTTGATACACTGCGTCTGCCGTTGCAAGACCACGGATGATTTCTACCAATTTCATCACCGGTACTGGGTTCATGAAGTGCATCCCGATCACTTTTTCAGGACGCGTTGTCGCGGCTGCGATTTCCGTTATCGGCAATGAAGAAGTGTTGGACGCAAGAATCGCGTGTTGCGGTGCAATTTCATCAAGTCGACTGAAGATCGAGCGCTTGATTTCCATATTTTCAACTGCCGCTTCGATGACGATGTCGACGTCCGCTGCATCTTGCAAATCAAGGGATGGGCTGACACGACCGAGGATCGCCGTTTTTTCTTCTTCCGTCATGCGCCCCTTTTCAACGTTGCGGGCCAGATTTTTCGCAATGACCGCCAGCCCTTTTTGGCAGAATTCCTCTTTAACGTCATTCAATTTCACAGCGAAGCCTGCCTGTGCGCATACTTGGGCAATGCCGCTCCCCATTTGGCCCGCTCCGATGACCATTACTTTGTTAATTTCCATTTATTCCATTCCCCCGTCTGATTTGTTGTCGTGCCTGTCGCTGGCACTTTGATTGCACTTATCAACTGTTTGATTGCATTCGCTAGGAGTTTGATTGCAAATGATGACTAAAGGCTTATTCCCATCAATGGTTGCGTGGAGTGCCAGCCACTTCGATCATAATGGCGTCGCCTTGCCCGCCGCCTGAACAGATTGCCGCAATTCCGATGCCGCCCCCACGACGTTTCAATTCATAAGCTAATGTTAAAATGATCCGTGCCCCACTTGCGCCAATCGGGTGGCCAAGTGCGACAGCCCCACCATTGACATTCACTTTTTCAGGATCAAGCCCTGCGATTTGCGAACTGGCGAGTGCGACAGCCGCGAATGCTTCGTTGATTTCAAAAAGATCGACTTCTTCCAGTTTCTTTCCTGTTTTCTGTAACAGTTTATTGATGACCAATCCGGGTGTTTGCGGGAAATTCTCTGGTTCGATGGATAGCTCCGCATGCGCGATAATTGTCGCAAGCGGGGTTCTCCCTTCTCGTTGCGCTCGTTCTTCATTCATCAACACGAGTGCACATGCCCCGTCATTGACGCCGGGCGCATTGCCCGCCGTGATAGTGCCGTCTTTTCCGAAGGCAGGACGTAATTTCGCAAGTGATGCAAGCGATGTATCGCGGCGCGGCGCTTCATCCGTATCGACTCTGATCGGATTGCCTATCCTTTGCAGAATTTCCACCGTGACGATTTCTTCAGCGAAAAGCCCAGCTTCGATTGCTTTCGTTGCCCGTTCATGACTGCGCAACGCCCATTCATCCTGCTGTTCGCGTGTCAGTTCAAGTTGTTCAGCCGTCCGATTGCCGTATGTTCCCATATGGACCCGATCGTGGGAAAATGAACAAGAAAGCCCATCGTAGATCATGCCGTCCACAAGCTCGGTGTCGCCCATTTTCAAACCGAACCTTCCTTTCGGTAAATAGTACGGAGCATTGGACATGGATTCCATGCCACCCGCTACGATGACTGCTTCATCTCCCAAACGGATGAGCTGATCGCCGAGCGTCACACTGCGCATACCGGATGCACAGACTTTGTTAACGGTTTCCGTTTTGACGGACCACGGCAATCCAGCTTTCGTTGCCGCTTGGCGGGACGGGATTTGCCCTTGCCCTCCCTGCAAAACCGTTCCAAAAATGACTTCATCGACCTCTTGTTCGTTCACCCCGGCGCGCTGTAATGCCTCTTTGATGGCAATCCCCCCAAGATCGCTTGCCGTCATGCTCTGCAATGCTCCACCAAATTTCGTAAAAGGTGTCCGTGCTCCATCCACGATAACTGTTTTCGCCATTCCCTTCGCCTCCAAATCACGTGGTAACGCTTTCATTCATTGTATGATTTCATTTTGGCCTTTGCCTACAATAGAAAAGCCCTATTTGACTGAACGCTCGCTCAATATTTTTCTATGAAAATAGGGAGTACTTCCACTCCCTACCCCAATTATATGATAATACTGATAGTTCCGCAATATTTCACTTTCTTATTGCAAAACCGTTTCTTCTTGTTCTTCGACAAGCTGTTCTTCCTCTTCTCCAAAAATGGAACGCTCAAGCAGTTCCGCAATATCATAAGTGCCAACGGATTCTTCCACTTCAATCGCTTTCGTCCCGTCGGATAGCATTGTCAGACAGTATGGACAACCGGATGAGATGATGCCCGGGCTCACTTCGAGAGCTTGTTCCGTCCGTGCGACGTTAATGCGATGGCCCGTATCTTCCTCCATCCACATCAGACCTCCACCGGCTCCACAGCACATACCTTCTTCGCGGTTCCGTTTCATCTCGACGAGGTTGACCCCCGGGATGGATTTCAGAATTTCGCGAGGTGGATCATAGACATCGTTGTAACGGCCGAGATAGCAGGAATCATGGAAGGTGATCGTTTCATTGATTGCATGTTGCGGCTTCAGCTTCCCTTGGCTAACAAGTTCATGCAGTAGTTCCGTATGATGGACAACTTCCGCTTTGAATCCGAAATCCGGGTATTCATTTTTAAAGATATTGTACGCATGCGGGTCGATGGTGACGATTTTTGTGACACCCGCTTTTTCGAATTCCCCAATGTTCGCAGTCGCCAGCTCTTGGAATAAAAACTCATTCCCTAGACGGCGCGGTGTATCACCGGAGTTCTTTTCTTTATTGCCTAAAATCGCAAACTTGACGCCTGCCTCGTTCAGAAGATGGGCGAATGACAGGGCGATCTTTTGCGAACGGTTGTCAAAAGCCCCCATCGAGCCAACCCAGAATAGATACTCGAATTCCTCATCCGCTTTTTTCATTTCTTTCACCGTCGGAATATGCAACTCCGGATTAGCATCGCGCCAGTTTTCTTTTTCTTTCCGATTCAGCCCCCATGGATTTCCTTGACGTTCGATGTTGGTCATCGCACGCTGCGCATCCGCATCCATTTTCCCTTCCGTCATGACAAGATAACGGCGAAGGTCGATAATTTTGTCGACGTGTTCGTTCATAACCGGGCATTGGTCTTCACAGTTCCGGCAAGTCGTACATGCCCAAATCTCTTCTTCTGTAATAACATCGCCGATAAGAGATGGGCTGTAAATCTCATCCAACGAAACCCCTTCAAGTCCCGCAGCCAATGCGATCTGGTTTCCTTTCGTCTGGTTGAAAGCGAAAGTCGGTACCCATGGTTTCTGCTTGGTGACGAGTGCCCCATGGTTCGTCAAGTTATCTCGAAGTTTCGTAATCAAGTCCATCGGGGAAAGCATTTTGCCTGTCCCGGAAGCTGGACACATATTTGTACAGCGCCCGCATTCTACACAAGCGTAGAAGTCGATCATTTGCGACTGCGTGAAATCCGTGATTTTCCCTACCCCAAGTGCAGGCATTTCCTCTTCATCTTCGATATTTTCCAACGCCTCGAAGTCGATCGGCTTCAACGTCCCTGCATGGTCAAGTCTATGAAAATACACATTGGCAGGCCCTGCAATCAAATGCGCGTGCTTCGATTGCGGTACGTAAACGAGGAACGTCAGTAAAATGAGTAAATGCACCCACCAGGCAGCAAAGAATACAGCCGCCGCCCCCGTTTCCGGCAGGAAGCTGAATACGGTGGCGATTGTTGAAGCAATCGGCTCCGACCAAGTCGTTTCATGCCCTTGCCAGATCAAATTCATCCCGTTCGCCAGTAAAGTTGAAAGCATGAGTCCCCCAATGAAAATCAAGACAAGTCCAGATTTCCAACCCCGCTTCAGACGAACCAATTTCTCAATGTAACGGCGATGGAATGCCCACACGACCGCAATGAGAATCATGAGCGCGACAATTTCCTGAAAGAAAGTGAATGCCGGATACACCGGACCGAACGGCAAGTGTGAACCCGGTTTCAGCCCTTTCCATATTAAATCGATCGCTCCGAATTGAACGAGGATGAATCCATAGAAAAACATGACATGGATCGTCCCACTCTTTTTGTCTTTCAACAACTTCTTCTGTCCGAAAACATACACCCAAATTTTCCGAAGCCGTTCTTTTACATTTTGATCAAACTCTTCTTTGCGCCCAAGTTTGATAAATTGAACGCGTGTTTTGATCAAATAGGTGAATAACGCTAATGCATATGCCGTCACTAGGAGAAACAATATCCAGTTGGCAATGAGCAATCCTCCCATTCGTCTCCTCCCCCTTTTCCATTCTGTGAGTGCCCCTTGTGTTTAAATGTTCAGAATATAATACTTTAGAATTATTATTCTGTCGACTCTTTATTTATAGTTTAAATATGAATGATCATTCAGTCAATAGAGAATTCTTTGCGAGTGGGGAAATTCTTACAATTGGGGAGGGGATTTTTGAGCGCTGTTGGTGGGGGGGTGAGCGTGAGGTGACATGCTTTGAGCGCTTGGAAACCGTTTTGAGCGCTGCATAGCCATGTTTGAGCGGCTGACGCAAAGTTTGAGCGTTGTGCCGTCTGTTTGAGCGCTTGAGACGATAGTTTGAGCGCGGCGGTGCTTTTGATCACTTGGATGCTGCTTTGAGCGCGCGGGGATAGACTTTGAGCGCTTGAACAACACATTGAGCGTGAGTGCCATGTCTTTGAGCACTTGAGTGATACTTTGAGCGTGAAGCGACATGCTTTGAGCGCTTGGAAACCGTTTTGAGCGTTGCATGGGCATGTTTGAGCGTTGCGCTGTCTGTTTGAGCGGCTGACGCAAAGTTTGAGCGCTACGCTGTCTGTTTGAGCGGCTGACGCAAAGTTTGAGCGCTACGCTGTCTGTTTGAGCGGCTGACGCAAAGTTTGAGCGCTACGCTGTCTGTTTGAGCGGCTGACGCAAAGTTTGAGCGCCTAACACAAGCTTTGAGCACGCACAATAGAGTTTGGGCGCCATAATATGAATTTGAGCGCGGCGATGGGAGTTATGAGCGATTGGTTGATTTTTGATTGATTCCATGCAAAAACACCTGCGCTGGCGGCGCAGGTGTTAAATGTAGATGTTTAATTCCCTGAGTAGTGCTCCAAAAAATGTTTTGGCTTTTTCTATTCTGGTTGTTGGGATGGCAAGGAGGACGACGGTGGATGGTCCGGCGGTTTTGGTGATATCCAATTCGGATTCGACGTTTGCCGTTTCATTATCTACCATGGAACGGACTTCTTCCAAGATACCCCGTGATCCAACAGGCCATAGTTGTTGAATGAGCCCGATTTCCATCGCTTCTTTCAATACGCGCATGGAGGCGATGTCAGCGGCGCGGTTCAACACTTCATTCCCGACGAGGGGGATGCCGTATGTGAACCATTTCACTTCCTCATCGATTGGTTGCTCACTCGTTCGACCGATAATTGTAACAACCATCGCGGATTGCAGAAGCGTCATATTCGTTTCTGAACTGCCGCTGATCGGCGGCGTTTGAAGACCTGCTTCAGTGAATAAATCGTGGATGCCCGCGACATATTTTTCCCAACTGGTGCTTCCGCTGAAATTATGAAGCAAAATGGAGATCGGTTCGGCTTGCGCCGCCCATTGTTCAAGCAAGGCAACACGGGCGGCAAAATAGGCGGTGAACCGATCGGGTACAGTAACCAAGTCCCCTGGCTTTTCACCGATGCCGCCTGAATTATCCGTCGTGATGATCAACCCGTTGCCAATGTCGATTGCATTCCTCACCGTTGAATCCCCACCCTACTAGAAGAAACATGCCGAAGCGCTGGAATGACGAGGGCAGCGACTCCAGCGTTCAAGATCGTCGCAACAAGAATAGCGGGCAATGCGCCAAAGAAAAACGCCGGCGAGACAAGGAAATAAAACGGCAACGGTGCAAGCAAGCCATTAGCAATAATGAAAAATAGCCATTTCAGCACATGATGCCCTGCTCTGTGCAGGCGTGCAAAGAGTAAAATGATGACGAACATTTCACATGCAATGAGCAGATGAAATGGACCTAATGGAAACCCTGCGTACAGCGCGGATGCCAAATGACCGAGCAACGATGCCGCACCTGAGAAAACAGGTGGTAAAAATGCGACCGATACGATCGCGGGAACGGTATCCAGCGCCAAGGAACCGATGCCGGACGGAATTTTGATAAGCCCGCCGATGGCACAGAGCGCTGCGAACATTGCTGTCAATGTGAGTCTTTGTAGTTTCATCTTGTCACTCGCCCTTTTTCGTATCTGTCCGGAACACTTTCGCGCTTCTGACGTATTCATTATCCGGGACATTGAGTCGTGCGTTGACAATACGCGCCGCTACGAAAAGATAATCCGAAAGTCTATTTAAATAGCGCTGCACGACAGCCGGAACGTCTTCTTCCGCTTTCATTAACGACACCGTTTGTCGTTCTGCCCGCCTTGCCACAGTCCGGGCGATATGAAGCGTCGCGGCAGCCGGTGAACCTCCCGGCAGGATGAATTTTTCCAAAGGCGGCGCTTCTTCCATTAGCTGATCGATGCGCTGCTCCATTACTTCGATCGGTTCCTCCCCCAATTTATAATGACGTTCTTTCATGACATTGGCGAGATCACCGCCGCCATCGAATAATTCGTTTTGGATCGTTTCCAAGTCTTCCAGCAAATCCTTGAAAATGCCCGGATCGAGTTCCGTCATCGCTTTTCCGACGAATGAATTCAATTCATCCATCGTGCCATAGGCTTCGACACGGAGGCTGTCTTTGTCGACGCGGCCGCCAATTAAACTCGTTTTCCCTTTATCTCCTGTACGTGTGTAAATTTTCATTAACCTTCTCCCCTTTTCTTTAGAATCTGTGGAATGCCGTACCAGATGCGTGTCACTTCTTCCGCTTCGCCGATCAGCCGTTGGTAGAGCCGTCCGCAAGTATCGCGCAATTGGCGCTGTTTCCCGTCTATTGGTACAATTCCCCTGCCGATATCGGTCAAAATGATGATGACTTCCCGGTTGCGGATCACTTCCATCACCCGGGCAACCGCTTCTTCCTCCGGTATATCCTCAGTGGCTAACCATTTTTCAAGACCTGCCAAGACAAGGACACCGACACTATTCTCAGCATCCCTTCCGTCTGGCAAATTTCCATCAAACCATTCACTTTCCCGGGAGGCTAACCACTTTTTCACGTAAGCCCGTTTGCCGTTATGGGCACCGCCGATATAGATGTGCACGCTCTCCCCTCCTTAAACGCCGTTGCATTGTCCCATTCCAGCCGATAGGCGGCACCATGCGGGACATCCCATGACCAGAATGCTTTGTTCTCCTGTGAAAAAGCGGTTAACAGGACACGGATCGGACCGCCGTGCGTTAGGATGACCGCGTAGTTCGGCATTTCCTTGACTACGGACAGCACCCTCTTCTTCACTTGCGCCAAACTTTCGCCCTTTGGTGGCCGATTCCTTTCCGGATCCTCTATCCAGCTTCGATAGTCCTCATCCTTTTCAAGGTCTGCATACGTTTTCCCTTCAAAAATCCCAAAATGGCATTCACGCCAACGGGAATCCGCTATAAATGTTGCGTCTGGAAAGTAGACTGCAGCACTTTGCCGGGTCCGTATGAGATCGCTGCCGAAAACGGTTGAGGCGGTGATCAGACACTGCTGTTCGATTGCCGTTTCGAGTATCGGTTCGTCCGTCCACCCGATGTACTTCCGCTCCTGATTCCCCTGCGTCGGCAAATGGCGAATCAAGAAAAGCACAAAACGGTCAGCCATAATAATGCCTCCATTCCTTCTATGAATGCGCCGCATAAGTCGCCGGTTACCCCGCCAAAATGCCGGAGCGACCATTTCCGATAAAGAAAGATGCCCACAAAAAGCAGCATCGCCAAAGCGAGCGGAACAGAAATTGTCCCCATTGCTAGCCCAAGAAAGAGCAAAGTGACAGCCGAAATGATCAACGAACTGACCACAACCGTTTTTCCTGACATCTTTTCTTGAAAAAAATGAGCAAGACCTTTGTTTTTCGCCAAACGCTCCGTTGCGAAATAGATGTTCATTCCTGCTCTTGCCAGCAAGGGAATGGTCAGCAATACAATCCATGATAGATCTCCGCGCAACAATAGCTCATTGAACAATGCGATCTTCACAACAATCAACAACACCAGCGCCATCGTTCCGAACGCTCCAAGTCGCGGATCCTCCAAAATAGCAAGCCGCTGTTCACGATCTTTGTAAGAGAAGAAAGCATCCCCCATATCGGCCCAGCCATCCAGATGCAAGCCACCCGTTAACACGATGCCCGCGAGCACGATGAAAACCGCGGTCAAAAGCGAACCCATACCAAGCCATTCATGCATGACAGCAGACACTGTATACATGACAAGCCCAATGGCAGCTCCAACAAAGGGAAGCGCCATATACATGCCCGTCACTTCTTTTCGACCAAGCGGTAATTCTTTGTTAATCGGAACGGATGTGAAAAACTGAAGCGCCAACCAGATGCCTGACATCTCCTCACCTCCGTCCCGACAAAATGTCTTTCATAAGCGGCCAATTCAAGTGCGCCTTCACATGCGACGCCCATTCGTCGTAAACATCGACCCCCTCGGGCGCAGCCGCTACAGGCCGATCGGCATCTTCCTCTTCAATGCCATGATTCGCTTTGAATGGAATGACGCCCGCCACTGGAATGCCTGTGTAGGATTCAATGAAATCGATGCCTTCTTGGAAGAAGGAAACATCTCCATGAAATTTATTGATAATGATCGCTTTAACGCGTGAACGGTGTTCGGGCTGCATCAATTGCAAGGTACCGACAATCGAGGCAATGGCGCCTCCACGGTCGATATCCGCAACTAAAATTGCGGGGACATCAGCGATTACCGCAACGCGCATATTGACGATTTCCCGATCATTCAAATTCACCTCGGCCGGACTTCCCGCCCCTTCGATAATGACCGTTTCGTATGTTTCTGCAAGTTTAGCAAGAGACGTTCGAATCGCTTCCACACCGCGTTGGAAAAATTGTTCGCGATAGGTCATGCCTGCTACGGGTCCAAACTGTTCCCCGAAAATTCGTACCTCAGATTTCATGCCGGGAACCGGCTTCAGTAAAATCGGGTTCATATAGATCGATGGGGTAGTCCGTGCAGCTTCCGCTTGTAGGAACTGTGCACGGCTCATCTCTTCCCCCTTTTCCGTTGTCGTGGAAAAGCGGGACATATTTTGCGATTTGAACGGTGTAACGCGTACGCCTTCATTGGCCAAAATCCGGCAGAGCGCAGTACAGATCATCGTCTTGCCGGAATCCGATGCGGTGCCGAGCACAATCAATCCATTCATCGGCCTGTCTCCCCTTTCCAAAACGTCGGGATGCCATAATCCATTTCAATCGCCATGTCCGCTTTCATAACGAGTTTCTGGTGAATCTGACCGATCCATTGACGGTATGTTTCCGTTTCGATGCTCCCTGTTGGCCATTCATCTTGCACTTCGTTGGATACGATGACAAGATGTTCCGCTTTTTCCAATAGTGCGTCCAGCGTGTCTTCCAGTCGGGTCCATTTTTGTTCCATGCAGCCTGGTTGGTCGATACACGGATTTCCCGTTTCCCAACCATCGAATAATTCATTGGCCAGCCAAGTAGTTACGCAATCCCATAACACAAAATCGCCTGTTTGGATGTTCGGCAAGACATTTTCTATTTGCATCGGCTGTTCCAGCGTCGTCCAATTTTGGGCGACTCGATCCCGTTGATGTCTTGCAATGCGCGCTTGCATTTCGGGATCCGTCGCTGTGCCGGATGCGATATAGACGAGCCTGCCGCCATGTTGCCGCGCCTTGTCCAGTAGCAATTGTTCAGCATAAGCACTTTTCCCGCTTCGGACACCACCGCTAATGAACGTCAATCTGGCAGGATCGGGAGATGAAAGCAACTCTGCTAAACCTCGTTTTAACACAGCCATATCCGCTTCATTTTTCATGCCGATCCGCAACCATTCACCATCCATGCCTTGAAAATTTTCGGTATGCCGAAGAACGATCCCTTCTTTCAATAACATCCGGTATAACTCTTTCGCCTCTTGCCCTGCCGGCGGTTTGAATGACAGGAAATTGGTGACGGAATTCGTTACGGTACACCCTTGCGCTTGCAGAAAGGCTTTCATGCTTTCACGTTGCCTATTGCTAAAGTCGATTGCTTGTTGTCGATACCCTTCTTCTTGTAAACAAGCAGTCCCGATCTGCGCCGCGATGCCATTGACATTCCAGTGCGGTGCTAGCGCTTTGATTTCTTGTATGATAGCGGGATCTGCAATGACATAGCCAAGACGGATTCCCGGGATGGCGTACATTTTTGTCATCGAACGGACAACGATGACATGTGGATCCTCTTTTATTTGCGCAATGAACGATAAGGATTCGTCGACAAAATCGATGAACGCCTCATCCAAGACGACTTCACATCCTACCTCTTTGGCATGTTGGACAATGCCAGCCAATTCATGCTGTTCGGGCAGTATGCCAGTCGGGTTGTTTGGCGTGCATAAGTACAGCACAGCCGCCCCGTCCATCGCCCGCATAATGTCTTGGACCGGCAATCGGAAAGCGTTCACCGCACTTGCCGTGACGCGGACAATTTCCACATGTTTAGCCGTCAATGTCGCTTCGTATTCGGAGAAAGTCGGGTGGACAACGACCGCACGCTTGCCACGATAACGTTCCGCGATCAGCGCAAGCAGTTCCGCTGCTCCATTTCCGGTGAACACATCGTTTTTTGACACACCGTGGAAATCGGCCGCCGCCGTTAAAAACGGTTCCCCTTGTGGATCCGGGTAGGCACTTAATTGCCCCAAGAAATCTGGCCAGCTCTGTTGAATGCTCGACGGCGGACCTGCGGGGTTGACGTTTTCACTGAAATCCAGTACCCGTTCCGGCACATCGATTCCTACTCTTTCATAAACGTGGTGCGGATTGGCACCATGTTCAGGCAATCGCATAGATAGACACTCCAATCACGGTCATCACCAACCAAAAGACAAAGGTGACAAGATGCATTTCGGTGATGACCGATTGTATATGGTTCGCGCGAAGCGGTACGGTACCCGGACCGATTTCCGGCCGCTCGGATAGTTGACCGCGATATGTATTTTTGCCACCTAACTTGACACCCAATTGCCAAGCCGTTGCAGCTTCTAAAAACCCGCTGTTCGGACTCGGATGACGCCTCGCATCACGAATCCAGCCCGCAAAGCGTTTCAAGAAAGGTTGCTTCCCTTCATTGGGTGTGAACAACAGGATGAGCATCCCCGTGATCCGCGCGGGAATGAAGTTCAACAGATCATCCGCCCGGGCTGAAAACTTCCCAAACTGCTCAAAACGTTCATCTTTGTAACCGACCATCGAGTCCAATGTATTTACGGCTTTGTACAGCCATAAGCCCGGTGCGCCGAGCAAAAATGCCCAAAATAGCGGAGAGGTGATGCCGTCCGCCGTATTCTCTGAAACTGTCTCAATGGCGCCGCGTGCAATGTCTGGCTCTTGTAATTTTTCGGTATCCCGCCCGACGATCCAGGATAATTTTTCGCGCGCTTCTTCTATATTTCTATTCACAAGCGGTTCATAGACTGTTAGTGCGGCGTCTCGTAAACTTTTTTGTGCCAGTCCAATGGCAATGAGTACGCTTTCCATGAAAATACCAATATAGACATGAATTTGATAGGCCAAGCCGACAAGTAAAAATGTAGCACCAAAGACGAGCGCGACCGTTATGAACAGCAACAAGGCCCCTTTTCCAGTGCGGTATCGTCCTTTATTCAACCATGCGGTCATTTTCGAAATGAATGTGCCGATCCAGCGAACAGGATGCGGCCAATTCGGTGGATCACCGATGATCCGGTCGAGTAACAAACCGAGCGCGATGGCGATGAAATGTGCTGGAATCATAGCGTCCATCCTTTCGCCCGTTTGTATGTCCGAATGGCGCGCACCGTGCAATCGTAAACGCCATGGCCGATCAGTTTGCCAAGCGGCGTAATTGGACCTGCATAGGGAATTGTTGCGCCTTGTTGCGTGGCAGCCACGAGCACGCTATCCGTCGATGTACCGGTCGCAATGGTACCGGTGAGCGGGTCTGTGATTGATTCCCCCTGCAATGCTTTGGCCTTCGCTTCCGTCGCCGTAATGATCGCTTGAATGAACGCTTCGTCGGCTAAATGGCCATTGACGATGATCCACGTATTGATCGTTCCGATGCGCGTTTCGCGGTCCCGGGTAAGGGAGGCGGACACATCGACCGCATTGCCCACGCCAGCCGTCACCGCAATCAACACCTTACCGAAATCACCTTCGTATGCCTCGATTTCCACGTGGTCTGTCTTCACAGCGGTCATCATCCCGACCGCGTCCGTCACGGAAAAACCTTGCCGTTCAAGGTACGCCGCCATTTCGGCTTTGGCATCGTCACTATTGTAACCCGCATCAACGTGGCGGTTGACAAATGTCCGATACCAGCCGAATCCCGCATTATGAACGGCAGAAGATAATGTCCGCAAAGGCTCCGGTGCATGCAAAGCGACATATTCGGAGGTTATCGTGAAATGCTCTTTTTCCACCTTCATCGGCCTTCCCCTTTCTAAGAAAAAACCGCCACACAACTGTGCAGCGGCCGGAGTGCAGGCCAAGCCATTTTTGACTTTGCCTACACCTTTTTTATGAAGTAATTCGTCATTAGGCATTTCCTCAGCCTGATTGAAAACGCTTGTCATGTGGAAGGCAGGCTAAGAGCGCGACGTCCTGTCGCGACGCCTGCATGACTTGCATCCTGCGAGCACGCGCGAAGTCGAGCGAAGACGCGAATTGAACTAGAGTTCATGAGCGGACGAGCGATTAAGGAAGGCATCCTAAGGGCGCCGCGTCCCGAAAGAAGGTGCCTTAATTTCTGCAAAGAGCACAGAAATACGGCAAATCGAACCCTCCGCTGTTCGATTGGCAACGGATGCGTGACCTACTTCCTGTAGGCCTCAACAACGGATGCGAGCGTTTGTCAACAGGCTGAGCGCCACACAACTGTGCAGCGGCTACATCCTTACATTCTTTCAGGCGCGGAAACGCCAATCAATTTCAGCGCATTTGCAATCGTCGTCCGTGTTGCCGTAATGAGCGCAAGTCGCGCTTCAGACAGTTCACGGTTGTCCGGATCCAATACTTTTTCCGCATTGTAGAAGCTATGGAAGGCTGCGGCAAGTTCTTGGATATACGTTGCCACGCGGTGCGGTGTACGCATTCTTGCCGCATCGCTAATCACTTTCGGGAAGTCTCCGATTTTCTTCAGCAATTCCAGCTCTTTTTCCGCTTGCAATACAGAGACGTTTTCCACAGATGCGGACAGTCCTGTGTCCCCGGCTTGGCGTAAAATCGAGGAAATCCGTGCATGCGCATATTGCGCGTAGTACACCGGGTTTTCATTCGATTGGGAAATGGCTAAGTCGAGGTCGAAGTCCATTTGTGAATCGCCCGAACGCATCGCAAAGAAATAGCGGACTGCATCCAAACCGACATCTTCCACGAGTTCACGCAATGTGACGGCTTTCCCAGTCCGTTTACTCATTTTGAATTTCTCGCCATCTTTATATAACTGAACCATTTGTGCCACGCTGACTTCCAGTGTATCGCGGTCGTAACCGAGCGCTTCGATGGCTGCTTTCATACGCGGAATATATCCATGGTGGTCCGCACCCCAAATATTGATAAGCTTATCAAAACCACGGTTCAATTTGTCCTCGTGATAGGCAATGTCCGGTGTCAAATACGTATAAGTGCCGTCGTTTTTAATGAGCACGCGGTCTTTGTCGTCCCCGAATGTCGTCGAGCGGAACCAAGTTGCACCGTCTTCTTCGTAAACGTGGCCGTTTGCACGTAATTTTTCCAGCGCGACATCGATTTTACCGTTCCCATAAAGAGAGGTTTCTGAAAACCAGCTATCGAACATGACTCGGAAATCGGCCAGGTCTTTTTTCAATTTCTCCAATTCGAAATCCAGTCCATATTGACGGAAAAATGTATAGCGCTCTTCTTCCGGAACATTGACGTATTGATCGCCATATTGTTCTGCCAATTGCTTACCGATTTCAATGATATCCGGGCCTTGGTAACCGTCTTCCGGCATTTCCACGTCTATACCGAGCGCTTGGAAATAGCGGGCTTCCACGGATTTCGCCAAGTTATGCACTTGATTCCCTGCATCGTTGATATAGTATTCTCGTTCAACCGCATAGCCTGCAAAATCAAGGACATTGGACAGTGAATCACCGAGGGATGCCCCGCGCGCATGGCCCAGATGCAAATCGCCGGTCGGATTGGCCGACACGAATTCCACTTGAACCTTTTCGCCATCTCCTGAATTGGAACGACCGTAACTTTCGCCTTGTTCAAGCACCGTTTTGACGATTTCCCCTAAATAATCCTTTTTCAAGCGGATGTTCATGAAACCGGGTCCCGCAATTTCAATCGATTCGATTGCTGTCGACGACGTGTCCAATTTTTCCAAAATCGCTTCCGCAATTGCACGCGGCGGCTTTTTCGCCAATTTTGTTAATTGCATCGCGATATTCGTAGCATAGTCGCCATTGTCTTTGTTTTTCGGTGTTTCCAGCATGACATCCGGAAGTGCCGCCTCTTCTACAAGTCCTGTTTCGATCACCGCTTGGCGCAATGCCGATTTCACTTCGTGTTGAATTTGTTCTACCGCGTTCATTGTGTTCCCTCCATATATGTAATCGTTAGTTCATATGTACCGAGCAATGCGCCTTCCCCGTGCAATTCGTACTGCACATCAAAACGTCCTCCGGTATCGTCCGCATTCTTGGATATTTCTAACCCATTTGTTTTGACAAGCAAATCAAATGTTGCGGGTCCGCTTCCATACGTCCCCATCCGCTCTTCGTTGATCGCAAAAGGCAAGCGCATGGACACAGCGCCACCACGGAGAATAAGCGATTCCTCCGCTCCGAATTTGATGGTCGTTGACACTCGATTTCCATCTTGTTGCTCTTCATATCTCAAATAGGTTTTCCCTTTTTTATCGATCAGTTCTCCTGTAAGGTGCATCTCGTGTGTTTCCTTGTCCTGTCCAGGATGCTGAATTGACGAATGGAGCCGGATTGCGACAGTGCGTGCACGATCCTGCAAGTCCATACGTTCACCGCCTTTTCAATTGTCTACAGAATTAGACGCTCGTTGTTCTTAATACGTCCTGAATATCATTTTATTATATCCTTTTTCCCGCTTACATTTCAATCTATCCAATGTTAGATGTTTTTAGCAGATTGTCGTTTAATCTCGTCCCGGGCGTCGCATACTGGTTGTGATATAGACGAAACGGACAGGACGGGATGGTATGCGACGTATAGAATATGTGAAGAAGAAAAAGATGCGATCGACGTTACGACGGTTGATGCTGTTAACGGTGACGATGCTGACCGCTGCACTGACCTTATTCCTTGCGCTACGACTGTATGCACAAATTGCTGGTGCACCTTCTTTAAGTGTGCCGAAAGCGTCCGTCTTCCTTGATAAAAACGGCCACCAAATCGGCGATCGTTTTTCGGCTGAACGCAGGTATTGGGTCGATCTCGATGACATGTCCCCTTTTCTGATCGATGCAGCTGTAGCCGTAGAGGATAAGAATTTTTACAAGCATAACGGCTTTGATTATCGCCGGATTGCCGGCGCCCTTTTGAGAGATGCCAAAGCTGGAAGAAAGGTAGAAGGCGCCAGCACGATCACGCAACAATACGCCAAAAACTTATATTTGACGTTCGAAAAGACGTGGACGCGTAAAATCCATGAAGCGCTCTACGCTTATCGGATGGAAATATTTTACGACAAGGATGTCATTTTGGAAGGCTATTTGAATACGGTCTATTTCGGCCATGGCATGTACGGGGTGGAAGCGGCAAGTAAGTTTTATTTTGGCAAGCCGGCCAAAGATTTGACATTGGAAGAGTCCGCGGCCATCGTCGCCATTACGAAAGGACCTTCCATTTATTCACCGATCGAAAACCCCGAAAGGTCGCGTGAACGTCAATTGCTTGTGCTTTCCTTGATGGAAGATCAGGGGTATATTACAGCGCGGCAAGAAGAGCGCGCATCCAATGAACAACTTGTGTTGAAAACGCGGGAATGGGCCGATGCCAAACGGGTCGCTCCCTACTTTTTAGATGAAGTATGGCGCGAAGCAGAAAAAATTCTCGCTTCAAAAGGACGGTATCCGGCAGAAGGTGGTTGGACAATTCGTACGACATTAGATCAGCATCACCAACAAACTGCCGAAGAAATGGTAGATAAATGGATGCCAGACAGTGAACTGCAAGTCGGTTTCATGTCCATTGAACCAGGCACAGGTGCAATCACTTCATTGGTCGGCGGGGTGGATTATACCGAGAGTCCATTCAACCGGGTAACGCAGGCGAAACGGCAACCCGGTTCGGCGATGAAGCCCATCCTCTATGCAGCAGCATTGGAAGACGGCTTCAATCCGCTCACCTTCATGTCGACTGAAAAGACCATTTTCACGTATGATGATGGCCGCTCCACTTATGAACCGAATAATGTTAATGGAAAGTTTGCTGGACAACCCATTTCCCTTGCGCAAGCTATTGCCATTTCCGATAATATTTTCGCGGTCAAAACATTGGAGGAAATCGGATATAAAAAGTTCAGCAAAATGGCGGACCGACTTGGCGTTCACAGTGAATTCCCGGAATCCCCTGCTATTGCGCTTGGCACATCCGAGGTGACCCTCTTCGATATGACCAATGCCTATAATCGGATCGCTTCGGGCGGGATAGATATTCAACCGACGACCATTTTATCGATTACAGATGCCGAAGGGAAAACGGTATACGAACATCCGAAACAAAGTAAAAAACATATTCTTTCAGAACAAGACGCGTTCGTGCTTACACATTTGATGACCGGCATGTTTGACCCCGTCTTCAATGATTATACGTATGCGACGGGGCTGTCCATGCGACAAAAGCAAACACGCCCTTACGCAGCGAAATCCGGGACAACGATTTCTGATCAATACCTCATCGGCTATACACCATCGCTAACAGCAGGCATTTGGACCGGATTCGACGTCGGCCAGCAATTGACCGACTCCCAAGACAAAGCCGCTTCCAAAAAAATATGGATCGATTTCATGGAACAGGTGCACAGCGGCAAACCAGCTGAACCCTTCATTCCACCGGATGGTGTCAGTAGCGTAATCATCGACGTCGAAACAGGCGGCATCGCTGTCAATGAATGCGAGAAACAAAGACTGGTTTATGTAAAAGAACAAGATATGCCCCAAAAACTATGTACGGATAAAACCTTACGCGAACAACGCTACTCTTCGGATGAAGAGGGCGAAAGTAAAAAATTTGAACTGTTTCCGTTTTCTTTTTTTGAATGAGTGGATTGATTGAGCGTTTGCGGTGAGGGTTTGAGCGCGGCGGGTATTGCTTTGAGCGTTCCTGGTGATGTTTGAGCGCGGACGGCTTTACTTTGGGCGCTCCCTTTGATGTTTGAGCGCGGACGGCTTTACTTTGAGCGCTCCTGCTGATGTTTGAGCGCGGATGGCTTTACTTTGAGCGCTCCCAGTGAGGTTTGAGCGCAAGACGCTAGCCTTTGAGCGATACGGGCACTTGAGCACCAGTCGCGGGGCTTGTTTGCCTGCTATTAATTACTAAAAGCGTTGTTTTCTCCTTCATTCAACAACAAAAAAGCTTTCCTTTCCTGAGCAACTTCAGGAAAGGAAAGCTTTTTTACCGGGCAAGGCGTCCTGTCGAATCATGTATCATGCTTGGGTTTGTTTGATACGGAATCCGATAGGGAACGCACCATTCCGGTTGTCCTAGCCTCCAATTAGCAAGCTATGGTTTCAGTGTACTTCCTTTCTAAGTGACATTCAACCTCGGATGCCGAAGTATACGAAATTTGTCACAAATCGTTCACAAGTCTGAAGATTCCAGCCCAAGGTCGGTGAATAATTTCGGTTCACTGCGCTGCCACATTTCTTGATTATGGCCCGCTAGGAATTCAGCTAGAATCCGTTTAGATTTATCATCCATATGCTCAACGATAATTTGACGTTTCATCGATTTGTCCATGCGGTTGACGTGGTCGGCAAGGATTTTGTAACCGCGGCGCTTTTCACGATTGACGACCATTTCGCATGCTGTGACACCTGCGTAATAAGGGCCATCCTCTTTAAAATCGATCGTGACCCAAACGAGCCAGTACGGCTTTCCACCTTCTGAATCCTCTCGGTTAGCGGTGAATTTAATGCCGCGTTCTGTGTCACTGCGAGCATGCATCGCCCCGATTTCGATGCGCGCTAGCCCTTCTTCAACGTCGATGATGACGGGAGATACATTTTCAAGTGACAATGACCCAATCCCAAATCCGCCATGCCCGTCTGTCGGATCATCTTTTATAATGGTAAAGCCTAGTTTTTGTTTTGGTTTTTGTTCATTTGCCATTCGCTTACCCCTCCAAGTCTGATATTATCTATACTATACCGGATTTTTGCCGAAAGGGGGAAATGGAATGCCATTTGTAACTGTGAAGATGGTCGAAGGACGGACAGAGGAACAAAAACGTGCCTTGTGCGAAAAAGTGACGGATGTCGTTGCGGAAACGACAGGTGCTCCGATTGAAGCGATTCATGTCATTATCGAAGAAATGTCAAAAAGTAATTACGCACATGCTGGAAAACGGAAAAGCGATCTATAATAATCAAAAGCATAGGGCGCCTAGACGGCATCACGAAAAAAGCTGACTTGGAATGAAATCATTCTTCCAGGTCAGCTTTTTTCAATGGATTGCATAGTTTTGTAGCTCTTCAATAAAATCGAATGCCGCAGTCATTTCTTCTTCGGAGAAGTTCAGTTTATTTTTCACAATATGGACCTTGGCTATTTGTTCGTCCTTTTCAAGATGATCGAAGTAAAGCAGTGTCGATACCAGTTCAAGAAAACGGGAGCTTTTCCCGTTCATCAAATCAATGCATGTCCCAAGTGTTTCGGGAGGCGTGTGGGCCGTTTCGAGAAAACGGTTCCCTTCGGTCGTGACATTGTATTTGTATTGGACATACGACCCCTTGTCCATGCACTCTTCCGCGAGAAAGCCCATCTCGCATAATTCTTCGATCCGCAGCGTCAATTCTTCGGAATATGGGCCGTACATATGGAGCTCATACTTTTCCGCAAATGGGAAATTCATCTTTTTAGCGATATAAATCATTTTCTGCATCTTTTTCCGCCCGGTCACTTCCTGTGCTCTGGCGACAAATTGCACAATTTTGGCATGCTCCTGCAACAAGAGAGCCACCCCTTTCTCAGCCTTTCAATAACTTTAAAATCCTTCCGTATAACGGGTTCGTCTCTTTCCCCGCTTCCAATAAATCTTCTGGAAAGTATAATTTATGGTCCGTTCGCCGCTTTCCAGAAACGGCATCGACAATATCCGAAGACCGCGACAACTCACTCAACTCGCCATTTGGCATTTGTAAATAGATCGGCAAGCGCTCATTCTCTTCGCCCGGTCGATAGAAGTCATAAGGTAAATCCGAGGAAGAATCGGCCAGTAAATAGTATTCGGGATCGATACCCGCTTCAGCAAATAACTGTTCAAGTTCACCGATTTTACGGTATTCTGTTGCCGGATCGAACTCCGCATATTGGAACAGCCTCCGATTGATGAATCGGTAACAAAGATCCGATAAGATCGGATCGTCTTCCTTCATCCAAATTTGAAAATACGTGAGCAAAATACTTTCATCCAAAGCGACGTATTCTTCAAGTGCAAATGTCCGATCAAAAAACGAGCGGAAATGACCGGGCTCCTGCTTAAAGATATACCCACTTTCATATAAATGTTTCGCACGATGTAAAATTTTCGTCAGAATCACTTCTGCGCTGCGCGAAACAGGATGGAAATACACTTGCCAATACATTTGGTAACGGCTCATGATGTAATCTTCCACCGCATGCATCCCGCTATACTTGATAACTGCCTGCTCCTCCGCAGGGCGCATGACCCGTAAAATCCGTTCCATATCAAAATGACCGTACGAAACACCTGTAAAATAAGCATCGCGCTGCAAATAATCCATCCGATCCGCATCAATCTGGCTCGATATTAAACTGACAACGAGTTTATCCGGATACGTTTTCCCGATGACGTCGGCCACTTTTTGCGGAAAATCGTCCGCCACACGGGTCAGTACGGCATTCACTTCTGTATCTCCTAGTAAAATGGCTTGCGTAAACTTTTCATGATCCAGATCAAACACCTTTTCAAATGCATGCGAAAAAGGACCGTGCCCCAGGTCATGTAAAAGTGCTGCGCACAGCGTAACAAGCCTTTCTTCCTGATTCCATTCCGGTCTACCATCAAACCCGTCATCCACAATCCTTCTGACGATTTCATAGACGCCTAGCGAATGATGGAAACGGCTATGTTCCGCGCCGTGAAAGACCAAATAAGTTGTCCCAAGCTGTTTGATCCGGCGAAGGCGCTGAAACTCCCTCGTCCCAATGACGTCCCAGATGACCTTGTCCCGCACATGGATATAGCGGTGCACCGGATCTTTGAACACTTTTTCTTCGGACAGTTTTTCATCTTTATACGCCATTGTGCACCTCCAGCTGAATAAAGTCCATTCTCTCAAGTATAATAAAAAAACCGTAGCGTCGAAAGGTGAAAATGATACATTCAAAAAAAAAGAGATAGAATGCTGTTTCCATATGAATAAAGAAACGCAAACCTGTCCAAACTGACCGTAGAAAGAAACTATGAACATATGGCAGGAGGCACGGAAATGGTGAAAGTTAGACAGGATGCTTGGATTGAAGAAAACGACACTCTATTGGCAGAGACGGTGTTGCGGCATGTCCGCGAAGGAAGTACACAGCTGAGCGCGTTCGAAGAAGTCGGTGATTTGCTCAACCGGACAGCAGCCGCATGCGGATTCAGGTGGAATGCCGTCGTCCGACGCGAGTATGAAAAAGAGCTGTCGGAAGCAAAAAAAGAGCGCAAGCAGGCAATGCGCGTTCTCGGCAAAGATTTCAAACGCCGCGGACAGCAGCTATACACACCTTCACAAGGTGGAGAAGAGGACCAGAAGACCCCTGTTCCCTTATCGGCATTGTCGCTAGATACGGTGATCGCTTATCTCGTTCGTCTGCATCATACAGGCGCTGGCGATTCGGAATCTCTTCGTTGGAGACAAACCGCTAAAATAGCAAATGAAAAAAATGAGAGTCTTGAAAAAGAGATTGAAAAGCTCAAGCAAGAAAACAAAACATTGCGCGCCGATTATGAACAATTCGTTCAAATCATGAATCGCGCTCGCCGCCTCGTCACACTGGATGACGAAGCCGATCGCAGCGCACCCATTTTCAAAATGGAACAAAACGGAAACCTTGTTTCCAAAGAACCACCGCTGAATCATTGATCAGCGGTTTTTTTAATTGAAGAGCGGCTGCACTATTTTATCTTCATTCATCAAATGTTTTTGTACTGAAAGCGAAGCGTCAGCTACAGAAGACCCCCACCTCTATAGGTGGCGAGTGTTTGCAGTTTTGTTTACCTATTTAGCGGGTGTTCAAACGCCCGCTGAACGAAGTATAGAAGGCAGTCTAAGTTCGCGACGTCCTAAAAGGAATGTGCCTTAATTTCTGCAAAGATCGCAGAAATACGGCAAATCGAACCCTTTGCTGTTCGATTCGCAACGACTGCATGACCTGCTTCCTGTAGGCTCGCGGATGTCACAGATTTTGAAAGGAATTAATTGAGCTTTGCTCAATTCAAAATCTGGACGCAATTACGCCGGGGCGTAATTGATTAACGTGTAAGCATTTTTTTATTTCGTTCGAGGACGCGGGTTAAATAGAATGTATAAAGTTCCACTTCTTCTGCGTTTAAGCCGCTCATCACAATGTTTTCGGCCAACTGGCGCAATAGCATTTGAATCCGGATGTTGACCTCTCCTACGGTGAGTGGCATCGCCAATAGTTCGGAGAGGGAAGCCATGACTTCCGGTTTGATGGACGGGTAAGTGAATTTCGTTTCTTCCCCTTGCAAACCGACAGTGTAAAAATCCCGGATGATTTCGGCCCGCTCTGCCCCGCTTCCTTCAACGCATAAATAAATTTGAACAGCGATGCCTTGCCGCAATCGGCGCTGGGAAATGCCCGCAAATTTACGGCCGTCAATGCTCAGATCATAGGTGCCAGGACAATAAGAGCCGACGATTTCATAAGCTTCGATCCGATCGCCCGCTTCCGGAAAAAGCATGCGGATAAAGGCGAGCATCACTTCATAGCCCGTCGATATATCGATCGCCGAATCCTGTTCCGAAAGGACAATCGATAGATTCAGCACCCCTTCGTCCAGCACGACAGCCAAGCCGCCTGAGTTGCGGACGATGACGTTGTAGCCCGCGTTTTCCAACACCGGAATGGCTTCTTCAATATGTGGCAGCCGATGATCTTGGATGCCGAGGACCACCGTCGGAGAATGAACCCACGTACGGATCACCGGCATGCTCATCTGTTGCCCGACAAGATGACAGAGCGTGTCATCCATCGCGAACGATTCCAACGCAGAGCGTGCGCGCGAAGTCATCGATTCATCCACGAAACGCCACTCGGGTATGGTCAAAAATGATTCAAATTGTGACATCTCAACGTCTCCTACTCATAGGCTTTGCGCAGCCGTGATCAAGGTCAGCTTGTACACATCGTCCGCGGAACAACCGCGTGACAAATCGTTCACCGGCATGTTCAGCCCTTGTAAAATCGGACCAATCGCCTCATATCCGCCGAGGCGCTCCGTCAACTTATAACCGATATTCCCGGCCTCCAGCGATGGGAAAACGAAAACATTCGCATCTCCTTGGATGACAGAGTTTGGCGCTTTTTTCGCCGCGATTGCCGGCACATACGCTGCATCAAACTGGAATTCCCCATCCAGCGTCAATTCAGGCGCAAGCGATCGAGCAATTTCTGCCGCTTTCGACACTTTTTCCGTCTCTTCCGTTACTGCAGATCCTTGCGTTGAAAAGCTCAGCATTGCTACACGCGGCTCGACGCCGAATGATATAGCTGTTTTGGCGCTTTCCACTGCGATTTCCGCCAGCTCCTGAGAAGTCGGTGCAACAGTGATGGCACAATCCGCAAAGACGAGACGCTCCTCCCCTTTCATCATGATGAAAGCACCACTCGTCCGCGAAACGCCCGGCTTCGTCTTGATGATTTGTAGCGCAGGCCGCACCGTATCTGCCGTCGAATGAGCCGCCCCGCTGACCAAGCCATCCGCCCGTCCTGTATAGACAAGCATCGTGCCAAAATAATTGACGTCTGTCAATTGCTCACGCGCTTGTTCCCCTGTCACTTTTCCTTTACGGCGTTCGACAAACTTTTCAACAAGTTCTTCGATATAGGGAACGCCTGCAGGATCGATCACTTCAATCCCCGTCATCTCAATTCCGATCTCCGCCGCCACTTGCTTCACTTCAGTTTCATTCCCTAATAAGACGGGCTTCACAAGTGCCTCTTGATGCAGCCGTGACGCCGCTTGCAGAACACGGACATCCATTCCTTCCGGGAGCACGATCGTCTTGTCACGTCCACTCAATCTCTCTTTTATACTTGTGAATAAATCTGTCATTTCATGTCCGCCTTCCTAAATCAATTACGCCTTGGCGTAATTGCGTCCAGATTTTGAATCGAGCCTGCTCGATTGACTCCTTCCAAAATCTGTGACATCCGCCGGAGGCTCATCTTCATTCAGCGGGTGCTTAAACACCCGCTGAATGAAGATGATTTCTCTCTCTAGCATACACGAATTTCCGCTTTTATAACAACAGGACACTTCATGGCAAATTCGTGACAACGGGCTTATTAGAGGCGTTCTTTCCGCGATCTATGCTACACTGGGTCTAGACATAAATTCATTGTGAAAGGATATGAATTCATTTGAACGAAGCAGCACAAACACTCGATGGTTGGTATGTTTTACATGATTTACGGTCGATGGACTGGGCATCATGGAAATTATTGTCGAAAGAAGAACGCCAAGCAGCCGTAGATGAATTTTTGGCCTATCTTGAAAAACTACAAAAAGCGGACGTTGAAAAAACAGGCGCACACGCCTTCTATACAATTGTTGGACAAAAGGCGGACTTCATGCTGATGACATTACGTCCGACAATGGACGAACTGCAGGAGTTGGAAGCTGAATTCAACAAATTGACAATCGCAGATTTCACGATTCCGGCATACTCCTACGTTTCGGTCGTTGAACTGTCGAACTATTTAGCAGGTCAATCAGATGAAGATCCATATCAAAACGCGCATGTCCGCGCGCGTCTATATCCGGAACTGCAACGCAGCCAGTACATCTGCTTCTATCCGATGGACAAAAAGCGTGAAGGCGAAGATAACTGGTACATGCTCGATATGGACAAGCGGAAAGAATTGATGCGTAGTCACGGCCTGATCGGTCGCAGCTATGCAGGCAAAGTGAAACAGATCATTTCCGGCTCTGTCGGTTTCGATGACTACGAATGGGGCGTCACATTATTCTCAGATGATGTTCTTCAATTCAAAAAACTAGTCTATGAAATGCGTTTTGACGAAGTGAGCGCACGCTACGGCGTTTTCGGTTCATTCTTCATCGGGACGATTTTGGATGGCGATAAAAAAGAAAGCTTCTTCCAAGTCTAACTTTCTTCATCAATGATCTATACGGTAAACCGGTTGCGTCCGGTTTACCGTTTTTTCTTTTTTTCAAGGTCATGATAAAGACCCAAGCTGCATATGGTGGATGCAAGGGGGTTGTGCCGTGGCAGTGATTAAGTACACGGATGCTGAATTGGATCTGCTTGCACGCCTGATGCGCGCCGAAGCGGAGGGGGATGGAAATTTAGGTATGCTGTTAGTCGGCAATGTCGGGGTGAATCGTGTACGCGCAGACTGTCTCGATTTCGGCGATATCCGAACGTTGCAACAGATGGTTTTCCAACGTCCAGGAGGCTTTGAAGCGACTACGAAAAGCTACTTTTACCAACGTGCCCGTGAGCATGATCGAAACTTAGCAAGACGCGTCGTCAACGGCGAACGCTTCACCCCTGGAGAACGTTCCTTATGGTTTTTCATGCCTGCGGGAGATTGTCCTGCCCAATGGTATAACCAATGGAACACAGGTAGATTCAAGTCGCACTGCTTCTATTCTCCAACGACGCAAGACTGCCCCATGATCTAAAAACTTTATTCAGCAAACGACCGCTGAATAAAGTGCCTCCGGCGGATGTCACAGATTTTGAAAAGAGTTAATTGAGCTTTGCTCAATTCAAAATCTGGACGCAATTACGCCAAGGCGTAATTGAATTTAATTTAGAAAGGATGAAGAAATGGTCCAATATTATTGGAATCCTACCTATCAAAATCAACATGTCGCACCGCCACAAGTGACAATTCCGAGCGGAAGGCCTCCTGGCGTACCTGGCCGGGAAGAATCATACATCGAGAATATTTTACGTCTAAACAGAGGACTTCCTGGCACTTTCCACTTTTCATTCGAGCATGCGCTGGATAGTGGTAAAAATACAAAAACAGTTAGAGGTTTGGTAGAAGCTGCAGGCCGTGACCATGTCATTTTGAGTGAAGAAGCAACGGGACACCGCTTCCTCTTCCCAATGATCTACTTTGATTATGCGGAGTTCGATCAAGAAGTGAGATACTTCCCACAACAACCGTGAATAAAAGAAATCTTCCGTCTGCCTGATCTGGCATGCGGAAGATTTTTTTGTCTTCATTGTGTATATTTAACAGCTGCCACGATGAGCATAATCCAACCAATGATAAATGCAACACCGCCGATTGGTGTGATGGCACCAAGAACACCGATGCCGGACAGACTTAAAATATAAAGGCTACCCGAGAAAAAGATAATTCCGGCAAGCAACAAGTACCCTGCCCAACTAAGTTGCGTCGTCGCGCCAAGCAGCGATGAACTCATCAGAATTCCAATGGCGATCAATCCAAGTGCGTGGAACATTTGATACTGGACGGCGGTTTCCCAAATGGCTAAATAACGTTCGGATAGTCTTTCTTTGAGTGCATGCGCACCGAATGCCCCTAATGCAACGGCAATCGCTGCGTTCACAGCCCCTGCGATAATGAAAAATGGCATGATTTCTCCTACTTTCTTGTAATTTTAAGAATATCGGCGTTCCCACCGGCAATATCAGCGCTCCGGGTCACTATATTAGCGATTCCACATCATTTATCAGCGCTTTAGCCAGCTTTATCAGCGAATAAAGACTTTCTACCTATCAAAAATCGAAGAGCGAACCGCCATTTGCATCTTCTTCCACGAGCGGCTTGCTTTCCAGTGAAGATATGGATGTAGCAGGCTGACTCGTTGCCAGCATTTTCGGGACAATCCGCTCTTCCCGCTTCACTTCCCCGCCAAGCGCGACTTCGCAAAGTGATCGGATGGCGGATAACGCTTCGCGCATCGATTGCGCATCGCCCGATCGTTTCGCTATATGCAGTTGCCGCTCCATTTCTTCCATAATCCGGTCATAAGGAATCATCATCTTCCCTCCCTTTTCTTCTGTTCGAATTTCAAACAGTCCATGCCGGAAGATCGTTTGACGACCATCGACGGCATTTCCCTCGTTTTAAAGCCATATGCTTTGCAGCCGCGCGGATTTCGCTGATCCCATGTCACAAAGAAATGGCGACATTGAAAGCAATTCACCGACATCGCGGATCACCTCTTTTCGCAGCCGGACAGTTCACGTCAGTGGCTAGGACTTGTTTGGCACCAGTCGATCGGCGTTTTCCCCCATGATTCCAAAATCCGATTCGCAGCGGAGTATGGGCGGCTCCCCAAAAATCCTCGGCTTGCGGAGAGCGGGCTTGGATGGACGGATTCAATAATCGCGTGGCGTGTTGTATCGATCAATTTTTTCTTCTCCTGCGCGGGGCGTCCCCAAAGGATAAAAATGATCGGCTGTTCTCGTTCCGACAACTGGCGGATGACTTCGTCTGTGAAGTTTTCCCATCCTTGTCCCCGATGCGAGTGTGCCTCTCCTTGTCGTACAGTTAGAACCGTATTCATCATCAGTACCCCTTGTGCCGCCCAACCTGTAAGCGTACCGTTTTCTGGCATCTGGCAACCGATATCCGCTTCCAGTTCTTTGAACATATTTCGCAAACTAGGTGGGATTTTCACGCCAGGCTTCACAGAAAAACTGAGCCCATGCGCTTGTCCCGGCCCATGATAAGGGTCTTGTCCCAAAATGACCACTTTCACATCATTGTAAGGGGTTAGCTTGAAAGCTGTCCACAAATCGTCCATCGGCGGATAAATGATTTGTTCCGTATATTCCTTTTTCAAAAACTGACGCAGTTGCAAATAATACGGCTTCCCGAATTCTTCTTGTAGAATAGGATCCCATTCATTCCCGAATAATTTTTTATTCACCAGTCCTCGACTCCTTGAATTCAATCGTTACCTCATAGCCTGCGAATGAAAACATCTCACGCAATGTTTTTTCCGCATTCTGCTGTGCCATGCTTAACACGCCTTGTCCGGCCGTCTCTTCCAAAATGAGCTCTTTCGCTTCTGCCGCGAGCTCGTACGCTTCTTCGATATTCGCTTTTTCACGGAACAGCCCTTCGTACGAGTACACTTCGACTTGGTCGAAATAAATTTCAGCCCCACCTAAAAAAGTGGCGGGCGGCAATGTCAGCTTCGCCGTCTTGTTCTCCTCGTCGATGATCACGTCTTTTTCCGTCAGCCCGGATAGGTTGACGCCCGCTTTCACCGAGCCCGGAATGACGACGAGCAACTGCCGTTTCGTCCCCGGCAAATTCAGGCCGATACTTTGCCCGAACAACGTATTATCTTGCCGTTCGATGATCACTTTCGTATACGCCTCTGCGGTTGCCAGTTCTTTCAAATCTTGTATCTGTTCAAGGAACACACCTTTCTGTTCGGTGAACGTACTTCCTTGTTTCAACATATAAAATGCCACAAATGGCAACGATAGGATCAGTAGCAGAATGAGAAGTGCGATGATCAGATAGGATCGTTTCCACAATGAAAACAACAGTTTCCACCCACGCCAAAAACCGAATGGGCGCCTTCTCACCGTATCCATCGTCACGGCGGTCTCTTCTTTGGATGCTTTCAATTCTTGCAACAATTGCTCTATTTCTTCCAACTTCTTATCTTTCGCCATCAGACCCCTCTTTTCCCCTTTCTCCGACAGTATCTTCTATGTTAAGAGTATAGGAAAATTTCTATTCAAACAACTAGAAAGGAATGGTACGAGCTTGAAACTGCTACGAGCGATAATATGCGACAATTGTAATTTTCGATTTATTTGATAAGATAAAATCAGTGTTTATTCCAGACAAAAGGAGACTTTCCCATTATGACGTTAAAAAAGACTTTAACAATCGCAGGTTCAGATACTTCAGGCGGCGCGGGAATCCAAGCTGACCTGAAAACATTCCAAGAACACGGCACATACGGCATGACGGCTTTAACTGTTGTTGTGACGATGGATCCCGACAACAACTGGTCACACGGTGTGTACTCCTTGCCGATCGATGTGTTGAAAGCCCAAATCAAAACTGCTCTTTCGACAGGCATCGATGCCATTAAGACAGGCATGCTCAGCACGGAAGAAGTGATTCAAACGGCAGGAAATGCCATTGCAGAATCCGGCCTCGACCATGTTGTCATCGACCCGGTGATGGTATGTAAAGGGGAAGATGAGGTCCTCAATCCAGGAACTGTCGACGCGATGGTAGAATTTCTGCTACCGAAAGCGGAGATCGTTACACCGAACTTGTTCGAAGCAGGTCAACTTGCGGGGATGAAAACGCCGCGCACTATCGAAGATATGAAAAAAGTCGCGCAAAAAATCCACTCATTGGGCGCACGCAACGTTGTCATCAAAGGCGGAAAGCAATTGGATCATGACAAAGCGGCAGACCTTTTCTATGATGGACATACCTTCACATTGCTGGAAGCGGAAAAAACGGATGCACCTTACAACCACGGCGCAGGCTGTACATTCGCAGCGGCCATCACGGCGAATCTTGCCAACGGTCTCGCAGTAAGCGAAGCGGTTTTCGAAGCTAAAAAATTCGTATCAGCGGCGATTGCAAACGGCTGGAAACTGAACGACTATGTCGGCCCGGTTATGCACGGTGCTAAGAACCGTTTCGGTGCCCCGGAAATTACAACAACTGAAGTATAAGTCATCCAAGCGGCCGGGAAATGATTTTTCCGGCCGTTTTTCAATTTGATTGCACTCATGGTGGGTTTGGTTGCACTCGGGAGTAGTTTGGTTGCACTTGTTGGAGGTTTGATTGCACTTAGCAGTAGTTTGATTGCATCTGCCCCCAAGCCCCCTGAATCGCATTCGACGTTTATCTTCTATATACTAGTAAGAAGCTATGTAGCAGTGTAAAGGAGGATTTTTTGCATGAAAAAAGTAAGACCTGATCATTTGCAGGAATTGATTACTTCATTTGCCAATAAAGATGTCTATATCCATCTTGAAACGACGAACGGCTCGTATGCCACGCATCTCAATGAAGGATTTTTCAATGCGGGGGCGTTCATCCGCAATATCGTCGTCAAATATGAACTCGGAAAAGTGGCGGGTGATTCGCCACACCGCATCGGGTTGAAGTTACCATCCGGCTGGATTTACGCACAAGGAATCACCCATTATAAGCTCGACGAACATGGACGGCTTCTTATGGCCGGACTGGACAGCGACGGAAAACTGGCGGTGGCGCTTGAAATTAGCGAAACCCCGTTCACTTATTAAGGAGGTATACATGTATGATAAAAAAAGAACGTCACGTACTCGTTGTATTCCCCCATCCCGATGACGAAGCATTCGGCGTCTCCGGCACCATCGCTTCTTATCGCGAAATGGGCGTGCCCGTCACTTATGCTTGCCTGACACTCGGAGAAATGGGACGGAACCTCGGCAATCCCCCATTCGCAAACCGTGAAACATTGCCTCAAATCCGGAAAGAAGAACTCCAAAAAGCTTGCGAAGCAATGGGTCTCGAAGACTTGCGCATGATGGGCTTCCGGGACAAGACAATTGAATTTGAAGATGATGAAAAGATGGTGCAGCTGATCACCGATTTAATCGACGAAACCAATCCATCTCTTGTCATCACTTTCTATCCAGGCCTAGCCGTTCATCCAGACCATGATGCGACAGCACGAGCGGTCGTACGCGCAGTGAGACGGATCCCTGAAACAGAACGGCCAGCCCTCTACACACTCGCTTTCGCCAACAACACCGTTGAAGTGCTCGGCCAACCGGATATCATCCATGATGTTTCCGCCATGGCGGATAAGAAACTCGCCACACTGAAAGCTCACGCATCCCAAACCGTTTGGATGATGCGCGAAACAGAGAAAAAATTAGCGGCTCAAGATCCAGAGACATTGAAATGGCTCAACAACGAACGCTTTTATAGTTATCAATGGTCGAATGACTTCGAATAACCCCCTGCTAAAGTTGCAATCCTATTGGTTGCAACTTTTTTTCAATTGTCCAGGTTCCGGACGCCAGACGCTCGGAGGCTCACAGGAAGTGAGTCAGGCAGCCGTTGCCAATCGAACAGCGGAGGGTTCGATTTGCCGTATTTCTGCGTTTTTTGCGGAAATTAAGGCACCTTACTGGAAGTGGCGAACTTAGGCTGGCAGCTTTGAAAGCCATTTTGGCTGTGAGGCAAAAAATACCTCGTCGCCAAATCGTCTTATACCTGAGGCCTGCACTATGCAGGTTATGCAGTCGTTGCGACAGGACGTCGCGCACTTAGACTGCGTTCCTTTAATAGGCAGGCGTCCTGCATTTTTCTATATACTAAATAGACTTAAAAGTGGAAATAGATGAGGTACTATTTACAAAGCGCTGGAAACAGGCTAGTATGTATAAATATTCAAGTTATACATTTTGTTCGTTGAATTTAGTAGGAGGCATATTGTGAACAAGTTTTCATTATCCACTTGGTTCTATTTCTTGATTCCGTCGATTATCGGTGTCATTTTGTTTATGATTCCATTAAAGTTTGGGGAAGAATGGAAAGTCCCCATTGCGAAGTTAGCTGATCTTTTATCGTCTGTCGTTGAGCCTATTATGCCAATGGCTGCTCTCATTGTGATCGTCATTGCAGCGATCGGTTCCGTGTTGTTTTTATTCGTAAAAACGGATCATGCAAAACCGTCGTTTGTCGTCAGTCTATTTAAAGTTTCACCGTTTTGGACAATCACACGTGTCCTCGGCGCTGTATTTGCAGTAATGGTGACATTCCAGATCGGGCCTGAAGCCGTTTGGAGTGAAAATACGGGCGGATTACTTCTGTCATCAGATGGGCTTGTAGCCTTTTTATTCACGATATTTTTCTTTGCAGGGATGCTATTGCCCTTGCTCTTGAATTTCGGATTGCTTGAATTTTTCGGAACGATGATGGTGAAAATTATGCGTCCCGTCTTCAAGTTGCCGGGCCGCTCGTCCATTGATGCGTTGACGTCATGGATCGGCGATGGAACAATCGGTGTTTTATTGACAAGTAGACAATATGAGGAAGGCTTTTATACAAAAAGGGAAGCGGCGAATATCGGAACCACTTTTTCCGTCGTCTCCATTACTTTCTCGATTGTCATTATCGATACAGTGGGCTTGTCTTCCTACTTCCCACAATATTACGCAACCGTCATTTTCACGGGACTGCTCTTGGCCTTTATCATGCCGCGCATCTATCCCCTCGCCGGCAAAAAAAATGAGTATGTTGATGGAAGACCGTTTACAGGTGACGAAGAACGGCTCCCAGAAGGCTATAACGTGGTCAGTCACGGTCTTGAAAATGCACTGAAAACGGCGAATAAAAGCCGGAACCTCGGAAAAATTTTCACAGACGGTTCGAAAAATGTGCTCGACATGTGGATCGGTGTCGCTCCTGTCGTCATGGCATTCGGAACGGTCGCACTCATTCTTGCGGAATATACAGGCGTCTTCAAGTTTTTCGGAAAACCGTTTGAACCGATTTTAACTGTCCTCGGAATTCCGGAAGCTGCAGAAGCCGCACAAACAATGGTCGTCGGATTTGCCGACATGTTCCTACCTGTTATTTTAGCGGACGGCTCCATTACATCACCGATGACCCTTTTCGTCATCGCCACAGTTTCAGTCGTTCAGCTCATCTATATGTCCGAAGTCGGCGGTCTCCTGCTCGGATCCAAAATCCCAATCAGCTTTTTGGACCTCGTCTTCATTTTCTTGCTGCGCACACTCATTGCACTACCAATCGTAGCAGGAGTTGCACATCTTGTGTTTTAAATGGGAAAACGAAAGCCTTCGCATCTTGTTGCGGAGGCTTTTTGAGTTGGGGATATAATCGCTTGGGGGTAGGGTTTGAGCGCTTGAGGTGAGGTATGAGCGCTCCCTTATTCTTTTGATCACTTGAAGAAAGTTATGAGCACTCCCTAACTCCTTTGATCACTTGAAGAAAGTTATGAGCACTCCCTAACTCCTTTGATCACTTGAAGAAAGTTATGAGCACTCCCTAACTCCT
>NZ_JAKRNU010000014.1 GCF_022346545.1 Sporosarcina sp. ACRSM | reverse complement strand
GCATGTATTAGGCACGCCGCCAGCGTTCGTCCTGAGCCAGGATCAAACTCTCCATAAAAGAAGAAAATGAATAGCTCATTTCTTGCTGACTTTGAATCCGAAGATTCGTTTGTGTTTGTGTTCCCCGACAGGGTCGGTTCAACAAACTGTATTTGTTAACGTTTTGCTGTTCAGTTTTCAAGGTTCATTTATTGTAAGTTGCTGTCGGTTTATGTCGTTCTCGTCGACTGCTTAATTAATATACCATCCACCAAAAAGAATGTCAACGGTTTTGTAAAAGTTTTTTAAGAGATTGTTAAGCGTTTATTAATCCCCTATCATTCAGCCACTTAAATTGTGCATTTTCCAACGTTGTCTTCTATATGAAAATAACAGTTCCCTATTGTCCTATTCATGGGAACTGTTATTTCGATTACTTGATAAACACAAAGTACAGCACAAAAATGACCCACAGACCATACATAATTGGATGAATCTCTTTCCTACGTCCACTTAAAATCATCGTGATTGGATAGAAGATAAACCCGATTGCAATTCCTGTCGCGATGCTGTACGTCAGTGGCATGGCGATAATTGTTAAAAATGCCGGAACTGCAATTTCAAATCTTGTCCACTCTATATTCCCCAACGTCGATACCATCAACACACCGACGATAATCAGTGCAGGAGCAGTCACTTCAGACGTGATGACGAACAATAACGGCGAAAAGAATAAGGCTAGTAAAAATAGAACACCCGTTACAATAGAAGCGAATCCCGTTCTTGCTCCCGCTGCAACACCTGCTGAAGATTCAATGTAAGAAGTCGTTGTTGATGTTCCGAAAATAGCACCGGTTACAGTCGCTAGTGAGTCTGAAAGGAGTGCTTTCCCTGCTCGTGGCAATTTATCATCTTTCATAAGCCCCGCCTGATTTGCAACCGCAACAAGCGTTCCCGCTGTATCAAAGAAGTCTACAAATAAGAATGTAATGACGATGACGAGGAATTGAGTCGTCAATAATGAACTCGGATCTTGGAATATCGTCTCGAACGCAACACCGAATGTTGGGGCTACACTTGGGACTTTATCGACGACTTTTTCAGGTAGGTCGATTAAACCCACAATCATCCCCACAATTGTAGTCACGATCATTCCATAAAATATAGCACCTTTAATCTTTCGAACCATCATGACTACCGTAATGACAAGACCAAAAATAGCAAGCAATGTCGGACCATTCGAGAGATCCCCTAATGTTACAAGCGTATTAGGGTCGGCAACGATAATTTTTGCATTTTGAAATCCTAGGAAAGTGATGAAAAGTCCAATTCCAGCTCCCACTGCAAACTTAAGTTGCATCGGGATTGCATTGATAATAATTTCACGCAAACCGGAGAGAGAGAGGACGATGAAAATTAGACCTGAGCATAACACGCCTGTCAACGCAGTTTGCCAAGGAATCCCCATTCCTAACACAACTGAAAAAGCAAAGAATGCATTAAGCCCCATGCCAGGTGCCAATCCAATTGGATACTTCGCGATCAACCCCATGAACAGTGAACCTACAGCAGCAGCTAATGCAGTTGCGACGAATACTGCACCTTTGTCCATCCGCATTGCATCAGGCAAATCTGGAACTGCGTCAAGAGATAACATCAGCGGATTAACGATCAGGATATACGCCATAGCAAGAAACGTCGTCAGGCCCCCGATAATCTCCCTGCGATAATTTGTACCAAGTTTATCAAACTCAAAGTATTTCTTCATTTGTACCTTCCTCTACCTTAAATTTTACAGACAAAAAAAGCATACGACACAAACATCGTATGCTCCCCAAAAACAAATCCAATTAGAAGGTTGTCCCTTCCTATGAAATCGTAGTCGAAACATTTAAGGTGTTTCGGTAGAAACTTCCGAGCCATATCCTCGGCTTTATACGATAACTTCTATTTTATTCAGCAAAAGACTCTCGCTTCTTCCATAGGTGGAGAGATAAACGTGATTTTGTTCCCTGCTCAGGTAGCATTCAAACACCTGCTGAACAAAATAGAGCCTCCGGCGGATGCCACGGATTTTGAATCGAGCTTGCTCGATTCAAAATCCGGGCACAATTACGCCAAGGCGTAATTGATCTTATTCCCACTCAATCGTGCCACCTGGTTTCGGAGATAGGTCGTAGCACACTCGGTTAATATTTTTCACTTCATTAATAATCCGATCAGTGATTTTCAGAAGGATTGGCCATTCGATTTGTTCTACCGTTGCTGTCAATGCATCTACAGTGTTTACTGCACGAATAATGACTGGATATTCATATGTCCGCTCATTGTTGCGTACACCGACAGATTTGAAGTTAGGCACAACTGTAAAGTACTGCCAAACCTTTTGGTCTAATCCTGCGAGTGCAAATTCTTCTCGTAAAATAGCATCTGATTCGCGTACTGCTTCAAGACGATCAGGCTCAATTTCACCTAAAACACGCACACCTAGACCTGGTCCTGGGAATGGTTGGCGATATACCATATCATGCGGAAGACCTAACTCAACCCCACATGCACGTACTTCATCTTTGAATAATTGGAATAACGGTTCCACTAATTCAAATTGCAAATCTTCTGGAAGCCCTCCAACATTATGGTGAGATTTGACGACTTTATGCGTTTTCGTGCCGGATTCTACGATATCCGGATAGATTGTTCCTTGCGCCAGAAAGTCAATCCCTTCCAGTTTACGCGCTTCTTCTTCAAACACACGAATAAACTCATTGCCGATAATTTTACGTTTCTCTTCTGAATCGGCTACCCCTTTTAGTTTACCTAAGAAACGCTCGCTCGCATCCACGTAAACAAGATTTTCCTCCAAGTCTTTTTCGAACATTTGAATAACGCCCTCAGACTCATTCTTACGCATTAAACCGTGGTTTACATGCACACAAACTAATTGCTTGCCGATTGCCTTAATTAGTAATGCTGCCACAACAGACGAATCTACGCCGCCTGAAAGAGCCAACAATACTTTTTTATCGCCTACCTGTTTACGAATTAAAGCCACTTGATCATCAATGAAATTTTTCATATTCCAGTTCGCTTCCGCCTTACATGTATGGAACACGAAGTCTTTTAACAATGCTTTTGTTTCTTCTTCACTTGGCCATTGCTCGAGCGTTTTCAATGCTTTTGTTGAAGGATGATTCACGCTAATAACCGGAATATTTAAAGAGTAAATTCCATCTAATACATCGATTGCTTCTCCATCAATGATATTATTTTTACCGCCATTTAAAATAATTCCTTTTACCGTTTTTAACTGTTCAATATTTTGAGATGTAATGTCATGAGGATGAATCTCGCTATATACACCTAGCTCACGAATCCAACGGGCAATTGCCGTGTTCTCACTACTACCTAAGTCCAACACTAAAATATTGTCCTGCTTCAAGTTGATACAACCTCCTCTTAATCCAACCATTCTACACCTTTACGGCTGTTTCAACAAATATTTTTTCACTTCATCGGTAACCAAATTATATTCTAAACATTATATCTCCTACGACTATACCTCAAAAATCAACCCGATGTCCTATTGATTAAATCTTCCCACATTTCCTTTAAATATCCCCAATCATGCTCGGTTGTATTCGCACCGTACAAACCTTTTTCGTAAGCTGCCGTCAACGCGCTCATCTGGTTTCCGCCGAATTGGGCGTCAACATTCGCCGCATAATCGTTTAGCGTCATCCCTGCTGATCGCTTCAGGCCTGCGCGATCAAGCTGCTTCAACAAACTTTGATAGCGTTTGACAAAGGCATCCCAATCATCGGCTTCCGATCGATAGGTCCTTAAAAGAAACTTCGGCATCCATTTCACTCGACTGCGATAAAAGCTCCAAACCATGAAGGCAATCACTAATATGGTCGCCACAATCCACCCGATATACTTCTTCAACCATGAAGTAAACAGACTTCCATATTTCTTCACATCGAATGACTTTGCCTTTTCAACCGGCTCTTTGGATTGTTCTTCTTCCGGTTTGTTCTGCTCATCTCTTTCTGCCGCTTGAGGATCATTTGCTTCCAATTCAATATCGTAATCAATATCCGTTAAATTGGTAAAACCGATTGTCGGCTCAAACGGCATCCACCCAATTCCCGGTAAGTAGGCTTCTACCCATGAATGGGCCTCGTTATTTGTAATTTGATAAACGCGCTCGCCTTCATCATTCATACGATATTCACCGGGAGCAAACCCCTTCACCCAGCGGGCAGGAATATCAATTGCACGTAGCATCACGACCATGGACGTTGAAAAATTATCGCAATAACCTCTCTTCGTTTCAAAGAGAAATTGGTCTACATAATCTTCATCGGCATCCGGTATAGGAATCTCTTGTTGCGCATAAACAAAACCGCTTCTACCGAAATACCTTTCAATCGCCTTTGCTTTATCATAAACGCTCTCTTGGCTTTCGGTAATGGACACCGCCAGTTCCCTTACCCGCTCCGGCAACGCATCCGGCAATTGTAAATACTGAGAAAACGAGCTGTCCAATGTCTGTAAGTCTTGCATATTTGTCTCTCTTAACGCTTTCAGACTATAATCCGGTTCCACAAATTCCATTTCGTAGGCGGAAAGCGAATCATCGCGACCATCAATTTCGGTCCGGTATTTCCCTGTCGCTTCAGAATGCAGAAATTCGACATTGGCATCCGCATTCACCTTCTGTAAGCCATAAGGATACACGATGAATGGAAAATCGATGTCCATTTGCAAACCTGCATGCTGGAGAACTTCGGGATCAGATTGTGCATCGTGCACCAGTTCCATACCAGATGAATAGCTTGTCTCACTCTGATCTGGATATAGTTGTTCCCAACCTTTTGTCGTATACGTATTTTTCGTTTCAATTTTCCAGTACTGTTTGCCTGCCACTTTCGCCTCGAAAACGAGCGTATCGTCTTGTTCGAATGAACCACCGAGCTGTGAATCATCCGTTCCATATCCGCTCGTCATCATACCCGCACCGTTTCCAGGGCCATCTGTTCCCTGAACAAACGACTTCACATAGGGTACAGGATCCGGCCAAACCGGATCTTGCTTCGGCATGACATTGGCAAATATACCACTCAGTATGACAAAGAAGAGCAAGGGAATCGAAACCGTTAAAAATGCGGCTGTTGGAATCGGGGTATTGTGCTTCTCAGCCAATTTTGAGATGAACAGCAGGCCAAGCAGTAATAAGCCTGTCACCATGATGAGAAAGATGGAGCTGTCCGTCGATAACGGACTGAATGTATCAATCGTTGCAACAAAAATAACGGTCATACTATAAAAAAGTAAAATACTTTTTCTTACTTCAATCCAATGACGAATCAAGTAGGTCGTCATCCATAATAATGAAAAAAACAATAATGTCCGAAAAGGGTTCGTAATATTTTCCCAGTCACCGCTCATAAGCATCGGGACGTTGGACAATAGATCTTCCACCAAATACCCGATGCGACTGATCGATACGAATTTTTCATCTAAATAGATATATTGGATGGCCCACATAATATACAAAAATTTCACTGGGACAGAAATCCACCATTTCACCCGTCCTAATGCCAAGACAAATACGATGGCAATAAAGAGGAGAAACAGTCCCAAATAATCCGTATCGGTCAATGCCATAACCGGAAGAAGCCACTCCCTTAACAACACAAAAGAAAGAAGATATAAAATGGCGAGAAGCCGTCTGTCCATCTGTGTTCCAGTCATAATCCTCACCTTCTTTAACAATGACGCCGTATATTTGCGTCCAGAATTTGAATTGCTTCGCGCACTCTTAGCATTCGACTCTCCACTGATGCAAGTCAGGATACCTACCGGTTAAAACCGATGCTCTTCCAGTAAGTGCACATGAATTCCCCTCGACTTCGCAATTTGGATAGCATTCACCACGTCGGGCGAAGGTTCTTTCTCTTTACTAGTGACTACATAACAGACGAGCGTCCCGTTACTTTTCACACTTTGCACTATCGGCTGAAGGAACGTCCAATCGGGATTCCCTGTAATGACAACCGCACTTCCCCCGACAAGTGTTGCGTTAACCACATCACTCACAAGGCCCGCTGCCACTTCTGCCGGTTGTATTTTAGCTAAGTGGACAAGCGCCTGATGCAATTGGGCGTCTGATTGGATAAGAGGATAGCGATCTATTTCCTTTCCCGCCGTCATAAGCGCAAGAGCGGCCTGACTTTTTGAAGCTTCTTTTAAAAGCGAAGCCGTGAGTGCAACGATGTCCTCAAACACTTCCGTTCTCCTGCCATCCATAATCACTAACAAGTCTTGTGATCTTCTATCCTCGAATTCTTTCGTCATCAACGTTTGTGTACGCGCAAATGATTTCCAGTGAATCCAAGTCACTCGATCGCCGGGCTGGTAATTTCGGATCCCCGTTGCCAGCGTTGTATCTTTGACAATATTCAAAGGGGACGCGAGTGTCCCGTGATCATATTGAGTCTCAATCGGCGCAAATTGAAACGCAATCGTTTTTGGAAAAATGAGTACTGTATGCCGCAACGGAACCCATTTCTTTTTCCGGACCCAGCCGAAAAAATCCGCCACTTCCATTTCGATCCCTTCCAACACATGCTCGCCCCTTGGCATTGGTTCGATTTCATATTCCCACTTCATTTCTTTGCGGAAACCGAACAGAAACAATCGTTTCCATGCGGTTCCCGTTACTGTAAACCGTTCGGGTTCTGCCCATTTGTCCGTCACGACAGTATAAAGCAAGGGAAAAAAACTGTTTCGCCTAATCGATAACGAAACGATTAGCTTCCCGCCACTTTCAACAATTGGCGTCCGAATCTCCCGACTGACCTTCACGTCCGACAGCGGATAAAAAAACAGGAAAAGCGAGTACAGCCCAAATGGCAGTAAAATATAAAAAATCGTCCAACTGACTTGTCCGCCTTGGAACATCGCAAAAACGAACGCCGCTACCAAGACGCTTACCACAAAGACCATTTGCATAGAACTGTTCAACACGTGCTTGACAATTTTCATCTTAACGTGGCCTTATCTACCGGTACACGGACCTTCATCAAAATCCGATCCACGATTTCTGTTGTAGAAATCCCTTCGTATCTTGCTTCAGGCGTTAAAATCATCCGATGTTGGAAGACAAATGGTGCTAAATATTGCACATCATCCGGTACGACATACGTTCTTCCTTTCAGCATCGCAAATGCTTGAGAGGCCTTCATCAATGCAAGTGACCCTCGGGGGCTTACCCCCAGATAGACATACAGATTGTCACGCGTCTGTGCTACACAATCGACAATATAAGATTTGATCGTATCGTCGACCTTCACTTCCGTGACCGCCCGCTGAAGCTCTATTAATTCTTCTAATGAGACGACAGATTTCAACTGCTCGATCGGTACCGTTTTTTCCGCGCGCTCGAGCACTTCCATTTCCTCCGTCTTTGTTGGATAGCCCATTTTCAATTTGAATAGAAAGCGATCCAATTGAGCTTCCGGCAATGGGTACGTTCCCTCGTATTCAATCGGGTTCTGCGTGGCCATGACGAAGAATGGTTGTGGAATCTGCATGGTTACACCATCAATTGTGATTGAAGCTTCTTCCATCCCTTCCAGAAGTGATGATTGGGTTTTGGGCGAGGTCCGGTTGATTTCATCTGCGAGAATAATATTCCCCATAATCGGACCGGGTCTAAACTCAAATTCCATCGCCTTTGGATTATAGATAGAAACACCTAGCACATCAGAAGGTAATAAGTCCGGCGTAAATTGAATCCTTTTAAAATCAGCACCTACCGACTTTGCCAGTGCTTTAACCATCATCGTTTTTCCAACGCCTGGTACATCCTCTAGCAATACATGTCCGCCGGCAAGAAGCGCTGTCACGCACAGTTCCGCTATATCTCTTTTTCCAATCATGACCTGATCGATATTCGTCAAAATTCGATTGATTTTCTCTGTATGGTTCATGTCAACTCCCCCAATTATATAGGACTTTCTATTTATCCGAAAATTAACAAAACACACCTCCATCATACAGGATTTCCTTTTCCTATACAACTTAAGCGCCAAGACGGAAAATGACTGCATTCCCAATGCTTTTCATGCCCACAGCATGAAAAGCATTGCCTTATCTAAAAAAAGATCCGCCTCAAATTCCTACCAAAAAAAGAGTGTCGCCAAAGCCACAGTACGACTTTGTCAACACTCTGAAAAGACCGCTCAATGAATCTTTTTTACTTCCAAAAATCATCAAAAATAGTAATCGGCATATGCCGCTTATGCGCGGAACGGAGAAAATGATTTTCAATCGTTGTCCGGAGTTCTTTCGAAACTTCTTTCCCTTCCAAATAATCATCGATCGCTTCATATGTTACACCAAGTGCAACCTCATCCGGTAGGGCGGGCTTATCTTCTTCCAAATCCGCAGTCGGGATTTTTAAATAAAGATGTTCCGGACACCCGAGCTCCTTCAATAACTGTTTGCCCTGCCGTTTGTTCAAGCGATGAATCGGCATGAGATCGGCACCGCCATCGCCGAATTTCGTATAAAAACCGGTAATGGCCTCCGCCGCATGGTCGGTTCCGAGAACGATGCAATCATGCATGGCCGCAACGGAATATTGGGCTTTCATCCGTTCGCGCGCCTTTTCATTGCCCTTTGCATAGTCCGATAACGTCACCCCTGCAGCATTCAATGTACGCTCACTTGCATCGACTGCCTCTTTAATATTCACAGTGTAAATTTTGGACGGTCCAATAAAATCCAAGGCATCTTGACAATCCTCTTCATCGAACTGTGTCCCATACGGAAGTCTGAGTGCTATGAATTGATAGCGGTCCATCCCCTCTTCCTGATTCAATTCATCGACAGCAAGCTGTGCCAGCTTCCCGACTAACGTTGAATCCTGTCCACCTGAGATCCCTAGCACGAATCCTCGTACAAAAGCATGCTTCTTCGCATATGCTTTCATGAAATCGATCGATTTCCGGATCTCTTCTTGAGGATCGATAACCGGTTGCACTTTCAACTCCGCAATGATCTTTTTCTGCAATGCTTCCATCGTTCAATCACCTCATTGATTAAGACTTTTGATCGATATAATCCTCGACCATTTCTTGCACTTCTTGGATATTGCGCATTTTGTTATCCCAGCACTTCTGGCTTAAATCCACAGGGTATTCCTCAGGGTTCAACGAGCGTTTATATTCATCCCATAGGAGCCCCAAGTTTTCTTTGGCATATTCCCGCATTTGCATCAATGGCGGGTTCGTATAGAGGATTTCACCGTTTCCAATAACTTTGACATGCAGATCTTTCGCTTCGAAATTCGTGACAAACTTGGATACAAACGTATGCACAGGATGGAACATTTTAATGCGTTTTTCCGATGCCGGATCTTCGTCGTACATCGTAATATAATCCCCTTCAGCCTTGCCGTTTTCCCGATCGATGATGCGGTACAATTTCTTCCGTCCCGGTGTTGTCACTTTTTCTGTCGTCGACGAAATTTTAATCGTGTCTTCCATCTCTCCCGCTTCATTTTCAATCGAGACGATTTTATAGACAGCGCCCAATGCCGGTTGATCGTATGCTGTAATCAGTTTCGTACCGATCCCCCACACATCCACTTTTGCGCCTTGCGCTTTCAAGTTTAGGATTGTATATTCATCCAAGTCATTCGATACAATAATTTTCGCTTCTGAAAATCCAGCTTCGTCCAACATGCGACGCGCTTCTTTCGAAAGGAAAGCGATATCTCCACTATCCAGACGAATACCGATGAAATTGATTTGATCGCCTAATTCTTTTGCGACCTGAATGGCTGTCGGAACGCCAATTTTCAATGTATTGTACGTATCGACTAGAAAGACGCAATCCTTATGACGCTTTGCATAGGCATGGAATGCATCGTACTCACTCTTATACGCTTGAACCATGGAATGGGCATGCGTCCCCGACACTGGAATTCCGAATCGTTTCCCTGCCCGGACATTGCTTGTCGCCTCGACACCACCAATGATTGTGGCACGGGCCCCCCAAATCGCCGCGTCCATCTCATGCGCCCGGCGGCTCCCAAATTCCATCACCACCTCATCTCTCACCACTTGCTTGATACGGCTTGCTTTTGTGGCAATCAATGTTTGATAGTTGACGATATTCAGCAATGCCGTCTCCACCAACTGCGCTTCGATCAATGAAGTTTCTACACGGATAATCGGCTCGTTTGCAAATACGAGTTCCCCTTCCACCATCGAATACACATCACCGGTGAAACGGACGTCTTTTAAATAAGTGATGAAATCGTCTTGATAACCGAGCTCTTCCTTCAAATAGGTAAGATCACTTTCGCTGAAATGAAAATCACGTAAATAATCCAAAATCCGTTCTAATCCCGCAAATACCGCATATCCGTTCCCGAATGGCAAGTTTCTGAAGAACAGCTCAAACACGGCCTTCCGTTCATGTATCCCATCCGCCCAGTATGATTCCGCCATATTAATTTGATAAAGATCCGTATGTAAGGCTAAACTGTCATCTGCATAATTTGAACTCATGATAATCTCCTTCTTCCAAAAACTAAGTTATGACCATTATACACCAATTACCCTTATTTCGAGCCTTAATAACAGATTACTTCATTTTTCTAAACAATAAAAAAGAATCGATTTCTTCAAAATGAAATCGACTCTCTTTTATCCGTTAACTCTTGTCGTTCGTCTTCCACGGTGTTCCTAACTTCGGAAGTGCCCAGCGATCCAAGCCATACCAGCCCCCCACTTTCCAAGCGAGAACGAGCCAAGTGGCCAATATGAAAAGTAACGGGTTCGTGCTTAGTGTGCCGGCAAATAGAAAGCTGACGTTCATCAACGCTCCGAAGAATGCCGCGATGCCGGTTAACAATCCAAACACCAATCCTAGCCCTACTAGTAATTCCCCGTATGCTACGACAAACGCAAATAATTTTGCATTCGGGAGCACACTGCTCTCTAAAAACGTTGCATACCACCCTGCCACATCTGCACCCTCTTGGGATTTTGCCAGTGAACCTTGCACAAATCCTTGGATGGCGGCTCCAGCATTTTCGCCAGTCCAAGCGTCACTTTGCACTTTCCCCCAGCCAGCCTTCAGCCATGCATACCCTACGTAAAGACGAATAACCAACCAAATGAATGCAGAACGGGTATCGCTGAATAGAAAGCGGGAGACCGGATTTTCCGGAATGACGATCGTATGTTGCTCTTTCATCTAAAAACCTCCTTTTCTCCTATTATATTGTTTTTAATACCCAATTTTCTGCTTTTTAGTGCTTATATTGTTACATTTTAGCGAATGATTAAAAATACATAGCTTTTAACAGTTTTATCCGACTATTCATCTTAAAAATACGAATTCATTTTGACAATAAAAAAGCTATTCTACAAGCTGATTGTCAACTCGCAGGATAGCCCTTCCACTCAATTCAGCTAAAGACATCTTCAAAAATGGTTGATTCCAATAAGCCGACACCGATCAATCCATTGACAATACCTGCATCCGAACAGCTTGTTGTCACAAAATCAGCCTGCTCTTTTAACGCAGGGACTGCATTCCCCATCGCGATACCAGTGCCGACAAAGTCAAGCATTTCAAAATCGTTCGTTCCATCGCCGAAGGCAAAACTATTTTCCCGCTTGACGCCTAGCTTCTCCATAATCTTTTGAACGCCAACCGCTTGGGATATCCCTGCCGGTAACATATCGGATGCATGCTCCCCCCAATCGAGGAATGTATAATCCGAGTACCGCTGCACGTAAAACTGCGCATGCTTGCGTTCACAATAGATCTGAGTTTGGTGAACAGGCGAATACTTGTAAAATTCCTTTTCAACCAAAGGATAATCGATTTTCATGTGCACATAACTCGGATAGATGAGCGGATGTTTGTCTGTGTTCACCCTGATCTGCTGACAATTGGAATACGCCAATCCATGTCCATTGTCATAAGCGATTGTCGATAGATCATGCAACATATCAGGATCCATCGGATTCGAGTAAATCTCTTTCCCTTCAAAAACGACATGCTGCCCATTCATCGACACATACGAAGAAATATTCAACTCATCCAGGAGCCAATCGAACATGCGTGGCGAACGACCGGTCGAAATGGCAACCACAATCCCTTGTTCCTGCAGCGCTTGAATCGCTTGTTTTGATGACTCCAAGACGACTTTGTTTTCGTTCAATAACGTCCCATCCAAATCAAAAAAGACAGCTTTTTTCTCCATCAAACATTCCTCCTCATCGAAATAACTCCCTTAATTTGCAGCTGAACTTTTCAAATAACGAGTTTTCAATTGAGTAGAAAGCAGCTCGAGCCCAATAGCGACAAGCAAAATTGCATACGTGATAAACCCGACTTCCCGCAGATCAAAGTAGAACCCTGATGCCATGAATAATTCAAAACCAATTCCGCCCGCTCCGGCAGCAGCCCCCATCGCCACCGCTACGGTGAAGTTCGTTTCAAAGCGTAAAAACGTCCAAGACAATAACGAAGTAACTGTGGAAGGGAGAACAGCATGTATTACAATATGCCACCAACTTGCCCCACTTGCACGCAACGCCTCTAAATTCCCTTCATCCAATTCCTCAAACGACTCTGCATACGCTTTGACTAAAAACGCGATCGTGTGGAAAACCATCCCGATAATAGCGGCTTCGCTCCCCAGTCCGGCAGCAATCGCAAAAATTAAGACCCATAGCACTGTAGGCACAGCACGAATAAATGCCACCATTACAATAATCGCGTTGGAAACTGCCTTAGGCGCTAGATTTTTAGCGGCAAACAGAGCGATGACCACAGAAAGAAGTGCTCCTAAGATGGTCGATAAAAAGGCAAGCCCCATCGTTAAACTAAGTTGATACATAGCCTCCGCTAACGAAAAATGGCTGAGTACAGGCTGTAAAAACATCAACTTTACATTATGAAGCGTCGCTGCTGTCGCTTCGATCATCGAGATTCCTTTATAGTCGAATGTGAGAAACCCATAGACAGTCAACAATAGAAGCATGACAAACGTTCCCGCCATAACCACTTGCGACTTATTCCACGCTTTGATTTTAATTTTCCCTGCGTGATTTCTTTTCAAGTCAAAGAGCAAATCGCTTTTAGCTAAAGTCATTACAATATCACCCTTCTTACATAATTGGATAGAAGCTCAATTCCGATGACGACGACTACGATACTGATCGTAATGAGGCAGACAACATGATAGTTCATACTTTTGTAGTACAGATCGAAGGCAAACCCGATGCCCGTTCCTGTTAAAATACCGACAAGCGTTGAACTTCGAATATTCGTCTCAATCATAAAGAGCACCCAACTGATGATTTGTGGAGAACATTCCGGAATGACTGCTTTCGCTACGACTTGAAAATAGGTCGCCCCGGTTGCACGCAATGCTTCCACCGAACTGCTACTCGTTTCGTCAATCGTTTCGATAAAGGCCCGCGTCAAAAAACCGAACGTTGCGAGAAATAACGCGAAATACCCCGTCAAAGCACTTTGACCAAATGATAAAAGTAAAATAAGCGCCCAGGCGACAATGGGGATATTCCGATAAACAGAAGCAATGATTCTACTCAATGACCCGAAAAAAGAATTGATCTTCGTTGTGTGTGACCCCATTAGCGCCAATAGTAGTGCCAATACACTGGCTGTTGTTGTCGCGGTAATCGATAGAAAGATGGTTTCGATCAATTTATCCAAAATGGAGGGCATTTTCGTCAAGGCCTGTTCCGTGACCACTAGATTCGATGCCATCCAACTTAAAGCTTTCGGCAAGGTTTGGACACTGTGAAGGAAGTCGAAGTCCGTCATCCTTGCCGATAAGAGCGTAAGTCCGATCAAAATGACCATGAACAGTGTCATGCGTTGTTTCTTTTTTTGAAAAACTGCTATATCCACAACCGTCCCTCCTACTCCATGATGAGCTCGCCGGCTTCAGATCCGTAGATCGTATGAATGGCAGACGAAGTCAATTCGGTGGACGTGCCATCATAGACGACCCGCCCACTATTCAAGCCGATGATCCGATCCGAATACTTCTTCGCCACATCCACCTGATGCAGATTGACGATACAAGTGATATCCAGTTCTTTAGAAATCGTCTGTAAATGATCCATAATGACTTTGGAGGCATTCGGATCTAAGGAAGCAATCGGTTCATCACAAAGTAGCAATTTCGGTGACTGAATCAGCGCTCTTGCAATGCCGACACGCTGTTTCTGTCCTCCACTCAATTGGTCACATCTTTTATATGCATGTTCTTCCATTCCAAGCTTTTTCAATAGATTAAAGGCCTGTAATTTTTCTTCTTCTGTAAAACGCCCTAAAATGCCTTGCCAAGTTGACTTATAGCCGAACCGGCCATGCAATACATTTTCAATAACCGTTAAGCGAGAAACTAAATTATAATGTTGGAAAATCATCCCGATTTTCGTTCGATGTTTGCGCAACTCTCTCTTGGATAAAGCCATGACATCGACATCGTCAAAATGGATTTCCCCTTCCGACGTATCAATCATTCGATTGATGCATCGAAGAAAGGTCGACTTGCCGGCACCTGATGGACCGATAATGGAGACAAACTCCCCTTTTCGCACTTCCAGATTAATATCCGATAAGACGCGCTTTTCTTTGTCATATCGCTTGGATAGGTTTTGAACTTGTAACAAAGCCATTTATAAAAACTCCTTGTATCGATTTTGGAAGACTTGCTGCAAAGAAAAAAGCATGTGCTCCGGAGGCCTCATCTTCCGTTCTGCGGGTGTTTGAATACCCGCTGAACGAAGATGAATGGACCCCATTCTCGTACATGCTTTTTCATCCATCCCACTACTTATTTCGATAGTTCACGAATTGGATCGAACCATGCATCATCTACAACAACAAATCTTTCATCCGCCGATTTTGTGAAAAGACCAGTTGTTTCAGCATCTGCCGGTACAAAGATTTTTTCATTGTTGGCAATGTCGTCAGACGTCATCAACTCTTGAATTCTCTTGAAATCTTCCTCACTTAAGCTGTCTTTATTGGCAGCAAATGGTGCATTTAATACAGGCGTTACGTTGATCAATGTAAATTCTTCACCTGGAACAGTATTGAACGGTTCAGCCGCATCTGCTTTCACTTTGTAGACAGAACCTGTTTTGTTCGGCTCTCCTTCAGCGATTTCGATGTAGTTGCCGACACATGTATCACAAAATGCCGCCACGTCTGCGCGACCGCTTAACAAGTTAACGGCAGAACCTTGGTGAGAATCGCCATATAACACTTCGTTAAAAAATGATCCGCCTTCCATCAAATCTTCTGGCGTCAAATCCTTCCACTGATCCTGTTGAGAAAAATACGCAATGACATCATTGGATGGCACTTTAAAACCTGAAGTGGAACTGCTTGATACAAATGAGAATTTAGAATCTACGATATTATCAATGGCGTATTCGCCATTCACTTTATATTGATCGGCATCCGCTTTTTTCACCGCTAACCAGCTATAGTACACCGCATCGTCGATCGTACCTGATTTCCCACTTGGGACAATAAGCGGTTCGATGCTATTATTTTTGTTTTTTGCTTCTATATAACCTTGTGCACCCATGAATGCAAGTTGCGCATTGCCATTCGCAATCGTTTCAATGGCAACCGCATAATCTGTTGTCAATTTATGCTCTACCTTTTTACCCGTCACCTCTTCAATGACTTTACCGATTTCATCACGAGCCGCTTTCAAATCATTGCCGGACTCATTTGGATACCAAACCATTGTTAATTGATCATCCGAGTTTGCACTGCTGGACGTACAAGCTGCCAAAACGGATACAAGAAAAAGAAGGGATAACACTGACAATAGCGTTTTTTTCATGATTTTCTCCTTTTCAACTGAGTAGTGTAGTATTTCGCACAGACGCTCAAATGGCTATTCGACAGATGTAGCTCTCTTCTCCTATAGCACATCCATCCTTTCATTTAATTCTTCTACACTTCCTATTTGAACATATAAAAGTAATAAAATCCTTGAATTTACAATATCTTCATGCATTCTTTAAAATCATTTTGATAAGACCGATTCCAGTAATTCCGTAGGACTGACCAGATCTCCTATTCGGATCTGTGTGCCATAATCTCCATGAAAATCGCTGCCGCCCGTCCGGAATAGTCCGTATTCGTCGGCATACTGATCGACTTTCCGTCTATCTTCTCTTGTATGATCCATATGCTCTCGTTCAATGCCGTCCAATCCGTGTCTCACAAGCTCGGGGATGATATCGTAAGAATCGAGCTGTCCCGGATGTGCCAACACGGCAAACCCATTGTCGGCCTTGATCGCTTTTACCGCATCCACGGCATCGACATATTCGATATCCCGCGCACAAATTCCATTTCCTTTGAAAAGCATCCGATACAGTTCCTGGTAAAGCGGCGTTGTAAAATGATGATCGAGCAAACTATGCATAATATGCTGTTTGTAAATGACGCCCGACATCATCGCTTTTTTCGCAACGTCTTCCAGCTGAATCGTATAGTCATTTTTTTGCAGTTGTTCAATTTGCCAAAGGGAATTTTCATGTCGCCTTTTTAACAGTGACTGACATAGTTCTTGGATATGTGCCGCTTCTTTATCAAACCAATAGCCGAGAATATGCACTTTACGATTTCTAGTAAAATCATAAGCTGAAATTTCAATGCCCGGAACGATTGTGATACCGTGTTTCGCTCCTTCGATTTGAGCAGCCTCCAAACCAGCGACTGTATCATGATCGACGAGGCTCAAATGGGTGATGCCCCTTTTTGACGCCATTTCCATCACTTCCTCCACAGAGGAGGACCCATCCGAATAATGGGAGTGGACATGTAAGTCTGCCTTCATGCGAATCCCTTCCTTTTAGACAATCTTTTTTTCCTGCAAATCAATTACGCCTCGGCGTAATTGCGTCCGGATTTTGAATTGCGCTTGCGCAATTAACTCCTTTCAAAATCCGTGACATCCGCCGGAGGCTTTGACTTGATTCAGCCGGGGCTTTGAACCCCCACTGAATTGAATGCATCTCTATCATTCATCCCGCCACTTATAGAATTGGGGGACTTCTGCTGAAGCAAGTCATAGACTTTGTCACATAGCCCATCCATGAATTCCAAGTCATGAAAAATCCCGATAAGCGTCGTGCCATCTGCTTTCAATCGCTCGATCACTTCTCTCACTTTCCATTTGGACGCATCATCCAAACTAGCTGTCGGCTCATCCAACAGTAGCAAACGCGGTTTTTTAACGATGGCACAGGCGATATTCAAACGTAATTTCTGCCCGCCTGAAAAGGTAGTTGGGTAACTGTCCCATAGTTCGGAGTCCAACTCAAAATGTGATAATGCCTCAATTGCCGCTTGTTGCGCCTCTTCTTTCGACTTCCCCATTTCAATGACGGACTGTTCGACAAGCTCACGCGCAGTCGTTCGCGGCATAGCATTTAAAAACTGTGATACGTACCCGATCTCATGCTTGCGCAAATAATGGACTTCCCTTTCAGAAAGCTGCGCTAAATCAACCGTCCCAAACTTTTCAGAGTGATACTTGATTGCCCCTTCTTCCGGGAAATAGGTTCGATAAATACTTTTTAAAATCGTCGACTTGCCGCTACCGCTTTTTCCGACAATACCGATGAATTCACCTTCATTCAAGGAAAGTTGAATATCCCGAACGGCCTGCATATGTTTCCCTAAATGATGAATGGTAAAAGACTTACTCAACCCTTGAATTTCAAGCAGATGTGGCATCCGTTTCCACCCTTCCATCATGTTTTTCTATGAATTGTTCTATATCAAGGCGGAAGTCTTCCAATCGATCTTTGATCGTGTCGTATGACCAATTCCACCACTGAATGCGTTGCAATGCCGCAATCGTTTCTTCCGGAAACCGGTATTTGATGATTTTTGCAGGGACACCAACGACGATGGCATACGGCGGTACATCTTTGGTCACGATGGCACCGCTGCCGACAATGGCACCATCCCCGATTGTCACCCCCGGCTGGATAATTGCTCCGTGACCGATCCATGTATCATGGCCAATCGTCGCGATCCGGCTTTCCCTCTGCTCAAAAAACGGCACATCATCCTGCTCGCTGAATCCATACATTTGGGAGCGATACGTAAAATGATGAAGGGAAGGCCTTTCATACGGATGATCGGTCGGACCGATCCTTACCATTGCTGCAATATTGGAGAACTTTCCGATCTCTGTATTTTGAATGAAACAAAACTGTCCTGTATACGAATAATCGTCCAGCACCGAGTTCTCGACGAAATTGGACATCCCTACTTCAGTAAATGTCCCGAGCCGTGTATTTTTCAGCACAGCCTGTTCATGAACAAACGGCTTTTCAGATAACAACACTTCTGTTGTCCTCATCGATACATCGTCCTCGTGATCAATTTTCCATCTACAATCGAAGCCGTCACGACCGGAAAGCCGTCATCCATCTTTTCGATAATGATCAAGTCCGCTTTTTTCCCTTCCCGGATGGAGCCGATTTCGTCGTCCAATTGCACCGCTTTTGCAGGATTCAATGTGACCAACTGGAACATTTCATGCAAATCTTGTCCGTACGCTTCACTTAATTTAAAAATGGAGTGTAGTAAGGCAGCAGGATAATAATCACTGCATAAAATATCGATCGTTTGTGCTTGAATAGCCTCTGCGGCCGATAAATTTCCGGAATGGGAACCGCCTAATAGGACATTCGGCGCCCCCGCAATCGTCCACAAGCCCATCTCTTTCGCTTTTCGCGCCACTTCCATCGTCGTCGGAAACTCGCTGATCGTCGTTCCATAACTTTTCACGAGCGACAACTTTTCCACTTCGTCATCATCATGTGAAGCAACTGCAATATTGTTCGCCAATGCGATTTCAGCAATTTCCTTGATTTGTTCCAATGTGATTTTCTCTTTTGTAATGCTCTCGGCAATGAGGACGTCCGCTTCTTCATTGGACATCGGACGGAAGCCTTTCAACGTTTCACGGTAGATTTCCAAGTTTCGATATTGCCCCTGTCCCGGTGTATGATCCATGAAAGAAATGAGGTGGACTTTCCCTTCCTCGATGTTTTGGACAAAGCGATCGACCGCCTCGATATTGTCGATTTCAAAGCGTGCATGCATACGATTGCGGATCAGATGCTCGCTCGTATGTGTTTCGTTAATGGCATCGATCAACCGATTGACATTTTGCGGATTACGGATCGGTTTATGTGAAAACCCATCGTCTTTATAGATCGATAACGAATGGAACATCGTCGTAATTCCATGACTGACAAGAATGCGCTCCGCTTCCCGAATGCCCATATGGAAATCCATTAAACTTGTCGGTCTTGGAGAAATAATTCCTTCGATATAATCCGAATGGATGTCGACAAATCCGGGGGAGATATAGCCTCCGCGTGCGTCAATGATCGTACAATCTGTGTATTTCACGATATCTTCTTCAGGAATGATCGCCTGGATGCGGTCATTGTCAATTACGACTGCATGCTGTTGTAAAATTCGGTCTTCCGTGACCAATTGGCCGTTTGTCAATACGTACATGAAATCACTCCATTAGATGAGAGAATAGACAAGCTGTTGTGTATAAGCATGTTGAGGATCTTCCAAAATCTGATCCGTCAATCCTTGTTCAATAATTTTTCCATTGAGCATCACAATCGTCCGATCTGCCAGCATCCGTATGACAGCAAGATCATGGGACACGACAATCATGCTGATTCCCAGTTCCCGTTGAATGGTTTTGATCAAATCCAAAACGCTTGCCTGCACCGACAAATCGAGCCCCGTCGTCACTTCATCCAACAATAGGATAGGTGGATTATTGGACAATGCTTTCGCAATTTGAACACGTTGCTGCATACCGCCCGAAAATTTTTTCGGTTCATCTTTCATGCGCGTAAGTGGAATATGGACATGTTCCAATAGCACTTTACTGCGCGTCTCCATACGCTGTACATTACGGTCGCCGGCCGCAATGAGTTTTTCGGCAATATTGCCGACAGAGGAGAAATCCATCTTCAATCCTAAAACCGGGTTTTGATACACCATGCCAAGAATCGTATTGCGGATCAAGCGCTGTTGTTGTGACGATTGTTCAAAGACATTCGCCATCCCGGCTTCGTAAGGGGTCATATAGCCTTCTCCACTCGTGACGGTTTCGTCGAAGTAAAGACATTTCATCAACGTCGATTTGCCACTTCCACTCTCCCCGACAATGCCAAGAATTTCCCCTGGGTATACATCAAACGAAATCGATCGGCAAGCATAGACGGTTCTGCAATGCGGACAAATATTTTTCTCCAACACTTCATCATTTGCATCTGCACAAACCGAACAGCCCGATCCGTATTGCTTCACCAAGTTTTTCACTTGTAAAATTGGCTTATCTTGCATGTTCGACTGCCACCTCCAATAAGGTTTCCTGTTCGTTCAAGCGGGCAAGACAATAGCTCGTGTCATTGCATTGGTAATACGTTTCACCCGTCTCTTGATCGACCAATTCATCCATGAAGACATTCGTTGCTTGACAGTGATGGCAATGCTTTTCGTCAAACGATTCCACTTCGAATGGATAATCTTCGAATGCGAGGGATGCAACATCCGTGTAAGGAGGCACTGCGTATATCTTCTTCTCTCGTCCTGCACCGAGTAAGATTAACGCTTCTGACTGATGCATTTTTTGATTATCAAAACGGGGAATCGGACTCGGCGCCATGACGTAACGATCATGCACGAGTACAGGATGATCCGCATTCGTCGCTGTTTTTCCGTACTTCATAATTTGTTCGAATAACTGCAGCCACGCGCCGCTATACTCCTTTTCAGCATGTAGCTTTTTCGTTTTGAATTCACTCGGCTCCACCCAGCGTAACGGTTCAGGGATCGGCACTTGCAACACCATGATCTGCTTTTCCGTCAAGGACACTTCCGGAATGCGGTGCCGAGATTGGATGATGGTCGCTTCGCTCGTTTCAATCGTCGTTTCGACGCCTGTCGTTTTGTTGACAAGCTTTTTAATGTTCACGGCATTGACCGATTCATCCGCACCTTGGTCGATCACTTTCAGCACATCCTGTTTACCGATGATCGATAAAGTGATTTGAAGCCCGCCTGTTCCCCAACCGCGTGCAATCGGCATTTCTCTAGAAGCAAAAGGCACTTGGTAACCCGGAATGGCGACCGCTTTTAAAATCGCTCTGCGGATTTCTTTTTTGGAACCTTCGTCAAATAAGGCAAAATGGGTTGTATGCTGCATTATTGTCCACTCTCCTTTTTAATACGTCGCATGCTATCCAGCTTGGATTGGAAAGTGACGTAATGCGGCAATTTCAAATGGGAAATAAATCCGCTCGACTCCACTGAATCGATATGCAGCAAAACGAATTCTTCATCCTGCGTCGGGTGCCCTTGACGGCCGAATTCTAAGCTCTGATCTAAGATGCTCATAGCAATCGCCTTCGTTTCGTTTTGCCCATAGCAAATCCCATAGCCGATTTCAAATTCCAATTCTTCTCGATGATTGTCTTTTTGAACGGTAATCGGAACGAATGATTCCACTTCGGTCACTTTAATCTCACCAATATAATAGTCATTCGTGAAGTCGTCTGACGGATCTGTTGGGTGGCCAATCGTCAAGGGCAATTTACCGACGCGTAGCTCGCCGACTGTCGGATGGACCGCGCCATATCCACGGATGGCTGCATACCCTAGTGATGTCACCGCTCCCGTTTGCCCTCTTGTCAACACTTGGAGTCTTTCACCTCGTGTCGTTGGAAATTGGAGACTCCGTTTCGTCACATCGATCGGTTCCGTCTGATCCTCTGACACTTCAGCCAGTAATTTTTCCTTCCGAAGATAATCAACCACTTTTGGTAAGGCCGTTAAATCAGTTCCTTCCGAAACGGCTACTTCTTCAACCAAATATTGCTCCAGCCAAGTTTGCATGCTCGCTTCCGATTCATCAATTAAATCAAAATCCATTAAACGATGCGTATAATCATAGGAGGCTCCTAAAATTTGCCCACCTGGAATGTCCTTGAAACTGGCAGATATCCGACGTTCCACCACCATCGTCTCCGTCTCAACAACCCTCGTATAATAATGCCTTGGCAACGTGGATCGATGCGCGCGCAACAGGAAAACCGCTTCTTCCATATTCCCTTCCGCTTGTTTAATGGCGAGAGCCGCTAAAAACTCCGAGTACAGGCTGCTTTCAGACATGACCTGATCGACCATTCCACGCATCGTTGCCATGATGGTCTTAACGTCCAATAGTTCCTGATGCTGAATCCGTTCAAACTGCAACCGTTGAATCGATGCTTCAATCGCCTCGGTACCGCCTTTCACCGCTACATAAGCCATTTAAGACACCTCACATTCTTTGAGCATCGTTGTTCTTGGCAAGCACATCAAATTGCTTTGACGATCGATGAAAATCATATCCACTCCTAGCGGGTATTCCTGATTTGCAGTGGCTCTTTCATCCCTCCACAACTCATTGGCCGTAATGTGGACGTTTTCCGTTGTGGCGATTCCCGGTCCTTGTAAGGTAAGCTGAGGGATTTTGGACAACATTTCCGTTTCCATAATGATGGTCGCCGATTGTTGCGGATCCCTTAACGTTCCTTTTTTCGCTTGCAGGAAAGCCTCACGGATCAGCTGTGGCTGTGCGTCTTGCAAGATGAATACATAATCCGCCTTGGGCAAATCCGTCGCTTTAGACAATGTATGAGCGGCAAATAATTCACCGATCCGTTCCGAATTGCTACCGATAATATGAAAGCCCACTTCTGCATCCAGTAGCGTCATTGCGCTGAGAAACAATGCGTAGTCACAATGCTCCAATGGCTCCGCGTCATTTCTTTCACTCGCAATGTTTTGTATCGTTCCCGGTCGCGACATGCAATGCAGAATGGTGCGAAATGCTTCTTGTGTATCATGCACTTTATCGAAGAGCATCCTTTCACTCCTAGCTCATTTTTTATGTGATCCGCCAGTATCTATAGAGGCGGAATTTTATTTCTTAAACGTCCATCATTTCGAAGTTGACCTTCGTTTTTAATAGGTTTGCTTCGAGTTTTTCCCTTGTTTCTCGGATATGTCTCTCTTCCTCTTCAAGGAGTGCTGTCCAGTTTGTCGTTTCTGCCAAATCTGCTTCGTACGCTGCATCGATGACTGCAAGTTGGTAAGATAACACCTCTTCATCTCCCACAACAATGCCAATGCCGAATGACTGACCAATCTGTACCTTTGTTTCCGTGACAAGCACCTCGCCAAGATAAAACAACGTTTTCTTAGCTGTTTCTCTCATTTTGATCATCGTTAACGCATGATGAGGTTCTGTGACAATATGAACGGTATAATTCTGCTCGATTACATTCGCCAGTTTTCTTGCTAGATGAGGAGAGCCATCAATGAGAATTTTCGTCCGTCTACGTCGGTTCATCCAATCACTCCTTTACAAACCCATCTTAACTTGTTGCCAAGCTAGGTAGTGTTAAGGGTTTATTAAACAATGTAAACACGTCTTCATAAAGTGAAACTTCAATCAGTGGGGGTTTTTCCCATCCCCCACTGATTGTTAGTTGAACCAATCGGGCTTTTACGGGCAGTTGATCTCCCACCTATCCTTATCGCTTTACTTAAGTCTTGAGGTGGGAGTCTTACTGCCCGTTAAAGCGGGATAAATACAAAAGAAGCCCTGTCGATTGACAAAGGCTTCTTGGTTTAATTTTCCGACGTCATCACATAGGTGAATGAGTCACTGCGATAAATGATTTTCGTGTATTCAAGGACATGGCGTTGCTCGGCATCGATGCAGTCACTTTCAAGGACAAATAACGGTACGAGTGGCGCACAATCGAAAAGAGAGCGTTCAACTTGGGTAGGGAATGAGATGCTGATATGGCTTTTGCTACTCAAAAACTCGGTATATCCTTGCTCCGCATAATAAGCAAACATCGATTGAATGTGAGCACCCTCGTTCTCGATAGTAGGAAACACCCTTTTCGCCACATATGAAATATGGAGGGCAATCGGCACGCCATCTATGATGCGTAATCGGGAAATCTTGAAAACCTCATCTTGTTGTCCCACATTTAAACTTGCATAGATTTTGGAGTCGTAGGCGATTGGTTCGCATCCAAGATTTCGAGTTTCCAAAGCATGGCCGGCCTGCTTCATTTTCTCACTGAAACTCGAACTTCCACTTAAATGCAACTCAATTTGGCGCCTTTTCGGCTTTAAAAACCGGCCCTTCCCCTGCTTGGAGTACAGATAGCCCATTTCCTCCAGTTTCAATAATGCATGCCGTACTTTTATGCGAGGGACTCGGTAATAATCGGCCAGTTCATTCTCCGAAGGGAATCGGTCCGTCGCTTTATATTTTCCTTGGCTAATCGCTTGAATCAGCTCATCGATAATCATCAGCTCAATTTGTTCGGTCAATTGCGTCACCCTCTTTAATGATTAGTGTATAATGCGGCGCTTATATGTGTAAAATGAAGTATAAGAGAGTTCTCACTTGTATTCTTAATCAGACAAGTGGATACTAACATAAAAGGGTCATAGGTGGTTTTTTTACATAAATAATGGATACGAGGGGTACTAGTTTATATGGATGCGATAATTGAATTCTTCCGGAAAAAAGAAGTGAAACGCTTCGTCATTTTTGCTTTGATCATCGTAGTGCTTTTTAGCGTACGAAGTATGATGAACCTTATCTTACTCACCTTTATTTTTACGTTTTTAATGAATCGACTCGTCGATTTCACCGCGAAGCGTCTTCCTTTGAATCATAAACTGATTGTCATCATGCTCTATACATTGATCGTCGGTATATTGACAGTCGGTCTGGTGAAATATTTGCCGCTCATCACACTTGAAATCAGTCAACTCGTTAAACAAATTACGAATTTCTTCACCCATCCGAATGAAAATCCACTGCTCGGCCAAATTGAGTCTATTATTTCCGGCGAACAGATTAAGGCCTATATTGAGAATGGGGTTTCATTCTTACTGCAGTCATTTTCGAATATTAGTAAAACGAGTATACATGTATTGATCGCTTTGATTTTAAGTTTGTTTTTCCTTCTTGAAAAGCCACGCCTCATCGAATTCACGGGAAAGTTTAAAAACAGTAAGATTGCCCCTTTCTACTATGAAATTGAATTCTTCGGAAAAAAGTTTTCCCGCACATTCGGAAAAGTAATCGAAGCACAGTTCATCATCGCTCTCGTCAATACATTTTTGTCGGTGATCATTTTAATGGTTCTCGGCTACCCGCAAATTGTCGGACTGGGCATTATGATTTTCTTCTTGGGGCTCATTCCTGTTGCAGGCGTCATCATTTCACTTATCCCCCTGACGATTATCGGCTTTACGATCGGTGGCTTCCTGACTGTCGTCTACCTACTAATCGCCATTATGGTCATCCATGCGATCGAAGCGTATATTTTAAATCCGAAGCTGATGTCCTCCAAAACGGATTTACCCGTTTTTTACACTTTCGTCGTACTCATTTTCTCACAAAATTTCTTCGGCGTCTGGGGATTGATCATCGGAATTCCGGTCTTCGTCTTCCTACTGGATATACTTGATGTGACGAATAAAAATCCGAAACAAACGCGATCGACTAAAAAAGACAAGTTGGACAGCTGATGTCCTTCTTGTCTTTTTGTCGTTACAAAAGGTAGCGCTTGATGATCTCTAATCCTACTTGTAATTCTTCCAATGAGTTTGTAGAAGCAAGTGCAATACGCAAATAGTGATTTCGAGTGGTCTGTCCGCTTAAAAATCGATCGGAATGAAAAACTTGAACCCCTCGCTCCTTCAAATCTGATTCCAACTGTACTGAATCGTTATGCCCTTGAATCGGAAGCCAACGATAAAAACTAAGCGGATGCCCCACATTCGTTTCTGATGGGAAATATTCTTTATAGATCTGGTTTGTATACTGTGCAAGTTGTTTCTTTTGAGAAGCTATTTTCTCGGCATTCCCAGAAAGGACCAGCTCCGTAATCACCTCTGCATCAAAAGAAGATGTTTTTACATTTATGTTAAAAATAGCCTGCGAAATTTTTTCACGCAATGCCTCCCCAAAGACCATATAGGCGACCCTTAAGCCTGAACAAATCGACTTGGAAGTACTACAAATATACACGCTCTGTTCAGGCAGTAAATTGAACATCGGCTGCTGGTAATCTGCGATTGTCCCTGCCGTCAAAAAAGCATGGATATCATCCTCAATCAACAGGAGGCGATGCTTACGAATGACCGCAGCCAATTCTAGTTTTCGAAAATCCGGGATCATAATTGTAGTGGGATTGGAGCAAGAAGGCATGAGGAAAATACCGTGAATATTTAGTTGGCTACACTGTTTTTCAAGTTCGGCCGGCAACATACCGTACTGGTCTCCCCGAATAGGCACTAACTGAATATGAAACATTTTCGCTAACTCAATAAAATTCGAATAGGTGTATAAGTCGGTTGCAATTCGATTACCAGGCTCAAATAGAGCGGCCAATGCGATAGCCAACGCATTTTGAGCACCAGAAACGATTGCAATTTGCTCTTGGTCTACATGAATGCCGAAAGGTTCCATCCAGTTAAGAGCGGCCGTTTTTTGATGCGGAATCCCGGTCGGATCATTATAATTTAGCAACTGTTCCAAATACCTTTTCTCGACAACCTTTTGAATACTATCTTTTATCATTGAATTGGTTTGCTCAAAAGAGGCAACAAAACCAAGCTCAATGAGGTTAGTCGTTTTATCTTTAGAAATGGTGATCGATCGGGAGGCATTCGGCGCTACATAGGTTCCACTACCCGTAACAGCATAAATCAATCCCTTCGCTTCACATATTTTGTAAACACGGGTAATCGTAGTGAAGTTCAAGTCAAGAAAATCTGCCAATTCTCGTTGCGGCGGTAATTTTGTCCCGGGTGCTAAATAGCCGTTTACGATATCCTGTTCAAGTAGTGCGGCTATCGATTTATAAAAAGGACGTTTTAAAGCGTTCTTATCGGGTTTCCAAGACATTGAATAATTATCGAATGAGTTAACTGGCATACGAACACCTCTACCATCATAATGCATACAATTGTAGCATTTAATTGTATGCATGAACAAAAACCGCTTCTTCATTCCACTAAAAATGGAAGGTTTTCAATTTCAATATAAGTGTAATCCATACAATTATTTAGTTTATTGTATGGATTTATTGTGCTACAGTAACTTCAAGCTAATTATTCAGGATGTGAATTATATGAAAAACAAAAGCCATATATGGATTGCATTTCGTTCAGCTTTTCCTCCTACCGTGCCCATTATGACGGGATTTGTCTTTTTAGGAATCGCTTATGGCATCTATATGAATTCATTAGGTTTTGGTGCAATTTATCCGATTCTAATGAGTCTCTTCATTTTTGCAGGCTCAATGGAATTCGTTGCGGCCAATTTACTACTTGTCGCTTTCAATCCGCTCAATGCCCTTTTTCTAACCTTGATGGTGAATGCGCGGCATTTGTTTTATGGCATCTCCATGCTCGAAAAGTACAAGGGAATGGGGAAAAAGAAATCCTATATGATTTTCGGGCTTTGCGATGAATCTTTTGCGATCAATAATACCGTTGATGTGCCCCAAAATATAGACAAGGGCTGGTTCATGTTCTTTGTGACATTGCTCAATCATTCCTATTGGGTCATAGGTTCAGCGATCGGGGGCATTTTCGGAGCTTATCTGTCCTTTAATACGGAAGGCCTCGAATTTGTCATGACTGCCCTGTTTGTTGTCATTTTCATTGAACAGTGGATGAAAGAGAAAAAGCACCATAGCGCGCTTGCTGGGCTTGGGCTTTCAGTGATCAGTCTACTTATTTTTGGCGGCAACAATTTTATCATTCCCGCCATGCTTATGATTCTAGGAACACTCACCGTGCTTAGAAAGTCATTGGAGAAAGTCGAGGCACACACAATATGACCATGAATGTAACACAACAGATCATTATCATTGCTATGGTTGTTTTAGGCACTATGCTGACGAGGTTTCTTCCATTCATCGTTTTTCCATCGGGTAAACCTACACCGCTCTATATACAATACCTTGGGAAAGTGCTACCAACGGCTGTCATTGGACTGTTAGTTATTTATTGTTTTAAAGATGTAAATCTGCAATCCGGAAGTCGCGGTATCCCGGAATTGATTGCGGTGGCGGTAGTTGCACTGCTTCACTTTTGGAAGAAAAACATGCTCCTGTCAATAGCTGGGGGAACAATTGTTTATATGTTTTTAGTTCAAATCGTTTTTTAAACAGATTAAATCATTATCCTTGTATCCCTCCTAAGTTTGTGTATAATAGGAGGCAATTGCATAACTAAAATGTTTTCTAGGGTTCCGAAACGAGTCTGTTTGTCTGGTCCGAGAGAAAACTCATAGCTTTGCTGCTATGTCACGGAAGGATAAAAGCCTGGGAGAAACTGGTCAACAGTTTTCTCATAGGCTTTTTTTATTTTGGGGTAAGAATAAAATCGGAGGTGTTGTTTGCATGAATGCAAACTGGGTGAAAGTGATGATTGCTGCTTCGTTTGAAGTTTTTTGGGTTATTGGATTAAAACATGCGGATGATTTTTGGACTTGGACTGGAACGGTGATTGCGATTATCGTCAGTTTTTACTTAATGATTATGGCTGGAAAAGAATTACCTGTTGGAACCGTCTATGCGGTTTTTGTAGGTCTCGGGACTGCCGGAACCGTGTTTGCGGACATCGTATTTTTTGGAGAACCGTTCCAACTCGCAAAAGTACTGTTGATTGTGCTTTTATTGGTCGGAGTAATCGGTTTGAAATTAGTGACGAAAGAAACTATTGAAGAAGGGGTTGAATCTTAATGGCTTGGGTTTCTTTAGTTGTAGCAGGGTTATTTGAAATGTTTGGCGTCTTGATGATCAATAAATTGCATAAAGATCGAAGTTGGCAGTCGGTGCTCTTACTCATTCTTGGCTTTGGTGCAAGTTTTATTTTCCTTGCATACGCGATGAAAACATTGCCGATGGGCACTGCTTATGCAATTTGGACAGGAATTGGAGCATCTGGGGGAGCTATATTAGGAATGATTTTTTATGATGAACCGAAAGAGTGGAAAAGAATCGTTTTTATTGCCATGGTCCTAGGTGCTGCGGTTGGTCTAAAGCTAGTCTCTTAAGACTGCCACAATCTTGAAAAAGACAAGATGGACATCTGAAGTCCTCTTGTCTTTTTTAAAACCGAGTGGCCGTTTTTTATCCCGCATTAACGGGCAGTAAGACTCCCACCTCAAGACTTAAGTAAAACGATAAGGATAGGCGGGAGATCAACTGCCAATCGAACAGCGAAGGGTTCGATTGGCCATATTTCTGCGCTCTTTGCAGAAATTAAGGCACTTACAGGACGCCGCGAACTTAAGTTGCCTTCCTTCAGCAGGGTAGTTTGGACATCCGTTAAAGGAAGATAAAAGCCCGATTGGTTCGGGCCAACACGATGTTGGTCACACAAGCGTTGTCACAGGACGTGACGCTTTTAGCTTGTGTTCCCCTCAATCAGCGGGGGGATGGAAAAAAAAACCACTGATTGAAGTTTCACTTTATCGGATCAGTTGCTGTAAATGATCCGCAACTTCTCGGATGTTCACTTGTTTGTTCCCCATCGCCATATTATGATGTGCTCTAATTTGGTCGTCGGCGTCCACGATATACATTGTCGTGGCATGTGTGACGAACCCATCCGCATCCTTATCATAGAAGAAATTGAAATTACGAGCGAAGTTCAACGTTTCTTCTTCCGTTCCCCTTAAAAACAACCAATTGGGACTTGAAATCGTAAACACTTCCTTGTATTGCTCAATCCTCTTCACCGTATCATACACAGGATCCAACGTCACCGAGACAAGCAAATATTGATCATCCGTATACCCTTCTTCTTGCATCAGTTGCTGTAAAGTTGTTAAATCCCACATCGTCATTGGACAAATATCCGGGCAATTCGTATAGAAAAACGTCACCAGTTTCGGTTTCCCTTGCATGGACAATTCCTCACCGTTCACTTCTGTAAGCTTCCACTCTTGCACAGCTCCAATTTTCGGTAATGGTGCAGTTTGTGGCCATATAAAGTAAAAGGCGATAGAACCGAGCACGAATAGACTGATTCCTATTATCACTTTCATCCGAGCCGTCCTCTTCATCCTTTCCGAAGATCTACCTATTCACAAAGCGTAATAAATGACAGACAACGACATGCAAACAAGCAGAGAACAACACCAAACTATACGTATTCAGTTCCATCATCGCCTGTGATGCGATCGGAATATTGCACAGAGCCGGATTTTGCAAAACAGCGCCTAACATCATGCCCATGAGGCCGCCCATCGCCCCATTGTAAAGACTGATCAGCAAATTGGCTGGATCAGACTTGAGTCGACTGTAACCCCAACCGATTACCAAACCGATCAACAGAGGGATGAATTGCAGCACTGTTACATCCGGTGGAAGGAGGACTTCAAGATGTAACGCCATCACAAATGCAGTCATCATAATGACGGTCATGCACATCGTCGACATGGAATACTCTTCCACAAATGATCGTTTCGTTTCCAACGATTGATAGACCAACCCCGCTTCGGTCAGATTCCACATCGCACACAAAAGAATGAGCTGCCACATCCACTCACGTCCTTTTCAGTGTCCAAAAAATGGTGAGTATACATCCGATAAAAAACACATGCAAAACTCCTATGAACGGTACAGGCATTTCAATGACAGTCCCGATCATCGGTGCCATCAGCCCGATCATGATGCCATTCGTCAAGCCCAGCACAAAGAGTCCCCTATCCACCAATCGCCCGTAGAACGCTCCGACAAATCCCCCAATCAGGGCAGAAAACATCGTAATATACGTAAAATGGAACGGAAATTGCATTATGAGCAAAATGCCTGTCAGTAAGGCAGTGAGCCCACCAACAGCCATACTACTCGTCATCCCTAACGTATAGCTTATCTGTTCCTTTCTTTTCCGTAAGTACAGATAAAAAAACGACACAAGTAATAGGTCAATATAAATCAATATAGAAATTACCCCGTTCGCCATCGCGCCACCTCAACATACGATATGGCATGTTCCACTTGAAAATGACCACTTCCGACTACTAGCAGCAACTTTTCCAAACTGCTCAATCCCCGAACGTCTCCGCCTTTCTCCATTTCCCATATCGATAATACAGAAACGCAATGATACTGCTGATGACAAAACTGACGCCCATGCCTAGAGCAATCCCTTTTTCCCCAAAAAGTCCAGATAGGAAATAAGTGATCGGATACCGTAAAACCCAAAACGAAACGATATTCAATACAAGCACTTGGAACATCGCCCCCGCCGCTCTGACCGCCCCATTGAGGATGAAGTTAATGCCCAAGAAAGGATAGAAAAAGGCGATCATCTTCAAATAATCGGCGCCAAAGCCCGCCGCATCCGGTTCCGTGATAAAGAGTCGGATGCCAACGTCCGCGAATAGCACAATGACTAGCGCCAGTGTCAGCATGACAGCAAGGTTATAGATAAAACCATACAACGTAATCCGATGCACACGATCCCATTTCCCCGCTCCAATATTCTGTCCCGCCATACTATTGACAGCTGTTCCAAGCGCTTGTGCCGGCAGCATGATCAAGCTATCCAAACGTTGCGCAGCCCCATATCCCGCCACAACAGCAGGACCGGAAGAAGCAACAACGCTCATGATCGCCATCACCCCGGCGGAAATGACGCTCATTTGCAAACCAGCAGGGATACCCAATTTCAAAATATCGAACACTTCTTGACGTGCGGGTATATGCGGTTTCGAAAACGGGACGCGATTCCCCTTGCTAGAATAAATAATCCCCATTAAAAACGCGACTCCTTGGGAAACAACCGTTGCGTAAGCTGCCCCTTCAATGCCCCACCCGAAAACCGCTATGAAAATCGGATCGAGCACGGCATTCAAAATAACAGCCGTCAACACGAAATAGAGTGGAGACTTGGAGTCCCCCATCGACCGGAAAACCGTACCGATGAAGTTATAGCCAAATAAAAACAAAATCCCAAGAAAATTGATCCGCAAATAAGCGACAGCCATATCCACCATTGACTCCGGCGTTCCAAGAAGCAGCAAAATTGGCTCTGCCAGCACAAAGCCTGCCACACCAAGGACAACCGCCATGCCGGTCAACAAAACAACAAAAGCGTTCAAATAACGCCTGAGTCCGGCAACGCTCCCCTTCCCTTTTTGTTGGGATAAAATCGTCAACGCGGCATTGTTTACACCGATCACAAAAGAGAGTACCGTGAAAATAACCGTCCCGGATAAAGCGACAGCTCCCAACGCATCCGCTCCGATCAAATTGCCGACCCAAAGACTATCAATAAATTGATAAGATACTTGCAGTAAATTTGTAATAAGTATCGGTGCAGAGAAGAAAAAGAGTTGCTTTACAATATTCCCCTCTGTAAAATCATGTTGTTTTGCCATACCACTCCCCCCATGTCTATCCAAATGATTGAACCTCTAGTTTAACAAAGTTCGCGACAGGTTTCTTTTTATGTGAAAATAGATATAGTTAGGATATCTTGCAAAGGATTTCAATCTTACAAACTCACTCGATTTAGGAGCGGATTATATGTCCCAATTAACTGAAGCTGCCCTTCATTTTCAAAACGTCGATTATTCTATTGATGACGTTCCTATTTTAAAAGGTATTAACGGTTCCTTTCCAAAAGGAAAAATTACAACGCTTGTCGGCCCTTCTGGATCCGGGAAGACGACTTTGCTTAAACTATGTAACGGATTGATTTCCCCTACGTCGGGGAATATTTTCATACATAATAAACCGATTTCCACCTATAACCCTGTCGAATTGCGCCGCCATGTCGGCATCGCGCTTCAAAGCGCACCGATGGTCAAAGGGGCCGTTTTTCAAAATTTGGCGTTGCCACTCGAACTGCAAGGTAGACAACTAGAAGAACAGGATGCCCTTCATCTACTAGAAGATGTTGGTTTGGCGAAATCCTTCTTACAACGGAAAACAGACGATCTATCCGGTGGACAACGGCAAAAAGTATCCATTGCCCGATCGCTTATCAATCGTTCGGAAATCTTATTATTGGATGAAATCACATCCGCTTTGGATCCGACTTCATTGCATGACATCGAGCAATTGATCGTCAATATAAACCGTCAATACGGCACGACCATTATCTGGATTACGCATAATCTGGAGCAGGCCATTTCAATTGGTGATTTCACATGGGTGCTGATGGGCGGCAAAGTGATGGAGACCGGAGAAAGCGAGTTCTTGAAATCACCGACAAATCCATTGGTGAAGCAATTTGTACAGGGGGATCACAGATGAGTTATACCACTTTAGCCATCACACTCATTTTCGTCGTCATTCCTTTACTGTTATCCAAAACGCTTCGCTTAGGGTTGGAAAAAGATACGATCATCGCAGCCATCCGCTCCACCCTTCAATTATTAATCATCGGTTTTATTTTAAAATTCGTCTTCGATTCAGAGAATCTGATATACATATTGCTAATGGTAGCGCTCATGATCGGAGCCGCAACACAAAATGCGCGTAAAAAAGGCAAAGCGATCAAGGGGATTACATGGAAAATTGCGGCGACGCTCATTGCCATTGAAGTGTTGACACAAAGTATTTTACTAGGCTTCCAAATTGTTCCGCCTACCGCACAATATATCATTTCCATTAGCGGCATGATTCTTGGAAATTCAATGGTGTTAACAATCTTATTCCTGAACCGGTTTACTGCAGAAGTGGAAGCGCATCGCGACGAAACAGAGCTGATCCTCTCACTCGGCGGCACGCCAAAACAAGCGATCCATAGACAATTACTCAATTCGATCAAAACGAGTATGATCCCTACAATTGAAAGTCAGAAAACGATTGGACTCGTTCAATTGCCCGGCATGATGAGCGGACAAATCATCGCTGGTGCAGACCCGATGCAAGCAGTCCAATTCCAATTAATGATCGTCTTTCTATTGCTGACCACTGCAGCTGTAACAAGTATCCTACTCGGCTTTTTATCGTATCCAAGTCTGTTCAACGAACGCATGCAATTATTGCGGGGAAAACAATAAATTAATTTTGACTCTTGTATTATTTTTCTATTCATGTTAGAGTATGATAAATTAATCTTTTCAAACAACTTTATATTTTTATTCTTATCAAGAGAGACGGAGGGATTGGCCCGAAGATGTCTCAGCAACCAGCCACGCGAAGGTATGGTGCTAATTCCAATAGACAGCCATTGTCTAGAAGATGAGAAGATTGACTTCAAATTTTTTGAAGACCCTCTTCTCTAGAAGAGGGTCTTCTTTATTTATTACGCAAGCAAAGGATGACAACAATGACAAAGAAAAGTTTAGAAACACGTTTTGTACAGCTCGGCAATCAAAGTGATGCAAAAACCGGTGCAGTGAACCCGCCGATCTATTTCTCTACCGCCTATAAGCATGATGGACTCGGCCAGTCTACCGGCTATGATTATACACGCACAAAAAATCCGACACGTGCCCTTTTGGAAGAAGGTATCGCCGATTTGGAAAGCGGAGACCAAGGATATGCTTGCGCTTCCGGTATGGCAGCGATTCAGCTCGTGCTGTCCTTATTCCGATCAGGTGATGAAATCATCGGACCGGAAGATATTTACGGCGGTACTTACCGCTTACTCGAACAGTATGCAGACATCTATTCTATCTCAACTACTTACACTGATTTTACAGATGTGCATGAAACAGAAAAATTGATTACAGAGAACACGAAGGCACTTTTCATCGAAACACCGACCAATCCGCTCATGCAGGAAACGGACATCGAACAGTACGCAAAACTTGCACGTAAGCATGATTTATTGCTCATCGTCGACAATACATTCTTAACCCCTTATTTACAGCGTCCGATTGAACTTGGTGCCGATATCGTGCTCCATAGCGCGACGAAATATATCGGAGGGCATAATGATGTATTGGCCGGACTTGTCGTTGCCAAAGGAGAAAAACTATGTGAACAGTTGGGAGCTAACCACAATGCAATCGGAGCGGTTCTTTCACCTTTCGATTCCTGGCTCATCATTCGTGGATTGAAAACCTTGCATCTGCGTATGAAACAACATGAGGCAAACGCTAAACTCGTTGCGGACTATCTGAAAAACGAACCGCTTGTGAAAGATGTCCTCTATCCTGGAAAAGGCGGTATGCTCTCCTTCCGCTTACAGGAAAGTGATTGGGTTGATCCCTTCCTTCAAAACTTGCAACTCATAACATTCGCGGAAAGCCTCGGCGGTACAGAGAGCTTCATCACCTATCCGGCAACGCAAACCCATGCGGACATTCCACGTGAAGTACGAATCCAACGCGGCGTTTGCGATCGACTTTTACGTTTCTCAGTCGGCGTCGAGGAAGCAGAAGATATCATTGCCGATTTGAAACAAGTTTTTGCGAAACTACCAAAAGTTGAGGTGCAACAGCGATGAGTTCACGTGAAGAACGGTTAGAAACGACACTAATCCACGCATCCACGCGCGGAGATTTTGAACAAAAGACAGGGGTCGTCAACGTCCCGATTTACTTATCTTCAACATTTCATCAGGAAAGTTTTGACGATTTCGGCCCTTATGACTACAGCCGCTCGGGTAACCCGACACGGGATGCATTGGAAAAATCGATTGCGGCATTGGAAGGCGGAGCGAGAGGGCTGGCATTCGCTTCCGGCATTGCTGCCATCTCTTCCGCATTCATGTTGCTATCTTCAGGCGACCACATCGTCATTACAGAAGATGTCTACGGAGGAACGTACCGTTTTGTCACACAAGTGTTGACTAAATTCGGCATTACCCATACATTTGCCGATTTCACAAATGCGGAGGATGTCGCGAAAGCGATCCAGCCAAATACGAAAGTGCTTTACATCGAAACACCTGCAAATCCGCTGTTAGGTATTACCGACATTGAGCGGATCGTTGAATTAGCGAAAGCGAATGATTGTCTAACATTCCTTGATAATACATTCATGACGCCACTATACCAACGTCCGCTTGATCTCGGCGTCGATGTTGTGTTGCATAGTGCCACGAAATTTTTATCCGGACATAGTGATATTATTGCGGGACTTGCGGTGACAAAGGACGAAGAACTTGGCAATCGTTTAGCATTTATCCAAAACTCATTCGGAGCCATTTTAGGTGCTCAAGATTCCTATACGTTGATTCAAGGAATTAAAACAATGGGTGCCCGATTGACACAGTCATCCGAGGCAGCGCAAAAAATCGCTTCCTATTTGGACAGTCACCCGCTAGTGGAAGAAGTCTTCTATCCAGGCTTACCTACTCATCCAGGACATGCGATCCATGCAAAACAATCGACCAGCCCAGGAGCGGTCCTTTCTTTCCGGTTACCAAATCGGGAAACGGCAAAAGCGTTTGTTGAAAGCGTCCAAATTCCTGTATTCGCCGTTAGTTTAGGGGGAGTGGAATCCATCCTCTCTCACCCTGCGCAGATGTCTCATGCAGCTATGCCAAAAGACGAACGGGAAAAACGCGGGATCACAGATGGTCTGTTGCGCTTTTCTGTGGGGCTGGAACATGTAGATGACTTGATTGCGGATTTTGACCAAGCATTAGCCATCGCCAATAAAACATTAATTGCAAATAATTAATAGACTGAAAGTGGGAATTGATCATGACAACTGAAAAAATACTAACAAAAGCACCTTTTAAAGCGGATCACGTCGGAAGCTTTTTACGTCCGGAACGTTTGAAGAAAGCTCGTCTCCAAAAGGAAAACGGTGAAATTACTGCTGAGGAATTGCGTAAAATTGAAGACGAAGAAATTATTAGACTCGTTGAAAGTCAAAAAGAAGTTGGATTGAAAGTTGTAACAGATGGAGAACTTCGTCGTAAATTATGGCACTTCGATTTCCTTTCTGGTTTCGACGGCGTTGAATATATCGAAACCGAAGTAGGCGTTGAATTCAAAGGCGTGAAGCGGAAAGCGAGCGGCATTCACGTAAACGATAAAATTAAGTTCAGCACGCATTACATGATTGAAGACTTTAAGTTCTTACATAGCATCGCAGGCGACGCGGTGGCAAAATTCGCGATTCCAAGCCCGAATATGTTGCTACACAGAGCGACATTCGAAGATGGCGTCTATTCAAATAACGAAGAATTAGTGAATGATTTGATCACTGCCTATCAGGATGTCATTCAGGCACTTTACGATGAAGGTTGCCGCTATCTGCAACTTGACGATACATCTTGGGCTGCCTTCTTATCGGAAGAAGGAAGAGAATCATTGAAAGAGCGCGGTCTAGACCCTGCAACAACAGTGCAACTAAACGCGCGGATCATCAACGAATCCATCTCTAAAAGACCAGATGATTTGCTAGTAACGATGCATATTTGCCGCGGTAACTTCCGATCGACTTATTTTTCTAGCGGCGGCTATGAAGAAGTATCCGAAACGATTTTTGGCGGGTTAGATGTTGACGGTCTGTTCCTCGAATTCGATGATGAGCGCTCAGGTGGATTTGAACCGCTTCGTCACGTCAATCGACCGGATCTATCTATCGTTTTAGGTTTGATCACATCCAAATACGGCGAACTGGAAAGCCCTGAAAGTATCAAAGAACGAATTGCAGAAGCTGCAAAGTACGTTCCACTTGAACAACTTTGCCTAAGCCCACAATGTGGTTTCGCTTCAACAGAAGAAGGCAATCTGTTGACAGAAGAACAGCAATGGGAAAAAGTGCGTCACGTCATTTCAATTGCAAACGACGTATGGAAATAAAATTAAATAGAAATCTCTTATGAAGAGCGGCGGAGGGACTGGCCCGATGAAGCCCGGCAACCATCTAACGAAACAGTTAAATAGGTGCTAAATCCTGCAAAGCGATATGCTTTGAAAAATAAGAGAGGATCTTCTTTCGAAAACCTCTCCGTCCGAAAAATGGAGAGGTTTTTTATATCGAATAATATAGAACAGGACGTGTGGAAATTGAGAAAAGAAGGGTTACAACGATATCACACAATTTGGGGCTTGCTCTTTTTAGGTTGGTTCGTTTCGTATATCGACCGTGTAGCAACAGGCCCAATCATCACTTATATGATTGAAAATGAAGTCTCTTTCTTTGCCGACGTAGCCAATCCGCATGCCATTGGCGGATTGATCGGAAGTCTATTCTTTGCCGGCTTTATGTTGATGCAATTCCCAGGCGGCTATTTAGGAGACCGCTTTGGCTATCGCGCCATTATCATCTTAAGTATCTTCTGGGCAGGGATTGCCACTTTATTGACAGGAATCGTAGGCGGTCTGATTGCCTTTATTCTTTTCAGAGTATTATTAGGACTTGGTGAAGGTGTTTTTTATTCGAATGACCGCTCTTATATCGCCTATCATAGCCCTCCGAAAAAAGTCGGACTAGGGATGGGTATCGCGCTTACTGGTGTGTCTTTAGGTCTGACGGCAGGCACGCTAGGGGTACCCTATCTGATCACTCTAGCGGAACCGTTTATGAATCACAATGCTTGGCGTTTTCCTTTCTTCGTAACAGGAGGCATAACACTAATCGTTGCATTCATTCTATTAAAGTATTTGAAACCAAAAGCTACTCCTGGCGTGGCTCTAGATTCATCCTCTCCAGGAATCAAAGCGCAATTCGGAAAAGGGTTCTTATATATGACCCTATACTCCGCCGTTTTCCTAGTCATTGTCATGGGGATCTATTTCGTCTCTGTCAAACTAGGGCTTTCTTCCATTGCGATTGCAATTATTCTTACGGCACTATGCCCGCTGCTCATTTTATATTTATATATAACAAAGAAATCCGAAATCAAGCCATTATTGGCGAATAAAAATTTGTTCCTGTTGTACCTATTCTTCATCCCAATCATGTGGCATTTATGGTTTTATGGTTTCTGGTCCGTCTCCATCGTCAAAGATTTTGGCGGCGGCGCGTTGATGGCGGCAGCATTGGTCGCGTCATTTAACGGATTAGCTGGTCTTATCGGTTTCCCTCTTGGTGGCAAAATCTCAGACCTCGTGTCGGATCGTCCGAATGGGCGGCGCAATGTACTCGCAGTGCTGACCGGTGTTCTGACCATCCTTATTTTCGTTTTCGCCGCTTACGTCATGATGGGACATAATAATCCAGTCGTCATGTCCATCATGTTGTTTGTCTCCGGATTGTTCTTCTTCGCCTTGCAACCGGTGGCCCACGCGTTGGCATCAGATTTGACACCTGAAAAAAGCAAAGGATCCATGTTCGGCATGCTCAATCTGGTTGCTGAAATCGGGGCAGTACTCTCCCCTGTCGTCTCCGGTGTCGTTCGGGATAGTACAGGTAGTTGGGGAATGCCGCTCATGCTTGACGGTGCATTGATGGCAGCGGGTCTTGTTCTCGTACTCGCTGTCTCCAGTCAAAAGGTTCGCCAGACAACATTGTCTCCGGCGAAAGCAGGAAGATGATTTCATTATTAAAACCGCCTGACTCATTGTCAGGCGGTTTTTCATTGGAACTTGGTGAGAGGAAAGTCCCGATTCGCCAATATATGTAGGGGAATCGCTGATATCTATCCTCCAAGCGCCGATAATGAAGCATTAAGCGCCAATATTATATGGAATTCCGCCGATAATAAAAAAGCTTCCCCCGTCCATCTAAACGGGGGAAGCTTTTCCTTTTATTTCTGAACGGCAGCCAACTGGCTTTCTCTCACTTCTTTTGCCGCCTCTACCATCACTTTCAATCCTTCGATTGTTTCTTCTTCCTTTCGCGTCTTCAAACCGCAATCCGGGTTGATCCAGAATTGTGTCGGTTGAATCGTTTGAAGCGCGCGATGGATGTTTTGTTTCATCTCTTCTTTACTTGGCACACGCGGGCTGTGGATGTCATAGACGCCAAGGCCAATTTCTTTGTCGTACGTATTGTTTTCAAATGCAGTTATGATTTCACCATGGCTTCTGGAAGTCTCAATGGAAATAACGTCCGCATCCAATGCACTGATTGAATCGATGATTCCGTTGAACTCCGAATAGCACATATGTGTATGGATTTGTGTATCATTTTGAACAGACGCAGTCGCCAGTTTAAAGGCATAGACAGCCGCCTCTAAATAGGCCTCATGTTTTTCCGGATCGAGTGGCAAACCTTCACGCAATGCAGGCTCATCCACTTGAATCATGCGGATGCCGTTCTTTTCAAGCGCTTCGATTTCCTGGCGCAGCGCCAATGCAATTTGGTTCAGCACATCGAAACGTGGGATATCATCACGCACAAAGGACCAATTCAAGATCGTTACTGGACCTGTCAACATCCCTTTCACCGGCTTCTTCGTCAACGATTGTGCATAGACGCTTTCTTTCACTGTAATCGGCTCGCTGAACGCAACATCCCCTAAAATGAGTGGCGGCTTGACACAGCGGGAACCGTAAGATTGGACCCATCCGAACTCAGACACTGCAAATCCAGCAAATTTCTCACCGAAGTATTCCACCATATCCGTTCTTTCAAATTCGCCGTGTACGAGGACATCGATACCGATTTCTTCTTGAATGGCAATCCATTTATCGATTTGACTATTGATGTATTGCTCATACGCTTGGTCCGTTATTTCGCCTTTGCGCCATTTCGATCTCGTCTGTCGCACTTCCGGTGTTTGCGGTAAGCTTCCGATCGTCGTTGTCGGCAATAGCGGCAACTGGAAGCGCTGCTCTTGCGCATGAATCCGTTCCGCAAATGGCAATGCGCGATTCACGTCCTGATCCGTCAGTTTGGCAACATTCTCTTTCACCTCAGTGTTTTGGCGGTATTTGGAGTTATTCAGCGCAGCCAATGCCTTTCTGCTTTCTTCAAGCCCTGCCGTAATCGCTGTGGCCCCTTCCTGTACACCTTTTGTCAACAGGACGATTTCAGCGATCTTCTCATCTGCAAAAGCTAAACCGCCTTTAATGACCGGATCTAATTTTTCTTCAGGCTCCGTACTGACCGGGACGTGTAAAAGGGATGCGGATGATTGAACGATCAGTCGTTCTTGTTCAACATGCGCTAAGATATCCTGCAAGAGTGCCACTTTTTTATCTAAATCAGCACGCCATACGTTCCGTCCGTCAATGACACCTGCAGCCAACACTTTATCTTTCGGGAACCCGTATTTTTGTAGCAATGAAAGCGAATCACCATGTACGAAGTCCAATCCTAGTCCATGTACAGGCAAGGTAGCAATTGCTTCATAATTTGCGATCTTTTCAAAATACGTTTGCAAGATGATCTTCAGCTGTGGCACCGCTTCATTAATCGCTATATAAGCTTTTTTCACTTGCTCGAGTTCCCCCGCAGACAATTCCTTCGTCAAAATCGGCTCATCAATTTGCACATATTGTGCCCCCGCCTCTGCAAGTTCTTGCAAAACCTGAATATACAACGGTGTAAATTCTTGCAATAAAGAAGCGAAATTTTCATTCCCATATGACTTTGCCAATTTGATATACGTAACAGGTCCTAATAGTACCGGTTTGCCATCGATGCCTAGCTTCTCTTTCGCCTCTTTATAAAATGCAAGTGGACGATTCTCCACCAATTGTGGCGTGATGCCTTCAAGTTCCGGCACAATGTAGTGATAATTCGTATTGAACCATTTCGTCATTTCAGATGCGACTGCATCTTTCGTTCCACGAGCAATGGCAAAATACGTTTCCAAAGACACTTTTCCACCTGTGTAGCCAAAACGCTTCGGAACAACACCGAACATGATCGATGTATCCAATACGTGATCATAGAGGGAGAAGTCTCCTACCGGCACTAAGTCGATGCCCAATTTCCGCTGTTTCGCCAAGCTATCTAAACGGAGTGCTTCTGTCGTCGTAAGCAGTTCAGCCTCCGAAATATCGCCATTCCAAAATCGCTCCAATGCTCTCTTCCATTCACGTTTCCCACCAATTCTTGGATAACCAATCGTCGAACTTTGTACGTTTACCATGTAACTAATCCCCTTTGTCTACTTAGTATTTTTTCCTTTCATCCATGCACGACACTTTCTGTTTGAACCACCCCCTTTACTGCGGACACTTTTTCGTTGATATACTTCGTTAAAGCAACTGTCATGTCGTAACGCATGAAAGGCGTAATCAAATAAATACCGTGGAAATGTTCCAGCGCCACATCGATCAGCTCTTTCGCGATTGCCAACCCTTCGATCGTTGACTGTTCCCGATTACCGGCGGTAGCCGCCATTCTGTCACGGACCTGATCCGTCAATTTAATGCCCGGCACTTCGTTATGCAAAAACTCTGCATTTTGAGGTGAGGTCAGGGGCATGATTCCAATATACATCGGTGCTCCGATATGTTTAGTCGCCTTATGCACCTCTTCAATCCTTTCAGGGCTAAAAATCGGCTGGGTAATGAAATAATCAGCTCCTGACGCCAGTTTCTTCTCCAATCTCGGAATAGCCCTTTCCAGATGACGTATATTCGGGTTGAAAGCGGAAGCTACCGTAAAGGATGTTTTCTCCCGCAACGACTTCCCGGACAATGAAATGCCTTCGTTAAACTGTTTGATCAGTCGGATCAATTCAAACGAAGTAACATCGAAAACAGAAGTCGCTCCCGGAAAATCGCCCACTTTTGTCGGGTCTCCTGTAATGGCCAACAATTCGGTGATGCCCAATGTATGAAGTCCCATCAAATGCGATTGCAAACCGATCAGATTCCGGTCCCTGCATGCGATATGGACAAGCGGTGTAGCACCGGTCTTTTGCTGAACGAGTGAAGCCATGGACGTATTGCAAATCCTTGGCGATGCCAATGAATTATCTGCCAATGTAATCGCATCGACCCCTGCATCTTGCAAGGCTTGAGCCCCTTCGAAGAACTTCTGCGTATCCAAATGTTTGGGCGCATCCAATTCAACGATGATTGAGTGCCTTTCCCTTACTGTTTCCAACAGCGAAGGCGCTTGTGGGCCTCTTGCTTTGGACACAGCCACCTTAGGCTTCTTCACTTTAATGACTTTTTCACGGATCGGATTCCGATTGGTCAACCCTTTTGTCAGTGCTTGGATATGCTCAGGTGTCGTTCCACAACAACCGCCGATCAGATGGACCCCTTGTTCCCGGAAGCTGGCCGCATAATTTTCAAAATAGGCCGGTTCATTTTCGTAAAACAATTTGCCATCCCGGTATTCAGGGAAACTGGCATTTGGATAGACCGCCAACAAGGCACGCTTGAGAAGCGGCACAGTTTCCAATGATTTCAACATATGATAAGGGCCCAAATGACAGTTAATACCGACCAGATCCGCTCCCAAATCTTCCAACTGTTGCAAAGCATCCTCCAACTCGATTCCATTTTGCAAAATGCCGGCCTCGTGCATGGAGACGTTTGTCACGATCGGAATATCCGTCTCTTCTCTCGCTATTTTCAAAACGGTCGTCAATTCATCGAAATCATAATACGTTTCCAGTAGAAGACCATCCACCCCCTCAAGGAGCAAGCAATACAGCTGCTCTCGGAAGCTACGTTTGATTTCCTCTTTCGTTCCGATTGTCGTTTGTGTACCGTGGATGCCGCCAATGGTTCCGAGGATGTATGTCTCCTTCCGTGCAGCTCTTTTGGCAATTTGAACCGCTGCCTGATTGATTTTCTTCACCTGCTCTTCTAAGCCGTATCTTGCCAGTTTGATATAATTCGCTCCATACGTATTGGTTTGAATGACATCGGCACCCGCTTCGATATAGGCCTCGTGAATATGTTGTACCTGTTCAGGTTGCGTCAAGTTCAACTCCTCAAAACAGCGGTCCACGCCCGTCGTATAGAGCAATGTCCCCATTGCTCCATCCCCTATCAACACACGATCCTTCAACGTCTCTAATAAACTCAACGGCTTCACATTCCCCTCTCCCACTTTTTTCTTTCTTTTCATATAAATCAATCACGCCTCGGCGTGATTGCGTCCGGATTTTGAATTGCGAATCGAACGGCGAAGGGTTCGATTTACCGTATTTTTGCGTTTTTTGCAGAAATTAAGGCACTTAGATAAGCGCAATTAACTCCTTTCAAAATCCGTGACATCCGCCGGAGGCTTGATTTGAATCAGCAGGGAGTTTAGACTCCCTGCTGATTCAAATCAAAAAGAGTCTGCCCCTCTATTTATAAAGGAGCAGACTCTTCATATGAAAAAGTCTATTCCTCATCTATCAAGTCGTTTAATGGACTTGCTGGAATTAGCACCGTACCAAAATGGTGGTTGCTGAGGCGTCATCGGGCCAGTCCCTAAACCTCTCTAGATAAGAAAAACTATTCTGTTTTATTTGTATATTTCGTTATTAACAATAATAGACGCTATCTCCAAAGAATGCAACCCTTTTTCCGAAAGTTTTTTGTTTTTCTGGAAACAACCTAACTATTATCCTTATAAATACATGAAGATTGACCAAGCAAAAGCCAGTATATATGCATAGTATAAAGTATATTGTTGTTCCATTTCATGTAGAACGGAGGTGTTAATTTTGAAAGCTTCCTATGGTGTTTGGATCGGCTTGTTAGCCATTGTTTTGGCTGTATTTGGATTTTTTTACGCCCCATTTTGGCTGGGAGGCATTGCGCTCGTCTTAGGTATTATTGGTCTCTCATTCCCACAAAAAAGATTGGCATGGAGCGCGATTATCCTCGCAGTAATCGCCTTGCTCATACCAATGGTTCCTTAGGGCACCGAACATCACAAGGTTCGGTTTGTAATAAAAAACCGTGCACGGAGTACTCCATACACGGTTTTTTAGGTTGTACGAATTTAGCTGCTTATAAATCCTCCACAACCATATATGTCATATTCATAGGACCGTGAACGCCGACGACAAGAATCATTTCAATATCGGCCGAGTTGCTCGGTCCTGTTATAAAGTTGATGCAGGAAGCTAAGTATTCGCCGTTAGCCGTTTTTTCTCGAATGATTCGTGCCGCTTGGGTCATGCGTGGAACAATCGTACTTTTCGGAACGATTATGACTGATTTTAACGGTAAAAAGCTGACAGTTCTCCCTTTGTCTTTACTGCTCAATAGAACCGCTGTGCCCGATTCCGCTAATGTGATGTCACTGATGGTGATTCCAACATTCGCCTGCTCGACTAGTTCAATATTTTCTCTCCCTTTAGCGGTTTCCCATTCATGAACAGGGATTTGTTCAGCAGGTAGGATTTCCTTTAGCAGCGGAGTGAGCCCAAATTGCTCAAAACGGGCATCTTTCCACCTAACAACAGGACCTCCCCCATAGGCTGCAATTGTTTGATGCAAGTCGGATGCTAGTCTTTCTTTTGTTGTCACAACAAAATCCGTATTGATCACTTGGCATTGTTGCGCCAACACGTCTACTAACTCATCGGGACTAGCCCCTTGTAAAACTTTGTCTTGGGGTTGGTGACGCCACTTTGGTCTGACAATATCAGTCGCGACTTTCTCCCTGCCAAGTTGTTTGGCTATTTTAGTGAGGAAGGCTTCCCTCCCTTGAATATTCCCAGTCAAGATTCTTCGTCTCCTTTCGAACGTTCCTTGTACCAATCGCGGAATCGCTCTTTGTGAGGTGCTGGGAATTCCCGAATTTCCGTCCACGCTTTTAACGGCCCGACACCTTTGGAGATTTTATCACCGACTGTGAAAGGATTCATAGCCGCAGGTGCGATTTTGGACCCCATTTTATAGAGAGCGGGAGAGGCTGCGCCCAATCCGAACGCCTTCATCGCCAGCTTTTCTGAAATCGGTGCTTTCCCTTCCCTTTCAACAATCACTTGACGATGTTTATGCAATAGTTCGTGAAGGGGTATCTTCACCGGACAAACTTCCGTACACGCCCCACATAATGTGGAAGCATAAGGGAGTTCCTTATAGTCATCGTATCCTCCTAGCAAAGGTGACAAAATGGCGCCGACCGGACCCGAGTAGATGGAGCCATACGAATGTCCGCCGACATGTCGATAAACTGGGCAAACATTGACACAAGCCGCACAGCGGATGCATTGCAATATCGATTGGAATTCACCGCCCAAAATGTCCGACCGGCCATTGTCCACGATGACAAGATGAAATTCTTCAGGACCATCGACAGCCCCTTCCTCTTTCGGCCCCGTTAGCACCGTCACATAGCTCGGCAATTTTTGTCCGACAGCACTTCTCGAAAGCATGCCGACCAATACTTCCAATTCTTCGAACGTCGGGACAAGCCTCTCCATGCCCATCACGGTAATTTGTGTTTTAGGCAACGCCGTTGACAGATCAGCATTACCTTCATTGGTCACTAAACAGATGGAACCCGTTTCAGCGACCGCAAAATTACAGCCTGTAATGCCGACGTCTGCAGTTAAATAATCATCTCTCAGCATTTTACGGGCATGCTTGGTTAGTTCTTCCGGTTTCTCTGAACCGGTATACCCCAATTTTCGGGCGAATACTTCTCTCACTTGTTCTTTATTTTTATGTAATGCTGGCGCCACAATATGGGAAGGCAGGTCATGATCATCGACTTGCAAAATATACTCGCCAAGATCCGTCTCAATGACCTCACAGCCCATCCGTTCCAAATTGGCGTTTAAGTCGATTTCTTCCGTAACCATCGATTTGGACTTGACGACTTTTTTGGCCTCTTTTTCCTTCATGACGCCCATAATATAGTCGTTTGCCTCTTCGGCAGTCGACGCGAAAAAGACATGTCCGCCCCGCTTCGCCACATTTTCACTCAATTGGTGCAAATAAAAATCCAAGTTCTCCAGTACATGCTGACGAATCTCTTCACCTAAAGAACGCCACTCCTCCCAGTTACCAAGTTCCTCTGCCGCAAGTTGCCGCCTGACCTCCAGCCTATCCTGAGCACCCGAAACAGCGCCTCTCATAAATGTATTCTGAAGCCCCGCATCTACACGATTCTTAAAATCTTCCGTCCCGACTTTCATCGGCATATTAGCTCACCTCACTTTTCTCAACTAAACGACTGTTTAGTACTTCCGCAATGTGTAACACTTTCACAGGGGTTCCAACGCGCTCCATTCTCCCCCCGATATTCATCAAACAACCGGCATCCGCGCCGATTAAATAATCCGCTACCGTCTCTTCGGCATGCTGGACTTTCTCATCGACCATCTGTTCAGAAATTTGTGCCATTTTCACTAAAAATGTTCCTCCAAAACCGCAGCATTGATGCTTATTCGGCAGTTCAACATATTCAAGGCCGGCAACATTTTTCAACAGTTTCATAGGTGCCTCCTGGACGCCAAGCAACCGCGTCATATGACAGGACGTATGATAAGTCACTTTCCCTTCAAAATGCGCACCCACATCTTCCACTTTCAATACGTTGACTATGAACTCCGTCAATTCATAGGTTTTCTTGGCAAGCGCCTGTGCTTTCGGCTCCCAAACTAGATCCCCTTTGAATACATTTTGATATTCATGAAACATATATGCACATGAACCGGATGGCGAAACGACATATTCAGCATGCTCAAACGTCTGGATCATCTTTTTCATTGCTTCTTTGGACTCTTTTACATACCCCGAATTATAAGCAGGCTGCCCGCAACACACTTGCGATTCAGGAAAATCGATGGTACATCCTAAGTGCTCCAGTAACTCCACCGTCGCCTTTCCCGCACTCGTTTGAAACATATCGACCAAACACGTCGCAAAAAGGGTCACTTTCATTCACTTTTTCACCCTTTCATAAAATTTTGTTGATTCTAAAAAGTAGTATGAATGTATAGTATCATCTAATAACCTTGCTCTCAATAGACTATAGGCTATATGTATTAAAATGAATAATGCTGTACCTTTCTCACAATAATGTCATATACATAGAGGGAACAAACCAACTTTCATATTTTTCAAATGAACAAGTAAACAAGTACAAGAAGTAGTTCCATTATACGTAAGTATAATCAACCTATTCCCTGCACTTATGATATATTTCCCAACGATTAAGCGAAGACAAATTGTACCCAAAAGTATAGCAATGTGAGTGTAACAATCGTTGAAATCGGTATGACAAGTAATGATACACTTAAATAATCTTTCCAAGTCACTTTTATTTTGTTTTTTCTGAGAATACTCATCCAAATGAGCGATGCCAGTGTTCCGATCGGCAATAGCAATGACCCCATGTCGCTACCTATAATATTCGCCAGATAGATGGTCTTTAATGTAATCGGATCTAGCCCCATTTCAGTCAAAGTAATCGTTCCGATCATTAAAGCCGGGTGATTATTAAAGAAGTTGGAAAGTATCGAAACTAATCCTCCCATAATATAACTTGCTTGAATTAATCCCTGGTTTACAATTGGCTCACACCATTGCACTAATAGCGCTGTCAAACCTACATTATGCAGTCCGTAAATAATGACATACATCGAGAAGGCAAAAATCAGAATATGCCAAGGTGTCTTCTTCAAAATGTCCACAGGATTCGTCCGTAAATGATACCATCTCCACAATAGCAAGACGACCGATCCGAATACTGCCACAATTTCAATGGGAACATTGACGTACGATGCCACAAATAAAAGGCAACGCATGATAAAGACAAACAGCAAAATCTTCATCATAAACCTTGTGCGCTTACGTTTTGTTTCAACGGATAATTTTGTTTTCAATGGATGAAAGTTTTTAATGAAAAAGGATTCTTCAATATCCATAACGGAATCAGGTAATTTTTTCGGTAATTTTTTTCGCACAACAAAAAACATCAAAAATGACATAAACAACAATCCGATTGTCGCCGGGATAAACATCATGGCCGTATGCATCCAAAGTGACATTTCAATAATATTCAAGGCAATCAAGTTAACAATATTACTAACTCCAATCGGTGCACTAGAAGCGGTGGCGATAAGCGCACCACTTAACAGGTAAGGGATTTGTTGCCGAAGCTTCAGTTGCATATTTTTGAGGAGTAAAATAAGTATTGGAGTTGTGATTAAGATACTCCCATCATTATTAAACAATAGTGTCATTAAAAAACACAGGAGCTGAATATTCCAATAGAGACGATACCCCGACCCTTTCGAGAATCTTGCCAGTTTTGCCGCTGCCCAGTGGAAGAATCCAAAACTTTCTAATATGACAGCCATCACGATTGTCGCAATAATCGTAATGGATGCCCCGCCAATTTTGCTGATGATATCCATAATGTCTTGTTGTGAGACAATCCCTGTTGCTAAAATAATACTCGCGCCTATTGATGCAGGCCATGCTTCATTTAAACCTCTTGGCCTCCAAAATATGATGAGCATGGTTAGTACAAACACCAAACCGGTAATACCTATTTGAAAACTCATACATCTACTCATTTCCCTTCGTTTTACTAGACGACTCGCGAGTGAATTGTTTGTCCGTTTCCTTGTATGTATATTCACTGCAGGCTACGTGAAACGAGATGTATGTCCAACCCTTACGAAATTGAGCTGAAAAATCCCTCTGATTCGGAATTTTTTACGACTAGGACAAGAACCGATACTAACCTGCCTTTTTGTGATTTCTTCTTTCTCTCTGAATAACAACGTTAGTTCCCACAAAAAATTAGGCTGTCGATCGTTACTCGTCAGCCTAAAAAAGGATCTCCTCTTATAAAACTTCCTAGACAATTTTGAACCATAACTATACTACGTGGAGCGTTTTTATATGGTGCATGTTTAAATAAACGGGGGAAGTTCTTGCTGATTGAAACTCAATGATTTGATCCTCGACATTATTTATTTTCCCTATATAACTTTTTGGATCACCAATATTCAATACGACAATTGCACCTTTAAACTTTTCAACTTGACTGTCAAAAGATCTAGCAAACGTCTCATTGTGCGGCTGTGAGGAGACGGCAGCGTAATCCAGCCCGTAAAGTGTATGACTTTGAGCATATGGGATTAGCCATTTGACGTGGTCTATTGCAATGAACATCGTCTTATAAACCGGAGATTGGAATATAAGATAGTTGTTCATAATGCCCGTTATCGTTCCATGCAAAGTTTGGTTGCCTGTTACATAGATTTCAACAATTCTTCCTTTCGCTTGAGTAAGCACCTCTTCAAACGCTAAGTCTTCCTTGCTTTCTTCCGCTACGAAGCTCGGGAGCTCTGTAGGGGATTGAACCTCATTTTCATTGTCACGATCCAGACTAAAATTCCGGATATGATTTAAGGGAATATACACGAAATCCTTCCCATCGAAAAGGACAACCATATCGCTTCCCATATCAATTAGCGTACCGTTCATCTTTTTCTTTCCGGAGATTTCAATTCGGATAACTTCCTGAATGAGATTTTGAATAATTTTATTCAAATCAGCATCTCCTCTTTACTTAAAAATCCCTTAATTGCCGATACATTTTTGCTGCATGATTCATTAAAGAAACGTATTGACCCTCGAGAGCGCTTTGCCTTTCCAATGAATTAATCACGTTTTTTTTTCCCTTTTTTTCGAAACTAGTATTAATTCCCCCTGTACTGTTCTTGTCGTGATCAATCGAAGAATACAAAGTGGACTTCGATTGATCAGACCGCTCATCTAACTTCATTGAATAGGCCGCAGCATACTTCGCTAAAGAAAAGTATTGCTTCTCTAACATGGCTTTTTCTTCTTTTGGGCTCATTTGTCTGAACGTTATCTTTGCACGATTCGTATCAGAAGGCTCGCATTCTTCAACTATACATTCAGCTTGATCATCATTCTTCGTTTCACTCGTTGATAGATTTTCACTTTTAAGCGCATTGCATAATTCAATCATCTCTGCGCTGTCGTTTATCTGCACCGAATGGTCGTCAAACGTTAGAGCTTCCTCTCCCTCTGCCGGATTGTTCAAAGTTATCATTGCCTGTTGGTCCTTTTGGAAAATTTTCCAATCAGGAAGATGGAAACTTCTTTCATAACCTAGAGGTTCATCATAGGAAAGTAATTCTACTCTAAAATCTTTAAAAATGGACGACAACTCTTCATGGTCATTTACTTTGCTTGAATGTTCCTCATCCTGAACGACTACCATTGGTGCTTCTTGTATAAGTGTTGTAAATTTTTCTTGTAGTTCGTTTTTTATTTGATCCAATGATTCTTCCATATGAATCGACTCTAGTTCTAGACCATCTATTATCTGTTCCTTGTCTTGAATATTTGCTTTTATAATATTGAATGATTCCAATAAACCTTCTATTTTAAGTTGTTGTGAGATTTCTGGCTGCTCAAGGACCCCGTTATCTTCCATCTCCTGAATTGGTTCCGTTTCTTGTTCTAAAGAGTGTTCGACTAGTTTTATTTCTTCAGTTGAAGAAGACGAAGTAAGTTGTTGCCCTTCCTTTTGACTCGTGTCTTCTTGTAATTCAACCTTATTTTCCTGTATTCCTTCCACTTCAAGCTGTTGTGGAATTTCCGACTCGCCAAGACTTTCAATTTCATCTGTCTGTAGTTCTTCCTTTTCTTCTTCCTGAATAGTAGCTGCTTGTTTTTCCAAAGAGACTTCAACCGATTCTGTCTTATGATTTGTCTGAAGAATAGCGTCTTGAGCACTTTCTAATTGGTGAGTTTCCATTTCTTCTACTTCTTTAATAACAGTTGCTGAATGCACCGTTTGACTCTTTAATTGTTCTTTAGCATTGATTGAGCGGATTTGATTGTCGGATATTTTACTAGAGATATCTGCTATAGAGGATTTGGGAATATGCAGTAATTCCGCATGATTGATCAATACTATATAATCTTCAGCTATTTTACTCAGCACTCCAAAATGTGTCTGTTTACCCGAGCTATTCACGGTCACCGAGTAATATTTCATAACACTTAAAACATCTGTGAAGTACTGCCTATCGAGGTAGGGAACCGTTTTCGTCTTTAAATGAAAGTCTTTCGCATTCTTTGAAAGAGCTTTAATATGTTGACGTGCAATATAATGTATATTCTTATTTATATCGATCACGAGATGATCCTGTTTAACAGCTAATAGAACGCCTTCTATAAATTGCTGATCACTAAGAAACAAACCAATTTTTAAATTTACAAGGTCGCCTAATACTTTTTCAAATTTTTGCTCTCGCAATTTTGGCGCGCCTCCTTCATAGAATATCGTCGCTTCTCGTAGTTAGAAGCGACGAATGGCCTATCGAACTATTCGTTTTCCTTTTTTGCATTCGTTTGTTTATTGCTTTCATTTCCCTTACCTTTGTTTGCTTTTTCAACCTTTACTCCATAGCTAATGTTACGGACATGAAACATGGAGAGGTTTATAATTTCTTCATTAGAGACAATTGTTATGAAGTCATCATTAACAACGTCCATTACACCCTCTAGTGTTTCTGGCCCACCACGATTAATTTTTACCCAGCGATATCTTAATTTTTCCACTACACCTCTAAAATTTTCCGCTTTTACATAATCTAAGCCTCTAGGAATGTCAAAATTGAGCTTTACTTCATTTTTTGCATTAACAGTTAAGCTCTTAACATGGTGTGTATTATAATAAATAATGCCATCATCTTCTGTCAGCAATATAAAGTGATCCTCTTCTGCTGCGAGCAGCTTACCATATCTAGATTCAGGTCCCCCTCGATCGACTTTAATAACTCTATCTACTAATGAAAGTAACATATCCTTATTCATAGTTTTCTAACCTCCATTTTTAGTATCCCCCTATCTATATGTGTCTTGGGATGATCGTGTAATGGTCAATTGCCTAATCCGCCGTAATGGATCAATCGCCCAGACTATTTTGGTTATTCACTCCAAAGAGATTATTAACAGTTTATTAGTTTCGCTTTTCTATAAGAATATGTATGGTCATACGGCATGGTGCAATAAATGTCTATACTCGTTATTGCCGACACAGTTCGTAAAGTGTTGAATACAATGATAGTGATATTAAACTCTAAATCAAAGGTGGGATTTGTGTGCCAAAAGGAAAAAAAGCAAAACATTTAGAGGTTTCATTTACTACTGCGATTGCTGCAGCTGCGGCTGCGGGCGCTGCGGCTGGAATTGCTGCTGCAGCTGAAACAGATGCTAATGCCTCTGCCTCTGCCTCTGCAGCCGCTACTGCTGCAGCCGCTGCTGTTGCTGCTGTTCTTGCTGCCGAAGCAGACGTTACTGAAACAGAAGCGACTGAAGCTGATACCGATACTACTGAAAAAGAAGCGAATGCGGTTGAAGAGAAGAAAAAAGATAAGAAGAAGGATCACACGAAGAAGGACGATGATAAGAAAAAATGATACGTATGTAAGGTAAGCACGGTATTATAATAGGTTGTTCTCCAAACAGCCCACTCTCATTTGGGAGTGGGCTTTCCTTAGGTCAGGAAGCTGAAAGGGATACTTAACATAAGCCGCTGTCCACAATCGACTAGTTTCGGAGTTTTTTCATCCTTTGATGCAAAAGACCATCTGAATGCTTATTTTCACCTGTTATAAAATCCGTCATGTAATAAGTCAAATAATCCCCAAAATGATTGTTTGTATTCAACAATAGTTCATCTACATAATAAGCTCCTTGTGGAATTTGATCTAATAGCAGTACGGATAAAGAAGCATAGATACCACAAGCCACTTGAAAGTAGGTCGCATTTGTTTTGTATTTAGTAAAGATGGAATCGTTATTTAACACATTGTACATATATCGTTCCTTGTCCTGGTAAACGAGGAGTACTCCCGCTAAATCCTCACCTTCCAATGGCGCATCAAGCGGATCGAGAACCTTCATTTCAAAGTCCCATAATTTATCTAAGTCATCAATATTTGAACGGATTATCTCTGTTGTATGATCATTGATTTTGTATAAAAATCCACCTTCCATGTCGTACAATTTGCCTAAAGTATAGACTTCTTCATGTGGCATTAAGCATCCATAAAATTGTTTGTCCCCTAACGTCACTTTAAATTCCACATCATAAACCTTTTCGTATAGGAAGAGTGGAATATGGTTCTTCATAAACATTGGATAGCTTAAAATAGCTTCGTCTAGAAAACATTCTGGCGACCAAGTTGTATAAACAACATTCTCTTCTACCATTTTCTTATCCCTATAAAAGGACGTATCATGCTCTACAATATAACACCCAAGCGGAAGCTCGTCCGATGAATGTGTCTTCAAGAGTTCGATCGCCATCCATTGAACGACACCTGGATTCATACCAGAGCCAATTATGGCAGATGTATTCAAGATCTTGTCCTTATGTTTTTCCACATGCTTCAGTCTCTCTATTAAACCAAATCCCTCATATAACTCTTCGTTCTCATCGACCATCGTATTTTCCAAAGCAGTATTGACGTAGTTAACGCCCAGTTGATCACAGCATTGCAGCATCTCAACCGTATCTGCCCAAGAAACGTCAACAACAAGTGAGGTTTTCGTCTGTTTCAGGTGGTTAACAAATTTCTTTTTATCTTGGAGGTCAAATTGGTGTAATGTAATATGTTTTTGCAAATTAGAAAACAAATTAGAGTAGTATTCTTTTTCTTTTTGCTTATTATCGATTAAATGGATTGTACTATTCGTAATAACGTGATGGATGGGATCCTTATTGTCACGGACTGATTTATTCAAAATAGAAAGTATTGACTTTGCTACTCCTCCACTACTCCCCAGAATGGTAATCACTGTATGGTTGTCTTTCATTTTAACGCCTCTCCTACTTTTTCTTACTATATGTAGTTGAAAGTGATTGCGCGCAGACAGTTGTCCAATTAAGTGCAAACTAGCATTTTCTCCGACTCACTTCACTAAATTAAGGAAGGTGCACAGGCCTTCTTATAACTTGTACATACATTAACTGTAGAATAGTTGGATAAGCATGGAAACTCAAACCACTATGACAACTCATTCACAATAACGGAAAGCAGTGATTTGATGGATACGAATGGGCAACATCTCGTAATCGATGCATTTGATTGTCAGAGAGAAATTCTTAATGATGCAACAGTATTAGAGGAATTGCTAACGAAAGCAATAAAGCAGTTAGGAATGGAAATCTTATCATCTCATTTTCATTCCTTCACGCCTCAAGGAGTGACAGGAGTTATTGGTATTTCCACTTCACATATTTCAATTCATACATGGCCAGAATATGGTTATGTAGCGTTGGATTTATATACTTGTGGAAATCAGGATATATGGCCAGCATTGGAAGGAATCCTTACTAAAATACAAGCTAAGCGAACAGCTGTGTTCGAGCTCAATCGAGGAGAAGAACCCCACACGAAACCCACCATGAGAACACTAAATCTTTCATCCAATATATTGTTGGATGAAAAAGTAGATTCCCGTGCATTATTTCCTTTACAAGAGGATCGTGGGAATGATTGGGACTTGATACAATTGAAGGAGATTGCGTCAGGTAAACACAATATTCTTTTTCATGGGGAAAGTCAATATCAAGACATTTTATTGGTTGAGGCAAATGATCTTCGTTTGTATTTAAACCAAGAGCTACAGTTTTGTTCCTTGGATGAAAGACATTATCATGAAGCATTGGTTTATCCGGCAATGGAGGTTGCAGGTTCGCATGAACGAATTCTCATTTTAGGTGGAGGAGACGGTCTTGCTTTGCGAGAAGTTCTGAAGTATCCAAATGTTAAACATGTTGATCTCGTCGACATTGATCCAATGATTGTCGAACTCGCTAAAAGTGAACCTGCATTAGTAGCTCAGAACAATCGTTCATTGTTGGATGATAGATTAACTGTTCACTCCGAGGATTCAAAAATATATATAGAGAGAGATTTACAACCTTATGATGTGATTATCATCGATTTTCCAGACCCTGTAGACCCCATCCTGAGTTCACTCTATACCAAAGAATTATTCGGCAAAATTGCCAAGCATTTAGTCGTTGATGGCGCAATAGTTTGCCAATCCAACTCACCAGAGGACACGCCACAAGTGTTTTGGAGTATTGCTAAAACCATAACGAGCGCCGGTCTAAATACTTTGCCATACACAGTCACTGTACCTTCTTTTGGTTTATGGGGGTTTCATTTAGCGACACAAAACAAGTTCATAGGAACGATACCCGAAATCTCTGTCCCTCACCAAGCTCTCTCTACCAACATGGAAACCTTGTTTAAAATTTCTCCAGAAATGCTATCCGTGAAGGAAACTGCAATTGTAAACAGTGAGACGAGTCTAAAATTGCATACACTATACCAAGTAGAAATAAAAAACATTTCCTCATAGGTAAAGGTCTATTCTTCTGACAAAAAATAGGATTAATAGCTTTCATGAATGCATGTTAATTAGACAAACTCCCCCTCCATCGTGTAGGTGCTCATACGATGGAGGGGGATAATGGTGTTCCTTCATTTCAATGGCTTTGTTCAAAAGCTCTTAGTAACGTAAACCTCTTCCATTTTCAGCGATTTCATGCGCCAGACGAACCGTTGACACAGCCAACTCTGCGTATGTTACTTCTCGCGTTGGATTAAACTGATCTTGATCTGCTTCGATGATTCCCAAGGAACTTGCTAGGGCAACATACCCCGTGTATGCCGTTTGAACTTTATCGGCATCCTTAAAATCGAGTTTATAGATGCTGCTCTTTTTAGCCGCTTGCTCTAAGCCTAGCGCGCGGATAGACCAAACCGCTAATTCTTCTCTTGTGATTGACGAATCGACATCGAACTTCTTGCTGTTCGTTTGAATGATTCCTGCACCAACCGCACGTTCAACCACATTATACAATGGGTGTTTCGGATCGATATTGTCAAACGTTTGTTTTTGGTTTTCTCTGCCATAATAATATGGCCCGTCATAGATATAAGTGAGTGAATTCATAACGATTTTCAATGCTTCCCCTTTTGTAATCGAAGCATCTGCATTAAAGTTTTCAGGATCTTTTACATCTAAAATTTTAGCGCTAATGAGATAATTTAGTTCATCTTCCGCCCAAGGATGTGAAATGGAAACTGAATTTTGATCATCCAAGAAATTATTCCATTCTCCTGTATTGGCATCTAAATAACTATATGAATCTCCGTTAAATACAGGCACATAGACGAGATTATAATGATCCTTGTCTTCGTTTTTCGCATGTTTCATATACGTTAGTTTGAGGCTGAGTGCCTCTTCCAATTTCGCTTTCGCTTCTTCTTCAGAGATCACTTGGTCGCTAGAAGGCCAGTTTTCTGTCTCTTGATAATTGACATTTAGGCTATTTAAAGAGCCATCAGCAGCGACGCCCACACTAATGGAATCCCCAATCACAACAATGCCATTGACGATTCTCGGGAAGGTAACGTAATACCCACCTTGCCATTCGTCAACATAAGGTTCATCTATAGGCATCGCATAATCGTGTAGATAGGATGGAACCCATTCCTTTGCATAGCTGACAGCTTTGGCAATCGCATCTTGCTGGGAAATCGCCTTTTCGTTTTTAGTTTTTTCTCCAAGTTCATCTAACAGATGGTTTTTTATATCGCTATATTGAATGACTTCACCTGTCTGCTTATCAATGTCTAAATTCGTGCCGCTTCCGCCACGCGCATATTCATACATATATTGAACACTGATTACTTCTCGTCCATCATAATTCTCCATTTCATGGATAGAGTTGATATTTAACTTCACCTTATCGGAATCCACAGCAAGTAACTTTTCGGCAATTTTCTTCGCTTCGTCTACCGTAATGCTATCTTGTCTTGGCGGCAGTGGATTTTCGGCCAACATTTCAATTTTTGACTTCTCTGGAAAATCCTCTACATAGCCGCTTGGCGTTAACCATTTACCTGAAATCGCGTGAACGCCTTGTAATTTTGATGTCGGCTGATATACGAGCTGGACTTTGCGATCACCCGTTGCGTAATCATAGTTTATTTGATAATTCAACTCTGCTGAAAGTTGTTCCTTTACTTTTGCTAGCATTTCATCGTTTTCTTTTATTTGTTTGACATCGTCAAAAGTAGACGATTTCGACTCGCTTGACATTTTGTAGAAGCTAACGATTTCTCCATTCCCGAGAACAGATACTTCCATTCTTTGATCATCAATGGAAACGTCATTTTCCGTACGGGCGAAAGAAAAGGAGTATCGAATCGGTTCCGTTAAGACCTGTTTCGGATAATAGTTATACATGTCTGTTTCGAGTTTATAGCCCTTGCCGCCCAAAAAGTTATTCACAAAACTCTCGGCTTTTTTCTGCGCCTCTTCTTTGGAAACTTTCGCTGGGAACAAAGCCTCTGTTATATCGGCAGGTTGATAATGAAAATACTCAATGTCTAAGTCTTTTCCAACAAAACCAACATTCCCGTAAACGTCTTTGCCATTCACCGTTTTGGAGAAATACAAATCATGGCGCAACGTATCATCATTGGGATAAACGTGGGCATTACTCATTTGAAAATCATTAGCCGTTAAGAAATCAAACTGCTTTGGGAATAACTCACGAAATTTCTTAATTAAATCCTCTTTCGTAAAAACCGTGTCTGTAGCAGCGACTTGAATCTGTACCCTTTCTGGTTGTCCATCCATCGGCGTTGAAGCACCGGCAACCGATGAAAACATACCTAGTGATAAAACAGAAGAGCCTAATAGAATTCCAACTTTCTTAAACCTATCCAAAATATCCCTCCTAGATTCTCTTTCTCTTAATATTACAACAAATTTTGGAAATGTAAACCACCGTATAGACTATATGGCGACATGGACAAGAATATACCTCAATTATCGAAAAAAACGTGTAAACATCCGCCGACTGGAGAGCCAATCGGCGGATGCTGTTCAAATGGAGTGATTCACTTTTCGGTGTCATCTTGTTGCGCTTCCGGTTCATCGCTACCGCGATAACGATTGTACGGCAGAAGATTCCATGTGCGATATTGCAGTTCTTCCTCCGTGAGCACTTTCGGAATATCCGACAAGATCTGTTTCGCCACTTCCAATTCGCGCTGCGCCTCTTCCTTATCCTGGTACATGAACTCATCGGATGCAGTGATTGGAGCCATGGCCACTTTCTGCTCCAAATCCTGAATGACCATTTGTTGTTGGCCGCGCAATGCTTCACGAGCATCTGCCACCCATTCAGGCTGCAAGCTACGATTCGTATCGCCGACACTGCTATATTCTTCGAAAATATCATGGTAAATCCGGTCAGCATTTGTGCGGACATCCAAGTTGGCCATTTCCAAATCGAGATTCGTCAACTCTTCTACCGTCAATGGTTGAAGGCGTTTCGGTCCCCCGAGTCTCGCTCTTTCCAAATAGTAAGGGAATATGCTTTTCAACGTTTTTCCAACCGGCGAAATAGCCCGTCCAGCCTCATCGAGCCCTTTCGGTTGCACGCCCTGGATTGCAATGCGAGCAGATTCAGGACGCACAATTTCCTTCGGCGGCATGATTCCGTGACGAAGCATTTCCCGGATCCCCGTGCCTGAAATATTGATGCGGAACCGCTCATCATGCGGACAGGACTGAACAGTAGCCGGACTATCGCAACGAGTGCAGTAAAACACTTCATGGAATAGGCGGATATCGATCCCTAACTCTTCCGGCTTGAATTCATCGAAGATGCTATGGCTTGCATACTTATCATAATAGTCTCCGATTCCCGCATGGTCCCGCCCAATGAGCGCGTGTGTACAGCCATAGTTTTTCATGATTAACGCATGTAAAACCGTTTCCCTTGGTCCTGCAAAAATATAAGTTACGCGCAATGGAGCTAGAATGGAACGGCCTTTTGGATAATACGTATCTAGCACACTCCGATATGACAACATGCGGAATTCATGGCGTGTATATTCCCGTTTCGCCATCTCCACCAACGGTTGAAGCAATAGGCCATCGATTTCTTCCAATGCATTCTTATGGATATATTCATGGCCTCTATGCAATGGATTCGCACCCGTGATGAATCCTGCAGCAGACCGGAATTTCTTTTCTTCATAAAAGGTATGCCACGTATCTTTCGGTTCCAAGCGTAGCTTTTCGAATGGTCCCCAATCGACACGCTGCAATAGCTTGATCGGACCTCCTAACGAGACATCTCCCATCCTTCGGTAAATTGAATCGACTCCCGGGTGATTGCGGTCAGTCGTACCAAAAAGACTTTGGGCACGGTGTGCTTTATCATATTTAAAAATATCTTCAAGTGTCAGAATGGCAACCGGCTCATTATTTTCATCAGCCAACGTCACTTCATCCCCAATTGAAAGTGACTCGATGATTTCTTTGTTCCGATTCCCGATTGGAGCAAAGCTAAGCGGTGCCGGCCAGATCAGCCCATTTGTAAGCCGGCCTTTCGTCAGAACGGAATTATAATCGGCTTCGTTCATAAAACCTTCATTCGGAGACAAAACCCCCGTTGCAATCATTTCAAGTGTAATGACAGCTTCCATATCCACCATGATTGTCGGAAGCTGTTTTGCCCGGATCAGTTCTTCCTCCCGTTCTTGACCGACCACCACTTTATCGACCAATTTGCCGCCATGAGGCTGCTGTGGATATTTTGAAAACGCACTTTTCTCTGTAACGTTTAACATCCCATTCCCTCCCCCTAAAAATTGTCCATCAATATTTCTAATTATGGAAGCACATCCCATTATCTGAATATTATCATACTTAAACAATTAAAAAAAGGGTAATATTCGGAATTAAATTAAAAAAGACGACATATTTATTGTATGTCACCTTAGAGTGTAGACAAAGTTGTTTTTACTTTGTCTACACTCTTTTTTGAAGTATATGCTGTCAATTAATACTTCCCTCAGCCTGATTGAAAACGCTTGTCAGCCTAGGCGCGAAGTCGAGCGAAGACGCGAATAGAACTGAAGTTCATGAGCGGACGAGCGAGACGAGCAACAACGGATGCGAGCGTTTGTCAACAGGCTGGGACGACATATTTATCGCATGTCGCCTTCCCTTTCAAAATAATTTTGAAGTACATAAGAAACCCATTTACAATGTGGATGTTGCCGTATGTTCTCCAATAATCCTTTTACAATTGCATAGCTGTAAGTTTCCTCCAGCACTTGTTGCTTTAATAAGATTAAGGACTCTTTTTCAACAGACTCTTCCATTTCTTTAATTTTCTGTTCTAACATCTCTAAAATGTCGTCCTTTGACGCCACTTCGTTTGCAGGTCTCTTCAGCACCTGCATGATTTCCTGTGAGATAAACGGGATTGTTGTCCGTCTGGCAAGCAAATTGGTTTTTTCAACAAGTGATTGAGCGAGTAAATCCAAATCCAATGGGTATTGATAGAAGATGAAAAACTCCGAGTAGGTCTTCAGGAAACCTTTAATGATATAAACCAAATCAAATTTGATCAGTTCAATTTCTTCCCCATATAATTGCTCCACCATAGATAAGATGATGTTCTCCATCAATTGATCATAGCTATGTATTTTCATGATCAGCTCTTTGTTAAACGAGTGGAGTTGCTCTTTCATAAAAATCTTTGTAAAATCGGATCGTTTATAGAAAGAATGAAATGCGGTGTAGTAGAATTTATATAATCGTTCATTTTCATACTCAGCCTCTTTGACTACCTGGTCAATATCGAAGATTAATTGTGACATAAAAAAGTCGATCATTTCTAAGATCAGTTCATCTTTCGATTTAAACGATAAATAAAAAGCCCCTTTAGAAATCCCACAACGCTCAGTTATTTGCTGCACAGAAGTTGCTTCAAAGCCTTTTTCCGCAAAAAGCTCCAATGCCTTTTCCAATATTAGCTGTCGTTTCATCATTTTACCTACCCTACTTCCCCGTGTATTCATTGACAATTGACCATTCAGTCATTAGTATAAATAACTGCATGATCCAAGTCAATTTGAGGTAGGTGTAAACGTGAAGAATTTAGTCAACTTCGTGCTAAACAATAAATTGGCGGTATGGTTGCTAACCATCATCATTACCGCATCAGGCATATACGCAGGAACTCAGATGAAAACAGAGACCATTCCTGATATTTCAATTCCATACTTGATGGTCATGGATGTCTATCCAGGGGCAACTCCTGAACAAGTAATGGAAGAGGTGTCCATTCCGTTAGAGAAAACGATTGAAAACCTGGAAAACGTCAAAGCCGTTTACTCCAACTCCTATTCCAATATGGCAAACATCCAAGTGGAGTATGAATATGGGGTCGACATGGATGAGGCGAAACGTGAATTGGCGTCCGCGCTCGATGGGGTGACTTTGCCTGAAGAGGCAGAAGCGTCGAACATTACAGCCATCAGCATGAACATGATGCCCGTTGTCGCATTGAGTGTCAGTAGTTCTACAGAGGATATTGTAGATTTGACAGCGACCGTTGAAGAAGGGTTGCTACCGAAAATCGAGAAAATCGACGGTGTCGCTTCGGCTACCATTTCGGGTCAGCATATCGAAGAAGTCCAACTGACATACAACGACGCAAAAATGGCTGAACTTGGCATCACCGAAGAGACCGTCAAACAAATGATCCAAGCAAACGACCTAGCTGTCTCATTGGGCTTATACGAATTTGAAGAAGGTGAGCAAGCAGTCGCGATCGACGGGAAGTTCATGACGGCGGATGAACTGAAAGAAATGCTCATCCCGATTACACCGACTGCCACCACTCCGTCTCCATTTGTGAAACTCGAAGACATCGCCACAATCGAAGTAGTCGGTAAAGTACAATCCGTATCACGTACGAATGGTGAAGATGCGATTGCCATTCAAATCATCAAAGGACAACAAGCCAATACGGTCGATGTCGTCAACGATGTAAAAGATCTAATCCAAGAAGAACAGGCAAAAATCGATGGCCTGGTCATCGATGTCACCCTCGACCAAGGTGCGCCTATTGAAGCATCGATTGGCACAATGATTGAAAAAGCGCTATTCGGTGGATTGATTGCCGTTCTGATCATCCTTCTCTTCTTACGGGATTTCAAATCGACAATCATTTCAATCGTTTCCATCCCTGTGTCCATTTTCATGGCTTTGTTACTCTTGAACTGGATGGATATCACATTGAATATGATGACACTCGGTGCGATTACCGTCGCCATCGGCCGGGTCATCGATGACTCCATCGTCGTGGTGGAGAACATTTACCGACGTTTGCATTTGAAAACAGAAAAACTGTCAGGACGGGCACTCATTCGTGAGGCAACGATTGAAATGTTCAAGCCTATCATGTCTTCAACTATTGTGACAATTGCCGTATTCGCACCACTCGTTTTCGTGGGCGGGATGGTCGGTGAGTTGTTTATGCCATTCGCATTGACGATGACATTTGCGCTTGCCGCATCGTTACTCGTTGCGATTACAATCGTCCCTGCATTGTCCCACTTCTTATTTAAAAAGAAATTATATGGGGAGAAAGCAGAAAGCAACCATAAAGAAGCCGGGAAATTAGCCAATGGATATAAGCGGATTCTAAACTGGACGCTTAACCATAAGATCATCACCTCGCTCGTTGCTGTTGTCCTGTTAGCAGGAAGTGTGGCGTTAACGCCATTGATCGGTTTCAGCTTCATGGGCAGCGATGAGGAAAAAGTGATGTACTTGACATACACACCAGAAGCAGGCGAATTGAAAGAAGAGACATTAGCAAATATCGAAGTAGTGGAAGAAAATTTATTAAAACGTGATGATATCGATATCGTCCAATTGTCCATAACGGAGAACGGCGATACCATGTCAGCCATGATGGGTGGCGGTGCAGGGGGCGCGCTCATGTACTTGATCTTTGACCCGGACATGAAGGAGTTTCCGGAAGCGCGCGCCGAAATTGAAGACTATGTGTTCAATATTGGTCAATCAGGCGAATGGAAGAGCCAGAATTTCACTTCCATGTCCATGCCTACAAATGAAGTGAGCTACACTTTTTATAGTGAGGACTTAGACAAGCTAAATGAAGCAGTCAAAATGGTCGAAGGCATCATGCAAGAAAATGCCGGTTTGGAAAAAGTGTCTTCCACTTCAGAGGATGCCTATGTCGAGTACACGTTCAACGTTGAACAAGATGAGCTTCTACAGTACGGCTTAACTACTGGTCAAATCGTCATGATGCTCAACCCGATGCAATCCGAAGACGTTCTAACGACTGTTGAAAAAGACGGAAACACCTTACAGGTGATCGTGCAACAAGAACAAGCTGCACAACCGAAATCGATTGACGATTTATTAGCAACGGAAGTCCCGACAGCTCTCGGTACGACGATGAAGCTTTCCGAGCTTGTCACCGTCGAGGAAGGAACGACATTAAATACGCTGACACGCAGTAAAGGTGAATACTACGCTACGGTTTCCGGCACCGTGATCGGGGCAGATATTTCGAAAGCGACAGCTGAAGTCGACCAAGCAATTGAGCAACTGAATTTGCCGAAAGGCGTAACAATCGGAGTTGCCGGCGCAGCGGCTGATATGCAAGAAACCTTTACGCAATTGATTGTAGCCATGCTTGCAGCAATCGCCATCGTGTATTTCATCTTGGTTGTCACGTTCCGTGAAGGTGTCGCACCATTCGCGATCCTATTCTCGTTACCATTTGCAGTGATCGGCTCATTTGCCGGTTTATGGATCGCAGATGAAACGATTTCAGTATCCGTCATGATGGGGCTCTTAATGCTCATCGGGATTGTTGTCACAAATGCGATTGTACTCGTGGACCGCATCGTTCGGATGGAACGCGATGGTATGATGATGCGAGAAGCCGTCTTAGAAGCTGGTAAAACGCGGTTGCGTCCAATCCTAATGACAGCCATCGCCACAATCGGTGCGCTCATTCCATTGGCAGTCGAATCAGGTGCCGGCGGTGGGCTGATCTCGAAAGGTTTGGCCATTACCGTCATTGGCGGATTGGTCAGCTCGACATTATTGACATTGATTGTCGTGCCGATCGTCTACGAAATCCTATCGAAACTGTTCAAGAAAAACCGTAAAGAAATAGAAGAAAACTAAAAAGGTGCTGGATTCCAAAACAATATTACGTTGTTTTGAAATCCAGCACCTTGCTTTCTAATATTTCAAGAAAATTCAATCCTTTCTTCCGGGACTAGATTTGCTTCTCCCCTTTTCTTTAACTTGACCGGAGCCGATTCTTTCAAAGCGAACACCAATAGAAAGAATAGTACCGCTGTAGCACTGGATAACCATAAAGGTGCATATAAACTATATTTATCTGCCAGAACACCCGCAAGGACCGGTCCTAATGTACCTCCGATGATTTCGCCTGTCAAAACAACGGATGAGATGGCGGTTGCGGCAAAGGCAATTTTCACAGATTCGGAAGGAATAACAGCTAGATAAAGCGGTTGACATCCGAAACCTATCGTTAATAGAAAGATTAAAACTGCAAGCAAAACCATATTGGAATGAAAATTAGCGACAGCCAAAGGCAATAATATCGCTATAAATGTACAAGGAATCATGACAGTCTTTCTCCCAATCTTATCGGATAAAAACGGGATGACCAACTGCCAAAAGAACATACCGACTCCAAATACGACCATGATTATTCCATATTGTTGTTCGGTATAATTGGAGACCCCTGTTAAAAATGTTGGCATAAAACTTGAGAAAATGAGTAAATACATCATGTAAAAAATGGCGATCAGCATACTAATCCACACATTTCTTGTTTTAAATACACTTTTATAGTCATCGAAAGTAAGTTTGGATGTCCTTTCTTCCGCCCCCTTTGCCGCTTTTACGATAGGCTCCCGCATGTAAAATATTAAAACTAAGGCAAGAATGATGCCAGGAATCGCCAAAGCATACAATGAATATCGCCAATTAAACGAAACGGCAATCGCAATGACGATGATCGGCGCAAGTGCATTACCCATGAGTGGGGCCGCACTCTGAATAAATCCCATATTCATCCCTCTTCTACTAGGTGTAGACTCTACCATTATCGTAGATTGGACTAATGGGACCACAGGCCCTTCAGCTGCACCCATTAACAATCTAACGAGTAATAACGAAATGAGACCGCCTACTAAACCTGACGTAAATGTAGCAAGTGAAAAAATAATAATGAAGGTGATGAGTATATTTTTCTTTTTTCCGATAAAGTCTGAGAGACTGGCAAATATCAATGTAGAAATTCCCCAAGTAATTGACGTTGCTCCAACGAGCATTCCCAATTGTGTGTTATTCAGACCTAATTCCGGAGCTATAAATGGAAACAGATAAATGATACTTAGCCGGTCCATAAAAAGAAGACCAAATACCATAAACATTATAATGATGATACCATTTTCATATTTGATAAATGGCTGTTTCTTCACATTCATATTATTTCTCCCCTCTTATTTTAACTTGATTCAGCAGAAGTCCCCCACTTCTACAAGTAGCGGGATGAATGCCAGAATGCATTTCAATCAGAGGGAGTCCCCCCCCTGTAGCTGACGCTTCGCTTTCAGTACAAAAGCTTTGCTGATTAGAGGAACTCAGGCTAAGGTCGCCACGTTCTGAAAGTGCCTTAATTTCTGTGAAAATACAGAAATACAGCAATTCAAAGCCTGGACGCAATTACGCCGAGCACAATTGATTCTGATATAGAATTCCTCCTCGAATCAGCTTGACGCTATCGATCCAACAATTGTATAAAAACTTGTCAATTCACAATTGCAACAGCCCGTGTCCAGCCTCCGCTGCCACCTTTAATTTTGACCGGGAAGACAGACACCTTAAATCCGAATGGAGGAAGCTGATCTAAATTTGCCAGTTTCTCTATTTGGCAATATTCCTTTTCCTTCCCAACATAGTGGGCAGCCCATAAAACATCGGGACGTGGATTATTTGCAAAGTCGGCTGCCTGTACTTTCAAAGGAGTATCCCATCCCCAGCCATCCGTTCCCATTACCTTTATTCCCTGCTCAATCAACCAAAAAGTAGCCTCTGCAGATACTCCGACATGAATATCAGCATAATTCTTTTCATATCTTTTCTTATCAGCATCGCTGCGAATCATAACAATGTCATACGGCTTCAATGTATAATTAATTTCCAATAATTTTTGCTGCAAATCTTTTATTGACACTTCATAAGCAGGGGGTTTATCAGTAAAATCCAAAACGACCCCATCATTAAAAAACCAGTCCAATGGCATTTCATCAATTGTTCTTGCCGGCTTTCCTTCTGAAGTTGGCCAATAATGCCAAGGTGCATCCACGTGTGTGCCGGCATGCCCTGTTAATGTCAACTGTTCACCAGCCAATCCTTTTCCTTCCGGAAAGTCTTCCGGCAATACCCCAAATAGCTTTGCACCCAATTGGGCACCTTCCTCATGTGATTCATAACGGATTCCAAACGGCAGGGGATCTTTTAAATCTTCTTCTATTGCAACGCTTAAATCGATAATTCTCGGCTTTTTTTTCTCCACTTTAATTGAACCCCTCTCTATACAACCTTATTGCGTAACTGTCCTAAGCCCCTAATTTCTAATTCCACTTCGTCACCAGGCTCAAGCCATCTGTGAATATCGGTACCTAACTCCAAAATACATCCAAAACCAACTGTGCCTGAACCAATAATATCTCCCGGAAAAAGAGTGACACCTTCTGATGCCCGTTCAATCATCTGGCCGAAACTGTAATAAATGTCTTTAAAATTCCCTCTTGATAAGACTTTTCCATTGACAGTCGCGGTCATTTCAAGATTAAACTTGTCCCCTTGTCGATAAGCTACTAACTCTTCTTTCGTTACGAGATACGGTCCAATGGATGTCGCAAAATCCTTTCCTTTTGCGGGTCCTAAATGCACCTTCATTTCCTTTGCCTGAAAATCACGGGCGGACCAATCATTTAATATCGTATAGCCGAAAATATAATCTTCAGCTTCATCCGCTTTTATATTTTCACCTTTCTTCCCGATCACACAAGCCATTTCCAATTCATAGTCCAACTTCACACATTGCTGTGGACGAGGAATTTGTTCATCGGGTCCTTTCATCACATGGTGATTTGAGAAATAAAAAATTGGCATCTCGTACCATTCCTGCGCCATCGGATCTCCTGATCTTGCAGTTGCATTTTTAACATGGGTTTCAAAAGCTACAAAGTCACGGAAACTGCTAGGGTTAGGCAACGGAGCAATTCGTGTAATATCCTTTTTTAAATAAGTAGGACTTTCATTTTTATACCTTTGAATAATTTGCTCATATTCCTCAAATTTTTCAATCAGTTCCCTTATACTTCCTGGTAAGCTCCCCTCGCTCACCAAATTCATATCTACAACTCCATCTCCGCTTACCCACCCAGCACATAGCTTACCTTCTGGATCTAAAAAGGTTGTAAATTTCAAAGACCAACTCTCCTTTCCAGATGTATATGCGGCTGCAAAATCGGTTCGTTCATTTTAACTAACGTATTTTTTGTAAACTCCGCAATATTTACGTCTTTTGGCATTCGACCTTCCCACTCCATTAATTCCCACTGAACTAACTGCCGCGAATTGTCTACGACTATTCGGCATCGTTCAAAACGCCGCTCTGTGAAAGCGCTTAAATTTTGTTGGATATCGTCTCCTTGCTCAAGGAGTTCAGCCAAAACAACAGCATCTTCAATCGCCAAGGAAGCACCCTGTCCAAGATGTGGTGTCGTACTATGAGCGGCATCTCCAATAAGGATAACTCGTCCACGATGCCAAGGAGCCCTCATCAGATAGCTGAATATTGGACGGTAAACCACTGAGGAAGCATCTGTAATTTGATTGCGAACTTGTGCAATAATTCCTCCAAATTCCTGCAATCTTTCCCTTAATAATTGATCCAGTTGATCCACCGGCATTTTTGGATTATCCAGTTCGTGGGTCGTTAAAAGAAGGTACATCTCCTCTTTGGACATCGGGACCAATCCGGCCTTTCCTTTTTGACCAAAGTAAAAGATGCCCGTATTGACCTCCTCGGGACGCGGTAACGTATACCTCCAAACTGCTTGCCCAACATACTCCTGATTCACTTCTCCAAACAATAAATCACGGACCCTGGAATTTGTACCATCTGCTCCGATCACCAAATCGTACATTGCCGATGTCCCATCCGTAAACTCAACAAATACATGATCATCCTTATTCTCAATGGTTTGCACAGTAATCCCCATCCGGATTTCTGTACCTGCTATAGTAGCAGCGTCGAGAAGAATGTTGTGTAGTTTCCGACGGGAAAGACCGTTCACCCCCGGATATCCTTCTATCCTTGGTGATTCTGGTTTGGCGAATTTATGACCTTGTCCTGTGTGATATGAAAATCCTGGGTAGGAAAATCCATGTTGCAAACACGCCTCCAGTACACCAAGATTATCTAAAGCCCTTAGTGCATTGGCTGGCTGGATAATACCTACACCGTAAACGTTCCATTCCTTTTGAATTTCTGCAATTTCTACTTCAATACTAATTTTACGCAGGGCGATGCCTGCGGATAATCCGCCAATTCCCCCACCGACAATCAATACTTTTCGAACATGGTTTATCATCTGAATCCCCCATTTTTTTATGAATTCATCTAAGCCTTAGGTGAAGAAGCCATTGGTGAGGCCTCTTCATCTTTTGAATAAGCGCTTTACCTTACTTGCTCAATTGTTCTTTCAGCCAGTCAAGTAGCGAATAGGCTTCAGTGATATTATCGACTTGGCAGTGCGCCGATCCAGAACGGCTCGTCGGAACAATTTTTAGCCATCTTGGACATGTTAGGTCGTTATAGGTGTGATAAGCATTTTCTATCGAAACTTGTCGGTCATCTTCACCATGAATAATATAGGTCGGCATGCTGATTTTCTCGGCGACTCCTCGTAAATTAAAGCTGTTTAACTTTTCTCGTGCCACGTCCATACTTTCCGCTCCGATGACATGCTGAAGTATTCTTGCCAGGGGATGATTATCCGGACGCCTAGCCCAGACAGAATTATAATCATAAACCGCTCCCCAGATTGCACAAGCTTTAAAACGTGGCTCAAAAGCTGCCATTCTCGCAGCCATATATCCCCCCATCGAAATGGCCATAATTCCAATTCGAGCTGAGTCTACATCAAGATTTTTAATCACCCATTCGTATGCTGCAGTGCCAGCAACCTCATAATCGAAACGGGAATGGATGTTATTTAAGCGCAGCGCTCCACCCTGACCTGGTCCGTCCACAGCCACAAATGAAATCCCTCGTTCATTCAACAGTTGGGCATGACCGTAGTACAATTCTTCAGCTGTAGAATCCAGACCGCCGAACATAATGACTGCGGGTCCCTCTTTTACTCCAGGAGCTGGAAAGAAGTATCCTGGCAAATGAGAGTCTTCAAACGGAATTTGAATCGTTTGCGGTGGGTTATCTAGCATGTCTGCTCCTGTTCTAAACGCGTTAACCCCTTTTAAATAGGTTTCTACTAATCTTGGATCATCCGGTTGCAAGAAAAACTCCGCAGTTCGTATATAATTGGAAGCCCGCAGATATGCAGATCGAGCAGTTTCAATCTTTTCTTGATCAAGTGCTTCTCCAGCAGCTGCTAAACTCCGACTCCCCGTTCTCAACCACTCTTCATAAAAGCTTTCATAATCACCCACTTTGATCCGACTGGCTGTCTCTAAAATCTCATTAACTTCCCCACCGCCAAAATGCGCTTGGCTCATAATTCGTACGACTTGATAGGACCACATGTAGTTATCATTAAAATAATGGAACAATTGTCTCTCTCCGATCTATGTCAATTTCAAAGTAACTATTATCTGGCTAACGCTAATGAATACGTCCAAATTCACCTCGGCATATTACCAACTAAAATATTTTCATTGGACCAAGCATCATTCGGATTTTCCGAAACTCTCCACTCAATCGGTCCGTAATCTGGTGCAAAATAGAGTGGCGATCCCGAATAAATTTCCAAACGATTCCCTCCCGGATCAATGGCATACAAATAAAAGGCTTCCGCAACCGCATGCTTGGAAGGTCTCATCTCCAAGTGATACCCATGTTCTTTAATAAAATCAGCTGCATCCAACACTTGTTCACGATTTTCGACGGCGTAACAAACATGGTTTAAATTACTCTCATTTGGATGGTTTGGCGGAAGACTAAACAAAGCGACTTCATGCGAAAGACTCGTAACCGCCAAAAGACCACCAACTTCTGTACTCACTGGTTCATCAAGTAAAATCATTTCATTATGTTTAAAACCTAACTTTTGATAAAATTCACGGTGACGTTTAACATCGCTTGTCCAAAGTGTCACATGGTCTAGACGTCTAGTAGAAAAACCATGCCCTGGCTGTTTGTGCGGTCGGCTTCTCCAACGACTTTTCAAATCTTTTGGAACTATTATTTTTTCTACTTCCCAGAAAATCTCTTCTAAATGACCATCTGGAGAACGAAAACGATATGCTCTGCCATGCCCTAGATCTCCTTCAATCCACCCTTCACCGCAACCCATTGCTTCAATAAAACGCACTGCTTCAAGCAGGTCATCTTCGCTTTGGGCACGCCATCCAATATGACCAAGACCTTTTTCAGGAGCCTCGGTAATCTTTAAACTATGGTGAAAAAACTCTCCCCACGCGCGAAGATAGACTGATTTTCCCTGTCTTTCCGATTCGAGCAGTCCAATCGTTTCTGTATAGAACCTTACTGTTTCCTCCAAATTAGGTGTGTAAATTTCCACATGAGCCAATTGAGAAATAAAATGATTACGTTTTGTCAATTTGTCCTACCCCCGAAAATTTTAATTTTATTATGATGAGGCGAAGTGGTATTTTCGCGACTACTTCTTTTTCCCTTCCTCCCTTCACCTTTTATTAAATGCACAATCCATGCCAATTAATTTAAATTTATAAAATTTTGTTTAAACGTTGATTCTATCTAGTTTTGTGCATGTCACCTATTGTGTAGACAATCTACTGATACATTGAAAATTGTACGGAATTCGCACAACAAATCTAAAATTGACTTGAATCAGTACAATAAAAAGACGGTTTGTCAAAAAACACTGAATAATCTATAATATAATGAAATGAAGTTGATAGAGTCTTTTGTTCTAATAGATGGGTAGTTTAGAGTGTGATAAAGGGGGAGATTCGCTATGGGGGTAGCCATTCAGGATCATTATATAATTTCAAACTTCCAGGAGACGATGTGTGAGGATTTTCAACGGTTCGACAAGTTTCTTTCAGATATGTATATCTTTAAACCGGATTATTCTTTCGTTTGTATGTTCAATTCCACTGCTGGAAAACTCACTCTCAATCCAAAACAATGTTCGGATTGGATTCGCCAATTTCAATTGGAACATCAGACAACGTCCTACCAAGACCCGTCATATAAACTCCATAAGAAACACAATAGACCAATTAAAACATTTATCTACTCAGCACCTATTTTTTATAATGAAAAACTGTGCTATCACCTCGTCTGTTCTTTTGATGAACCTGATCATTCATCCCTATTGCAAGTCCTTAACTTACTTTCGAAGTTGCTCAGCTTTAAAATTGTTTCACAACGAAAGGCAGAAGATGTATTTTTAAAAAGTGAATATCAACAACAAATTTCAGACGTAGTAAAAGAAGGTTATTTTACGATCAATCAATACGGGGAAGTGATGTACCTCAACACATTTGGCGCAAAAATTTTAGGCATTAAAGATCCTAGTGAGGTAGAAGGAACACCTCTTTCTACGATGATAGATTTCCACGAGCAACTATTTTCCGTAATTCAGACAGGCAAAGGATGGATTGACAAAGAGTTCTTTATCTCTTCAAAAGGTAAAATGCAACGTCATCTTATTCTTTCTGCTATTCCAATTATCGACGATCGAAAACGATTAGTAGGTGCAATCTTCCCGTTCCGGGAGATGAAAACACTGCGCAATATGGTTGCAGATTATGTCGGTAAAAAAGGGTTGTTTCAGTTTGCGGATATTTTATATACGAGCAAGAAAATGGAGAATTTGATTCAACTGTCTAAAGCTGCAGCAATAACGGAGTCTAGTATTTTAATTGAAGGGGAAAGCGGAACTGGAAAAGAACTTTTAGCCCAAGCAATTCATAGTCATAGTAACCGGAAGCAAAATCCATTCATTGTAATTGATTGTTCATCTATCCCGCGTGATTTAGCCGAGAGTGAATTATTTGGTTATGTAGAAGGCGCCTTCACCGGAGCACGTAAAGGTGGGAAGCTTGGAAAATTCGAGCTTGCCAATGAAGGTACTGTCTTTTTGGATGAGATTGGTGAGTTGCCACTCGAACTACAGGCAAAATTATTGCGCGTTATCCAAAGTAGAACAATTATGAGAGTCGGAGGAACAGACGAGATTCCTATTGATTTTCGTGTCATCGCAGCCACAAATCGTAACTTGGAACAGGAAGTGAACGATGGAAACTTTCGCCTTGATTTGTTTTACAGACTGAATGTATTGCACTTAACTGTTCCCCCTCTTAGAGATAGACCTGAGGATATAAATGTACTTGCCCATAACATGCTTGAAAAAATTGCCCGAAAAAGAAATAAATCTGCTCCTTCTATTTCTCCGGAAATAATGAACGTGCTACAAACATATTCTTGGACAGGCAATATTAGGGAACTGGAAAATGTAATGGAACGCTGCTATTTACTGGCCGAGGACCGCATTGAATGGGAACATCTTCCCGATCGCTTACTCAAAGAAAGACAAACGAAACGATTATATGGAAATATGTATAGAGGCAATTTATTACAGGAGAATGAGTATGAGCTCATTGCGAAAATGCTAGAACAAACAAACGGAAATAAAAGTCTAACCGCGGAAAAACTAGGAATCTCAAGATCCACATTATATGATAAACTTCGAAGGTATAACATTTTGTGAGTAAAGATTTCTAAAATTATATAATAGGAATTCATTTGTTTCTTAAAAGGATGGACAAAGTAGATGCCCATTCTTTGTTTCCATCAGCAACTATGTAAAATTGATTCATGCTCCAAAAGCATGGCATTGATGCAAATTATCCATTGGAAGTCCTGTATAATGAAGCGTATGATAAGTGTTATTCAATTCAGTTTTTATCAACAACCAAAGGAGTATTTGCATCTATGACCTATATTCAACGTGGCACAACCGAGTTTAAAAAAGTAAACCTCGCTTTATTTGCCGGTGGATTCTGCACGTTTGCCATACTTTGGGGAACTCAGCCTTTACTTCCTGATATCGCAAAAGAATTCCAACTAACACCCGCAATGGCCAGTTTGAGTTTAACAACTACGACTATCACGTTGGCAATCAGTCTTTTATTCATCGGTTCTTTGTCAGATCAATATGGCCGAAAAAACATCATGGCGATTTCTTTAGTAGCCTCAGCCTTTCTGGCCATCTTAACAGGATTCGCCCCTACTTTCCCTTTGTTGATTTTATGTCGTATATTGCAAGGTATCACGTTAGCCGGGCTTCCAGCAGTCGCAATGGCTTATTTAGGTGAAGAGGTTGAACGAAAAAGTTTAGGCTTCGCAATGGGCTTATACATTAGTGGAAATTCAGTTGGTGGAATGGCAGGTCGTATTATCAATGGGTTTTTAACCGATTACTTCAATTGGCATATTGCCTTAATGGGAATCGGGATCGTCAGTTTATTGGCCACAATCATTTTCTGGTTGTTCCTTCCTCCTTCAGCACACTTCACGGCACATAAATTACAACTTAAACACTTCACAACGACATTATTAAGCCCTTTTAAAACACCCGGCCTTCCGTATCTTTTTTTAATCGGGTTTTTATTGCAAGCCGGATTTGTTTCTTTATATAACTACATCGGCTTCGAACTTATTCAACCGCCTTATTCACTTAGCCAGACCTTGGTCGGATTTATTTTCATCGTCTATATTGTCGGTACATTCAGTTCGACTTGGATGGGGATGTTAGCGGACCTACATGGCAAACGGAAAATTTTATTGTTAGCGCTCCTCATATTACTCATCGGGGTTTGCATCACTTTACAGTTCAATCTATGGATTAAAATTATCGGAATCGCAATCTTTACTTTCGGCTTTTTCGCCGGACATTCCATCGCCAGTAGTTGGGTCGGCGAATTGGGGAAACGGGATCGGGCGCAAGCCGCTGCATTGTATTTGTTTTTCTACTATTTAGGTGGAAGTATCGGAGGTACTGCAAGCGGGACATTTTATCACCACTTCGATTGGATCGGGGTCGTTGTGGCCATTGTCGCTTTTTCTGTTCTTTCTCTATTTGTAACGGCACGATTAAGAACGGAGGGATAATTATTTATTTATGAACTCACTTATACTATTATTATGGAACACGTTAGATTTTCCGTACATTATATGAGGGAGGAATAATTATGCAGATCATTCAAACGCCTTATGTAGTTGAAGAAAAGAACAAGCATGTCGGAAAGATTGTAAGCGAGTCAAATTATGAGGTCATGAATATCCAATTAAAAAAAGGAGAAAAGATTCCAACGCATCATGCAGATTGTGATGTCCTGATCATTGTACGTAGGGGGACCGTTTTATTCACAGTCGAAGAAGAAAAGGTCGAATTGTCCAGCGAAAATATTCTTCAGATGAATCCATTTGAAAAGCATAGCTTGGAATCTGTGGAAGATGCCGATCTACTCGTTTTAAAAATAAAGTAATATAGAAGAGTTTTTTCTATTTTCCAAAGTAGAGATAGATCAAAGACTTTTTCATAGCTAAAAAAACACCTTCATTACAGATTTTCTTCGTAATGAAGGTGTTCCCCGTTTTATAACTTATAATTATTGTACAACCCCACACGCAATACGATCACCGGAATTTCCGGATGGCTGCGTTTTGTCATCGTCCGCTTCAGCATGAATGACAAGCGCTGTCCCGCCTTCGCGCAATAATGAGTTATCTTGTCCACTTGTCAGCGTGACAAGTTCCGCTAAAAACTCCTCATCCACAGCCCCGTCTGCCCCCACTTCAAGATTCGGCAGATCACCTGCATGTGGACCATTTTCGCTCTCTAATCCATGATTGGCGCCAGTCGGATTGAAATGACTGCCAGCCGACTCAAAATCCGGAGCTTCACATTTCCCGATCTCGTGGAAATGAAAACCATGCAACCCTTCAGGTAAGCCGGTTACATTCACATTCACGCGTACACCATCTTCTTCCTCAGTCAATTCCGCAACACCGACCGAGTTTCCACTTGTATCTATCAAGTCAACAGTCTTGGATGAAAGCTCTTCCTCCCCCGTCTCGTTCACATCAGACAGATTCGGATTATCAACATCGCCTGTTTCCAAGTTCTCCTCTTCCTTCAATTCATCCACTCCCGTAGCCGGTGCCGCGTCATCTGTTTCATCGTTGCACGCTCCAAGACCCAAGACAAGAACAATTGTAGACATTGTAAAGAACCACTTTTTCATTTTCACACGCTCCCTTTATTAGTTTATTAACATCTTTATAATTCACTCTATCTCAAACATTAAACATAAATTTAGGTCTGTAATATTTAAACCCGAATAACGATGGATCGTTTAGACCACCTAACAGAGTTATCGAAAAAGTAACACAATGCTTTGGCATAGCCTTTTGCGAGGACTTCCCCAGAAGGAAGAAACTGGAGTAAAGGGTGTGAGTCTATTAGAATGGACCTCCTTTTCAGCCTTTTTTCATACAGTATCTAGGACTCTCGGAATATTTTTTTCATTATGACAAAGGTTAATATTCCCATGGAAAGTTGTTACTTGATTGTTACCCTCTCGTTATTTTCTTTTGTTAATGTTGTTATCAAGCAGACGGGGCACTGCACATGATTCGTTTGACAAACGTCAGACGGTTATCAAAAAACTGACCCTGATTTAATCCATTGCGTGTAAAGGAGGTAGGTGTACATAACGACTTGAGAAAATGAGTGTCAGTTTCATAGTTGAGCAGTTGAGACTAAAAAAAATATGCAAAAAAAGGGAGTTTGATGATTCTTGGTTAAAGAAACGAATTCTAAAGAGAAAAACACAAACAAGAAGATTTTGCCGTTTGTCATGTCTACCTCAATGCTAACTGCTGCTATTTTCGGAGCAGGCGGATCAGCTTTCGCGGCTGAAAAAGAAGAAGCCACAGCGTTTAAAAATCATGGTGCAGAGGTTTCATCTTATGCCACTAGCCTTCCGGGTTCACCTGAAAAAGGAAAAATCATGCGTACGATTGCAAGTAAAAATTGGCTGGCAGCGACACCGAATGATGATACTTCGGATGATGATGCAACGGATATACCAGTTGATGAGGACGATGCAGCAGATGCTCCTGCTGACGAAGAAGATACGAATGAAACTCCAGTAGTGGATGAAGACGATACAACAGATGCTCCGATCGATGAAGATACAACAGAGAATCCTGTTGATGAAGACGAAGTTACAGATGTTCCGGTCGATGAAGATACAACAGAGAATCCTGTTGATGAAGACGAAGATACAGATGCTCCGATCGATGAAGATACAACAGAGAATCCTGTTGATGAAGATGAAGTTACAGATGTTCCGGTCGACGAAGACACAACTGACGTTCCTGTTGATGAAGACGAGGCTGCAGATGTTCCGGTCGATGAAGATACGACAGATGTTCCTGTCGACGAAGACGAAGCTACGGATGCTCCAGTCGATGAAGATACGACAGATGTTCCTGTCGACGAAGACGAGGCTACGGATGCTCCGGTCGACGAAGACACGACAGAGGTTCCTGTTGACGAAGACGAGGCTGCAGATGTTCCGGTCGATGAAGACACGACAGAGGTTCCTGTTGACGAAGACGAGGCTGCAGATGTTCCGGTCGATGAAGACACGACAGAGAATCCTGTTGACGAAGACGAGGCTACGGATGCTCCGGTCGACGAAGACACGACAGAGGTTCCTGTTGACGAAGACGAAGATACGGATGCTCCAGTCGACGTAGATACAACAGATGTTCCTGTTGATGAAAACGAAGATACGACAGAGAATCCTGTTGATGAAGAGGAGACTATTGAGCTTCCTGGAGTCGATGAAGACACAACAGATGCACCTGTTAACGAAGACGAAGCTGCAGACGAAACTGAGGTTGAAGAAGATCCTGCTGGTGAAGAAGGTACAAATGAAGAAAAGGAAACAGAAAGGCCAGCTGACGATAGTATCAATGAAGATACGACATCAACTGACCAATCCAACGATAGCGTTATTATAACAGATGAACTAGTAAATGAATATAGATCTATTCTACAAAGTTACGGAAGTTTAATTGATTACTACGATTTCCTTATCCAAGATTATCTTGGTCTGATATTACCAGTGGATGAGGAAGCTGCAGAAGAACCTATTCTTGACGAAGAGGTAACTGATGCTCCAGCTGAAGGTGACGACACGGCTGAGGAACCCGCTCTGGACGAAGAAGAAAATGACGCTCCGGCTGACGGTGATGAGACAGCTGAAGAGCCTGCACTAGACGAAGAGGAAAATGATGCTCCAGCTGAAGGTGATGAGACTACTGAAGAGCCTGCACTAGATGAAGAGGAGACTGACGCTCCGGCTGAAGGTGATGAGACTACTGAAGAGCCTGCACTAGACGAAGAGGAGACTGATGTTCCGGCTGAAGGTGATGAGACTACTGAAGAGCCTGCACTAGACGAAGAGGAGACTGATGTTCCGGCTGAAGGTGATGAGACTACTGAAGAGCCTGCTCTGGACGAAGAAGCTGACGCTCCAGCCCAAACAACAGTATGGGACAAGTTAGTCGGTTATTACCAACAAGCTGTTACTGCATATAGTACTTTATTCAGCACGTTGAAAAAATAAAATAACAAAACAATTAAATTAAACACTTAACAGGGCATACTAGTATTCCCTGCCTGAACCCTATCACTTATGGTTGCTCAAATTGAGAAACTTTAAAACCCTTGGAACTTCCTACTGATGAAGTTTCCAAGGGTTTTAGTTCTCTGTGATTTGAGCTTATGAGACAGGTTGTTTCGGCGTGTAGAATTCCTCCGGTATTGGTCCAAAAACTCTGCGGTGATAAAGCATCGGATCTTTTTCTGCAATAACTTGAAGATCGATGACTTCTCCAATCAAAACCGTATGATCTCCCGCCTCAATCGCTTTAAATGTTTTACATTCAAAGACTCCGAATGCGCCGGCAAGGATTGGTAAACCATTTTCGGAAAGGCTCCACTCACAACCGCTAAATCGATCCTCAACTTTACTCGCAAACGTTTTACAAAGCTCTTGTTGTTCACCGGATAGGACGTGTACAGCGAATTTCCCGCCTTCCGTAAACGCTTTTAATGATGACACGCGATGATCGATAGACCAAAGCAACATAAGCGGATCCAAGGATACGGAAGCAAATGAATTCACTGTCAACCCGACAGGCTTTCCGTTCTCATCCGTTGTTGTGACAATGGTTACGCCTGTTGGGTAATTCCCCATAATTTGTTTAAATAACTCTTGGTGTTCTGCTTTTTGCATGATGAAACACTCCTTTTAAAACATATTAAAAACTCTTTCAACGATAATCAGTTAACTTCCTTGGCGTTGAAACAATGAAATAGCTTTCCATTCCTTTATCTCCAACCGACGCACTTCCTCCACGACATGCGGATCTGCTTCTGCCATTTCAACAGCTTCTTCATAGGTGTCTGCAATATAGACGACGAGGCCGCCAGTTCCATCCGTAAAGGGACCTCTCGCAAAAATTTTTCCTTGCGCTTCCAACTCTTCCAAATAAGCAATATGACGGGGAAGAACCTGAGCATTTTTCTCAGGATTCACCATGTGCAACAATGCCGCATAATACGCCATACTTTTGCCTCCTAATTCCGGTTCCAAACAACCAGTTTCATTTCAGTCATTTCTTCTATTGCATATTTCAATCCTTCACGGCCTGTGCCACTTTCCTTCACGCCACCGTATGGCATGTTATCCACCCGGAATGTCGGAATATCGTTGATCATCACGCCGCCGACAAATAACTGATCTGCTGCATTCAAAGCTGTCGTTACATCATTTGTGTAAATTCCCGCTTGTAACCCGTAGCGCGAGTCATTTACTTGTTCAATCGCTTGTGCCACATTTTTCACTTTATTGACGACAACAATTGGAGCAAATACTTCGTTGCAAGACACTTTTAATGCTTCATCCGCCTCAAGGATAATCGTAGGATAAAGAATATTTCCTTCTGCATGGCCACCTGCTACAACTTTTGCTCCATGGTTTTTCGCTTCTTCTATCCAGCCGAGTGTCCGTTCTACATCCCCGGCTGAAATAAGCGCGGATACATCCGTTTGTTCGTCAAATGGATTCCCGATGACGAGCTTTTTCGTTTCTTCTACAAGTTTTCCAACGAACTCTTCGTAGACATCTTCATGGACATATGCACGTTGCAAAGCAATACATACTTGGCCTTGAAAAGCGAAAGCGCCGGTTACACAACGTGGAATGATTTTATCAAGGTCAACGTCCTTATCGACAATCACTGCCGCATTGGAACCAAGCTCTAATGTGACTCTCTTCAAGCCTGCCTTGCTTCGTATACCGATTCCGACCGCCGGGCTTCCTGTAAATGTGATCATACTGACTCGATCGTCCGTCACGAGCTTATCACCGGTCACTCTGCCGCTTCCCGTCACAACGTTAAGCGCCCCTTTCGGCAATCCCGCTTCTAGAAGAAGTTCCGCGATAAAGAACGAGGAGAGCGGTGTTTGCGACGCCGGCTTTAAGACAATCGTATTGCCGCTTGCGATTGCCGGTCCGACTTTATGCGCAACTAAATTCATTGGAAAATTGAAAGGTGTAATCGCGCCAATGACACCAATCGGTTCACGCACTGTATAAGCGAGGCGATTTTCCCCGCCACGAGCGGCATCCAGGGGAAGTGTTTCGCCATGGATACGTTTCGCTTCCTCAGCGGCAAACTTATATGTTTCAATCGTACGGCCCACTTCGCCTCTTGCTGTCGCAATCGGTTTTGCCGCTTCCAACGCTATGATTTCAGCTGCTTCTTCGGCTCTTTCTCGCAAAGAGTGGACTAAATTTTCCAAAATCTCTGCACGTCTATGAGCCGGCATTTTCGCCATCACTTGTCGTGCGTTCACAGCTGCTTCGATTGCCAACTCTGTTTCTGCCCCTGTCGCCATCGGTACCTCTGCAATGATTTCACCTGAATAAGGAGAGCGAAGCCGACTGTATTCCCCCGCTTCCACCCATTCACCGTTAATAAGAAGATGTTGCTTCTTTACACTTGTGATCGACTCCGTCATGATTAAGATAACCTTCTTCCTCTATTAGATTGCTACTCTATTCTTCTTGAGTTCAACGAGATATTCTTCGATTTTTATCTTTAATCCACCACTTCCGAATTTAGCACGATTATTTTTAAAATCTGTATTTTTTTGAATATGTTCAAGAAAGTAGAGTATATTTCTTCTTCTATCTACTATTCGTTCGAAGCCACGTTCGTAAAAAAACAGATCAATCGTATTATAGAGTCCTCTGTTTATGCCATACTCTTCGTTGCATAGACGGATGAAAGACAAATCCGGCAAATGAATCATTTTGTCGATAGGCATGTCGATTTCTCCCTTCTTCATAAAGATAAACGTTGTTTAGCGCATGATGAATGGATCAGGTATCGATTCGGATGATGTATTCACCCAAACAACTTTACTTTGTGTATATTCGTAAATTGCATCAAACCCGCTTTCTCGACCATGTCCACTTAGACCGGAACCACCGATTGGTGCAATTGGTGAGATGCTCCGGTAGGTATTCACCCAAACAATACCTGCCCGAACCGCCTTAGCCACGCGGTGTGCTTTTGCAATATCGCTCGCCCAAATGCCAGCCGCCAATGCATAATCTGTACTGTTTGCCAACTCGATGACTTCAGCTTCCTCTTTAAATGGAATGACACTTAATACAGGACCGAAAATTTCTTCCTTTGTAATACGTGCTTGGTTATCCGTATGTTCGAAAATCGTCGGTTCAAAATACCATCCTTTTTCCAAGTGCTCCGGCTTTTTGCCACCGATAACAATTTTTCCACCTTCCGCTTTCCCGATGGAGACGTATTCTTCCACCCGCTTCAACTGTGCTTCTGTTGCAAGCGGCCCCATTTCAGTACAATCAGAGAGCGGATCACCAATCGTAATTTTGGAAACACGGTCAACAAGTCTCTCCATCACTTGGTCATAGATGTCTACGTGTAAAAAGGCTCTTGATCCGGCAACACAGCTTTGTCCCGTCGCACCGAATATCCCGGCAATGATGCCCATCGCTGCATTATCAGGGTTTGCATCCTCAAAAACGATATTCGGCGATTTCCCGCCAAGTTCGAGTGACACTTGCGCGAAGTTCTCAGCCGTATTCCGGACAACATGTCGGGCGGACTCTGGACCTCCCGTAAAAGCAACCCTTCTAACAAGTGGATGAGCTGTCAACGTGTCACCTACCGGCATTCCGTATCCAGTCACCACATTGACCACTCCCGAAGGAAATCCTGCTTCTTCCACAAGTTTCATCAGTTCAAGTAAAGAAGCCGATGTCATTTCAGATGGCTTAATGACAATTGTATTACCAGCCACAAGTGCAGGTGCCAGTTTCAACGTCGTCAAATAAAGCGGTGAATTCCACGGTGTGATGGCGGCGACAACACCAAGCGGTTCTCTCGTGGTAAAAGCGAACATATCCCGTTTATCCATCGGCAGCGTCTGGCCGTGGATCTTATCGGCAAGGCCCGCATAATAATAGTAGAATTCAGGTAAGTAGCTTAATTGCCCACGCATTTCACGAATCAACTTCCCGTTATCAAGCGTTTCGTACTGCGCAAGTTCTTCGACATTTTGAGCAATGAGCTCTCCCAATTTCCTGACAAGCTTCCCTCGCTCGGTATAGGTCATATGGGTCCACTCAGAATTCGCAAACGCTTGGTGTGCAGCTTGCACCGCCCGATCCACATCTTCAGCCGTACCTTTTGCTACACGACACCAAACCTCTCCCGTTGCCGGATTATAGCTTGGAAAGTACTCCCCGCTTGAGGATGCCGTCCACTCGCCATTTATATACATATCGTACGTTTTTAGCTCTGTTACTAATTCAGTCAAATCTTCATCTCCTTTATCTAACAAACACGGTTCTTTCGATAAATGAATGAATTGCTTCGTTGACAATATCAGGCCTTTCAACTGGCAGCATATGTCTCATCGCAGGAACAATCAGCAATTCGGAATCGGTAATTTTCTCATGTATTTGCTGTGCCATTTCTGGTGTAGAACCGACATCCTCTTCTCCAGTGATGACGAGTGTCGGTACTGTAATTCGGTCCAGTTTATCCCAAAGTTCCTGATCGGCCGTTGCAAACAATGTATACGCCGCTATATAAGAAGCAGGATTGTTTGTCTGAAGTCGGGTACGGATTCCATTCACAACTTCCCCCTGTCCCTCAAGATAATCGGAGGTAAACCATCGTTGAATCGCTGGTTCTATTGTAGATTGCGGTCCGTTTGTTCTCACTTCTTCCACACGAGCCAGGATCGCTTGGCGTTGCATTTCCGTCCGATTCGCAACTGCGTTCATAATTGTGAGCGTTTTCATTTTCTCCGGGTGCGTCAATGCAAACCCTTGCGCAACCATTCCTCCCATCGAAAATCCGACGAGGTGGATTTTTTCAAGCCTTAGCCCATCCACAAGTGAGGCAAGTTGTTCAACATACTGAGAAAGTGAATAAGGACCAGGAGGATGCGAAGATCCCCCATGTCCTATCATGTCGTACACAATTACGCGATACTGTTCAGACAAACGATTCACCTGTTGCTCCCACATTGCATGATCCAAGCCGACTCCATGTATGAAAACGAGCGGTTCACCCGTTCCTTTTTCTTGATAATGAATGGTCCCTTGATCATACGTAATCTTTGACATTAGACAAGACCCATTTCAACCATATCTTGGTGACGATCTCCCGTTCTAGGGTGCGGACGTCCACCTGTCGATACGCTAATTGCAACAACGATTTCATCAGCTCTAGGCGCATCTGGAATTGTTGCTTCAAATGTTAGGAAATGTGAGCGTTTTGAATCTTCGTTTTTGTGGACCATCGGAATAAGTACCGCTGAACCTGCACCGCCACGTTTATTCGTGAACGGCAAGATGCTTTTACCTTCCACTGCATCCCTGAATTTGTTACCAAATTTCAATGTATGAATGAATGCGGAGGCATGTTCCATTTCTCCGTCCACACCGACTACAGCAGCTTTCCCGAATGCTTCCACATCGTCTGCTGAGTCAATATGCTTGAATAGTTCTGAAACCAATAACTCACCAATTTGTGGCGCATATTCGTTGATTTCCGGCATTAAATCTTCAACAAATCCTCTTTCGACCCAAGGATTTTTCATCACTAACATCGTTGTGATCATCTTGATCGGATTTTCAAGATTCTTTCCGCCTTCAATTCGTGTTTCCTCAATCGCTGTATATACTTTACGGATTTCTAACATGTTTATAGTACCCCCTGTTTAGTTTTCGTGAAATTTGGCATGACTTCTTCTGTGAATAGCTTCAAGCTCTTCATCATCTTCTCATGTGGTAAATGACTATGATTTACCCAGAGTAATAGATTTTGTACATTCAGTTCTTCTTGTAATTCTTTTATTTTTTCCGTCACATATTCTGGCGTACCGAACAATAGGTTCCGAGGATGCAAGAAGTCATACGTTAACTCCTGTCCAGCTTTCACTTCTTCACCTGGATCCATCAGATTGCCAAGCCCTCTCCAATGGCAAATCCAGCGGTATGTGTTCAGTACTGCTTCAGCCGCGTCTTCACGGGCTTGTTCCATCGTTTCCGCTACATATACATCGCGGACAAGCGCAATTCCTTCCCCAAGAGGCACTTCGTAACCACGCGCTTTCGAAGCTTTTTCACGATAGAGTTCAAAACGGCCTTTCAACTCTTTCACCGTCGGCATCCAGAACATTGCATTGATGCCGGTTTCGGCAGCAATTTCAATGGAACGCGGAGAATCGATCGTTTGCCATAAGTTCGGCATCCGCCCTTGGTATGTACCAGGCATAATTGAAATTTTATTAATTTCGCCTTTTTCCATGTCCATGAATTCCGGGGAATGCGGACTCATTGGATGACTCCACTTCAGCCCTTCAGGTGGAAACTTATAGATATCCCCGTCATGTGAGAAGAAACGGTTGGACCACGCTTTTTTCATCACTTCCACTGTTTCTTCAAATAGCGCCCGGTTTTGGGCTTGATTGGTCGGGTCTGCAAGCGTATTCAAATTTGCTGCTTCGCGACCGTATAATCCTCGGGCCAAACCAACTTCCACTCGCCCTTTGCTCAACTGATCCAGCATGGCGATATCCTCCGCCAAACGAAGCGGATGCCAGAATGTCGCAACGTTTGCAGCCTGACCGATCCGGATATTCTTCGTACGCGCAGCGATATCCGCCCCGATCATCAGTGGATTCGAAATCAATTCATTGCCTTCGTGACCGAAGTGGTGTTCTGTATACCAAATCGAATCGTAACCGTTTTCATCACAATAAATCGCTTGCTCCCTTGCTTCATCCAATACTTTGTCGTACTCCCCATGTCGACCTGGCCCAGCTAAGTTAGCAAAAATTCCGAACTTCATATTTGTTTTCCCCCTTATTTGGCTGTTTGTTGGTAAAGTCTTTCAGCGATTCCCTTTTTTAATCCCATTGCACTTGCTCTTACGTGATTTCGCATCGCTTTTTCAGCCGTCTCCCGATCCTTGCTTAAAATAGCATCTAAAATATTTTGATGTTCCTTCAGAGATACTTCAAGGCGATTGGGAACGTCTATACTTAGGTAAACGTAGCGATTATATGGTATTTGATTGAGCAGTAGATTGAGTACATAGCTTAACTTGGAATTATCGGCACCGTCCAAGATTGCTTGGTGAAAATGGTTATTGGCTTCCACAAACAGATTATGATCCTTCTTCTCTACGGCCACTTCCATCGAAGCGACAGCTTGACGGACTTTTTCGATTGCTTCCATGCTGCCGTTTTCCGCGAGAATCCCGGCCGCAAGCCCTTCCATCGCTTCCTTTACGGTAAATAATTCATCCAAGTCCCTTTCAGTCGGTTTTAATACACATGTTCCGACCCGTGGGATAATCTCCACTAATCCTTCTCGTTCCAATTGTTTTAACGCTTCCCTGACCGGCGTTCGGCTCACTTTATAAAACTGTGATAAAGCGGCCTCGGATAGTTGTTTCCCAGGTTCATATTCTCCCGTAATAATTGCTGCACGAATAGCATCGGTCACTTGGGTGGTAATGCTTGTAGTCAAAATGCTAGCAATGGTGAACACCCCTTTTCTTAATTATGTGCCATGTACCATGGTACATAAATGTGTAATGAAGTAAGACCTCTTGTATTCCTGCTCAAGAAATTCTCTTTCTACCTACAAAAGAGTCATAGTCTATTCCGTACCATGTACCATGCAAGGTCTATTGGCAGTATAATATCTTTACTTTCAGATGTCAATAAATATTTAGAAAGTTACAAATCGTCATCTTGTTTTTTTCATTTTAGCTAACGCGGTTGTCTCCCCGATAGCTGACGTATCCGAATCTATCTTTTCTTCCACAATGCCCTGTTCAATCGCTAGCTGCTTTGCAATTTTCGGCGCATGCCAGAGTATCGGCAACATCAAAATGGAGATTGGGACTGCTGCGACAACGATGAATGATTGTAAGGCTCCAATGCCCCCGCCCCCGATTTTAATTAAAATCGTTGCGATGACAGCCATAATCACCGCCCAAAATACACGAATCGTTTTGGGTGGATTTCCATCTCCAGTGACACCCATCGAAATGGAGTAAGACATTGAATCGACAGTTGTCACAACGAAAAGAGTCGTTAACACAAGAAAGACAGTTGGCATGATCGCACCAAGTGGCATTTGACTTGCGATAGCGATAATTGCGCTCGGTAGTCCACCGTCCAACAACGGACCACTAACGGATCCCGCATTCCCCAGTTCATAAAAAATGCCTGTGCCCCCTAAAACCGTAAACCAAAAGTTCGTCGTAATCGGGGCAATGATTGCTACAACGAGGAATATTTCCCTGATTTTACGACCTTTTGAAATCCGGGCGACAAACAACGCAACAAGCGGACCGAATCCAATAAACCAACCAAAGAAAAAGAGCATCCAATAACCAAGCCACTCCTCATCACCACGGAATGTACTGATATTGATGAACTCACTCATATACGTTCCGAATGAGGACATGAAAGAATCGATAATGAACAAACCAGGACCGAAAATCAACAGAAATACCGCAATGACGACGACCATGTTCACATTAAGTTTACTTAACCACTGTATCCCCTTATCGATTCCGGTCAAGGTCGACACTAAAACAACCGCAGTCAGTCCGGCGATGATGAGGACTTGTGTGCTGAATATATCAGGAACGCCAAATACCGAATTGACACCGTAGCTCACTTGCAAACCAAGAAAACCAATTGGTCCGATTGTTCCCGCTGCCGCCCCGATAATGCAAAATGCATCCGCGGCCGTTCCCCACTTGCTTGTCAAAATTTTCTTGCCTAAAATCGGATATAACAACGTCCGCGGCTTTAATGGCATTCCTTTATGGTTATGTGCATAAATCAAGATAATTGCACTAATCGCCCCATATACAGACCATGCCGTGAATCCCCAAGACATATAACTTTGTGCGAGTGCAGGGCCGATAGCCTCCTGTGTACCGGCTATAATCCCTTTATGCATCGGCGGCACTTCCAAAAAGTAATACATCGGCTCTCCGGCAGCCCAGAATACACCACCGGCCCCGAGCCCTGTCGTAATGATGACCGCCACCCATTTAAAATAGCTCATTTCCGGTTTATTCGTATTCCCAAGTCGGACTTTCCCGTACTTTGAAACGGCTAGCACTGCTCCCACTCCGAAGGTAGCCAGCATCAGTAATTGCCAGTAAGCTCCAAAGTAACGGATTGACAGATCAAAACCGATATTGACGTATTTACTTACCATATCTACCTGAAAAAACGACAAAAGCACGAATGCCACAAGTGCCCCGCCACTCCAGAGAAATACCGGCCAGTCCACTTTTTCCCTAATATGATGCCAATAATTTTTGGTCATTTGACTTCCTCCCCTTGATCATTTCTTTGAACCATTCCCATTTACATTTCCACATCCGACCGCCATTCCCTAAATTGCTATTTGCCAATCCCCCTTACATACTAATCAGTTCACCCCTCCTACTTATCTGGAAACGCTTTCAACATATTTCACTTGCCCACCTCATCTTGCATGTACCATACAAGATGGATTTCAGATTATAACGTCTATTCAAAATTGTCAATACCCAGTTTTCATTTTTTATATTTTTAATAAACTATTTTTCTCTATCCCAAACATAAATAAACCAGGTTCCAATAACAAGCACTGCCTGTTTCGGAACCTGGTGCTTTCCACTTTTGATCATTCTCTTTTTCTTGCTGCTCGGATAGTCTCAAATAGTTCCTGAACTTAGCCGTCACTCAAGCATTCTTAATAAAAAAACAGCAGGAGCACGTCTCTGCTGTAGGATGTTTCGTATCAATAACCTGAGTCCTCAGATGTCAGGTTATCCAACATCGTATAGTTATATTTCTGTAATGGTTTTTCGGCGGGACCTTCAATCACTTCTCCGGTAAATGAAAATCTGGAACCGTGGCAAGGACAATCCCAAGTACGTTCGCCGTTGTTCCATTCGACTTCACATCCGATATGGGTACAGGTCGTATCCACGATATGCAATTTTCCTTCGTCATCTTTATAGGCGCCTTTTCTATGCCCGTCCAATGTAATAACCGCACCTTCTCCTTTGGACAGATCTTCAGGTTTGGTTTTTGGTGAATCAAGCTTTCCTTTTATCAATTGACCGACAACGTTAGCATTTTCCTTAAAGAAGTTTTTCAAACTTGGATGTGCATAGAAACGTGAAGGTGTATATAACTTTTCATAGTTGTTCTCATAGCCCATGATGAGATCCCGGAACAACAGTGCAGCTGCAGTTCCATTGGTCATTCCCCATTTGCGGAAACCGGTCGCAATCAAGATATTCGGTTGCCCGGAGGTCAGCTCACCGATATAAGGCAATTTGTCTAGTGTAGTCAGATCCTGGGCCGACCACCGATAGACCACTTCTTTCAGTCCAAAAACTTCCTCGCCAAACTGTTCCAGCGCCTTATAATGTTCCATCGCCTCGATTCCTTGCCCTGTCTTATGGTTTTCTCCGACAATCAGTACCATTTCCTCACCATTAATGGTTACAGATCGAAGGGAACGTGTCGGTTCATCAGCACTGATATAGATTCCACCCGGGTATTGCTTGTTTGCTTTCACCGCAAGGGCATAAGACCGATCTGCATACATCCTCGTCGAATAAAATCCGGCCCCCTCGTAAAATGGAAAGTGCGTACATATGAGGACGTGATTGGCGGTGATACGCGCGCCCTCTTTGGTAAGTACAACAGGTTGCTCACTAGTTTCAATATTGACCGCTGTGGTGTTCTCAAAGACGAGACCGCCTTTTTCCTTGATGATTTGAAGGAGATGGACTAAATATTTGGTCGGGTGGAATTGCGCTTGGTTTTTCATGACAAGCGCATTTTGGATCGCGATGTCAAAAGGGATACTTTCAACCAAGCCCCCCTCAATCCCGATCTTTTCATAGGCTTCCGCCTCTTTTTCAATCTTTCGTGCATATTTCTCAGTTGTAGCGTATATGTACGCATCTTGCTGACTAAAATCACAGTCAATTTTATGTCGGTCCACCGTTTCCCTAATAAAGCGAAGTGCTTCCATATTCGCTTCATAGTATAAACGTGCATTGCTTCTTCCGATATTATGGATGAATTCATCGTATATGAGATCATGTTGTGCAGTAATTTTGGCAGTCGTATGGCCGGTCGTCCCATTCAACACTTCTCCCGCTTCAATTACAGCGACCTTCAAGCCTTCATTCACCAACAGGTAAGCGGATGTAATCCCCGCGATACCAGCCCCTACAATAATGACATCGGCTTGAATATCCTCCTCTAAACTTGGAAACTCCGGAAATTCAATAGCTGTCCTCCAGTACGACTCTGGGTGCTCTGGCAACTTTCCATATTCAGTCACAATTAATCCTCCATTCAATTCTTAGCTAGTTGAAGGATTCCCGTTCGGCATTCGACTTATACAGATAACAGTACCAGGTTCTTGATAGGTCGGAATAACACAAAAACAGATGAAGAAAGACGATTCGTTTTTCTCCATCTGTTTTATGTCGGGACTTATTAGTCAGTCTCTTCCTCAAGTTCCCTTATTCACCTAGATAAGCGGATAGCATCCAGATATGTGTATCCACTTTCACCAATAAGCCGACAGCGAGATCATTGATGACATCGTCTTCTTGTTGGGCTGAGAGTTCGGCTAATGCCTTCAGCTCTTGTTTCAGATGCTTGTAATCCTCGACAAGGCTTGCAACCATTTCATTGGCACTGCTTTCTCCTTTTGTCTCTTCCAAAGTCGCAAGGTTCAAGTATTCCTTCATCGTCGCAACTGGCGTTCCACCACTTGCAAGAAGTCTTTCCGCTACCTCATCGACAACAGTAGCTGACTCATTATATAATTCCTCGAACTTTTCGTGAAGGGTGAAGAATTGCGGCCCTTTCACAAACCAATGGTAACGATGAAGCTTCGTGTAAAGGACACTCCAGTTTGCGATTTGAACATTTAATGCTGTATGTAATTTTTCCATTGAACAATTCCTCCTCAAATGATCTTATATTTATTATAACAGATACTACTTAATAATCAATACTAAATAATAATCATTATAAATAAGGAGTTTTATTGCCCAATGGAAGTACATCAAAGCCTATTTTTACCCAATTAGATAGTTAAGTCATCCATCAATGTTAGTCATTCGCTAACAAGTATTCAACACGGTTTCGTCCGTTATTTTTGGCATGATACAACGCTTTATCACATCTTGATAGCATAGAATGTAAAGTATCACCAGGAACATAAGAGGTTACTCCGAAGCTGACAGTCTTATGGACCACAACTGGAAATGTATGCTCTTCGATTTGCCTTCGGGTTTTTTCAGCAAGATCGATAGCGGTCCCTATAGCAGACTGGGGACAAATGATTAAAAATTCCTCGCCGCCCCAACGTCCGATCGTCCCTTCTCTTAGCACAGACTCTTTTAATTGCATAGCTACTTCCTGTAAAACAAGATCTCCCACCTGGTGACCATAATTATCGTTTACCGCCTTAAACTGGTCGATATCCAATAAAATAAGCGACAGGGGCACGTCCTTGTTTTGTGCATGTTCAGATCCCTCTTTCAGCAATCGGTCTAACTGAAAACGATTGGGTAATTGTGTTAACTGATCGGTATGTGCCAAGACTTCAAGTTCTGCATTGACCCTCTCCAATTGTTGTGTACGCTCAGCTACTAGATGCTCCAGCTTTTCGTTTAATTTTTCCTGTGATGCTTGGTGCTCTTTTTTCATAATGTTGATTTTATCGCCTAAAGCCAATGACAAAAAGATCGCTTCAAAGGCGGCACCGATTGCAGGAACTTCCTCATAAATGCGAGGGTGGAATGGAATCACACTTAAAAACCCCAAGGCCTGCACCATGATGGAACCGAGTAAAACCGTCCAGCCAATCATATAATACCGGGCCATTTTATGCCCTTTGAGCAATACAAGCAAACCGGAAAGCCAAAGAAAAGACGGCACTACAATCGCCATGATGAGTGACATATAATCGGTAATTGTTATATTTTCAGTGAAATAAATGAAGAAGAGGAATATCACCGTTACCCCTAATAAACCATTAGCCACCTGATTGAACTGAGGTAAATTCCTTTTTAAATCCAGAAATTCCTTGCCGAATAAAATCATAAAGATAAATAGTATATTTCCGACCAAAGGTATGGTTCTTGTAAAAAAATGTTCCGAAAAGAAGGGTCCCAGTAACTCCAAATCCAATGAATTCATAGCTGCTTGATAGAAGATGAAACACAACATATAAAAGACATAATATAAATAGGCTTTTTCCTTCAATGAAAAAAACAAAAACAAATTATAGATTAATAACGAAATCATAAAGCCATAAAAAATACCGGTGTAAAATTTATAGGCAATGACCTTTTCAATAAAATCTTTTGTTGTATAGAAAAAAGAAATCAAATTGAGCGGCATGACGCCATCTAATTTCACATAAATCGCCTCAATAGAGGGGTCTTCAATATAAAATAAATTAGAGCGGTAATCAATTTCTTGATTTTTTATATTTGACATTCCGCCTTTTTGTATGTCATATGTATCATCGTCCCTGACTAAATAAACCTCAATACTATTCAGTTTATCAGTCGCTTCCAACCAATAGCTTTCTTCTGGATCACGGATAATTTCAGCTGCATCAAGCCTCAACCAAATCGTATCATCTGTGTGCCAAAAAAAAAGGTACTTCTGCTGACTCCGGGCAAATTCCCCTTCGAATTCATCAGACAACATATTTTCTATCGTCAGTTTGTTCGTCGAATCACGATAAAACTCATAATATGTTCCCAAGTTGATTGACTTGGAATCATCCTTTGCATTTGTTGTTAGGGGGGCAAGCAAATTAAATAGAAATGCAGCAATGATTATAAGTAGGAACGGTATGTATAGCAATACTTTATTTTTCATATTATTTTATCATCTACTCTCCTCTAATAATCAATTTACTATTTACATAATTCTGAAAATAAATCGTGCTTCCATAATGGTTGACCGTAATTTAGACCAAGGTTCTTTATTCTTATTATCGTCAGCCGTTTATCATTATTAAGGCTATTTTACCTGCTTTGAGGAGAAGTTTCTTACATAATTATTTTTCTTTACATAATTATTTTCAAGCGTATCAAAAATTTCTGTTACAAGAAGCTTAGCTGCAAAATTGATGAATGTTTTCTTTACCGCAATCTGTTCAAACCCTAGCGACAATTATGTATTCACAATAACTGTGATTACCCCTCAATAGTGATCATGATCCCATCCTCTTCAAGGAAGACTATCCAGCCTACATTAGCGAGAAAGCAATAGAAGTAAAGTACAAACTTTGAATCCGATCGATTGTAATTAAAAACAAAAAAATAACCACCTCTCCAATTTTCTGAGAGGTGGTTATTCCTGTTCGCATTAATTATGAATAAGACAACAATTGACACCAACATCCAATGTAAGCTTAAAAAATTAACAATACTCCATTGCCTAGAGCTTTATTTTCATATTGATAAAAGAAGTGAAAGCACAATGACACATAAGATGCTCGTTATCATTTGTTTTCCTGGTTCAAAAGAAGGATAACAAACTGGCAATGATTGAATGCCGGGGCGATTTCTTATTGATTCTTCTAACTAATAAACAAAAAAAGCTGTTTTTCACCACCTACAGCGTCTATTTGCTGTAGGTGGTCTGTATAGTCAATCCATTTAGTCCTTTCATATCTTCTTTCCACTTTTTCGTTTAGTTCGACTTCTATATCATTTATCAGACGAATTACCTTTATTACTGGCAAACCAAAATGCTGGCTCGCACGTTCATACGGAGATTTTTCTTCTAGAAGACCAAGAAAATGATCAGCTGTTTTCGCACTTTCGACCAAAGCATCTTCTAGCTCGATGACAAACTGATACAGCCGCCTTTTGCCTTCCGATAGCTTTTTAACCTCGCTTCTTAACAAAGACGCCCTTAGCCACTCATTCATTCTCCTCACCTCACATCATGTTCATTGGAAAAAATCAACCATTCGTTCTTATAAAGAATGGTTGAATCCCCTTTACCAACTGGCTTTTTTAACACCTGGTAGTTGCCCTTTATGTGCAAGCTCCCGAAAAGCAATACGTGACATGTTAAATTTCCGCATATATCCTCTTGGCCTTCCCGTAATTTCACATCGATTTTTTAATCGTGTCGGGGAAGAGTTCTTAGGTAGCTTATTTAAAGCTTCATAGTCACCTTTCTCCTTCAATTCTTTACGAAGTGCCGCATAACGAGCAACCAACTCCCGTTGCCTTTTATCTTTCGCCACCTTGGATGTCTTCGCCATTCTATTTCCACTCCTTAATTAGTGATAATTACGATTTAAAAACAGGTAAATATTTTTTCTTTGTTTCTCTATGCAATGTAACTCTTTTCAAACTCGAGCTGTATTTCTTTAATTCAATCCGCCCAGGAATATTGCGTTTGTTTTTTGTTGTTGTGTAATCGCGGTCTCCTGTTTCTGTACAGGCCAATGTAATATTCACTCTCGTACTTATTCCTCCTTCGCGCCACTTAAACGTAATCATTACGATTTATTCATTTGTTTATCATACAAGAGAGTTTTTTAAATAGCAACTAAATTTATTTTACAACGGATATGACGCAGGAGATGCTGATAAAATATCATATGACTGCCTTTAGCTATTTTGGCTTGCTATTTACACAAACGCGCATTATCTACACAATGAAAATCGTCTAAGTGATGATATACTTAAAAAAGTTTACTATATGGAGGTGTTTTGATTGATCGGTCAAATGGCTCAGCTTCTATTTCAATTTCTAGACATAAAAGTTTTAACGAATCTCTCTAAGCGTACTTATCAAAAAAGGCATGATAGTTATTGTCTTATCTTCGCCGCAAAAGGCACAGGCAATCTGACAATCATAGACCATACATATAAATTACAAAAAGAACAGATTTATATATGCCCTCCTCAAGAATCAATTACTGTTAAGTTAGATAGAGAAAATACGACAACAGTTTATCTCATTCTATTTGATAGTATTTACAAGCATCAAGTGCATCTAGAGCAAAATCATTCCATTCTTGCTAAACGAGTCGAGGAAATACAGGTTAAATTAACAGAAGAAATCGCCAATCTAACTAGTAGTATTTACGCTTTATCCAAAAGCCCAATACCGGAAAATAAGTTAATTATACAGGCTCAATTTTATATGCTCATTCACGCCTTGATCACAACCCAAGTACCTGCAACTAGAGACCAGCAAAAGATGCTGGAAAAAACAAAGCATTATATGCAAGTTCATTTTCGAGAACAGATTCAAATAAAAGACTTGGCGAAGATGATGCATATAAGCCCTAAATATTACATGGAGCTATTCCGCAAACGATATGGGATAAGTGCAATTCAGTATTTATCCGAAATAAGGATTGAAGCATCTAAGAACCTGTTATTAAGCGGTGGAAAAACACTTAAAGAAATTGCAAAGAAAACGGGATATAAGGACGAATTTTATTTCAGTCGTCGTTTCAAAGAGGTAATAGGAATCCCTCCCTCGTTATTTATGAAAAGACGGATGAAAAAAATAGCCGTTTTAGATAGTTCATTTTTTGGCATATTGTTTCCGTTACACTTTATCCCATCTGCAGCACCGATTCATCCAACATGGAGATTCTATTATTTTAAATTATTTGGTGATCGGGTGCCCGTTCAACTTTCCATTGGTAGAAGTCCTACTATATTAAACGATAATATTGAGTTACTTCTACAACAAAACACCAAATACGATTTGATTTTATGCCTAGATAATGTGAATGAAAAACAACTTACAAAATTAAAGTCACTTGGTCATGTTCATCAGCTTGCATGGAGCAAACTACCTTGGCGTGAACAACTGCTAGAAGTAGCAAAGTTATTAGATGCAAATGTTGAAGCAAGGCGATGGCTTGATGAATACGAACGAACAGTACAAGAAGTCTCCACTTATTTAAAAAACGATAAACATAAGCAAACTTTTTTATTTTTATTAATCATGGGTGATGACTGTTATTTGTACCATGATAGAAGTATTAATGAGGTTTTATTTGAAGATTTGAAGTTAACGCCTGCAACAGCTTTTATGCCTGACTATAAACAATCGATTACGGTTGAGCAATTAGCTGAAATCAATTCAGATTACATCCTGACTCTTGTCTATGAAGATGAGGAAACGTTGCAGAAATGGAACGCACTTCAATTAGATGAGACTTGGTTGGAATTGAAGTCAGTTCGAAACGAGCAAGTTTATACACTTAATCATTTTCCATGGCGTGACTATGCTGCGCTTCCCCATTTATTAATTGTGAAAGAGGTTCTAAAGCTTCTAACCGAGGATAGTACATCATAAAAACCTCCTTTTCTACATGGAACCTAGAAGAACTCTTGTTTATCATTGATAATAATACTCATTCTCATCATGATGTGGAGTAAAGGGAGGATTTATTAATGAAAAAAACATTTTTCCTATTAGGAGTTGTGCTACTCGTATTTACTTTATCGGCATGCGGGGATAAGGAAGAGGATAAGGTATCCTCTAGTTCACAAAGTAATCCAAGCGATGAACAAACAAAAACCATTACTTATTTAGGTAATAGCTATACTGTTCCAGTCAAATCAGAAAAAATAATATTTCTAAATGCTTTTGAATTGATTGAGGATGCTGTCGTGCTTGAGGTAGAGCCTTTTGCTGCTAGTGCAATTGGTAGTGACGAAGAACCTTTCCCAAGCTTTTTTCGTGATATAACAGCTAATACAATCCCTCTTTTAGGGACAAGTGACGAAAGTTTAGAATATATTTTGGATTTGGCTCCTGACTTAATCATCAGTACCGACATGGAAACGCCGGCAGTATTAACACAACTAGAGAAGATTGCGCCAGTCATTCCAACATCACATTATGGACCCGATTGGCAATCCAATCTTGAACTCCTTGCCGAGATTACAGGGAAAACAGATATGGCAAAAGGGATCATTGATAAATATAACCAGGATAAGCAGGAAGCAATCGATTACCTCAGCTCATTCAAGGAGAAGGATGTTATAGCAATACGGATTAGAGGGGGCGAAATGATGGTCTACCCTAAAGACGTATTCCTTAACGATGTGCTTTATGGTGAATTAGGTCTTACAGTACCTGAGATTATTAAAAATACTACAGAACAAACTGTTCTTTCTTTAGAAGGTCTTTATGCAGCCAATCCAGATTATATCTTTGTACAGTATGATTCTTACGAAAATGCAGATAAAGAAAACATTCTAGAAGACCTCGAAAAGAGTGAAGTTTGGAAGGGATTAAATGCAGTGAAAAACAATCAAGTATTTGTAAACGCAGTCGATCCATTAGTAATGGGTGGTGGAACTGTAAACGGAAGAATTCGTATTTTAGAGGCTGCAATGGAAACGTTAAAATAATAATCATCCTTACATCGGGTCAGGGGGAATCATATGGAAGTGGCTAAGAAGATTGATCAACTATTTATTAGTAAGTGGAAAGAAGGTAAGTTTTCAGGAAATATACTGGTAGCAAAGGGTGGAGTATCTATTTACACAGGCACATTCGGACTCTCAGATTATCGTCGAAATAGTACTCTTACAATCGACTCCTTATTTGAGCTTGCTTCCGTAACGAAACCAATGACAGCAATCGGAATTATGATTTTAGCAGAACAATCCGAGCTTCATTATGACGATCCTATCAGTAAGTGGATTCATGATTTCCCCTACCCTACTGTTACCTTGCGACATGTTTTAACACATACATCAGGGCTTCCGGATTACATGGAACTATTCGAAACGTATTGGGATCGCACCGAAATTGCAACCAATACGGATGTATTCCGTTTGTTAGCAACATATAAACCGCACCCTTACTTTAATCCAGAAGATAAATGCGAATATAGTAATACAGGCTATGTTTGTTTAGCTACTGTGATTGAAGTTGTATCGGGAATGTCCTATTCTTCGTTCATGCTCCATCATGTATTTATCCCAGCAGGCATGCACCGTACGAGGGTCATGAACCGTAGATTTAAGCCTGAAACTGTTGATGATTTTGCCTATGGATTCATAAAAAATACAAACGATAAAGATTTCTTTTTACCAGATGAGCTCCCAGAATATGATTATGTGAACTATTTAGATGGCATTCAAGGAGACGGAATGATCCATTCAACAATTATGGATTTGCTTTCCCTTGATCGTGCGCTAAAAGAAGGAATTTTACTTAGTAACCCATCGCTAGAATTGTCGCTATCAACATTTAGAACAAAGGATGGTCAGAAGACACATTGCGGATTCGGCTGGTTTATCGATCACTTAGAATCAGCCGGTAAAAGGGTATCACACAGCGGAGGTTGGCCGGGCTATTCAACCATGCTAAGTCGTTATCCAGAAACGGATTATACAATCATTATACTAACCAATGTTGAGTATAAAACGGATGATGGCAGTCAGGAGAGAGCTGGAGACTTATTGAAACAAATTGAAGAGTGTATATTTTGAAAGAAATTTTCTATCCATCTAACCATTAAGATTTCAACCATAATCAGCTAAAATCTCGATGCTATTCCCTTTGTACCGTAAGAAGGAGGCTGTCTCAATTTTCATTTGAGACAGCCTCTTATGACTTGTACATGTCATCATCAACATGTACAAGTAACGCCTATCATTCCTGTTTTACAAACAAATGCCTGTTATGCTTTTGGAGGTGTTCCTTCAGCATTTGAGACAATTGCATCGATTTGGATTAAAGCATCATTAGGTAAAGCTGATACGCCAACTGTTCTTCGTGCAGGAGTACCACCTGGGAAGAATGTTTTGTAAGCTTCGTCTACAGCATCCATATCCGCGATATTTTTAACGAAGATATTTACTTTAACGATATCTTCCATAACATGGTCGATACTTTCTACAATTGCCTTGATATTTTTCAAGCACTGTTCAGCTTGCTCTTTTACGCCGCCAGCTACCAATTGACCTGTTTTTGGATCTAAAGGTAATTGAGCTGAAAGGTGATTGTAATGAGAGAACGCTACAGTTTGTGTGGATAAAGAGCTCTTTGGCGCGTTTTCAGTGTTGTTTGCCCAGATAACGATACCATGTCTGTCTTCAATAGCCTGTGGAGGTGTACCATCTCCGTGTGATACCACTGCTTCGATTTGTACTGAAGCATCCATAGGTAAAGCTGAAGCAGCGACTACCGTCCGTGCCGGAACATAGGCTACGGCTCTAGCAATAGCGGAGTCTGGGAAGAATGTTGAATAAACTTCATTTACAGCATCCGTATCCGCGAGGTCTTTAAGGAAGATATTGATTTTAACAATATCGTCAAAAGGAACGTCGATACTTTCTAAAATTGCTTTGATATTTTTCAAGCACTGTCCAGCTTGCTCTTTTACTCCGCCAGTTACCAATCTGCCCGTTTTTGGATCGATCGGCAATTGAGCTGAAAGATTATTGTAATGAGAGAAAGATACAGTTTGTGTAGATAGAGGGCTTGTTGGTGCATTTGCTGTGTTATTTGTAAGTTTGATGAGGTCGCCTGCTTGTGGAGCGTTTGGAATTGTACCTTCACCGTGTGAAACAAGTGCTTCAACTTGCACTAAAGCATCCATAGGCAAAGCTGCAACTGCAACTGTTGTCCGTGAAGGAACATAAGTTGGGAAGAATGTTTTATAAACTTCGTCTACAGCGTCAACATCTTTGATGTCCTTAACAAATACCGTAATTCTAACAATATCGCTCATCACATGATCGATGCTGTCTACAATTGCCTTGATATTGTTAAAACACTGTTCGGCTTGCTCTTTTATACCACCAGCGACCAATTTACCCGTTTTAGGATCGATAGGTAATTGAGCTGAAAGATTATTGTAATGAGAGAAAGCTACAGATTGTGAATATAGACCGTTACCATTTGGAGCATTTTCCGTATTTTTTGCTGATACTGCGTTATAGTTGCTCATAATACGATTTCCCTTCTTGATAAATATTTACTAACCAAAGTATGCACCGAAAAAGCCGTTCTAAACCGCTCTGAGTGCTATGTAATTATAGCAGAACTTGTTCACTTTGGCTAACGTTTTGTAAGAGATGCACAAAAAGCTTCTCAAAAGTTCATTGAACTTGTGAGAAGTTTCTTTTTTATTCAGTATGAGGTGATCACATCATGCCGAGTTAACAGATATCCTTTTGTCCCGAGCAATATCTTGAAAAGAATGAATCGCCTAATGGAAAAAACGTCTATAAAGAAAAAGGCGACTTCGCATATTTTTAGACACACTCACATTAGCATGCTGACTGAAGCAGGAATGGACATTGCAACAATCATGGAGAGCGTTGGTCACGAGGATATCGAAACGACGATGAAAGTTTACACGCACGTTACAATTAAAATGAAAAAGGATGCATCCGTTAAGATCAATAATCTCTACGGACACATCCCCGAAAACATAACTCGCTCACATTTCTTATGCAAATGTTATGTTTCTGTTATTTTTTGGTGTTTCAGACAAGTTGTAGTGGGTAAAGCCTTGATCAATCGCGCCTCGGCGTGATTGCGTCCAGATTTTTTTCGAGCTCGCTCGAAAAGCTCCTCTAAAAAATCTGTGACATCCGCCGGAGGCTTTATCTTCGTTCAGCGGGCGTCTGGACACCCGCTAAACAGGAAAACAAAACCACATTCATCTCGCCACCTATAGAGGTGGGAGTCTTCTGCTGAACGTAGATATATCAACCTTTTGGGCTGACTTATTACATCATGCCGCCCATTCCACCCATACCGCCCATGTCAGGCATTGCAGGTGCGTTTGGTTCTGGCTTGTCTGCGATAACCGCTTCTGTAGTCAAGAACATTGCTGCAACGGATGCTGCGTTTTGTAGCGCTGAACGAGTAACTTTAGTCGGGTCAACGATACCTGCTTGCATCATGTTCACCCACTCGCCATCTGCTGCGTTGAAGCCAGTGCCGACTTCTTCGCGTTTTAGACGATCGACAACGATTGAACCTTCAAGGCCAGCGTTGTTTGCGATTTGACGTACAGGCTCTTCCAGTGCACGAAGAACGATTTTCACGCCTGTTGCAACGTCACCTGCTGTTGATTCTAGTAGAGTTTCCACTTTGTTATAGACGTTTACGAGCGCTGTTCCACCACCGGAAACGATTCCTTCTTCAACCGCTGCACGCGTTGAGTTCAATGCGTCTTCGATACGAAGTTTGCGTTCTTTCAATTCTGTTTCAGTAGCTGCGCCGACTTTGATAACTGCTACGCCGCCTGCCAATTTCGCAAGACGCTCTTGTAGTTTTTCTTTATCGAACTCAGAAGTTGTTTCTTCCAATTGAACACGGATTTGGTTCACACGGCCTTCAATTTTAGCTGAGTCGCCGCTTCCTTCAACGATTGTTGTGTTGTCTTTTGTCACAACGACTTTTGCAGCCCGTCCAAGTTGCGTGATGTCCGCTGATTTCAAGTCAAGACCTAGATCTTCTGTAATCACTTCTCCGCCTGTCAATGTTGCGATGTCTTCAAGCATTGCTTTACGTCGATCCCCGAAGCCTGGTGCTTTAACCGCAACTGCGTTGAATGTGCCGCGAAGTTTGTTGACAACAAGTGTTGCAAGTGCTTCACCTTCTACGTCTTCAGCGATCATTAGAAGCGGTTTACCTTGTTGTACGACTTGCTCAAGTACAGGAAGGATTTCTTGGATGTTTGTAATCTTTTTATCTGTGATCAGAATGTAAGGGTTGTCAAGAACCGCTTCCATTTTATCTGTATCTGTTGCCATGTAAGCTGATGCATAACCACGGTCGAACTGCATACCTTCTACAACGTCAAGTTCAGTTGTGAATCCTTTTGACTCTTCGATTGTGATAACGCCATCGTTACCAACGCGCTCCATCGCTTCAGCGATCAGTTCGCCGACTTCTTCATCTCCTGAAGAGATCGCAGCAACTTGTGCAATTTCTTGTTTGCTTTCGATTTCATCGGAAATAGACTGTAAACCTTCCACAGCTGTTGCAACTGCTTGTTCGATTCCTTTACGGATACCTACTGGGTTTGCACCCGCTGTAACGTTTTTCAAACCTTCACGGATCATCGCTTGCGCAAGAACCGTTGCAGTTGTCGTACCGTCTCCAGCGATTTCGTTTGTTTTGGAAGCCACTTCTGCTACTAGTTTTGCACCCATGTTTTCGAATGCATCTTCTAGTTCGATTTCACGAGCGATTGTCACACCGTCGTTTGTAATAAGCGGTGAACCAAATTTTTTCTCAAGAACGACGTTGCGTCCTTTTGGTCCAAGCGTTACTTTTACAGCATCTGCTAATGTATCTACACCGCGGAGCATTGCACCACGTGCATCTTCGTTAAATTTAATTTCTTTAGCCATTTATAAGTTCCCTCCTGATTTTCGTGTTTTCATTTATGAATTCTCAAACGGCCCATTAGCCGATGATTGCTAAAATGTCGCTTTCACGCAGGATTAGAAATTCATTACCTTCATATTTCACTTCAGTTCCGGAATATTTAGAGAAGATGATCCGATCGCCTTCTTTTACTTCCAGTTCGATGCGCTGGCCATTCTCTAGAACGCGTCCGGTACCTGCTGCTACAACTTTCCCTTCTTGCGGTTTCTCTTTCGCAGAATCCGGTAGTACAATACCACTTGAAGTTTTTTCTTCTGCCTCGATTAGTTCGATTACGATACGGTCACCTAATGGTTTCAACAAGTGAAACAACCTCCTCAAAATATTTTCTTGGATTTTAGCACTCGACCTACTGGAGTGCTAACACATTTTCTATCATAAAGAAGATTCAAATTAATTGCAAGCAAAAACTCTAGACATTTCTCTTTGCTTATCGAACTGGAAAAAGATAAAATGAACGTCAGCCACATATGAAGGAGTGGATACGTTGAAAAATTGGAAAATGTATATCTATTTGCTACTGACGTATATTGCTATGCAAGTCGGGAGTATCTATTTAGCTGAGTTATTGATCGGTTATATGAAAAGCAAACCTGGTTTGCAAGAGCTCCAAGCCACTTATCACGGATTCGCTTGGTCACTCTTTATTGTCAACACGATTGCAGCGATCATTTTCCTCGTATTGATCGCACGAAATAAGAAATTCATGCAAGTTTTCAAAGGGAAAAAAGCCTCTGTCGGCAGTATCATCCTTTGGGGGGTTATCGGTTTCTTCCTCGCAATGGGTGGACAAATGCTCGCTGCATCTATCGAGTCGATGTTCGGTGTTACGCCAGGATCCGACAATACCGCGTTACTGACAGATATTGCCAAAACTTCACCGATTGTCATCATTTCAATGGTGCTATTTGCACCCTTATTGGAAGAACTCGTATTTAGAAGAGTGATTTTCGGCGGAATTTATATGAAAACAAATTTCTGGATTGCTACTCTTGTGAGTGCAGTGGTCTTTGCCGCCGTCCACAATGAACTTGAACATCTACTCATCTATACGATGCCGGCATTGGTCTTCGCTTATTTGTATTACCGAACCAAATCCATCCTGACACCGATGATTGCCCATGGACTGATGAACGGCTTTGTCGTAGTCGTTCAGCTAAACTATGATAAGCTTCAGAGGTATATTGAAGAAATGGAAAAGGTCAAACAAGCGGTGATTATTTTTATTCAATAAACAAAAGCGCAGGGCGCCTGCTTAGACGCGACAGGCATAAGACGGACTTAGGAAGGCAGTCTAAATTCGCCGCGTCCTGAAAGAAAGTGCCTTAATTTCTGCAAAGGACGCAGAAATATGGCCAATCGAACCCTCCGCTGTTCGATTGGCAACGACTGCATGACCCACATCCTGTGGGCCCAAGAGGTGTTTTTTTCCTCACAGCCAAAACGGCTTATACCCCGAGCGTCTGGCGCCCGGAGTCTGGACGTAAAAAAAGCCTTCCAATCGATTTAAGTTAACCGATTGGAAGGCTTTTTTCAATCTATTTAGCGACCCATCACTTCGTCAATTTGACGTTGTTGCTCCGCCTTTACCTCGTCCAATTGACGCTGTTGCTCCGCTTTTAAATATTTCCGATAACCGAAACGCGAGATAAAAATACTTAATTCATAAAGCGCGAACATCGGAACTGTAACAAGTAAATGGGACATCAAATCTGGTGGTGTAATAAATGCCGCGATGACAAAAAGCGTAAAATAAGCATATTTTCTAATTTTCACAAGCCTAGTCGGACTGACGAGACCGAGCCTTGTCAGAAATAGCAAGACGACCGGCAACTGGAACACAACACCAAATGGAATCAGAATTTGAAATAAAAACGTGAAGTACTCATTGATGCCAATGGTTTGTGTAATCCCGAGTTCTCCGGATAAAGTAATCATGAACTTCATGACATAAGGCAACAGGACAAAATAAGAAAACGATACACCTGCTACAAAAAGAAGAAATGTGAACGGGATATAATTCCGTGTCGCGCGCCGCTCCTTCTCATGTAACCCTGGCGTGATAAATGCCCATAGCTGATACATAATAACCGGTGAGATGACGACGAAGGAAATGAAGATGATCACTTTCATATAAATCATAATCGGATCTAAAACAGCAAATGAATGCAAGGGGCTTTCTTCGACTTCCCCCGACAACATCGGCTCAATTTCCCCCGTATACTGCAACTGTAAAAACTGAATGACCGGCTTTGCTACAAAAAAGCTGCCTGCCACCGCTATAACAAAGAAAACGACGATTACCATCAGCCGTTTTCTAATCTCATCTATATGCTCAACGATCGTTAAATTTTTTTCTTTCATTGGACAGACATCCTAACTAACTTACTTCACTTCTTCTTTTTTGTCTTCCACTTTCTGAACTTCCACTTTTTTCACGTCATCGTCATCCGCTAAACCTTTTGTGGCGTTTTTGAATTCACGCAATGAAGAACCGAACGCCTTCCCGATTTCCGGCAATTTCTTCGGACCGAATACGAGCAATGCAATAATTGCGATAATAATTAAACTCCCTGGACCTGGCATCCCGGACACCTCCCTCGTAATATGTCTATTTTACACGAAAACCGCGTGGAATACCATTGACGGACCATCACAGATGTGACTGTTTTACGTCATTTTTTATAAAGTATATGAGCGTTTGCAATTCCACGGATAAATCGATCGTATGCACACGAACTGTTTCAGGTACGGATAAGCGAACCGGTGCGAAATTCAAAATACCTTTGACACCCGCTTGTACAAGTTGGTCGGTCACTTCTTGTGCAATCCGAGAAGGGACTGTCAAAATGACATGTTCAATTTTCAATTCCTTGATTTTTTCCTGTAATGTATCGGGATGGAAAACCGGAATGCCACTCATCTCTGTACCGTCCATTGCCGCTTTTGGATCGAATGCGACGACGATACGTGTATTATGGTTTTTCTGGAAATTATATTTTAAAAAAGCATTCCCCAAACTGCCAACTCCAATTAATGCAACATCGGTCTCCGCGTCCTCATCAAGTGTCTTTCGGAAAAAATCGACAAGATAATGCACATCATAACCATACCCTTTTCTACCAAGCGCACCGAAATGAGAAAAATCACGACGGATTGTCGCTGCATCGATTTTCATCACTTCACTTAATTCACTAGACGATACACGCTTTTTCCCTGAATTAGCGATATTTTGAAGAAATCTATAGTAAAGAGGCAATCGCTTTGATGTCGCCTGTGGAATTTTTGGCGTTTCCTCTCTCATGTGGGACCTCCTGTACGGTACTTTTAGCCGATTCTATCGTACAGTAGAAGTCGGATGTTGTAAAGTCGGTCATCAACCGCTAGACGCCCTCTCTTCGTCCCCGATTCGCCATGATGATTCTGCCGATAGCAGTAGGGAATATCTCCCGAATTATGATAAACTAAAGGAGAATTGAGGTGCTTACGATGATTGTTTTACAAGTGAATGGATTGACAAAATCATTTTCAGGAACAGATATATTGACCAATGTACGGCTCGAGGTGCAACATCGTGACCGTGTCGCCCTTGTTGGCCGGAACGGTGCGGGCAAGTCCACCTTGCTCAAAGTGATTGCGGGTGAAATGACAGCAGATTCGGGCGATATCATCGTCCCAAAAGACATTCGGATCGGCTATCTCGAACAGCATAGCGGCATCGATTCCCCACTCTCGATTTGGGAAGAAATGATGACCGTATTCGAACCGCTCCATGCCATCGAAAGGCGATTGCGCACACTTGAAGGGCAGATGGCCGACCCAGCCGTCTATGAGAACGCATTGGAGTACAATAAAGTCATGAAAGAATACGACGCATTGCAAATCGAATTCAAAGACTCCGGTGGCTATCAATACGAATCGGATACGCGCTCCGTGTTACATGGCATGCGCTTCTTTCCCGAAGACTTCGATAAGAGCGTAAACCTTCTATCCGGAGGCCAGAAAACGAGACTGGCCCTCGCTAAAATGCTCTTGAGTAAACCTGACCTTCTCATCTTGGACGAACCGACCAACCACTTGGATATCGAAACGTTAGGCTGGCTGGAAAAATACCTCGTTTCCTACGAAGGCGCCATTCTGATTGTTTCCCATGACCGCTACTTCCTCGATGAAATCGTAACAATCGTTTATGAAGTATCCCGAAAAAAAGTGACGAAATACACAGGGAACTACAGTGCTTATCTCGATGAAAAAGCCAAAAACTATGAACGGGATCGCAATCTATATGAAAAGGATTTATCGGAGAAAGCAAAACTCGAAGACTTCATCCAGCGGAATATCGCCCGTGCCTCCACTTCGAAAATGGCAAAGAGCCGTCGCAAACTGTTGGAACGGACTGAATGGATGGATGCACCTGATGGGAACGAAAAATCCGCCAGCTTTTCTTTTTCAATCGATCGACCAAGTGGTAATGATGTCTTAAATGTAGAGAATTTAGCAATTGGCTATAATGAAACACCCCTTTCCACGAACATCGATTTCCGGGTGTACAAGCATGACCGTATTGCCATTATCGGACCAAATGGCGTCGGAAAATCAACGTTATTGAAAACGATCGTTAAAAAAGAAGTACCCATAGCAGGATCGATCAAGTATGGGACGAACGTCCAATTTGGTTACTATGACCAGGAACAAGCAACGCTTATTGGAACAGGAACTGTCCTGCAGGAAATTTGGGATGACTGGCCTATGATGAACGAGAAGGATGTCCGTTCATTACTTGGAAGTTTCCTCTTCACAGGCGAAGATGTCGAAAAGCCCGTCCAGTCTTTATCCGGAGGAGAAAAAGCACGTTTATCCCTCGCAAAACTGATGCTGCAAAAATCGAATACCCTCATTTTAGACGAACCGACGAACCATCTGGACCTCGATAGCAAAGAAGTCCTTGAAAATGCGCTCGATGATTTCCCAGGTACACTGCTTTTCGTCTCGCATGACCGATACTTCATTAATCGTCTGGCAACTAAAGTGATTGACCTCAGTACAAATGGAGCTATGGAATATCTCGGGGATTATGACTATTTTGTCGAGAAGAAGCTGGAACAAGAGGAATTGAATGCGGAATCACCTACAGTTAAGACTGAAAGACCGCCTTCATCCAACCGTTCGAATGATCAGGATAAAGAATTGCGTAGGCAGGAAAGAAGACTGACAAGGGCCATTGCCGACTTGGAGGAAAGGATGTCCCAATTGGAAGAGGAAATCGCAGCACTTCAAACCGAATTATCCTTACCTGAATTTGCAGATGACCATGTAAAGTTAATGGAACTGCAAGCGCAGATCGACGAACGGCAAGAAGAGCACGATCACAAGTCCGATGAATGGCTTTCCTTACAAGAGGAATTGGAAGCCTTATAAATGGATATGATAAACATTCGTCGCATTGAATGGAAAGAAACTATTCAATGCGACGTTTTGTCGTTTCGAAGACTACGGCGTATATTATTGGTGAATTACAACACTATACACAGGCCATCATTTCCACAATCTTATCAACATGAAACATGCCGATTTAATCACATATGAACATAGTTTTCCACATTATCCACAGAAATTCATTTTTATATCCACATAGTTATCCTAAATGTGCTGTTATTAAATTACAATTCAGCGTACTTATGCACAACTTGTCCACAAATTGTGCATAAGTACGAACGTTCTCTATTGACAAACAAAATTTTTTCAGGACAAAAAAAGACGAACGCTGTCGATTGTTGACAACATTCGTGCTTTTTCATTTTTCGGATTTCCAAGAAGCGAGCGGCATGCCGGGTTTACCGTTCATCGCCAGATTTCCGCGTATGCCGTCCAAGAACATCGCTGATCCAGCTGCCGCAATCATCGCCGCATTATCCGTACAAAGTGAAATCGGCGGTACGTAAAAAGGAATTTCTTCATGATGAAATGCTTCTTCAAGTGATGCGCGAAGGCCCTTATTTGCAGCCACTCCACCTGCTGCAATCACTTGTTTCACTTTAAATTCCTTGGCTGCTTTCAATGCCTTCGTTGTTAGTACTTCAACGACACTGGCTTGAAAACCGGCAGCGATATGTGCGGGATTGACTTTCCCGCCACGCTGTTCAAGATTATGTTTGTAGTTAATGACCGAGGATTTCAGACCGCTAAAACTGAAGTCATACGAGTCGGGTTCCAACCAGGCCCTCGGGAATTCAACATGTCCATCACTTTCAGCCGCCAACTTATCGATTTGCGGACCGCCTGGGTATGGAAGACCGAGGACGCGAGCCACTTTGTCATACGCCTCACCAGCAGCGTCATCGCGCGTTTCTCCAATCAGTCTGAAAGAGCCATGATTCTCCATCAACACAAGCTCTGTATGCCCACCTGACACGATAAGCGCCAGCAGGGGGAACTCCATCGGTTGCATTAACGTATTCGCATAAATATGCCCGGCAATGTGATGCACGCCAATAATCGGCAGGCCATTGGCAAAAGCAAATGCTTTCGCCGCATTGATGCCGATGAGGAGCGCTCCAACAAGCCCAGGACCCTCTGTAACCGCGACTGCATCAAGGTCCTTCGGTGTTAAGCCCGCAACGGCAAGTGCCTCTTCCATGACGATTGTAATTTGTTCAACATGATGTCTTGAGGCAATCTCTGGCACAACGCCACCGAATCTTTTTTGACTCATAATTTGCGATGCTACCACATTGGAAACAATTTCTTCACCATTTTTCACAACGGATGCTGCTGTTTCATCACAGCTTGTTTCAATTCCTAATATATAGATATCATTTTCCATTACAATTCCACCCACATGACGAGCGCATCTTCATGGTCGTCCGCATAATAGTTTTTCCGTATGCCACCGTCCTGAAACCCTAGCTTACGGTACAAATTTTGTGCGGTGTGATTGGTCACCCGCACTTCCAGTGTCATCAATCGAACATTCATCTCTTTGCAAAGCGCAATCGCTTGCCTCATCAAACCTTCCCCGATTCCATTGCCTCGCCATCGCTTACGCACCGCGACGTTCGTAATATGGCATTCGTCCAACACAATCCACATTCCGCAATGGCCAATCACTTCACCCTCTTGAACTGCAACAACATAATGGGCATAAGCATTTCCCGTCATCTCATGCTCAAAAATGTCATGGGTCCAAGGCGTGGCAAATGATTCCTCTTCAATGGCTACAACAGATGTGATATCGTCTCTTCCCATTTTTCGATATTCAATCATTTGAATCACGCACTTGTTCCTTTCCCTGCTCTTTCAACCAATTCGCTTCCGCTTCCGCAAGTCGGCGGTACTCTGGAACGAACGTATGGATATCCGATTCTTGCTTCTGCTGCACCAGATGGATCAATGAAGATGCCCGGGGCAAGTTCAGATGAAGCGGTGCGATTACCGCACGATCGCCCAATTGCCCAACTAGTTGCTTTTCATGTATCGCTGTATCTTTTCCGATAAATAAGATGGGTTCGTCCTGTTCCAACAGACGGATCAATTCTTCCAGCGCATAATGGCCTTCTTCAATGACTGCAGTTAACAATCCGTCTTGATAGCGATACGCAGCGCTATAGACATTTCCTCTTCTAGCATCCATGATTGGGCAAATTAAGCCATTAAAATAAATGGCATTGCCGGCGAGCACCTGTAAACTTGAAAGGCCGTAGAGCGGCTTTTGAAGCGTCCATGCAAGCGTCTTCGCTATCGTTACACCAATTCGGACACCCGTATAAGATCCTGGACCTTCTGAAACCGCAATCGCATCTACATCAGCAGGGCTCATGTCCACTTTGTTAAACAGCTCCTCGATAGCCGGCATAGCGCGTAACGAGTGATTGATGGCCATGGCAGCATTCTCTTCCGCTAACAGTTGCCCATCCTTCACGATAGCCACTGAAAGCGGCGTATTGGCTGTATCTATTCCAAGCCAGATCATAAGTCTATCCCCTCACAAATCATTTCATATCGCTTTCCGAATGGTCTAAATGTGATTTTTCGGCGATCATCACCTTCATGAACAATCCGGATTTCCAAACGTTCCGGAGGTAAGTCTTCTTCTATTAAATGTGCCCATTCAATAACAGATATCGCATCGCCGTAAAACAGCTCGTCCCATCCAAGATCTTCCTCACTTTCTGCTAAACGGTACACATCAAGATGGTTAAAAGGGTATGTCCCTTCATACTGTTTCACAATCGTAAATGTCGGACTATTGACTGTTCGTGTAATACCTAATCCTTTGGCAAGCGCCTTTGTAAACGTCGTCTTCCCCGCCCCAAGGTCGCCCTCTAGCGTAATGACATCGGGCGGTGTTAGAAGTGTTGATAATTTTATAGCCAGCTTTTCTGTTTCCTCAACGGAATGGACTTCAAATTCCTTTATCATATCGAATTTCCTTTCTACTGCTTTGCTCTAGTGTACCGAAAATAAACGCTATCGGAAAGCATAGATACTTACAGCCGAATTTTCAGATGTCAGAAAGCATTGCCTCATCTTTCCGGGACATCGCTTTCTTTTTTATCGAAATATTGTTTGTTTCATTTGAATGTAAAATACACAAAAAACCGATTCCAGATGAACTACCCGGAATCGGTTATAAATTTAGATAAATGGCGGTCCCGACCGGGATCGAACCGGCGATCTCCTGCGTGACAGGCAGGCATGTTAACCGCTACACCACGGGACCAATAAAATCTATAAAATATAGATGAGCCTGGCGACGTCCTACTCTCGCAGGGGAAACCCCCGACTACCATCGGCGCTGAAGAGCTTAACTTCCGTGTTCGGGATGGGAACGGGTGTGACCTCTTCGCCATCGGCACCAGACTCTTTGAGCTTGTTCGCTCAAAACCGGATAAAACCAACATCGGTTTCACAAAATCAGGGACAACCATGCCCTTTTTTAATCAAGGTTAAGTCCTCGATCGATTAGTATCTGTCAGCTCCACACGTCGCCGCGCTTCCACCCCAGACCTATCAACCTCATCTTCTTTGAGGGATCTTACTTACTTGCGTAATGG
>NZ_JAKRNU010000013.1 GCF_022346545.1 Sporosarcina sp. ACRSM | reverse complement strand
CTCTCGTTTCCTCTCTCGTTTCCTCTCTCGTTTCCTCTCTCGTTTCCTCTCTCGTTTCCTCTCTCGTTTCCTCTCTCGTTTCCTCTCTCGTTTCCTCTCTCGTTTTCACAACAGAAGGAAGGGAGATTTCGTAGATGTAAAATTTTCTATCAAGGAAAAAGAATTCTACGAGCGATTATGTATTTTCCCCTTAGAATCTTTTCTTTTGTTATGTTATGTCGCTTTACCATAACACACAATGATCTCATCCTGGTTTTCATCTTTAGATTTGCTTGGAAGCCTTGTTAGAGAAAGACAGCATTCTCCTTCTTTCCTCTTTCATAATAGGATTTGTGAAAGCAACAAACCTCTCAATATCCTCCTCATCGGGAATCTCTTTCATTTGTGCTTCCGCTAAAATTTGCATGTATTCATTTTTGTCTTGTTTTCTAATAATGAGGGGAGGCAAATCGTGTTGCAACAAGGAATAGTTTATAACCATTCTTCCGGTTCGTCCGTTTCCGTTCGAAAAAGGAAGGATTTTTTCAAACTGAATATGCGTTTGAAGGATGGCTCTCAATAAGTCCTCTTCCGTAGCGGCAGTTTCTAGCCGATCATTCAAGTTCCCGATTAACTGGTCCATCAATTGCGGAACTTGCTCAGGTGGAGCGGTCGAAAACTCAGCCCCTTTGATATAATTCTCTTTCGACTTGAATTGCCCTTTATCATATTGCAGACGATCGGTTAGTTTTTCATGTATATTTTTTATAATGGGGACAGACAGTTTTTCATCATTTCTTATCGAATGTATGACGTATTCAAACGCCTGTTGATGATTATCGACCTCGTAAAACTCACTTCTTGTTATTTTTGCGTTATTTGGCAGTGCGTCATTCACTATGATGGTCACGGTCTCCGGCAAGGTGATGGTATTCCCGTCAATTGCACTGGAATGGTGGGCTAAACACACCAAGACGTCCTCCAGATAATCTATTGTCATCTTGTCGAGTAAACGACTCAACGTTTTTCCCTCCTCATTGTGGACTACTATTTTTTCCATATGAATCAAAAAATTATCTTTAATGATGAGCACGCCCACTTATAACCGATTCCCTCCACCTTCGTTCCCTCCAAAATGCTCCTCCAAGGTGTAACTGAAAAGTTTTCTGGTACTTCAAGTATACATCGCAGATTGTTGCGGTTCATCCATCAAGTTCAATGACTGAATTCTTATCCCTTTTTATCGCTACGAAAATTTTTCACCTCCCTTCCGCATTTCCAACTACCCACATTTTGAAGATATCATCTCTCAAATTAAAGTTATCTTGCAGATACGCTAAGTGAGAAATACCCTTGCCTACGTATTAAACAACCAGCAGATAGACAGAATGGCGGTAGATTGAAGAAAGTACTCAGAGTGGTCGTTAGATGCTTAGGCAACTGAACACACTCTGTGAATCATTTTCTAAGGAGATGAACTAAATTGGTTAACATGAAAGGCGAGAAAATCGGTATGAGTTATGGCAGATACTTCGTCCATGACAAACAGGATATCAGTACTCAACAGGGAGCCATCGACAACCACGCAGAAAAGCATGGAATCCGTATCATGAAACACTACCAGGACATCAGCTACCCGAGAAATGCAGGGAGTCGTCCACATTTGCAGATGATGCTGCAGGATCTACAATCAGAGGACGTTCCAGTCGATCATCTGTTGATTTATTCCTCCTGCCGAATTATACGGGATACCGAAAGTAACGTTCGCACTATCTTGGAAGTCTTAAATCATGTGGATTCAGTTGTTTTGGTGAAGGAACAAGTAACGTACACAGCGGATGACTTTAAGTGGTTGACCACTTCTTTGATACGACCAAGCTTGGGTGCAGGTTTCTAACAGATAGTTAGGTCGGCCTTTCTGCTGATAGTGGGGCCTTTAAATGGGTGTTTTCGAATACCCTATCCAAAAGCGGAAACTATCTCAACTGAAACTACATCACTCACACAATTTCATTTGTTATTTATTTAAAACACGTTTCAAATAATTGATTTCTTCTTGTAACTCTTTTTCGATCTGTGAAACTTCAGAAGGATAATCCGGTAACTCGGGGTATTTTTCAAAGTAATGCTTCAATTTCTTTTGAAGATCTTCGCTATGTGATTTGATTGCAAGTCTATCAGGAATCTTTTTAAAGTTATCACTACGGTGTCCCGCGGTTGAATGAGGGTACTTTTGAAAATATTCGATGACTTTCTTGCTAAGCTCATCACTATGTGATTTGATTACAAGCTTTTTAGCTGCATGCATATCCAAGTCAAACCTCTCCTTTTATCTTCTAGTATACACACAAGTGTTAGTATGGATGGCTTAAAAAGAATTTTGAGTAACAGCATACAAGTATTAGTCAGACTATACTCGTACTGCAAGGGGCATGAGCACATTGCTAATTTGTTATTTTAACCATTAGTCCATCTGCTATCCGCACCACCTTTAAAAGAAGGACTTTTGTATCTTATCTAGAAGTAAATACCTATAGAAGGATAATTAAGGAGCGGATGATATATGGCTATCCATCAGAAACCGATTGATTACATAGACATACCGGCGCCCCAACACAGTGCCGATGCTTATTACAGAGTAGTTTATGGGGATGTAGACTGGGAGCAGAACAATCAATTTGAGCGTGCGATTTATGTTCTTATGGGATATGGCGACACATTGACATATCGTAGAGTGGCGCATATTTTGACAACACCTAATACACCGAATGATATTTCGGATTTGGATAAGGTGTTGACTGCCATTCAAAGGTTGAAAGATCGCAATGAAACATATAGAGATTAATTGTACTATCCAAAAAGCCTATCCAGAAAATTGCTTGGAAAGGAATACCCAGAGCTGCCGGAATGCCGGAGTCGGCATAGGTTTTGGCAGTTTCTCTGATTTCATTAGGAAATTCCGATTTTTTACAAATCGAATCAATAATTGGGATTATATTATCAGCTTGTATATGATTAACAACAGCCCTAAATCCATCAGAGGATTTAGGGCTGTTTATATTTCTCAAGGGATGAGTGTAAAACAATACAAAGAATCAGAGCCGAAGCAATTAGAACTACTTGAAGAACAGTTAGTAAGCTCAAATGATGGGGTTTTTAGTTATCACTATATTTCAACGAAACGCATTAGAAGGAAGTCCCCGACTACTATCCTTTTGAATAGAAAAAATCCTTGTAAAATCTCTAAAAAAGTTTTTTTAGAAAATTTAAATGGAATAGGTATGAAAATAGTAAAAACGTTAACACTAGTACCATGATCGATCAATTAAAGTTTCACAAATTTATAGAGGGAGGTGAAAAAAATGGAAAGTTCAAAGAGATATTGGGAAAGCACCTGTGAGAACCTTCTAAAGGAAACAAGAATCATCTTAAATGAATACCTGCTTAGCCTGAAACTAGAGCTTAAAGCAGAGGCAACCATTTCAAAGTACCGCAAATACCTGGAAAGATTTTTAAGGGAATGTTCCACTCCCCTTGACCAACTTACATCTGAAGAGGTGTTAACATGGCTTAACCAGTTTTCTCAAGATAAGAAACCGAAAACGATAGACCTTGTATTTTCCGCTCTATCATCCTTTTTTCAATACTGTCTGCAAGAGGAATACATGGAGAATGTGTTGATGAAAAAACGGTGGAAGCCAAAGATTCCTCAGTCGTTGCCTAAATATCTGAATGAGCAGGAGGTTGCTCGCTTGAAACGGGCAGCCGAAAACCTGTCCATTAGAAATCGGGCGCTCATTCTCTTTCTCCTCTCTACAGGGTGCCGTGAGTCTGAAGTGGTAAACTTGACCATTCAAGAAGTGGATGTAGACAAACGGACGGCAATTGTCGAGGGAAAAGGGAAAAAGATCCGACACGTCCATTTCTCTGAAGAATGTGGGCTTGTATTAAAAGATTATTTGCGGACGCGCTCAGGGAATAAGATTGAGCCTTTATTTCTAAATAAATTTGGCCAGGCGCTCGGAAAGAACGGAATCTATTTGGTTACAAGGAAACTAGGAAAACAAGCTGGGTTCACTCAGACTCTTCACCCGCATGTTCTTCGACATACGTTTGCAACCAACATGTTGGCAAGGGGAGCGGATCTTCAGTTTATTGCGGACGAGATGGGGCATGAGGATTTGAATACAACCCGCATATATGCACGAATCCCGACAGAAGATATGATTTTAAAATACCAAAATATTATGGGGTGAATATCTATGAATATTGAAATACAAGAAGCTTTCTTTATGGACCATCAATCACGTTTTAGCTCGGAAACCACCCGAAGCTACAAGCTGGCCTTACAACAATTCTTTTCATTTTGTCAAAAGAACTATGATCAAATAAAAGCGAAAGACATTAGGGATTGGCTTGCTTCCATGGATGAGAGTGGTTTGAAACCACGCAGCATTCAATTGAAGTTGTCGGCTGTGAAATCGTTTTATCGCTATTGCCTGGAGGAAAACAAATTAAAGAGTAATCCAACACTTAAAGTTCGTACACCGCAAAAAGTGGATTCCCTTCCTTACTACTTAGATAAACGACAGCTGGCATTGCTTCAAGAGTTGACCAAAGATCATCAGAGGGATCGAGCCATTATAGAAGCTTTATATTCAACGGGTGTTCGAATTAGTGAACTATTAAATATCCAGTTAGAAGATGTCAAATGGGATACCCGCCAAATTTGGATTCGAAAAGGGAAAGGGAATAAAGAGCGCTTTGTCTTATTTAGCCATGATTGTGCGGAAAGATTGAATGGGTATTTAGCTGAACGGAAAGTTGAAAGTAAATATCTCATTTCAAATCAAGGAGGTGGACCACTCAGTCGTTGTTTTGTGGAGTTACTTTTCCGGCAGTACACAGAAAAACTTGGATTCAGAGTGACCCCCCACACCATGCGGCACACATTTGCTGCCCATCTAGCCGAAAAGGGAATGGACTTTACCTATATTCAGGAACTACTCGGTCACATCAATATCAATAGTACGCGCATTTATACTCGTCTGATGAATACAGCACGGAAAAAACAATATGACCGATTCCAAACGTAATCGAATATGACCGATTCCAAACGTAATCGAAGAGGAGAAAAAAAGAGAAATTACTGGGAACTAAAATTAAAGTTGCCCAATGAGGCAAATCAGAATGTAATCAATGAGTTTTTATTAACTATAAAAACTGGCGGAAAATAGAAGACGATTGAGGAAAACCGAATCAAATTGCAATGCTTTTTTTAGGTGTCCCCATTAAAAGGCATAGAATATGCCGATATTCAGGAACTGCTCGGCCATGCCAATACTAATAGTATGGGAATCTATACGAGACCCATGAATAACGAAATAAAATATAAGTATGATCAATATCAAATCTAGAGAGGCGGGAGGAATTGGGGGGCTACGGGGAATTAAATGATGAATTACTAAAACTAGAAAATAGGAAAATGATCAATGAATTTGTACTCAGCTTGAGAGAAAAGAATAGAAGTGTGGAAACCATTCGCCGCCATCGTGGTACTTTGCATCATTTTTTTGTATCGCATCAGAAAACATATACTTCTGTTACCCGGGAAGACATAGAATCTTGGCTTAGGGAACAACGAAAAAATCGAACCGAAAGAACCGTTGGCGCCTATTTAATAACCTTACGCACTTTCTATAGTTTTTGTGTGGTGGAAAAGCAGATTGAAGCATCACCACTTCAAGACAATCAGATAGTAAACTCCAGCCCAGAAATGTACTGGGAGTTAAAGAAATCATTACCCAATCAAGAAAACCAACATGTCATCAATACGTTTTTGTTTAGCTTGAAAAAGTTAGATAGAAGTGAGAAGACCATTGTTTGTAAAAGGGTGTTTTTGCAAAACTTTTTCAAGGCGTTCGAAAAGTCGTTTGATTCTATTACATTAGAGGAAATCAATCATTGGCTTACGAAAAACCGGAATACCTGGAATAAGGATACACTACGTGGAATTCTTAGTGCGCTGCGGTTGTTCTACGAGTTTTGTTGGGAGGAAGGCCTGATGAAAAACCCTCCCTTACGAAACAAAAGAAGATTTAAAGAGGTATCAGAAAATTATTGGGAGATACAGATTCGTTTACCGAATGAAGAAAACAAAAAAGTGATTAATGCATTTTTGTTACACCTTAAAAATAGAAATCGAAACAAGCGAACAATTGAGGATTACAGAACCTTTCTCCAATTATTTTTTAAATATATCCATACTCATTTTTCACTTATAGAAACGAACGATATCCAACAGTGGTTTGAAAATCATCAAAAAGATTTGAAAGATAGAACGAAAGTAAGCAATATGAGTATTCTTCGCTCTTTTTATACTTTTTGTGTCCGCAAAGACTATTTGGACACATCCCCTGTGAAATACAAATGGGAAAAAGAAGATGCGGAAAAATACTGGGAGTTAAGCAAACCAATCGTTAACCAAGAAAATCAAGAGGTTATTCATGAATTTTTGTTGAGCATACGTGTAGCAAATTTGAGTCCACAAACAATTTATCAATATAAGTTTTTTCTGGAAAAATTTTTCGGGGATAGACAGGAACAGTTTTCTAATCTAACGCCAGATGATATTCAGGAATGGTTGATTCAGCAACAACAGAATTTAAAAGTCTCGACAATCCGATATCGGATAGGTGTCCTTGCGTCCTTCTACACATTTTGTGTAGATGAAGGTTATATGGAGAAAATACCGATCAAAAGGAGATGGTATCCACGACTGCCGAAACCCGTTCCAAAGTATCTGGAAAAACCAGAAATTGCGAAAGTGCGGCAGGTATGCGAAAAACAAAACCTACGCAACCGGGTGATAGTGGAATTTCTTCTCACTTCCGGATGTCGTATCGGTGAAGTCCATCAACTTAATAAAAAAGACGTAGATTTGGAACAAAGGACCGCGCGTGTGACCGGAAAAGGGAATAAAATACGAGAGGTCCATTTTTCTGAAACCTGTGCCATTTTATTGGAACGCTATTTGGAAACTGCTGATGCTGAACATCCTGCACTTTTTGTTTCTGATAGAGGAACGCGACTAAGCATTCGAAGTAAACAAGGAATTGTTGAGCAGATTGGTCAAAAGGCAGGGGTAGTAGGAAAACTTCATCCGCATCGTATGCGGCATACATTTGCGACAGAATTATTAACAAAAGGTGCTGAGCTTTCTTTTATAGCAGATGAACTAGGCCATACGAACCTTCAAACGACAAAAATTTACGCCCGTATGCCCAAATGGAAGCTACTCAGTTTATACCGAATGTATATGGGATAAGGAGGATGGAAAGAATGGAAGCAGACATGTACATTGAAAAATTCAAGGATGATTATCAGTTCCGAATGGCACCCCGAACAATCAGGAGCTATCAACTAGCCGTCAATCAATTACAAGAACATCTAAATATACCATTTGATGTGATCACCTCAAAGGATATTCGGAACTGGCTGATGATGTTGAAAGAAAAAGGATACAAACCGAATTCAGTTCAAGGTAAGTTGATTGGACTAAAAACCTTTTATAAATATTGTCTGGAAGAAGGGATTATCCCCATCGATCCTGCAAGGAAAATACCATTCCCAAAGATAGAAGAGAAATTACCCAATTATTTAACGCCCACTCAGCTCACGAGTCTTAGGGATTGCGTGGAAGGACAGCTTTTGGAGCGTGCAGTCATTGAAATTCTATTTGCGACAGGGGTCAGAATTAGTGAACTGGTGGATATGAAGAAAGCGGATATTAATTGGAGCGAGCGGAGCATTCTAATTCCCGAAGGGAAATGGAAAAAAGGGCGAGTTGTGTTATTCAGTCACGCGTGCGGCCAACATTTACAAGCCTGTCTCGATTCACGGACGGATTCATTACCGGATGTATTTATCAATCAAGAGGCAACGGCGAGAATTCGTCAGCAGAAGATCAGGACCCACTTTCAATCCTATTCCAAACATTTAGGATGTAGGGTAACCCCTCATACGATGCGCCATACGTTTGCTGCACACCTCGCTCAAAAAGGGATGCCGCTCGAAAGTATTCAGGAACTTCTGGGGCATGACCACCCTCACACAACCCAGTTGTACGCCCGATTATATAACCAAGCTAGAAAAGAGATGTATGATAAATGGATGTGACAATCTTCCGGGAAGGGGATTGTCCATCCTTTTTTTATTAGGTAGAATGAGTTCTTTCTTCATTATATATAGTCGCCAAATGCATCCGATCTCCAGGAATGGATCACATGACGTTCCTTCTCAAACACCTTCTCCAAATAAATCATCGTCGTTTCAATCCCCGCATGCCCAAGACTTCTCTACCGTAGCCCCCTCTTGCTTATACTCTTTGGATCAAATCCACTGAATTGTTTTTAGGTGAATTAACTAGCGGAGTAACCTGATAGGCTTCCATGTCACTTGCGTCGTAAGGTACCAATAGAGGGCTAAGTTGATTAGTGTCGGTAATCGATGGATCGAGCCAGGTTTGTTCGTTCTGCTGTTTCAAAATGACTGGCATCCGGTCGTGAATTTCGGCCACTAGCTCGTTGGGCTTTGTAGTAATAATAGTACACGAATGGATGGTTTCATTATTTGTTTTCCAAGATTCCCATAAGCCGGCCATTCCAAATAATTCATTTGATTTGAGTTTGACGCGCATAGGGATTTTGGTTTTGTCGTCGAGGCGCTTCCATTCGTAGAAAGAGTCAGCAACAATAATGCACCTGCGTTTTTTATAAGCGTTTCGGTAACTAGGTTTTACAGTCAACGTTTCGGCTCGCGCATTGATCATTTTATAGCCGATTTTCTTATCTTTAGCCCATGGAGGGATTAGGCCCCAATGTAAGTAGCCTAAGCGATTGTTTTCCCCGTCGTTGATGACAGATAGAACATTTTGTGACGGTGCTACATTAAAGCTTGGTTGATAATATGCGTCATCAATTTCATTGCTGATAGCAAAGTGTTCCATGATATCATCAATGGCTGTTGTAATCGTAAAGCGTCCACACATGCTGATCACCTCATCGGATATTTTGATGGCAATTGTATCAAATTGGTCATTGAGAAGGAAATGATATGACAGTTTATTAAGAAAGTTAGTTGGACGAAAGGAAAGAAGACAAATGGATTGGCAAGATGAATTGAAAATTTAAACACATTACGTCCATTAGACGAATCACAACAACCCGAATCCAATAATTGAAAAGCGATGTTTTATTAATGAATTTGGCTTGTTCGGTGAGGGGTTTGTATTTCTTTTATATATATTGGCCAAACTGTTCGGTATTCCAACTATGAATGGCATGTCGTTGCTTCTCAAACACCTTATCTAAGTAGATCATGGTCGTTTCAATCCTCTCATGTCCAAGGCTTCGCATAATATCGTACTTAACCTGACTAACTGATTTTTGAAGAACGCCTGAAACCCTTGGTATATAAGGGTTTCAGGCGTTCTTTAAAAAAGTTGATGGAGTGGAAAGTGCGATTAACGCTAGTGAGTTACAAATTAAATTTTCTCAACCAGTTGCAAAATCATCAGTAATCGGTACAGATGGTAACCTTTTAGGTTCTATTGTAACAGTAGGCGGAGCTGGGCTTGGGGCTAGCACTTATCCAACAACACTAAGTGCAGATGGTAAAACATTAACAATTATTGCTGATGGTTCTACTTTTGTAAACTGGGAACCAACTGCAGGCTCTTATAACTTTGTTCAAGTAGCAGCAAATAAAGTAACTCATAAGGATTCTTCATTATTGTTTGCACCTGCATTTGAAGGTTCTTACAATTTATCTGATAAAACACGTGCATCAGTAACTTCTGTACAACGAGTTGGTAATGATACTGTTAAACTAGTATTCTCAGAGCCAATCAAAGCTGCTACTCCTGTTTATACTTATGTTGACAGTTCTTTAGGTGCAGTTACAGCTCCGACTGAAACATGGAGTGATAACAAAAAAGAGTTAACTATTAAATTCGATGCTTCAACTCTTGCTAATAAAGATGTTAAAATTGCTATTTCTGATTTAACAGATTTTGCTAATAATGTATCAGTACCTTATAGCACAATTACTCAAAAAGTAACTTCTGATTCAACTGCACCAACAGTCGTTTCTGCAGTAGCAACTTCTTCTACTACTGTAAAAGTTACTTTTAGTGAAGAAGTAAGTACAGTTTCAGGACAATTAGCAGACATTAAAGTAGGTGCTTTAACTGGTGTAGCTTCTGCTGCATCTGCAGGTACATCTTTCACTGTATCTCAAAAATCTTCTGAGAAAAATGTAGTTTATCTTACATTAGAAGCTGCTGATGCTATCACTACTTCTGCAACAGTAAGCTTTGGAGCAGGAACGATTGTTGATTCTTCTTCAAATCTTAATGCTGCTACTGCACAAACTGTATTCTTTAATACTGATAAAGTAGCTCCAACAATCCAATCTAAAGAAGTAGTAAATGTATCTGGAGTGAATCACCTTTACCTTACATTCTCTGAGGATGTTGTGAAGAAAGGTTCAGCTGATTTAACATTCAATTATACAAACCTATATGGTGTTGTTACTCCAGTAACTGTACCAGAAGCTAACTTCACTGTAGACTCAGATAATAAAAAATTAGTAAAAATTGAATTACAAGATAGTACACCAGCTGATTTACCATTAGCATTAAATTACGAGTTTGATATTCCTGCGGGTTATGTTACAGATGCTTATGCTAACGATATTGCAAAAACTACTGTTAACTTTACTAACACAGCAGCAACAGCTCCAGTTCAAAAATTAGTTGTTACTTCAGCAACTTATGGTGCTACAGTAGCAGATGGAAGCTATATTGATGTTGCATTCCCTGTATTAATTGATCCAGCTACTGCAGCAAATGTATCTAATTATGCAGTTGAAGGTGCAACAGTAACAAAAGCAACAATTACATCTAATAGTGCATCAGGTGCAGTAGTTCGTTTAGCAATTAAAGAAGGAACTATCGAAAGTTCTGGTAACTATGATGTTACTGTTAATGGTGTTAAAGCATATGCGGCTAATAGTATTGCAGCAAATGAAACTAAAAACATTGTATTAACAGAAAATGTTGCACCTACAGTAAAATCAGCAGTCATTACTTCGACTCCTGGAAATCCAACTACAATTGTTTTAACGTTTAGTGAAGCATTAGGTGCAAGTTCTACAACTGGCAACGACTTTGATGTTTTTGTAGATGGTGTTAAATCTTCATCTACAGCAACAACTACAGCTATTTCTGCAAATGATGAAACTGTTACTGTATCAGTTAATGCTAATATCAATGATTTACTTGCAGAAGGTAAAAAAGTGGAATTACGTCCACAAACAACAATTGATATTGCTGACGTAAATGATAACAAAACAAATGTTGGTATCATTGAAATTAAATAATTTCCTCGTTGAAATATTTGCAAAATGGGGTCAGAACAGAATTCCTTTTAGTATGAAAGGAAGTTCGGATAACAGGTTCTAACATGATTCTGACAACTCTTTCGTTATTTTTTGAGTTAGTCTGGTAATCTAGTGGTAGGATCAAAAACCTGAATAAAGCGAACAGCCAACTGTCTTTCGGGATTGGTGATGCGACCCCTAAAAGTTAGAGTTTTATATTATGCAGCTAATTGGCTGGTGTGAAGACGGTATTGAACCGGACTCATGCCAGCCAATTTCTGTTTGATCCGTTTGTTGTTGTAATAACTGATGTAAGACTCAATATCTCTTTTTAATTCCTCGTTTGTGCGAGGTGCCATGCCATAATACATCTCCTGCTTTAGTAGCCCGAAGAACTTTTCCATTGGTGAATTATCTATGCAGTTCCCTTTGCGTGACATGCTTTGGAATACTTTGTGATCCTTCAGGGTCTTGACCAATTTTCAATGCTGATAGTGCCATCCTTGATCAGAGTGGATAGTTGTCCGGTACTTTGAACCTTTAACAATTTCAAGAGCGTCTTCTAATGGTTCCATCACAAAGTCCAGCGTTGGACGCTTGCTGATACCGTATGAAAGTATTTCTCCATTATACATATCCATAATAGGGCTTAAATAAAGCTTACAGTTATCTGCACATTTGAATTCTGTGATGTCGGTTGTCAGCTTTTGATAAGCTGTATTTGTGTAAAAACGGCGATGAATTAGGTTCTTCGCGACAGTACCCACTGTCCCCTTGTAAGAACTATATCGGCGTGATTTCCGCATAAACTTATTCCCCTTCAATCCGAGTTCTGTCATGATGCGTTGAACCTTTTTGTGGTTCACTTCCATGCCTCTGTTCCTTAGTTCTAGTTTGATTCGTCGATAGCCATAGTTGCCATCGTTCTTCTCGAAGATAGATTGAAACATGTCTTCCAACTCTTGAATAGGGCTGGAAGTCTGCATTCGATTAATATGATAATAATAGGAAGATTCAGGGATGCCAACAACTCGAAGGACGTCCTTCAGTAGGAACTCTTCTTTGAGTTCGAGTGATAGCGCTACTTGTGCTTTTCGAGATAGCCCTCCGGATCCATCTGAAAAGCTTTTAACTTTTTTAAGTACTCCACCTCTAAACGAAAGAGTTCATTTTCTCGTTCTAGTTTTTGTTCACGTGTCATTTCGTCTTGTGGGGCAGGCTGTTTACTTCGTTTAAAGTTCTTCGCTTTATCAGACATGGTAGGCCGTCCTTTCGGTTGATCCAGGGCCTCCACACCGCCTTCAAGGAACTTCTTCTTCCACGATGAAATCATCGATGAATTTTTCAGTCCAATTTGAAGTGCCGTTTCTGACCGCGAAACGCCTGTCCTTTTCATAAAGCTTAGTACATCTAGCTTGAATTGAACAGGATAATCTTCATTATTTTTCTTTTTAACTAATTCTTCCACACCATACTTCTGGTAGATTAGTACCCACTCTCTAATCTGCTCTTTTGATTTCACACCATGTTTCTTCGCCAACAAACTATACCCAATTCGTCCATCTAAATACTCCCGAACAATTGCGACCTTGAATTCCTCGCTATATTTAGCCATAATAAAACACCCCAAAAGTTAGATTTTGACTCTAACTTTTGGGGTGCACATCACCATCCCGAAAGACAGTTGGCTGTTCTTTACATTCGAATTTTTAGATTCTACCTCTAGATTGCTAGATTCACTCAAAAAAATATCAAGTGAATCATCTGAATTGTGTTAGAACCTGGAACCCGAAATTAATGCAAATTACTGAATTACATAAGTAACTGTAGCTGTAGCATCTTCAGCAGTAACAATTACTTTTTGACCACTTGCCAAAGCAGTAGCATCAGTTAATTCTGTAGTACCGTCTGCAGCAGTCACTTTTACTGTTGCAGCTGCATGAGTTGTATCTAATGCTGCTTTTAAAGCTCCAACAGTAGTTACAGAACCATCAGCTGTTAGAGTTTCACTACCTACAGAACCGCCAATAGAATATTTGCCAACCACAGCATCGAGTGTCGCTACATTTGAAGCTGCTTCTGCTGTTACTGTGATAGTAAAGTCTTTAGAAGCAGTTTGACCATTAACAGTTGCAGTTGCAGTTAAAGTAACTGTAGCATTTCCATCAGCAAATGCAGGACGTGTTACTAAACCAGCATCTGTAATTACTGCAGTATTACTTGAAGACCAAGTTACATCTGCTCCAGCTAACGCTAAGTTAGCAGTTACTCCTGGAACTGTAGTTGTAGTTGCACCATTAACTGTAGCTGAATTAACTGTTGCTTGAGCAAGTGACTGATCTGCGATCGCATCTAAGTCGATTTCTGCTTTAGAGCCATCTGCTACAACAGTTGTACCAATTTGTAATTTGTTAGCCAATGAAGAAGAATCAACGATGAATACATCTCCATTTTCATCTGCAACTGTCTTAATATTCGTTACAGTTGTAAGGCTCACTGCACTTGGTAATGTAATTACTACTTCGTTGTCACCATCTGAAAGCTCAGAAGCGGCAATAGATACATTTTGTTTAGAGCCATTGATTGTTACTTCAAGGTTCTTCACTGCATTTGTAGCTGTAACTGAGTTAGCAATATCCTCAGTGAATGTTAGTTTGATTACATCAGAAGTAGTAGAAGCATTTGATGCTTTAATAAATACTGCTTCTTTTAATACTGGCTTAGTATCGTCAGCTAATACAACAGTTGTAGTATAAGGTGTACGAGTTTGTAGGTCCTTAACAACTTTTGAACCAGATTCTGTAGTTACATTTGTAGAAATTTCCAATAAGAAACTTCCATCAGCTTTTACAGCTTCTTTTGGCAAAGTGATATGAACATTTTCTTTGTCGCCTACGAAATCAACTACTGTACCTGCCGGCAACGCTTTACCATCAAGTTTGTAATTACTTGCAAGTTTTGCACTATCGGTCATTTCAGTTTTGTAGTCAATAGTGATAACGTTTTTACCTGCTGCAGTAGTTTGAGTAACAACACCATCTAAATCTGAAGTTGATGATCCATTAACAAATTCTACATATTTAAATCCGCTCTCAGAAGGACGGACAATAGTTGTTAACTTGTCATTTCGTAAACTAGTTGCCTGATATGCTGCTACAGATGAAGTAGTCTCATTATAATATAATTCATTAGCTGCAATCTCTACTGTGAATGGTCCTTTATCAGTAGCAAATGCTGCACTTGAAGCAATTGTTAAAGTATCTCCAGTTACAGAAGAAACCGTAGTAGAAAGTACAACACCGTCTTTGTCACGAACTACAACTTCATCATTAGCAAGAGTATTTACTTGAGTAACAGGTTTTTCAAATGTTACCGTCATTTGGTTAGCAGATACTAACTCATTTGTTTTAACTTTAGGCTTAACAGTATCTTTTGTTAAAGAAACATTACCTACATACTTAGTACCGATTAAGTCATTTGCTTTGTAGTTTTCAAGCGTTACTTTTAAGGAAGCTGTTGTCTCAGTACCTTTATATAGTGGGTTTTCGTCTGTAGTTGGTGCTTCTTTAATTGCTACATAAATACCCGGTTTACCATTTCTAGTTCCCGGTGCTGCAACAACTTCGGAAGCTGATGCTGCCGCTGGATTAGCAAAATTCGCTGATGAAGCATTTGAAAATTCATGCGTACCTTTTTCGACTTTAATAGCTGTACGATCCAAAGTAACTGCACGATTTGTTTCGACGAAGAATTTATTACCGTTTACTGCAGTAACACTAATTACTTTAGGAGCTGTTGTATCTTCAGAAACCGTATAAGTTGCATTAACTGCTGCATTCACAGCTGGATTAGCAGATGCTGTATCAGTTAAAGCAAAAATTGTTACTTCATGGTTTCCTTTTTCTTTAATTGAATCTAGCTGAGATTGTGTTAATGCTGGTGCACTACCTACTGCTCCATTAGCAGATAAGCTAATATCAAAGGTATAAGAATAGTTACCAGCTATAGTATCATCTACAGCAACTAGTGTTGCGTTAGTTAATGAAATACCATCAATCTTCACTAAATCTACTGTAGTGTCAACTGGGCGATCAAATTCAATCGTTAAACTTTCTGAACCAGCAGTACGATCAATAGCAACGTTTTTAACTGTTGGAGCTGTAGTTACATTATACACAATCTCTTCTGATGAATAACGAGGTAATACTGTACCATCAGCTGAAGTGATCGCATCAGTAGTTTGAACTACAATTTTGTCTCCTAAACGAAATTGATGGCTACTTGGTAAAGAAGAGCCTTCGTTCAAACGAATTAAAGCTGTTTTTCCATCCACTACGATATCCTCAATAATTGTTGCACCCGGAATAATTGTGCCATTGATAGAGATTTCATAGTTAGAGTTCTTAGCTGCTGACTCAGACATTTCTTTATTAAAAGTAACCAGAATCTCTTCAGCGTTAATCGCACTTACCCCCAAATCCCACAATTTTTCACCCCAAACTATATGAGGAAGGTAATTATATTTTTTCCATCCAATCGCTGTTCAGGGCAATCGTTAATTGCATTGGATATTCGGAATTAGCTTCGTTTGGTTTATGGCTACAGCGGAGCTTATTACGACGATTACGCTGTAATGCAAGTCTAGTACTATTCAGCTCAATGATTCGAGCTCGTTTGTTCGTTAAGCAATCACATATATGCAAAGAAAATAGACAGACTACTATTATGTTGAAAATACGGCTGAAAAAGATCAAAGTGGTTGATTGTCGCTCTTTTTTCCATTATAGAAAGCTTATGGTTGGATAGATAAGACTATAGCTACTCTTAAAGAAGTGGAAGTGGTATAATAGAACTATAATAAATTTACGTAGGGAGTACTATTGTGAACAGGAGAATTATAGCTTATGCCTTTATTTCGCTAAGTTTATTGCTTAGTGTTCTTTTCTACGGAGACGCATTGAAAGGTATTTTCAGTAAAATACAATTAGCGACTATAGTTGGGATGTCGGCTATTGCATCGGGGGTAACAGGAGTAGTTATGAGCCTAGCATCTAAAAGAGTCGCTAATTTCGAAGCAATTCGAGAGTATTTCCAACAAGGTGATACACAGGAGATGATTCAGAATAGAGGCAAAATCTATGATCTAGAAAACGAAAAGGGAAACATAGATCAAACTGCCGCCGCTGAGATTTGTGGTTTCTTTCACTTTTGGGGGATGATGGTTTCTAAAGGCTATTTACCCATATGGATCTTTAAAAGCTCATCTGGCTATTCTGTCGTCAAATTATTTTATTTGCTACAACCATATATTCAGGAAAGACGAATGACTACCAACAAATACTACGCTGAAGGTTTTGAACAACTTGCGAAAAAGATTAAAAAGAAATATAAATATGAGTATCTACTCGAAGAAAGAAGGGGTGAAAAGGAAATCGAGTAATCTTAAGGTGTTTATTTCTCAAAAACTACAATTATCTTTTTGATACTCCTGTATGACGAAGAGATGGCTATCAAGAAATATGATTCGCCGGGTGTTTTGGCGGAGTATTCCATTACCAGACAAAGTAAATTAAAAGAGTGTGCAGGGAAAATATCATTTAAAAATTTAAGAGAGGTAAGCCACTATGTTTGTTGAACATCCGGTAATTAACTCAAATATTAAAGGAAATGCAAAGTTATGGAGATACATGGATTTTGCAAAATTAGTTAGCTTGATAAATAATCATTCTTTATATCTTTGCAGATCAGACATGTTCAAAGATATTTTTGAAGGCAAAATCATTGGTTTTAAAGTAGACGATATGCGCGAAAGTTTAGAGAGAATTGCCTCCAACGAGTATATTTTTGAAGATGAGACTATAAAATTTGAAGGAAAAGACAAACAGGATTTATTAGAGAAGGCAGAAGAGTTTACAGAACAAATTTATAGTGACTCTGAATACCAAAGAAAAAATACTTTTATAAACTGTTGGCATTTAAATGAATATGAGTCTGCAGCAATGTGGGATTTATATTTAAAAAGTGATGAAGGTGTTGCCATTCAAACAACCTTTGATCGTTTAAAAAATAGTATTAATGGCTGTGAACAGGAAATTTATATTGGAAAAGTGAATTATATTGATTTTACGAGAGAAAGCAATTTTTTTGGAAATGTATTTGAACCATTCTTTTCAAAGCGAATTTCATTCGCTCATGAACAGGAAGTACGGTTACTTTATGCTGGTCATCATGATGCAAAACCCCTGAAAGATGAAGATATTTATGGAGTTAACATTAAAGTCGATCTTTCAGAGCTAGTTGAGTCGATATATGTTTCTCCAGATGCTTCACAGTGGTTCGTTGAAATTGTAGAGGCGGTTATAAAGAAATTTAATATAAACGCAAATATAATACATTCAGATTTATATAAAGTCAAATAAATCATGTCTCATTTTAAATATAAGAATAGAATGCTAAGCCTTTAATTTTCAAAGATCAATTAAGTCACGAGAAATCGAAAACTATACTTAGCACATATTCAGATTTATATCCTATTAGGCTTGATAGAATGATGAGGGAGGGGTCATGATATGATTACAAAAGAGCACATAATGAAAACGAAGGCTATCTATTCAGAATATCAGAATTACAGGTACTCATTGACGAAGATTTGGGATGAGGACAAACCTAAAGCTGCATTTATAGGAATAAATCCGAGCGATGCAACAGAACTTTTAATGGATAAAACAGTTATGAACCTAACGAATTATTTAATCCAAAATGGTTACGGTCAGGTAGAGATTGTTAATCTATTTGCTTACAGATCTAAAAAGCAAGATGGACTAAAGAATAGAAAAGAAAATGATGAGCTGCATAATGTGGAGTTTATAAGGAAAGCTTTAGAAGACTCACAATTGATTATCGTAGGCTGGGGACGAGATGCCGATGGGAAAGCAAAATATAAAGAGGCTATCAATAATGTGAAACGCGAATTACTCCCTTTTAAAGAACGAGTAAAATGTTTCCAAGACAAAAAAGGGCATATTAACTGCCATTTAAGTATGGGATACAGTGAAGAATGGCGATTGGTGAATTACCCTATTGGTACAAAAATAGAATAGACTGAGCGCTTAGTGGATTCAATAGGAGTGACAGTCACTCATAAAACTCCTAAAAACCAAATTGACGTACTATTCCTTCTTTGGATATAGACGGTAGACAGATGCATGTAGTACAATTGCTTTAGATAAGTCGTTTCTTTTCTATTTCGGCATAAGCGTATGGTTGGAATGTAGTAAAAAATACTTATTCATACTCATTGAAGGCTCATTAAAGAATGGAGGAAACAAAATGACAAGAAAAACTAGAAGTGATTGTACAGTTGGCACATTTGAAAAGAAACACGGATTACCGCCAGGTACGATTCGAAACGATGATGGCAGAGATACAAGAAGTGATAAAAAGATTGGTACCATTCGAAAAGAACGAGGCCAGAAATAATTTCACATACAGCGCTAATGAATAAAAAACATGAATCTGGAATAGAACAATTACCAACTGGGGCCGATTTGAAGCAAACTTCAAGTTGGCTTATTTTGTATTTTAAAAAAATGAACTTTGTATGGGGAATATAGAGATCATTACCAAGTATTATCTCAAATTGAAAGAGGGTGCAGATTATATGGCCACCTACAAAGAAATCCAAAATTATGTAAAAGAAAACTTTGGTTACATACCTAAGACCTGTTGGATAGCCCATACAAAAGAAATATGTGGCCTGTCTCCGAAGGTTGCCAGGAATAGAAAGAATATTAATGAGAGAATATTCCCGTGCCCAGCAAAAAATCAAGAAGATATCAAAAAAGCCTTTCAATATTTCGGCATGATCAAAATGAGCAAGTAACTATTTAAAAGTAAAATTGGGGGAAAGTAGGAGATTAGTTATGAGTAATTTACAATCACTTTCTGAGCTGTATCAAAATAAGTTGTTTCGGATTCCAGATTATCAAAGGGGATACGCTTGGAAGCAGGCGCAGCTTGTGGACTTTTGGGATGATGTCATGAATTTGCAAGGGGATCGATATCACTATACGGGATTGCTTTCTTTAAAGGCTGTTCCAAAGGCGGAAACAAAAGGCTGGGGAAATGATAAGTGGCTGCTGGATTCAGGTCATAGAGCCTATCATGTTGTAGATGGTCAGCAGCGCCTTACGACCTTTTCAATCCTTGTTAACGAGATTGTATCCTTCGTGAAAAACTTGGAATGCAATGCTGAAAAGAGTGAAGAGGAGATTGTTCTTTGCTATCAAACATTAAAATCGATACGGTCCAAATACATATCACAGAAACGTCCGCCTCAGAATTTTATTACGACATACTTGTTTGGATACGAGACAGACAACCCGAGTGCTGAATATCTTGTATATCGGGTGTATGAAGAACCTCATAGAGGGACGGTTAATGAGACTTACTATACACAAAATCTAGGCTATGCGAAGAGATTTTTTTCCGATTGTCTAAAAAAATTGAATGCGTCAGAAGGAATGGAGGGGATTGAAACCTTATTCCGTAAATTGACACAGCAGTTGATGTTTAATATTCATGAAATTGAAGATGATTACGATGTTTTTGTTGCTTTCGAGACCATGAATAATCGTGGAAAGAAACTGACGAATCTTGAATTACTTAAGAATCGGCTGATCTATTTGACTACGCTATATGATGATTCACAATTGGATGTGATGGATAAAGTAGAATTGAGAAAACAGATAAACGATGCATGGAAAGAGGTTTATTATCAGCTTGGCCGCAATCAGCATTCACCACTTTCGGATGATGAATTTTTAAGGGCGCATTGGATTATGTATTTTCATTACTCGCGTAAAAAAGGCGATGACTACATAAAATTCTTGCTGAATAAATTCTCCGCAAAGAATGTATTTCAGAAGCAGGTGGATGTGGTTGAGGAAGAAATTCCAGAAAACATAGATCTAGAATTCGCCGATGAAGATGATGATGTTCCGAAACCGACTGATACTGTCAAAACAATAAGTAGACTTGAACCGAAGGATATAGCAGATTATGTGAACAGTCTGAAAGAGGTAGCAAAATACTGGTTTTATTCTCATTTTCCACAACTCAGTAGTTTGACTCATGAAGAAAAACTTTGGTTAGAGCGGCTGAATCGAATTGGAATGGGCTATTTTAGACCACTCGTTACTGTATCACTTGCGTTGGATGGGGAAGTTTCATCCAGCGAGCGAGTTGCTTTATTTCGCGCGATTGAACGGTTTATATTTTTATCCTTCAGAATGGCCGCTTATCAGTCGAGCTACCAAAGCAGTCATTATTACCGAAAAACGCGTGAAGTCTATATGGAAAACCTGGCCATTCATCAAGTGACAGCATCTTTGAATGAGACAGCTGACTGGGATATGGCGTATACCATTGATACATTTATCGCTCGGATTGGTAAAAACTTTTCTAATGGGAATGGGTTTTATGGCTGGCGTGATCTACGTTATCTTCTATTTGAATATGAATACGAAAAAGCTAAACAAACAGGCATTGAAAAGCTTGGGTGGACACCTTTTACAAAAGTCGAGAAAGACAAAGTGACGATTGAGCATATCCTTCCACAGACACCGACGAAATGGTACTGGAGAAATCAGTTCCGCCAATATACAGATGACGAAATCAAAATCCTATCCGATTCACTTGGAAATCTGCTGCCATTATCACAGAGTGTCAATTCTGCTTTACAGAATGATAGCTTTGAAGATAAGAAAGTCTCAAAGACAAATGGGCGTCGTGGGTATGAAGATGGTTCGCATTCTGAACTTGAAGTGTCCCATGAAGCTGATTGGGACGCACAACGTATCCTCGAACGGGGTATAAAAATGCTGAAGTTCCTGGAGAAACGTTGGAATATCCATTTTACAGACGAAGAACAAATGATAGAGCTGCTTCATATTCCGTTTGTGAATGATGGACGTGAAGAAATTCCGGAAATCGATAAAACAGCATTTGATAATACATTTGATGCTGCTACAACGACAACAAGGGAATTATCCGAACGTCATTTACTAAGGATGGATTTTTGGAGTAATTTTGTTAAGTACTGTCGGGAAAACGGACGTGGGAATGATATTGCTACCCGAAAGCCATCGTATGATAATTGGTATGATGTTACGGTGGGGAGTCCGAACTATCATTTGTTTTTTCAGGTTCTCAAAAAGGGGACTCTACGTATAGGAATTTATGTTTACCAGCCTGAAAATTTTTCAAAGCTTGAAGCGAAAAAAGCGGAAATAGAAAATGCATGTGGTTTTTCCCTTGAGTGGTACACAAGCAAAGAAAATAGTGTAGCCAAAAGGATTTTATATTCTGTTGAAGCGGATATATACAATCCAGAATTGTATCATCAGCACTTTAAATGGCTAATAGAACATTTTGATAAACTTCAAAATGCGCTAACTACCGTAGAATAATGTAGAGATGAGCGGATTGAAGAAAACGGCTATGGCAGTCGCAGTGTAAGCCTGTAATCACACAACGCATATTCAAAAGTGGCACCTCCCTGGTACGATTAACGTATCAAGGAGGTGCTTCTTTTTGTTGCAACAATCACTAACAATCGTCCTTGTTACATTACTTCTGCAACTACCTTCAATCTTTACACGATCAAAATGGCTCTCATCCAAAGCGATAAACACACGATGTAGCAAACCAGTATAAAGCCGTACATACGATTTGAAAAATTGTCCAAGGTAGTAATCTGAAAATTACAAGGATATAAATGTATTTTATGGTAATTAACTTGAAGGTATAGAAATTTTAATAACACTATCGTACTATGTAATAGTACATAAGAGGAGGAACAACTATGAAAAAACTTATTGGATTTCTCATGTTAGCAATGGTGCTTGTTTTAGCAGCTTGTGGAGATGACTCGGTAGAAACAACAGACAAAGAGGTCGGTTCAGTAACTGGCGAACAAAAGGAAACGAACAAGGAAGAAGTACAGGACGAAAACGAGAAGAATGAACTAAATCAAGAAGTTGCCGATACCGAAAATATTAAAGCGACATTAGTAAGTATAGAGAAGATTGTAGATAAAGAATGGGACGAAGAAAAATATAAAGTGACATTCGAAGTTGAAAACAAACGAGAAGATACAATCACTGTACAAGCGAGAGAAGTTTCCGCGGACGGAAAAATGATTGATGAATCCATGTTGATGATGAGTCAAGATATATCTGGCGGGAAGAAAGCGGATGCTGTGCTAGAAATTCAGAACTATGACGGTGATCTACCTGAAATCAATGAAAACCTTGAATTGATTCTGTACGTATTTTCTAACGAAGACTTCGAGACAGTCGAAGAACATAAAGTAGTAACAAATTTAAAATAACACAGGCAGGCGACCATCCCTTTTATGCCGGGGACGGTCGCCTTTTTCGTATGCGTCAATGATATAAGAAAAGATTCATGCGCCTTCCGGAGACAAAGTTTCAGAAGGACGCTTGGTTCCCACCCGTTAATTCAATTCAAGCAAGGCTATTGACCTTACACACGCACTCATCCAATCCTTCTCCATTAACTTTTTATCGGAAATAGCTCTTAGTACTAACGAGTCCTATCTTTAATAGTTAAATGGAACTATAATGGTAGATAGTGAGATTGAAAATTTAATGAATAAGGAGTATTTGCCGTGCAAGTGTGGAGAGAGCATCTACATAAGGGGTTGGATGGATGGAAGAGAAGTCTAGCGCCCCTCCGAAAGTATGATAAAAGCATAAGTAGGGTTGACGAGCTCCTGGATAAAATTCAGGATCAGACGACGAACGTAGTCATTCTTGGTGAAATTAAGGCGGGAAAATCTACATTCATCAACGCACTGCTTGGTGAAGAGCTTGTCCAATCCGGTACCATTCCTACGACGGCCGTTGCGACAAAGATTACGTATGGTCCTAGATTTCGGATTATCGCCAAAAAGAAAGACGGTACTTCGACGGAAGTGAATCGGACGGATTTCATCGAACTTTCCACAGAGGTGGAGGGGAGTTTAAAAGCTGATCGGCTCAATTTGGATTATATTGAAATTGAAACACCTAACGACATACTAAAAGGTATTACAGTAATTGATACACCAGGTTATAACTCCGGTATTGATCATCATACAGAAGCTGCGGATGCACATTCCACCCGTGGTGATTATGCAATCTGGGTATTCGATGCTAGGCATACGGGCCAAGAGACAGAGAAACTCAAAATAAAAGAGATAAAAAGTAAAAAACAGGATCTGCCGATTTATGGAGTGATTAATAAGATTGATATTCATGATTACGATGAGGAGCCGTTGGAAAGTTTTCTGGAGGCGAACCATCGCACACTTAACGAACTTGTTGAATCCTTGACGCCCGTATCATCAAAATTAGCGCTTGAGGCATTTAAATCGGATGACAACAAGAAGTTGGGACTCAGTATGTGGGAAAACGTAGAAGAGATTTTCTCTACATTCAGGATGACGGATGAGGAAAAAAATGAGCGTCTTTTCGCTGCATTCGCTGATATTCTGAGTAATATCAGTGACTTATATGCTACCGAAATGAAAAGGGCACCGGTCCATTTTTATGCTCATTTCATGAATCAGGTACTTCATGAGCAGATGCCTTCATTGCAATCTGAGTATATTGCATTTGATAATCATATGAAAACACTCGAATCCGAAGTTCTCGTCTTGCACCAACTTTTAACGACACCGCTGGAATCCCATGAAGCAATTCAAAATCATAACCATTTGCTCAAGCAACTTAAGAATCGTTATCCTTTTGTACAAATACCGGCATTCAATTGGCTTCTCTTTCAAGACCTCGAGCGGCAATTCGGATCGATGAATAGGTCTTTCCATGAGCTGAAGGAACAAAGGGAAGCTATTTCTAATAAGTGGTCGCAATATAGCAATGTTTTTCTATTCCGTAAATCAAAATTGGAAAAACTACTAGATAGTCAGGAAGCATATAATCGGAAGCTAACTCGAAATACTAAAGAAATGGATAATCTAAAAAGAGAAGAGAGAACGATGGAACAGCTTCTCCATCGTTATTTTGAAGATCTCAACCAAGAACTATTAAAAGTTTATGAACATCTTTTGCATGAAATGATGGCACTTGCAAGTCAATGGAATGAAAAATGGGAACAGCAAATGCGGAATTTTTCCAAGTTGCCAGATGAGAAGCTTGAATTGTTAGCTGAGCTGCAAGGTATGTTTGCGTCATATTCGAACACGATTGGCCCTTTTTTCCAGAAAGATTATCGTGAAATAGAACCGCTTGGGAATTACCAACAGGCAAAATATAAGAATGAGATGATCATCGGTATGTTGCCAGAACTACCTGTCTCGTCCTATAAAGAATGCAAAGAAGCAATCCGGTGGATGGAGCATTTGTCTTCCCATGAGACTGAAGATATAAAAGGGGCATCCTTTGACTATCAACATCTATTGCAACAGCCAACTATATATGTTCCAGAAAAGCTTACGTTGCCTATTGAAGCGGAGATCCAGAAGATCATCGGTATTCGCAAAAAGTCGGCAGTTGCTCTAGGAGTTGTCTGTCTTCTAATTGTTCTGTTGAACGTTGATATACCAAAACTGTTTGATCGGGAAAGTATAATGGCTGAACCATTGAGAAGTGATGCGGAATATGAATACGAAACTTACAGTGACAGTCTAGCGACTGGGGAGTCGGAAGCGTTGGACAGTGATTTTACTGACTGGAATGAGCAAGATATGAGTAACAGCCAAGCCATTCAGCAACCTATCCAAATTAACGAAAGCAACTTGGTGATGTTCATGCTGAATTACCGCGAAAGTTACATGGAAGCCCTGAATGATAATATGTTTGAATTGGTAGCCCCTTATTTGTTGGAAGGCAGTACAGCCTATCGTGAAATCGATGATTATATATATGATGTGTCGCCTTCGGGAGCGTATTTCGATTTCACGTCGACAGTTGTAGATGAACTGGAACAGAAGGGAATATCGAGCTACCTGGTTAGGACGACAGAAGTATTTGTATTTGAAGATCGAACCGGCTATAAAGAGAGATTTGTGAAGAAAAAGGAATACACGGTTGAGTTACAATCTGAAACCGAGTTTAAAATTAAATTCATCAAAACGCTTGATACACAAAAAGAGAAGATTATTGAAAAAACTGTTTCGGAAGTTACCCGAGATGACCTTATGGGCTTCGTCATTGATTTTTTTAATGAATATGTAAATGCCATGAATATCCGAAACAGTGACGACTTAAGCCCTTATTTGGCTTATAAAGGAGGAGTGAAGCAAGAGATTGAAAAATACATAGATGAAGCAAATCCAGAACATGAAACTGTCCTCAGCCAGTTGGCTATCGAAACGATAGATGTTCATGATGATCAACATTACAGGGTGAACGTCTATGTTCACTTGGACCACAATCTATATGGGGAGTTAATTTCAGCTGAAAAATACAATCAGCAACTTCTTATTCATGTGGGGCCTTATGGACAGTTGCAGATTACAGAAATAATGTGGACGGCTATCATCGAAGGGGAGGATGAGGACGATGACCTTATCGTTGAATGAGTTTAAAGATAAAAAAATAAATGTATTAATGCAATTGAACCAACTTTCATTTGTCCTTCAAGATCTTGGATATAAAGAGGATATAAGCAAAGTGATGAGGTTAAAAGAGGATTTGGAAGATGATCGATTTGAGTTGATTGTCGTTGGGGAGTTCTCAAGGGGCAAATCGATGTTCATTAATGCGCTGCTTGGAAGGAGGATTTTACCTTCCCTTGCAAGACCGACCACAGCTATTCGGAATGTAATTGTTTATAAGGAACGGCCGTCTATCCAACTGTATTTTAAAGATGACAAGAGGGCAGCCGAAACAGTTAGTGAAGAGGAATTTAAAAAGATAGTAGCTCCTAAAGAGGCGATTAAAGGAGATAAGGAAAGCGAAGCGATATATGCACGGGAAGTGGAGAATTTGAACGCCATCAATTTTGCAGAAGTTGGGTACCCGCTCCAGCTATGCAAGGAAGGGGTGACGATTATCGATACCCCTGGTTTAAACGATTTGGATCCATCCCGGGGTCAGATCACTAACGAACTGATACCGAAAGCGGATGTCGCTATTTTTTTATTGGCAGCGACAAAGGCGATGTCAGCATCAGAGATGAGTTTCTTGAAAGACCGGCTGATTGCGAATGATATACAGAAAGTTTTTGTTGTCATTAATTTCAAAGACGATTTAGACAACGAAAGTGATGCAAGGGATGTCTATCAAAAAGTGTTGACAGATCTACATAAAGTGCTGCCGACTGAAAAGGTCTATCTCGTTTCGGCGAAACAGCAGTTGTACCGGAAGCTTGCTGAAAACGGGACTCCTGCAACAAAAATGGGAGAGCCGGTGGAACTATGGGAAAGAGAACAGACCGGTTTTGTCCCTTTGGAACAAGATATTGCCAATTTCCTTCAATATGAGCGGGGAGCTGTAAAGTTAGGCAAGCCTATCGATCGAGCGCGGCGGATGATTGAAAAGGTGATTCAAGAAAAAATCCGTTTTGAACGTGAAAGCTTAAAGCAAACGCATGAACAGTTGCAGGAAAAAGTCGCTTCATTCCAACAACAACTTACCAGTATCCGAAAGATGGGCATGGAAGCAAAAAAAGTGCTGAATTTGACGTTGGTGCGGGAAAGATTCCGAATTCAACAATGGTATAGTGATCAACTGTCTACCATTAAGGAAGAAGGGCTCCGGACCTTCGATCAGTCGCCAAGCGGTTTGAGTCAACTTTCCCAAGAAGTTGACGAAGCCATTGCCCCGCTTGAACGGGAGTTACATAGCAGAAAACAGAAAAGAATAGAGGAAACTTTACAGTTGGCTTTGGATCATGCAAGTCTGGAATTGAACGAGGAGTGGGAGAAGCTTGAGAAACGTTATACACTCGCATTTCTAGGTGCTGTGGAGGAGAACGAAACAATAGGAGGGAATTCGCTAACTGGTATTGAGAAGCAGGGGGGAATCGTATTGTTTGATGAACTTCTGGATGAATTGACTTTTGGATGGCGGGAAAAGTCAATGGTTGGGAAACTCCTTAGTGGTACGGGAGTTGCGTTGACAGTCACTTTTTATAGCATTCTGGAAATAGGTAAGGGGTTGTGGGAGATGATTACAGGGGAGTCGAACAGGAAGGAGAAATTGCGTATCCAAATAAGCTCACAACTAAGTAGGACGAATGAAGAGAAAGTCAATGCATTTGTCCGAGAGTGGACGGGCTTGTCGGAAGCATACGCTACGCAATACGGGGAAATGATTGAGCGGCAAGTAGCAATTAAAGAAACACAGATGGAGAGATTGATGTATACAATCAGGCTCGAAGGGGATGCAATCCAAGAAAAGCAGTTCCTTTTGAATCGTTTTGAGACGAAGTTAAATGACATCCACCGCGAGCTGGACATGGTTTCTGAAGCGTTACATGTGAATAGGAGAGTGAGGGTATGAAGACAGTGTCTGTAGAGAAGGAACGTTATTCGGATCTAATTGTAGAGTCCTTGCAACAATTACAAGGACTCTTTCCTGAAAGTGCATTAATTCCTTTGTTGGAAGAACTGAAAGTCGATATAAACAACGATTATTATACGATTGTAGTAGTCGGTGAGTTTAAGCATGGAAAATCGACATTGGTGAATGCGCTACTGGGAGAGGAACTAATGCCAATGGGTGCTATTCCAACAACCGCCCTGATCCACGCTGTTTTTTATGGTGAAAAACCTGAGCTTCATATCGTGAAAAAGGATGGGGAAATTGAAAAAAGAGAACTCACTCAGGATGCACTAGTTGAATATAGCGCAATTTCCGAACAGGATCTGTTGCATATAAACTATGTAAAAGTATTTCTCCCAGCCGATTTATTGAAAAATCGTGTTGTGTTGGTCGATACGCCTGGTTTGAATGATTTGAACGAACATCGTACAGCGGTGACGAAAAAAATTATACCACAGGCAGACGCTGTGTTATTCACATTAGATGCGCGCCAGCCTGTAAATTCTTCAGAATATGAATTTCTGAAGAAAATGATAAATGAGGAAGGACTAAAGCGAATCATCTTTCCGGCTAACTTCATGGATCATTTTGACGATGAGGATGAGCTGGAGGATGTGAAAGATTATATCGAACGTCGGATTGGTAATCTGACCGAGGGAGAACGTCCCCTAGTCATCCCGATTTCTGCGAAGAAAGGGATGGAAGGAAAAACTCAAAAAGAACCGAACTTGATTGCCTATTCAGGATTAAGTGAATTGGAAAAGACGGTGCGCGTACTATTGGAGGACGGAAATCGGCAATCGGAAAAGATGGCTAGAAACCAATTTCGGGTGAACGTATTACTTGAAGCAGCATTAAAGGAAGCGAATGCTGCCAAGGCAATTTATGAAGCGGATGTAGAGGAACTGGAGAATGTGATGGCTGCGATTTCAAGCTGGATGGACAACAAATCCTCATGGATTGACCAATTGGATGATTATATCATGGAAAGGCAAAAAGAGATCGAGCTTATCGTAGAAAAATCAATCGTTCATTTCATTGAAAAGTTAAAAAAAGACATAAACAAGCGCATTGCTGTTTATAACGGCACGGACATAGACCATCTCATGAATACGGAAATCCCGATTGCAATCCAAAGCGGCTTTGAGCAGTGGATTGATCAATATTCCATACACATTCATGAGCTTTTCAGCAAATTGGAGCATGAAATTTCAACAGGTCTAAGCAAATCATTTGAACAAAACATAGTGATTAAGAATATTGTACGCACGGAACTTACAATGGAGAATACGGAAGACCAGGTCGAAGTGAAATCAGAAAACACAATGCTCAAAGCGGGCTTACTTGTGGGGGGAGCCAGCACATTGGCGCTTGTCATGGGTGCGTCACTTATTATCCCCGTCATGGGTATGGTTGCACTGCCTTTTGTACAAAAGAAAATGATGAAGCAAAAACTGGAACAATCGAAACCGGCTTTGCAGCAAACGATGGCAGACCATATATCGGCTCTCGGTAAGGAATTCATGGAAAATGTATTTGAATATATAACAACGAATATAAGCACCATTCAAACACAGACAATGGAGCAGTTCGAAGCCCAGTTATCAATCAAGAAGAGGCTCATTGACGGCCAATTAACTGGAAAAGTAAGAGAAAGCAGTGAGCTCGACGAAAAAATTCGCGAAATCAATAAATTCGAAACGAGCCTGAAACAAATACTAGAAGAGGTGAAGTGAAAAATGGACCAATACAGTGTTAACGATCATTCCATTTCAGCTACATTTGACAACGACTATAGCCAGCCCGACCACTATCAAGGGAATCTCTTCAAACAACCTGTACAAGTGACGGAGGCATACACCGCTCATCACCCAATCGATGGACGGACCATTTACCTGGAATACCAAGATCCTTTAAAACACGTAAACCGGCTACAATTTCAACCGTGCACCATCCAAATGGACACTTCTCACTTCGTCGAGCCCCATGACGTAAAAGGTTATTATCGTCAAGACGGAACGTACGTAAAGGGTTATTACAGAGATGGGGACGGCAATACGGACATCGACCGGGATAAGGAGCAAGGCGGCGGATATACGCGAAGTAACCCGTCATTTTAAGAAAGGGAATACTGAAGAAGTATTGGTGGGACTCTCCACTATTAGTTCCATGACAGATATAATTGCCGTAAGCCATTTCCTGATTTTACAGGGGAATGGCTTGCTTAAATAACTTGAATTGGCACTAGAATTTGCACAGAAGCTAGCCGGTAGGTTATAATATTTACGGGAACGTATATTCTTATGTGAGGTCGAAAAATCGAATAAAAGTCGTTGTTAAATGTTGGTTACAACGACAGAGTCTACGGGACCTTTTATTTAGTCGATGAAAATTGTAAGTGACGCTATATCCAGTTGTATATGTGATGTTGATATAAATAGATAATAGAATTAAATTATACTTGAGAGGCGGAATGGGAATGAGTTACTTTCTAGATGCACCAGCAAATATTGTCGGTAATAGTTTTTTAAGGGAACCTCAAGAGGATGCATACAGAGCAATTTATGATCATTTTGTAATTAAGAAAAGTGAAGAACATGCATTAGTTACACTTCCGACGGGAACCGGAAAGACTGGTTTGATGGGGATCGCCCCTTACAAAGTATCTGAAGGAAGAGTACTCATTATTACCCCGCAGACTGTAATTAGAGATTCTGTTTTAGGATCACTAGACCCCACGCACCCCAAAAATTTCTGGATGTTTTCTAGAGTATTTGACGAGGTTCATCATTTACCAACTTTAATAGAATACGAAAAAACATTGACAGATGAAATAATTCAGCAAGCAGATATAGTGGTGTTGAATATTCATAAATTACAAGAGCGTTTGGATTCATCGTTGTTAAGAAGAGTTGATCGTGACTTCTTTGATATGATCATTATCGATGAGGCACATCACGCCGAAGCTAAAACATGGAAAAGGGCTATAGAGTATTTCGAGGGAAGTAAAGTGCTTAAGGTTACGGGAACACCTTTTAGAAGTGATGGTAGAAGCATTGAAGGAAAAGAAATATATAAATATAGTCTTGCACAGGCAATGGCAAAAGGATACGTAAAGAGTTTAGAAAAAATTGACCATGTCCCTGATCAAATGTTTTTTACTCTTGATAACGACGATACCAGGACATACACGCTAGATGAACTAAGAGATGGAAATATAAGAGAAGAAAACTGGATTCAACGCTCTGTTGCATTATCAAGAGAGAGTAATGAAAAGATTGTTGATCTTTCTTTAAAGTATTTGAAAGAAAAACAGCAACTAACGAATAATCCACATAAAATTATTGCTGTTGCATGTAGTATTGATCATGCAGAGGATATTCGAAAAATTTATAGTGAAAGGGGATATGAATCATCAATCGTCCATAGTAAACTCGAAAAGTTCGAACAGGAAAAAGAACTTAATAAAATTAATGATGATAAAGTTGATGTGGTTATCAACGTTGCGATGTTAGGTGAAGGATATGACCACAAATTTTTATCTATAGCAGCTATTTTCCGTCCATTTAAAACGTTACTACCATATGCTCAATTTATCGGTCGTACATTAAGAGCCATTGAATCGGAAGATGGAACATTTACGGAAGAAGATAATACAGCTGTACTTATACATCATAAAGAGTTAGGCTTGGAACCATTGTGGGAGTATTATAAAAAGGAAAAAATTAAGCGGGATGCAATAAAAAAGATTAAGGAAGATAAAAACCTAGATTTAGGTGAAGCTGGACCAAAAGATTTATCAAAGGGAGAAGCTAACGAATCAGAGGATTTTAAGATTGAAAAGGACACCTTTGTAGAAACTGAATTGATAAGGAAAAGAAAAGAAAAATTAGAAGAAGAAAACAAAAAGATACGTGAACTTCAAGAATTATTAGGTATTGATGAAAGCAAAGCTAGAGATTTTATTAGGCAATCTAAAAAGAGTGATAACTCGGAAAGGTTGCTTCGTCCAGATAAATTTTACTTCCAAAGAAGAAAAGATTTAGATACACTAATTCGTGAAGAGTTAATTCCGGAGTTGGTGGCAGACTTTAACTTTGATCTTGATGGCGACGAGTTGGTAAAAGGAAGATATATTCTACCAAGAAAAGGGTATGGGTGGATATACGGGACTGTCAGAACAAATGGGGCTTTATTAGGAACTTATTTTAATTCGTTTTTAAAAAATGAATTAAAAGGTTCACGGGATGAATGGTCTTTAGATCAATATGAAGAAGCGATTGAACTGGCAAGGTCTCTCGATAAATATATACGCGAGATTATGGATACAAAGAAGGGTGAAAATGAATGAATGAATTAATTGAACGGTTGTATGATGAACTTTATTCTCCTAAAGTGAATCCTGAAGAACTGATTAATAACGCGACATTGCCAAATTATACGTCAGTCAATTTTGAGTCAAATGAAATGGGTCTTATTGTTACAACAAAGTGCATTTTAAGTATTGATGAAGAAGCTGAGTATAAGTATCAATTTGATAAGGAGAAACGATTACTTACATTAGTTAGTAACATTAGCGGTGAAATTGATGTCATTTATGATCGGAACAAGGAAATTGCTCTTAAGTATAAAGAGATAAAAAAGCAAATGCAAATTAATGTACAGGCTGTTTGATATCTAATTGTATCCATCTAGCTGTAGATGGATAAGAGTTGAACTGCTGGGTGCCCAATAGCCTTACATGAATTGGATGAACTGTCTTTAAAGAGAATGACTTACAGAAAATAATCCGGAAAAGGGAATGGGGGAGCCTGACAACCATATTCCCCTTTTTTTTTTTTGCATATGCTGCCCTTTTAAAAAGGAGGCTCCGTGCTGCATTTATTGATAAAAGAATCACCGCGTCAAGTGCTTCCATCGCTTGTGATGCAGGTGAGGTTGTATGATCTTTGTCTGCGCGTCATCGATACCCTTGCACATCTTTTTTATATAGGTCCGACACCTTTTTCCGTTTTCTAGCTTACATATGCGTTACTGTATTTGTGTTTGGAGTTATAGGGTTTGCGAACGGAGCACTTTTCGATTCACTGTATTAATTGCTAGGTAATATCCATAGCGTATTACTGGTGTTGTCTCTATAGCTCTGGATTTACTAGCGGAGATAAATTTCTACTTTTGAATTATTGTACCAACTCGTGGGAATGGCCAACCAATTCCCGCTACCCTAACCCTAACATCTCTCACTTACGCAAATCCCTTCCTCAACTTCCCAAGAATCCGTTGCCTCCTCTTCTTAATACCTGCAACTGTGATACCGATCCTTTCCGCACATTCCGCCAACGTGAATCCCTCGATAAACAACCAATGGACAAGTTCGCTTTCAGCAGGGGATAGGATGCTCAACGTTTCCCCAAGATCATACAATGCTCCCCAATCGGATCTGGCTTCAATGATTATTCCTAAAGACTCGTCTTCCATCCGCATCACATGTTCTTCAAATTTGTTTTCCTTCTTCATTTCATCCAACATAGCGCCTCGAATACTTCGATAGGCAAATGGGGTGAAACTCCCTTTTGCTTCGTCAAAGCGGTTCCAAGCTTGCCACAAAGCGATCCTTCCTGCTTGTATGAAACTGTCATGGTCACGGTAAATATTCAGTTTGCGGATTGAGGCGGAAATCATTGGTTCGTATTGTTGTAAAATGTCTTCAAAATTGGTCATTTGTACAGCCTTTCGGACCGTGCACGGCGCTTTGTATTCCCGGGTGCCTTCATCATAGTTCAATTAGAATAAGGAGACCAATGCCCGTTTATGACGTTTGGCGTACCGTGTGTGAAGAATTTGGAGACCTAAAGTGACATATGAACCAATTAAATTGGATAATTCACCAAATTTAATCAATTGTGACTAGTAATTTATTTAGGGTAATGGTAATATATGAATAGAAAGGGATATGAGGAGGATTTTGACATGATGGACTATGATTCTTTATTACTTGATGAGTGTGCATTAGCGTTGAAACCAGTCTTTACCGGGGAGTATCAATCTAAGATCATTACAACGAACGGAATTTATTATTCCAAGCTACCACCTAATGAGTTACTAAATAGGGCGTGTCTCCGTTACTTTTCAACGAAGCAGGGGCGCACACAAGCTGCAGCCTTATTATTAAAATTTTCGCATAAACCGCCGTTTCTCATCGCACCTGGCAAAGTAGGGGTGTTCCCAACGGAATCGTCTAAAAATCCGGAATGTATCTGGGTTTTCAATCATCGTTTCACTGTTGACGAAGTTGCGAAAGGGAAATCGGTTATTACATTCATGAACGGCACTTCCATTCATGTGCCCGTTTCGAAATTCACGATACTGAAACAATACGAACGCTTGCATACGCTGATGAGCATCAGTCGTTCCATGCTTCGGGAAAAAGACTTGTATGGAAAGAACGAATAAAGGAAGAGGTTCCAAAGCAATTCAACATTGTTTTGGGGCTTCTTCTTTTTTAATTAAAATCCATTTGCAAGAATTGAAGAACTATTTACGCAAATGTTATGGAAAATCACATTTTTGATCCGATATTATTATTGTAGGTAAAATATCACATTAGTATTTCGTCGACAGGGCAGTAATATAACATACTGAACAGGAGTTGATTAGATGAAGAAAATAGGGTTTAACAGTATTCGAGGAAAACTGATTTTTTCATTTTCAATTGTTATTTTGTTGGTGATCGGGTTAGGGGTTTATAATCTTATGTCCGTTAAAGAGGTTAACGATGTGTCCGAGGATATTGTGAACAGGGAAATTCCCTTATTGATGGTGGATCAAAAGTTGGCGACAACGATGGCGAATCGGATTGCCGCTGTTCGGGCATATGTCTTGTTTGGTGATCCGGAATACAAAGAACAATTTCATACATATACCGAGCTGGGTAAAGAATACCAAGCCGCAGCAGAAGCGCTGGCAGCTTCGGAAGAATTTGACCAACTCATCGTCGAAACGGTCGCGTGGAGAGAATCCATTATCCGCGAAGTTTTCGACGAATACGATCAAGGGAACGAAGATGTCGCCCTTCTGAATCTCATGAATTTGGCGCAAGTCGGTTCAGAACTGACGAGTCGTTATGAAGGGATTGCGGATAATCGGGAACAAATTACGAATGAAAAAGGAAGGCAGATTATTGCCAATGGCGATGGGACGTTCAAAATGGTTTCCATTGTCACCGTGATCGTTGTGATTGTCAGTATGATTGCCGCTTGGGCGGTGTCTACCATCATTTCAAAACCGATCATCCAGGTGATGGAGCGCATGAAGTCTATCGCTGCTGGCGATTTAAGTCAAGAACCATTGGCGATACATACACGTGATGAGGTGGGGCAGTTAGTGGTCGCGACGAATGAAATGAGTATTAGCACACGTGAGTTATTAGATAAGATTAACAACGTTTCCGCCACGGTTACAGCACAAAGCGAAGAGTTGACACAGTCCTCCAATGAAGTAAACGCAGCCTCCCAACAAGTCGCCGCCACCATGCAGGAATTGACATATGGCATTGAGAACGAAGCGAATAGTGCTAGTGAACTTTCGACGATTATGGAAGTTTTTACAACGAAAGTCGAGGAAGCCAATGGGAAAGGGGAGGCGATCCAACAAGCTTCCCAGCAAGTACTTGGCAAAACGGCAGAAGGAACCCGTTTAATGGAAAAATCCACGGAACAGATGAATCAGATTGACACCATCATGCACGATGCCGTTCTAAAATTAAATGGCTTAGACATGCAAGCTCAAGAAATATCCAAATTGGTTGACGTGATTAAGGAAGTTGCGGACCAAACGAATCTATTAGCCTTGAATGCTGCAATTGAAGCGGCAAGAGCCGGGGAACACGGGAAAGGCTTTGCAGTCGTTGCGGAAGAGGTGAGGAAACTGGCCGAAGGAGTGGCGGTCTCTGTAACCGATATAACGGGCATCGTGGATACGATTCAAAGCGAATCCAATATAGTTACGGCATCTTTGCAAGAGGGATACACGGAAGTGCAAAGAGGGACAGAACAATTACAAACGACAAGCAAGACCTTCACAGAAATCAGGGATGCCGTCAATGACATGGCGAATAATATCTCCGTCATTTCCGAGAACTTATCGGACATTGCTGCAAACAGTGAAGAAATGAGTGGATCCGTTGAAGAAATCGCGGCCATTTCAGAACAATCCGCTGCCGGCGTGCAAGAAACAGCGGCTTCTATGGAACAAACAAGCAGCTCGATGGAAGAAGTGGCAGGCAGCGCTGTCCAACTCGCCCGGTTAGCCGAAGAGTTGAATGGGCTCGTTCAACAATTTAAAATTTGATGCGTGGAAGATAAGAGGCTCTGCAGTGATTTCCCTGCAGAGCCTTTTGCATATAAAACGATAAATGATTCCTAATTCAGCCTTGTATCTAGTTTCAGTTCGTCACTAAAATGATATCATCATCTTTCGAAAGGAAAAGTGTAACAGTTTTTTTCATATCTTCAGCAGCATTTAAATTGAAATGTTTAATTTTACCTGAATCTATGTAATAGCCATCATAGTCATAAACTTTTCCAGCTACCTTAATGCCGCTATCATAGATGGCTTCTATTTTTCCGGTAACGATATTCGAGACCACTTCGATGACAGCATCATCATAATTGTAAAGTAAAAGATCCCCTTGTTGAATACCTGCTTGCCCAATCATCTTATGCGATTTAACAAAGACGTCAAAGTCCTGCAAGTCGATTTCTCCATTGACACCTTTCATGATAGAGCCGTCAACAGAATCTACTAATAGGAAGTCATCTAATTTATATTGCGCAATGAATTTATTTTTCTTTTTCACATCTTTTTCTTCATTTTTGAACTCATACGAAGTCAGTTCACCTTTGCTGTTGTGCCAGATTTTTACTTCACGGTTATAGGCTGCGACAAAATCCATTTCAAGCTTTTCAGGTACAGAAAATGTCCTCTTGGTCTTATTGTCATCTGTAACCGTAATTTTTCGTTTGGCAACATCAACTGCTGTAATTTGAAGATCGTTTAATAGAATAAACTCATTTCGATGATATGAGAATGAATTTGTAGAACCATTTGCTTGGAACTCGATTGTATAATCTCTTAACGTGTTTAACCCCGCGCCATCGAACATCGTCAGAATGGCTCGCTTTCCACCCTTCATTAATTCGACTTTCTGAACACCGCGCAGCTCCCCTGAAGCCGCATCAGAAATACGGAATTGGAAGGCATCAATGTGATTGAGAGCGTGGCTGAATGTTACTTCTACATAGCGTCCATCGCTACTGAGTGCAATAACATCTGTAATCGAGATGCCTTCAGTAGGCGTATCCATTACAGAAGGAGCTTCCGCAACAGAAGGCTCATCCTCATATTGAAGCGCTTTATAGACAATCCCAACGGCATGGGCCCATGTTAAATGTTGATTGGGCGCATATTGATTTTTCTCATTTCCTTTGACAATATCCGCATGGTAGAGCTTGCTGATTTGGGAGAAAGCCCAGTGATTTTGATTGATATCAGAAAAAGGTAGGGAATTATGATCTCTCTCTTTGAGGTCATAAGCTTTTGAAACCATCACGGCCATTTGAGCACGTGTTAAAGGATTGGCAGGCCGGAATGTGCCATCACTATAGCCACTAAACACGCCTTGCTCCGCTAACGTGACAACAGCGGCATAATAGGAATCCTCTTTTTGAATATCTGTAAAGGATGTCCTCTCTTTTTCAAGAGGTTTTTCACCTTGGGATTCATAGATCAGTTGAACAAACTCACCACGAGAAATGACTTTATTTGGTTTAAACTCTTCTTTATTCGACAGAACGCCATTGGCGACTAAACCTTGTAATGCATCACTATACCAGTAATTTTGCTTCTGAACGCCAACAGTGGCAGCAGAAGCAGGTAATGGCTGTATGGAGCACACAAGCGCAATAAGTATGACGCCAACTGCTACTATATAGAATTTGGATAAAAACAATGGATAACTCATGAACCCTATTCCGTTGCCAAAAACCTGTAAAAATCTATAAGCCTTTGTTTGCTTCCTGCTTCATTGTGCCTGCTTTTGCCGAAGCTACTCGCATTTGGTGTGGCACTCCACAGGCGTAAATTCGGATGCAACGAATCCTACACATTAGCAGTATCTTGTTGGTGATTAAGCTGCTAATTGTCCCGCCTTCCGCAAATTCAATGCCGCATTCAAATCCCGATCGATCCTCAATCCACATTCGCATGAATAAATACGATCCTTCAGCTTTAAATCCTTCTTCATTTCATCACATGAAGAACATTTTTTGGAAGATGGAAAGAAACGATCGACTTCCATGAATTCAATCCCATACATTTCACATTTATATGCCATTTGGCGAGAGAATTCCTTGAACTTTTGCTGTTGAATCGCTTTGGACAGGTGACGATTTCTCATCATTCCTTTGACATTCAAATCCTCCATCACAACTTTGCAAGGCTTGGTTTTCGCGATTGCATTTGTTGCTTGGTGAATATGATTGGTTCGGATACTAGTCAATCGTCTGTGTAGGTGTTGAATTTGCTTTTCGATTTTTATAAGGTTGCTTGTTTTGGCGTAACGGTCTCCCTCCTTATTCATCTCATATTTACGGGAAGCGCTCCTTTGCAACCTACGAAGGCGCTTCTCAATCCTGCGTACTACTTTTGTTTTATTAATACTTTTGACTTTGTTGCCGTTCGAACAAACCGCTAACGTTGTAATACCTAAGTCAATCCCAATAACTTCATCCGTTAGTTCTTCTTTTTCAAATGCTTGATCGATACAAACAGACAAATACCAATACTTCCCGTCAAACGAGACCCGAGGATCACAATACTTCACACCGACTGGAATCTGTTCAGACGTTTCCATCCAGCCCACTTTTTCAATCAATACGCGTTTGTTTGGTTTGACTTTTAACTTCTCTGTATCGTTATAAAAGGATCGTTTAGAATGCTTTCTGCTTTTGAAACGGGGATATTCAGCCTTCCCTTGAAAGAAGTTTACGTAAGCCTCACACGCATCTTTGACGGCTTGCTTCGCTACATTATTCGACACATCATACAACCATTTGAATTCATCCAGTTGTTTCATGACAGTAATTTCTTTTCTCAAATCGTTGTCGGAAATGAATTTGTTGCCTTGTTTATAGTTCTCTTGTTGCCGTGCAAGTGTCCAATTATACACCCATCTCGCGGTACCTACTGACTTCCACATTTTTTTCTCCTGCTCTTTTGTCGCTTTCAACCTGACTTTTTTCCCTAGAATCATCCTTTCCTCAACTCCTTGATGGAATCGGGGGAGTAACGTTTGCAAGACAGAGAAACATAGTCGGGTGTGGGCTTGCCCGCATGATCCCAATTTCTTAACGTTTGAACGGTTACATTGACTTCCTTTGCGAATTGTTCGATATTGTATCGTTTCATCAATAGCACCTCCGTACAAATCCTTTACCCTTTGCACGGAAAAATATACCGAATATCAACGGACTTTCAACTAACTTCATAGTTTTTTATATGCTGTTCAAAAGCCTCCTTAAAAAAATTTAAGTAAGCAGAAATGATAACCATTCTCAATGACGGGCAAAAAAAATATGCCTCGCACACTGATAATGATTCTCATTTTCGTTTACATGATTATCATAATTGCAAGAATATGCTTTGTCAATGATAAAATTATTATTGTTTTTTTAGAGTTGAAAAAGCTCTGCAAATTTTAGAGGGAAATGAAAAGTACCTGATCGCTTAACTTACTAGCTATTTTCATCTAACAGGAATTTATAAATGGATGACCTATGGCTGATTGTTTGTATAGTGGGATGCAGTGAAAGGGAATCGAGGTATTATCATGAGAATAGTAATTTAAGCTTTTATACATTCATGTGTATGAAGGAACCGAATAACATCAAGAAATAAAGTCCCAAGTGAATGGTTTACACTAGGAACGAGGATAGAGGCGCTTTTGTTCTTGTCATTTCGATTGGAGCTATTTATTGATATAAAAAAAGTCGCGAAGGTTATGGTAACCATTCACGACTTTTATCAAACGGTTCTGACGGGGATCGAACCCGCGATCTCCTGCGTGACAGGCAGGCATGTTAACCGCTACACTACAGAACCAACTTTTATAGTATATTATAACTTTATTAATAAATCAACCTAAAATTATAGAAAAGGCTATCATTTAATTCAGTAGTTGCCATGTCCAATCCTACTGAATACAGGAGAAAGCACTGACTTCTTTTTACATTGAAGCATAATATTCATTCAATACCATTTACACGAATGATTCTCCTTTAAATTGTACATTATATCCTTTATTTTCCTTAACGCCTGATAATCAGGGTAAATGGATAGGAGGAATTAGATGGCTGAGCAATTTTACGGATTTGATGAAAGTGTCCGATTATTTTTGGAACACTTGAAACGGCAATGTTATTCAACTGAAACGTCCAGTGGTTATGGAAAGGATTTGGAATGCTTTCGGAGGTTCATGGGGGAGAAGGATTTTCCCCTAGAAGCGATTGGTAAAGAGGAATTGTTGAAATTTATGGATGATGGGCGCAATCGAGGCAATCGGACAAGTACCATCGGGCGGCGGCTTTCGACGATGAAATCGTTTTATAAGTTTCTAGTCTATGAACTGGATTTTCCGGTAGATGTGGCCGCCCGGATCCGGATTCCCAAAGTGTACGTGCCACTCAAAAATGTCTTAACGGAAGAGCAAGTAAAGCGATTACTGAAGGCCGCGCAAATGTTGGGTCCCTGCTATCACCTACTTTTCAGCATGCTGTATTATACGGGTTCACGCTTGACGCCAGTTCGGGTATTGGAGAGAAACCATATCAATTTAGCGGAAGGCTTAATCTATTTCCCAAAAGTGAAAGGCGGAAAAGATCTATACTTGCCGTTGCATGCAGCATTGCAAGCGCCGATCGAACAATACCTCGTCGAACATTTGACGGAGGAGAGCCGCTATGTCTTTCCATCCAACCGCTGCCCAGACCAGCCCCTCAGTCCATCAGATATTCGGAATAAACTTCGTTTGGCTGCCCATTCTGCAGGTCTAGATACATCGATTACACCGCATACCCTGCGTCATTGCACAGCAACACACCTGACAATTCGCAACGTCCCTCAACACACCATCGCCAGCATTCTAGGCCATGCGGACTTGCGATCGACCATGCGATACCAACACTTGGCGGTGGGGCATTTGAGGGATCCGTTGAATAAGCTTTGAAATTGAATGCCCAGAATACGAGTTCTTAGCTATCAGGAAAAAATAGCTCCTCTATTGAGTCATTGAATGAGGGGCTATTTTGTTGCTGCAAAAAAGAAAAAAGCTATATCTATTTCGTTCCAAGTATATGTACTAGTTACGTAGTATTGTTACGCAACCAAATCTATTTCCGTTATACTGATAGGAAAGTAGAAGCTCAAGGGAGGTAGAAAAGATGAAAAAGGCAATGATAAGTATATGGATCATTTTTCTCACTGGACTATTCTTGACAGTCCCCACTGCAGATTTGGCACTTGCAACTTCAGGGGATCCCGATGTGAATGAAGAAACTGATCGAGTGCTTGTAAAAGTCACCGATAACGAAGGAAATGAATTTGTCGAAAGTGTTTTAACAGAAGAACTTGGACAAGCCGAAGAAGACTTTCTTTCTGATGAATCTTCTGTGCTTTATGAAGCGCAAGAAGTCGAAACCCTTGAACCGGATTTTCGCCGTTATATTGCGATTCAGCCTGTCAGCACGGAAACGATGTCCTGGGGGACTGAGCGCATCGGTATCACGGAGCTGAAAAGCAAAACGGCTCCAAGTAACGAACGTGTAATTGTTGCAGTCATTGACACTGGAGTAGATTATACCCACCCCTTTTTGAAAGGCAGGATGGTGCAGGGCTATGATGTTGTCGCAGATGATACGGATCCAATGGATGTCCATTTCCATGGTACGCACGTTGCAGGCATCATCGCGGATACGACGCCAGCGAATGTCAAAATCATGCCGATCCGCGTCATGGATGAAGAGGGGCGGGGATACGACTCCGATATTGCGAAGGGCATCCGTTACGCAGTCGATAATGGTGCTGATATTATCAATATGAGTTTTGTCGGTCAAGGCTACTCTCAATATTTGGCGGACACGATTCAGTATGCCCTCTCAAACAACGTCTTGGTCATCGCCGCCGCAGGGAACGAGAAAGCAGACACGTCCGATTACTATCCAGCTTCCGAGCAAAAAATCATTGTCGTTTCAGCAACTGATAATAACGACCGCATCGCCCAGTTCAGTAATACCGGTTCTTCGATCGATGTTTCCGCTCCTGGCGTCGACATTGTTTCAACGATTCCACAACGAAAATTTGGAAGCGCAAGCGGCACTTCCATGGCCGCTCCCTATGTAAGCGGAGTGGCTGCCATGTTGAAAATGGATGACCCCAGCAGAGAGATTCCAGAACTGGAAAGGCTATTAAAAGTTTACGTAGATGACCGTGGAACCATTGGATGGGACCCGCTTTACGGCGAGGGGATTATAAACTTCACCGAGTATGCGAATAATCCCGCAAACGGAGCAACGGAATTCATCCAGCTCCCCGAAGTACATGACGTGCCACTAGACAAAGTCTGGAGCATTAAATTCAACCGAGAACTTCTGGAGCAAGACATCGTCAATGTAAAGCTGCTACAAGGAACTAATGAAATTCCAATTCAAACAGCCGTCAATCCGCAAAACAAAGAAATCATTACAACGACACCCCTCACACCGTTTAAACCGAACAGTTCTTATCGACTATTAATCAAGATCGAGAATGGGGAGAATTATGAAATGGTGTTTACAACAGGATACAAGTAATTGATTTTCATAAATTAAAGGAAATAGAGGACAATTGGCAGAATGAGCCGGTTGTCCTTTTCTATATGTAGGAAGTAAAAACGCACCTTGTTTTATGGAAATCAAGGATATTGATAACTGCTCTAAAGTAATAAGAAATGTGCTAAATAAGTAGGAAATCAGACCGATAAGAAGGAGGATGAGAAAATTAGGAAAAAGGATACCATTATACAAGTGAGAGGAGTTTATCAATGAATTTAACAAAAAGAAACAACCACATCACCCGCGCAATCACCTTCCCGTTATTTGCGCTAATGCTTGTGCTTTCTGCGGTAATGCCTTCGTTGGCGTTTGCGGAAACAGGAGGCACTCCATCTGTGGAAATGACGGTTAACGTGGATGAACCGATTACAGAAGAAAAGTTTGAATCAGAAGGTATTACTATTACATTAAAACTTAGTAATGAAAATTGGGTTCGGTCGGGTGAAATTACAGAAACCGAAAAGACGCTTTTATTGGATAGTATAATTGCAATGAATGACCCCGATGCATGGCAAGAGTTAAAGCAGAATAACGATATCAAAGTTGAAATTAATATTGATAGGACTGAACTGAAGATTGTTATCCCTGATAAAAACAAATATGCGATTAAGGATAATGAAAAAATTCAGTTAAGCATACCGCCAATCTTGTTCGAAAATTGGACAGGTAATTTAGTTCCTCAACCTTCTAGCTTTGAAATCTATGCAACCCCAAATGCTGTATTAGGTGGTAGTATTCTGGGCGCTAATTCAGAAGACATTCGAAGAGGCGGAAAAGTGATTGAACTTAATTTGGTCAATGCCACTTGGGATAAAGATATCCTTGGACAAACGGAAGCTTTACATAAGTTGTTTGAAAAATTTGTTGGAACGGCTAAAGAATCGGAAGATAGAGCTAATTGGGCTACGGTAACAGATGTATTGAAAAGTCAACCAGATCCAGACAAGTTTGTTGTTATAAATGATAAGAAACTATCTATTACTTTGCCATCTGCTCCTGATTATAATATTGATGTAAGTGATCAAGTTAAATTTACAGTACCTAATGATTATGACTATATTGAAATTGATGATGTTGAAGGAACTGTGCTTTCGTCTTTTGAAAATACAGAGTTGGAATTTAATATAGCCCCTTCTAATTCTCTAGCAAATTTGAAGAATATTGATGTAGATGAAGCGGGAATTAATACTAAAGAAAAAACCCAGTTTACCCTTACACTGAGCGAAGGAAGTTGGGCAAATGATTTAAAATCTAATACGTCGAAACAAAAAGTATTCATACAAGCGTTCGAAGCAAGTACTGAACCAGAGCAATGGAGTAAGGTGCAGCAGGGAAATTGGAGTTTTGATGTCGTGGATAAGAAACTGACCGTGACGTTGCCAAAGAGTACCGATTACTTTATTACACAGAACCAATTCATCACAGTAGATATTCCACCACAGATGCTAGCGGATAGCGCGGATATTGAGCCTTTGTCATTTGAAATTAAAGCGACGCCAAAAGCGGTCGTCACAGAGGCAGATTACACAGAAGCCGAAATCGTAGAGGGTGGCAAAGAAATTGAAATTAAATTGACGAATGCCAATTGGGATAGAGAGATTGTGACTAATACAGTAAAAAGAAATGCCTTAATAATGGGGCTTGAATTTGAAAATGATATAAAAAAAATAATTCAAGCGAAACCTAAAATTATCCGTTTAGATGATCAAACATTGAAAATTCAATTGCCTTCGCTTCCGGGCTTTGTGGTAACAGATTCTAATAAAAGAATTGGCTGGAATGTATCAGCAGGCTTAATAGATCAAACAATAGAATCACATGGTGCAATTACCCTCATTCCGCCAACGGAGAGAACTGCTGTATTATCGGGGACAGCCTTTCCAAGTGTGAAAAATCTAGACAATTCAAATGTCGGTAAAACCATAGTTGTTACATTAAAAAACGCTACTTGGATTGAGAACTTTACCCCGATTGGGGACTTAACCCAATATGGTTTTACGCTCACAGGTAACGACAACTTACTAACAGGGGCTACAATTGAACGTAAAAGTGATACTGAGGCGGTAATCACACTTGCAAATAATAATTTTGAATTAAAGGAAGACGTTTCAAGTATATTGACGATCCCTGGTGCGGCGCTTACTCATAGAACCCCAATTACATCGACTAACGCAATTAAAGTTCTTGCAGTAAAAGCTGAGTTGTCCGGTACGGCATCCCAATCGCTCGATAAATCCGAAATTCAAAAGGGCGGTAAAACGATTATTATTACATTGAAAAATGCGGAGTTCGCCGACGACTTAGTTATTAATGAAACATTCATAAATAACCTGTTTACGAAGAATAGTGGAAGTGAACTTAGCATTAAGGAAGCATTGAAAAAAGATCTGAAAAGTATTAAAATCACAAAAAATAAATTGACAATTAAATTGCCGAAAATGCCTGATTACAATTTGGACGATGAAGAAGATATTACTTTGAAAATTCCACAGTCTTATATCAAAGATGTACCAGTAGATATCACCGTTGACAAAGTAATTACTATTGGGGCAGCCGCAAAAGCAAGACTAAGTGGGGGGGGATTTGAAGACGCTGATATTGTTAGTGGAGATAAAACAATCACGATTACATTGGATGATGCGGAATGGGATTCCGGCATAACAAACAACAAAAGTAAACAATCTGCCCTATTAAAAGGTTTCACTGTTAAAGATCAAACGAAAGAATGGTCATTGGTTACCAAGGCAGCCGGCTCTTCAGCAACATTCACATTGATTGACAACCAAACATTGTCGATTAAATTACCTGCTGTCCCGGACTATTCAATCATCCGGAAACAAGAAGTGTCAATCGTAATTCCTAAATCCGTATTGGCAAATTATAAATATGATATACCTGTTTCACAAAAGTTGATAATTACCATACCCGACGGTACAATCACTGACTCGTCAAAGTCACTCGGTGCATTAACAGCAGATGAACTTGCCAAAGCTATCGAAGAGAACAAACGGGTAAATGTTCCAGCAAAAGTAGTCGAGACCATTTTCGTCAATACCGTGGAACTTTCAGGAATGCAAAGCATTACAACGATTGAAGTAACAACAACGAGTGCTGTCGAAGAAATCCAGGTGACAGTCGCAGGCACTACACAAACAGTAAACCCAAAAGTGAAAAAACCCATTTTTGTTTACAGCAATCTTGAGAAAAATAGCGAATTAAAAGTTTCGGTATTTGGAAGTGATAAATCCAAACCGTTGCAATCCGATATTTACAAGAAAATCGGTAAAGGAAGCAAAACGTATAATGAGATCCCTAAAAAAGATCTTACAGGTTCTTACTCAATCTATAATCTTTTGACGGATAAGTCCACGCTGAAGGAGATACTTAAACATTACTCAATTGACGAGCTGAAAGTGATTGAGTGAGAGAGGAGTGGCATACTTGAAAAAAATAACTAAAATGGTCGCAGCTTTTCTGGTCATGTTCGTCATGATCTTGGCAACTAGTCAAGTGGCAACTGCCCAGGAGTGGGCTTTTCAGCCAATTGATGATGCCAATAAGGTTTGGGAAATCCGATTCAATTTTCCATTAGACCCTCAATCTGTGTCGTCGGACAGTGTTTATGTTCTGGAGGGATCGAATAAACATGCAACAACGCTAGATTTGGCGAAGGATGGTAAATTATTATGGGTATACCCAGCCGAACCTTATGAGAAGGAAAAACAATACCGAGTGATGATCACGAGTGGTGTGAAATCCGATGGAAAAGCATTGAAGACACCCGTTGAGGTTCCATTCCAGTTGGTGGATTTAAATGACAAAATCCAATCGGTATACAGTAAAACAGTTAACGTCCTTACCACTGTTACTGTCACAACAAGTCCAGACGTACACAGTGTCAAAATAAGTGGGGATGAAATGAAGTTCGAAGGAAATAATACGTTCACACAAACACTCGTCGATGTTAAAAACGGTTCTACCCTTACGATTTATGGCTATGACGAAAACGGTAAACGTATTGAAACAAAAAAATACAAGGTTCAATAAGAAGGAATGCCGTGTTCGAAAACAATACCGAATTGTTTTCGGACGCGGCACTTTTTATTTTTGGGAAACATGTCTCCAGTATTCAACATTTTCCTGCAAGTAACCAATGAACTCTCGAAAATTAACAACGCTTCTTCTAAACAAAACAACACCCCTCCCAACATATCCAAAATTCCAGCGAAATGGTTCTTCCGCTTTACAATAAGTCCATTTGCAATAACGAAATTTGAACTATATAATTTAGTAGACTCACAACTTAATAGAATAGGCATTTTAGCCCCATACTACATAAAAATTTGTAAAGAACACGAATGAGGAGGATGTGAAAAAATGTTTGGCCAGGTCAAGTTATACAAGCAATTTTTAATGAGTTTCATCGTAGCGGTGCTTGTCGCTACAACGGTGATCCCTGTAGCGAATGCTGCAACGGGATTTTCTGATGTTTCATCTTCAAGTTCGCATGCTGAAAATATTGAGCGGGCGGTTGAAATGGGACTGATCAAAGGACAAAATGGTAAGTTCAATCCGAATGATACGATTACGCGTGGACAAGTTGTGAAAATTTTGGCCCGCTATTTGGAAAATAAGCATGGGAAGAAAAGTACCTCGAAGGTCGAGCCTTTTGCCGATGTGACAGCAAAAGCGAAAGACAAAGAGTTGTATAAAGCTTCGCGGGTTGTGAAGTATCATGAAGCGTTTATGGGGGATAACAATCGGTTGCGACCGGGAGAAATCATGACGCGTGAACAGATGGCAAGTGTCCTTGTCCGAACTTTTGAATTGGAGCCGAAAGCGGGGAATGCTAGGATTACAGATATCGATCAAGTAAGCGAAAATCACAGGAAAAATGTGCAGACGATTGCCAACTTGGGCATTTCGTCGACAGCGGACGGTCGTTTTTCACCAAAACAAGCGGTGACACGTGCACAGTTTTCCAGTTTCTTTGTCCGAACGATCGATGGTCATGGCGGCCTTCCGAAGTCGATGAACGGTTTGAAAATCTCCAATGTTGTTGCACTTGATGATGCCAACCAAACGTTGCGTATTGATTTTAGCAAAGCGATCACGAAATTGACGCCTGCGGATATTGATGTTCGGCACGCGATAACAGGTGCGAATTATGCTGTGAAAGCAGTGGAGCTTGCGGAGAATGGCAAAAGCGCTCAAATTGAACTGTTTACGAATTTAATGGCGGACCAGGCGACTGTTGGCGATTACCATGTTACCGTGAATGTATTTGGAGAGGGATTGACGTATTCGTTCAATCGATCCACTTCTATAGAAAGTTTTGTTGTGGATATTGATGTGAGTAAAAACAAAATCACGTACTTCACGGACAAAGGCTCTACGAAAACGATTGATATGCCGGCTACGACGAAGAACTTGGATCTTCAAGAACTGCTCGGTGCAAAAGTCCGTGTGTGGCTTGACGCTAAAAACAAGCCGACCGATGTAGAGTTGCTGAAGCAGAGAACGAAATACGATGCAATTGAAATTACGAAAATCGATGAAATTCGGCTGATTTCAGAAGGGAAGGCCTACAAAATATCGACGGACACCTTCCCGAATGCTCCAAAGAAAAATCAATTTGCTTTCTATTTAAATGGACAGAAAGCCGAGATTGGGGAAAAAGACGATACAAAGAAAAAAGTGAAGGTCAAAGATCATTTCAACTTTGCCAAAGTGAGCTTTGACGATAGCGGAAAGATCGTATTTGTAAGTGCCTATAACTTGAATGAGTTTTTAATTGTGGATCGAGTGCAGGACAAAGACGTGATCGGTTATCCTGGGGAAGGAACGGGCGGCATTTTCAATGCGAAAGACGCGACAATCATTCAAGACGGCAAGATTGTAAAACCAAGTAATCTCCGTCGTGGAGATGTGTTGTTCTTTAATAAGGAAGCAAACAAGAAGAAAGGCTTTGCGGAAGTTGCGGAACCTGTCGCCAAAGGAACTCTCGATGCTGTTTCTTCGAATGAAGTTCGAGTCGATGGCAAGATTTATCGTTTGCATGAGCCTTCCAAGTTGGAAGATTATAAAGTGAACTATGACGCTGCCGTTTATCTCCATCCTGACGGGAAAACGGAAATGATCGACTCCACTATTGCAAGGGCCCTCCAAAATGTAGGCACTATCAAGGTTTATGCAGACAGGGCAGGCAATGTGGTCTATATCGAAGGCAGTTCCGTGAAAGTGGAACGCAATCAAGCCATTGCCCTATTACTTGTGGACATTGTCGGTGACAGACAGTCCGGCAGGGAGTTTTTTGAAGTGGATGCCCTTCTCGCAACGGGTGAGAGAAGATGGTTCACATCAGACTTGGACAGTTTGACGAGTATCATCGTGGATGATACAACGTATGATATTAGTAAAAGTGGCAAATGGAAGGCAGAATTTGTCTACAAGGATGCCAAAAACCAAAAAGACCCAACGACCATTCTTCTATCTCATAAAAGCGATAAAAAGACGGTGAAAGTACCGATGAATAAGACGAAAGGGCAACTCGTCCGCTTGCATATGGATCGGGATCATCGGAAATTGGAATCGATGGAGTTCTTTAAAAAACGTTCGGCCAGCAAGAAAGCAGTTGTCAAATCGAGCGACACCGAGATTTCAGGCAAACGGTTGAATCCGCAAACGATTGTCTTTGATACGGAATATTTCAATGCGAAAGATATTCAAGTTACTACATGGGGCGCTTATAAGGGCTCTGCGAATGTTGCCTCCATGATTTATGATGAAAACAATGCGATTATCGCGTTCATCACGGAGAAACCACCGAAGTGACAATGGCAAGTCTTTAGTCACTGAAAAATTCCAATAAGCAAGAAAAGCAATCCTCCAAAGTCCTTTAGGGCTTGGAGGATTTTTTCATGGCTGTTGTCCTTGTCTGCCAAGAATTACTATGTTACTATCATTTTAGTGACTACAGAACTGATTTCGGATTTTGGTCAGAAAGAGAAGGATTTAGGAGGTAAGGATTATGAAACATCTAAGAATAGTCGTTTTGTCAGCAATGGGACTGCTGATCGGGTCGGGTATTTTTGTTTTATCGACCAATAAGGTAGAGAGCAAGTTTGCTGGGAAAATGGAATCGAATCCAACGGCTTATCTTGAGGCGACACAGTTACATGCCAGTTTCAAAATGGGTGGACGTGTGAGCGAGATCCTTGTGAAAGAGGGCGATGTCGTCAAGAAAGGACAAGTGCTGGCACGCCTTGAAAGTGAAGAATTGCTCACGAAAGTTGCACAGGCTGAAGCGGCGGTGGAAGTGCAGAAAGGGAAGTTGGCGGAAGCGCAATCTGCCGTACAAATGGCGCAAGGAAAAGTCGGAGAAGCGGAAGCCTCAACAGCGGCCGCAGCAGCAAAGAAGTCACAAGGGACGGATGCTGCCCGCTTAACGGCCCAGTCTGTGGAAAAACAGGTGAAGGAAGCGCAAGCGGTTGTCAAGGCGGCGGAAGCCAAATTGGCAGCACTTCAAAATGGGGCTAGAGCGGAAGAAAAACAACAAGCTAAAAGTAAATTGGAGGCAACAAAAAAAGCGCAAGAAACGGCTCAAACCAATCTTGAACGATTGCAAGCACTATTCGAGGAGGGCTTGACTTCCCAGGCTGCATTGGAAGAGGCGGAGATGAATTTCAAAAAGGCGAGCTCGGAATATGAAGTGGCAGAGCAAGCTTATCAAATGGTGACAAGTGGACCGCGCCAAGAGGAAATCGATGCGGCAAAGGCGCAGCTTGAACAAGCGAAAGCTGTACTGGAATTGGCTGAAGTGAGCCGTGGTCAGGTCGCTGTCCAAGAAGGCGATATTCTTGTCGCAGAAGCGGGAATCAAACAATCGGAAGCGACCATTTCATCGGCGAAATCCGGCATTTCACAGGCAGAAGCGTTAGTACTTTCCGCGCAGGCTGGACTCCAGCAAGCGGAGGCGAGCCTTGCTGAAGCTCAAACGTATGTCAGCTATATGGAATTACTCGCCCCGGCAGATGGAATCATTGTGTCGAAGTCGGCTGAAACAGGTGAACTCGTCGGATCGGGATACCCGGTGTTTACTATTGAAGCACAGGAGGATAAATGGACAACCTTCTATTTCCCTGAAACAGATGTGACGGCCCTGAATGTTGGACAAGAGGTGCAAGTCCGCTTGCTGTCAACTGGGGAAGAAGTAGAAGGGGAAATTATTCAAATGGAGCCGGCTGCTAGCTTTGCAGTGAAAAAGGCTTCTCAAAGTTTAGGAGAGACGGATATCCGTTCATTCGGCGTGAAAGTCGCCTTTCCACAATTGCCGGAAGGAATTGTGACAGGAATGACGGTTCAATGGAGTGAACAAGGGGTAAAGGATAATGAATGAGGCAGGATTGAAAATCGGTGATGTGATTAAAGAAGAGTGGATGAATATTTTCAAAGATAAGCGTTTGCTGGCGATGTTGGTATTAGTGCCGCTTCTCTATTCAGCCATGTTTGCCTATCTTTATTCCAATCACAACGTGAAAGAGATGAATACGGTATTATTCGATCAGGATAATAGCCAGCTCAGTCGGCAAATCGTTCAGTCTTTTGATCAATCCGAATCATTCAAGGTAACCAATCTTGTGTACTCGGAGTCCGAGATTGAACAGGCGATTGCGCTTGGCGAGGCAAAAGTCGGGATCATCATTCCGAGTGATTTTTCAGCCCGCCTGAAGCGCGGGGAAAGTCCATCCGTCCTGACGATGATTGATGGCAGCAATATGATGATCTCCAATTTAGCGACCCGTTCCGCCAACGAAATCATCAGTACCATCGGCATGGGGGCGTCAGTTGAACAGCTGCAGCAGCAAGGTTTACGCAGCGAAGAAATCACAAAAGTGTTTTCACCGATCCCGTTCAGTTATCGGGTGCTTTACAACCCGACATTTGACTATAGTGTCTTTCTTGTGTACGGTTTAATCGGGACGGCACTTCAGCAAGTCTTGCTTTTAGGAATTGCGTTAACGGTTACGCGTGATAAGGAATTGGGGATTTGGGGGCGTTTTTCAAAATGGAGGGAGCAACCATGGAAAATCGCCTATGCCAAATGTGCACCCTATTTTTTGATCGGTGTGCTGAATACGTTTGTTGCCTATCTCGTGGGGATTTATGCCGTGCAACTTCCTTTTAGAGGACAAGTACTGCCCTTTCTTTTATTGACATTCAGTTTTGCTTTTGCTTTAATTGGACTGGGTTATTTAGTAAGCTTGTTCTCAGAAAACCAGCTTGCATCCACTCAATTGGCGATGCTGATTGCGGTACCGTCGTTTCTGTTATCGGGCTTTACATGGCCGTTTGATGCGATGCCGACATTGTTGTCGACGATTGGGCATGCATTGCCTTTAACGTATTTTCTCGATGGGGTCCGGGAAATCTTTCTGAAAGGGAATGGTTTTGTTACCATTTGGAAAGATCTCGTCGCCTTGCTGTTAATGGGATTGGTGACGTTCTTCCTCGCGATGATTGTGACAACGCTCAAGCGCTATTGGGAGAAGAAAGAAAGTGGAAAAGTGTCAAGCTCTAACGCCGTGTAAGACGTTAGAAAAACTGCATGCAGCAGAGGAGGATTACAATGAAAAAACTACTGATTGTATTCGTTGCGATGTTCGGTTTGGTACTCGCAGCGTGTAATGGAGAGACAAAAGAGGAAACACCAGAAAAACCGGGTGAAACGCCACAAGAACAACCACAAGAAACACAGACGCCGGAAGAAGCACCTGAAATTTCAAAAAGCGTGATCGAAAAAGCGGCAACTGCGACAAAGGACAACATGATGATCGAAGATGCGACTGCTGAAGTGAAGGACAATACAGTGAACCTTTTCGTCACTGTATCGGATGCTTCCATTGATGTGAAGTATGCGGAAGAGACAGGAGAAGAGTTTGCCAACTTGCTAGCTTCCAATTATGCTACAGAAAATCCATCTGCATCCAAGCTATGGGAGATGTATGATCTGAAGATTACGATTGGGACAGATAAGGACAATCCGTTATTTGAAGGCTCGAAAACAACTGATGCCGAAAAAATTAAGTGGTAAATTGAATGAGAAAAGATCCTCTTAAGTCATGCTTAAGAGGATCTTTTCGTTTAGCCCATTATTCTTTGGCTAGCCCTTTTTTAATCATATCAATTTCAATTGTGTAGTTTTGGAAGGATTCTTCAAAGGATAATTCCAACGCAAAGTTTTGGATAAGATTTTGAAATGTGACGGCCAAAATAATGCGGATGACATGAAATAATTCCTGTTCATCTGTAATATTCAATTTATCTCGATTGATCAAGTCATGATGTTCGATTTGTCGGCAAGCATCTTCCATATTGACATTTTTCGCAATTGTGTTTTCCACTTTGTGATTCATATTTAAAAAAGCATTTTTAATGAACATCCCGTAATCTTGGTTTTGAAAATCCGTTAACATCCCTCGGAACATACCCTTGAAGGAGTCAAATAAGTCTCCGTCATTTTCTTTGAGAAGGGAAATGAATCTCTCCTCGTTCTGTTTGGCGTATTTTTCTAAGATAAAGAAGAATAAGTCATCCTTGTCCTCGAAGTATTGATAGAAACTGCCCCGAGCGATTCCTGCATGTTTGACGATGTTGGAAATGGATGCTTCGTTTAAAGGAACGCGTGAAAATTCTTTCACCGCCGAATCGATCAACGTATCTTGTTTATCTTGAGGCAAATTAAAAAAGGTTTGTTTAGGCACACTTGTTAACCTCCTGGCAATGTATAATCTCGGTTGCTTCTAAGGAGCGTTCTCCCTGTATATAAATGAATGAAATAATGGCACGAACAAGTACAATCTAATAGTAAATGACACGGTGTCACATGTCAATGATGAAGAAGGGCTATCCCATAAGTCAGAAAAACGGCTTATGGGATAGCCTTTTTGAAAAACGTCAAAACCGTGACCAACTCAGAAAAAGTAATGACGCATTGTCATTTTATTATTGACATATGACACACCGTCACTTACGATAAGTGCAGTACATGAAATGACACACTGTCACTTGTTTAGGTGGAAAGGGGGATCATAGATGAATGTAATGGAGAAAAAGCATACGGGGAAAATTGAACTAGAAGATGTAAAGCAGTGGAGTCTCCTCCTATTGCCTTATAAATTTGCTTTAGATGAATTGAAAACAAAAGTGAATATCATGGCTGAAGAAACCATGTATATGAATGACGCCAATCCGATTGAACATATTAAAACGAGAATAAAAAAAGTGAATAGTATCCAAGCGAAATTAGAAAGAAAAAATATCGCGCCTACCATGAGAAATGCGAAAGACTCTATATTCGATATTGCAGGAATGAGGATTGTTTGTTCTTTTATCACGGATATCTATGATATTTATGCTAGATTATCAAAGCGGAGAGATATCAAAATACTAGAGGTAAAAGATTATATCAAGTCCCCGAAATCGAACGGTTATCAAAGTTTACATATCATTGTCCAAGTACCCGTGACATTATCGCATGGCGTCGAACAGGTTTATGCAGAGATCCAGCTTCGAACGTTAGCAATGGATTTTTGGGCCAGTCTGGAGCATAAAATCTATTATAAATACGACAAAAAAATTCCTGGAAACTTGGAAAAAGAACTTCTCAAAGCAGCGCAAACGGCCAAATTGATGGATGAAAAAATGATGGGAATACGGGAAGAGGTCAGAAGCCTTTCTTAATCCGGCGATTTTGTACGAAAAGGAAGTCCCGCGTTCCTTAATCTATGAAAATATGGAATGGCAGTTTAACAGAAGTATAGTTTAGGTGTTGAAATCGGTCGTGGTCGATGGTTTATGTAAAACTTTGTACTCTCGGTCTATATGATTTTAATTTACAAAACCTTAACATTGAAGCAGAATCTTAGAAAATAAACGATTATTGGTTGTATTGTTTGGACTGTGAGTATAAAATGGTTGAGGAGCTGGAAGGCATGTTTAAAAAGGGTGGTTAGATAGAGAATAACAATTGTAAACTATTAGTAACTTTACATGCTGATAAGATTACATAATCATTGTAAGATAATAGAAATATATGATACCAGTTTGTTATAATAAAATAGGTTTACTAAGCACTAGAAAAGTAGAGAGGAATGGTTGCATGAAAAAAGGTACTGCGTTAGGACTAGCATTGATGTTGGCACTCCCGAGTATGTCGACTGTCGCATTGGCAGATGGAGTGGAAGAAGTTGAAGATGTCAACGTAACCGAAGACGGTGAAATTATAGAAGATGGTGAAATTGTTATAGAAGGAGAGCTTGAGGAAGAAGAGCTAGAGGATATCGAAATGGAGTTAATCGACAGCCTCTCACTCGAAACGGTGCTTGACCTTGCACTTGAGGATAATTACTCTCTTTTGCTTCTAAACTATCAATTGGAACTTCTAGAAAGCCAAACAAGTGGGACAAGCAAGGACTATGGTGAAACAGCTTTCGATATCCGAGATTTGGAAAGAACGAAAAAACGTTTGCAAAAGGCTGGGGGAAGCGCTTCTTTCGCGGAACGCCTTCAAATTCAAAACCAGCTAGAAGCATTGCAAGATAAGATCGATGCAGTTGAAGATGCGCTTGATCAGATGGAGTCCGGCCAACTTTCCTTGATCTACTCGGAAGAAGAAGCGCGAGAAAATATTAAAATGGCAACGACTGCGACGTATATCCAATTGTTAATGGGTGCGGAGCAGCAAGAGTTGCAAGAGAAAGCTCTTAAGGTAAAAGAAAAAGAAGCCGATATTAAAAAGCGTCGCTATGAATTAGGGCTTCTTTCCCGTGATGAGCACTCCAAAGAACTACGCGAAATTGAGCGCCAAGAAATCCAACTCGCATTAGATAAGAAAGAATGGGATAAAAACCTGGCGGAATTCGCACTTGACCTAGGGATTGTCTATCATCCGGAGTTGACGCTGCAACCACTCAATGTTGAGGAGTTGGAGCTGATTGAACAAGAAACCGAAACACAAGAGCTCATTGAAAACTCGTTCAAATACAAAAGCCAACTCAATACGATTGAACTGGCTGAGAAACAACGTATAAGAGTCCATGAAGATGAAGACTCGAAATCATACGACAAAAATCAGGCGGATATCAATGTGAAGATTGAAACAGAGAAGCTTGAACAGTTAAAAGTGGATATGGCCATTTCGATCCGACAACTATTCTATGACGTAGAAGATGGTTTCCAAGCCATCAAGGATGCGGAGCGGGAATTGAAGTTTGCGAAAGAAGACGATCAGACGCTAAAACGTCGCTATCAGTTAGGACTTGTTTCCCGTGCGGATTACGAACTGGCTTCCATCCGTTTGGATCAGGCGGAGCTATCACTTGGTTTAGCAAAAGATGCCTACATCTTGTTGACGAAAAAAGTCGAACTGCTTGAGGCAGGCGTCATTTAATTAGGAAGAACAAACTAGTAAGCTGGAAATGAAATGCGTATAAGAAGCGGAACTGTGCGGCGATCGCCAGTCCGCTCTCTTCATTTGCGTATAGATTGTAAAGGGAGGATTCGATTCTGAGATGAAGCGAAAGAACAATAGGAGAATACTAGGCTTTTTATCCATTATAGCGGTTATGGCTGTAGTGGCTGGCTGTAATAAGGATGAGACGTCTGGGGAAGAAGCACCGGTTGCGAAAGAAATTCCGGTTGAAGTTGCGGAAGTGACTTACGGAGCCTTAAGTGATAGTAATCGATTAACCGGTACGATCATTCCTGAAACGGAAGTGGACGTCGTTCCGAAAACGGCCGGCGAGTTTAAAGAAATCAAAGTGCAAAAAGGGGATATTGTCAAAGTCGGACAAGTCCTTGCCCGACTTGATGATACAGCCGAGCGAAATGCAGTCAAACAACAGCAGGCCGCTTTAAAACAAGCCCAAAGCGGTTTGAAAAGTGCGCAAAGTGGTTTACGCAATGCACAGAGTGGAAAGTCGAAAGCTGAAAAAAGTTATTCACAGGCCCAAGCATCTGTGAGACAAGTCGAGGCTTCTTTAGCAGAAGCGCGTAAAGGTAAAAATGACAATTTGGACAATATCGAATTCCAAATCAAAAATGCAAAACTGGCTTGGGATCAAGCGAAACAAAACTTGGAGCGTATGAAAGCTTTGCATGATGAGGGACTCATTTCCCAACAAAATTATGAAGACGCTGAGAACGGTGAAAAGAATGCTAAAAACGCTTATGATCAAGTCGTTTTGAACAAAAATCAAGCGAGCAGCGATTTAAGTTTACAGTCGCTGGAAGCATCTTTAGACCAATCCAGAATCGGAGCAAGCATTGCCCAATCATCGATTCAAGATGCGGAGATTGGAATTATGCAAGCGCAAGCAGCTGTTGAACAAGCCCAAGCAGGGGTCGAGCAGGCACAGCTGGGTGTCGATTCAGCGAATGAGCGATTGGATGATAAGGTGATTGTGGCGACCGCATCCGGAGAAGTGACACAAGTTTCTGGTGAAGTGGGTGCCATGGCGTCCGGTCAGCAACCCTTTGTAACGATCGTATCCATTGATACGGTAGAAGTGAGTGTCAATGTCCTTCCGGATCAATTGTCCATCTTCAAACCGGGTGCAACGATTGACGTCGAAGTGAATGGCATGAAAGAAAAATTTAAGGGAACCGTTTCCTATGTTTCTGCAGTGAGTTCCGGCTCTGGTTTGTTTACGGTCGAGGCACAAATCGACAATCCGAACCATCTGATCCGACCTGGTATGGTGGCTACGATTATCGTGGATGAAGTATTGGCGTCCGATACGATTCTCGTTCCAACGACTGCAGTGATCCAGAAGGAAGGACAATCGGTCGTCTTTACGATTGCTGATGGAACGGCTGTGTTAAAAGAAGTGGAAGTTATCCGCTATGGAACAGATTTAACTGCTGTCACAGGTGAGTTAAATGAACATGAAGAAGTCGTTATTAAAGGGCAAAACCTCCTGAATGATGGAGATTCCGTGAAAATCATGAAGGAGGACTAAGCTTTGAAACTGATTAAAGGTTCGATAAATCGTCCTGTCGGGGTCATCATGGTTGTTGTGCTCGCACTCGTTTTGGGCTTCATCTCGGTTCGAAATTTAGCCGTGGATTTATTTCCTAAAATGGATTTGCCGATCGCGGTCGTGGTCACAAGCTACCCGGGTGCTGCCTCGCAGGAAATTGAAGAATTGGTTAGTAAGCCAATAGAATCAGCGGTTGGAACGCTGGAAGGTATCGACACGATCCAATCCATTTCACAGCCATCTTCATCGATGGTCATCTTACAGTTTGACTATGGAACAGATATCAAAGCGACTTTAAATGATATGAGGGAAAAGCTGGATCCTGTGCGTGCCCAATTGCCGGATGGTGCGAATGCCCCATTGGTTATGCGTCTTGATCCTCAAGCGATTCCGATTCAGACGATCAGTTTAACTGGTGCAGATTTAAGTGAGTTACAAGTCATTGCTGAAAACGAGATCCAGCCTGAATTCGAGCGTGCACCTGGAATTGCTTCCGCTAGCATTACAGGTGGATTGAAAAGGGAAATTCAGGTCAATTTGGATCTTGGAAAGCTACAAAACTTCGGGCTTTCGGGATCGCAAGTTATCCAAGCGTTAGGGGCGGAAAACCGCTCCATTTCTGCAGGGACTGTCGAACGTGGCGGTGAAGACGTTCAAGTGCGGATCGACGGGGAATTTACGTCGGTCGAAGATATTATGAACACCCAAATTGCACTTGTCAGCGGTGAGACGATTAAAGTGAGGGATGTCGCCGAGGTAGTGGACACGTTTGAAGATCAAACGACAATCTCTCGTGTTAATGGAGAAGATACACTGACATTCTCCGTTATGAAGCAATCGGATGCCAATACGATCAGCGCAGCAAATGAGATTAATCGAGTCATTGACAAGTTGAATCCGAAGTTGGAAGAACGCGGCTTGAAACTGACAACGACGATGGATACATCCATATTCATTTCAGATTCGATTAATTCTGTCATGGTCAATATGGTTGTCGGATTTGCCTTAGCAATGCTTGTTTTACAATTATTCTTGCGGAGCATCCGAACAACATTGGTCATCGGTCTGACGATGCCATTATCCCTGCTCACGACATTTACATTAATGTACTTGACGGGCGAAAGTATCAACACCATTTCGATGGGTGGTTTGGCTATCGGAATCGGCTTGATGATTGACAGTGCCATCGTTATTCTCGAGAATATCTTTAAAAAGCGTACGGAAGGCATGCCAATTAAAGAAGCGGCATTGGCAGGGGCGACTGAATTAGCACCGTCTGTCATTGCGGCCACCTTAACGACTGCGGCGATTTTCGTACCGATGCTCTTCATCAGCGGACTTGCAGCACAGATGATACGCCCGCTTGCGTTGACGGTCGTCTTTGCGGTGTCGGCAGCACTTATTGGTGCCATCACATTCCTACCGATGATCTCTTCAAAGTTTTTAGGAAATGTAGCTGCATCTTTTGATGGTGAGGAAGGCAAAGGTTGGTTCAATAAGTTATTGAACAAAGTGACGAATAGTTATGTCAAGCTCTTGGAAAAGGCTTTAAGAGCCCGGAAAAGAACGATTGCTATCGTTGCGGCAACTGTCGTCGGAAGCTTGTTTCTTGTCCCCTTTATCGGATTTGTCTTGATGCCCTCTGCTGACAGTGGAGAGATGCAAATCAATGTGGAGCTGCAGCCAGGAACCCAATTGGCTGAAACAGAGAAAACGGTTCAAGACATTAGTGAACGTCTGACCCAATATGATGACATCATCGATATGACGACTGTCACCATTGGCGGCAGCTCGATGGGAATTGGCGGAGGCAGCTCGGAATATGCGAGTTTTGCGATTAAATTTGTCAAAGCAAGTGAACGGGATGTATCGACAACGGAGTTGATTGGTGAAGTCGATACCTTGCTGAGCGATATTCCTGGCGCGAAAATCACCGTGCAAGAGAATGATCAAGGAATGAGTTCAGGTTCCCCGATCCAAGTTGAAATTGCAGGTGATGACTTAGCTGTTCTAAGCGATCTATCCCAACAAGTTGTTTGGATACTGCAAGATATAGACGGCACCCTCAACATCGAAAGTACTTCCGCGGAAGGACGACCGGAAGTTCAGGTCATCGTGAATCGCGAAGTGGCGAGTCAATATGGACTTTCTTATCAGCAAGTCATGAACGGCGTCAGCATGGCGTTCAGTGGACAAGTCGCCACAAAGTATAAAGAAGATGGCGATGAGTTTGACGTTCGGGTTGCATTCCCGAAAGAAAGCACACAAACGATTCGTGATCTAGAAACATTTGTCATTCAAAACAGCGAAGGCGTCCACGTTCCGATTACGGCTGTGGCAGAGTTGAAGCAAGTCCAAGGTCCGACCGAAATCAACCGGAAGAACCAAAAACGACAAGTGAATGTCACAAGTGATGTCATCGGACGTTCTGCGGTGGAAGTATCCCAAGACTTGAACGCCAAGTTGAACGAACTTGCGCTACCAGAAGGTTATGAAGTCAGTACAGGCGGGGAAGCGGAAGATATCGCCGAGGAGTTTACGGCACTTGGAATTGCGCTCGTACTAGGTGTAGTACTCGTGTACATGGTCATGGCGTTCCAATTCGAATCCTTTACGCATCCGTTTGTCATCATGTTCTCCCTGCCAACAATGATTATCGGAGCGATGGTCGGACTCTTTGTCACCAATATCCCGCTCAGTGTCACGGCATTTATGGGGATCATCATGTTGGCCGCCATTGTATTGAATAACGGGATTATCCTCGTTGACTATACCAATATCTTACGATCACGAGGAATGGAAAGAACCGAAGCGCTTATTGAATCCGGACGCAGCCGACTTCGTCCAATTCTAATGACTTCCGTCTCCACCATCTTTACGATGATTCCAATTGCCTTTGCATTTGGTGAAGGAGCAGAATCCAACCAGCCGATGGGCGTCGTGGTTGTATTCGGTTTAGCTGCTTCCACCGTACTGACCCTCGTTTTCGTACCGGTTATGTATGTCGTCATTGATAATCTGGCGGAAAAAACAAAGAACAGATTCAATGGAGAAAAAAGGTCAAAGAGGAAAGCTAATAAGCTAAGCCTCAATGGGAAAAGCGAATCATAATCGCTTGAATGTATAAGCAAGACTAGAAGTGTCAATCAACCGAAATTGAAATGCTGGTGTTTTCATACACAGAAAAGGATCCAAGGCAGCTACCTTGGGTCTTTTTTGGCGTATTTGATTTTGTTTCAGTTACTAGGTTCAAACAACATTGTGTTTACTGCTAATTTACCTCCTACTGTAGTTAAGAAAAAAATTTTACGTGTTCTATCCTTTGTGATAATTGAAATTTAGGGGGAATAAAGCTAGCAAATTTGCAATATGCCTTCATTTATTCAATGCAAACCGGCATTATCGGCTTTTCAGTACATTTACGACAATTTACACGCTGAAATTGTTGGTGTATGGTGGATGAAAATGAAGGGTGTGAGTGACATCGAAGATCAGGTGATGAGTGTCGGTTTGGAGGGGATGCGGGGCCATCTAGTTATTGTAGAGGCGAATGTACGCGTCGATAAAGAAGGTTGTTTAATCGTAGGGCTGCCGGATGTTTCGATGAAAGAGTCGAGAGAACGGATTTTAAGCTGTTTGCATGCGCTGGATATCGATGTCTCCATGAAAAAGATGACGATTCATCTATCCCCGGCAGATAAACGAAAAACAGGTACTGGTCATGATTGCGCTATGTTAATTGCCGTGCTACAAAAAATGTTGCCGGAACCACTTCCGATCGATCGGAAAACATGTTTTCTCGCGGCCTTATCACTGACAGGAAATTTGGAACCATTCCATGGATTGATTCCGACCATTCAACAGGCTATATTACTTGGATTCAAGCGAATCATACTTCCTCCGATAGATATCGGTTTTCTTGGAAAGAAGCCTTCAGTTGAGTTAGTGCCCGTTCATTCTGTCTCAGAATTGCTGAGCTATTTACGAGGACAGCGAGAGGAGGAATTGCCAACTGAAGCGCTCATTTCGATCCATGAACCGATCCATCCCGAGACGATGGAACAGCCCACGGATTTTGCCAATATACGCGGACATATGGAAGCAAAGCGGATGCTAGAGATTGCGGCGGCTGGGGGACATCATGTCCTGCTCAGTGGTCCTCCGGGATGTGGGAAGACCATGTTAGCAGATGCATTCCATACCATTTTACCTGATCTGTCCAATGACGATATGCTAGAGACTTTTGGAATCTACCATCTTGCGAAAGAGAATCGAGGATTGTCAAAACGACCACCTTATCGGCACCCTCATCATTTAGCTTCGGCTGTATCACTCATAGGAGGGGGCACGTATCCGAAACCCGGAGAGATTTCGCTTGCACATAAAGGCGTCTTGTTTTTGGATGAACTCGGTGAATTTTCAAGAAAAGCATTGGACATGCTCCGGCAGCCTATGGAAATAGGTGAAGTGACCATCAACCGGGTGAGGCAAACGGTCACCTATCCTGCATCTTTGATACTGATCGCGGCAACCAATCCTTGTCCATGCGGTTATTTCGGCTCCAATGAGCGGTATTGTACTTGTACGCCATTTCAAATCAAAACGTACCAACTGAAAGCATCGGGCCCACTCATCGATCGTTTCGATTTCCTCATGACGTTGCAAAGCGTCGGATTAACAGAGGAAGGGGTAGCGGAGACTTCAGCGACCGTACGTGCCCATGTTTCAGAAGCAAGAGCCATTCAAAAGGAGCGTTACCAAGGGACAGGGCTGAATGGTAATATTCCTTTTAGCCTTCTTATGGAAACAACAAGGTTAACCGATGAACAGTTGCAACACCTGCAAATGATCTGTTTTGACGAAAAATGGAGCAACCGGACACAAGCGAAACTCATTCGAATCGCACGGACGATAGCAGACCTAGCTACCGAAAGAGAAGTGAGCGAAACAGCCATCCAAGAAGCTATCAAATGGAAACGGATTGCCGCGAACCTTCAAAATGCTACAATTAAAGCAGTAAACCATCGCTAGATAAAATCGCAACGAATTCTTCCCTAATCACTATTAATTCACGGAGAAAAACCTTATACTATAACCTATAGGAGTGGGTCATATGGACAAGCAGCTAATCGAAATGATGGGCAAAATGATCGAACAAATGAACGGTGTACAGTCAGATGTCCAAAGTATGAAAACCGACATCCAAGGTCTGAAAACAGAGATGAAGGATATGAAAACCGACATCCAAGGTCTGAAAACAGAGATGAAGGATATGAAAACCGACATCCAAGGTCTGAAAACAGAGATGAAGGATATGAAAACAGATATCCAAGGTCTGAAAACAGGGATGAAGGATATGAAAACCGATATCCAAGGTCTGAAAACAGAGATGAAGGATGTTAAAACCGATATCCATGACCTGAAAACCGAGATGAATGAAAGGTTCGATACCGTCGATATAAAGTTGAACGGTGTCGGTCATCAATTCGAGGAACTATCAAAAAATACGGTTCAGTTACGGGAAGATATGAAGAAAGAGCTGAAGTACGTCACATACAAAATTCATGCCTTGGATCGGGAAGTATTTATGCGAACCGATTCATTACATTAAAGAAAATAGGATAAAAACGAACTGAAAAGCCAATTGACCGATAAAAAGGTCGAAGGGCTTTTTCTTGTTCAACGAGACCACTGATTTCCTAACAAATTGTATCGAAACCAAAGGGTTGTGAACGATTATTTGACTAAAATGTGACACACTGTCGCAACATATTGACATGTGACACAGCGTCACTTATTATGGAAATAACCTGAGGAATGACACGTTGTCATTTGATGGGATCACTTTAGCTAGAGGGAGGACTTTTTTGAAAACCAACGATCGAAAAACGGAACAATCCCTTCTACAGAAGGGCTACTCTACGACTGCCCGAATTGTGAAAAAGCTACAACTACAAGGAATCCAAGCGGAAGTGTGCAAAAGAGTAACAATAGGGTTGCTTGCTCCGTTGGAGAATCCCCGGGAAAGCTTAGACATTCTATAAAATAAGTTAGGCAACCCAAACACTGGGTTGCCCAATCCCGGGGGCTATTTAAGGTAGAAAACGGTAAGGAAGAACTTGCTCTGTGAACGTTCAGTGAAAGTCCTTCCTTTTCTTGTATTTATTCAAGTTGGACTTCTATAATGGAAGAAGATTAGTAGAATAGGAGTGGAAAATGATGTTGAAAACGGCATTGGGGCGATTTCGATTGATGGGTATATTGGAAGGTGGCTCGTTATTGTTCCTCTTATTCATCGCGATGCCTTTAAAATATTTCATGGATATGCCGATGGCGGTCACGATCGTTGGAATGATACACGGCGTACTGTTTACTATCTATTGTCTAGCCATTATATATACGACATTTGCCGTGAAATGGCCGATTCGATTTTTCTTCGGTGCATTTATCGTAGCATTTATCCCGTTTGGTAATTTCATTTTGGACAGTCGCCTGAAAAAACTGGAAGGCAAATTAACGATGGGCTCTAGGTTGCAATACAATTAGTATGTGATTTTCTAATCGATTGTTACAAGACAGGCTTTCAAGAAGAAACGGTAGGATGATCCCTTTATACGACAGGAGCAGCAGCTAAATTATAAATAGGAGGGATAAGAAATCAATCGGACTATGTCTCGGTTGATTTCTTTTTTTATGTTTTGGCTAATGACAACTGCTGCTGAATCGATTAAATCATCATTTCACGCATCAAATAGCAGATTACCTCACAAAACCTTAATCAATTTAACATACATTTTACAATATTTACACATAACCCATAATTAGTTATAATTTTACAAACGCTTAACAGAAATATTGCTAAGAGAGTGATGCTCGTTTCTAATGATTTGGATGCATTGGCACAGTCACGTTCCTAGCGACGTAGGTATGTGATGCAGCGAAGCATTACCAGCATAGTCAGGTCGGTTATAACTAACGGATGAGTAACATTCTTGCGGGAGTTGGAAGAGCACAGCTTGAAGGGACATATTCGAATCGTTGGCTGACGGCGTTGACGTCGGATCCAGATAAGGTGAGTGTTACCCCTTATGAGCTGATTGATGCGTTGGAAGCAGAGAACATTGAAGCCCGTCCGGTGTGGAAGCCATTGCATTTGCAACCTTTGTTTGAAGGATGCAAGTTTGATCGGCATACGGAAGACGATGTTGTGAGTGAGCGGTTGTTTGTGGGAGGGCTTTGTTTGCCATCGGGGTCGAACATGACGGTCGAGGAGCAAGAACGAGTTATCGGCTTAATACAATAAATATTAGGTATACGAGTTAAGTGTTAACGGATCTGTTTATGATTACAATGATTATACGGTTCGTCGTTTATATATATTGCATCCAACTTCATTATTCTAAGGGTGCATTTGACTAAATGTTTCTCCCCAGTATAGTTGGATGGCGAAGATGACTTGAAGAAAAGATATAAAGTAATGACGATTTTCGGTACAAGACCTGAGGCAATTAAATGGCGCCGCTCGTCATTGAACTAAAATACTTATCCGAATTGTGAAGGGATGGCACATTTTGCGTTCGGGTAAAAATGGATCCTATGCGTGATGGAGGAAGATCGGTAAAAGGGTTGTTTCAAGTATGAAAAAACAGCTGTGATAATCAGATAATCCCTTAGTCAATACTTCTAAGTGGCTAAGGGATTGTTATATTTATCCGGAAATTTTAATTTATAGATTTGGCAAGGTGATAAAATGAAAAATATCACACTACTGACAGTCAAAGATCGGGAAGAAGCGGCACAATAAGTGTTTCAGATGATGAAAGATCAAATGGATAAAGGAAAGCTCGATGTACTCGGTCTTGCAACAGGAAGTACAGTGCTGCCAATCTATGAGAGATTGTATTAATTCCTTTAAAAGTGAAACAGTTGCTTATTGTGTTAAATGGATAGACAGAAGGACCACCATACAGACCTGTTTCTTCGTCCCGCCTGGACCGATTGGAAGATAGAGTTGATTTCAGGAGCCTGTGCACGACACTATTCTGCCAATTCGTTACAATGAAATATAAAAATATAGGAAGTCATTTCGAATCATATCGCGGTTGATTTTTTACATTTATATTGTCTGTTGAATTGTCGTAATTGTATTTTGTACAGGCACTTTTCTCGAATTCCACCGGTGTCAACAGGTGGAGTTTGGCCATACGTTTATATTTAAATGACGGAATATTTCAACATATAGTCATGATTGTAAAGTGCTTTACTTTTTTAACTATGTTCTCCCTTTATAATAATGCCTATAGGAGATTATAAGGGAGAGGTGTTGGAGTGGGGAATGGGGAGAAGAAGCAAAAAAACTGGTTTACAAGGTTTCTTTCTTGGATTGAGAAATGGGGAAATAAGCTTCCGGATCCGGTAACCTTATTTGTAATTTTGTCAGGTATCATATTAATCGCCTCGGCTCTCGGGGCAGTCATTGGACTATCCGCAGTAAATCCTGCCACAGGCGATAAGATTGCTGTTGTTAATCTTTTAAGTGGAGATGGTATTAGGAAAATATTAACTGAATTTGTTGGCGTATTTGCTACCTTTCCGCCTTTAGGATTTGTGCTGGTGATTATGTTTGGTATTGGCTTAGCAGAATCTACCGGTCTTTTAACTTCCTTGATGAAGGTTACAATCATGCGCTCTCCGAAGGTATTAATCGTACCTACGATTGTCTTTATCGGGATGATGGGAAATGTAGCGGGAGACGCTGCATTTATGATCATACCACCGATTGCAGCGATGATTTTTTATTCGGTAGGAAGGCATCCGCTGGCTGGTTTGGCTCTTGGATATGCTTCCGTAGCGGGTGGATTTACGGCAAATTTACTCATTAATACAACGGATGTTGTGCTAGTTGGATTTACGCAGGAAGCAGCAAGTTTAATTGATTCTACCTATGTTGCTAATCCTGCAATGAATTACTATTTTATCACTGCTTCATTCTTTCTTTTAATTCCAGTGGCGATTTTTGTTAATAATAAGATTGTAGAGCCGCATTTGGGTAAATACACGGGTATAACGGATGAACCAGACAAATTAGATGACGTTACAGCAGAAGATAAGCGTGGGTTAATAGCAGCAGGGTTCTCCTTACTCTTATTTATTGTCGTCTTATTGTTAGCTGTATTGCCGGAAAACGCTATTTTACGAAATCAAGAAACGGGTGCCATCATTGAAGGTTCTCCTTTTATGGCATCTTTGGTCCCTCTAACGATGTTGCTCTTTTTAATACCATCCATTGTTTATGGGATTGTGAGTCGCCAATTCAAATCAGATAAGGATCTAGTTCTCCATTTTTCCAAAGCCATGTCAGGTATGGGGACATTTATCGTGTTTGCTTTTGTTGCTTCCCAAATGATTGCTTACTTTAATTGGAGTAATCTTGGTCAAGTTCTTGCGATAAAATCTGCATCATTTTTAACAGCTATTGGTTTTGAAGGATTACCACTTATCGTGAGTCTAGTATTGGTTGTCGCCTTGATAAACTTTATGATTTCGAGCAACGCGGGGAAATGGGCACTTCTTGCGCCAGTGTTTATTCCCATGTTTATGATTTTAAACATCGACCCGGCTTTAACTCAAGTTGCCTACCGGATCGGTGATTCCATTACAAATCCGATTACACCCATGATGGCGTATTTCGTAATCACCCTCACATTTGCTAAAAGATATGAGCCTAAGATAGAAATCGGAAGGTTTATGTCCGTATTATTACCTTATTCAATTTCTTTTGGTGTTGCATGGATTGTATTCTTAGTTATCTGGTATTTAATAGGCATTCCGGTTGGTCCAGGTTATGACGTATTTCTAAATTAAAATCAAAAGGGGATGAAAATGATGAAAACAAAAATCACCAATGTTACGGTTTATAATGGCTTAGGTGGCGTATTCAAAAACCAAACCTTATTATTTGATGAAAATGAGATATTATTTTGTGGAAATGGACCTATTGATAAAGAAGCGGATATAGTAATTGATGGTAAAGGTTTAAGTTGCTTACCAGGGATGATTGATATGCATGTCCACTTAAATTTAGATGGTGCCCCTGATATTTCGAAAACAATATCAGAAGATAATGAAGCCTTTGCTGCCTTTCGTTCTTTAGTTAATGCGCAAAAGCAATTGAACGCGGGTGTAACAACCGTAAGAAATTGTGGTTCCAAATACAATGTGGATATTAGCCTACGGAATGCAATTAGTCAAGGAATACTGGAAGGACCGACTGTATATGCCGCAGGTCAGCCAATTGTGATGACAGGAGGGCATTGCCACTTCTTTTCCCTAGAAGCGGATGGAATCGATGAGATAAGAAAAGCAGCTAGGACTCAAATAAAGGCAGGGGCAGATGTCCTGAAAATGATGGCAACAGGTGGGGGCTTAACGAAAGGAGTCAAACCCGGTGCACCTCAGCTTTCAGAAGATGAAATGCAAGCAGCTTGTTGCGAAGCTAACAATGCAGGCAAGACGACTGCTGCACATGCACAAGGGAATGAAGGAATAAAAAATGCAATTCGTGCGGGTGTAACCACCATTGAACATGGCGTTGAACTAGATGATGAAGCCATTCAATTAATGTTAGAGCACAATACGTATTTGGTGGCGACCTTATCGGCCCCACAAAACGTGATTAAGTATGGTGAAGAAGCAGGCATTCCAAAATATGCTGTTGATAAAAATAGAGAAGCACTGATTCCTCATAGAGAAAGTTTTAAAAAAGCGTATAAAGCAGGGGTGAAAATCGCTGTTGGAACAGATGCAGGTACGCCATTTAACTTCCATGGTGACTATGTTACGGAGTTGGAAATTATGTCTCAGCTTGGAATGAGTACTCAAGAAGTCATTCAATCAGCCACGTACATGGGGGCGGCAGCATTAGGTGTTCAGGAAGTAATAGGGAGTGTCGAAAAAGGTAAAAAAGCGGATTTACTATTGGTCTACGGGGAACCTGAGGAGAATATTTCAACCTTGCGCAATATTCATTCCGTTTATGTGAATGGAAAATGTATGGTCGATAATGCGGAAACGAGTCGTGTTCCCTCAAATTCATACTAAAACTATAAGAGAGAAAAATGTGAACTAGTCCAAAATTTATTCCATGGGCTAGTTTTTTTGATTGTATAGGTTCTTATACAAAATTACATAACCTAGAAAAAAATACTAAATTTTGAAGTTTCTGTTTCGGAATTTGTTGTTTGATAAGATAGGATAAATAGGGGGTGGACAAGAGTGGATTGTAGTAGTTTTTCACCGTGGTTGGATAATCTTCCTTTTCAGTGGAAGGGACTTCAAGAACACGGAAGGTCTATTCATATCCAGAAAGGAGATCATATTTTTCATTACGGGCATTTCAGGTACCTGGTATGAAATAGATAACTATGGTCGGTCGAAGAATGCCTCGGTTGGAATCGGATCACCAAAGATATGATTCCCTATAAAAATTGCAGGTTTGTCGTGACCATCACACTTCGTTTTTCGTAATACAGGTTTATTATCTAAATGGCAAGCTGATAGGAATGTAACAGTTGTCTGTATCGTTAGTCATTAGACAATCCTTTAGCTGAATACTCATAAGTAATAGCAGAGAGGCGGGGTATTCATGCTAAGGATTATCCAAGAAGTCTCATTGGAACGTATTGAGAGGGAAGCACCATTTCGCGGGATGGATGACTGCAAAAATCTGCGAAATGATATTCGCGCCAATGGTTTGCAATCGCCATTACTTGTCGAAAAAACAGGTAATGGAACATATTTATTAGTTGAAGGGTATCGACGTTATTGGGCACTTGAATCTTTGCGAGTGAAACATGTACCTTGCATTGTTCAAGAAGAGTCTTCGAAGGATGGCCGTATCATGAAAAGGCTTAACACTGAATTGCAAACGAAAAAACGGAAATCTGCAGAAATAAGAGAAATGGTAGCTGTACTGTTGGAAAACCATAACGAGAATGAAATTGCTGCGTTTTGTAATGTCAGTCCTCGAACAATTAAACAGTATGCTAAAGACCTGACTGTCGACATAAAGTGGCGTAATAGGGCAAAGGCGGCGGGCATATCTGAACGTCCGCTAACCCCTATTGACCAAATGAAGTTAAACGACGATGTGAAAGAATTTTTGATGGAGCTCTACTGCACAAAACAAATTACCGGTGTTCAGGTCACCAGGTTGGTTGGGAATCTTAAGAAGAGCCCATTCGATCTATTATCTAACGAAGAACAGAAAGCGACGATAATGAAATTGATTCAAACAATCAAAAGGGAAGAGGATGCCTTGCATCTAGTAGTCCATAGAATGATCCTCGCAAGTCGCTATCATCCGGTTAGTCATAGGTTTGTCTACCAATACGTCAATGAGATGACAAAAGAGTTGAAAGAAATATATGCGAATCGCCTTTTCACTGATCATTTATCCAAGCAAAGAACGAAAACAGCGCTCCTCATTTAAAAAACAGGTACCTGTGCACGAAACTACTCAGTCAATCCACCAGAATTGCATTATTAAAAAGTGAATCCATCCAAATCAATACGTGTTGGGATTTTATCCGTTATTTTTATGCAGAACAATGAACTGTGATTGCACCTTGCATCAGCACCGTTACAAATACCTTGTCCCACATATCACCTTACCGATCCTCCTCAATAGGCTGCTTATAGGAAAGACAATATAAACAATATGCTGTATTCGTTTTCTCAAGCGGATTGGGAAGAAAGTTCGCCGCAATACCAGTTCTAAGGAAGCTTTGCGGCGTTGGATTTTCGTTTGCATAATAGGAATAAGAGCTGTATGGATAGTCCTCCAGTCTTTCGACCATTGGGATGTGTGCGTCGATTGGGTTGTGGTGAACGCTGTAGATGAATGGTGCCTTCACCCTTTAGATAGACCGTTCATACACGAAAGTGGACAATGAGGTGACAGTTGTTTTTTTGCATAGGCTCCTCTCATAAAGTCCACGTTCTACCATGCTGCGAAAATAAATTCTACCAAGTTGTCCACTTATCCCATAATTTCTCTATATATAGAGTGAAGGCACCGTTCGTCTTTGCGTAAGACGCGTGCTCATTACTAATATACGAGGGGGATTTGTGATGCATTTATTAATTCAAGAGTCACCGCTTCAAGTGCTTCCATCGCTTGTGATGCAAGTGGGGTTGAATGAGGCGATTGTACTCCAGCAATTACACTTCAGATCGCTCATCTCGACCAATGTTCGGGATGGGCATAAGTGGGTTTACAAAACGTATGACGAGTGGAAAAGTGAAGAATTTCCGTTTTGGTCTATCGACACAATCAAACGGGCGATTCGTCGGTTGGAAGATAAAGGGTATATCATTTCGACCGCTTCATACAATCGGATGAAAATGGACAAGACCAAGTGGTACCGCATTGATTATAAAAAGCTGCAACTTTCGATGGTGCAATCTGCTACAATGACGACGGCATCTTCAGCCGAAGAGGAAGTGCAGGTTGCCCCCTCTACAGAAGGCAACTTGCCCCTAGCAATAACCAAAAAGGTTAAAAGAATTAAAAAAGATATTGTCGAGAATGATCTCGACGTTGTGTCTGTAATTGAATACCTGAATGACAAAGCAAACAAGCAATTCAACGTAACTTCGAAGGCGACCGCACGATTGGTGAAAGGACGATTTAGTGAAGGATACGCTGTGTCCGATTTCAAAAAGGTGATTGACACGAAAGTGAAAGAGTGGCGAGATGATCCATATTGGCGGAAGTATTTACGTCCATCCACGTTATTCAATGCGACAAATTTTGAAAACTATTTGGAGGAGTCGAAGGGGCTGGTAACGCGGGCAAGCAGTGGGCCAAAAGAGTTTGTATTGAATCTTGATAAAGGGGAGGAGGGGATATGGAGTTAGGCAATCTAGAGACCTTGAGTCCGTCAGTTTTCCACTGAATCTATTCGTAAAGCATGTCATGAGATAGAAAAACAGGGAGCTAGTCGTTAGACTACTCGGCCAATTCGCTACAATTGCACGGAGCACAGACACTGTTACTAGTTATGTTGATACCATGCCAGCAGAAAACATAATTCTTGAATTCAACCTATATTGACATATAAATGTGTGTGAATTTGTGCTATTCTAAAGAGTGTAGGAAGTTGATGTCGAAAAGTAGCGAATGGCCTTTTTGATTTTATCAATCATTCAAGGCTTTTTTGTTGTTTTTCGAGTCGAGTAGTAGCTTAATTGCACGATTATAATCGGGGGGAAGAAGACATGAAGAAAAGAATTATGATGGCATTGATGACTGTCCTGCTTTTAGTAATTGGACTAGTCGGTTGTGGACAGGACGAGCCGGAAAAGGCAACAACTTCAGATGCCGAAAAAAATACTGAAAAAGCATCCGTTGAAATAGGAATGTTGAAATTGACAAGCTCAGCGCCTTTGTTCATAGCGCTTGAAAAAGGATTCTTTGAAGAAGTGGGGATCGACGCTAAAGCAAAATGGTTTGAGGCGGCACAACCGATTGCAGTTGCAACGGCTGGTGGAGATGTAGCTGTTGGGGCCACTGGCATTACGGCGAGCTTGTACAATATGGTTGCCAGTGGAGAAAAGTTAGTGATTGTTGCGGATAAAGGGCGAGAGCAGGAAGGTTATTCTTCGACTGCGGTACTCGTGCCAAGTGACTCGACTGTGACTAGTATTGAAGAGTTGAAAGGGAAGAAGATCGGGATTACACAAACCGGTTCTACTTATCATTATATGGCTGGAAGATTATTGGAAGAACATGGACTTACGTCAAAAGATGTCGAACTAGTTCCGCTAAACAGTATTCCGGGTCTTATGGATACGTTAGAGAGTAAACAAGTGGACGCAGTTCTGTTGAATGAACCAAATGTTTCGAGAGTCATTGAAGAAGGCTATGGAAAAGTGATCGCACAAGTAGGAGATGAAATTGAGTATCAAACTTCTGGAATTTTCTTCTCACAAGCTTTTGCAGATAATACGGATGCCGCTACGCGATTCCTTAAAGCTTATGCGAAAGCTACACAATATTACTATGACGCTGTATTGACGAAAGAAAACGGTGAGCTTGTGCCGGGCGAAAATTATGACGAAGTGATTGCGATCATCGCTGAATATACAGACCAGGAGCCAGCACTCATTGAAAAAGGCCTCCCTTATATGGATCGGTATGGCAAGTTGCTGGAGTCTGATATCCAGACACAAATCGACTGGTATGCAAAAGAGAAGTTAGTCGATCAATCGATTGATGCATCAAGCATCGTGAATACGAAATTGCTGGAAGAAGCGTTGGCGGAATAAGGGAAGTGAAGTAGATGAAGGTCGTCATTGAGGATGTCCGAAAGACGTTCGGTAATAAGAAAAAAGGTGAAGTATTAGCGCTGGACAATATAAACTTCTCGATTGAGGAGAAGGAGTTTGTTGTTCTAGTAGGACCAAGTGGATGTGGGAAGTCGACGCTTCTGAATATTGTCGGTGGCTTACTGTCGCCGACGGAAGGTTCGGTTTATTTTGAAGGTCTTCTAAATAAGAAGCCAAATTTAGCGATTGTATTTCAGGAGATTGCTTTGTTTCCGTGGCGTACCGTTTATGAAAATGTCATTTATGGGCTAGAGGAACAAAAAGTGAGTAAACAAGAGCAAAAGGAAAAAGCCGATTTTTATATCGATATGGTCGGCCTGACAGGATTTAAAGATGCGTATCCGAAACAATTGTCCGGCGGTATGAAACAGCGGGTCGGCATTGCGAGGGCGCTTGCGGTTGAACCGGATTTGTTGCTGATGGACGAGCCGTTTTCCGCTTTGGATGCGCAAACGAGGACACTTATGCAAGAGGAGCTCTTGACCATTTGGAACCGAACGCAATTAAGTACGCTATATGTAACGCATAACATTCAAGAGGCCGTCTATTTAGCGGATCGAGTGATTGTTTTGTCTAGACATCCGGGACAGATCAAGGAAATCATCAAGATTGATTTGCCGAAAATGGGACGAGATACAGAACAGCATCGGGCCAAATATGAGCAATATGCAGATGATATTTGGCAGCTGATCCGTCAAGATGCCGAGGATGCGTTAAAGGAGTGATACAGGATGACTAAACAGAGACAAATGATTACAAACCGCGTTGCTTTTCTTGATAAAAAAGTTCCCATTTATGCTTCTTTTTTAGGTTTAGTCGGCCTGATCGTGCTATGGGAAATCATATGTAGCTTGAACCTTGTCTCTCCTTTATTTTTGCCCGCACCTTCAGCGATTGTAACGACGGGCTGGGAAATGGTTGTGAGTGGTGAAATTTATGAGAACCTCGTTCCAAGTCTCTACCGGATTGTTGTGGGGTATGCCATTGGATCGGCTTTTGGTGTTTTAATCGGGCTGGTTCTTGGCTTTTCAAAATGGGCGGATGCAATTGGTACGCCAGTTGTTTACTCGATTTATCCGATTCCTAAAATCGCCCTCTTGCCGTTGTTCATCTTATGGTTGGGCATTGGTGAATTGTCAAAAGTGACCATTATTGCATTGGGTGTCTTTTTCCCGGTCGTCATCAATACGTTCTCCGGTGTGAAGAATGTGGACCCAATTTTGATAAAAGCGGCAGTTACATTTGGATCGAGTCCTTTTAACGTCGTTCGTAAAGTTATTTTACCTGGTTCCCTTCCGATGATCTTTGCGGGACTCAAATTGGCTGCGGGGACGTCCCTCTTGCTGCTTGTCTCCGCAGAAATGATTGCTGCTCAAAATGGAATCGGTGCCATGGTTTTACATTATGGTAATTTAATGATTACAACGAAGCTGATGGTAGGGGTACTCGTGTTATCTCTTCTCGGTTTGACTTTTAATCGAGTGCTTCAATGGGTGGAATATAAGCTCATACCGTGGAAATAGGGGCTTGTGTACGACATTATACATTAATAGAAAAAGTAACATTTTTACAACCCGTTAACCGCTTTTCATACGGTGTGTTAGCTGCATGGGGGCTGTCCAGAAAGTCAATTTTCACTGACTTTTTGGACAGCCCTTTACTTATGGAGAAATTGGTGTGCAGGTTTCATTAGGGGAGTGGTTTTTTACATAATAACTATCTGTCTTAATTTGTTCAAGATCCCATGTTTTGTTTGATATATATAGAATGGTATTTTTTCAGCTATTATAATACCTTGGATACACTGGAGGTGTCCGTCAAGATGATTACTATTTATTAGATCATGTTGAAATTCACTCTGCGGAGTAAATGACCTTATTATTTTTGCTGATGCAATTGCAACCTAGGTAGCCAAACATATGCCTCTAACAACATGGTAAGAAGAAAAACTAATGCTCCGTTTGGTATTTGTTACTTAAAATTTCTTTCTGAAAAAATCTGAGAGAAGGATACTAATTAATAGTGAAATCAATAAGAACAATATTAAGTTTCAGGAACTTTTTTAATACGTTACTTAGCGCGACGCATATGCTTTGGATAAAATATCAAGAAGTATTCTAGGAAAAAACGAAAGGAATATAGTGTCAGTCCGAAAAAAATCACCAACTTGGAGTTGAATAAAGGTGCCAGGTACCCACTATGTTGCGAATGAGTACCTGACACCTTATTTCCAATTCACCAATCCTCATGCACCCGGAAAACGATATGACAAGTTGCGTTGCCTGAAAGACTCGTGATTGCTAATGTCACCGGAGTTGTCCCATTCAGAACGGTATCGACCGGAAAGCGTTGCTGCGCTGAATGTTGTCCGCCTTTAGCAAACCCGCTCATCAGTTTGATGCCGGTTGAGGTATTGATGGCAGTGGCGGAAACATCCGCTTGGCAGCATGTTTCGGAGGATGGGGTATCGCTTATATTGCCAAAGGAAGCCCCGGTCAGTGTAGAGCCATAGCGCAATTGCCATCTTAGATCGTTGCTGGCGAGTATATCAAAGCTACTGATTTGTACATTCACCGAGTTATTTCGGTTTGAACCATCAGGAAAAATGCCTTTTCGCCGGAAGCTGATGGTCGGAATAAAGGCACCGGCTCCTACTGTCATATTTAAACGGCTTTCCGAAGTAATTCGATTCGTTGGGACAGTTGGCCCGAGAATCGCATAATATCTACCTCGCACATTTGCGGAAAATGCTCCGCCCCCCCCTCCATTTTGGACCTGCACACGAATGACTTGGTTCGGATCAGAAAGTAAAACGCCGTTCGTATTTTGGGATTGGCGATGACAGACGACGATTTGCTGGAAATTAAACGTGTTCACAAATACGATCCGGAACTCGATGATACCGTATTCATAGCCGAATCGTATTTGGAACATTTTCCCCACCGTCGTATTCAGTGTGAGTTTACTTGGTCCCGATCCATCCAGCCGATCTACATTCCAAGAGGATTGATAAACCTTGAATATTTCGACGCTGTTGTTGAGGACTGCAACAAATATGCCCGTGGCGTCTTGACCGAAGTAGGCGCCATTGCTCCCATCAAAATAACCCCAAGTGGCTTTTTGGGTACCCGTCGGAGCCGTAGGAATTCGGACGGAAACCCCGGCTTCGAATGAATTACCTGGGAATAGCTTGCCGCGTTCAGCGGTATCTAAAATGGCTGTAGCATTTGGGGAAGTGGGCGTTGCGACTTGATAGAAGCCTTGTGTATTCGTCACTGTACCACTCCCTGTAGTGGAAATGACATCCCTTACTGCTGAAATGCCGTAATTGGATGTATAGTTGAATAGAGGCGTTGCTTCAGCGGTTTGTAAACGATCAAACATGGAATTTAAGGTTGGAGAAATTCCTGTAAGATTGATAACGGGCCAAATGAGATCTGACACAAGTGTTCCCTCCCTAAAAAAAGATTCTTACCATATGTATTCCTTTGCCGATCGTTAAAGAATTGAAAAACGGGGAAGAAGCGATGATGTGATTGATTCGCAGAATAAAAAGATTTGAAACTAAGTGGATTAGGCTACATTCGTCATCTCGAAAAAAATATCCACCCGTTTGTCAGGTGGACATGATCCAAAGCTTATATCTCAATTTCCATCCCCAGCAATGCGTAGCTCAAGCTTTTCCCATGGGTGTCCATGCTGAGTGAGGTGGTAACGCCGCCAAGCAAGGCGTGGTGACAAACGAATTGGAATGCAGAAATGTTTGGGACTTCATAACGAATAATGTTTCCGTCAACGATTTCTGTTAAATGTTCCTTTACTTTTTCCGCGGTCGCTTTTTCACGTAATAGCTCGTAATCCTTTTCATCATATGGGATGAGGGAGAGGATGAGCGTATTCCCTTTGTCGCCGGCGCGGCTATGGGCGAGTTCATATAATTTTTTCTTCATGTTTCACACTCTCCCTTATGTTGACAGATGTCTTGATGTTGCTTCGCGGGATTAAGGTCGACACGATCCCGACGACTTCATTTGTATATTTACGGGCGCCCCCGCCGCCAGCTGGGCCGTTTGTGTACAAGGCTTCGACTTCTTCGCCTATTTTTTCCGCGGCTTCTTTCGTTTTTGCTTTGCCCGCAACGCGTAGCCGGGTTTCATAAGGTTCTTCCGGCGTACCGAAATTTGTGCGATGGACGGATGAGCTACCGATATAATCGATCCGAAGTTCCGGAAACTCATCCTTCAGCCGTTCATGCAGAATGTCACCGGCGAGTTGTGCCCTTCCTAACGCATTGGGTCCGGCATAGGAGATTTCGCCCTCTCCTTGGAATCCTGCATGGTAACCGACACTTGCTTTCAAGGTGTTTGGCTTCGCCTGCCCTTTACAGCCGGAAACTTCGATGCGGTTTGCGGCCAGCTCCTTCAACCGAACCGTTGTAAAATCCGCGCTGACATCAGGGGTGAGGTATGCATTCGGATTAGTCACTTCATACAACAGCTGCTCTTTCGCCGTTGCCAATGAAATCTTGCCACCCGTTCCTTCCAGCTTACTGATGACGGCTGTTCCATCCGATGCAACGTCCGCATAAGGGAATCCTAAATGCGCAAGGTCCGTCACATCTTTTTTCCCCGGGTCGGCAAAATAGCCCCCGCAAATTTGCCCGCCGCATTCCAATAAATGGCCAACGACTGTCCCTTGTGCAATCCGATCCACATCGTCCAATGACCAGCCGAAATGATGGACCATTGGCGCGACGAATAACGACGGATCCGCCACACGGCCGGTAATAATGATATCCGCGCCTGTCTCCAATGTAGGCAAGATGGCTTCGACGCCGAGATAGGCATTGGCGGATAACAATTGTCCGTAGGCAGACACGGGGGTCTGATCCTCTAACGTCTTTTCGTTTGGTCGAATGAGTGCCAGGACATCATCGCCCGTTACAGCCGCCACTTTTATAGGAATCCCAAGCTTGCTCGCCATTTCCGCCACTTTTTCCGCCGCTCCCACGGGATTGGCGGCACCCATATTGGTGATGAGTCGTACTTTATTTTTAGAAAGAATAGGTAACAGCAATTCCAATCTTTTTTCCAATAAAGGATCGTAACCCAATAACGGGTTGTTCAACTTTCTTTTTTGTGCCAACGCAATGGTGCGTTCTGCAAGACATTCCAATACTAAGTAATCCAAATTTCCTTGTTCAGCAAGAAGTACGGCCGGTTCCAATCGGTCTCCTGAAAATCCTGCTCCTGATCCGATTCTGATCATTTCAATCACCTCAAATAGATATCGCTCCTGTTAGTAGTGCAATGATGGTCATGACAATCGTTGTGCCGAATGCCCATTTGAAAATGAATTTTTGGTGCTCGCCTAAATTGACCCCGGTCATCCCGACAAGAATGAACGTGGAGGCGGTGAGCGGGCTTAATGGAAAGCCGGTCGTCATTTGGCCGAGAATCGCCGCCCGTCCGATTTCAATCGGATCAATGCCGAAATTCACAGCGGTTTCCGTGAGAATCGGCAGCACGCCGAAATAATAAGAGTCCGGTGTGAACACAAAGCTGAGCGGCATACTCGTGATGGCGACGAGTAAAGGCAGGAAGTTCGCGATTTGCTCCGGAATGACTGACACTAAAGAAATGGCCATGGCGTCAATCATTTGCGTGCCTGTCAAAATGCCGGTGAAAATCCCTGCAGCAAAAATCATGGAAGATACCATGACGACATTGCCTGCATGATTCGTCAGCCTTTCTTGTTGCGCTTCGAAACTTGGATAATTGACAAGCAAAGCGATCACGAATGCGACGAGAAATAAAACCGGCATCGGCAGCCAAGCCATCACCAATGCGACGAGAAGTAATACCGTTAAAGCCAGATTGAACCAAAACAGGTTATATCGCTTCACTTCGGCAGTCGCCGCGTGCTCCATCATGAACCCTTCCTTCTCGAGATTCAAATCGATAATCCCCAGTCTCTGGCGCTCTTTTTTTCCAAGCCAATAGGCTGAAAACAACACCCATGCGATTCCCGCAAACATGGCAGGCAGGACGGGATTGAATAATTGGGTTGAATCCGCTTCGAGTACACTCATCGCTCTCGCTGTCGGGCCACCCCAAGGCGCAATATTCATGACGCCGGCCCCCAACGCAACGATACCCGATAAGACGAGCGGATTCATCCCAAGCCTTTTATAAATAGGCAGAAATGCTGAAATCGTGATCATAAATGTCGATGCGCCATCTCCATCCAAGGCCACAAGCATCGTGACAAGCGCTGTCCCGATGACAATTTTCAGCGGATCGCCTTTCACAATCCGGATGATCCGTGAAATGATTGGATCAAATAAACCCGTATCCATCATCAGTCCGAAATATAATACCGCAAAGCCAACCATAATCCCCGTTGGTGCAACTTTTTGAATCCCTTCTAACATCATCGGTCCCATTTCCGAACCAAACCCACCGATTACCCCAAAAACAATCGGTACAAGGACAAGCGCCACAATGACGGTCAGCCGTTTTGTCATGATTAAAAATAGGAACGTTCCGATCGTCAAATAGCCTAATAATGTTAACATCGAATCCCCCCAGATCCCTTTTATTCCTTACGCTTCTTTCTTCCTGTCACCGCCTTTTTCTCTATGCGGTTTAGATATGCAAGAAGCATGCCAGTATGATGTGGGAGCTGAATCGGCGGAAAATGGCGACTATTTGAAAGGCGATGTTAACATTTTTCGATCTGGTTTCTAGCTGATTAGAAATCAACGGCAGGATAATGTCTCAAGATGTTGTGCCAACAATGATTAGCATGATTTCTAAGTACTTAGAAATTTGAGAGTCTGCTTTCTAAGTGTTTAGAAATCGATATGATGACGCTTCAATTTGTTATATAACGTAGCTAATGAAATCCCTAACGCATTAGCAACTTTTTTCTTTTCTTCAATGCCTGTCCCGAATCGTTTGATCGTTTCTTGAATGAAGTTTTTCTCGGCTTCCTCCATTGCTTGCTGCAAAGGTTTGTCGCCGGGACTGACCTGCAGACTAGAAGGGGCTACACGGTTTTTGGTCAAGATTTCGGGGAGATGTTCGATTTTGATAGCTGTTCCTTCGACCATACAAGAGGCGTAGTCGATCATATTTTTTAATTCGCGGACGTTGCCTGGCCATTCGTAGGATTGCAAAAACGCCAAGGTTTGCTCGTCCACTGTATAATCGGCAGGCACATGGTCCAACGCTAAATTGGTAACGGAGGACTGGAGAATCGAATCGACCAACTCCGGGATATCTTCCTTTCTTTCTCGGAGGGGTGGGATATGTAGGTTGATGACATTCAGCCGGTACAATAAATCCTCACGGAAGCGATTCTTTTTTACGAGTTGCTGCAGATCACGGTGGGTTGCTGCGATAATTCGGACGTCGATGCGCCGTTCATTCGTTTCGCCTACTCGGCGAATTTTGCTTTCTTGCAGCACCCTTAACAATTTAGCTTGCAGATCATAGGACATATCTCCGATTTCATCTAGAAATATTGTTCCGTTATTTGCCATTTCAAACAGGCCGATTTTCCCGCCCTTTTTCGCATTGGTAAAAGCGCCATCCCCGTAACCGAATAATTCACTTTCCAAAAGGGAAGGGGGAATGGCAGCGCAATTGACGGGGACAAATGGCTGATTCTTACGTCGGCTTTCATTATGGATAGCTTGGGCAAACAGCTCTTTACCGGTCCCGCTTTCACCCGTTATCAGAATGGATAAGTCGGTCTCGGCAACTCTTTCCGCTACGTGAACTGCCTCTTTTAGACCCTTGTTTTTGCCGATAATTTGCTTGAACGTATAATTCGCTTGGTAAAGCGAATTCATCTTTTTCTGAAGCTGCTCTAGTTTATCCCCTTTTTGTTTCAGCTCTTGGTTGAGCTTGTGCACTTCCGTCAAGCTTTTACAAACAGATACAGCCCCAATGATTTGATTGTTGACTGTAATGGGGGCCATATCGACGACATATTCCCGATCCCTTGTTTTCCGATAAACGCCCACTCTCGTTTTTTGATCGACCAGTGTTTCGGGTAAGAGGGCACCAGGGCGGGACTCTTTCAATGGCTTGCCGATCATTGCCGGCGTACATCCTGTAATCTTTAAATACTCCGGGTTCACGAGCCGAACAATTCCTTGATGATCAATGACGAGAACCCCATCATTGATGGAATGAACAATCGCCTTCCACCACTCGATCTGCTTTTCAAGGGAAAGATCCGTCGTCTCAAAATTTGAAAACTCCAACATGACTCTGCACCGTCCTTTCTAAAAACATCCTATTTTCATTATAAACATAGAGGCAAGAGGACTGTTGATTGAATGAATGACCAAATTGATTCATAAAATGAAGTAGAGTATCCCGTTACAGGACTAAAGGCAAGCGGAAAGGGAGGATACGATATGCTCGATAAGTTTCTTTTGAAAAAGTCGGAGCCTGCGCTACCTAATAGTTTGCTAAACAGGTTGAAGGAAGCCCGAAAAAAACCGATGCCGAATCATGTAGCGATCATTATGGATGGGAACGGACGATGGGCGAAGCAGCGTAATCTGCCCCGGGTTGCCGGTCATCATGAAGGGATGAAAACGGTTCATAAAATTACACGCTTTGCCAATGAACTCGGCGTTAAAGTGTTGACACTCTATGCGTTTTCAACCGAAAATTGGAAAAGACCAAAATTTGAAGTGGATTTTCTCATGAAACTGCCAGGCGAGTACTTAACGACTTACTTGCCTGAGCTGATCGAAAAAAATGTGAAAGTGGAAATGATCGGCGATTTCGAAGCGTTGCCAAAACATACACAGCAAGCAATCGAAAATGCGAGGAAGGCAACAGAACAAAATGACGGCCTTGTGTTGAACTTTGCATTGAATTACGGAAGTCGGCTAGAGTTGGTGAATGTCGTAAAACACATTAGCGAATTAGCCGTGGCACAACAAATCGCTCCCGAGGATATCAATGAAGCATTCGTGGAATCTTGCCTCATGACAAGCCATTTGCCAGAACTCGATCTGCTCATTCGAACGAGTGGGGAAGTAAGGTTGTCGAACTTCATGCTATGGCAGCTTGCCTACGCCGAACTTGCATTTACAAATGTCTATTGGCCGGATTATAACGAAGCATGCCTATTGGAAGCAATCGAAGATTTTCAAACACGCAATCGACGGTTTGGCAGTTTAGGATGAAAAGGGTTGCCCAGATGTAGCGGGCAACCCTTTTGTTGGGCGCTCAAAATGTTTGTTGAGTGCCCAAGGTGCATGGTTGGCGCTCAAACTATCTTCTCACATGCTCATAAAAAACCGTTCGCGCTCAAAGGAAGCGTCGAGTGATCAAAGAGTATCCTACGGCGCTCAAAGCCACCCCTCTCACGCTCAAAAAACGCGGCACGCGCTCAAAGACAGCAAAGAGTGATCAAAGCGTGTCCCGCACCGCTCAAACAAAGTTACCTCGCGCTCAAAGCTCACCAAAAAAACGTTACCCCCTGAAACCATCCAACATAATCGAAGTGGAATCTTTTCGGCGATCAATTTGGGATACATTGTCTATGGAATGGATACGAACACGGTTCTGAACAATGTTCCAACTTCTAGCATGGAAAAATCTATTGAGGAATAGAAGGAATTATCCGACATGCTCACGAAAGGATTACTTATGGTTGATTTCAGTAAGATTTCCCCGCAAATGAATGACAAAATCCATGCGATGGCCAAGGAGCACGCATTGGATTAGTTGGGAGCGCCGATCGGGGATAAGCTGATTGCATATGATGAAGAAACGGTGGAAAAGGGTATGGCGAATTGATCAAACAATAAATGGGGAGGAATGGACATGACGTCAATCAAAAGTGAAAACAAAGTGAGCACTTTGACACATTTTATTGGTGGGGCAATGGTAGAAGGGAAAAGCGGGCGTTTCGGGGATGTCTTTAATCCATCGACAGGTGAAGTCATTGGGCATGTACCATTGGCGACAAAAGAAGAAGTCGTGGAAACGATTGAAAAGGCACAGGCCGCTTTTCCAGAATGGCGGAAGACTTCTGTTGCGAAACGGGTGGAAATCATCCATCGTTTCAGAGCCTTGCTAGTGGAAGAAACGGATCGGTTGGCGGAGTTGATCGGCCGTGAAAGCGGGAAGACGATTGCCGATGCGAAAGGAGAAATCAGCCGAGGGATTGAATCGGTGGATTTTGCAATCAATGCCCCGCAAATGTTAAAAGGGGAGTACTCCGTCAATGTCGGCGGCAATATCAATTCGTTCTCAGTGAAGCAGCCGCTTGGCGTTGTGACGGCGATTGCACCGTTCAACTTCCCAGTCATGGTGCCGCTTGCGATGACATCGATGGCGGTCGCTTGCGGAAATTCCGTGATTTTGAAGCCGTCCGAACGTGTGCCGCATTCTGCACTTTTCATTTCAGAGCTTTGGCAAAAGGCAGGGCTTCCGGCAGGTGTTTGGAGTGTCATCAATGGCGATAAGGAAGCGGTGGATGAGTTGTTGTCCAATCCGCTTGTAACGGCTATTTCCTTTGTTGGATCGACGAAAGTGGCGGAGTATATTTACCACGAAGGTTGCCGGAACAATAAACGGGTTGCGGCTTTTGGTGGCGGAAAAAACCATATGATCATTATGCCGGATGCCGATGTGGATCAGGCAGTGACGGCATTTCTTGGTGCCGCATTCGGTGCAGCCTCCCAACGTTGCATGGCGATTTCCGCCGCGATTCCGGTTGGCGAAAAGACAGCGGAACGCTTTACAGAAAAATTAAAAGAACGCGTTGCCGAATTAAAAGTCGGTCCCTACCATGATGAGCAAATGGACTTCGGCCCAGTCATCACCCAACAATCAAAAGATCTTGTTCTCAAATACATTGAAGAAAGTTTGGAAGACGGAGCCAAGCTTGCCTTTGACGGCCGCAATCCGGAAATTTGCCAAACTGAGAAAGGCTTCTATTTAGGGCCAACCGTCTTGGACCATGTCACAACCGACATGAAAATTTACAAAGAGGAAGTATTCGGCCCAGCGCGCATCGTTGTGCGAGTGTCTTCATTGGATGAAGCCATCGATATGATCAACGACCACGAACTGGGAAATGGCGTCACCATTTTCACGAATAATGGCGCTGCTGCCCGCAAGTTTACAGAAGAAATTGAAGTCGGCATGGTCGGCGTCAACGTCCCGATTCCAATTCCAGTCGGCTACCATAACTTTGGCGGCTGGAAACGCTCTAAATTCGGAGAAGGCCATATGTTTGGTCCAGATACTGTTCGCTTCTTTACGAAATCCAAAACCGTATCGGAAAGATGGCCGGATGCAGATGCGATTGGACAGCAAACGGAGTTTTCTTTCCCGAGTAATGATTGATCATCAATAGATATTTAAATAAGCCAGGCGCTGAAACAATGGAGATCGTTTCAGCGCCTGGCTTTAAATGGGAAGGAAGCAATGCTCTCCGCATGGGCTCCTATCGCACAATAATTTGTATCCTCACTTCAAGTAGGTTACTCTGACCCCCTGGCTCAAAGCTAACAAATCAACGATGCTTCATCCAAAGTAACCAGCTCTCCACAATGAATAACGCAGTGTTCTATGTCCAACTTGAATGATCTTAGAGCTTGGCACTTTTTATTTCGGGTCAATGGGCACGACTGCATGATGTAACTGTTGTTCAAGACTTGCACGATGTTGATCTTGTTGCTCGTCGCTCCAGCCGAGTTGGTCCTTCATCAGTTCAATGACAGGTACTTTCCATTGATGGACCCATTCGATGTCGAACAGCAATGCACTGGTCCGACGCCAGAAGAAGTCGACAGGGGTGCGGACGAATTCGTCGGTGATGGCATATAGCACTTGGGCATAGATATCGACGGGGAGTCCAGATTCCTGCGCCGCTTGCCTGTTTTCGCGCATTACTTCATACAGGGTATCGATGTTGGATCCGTACTTTTTAACGAGGAAAATGGCTCTTTCTTTCGGTAATCCAAGTTCCATTCCTTCCTTCACTTTCCGATTCAGGAAAGAGGGAAAGTTTCGGGCCCCTCCAACGTGACCGCCCGAGATCGGCATGTTTTTCGTGTTGGAAGGAGGGAATGTACGCCCAAGTTCTTGTTGGAGTTTCGATGCGATGGAATCGACAATCGTTTCCGCCATTTTCCGGTAGCCCGTCAATTTTCCACCGGCAATTGTTAGAAGTCCGGATGCAGATTCCCAAATTTCATCTTTTCTTGAAACTTGTGAGATTCCTTTTCCAGTTTCATTGATCAGTGGTCGAAGTCCGGCCCAGCTGGATTCGATGTCACTCGTTTGAATGTTCAGCTTCGGGAAGATGAGGGCAATGGCATCCATAAGATAATCCCGATCGGCGACGGTCACGCGTGGGTGGACCATGTTACCTGTATAAGCCGTATCCGTCGTTCCGACATACGTTTTCCCGTCCCGCGGAATCAGCAACACCATCCGGCCGTCCGGTGTATCAAAATAGACCGTCTGTTTCAAAGGGATTACGCTTTGATCGAAAACGAGATGGACTCCTTTTGCCAACAGCATATGTCTTTCATCCATAGAGTTATCATTCTCCCGTAACTTATCCACCCATGGACCGGCAGCGTTGACGACTTTTCGTGCACGCAGTTCACGGACTTGTCCATTGAGCTGGTCTTCGACGCGAACGCCAGCCACTTTTCCATCATTGTAAATAAAATCCGTCACTTTGGTATAATTCAGAACCGTAGCACCTTGACTTCTAGCCTCTTTCACTACTTCGATTGTCAATCGCGCATCATCCGATCGATATTCGACGAAACGCCCAGCACCTAGTAAGCCTTCCTGTTTGAGCTTTGGTTCCGCTTGTAACGTTTGTTCTTTGGTCAACATACTTTTTCGTTCGTCTTTTTTAACCCCTGCCAAAAAATCATAGACGCGCAATCCGAATGAAGCGGTGAACATGCCCATGGGGCCATCTTTATAGATCGGTAAAAGCAGCCACTCAGGTGTTGTCACATGAGGGCCGTTTTCATAGACGACTGCCCGTTCTCTCCCAACTTGTGCCACCAACTTCACTTCATAGTTTTTCAAGTAACGTAAGCCGCCATGGATCATTTTGGTTGAGCGGCTGGACGTACCTGCGGCGAAATCTTGCATTTCAACAAGTGCGGTTTTCATGCCGCGGCTTGCCGCATCCAAGGCGATGCCAGCTCCCGTGATTCCACCGCCGATAACGACTACATCAAATTCTTCCTCTTGCATTTTTTGTCAACCCTTCTTTTCTGAAAAAATTATTCACTCACTCTATTGATAAGCCTTCACCGGCCAAAAGTTTCTGTGACCGTATTCTCGGTCGCCTCTCCCAAGAATTATACTACAATTTCGATAACTAAAGTTATAGATTATACGGAACTCATCAGAAAAATGCAAAAGAAATAGTGTTTAAACAATTCATTTGGTTTAAAATACATTGAACACAAATGAATATTATGTTATACTTTTATGGATATTATTTGAATCTAATGTTAATTCGAAAGTTAAATATACTCTTATCAGGAGCAGGTGGAGGGAAAAGCCCTATGAAACCCGGCAACCGACTCGATTGAGCACGGTGCTAATTCTTGCAGCCATTGCGCTGAAAGATAAGAAGTTGTGTTGAAAACCTCTTCTTAAGTGAAGAGGTTTTTTGAATATTATCGATGTGAAAATAGGAGGAAGCAACATGAGCGCTTGGACCGAACGTGAAAATCCGGCTACTACATATGCCTTTTTAGAACACGCTGAGATTGTAAAATATGTGAAAAAACTAGGCTTCTTCGGTGAGCAGGAACAAGTTTTGCTGACTGAAGTAAGTGATGGGAAGATCAATCATGTCTATCGATTGAATGGGGAACAGAAAAGCCTCATTGTCAAGCAGGCTGTACCTTATGCGAGAATCGTCGGAGAGTCCATGCCGATCCCGGTGAATCGTGTAGTAACTGAAACAAAAGTGTTGCAGGAATACGAAAAAATCATGCCTGGTTCTGTGCCAAAAGTGTTCCATCTCGATGAAGTGTTGGCAATTGTCGTGATGGAAGACATGCATCCGATGGTAATGGGGCGTACAGCTTTGAATAATGGGACGGAAACGGACGGGTTTGCAAGGGATGTAGGGGAGTTCAGCGCAAAAACAACGTTCTATACATCTGATTTCCATTTAGATCCTAAAGTTAAAAAAGAGTTGGGTGGTTCGCTGACCAATCCATATATGCGGGAAATGACAGAAGAGCTCTATTTCGATTGTCCGTACAATTTCCATCATAGCAATTATTTTGAAGAGGGATTGAAAAAAGATGTCTATTATTTAAGCCAAAACCGACCGTTACAATTGGAAGTGGCAAAATTAAAACATAAATTCATGACAAAAGCGGATGCGCTCATCCATAGCGATTTACATAGTGGAGCCATCTTTATGAGCAAAGCCAAAACCGTTGTATTCGATACGGAATTTGCTTGTTTCGGACCTTTTGGATTCGATGTGGGTATTTTTATCGCAGGACTGTATTTAAATGGGATCGGTCATCCTGAATTTGGGAAAAAACGCTTTGAACAGGCACGGGAAACATGGTATGCCTATGCAGATACATTTGCCCGATTATGGCGAGAAGAATCCAATGAGCCATACACGCAAATCGACGGTCTCCTGACACATATCATGGAGGAAAATTTTACCGATGCGCTTGGCTATGCAGGTTGCGAATTGGTTCGTCGCTCGATCGGTATCTCCCAAATTGATGATTTGAATTATGAGCAAGACGAGCAATTACGAATGGAAAGACGGAAAAAAGTAATGGAGCTCGGGAAGTATTTGATCATGAACCGTCATAACATCCGTTCGTTGGAAGAATTGGAGAACTGGTTCGTCTAAGTAGAAGCATTGAACAGCATGAAGGAGGAATTTACATGGGCATCACAGCCACATACCTATTTCCGACACATCCGGAACAGGAAAAAATAGCGGAGCAGCACGCACTGGGACTCACAATCGGTTCGTGGACAGATATCCCGCATCTTGAACAGCAACAATTGAAGCAGCACAAAGGAGAAGTCATCTCGGTGGAAAAAGGGGAAGGGAAGGATAAGGTGAAAATCTTTTACCCCTCCGCGAACTTTTCGGCAGATCTGCCTGCCATTTTCACAACCGTTTACGGAAAACTCTCTTTTTTCGAAGGCTATGAATTGATCGACCTGGACTTCAGTGAACAATTGTTGAAACAATTTCCAGGTCCTCGATTCGGTACAAAAGGGATTCGTGAACAATTGAATGTTATGGATCGACCTTTGTTGAAAGCGATTTTCAAAGGTGTCATGGGAAGGGATTTATCTTTTTTCTCCGCACAATTGGAGGAGCTGCTCGCAGGCGGCATCGATCTTATCAAAGACGACGAAATTCTGTTTGAAAATGAATTAACCCCATTCTACAAAAGAATTACGACTGCCAAAGAAATCATCGATCGGCATTACGATAAAACCGGAAGCCGGGTGTTGTATGCGGTCAATTTGTCAGGGCGGACGCATCAGCTGCATGAAAAAGCGGAGCGGGCTGCCGAACTTGGCGCCAATGCGCTATTGTTCAATGTCCATGCGTATGGCTTGGATGCCTTGCAAACATTGCGTGAAAATCATAATATCGGCTTGCCGATCGTTGCGCATTCTGCGTTATCAGGTGTTCTGGCCGGTCAAGAGGGCGGCGGATTCGCGTATTCGCTACTCGTTGGGAAGTTGACGCGACTTGTAGGAGGGGATTTGTCTTTATTCCCAAGCCCATACGGTAATGTCGCGATATCTCGGGCGGATGCATTGGCGATCAACGCGGCGCTCGTAGAGGAGAATGGTTTCGAGAAAACGTTTGCCGTTCCGTCCGCTGGAATTCATCCCGGGATGGTTCCACAATTACTGGAAGATTTCGGGGACAATCTTGTGGTCAATGCTGGTGGGGGGATTTTCGGACACCCGGATGGACCAATCCAAGGTGCTCAAGCTTTCCGGGCAGCCATCGACGCGAGTATCAAGAACATTTCCCTTGAAGAAGCAGCAAAAACATCAAAATCACTGCAACGTGCAGTTGAACAATGGGGCCTTGTTGACTCTAAATAAAAGCGCAGGGCGCCTGCTTAGACGCGACAGGCATAAGTCGATTCAGCGACGTGGCGGTCTTGCCACATAGCTGGATTCGCTTATGACCCGAGCGTCTGGCGCCCGGAGCTAGATAGTAATAAAAGCGCAGGGCGCCTGCGTAGTCGTAGAAACAAGAAAACGAGCTTCTCGGGAATTTCCTCGGGAGACTCGTTTTCTTGTTTATTGATTTGAACTTTATGATAAAACTTCCACATCGACACGCCCCGAGAAAAAGGTTGCGCCGCCGCCCATGTCGGCAATCCGATCAGGCGTTAAGGCGTTAACGAGGTTTTTTTCGCCTGGCTTACTCGGCCAGAAACCTTGACTGACGACGACACCGGGGAGGACTTGCTCACCGATCGAAACCGTCATTTCACATTCCCCACGCTCGTTCCATATACGAACGGCTGCTCCATCTTCAATTCCGCGAAGTTCCGCATCTTGTCGATTTATAAATAATTTCGGTGCCTTTTCGAGTTTTCGATGTTTATCGTTATTTGAAAAAATCGTGTTCATAAAATTATGATTAATGGCCGGAACATACAAGAAAGGGTAATCGGAATCCTGCAGAATCGGGATATAGGTCGGAAGGGCCGGATGTCCATCCAATTCCATCTGTTTGGAATATAATTCGATTTTTCCACTCGGTGTCTTCAAGCGATTTAATAGATTGTCGGTGTGGCTGGCTTTCAAAAAGCGGTTCGTTTTTAATTTGTCATAGCTGACGTCGGCTAAATGGGGATTGGACAGCTCGCTCAAAGCTTGCTCGATCATTTCCTCATCCTGATCCTTGAAAGCTTGCTCGTCAAATCCCATGGCTTCTGCTAACAATCTGAAGACATCCGGGTTGGATTTACTTTCGTCCAATGGTTCAATGACCGGCTCTTGTAAATGTATATAGTGATGCCAGAAAGACGTATAGAAGTCCGTATTTTCAAAAGCGGAAGTGGCGGGCAACACAATATCTGCGTATAAGGCAGTATCTGTCAAAAATAGATCATGGACGACTGTGAATAAATCCTCACGTGCCAAGCCTACCCGCACTTTATTGGCATCGGGTGCGACAACGGCCGGGTTGCTATTATAGATATACAAGGAGCGGATTGGCTCCAAGTCTTCCTGCAGGGCTTGCCCCAATAAGTTCATATTGAAGCGTCGTGTCGGTTTTTCTTGCAGTTCGGGGCGTTCCAACGCAGCGAGATTATGCGTCAAATAATCGGAATTCGATTTTAGGGCCCCTCCGCCTTTGACTGCCCATTGTCCTGTCAAGGCAGGCAAGCAAGTGATGGTTCGGACAATCATGCCGCCGTTATCATGATGCTGCAAGCCATTTCCGATGCGGATCATAGAAGGGGAAATGGTCCCATACATACAGGCTAACTCATACAGATCTTCCACGGGAACCCCTGTAATGGCGGAAACCATTTCCGGATTGTATTGCACAACATGTTCTTCCAGCTCTTCATAGCCGACTGTATACTGTTCCAAAAACGATCGATTGACCAAATTCTCCTTATATAGAATATGCATAATTCCCAAAGCAAGCGCCCCGTCCGTTCCAGGGAGAATCGGGATGAACCAATCGGCCAGGCGTCCCGTCTGATTTTTATGGACATCGATCACGACGATCTTCGCGCCCTTTTTTCGTGCTTTTTGTGCAATCATGATTTGGTGCATATTCGTACTGACGGCATTGATGCCCCAAAAGACAAATAACTTCGTTTCCGTCATCTCTTCCGGATCGGTCCCGAAACGTCCGCCCATTGTGTAATTGTATCCGACTTCGCCGGCAACCGAACAGATCGTTCGGTCGAGTTGGCTCGATCCAAGGCGGTTAAAGAAGCGGCGGTCCATTCCTTTGGAACTTAATTTGCCCATATTCGCATAGAAACTGTAAGGAAGAATTGATTCCGGACCTTCTTCCGCTATCAGTTTTTTCCAATGGTCTGTGATGGTGGTGATGGCTTCTGACCAACTGATTGGAACGAACAGTCCGTCCCCTTTTTTCCCAACACGTTTTAAAGGTGTCTGAATCCGTTTAGGATCGTAAATTCGTTCGGTCATATGTCGAACTTTATTGCAAATACTCCCTTGTGTCACTGGATGGTCGGGATCACCTTCGATTTTAACGATTTTTCCGTCTTTTTTATGGATCAGTAAACCACATTGGTCTGGACAATCCAGCGAGCAAACCGAGGGAACTACACCATTTTCTATATCAAGATAAGATTGCATAGCTAATATCCTTTCATCAATTCGATTTTTGCCAGTTTCGTTGAGATCAAGAATTCCATTGAAATTGCTACGGCAATCGCTCGGCAGAAGCCTCCGCTCGTTTGCCTGCAAATTCATCATTTCTACATTTAACGCCATTATAGCACAAAAAAGGGGCCGTTTTTTAGAAAATTTAAATAAGCGCTTGACTTTCGACAGTTTATTCTATACAGTTAACACATTACTTTGAATAGTGATTGTGCTTTACCTAATTAAATAATGTTTTTTTCTATCAAGAGAGGTGGAGGGACTGGCCCCATGAAGCCTCGGCAACATCATTGTGCCAATTCCAGCAAGCAATGCTTGAGAGATAGAAAGAGTTTAACAAGTTGTAGTGCAGTGATGCATGATATTTATACGCTCTTTCCGTCTACTCGGAAAGGGTTTTTTTGTTTATTTAGCAATAAAAGCTACAAAAATTTGAATAATCATAGAAGTGGAGAGAAGGGTATGTTAGAAAGAATTGGGATAACGAAAAACTTAGGATGGGGTTTTTTCGGGGTCATGTTGTTTATGATGGGGGACGGAATTGAAGCCGGTTGGCTGAGTCCTTTTCTAGTGGAAAGCGGCTTGACGATTCAGCAGTCAGCCGCCATATTCACTGTATATGGTATCTCCATTGCGCTTGCTTCCTGGTTTTCAGGCGTTTGTGTAGATGTCTTTGGTCCGAAAAGGACGATGGCAATTGGTTTAGCTGTTTATGTGATCGGTACCGCTGGATTTATCACGTTCGGTTTTTCGACGATGAATTACCCGGTAATGCTTCTTACTTATTTCATTAAAGGTTTTGGTTATCCTTTGTTTGCCTATTCCTTCTTGACTTGGGTGATTTATAAGACACCACAAAATAAATTGAGTTCTGCCGTCGGTTGGTTCTGGTTTGCGTTTTGTGCGGGCATGATGGTGCTGGGTGCGTGGTATTCAAGTTTCGTCATTCAGCATCTCGGTTACATCAATACGATGTGGACATCTATTTTCTGGGTAGCTCTTGGGACGATCTTCGCTTTAGTGATCAATCGAGATAAGTTTGAAAAGAAAAACATTGCGAATAAACGAGAAGCGGTTAAGGAGTTATTGAAAGGTATTACTATTTTGAAATCGAACCCTCGGGTTGCGGCTGGCGGGGTCGTAAGGGTTATCAATAGTTTAAGTGTTTATGGTTTTCCAGTATTTTTACCGATGCATATGGCAGAGAATGGCATTGAAACAACGGCTTGGTTACAATTATGGGGGACGTTCTTCTTAGGAAATATCATTTTCAATCTGGTCTTTGGATTTGTAGGTGATAAATTCGGTTGGAAAAACACGATTATCTGGTTTGGTGGAATTGGCTGTGCCATTTTCACGCCACTCCTGTTCTACGTACCGGTTCTAACAAATGGAAGTATCGTCATGACGAGTATTGTCGGATTCATCTGGGGTGCTTTGGTAGCGGGGTATGTACCAATCGGTGCATTGGTTCCATCCGTTGCAGGCGCGGATAAAGGGGCAGCGATGTCCGTTCTGAACTTTGCTGCGGGTCTTTCTACCTTCGTTGCACCTGCAATCGCTTTGGCATTTATCGGCCTTGTCGGAGCGGAAGGCGTTGTCTGGATTTTTAGTGCTCTCTACGTAGTGAGTGCAATCATTGTGAAATGTATTCGTGTGCCGGAAGAGGACTTGGCGCAGCAAAAAGTTATTCCGGTTACCTCCTAAAAGGATAGATAAGTATAATTGACAGTTTTATAGAACAATGTGATAATTGGAACCAATTGAAAAATACGATATTTCTTATCAAGAGTGGTGGAGGGACGAGCCCGATGATACCCGGCAACCGATCCCGTGGAGGGGCACGGTGCCACTTCTTGCAACGTACTGTTGGGGGATAAGAAGATGGCGAAAGATAGACCTCTTCTTACACATGGAAGAGGTCTTATCTATAGTTTTCGCCCCCTGCTGCTTGAAGTTTGCTTGATTTTGCAAGGAGGAGGTATTGGGATGAATACAACATTCAATCCGGTTATTTTCTGTGATTTTGATGGCACAATCACGATGAAAGATAATATTATTAACATTATGGCAAAATTCGCTCCCGAAGGATGGGAGGCGATTAAGGACGATATTTTAGCGCAAAGGGTGTCCATTCAAAAAGGCGTCAGCGAACTCTTTTCCTTATTACCCACTACCCAAAAAGAAGAGATTATGTCCTTCGTTTTGGAAGACGCGAAAATTAGGGAAGGCTTCGGTGAGTTCGTTCAATTTACAAGGGAACAAAACATACCGCTCTATATCGTCAGTGGCGGCATCGACTTTTTCGTCCATCCAATGCTCGAGCCTTTCGGACCCTTCGATCGGATCTATTGCAACGAAGGGGATTTTTCGGGAGAACAGATACAGATACGTTATCCCTATGATTGCGACGAACACTGTACGAACCAAGGCTGTGGATGTTGCAAACCGTCCATCATTCGACAATACACGGACGAACAGCAAACAAGCATTATTATCGGTGATTCGATCACAGATCTGGAAGCGGCCAAACTGGCAGATATCGTCATTGCACGCGATTTCTTAATCGAAAAATGTGAGGAATTGAACATTCCCTATTCTCCGTTCACGAATTTCCATGATTGTATTCGAATCATTGAAAATCGCCTAAATGTACAAATATAAGGGAATTTATCACTGAGGATGTCACAGATTTTGAATCGAGTAAGCTAGATTTTAAAGCTAGACGCAATTACGTCAAGGCGTAATTGATTCGGAATAAATAACAGAAAAGAGGATGAAATATATGGCTACAATTACGATTCAAGGAACAAACGAAGTCATCGAAGCACAAACGGAGGTTGCGGCGTTTTTAGAGCAGCAAGAAGTCATTTATGAGCATTGGGATATCGGTAAGCTACCTGAACACCTTCGCGAAAAATTTAATTTGAGCGATGAAGAAAAAGAAGAAATTCTAAAGGCTTTCAAAACAGAAATCGACGACATTTCAGAACGCCGTGGCTATAAAACAGCGGACATCATCTCATTATCCGACACAACGCCGAACCTCGATGAAATGCTCAAAAACTTCCAACGAGAACACCATCATACAGACGACGAAGTGCGCTACATCGTAAGTGGGCATGGCGTGTTCGTCATCCAAGGCAAAGACGAACGCTTCTTTGAAGTCCATCTAAACCCAGGCGATCTCATTTCCGTTCCGGAAAATATCCGTCACTACTTTACACTCGCAGCTGATCGTAAAGTAGTCGCTGTCCGTATTTTCGTGACACAAGAAGGATGGGTACCGGTTTACTGATCAATCTAAGTTATGAATTTGCGCAAGAAACAGCGCGTCGATCCGGATTCAATCGATGCGATCTACGATTAAGATAGCATCCGTAATTGTAAGGCGAAGACGAACGTTTCTATTTATAGAGAACTTAAGGAAAAGAGATGTTGACAGTGACTGAAAACAAGTTGGAAAAAGCAGCATTTGCAGGTGGTTGTTTCTGGTGCATGGTTAAACCATTCAAAGAATGGCCGGGCATTCACGACGTGGTATCGGGCTATATGGGTGGACATCTCGACAATCCGACGTATGAAGACGTGAAAAAAGGCGACTCGGGCCACCTTGAAGTCGTTGAGATTAAATATGATCCCACTGAGTTCCCGTACGACAAATTGCTCGACGTCTACTGGCGACAAATCGACCCAACAGACGCAGAAGGCCAGTTTCACGACCGCGGCTCGTCCTACGCAACCGCGATCTTTCATTATACAGACGAACAACGAAAAATTGCCGAAACCTCCAAAGCGAACCTAGCAGCGAGTGGCATTTTCTCAAAACCCATCGTTACAACCATCCGCCCCGCAGAAACATTCTACCCGGCGGAAGAGTATCACCAAGATTATTACATCAAATCAGAAGAACACTACAAAGACAACCGCGCCCGCTCAGGCCGTGACGTATTCATAACCAAACATTGGGCATAGACTGAGCAAAGGATAGCAACACGGCATTCCGCCGATTTGCTATCCTTTTTTGATGTAGCTTTGGAATAGCTACAATGAGTCTTGTAGAAAAAATAGTGACAGGCACTAAGATTTTACGTTCTCGAAAGTTAAAACAATCCAGTTACATTTCCCACAAATTCGGGTATACCAATTTTGAAAGGCGTTCGCCTCAGAGTAGGGAGTGTACAGATTGAAAACGATTAAAATTTCATTGGCGATATCATTAATTTTAAATATCCTGCTAATCGGATCGGGCAGTTATGTGGTGAACAAGATTGGCGGCATCGATTTTGGGAAAACAAAGGTGCAAGCGACGTCATCTCCGAAAAAGGATGCTAAATATTATTTCACAAAGAAAAGTATTTTTGAGCAATCGACTATCCAGCAGCCGGATAAAGTGTTTATCGGAGACAGCATAACCGATTATGGAGAGTTCCAGGAATATTTCTCCGGCGAAGTTGTATTGAATCGCGGGATCCGGAATGATACTGCAGAAGGTGTTTTGAATCGGGTAGATGAAGTGGTGGAGCGGAATGCTGAAGAGGCGTATTTGATGATTGGCGTGAATGATATCCGTCATGACACGGATATGCAGAATTTCAAGAAGAACGTCACCGCTATTGTGGATGCGTTTCAGGGAACGAGCACGAAACTTTTTCTCCAATCGATCTTGCCGGTGAACAATGGATTATTCGGGAATGATGTGTCGAATGAAAAAGTAAAGGAATTCAATGATGTTTTAAAAAAAATTGCTTATGAAAATGGGATTAAATACATCGACTTGCATGCCCATTTTGAGGATGAAAGTGGACAGTTGGATAAGCGATACACGATTGATGGACTCCATTTGAATGGCGAAGGGTATAAATTGTGGATCGAAACACTCAATGCAACATAAAAACGCCAGCCATCTACAAACTTGGCTGGCGTTTTGCGTCTACACAAACAAAATCACTTGAAATCTTAAAGGAATAAAGACTATTTTATCGCTCGCAAGCAATCAAATCTTTATCCCGATCGCTTTTCTTATTTGTATCATAAAGTGCTTGAGAAACAAACGGCTTGTACTTCGTTTTGCCGCCTTTGTTTTTAATGGAGGCAGATCTCGCCACGCCGCCAGGATATACTTTATTCAGCTCTTTACAGTTGGCATAAGTTTTAGTTTTTGGACTAGCCGCTTCAACTTGCGTGGTATAGAATGACAGACTGAATACTAGTGTGAAGGACAGGACTACCGTGAATAATCGCTTCATGCATAGACGCTCCTTTCGAATAAATTTCCATAAATTTCATTTTCTTTTAATGTATCTTTTAAAAGAAATTTTGTCCAGTGTGTATTTTCATGGGAAACGGTTTGCTATCATTAGCATAAGGGCATCATTGTATAAGTAGAAGTTGATATATCAGAAAAAGAAGAAACTAGAATCCATAAAGTAAAGGGTTGGTTGACACATGAAAAAAGACGCACACTACTATATTCAGCACCTCGGTCTAGAGCCGCATCCGGAAGGTGGGTATTATAAAAGCAGTTTCGCTTCAAAGCATGGTATGGACATGGACGGAAAGAAGCGCCATCTGTTCACAAGCATTTATTTCCTTTTAGAGTCAGGGGATGTGTCCCATTTTCATCGGTTGAAATCGGATGAAGTGTGGTATTTCCATGGAGGTAGTCCGCTCATTGTTCACGTGATCGATGAGGCAGGAAATTATACGAAACTGAAGCTTGGTCTAGATATTGCGAATGGGGAAATGCCACAGGTGATCGTTCCACGAAATTCGATTTTCGGATCTACCACGATTGAAGGCGGAACATTTTCGCTCGTTGGTTGTATGGTTTCTCCCGGCTTTGATTTTGAAGACTTTGAGCTGTTTACACAGGAGCAATTAATGGAAAGCTATCCACAACACGAAAAAGTGATTGGCCAATTAGCATATAAGACACTTTAAAAAGAATATAAATTGTGGATCGAAGTCCTAGGCCGATTCACATTGACATGAAAACACCAGCCATTTCAATTTGGCTGGCGTTTTCATGTTGTTATGTAGAATGCGGCACTACTGGGTCTTGCCATCCCCAGTCGGATGGGGGCGTAGTATTGTTTTTCACTTTCCGCCGAAAGTGCCCCAGCGCGGGACAGAGAGGTGCCGCGTCTCTGTAATAAGTAGTCTATGCAAAAATGAATGATGTTATACATTCATTGTCTCTTAAGTTGGCATCGGGGTTGTTTCTTTCTTCGGTGAAAATCCGCCGAGCAATAGTTTTCCATTCGGCAGCAAATGTTTAATTAGAATGGAGGCGATGATTGGAATGAATACGCCAATTGCTGTATATCCGATAAGGCCGTACGTAAAGTAGTCGTTCAACAATTTATCCATGAGAATGTGCAAGTACATGATGGACAGCGAGTGCTTTTCGACTTTCTGTAGCCAGCTAAATGACATGCGGGTAGTGAAGCGCTGAAAGATGCCGACCAATACAATTGTGAATGACAGCGGAATGGCCAGATCCAGTACGAAATGGTCATAGCGCAAAAATTTCATGCTTAACCGGTAGTCGATGACGCCTATGCCATCCAGTAAAATGGCGGTTACGCTGACAACCAATCCCGCAACCATCCATCGTTTCGTCACGTTCATCCACATATCTTTCAAATAATAACCGACCGCAAAATAGACGACCGCCATCAGTGCAACGTCAAGATTCCAAACCATCGGGATCGATTGCGCGGCCTCAGAGGGCTTTCCACCAATGACATGCATCGCCACAATGCTTTCGAAATGGGCAATCAGATAGAAAATCGCTAACAGAACAAACTGTTTCCTGCGGTTGAATGTTTTGGTCAACCATAAGAAAAACAGATAAGTAAAGAACAACGTCGTTACAAACCAGAACACTCCATATGCCCCGCGGATAAAACGTCCACCCACTGCAAGTGCCCATAAATCATTCAAATACCATGATATATCCAAATTCCCGGAGCCGATTTCCATCCCATAACGGATCAGTGTAATACTGACAAGGAAAAACAGATAAGGGACAATCAGCTGCATAAAGCGCTTATGGATCGCAGCTTTCATCAACCCTTTCTCCACAACCGGCTTAAAAAACAAACCACTCAATATGAAAAAAGCAGGCATATGAAACCAATAAATATACTTCGCAAGCGGAAAATCCAACTCCCCCGGATAATGCCCGATCACGACAAGAATCATTAAAAACCCTTTTGTTACATCCACCCATGTTAACCGTTTCTTCGTCATGCATAAGCACCTCGTGAAAAAGAATTTGCTGCTATTGTATACCCTAATTGCCGTATTTGAGTGCAATGTAACACAATTGAAAACAAAATGTAAGATTAATGGGGAATTTTGTAGGAGTTTCCATAGAAGAAGGCAACGTGTTATATGAAACGAACACTATCAATCTGTTTGTTTACCTTTTCATTTATTAAGAAGGCATTTTGAAATTGTATGAGATTCAAGAACAATTGAAATTTTGTTCAATCATTGAGAAAACGCTTTCCAGTTAAAAAATTTAGATTATACTAGCGATAGAACATAATTTACTAATGTGAACAAAATTTCATGCGAGGAGGACGAAATGTACTCTCAAATAGAAATGATTAAAGTTGCGAAACTTTATTATGAAATGAATCTTACACAAAAAGAAATTGCTGAAAAATTGAATTACTCTAGGGCAACAATTAGCCGGATTATAGATGCGGCATTTAAAGCAGGCATTATAAAAGTGGACATTCAATATACACTGAGTTCTGTTCAAAAATTAGAAAATCAAATTAAAGAAAAATACAAGTTGAAAAAGGTCTTTGTGGCGCCTGTCTATTTAAATGAATCAAAACTTGTTTTAAATGACGTAGGGAAAGCGGTTGCAGCGTATTTGGATGAGATTTGTGAAAACGATTCCATACTAGGTGTTTCCTGGGGGACATCGCTGGGTCATGTCGTTCCCTATCTAAAGAAAAAGATGTTACCGAACATGAAAATTGTCCAACTAAATGGGGGAGTTGCAAAAAGCATGTATTCCACGGGCTCCGTAGCTTTGCTTGAAAAATTTTCACAAGCTTTCATGGCCGAACATTATCATTTGCCAGTCCCATCCATCGTGGATTCTCGGATAATCGCCGAGGCTATTATGACGGATTCAAGTATTGAGCAGGCGCTGGAATTGGGGAGTCAATGTAATATCGCTTTATTTGGGATCGGTAATGTTTCGTATGAATCGGTTCTTTACAAAGGCGGTTATTTCAAAGGGGACGCTTATGAAGAATTGATACAAAAAAAGGCTGTGGGAGATATTTGCTCAAGATACTTTTCTGTGACGGGAGAGGTTGTCGATCAGCATTTAAATCAACGGACGATTGGACTGGAATTGGAGAAATTACGAAACAAAGACTATTCGATTGCACTAGCTGCTGGAAAAGAGAAGGCCGATAGTGTGATAGGGGCCCTCAACGGAGGTTATGTAGATACACTTTTCATCGATGAGGAATTGGCAAAGGAAATTTGTAAGAAGGAGATGTGGATATATGATGAAAGCAGTCAAATTATATGAGCCGGGGAACTTACAGGTAGAAGATATAGGGATACCCATGATTTCGCCTGATGAAGTACTTATCGAAGTGAAAGCGGTGGGGGTTTGTGGATCGGATATTCCACGGGCATTGGTCAAAGGAGCTTACTATAAAGGCTTGACACTTGGACATGAGTTTGCAGGCCAAATTGTGGAGTGTGGAACCGATGCTACGGAATGGACTGTAGGTGATCGGGTCACCATAGCACCATTAGTTCCTTGTAAGAAATGCCAATATTGCGAACAAGGGAAATATGGTCTGTGCGAATCCTACAACTATTATGGCTCAAGAACCGACGGAGCGATGGCAAACTATATAAAAGTAGGAAAAGAAAATGTTTTGAAAATAGATGATACAATCTCATACGATGCCGGAGCGATGATTGATCCGGCTGCAAATGCCATTCATGGTCTTTGGCGGGGGGATTTGAAAAAAGGGGACGTGGCAGTTGTCATTGGACTCGGTGCGATTGGATTATTCGCAATTCAATTTGCCCGAGAGATGGGAGCGAAAGAAGTGATCGCAGTTGATATTTTTGACGAAAAACTTCAAGTTGCTAAAAAACTGGGCGCCAACCGTGTGATCAATTCGATGAATGAAAACCTTGGCGAAGTATTGGCGGGTACGGATGTCTCGATTGTACTGGATACTTCAGGTTCCGCCATTGCCCAAGAACAAGCCGTTTCAATTGCGGGGAAAATGGGACGAGTTGTATTCCTTGGTATTTCCAATCAGCCACTCACGCTTTCTGCCAAAACAGTGGACCGTCTACTAAGATATGAGATTGGGATACACGGTTCGTGGAATTCATTTTCCGATCCATTTCCGGGGAAAGAATGGACGTATGCAATTGAATGCATGGCACAAGGGAAAATCAAAACCGAAGAAATTATCTCTCATCGATTTTCATTGGAAGAGACGCCACAGGCATTTGAAAAGATAAAAAATAAAGAATTGCTCTTCAACAAAATTATGATCTACCCAGGTGATTAACTATGCTGACAGATTATGTACTCGGAATTGATTTGGGAACTCAATCGTTGAAGGTAGGGGTTTACACTACGGATGGTAAGTGTCTTGATCGTGCGAGCGCTTCCTATCCTACCTATAACCGAAATGACGGTTACTCTGAGCAAGATCCGAATGACTGGTGGAGTGCATTACAGACCGCTATGCAATCCGTTTCCGATTCGATCGATATGGGACGGATTAAAGGCATCACTTTTTGTGCGACTTCTTCGACGGTATTGTTAACAGACGAATGGATGCAACCAATTGGTTTGGCGCAATGTTGGATGGATCAACGCTCCATTAACGAGGAAGATGAAATCAATCGAAATGAGCATAGCGCTGTCAAGGAACGATTACGTTACTCGGGCGAGAAAACATCGATTGAATGGATGCTGACAAAGTCGTTATGGCTGAAAAAGAACCATGACTTGACAGGGAAGAGAATTGTGGAGCAAATCGATTGGATGAACTATCGATTGACTGGCGAACTGGTGGCATCTAAGTGTAATGCTACATGTAAATGGGGCTATGTAGAACAGCTTGGCGGTTTTTCCGACCCGTTTTTTAAAGAAATTGGTCTTGAGGGCATTACAACACATTGGCCTTTGAAAGTGCTACGTGTCGGCGATTTGGTCGGATACGTCTCACAGGATGCTGCTCGTTCTTTAGGATTAAAAACGGGCATACCCGTTTTCCAAGGTGGGATCGATGCGCATATTGGGATGATTGGCGCGGGGGCACTTGAGCCGGGAAATCTCAATATGATGACGGGCACGAGTTTTGTCCATTTAATGCATCATAAGCGGCCAATTTTTAATGACGCGTTATGGGGACCTTATGATTCACCACTTGTCGAAGAGCATTGGCTTCTTGAGGGCGGTCAACTATCGTGCGGATCCATTATCTCTTGGTTTCTCAATGAATTTTATGGACAGTGTGAAGACAAAGCAGCTGTCTATCGGGAACTGGAAAACGAAATTCAGAAAATAGGGCCGGGAAGTGAAGGGTTACTTGTATTGGATAGTTGGAAAGGGCATCGGACTCCTTTTAAAACGCCGTATGCAACAGGTGCGTTCGTCGGAATGACGCTATCTCATAACAAATACCATATCTATCGGGCGATACTAGAAGCCATTGCATTCGGTACACGAAATGTCATACGTACATTCAAACAGTCCTCTATACCCGTAAAGCGGATCATTGCAGGGGGAGGCGGGACCAACAATGATTCTTGGATGCAAATTATTAGTGATGTCACCGGTGTCCCGATTTCAATACCAAAAGATGTGGAAACAGGTTCAAAGGGAGCCGCTATTGTCGCTTCATTTGGCCTTGGTAACTATCCATGTTTAATCGAAGCGTCCTCCTCAATGGTCGAAATGCAGAAAACGTATACACCGAATAAGGAAGTGCAAGCGAAATACGACGCACTTTTTGATATCTATTTGGAGTTGAATCAAACGTTATTCCCAATTATGGAAACGCTGAAGAAAGGGGTAGCCTACAGTGAATCATATTCTTGAAATGAAAAGGATTTCTAAATCATTCCCAGGCGTAAAGGCCCTTGAAAATGTGGATTTTTCGCTTGAAAAAGGAGAAGTGCATTGTCTCATTGGTGCAAATGGAGCTGGTAAATCGACTTTAATGAAAGTTCTGGCAGGCGTTTATGCAAAAGATGAAGGAGAGATTTTGTTAGAAGGCCAGCCCGTAACAATAAAGAATCCTTTCGATAGTATGGCGTTAGGGATTTCCACGATTCATCAGGAGCTGTCGCTCGTCGAAGAATTGAGTCTCGCGGAAAATATCTTTCTCGGTAATTATTTGAAACCGCAAGGCGGATTTGTCAACTGGAGACGGATCCATGAGGAAACGAAGAAATTATTCGAGTTGCTCGGACTCTCTGTCTCGCCCTCTATGCGAACTTCCGAAGCAAGTATGGGAGTAAAACAAATGGTTGAAATTGCAAAGGCGATCCGATCCGAATGCAAGATCATTGTGATGGACGAGCCATCCACGGCGCTATCAAGTGAGGAAGTCACGAAATTGTATAAAGTGATCGACTTACTGAAAAAACAAGGTTATACAATTGTTTACATTTCTCATAAGCTTGATGAACTCTATGCTGTCGGAGATCGGGTGACTGTCTTAAGGAACGGACAATGGATTATTACAGATAGCTTGGCAAATCTGAAACAACCTGAATTGATCCATCATATAACAGGTCGCTCAATTGAGAAGGAAGAAAAGGTTTACAAGGTATCATCAAGAGAAGAGTTTTTACGTGTAGAGGGCTTCACGAATGACAAGATTCATAATGTATCTTTTGCAGTTGGTAAAGGTGAGATTGTAGGCTTGTACGGCTTAGTCGGATCTGGGCGAACTGAATTGTTAAGAGCCATTTACGGCGCGGATGCTAGAAAAGCAGGAGAGCTATTCTTGGACGGGACGAAGAAAAATATCACATCCCCGAGTCAAGCGGTGGAATTAGGAATGGGGCTCGTGCCGGAAAATAGAAAGACTGAAGGGGCGAATCTAGAATTATCCATTTTAGATAATGCCATGTTACCCTCTCTTCATTCTTACTCTAAGCGGAGTTTCGTAAAGCCGAAAAAACTGAAAGCAGCTATGCAGGAAGCCATTCGAAAACTAAATATTAAAGCGAGTAGCATGCATGTAAAAATGGGCACGTTGAGCGGAGGAAATCAGCAAAAAGTAATCATTGCAAAATGGCTGATCCATAACTCGAAACTTCTGCTATTCGATGAACCGACGCAAGGGATCGATATTGGTGCAAAAGATGAGATTTACAGCATCATGAAGGAAATCGCACATCAAGGGACCAGTATTATTATGGCAACATCCGAGATTGAAGAGTTACTGACCGTTTGTGACCGGGTTTTGATCATGTTCGAAGGGAAGCTTATCAAAGAGTTCACACAACCAGCGGAAAGTAAAAACGATATTATGAACATCGCTGTGTCAGGATAAACAGTAAGGAGGGCAAATCATGACCGCAAAAATAGAAACCTATCAAGACTCGGAAAAAAGTTTTCCATCTGTAAAATCTATTTTAAAGAAATATAACCTATTTTTCATCTTTCTAGGGTTTATTTTAATCGGTAGCCTACTATCAGATCAATTTCTATCTGTACAAAATATACTTAACCTTCTTCAACAATCTTCTTTCGTTGGCATTGTGAGTATCGGGATGACTTTCGTTATTCTGGTAGCGGGGATTGACCTATCTGTCGGAGCGATTTTGGCATTAACGGGCATGCTTGTATCGATCTTACTCAGCACAGGGATGAATCCCATTTTAGCGGTAGTCCTGACATTGTTAGTCGGAGCGTTTCTAGGTTTTGTAAACGGATTCATCTCCACGAAATTTAAAGTGCCGGCTTTCATCGCGACATTAGCGATGATGGTTAGTGCAAGGGGCTTTGCATTGCTAACGACAAACGGTGAGCCGGTCTATGATCTACCCGATAGCTTTACGGCTCTTGGCGGAAATATCTTCGGCAAGGTTCCGCTCACGGCGGTCATTTGGATTGTTTTGACGATCATCGCCATCGTCGTTTTGAAATATACGACTTTCGGAAGAAAAATTTACGCAGTCGGTGGTAATGAAGAATCATCAAGACTGTCAGGTATCCCAGTAAAGAAATATGTCACTTGGTGTTTTGTCATTTGTGGAACATTGGCCGGGGTTGCAGGAATCTTGATGAGTGCTTGGCTGACTGTTGGGCAACCGACAGCCGGGAGTGGGCTCGAATTGGATGTCATTGCAGCGGTCGTCTTAGGTGGGACAAGCCTCGCTGGTGGTAAAGGCGGCGTTGGGGGAACGTTTATCGGGGTGCTGATTATGAGTATGATTATCAACATCTTTAACTTACTCGGGTTATCGTCCTACTATCAGTCCATCTTTATGGGATTCATTATCGTATTGGCTTTAATTATGAACCAATATATTACACACAAAAAATAGGGGGATTTAGGACATGAAGAATAAATGGCTAATCGGCTTGTTAACAATCGTTATAGCAATCTTGCTAACGGCTTGTGGGGGAGAAGAATCTACGGGGAATGATGATACTGCTGCTGATGGGGAGAAGAAGCCATTAGTGATCGGTTTTTCACAAGTCACGCTTGAATCTCCATTTTACACATCATTAGTTGAAGGGGCAAAGGCTGAAGCCGAAGCACAAGGCATTGAACTGATAGTTGTGGACGCGCAAAACAACATTGAAAAACAAAACACGGATGTCCAATCACTCATTACTAAAAAGATCGATATTCTTCTAATTAACCCTGTGAATCCATCAGCGGTAGCGCCCGCTTTAAAAGCAGCAGAAGCTGCCGGAATTCCTGTCATCACAGTAGACCGGGCAACGAAAGAAGAAGTTGTTTCGTATATCGGACGTGATAATGAAGAAATGGGTCGTATCGCCGGCGAAAAAGCACTTGAGCTTCTAGGTGGTCCATCAGCGACTGGGAAAATTATTGAGTTGCAAGGTGATGCAGGAGGCACTGTCATGAAAGCCCGTCACGATGGTTTCCATGAAATCGTAGGGAAAGCGGCTGGCATTAAAATTATCGAAGGTCCTTACAACGACTATATCCGGGCAAAAGCGGTTTCCTCCATGCAGGATTTACTGCAAGCCCATCCAGATGTAAACCTCGTTTACGCGCATAATGACGATATGGCATTAGGTGCAATTCAAGTACTCGGCCAACAAGGGAAACTCGATCATGTACAAGTTGTGGGGATCGACGGACTGATGGAAGCGGTGAAGAAAATAGAGGATGGTTCTTTTCAAGCGACAGTTATCAATGATCCAATTTCCCTTGGCCAACTCGCTATCCAAACAGCGATTAAAGTAGGAAATGGTGAAGACGTAGAAAAAGTCATGAATGCAGCTACTGGATTGATCGACGAATCAAATGTTGCGGATTATGTAGATGACTCGAAAAACTTTGCTGAGGTAAAATGAAGGAGGACTTGAAGATGTCAATTGCATCTTATATTGATCATACATTGTTAAAGGCTGATGCCACAACGGAACAAATTGAAAAGCTATGTAAAGAAGCAGCAGAGAATAGATTTGCAACAGTTTGTGTGAATCCGCATTACGTCGCGTATTGCAAGGAATTGTTGAATGATACACAAGTAAAAGTCTGTACAGTTGTCGGATTTCCGTTAGGTGCCAATAAAACAGCGGTTAAGATATTTGAAATGGAGCAGGCTCTACAGGATGGCGCAACAGAAATCGATTATGTCATTAATGTGAGCGATGTGAAAAATGGCGACTTTCAAGCGATAAAAGATGAAATGAATCACTTCTTGAAAATGAAGAGCAAGAACCCGGAGCTTATTATTAAAGTGATTTTGGAAGTCTGTTATTTAACGGATTCCGAAATATCGAAAGTATCGATGATTGCAAGGGAATGCAATATCGACTTTGTAAAAACATCCACCGGATTTGGAAGTGGCGGTGCAACGGAAGAAGCTGTCCAAATCATGAAAGATGTATCGGGTGAAACAGTCAAAGTAAAAGCATCGGGAGGCATCCGTACCATCGAGGATGCGGAAAAGTTTATCGCCCTTGGCACATCTAGAATTGGGACAAGTAATGGCGTTACGATTGTCAAAGGCAAAGCAGCCTTAAACGAGTATTAATGAAAATAGTGGATTTGATAAAATGCCCCTTAAGTTGATTAAAACTTAAGGGGCATTTTGATAATTGGAGGAGTTATTATGGAAGAAGGTAATGTTCTAACAGAAGTTGTCAAACCTATGCCCGAAAGTAATCACCATTTTCGAGAAAGTAAACAACTCTACGTCTGAAGACACGCCGACTAATTTTCCAGAAACATCTATGAAACCAGTCCACCCACCAGGTATGCATTTTCGTTATACCCGATACATTAGTTGCAATTTACCTTTCTTCATTTATTTGATAACGTTAAAGAGAAGTTATTATATTAACAAACCAACTTTAGATAAAATGAAAGAAGGAGAAAGCATGAAGGGATGGAAAATTCTATTCCAACTTTTTTGGACTTTTTTTAAGATCAGTCCTGTCACGTTCGGTGGTGGGTTTGCGATGGTACCGCTTATAGAAAAAGAAGTGGTGGAGAAGAGGGGATGGTTGAAAAGTGAGGATATTACGGATGTGTTCGCATTATCTCAATCTGTACCGGGAGCCGTTGCGATTAACTCCGCCACTTTTATCGGTCAACGAATAGGTGGGGTAAGGGGCGCCATTGCAGCAATGCTCGGTGTGTCACTACCTACTTTTTTTATCGTGCTCATTTTGGGGATGTTGTACTTTTTCTTACAGGATAATCCCAAGGTGGAAGCAGCTTTCATATCGATCCGAGTTACCATCGTGGCCATCATTGTTTATGCGGCCATTAAAATTGCCAAAAATTCTATTGTCGACAAATCTACATTTGGCATCATGGTGATCGGGATTCCTGCCTTATTCTTCATTCATCCGATTATTGCCATTGTAGTGGGTGCATTAACAGGAGTCATCACCGTTTCAATTAAAATGAAGTTTGGGTACAAAATAGAGCGGGAAAGGAAAGCGGAGAAGGGCGATAAAGATAAGCTTGAATACTTCATGGGTGCAGGAATATAGCCGCTTATATTATCAAAGGAAGGAGAGGTGAACAGGGTGGTACTGTGGGAGTTGTTTAGCACTTTCTTTGTCATTGGCTTCGTCTCTTTTGGTGGAGGCTATGCGATGATTCCTGTCATCGAAAATGAAGTTTCCCAACATGGGTGGATGACGGCGCAACAATTTACGGATACCATTGCCATTGCAGGCATGTCGCCAGGTCCAATCGCCGCAAATAGTGCGATCCTTGTTGGTTATTCAACAGCTGGTGTCACCGGAGCAGTGACCGCGGCGCTGGGAATCTTGCTACCGGCCATTATACTTGTCATCGTTGTAGGGACTTTCTTTATCAAATTGCATCATAATCCAGTAGTTGAATCGATGTTTTATGGATTAAGACCAATTGTCACAAGTTTAGTGATTTATGCGGCGATCAGTTTTGCCATATCCAGTCACTTGATGAGCTTGGAAATTTCATGGAAAACCATCAGCTTACTCTTAACTTTTGGATTATCATTATTTGCTCTTCTCAAATTGCGCTGGAATCCGCTCTATGTCATTTTACTTTCCGGATTGGTTGGGGTTACCCTTTATTCATAAAATTGTCCTTCTACGTAAAATAAATGAAAAATGCCTAGTATCGACACCTCTCATGTGTCGATACTAGGCATTTGTTGCTTCAAAAATCCTGAACTGGGGCTCATGCTAAAAGCTTACAAGTTTTCGTCCGCCGCTTTGATCATTTCTTCAATCATTTTGCTGGCATTTACAGCTGCCGTTTTGAGGAAGTCTTCATATTTTATATCCGCCTCGCCGCTGGCATCGTCGGAGATGGCGCGAATAATCACAAATGGCACTTCATTCAAGTGTGCAACATGTGCTATCGCTGCGCCTTCCATTTCGACAGCATAGGCGGAAAAGTTTTCCGTAATCCATGCCTGTTTTTCCGCATCTGCGATGAATTGGTCGCCGCTTGCGATTCTACCTTGGAACACTTGGATATCTCCGGTTAATCCTTCAGTAGCCGATTGTGCGAGTTGAATCAATTTTTCATCCGCCTCAAAATAACTGGTGTCCATACGGGAGATCACGCCCGGCTTTTCTCCAAATGCAGTGACATCCACATCATGCTGGACAGCGTCTGTCGAAATGACAATATCGCCAATGTTTACGTCAGGGTTTAGGCCACCTGCAACGCCTGAGTTGATGAGGTAGTCAACGCCGAAATGATCCACTAGAACTTGTGTACAAGCAGCCGCATTCACTTTTCCAACGCCTGATTGGACCAAGACGATGTTTTCACCATCCAATGTCCCTTTATAAAACTCCATACCTGCAATTGTTTCCGTACTTTCGATTTCCATTTTTTCGCGAAGGATTTCCACTTCTTCGATCATTGCTCCAATAATGCCGATCACCCGTTTTTCCGATTGTTCGGCATTTGTTTTTTGTTCCGGTTGTTCCGTTGCGCCTTCTTTTTTCGTAGAACAGCCCATTAGCATGAAAGCTGCAATCATTAGGATTGTAAAGAATTTAAGGCTTATTCGCATTTTCATAGATGTAAACTCCTTCTAATTGTTTTAATATACGAACGATAAGTTAAATTTTTTAGTCAATGTTCGTTTTTACTTCGTTAGTATATAACGGTGAATAAAAAGATGCAACCCATTTTGGCGATAAAATAATAAAAGGTGCCTAGTACTGACAACAATTAGAAATGTGTCAATACTAGGCACCTTGCGCTTTTGTGCTTTCCTTATAGTAGGAAGTCCATGCCATCTTCAGCAATATGGAACCCTTTTGCTTCAATTAGGTTGCGAATGCTTTTATCAGAACGGATAGCAGGATTCGAGTGATTTAGATGGGTAAAGTAAATGTCGGTTTTTTTAACTAAATCTTGTAGTCGATCCATTGTTTCCGTCATGAGTGGATGAGGGATTTCACGGTAGTCGCGACCGATTTTTTCGAGATCTTCCGCGGAATGGAAAGTGCCGTCCAGTAAACAGATATCCGCTTCTTCGCACGCTTGGTAAATATCTGTGTCCCACTGTTCCCATCGATCGATATCGGGAATATATAAAACCTTCTTCTTCGGCCCTTCGATCCAAAAACCGAACGTCTCCGAAAACTCATTTCGATGTGGGACATCCACAGGTGTAATCTTCACTTGAGGTGAAACCGCAATGGTTTGTCCATCATTTATTTCCTGCAATTCGATATTATGAAGCTTCGTTAATTGGCTCCATGGCGCCTGGTTTTCCAACATGGCTTTCATTTTCGTACCTGCCATGACAGGTATACCCGTTGCCCCGATCGCTTCCCGTCCCAAATATAATAATCCAGGGTAATGGCCCAAATGCGCATGTGTTAAAAAGATGCGGTCCATTAACTGGCCTTGCAGATCGAATTTCATTTGAACACGGATCAGTTGGTCTTTTAAGTCAGGCGTTGCGTCGATTAACTGCCAACTCTTTTCTTTCGGATGAACAATCGCCAATGATGACGCGAAACGCTTCAATTGAGGATCACTGATAGCCGCTGTACAGTTTTCACAATAGCAATTTGGGTGGGGAAGTCCGGCGTCTTGTGCCGTTCCCAATACATGTAAAATCACTTCACTCATGATTGACTTTCTCCTTTAATGGTAGTTTCAGGATAATTCTTTTTGGTAATGGTCCAACCCGTGAACCCGAAAATGAGATTTATCAGTGGAACGAGAAACGCAAAGAAAATATAAGGGATGAGTTCACCTGGGCTGACGCCAAGCACACTCCCTGCAAAGACGATAGGAACACTCCACGGTACGAGGTTAATGCCTACAGTGCCTGCTGCCTCGACACATCTCGAAAGATTTTTCGTATCGATACCCATCTCTTTATATGTTTTGGCAAAGGTTCTGGCTGGTAAAATGATCGCTAAAAATTGAGCCCCACTCGCAAATGCCACAACAAAAGTGGAAAAAATGGTCGTGCTGATCAATGTGCCTGTTGAACGAACACGGGTCATCATTTTTCGAGTGAGCGCCTCGAAAGATCCGGTTTCCTCCAGAATCCCACCAAGTGCTGTCGCGAGGATTAACAGACCAATTGTCCCTAACATGGACATGAGACCGCCACTATTTAATAACTTATCCACCGCAGCTACATCAGATTCGACTGTAAATCCACTTGTCATCACTTGGACAATTGAGGAAACAGAAGCCCCTTGAACGAGTACTGCAAGGACGGCCCCTAAAAGGCCAACAATTGTTAACGCTGGAATCGCAGGTACACGCTTCATCATCAAAATAATTGTGAAAATGGGCATCAGCAATAGTAACGGATGAATGACAAAGACGCTCTTCAACCCTGTTTTGATGAGATTGATTCCATCCGTATCCACCGCATTGCCGGCTCTGCCTGCATTCCCTACAAACCAATACAAAATAATGGCAATGACAAATGCGGGAATCGTGTCCCAAAGCATATGCTTAATATGACTAAATAAATCTGTGTCGACCATAGCTGGAGCGATATTCGTCGTATCGGACAGCGGCGATAGTTTATCGCCCAAATAAGCTCCCGAAATGACTGCCCCCGCAACTAGTCCAGGAGCAAAACCCAATCCTTCACCAATCGCCATAAAAGCGATTCCGATTGTCGCAATGGAAGTGAATGAGCTCCCCAATGTAATTGATACAATTCCAGTAATCAATGCAACGAGCGGTACAAACAAGGAAGGTTCAATGATGGACAATCCATAGTAAATCATCGTTGGAATAACGCCACTCGCAATCCATGTACCAACAATGATGCCGATGATGAGGAGGATAAAAACAGCGGGCAATGCTCGGGCTACCCCTTTGACCATCATATTTTCGACTTCTTGCCATTTCCAACCGCAAAGAATAGCGATCACTGCGGCCGCAAGTACCCCGATCATTAACGGAATATGCATGCCGGCTTTCCAAATGAAAATCGACGAAGCCGCCGCGGCAATTAAGACGAAAATTGGAATAATGGCCATACCTAATGAAAGTTCTTTTTTCACGTAAAACTTCTCCTTTAGTCATGCAAATTGCGTATTGTTAGTAGTGTAAATACTAAGAATTCGGTTAAAACTCTTATCCCTTTCGATTAATTCGAAAAAAAGAATTAAGTTTTATAGTAAGCCATTTTCGCAAGATTTGCTATCTCTTTTTTAGCATCATTTCTTGTCATGAAAGAGGTGAGCGCCAAAATCGCCCCCATCCATAGAAAGTGGGGGCGATTTTGTGTTTGTGGAAATAAAGGGGGAGTTGGGCTCTCGTTGAATTTTGAACTTCTTTGATCGTAGGTTCTCTTATTATGATCACTTGGAGTTTACTATGATCGCGAGAGCCCTTGCTATGATCCCTTGGAGTTTACTATGATCGCGGGGGCGCTTGCTATGATCACTTGGATTCCACTATGATCGCGGGGGCGCTTGCTATGATCACTTGGATTCCACTATGATCGCGGGAGTCCTTGCTATGATCACTTGGATTCCACTATGATCGCGGGAGTCCTTGCATTGATCCCTTGGAGTTTACTATGATCGCGAGAGCTTTTGCATTGATCACTTGAAGTCTACTATGATCGCGGGAGTCCTCATATTGATCACTTAAAGTTTTCCATGATCATTTAATCAATTACAGGGGTTGCTCCAACTCCCGCTACGATATTCGGTTTAAGCGAAAATACCGATTTTGTAAATCTTTCGAGGTCTGCCTTTCCCTGTGGGGGCTTCTTCACCCACGATTTCTGCCATACCGTGCTGCTCAAGACTGCTTAAGATTCTTCTTGCGTTTCGCGGAGTCATGCCTAATAATTCTGAAATATCAACCGAACTAACCGGACCGACTTTGTCCTGAATGGCTAAGAACTTATTGAATGTAGAAATGTTAATGCCCGCTTTTGTTAACTTTTCACTAATGTCTTTATCTTCAGTGCGAAAACGGAAGCCTATGCTTTCAGGATGTTGAAGTGGCCCCTCTATATAACCAGATTCATCTACCAAAACGACTCGATTCCCGCCTTGATTTTTTGCATGCGTCAGACCGAGACGAGCGTTTTGCTCCGCCGCTAAGGCGTTCTGCCCGTATCCGATTCCAATGTTTACCGGCTGATCGGTAATCAAACGCAGATTGTCTAAAAGTGTATTGGGGTGATAAACAGTGGCATCTTCCAATAATCCGCGGGTAGAGAAAATGATGAAATTCCCTCTTCCAAGTGGAAGCAAAGAGCCGAAGATAGCTTCTGAATAGTCTAGAATGGCTTCTTGAAGCTTTAAGTCCAATCGATAAACTTCATAGGAAAATGTATCCTCACTAATAATCGTGTTCATATCTTCGACTTGGATGATTTGAACAGCGATTTGTGATTTTTTGAAATGCAGCGTTTCGCCTTGTTGACGAGATCGTTTGATTGTTTGGCGAATGGCCGTCCGCGTTGGCGTGATCCGATAGGCAGGGACCTTTCTTTTTTTTAATTCCTCATAGACGGCACGATAACAAGTGACGCAAGCCTGTACCATCCCTTGTTGGTATAAAGAAAAATGAAAGTCAATTAACTCTTCAGGTGATTTGTAGAATTGGTAGCCAATGTTGTAAATGTGTTCATGTGGTACATTCATTTCGGCAAATGTATCGACCATTTCCTTTTCACCTAATGTGTCAAAGCTGATTCGTTCCAGTTTTAGATGATCCAGATAGGTTATTTCTAAAAATGTTTTGAAGAGGCTGGAACCATTGAGCTCGGGATAGAATCCATTTTTGTTTATCAAACCAGCCTCCTTTGCGATGGTATAGGGCGCTATGCCAGAAAATATCCATACATCGATCATCGAACGGTTTTTTGTAATTACCTCTGTAATATCCGTATGCTTTGTATACGTAAAAGGAAAAAACGATAAATCGTTCGTATCCGATTTTGCGACATCCAAAATTAATTCCACTGTGTCTTTTGGACCGAGGACGCCAACTTTTATGTTCATACACTTCACTCTCCATGTATCTTAAACTTAAACGAGCAGGAGGTGTTTTTCAACACGTTTAAGTATTCTCACAAAAAAAAGTATTGATTTAATGTTTTAAATGATTTATATTCCTTGTTAAGGGAACACTTTAGGACTTATTCCTTTATTCAATATATAAGAAATTGAAATCGGATACAATACCTTGTTCATATTGCGCACATATACAAAAGGGGTGGGGGTTTGGATCTAATAACATTATGGTTAGAAGAAAAATTACTGGCACTGAATGGCACAACAACGATGAATCGACCGGATGGGTTTACACGTTTAGGTTTTTCATTGGAAGAGAAGAAAGCGCATTCACAGTTTGCTGAAATTGCCGAAGAACTTGGACTCATCACGTATCAAGATGAGGCAGGGAATAGATGGGCTGTTTGGGAAGTGGATCAACAGGCACCGACAATCGCAATGGGCTCGCATCTAGATACTGTCCATTCTGGGGGTGGGTATGATGGGCTTGCTGGTGTATTATGTGCGTTAGCTGCAGTCAAACAATTGAAGGATTGTGCATTCCGACCAAAAAAGAACATTGCAGTAATCAGTTTTATATCGGAAGAATCAGCTCGCTTCGGGATTTCAACGATTGGCAGTAAAGCAATCATAGGGGAACTCCATAAAGCAGAACTTGCTCCCATCCAAGATAGTGATGGAATCACGGTGACGCAGGCGATGGAGGATTATGGCATTGACTGGGATCGTATAGAACAGGCAGAAGTTCCGCGTGAAAATTTGGAATTTTTTCTCGAGTTGCATATTGAGCAAGGAAGCATCTTGGAGAAGAATCATTATGACATTGGTGTCGTAAAAGGAATTGCTTGTCCGATTCGACTGATTATTCGTGCACAGGGGACTGCGAATCATACGGGGACCACACCAATGGATGAACGGAAGGACGCATTTGTCGCGATTGCACCACTCGTGACTTTCGTCTATGAAGAAGCACTAAAGATGAATGAGAACAACGGAAGTACCATTGTTGCAACGGTTAGTAAAGCGACTTTGAAACCAAATGCGATGAATGTGATTCCAAGTGAAGTAGAGCTCGGCATCGACATCCGTAGTGTAGACGACGATCTGAAACGAATAATGAAAGAGAAGATCATAGACTTCTGTCAACAGGTTGAACAAAAGCATCCTGTCACGGTTGAAGTTCAGACGCTCGTTAATAATGACTCGGTGTTATTGGATGAAGCGATGCAAACGAAATTGCTTCAAGTGAGTGAGAGGCTCGGTTATAAGACGATGCGGATGGATAGTGGTGCGGGGCATGATGTCATGAATATGGCAAAGAGATGGCCATCCGGATTGCTGTTTATCCCTTGTAGGGACGGGCTTAGCCATCATCCGAAAGAATTTACGTCAATCGAGAATTTAGAAAAAGGCACGCATGTCCTCGTTGAATTTTTACGTACAGAGGCTTGAGAAATTTCAGTAGGAGGGAATCACCATGTCAACTGTAAGTGAATTTACGAAGAATTATTTAATGGAAAATAAAGCACGATTCGAAGAAGTGAGTGAATATATTTTCAACCATCCGGAAACAAGATTTGAAGAATATGCGTCAGCTGAATATTTAGCGAAAGCATGTGAAAGAGAAGGTTTTTCGGTAGAGCGTGGTGTTGCTGGTATTGAAACGGCGTTTGTGGCTACTTATGGAAGCGGGAAACCGGTCATTGGTTTCTTAGGTGAATTTGATGCGCTTTCCGGATTAAGCCAAGAACCGAACAAAACAGCTTATGAACCGTGGGATACAAGTAATGGCCATGGATGTGGACATAATTTGCTTGGAACGGGTGCATTTGCGGCTGCATGCGCGGCGAAGAAATACTTGGAAGAGAATGGGTTATCCGGTACGGTGAAATTTTTCGGTTGTCCAGGTGAAGAAGGTGGATCCGGGAAAACGTTTATGGTGCGGGAAGGTGTTTTTGAAGGAGTCGATGCAGCGCTCACGTGGCACCCGTCTCCAAGTAACAGTATTATGGGCTTGTCCAGCTTGGCAAACTATCAAGTGTATTTTCAGTTTAAAGGGATCTCATCCCATGCTGCAAACTCTCCACATTTAGGCAGAAGCGCATTGGATGCGGTTGAGCTGATGAACGTAGGTGTGAATTACCTACGCGAACATGTCATACCGGAAGCAAGGATGCACTATGCAGTCACAAACACAGGGGGCATTTCTCCGAATGTAGTCCAAGCGAATGCAGAGGTGCTTTATCTAATCCGTTCCCCAAAAGTTAAAGAAGTAGATGATATTTATAAAAGGGTATGTAAAATTGCGGAAGGCGCGGCAATGATGACAGAAACAGAAGTGACGATCAAATTCGATAAAGCCTGTTCCAACTACATCCCAAATCGTAGTTTAGAAAAAATATTGCATAAAAGTTTACTTGAGGCAGGCACCGAAGCACCTACAGATGAAGAAATGGCTTATGCTGAGAAAATTTGGGAGTCCTTAACGCAAGGGGAGCAAGAGAATTATTTGGATCTTATGAGAGGATTCGGTTATTCCGGGGATGGAAGTGAATTTGAAGGAAAATATTTAGCAGATACAATTGCACCGTATAGTGATAAAGAAGGTGTGCTTCCGGGCTCGACAGATGTGTCGGACGTGAGCTGGGTCGTGCCGACTGCACAATTGACTGCAGCGACATCTACTCTTGGAACACCTTTACACACATGGCAAATGACAACACAAGGGATTAGCAGTTTTGCACATAAAGGGATGTTCCGTGCGGCAGAAGCGATGGCCTTAACCGCCATTCAGCTGTTCAACCATCCAGAGGATATGGAAAACGTGAAAAAGGAATTCCAAGCATTTCAAGCGAAAAATCCTTATACATGTCCGATTCCAACAGACGTCAAACCGTCAAAATTAAACTAACTAGAAAGCAGACAACAGAAGATGAAATCGGCTTCATTGCCGATTTCGTCGATTCCTAAAAGGAATGAGTCGTGAGGGAGGTACAATATGAATACAGAAGCGAAGAAAAAAGGTGTTTTTGGTAAAGTATTAAATGGAATTGAAGTGATGGGGAATCGACTACCCGATCCATTTATGCTATTTGCAGTTTTAGCGGTCGCTGTTATTGTTTTATCTTATATTATGAGTTTGTTTGGTGCTTCTGTTGTCCACCCGGGAAGTGGTGAAGAAGTTTCGATTAAAAACTTGGCTTCTGGTGAAGGGATCCAATATATCTTAACATCTATGCTCTCTAACTTCACGGGATTTGCTCCATTGGGGCTAGTATTATCCATGATGCTTGGGGTTGGACTAGCTGAAAAAGTAGGATTGCTAGATTATGCTATCCGAAAAACGATTTTAAAAGCACCTCCTTCATTAGTCACGTATGCTGTTGTATTTGTAGGAATCATGGGGAACCTTGCATCAGATGCGGCGATGATTTTAATCCCGCCATTAGCGGCAATGGTTTTCTATAAAGTGGGACGTAATCCAATTGCCGGTTTGGTCGCAGGTTTTGGTTCAGCGGGTGCAGGGTTTACAGCCAATCTACTAATTGTTGGAACAGACGCGCTGTTAGCGGGTATTTCTACGGAAGCTGCTAAAATTATGGATGAAGCGCTTGTCGTTACACCTGTAGATAACTGGTACTTTAATATTGTTTCCGTTTTTGTATTGACGGTTGTTGGTGCTTTAGTTACGGAAAAAATAATTGAGCCAAGACTTGGTAAATATACAGGAGAAGCAGTAGTTGTAGAGCTCGAAGAACATCCGAAAGCCGGAAAAGCGTTTAGAAATGCGGTCATTGCTGGTTTGCTATACATCGCTATTCTCGTAGTTGCGATTATGGTACCAAACAGTGCTTTGACAAATGAAACAGGTGGGTTAATCCCATCGCCATTCCTGTCTGGAATCATTCCGATCATCTTATTCTGGTTCCTAACGATAGGGGTTACGTACGGAATGACGTTAGGGAATATTAAAACGACAAAAGATGTCAGTAAATATATGGCTGAATCAATTAAAGAATTATCGGGTTATATCGTGTTAATATTTGCAATCTCCCAATTTATCGCTTATTTCAACTGGTCCAATATTGGGATTTGGATCGCGGTCAATGGAGCTGAGCTACTCACAGATATTAACTTTACAGGAATCTGGCTCATCATCGGTTATATTATTTTAACGGCCATATTGGAGTTCTTTATCACTTCAGGTTCGGCAAAATGGGCACTTGAGGCACCGATATTTGTCCCGATGTTTATGCAGTTAGGGTATCATCCTGCGTTCACACAATTAGGTTATCGTGTGGCTGACTCTTCTTTTAATATTATGACGCCGTTAAATCCATATCTTGTCGTTATTCTATCGTTTATGCAAAAATATGATAAGAAGGCTGGTATTGGGACATTGATGTCACTGATGATCCCTTACTCACTTATATTTTTAACTGTTTGGATCATTTTGATCGCAATCTTTTACATGTTTAATCTACCAATTGGTCCGGGCGTCACGCCATTTCTATAAGAAAAACGAGCGCGTCTTTCAGTTGGAAGGAAGAGATGGGCTAGTATTCTAAAAACAATAAGGGAGATCGGTACATGATGGTTACACAACTTGATTCTGATTTGTCGAAAAAGGTAATTGGTTGGAGAAGGGATTTTCACCAACACCCTGAAACAGGGTTCCTTGAAATGCGAACAGCTTCCATTGTAGCATCTATTCTGGATGAGTTAGGTTTCGACTTGGCAATGGGGAAATCGGTGATGGCGAGCGAAGATTGTATGGGAAAACCGGATGATGAAGCGACGAAAAAGCATTATCACTGGGCGATAGAAAATGGGGCTAACAAAGACTATATCGAAAACTTTTCAGAGGGGTATACGGGGATTGTTGCCACACTGGATACCGGAGTAGCAGGACCGACAATCGCTTATCGATTCGATATGGATGCGCTCGATATTCACGAATCGGAGTTGGACAGTCATTTCCCGAAACAAGAAGGGTTCAGATCTAAACTTCCTCATAAAATGCATGCGTGTGGCCATGATGCACACACAGCGATTGGGCTAGGCTTGGCTACAGTCCTTATGAGTAATAAAGAAGCGTTAAAAGGGACGATTAAATTGATCTTTCAACCTGCCGAAGAGGGGACGCGCGGTGCAAAGTCGATGGCGAGCGCAGGGGTTGTCGATGATGTAGATTATTTCATTGCAACGCATGTTGGGACAGGTGTTCCACATCAACATTTCGTGGCCTCGAATAACGGTTTCCTTGCCACATCCAAACTGGATATTACTTTCAAAGGGAAGGCCGCCCATGCAGGAGCCGAACCTGAGGAAGGGAATAATGCATTGTTAGCTGCGGCAACAGCTGCATTGAATATGCATGCGATCGCTAGACATTCAAAAGGGATTTCAAGAGTGAATGTCGGTGAATTACATGCCGGTGCAGGAAGAAATATTATCGCAGATCAGGCATTTCTAAAGGCGGAAACACGTGGTGAAAATTCCGAGGTGAATCAATACGTAAAAGCCCAGCTAGAATCGATTGTTGCCGGTGCAGCCCAAATGTACCAGCTCGATTATCAGATCGATACAGTGGGTGAAGCACTGAGCAGTCAAGGTTCGGAAGAGTTGGCATTGATCCTCAAGGAATGTGCACAAGCGTCGGACCTTGTGAAAGAAACGATATTGGAATCCAATGACCCGGCAGGCTCTGAAGATGCAACTTACTTCATGGAGCGGGTGAAACAGAATGGTGGCCTCGTCACGTATTGTATTGTCGGTACGGACCTTGCTGCAGGACACCATAATGAAAAATTTGATATCAATGAGGAAACGTTGCTTACAGCCGTTGATGTGTTATATCGATCAGTATTGAAAATAAGCGAGCTATAAGATAGTTGTTAGAAAAAGGGAGTCCATGTGGATTCCCTTTTTCTTGTGAAATGCAATGAAAACGTTGTGATCTTTGCGCGGGATGCTGCATTCTCCGCGCGAAGGTTATTCTATTTAAGGTGGAGGTCCTTTTACACGAAGTAGGCAAAGCTCAGCACGAATGAAACAACGTACCCATGGAAGTCAACAACGTTTCCGCACAAGTAAGATACATCTCGCATTATATTTTCGGAGCCAGATAAATCGAAACTGCGTGAGCGCGGTTTTTGGCCCCTAATTTGACAAAGGCGGATTTGATGTATTGCTTGATGGTTGCTTCGCTTAAGCATAAAAGGTCGGTGAGTTCTTTTGTAGATAAACCATTGGCGAGTGCGCGTACAATTTCGTTTTCTCGTGGACTTAGTTTGGGATGTGCGATCTTTTGAGGTCGGACGAGCAGTCTTCCGGCTATGCTGCCGAATTGGGTGAGTAGCTCGATTGTTTGTCCATCGTGTGGAGGGATGCTGTGCATGTATTCACTACATATATAGGCGATGGACAAGTTATTCACATGAATCGGAACGACGATTAATGCTTGTAGCGGTTCAGCGCGATGGTAGCGACTTGAGATGAGGGTGATGATTTCCTGTCCGGCATAAAAGTGCGTCTTGCGTTTTTCTATCGCTTTTTTAATAACGGGCAATGATCGGATATCGTCACGAACATATGAAAGCGATTGGAATTGGCCATTTTCTAGTTGCGCGATTCCTTCTCCGACATATCCGATTGGGCTGAACCGATAGAATGAAAGTCGTTCACTCTTAAACATTTCTGCAAAGGTTGAGAGGATATGGCAAATTTGCTCCTCTTGCGTTTGGTAATGCACAGCCTCTTGCAATTTCTCTTCAAATGTCCAGGTTTGCAAAGGATCGCCCCCTTAATATAGACGAATCTGATTCCCCTAAAAGTAGTAATGCAACGTCAAATAGTACCTCTTCGTATGAAGTAGTATACACTAAAGAAGGAATATTCTGAATAGTTTAATATTTGTTAAGATAGACATGCAGACAAACAGGATGCAGAAATTAAATGGGGAAGGATGTTGACAAGATGGGATTAACCAACAGTGCAAAGCTATATTTAGAGGCGTTTTATAGTGGACCGAAGTTTCAATCGCTTACGGCTGAAGAGGTTCGTGAAATGATGAGTTTGGTCCCTGTTCCAGAAGGCATTGAAATACCTCCTGTCGCCAAGGTAGAAGATCGCCAAATCGCTGTGGATAACGGTGAAATAACGATTCGCATTTATACGCCATCGGGACAAGGCCCTTTCCCGCTTTTTGTCTATTACCATGGGGGCGGTTGGGTAATTGGTGATTTGGAAACTTCCGATGCCGGTTGTCGTTTATTGGCAGAGAAGACGAGTCGCATCGTTATGTCTGTGGACTATCGATTAGCACCGGAGCATCGTTTCCCAGTGCCTGTTGAAGATAGTTATGCAGCGCTTTGTTGGGCTCGTGAGCATGCGTCTGAGTTGAACGCGGTCGGTGAGGATATTGTGGTCGGCGGTGATTCGGCTGGTGGCAATTTGGCAACCGTCATGGCGATTCTCAGTCAAGAGAACAAAGGACCTTCCATTACTGCGCAAGCCCTGATCTATCCTGTGACCAACTTGGATTTCACCACTTCCTCCTATGAAAAATTCGCTGAAGGATACGGATTAGACAAAGAGTTGATGATCTGGTTTGGCAAATATTATATCAATAATGAAAAAGAATTTAAAGATCCACTCGTGTCCCCTTTGCTTCATAAAAATGTAAGCGCTTTACCTCCTGCCATTATAGTGGCAGCCGAAAATGATGTGCTGTTGGATGAAGGTATGCAGTACCGTGACAAATTAAAAGAAGCTGGCGTACCGGTGGATTATGTGCAAATAGATGGGAGTGTCCACGGTTATTTTAGCAATATGGCCGTTTTCGCAGATGAAACAAAAGCAACCGTAGACGCAATCGCAAAATTTTTGAGCTTAGTACCTTCAAAATGAAAAATGAAATGGGGGGTAAAAATGAGAGCAAAACAATATGATGCGGTTGTCATCGGAGCTGGGTTTTCGGGGCTCTACATGTTGCATAAGTTAAGGGAGCGCGGCCTGTCCGTACGTGTTATCGAGGCGGCGGATGGGGTAGGCGGTGTTTGGTATTGGAGCCGTTACCCGGGGGCGAAATGTGACTCGGATTCCATCTTTTATAATTTCACCTTCTCAGAAGAACTTTATAAAAAATGGCGTTGGAAAGATCGATACGCCTCTCAACCGGAAATTTTGGAATACCTTAATTTTGTTGCGGATGAGTTGGAGTTGCGATCCGATATTCAATTCAAAACAAGAGTGACGGAAGCAAGTTTTCAAGAGGAAGAAAAAACATGGAAAATTACGACCGATACAAATGAAATCATTGAAGCGAAATATTTGATTAGTGGAATGGGCTGTTTATCAACAACTAATATTCCACCGTTTGAAGGGGTCAGTCTTTTTCAAGGTGAGCAGTACCATACCGGACGATGGCCACATGAACAAGTGGATTTCACCGGAAAACGGGTAGTTGTGATTGGCAATGGTTCAAGTGGTGTCCAGGCGATGCCGGAAATTGCGAAGGAAGCGAAAGAACTGACGTTGCTTATGCGAACGCCCCACTACGTAGGCGAAGCGCGCAATCATCTGTTAAGTAAGGAGCAACAGGATGAAGCCATCGCGAATTATAAAGAAATTCGTGACGCATTTTTTACGACCCCCGGTGGAATTCGGATGTTTACAACTGGAAAGTCTGCCACAGAATTTTCCGCTGAACAACAAAAAGAAACGCTGGACTATGTATGGAAAACAGGTGCATTAGCGTTAGGCTCCGCTTTCCCGGATATCGGTGTCAATAAAGAAACAAACAACGTCGTTGCCCAATATGTGCGGGATAAGATTGACGAAATCGTGGAACAACCGGAAACGGCTGAACAATTGCATCCGGATTATTATATTACGACGAAACGTTTAATCATCGGAACGAACTTCTACGAAATGTTTAATGAGGACCATGTCCATATCGTATCTTTAAAAGATAATCCGATTGAACGAATTGTTGAAAACGGTGTAAAACTACGTAACGAAACGATCGAATGCGATGTCATCGTCTATGCAACGGGCTATGAAGCCATGACGGGTTCGCTGTTGAAAATCAATTTACAAGGGCGGAATGGACAAACGATTCAGGAAAAGTGGGAAAAGGGGAGGAATGTCTCCACCTATCTTGGATTGACGATGGAAAACTTCCCGAACTTTTTCATGATCACAGGCCCGCAAAGTCCATCCGTTTTAACGAATATGCCATCTGCCATTGAGCAGCATGTAGACTGGATCGACCAATGCATCGGCTATGTGGAATCCAACGGCTTGCAAACGATCGAAGCGCAACAAAACGCGGAAATCGCATGGGGAAAACAATGTGATGACTTGGCCAATAGCACATTATTCCCGCAGACAAACTCCTGGTACACCGGCGCCAACATCGATGGAACCCAACGTGGCTTCGTCATTTACGTTGGCGGTCTAGATAGTTATCGTAAAATATGTGACCAAGTCGCTGAACGTCAATATGAAGGATTTACATTCGAAAAAGCTTTTCAAGGGATCGTGAAGTCAAGCATGCAATAGTTGTATAGCGAAATAGAAGAAATCAGTCGGGAGGATGTCTCGATTGGTTTCTTCTATTTGTTTCGTTCACGACTTGGCACTGAAAGAACCGTTTAGTATAGTTGGAATAATGATTTAAAGAGGCAAGCGAACAGGGAATGAGACAGTACGGTAACCTTATTCCCTTTTTTACATCGTTTGGATGTTTCGTAAAAAAGAGACAGCAATATATGCATGGACAATCTCGTCTCATCTCTGTTCTTCCATGTATGACTTTCTTTGTTTTCTACGTGCCTGTTTCCGTCTCGGGGAAGACCGTAAAGTCAGCCGAATCTAGACTGCAATCCGTGCCCTTGGCGTTGGATTTCCTTATGCTGTCACCGTCGCAGTTTTCGGTGGAACGGCGGAGTTCGTTGCGCTATGGTTAAAAGGAATTGGATTTGAATCCATGTTCTATTTCTATGTAGCTGCCTGTATTGCTGTAAGCTTTATGGTCTACTGGCGTATGGACGAGTCTTCGAAAGCCTCGCACATCAAAGCCGAACTTGACTTAGCTGCTCCAGTATCAGGAAAAGCCGATAAATGAAAGAACAGAGCAGGGGTGCCTTGAAAAGGGCATCCTTGCTCTGTTTTGATTTTGATCCGATACCTATCAAATCTTGCCTTTGCCGAATGGTTGCAGCTTCCGGTTCTTGAACTTTAACTTTTGTTCAGTTCGTTTTTCAAGTCAATTTTTTAAATTGGATCCTGCACCCGACGTACCTAGAGCAACGCCTGCACCTGATAATAATCCAACTGCAACAGTTCCTACGATTACTTTACCTTTTACTGTTTTCAACATTTTCATGACCCCTTTTTTATTTATTGCTAAAAATGATTATTCGTCAAATGCTACTATTAAAACATTCTCTACAAAACTATATGCAGCTCGAAGTAGAACATGTCCCAATCTCGATAAATTTTTTCTGAAGTAAGACAATCTACTTCCCCTTAACGATAAGTTAGAGGAAAAGAGCCCTATTATCGTAGTCTCATGAAAAGTTCTAGAATTACATTTTTACAAACGCACAAAGTAATCAACGCCCGCCTGAAAAACAAGTGGAGAGGGACATTTGCTTCAATCTTCCTCCCATTTCTCCTTCACTTTCTTCGCCAATTCTTTCATTTCTTCCTGATACTGTTCTTCCACGTCACTCGTTGCAGGGATGAATGGTTCATTATTATAATCGATCCGTTTGCCGTAGCGGATCATTTCGTAGATGATCATTCCATTATTTGGCTTCCCGTTTAAGGTCATCATCGGGATGATATCAAGAAGCACATAATACATCGCATAGAAAACAAATCGATCCCAAAAACTCCGGTATTCCTCCAGCATGCCATTCGCGAGAAGAGCGTTAATGGTGAGGGCTAGCGAAACGTTGAGGAGGATTGGCCCCGCATAAATGCTAATATAGGCGAATTTGCTTGTCCGTTTCAATGAATCATAAGAAAACCAACTATACAGGTGATAATATTTCCGAATATCGAAAATCCCTATTTTAATAATCCGAGGACCGGATCCGACGGTCAGTCGAGGGTTTTTCACGCCGAAAATCGCACTCACAAGCAAATAACCCGTTTCCCGCAAGAGGATGACGACGGGCAAGATAATAAATGCCGATATGATAAGCGAGAGTAAATCCATGAGTCCAAACATGTAAATCCCCTTCTTTATAACTGCCGACTCTATTACAAATTATAAATACCCGGGAAAGCAGGAAGTGAACCTAGCTCTTTTGGCTTTCTATAATTTCAATTGGATAGGATAAATATCAAATGAAACGATACAACCCGTTTTGCAATAAAATTAATGGTAGGAATTTGTATTGAAACTGACTTGAATTAAGTCAGCACTAGGCACTCCTCGCGCTCAAAGTCATTTACCATGCGCTCACAAATATCTTCCCGCGCTCAAAGTCGCTTCCATATGCTCAAAAACTCCCTCCCGCGCTCAAAACCTACTGTCTCACGCTCAAAATAACATAAAAAATACCAAGCACTAACATCTGTATAAGAGGCTTCGTGGACTGTTGCGGTGATGACTTTGGAAAGTGATACAATTTGTACGGCATTGAAAGTGTTTCGATAAGGGATGTCCAAAGAAATAGGTAACTTTAAAATTTCGATGAAAAATTTTCCAACAAAGCCTATTGACCTAGTTGTCATAGAACGGTAGAGTAGGTAGTAATTACTTTCAAAATAAAAACAATAATGGCAAATTCATCGAAAGGTGGAGACGCAAAGCTAGAGGGACTAAAGTCGATGGACTAAGTCAGCCAGCTATCGAATAGTGTTTATGGAACAGCAGACTAAACGACATTCGATTGGTCTGCTATTTATATTGGCTTGGGGGGATGGCAGTGAAGGTGGTACTTTTTACACTAGGCATGCTGACAGGAATGCTTATTCCACAGTTCTTCAAACGATATTTGAAGAATGGATCTGGTTACCGGTTAAATAGGATGAGCCGGATGCTGGAGTTGGTCGATAGTTCTAAAGATGTGATTTATCATTATCAACTCAAGCCGCGCCCAAAATATTTTTACGTCAGCCCGTCCATTGAGAATTTGTTGGGCCCCGGGCTTTTGAAGGCGAGCTATCAAAATCCTCAAATCTCATTTAACTATATTCATCCAGAGGATCGTGAGCTTTTAGTGAAGAAAATGGAGGGCAAGGTCGATTTCAGTAAGCCCATTTTGCAACGTTGGAAGGACCAGACCGGGAACTATAAATGGTGTGAGGAATATGCCACCCCTATTTATGAAAAGGGGGAGTTGGTTGCAATGGTCGGCTATATCCGGGATATTACGGAGAAAGTGGAGATGCAGCAAGAGCTACGATACTTGAGCACACATGATATTTTGACAGGTCTTTACAACCGGAATTACTTTGAGAAAATCATAGAGCGTTATAACAACGAAATCAATTGTCCCATAGCACTTATCCTTTGTGATTTGGATGAATTAAAAGGGATCAATGATACATTTGGACATGTAGAAGGTGATAAAATCTTACAACAATCTGCCAAAATGATCCGTGAATTTTTCTCGAAAAATGCGACTGTAGCTAGAATAGGCGGAGACGAATTCGTCATCATCCTTCCCAACCACACATCTTTACAAGCCGAAATGCTATGTCAAGAATTCGAAGCTCAAATAGCCGACTTTAATGAAAAGACAAAAGAGCGAAAATTAAGCCTTTCACTTGGCCATGCATCTACCGAGCGCTCAATCGGAAACATGGACAACCTCCTAACCCAAGCCGACAAAAGAATGTATCAGAACAAAAATGATAAAAAGCAAAAGCAACTTGTGCTTAGTTGAGGAAAGGGCAACTTGGTTGAAGGGTGTGCACTAGTGATCATAAAATACTTGGCGCGCTCAAAGCGTTTGTGTTATTGATCAAAGGCTCCGCCTCGCGCTCAAAGCGGTGCACTAGTGATCAAAAGGAACAACCATCGTTCATAAAAGAAAAAACAGCATCTATCCCGTTCCATCAGGATAGATGCTGTCGCTTAATGCTTAAAGCTGGAAATTAATTCTTGCAGTTCCTCTGCCATAGAGGAGAGTGTTTTGGCGGAGGCGGTGATTTCTTCCATGGAAGCTAGCTGCTGTTCAGTTGAGGCGGCTACTTCTTCGGAGGAAGATGCATTGCTTTTCGCCATGTTTTCGAGTTCAATGGCGGTTGCGCTTAATTCTTTAATAGCGATTTGAACGTTTTGCGCAGTTCTTGAAATGTCACCCATTTGCGGTGTGATCTCTTGGGTGCTTTTCAGAATTTGCTCGAATTTTTCAATCGCTTCATTCGAGATGTTCATTCCTTCTTTGACGTCTTCTGTCACTTTGGCCATCATGCCGACGGAGTTTTCGGTATCTTTTTGAATACCTTGAATGATGTTGAAAATCTCTGTGGCGGATTGCTGGGATTGTTCGGCCAGCTTTCTCACTTCGTCGGCGACGACCGCAAAGCCTTTTCCATGTTCGCCCGCTCGCGCTGCTTCGATGGCGGCGTTCAAGGCGAGCAAGTTTGTTTGCTCCGCAATCCCGGTAATGACATTCAAAATGGACCCGACTTCTTTGGAACGTTCGGAGAGGGAGCTGATCATACGGTTTGATTCAGACACTGAAGATTGGATGGAAGTCATCTGATTCACGGTATTGGTAACCGCCTGTCCACCGATTTCGGCTTGTTCTCTCGTATGAATGGCGAGTTCTGTTACGTTTACGGAACGATTGGCAATGTCAGAAATCCCCTCCGTGACTTGGTCGATCAGACGTACGTTATTCTCGACGCTGTTTAACTGATTTTCGGCATTGCCCGCCACTTCTTGAACCGCTCCTGCTACATGTTCGGTCGCATACATCGTCTGTTCGGCGCTTGCCGTCAACTCTTCAGAGGAAGCTGCGACAAGTTCCGTATTGTGCTCGATTTTACCGACCAGGTTTCTCAAGCTTTCCTGCATGTCACGGAATGCTCCGCCCAATTGGCCAATCTCGTCGTTCGTCTTGATTTCGATTTCTTCAGTCAGGTCGCCTTTACTGATGGTATGGGCTTGTTCCTTCAAAACCCTTATCGGTCTAAGGAAGGATTGGATAATGAAGAATACGATCAGGGCGCCGACCAATAAGGCAATCCCGATGACGACGCTTGTCCTGTTTAAGATCGGGGCGGCCGCTTCCTCTATTTCGGATGTAATGAGCGTGCCTCCGATCTTCCATCCGGTCAGTTCGTTCGTCAGGAAAGTCATGAACTGCTCATCACCTTCAATTGTATATTCAAAAGTGCCTTGCTTTTGCTCATACATCTTTTTATAGAAATCCTCTTGTGCCGAAGTTCCTCCTTCGCCAGTCGGATGGGAAATGAAATTCATATCTCCATCTAGCAAAAAGGCATACCCCTCTTTTCCAATTGATACTTGTTTCGCCAGTTTAGTAATATAATCCAACGTAATATCGACGCTAACCACACCTGAATGGTCCTTCGTTGTCTTGGAAATGGTGACAACTATATCATCTACGGCCGCATCCTTATACGGCTTCGATATGAGGATTTCGCCTTTCTGTTCCATCGCTTGTTTGTACCAATCGCGGGTTCGCGGATCATAGATAGAAGTGTCGTTGATGACCGGCTCCTGTATGTAGAAGCCCTCCTCCGTACCGACATAGATGCTCAAGATTTCCGGGTGCAAAGCGGCATATTGGGCTAGCTTGCTCCGTATTTCTGGACTCTCATGTCCATCATATAAACTTTTCGATGCTTGATTGCTAAAAAGTTCGACATCATGGATTTTCGTGGAGATTGTGTTATCAATAATCGTATTCAAAATATGGGTGTTTTCATCGGCAGCAGCAGTAATTTGTTTTTTTACCGCATCTTTTGCGGACATATAGGACGTGAATCCAATAATGACTGCCGGGATGATCAAAATAAGAGAAAAGGCCAAAATTAGTTTTGCTCGAATCGTATTGAAGCGATGCCTCATCGTTGTTTCTTCCTTTCCGATTGGGTTTAAGATGCCTTTCATTCATCGGTACTCTTTTAATACTTCGGTAAAAATCTTTTGATTTCAATAACAAAGATGATCTAAATTAATCACGGAACATTCGGGAATAACAGGTCGCTACGTCACTATAAAGCAAGCTCTCGCGCTCAAGGCGTCGCCGCCAGCGCTCAAACTTTGTTTCGCGAGCTCAAAGCGTCGCCGCCAGCGCTCAAACTTTGTTTCGCGAGCTCAAAGCGTCGCCGCCAGCGCTCAAACTTTGTTTCGCGAGCTCA
>NZ_JAKRNU010000012.1 GCF_022346545.1 Sporosarcina sp. ACRSM | reverse complement strand
GTGAATGAAACCGACCCCTACGAATTCCCGTAAAAAGAACGTGTCACCCACATTCTTTGTTGGAGCATTTCCATTCATTTGGTAGGAAACCCCCACTTCAAAAACGGAACGTTTTAAGTGGGGGAGGTTCATAGCAACTTTTGTAGAAATAATTGATGAAATTCATGTCTGTACTGCTATGGATATAAAATCATCCTTGTTTGTCATTCCCACTATATAAGGTTAGGGAAAACTGTTATTCTTAATGCAACAGATTCTTATTTCGTAAACGCAGGAAGGCAAAGTTATAGCCAGAAATAATCGCGACTTCAAAGAAGGTAGTGGGTCAAGGAAGGAACAAACAATGAGAAAAAAATCACTAATGGATTTTCAGAGAGAATATGAGAAAATTATTCTTTCGGATCAACCACGTAAAGATATTGAACTAGCGGCTTTAATGGCCGAAATGAGGAAACAATTTAACATTCCTGTTCCGAGAAATGAAGCTTGGGAAAAGGAAAATGTAAAGGTAGCTGCAATGTACAGGAAATTGATAATTACTCGGACGCTTTGAAAGGTAAAAGGTATACTTCATTAAAATTAGGTACATTATATTTATTGAATAGGTTCTCTTTATAGAAGAGAAAAGAAATGTAGGTGAACAAAGTGGGGAAATATCAATTGGATAACAAAGGAAAATCGGCTGTGACAAAGTATCATGAAAAAAACAAGCCGGCCAAATTTGATAAAAAGCAGCACCTGGAAAAAATACGTGCGGAGTATTTGAAAAAAAAGCAAAAACACACAGATAACTAATATGTATAAAACATAGGAAGACTAAAATCTCCCTATGTTTTTTCTTACTTAAGTATAGAAGAGAGACCTTCTATTTCTTAAAGGGAATATTCAACAATTCCGGAATTGTGACAAACTCGTACCCTTGCTCTTGCAGTGTCGGGATAATTTGGTGAAGCGATTTGATTGTGTTGGTTCGATCACCATCCGATTCAGCTCCATCATGCATAAGAATAATCGCGCCTGGATGAATAATGTCTAATACATTTGAAGCAATAACTTCCGGCGGCTCTTCCTGCCAGTCCAACGAATCAACCGACCAGCCAATCACGTAATAGTTCATGTCGCGTAGCTTTTCGACTAATTCATTGTATAAAAAGCCATATGGTGGTCTAAATAATTTTGTCCGATAACCAATAATACCGTTAAGAGCGTCCTCCGTTCTAGTTACTTCCTGCTCTAGGGTATCGAGGTCGGCTTCTTCGACAAGGTTAGGATGGGAGTACGAGTGGTTTCCGATTACATGACCCTCGTTTTGCATTCGCTTGACAATTTCAGGATTAGCAGTGGCTTTTGAACCTAACACAAAGAATGTTGCTGGTACATTGTACTGTTTCAATACATCTAATACATCATTTGAAAAACGCGGGTCAGGACCATCATCAAAAGTTAAAGCAACTCGTTTTTGATCGGTGGGCCCTTGCAAGAAAAATATATCTGGATACCGTTGTTGTAAAATTCTTAGGTCAACAGGCTGCTGGTCAGGCATATCTTTTTCCTGATCATCTTGTATGAGCGCTATCGGCAATTGTCGTGATTCATTGATCAAGGGTTCTTCATTTGCATAAACAGCCATGATATCTGTTAGATGAAAACTAAATAATAACTCCGTAACCAACAACCACTTGAATAGTAGACCTTTCATCCATTCATCTCCTTTTTGTATTCCTTCGTGTTGATAACAGAGGCTATTTATTATCGCCATTGTTATTTTTGACGGAAGTGGGTAAATTATTCAAAAAGAAGTGAACGTGGAGTTTTAAGTACCAGGCACCCTTTACTAGGTAACGGCAGATTAAAAAAACAGGTGCCTGAGCGCTGAATGACTCTGGAAATTTACTGAAATTGCATAACGAAAAATCTGAAGCCATTCCTAACTAATACTGTGATGGCTTCTTTTTACATTTTTATTCAATTCGATGAAATGTCATAAATGTGCCTCGCATCCAATCCTTCGCCCCTAATTTTTGGGGAGACTTAAAAAGTTTGATTATTCGTGCACCGATTAAGAAACTAACAAAACGCCCAGCCTGTAGCTGTTTGCTATAATGGGGGCATGTTGAATGATGAGGGGGATTTCATTGGCTTGGCTATATGTTTTATTAGCTGCAATCGTCGAGGTTTTTTGGGTAATCGGACTTCGATATTCCGATACTGCACTTGAATGGGCAGGAACAATTGCGGCAATTATTGTAAGCTTCTATGCAATTATTAAAGCATGCGAGACGCTGCCTTCGGGTACGGTATATGCAGTTTTCACCGGTTCAGGAGCGGCTGCGATTGTCGTAATTGATTTTCTAATATTTAATGCGGATTTTTCGATTGCTAAGGTGATCTTCATCGCGGTAATTATCGTTGGTGTCATAGGAATCAAAATGACGACGGTCGAATCCGTGGATGACGTAGAAGGAGGCGATTGAGATGGCATGGGTTTACTTGATCATTGCCAGTTTTGGAGAAATTTTCGGGGTTATGGCGATCAATCTATATTTGCAAAAAAAGTCGTGGTCGCGTCTAGTGCTTATTATAGGTACATTTTCGGTCGGTTTCTGGTTTCTATCGCTTGCAATGCGCGACATTCCGATGGGAACGGCGTATGCGATTTGGACTGGGCTCGGTGCGGCAGGTGCGGTTTCGATGGGAATACTCTTCTTCAAGGAAACGGCTGGTTGGAAACGAATCTTTTTCCTCTGCTTAATCATTGGAGGAGCGGTCGGGTTGAAGTTGTTTGGCTAGCATGCTTTTTTAGTGAATGAAATTTGGGTATCTCATGAGAGAAATAGTCTGACGCATAGAAGGTTTGTTGCACAGTGACGCTCGGAAGAATCTGGTTTCACATAAAGTTTCAAGAAGAACATATAAAACTTTTGTGACATTTTGGTAAAGAGATACCGAGGCTATTCTTTGTTAGCGTCACAAGGACAGCCCGAAATAGGTCAAATTGTATCCGTCCACGATGCTCCTATTTCAACCGGAATAATATGACAATTATGTGAAATTCTTTCCTTCATAACCCTATTTTGATAATCTTTTAAACGCCCTTCAAATACCAATTGAAAATCTGCCAAATGGGGCAAGTCACTGGGCTTGATCAAAGAAAAATCTTTTTCACTGTCCATGATCTTGCCTTCCTTTAGCACAGTAGCTACAAACTGGGAACAAAAGAAGGCTCTCGTTCTTTTGATGGGTTTCTTCAATATTACACCAAACAATCCAATAAAATTGTAGCTATATGTTTCCTTTTGTTTTTCCATTACTTGGATGTAATCGCGCATCTTTTCGATTTGATAATCCGTTACTGTTAAGGAATAGAGGGCACAATCGGCTTGTTGAAACAAAATAGAATGAATATCCTCTTTAACAAATCCACCTATAAATGGGTTATGAACCGTTTTCCTTCCAAAGCTATAAACCTCTCCTAGTTCGGAACAGAACCCGATCGAGGCATGGTTATAGGGCATTTTCGTGTAGGCCTTAATCAGTCTTGTTAACATCGTACCAGTGTCCGTTAATAGTAGAAAAATCTTCTTTTCTTTCATTGCTATCTTCCTTCCCATCATCCGTTACCCTTCTTTTATCTTGACTATAAATAAGAAAACTTAAGAAATGCTTGATAGAATTCTTAATAAAACCTTACTATTATCGGAGGAAATCTTTTGTTAAGAAAATCTTAAGATTGACATCAGGTGTTTGTTAAGGTTTGGTTGATATGATTTCGTTATGCAAATACTAAAGGGAGTGAAAGACATGTTGCACCGTACATTTAGGAGTGGACTTACATGAATATATTGGTTTGCGATGATGACAAAGCGATTGTGGATGCGATCGGCATTTACTTAGAGAATGAGGGCTATACCGTTTTCAAAGCCTTTAATGGGCTAGAAGCAATTGAAGGAATCAATGAACATGACATTCATCTCATTATTATGGACATTATGATGCCGAAGATGGATGGGATCCGTGCAACGATGGAAATTAGAAAAAGAAATAGTATTCCTTTAATTATGCTTTCAGCCAAATCTGAGGACTATGATAAAATTCTAGGTTTAAATATAGGCGCGGATGATTATATGGGTAAGCCTTTTAATCCGTTGGAGCTAATCGCAAGAGTGAAATCCCAATTGAGAAGATATACAACATTTGGAGCGCTTGAAACGAAGAGCAATCTCTTTCAATCCGGGGGACTGGAGATCGATGATGAAAGTAAAAAGGTCACGGTCGATGGCGAGGAAGTCCATCTTACACCAGTTCAGTATAAGATCGTAAAGCTTCTAACGGCAAATGCTGGAAGGGTATTCACCATCGAGGAAATTTATGAAAAGGTATGGAAAGAACCGGCCTTTAATCCGGAAAATACTGTGACTGTTCATATTCGAAAAATCAGAGAGAAAATAGAAATCAATCCTTCAGAACCAAAGTATTTGAAGGTGGTGTGGGGAGTTGGATATAAAGTTGAAAAGTATTAGTCATTCGATCATAACGAAAATGGTTGTTTTCATCATTGCCATTCTATGTGTAACAGGAATGGTACAAACTTTTGTTGAAGTGGAGATTGTGAATGATGGGAATTTTGGTAGCATCACCGAAGATCATTACTTCGAGAGCTCGGCTTACATTCAGGAAAGTGAGGGTTTGATTCGTGATCTTACTTTATTGTTAGGGAGGTATAAGAGTGAGGAATTTATTTTAAGTGGCAAGAGCATTCGTCAGGATGAATGGAATTCGGTTGAAAATGACTTGTTTTATTCGGAGTTTCAACCTTCTAGAGATTACCAGCATGAGTTAGATGAAAATAAGAATTTCGAAATTTTTAAAGAGGAATATAAAAACGAACTTGCTCAAGCAAAAGAACAGTTGATAAAAAATGATTTGAGACAGTATCATATGCTTTCGCAAAATCTCGATGAATATGAGCCACTATTTTATGCTAGTGATGGCATCCATGAGTTTGCGAACAGTACAAGGACTAAAAAGGAACAGTTCGAAACTGCTCCTGCATATATGTTGTTTGATGAATACAAACGGGAGTTTTACCCAAAAGAAACAGAGGAAAATCAACATCTGCATTGGGTTACAGAACAAATGGATGAATTAGAACTCGAAAACACCGTTGTTTTTATAGCGTTTTCGGAATCATTTTTAAATCAAAAAATGGAAGAGTGGCAAGCAGGAAAAGCCATAGCCACAACAAGCTTATATAAAATAGTTGCATACTTAGTAGGATTTGTTCTTTCGTTTATTTATCTGGTAACTGTTGTTGGCAGAAGGTCATTTCAAGATCAAGCGTTACACTTCCGTCCAGTAGATAAATTGTACAATGACGTTAATCTTGCGTTATGTTTTCTTCTGTTTCCGCTATGGATCGTCATGGTAGATGATGTTTTTAGAAATATGGCTATAATGATCCTAATCCAAACGTTTCTTATTGCTGCTGTTGGACTTTCTCTAATTTTAATCCTCGTGAAGCATATAAAAAATAGAACGCTATTCAAACATACATTACTCTATACGTTGATTTCCCGATTAGTGAAATTTATTGGAGATGTATATAAAAGCGGTAATATGGCCGTAAAGACAGTACTCATCGTCATCGGCTACCCGATATTGATCGCTTTAACATTTTTCATGTTCCCGATCACAATCGGCATCGCAGCTTGGTTTGCTTTTAAAAAGGTGAAAGCCTTTCAACACATTCAGGAAGGAATTGAAATTATTAAGGAAGGAAATCTTCATCATCGGATTGAGGTTGGAGGGAATGGAGAATTCGCAAGGCTTTCTACGAATGTAAACAGTATAACCGATGGATTAAAAAAAGCAGTCGATAACGAATTAAAAAGCGAGCGATTAAAAACGGAACTGATTACCAATGTATCCCACGATATTCGAAATCCATTGACCTCCATCATCACTTATGTGGATCTATTGAAACATGAAAAGGACCAAGCCAAGGTTGGAGAGTATATTGAGGTACTTGATCAAAAAGCACAAAGGCTTAAACTGTTAACCGATGATTTATTTGAAGCTTCTAAGGCCTCAAGTGGAAGTATCCCCGTGACTTTAGAGAAAATTGCAATCGTGTCTTTGATTACCCAAGGGCTTGGCGAATTGAATGACAAAATTGAAGCAACTGGTTTAGACATCAAACTCAATTATCCACAAGAAAAAGTATACGTAACAGCGGATGGAAGATTATTATGGAGAACAATCGAGAACCTATTATCGAATATCTTTAACTATACACTTCCACAGTCTAGGGTGTATATAGACATAGAGGATTTAGGTGATGAGATCCGAATTAGCTTTAAAAACATCTCGGCTTATGAATTGAATATCTCAGCAGATGAATTAATGGAGCGCTTTAAAAGAGGCGATGAATCCAGGAACAGTCAAGGAAGTGGATTAGGACTTTCCATTGCAAAGAATCTTATTGAAATTCAAAAAGGAAAATTCGAAATTCTTGTAGACGGGGATTTATTTAAAGCTATGATCTATCTGCCTAAACATTTAAATTCCAACATAGTAAATCCGAATTAAGAAAATTGTTTTAGATATTCTATTTTTTTAAGGGATACTCTGTAAAGATAAAAACCAGCCGACGTTCGTTCAAAACGGACGTCGTTTTTAAATTGCTGGGCCAAATGGCAAAGGAAAACATCCTTTACTTGAAACGCTTTGTGAAAAAGGATTCGGAGTTAGAGGGGATTTTGAAAAAATGGCTATAAGGGGATTTCTCACAGGTGAAGGATGATTACTTTTACTTGAGACTCAATAGTGACTCCGATTACAGAAATTGTATTGTTTGCGAAGACTATTCTTCTATTCATATACGGACCCCAAAAGCATGGTCACGATCTATGGAGAAGAAGGTTTAAAACGGCATAAGGAGCAATGGGACTAAGCATTCGTGATTTTGATGTCAGGCAATGATAAGGTTTGTCTTGTTTACGTGCCTGGCACCATTGAATGTGTAGACAAAAGGAATTTGTTGGACAATTATGCGCCCGATTCTTTAACAAGCTGCTACAAAATGTCTTTGAAGTGTGCGTTAGCTTATGTCCAAAACTTTTCTAAGTTAAAAGTAATCCAAGAAGCTAACGTATGATCATTTTCGATATTTAGCAAACCTTCGTAAACCGGTGCGTAATTTTTCTAAAGGTAGTGCTGTTTTTATTTGTATAACAAGAATGGACAAGAAATAGAAAAAGGAACGGACGGACTAATCGTTGTCAGTTCCTCTACGAATACATTACGCATGAACTAAGCGCCACGAGTAAAGACAATCCTTATTAATCGTACTTTTAGTTTGTCCGGATTATATATTTTTGTCAAAAGGGGAGGAATGATGATTGAATTTTCATCAATCATCATTATCTTCATAGGTATCCAATTCATCATATAAATAGGCCAATTGATCATGAAATCCCCAGCCAATTCCATCTGTATCAGTCACGATTTTTTTCAATCTTCCCTTGAAAAGTTGGAAAAACTCATCTTCCTCATTGCAAATCGTAATGACTTTTTCATACATCGTTGCCATACTGCTATAAAAACGCTCGTCAATATCACCATATGTATTAGTAAATTTAACGCCTTGCTCGACATAATAAAGCATGAGCTCTGTTGTTAACAAGTGATTGTCTGTTGTTTTTTTGAAATTAGAAATTGCTTTTTTCGCTTCACTTAAACGTAATTTACCATGACTTTTACTTGGGAAAAATTCATTCTCTACTTTATTTTTTGCTTCTTGGAAAAGTTCGGTCATTGCTTCTTTACCTAGAAGTTGAACAGATAAATAAGATTGTACGCCTTTATTGATTTTGTAAAGATCGGCTATTAATTGAATGAGTTGTTTTTGATCGTAATTTTTTAGTTGCTTTTTTAATTCGGATACTTTTAGCTTCATAAAAGTCACCTTCCTTTGATAAACTCCTAACTAAATAGGATATAGTAACAGTATATATCAAATGAATCGTGTGATTGATAGGAAAGATGAACTGGAGATACAGAGACAGGAAAATCATTATATGAACGGCAAATTTTGATCCTGGAAAGCGATGATTGAATCGTATGTTCGCTTTATGTTAAAGTTGATGGAATAATCCGAAATTAATTATTGGAGGTGTTTTGCAAACCAATGAATAGACGGGGTAGGGAATTAATGGAAATACGCAATGAAGAAAATGCTTCCCCGACCATTATGAATGCTTTTGATTTGGAGTTGGAAAAAGGAATAGAGCTTGAAAAATGAGAAATCGCCAAGAAGTTAATTTTGAAAAAATGTCATTGGAAACAATCGCGGAGATTACTGAACTTACTTTAGCTCAAGTGAGTGAAATACAGAAATCGATAAATTAAGAACGGCCACCTATGAATGAAATTCGGCATAGTGAAAGCTGCATGTTTCAAGAGTGGCTACAGCGACCAACTTCAATATCCTATAAAACAAAAAAGACCGTTCTCCCAAAATAGAGAAGGGTCTCATACATTTTATTCAGTAAAGTATTGCTTAATATCCCACTGCATTAAATCAGTTTTGGATTTAACGTTCGGTTTTGGAATATTATAATATTTTTCATGTTTGCACATCTTGCAGGAACAATTCAGCTTCGCTTTAGACAATTTGCCGGGATGCTTCATATAAGGATGTACGATAGCATCTGTTTCATCCACTCCCCAGGCATATTTTATAATCCTAAGCTTCCGGTTGATTGCCCGCTTTCTTTGATAGCGATAATATGAACTTGAACGATTTTTCATTAGTGAAAACCTCCCTTGAGAATCGTACCGCCCGCAGGAGTCCTCAAAGGGTGTTTCAACCCCTACAGGCAGGTACTTGACGTTTTCACTAGAATTCTTATTATATTCATTAAGATGTCCTCCTGATTGTTCTATTAGCAGTATAGCGTATCTAGAAGCAAATTTATCGTGTTTTTTTATTTTGTTTATATAAGGAGATCCATTTTATGAAACCATTAAAAAACCTCTCCATTGACGAACTTCTTGACCATCGAGAAGAGCTGATCGATGCCCGGGCTGGTGGTGAAGATTATCATCTTAACCAAATCATTGCAATTGAGGAGATGCTGTTAAGAAAGTTTAGCCAGGAAGAAGATAACGAATATAGTGTAAGAAAAATTAAAGAAGATTTGATTAAACATCTTGTCAAATACGGAACCTATTTAAAAACTGAATTCAGACAGGATGATAGGTCCGCCATGCTTACGTTAAAAAAAGCGCTGAAATATGATAGAGAAATCCCTCAGGCATATTACAGACTTGGCTTCCTTGCATATAAAGAAGAGGACTATGCGGCTTCCCTTAAGTACTTTCAGAAGGCGCTTTGGTTTCATAAAGAAAATCCGAAATGTGATTTCGCCCTTTCCAAGCAGCAACAATATAATGCGAATTTGTATTTGAGTAATTGTGCGTTATATATTGCAGCAGATGCGCAGAAGGTGAGCGAGAAGCTGGCGGAGGATATCGATGTGGAAGAAAAGACAATCGGTAGTTTGGCGCTTTCTCCTTTATATGAATTGATTGCCGAAAATGATAGGTATTTGATGAAACATGCCTACACCGTTTTTATCCCTTCAGAAACGCGTTATTGTTCTAGGCCGGAGTACGAAGAACTGGATGTGGAGTATCAAGATCATGTTCTTCTTGACTTGGCGGGGACGGAAATCAGTCTGGGCTATCGGGAGCTTCGTGTGAATCTATCTATCGGACTTGCGGAAGTTCTTCTCATTTTGATGAAAGGGTCCAGTCCTGTTCAACCGGCTGAGAAGCATGTAATGCAAGATGTTTTACAAAGTAAAGTCGGTGAGCTGGACACAAATACATATAGCCAAACAATCAAACGTATACGTGAAAAGTTCAAGAAACTTGGTTTGCCGGGCGAGTTGATTGTCACTGTGCCCAAAACGGAAAAGCGTGACACGGCTTATTACTATGATGCTTCATTTCAGCCTTATCTAGTGATTCAGAGAACCGATGACATCCGATGACATGGGTGTCATCGGCTTTTTTATATACTACAGTTACCAAATCAAAAGGAGCTGTTGTCATATGAAAAAGATGAAGAATTGGAGTCAATTGTTTGTTCGGCATGGATGGGTGATGGACAAGGTAGAGGAGAACTTGTTCGATTGCAGTCGTGAGACAAAAGCGAACCTGGCATTTCTGTTTGAAAGTTTGAAAGAGGCGGGCGTGCAGTACAAGTATGCTGGTTCAATGCTTGAGTTGCCGGAGCATCCGATCGATGAAAATATTTTTCTGCCTATACTTGACGTGGAAGGTCGAGGTGTTACGGAAAGCGTTGGACGCTATGAGGATAAGGAAAAGCTTGTTCTGCAGGAACTTGATACATACATCAGCGGTATTGTTCGCCAACTGGAGCGGCTTGGCTATCCGACTGTTTACTCTTGTGACGGTCATGATCGCCAACCTCCGAAGATTTCCATAACGAAAGATGGAAATGCAGCTCAATTGGCAGAATTGCTAAAGGTATTGGGAACTGATTGTCGAGTCAATGATCAAAGGAAGCCACATGATACGATCTACTTGCGGACGAATCGAGCATCTCTTCTAGAACTGGCTGAGTCGTTAAGTTTGGTTAATCCGGATTGGCTGCATGATAGTCAGGATTTCATAAAAGAGCAACTGTTCTATGCCATGCTTGAAGAATTACTAAATGTGCCCGGGGCAAGCGGTAATGAAGAAGAAATACGAGCGGTGGTAAAGGAAAAATTGACACCATTCGTAGATCGGATCATCACGGATCGGCATGGAAATCTGCTTGCCGAGAAAAAGTATCGCACTGGAAATGGACCGGTCATCATGTTGAATGCACATTTGGATACCGTTGAGGAATTGGTACCGGGGCGGAAGATTATGAAAGAAGATGGGATCTGGCGTAGCGATAAAGGCACACTTGGTGCTGATGACCGCGCGGGCGTTGCTGTCATCCTCCAAATGGCAAAGAATTTAGCCCAGTCTTCATTTAATGGAAAAGTTAAGTTTGTATTGACTGTAAAAGAAGAATGCGGTTTAGTAGGAGCTTCACAAGTGGATGAGTATTTCTTGTGGGATGTGGATGCTGCATTTGTGGTAGATCGCCGAGGGAAGGGGGACATCGTGACATCTTGTGGCGGTTATCTTCCATTCTGCAACGAGGCATTCGGCCGCTGTATTGAAGAAATTGCAGCAAAAACAACCAACGTAAAATGGGCATGTACAGCTGGGGGCAGTAGTGACACTCGAATTTGGGCAGCCCATGGCATCCAAAGTGTCAATTTGTCAGTTGGTTATCAGCACGAACATACTGACAATGAAACGCTTGATGTTGGTGCGTGTTATCACACGGTTGGGTTGCTGGAAGGTATTTTTGAGTATGCGAAGGACATCCGGGCGATTGTAAGGCGGGATCGTTTGCAGGGAGTAATGTGAGAGAACGATATTCAGGGAAGTAGATATCTAATCAGAAAAAGAAAAAACTGATTTAATTTTATAGTAACGTTTATCAATGCAGAGCCGATGTTTGTGATTGGCTCTGTTTTTATTTTGTATAACAAGATTGGAATGTTGAATAGGAATATCAGAAAGAATCGATAGTTTTGATTTATTGGTATAAACAGTATAGTTTGTGATAGGATAGAATCAAGAATATACGTTCCTTTAAAATCTTGACAGGATTCCAATGAATTAATCACGCCAACGGATATCGGGGAAATCCGTTTAATAATGGATAATATAAAAGAAGTAGACAACTCGACAAAGTGAATGATGAAACAATGGAGTGTTTACTGTATCAGTCCATTGTAGTTTAAATAAACTCTTTTGTTTTCTGCTGATTACAACAGCTTCTGATTTTGTTGATTAAGACGCAAAATTTAAAGTTCTCTTTAATATATTTATTGAACGGAAAAAATCAAAAAGGAACGCATGTACGAATGACATGAGTTCCTTTCTCCGATACGCAAACGCATGTACGAGTGTCATGAGTTATACGTGTCTCTATTATGATATTCATTATCGCAGGAATATATACATGTTGTCAAGCAATGAAAAGAGGGTGCTTATTACATGAAAAGGTCAAAGACCACGGATTTAATTATTTGTTTTGATGAAAGCGGTAAACAGAGTAGTGATCCCATTCAGTTAATGGGAGCCCTTTGTGTTCCATCTTCCATCTATTATCATTCGGATTTTAATCCTTTACACCAGTTAAATCAAGAATATGAATTCCACTGGACGGAGTATGGAGGATATTCAAAAACTAGAATAGGTATTGAAAAATTATTTGACTTGGCATTACCGCTTGCTCCATATACTCAAATGAACTTTATTAATTATTCCAAGTCAGCTTTAGAACTACAAGCCGGTGTGTTTTCGGATATTTATGATTCAAAGCAAACCATTGCAAGTGATACGATATATACGAAACTTCCAGAACGAATTTGTTACGGATTGCTACGCGGGTATGGCGAACATAATCAGGTACAAGCAAAAATTCTAGTAGAAGATGCTACCGAATATCGATCTAAAGATTTAGCAAACAGGATGCAACACGCACTGAACATCCATTCCTTATATCGGGGAGAGTCATTTATCATCAATGAATTTGATTATAGAGCAAAGGGAGAAGAAGTTGGTGTAGAAATGGTTGATTTGTTATTAGGTATGGTCGGACTTATTTTAAATAATCCAATCAACCCAGGAAGAAAGAGAAAAGCAAAAATCACATTAACTTTAAAGTTATTGAAATGTAATAAATTACAGCCGTTTCTAAAAAACTTGCGATTATTTCAATTGAAAAATTCAAATCGTTTAATTGAAATGAACATTGAAGCAAGTGTAAAACTGTTTATTGCAAGGAATTACGGAGAATTTCTTTCTTTGTGAGATATTTGATTTAAAAGGTATAAATTTAGGGTGCAAGACTCCAATATAATATCGAATTGTTTTATAACTTATATTTCATATGGATCAATAAAGTATAGAAAAGGGAACGGACGGACTAGGCGCCATCAGTTCCCCTACGTAGAATGTATTACGCGTGAACTAAGCGCCACGAGTAAAGACATTCCTTATTAATCGTACGCTAAGTTTGAATGGATTATGTAACCTTGTCAAGAGGAAAGGAATTATTATTGAAGTTTCATTTTGAGTGGAATACTGATTTAACGATATTTTTTGATGAACGCGGAAAGACAAAGTCTGATAAAGTTCAACTAATGGTCGGACTATCGTTACCGGCTAAAGTCTATTACAGTGATCAATATCGCCATTACATCAATTAAATGAACAATATCGATATCACTGGTCAGAATATAATGGTGATTTTAAACAGAAAGAGGGGATACTCCAATTATCTTCTCTTGCATCATTCGGATAGCTTAATATTATTCGATATTCATGTGCTGATATAGCTGCACAAGAGAAGGAATTTAGGACCTTCGATGTTGAAAATAATAGAAATGAAAGGCTAAAGAATATGCTAGACACCAAACTACATGAAAGAATCATGTATGGGCTACTTAGAGGTTATGACTGTACAAGCCCAGTTATGAAGTACTCAATAAGGACTCGCCATGAATAAATTTTTCATCATGTGCATATTTGCATAATTATATTCCGACTCGAGAAAATGACCAGTTACTTGATACACCCTATAAGGATTATTTACAAGAAACACCAATATTTTTTTCGGTATAATGATCAAAGTTGATAAAAACAAATGAAGATATTGTGAATTTGTAAGGATACGAAATATAATATCTCAAATTCAAAGATGAGGAAGTGTATGTATGAGATCTTTAAAGAAAACTTTCCAATTTTTATTTGCTCTTTCAATAGTTATCGGAATTGTCTTTGGGATATGGTTTATTATTAATCAAATTTGGCGAGCCTTTTCCAATTTAAATGACGGGGTAATCGCTGCAATTGTAGCCGCAACAACAACCTTCTTAGTAACGCTTATTTCTATCGTGCTGGGTAGATATTATGAAAGAAAACTTTTGATAGAGAAAGAAATGAGGGATAAAAAAATCCCTATATACAATGAATTCATTGAATTCATTTTTAAAATATTGGAAATTAGTCGTAAAGGTGAGAAAATAACTGAAGAGGAAATGACTGAGTTCTTCAGTGAATTTACACAAAAAATTTTAATATGGGGATCAGATGATGTTATCTCGCAATGGTCACAATATCGAAAAAGAGCAGTAGAGGGTGTTAGTCAGGGAACTAATATTAATTCAATGTTTGAACTCGAGAAGTTATTAATTGCGATTAGAAAGGATACCGGGCATAAGAATTCGAAGATTAAAACAGGAGATTTGTTAAGGTTATTTATTAATGATATCGATAATTATTTACAGGACAAGTAATTCTGAGATTATACCTTTCACATACCATTAATGTCTTTAGCATCTTATATAGTAGCAATTATTTGTAAAAAAGTGGTCGATTCTGAATATGCTGACCATGAATATTAAGGAAAAATAAAAAAATTAAGTGCGAATATATCTAAGGGGAGCCCTCGCCACTTTTCAATTATTGGGCATGAGTTTTTATAAACGCAATAGGTGAGCCTGAAATAATTAGTTCAAATAAAGAGCAAACTAATTTTGGATGTGAATAGGTTCAAATAAAAATGCTTCGATTGGTACCGAGTAGTATTTAATAAGAAATAAGGAATGATATGAAAAATGAATGAAACAGTGAAATTATTAGATCGTGTGAAATCATGTCTTATAGATACATATAATCAATATCATGAATTTGGTTATAAAAGTACTGATTTTGACTTTAATGGGAACCTTTCTGACAGAGATTATTTAGAAGCACGATTGATTATGAGGAAACTTAGCAAAGACAAAGGGATTGAACTTCCTGATTTCTTTGAAAGTACTAGGAATGTCAAAGAGTTCATCAATGAGATTAATTCTGAAAGTGGATATGATTATAATAACAATTCAGGTTATATAGCAGGTGTTTTCAATAGATTTTCAACGTATCTTGAGGACAATTTATATGAGGTCGAGATAGTAGAAATAGAGTGTCACGTTCCGAAGGAATTATCATTTCAAAACATTTTAAGAGATCTAGAAAACTGTGACTTACGTATGAAAGGTGGAGATTATGCGGGTGCAATAACTTCAGCAAAAACCCTTGTTGAAGGGGTTTGTAAGGAGCTCATTGAAACTTTGGAAATTGATTTTAACAGCAATAACTCAAAATTACCCCAGTTATTTAATACACTTTCCCAAAATTTAAATCTTGATGCAAGTAATCCAAAGTATGATAAATCATTAAAAGAGATAATAACAGGCCTATATAAAATAGTCAACGGTCTTTCAACAGTTCGAAATGAAGGCGGGGATAGCCATGCTAGACTTACAAACCCTTCATTTCATCATGCAGCTTTGACTGTCAATGCTGCAAAAACAATTGTTAGCTTCTTATTTCAAACCTATGAATATCAGAGTGAAAAAGGTTTACTTCAGTCCAATGGTTAAATACTAATATCAAATTTCTATTATTTAGAGGCTTGCTGCAGAATGATTTTCATAAGATATTTTATGACATTAAAAATGCCTAATGAATATATAGAAAAGTCCTAGGTACTCAGATAATTTTCGACTATATTGGCATTACCGATAGCCTACAAGAAGCACTTCATGTAGATTGCTATGGAATTGCGGAATCATTCAGCTTATGTGCAACTGAGTCGAATGCACATAGACTGAACGCCGAAATTCGCTCTTTCAATGCGTGAAGTCGGAAATTGTGAAATTCCTTCTTGTTGAAGGTGCCAAGAAGACCTCTTTGCAAATCGCCAAGCAACTGAATCACCTCATTGTTAAATGAAATGATAGATATTTATACATCACTTGGTTTTAAAAATCCGGACATTTCGTTTTTGTTCGATTAATATTTTAGACGTAGTACAGGTGTTGCCGCAGAAGAATTTGACTGTCGAATTGTTGAATTGCTTGCTGCAAGGGAAAATAAAAATGTCCAAAGCGCTGTTGTGAAGCAGGCGGAGTTCATGGCTGGATACCTCAAATAGACATGGACGGCGATGTGAAAGTGGATGAAGAAAAGTTGAACGCAAGAGTGGCGAAGGTATGACTTAATGAAGTGCTTGTGCCCACCTTTGAGTGCACTAGCGGTACTAGAGAATTGCACTCGGCGGCGATTGCCAAGGGTTTCTCATATTGTTTGTGCTACTATAATATAGGTACTAACAGTTAGGGGGGTTGTAGATGAGCACAATGGACTTGCACTGTTATGATCGTGAAAAACAGGTTCGCTTCGCAGTTGGTATGGCTACGATTGATGATGGAAAACCTACTGATTTTTCGCAACGATTGTTGGATGAATATACAGAGGGACGAATATCTGCTTCAGATCTACACAAGCCATTCTTGAAAAATATGCCAAGGGTAGTCGGTGATTCTTATGGATCCATATCTATATGATGATGTGCCTATAATACGAAATTTACTTGCCATCAAAAATGAAGAAGAACTTATAAACATAGAGGCCGAAATTTTGATTGCCAGCTTATTGGACATCGACTCCTAATTGCAGAAGTCGATTTTTTTGCTATCTCAAGCATCCAAAAAAGCGAAAGAGTCTTAGCTGGTATGAGTGTGCAATATAGTGATTATAAAAATATCCCGAAAGATCTTATTGGCGTTTATGAATGGGCGGCTGGTGTGAAGTGGAACCATCGTAATCCTGATTTGGCGACAAATTTTTCTCAGTTCATAGCCAAACTTTAGAAAATACACCCTTATAGAGAGGGAAATATCCGAATGGTTTCTATATATATGAAGTTTTTTGCCCAATCGCTAGAGTTGGACTTCAATGATCAGCTGCTTTCGCAAAATATCAGTTACCTGCGGAATGCTCTCGTCATGGCATCGATTGGAGAATACGATGTTGCGGATTATCCGGAGATGCCTTTTTCTATAGACAAAAGAACAAATAAAATGCCAGATGTTGAAGACTAAGAAAAGTGCCAGCATCTAAGAAAATCACAAATTGTTTTAGGGCCTGGTTTCGTTAATGAGATAGGCTATTTTTGAAAAATCATTGGCAATGGAGGTTTCAGTGTGAAGAAATATAAACGAAAACGGAAGCAAAACGAGGAGGAAGGACATGGCGAGGAATTTGGCCAGGATGAACATTTCTTTTTTATCGCAGGCTTTACAGAAGGCGGAATTCCGTATGGTATTACATGGGAAGAGGCGTATGAAGATGGATTGGTGGAGGAAATGGGATCTTCCGAATTGAAGGAAATAGAGGATGAATCTTTGCCATTTTGAATAGACAGTGGGTTGAGTAGCGAAGGTTCCAACACAATTTCTATTTATTTCATAACCTGAAAATAAGCCATGGTAAACAACCCCCCCAGTCCTGCAAAATGATAGCAGGAAAAGGGGGAGCAACAAGCTGCCAGATTCTCACGTAAATCCAATCGGAACCTGCTACCTTTGTTCAATCAATCTTCTCCCATTCCGCCACATACTGGTATACCGGCATTTCTTCTCTTGGTAAAACCGGGACTGCCAGTGAATCGTAGATGACTCTTATTTTCATACCAAGCGTAAGCTCCCCTAGAGAGGAATTGATGATAAAATAGGAAGCCGCTCCATGCTCGATCAATTCATCTACCTTTGACGTTACATCCTCCTTGAATCCATGAGTCACAAGGATTCGGTCATCTTCAATGGCGGCAACTGTTCCGGTAAGTTCCTCATATTTCACGGAAAGATCGAAAGGTGGAATCGTTTTTTGTTTCATGAAATCAGCAATGGCACGCTCATATTTCTCTTGAAACAAGCCGATCACTTCGCCGCGTGTTTTGCTGTTTTCCTGTGGATGACGAATGAGCCATTCACGTGCTTCCTCAGATTGGCTCGTCCACTTTAAAATGACATTGAAATAGTCATCGTACGAGATGCCGAAATTCTTTTCTTGCGTTTGAAGGATCAAGTTCTTTTTCTCTTCCTTTTCTTTGTCCAGTTCTGCATAGAACGCTTCCCGTTGTTCCGCCACGATTTTTTCGATGGTCTTCGTGTCTTCCTTGTAGCCAAGTGACTCTGCATATTCCATTAGTGCGTCTATTTGCAGGAGGCTTTGTAACACGGCCTGTTTCGTTTCGGACGTGGCTCTGTCTACATTTCCATCCGATTCCGTCCGAAGCATGAAGTCATAGATCAAATCATTGACCTCATAGTCCTCTTTTCCCTCAGTTGATAAACCGTCCTGCAGCAGATGGAATGTGAAAAATAGGACAGCTGCAGTCACTAGGGCGGTAACGGTCAACGGGAACGGATTTCTTCTTTTTTTCCTTAGTTTTCCGGAAAGCACTCTTTGTTTCACTTCTTCTATGTCTTCCGGCGTGATTCCGGACAAGGCATCTAAACTCTTTTTCACTTCAGTCAATGGATAGCACCTCCTAATCCTCGAATTTTAGCTTCTCCCTCAATAACTTTCGGGCTTTCACCATCCGTGCCTTCACGGTGTTTTCGGATAGCTCTAACAAAGCGGCGATTTCTTTGATCTTGTATTCTTCGTAATAATAGAAAATGATAATCTCTCGATACTTCATAGGTAGCTTCAATATCGTGATGGCGAGTTCCGTTCTCTCTTCTTTCAAAATAAGAGGATCCTGTTGCTTATGTATCGTTTCTACCCAATCCTGCGTGAACAGCAAATTCCGGAATGACCAACTTCGCAAATGATCTTTGCAGCGGTTGACGGTCATCTTGGTCAGATATGCACGCAAAGTCCCTCGTTCCTCATAGTTCGACGAAGTGTAAAAGGAAAGAAATACATCTTGTACGATATCCTTTGCCATCTCGCGGTCACGTAAATAAAAAAAGGCCATCTTCAATAAATGTTCGCCATGTACATCCATGATCTTTTTCAATTCTTCCTGGTCCATACCATCACCGCCTCTTCACAATATTAACGGAGCTCAAGTAGAAAAGGTTGTCGTACTTGCAAATTCAAAACGATTTTATTCTAATAGTTTGATTGAAAAAGGACAATCAACAAGCATTTTCTGCTAAATCAAGACAAAAAAACCTTCTAATGAATAGAACTGCGATTGTCTCGCAATTTGTATTTCACTAGAAGGGGTATCGTATTTGAAGCCTAAATTTGCTGAAATCAGTTAAAAGTTCCTTCTAAAGTACGGTGTTTTTTTCAGCATGATACAGACAGGAATCGCGATGAGTAAACCGACTATGTTTTGAATGATATCCCCTGGAATCGAGACTAATGGCGCTACCCAGTTATTGTACATGAATCCTTCGCCAACATAGTAGACTGCCATCATGAGAGGCATAGACACAATTGCTGCTAAAATGTTCAATTTAGTGTTGTCGCCTCGATATCCTTTCGACCAAGCGATTTTACCAACGATGTAACCTTGTAATCCGCGGGCCACGATTGTAATAGGCGCCCAGATCATCCAGCCACCTAAGACGTCGAATAATCCCATTCCGATAGCACCGGCAAGTGCTCCTTTTTTAGGACCGAATAAAATCGCCGAGATGAAAAGCATGGATGTTCCTAAATGGATAAGTCCGCCTTGGCCGATCGGAAGCTTAATATTAAGAAACAATGTTGAAACTAAAACCAGCGTAGCTAAAATCGCTGTTAAAACTAAATCAAATGTTTTCGTCCGCGTACTGGTATAGGACTGATTTTGTATATTTTGCATCTGCATGTTATCTCCCTCACTACAGTTGAATTTTTTGATTACTGTAACTTTAGCAAAGGACTGACCATTGGGAAAGTGTCACTTTCGTAGAAATTCTTAAGGTCAGATTGTTTTTCACGGAAAGCCACCTTTCTACTTCCAATTTTAGAAGGTGTATTTTTGTCTCCGTCTTCTTGTGATACGATGAAGACAGAACAAGTACCTAGGAGTTAGGGGAAGATAAAGATGAAAAAAGTGGCTGTCATTCAGGATATGTCATCTTTTGGGAAATGCTCGTTAACGGCTGCGATTCCTGTATTGTCCGTAATGGGTGTTCAGGCAGTGCCATTGCCAACTGCGATTTTTACAGCACAAACCGATTATCCGAGCTTTTATGGTGAAGATTTAACGTCGAAAATGGGTTGTTTTGTAGAGGAGTGGAGCAAGCTTGGCGCAACCTTTGATGGCATTCATACAGGTTTCGTGACAGGAAGAGAGCAAATCGATAACCTATTTCAGTTTTTAAACGTCTTTCACTCGAGCGAAACGACACTGCTTGTCGACCCGGTAATGGGCGATATGGGGGAAGGGTATAAAATATTTACAGGCGATTTGCTCGATCGTATGAAGGAACTCGTGAAGTGTGCAGATATTATTACGCCAAATGTGACAGAGTGTTGCTTGCTAACAGGTTTGTCGTATGAGAAGTTACAGAGCTATCAAAGCACTTCGGATTATATTCAAGCGCTAGAGGAGGCGGGGCAGCAGTTGCAACATACAACTGGAGCGGACGTCATTATAACGGGATTGAATCCGCCGTCAGCAGTTCCAAACAAGCGCTATGTAGGCAATATGTATGTGGATGCCAATCGGTCGTTTCATAGTCTCCTTGACTATAATGGAGAGAACTATTCCGGAACGGGGGATTTGTTTGCATCAGTCATCATGGGTGGTCATATGCGAGGGCAAGATTTAGCAGAGTCGATGAAGCTTGCTGAGACGTTCTTAGCCGCCGCAATTGAAGCAACGTCTAAGAAACAAATTCCAAGAGAGGCAGGCGTGAATTTCGAACAATTTTTGCGAATGTTGCTTTAAGGAATGATAAAACTTAGCAAAGGGGCTTTCCAGCAGTCGGTTTTCACTGACTTTCGGGCAAGTCCCTTTGTGCATTGTTGGTTTTCTTTTGGGATGATATGCACTGCACGATACTTGCATAAAATATAACTTAAAACCCGATACTAGCTGCCATTGACAAGCTCTAATTGTACGCTACTCATAAGAACCGTCACACTATAGGTAGACCAGATAAGGGTGATATCATGCCAATCATTAAACATGAAATTTCAATCCATGCCCCCATCCAAGTTTGTTTCGACCTGGCAAGAACTGTTGAAGTTCACGCAGGAAAAACGTTGCTGACGAAACAACTCGCCATTGATGGAGTTACGTTTGGATTGATGGAGCGGGGCGATTTCGTGACGTGGGAAACGAGCCATTTGGGGATGAAACAAAAATTTACGTCTCAAATTGTTGAAATGATGAAGCCGAACAGCTTCACCGATGTTATGGTTCATGGGGCCTTTCATTCCTTTACACATAGACATGAATTTATTGAAAAAGGTACAGAAACGATCATGAAGGATACGGTCTCATTTAAGTCCCCTTTAGGCATTCTGGGAAAAGTGGCTGATCATTTATTTTTGAAAAAATATATGAGCCATTTTATTGCCGGCCATGCCCAAAAGGTGAAAAGGGTTGCCGAAGCGCCGAAATATGGATCGACCTAATTTTGTGGCTTTACGTATGAACAGTTTTCCCAGAATTGGTTTGTATTTCAGACAATGAATAAATGGTTCCTGGATCTAATACAGTACGGAATTGTTTAGAACTAGGAACCTTAGAATGTTTTATGTTAACAGGATACTTTTGACTCACTGCGCTACTCAATTTCTAATCATAAGTTTAAAGATAAACATCAGCTATTACGTATTTCAGATAAATGCTTATATATATTGTTTTTCATAAATCGACAGTTTGCTGGAACAGGATTTTTTTGGAGTTGGTTGGCGAATTTCTTTAATAATTTGATAAAGGATTGTTGTCTAGCTTCGTCATGAATGAATTGTATGCCGTATTGGAAAAATTCCCCGACCATTTTACGCCATACAATGAATCCTGTCACAACGATTGTTTCACCTAAAATCTCTGTCTTGAAATCCATTAAAATATCGGGGTTTACAGGTAGATCCACAGTGGACATGAAACCAAGACCGCCTATTCCGATATTCTCAATTAATATTTCTGTCGAACCAGTTGTCACATAATTTCCTTTGTATTTTATAATCATCATTTCACCGGAAAGCGGGAAGGCTGTTTCAATCCTAAATCCTTTTCGTCTTTCTTTCTCGAATGTCGGGGAATGTTCTTTATCTGGGCGGAGAATGGGCTGTCTAAGAAATTTAATAAACTCTTCGGGAGGAATCGGCTTGCTAAATAGAAAGCCTTGTATTTGATCACATTCCTGTTGAGATAGGAAGTTACGTTGTTCAACTGTTTCAACGCCTTCAGCCACCACTGTCATATTCATATCATGTGCTAAACGGATCACCGCTTTGATGATGGATGATTTTTCATCGAGTGGGGTAATTAAGGAACGATCAAGTTTCAGTGTATCCAACTCAAATTGCTTTAAATAAAAAAGGGAAGAATACCCTGTGCCGAAATCATCCAATGAGATTTTGATCCCAGATGATTTCAGTTTGCTAATTGAATTAGCAAAAGACTCGTCATTTTTTATAAGTTCGCTTTCTGTTATTTCCAGTTCCAATAGGTTTGGATCCGTTCCTGTTTCTTCGATGATTTGTAATAATTCATTCTCCCAACCGACTTTCAAAAAAAGTTTTGGGGAAATATTGATAGAAATAGGGACTGGTACAACCTTATCCGTAATCCAAGCTTTAAGTTGTTCACACACTGAACGGAATACCCATGTCGTAATCGGAAATATTAAGCCATTTTCTTCTGATAAAGGTATAAATTCCCCGGCTGAAACCAATTTCCATTCAGGGTGATTCCAACGAATCAATGCTTCCGCGCCAACCATCAATCCCGACTTGGGCTCTACTTTGGGTTGGTAATGAAGCGTAAATTCATTTCTTTCCATCGCTTTGCGCAAGTCTTGGTCCAGCGTATATAACTTGTATGTTTCCACATTCATAGACGGCATGAATAGCTGGTATGTGTTTTTTCCCATCTCCTTTGCAAGATATAGTGCTTTATCGGCATTTTCTATCAACGTCTTTACATTATCACCGTCAAAAGGGTAGGTGGATATCCCGATACTAGCCGTTGCATATAACTCCACATCCTCAAATTCATAAGGCTTCTGAAGGTTTTCCAACAGCTTTTCCGCTATTTGAACAGATTTCTGATTACCACTATCATTTGGAATAACCATTACAAACTCATCCCCCCCGAATCGGGAAAAGAGGGTCTGTTCGGGTATGGTCAGATTAACCCGTTTCGAGAATTCCTCTAATAATTGATCGCCTATTAAATGCCCTAACGTATCATTGATCCGCTTAAATCCATCTAGGTCCATATAAAGAACAGAGAATGTTTTACGATTTGCATTGGCATCCTCCATAATTTCCATTAATTTCTCTTCAAATAATCGACGATTTGGTAGGCCCGTTAAATGGTCGTGATATGCATAATAGGTCATACGTTGTTCGTGCTCCATATGTTTTGTAATATCCGTAATGACCCCTTCGATTGATAGTAGGTTACCCTCTTCGTCATATGTGGGAATAACTTCATCCCGCACCCATTTGATTTCCCCGCTTTTGTGAATAATCCGATATTCAATGCTTTGCACGTTTTTCGTTTTCACTTCTTCATTTCTTCTGTCGTATATTGCTACATCCTCTTTATGAATAATATTCCGCCATGTATTCCGGTCAATCGACGGGTTGATCGATTCATATCCGCTAATTAAAGAAAGCCTTGGTGACTGGAAATTCATCGAATCATTCCGTCTATCCATGGACCATACACCAGCTTCGATGACTTCAGTGACTTTTCGTACTTTATGAATATAATTCTCGAAAGCGGTCTCTATTTTCTGTTTCTCTGATCGATCGATTGTTGTCCCGATGAGTTGAACGACGGTACCATTGTCATCTATAACTACATCACACGCCTGATCGAGAAACTTTAAATTTCCATCCCCATCAACAATCCGATAGGCAAAGCGAGAACCTTTTTTATCCTTTATTACTTTTTCATACCATTCGAGGAAGAGGCCACGGTCGCCAACATGCACTCTCTCAAGCACTTTTCCAAGGGATGGGGCCTTGTTGCTTTTCATATCAAAAATTTCAAACATTTTTTTGGACCAAATTCCTTTATCAGCGCGAACATCATATTTCCACAACCCAAAATCGATCAACTCGTCAAAATGATCCAGGTGTTTGGCTGAATCAGTCAATGATTTGTTATTAGAAATAGGCGACGGTTTTACAAAGCGAGAGGGAATTTTACTCATATTCATCACCTTTCAAAAAGTTGTTTTGATATAGTGATACAAACATCACAAAGTCCGTAAATAGTAGAATGGATTCATTTATTCACTAGAAATATATTATTGTATGATTATAATATCGTCAATAATTAGATCATTTTGTCTTCATTTAGGAATCTGCCTTAGTTAAGTCTGAGAGCCGATAAAAACGAAACGCCATACCTATTTCCTTTTTTGAGAACTTCAGCATAAATTTTCCCTAACTCGAAACGTTTGAAACTTTTCCTGAGAATCTCCGTCTGTACGTTGCTTAATGAACAATGGAGGTAAAGGAATATGGAAGATTTAAAGAGTCCTCAAAAAAGATATCGCCCGGAGATTGAAGGGTTACGTACGATTACGACGTTGTTAATCGTGATTTATCATATTTGGTTGGGAAGAGTGTCTGGAGGCATTGATGTATTCTTTGTGATATCAGGCTATTTGATTACGATGTCTCTTTTAGCGAGACTAGAGAGAACGGGAACCGTACAATTTGGAGACTTTTTAGTGGGACTTGGGAGAAGGCTTCTGCCGCAAGCCTTATTGGTCATCATTGTGATTGGAAGTCTAGCCTTGTTGGTTTTACCTCAGTTGGAATGGAGCTCGATCATTACACATATGACCGCGTCCACCCTCTATTTTGAAAACTGGCGTTTGGCGTTGGATGCGGTTGATTATTTAGCGCGTGATCATGCAACCAGTCCATTTCAACATTTTTGGTCACTCGGTGTCCAAGTGCAATTTTATATCCTTTGGCCAATGTTAATCACTTCCGTGTATTTTTTAGCTCGAAAAGTATTGAAGACACCGGTACGTAAAACTTTTTTAGTGGCATTGTTCGTCGTCTTTATCTATTCGATCTGTTATTCGATTTATCAAACAACAGTGAATCAGCCTTGGGCGTATTTTGACACGTTTGCGCGTATGTGGGAATTTAGCATAGGCGGTATGCTGGCAATGGCAATACCGTACTTACGGATGAATAAATGGCTAAACACGGTGCTAGGTTGGCTTGGACTTTCCATTATCTGTTTAACAGGCATCTTGCTTCCGGTATCCACGGGGTTCCCTGGTTATTTAGCGCTTGTCCCGATTAGCGGGGCATTATTGGTGTTAATCGCCACCGAAAATAGCACGAAGTTTGGCGTGGATCGGTTGTTAAGCGTCAAGTCACTGACGTTTTTAGGCGGCCTTACTTATGGGATCTTTTTATGGCATTGGCCTCTTTTAATCTTTTATCAGGCCACTGTGGATGTGAAACCAGTTCCGATTCTTGAGGGGATCATTATCATCATGACGGCGGTTCTATTATCGCTGCTCTCTAAAAAGTTACTAGAAGCACCCATTCTCAAGTTGAATAAAAATAGAATGAAGGGCAGACTTGTTGCTGTCTTATGTGGCCTATTGATGGTAACAGGAAGTTCCATACTAGCTATTACAACGTATATTGAAAAGGTGAAGGCTGATGCGCTGATTGTTAGCTATGACGAAAAAGATTTCCCAGGAGCGATGGCAGTCTATGAGAAGAGGGAGCCACCAAAAGGCATCGCCCCTATTCCGGCATTGATTGATATTCAATCAGATCTTCCTTCCTTTTATGGGAATCCAAACTGTTTAGGGAAGGATAGTGTCAATGTGAAGAAATGTTCGTATGGGGTGGTAACGAATCCAAGCTATACGGTAGCGTTGGTCGGTGGGTCGCATTCAGGGCATTGGTTTCCGGCGCTGGAAGTTTTAGCGGAAGACCTGAACTTCCAGATTGACGTCTACAATCATGATGGCTGCCGATTTACGAACGAAGATCCGGAACATCACTTAACCGAAGCTTGTTTAGAGTGGAATGAAAATTTGATTGAACACTTAAAAGAAAATCCGCCAGACCTGGTTTTCACGACGTCCACATTGAATAAGCGGAAGACGGTTCCGTCAGGTTATATAAACCAGTGGAAAGAACTGGAAGGGGTCACCGCCATATTCGCGATACGTGATAACCCTCGGATGAAAGAGAAAATTCCAAGCTGTTTAGAAAAGAAGAACAACCCGTTAAGTTGTGCGATTTCGAGGGATGAGGGAGTTTCAAAGGAAGTGCCTTGGGAGAATACCGAGGGCATTCCTTCAAATGTGATATTCGCGGACCTCACGGATTATTTCTGTGATCAAACCACTTGTCATCCGATCATCGGGAATATCATCGTATATCGTGACAATAACCATATCACGGCAACGTATGCAAAAACATTAGCCCTTCCTTTAAAAGAGCATTTGCAACAGGCGTTAGAGAGCTTGGAGAGGGATAAAAAAGAATTGCTTGTTGAATCGTGATCTAGAATATTCAGCATCTAGTACCTCTTTCCATACAGTAAATGAAAGAAGCCAACCATCTCATCTGGTTGGCTTCTTTCTGTATTGAATTGTCATATGTAGTACATAAGCACTTAACGATTTATTCGACCTCGAAAAACAAATAATAAGGTTGCCAATCCAGCTTCTTCAACTCCAATTGGAAGTCGAATTCCTCACGCTGTTTTTCGGTCATCGGTATGACGTGGAAGGGGATATTTTTGGAATGCGCCAATTGTTTTATGCGATTTCCCTTCGATAGGCTGATGTCGTTGAGCCAAAGGCGATATGTAATTTGCTCTTCATTTTTAGTCATGAAGATCAATCTCCATGCAAAATAGGTTTTGTCAGACGGTCTGTTTGATCTAGCGTATTTCACATACGGTTGTACGGCAATCTGGGCAATCTCCTCATACGGAACAATTTGTTCTTCACCATTCCAATAATGGGTCACAAGTCCGTCGACTTCATGGATGCCGCGATAATCTGCCCACATCATATACTGATAGCCCGCATATACCCCCGTGACAACCACTGCAGCAATCGCGATCATGCTTTTTATTTTTCGTGTGGTTTCATAAAAAGGAAAGATGAACAGCAACAATAAAAGCAGGATGAACCCGATAGAAAGGCCGCCGGTGTAATCCGTGGCAGTGGATTCAAATAACAAAAAATGATTGTTGGAGAATGTCTGTTCTTTCAGATTTTCGTATCCTTCGTAAGAAAGAAAGAGGGCAGGAATGATGCCTACAACATAGATGTATGCCCAAAGCCATCGAAGTCCTTTTTGCTTTGCCTGCCACATATTGGTCCTCACAATATGACCGATCATATAAAGCGGCAGACTAATGACCAAAATACCAAACAGTGATGCTTTGAAATCCTCCTCTAATGTGAGTAAACCGCCTAGTGCAATGAACAGGCTGAATATGATTAGTAAAATGCCAAATATCTTTCTCATCTTTTCACCTCCCTTTCTTCTACGTGGAAGCCTGCCGGGAAGATTCAATCATACATACATAAATATGAGAAATCAAAAAAAGAACGCATGTACAAATGACATGGGTTCCTTTCTTTGATGCGCAAACGCATATCCGAGTGACATGCGTTATACGTGTTATTTTTATGCTATTCATTATGGCAAGGATAGGGTGGAATGTAGTAAATTCCATTTCTGTCGATAGAGCCTCTGACGGTTATCAGACTGTCACGCCATCATGGATTGCCAACGTACGCTGTAGTGCGTGCAGTTGTTCGTCGTTTAAGGGAATCATTGGCAAACGAACGCCGCCGACTTGAACACCTTTTAGGTTCAATGCCGCTTTTAATGGGGATGGATTCGGAGCAGCAAAAAGTGCATGCATCACTGGCAGCAGTCTGCGGTGATCTGAAGCCGCTTCTTTGATATTACCCATTTTGAAGTTTTTGATCATCGTTTGCATTTCATTGCCTATAATATGAGCTGCGACAGAAACAACACCTACGCCACCAATTGATAATACAGGGATTGTTAAGCCATCATCGCCGCTGTACAAGGAAAATCCTGTTGGTGTCTGCTCAATGATTTCAGCCATTGCATCTAAATCGCCACTCGCTTCTTTAATGGCGACGATATTCGGAATTGCAGCAAGGCGCACGACTGTCTCGACGGCAATATTGGACATCGTTCGTCCAGGTACATTGTATAGCATGACGGGTAAAGAAGTGGCTGCCGCGATTGTTTGGAAGTGTTGGAACATCCCTTCTTGGCAAGGTTTATTATAATAGGGAGCGACGAGCATCACGCCGTCAACACCAATATCTTCCGCTAGTCTCGTCAGTTCAACAGACTCCCTTGTATTGTTTGAGCCCGTTCCAGCAATTACAGGCACTCTTCCATTGACAACTTTTACCACAAATTTGAACAATTGGACCTTTTCCTCAGACGTTAACGTCGGAGATTCTCCGGTTGTACCTGACACGACCAAACTATCTGTTCCATTGGCGATTAAATACTCTATCAAGTTCCTTGTCGCTTCAAAATCAATATCTCCGTGCTCATTAAAAGGAGTCACCATAGCTGTTACAATTTGTCCGAAATTCATCATTTCTCCACATCCTATCAATTATTTTAAATAAATAGAGGGAGAAGGGCAGCTTGTAAATCAACGCAAAAAGCAACAACGAAGGGTCGCTGCTGCAGTGAAATAATAGATTATTTCTTTGCATAAGATAGCCCTCCATATAGTTTCCTATATGACAATTCTGTGCTTATTCAACCCAGAACCAGCTTCGAGATAATGAGCTTCTCTCCACTTCGGCAAATCCCCCTTTTCACAATCTTCATAGGACCTCATTATCCTCTGATTGTGTACTAATGGTCTCTGCGCCTCTATCCTTACTTCAAGAGTTCGAAATAAGTAAGTGTTTAATTACCCTCACTTTACATGGAATTGGGTACAATTGCAAGTCGAAGATGGAATTGTTCATTTAATTTTGAATAAATTCGGTCCAAAGTGGTGTTGGAGATGTTGAGAAAAGGAACATCAACTGATTTTATCTTCATTCAGCAGAAGACTCCCACCTCGATAGGTGGCGAGATGAATGCGGTTTTGTTTCCTGTTCAGCGGGTGTTCAAACGCCAGCTGAACGAAGATAAAGCCTCCGGCGGATGTCACAGATTTTGAAAGGAGTTAATCGAGCACGCTCGATTCAAAATCTGGACGCAATCACGCCGAGGCGTGATTGATTGCGGAAGTAACACACTTGAAAAAAGATGAGATTGAGAAGTTGAGGGAAATGCTGCAGTAAAAACAGGATTCATGAGAAGTTCACTTGGTTTTGTCTAATCAAGCAAAGACAACTACCGACCGACGTCCGTTTATAAAAAAATGGATGTCTTTTTTCATTTGCTAATACGCCTCCAAAACTTTTTAAAAATCTTTGAAACTTTTTTTGAAAATCTCCGTCTGTACGTTGCTTGATGGACAGTGGAGGTAAAGTTATGAGGAAGATTGCTAATAGAGTGTGGTTACTTGTGTGTTTGCTCGTATTCATAAGCGTAGGTGCGATATGGATTTTGGTTGAATCACAAGGGAGGGTGTTCGCACAAGGTACGGATCGGTTTGTGACGAAGCGGGTATTTGAGCGGGTGCTGACCTTGCAGGAGCGTCAACCGCTTTATATGAAGGGGGCGTCTTTGACGCAGATTGGCGAGTTGGTGGCGGGTCAGCCTGTGGCGATTACAGGTGAGGATGAGGCGTATTATGAGCTTCGATTGGGAAATATGCCTGCCTTTGTTCGGAAGGGGGAGGCGGCGGTTGAAAAGAAGAAGCTTTTGACCGTTGTCCATCCGGAGCGGTTGGCTGCTGTTCAGACGTTGCAAAAAACCGCCGTTTACGAGGCTGCTAATTTGCAGAGCGGCGTTATACTGGAGTTGGAAGCAGGTTATCGTTATCCTGTAGTACGGGAGGAAGAAGATTGGTATATCCTTACAATAGGAGAACGGCCGGGCTATATTGCGAAACAGTCCGTTACAATGGATGTGGGTCTGCCTGTGCTTGTCTATCATCAGGTTTTGCCACGTGAGTTGATGAGCACGATGATTAGTACGATTTCCTTGGAAGCGTTTGATCAGCAGATGGCGTACTTGGCGGATCGTCAGTTCAAGACGTTGACGGCACATCAGTTGTATGATTACTTGGAAGGGCGTCTTGTTGTTCCGAGCAAAGCGGTGCTCATTACATTTGATGACGGGTTATTATCCACAAAGGAATTTGCCTATCCCGTTTTAAAGCAATACAGGTTTACTGCTCTTCAGCACATTATTTCCTCACGTACAGATCGAGTGCAGGGAACACAGTTGTTTGATGCGGAAGGTCCGCTACAGTTTTTTACCGCTGCGGATTTAGAAGAGTTGGGGGATGTGTTCCAGTTCGAAGCACATACCAATGAATTGCATTCACTGAGCAAGGATTTAGGGGTTGCGTTAGAGCGTTCAAAAGAAGAAATTCTTTTGGATTTACAGCAAAATATGGCGCAAGTGCCGACAGCCGTTTCAGTAGCTTATCCTTTTGGGCATTATGATGAGGATTTCATCGTAGCGGCTAAGGAAGCAGGCTTGTTAATCGGTTTTACGACGACCGAAGGATATGCCAATCGAAAGACTTCTAATTATGAAGTAGCTCGATATGGCATGACAGAAAAAAAGTCGTTTGAACAATTTGTTGTCTATGTGGAGGGGGACATGACGTGGCCGTAGAGGAGGGCGAGGGTTCGTAAATGAGTAGTACTATTGATCAACTAATTGATGAGCATTCGCGTTATTTAGTGCGCATCGCTTATCTATATGTGAAGAATTGGTCGACTGCTGAGGATATTGTGCAAGAAGTATTTGTGACGTATTTTCAAAAAAGTGACCAGTTTCGCAATGAGGCGTCATTGAAGACTTATTTAACGAAAATGACAGCCAATCGTGCAAAAGATTATTTGCGTTCGTGGAAGCATAAAAAAGATGTGCTGTTCGATACCATCTTTGTTTCGACAAAAGGGACAGAAGAAGTCGTGTTGGAGCAAGAGCGGCTGGCGCTACTTGAAAAAAATCTTTTCCAGCTTCCGTTAAAATACCGGGAACCTTTGATCTTATTTTATTATGACGAGCAGTCGATAGCGGAAATTGCAAACTATCTGGAGCTGAATGAAAATACCGTAAAAACAAGACTGCGGAGGGCAAAGCAACAGCTGAAAGAATTTTTCGAAGAAGAGGAGGTAGTGAGCAATTGAGTGATTTTAAACGGAAGCTGGATCAAATGATGGGCGATACATCGGAGCAAGAAAGGCGGATCAAGCGGCGTGTGCATGAACGTTTACGGACACCGACTAAAAAGTTTTCTTGGCAAGTGCTGTTTGTCACAGCCGCGATACCTGTCGTTGCACTGTTTCTTCTGTTTACCGTTGACCCTATGAATTATCTTTCATCAGATAAAGGGCCAGGCGTCCCCTATGATCCACTGGATGATTTGGCGCAAATTTCGGCCTTGCAGAAGAAAAAACAACTGTCTGCGGTTGATTATGAGGAATTTGCGGCTCTTCCACATTTTGATCAAGTCGACGGTCTGTATTATGTGGATAAAGAAAAGTTCTCATTAAATGGGAGTTCGGATGCTTATCATACGGTCATTGAGCGCAAAGAAGAATTATTCGATAAGGTTGTGTATGAGGCGGGCGATGTAGTACGCACGATGACCAATACGACCAGCCATTTACCGACCTATACGGATGCCTATTATGAAGTGATTGCAGTTCCGGGGGATCGCGTCGTACTGAAAGACGGCAAGCTACGCATAAACGGCAAACCGTTACAATCTGAACTGATGGATCGATATGAAAAACAGGGAATCACGATTGTAGGGGGTTACGACCAGCTGTTGAATGCGCGGGAATATCTATTATTGAACCATTTCCCGGCAAGAGGAACAGTGCAGGGGGCAACGATTACGCCCGTGCATAAAATTTATGGGCAAGTGGTAGGCGTCGCGACGGAAGAGCGTACCGATTCGATTTATATGGATTATTTATCCGGACAGCTGACAGGTGATTATACACCCGAGCAATATTTCGATTTGTATTTATATGATGATCTGTTAGGCAACGGCAATTTGCCGGAAACGCCTCTGTTTGCTCAACTTAGCCGATTAGGAGAACTGTTTTTAGAGGCATCTTATCGAAAAACGACTCCGATTTCTGAAAATGAAGTTGAAATCCGCTACCAATATGGGCGAGAAGGGGTAGCCGAGCAGGTCTTTCATATGAAGTGGGATGCTGGCTCTGAACGTTGGATGATAACAGACTAGTGCAGGAGGGGGAATGGGAACCCCGACATCCTTTGGGAAACCAGGTTGGCAGTGACCAGAAAAAGTAGCCGTCAACCAACCGCTCATTATATAGGAACACCAACCTGGTTTTCCACCAGCTAGTTTGAAAAGTATTGGTAGTAGTGAATCGTTTTTCTATATCAAAATCTACTACTCGAAAAGAAAGGAAGATTGCAAGTGAGAAAGAAGGTTTTTACGGTATTAGGTACACTATTGCTTGCCGGTAGCCTGCCTTTATCTGGCACATTCGCCGCAAGCACTGAGCGCTTTTCAGACGTACCCTCTTCAAAGCATTATGCAGAAGCAGTCTATGATTTGGCGGAACGCAATATTATCGGAGGCTATCCGGATGGCACGTTCAAACCTGGAAACTCTATCACGAGAGGTCAGGCGGCTGCCATCATCGCAAAGATGACCAACATGGACACCTCGAACGTGAAGAATCCAGGCTTCAAAGATGTCTCGACAGCTAATGGCTACTACAAAGCGATTGCAGCGCTGGCAGAAAAAGGAGTTATTGGTGGTTATGAAGATGGCCGTTTCGGTCCAAACGATCCGATTAAACGGGGGCAGATGGCTTCGATTCTTGTCAAAGCATTCGATTTGCCGCGTGATGGGAACATCATAAATCCATTCAAAGATATTGAATATCTACAGTCACATCGTGGAAATATTCTTATCATCTATCAACTCGGCATCACTTCGGGGACATCACCTGACACGTTCAGCCCGAATGCTGCTATCACAAGAGGACAGGCGGCCAAAATGTTGAAAGCGACTGAAGAGTCAAAGCCAACGATGATAACGCTAAGGGCCAGTGAATTCAACTGGCGGCTGATTAGTGAAGTTGTTTACGATGAGTCGAATGACGGTTTGTTTAAATCAATACAGGTAGCCGGAAAAGAGGGCTATACGGAGGATCAAGTTCAATTAGTCCCATTAAAAGAAGGAACCGGAAAACTTAATATTGCGGGTCTTCCTAGCAACGGTTCCTATGAAATGGAGTATAAAAAGTATTACGTAACGATTAAAAAGGTGAATGGTGAATTGAAGTTGACGATGGAAGAGACGGATGACATCTTGCCGACTGCAGTGAAGTTTCATTTCCTGAAGGAAAAGGTTCAATATATTTCCTTGTCCACAATGCAAGGGGAAAAGTTGTCAGACAGTGTGACGTTCAAGCAAGAAGAAAGTAGAAATGGCTTCAATGTATGGTTTGATATCGACAAACCTGGCCAGTATATTGCCACGCTACGGTTTGAGGGTGGGAAGGAAGAGCGGCATGGGATTGATGTGAAGCTGAACGATGACCGCTTTTATTATGAAATCAAAACGCTAAAAGAAAATCCGTCTGATGTCTATGAGGAGACAGCGACAGCCGACTTGGGCAAGCACATAATCCGAACAAAAGATGCCGAGCAGATAGCCATTATCACAAGAGATCCAGGCACGAATCTATTTCGCGTCAAAGCCACTGGCCAGAAAGAAGGCACGATCAGTATTGACTATGATCGCAGGTTAAGCGAGAGATATTGTGATTATATAGAACCGGAGTGCTATTCTGCTTGGACAGGTTTATATGTACAGGTCCAGCGAATCGGCTCCATTGTGAACGTTGATATACGGAAGGATTACGAGATGGATCATTGAGTGAATATACTAAAGTTTTGTGAATGCGATATTCATAGAGAGCAGGTGTACACGATTGAAAAAAATCCTGATTTCCTTGCTAACGATCTTGTTGATGTTTTCATTACTGCCGACAGCGCAGGCGGAAACAGAATATCCGCCTTATAACGAACCGGTTCCTTTTAAAGATTTGCGTGGTGCATCATGGGACATCATGTTCTTGTACAAAAAGGGGATTATCGGAGGTTATCCAGATGGTACTTTCCGGCCGAATGAACCGATTACCCGTGCACAAGTTTCTGCCATGCTTCTTAGGGCGCTGGACATTCCGCTACAGGAAAATCCGACTGTCGCCTTTAAAGATGTATCGAAAAATTCTACGCACTATCGGGCACTGGCAACCATTAACGACAAGGGAATCCTGCGTGGAGAAAATGGCTATATGCGACCAGCGGAACAGACGACGCGTGCCCAAATGGCAGCCGTTTTACGTCGGGCATTCGACCTTCCATTGGAACTGAAACCAATGTTTGTCGATGTCTCACCAGCTAATTGGGCCTTCGCGGATATCAATAGCGTGGCATTGAATCGGATTGCGGGCGGTTATCAAGACGGCACGTTCAAACCGGGAAATCCGGTCACGCGCTCCCAATTCTCTTCTTTCCTTGCCCGTGCGATTGATGACAAAATGAAATTGCCCGAACCGTTTTCATACGTCAGCCAGAAGGGGATTGTGGTGGAAGAGGACGGGTTCCAGTACACCATTAAAGGTGAAAAGCTCGTGAAAATTAATAAAAAGACGAAAGAGGAAACCGTACTCCTAACGGAACAGGATTTCCCGACGCAAGATGGATTGTTTGAGGTCCATTTGGAAACAGGTTTTCCGATCATCCTCCAGAACAATATCATTTATGTCCCGTACTGGGCTGCTGTATCTCAAGGGACCAGTATTCCATATAGATATGGTGTTTTCCGGACGAGTGCGCAAGGTGGAAAAAATGGTGTGAAATACTGGAATTTAGATGTGGATACAGACCATGCTGCGAGTATGCGGAATTTCAGCGTCCACGGGCATGCCTACTATTACACAGTAGAGAAGAAACAGCGGGTGTTCGATTACAATCCGATCTTCGACGATGCTGTTAATGTAGATCAGACACTCATCCTTTATCATCAAAGTCCTGACACATGGAAACCGAAAAAAGTGATGGAGTTTGATGCACGCGTCATCTTCGAACCGCTGGAAGGATCCACGAGATTTTCAACAAACGTGACGCAAAATAACAAGTCCGTTAAATTCGATGCCAGCACGATGTATTATTTTAATAAAAAAGGTGTATTTTCATACAGCCTATTGGACGGAAAAACAAAAAAACGATCCAGTATCCAGGCAAAGGACATGAAGTTGACGGACACGACTGTGGAAATCATTGACGTGAACGGCAAGAAACATTCATTGAAAAAATGAACAGAAACAGGCAGACACCCCTCCCCGGGATGTCTGCCTGTTTTGGTATGGCTGCCAGCCGTTCAGACGTGCCGGATTCCTTTTCAAAGAGTAGATTCATCTGATTCGCTTTGCATTTTCCGTATCTCCACAATTCGTTTCCAAATTTTTTTATTCTCAATTTGTGCAAATCCCATGATACCCGGCGTTGTATTTACTTCAAATAAGACAGGTGTTCCTTCCTGATTGATCCCGAAGTCAATGCCGTATTCCCTACATGGCAATACGGAATCGATTGCTTTCGCTGCTGTAATTGCAACCTCTTCTATCTTCTTGACTGTATCCTCTTCATTGTTTTTGAATTTTGTTTGAGAGAATATTTCGGAGATCGTCATAACTGTAGCGCCTCTATGTGGATTCACAATCCCGCTTTCAGTTGCTAGGCTGGTTGCGGTAGTCCCATACATCCCGCTAATCATCCACTTGTTATTCAGTTTTTGAATATGAACCCGAATTGAAAAAGGCTGTCCATTTCGGGTGTAGCTTTGTATATCTTCTTGAAGAATATATGGACCGCTTTCTCTACCTAACTTAATAAATGGATGAAGGAGCAAGCGAATTTCACTAACTTTCGATACAGATTTTTGGATAGGTGTTCCTTGGATTGTAAAACCATTTATGTTGTATTTCCTGTCATTACTTTTGTGAATTTTGAATATGGCTCTTCCTTGGCCTGTCATATCATGTTTCACAAAGACAGACGGATAGCGGTTCGAAAAATCTATCAAATTCTTCTCACTGTATAATATGGTTTCTGGAATATGCTTGGCGAGTACTGGATGTTGCTGGAATAATACACTTTGCTCCCATTTACCTAATGCTCTTTTCATGTTTCCCATCTCATTTCATTGTTGATTTGTTCGCTTTTTCGATGACCAGATTGTCCACTCCATCTCCTTGTAAATGGCCAACGTTGTTACGAATCTGTTTTAGCTATTCTATGTATCCAGAAGTAGAGTGGTTGGATTTTTAGGAAAGGATCTATGGGAAAGAGGAAATCCGCTCAATGGTCGAAACTTTAGACGGGTGAGTTCCGTATAACTAGTATCGAAGGATAGGTTTTGTAAGGAATGGCTATCCAGTTTACGCGGATTTGAGCGTAAATGGTCTTGATACGAGAGGAGACTACATATGAGACAGTTATATATCAAGCAAAAAGTGTTTAGTCTGAGTGGCAAATTTTCAGTGAAGGATTCGCAAGAGAACGAGGTTTATTTCGTGGAAGGGAGCTTCTTGCGAATGCCGAAGACGTTTTCCATTTTGGATTCGGCCGGGAATGAAGTTGCGTTGATAACGAAAAAAATGTTCAGCTTTTTGCCGACCTTTTTTGTAGAAGTGAATGGCCAAGAAGCCGTGACGATTAAAAAGCAATTCTCCTTTTTGAAAGCGCGTTACTCGATTGACGCTGCGGGGATGGAAGTTCGGGGGAATTGGTGGGATATGGATTTTGAAGTGTCTCAAAACGGGGAAATCATCGGGGCCGTCAGTAAGAAATGGTTCAGCTGGGGTGATAGCTATCAGTTGCAAATTGCAAACGATGAAATGGAACCACTTCTAGTGGCGCTTGTCGTGGCGATTGACTGCGCGAAAGCCGACCAGGCCGCTGTTGCTTCAGTGCCTAATATGTGAATATCTCGCACTCATTCTTTGAGTGCCTTTTGCATGGTGTTTGATTTGTTGAAGGAACTTTATTCGCTTGTATATTCATCATGACGTTTTTCACCATGAATAGGAGGCAGTTATTTTTGCTATTTATCATGATCGCTTTCGTTATCATCTTACTTATAACAACTGTAATTGTAAGCGTCAAGCGCTACCAGACAGAATTGTTGAGCCAAGATTGGTATGATGATTTTTATTATAAATTCCAATCGACCGAATGTCCGCATGAGAAGCGCATCAAATTATCAGAAACGGATTGGACGTTCCTTTTCTCACTCAAAAGAGAGCGAAGCAAGACTGTTCAAAAAGGTTTGGTCTCCACCAAAATAAGGCAAGTTCACTTTAGGTTCTACTGTGAGGAGTGTGGAAAACAGCGTTGGTTCGAGCAGAGCAACTCCACGTTGGAAACGAAAGGTCTATATAGCTTGCGCCTCAAATATCTACTCCTAGCGGGCATATCGATCATGCTCATTCTTATTCTTACTAATAAAATTTTCACTTGGTTGTTGTAGAGCAGGCTCTTTTCAAAAGTAATTAAGGCCACTTAACGAGTGAATCCATGTTATAGTTAGTAAGCATATTTTACAGATAGGTAGGTGAGCAGCATGATTGAAGTAAGAACATCTTCACTTAGTGAGGGAGAATTCAACAGAGGAGTATTCGCGACATGTGATATTAACAAAGGCACGATGGTGCATGAAGCGCCTGTCATCGCGTACCCAAACGAGCAACACCCATACATTGAGCAAACGCTAATCGCCGATTACGCTTTTGAGTATGGCGTCAATCATTCCGCGATCCTTCTCGGGTACGGAATGTTGTTCAACCATTCCTACGAGCCTAATGCCACGTATGAGATCAGTTTTGAAAAGCATACGTTTGACTTCTATGCCTATACAGATATCAAAGCTGGAGAAGAAATTCTAATCAATTATAATGGTGACGTAGATGACAATGAACTGTTATGGTTTGATCAGAAGGAAGATTAGACAAGACGAACTTTATCCAAAGATTAAAACAGCCGATCGAGGCTGTTTTTCTTTTTGAATAAACCAGTATTTGAAATGGTTTCTTCCACTGCCGAAAGAAGTTTATGAGAATCCCGGGTAGGGAAGAGGAGAATGCAAGAGGTTCCAGTTTGAGTTGCCTCAAGGCGAGTGGGACCCGGATGTCACAGTTGTCAAAGATGAGGAGCTGATGAAAGCGATCGCCGATAAGCAGGAAGAACTTGGTCTCAAGTAAATAGAGTTGTTCAAAAAATGTTAAGTAATTAAGTAGCAAATGCCCTCATCAATTGGAAGGTGGGGGCTATTTGCTGCCTAAAAAAAGCTGATGGAGGCTGTTTTTCTCTACGGATTAGTGGGGTTATCCCTTTAGTCGAATCTATGTTACGATTTTCATGAGAAAGGGAGTCGCTAATAGTGGATAAAATAATAGAAAGAAAAATACGTTATGATTCTAAAATTGTGGACTATCCTTGTAGGCTGTTAACTAGACAAAAACAAAGTGCAGTTCTTTTTCATATTATTGAAGAATCATTTACAATGATTGCTAATGGAGCTAGCTTAACGATCCCGATTGGTAGTTATACAATTGCTTATTATTGGGAAAACCTTCCGTATAATTTATATTTCTGGAGAGATCATCAAGGAAATTATTTGGGCTCTTATTTAAACATTGTAAAGCATACAACTATTACCGATGAAGTGGTATCGTTTGAAGACTTGATTATCGATATTATGGTTCTTCCAAATGGAGAATACTTTATGTTAGACGAGAATGAGTTACCGGAGTCGATCGAGCACTTCGAAAATGGGTTCGTCAAACAAGCTATGAATTCGGTAATAGAGTCGTTACCTGCTATTCTTGCTCAAGCTATTTCGGAATCTGAGGGGATTTATAAGCACGAGAGATTCCTTCCTTTATTAGAAAAGTTTGCGAATAAACAGGTCTTTAATAGAACTGGGATTTGATAGAATGAGAGGACAACTAGTAGTCTTGATTGATCCTTTTTTGAATGAATGGGGGTTTTTTTATGAATCAACACATCCTTTTTCGCAATAACATTAACATAACGGGGAAAGGCACAAAAGCCATGCTATTTGCGCCAGGATTCGGGTGTGATCAGAATATGTGGAGGTTGGTGGCTCCGTTTTTTGAAGAACATTTTCGTGTTATTCTTTTCGATTATGTTGGTTCCGGGAAATCTGATTATCATGCTTATAATCCGAATAAGTATAGTAATCTTAATGGATATGCACAAGATGTACTCGACATATGCGCCGCACTGGAGCTCAAAGAGGTAATTTTCGTTGGCCATTCGGTGGGCGGCGTAATCGGCATGCTGGCCTCGCTTCAAGAGCCTGATCGATTTGAGCAACTCGTTATGATCGGTCCTTCACCTTGTTATCTGAATGACCATCCGGATTATCTGGGGGGATTTGAAAGAGAGGATCTTGAGGCTTTAATCGAGATGATGGAAATGAATTACATCGGTTGGGCGAATTATCTTTCGCAAGTCATCATGCAGAACCCAGAGCGGCCGGAGCTTTCGCAAGAATTAGAGGAAAGCTTTTGCTCAACGGATCCAACCGTTGCCCGTCAATTTGCCATAGCGACCTTTTTCTCTGACTACCGAGAAGAGTTACAGAAAGTTACAGTACCGTCCCTCATTCTTCAATGTTCCGATGATGCCGTTGCACCGATTGAAGTAGGGACATATATGCATCGTACTCTTTCAGAAAGTACGTTTCGCTTAATGGATGCGACGGGCCATTGTCCTCACATGAGTCATCCGGAGGAAACGATCCGATTGATTAGCGATTATTTGACAACTATCTATGCGGGGTCTATTTCGAATGGATGAACAACTAAACTTTGCACCATGTGGATATGTATCCATAGATGATAACGGTACAATTCTGGCAATCAATGAGACGTTGCTCCGTTTACTCGGGCATAACCTTCAAGAGGTACAGGGGCAGCACATCAATTTGCTTTTATCAACCGCAAGCCGGTCTTTTTACCAACTCTATTTTTTCCCGATGATTCGGCTTCAAAACAAGGTCGAAGAGATGTATATTTCACTCAAGTCAAAGACTGAACAAGACATTCCCATTCTTCTGAACGCCAGCCGAAATGAGCGGAATGGGAAGATGACCAATGATTGCGTATGTGTACCGATGAAAAGGCGATATGAGTATGAGCAGGCACTGCTGACCATTAAAAAGGAAACGGATACGCGTAACCGGATGAAGAAAAAGCAAATAGCTGAGTTGGATCGTCTGCGGCACGAATTGGAGTCTAAGCAAAATGAGTTGTTGGCATTAAATGAAGAGCTCCAAAGGTTGGCCATTACGGATGGACTGACGGGTCTTAAGAATCGACGTTACTTACATGAAAACCTGATTTCCAATGTCGCCTTACACGCAGAACGATCCCAACCACTTTCACTGCTATTGATTGATATTGATTACTTTAAGAACATAAACGATAACTTTGGCCATATGATGGGCGACAAAGTGCTACAGGGATTTGGGCAATTATTGAAAGACGCTTCCAGAATAGATGATATTGCCGCTCGATATGGAGGCGAAGAATTTGCGTTAATCCTGCCAAAAACCGATAAACTGGGCGCTTTGAAAATCGCTGAGGGAATTCGTTCACAGGTCGAAAATGCAAATTGGGATCTGCCGACGATCACCGTCAGCATAGGGGCGGCGACCAGTTTAGCGGGGGATACTGAGAATGCTTTACAATCAAGAGCAGATCGCGCACTTTATGCTTCAAAAAATCGCGGTCGTAATCGGACCACTCATGCTAGTGATTTAGAATAGGTGGAAAATAGTGAAAAACCTTCCGAAGCCATGTTTAAAGAAAATGAAACAAGCAAAAACAATTTGCAGACTTATGGATGCGTTTCTAGGACAAGTAGAGACGCATTTTTACTAACGGGGGATGATGGAGTGCATAAAAGATTATTTAATCTAATCGGATGGATTTTGCTGTTAGGAATGCTCGCTTCATGGATCAGATTTGGCTTTTTAGATTTCTATTTGATAGCACTCCCTGCTACCTATGTTTGTTTCTCGATTTCTAATGGCAGGATAAAAAGATTAAAAAAGATAAAAGGCATATCAATACAACAAGTGATTCTAATTTTGTTTGCATTTATTGCCTCAGTCGGTATTGTATTCGGGCTTATTCAATTAGCCAATTACTTGATTAATGATCTATTTCAGTTAACAGGATGGGTGAAGACACTTAGTCAGTGGACTGCTGTTATTCTTTCGTTATATCCCGTGAAATTTACATTTGCCTATGTTGTGTATAAAGTAAACAATGATTTAAATGCAAAAAGTATGCGATAGAATGCGATAAGGTACGGAAGGACGCCATTTGAGAAAAGGTCTTTCCTTTCCAAGTGATTCTGTAAAAAAAGAGACTCCTATATTTAGGAATCTCTTGGTACATTTTGAATGTACTTTTCTTCAAGTAATTGTAACGCTTCATCAATCTTCTTTTCGTTAAGTTCTTTTAATTCCTTTTTCAATTTATTGTATTCTTCTTCTATCCAGTTGTGGTATTCACCATTTCTTTTTCTTAAATAGTCATGGCTTTCACGGGACATCAATTTTCGTTGTTGATATAAATATTGCAAGGCTGTTCCAACTTGGCTTCCTTCATCTACTCTTTTTTTGTATTCATCTGTTTCGTAGCCAAAAATATCGAGCGAATTCTTTAATTTATCATGTTCTAGACTTGTCGTTTTTTGCTCTTTCCACTTTTCCCAGCTTTTCGCAACTTCCTTCATTTGATCCAACTCGTTTTGCAGACTTTCCGCATTTTGTACGTCTTCGTATGTGCCCTCTGTCGCTTTGGCCACTTCTTTCAGCTGTTTTTGTCCTTCATTGTCGACATTAAATCCGATAACATTGACAATCGGCGTGATATCCGAGTTATAAAGCTGTTTGGCGGCTTCTACAGGATCATCATCACAGGTTGAAACCCCGTCACTGACCAAATAGACTATATTGGTGTTTTGGTCTCCCTTGAACTGTGCTAAATCTTCCTGTGCCTCATTGATCGCCAATTGGATCGGCGTCCATCCCGCTGGCTGCGCTTTTTTTAGCGAAGTTTGAAAGTCAGCTTTGTCGTATTTTCCTATTGGATAAATAAGATCACTGCTTGCGCATGAGCGTGCTTTATCATTCACATTCCCCGTACCCTCATGTCCATATATCCGGAGTCCCACATTAGCTTCAGCAGGCAGGCCTTCCACAAAATTAGTGATGGCGTTTTTTGCTGCAGCCATTTGTGTTTCCCCACCTAGATCTTTTCCCATGCTTCCCGAAGCATCAAGTAAAATTAAGACATTTAAATTTTCTTTGAAATGCATCCGGGGATCTTCAATATCAGGGTTGCCGATCGCTTGAAAGCGCATTTTAGCAAGCAACTCCTCAGGACCCTTAAAATCGTGCTGAAAAATTGCCAAGATTTCATTGTAGTAATGGTCAAGCTGCGCCTCTGTAGGTTCACCCGAAATATCGGGCAGGTGTGCAGTCAATTCATCCAGCTTCGGATGGTCTTCCTCGTGAATTCCAAAGAGCTGGGGACCTGTATAACCGGGCGGTAAAGCAGCCAATTCAGCTAATGTTTGAGGAAGTGGAGCGGGCTCCGTGTCTTCAGCTACAGCTTGCTTTTCAGCCTCATTTTCGGCTTCAAATTCAATTTCTTTTTCAGATTCCTCTACATCATCTACGGGCATGGTCTCGTTTGGAACTGAATTTTTTCCGTCACAGGCAGTGAGAATTAAAATGAAAACAGCCCATAATAAAAAGTGTTTTAGTTTCATAATTTCTCCTTCTCTACGCAATAATGTATTGCTTGATATTATAGCACTGTTTGAATTAGATTGAAGATTACCATACATAAATAGGAAAAAGGCACGAGGAAGAATGCAGTATAAAAATCTTTCTTGAAAGGTGATTTATAATAATTTTAGTTTGTACAGTTTTTTCTGTATAAACATTTTATTTTGTCGAAACGGTTGTATTCTGAAAATGTTACAGCTATACTAGTAAACATTCATATTTTTTATCTTCATTCAGCGGAAGACTCCACCTTTATAGGTGGTGGGATGAATGCGGTTTTGTTTTCCTGTTCAGCGGGTTTCCAAATGCCCGCTGAATGAAGATAAAGCCTCCGGCGGATGTCACAGATTTTTAGAGGAGCTTTTCGAGCGAGCTCGAAAAAAATCTGGACGCAATTACGCCGAGGCGTAATTGATGAATGTAAACAAAATTCTAACGAGTGGGCAAATTGTTAGTGAAAAACAAGGGGGAACTACAAGATGACACTTACAAAGAAATTAGCGGGTTTGGGAGCAACAGCTTTACTGGCATTCAGCCTGGCCGCATGTGGCAATGGTGACGAGAAGAATGAGGCCAGCACAGAAACCGATTCCACAAAATCGGTTGGTGAATCGGTCGATTATAAGATTATAGGAATCGATCCGGGGGCAGGCCTGATGGAAGCAACTGAAAATGCCATCGATGAATATGAACTGACGGATTGGAATCTTATTTCCGGTTCTAGTGCAGCGATGACGGCAGCACTGAAAAAAGCGTATGATAAGGAAGAACCGATTATCGTCACAGGCTGGACACCGCATTGGAAGTTTGCAAAATTCGATTTGAAATACCTTGAAGATCCAAAAAGCGTCTTTGGTGAGGAAGAAAAGACCCATACTATCGGAAGACTCGGGCTGGCTGATGACCTGCCGGAAGCCCATCAGATCCTTTCTCAATTCAATTGGTTGGAAGAGGATATGGGGGAAGTGATGATAGCGATTCAGGACGGCGAAAAAGAGGATGTCGCTGCACAAAACTGGATTGATGAAAATGAAGACAAAGTCGCGGAGTGGACAGCAGGCGTAGAGAAAGTGGACGGCGATAAAATCCAACTTGCCTATGTTGCGTGGGATAGTGATATTGCAACGATTAACGTTATGAAACTCGTTTTAGAAGAAATGGGTTATGACGTTACGATAACGCAAGTGGAAGCCGGTCCAATGTGGACGGCAATTGCGGATGGCAGTGCTGATGCCATACTCGGTGCTTGGCTGCCCATAACGCATAAAACGTATGCAGCTAAATATGAAGGACAATTCGAAGATCTTGGCGTCAGCATGGAAGGCGTCAAAATGGGTCTAGTTGTACCACAATATATGGACATTGATTCGATTGAAGACTTGAAAGAGTAAGAAGGAAAACAACTAAATATAAGTAGTCTGTTAACAGACAAGAAAAAGCTAGATCCTTTATAACGGGTCTTGCTTTTTCTTTGCGGAGAGCATGAAAGATGCCAGTTGCCTAATAAGTCTTCGGGATAGGGGAGCCAAGTGCCTTTTCCAACAGATCTTCATACTATATAACATCTTGTTACATGTGAGGAATAGGAGTTGACTGTTTGGAAAAGACAGAGCTGACGGGTCGGATTGTGACAACTCGTGATCCTGAATACGAGCAGGCCATCATCAATAATAATTTGAGTGACCAAAAATATCCAAAAGTCCTTGTCTTTTGCCAAAACACGGAGGACGTCTTGAATGCGTTGAAATGGGCGAGGGAAAAATGTGTTCCATTTCGAGTGAGGAGTGGTCGGCATAGTTATGAGAATTTTTCATTGGTCAATGATGGGCTGATCATTGATATTAGTGAAATGTGCAATATCCAAGTCGATCTTGAAACGATGACGGCCAAAATAGAAGCGGGTGCGAGTTTAGGGAAGGTTTATCAGGAGTTATGGGAGTACGGAGTGACGATTCCCGCAGGAACGGAAAGCAGCGTCGGTTTGGCAGGTCTTGCGCTTGGCGGAGGAATCGGGATGTTGAGCCGAGCGTTTGGACTTACTTGTGACAATTTGCTTGAAGTTGAAATGGTCAAAGCAAGTGGTCATCAAGGCGCTGAATTGATCAAAGCCAATAAACAGCTTCATCAAGATCTGTTTTGGGCTTGCTGCGGTGGGGGAGGCGGAAATTTTGGCATTGTCACTTCTTTCACTTTCAAGCTGCATCCGGTTTCGCAGGTATCTGTGTTCTCTATTACATGGGGCTGGGATGACTTTGAAGCTGCCTTTGATGCGTGGCAACATTGGGCACCTGAAACGGACGAATGCTTGACTTCGGAAATTGAGTGTAGAGCAAAGATTGCCAACGAAATTATTGCTCAAGGGGAGTTTGTAGGATCAGCGACCAAATTGCAGCAACTTTTGCAGCCGTTATTGGAAACTGGATCTCCGACCAAAATACTGATCAAGGAAGTCCCCTACATTGAAGCGGTGCGTTTCTTTGATGAGCCGGGCGGAAACTTGCCAGCTTATCGCAAGAGATCAGGTTCTTTTGTGGCGAAACCGTTCCCGAGAAAAGCGATATTGGAAATGAAACACTTTTTAGCCAATGCGCCCAATCGTGATTCGGCCATTTGGCACCAATCCCTTACAGGGGCGGTAGGGCGAGTTGCCCCTGATGAAACGGCTTTCTATTACCGGGATGTCAAAATTGCCCAGGAGTACCTCGCGACATGGTGCCATCCTTTTGAAGAGCGGGAAAACATTCGCTGGATCGAACAAGTGAGGAGAGCTTTATCTCGCTATACAACAGGTGATTATGTGAACTGACCGGATCGGTTTATTAAAGATTGGCTCACAGCGTATTACGGCAGGAATGTAAATCGCCTTCGCGAAGTGAAAACCATCTATGATCCCTTTAATGTCTTCAAATTTCCGCAAAGCATCCCACCATTTCGTAAACGTTTGTAACAGATGCCATGTACTCGAATAACAATTATTTGGGTACATGGCATCATGCCTTTTCGTTGTATGAAAAATCAAATAGGTTTATAATGGAATGAGTGTTCGTATGGTACCGAAGTGGACCTCGCAACAACAACTTAAAAAGGCATCTTAAATCTAGAAACGGGAGAGTGGGATCATGAATTTGCCACAACAATTGCAACCGTATGCTGCTAGACTAGCAGAAACGAAAAAGCCGGGTCTGCTTATTGAAGGGAAGGTTAGAGCGACGACAACCTTGGAAAGCAAGTTCGGGGGACAGCCTTACTGGCTAAAAACGGATGCTTATCCAGTGACCGAAAGTGGAGAACCACTACGCTTGCTGGCACAAATCAATTTTAGCGAGATGGAAGAGTCGATCCCTCATTACCCGACAGAAGGCATTTTACAGTTTTTCGTGGCGGATGATGATGTGTATGGATTGAATTTTGAAGATGGGACACATCAAGATACATTTCGTGTGGTGTATCATGAGTCGATCGAATCGGATCCAGCCAAATGGATGACAGACTTTCCCACATTCGGGGATGAGCATTATTTTCCAATCGAAAAAGAGAGTGCCTTGTCGTTTCAACGTTCAGATGAAATCGTATCGGGGGCGGATTATCGATTCAACGCGTTAACAAACGTCGATCAATGGCTAGAGAATGCGACAGATGAAGATTACGAGACGCACGACGAGATAATGGAAGCCTATCACGAGATTGCAAGCGGACAAGGTTCGAAGCTGGGTGGTTATCCTTTCTTCACCCAAGAGGATCCAAGGGCATATGGAGATTATCCAACATTCGATACACTTTTACTGCAAATTGACACAGACGACGAGTTGTCCATTATGTGGGGCGATATGGGTGTCGCAAACTTCTTTATCGCCTTGGATGATTTGAAAAACCGTGATTTTTCGAACGTTCTATATAATTGGGATTGTAGTTGAACAATCAAGCGCCATTTCCAAATTGAATAGGAAATGGCGTTTTACTCTCTTTATACCTGAAAAATCGAGTTGTCACAAAACGTTCACATGTAAGCGTTTTGAATTTGGCTGTATTATAACAAAGTTCAAATATCTCTTTTTTTCGCTACAAAATATAGTACACTAATAACAACGATAAAATAGTAGTTGAAAAGGAGAATGTTCTATGTGGGTAGTCACAGTTTTCGAAAATAAATTTGTCAGATTCTTTGAATTTGCTGATCAAGGTGAAGCCAAACAAGTCCTTCATCGTTTCCAAAAAAATGCTCGCCTTTCTTTTGTAGAATAATACCAAAAGCAAATAGGATGAACCATCCCTTTCCGTTGTTAAGCTGGAAAGGGATTTTTTTGTAATTTGAGTGCGGACGATTAGCGGCTTCATCTTGGCGAGGTCAATTTAAATGTAACAGAGTTTGAAAATGAAATAGGCGCATAGTTCCCAATCAAAGCTCTCTCCCAATTTTGAACGTTATGATCGTCCAGAAATTTTTTGAATGCTGCATAATCAGGCATTTCGATTCTTTTGGGAAAAGGTTTTTGATAAACTAATCTATACTTTTTTTCAAGCAGGGACCAAAGTTTATTGAATGCGGCTTTCTCCAATTCAATTTGCTTCGCTCTTTGTTCCATTCTTAGTTTTTCCATGTAAATTCTTTTTTTGGCTTGCTTTTCACCTAGTTTAAAAACAAAACGCAGATCCATTGCACTGATTTTCATCCTTAAATTCTCCGCGTGAAGAAAGGAAAAATCTTCGAGTTCATCAAACGTATTCTGCAAATCATCGACTAGAAAATCTTTGTCGTTTGGATCGAAACTGTCTACCCCAAAAGCTGCTCTTGTCAGCATCGATAAGTCCTCATCATCTTTGCTTTGTAATACAGTGTTATGGGCGTCACGAAATTGTTCCTCCATCCATCCCTCATACTTTTCTTCGTATGTCTCATAAAATAACCCGCAACCCGAAACAAAAGAAGCGATCGAGTTACCGGTATATTCCTCGAAAAAGTCTCCAACCTTTCCGTACTGTTCAATAGTGAAACGAGCGTCACCTAATTTTGTAAATAGATGTCCTGAATGATCCCAGGGTGGATCGAGCTCATGTGAGAGGTAGCGTTTTTGACCAGTCAATAGGTCGTAAGAAAGTCTAGAAGGAAAAAGCGTCATAAGTTCTTTCTCGGTCCGTCTAACTGTTTCTTTCAGCTCAGCTTCAATAGAGGAAATAAGTTTCTCCAATACTTTCAATCCCTAACCCCCAATCTAGAGAATTGTTTCTATTACTCTATCAAGTAATAGAATGTATGTACGATTATTATATCCAATTTCTTGTAGTCTCAAACATTAAGCTTCTTCTGCAGCTATGAATATTGGCGATGTTTTCATTAGTGAATCGGAGTTAGTTGAAAGAGTGATGGTTTCAGGCGAAACATCAGTTTAGGTTTAGCCAATCAACTTCATATGGAAGGGGCAGTCAGACTAGTCGTTCTGATTTACCACTCGCATTTCTTTATTCACCTACTACCACACAATTGACAACAGAAACTTTTGCTAGAATTGATGTGTCTTTTGGATAACAGAGAGCGACTCGATCGATAGTCGTGACAGGTACGTCAAAGCTGCAAAGCGGTGTTCCGTTACATGTATATTGAATTCGCATGAGAAGTGAAAATTGAATCATAACGAGATGAGTCCCGGGTGTTCCATGTAGTTGCTTTGGTGTATCAAGTACCGTAAAGCTAGTGGATTCCGGAACCATTTTGCAATGGACGTTGACAATGCCCCCCGAAGTCCGACAGTTCCGTATTTGCCATGCTATATCTCCTGGTATCATTCCTTTTTGACGTTGATCAGTACAGAAAACGACCCAGTCATGGACCCGTTTTGCACAAATACATCCAACTTGCTTTTCTTTTTGTGGCGAGCAGCGAATGATTTTTGGAACGGTTCGCGGTTCAAAGAGATTTCCTTGGATATGAACAATTACATCGGATTGCACCTGAATGTCTTTGGCCAACTCCATTTCCAGAAACAAAGGAACATCCTGCGGAAAACTGATCTTTGTCACAAATGCATCTTGAACCCCATTGAATGTTGTGTCGAAAGCATCGGGACTGGTTGGGAAATCGGTGGAAATCGTTAAGCCGGTGACATAGGCATCCCCCGCGCTGTCCAAGGCGATGCCATAACCTTGGTCGAAGCCAGTTCCACCTAAATACGTCGAATTGATTAACCGCGTACCTGTAGGATCGATCTTGGTCACAAATGCATCGACTACGCCATTAAACGTCCTATCAAAAGCACATGTGGTCGTAGGAAAATCATCCGATTGAGTGGCCCCCGTGACATAGGCGTTCCCGGTATCATCCACGGCGATGCCCAATCCTTGATCTGCATCTGTGCCTCCCAAATACGTAGAATAGGCGAGTGTTGTACCGAGAGGATTAAGTTTCGTGACAAATGCATCGCTGTCCCCATTGTACGTTGTTCGATAAGCGCCCCAAGTGGTTGGGAAATCAGTAGAATTGGTAAATCCCGTGACATAGGCATTCCCTCCGTTGTCCACAGCGATAGCCGCACCCGAATTGTTATCCGAACCTCCTAAGAATGTGGAATAGATGAGCGACGAACCTGTAGGATTGAACTTTGTCACAAACACATTGGCAAAGCCAGTGAACGTCGATTGAAAAGCTGTCGGGGTAATCGGGAAATCCATCGATCGTGTCACACCGGTAATATAGGCGCTTCCAGTGCTATCTAAGGCGATGCTCAAACCTTGATCTAAATTCGTGCCCCCTAAATATGTGGAATAGACAAGAGCCGAGCCTGTTGGGTTGAGCTTCGTCACAAACGCATTTCCGGGTCCATTGTTCGACGTCTGGAAAGCGGCCGAGGTCGTTGGGAAATTAGTGGAAGTGGTGTAGCCGGTGATATAGGCATTCCCCGCATTGTCCACGGCGATGCCTGAGCCCTGATCGAAATCCTCTCCCCCTAAATATGTGGAATAAATGAGCGCTGTCCCCGCAGCATTCAATTTCGTTACAAAAGCATTTGCAAGCCCATTATTCCCCATTTGAAAAGCACGCGGAGTGATGGGGAAGTCACTGGAGGAAGTGATACCGGTGACATAGGCGTTTCCAGCACTGTCTACGGCGATGCTCCATCCCTGATCTAAATTCGTTCCCCCTAAGTATGTGGAATAGACGAGTGCTGTCCCTGTGGCATTCAATTTGGTCACAAATGCATCCCGGTTGCCGTTGAATGTCGTATCATAAACGCCTGGAGTGGTAGGGAAATCAGTGGAAGTGGTGTAGCCAGTGATATAGGCGTTCCCGTCGTTATCCACTGCAATCGCATATCCTTGATCATAGCTAGATCCACCTAGGTATGTCGAATAGATGAGCGGATCAATAACCAAAGGATATCGCTCTTCATAATCTTCTCCTATTGCAAAGGTAATGGAGGTTTCACCTTTCTTGCCGTGAACGAGCTGAAAAGCACTTTCCACATGGTGAAAATCCTGATCTTTCTTGAGATAACTGAGAGGGGACGTGTCGAGTATCAACCCAAATGGTGTATCAATGAGTAGATTTCCTTCCTCATCTAGGAAAAAACCATCCGCTCCCGCGTAGGTGAAGCGGATCGCTTCTATTTTTGCACCTGGCTGCAACACAAATTCATATTTAATTTGGCCTTGTTTGCTTCGAAAAATGAGGTCAATGCCAGGCCATACTTCGCGATAGATCACTTCCTGAAAAACAGAAATATGAGTATGTCCGTTTTCGGGATTTTTGCCGCGAAAATAGTTGACGGTCCCGGGCATTTTCCCTCTCACTTCCGGTTTTACGCCCTGATTCGCGCCAAGAAGACGGAAATCAAGACGAAGCCCTTTTCCCGTTGTGCAAGCCTTAATTTTGTTGGGGCGCTTACGCTTGAATTCAATCGACGATGGAATTTTCTCTTTATAAACAAAACTGACCCCCTCGTTCGTAAAGAACACATCATAACCCGCGCCTTTTGCATAATAGTGGATTCGACGATCTTCCAACTGTCCCTCATTCGGGATGAAATAAAGCGGGAGCTGTCCATATCGATGAATCGGCAGCTTTTTCGATGAAATTGACATAAAGCGCATCATCCCCCTCGATTCACATTGCTTTAGTATATGACTAGGATTGTCAAAAGGAGAGCCGGTCATCTGTCAAGCGTCAACATCACATGCATCGTATTCTGAATCACTTTGGAACAAGGCACTTTTATTCATCCTCTTTATCCGTCCTACTATTAATGATATGATACGATAAACATAGATAACGATTGAAATGAGGGGAGTTCTGTGTTCCTAGATAAACTGCAGCAGAAGATAAAAGAAAATCAGTTTTCATGTATAGGGGAGGACACGGCTTTTCGGTCGGCTGTGTTAATTCCATTAGTGCAAGTAGATGGCGAATGGCATGTCCTTTTCGAAGTACGTTCTTTCACCATGCGAAAACAACCAGGGGATATTAGTTTTCCGGGGGGACGAATTGACGCGACCGATTCGACTCCATTTGCGGCAGCTTTGCGCGAAACGCATGAAGAGTTAGGTGTTGATCCCAAAGCAGTAACGCTCATTCATGAATTAAGCCCATATATTGCGTCGCCTTCCTTCATTATCTATCCATTTGTCGCCACTTTTGACTATAGTGAAATTATCCATGGTTACAACGAGGTGGAAGTGGAAGAGGTGTTTACAGTACCTGTGCAATGGCTATTAAATCATGAACCGTATATGCATGAGGTTTCCGTTCAACCAATGCCTGCATCTGATTTTCCTTTTGAAAAAATCATGAACGGTGCCCAGTATCAATGGAGAGCCCGCTCAATAGAAGAGTGGTTTTTTGAGTATGGGAAATACACCATTTGGGGACTGACCGCGAGAATTTTAAAGCATTTTATTGACATAATCAAGTAATTTGACTATTTGGTCCTAGCACGAATCCAAATTGTTTTGGAACCGTTTGAAGAAATGAAAATAAAAACAAAATAAAAAAGCCCTTGAATGTGAAGAGAAAGCAGCAATCTAAGATCGGTACAAGATCGAGGTATGAGCTGCGTTCGGTCACTTCAAGGGCAATTTGTCGTTCTGTCGATTTCATCTTCTTTAATCTGGAGGACTTATTGGACAGCCCTTAGTCAAATGAACCATAGCAATAATTAATTTGTTCATATGTTATAGAAGCAAGGTTGTAAAGCTTTTTTCAATCTGGCTAACAACTAGGAAAGGAGGTTATGAAATGAGCAACTGGAAATGTAAAAGATGTAGTTATGAAAATAGGTATCCAGTGAAGAACTGCAAGCGGTGTAACAATTATCATTCTAACGATAGCATACAGGAAAATAATCATTGGCATTACAATCACTTTAATGATGCAACGGTTTTTGAGGACTACGATCAGTTCTCATCTGTAGATCAACATTCCGATGAAGTCATATGGATTAAAGATTCTTGCAACATTAGCGTTCAGACTACAGATACGCAAGCATCGGTTTCTCTTCAAGTGGGCTTACAACTCGCAATTGCTTTAGTTGTAAGTATTGTAATTGGTGATTCTGACCGGGGCCAAGCTGTGGCACAAGATATCTATCAGCAATTTAATGACGAACAAACCAATAGACAAAAAATTTATATTGATAACTCGAATGACGTTAATATCGTAACTACTGATACAGACTTGGCTGTGAATATTCAAGCGCTACTACAAGTGTTGGTTTCATTAGTCGTTAAATTGGATGTCCTTTAACTTAATCCTGCACTGTTTTTGTACCGCAATTGAAGCGCCGGTTACAGAAGTCCCTCGTTTCCATAAGTGGCGGGATGAATGTTAGACAGGCATTCAATGTAGTCCGAATCAATATAGGAAGGCAATTTAAGTTAGTAGAATTAACAACGAAAAGAGGTGGGAAAAATGAGTGGAAACAAATGGAGGGCATTAGATCATTGCCATAATACTAGAAACAACAATGCGGATGTTCAACAAAATGGAGAACAATTAGTGTCCAATAAACAGCAATCTTACGAATGGATCATCGTAAGAGATTCCGAAGGTGTTGATATACAAACAACGGATACGCAAGCAGCATTGTCATTACAACTAGGAATCCAAGCAGCAATTGCGGCAGTCATTAGCGTTACGATAGGAGATACAGATCAAGGCAAAGCAGTCGCGCAAGATATGAAGCAATATATAAAAACAAAACAACGAAACGTACAAAAAACGATTGTTGAGGGATCAAGAAATATTACCGTTACAACAACGGATACCGACTTGGCTGTAAACATCCAAGCATTGCTTCAAATCCTTATTACTTTAGTAGCTAAGTTGGATATTTTGTAATATGCTGTAAATTAAATTGGTGTTACAATCAGAAAATATTTAACTATATCATGTAAGGTAAGTTTTTTATCAACGCAATAAAGGAATTCCTTTGTTGCGTTGAAAATTATTTACTTTTGGTTTACTACTAAAAATAAGTCAAGAAGCAAAACACAAAATGTTTTTCGTCTCCTTTTAATTGATAGTTGCATATAAATAATACGAGCGATATCACAAGAAGGAGCGATGGCTTGAGCGATTCATCCAAAAAAACAAATGCAATTCCCGACAAAGTGATTGATTTAATAGTGAGTAATACGCTAAGTAAAAACGGGGTAGATCTTGAGGAGATTAAAGGGAAGTTAACCGCTGAGCAAAAACAGTCACTTAAAGAGCTTGTAGAAGAGCTAACCTTACAAGTCGATCAATTTGTTGATAAACCTACATCTCGGAAAAAGGATTCCAAATAAATAACTATTTTACTTAAAACGCCATTAATGTTGGCGTTTTTGATTTTGGAATTCAGCGCACCATTTAGACCTTGCAAAAGGAATAGAATAGATACAAAAAAAGAGTAGCGAATATGCTGCTCTTTTTAAATTGAAGAGTGGAACTAAATAGAGGAACAAGGATCTTACATTCTCGATTGGTCTTAGAAACCGGCGTATTTTACATCCATTCATCTGCTAAAATGTACTATAATACGTATGAAAGAATACTAGTAGAGAGAAGGCGGATCATATGCTGAAAAAATTAGCTTCGGATGCATTAGGATTATCGGATATCGGAAAAATTATCGGTCCAGAAGATTATGACAAAACGGATGCGGATGATTATATTCGACATGAGGACAATGAGAAGATTTATTTTTTAATCAAGACAAAAGCGGATGAATACTGCTTTACAAATATTGCATTCATTCACGTTGACGGTGAGAAAGCGGTCTCTTCAAAGCGTTTGCTCAAACGCTACCCGTATACGCAATATCAAATTACCGATGTATTTTTGGAAACGGCAGGAAAAGTGGATCTGGATGTTGAAATCAAGTTCTCTTTGGGTGATCAATCATTCAGCATTGACGTTGACAAAAAGCAACTCGATAAATTGAATGATCTGTATAAAGCGTTGGCGTATATTTCGGAAACAGTCCATGAAAACAATATCCTGTTCGAAATCGCAACGGGAAGTCTCGATAAAGCTGTCACCGTCCTGCATAATACACGTCCGTCCGATATCCAGCTGGCCGACCAATATAAACAATTGACCGAGTTCGGCTTCTCTTGGCTCACGTCTGCTCGTGATCAATACCAAATCAAAGATTTCGGCGATGTGTTTGAGCGGTATATTAACAACTAACAAAAGCATGTGGGGTTCCAGGTTCTGAAACAAATTCGGATTGTTTTGGAACCTGGGACCTTTCGCTATTTTACGGGCAATTTGGGTGAGCATGTGATTGCTTAGTATCGCGAAGGATTAACGGTACAAACTTATAGCAAAGAGGGAATTGAATTGAATGGCGGATTTTTCAATTGCATGGGAATAGGGCAACATTTGGTTAATCAATCCGAATCCAGCAAACGTATTTTATGCTGATAACTGGCGATCCAATCATCTGTTTGAAATGAATACTGCTTCCAAAGGCTGGCATCCTCATTTGTTTCACTCGTTTCCAATAAATGTAATTCACTCGGTTTCAAGGTCATCATTTTAGAATCGATCACTTTTAATTCCCTCTGGTTTCTGTCCAATGCCCGGATTGCCGCTTGCACGTTTTGCGTTTTGTCCGAATGGTTTTGAATGAAAAACTGATTGCTATACGGCGTGTCACGGCAGCTTGTGTTATTCCGCAGACATTCTTTTTCTGAATTTACGAGGACAATGGGGAAATCACCCATATTAGCAGTACTTGCAGCTTCCATTGCCTGATGGATCGAAACAGAAAAAGCAATTTTTTTGCCCGTCGGTTCCGCAACAAACAGGACGATTAACAAGTAGACAGCTAAACATATTACAAAGAGATTTACGTTTTTGGGATTATGAATGGATTTTGGAAGATTCTTTCCCATCGTTTTTGTGATCATGACATTTATTAGCAATATGATGCCTGAAAGAAGCACGGTGATTGCCATACCGATCCAGTTTTCTACATTTGTTTGGAATAGCGAAAAGCCATAGGAGTGCCGTAAATACATTTGAATGGTTACACCAATTCCAACTAGCAAAAGCAGAAGAACTGCAGGTAATTTCCACTGGATTTTTTCTTTTTTTCCGGATTTGACATCGATTGCTGACCAAATCACCATGATTCCCGGGATGGAAAAAAGGATGAGGGAAGTCATTACAAACAACATGTCAAACACCTCCTCGTCATAGCGCTGGTGAAACCGTTTTTCTTCGAATTAGCTGTTTCTAAGAAAAATATTGTTCAAGCTACTATACGCTTGATCTTCCAATTGGTTTCAATAGAAATCGAATGACATTGCCAACGTTCCTATTTCAATCTATCAATAGAGTACTGGCATCAGACTCCGTGGCAAATTGAGGCTCGCATAATTCCGAACGTTCGAAACAAGCTATACGTTAGTTGCTGTCTTGTTGGCGCTAATTGCTTAGTTGGAGGATAGGATATGCATAAACCCTTTACACCACAGCTTGTCTATTTCGAGCCAAAGGCCTTGGATTATCCGTTAGGAAAAGAACTGAAAGAGAAGTTTGACAAGCTGGGCATCGAAACACGCTTTACGACTTCACACAATCAAATTCGAGATTTACCAGGTGAGACGGATGCGCAAAAATATCGGATTGCAAAGTCGACATTAGTCGTTGGCATTCGAAAAACACTGAAATTCGATACATCCAAACCGTCAGCTGAATATGCAATCCCGTTTGCGACAGGATGCATGGGCCACTGCCATTATTGTTATTTGCAGACAACGATGGGAGCCAAGCCGTATATCCGGACGTATGTCAATGTAGAGGAAATCCTTGACGCCGCCGATCAGTACATCGAGGAGCGTGCACCGGAAATCACCCGTTTTGAGGCTGCCTGTACTTCTGATATTGTGGGAATTGATCATCTGACCCATACATTGAAACGGGCCATCAATCATTTCGGACAGACGGAATTAGGAAGGCTAAGGTTTGTGACGAAATTTCATTATGTGGATCATTTGCTCGATGCGGCACATAATGGCCATACGCGCTTCCGTTTCAGCGTCAATGCCGATTATGTCATTAAAAACTTCGAGCCAGGCACTTCTCCTCTAGCGAAACGGATCGAGGCGGCAGGGAAAGTGGCAAGAGCAGGCTACCCACTTGGCTTTATCGTGGCACCCATTTATATCCATGAAGGCTGGGAGGAAGGCTACCGGCATTTGTTCGAGCGTCTGGATGAGGAATTGCCACAAGATGCACGAGAGGATATTACATTTGAATTTATTCAGCATCGCTTTACAAAACCGGCTAAAAAAGTGATTGAAAAGAACTATCCGAAGACAAAACTGGAGTTGGATGAATCGAAAAGGCGTTATAAGTGGGGGAAATACGGTATTGGAAAGTACATTTATCAAAAAGACGAAGAGGATGAATTAAAGGATCGTTTATATGGCTATATAGAAAAATTCTTTCCAAACGCTAAAATCGAGTATTTTACCTAAAGGATGTCATGATAGATCGTAAGGACTCTCCACTTGAAACTGAAAGTTGCCGAAACTCCAATTTCAACCGAGAGGACTTTCATTTTGCCGGCTATTCCGATCATAAACTAAAGTGAAGGCGAGTTGATGTTGAATGGATACGCAAGTCATTACGAAGATGAATATACGAAAACCCGCACATGAAGTTTTCGAAGCTCTAGTAGATCCTGAAAGAATGTCTAATTATTGGTTTTCTTCGGGCACTCATCGAGTTGAGCAAGGTAAGAAGATCATCTGGAGATATGACGAATACAAGGCTGAAGTAGAAATCAATGTGCTTGAAGTCGAACAAGAAAAGAAAATTGTTTATTCATGGGGAGCACAAGGGCAAGAAACGATTGTTACGATTTCATTGGAAGAGTTGGATCGTACGCATACACGGATTGAAGTAAACGAATCAGGCTTTCAAGAAGACGATCCCGAAATTGTGCACAAAATGATGGGGCAAAAAGAAGGTTGGGTGTATACGTTGACTTGCTTAAAGGGCTATTTGGAGAACGGCATTGATACTTTGAGAGCATCCTTAGTTCACTAAGTGTGGGAACGGTTATAAAAAGTGAACTACTCACCACTTAGCTGCAGTTTGAGATGGGAAATTTTCGCAAAAAAGGTTATTATGATGGAGTATTAAAACTTTGAATCTCCTAAAGACCAAGCAGTGGACTTGCTGCATCTGATCGTTTCCGGAAAGATTAAGGAGAGCTATAATCTGGAGGCAAATTCGCCAAAAAGTAATAGAGAGAAAAATAAGGGGAGGAAATCATTTCATGCAAACGAAAATTTTCGGCAATCACGAAGACAATACCATCCGCCAGTTTCAGAACTGTTTGGAAACGGGGAATGTCATAGGCGGTGTGCTTTGTGCGGATGGGCATTACGGGTATAGCCAGCCAGTGGGGGGAGTCGTTGTTTATGAGGGGCAAATTTCTCCATCGGGCGTCGGCTATGACATCGCGTGTGGCAATAAAGCGGTTCGAACGAATATAAAGTATGAGGACATTAAAAACATACTTCCAAGCATAATGGATGAAATTGCGGGGAAGATCTCTTTCGGTGTCGGAAGAAAGAATAAGAAACGTATCGATCATGAGCTGTTCGATGATCCAGACTGGAATGTCTATCAGCAGATCGGGAAACAGGAACATGATCGGCTGAAAAAGTTAGCGATCGATCAGTTAGGAACGGTCGGTTCGGGGAATCATTTTGTCGATCTTCTTATCGAGGAAAAGACAGGTGATCTGTGGATTGCCAATCATTTTGGCAGCCGTGGTTTTGGTCATAAGACAGCAAGCGGCTTTTTGAACTTGGCCAATGATCGTGGATTTTCGGATCGTGCCCCTGGTGAAAATATGGAGCAGGCGCCCACGCTGATCGATCTAGATAGTGAACTGGGAGATATGTATTTCCGGGCGATGACATTGGCGGGCAAATATGCGTATGCCGGAAGGGATTATGTCATTGAGCAAGTTCTGAAAATACTCCGTGCTGAGGCACTGTTTGAAGTACATAATCATCATAATTTCGCTTGGAAAGAAACGCATAATGGCAAGGAGACAATTGTCGTTCGAAAAGGGGCGACACCGTCTGCACCGGGGCAGTTAGGCTTTATCGGCGGCAGCATGGGGGATATTTCAGTCATCGTCCAAGGGAAAGACAATGTGGGAAATGAACAAGCTTTTTACAGTACCGTTCACGGTGCAGGCCGCATTATGAGCCGCACGCAAGCCGCAGGGAAAATGAACTGGAAAACGCGTACGCGTTCCGGAGGTAAAATATCTCAAAAGCAAATGGACGATGCAGTGAAAGAATTCGGTGTCATGCTACGCGGGGGCGGGACGGACGAAAGCCCCTTCGTCTACAGAAAACTGCAAACAGTGCTCGATGCACATCAAGAAACGATTGATGTTTTACATGTCTTGAAACCGGTCGGCGTCTGCATGGCGGGTGCCAATGAGTTTGATCCGTATAAAGATTAAGGAATGTTAATTTGAGGTAACCATTATTATATGTGAAATCCATAATGGGGGAATACACATAATTTGTTTTCTAAGCTTTGAAAAAGGAGCAACAATCAGCGTGATAGCCCCTTCATCTGGATGACCGATTGAACTACATCATTTTTTGCATTTTAGGCAAATCGACCCTTCCATTGAACGAATGCTCAATGGAAGGGTCGAGTGCTTCGGCGATAATGATATTGACAAATTTAGCACCGTTTATCTCCTGATGGGCTCGTTTTGTTGGAAAGTACATATTCCTTGGGACGTAATCGTCTTTTTTAGTTGGGATAATATATTTATCGCTTCATGTCTCTGATGTGCTTGCAATACAAATTGAAAGACATATACGGTCGCGCACAGCTTTTTCTAACTTCTTCTAGTTTTGCTTCTTGCACACGCTGCATCGCCTGTCAAAAGTTCTCCCCTTCGATATAGAGATCTTTCGAATCTATTGGGAATATATGGTAAATTGCATGACTGAGGGACTTTTTCCTCTCCTCATAAGATCGTATCGCTAATGTTTCTACACTTTTAATTTTGCAAGGTACTGCTGTCCTCCTTTTCGTTCCAACATTCTCACTCTATATAACAAGATAAACGGAGCGGTAGGGAAAAGATACTTTCAATTGCTTGATTATCAATTGCGCTTACAAGTTCATTTACTGTTGAAACTGTAATTCCTTTCATGTAGGGCATTCTTTCATGACATGTTATTTTTAACCTGATAAAACTTCATGTTTACGAACTCTAAGTTGTCTCCATTTTCATAACAAATAAATCAAAGTGTTCTAATCTCCGTATGAAGCAGAGGAAATGTGTGTACGGGATGTCTAGTAAAGATAAAGCCCAATTGAGGATGATATTGTTAGTTAATTTACAGCAGGATGACAATTTGATGTCATGGAGGGTTATGGGTTTAACTTTTAACAGATATTCGTTAAGATGCAAAGTAAGCTTTTGAATAGAATGAGACAAATCCGAAAGGGGCTTACAGGATATGAAGTTGAAAAAAGTATTAATGCCGTTTATGGCAGGCGCGCTAGCCTTAGGTTTAGCCGCTTGCGGTGACAAAGAGAAGGCGGCACCAGACGAGACAAAGCAAGAAGTCCCAGGGAAACAAAAAGAATCTGCGGAAGAGATGCAAGCGAAGTTGGCCGAACAGCAAGTGGACAAGAACAAGGTCGTTGCGCTTGTCAATGGGGAAGAACTGACCGGCGAGGACTATAATGCCGCACTGACGTCCGTTCAAGGGCAGTTGCAACAAATGGGACAAGATCCAACCAGCAAAGAGGGCGCTGAACAAGTAAAGGCGCAAACACTAGATACTCTTGTGAATCAAACATTGATTCTTCAAAAAGCGAAAGAGGCTGACATAAAAGCATCTGCATCTGAAATTGATGAAGAGTATTCATCCATTGAAAAGCAATTTGGAAATGAGAAAGAAATGAAGAAAGTCCTAGAAAGCCAAGGTGTGGATGCCAAAACATTAAAAGAACAAATTGCCGATTCCATCCTATTTGAAAAGTACATTGAAAAGGTGGCACCAGCGGGGAAGGTGGCGACCAAAGAGATTAAGGAATATTACGACCAAGTTGCCTCCACATCTAAAGAAGCTGGACAAGAGCTACCACCGCTTGAAGAAGTAGAGAAGGAAATCGAAGGCGTTATTAAACAGCAACAACAGCAAAAACTGATGATGGCACATATTGAAGAGCTGAAAGCAGCTGCTGACATTGAACTGAAATTGTAAAAGTAAGAAGTGTAATGCTTAAAAAATCAAGCTGACTAGGCGATCGTGCCATAGTCAGCTTTTTTGTATGTTAAAACGTATAGGAGGCCACTTGATCAACCCTAAGTTATTTCCGTGTTGAATGTTTAGTTTGTCTGCTTATCATTACCGTGATTGCCGGTGATACGAGCATACCTGTCATCAGACATTTGTACATGTCCTAAAAGCTTAACCCCAAGATGACATCAATAATGACACCCATACTAAATATTGAAACGCGTTCTCTTTGACTCATGTACTAGGCCTCCATTCTCTTTAATAGTACATTCATCTTGTGAAAGGCTAGTGTAAATTAAGCTGCTCTTCATCAGTTAATTTTGTGATGTTTTTGCTGAAATTTTGGTAAAGCTTCGTCTATTTTATCTTCAATTTGCTTACCCGCAGGCGTCAATGATACTAAGACGGCACTCTTATCGTTTGGGGCGGGCACTTTAACTTGCTTCAGCAGAAGTCCACCCCTTCTATAAGTGGTGGGATGAATGCTAGAAATGCATACCATTCAGTGGGGGTTCAAACCCCGGCTGAATAGAGGAACTCAGGCTAAGGTCGCCGCGTCCTGAATGAAAGTGCCTTAATTTCTGCAAAAAAAACGCAGAAATACGGCAAATCAAACCCTTCGCTGTTTGATTGGCAACGCCTGAGTGACCAACATCCTGTTGGCCCAATCCTCCGGCGGATGTCACGGGTTTTGAAAGGAGTTAATTGAGCAAGCTCAATTAACTCCTTTCAAAATCCGGACGCAATAACGCCGAGGCGTTATTGATCTAAATAGCCACCCATTTCTAAATCCTTAATAATAGTGGTGAGTTGTTGCTTTGCGATATCTAACCCCATACTGATTTCTTTAAGATTTAAACCTCTTTGTTGCATATACAAAAATTCAATAACATGATTTTGTTGATGGGATAATTCAACTGAGCCCTTGTTCAATTCGCTAAAACTACCAAATAGAATTGGGATCAAAGCGATGTATTCTTTTGTGATTTCTTTGATTATTAAGAACTCTACATTAGGTTTGTGGTTTACATGATATTTCTATTTCCTCCAAAATAATAGCAAACTAGTTGTTGACCTTTGTGTAACACAAAGCTTTATAGTCAAAAGTGATAGAAGATCGAATCTTCAAAATGTGATGGGAAGGGGAAAGACGACTTTATTTGAAAATCAAAAACAAAAAAAGGGTTGCTGTAAAATCCGTTTAAAACCATTTTTCAAGCAACCCTACTCTCTTCTATTGAATAATGCAACGTATTTATAGATTTTTCAACGCGTCAGAAATAACGGTCTCGCCGGCGACGAGGTCAAATGAACGTTTAAACGTATTTTCTTCATTCAGCACGGCGATCAATGTATGTGCGACATCTTCACGCGGTATGGAATCACGTTGCAAGTTCTCACTTGCAGAAACGCGTCCAGTGCCAGTGTCATTGGTTAAAGCGCCTGGACGCACAATGGTGTAGTTTAGATTACTTGCCATGAGTGACTTGTCGGCAAAATGTTTCGCCACCATATACGGTTTGATGGGACTGTTTGCCCAGCTTTCCCGGTTATGCGCCTGGATGGCACTCACCATTACATAGCGATGAATGCCGACCTTCTCCGCGGCTTCCATCGACTTAACAGCTCCGTCCAAATCGACTAATAAAGTTTTATCGGGTCCCGTATGACCGCCTGAACCGGCAGAAAAAATAACCGCGTCGCAGCCTTGCATTGCTGTTGCAAATTCGTCGACAGATCCTTCCAAATCCGCAACAACCGCTTCCACGCCTTTTGCTTGAAGAGCGGCAGCTTGCGCCTCATCCCTGACCATAGCCCGCACGGTATGCTCATCGCTTTCTTGCAGGAGTTGAACAACTTGCTTACCAATCTGCCCATTTGCCCCGATTACCAATACTTTCATCAGTCCAGACACCCTTTCTTTGGTTCATTTATTCTATTGTTCCAAAAGGAGAGTTGTTAATCAAGAAACCTGTTTAGCACTTTAATTAAGTGCAAATGGTCTGGTGCCTTCTCCTCCTTTTCAATTCGTTTAGATGGAAATATGTTACAATGGAAGTAGGTCAAAGGAGGAGAGAGGATGTTGATTCGAAAATTAAAAATCAATGCAGTTATTCTGATCCTTGCAAGTTGTTTGCTAGTTTCAGAAACAAATGCTGCGAGTGTAAGCGTTTTTTCAGATGTGCCGACGTCAAAATCCTACGCGCATGCAGTCTATGAGCTTGCTGAACGGAATGTCATCGGTGGGTATGAAGATGGTACGTTTAAGCCTGGCGCATCCATTACACGTGGACAGGCGGCATCGATCATTGCGAAACTTGTAAAATTGGACACGACAAAAGTCAAAGATCCCGGATTCAAGGATGTGTCGCCATCCCAGTGGAATTATGGCGCCATTGCGGCACTTGCCAATGCAGGCATCATCAATGGATATGGGGATGGCCGATTCGGTCCGAATGATACGATTACTCGTGCGCAAATGGCTTCTATTCTTGTGAAAGCTTTTGAGTTGCCTCCCTATTATTATAATAACGATGAAAATCCTTTCGACGATATCAGAAGATTAGGCAGTCATCAAGTGAATATTCATATCCTGCATAAAATGGGCATCACATCAGGCACTTCAGCAAATGCCTACAGTCCAAATGCTCCGATTACAAGGGCGCAGGCGGCTGTGCTCATCGTGAAAACGGAAAAAGTGAAAGCGTCGATTGTGACCTTACAAGCATCGGATTTCGGATGGGATTCCATTTACAGTTATGAAGATTACCAGTCCAGGAACGACATCATTCATAGCGTACATGGGAAAGGGATGACGTTTAATGAGATCCATATGGTACCAGTCCGTGAAGGGACAGCCACCTTCTTTATGGTCGGTAGTAAAAGGGATCCGATTACCGGGGAAGATTCCCACGAGGATTACCGGAAATATTATGTGCATGTGAAGCAGGTAGACGACCAGCTGAAACTGGACTTTGAGGAAACGGATGATATTCTGGCGACGGAAGTACGTCTTTTTGTGGAGAATGATCCGATTGAATCGATTTCACTTGCAAAGCGGGACGGTGAGCTCATTCAAGCCGATTTGGCGTATAGTTTATGTAATCCTGGTCCCTATCCTGCCGTCTGCTTTTCCATAAAAGAGCCCGGGGAGTTTGTCGCTACCATCCATTATGCGAGTGGGCAGCAAGTGCGCTATGCCGTTACATCGGAAATTTATAAGCCCTCTTTCCGATACCACATCCTAACGCTAGAAGAGCGTCAGGGACTTACGATTCAAGTCGGAGACCAACCTAACCAGATCGGAGCGCATCGTCTTCCTGAAGGTTCGGAGAAAATTGCAGATATCCAACGAGAGAAAAACACGGATGTCTTCCATATTAAAGGGCTAGCTGAAGGTGAGGTATACATTCAATTTCCCGATAGCAAAAACGATATTATCGGCTTGCATGTTCAGGTTCGTCAATTAGGGGATATTCTTCAAGTGAATGCCACCATTGAATGGAATCCCAATCTATATTATTAAAAAAATTTCTTCCATGCAAAAACATAGGAAATCCAATGACGGGGTTCCTATGTTTTTGGTATGGATGTTTATTTATGATCCCCGCTGATCAGTTCGCCAGTTGCCGACAACGGAGAAAACCGGGCATTGAAGAAGCGGAGGGTAGGCGGTTCGTAATCCATCTGCAATCCGCAAATGGCATCCCGTTTTTCATACAGATCTACAATTGAATCTACGACCACATCCATATGATTATTCGTATATACCCGGCGGGGGATGGTGAGGCGGACGAGTTCCAGATTGGGCTTATTATGGTTGCCTGTTGTGATGTCGCGTCCAGCCGAAACAATTCCCCGTTCCATGCTCCGTACCCCGGAATCCAAGTAAAGGGCGGCGGCAAGCGCTTGGGCAGGGAATTCTTCTTGGCTTAAATGAGGGAGGAAGGCGCGTGCGTCCAAAAATACAGCATGCCCGCCTATCGGTTTGACGACTGGAATTCCAGCGTCAATGAGCTGTTGGCCGAGATGGCGAACTTGCCCGATCCGATGCTCGATATAATAATCGTCGACCGCTTCCCGGATGCCGATCGCCATCGCTTCCATATCACGTCCTGCCATTCCGCCATAAGAAGGCATCCCTTCATACACGACAACCAGCTCACGTGATCGTATATACAAGTCTTCATCATTCATCGCCAGGAAACCGCCGATATTGACGAGGCAATCTTTTTTACCGCTCATCGTGCAGCCATCTGAGTAGGACATCATTTCTTTTAAAATCGCTGCAATCGACCGGTTCGCATGCCCGGCTTCCCGTTCTTTGATGAAGAAGGCGTTTTCGACACAGCGCGTCGCATCGAGCATAACATCGATGCCGTGCTTTTGGCATAGTGCGTAAACCTCTTTCATATTTTCCATGCTGACGGGTTGCCCTCCGGCAAGATTGACGGTTACCGCTAGGCAGACATATGGGATTTTCTCTGCACCCACATCATCGATTAGCCGCTGCAATTTAGCCAAATCGACATTTCCTTTAAACGGATGCTCAATGGTAGGATCATGTGCTTCATCAATAATGATATCGACAAATGTAGCACCGTTCATCTCCTGATGGGCCCGTGTCGTTGTAAAGTACATATTCCCCGGGACGTAATCGCCTTTTTGAATTTTGAGTTGGGATAAGATATTTTCCGCTCCACGTCCTTGGTGGGTGGGCAGGACAAATTGATAGCCATAGACGTCGCGCACCGCTTTTTCTAACTTCTTCCAGCTTTTGCTTCCTGCATACGCTTCATCGCCAGTCATCAACGCACCCCATTGTGCATCGCTCATTGCGGTCGTCCCACTGTCTGTCAATAAATCGATATAGACATCTGTCGAGTCGATGAGAAATGTATTATAGCCAGCTTGGCGAAGCGCTTGTTTTCTTTCCTCATATGAGAGCATCGCCAATGTTTCCACAGTTTTAATTTTGAAGGGTTCCGCAGTTCTCCTTTTCATTTCTATATCCCCTTTCATCAGTTCCTATCTACAATATATCGTTGAGACATGGAAGTTACGACTTGCTCATTCATTATTCTGAAAGCGTATCCTCACGGTTCAAGAAAGGATAAAAAAATAGCCCAGTCCTCGAAAAGGTACATGGGCTTGATGGCTTCATCAACTAATCTGTTCGTTATTGCACGGGACCTTGATTGATCGTCGTTAAGGAGTCGTTTGCTTTGAAAATTTTCCCGTTGACGTGTGCAATTCCAAATCCATTTAATCGCTTCGTATGTTTGTCTAAATAATGCTCAGCATCTTCTTTCGTTTCGAACAAATAGATGCCGCCAGCTTCTTTCGTATCCTCATTCTCTGTCCAAATTTTCCAGATGAATCCCTTTTCTTCGTTAATGCTGTTAGCTAAATCCGTAAATGCGCCAACCATTTCATTCCCGAAAGGACCTTCATGTTTAAAATCGACTTGTAATATATACGCCATCGAAAAACCTCCCCAATCATCTTGTAAAAAGAACAATGTTTATTCTTATTTGTATAATAACACGATGGTGTTTTCCAGACGAATCATAACCTTTTTGCCGGTAAATAAAACGAGCCCGAGATATTCTATTTTCAGTAGCCAAACAGCAAGGTAGACCGTCATTTGAGCAGTGTGTTATACATGTTCAATTTCCCTACATTTATCCTTGTTAGCACTTCTTTTTTTGGATGCGAGGGAATCGTTCATCCCGTGAGCACGAGGTCTTCTTAGATCGAAATTCACTGCTTATAATCCTCTATCTTTTTGCCAATAATAAGTCATATAAAAAATGTTAGAGGGTTTTCGAGTGAAGGGCATCGGATCAATTAGTATGCTACATGTCATTTTTCTATCGATGACGGTAATTGGGTTGAAAAATCATGTAACCATTCTTCCTCCATTATTAAAAACTGTAGGAAGAGATGGATGGATGTCTGTCGTATTAGCAACAATCGCCATATTGCCATGGCTATTTCTGTTAGTTTATATTCATAAACAATCAAACCAAGAGCCGATTGCGGATTGGTTAAAATTAAAAATCGGCAAGGTTGCCTCTTCTATTATCCTTTATATTGTTGCCATCTATTTGATTATCCTTGCCGCTTTTACAATGAGGGAAACGTTGCAATGGGTCACAACGACCTTTTTACCAGAAACACCGATGTTGGTTCTGTTAATCATCTATACAATTCTTTGTATCTTATTGGTCACAACGAATATACAAACGATTGCGATTGTGAATGTCGTTGTTCTAGCCGGAGTCGTTGTTTTAGGATTTTTTGTAGCGATTACAAACATACAAGTGAAGGATCACGAGTTATTGCTACCTTTTTTCGAACATGGGTTCCAACCTATCTTGAAAGGAATTGTCTATCCCGCCTCTGGGTTTGTTGAGCTTCTGCTTATTCTCTTTTTACAACATCACATTAAAGGTCGGATACGTTGGTACCACTTTGCGGTAATGGTTTTTATTTTAATGGGGTTAACAATCGGTCCACTCAACGGTGCGGTTATGGAGTTTGGACCCGATGAGGCATCAAAGCAAAGATTTCCTGCTTATGAAGAATGGGGGCTTGCGGCGATTGGACGCTTTGTTGAACATCTTGATTTTTTGTCGATCTATCAATGGCTTACGGGTGCGTTTATACGAATGGGATTAATTTTATTCGTGGTTGCGGACATATTGAAAATGACGGGAAATCGAAAGCGTATTTGGAAAACGCTTGCCCCGCCATTTTTCTTCATAAATTTAGTGTTGTTTCTTATGAACGACGGTCTTTTTCTGAAAATTAAAGGGGAATATCTATTGTCGTCTACTTTTTCCTTTTTTTTTATCTTATCCCTCGTTTTCGTGATTGTTGCTTTCTTATCAAGTAAAGCATCTAAGAAGGTCGAGACTTAAAACTTACACAGAAAATGGTGAAAAACGATGCGATCGGCTGAAACAGTTATGGATATCAACAGTTTAAAAGAACTATTTCAGAAGTCAGCGGACGTGCAGTTTCAAGCGTATACATTTTGTCAATATAAGGTGCATTTCATTACTTGTGACGCCATGATTGACCAGCAGTTGTTGAACGAGGTCATCATTCAACGAATTCAACTGGTTTTTGATAACCGAGAAGAGATACCCCTAGAAGCAACATTGCTGGAAGAATTACACATTCCTGATATTCAAAAAATAGAGGATATGACAGAGGCTATTTCACTGGTGTATACGGGCCATTTGCTACTTTTTTTTGAGGAAGATCAGCTCCTGTTTTCAAGCAATATTGCTAAAAAACCGAATCGAAGTCCTGAAGAGACAAGAATGGAAGTTCTCGTAAAAGGACCTAGAGATAACTTTATTGAAGACCTTTCCGTTAATATCGCTTTAATACGGAAGCGATTGCCTACGAACTCATTATGTGTAGAAAAGTTGGAGCTGGGAAAACGTTCAAAAACGGCTGTGGCCATTCTTTATTTTGATGATATTGCCGATAAAGAAATTTTGCATGGCATAAAAAGTAGGTTGGAAAAAGTTGATACTGATATTGTATTTAGTGGGGATTTATTAATGGAAAGGGTAAATAAAAGTTCCAAGCTCTTTCCTAGAGTCGATTATACAGGTCGACCCGATAATGCGGTTCAATCACTTATAAGAGGGCGATTTCTAATACTTGTGGACGGGGTTGCGTATGTAGTGATCACGCCTGTAAATTTGTTTTTACTTTTAAAATCTAGTGAAGATAATGAATCCCCGGTCTTTTTTAGTTCGTTTGAGCGGCTATTACGTCTGTTAGGCATTGGAATTGGCTTGTTACTACCGGCGTTTTGGCTCGCTTTAATGACATTTCACCAAAATCAGATGCCATTGCAATTACTGGCTACCATTGTCCAATCGAATATGGGACTACCACTCCCTGCGGCACTTGAAATGCTACTTATGCTGCTCATGTTTGAACTGTTCCGAGAAGCCGGCTTACGCCTTCCGTCCGCCATTGGTGGGACAATCAGTGTTGTCGGCGGATTGATTATCGGTGATGCTGCCATTCGGGCTGGTGTTACAAGTCCTGCAATGATTGTTATCATAGCCATTTCGACCATTGCATCATTTACGTTAGTCAATCAATCTCTTGTGACTGCAATAGGGCTATTACGCGTTATTTTCATTTTAGTCACTTCATTTTTAGGTCTTTTCGGGTTTTTTATGTGCATTTATTTTACGTTACTCTATTTAGCGAATATTCGAACCTTCGGTGTTCCTTACCTGAATATTGCGACCGATTTGAATTGGTCTGCTATTAAAGCTACTCTTTTTCGATTACCGTCCAACGACTATAAAGAACGTCCAGGCATGTTGAATCCTAAGGATAAGACGAGGACCAAAGAGGATACAAATGAATAAGAAATTGATTGCTATGCTAATTTTGCTTATGCCAATTCTCACGAGCTGCTGGGATGTCAACGAGCCTGAAAGAATGCTCTATATTCATGCGATTGGTGTAGATTTTGAAGATGGTCAATACAAGGTATATAGTCAAATTATTGACTTCAGTAATACGGCAAAATCAGATCAACCAGTTACCAAAGCAATTCAGTCTGAGGTTGGATTTGCTACAGGAGAAACAATGGATGAAGCATTTTTTGAATTGTATCATTCCATCGACCAGAGGGTTTTTTGGGGCCATTTTTCGTATCTTGTTTTATCCGAAGAAGCGATGAAAAATGGGAGGGTAAATTCGATTGTTGACAGTTTTATACGATATAGAGAAACGAGATATCAAATTTGGGTGTACAGTACAAAAGACCCCGTAAAAGATGTACTGCTCGTGACGCCTATCATCAATAAAGCCATAACGTTATCGAAGCTTGGCGACCCAAGGAACTCATTTAAGCAAGAATCCTTTATTGAACCCCTCAATTTTCGTAAATTGATCATTGCACTGAATGAACCAAGTTATGAAGCACGTATTCCGTATGTTTCCGTCACTGAAAATTGGGAAACGATAGAAGGTCCGAATACTTCAGCCACACTAACAGGAGTGGGCGTTATCACTCCAACTCAATTTAAAGGTTTTATCACAAAAGAAAAAGTCAATGGCTTGCAGTGGATGACGAATGCAACGAAAAGGGGAGAAGTGACTGTAAATTTGAAGTCGGGTGAACAACATTACCTCACCGTGATCATTGATAAACTTAAGGTAAAGGTGAAACCGATTGTGGAAAATGACAATGTGACATTCGATATTGATGTAAGGGTGGATGTTACGGTCAGTGATATTGAAGGGAAAATAACGCCTAATGAGATTAGAAAGGAAACTGTAAAACAGATTAAAAATGAAATCGAGACTACGTATGAAGAAGGCCTAAAACATGATGTGGATATTTATCGCTTATCGGAGCAATTATATCGGAAAGACGTAAAGACATGGAAAAGAATACAAAAAGATGGGAAAGTTGAATTAACCAAAGATTCGATTCACAATCTTAACGTAAAAGTTGAAAAGATTGAATCGAGTAGGAAATCATTAAGGGAAACCATTGAGAAATGAATTTTTCCTATTTCCCATACGAATCATAATCTGTTTGCGAATTACTACAGTTACGAGAGCGGCTAGTTGGAGTCAAGCCTTATGGATATTGAGGTTTGGCTTTTTTGTAGTTTTCCGGAAAGTGTGCAGCAAAAGAAAGATATGAATTACATAGAAATAGCTTTTTCTGGACATATTAGTAAGTAAGAGATCAGTTGTGTGAGGTGATGTTGATGATCATTGAAAGATCGTCCGAATGGAAAGAAGGCTTGGTCGAACGGTTAGAGGACCGTGAGCCTTGGGGAAATTGGACTTTATATAAGATGAGTTATGATGTGGCGCAATCGAACTTGATCACCGATTTCCATGGTCTTCAATGTCCCAAGTATTTGCCTAATTTAAAGGCGCTTCCTCATCAATTGGAAGCGGCTGAAACGGTCATTGAACGGATGAACGGCAAAGCGATTTTGGCGGATGAAGTCGGACTTGGTAAAACGATTGAAGCGGGTTTGATTTTGAAAGAGTATCTCATTCGGGGGCTCGTGAAAAAAGCGCTGATTTTAGTTCCGTCTTCACTGGTCAACCAATGGGTGGATGAAATGAATCGGAAATTTCATATCCCAGCGATACCGTATCGAAAAAATTACGATTTAAACCATTGTCAAATTGTCGTCATGAGTATGGATATGGCGAAAAGAAGCCCCCATAAAGAAAATATTTACGCGCAAAATTTTGATTTAATCGTCGTTGATGAGGCACATAAATTAAAAAATCATAAAACGAAGAATTATGAATTCGTCCAGCATTTGAAGAAGAAATTTTTTTTATTACTGACGGCTACACCGATTCAAAACAATGTGCAGGAATTGTTTTACCTCATTTCTTTGCTGAAACCGGGACATCTTGGCAATTATGAGACGTTTCAATCGCTCTTTTCCTCCGGGGAGTATCATGTGGACCAAGAAGAATTTTTACGAGAATTGGTCAATCAAGTGATGGTCCGAAATCGGAGGCAGGATACAGGCATTGAATGGACGAACCGGCATGTCCAAATACTCCCGATCGACTTTACGCCCGAAGAAAAAGAAGTATATGACTTACTATCGGAACTGAAACATGTTTCTCCGGACTTTTCAGATGCTTTCTCGACTATGACGCTCCAACGGGAGATGTGCAGCAGCAAAGAAGCCGCTTACGTCACTTTAGAGAAAATGCGGGAAAAAAGCACTCAGCCGGAAGATGCGGCGTATATGGATCGCATTATTGAAAAAATGGCTGCATTGGAAATCAATTCAAAAGCGGAAAAAGCTTATGAAATCATTACACAGGCAAATGATAAGGTTATCCTTTTCACTGAATATCGGGCTAGTCAGATCTATCTGCAATGGTATCTCCATAAAAAAGGCATTACGAGTGTGCTGTTCAATGGACAATTTAGCAAAAGTAAACGCGATTGGATGAAGCAACTATTCAAGGACCGAGCGCAAGTATTGATTGCTACGGAGTCTGGTAGTGAAGGGATCAACCTGCAATTTTGCCATCATGTTATCAACTATGACCTGCCTTGGAATCCGATGAAATTGGAACAACGGATTGGACGTGTCCATCGGTTGGGACAGACGCAGGACGTCCATATTTACAATTTGGCTATTCAGGATACAATCGAGGACCATATTTTGGATTTACTTTATAAGAAAATTGGCGTTTTTGAACAAGTGGTCGGGGAGCTGGATGATATATTATCCGCTTATAAAGAGACCATTTAACTTGTTTCAGCGGAAGTTCCCTTCTTCTATAAGTGGCAGGATGAATGGAAGAAATACATTTAATTCTGAGGAGTTCAAGCCCCGGCTGAAAAGAGGAACTCAGGCTAAGAACAACGCGTCCTGAATGAAAGTGCCTTAATTTCTGCAAAAAACGCAGAAATACGGCAAATCAAACCCTTCACTGTTTGATTGGCAATGCCTGAGTGACCAACATCCTGTTGACCCAAGCCTCCGGCGGATGTCACAGATTTTGAAAGGAGTTAATTGAGCTTTGCTCAATTCAAAATCTGGACGCAATTACGCCGAGGCGTAATTGATGAGGAGAGTGCATTATGTATCCGCAACAGATCCACACGTATATGCAGCAATTTTTCAAAGAGAACCAATGCCCGATTTTAAGTCACCACCCGCATTATTTAATCGTCCAACTGACGATTGAGATGGATAAAAGAATTATGAACCGTCCGTATTATTGGCAGTACGTGGAGAGTACGGGGGAAGAACCGAATCCGGCACAATTGACATTCATCACCGACAAAAACCAATTGGTGGAAAACGTTAGGGGGGAAGTGATCCATTTCGGTTCTCCCCGTCTCCATCAGCTCTTTCAAGTGACGAATGAGCTCGGCGCTTTTGTGCAGATGTATGAGCGGACGGAAGTGAATCCGAACGTACAACCAATTTTGACGCCTTGGTTAGGCGTGAACTATAAGATTGCCTACTATTGCGATCAAACAAAAGAAAGGCTGTATTCGTTAGGGATCAATTTGATGACCGGAGAAATCAGGGATGGTTTTCATGAATCCTTACTGGAAAAGGATTTGACAGCGACAGTATCCGCCAACAGCTTTCAATTGCCATATATTATCACCCCGCTCCGTGCACTCGAACGTTTGGATGCGCTCATCGAACAGCACATCCAGCAAGATGACCATACTTGGGCGGAGGAAGCAAAAAAGAGATGGGAAAAGGATTTGGCCGTTTTAGAGTTTTTCTATGAAGGAGTTGACAACAGACCGGAAAGTTATGAAATCGAGAAAGAAGCGTTGGCCCGACAATACGAAGCCCACATTAAAATCGATATTATCGGTGGGGGACTGTTTTATTTGAAATGAAAGGAGATGGACATCATCTTACGCAAAACATGTATAGCACTCGGCTTATTGATGGTCGTTTGGGTAATCACTCCGCCTATGCCGTTGGCGGCGTCTGTGCAACAGGAAGTCCCGGCCTATGCGAAATGGGGAAGGCTTGCCGTAAAAGAAGTACAAGCAAAATATCCCCATGCCCATATCCTGGACTATTTGCATGAAGGGCGTCACGCCCAAGGGAATTCAACCATTGAAAAATTCAAGCTTTGGTTAAAAGAAGGCGACCGCGAATTCGGTGTGTTTGTCACGATCGAGTTCTCAACCGAATCAGAGGAAGTCATACGAATTGAATTTGAAGAAACGGATAGATGATTTGTCATCGTGAGGGAATTCTACGTAGCCCGATTAAAGACTTGGAAGTATCGCGAAATATCTTGATAGAGGATACTTGTTCTGCCTGTCGATGCCGATTTGTCGTTCTACATCGTAGCGGTATAGGTGTCTTCTTTTCATTGTGAAACAATCGTAAACCAATGCCTGAAATAGAAAAGAGGCGCATAAATGCCACCCGTGAAGTCAATGCTACCTACAAAGTACGTAAGGAGGTACGTTCAATGTCTGAAAAAAAATCCGAACTTGCTTCCACCCAACAATCTTCTGCCATAGAAAGTGACCATACTGGATCCGCCGTGTCCGATTCAACGGATGAATTTATTCAGTCGGTAAGAGACGCGGTCCACAATACATCTGATTTAGTTGTCAAATCGATTCCTCCGAATCTTACGCTCTTTTATATAGATAACCTCGTGGATAACCAGACGCTAAAACAGCATGTCCTAAAGGAATTGTTAAAATACCCGTTTCAATCACCGCAATATATGCTATCCTTCCTGTCCATTCCCCAGGTGAAATTGGAGGGTGAAACCGGAAAGGCTGTCCGAGCGATGATGGATGGGACGGTGTTGATCCATGTGGAAGGGTATACTCAAGTTGTATTGGCGAATATCCCTACTACTGAATCGCGGGCCCTTTCAGCACCCGAAATGGAATCCCAAGTAATCGGTGCCCAAGTCGCGTTTAATGAGAGTCTGTCAACGAATATTTCCTTAATCCGGAGGTATATCAAAAACCCAAACTTGTGCAATGAAAACTTGGAAGTTGGAAAGCAAACGAAAACATCGATAGCAATGATATTTATAAAAGGCGTTGCTTCCGAAGAAATGGTGAATACGCTTCGGCAAAGGATCACCGACCTTGAAACGGATTCCGCATTAGATAGTTCGATTCTTGAACAAATGATCGATGACAACTCATTATCGATTTTTCCACAGATGTTATTAACGGAAAGACCGGATAAGCTTTGTGCAGAATTATTGAACGGAAAATTAGGGCTCATCGTAGACGGTAGTTCTCTTGCGATCGTTTGCCCACACACCTTTCTAGAGTTCTTTCAAAGTCAGGAAGATCAAAATCTAAGATGGCAGATTGCTACGTTTGTCCGGTTATTACGATTCAGTGCAGTCGTCCTATCAGTGTTTTTAACACCTATGTATGTAGCGGCTTTGACATATCATTATGAAGTTATTCCGCAAACTCTCGTAGTCCCGCTGAGCGAATCAAGAGCGTTGGTTCCTTTTCCCCCATTGTTCGAAGCACTGCTGCTGGAAATGATTATTGAGCTGCTCCGGGAAGCGGGGGTCCGATTACCGTCGAAAGTGGGTCAAACCATCGGTATTGTTGGGGGTATTGTCATCGGGACTGCAGCGGTACAAGCAGGCATTACGAGTAATATTTTAATTATCATTATCGCTTTGGGGGCATTGTCATCTTTTACTACACCCAGTTATATGATGGGCAACGTCATCCGGCTCATCCGGTTCCCGTTAATCCTAGTGGCGGGGCTTTGGGGCTTTTACGGCATTATGCTTGGATTCTGTTGCATCATGATCGAACTGTTGCGCCAATCCAGTTTGGGTTCCCCTTATACAGCTCCTTTTTATCCGCCAAGACTGATCGATTGGCGGGATAGTCTTGTCAGATTACCCTTGCCATTTACATTTAAGAGACCTTCAAATACCAGACCAGAGGATAAAAACAAATATGAGCCTGAACCGATAAATCCCGAGAACGATGAACAGAAGGTGACATAAGTGAAAAATTCTGTGCAAATTGGTCCCAGTGATACGATATCTGCTTTTTTACTTTTTTTCATCGTTCATGGCGCGCAAATCGGGGTCGGAATCCATGGCTTTCAGCGGATTATTTACCAGGATGCAAAACAGGATGCATGGATTTCTGTCATACTTGCGGGACTTGCCACGCATATCATCGCCATTTTCATGCTGAAGACCTTAGAAATATACGGTTCAAATGACTTATACGGTATTCATCAGGATATATTCGGGAAATGGATTGGAAATTTTTTTAATATCATCTATATTTCTTACTGTTCAGTTGCCTTTTTCGCTGTGTTGAGGAATTATATCGAGGTCGTACAAACATGGGTTTTTCCAGATTTGAATACATGGTTTCTTACGGTTTCATTGCTGTTGATCGTGATGTATGCGTTTACGGGCGGCCTGCGGGTTATTGTGGGCGTTTCTTTTTTTAGCGCCGTCCTTTCCATATGGCTATTCCCGATGTTGGCTTTTCCGATGAAGTTTATAGAGCCGAGAAGTCTTCTTCCCATTTTAGATTCCGATTTTAGTGAGATACTAAAAGGGGTACATTCCATGACCTTTACGGTGATCGGATTTGAAATCCTCTATGTGATTTATCCTTTTGTCAAGGATAAAGAGAAGGCGAAAAAACATGTTCATCTCGGATTGTTCGTGACGACCTTGATTTACCTAGCCGTCATGTTGGTTACGTTAACTTATTTCAGTGGGGCACAATTGACAAAAACCATCTGGGCGACCTTAACTTTATTCGGGGTTGTTAAATTTCCATTCATAGAACGAATAGAGTATTTTGTGGTCTGTTTTTGGCTACTAATCATTTTGCCGAATCTTTGCCTGTTCATATGGTCAGCTTTTCGAGGAGCAAAAAGACTCGTAAAAGTCAGTGCAAATAAATTCGTCTGGCTATTCTCGCTGATCATTTTTGGTGTGAGTTTCATGTTTAAAACCCGGCCTCAAATTAATACGTTCAATGATTATTATAGCCAGGTGGCGTTTTATATTGTTTTTGTTTACCCGATCCTCTTGTATGTTTTGGCGGTAGCGAAAAAGAAATTTAAATCGCATAAGGAGCAAATAGAATGAAAAAATGTTGTGTTATTTTACTATCGCTATTTCTCTGCGTTGGTTTGGCTGCTTGTGCAGAAACGAAACTTCTTGAAAGAGTAGGCTTGGTCACATTGGTCGGCTATGATTTTGGGAAAGAGGAAGCTGTGGAGACGACAGCAGTTGTACGCCAAGTGAGCACGGAATTACAAAGTAAAGTGGCCATCATTACCGCTGAAAATGCAACAACCCAAGGAACACGTGCAAAAGTCAATAATAGGGCAGCAGAAAAAATCATGTCTGGACAATTGAGAGGGGTTTTATTCGGTGAAGAGTTTGCTAGTGCAGGCATTGGACATAACATTGAAACTTCGTTGAGAAATTCTACGATAAGCGGAGCGATGCTTTTGGCAGTGGTTGAGGGGGAGACGAGACCGATGCTGGAATACCCGTATCCTGAAATCGATGACATTGGCGAACATATTTATAAATTGCTGAAACAGAACATTGCAAGTGAGCAGGTGGTTTCATCCACGCTTCATGAAGTGGCCCATGATTATTATTCTGTGGGTAGGGATGTTGCAATCCCCCTCTTGAACAGAGATGAGGAGTTAATTGAAATTTCCGGAATCGCCTTATTCAGAAGGGACAAAATGGTCGGAAAACTTTCTGTTGAAGATAGTTTTTACGTGAAGCTCATGCGAGATAATTATCACGCGGGATCGTATGAAATGAAACTCAAAGGGGAGGATCTGCCCACCTCTTTACTGAAAGATCCCCCTGATGAAATTAATGTGGTATTCGATCCGATCAAAACGCGCAAAGATGTGAAGCTAGTCAATCCGACAACCCCTGAATTCGATTTGCATATTACCGTGCAAGTAAGACTATTGGAAATAAAACCGAATATTAATGTGGGAGAAGTTAAAAATGCGGAAGAACTTGAAAAGGTAATCGGCACTGGCCTGTCAGCCGAACTTTCAAGGGTGATAGCAGACTGTCAAGAAATCGGTTCAGATGTTTTTGGATTTGGTGAATTCTACCGAAGCTCGGTGCGTCATTCTGAACTGACCGAAGAGAAATGGCATGCGATGTTCAAGGAAATGAAAGTGAACATCGATTTTGATGTTACTCTGCTAAGAAGTGGGATATTTGAATAATCGAGCGGCGATTTGGTTGAACGGTCTTACCCAGATTGTTCGCCCATCATGACTGATAGGAAGTGATGAAAAAATTGTTTATAATCCAAGTCGAATGCGATGCGATGTCTCTGTTGATTGTTAACCGTTTCGGCGGAGAGGCGAGTATCGGCAATGCTGAGCCTCCTTGTCAGTCCTTCTAGCTGTTGCCCGATTTCAACCGGATAGAACTGGAATGTCAGCATTTCAGGATGGACGACCGCCATCAGTGTCAGCGCATCATGAACAGGACTTCCTGGAAGCGTCGGATCCCGTTCTTGATAAAATTCCGTATAAAAATCCATCAAAGGCTTGAAGATTTTCGCTTTGCCAAAGTGGTCAATATAATCAATCATTTCGGGGGTGACAATCGCTTTTTGTGTAGCGTTCAATGGAATGATGGTAACGTTATCGGCATAGGAAAGCACGATTTTTACAGCAATCGGATCTGCGTGGAAGTTCGCTTCCGCGACAGGTGTTACATTTCCAGGTACCCCAAATGCTCCTCCCATCAAATAAAATTCCTTCATATTCCCCATCAATTCTTTATATAGAATAAACATCGTGGCAAGCGAAGTCAGACGACCGATATTCACGACGATCAACTCATCTTTATACTGCTGAATGATATGTACGATTTCCAGGAAGTTTTCGATGACAATTTCCCGGTCATTGGGCACGATGGGACCTAGGCCATGTACGCCGTGTATCTCTGGATAGTAAGTAGGTTGTTCCGCAGTCAAGGGAATTTCTGCCCCGCCGATAATCGGGATGCCTGCCGGGAAATTCAAGACATTGAATAGATAATGGATATTGGTGAGTGCGTCTTCCCTAGACACATTCCCATAATCGGCCACCACCCCAACGATATCAATCTCTTCATTCAAATGGGCATACATTAAAGCAACTGTATCGTCAATCCCGATATCCCCGAATAATAACACCTTTTTGGCCACGAAACCCCTCCCTTGAATCATTTACATTAAACCTATTGTATTGCCAACTATATCAAGTTTATGATTAAAGTGGTTCCCGGTCTCAGTCGATGTCAATGGTAAAATCATTCAAAAGATCGGAGAAATAAAAACATATAGAAGGTAGTCAGGGAATTCACCTGAAATGAAATTGCAATGGGAGGAATCCTTATGTATGATCCAACAGTTTTTGAGAACTTGAAGGTGGCTTTTGAAAATCACGTCTATGATTTAGATAATTTAGACCAGAAAATCACGATTACGAATCGGATGGATCGAATGGATTTGGCTGTTCTTGCAAGGGATTTTGCCATTCAATTTAAGGTAGTTGGTCTAAATAACATGACGGCAGAAATTAGTTTAACGGCTTCGCTGAGAGAGTTAGCAGGCGAGCTATTAGAAATGCCGGGAGAAAACCTAGGTTGTGCTTTATGCCTTCGATTTATGAAGCGTGTTCAACATGTAAAAACTCAGTGCAATCAGATCGAACAAGCCCTAAACACGATTTGGGAAGATGATATCGAACTCACACAAACACTGAGCTTTGAATACGGGCAAGATTCGTCAAATTACTTGAATAACATTGAACTGAAATTCAAGGAGAAAATTAATGAGGAGCATATGGAGGACATTCCAGATTTTCTTTATCATGTATTGAAAACAGTGGAAGTGTTGGATCAAATCTAATCATTTCGTTATCGAACTCCATTGAAGCAGGAGAGAACTTGGAAACCGGGACAGCTTTGTCATATCATGCACAATATGACAAAGTTGTCCCTTTCTTTATATTGCATGATCGGCTTTACGGTATTCACGGTCAATAGTAGCGCGAGTACGTGGACGGGTTGATTTGTACCAGTGCCTGAATAGGATAAAAATCAGCAGCAGGTCGACCGCATCTCCGCCATAATACATCAGCAGGGCACCGCTTCTTGCTTGATCTACCGCAACACCTTCCGGCGGATACGCGTAGATGAATTTGGATAGGATCCCATGACCGGCCAGTGCAAAGATAAAGACGATGGTCCTGTACTGGAAACTGAAACGGTGGGAGACGGGATCTATATAGAGCAAGGAAATGGTGAATAAATATCCGGCTATGAAAACATGAATATGCACGAAAATATGAAGGAGAAGGTTTGTATGCATTGCTGTATATAGACTAGTTGTATAGAGAAGCCATAACCCGCCAATGTTCAAGAAAGACGCGACGATCGGATGTGTAAAGAATCGGATGGGTCGACGTTGTAACAGTCGGCTCAGTTTTCTTGCTGTACGGACATGGAGTGTGCGCAGCAACAATGTCACAGGAGCAGAGAGTGCAACGAGCAATGGAGCGAGCATACCAAGTAGTAGATGCCCCATCATATGTGCCGTGAATTCCGAGTGGGACTGACGGGCAAGTGGGCCAATTAATGCGGTGGCAGCCAAAAGCACACCCGCGACAAAGGAAATCGTACGCATACCGGGCCATTTCCGGAGGTGATTCCGCTGATTGGTTGTCATAACAGCCCCGATGTAAAGAGCGATTGCCAACAGTGCGGGAATTCCAAAAAGCAGATCGGTAAAGAGGAAGGACGTATGGTTGTCTGGCTCATGCTGCACGGGAAAAAGCCCCTCTCCCTTGAAGGTGATCGCGTTTCGCTTGGATGATAAGCGCAATGCCGATAATGATCATGATTGCTGCGGAAATATTCCACACTAGGTCATACGGTAAAATATTCACATTGTAACGGATTTGGTGGATACGCATGAGCTTATGCTGAATTGTTCCGTCATATAGTTGGAAAGCTCCGGCACCCAGCAATTTTCCTCCCCACCACATCTTATGCCACAATGCATCACGCCGGCGTAGATCAGCGACTAGGAATAACCCTCCGACGGTCGCAAACCAGCTGAATGCGTGAAACAGTCCATCCGAAACAAGACCGACCGCAACCGTCGATTTGTCGTAAAATTTATGCCAATGGAGCAGTTGGTGGAATAGCGTTTCGTCAAGAAAAGCGACAAAACCTAAACCGAACAGGATGCCGGACCAAAGATTTCGGCGTGCAAACGTTGCTTTGTTTTGTGCGGACTTCATCTTTTTACCTCCATCCTATTTAAAATCCAATGCTTACCCCAAGTATAGCCGTGAGTGGATATTGGTAAACGCGGAGAGAGACGGAATGTAGAATGTCGTAAGCTCAACTTATTTGGTATTTCTCCTCCCTCTTTTGTGAATGCTGTATAAGCAATCAAGTTAGGAGGAGGAATAATCATGTTGACATTACAAACAGAGCTTGAAGGGCAAATTGCCTCTTTCGGAGTTGTCAGCAATTGTATTCGGGAGCTCGGTTATCACTTGGGCGGAAACTGGGATTATCATAAAGGCTGTTTTGATCATATGTTATGCCGGGAAGAGGGGGAGACCATTTATATCCGAATCCCTTTTATCGTCACGGAAGGGGAGTTGGATGATCATGATGCTTCCATTAAATTTGGTACGCCTTATATTATCAAGCATGTTGTGCATGTCGGCCTAGATCGTGACGAAAGTTCTTTGCTGGACGCAACTGGTTTTAGCCAATTCCAGCAACCGATTGATACCGACGGGACAATCATCGATAAAAACAGATGGATCCATGCAGGCGAAGTCGCCGTGGAAAATTTAGTGGATTGTATGCATGCGCAGCAGCTCTTGAAATCTAGTTGACGGGTACGCTTTGTTCAAAATTGGTCTCCATCGAACTTCTCTTTCCTTTGGGAGGGGAAGTTACTATTTATATTAAAATCCAACTCGTGAACTATACTTAGAAAGTCATATCATCGGAGGGAAATATGGAAGCTTCAAAATCAATACAAGTTAATAAGATATTTGTCATCTCCTATAATCTACCAGAAGTACTGTATACATTAAATTGGTGAGAAAAATAATTGTATGGTTCAGGAAAGATCTACGTATACATGACAATCCCGCATTATGGGAAGCTTCTCAGCAAGGGGTTGTTATTCCTGTTTTTATCTGGTCGGAAGAGGAAGAAAAGGAATATCAAACGAGCGAAGCATCTAAATGGTGGCTCCTTCATTCATTGCTTGCATTACAGCAAAATCTTGAAACAAAGGATTTATCACTTATATACAGGCGCGGGAACAGTTTGGAAGAGTTACTCACTATTATTGAACAGACCCATGCAGAGGCTGTTTATTTTAGTGAAAGATATGAACCCTCTTGTGTAATGCGGGATGATGTGATTCGGACAAGTCTTATTTCAAACGGGATAGAGGTGCGATCTTTTCAATCGAATCTGTTGTTTTCTCCTCGTGATTTATTGAATAAAAAGAATGAGCCTTACAAAGTTTTTACATCATTTTGGAAAAGAACGATGCAGGAAACGGTGTTGCGTCCATTGCGGGTCCCTGAGGATATGATCGGATATGACCAGCACATTCCTTCGCTACGTATCGATGAAATGGGTTTGCTATCTACAAACCATTGGGCTGATAAGTTTCATGTCTATTGGGTACCCGGAGAAAAGGGAGCTATTGCCAGATGGGAAGAGTTTATGGAGGATGGACTTAGCCGCTATGTAACAGGGCGCGATATCCCTTCAGCAGACGCAGTTTCATTGCTATCGCCTCATTTGGCCTGGGGAGATATCAGTGTCCGAGCAATTTGGCATTCCGCTAAGGGACTGAATGATACGGAAACGGCAGCATATATGAACAGCTCCATCGATGCTTTTTTAAGGCAATTAATATGGCGTGAATTTGCTTATCATCAGCTCATACATTTCCCGAAGATGCCTTATACCCCTCTCCGTGAACAGTTCAACGTTTTTCCGTGGCAAGGAACTGATGAAGAGTTTATAAGATGGCAAAAAGGGCTGACAGGCTACCCGTTGGTGGATGCCGGCATGAGGGAACTATGGGAGACAGGTTCGCTGCCTAATCGGATTCGCATGGTTGTTGCTTCCTTTCTAATTAAACATCTACTCATTTCCTGGGTTGAAGGTTCCCGATGGTTCCAAGAAACACTTGTTGACTTCGATGTTGCAAATAATGCATTGGGCTGGCAATGGGTAGCGGGTTCGGGAATCGATGCAGCCCCTTACTTCCGCATATTCAATCCAATTATCCAAAGCCGGAAGTTTGACGCGGAGGGCGAGTATATTCGTAAATGGCTTCCCGAACTTTCCAAACTGCCGACGAAGTATATCCATGAACCGTGGAAAGCGCGGGAAGAAGAATTACTTGCAGCCGGCATCGACCTTGGAAAGACTTATCCGCGTCCAATCGTCGATCACTCATTAGCCAGAAGCCGTGCATTGGAAGCATTTGCGAAAGTGAAAAATAAGTAATCAATTGTTTACTCTATCCTCCTCAACGAAATCCTTATATAATGAATAAGATTCGACTTTTCATGGTTGTAGGCAGTGCCAGACAAGTAGAATCATTCTGAATGAAGGAAAAGGTGTAAAATAGATGAGTTTATTGACGGTAACAAATTTAAGCCACGGATTCGGGGATCGTGCGATTTTCGATGACGTCTCTTTCCGTTTATTGCAAGGGGAGCATATCGGGCTAATCGGAGCGAATGGTGAAGGGAAATCCACGTTCATGAATATTATTACGCGCAAGCTGGAGCCTGATGCGGGAACGGTGAGTTGGGCGAAGCGGGTGCGGATCGGCTATTTGGATCAGCATGTTGTGTTGAAGCAGGGGATGAGCATCCGTGATGTGCTACGGACGGCATTTCAGTATTTGTATGATCGGGAAGCCGAACTGAACGCACTTTTTGCCAAGATGGGCGAAGTGGATGCGGATGAATTGGAAGTGCTGCTTGAAGAGACAGGTGAAATACAAGAAGAGCTGACAAACAATGATTTCTACATCATTGATTCCAAAGTGGAAGAAGTGGCGAACGGACTCGGGTTGAATGAGTTCGGTCTGGACCGGGACGTGCATGATTTAAGTGGAGGGCAGCGGACAAAAGTACTGCTTGGGAAGCTGTTGCTTGAGAAACCTGATATTCTTCTCCTTGATGAGCCGACGAACTATTTGGACGTTGAGCATATCGAATGGCTGCGTAATTATTTGCAGAACTATCCAAATGCGTTCATTCTGATCTCCCACGATATTCCATTCTTAAATAGTGTGATTGGGCTCATCTACCATATGGAGAACCAGCAGATTACCCGCTATGCAGGGGATTATGATGAGTTTTTACGCGTACATGAGATGAAGAAACAGCAGGTGGAAGCCGCCTTCAAGAAGCAACAGAAGGAAATTGCCCATTTGAAGGACTTCGTGGCACGGAACAAAGCGAATGCCGCAACGAGCCGGATGGCCATGTCCCGCCAGAAGAAGTTGGATAAGATGGATGTCATTGAATTGGATGCGGAAAAACCGAAGCCGCAATTCACCTTCAAACAAGCGCGAACACCGGGAAGATATTTGTTTGAAACAAAAGGGCTCGTCATCGGGTACGATGAACCGTTGTCGAAGGAGCTTAATCTGACGATGGAACGCGGTCAAAAAATCGCTTTGTCGGGTGCGAACGGCATTGGGAAAACGACACTGTTGAAAAGCATTCTTGGCGAAATCCCGGCACTCGCAGGTTCTGTTGAGCTCGGTGATCATTTGGAAGTCGGGTATTTCGAACAGGAATCGAATTCGGACAATAACCGTACTTGTCTTGAAGAAATTTGGGAAGCCTTTCCACATTTCACACAATACGAAGTACGTGCAGCGTTAGCCCGATGCGGATTGACGACAAAACATATCGAAAGTAAAGTGAAGGTGTTAAGTGGCGGAGAACGGGCAAAAGTGCGTTTATGTAAATTAATCAATCGCGAAACGAATTTGCTCGTCCTTGACGAACCGACCAATCACCTGGACTATGATGCAAAAGAGGAATTGAAACGCGCCTTGAAAGAATATAAAGGCAGTGTTTTATTAATTTCACACGAACCTGATTTTTATGAAGGGCTTGTAACAGACGTATGGAATGGTGAACAGTGGACGACTAAAATGTTTTGATGCATAGCAACAGCCTCTGAATAGTATAACTTGATTCAGCAGAAGTTCCTCGCTTCATCTATAAGTGGCAGAATGACTACCAGAATGTATTTCAATCAAGTGGAGTTTCAAACCCCTGCTGACTCAAGTTAAGCCTCCGGCGGATGTCACAGATTTTGAAGGGAGTTAATTGCGCTTATCTAAGTGCCTTAATTTCTGCAGAAAATGCAGAAATTAAGGCAAATCGAACCCTACGCTGTTCGATTCGCAATTCAAAATCTGGACGCAATCACGCCGAGGCGTGATTGATCAGTTCAGAGGTTTTTTCTATTTCTATTGACATCTCTTTGTGGATTCTCTAACATAATTGATTGATAGTGATAATCGTTATCAATAAAAATGAATGCATGGAGTTGAGAGATGATGAGGAAACATAGATACATAATGATGACCGCAATGCTGTTCAGCCTCGTTTTTGTTTTGCTAGCTTGTAGCAAAACGCCGGAAAATGCTTCCTCTGTAGATACGGAGAAGGGTGCTGAAGAGTCGGAAACAGTGCACCAAAGCGATGCCACCCGGACGTTCGAGACAGTCAAGGGGCCAGTTGAGATTCCAGAAAAGCCGCTGCGGATAGTCACTGATTTCTACGGTGGCGAGTTGCTGTCTGTGGGTGCGAATGTCGTAGGAGTTGAGCCAACAGCATTTGATAATCCATTTATCAAGGATTTATTGAAAGATGCCGTCGAGATCGGTCAACCTGTCAATGTTGAAAAAGTACTCGGGCTGGATCCGGATTTAATTGTAGTCATGTATGATGAAAATTACGAGCAACTTTCAGAAATTGCGCCGACGCTACACATTCCATACGGTACCGCGACGAGCATTCAAGAAACGGTTGCACTATTCGGAGATATTACTGGCAATCATGAGGAAGCGGAATCGTTCATGCGTAAATTCGATCAGAAAGCGAAAGAAGGAAGAGAGAAGCTTGCGGATATCATCGATGCGGATGAAACATTCGGCATTTATGAGTTGACCGACAAAGGCGAGCTATGGATCTTCGGCGATAATGCAGGACGCGGGGGACAAGCGCTCTACAATGCATTGGAATTAAAACTGCCTCATAAAAATGAGAACGAAGAACAAACCCTTCAGCTGTCCATGGAAGTATTGCCGGACTATGCGGCGGATTATATGTTTTTGACAACTTATGATCCTGAGAAAAAAGGGGAGGCATTAAAGAATTTAAAGGATTCGTCTATTTGGCAAGGGTTGGATGCGATGCAAAACAATCAAGTGTTTTACAATGACTTTGATACGTTTTATCGGTATGACCCGTTAGCCATTTATGGACAAATTGACTTATTCGTCAATATGCTGATTGACAGACATCAAGAAAATAACGAGTGAATCTTTGTCTCATCCTTTACATGAAGCACCGGGTTCTGAAGCAATTTCGAATTGTTTTAGGACGCGGTGTTTTTTTGCTAAGTTGTGCAAAAACAAATTTCCAGCAAGCATAAAAATTCTTCTAACCTCCAATGCCCGCGCATACAATTGTTTGTGAAGGAATAGAGGAGGGGTTCCATGGAAATCAAACAGTGGACAATGCAGGAAGATTTTATTTTTCCGGGGAATGTCGGGATACCGGCAGGCGCGGAAGTGGTCAGCGTAACCCCGATGTTTAGCGAGGAGCGTACAGCAGACGGCGTTCGATTGACAGGTATTTATCATATTGCGGCCAATGTCCTTTTTGAAGAGGGAGAAAGCGTTGGAGAAGGGGAGCGGGCGGAAGAGACGCTGAATTCAGCAATTCTCATCGATGATGTGGAATTGGAGGGAAATGGGGGGTATTTTGAATATGCTGTACCGCTTCATATCGATCTGCCACCTGAAGCCGGAAATCCGATACAAGTGGTGACAACATCTGCGACGAACGAATCGGACGGACAAGGTTCCTTTAGCGTCGTTTGGGATGTTGAGTGCTCGTACGTGGAGTCTGTTGCGAAAGCGGAAGCGCCCGCAGCTGTTGCATCGGTGGTAGACTCCTCTTCATTCGCCATTGGAGAAAAGCCATCCGCAACCGCTGCAGTGGTGGAAGAACCACCAACAGCCGCCATTGTTGAAGAAGCGGAACAGACCGTAGAAGCAGAAGCACCGACGATGACTGCCCAAGCAGAAGAAGTGGAAGAGCAGGTGGCGTTGGAAGAAGACAACGCGGCCACCGCTACTGCGGTCGCCATAAATGACAGTGCGTATGTTGAATACGAAGATGAAGCACTGTCATTTATCGCGGGATTGGAAGACGGCGTTTCAACGACCTTATTCCGGTCAAATGATGTTTTTGTAAAGCAAGAAAGCTAAACCGCAAAGCAGACAGAGCAATAAAAAGTCGCCGGTCGTCGGGACGATCAACAGCCGGATCAGTTGAAAAACGCAGATCGGGATGATAATCCCTTTACAATAAAATCGTGTTTTCCGAAGCCAAGGTGGCAGTAAGTAAGGATTATAACCTTTTCGCATTCCATCATCCTTTCGTATTAGACTTGACGAGCAACCTGCACTTTCGATACAATGTTGTCAACTGCATAATGATGCATTGATCGGAAGAGTATGTGAATCTGTTTAGCAAAGAGAGGGCACCGGTGGTGAAAGGGCCCGTAAACGATTCTCGGAAAGTCATCCGTGAGCAGTTTCCGTGAACCGACGAATTTCTGAAACGAAATGAGCCAGTAGCGGAAGCCGGTTTGAAGCCGTTATCGAAGTGTGAGGTGCACAATTTTTTTCCTGTGCACGAATAAAGGTGGTACCGCGAACAACTCCTTCGTCCTTTAAGGCGATAGGAGTTTTTTTGTATTCAAGGAGGAGAAAAAAACATGTCTAATGAAAACTTGTCGATGCCGACAAAATATGATCCGCAGTCGATCGAGTCGGGTCGTTACGAATGGTGGCTGAAAGGGAAATTTTTCGAAGCGCAGCCTGAAAGTGATAAGAAACCGTATACCATCGTCATTCCACCACCGAACGTGACGGGGAAATTACACCTCGGGCATGCTTGGGATACGACATTGCAAGATATTTTAATACGTATGAAACGGATGCAAGGATACGATGCATTATGGCTTCCTGGAATGGACCATGCCGGTATCGCTACGCAAGCACGTGTTGAAGCGAAATTGCGTGAAGAAGGCGTTTCCCGTTATGATCTAGGCCGTGAAAAATTTGTTGAAGAAACTTGGAAATGGAAAGAGGAATATGCCGGCCATATCCGTGAGCAATGGGCGAAACTCGGTCTTGGGCTTGATTATTCACGCGAGCGCTTTACGCTTGATAAAGGGCTTTCCAAAGCGGTTCAAGAAGTGTTTGTCAAACTGTACGAAAAAGGCCTCATCTATCGCGGCGAATATATTATCAACTGGGATCCGGCGACGAAAACGGCTTTATCCGATATCGAAGTCATTCACAAAGATGTGCAAGGTGCATTCTATCATATGCGTTATCCACTTACGGATGGCACGGGTAGTATCGAAATTGCGACAACACGTCCGGAAACGATGCTCGGTGATACAGCTGTTGCGGTTCATCCGGAAGATGAGCGCTACAAGCATTTGATCGGAAAAACGGTGAAATTGCCGATTGTAGGTCGTGAAATCCCGATTGTTGCAGATGATTATGTCGATATGGAATTCGGTAGCGGTGCGGTGAAAATTACGCCGGCGCATGACCCGAACGACTTTGAAATCGGGAACCGCCACAATCTCCCACGCATCCTCGTTATGAACGAAGACGGTACGATGAACAATCTTGCCGGCAAATACGAAGGCATGGACCGTTTTGCATGCCGTAAGCAAATTGTCAAAGACTTACAAGAGATGGGCGTTTTATTCGAAATCGAAGACCATCTGCATTCTGTCGGTCACTCCGAGCGTAGTGGTGCAGTTGTCGAGCCGTATCTGTCGACGCAATGGTTCGTAAAAATGCAGCCACTTGCGGATGAAGCGATCAAACTGCAACAGGCAGAAGGAAAAGTCAACTTCGTGCCTGAACGTTTTGAAAAGACGTATTTAAACTGGATGGAAAATATCCACGATTGGTGTATTTCCCGTCAACTTTGGTGGGGCCATCGCATCCCGGCTTGGTATCATAACGAAACAGGCGAAGTGCATGTCGGTCACGAAGCACCTGCGGATATTGAAAATTGGACACAGGATAATGACGTATTGGATACTTGGTTCTCTTCTGCTTTATGGCCATTCTCGACGTTGGGCTGGCCTGATGTGAACAATGAAGAATTCAAACGCTATTACCCGACAGATGCACTCGTAACGGGCTATGACATCATTTTCTTCTGGGTATCCCGAATGATTTTCCAAGGAATCGAATTTACAGAACAACGCCCATTCAAAGATGTCTTGATCCACGGACTCGTTCGTGCGGAAGATGGGCGAAAAATGTCCAAATCCCTCGGAAACGGGGTCGACCCGATGGATGTCATCGATAAATACGGTGCGGACGCACTTCGTTACTTCCTATCGACTGGTTCATCTCCAGGACAGGACTTGCGTTTCTCCAACGAAAAAGTGGAGTCCATTTGGAACTTTGCCAATAAAATCTGGAATGCATCCCGCTTTGCATTGATGAATATGGACGGCATGACATACGATGAAATCGATCTGTCCGGCGAAAAATCAGTAGCCGACGCATGGATTTTGACACGCCTGAACGAAACAATCGAGCAAGTGACGAAACTGGCCGATAAATATGAGTTCGGTGAAGTCGGCCGTGCGCTCTACAATTTCATCTGGGATGATTTCTGTGACTGGTACATTGAAATGGCGAAATTGCCATTGTACGGCGAAGACGAAGCAGCGAAGAAAATGACTCGCTCCGTTCTAGCCTACGTATTAGATCATACGATGCGTCTCCTGCATCCATTCATGCCGTTCATCACGGAAGAAATCTGGCAGAATCTACCGCATGAAGGTGAATCCATCACAGTCGCAGCTTGGCCAGTAGCCGATCCAGCGTTAACGGATGCATCCCGCGCAAGCGATATGAAACTGCTCATGGACATCATCCGTGCCGTACGGAATATCCGCGCAGAAGTGAACACGCCAATGAGCAAAAAAGTGCCATTGTACATTTCCGCAAAAGACGACGCAACCGTCGTCGTCCTAGAAGCGAACCGCAGCTACATCGAACGCTTCTGCAACCCGGAAACACTCACAATCGGCAACGGCATCACAGCACCAGGCAAATCGATGTCCGCCGTCGTCACAGGCGCAGAACTATTCCTGCCGCTTGAAGGCCTGCTCAACATCGACGAAGAAATTGCACGTTTGACAAAAGAACTCGCCAAATGGGAAAGCGAAGTCAAACGCGTCCAAGGCAAACTTTCCAACGAACGCTTCATGTCCAAAGCACCCGAAGCCGTCGTCGAAGAAGAACGCGCCAAAGAAAAGGACTATCTAGAAAAGTACGCAGCAGTTGAGCGTCGTATGCAGGAATTGAAGGAGATTTAAATTTAAAGGAAGAGACCCCGTCACGAAATCGTGACAGGGTCTCTTTTCATATTCAAAATTCCTCACCGAATGTTCAACTTCATTTTAGTAGCGAATTTCCCTATTGTGATAAAATAGACTTGTATAAGAGGATAAAAGGATTACAACATATTAGGTTAGTAGTTTTAAAGATGCATAGATAGGCTCTTATGACTAGTTGTTTTGCATGGAGATAAAACGTCTATATATTACTAATAAAAAGGATGATAGGATTGGGAAAAACCAAACGAAAGAAGGGCACAGGGGAAAATGGATTGACGCTGGTGGAAGTGTTGGCTTCTATTGTGATTTTAACTTTATTATTAACGACTTTTCTCATGCTCTTTTTGCAATCGGCTAAAGTGAATAAGGCATCTGAACATATTATTGATGCTACTTATTTAGCTCAAACTGAAATGGAAAATATATATGCTGTTAGCACGGGTACAACATTTAGCCAAAGAGAAACTGCTATTGAAAGCTTGGCTTATGAGAAAAAAGTAACTGAGGGCATATGGACTGTATTTGAGAAAAGAAATGAAACTACAGATCGATGGGTAAAGGTAAGATTAGCGGATAAGACTGGAACGATGACACGTATAATTGTAGAGGTATATGAAGATCCTAAAAAAATTCTTAGAGCAAAAATGGAAAATGTCCTAGTGTGGAAGGCGGATAAATAATGCACAAGCATCTAAGCAACGAAAAAGGACTCACATTAGTTGAATTACTTGCTGTCCTAGTGACAGGGACTATTATTTTCCTTCTGATTTCAAATGTCCATTTATTCGGTCAAAAACAATATAAAAGTCAGCTGGAAAAAACAGAGCATTTATATGATGTAACATATGCCGCGAAGGTGATTACGCGGGAAATTCGAAAAGCGAATGCGCGTGTAATCGAAAATGTTGATGCAAAGGATAATCATATCAGATTGTCTGATTCAATTGAATACAAATACAACAGCGACACTCAGTCCATAGAAAATAAAGAAGGAACCCCTTTAGTTAAGGATATTAAAAGATTTTATATAAAAAAATCATCTAGTAAAGTGAATATCGAAATTGAAAGTATGACAGGTGAAAAAATTAAAACCGGAATAACGCTGAGAAGGGGTGATTGATTTGCGGTATTATGAAAGTATTGGGTTTTCAATAAAAAATAATCGCGGTTTTACCCTTGTTGGTGTTTTAATGGTACTTGTTGTTTTATCAATTATTGGAGTAAGTATTATTACTGTTGCATCGAACTCATTGAAAATATCTTCGAGCGAACATGATGATCAATCGGTGTTTTATATTGCCGAGGCAGGAGCTACAGATAGGCTCTACAAGATTGAGGGGAATGTAAAACAAGCATTTGAAACGATAAATGATCAGTATAGTAGTTTAAATGCAGTAGAGAAAAGACTTTTTAATTTTGAAGAAAGATTTTATACGGAAGTCAAATCTAAAATGGATACAAAGTTAAAAAAAATGAATGTTTTTGAAATGAGTTTTGGTGAACAGCCACAGGCAGAAGTAATAGTTATTCCAGTAAAAACAGATGGTCCATTAGAATATAAAATTGAATCAACGGGAAATATCGGTCAAAAAACACGTACCGTTATACAGGAAATAATCATTACTTTGGATCCGCCTGAGATTAAAGATCCGCCTAGTAACCCTATAGATTACCCGGAAGGAATAGGAGTTTATATAAAAGAGAATATTTCATTAAATAGTGCGATTATTTCCGGAAATATCGGTATTTTAAATGCTGGCGCTAATAGTATAACTATCGGTGATGGAGGAGTTGTGGGTCCGGGGTGGAGTAAATTTACTGGATCTATTTACGTACCCATTGGATCTGAAGGAATTGCTGTAAAAAAACCAACTTGGATGAGCGGAATTCCTAGTGCTAAAGGAATGGAAATGAGGGGCTTTCCAGGACTTCCAGCTTTCCCAAAGATACCGACATATCCAAGATTAAATGGATATTCTTTTTCGACTAACTTAGGTGGAGATGGATCAAAACTTGCTGGAAATACTTTGATGATACTTAATCAAAATTCATCTTTAGGAACTTTGAAAGTCGGTGGAAGTCACCAATTGATAATTGACGTAGGAGGTACTGATAGGGAACTTGTTTTGGATGAGTTAGATGTTTCGGGTCATGCCGACATTATTATTAAAGGAACAGGGAAGCTAACTTTATATGTGAAAAATAAGTTTACTATAGCTGGCAGCGCGACGTTGAATGCACAGGCACCTAATGGAAAACTTGAAATATACTTTGGAGGCTCGAACCTTCACTTTAATAGTGATACTAGAATTTATGGATCAATATTTGCAGAAAAGGCAAATATTTCAGTAGGAGGTAGTGACGCAATATATGGTAGTATTTTGTCAGGTGGTAGTTCGTTTATTGTAGAAGGCGGTGGGAATATTCAACCATCGTTATATTTTGCTCCAAATGCACATTTTGAAGTGAGAAGTAGTGGGAAAGTTTATGGTGTTATTATAGGGAAGTCGATTAATGTCTCAGGAAATGGAGAAGTACGCTATCAAAAGCCTTTTGAAGACGATTTTGCTTCGGATACAGGGGATAATTCAGGTGAAAACAATACAAGTGGATTTGATAGTTTTCACTTGAAAAAGGGGGATTTAATAGAAAGTGAGTAACTACTGTTCAGTACCAGTGTATAATGTGACGAAGTGCACAGAGACGAATCTAGTAATGAAATTTTAGGTTCTAGGTTCTAAATCGACTCCGATAATTAAGAAACCATGAAGTGCCCATTTCCTAACTAGAAATGAGTGGCAAGAACAGGCACAATCCAAGGCTCGCACATTTCGGTAATTTACGGCATTTGTAGTCCCGTACACAAAGTAAATTCATTTGCCATCCTTCCATACTTTTTGGCATTTTCCGTTGTGTAGTCAGTATTCTAGGTAGACTATAGTTTTGCCGATTGCAAATAGAGTTTTGTAAAATGTCAAACATCCAATGCTTGAAGGAATTGGAAGATAAGTAAACAGGGATGGAATATTTTGAAACGATAATGCAGTATATCTTTAGTGGCGCAAAGGATTTGACAAAAAAGATGTAGAAAAAATCATTAAACAATTTGAAAAGGACTATCCTGAAGGGAGTGAAATAGCGATGACATTAGCTGATATGTGGAGAGAAGAAGGTATGGAAATCGTGGAAACCCAAGCATTAGCCAAAACAACAATTCAATTATTGACAAAAAAAGTTTTATACGGTTCCTAAGGAAATCCAAGAAGGAATTTTCAAGTTGGACAGATCACCAGATCACATTAGAACTTTTAATTGATGAAATTTTGGAAGCTCAAATGGTAGAGGAGATTAAAAAGTATCTTCACTAATGACCATTGTCATAAGCGGTGATACGAATGATAAGCGAGTTGAATAAACCGGCCGAGGAATCCGATGATTCCTCGGCCGGTTTTTCAATAGAATCACACTCGCACATTTTGCCGACACCTGGCATCCTTGCAACCCCTTACACAAAGTAAATCCACTTGCCATCCTTCAATTCCTTATGGCATTTCCCGTCATGCCATAAGTATTCGAGGTGGGCGACCGTTTCTCCGATGGCGAAGCGCGTTTCGTGCACTGTCAAACCGGGGCGGAACAGTCGGTTACATACTTCGTAGACGGTCGATTCGGAACCGATTGCTGCGATGGTCTCTTCCAATCGTTCCTCATGATGTTTCAATAGTTCATTGATTCGATCATTAGCTCCGTAAAACGGTTTTCCGTGTGAAGGGATTACGTAAGCGACATCTAGCTGTTTCATTTCTTTCAGTGAAGTGAGATAGGACTGTAATGGATTGTCATCCCCATGAAACCAATACGAAATATTCGGTGTAATTTTCGGTAAAATATGATCCGCTGACAATAATACGCTTTTTTCAGCATTATAAAAGCAGACCATGCCATCGGAATGTCCGGGTGCGGCAATCACTTCATATTCATAATGACCGATCGGCACTTTTTCATGTTCCGTGAAATAATGATGGATTGTTGGTTGGGGTGTGACAAGTTGCTGAAACTCCGCTGTGTTGCTGACCATTTGAAGCGCAGTTTCGTTCGGAATTCCGGCAGTTTGATAGTTTTGAAAGAGTTTTTGTATATAGGCATCCGTCCAGACTTTAAAACCTGCTTCGGCATCTGTTTTTGTCATGGAAACGCGGGCATTGGTCTTCTGTTGAAGGCCGCCCGCATAGCCGAAATGATCTGGATGGTAATGGGTGATGAATAGGTCTGTCACTTCTTTATCGCGAAGCTGTTCGGCCCAAAGTGCCCTTGTCGGTTCATTGTTCAAGCCGGTATCGATCAGTGTCCAGCCGTTTTCCCCCTCTGCCATAAAACAATTCACATGATTTAGCCGGAAAGGTAAGTCTATTTTGAGTAGCGTTATCCCTAATTGTTCGAGCATGATTTCTCCCCCTTTTAAAAACTATACCAACCTCACTGGTTTCCATCAACTTCCAATCGTTCAATGGATTTGCAACAGCTGTCCGGATTTGGGTTTTGTTAACTTTCTCTTCACATGCTCTATCAATCTCTCCGCCACTGAAAAATCATGTGTCTTGTACAATGATCGCGCGCCGACGGGGTCTTCGATTTCATTCAACAGCCAGCTGCCGTCCGGCAATAAAAGAAAATCAATACCGATGTATTCACTTTTCAAAGCGCGGGCAATCGTTGTCACTTCTTTTTCTTGCCAATTAGACAGAGTGTATTTATCGATAGAGCCGCCAAGTGTGTAATTCGATTTGAATGAGTCGTTTCCAGAACGTTTCACGGCACCGAGCACTTCTTGTCCAAGCATGAAAACCCGGACGTCTGTCGCATTTGATTCGATGTATGGTTGGACGATTATGGAACGTCCTCTAAATTGTGTGAAAAAAGTTCCCGCATCTGCCTCATTGTTGCAAAGCATCACTTCCGTCCCACCATGACCATCGATCGTTTTCAAAACGCAAGGAAACGTATTGATATCGTTCTCAGAGCGCACTTTTTTTGTCGGAACCGCTGGAACGCCTAGCAGGATAGCAAGTTCAAATGTCTTTAATTTATCATTTGCAATGTCGTTTACTTGCGCTCGGTTCACCAAGTGGAAACCGTTCTGTTCGAAAGATACGGCTTTCTCTGGATTTCGATCACGGAATAAAATGAAATCCGCATCGGCATCCGGAAGTTCGTCTTCGACAAGCAAGTGTAAGTCAATCCCGATTTTTTCTGATTCCACCATCAAATCATCAATGAATCCCCGATTCCTCACTAATTCTTCTTTTGCATAATACACATAGCCTTTCATCCGAGTTTCCTCAAAATATAAGCAATCATCGCATCGGCGACATTGACGCCTGTCACATTATATAGATTGCGGATATGGGCGGCTGCGTTCACTTCGCAGACGAGCGGTTCTTCGTTCTCGCCAAACAGCAAGTCCACGCCGGCGAATTCTGCACCGACCGCCTCCGCTGCCCGGACGGCAAGTGCTTTCTGCTCTGCTGTCAGTTCGATCTGTTCAGCAACGCCACCATTTGTAATATTCGCCCGAAAATCCGTTTCCGAATGCCGGTACATCGCCGCGACAATTTCTCCGCCGACGATATTCACGCGGATATCCCGTCCTCTGCTGGAGGCGATGAATTTTTGGAAGACAAAATCCACGCCTCGTAATGCATCCGTTTTCGCATAAAACTGCTCTTCCGTTTCTATTAAATACACTTTCATGCCGAATGATCCATGACCTTCCTTAATGATCATCGGCAATCCAAGGCGCTCCAATACGCGCTCGTAGTAACCGGAATCCTTGATGGTGAATTTCGGATACACTTTCGGGGCGATAAGCGTTTCAGGCATCGGGATGTCATGCTTGGCCAATTCAAGGTATTGTTTCGCTTTATTGTCACAAGTTTCAATCACGGCAGGATCGTTGAATACGGGAATGCCTGCGTTCTTTAAAAACTGTGCAAGTAAAATATCTTTATCGAGAAAGACGATGAAATCGGGCCGCTTTTCCAGTGGGCTCGCCAAGTCCATCATCACTTCATAATTTTTTTTCAGCTCGGCATGGACGCCTACGCGTTCCGCCGCTTCTTTCACTAACTCCGCCTGATCTTTGAATTTATCGCTAATCAGACTGCCATTATAAATCACCCAACAACTGTGCATATAGAAACCTCCGGCCATGATATACTCTTTCTATCTAGATTTTAGCATATGGAGGGAAAGATTTGATTCCGAAATTGGATGAATATAAAGAACGATGGGGAATTATGAGTGATGATTCTATTAAACCGGGATTGAAGGCGATCCAACAGGCGTTGGTGGCTGTCGGCCATCCGGAGAAGAAAGGGCGAATCATCCATGTAGCCGGGACGAACGGCAAAGGGTCGACGATTGCGTTTATGGAGGCGATTTTGAAAGAACGGGGTTTCTCGACAGGTGTTTTTTCATCACCTGCTCTGATCGATATCCATGATCAGATCCGTATCAACGGCGAACCGATTACGAAAGCGGAGCTGAATGAATCGTTCCGAACGATGAAAGAAGCGGGCTTGAGTGGACTGCTGACCAATTTTGAATTGTTGACGGTTGCGGCATTTCTGACATTTGAGCGACTCCAGCCAGATTATGTGCTATTGGAAACGGGCATGGGCGGGAAATCGGATAGTACCAATGTCGTCATGCCGATCGTTTCCGTCATCACATCGATTGCGCTGGACCATACTGCGTTTTTGGGCGATACGATTACGCAAGTGGCAGAGCAGAAAGCAGGCATTATAAAAGAAGGGGTTCCAGTTGTCATCGGCCCTTTGCCGACGGAAGCGCAAGCGGTCGTCCGTCAAGTGGCGAATGGCAAAGAGAGCCCGCTCTACATCTATGGCGAGCATTTCAAGATGGAAGGCAATCGATTCATCAGTGCTGAAACGATCCAGTTAGAAGAAAGGAAGATGAAAGGGGAACATCAAGGAGTGAATGCGGCCGTGGCCATTGAATCATTACGTGTAGCGGGAATTCAACTGAAACAGCGGGCAGTGCAACAAGCCATCGCCACTGTCCAACTTGCCCATCGTTTTGAAGAGATCGCGCCGGGCGTTTTCGTTGATGGCGCTCATAATCCGGCTGCCGCGAACCGATTGGCCGAAACGATCCGTTCGGAATTTCCGGGCGAGAAAGTGGACTTTGTCATTGGAATGTTAAAAGGGAAGGATATCGAGCAGACACTCAATGAACTGATCCCCGTTGCGTCTTCTTTCACGTTTGTATCGTTTTCACATGCAGGCGCGGCATCGGGGGAGGAATTGATGGGCTATTGTCAGCATAAGGTGAAAGAAGTGGTGAACGGAATCAATGAAGCGAAGTTGCTAGATGCAAGTAATGATAGGAAGAAAATAGTCACGGGTTCACTGTATCTGTTATCGGGTATAAGAGACTATTTAAAAGGATGAATGATTCCAATCAGATAACTCGCTACAGTTCTTATACGGTCTATCTTTTCGAATGAATTGATTGGGAGTGACGGATGGCATGAAAAGGGAAAGACGATCTGCTCTATTGCTGACACTTTTATGGCTATTGATCGTGCCGCCAGGTGTAGTCGCGATTTTATGGAATAATCCGCCTGGACAAGTGAACGGTCTCTATATTGCACTGTTTAGCTTAGCTGGGTTTTTCTCTGTCCTCTTCCCAATCATTACAAACTTCTATGATCATTCAAGGAAACTGAATCGTGATTTGCAGCGGGCGGTGCAAGTAGGAGGGAGATTGTCCGCTTTGCTCACTGAAGAAAAGGTGATCGATCAGTTTATGGTTGAAACGTCAGGATTTTTCAAAACAGACTACGCGTATTTATTCGACCATCAAGATGGATGGTTGGAATTAATCCGTTCTTACGAGCAAGGGCGATTTGTCGATAACAATTTTGCAAATATGGCAGCGGGTCGAGGAATTGCAGGAATGGTTCTTGAATGGAAGCAGCCGGTCAATTATCACAAGCGCAACAAATGGGAAACACTATCGAAAGGGTATTCGCCGGATGATATGCAAAGCGTCATTTGTGTACCAATTAGCCGTAATCAGAAGATCGAAACGGTTGTTTTATTGGCTAGCAAAAAGAAATTCGCCTTTAAACATTATCAGTTAAAAATTTTGGATATCCTCTGCACTTATTTTACGGTGAATGTTGAAAAGGCACGCTATATGGAAGAGGCGATGACGAAAAGCGAACGTTGCGCGTTGACGAAGCTATATAATTACCGGCATCTCGATGCATGTTTGGAGCAAGAGGTATCCCGTTTGCGGACCGGGGAAATTTCGAAGTTATCTGTGATCATATTGGACATCGATCATTTCAAATCGATCAATGATACGTACGGACATCAAAGTGGCAATGACTTATTGATTGCGCTGGCTGCCATTCTTCAAACCTATGTGTTTCCTGGTACGACGGTTGCCCGTTATGGTGGCGAAGAGTTTGTCTTCGTTTTGCCGGATATCGGAGCGATGGATGCGGTGGACATGGCGGAAATGTTAAGGCGTGAAGTGGCGTCCACGACGTTTCGGATTGTTTCCGATCTCAGCGAAACGCGTGAACCGTTGGATATACGAATGACTATCAGTCTTGGCGTTGCAACGGTGTCTGAAGATGTCGAAGATGCCAAAGGATTATTACGGAATGCGGATCGTGCGTTGTATATGGGCGGAAAGCGGGCGGGACGCAATCGAGTTGGCGTGTATGGATATGAACAAATGCGACAGGTTTGAGTTTGATGAAATAGGGAATGGACATGGAAGACCGGTTTAGCGGTCTTTTTATTTTGTTGGTAAATGAATAGTGACAAATAGATGAGAATTTATGATAATAGTAATAGGATCACATTCTTTTGTACATAATAGAGTATCATTATCTAAGGATTCTAGTTCATTAGTCTTGTTGTTAGGGTTAAATCTTCATAGAAAGGAAGACAGAAGTTTGAAATACCTCATATTATGTTTGGCTGCGGTGATCGTCTTTCCTTTGTTATTCATTCTTATGAAGCGTCACAAAGTTGAAAAATGGGTGTTAACAGCCAGTGTTTCCGGGTTTCTTATTGCGCTAGTCGGCCTATTGATGCAGAACTTATTCGAACTCATTTCGATTGTCGCTGTACTATTCGGGCTCGTTTTCCTCATAACGGTCTTATTGGATAAGCGGATGAAGAAAACGGCAAATGGCAATCAAGTGAATCGTTCGACCGCATCAGATTTGAGGCAAAAAGTGGGCATGGAGGAAGTGGCGGTCACAACAGAAGCGAAAGAGGAAAATACGCTTCAGCGAATTGAGGAAGATTTGGCGCGTTGGATAGTTGCAGAACAGCCTGGTAGGAAAGAAGGAGAAGGGCGGCACTCGAATGGGGAATAAAGGAATTTTGAATACATTTATCGCAGTTTTGGCAGCTACGCTATTTTTTTACGGCATATCCACGTTTGGAGCACTCGCTTTCAGCCAAGCTTCGACTACGTTTTTTGATGACCAGACGTATGTCGGTCCGTATGATATTTCCAACCAGAAAGAGCGGGAGGCGGCGGAAAAGCTCACAACCGGCTTTAATGAGTTGCAGTCGGCGTTCTCCGTTAATTTGGCATATCAGGACGCGGTTGTCGCGTTGCCGGAGGAATTGGTTCGACTGGATGCCGAGCAAACGATAGAACGGGCAAAATCGGGAGAAGAAAATCCGATTGTGGCGATCGTGTCCGTTGATGGGTTGCGTACAGTTTTGAGGCAACAGTTTGCATCTGTTGAGGTCGATGAAGACAGTCTCCGCTCCATTGCTACAGGCATTGAAAAAGAGCTTGGGGCGGGCATCATGCCACTTACCGTATACATAACCGATTATATGGAATACCCAGAATGGAAAGAGGAGGAAATCGCTTCTTCATCGCTGGTCGTGCAAAATCCGTCGCGTTCGCTACAACAGTTGATCCGTGCATTGGATGGCACTGAAATGGACTCGTTTTCTTCTTTTTCATTGCTGGATAAAATGCAAGAGGAAGGGGTCAGACCGGTTGCAGATGAGGAACTGACGTTGTTGGCCTCTACTTTATATGCCTTAGTCTTGCAGACGAACTTTGAAGTAGACGAAAGAAGTATCGGAAATCGATTATCGCCTGCTGTTGAGCCGGGGTTCGAAGCGGCGATCAATCAGTCGCTCGGGGTGAATTTCGGCTTTACGAATCCGAATAAATCGGCGTTTACATTGCATGTTACGTTAACAGGCAACACGATTCATACGTCATTGACGGGCATGCCTTTGCTTTATGAATATACACCCTATACGACAGGGAAAGAAACGTATCAACCGAAAACGGTCCGTCAATTTAGCGCATTCATACCAGCTGGGCAAGTCCGTGTGGAAGACGAGGGGAAAGAAGGAATAGAAGTATCCGTAAGCCGATTGATTGCCTACGGAGGTGTGGAATTGGCGGATGAATGGATTTCTTCGGATTTCTATGCACCGCAGCCTCGAATCGAACTGCATGCGTTGGAAAAAGATCACCAACAAGATGCTGATAACCCACCTGATGGAATCGAGAATCCAGAAGAAAACGGACCATCTTCCGAATCCGATCAATTGGGAGGCGCTCCGGATAAGGAAAACGATAGCGAACCGACGGAAGAAGTTCAATACGACAAAGGCGGAAACATCATTAACTGAAAGAGGGATGTGCGTTGGCAACCACAAGAAAAAGACTCGGTGATTTGCTTGTCGAGTCGGGTCTGATAACGGATGCACAGCTCCAATCGGCGCTTGCAGACAAACCGCGTGATCAAAAACTTGGTGATTTACTGCTGCAACGTGGGTATATTACAGAACAGCAATTGATTGAAGTGCTGGAGTTCCAGTTGGGGATTCCGCATGTCAATTTGTTCAGATATCCTTTCGATCCGAAACTGTTCAACGTTGTGCCGAAGGAATTCGCGAAACGCAATTTACTTGTGCCGTTGAAAGTGGAAAGCGATCGATTGTTTGTGGCGATGTCCGATCCGATGGACTATATAACGGTCGATGATTTGCGTCTGTCGACGGGCTTTCATATTGAAACGGCCATTGCGTCCAAAGACGACATCTTGCGGACGATATCCAAATACTATGATGAAGAGTCGTTTGATGAACTTTTCATCGAGCAGACAACGAATCAAGCAGAGCCGCAAGATGAATTGACGGATTTGGATTCGCCGGTCGTACGTTTGGTCAATCAGCTTATGTCCTCGGCGGTCACTCAAAAGGCGAGTGATATCCATTTCGATCCACAAGAGCATCAAGTCGTCATTCGCTTCCGAATTGATGGCTTGTTGAAGACGGAGCGGTATTTGCCGAAGCATATGCAAGGGATGATCGGTGCACGTATCAAAATCATGGCGAACCTCGATATTACGGAACATCGTGTACCGCAAGATGGCCGCATTAAAACGCAAGTCGATTTCCGCCCGATCGATTTGCGGGTGTCGACATTGCCGACGGTTTTCGGCGAGAAGATCGTCATGCGTATTCTAGATTTGAGCAGTTCCTTGAATGATATGACGAAGCTCGGTTTTAACCGGCTCAATTTGGAGCGGTTTCAAGAGCAGATCAAAAAGCCGAATGGCATCGTCCTGATTTCCGGTCCGACTGGTTCCGGAAAATCTTCGACGCTTTACGCAGCGCTTAATCAGTTGAATCAAGAAGAAGTGAATATTATCACAGTTGAAGACCCGGTTGAATACCAGCTCGAAGGGGTCAATCAAATACAAGTGAACCCGAATGTCGGCTTGACCTTCGCGGCAGGTCTCCGGGCGATTTTGAGACAGGATCCCGATGTCGTCATGGTCGGGGAAATCCGAGACCGGGAAACGGTTGAAATCGCCATCCGAGCTTCATTAACAGGCCATCTCGTGCTTAGTACGATCCATACGAATGATTCCATCGCTTCCGTTACGAGATTATTGGATATGGGAGTCGAACCGTTTCTCGTCACATCATCTTTGAATGCGGTTATCGCCCAAAGGTTGATTCGCCGGGTGTGCCGTGACTGCGGGCGGGAGATGGAGGCATCTGGGCGTGAAAAGGAGATTTTTGCAAAACGGGGGCTCGCTATCGAGAAGGTTATTCGCGGGAAGGGCTGTCCCGCATGCAATATGACGGGATACCGCGGACGGATTGCGATCCATGAAGTACTCGTATTGGATGATGCGATGCGGGAAGTCATTCACAATGGCGGCTCTTCTGCGGATTTAAGGGAAATTGCCATTCGCAATAAGACGGTGTTCTTGATTGATGATGGCTTATTGAAAGTGAAACAAGGGATTACGACGACAGAAGAAGTGTTGCGCGTCGCCTTGATCGAATAGGAGTTTTGTAGATGAAAATGAAGATTGATGAGCTGCTTTTTGCGGCGTCCCAATTGAAGGCGTCTGACGTTCATTTGACAGTAGGCGTGCCGCCGATATTCCGCATTCATGGGAATTTGAAGCGGTACGGGGAAGAGACAGTCGATGTCGCATTCACGCAAGCGGTCGCCGAGTGGACGATCCCCGAAAAAATGTATCCGGATTTCGTCGCGCAAGGCCAAATCGATTATTCCTATGAAGTGCAAGGGGCCGCGCGCTTCCGGGTAAACGCGTTTCAACAACGCGGTGCAGTGTCGCTCGCTTTCCGGACGATCCCGACAGTCATTCCGACTATTGACGATCTGCAATTGCCGGAGACATTGAAATCTTTAGCCGCTACCCCACAAGGACTCGTTCTTGTGACAGGGCCTACAGGATCGGGGAAGTCGACGACGCTTGCCTCGATGATTAACTATATGAACGAAAATATGCGGAAACATATCATTACATTGGAAGATCCGATCGAGTATATGCATCAGCATGGTAGATCCATCATCGATCAGCGGGAAATCGGTTTCGATACACATTCTTTTGCAGACGGCTTGCGGGCAGCGCTTCGGCAGGACCCTGATGTCATTCTTGTCGGGGAGATGCGGGATCTGGAGACGATTTCGACGGCGATTACAGCAGCGGAAACGGGCCATCTTGTCTTGGCGACATTGCATACGTGGAGCGCCGCCTCTACGATTGACCGGATCATCGATGTTTTTCCACATGGGCAGCAGTCACAAATCCGTGTCCAACTTGCGGGCGTCTTGACTTCGGTCATCTCTCAGCGTCTTTTCCAGACGGCGGATCGGCAAGGGAGAAGGGCGGCAACCGAATTGATGATCAACAATGCGGCCATCTCCAATTTGATCCGCAGCGAAAAAATACACCAGATCCCGAATGTCATTCAGACGAACCGGGCGGCAGGCATGCATATGATGGCTTCCTCCGTGCAAAGCTTTCTCGATCAAGGGATCATCACGTATGAAACGGCTAGACCGTACCTTGAAGGTGTTGACTGACAATGGCGAGATACAAATATGAAGGCCGGGATGCCCGCTCCATCAGAACCGGCGTCATCGTTGCGGCGGATAAACGGGAAGCGGCGATGAAACTCAAAAGCCAAGGCATCCGTGTGAAGAATTTGACGGAACAAGCGGAAACGACATGGACAAAAGAGATTGTCATCGGAAAGCCGGTGAAACGGGATCAGTTCATCATGTTTTTACGGCAATTTTCCACGTTGTTGCGGGCGGGTGTGACAATACTTGATGCGATCCGGATCCTCTCTTTGCAAGTGGAGTCGAAACCGTTCAAACGAATTCTTGTTACCGTTCATGATGATTTGCGGGGTGGTGGATCGTTATCAGAAGCTCTTGCGAAACATCCGAAAGCGTTCGAACCGCTCGTCGTCAATTTAATTCGGGCGGGTGAAATGTCCGGGACGATCGATGACTCACTCGATCGCCTTGCCGAACATTATGAAAAAGCGCATCTGTTGAGACAGAAAGTCGTTTCTGCATTATCCTATCCAATCATTGTCGGAATACTGTCTATCGGCGTGGTCATCTTTTTATTGACGACGATCGTCCCGATGTTTGTCGATATGTTTGCCAGTTTCGGAGGGGAGCTTCCTTGGCTGACGCGCTTTGTCATTAATGCCAGTGATTTTGCCTTACACTATTGGTATGTGTTTATTATTTTTGTAGCTCTTATCGTGCTTGGTATCTGGATGCTACGCAGGAATCGGGAAGGCAAGTACTTGCTGGATCGTTTTCTATTACGGCTTCCGATTTTCGGTGACATTATGAAAAAATCCGTTCTTGCAACGATGACGAGGACATTGAGCTCATTGTTCTCCAGCTCGGTCCCAATTTTGCAGGCGATGACGATGACGGAGAAAGTCGTGGAAAACGAAGTCATTTCACGGGTCATGGCTAAATCGAGAAGCTCATTGGAGCGGGGCGGATCGTTGACGGAGCCGATGCATGGGCATTGGGCCTTTCCACCGCTTATTCCCCATATGATCGCTATCGGTGAACAGACCGGGTCATTGGATGCCATGTTGGCCAAAGTCGCCGATTTTTACGAAAAAGAAGTGGAAGCCGCAACCGAACGCTTAAAAGCACTAATCGAACCTTTGATGATTGTCCTTTTGGCAGGGTTAGTAGGGACTATAGTCCTTTCTATTTTAATGCCGATGTTTGAAATCTTCAATGATATAGACGGATTGTAAGGGAGAATTTCAATTTATAGTAAAAAATACGGATAGTTTTAAGCTTTCCTAGTTTCATATTTCAATAGATTAGGTATAATTGTATTGAAACACTATTAGAAGAATGAATAATTAGGAGGAATAGGAAATGAAAAAATGGTTACAAAAACGATTGAAAAACGAGAAAGGTTTAACACTCGTTGAGCTATTGGCGGTTATTGTTATTTTGGGGATTATTGCGGCGATTGCAGTGCCTGCGATTGGAAATGTTATTAGTAATACGAAAGATAAAGCGATTTTGGCAGACGCATCAAGTATACTAACAGGTGCGAAATTGGCTATGATAGATGGGGCTTGTACAAGTGATACAAGCTGTGTACAAACAGACTTAACGGGGTTTGTTGAGGGGATAGATAGTACTGCCACATATTCTGTTTCTAAAACTGGGGATGTATGGTCAGTCACATATTCCGAATTTGCAAACATAAAAAATGTTAGATTATCTGAAAATATAAGCAGTAATACTTCGACAGAAGAAAATTTGAATACTTTAATGGGAAATAAATAATAATGAAGTTTATATAGTATAATTTCAGAAATAGCAAACATGTTTTAAGGAGTTGACCCCATGTCCCTATTCACTCGCCGCAAGCGTACGGCATCTTTGACAATTGAAGAAGAGGCGATCCGGTTTGTCCGGCTGAAAACGGCGGATCCACTCGTGATCGATGTTGCGGAGGAAGTGCCTCTTCCTCCGGGTGTTGTTGTCGAAGGGAAGATTGTCGATGCGGAGACACTTGCGATGATTTTGGACGGGGTTGTGAAGGAGTGGGGAATTGCTAGACGATCCGTCCAGTTCCTCGCGCCGGATCAATATGTCATTATCCGAAAGGTGCCGTATCCCGATGATCTCTTGGAAGACGAATTGAAAGGGCATTTTTTTATCGAAATCGGCTCGACGCTTTATTTGCCTTTCGATGATCCTGTCTTTGATGTTGTGCCATACATACCGAATACTGAAACGAATGAAGCGATCCTGATCGCCTCGAAAGAAAGTGTCTTGAATGGTTATGAAAAGGTTTTAGAAGACGTGAAATTGGATCCAATCATTGCAGATATTGCACCGCTTGCTTTGTATCGGCTCGCTTTTACACAATATCCTTTAACAGGAGAAGAGCATGTCCTGCTTGCGGATTTACACGAGGACAAGCTGACCGTCTCCATTTTTCATGCGCATTATCCGCTTTTCATGCGGCCTGTGGAACTGGAAAACTCGGCGGATTTGGCCGTCGTTACAACGATACAGGAACAGCGTGTAACCCCGACGACAATCGTGATGGAGCTGGAAAAGCTGATCAATTTTTACCGTTATAATCTATGGAACGGTACGGCGGGTATCACCCATCTGTTCGTTAATGGCGAGTATGCGAATATGGAAGCATTACTCACCCTGATCCGAGGGCAGTTGTCGATCGAGGCGATGCCGCTGTTGAAAGAACCTTTGCAACTCGCGACAGGTGATGCAATTCCGGCAAGATTCAACCGGACGATTGGACTGGCGCTGAAAGAGGTGAAGTGAAGCAATGTTAGTCGATATCAATCTATTGCCCGAAAAAGAGAGGGAGCGCTCTTCGCTTCTTGTGGCTGCACTGGCAATAATCGGTGCAGCTGTTCTTTTTTGGGTTGTTTTTTTCATGATCACGAATAATCTTACAAAAGAGACGGTGACGTTGGAACAACAGCTGGAATCCGTGCAAGCGAGCCAGGAAGCGATTCGATCGGATATCCGCCGCTCTGAATCAGAGGACTCGAAAAAACAGCTCGCGCTTACTGTCGAATGGGCAGAAGCGTATCAATACGATACGGTCCCGTTATTGCATGATCTGATCCAGCTGTTGCCGAAACGGGGTTTTTTCCAATCTTTTGATTTCACAAGCCCTCATTTGGCGTCGGTCGTTGTCCAATTCGATACGAAGCCAGATGCCGCTTATTATTTTGCAAGATTGGAAGCATCGTCTTCCATTTCGAATGTTACATTGGAATCGGTAACCGTTGCAGATGATTCGGAGGGGGGCAATGCTACGGATCTATTGCCGCGTTATATCGCGACCTATTCACTAGAATTTGTCGATGATCGATCCATTACGGAAGAGGATGTAAGTGAGGAAACGGAAGAAGGAGGGATGCTGGATGACTAGTTTGACCAAACGCCAAAAAGAAATGATTCTGATCTTCCTTTCTTCTATTTTCTTCCTTGCGCTTTCGGCGTATACCTATTTCAACGTCTATGCCCCGGTGAAAGAGCAAAATGAACAGGTGAAAAATATGTTGTCCAGTGAGCGAGAAGTGTTGTTTGCCTTACGAAAACAACAAGCGGCAAGCGGTCAAACAGATACATCTAGTTCACAGTCCTTACAGCGCAAAGTTCCCGTCAAGCCATTGGAAGAGGCTGTCTTACTGGAAATCACCAAGGCTGAAATTAAATCGGAGAGCGCTGTGCACGACATCCGTTTTACACCGGAGGAATTTGTCCCAACAAATGCATCCGAACAAGTCGAGCGTGCTCATCGGCTCTCGACAGAAGTGCATTTAGAAGCGGATTCCTATTTGGAAGTCGAGCGGTTTATCGAGGAGATCGAACAGATGGACCGAATTTTGATCGTCGATGCCATCCATTTCACGGCGCCGGAAGAAGTCCGCGACGAATCGACAAATGAGGATTCCATGCAAATGACCATCACGTTTAGTGCATTTTATCGCCCGGATCTCGTCGACTTGCAGCGCGAAGTCCCGAAAATCGATGCGCCTCCTTCTGAAGGGAAATACGATCCAACGCCATTCAATGAGGGTATAAAAAGGGGGACTGATTCATGACCATCTTCTATTTAATGTTATTTTTCCTTTACGGCATCGTCTTCGGCTCTTTTTTCAATGTTGTCGGATTGCGTGTGCCGAAAAAGGAATCGATCGTTTCGCCGCCCTCCCATTGCACGACTTGTAACCGAAAATTAGGAGCGCTCGATCTCGTCCCGATTTTTTCGTATGTTTTCTTGAAAGGGAAATGCAGGGGATGCGGGTCGAAAATTAGTCCGCTGTATCCATTTATGGAATTTGTGACTGGGGGCTTATTTGCCTTGTCTTACTATCAGCTTGGGTTTTCCGCGGAGCTGGTTGTAGCTCTCCTCTTCATGTCCCTTCTTGTCATCATTACGGTGTCGGATATTGCGTATATGCTCATCCCTGATAAAGTGCTGCTGCCGTTCGCTGTGCTACTGTTTGTCATTCGGCTGTTCGTTCCGTTGGGGCCATGGTGGGACAGCATCGTAGGGGCTGTTGTGGGCTTTCTGGTGTTGTTTCTCATTGCGGTCGTATCGAAGGGCGGTATGGGCGGCGGAGATATTAAATTGTTTTTCGTCATCGGTCTCGTGCTCGGGACAATGCAAACGCTCGTCACTTTATTTTTAGCTGCGCTCATCGGTTCTATTGTAGGGGTAATTGTATTGAAACGCACTGGACAAGGGCGCAAGACGCCGGTCGCATTCGGTCCATCGATTGCTGTAGCGGCTGTCATCGCCTATTTCTGGGGTGCCCATCTTGTCGGATGGTATGGCAATTTACTTTTTTGAGTCGAAAAATTTCTTTGGACAAGGCGACAGACGTCTTGTTCTTTTTCATGTCCACTCTGTTACGGTTATAGGAAAAGCGCAGCGCCTGGAAGGGAAATAGAGGATGGGCAATCGGTTTGCTTCCCCATCCGGGTGTGAAAGCTAGATAGAAAACGGGGTGGTCAGCAATGAAATTTGGAAGACGTTATTCGAAAGTGACAGTCCTCATGGCGATGCTCCACGGGGTCTTGATCGGGGTTGCGGGAGTTGCCGTCATCGGCTTATTGCTTATGGGGATGAAAGGGAAGGATGGCTCTGTGGCCGGCAGTGAGGAAGTGCCGACTGCTGGTCCGGCTCCCGCTCAAGTTTCAGCGCCGGACGCTGAAAAGCCTGTGCGTTTATTTGCGAAACAGCATGGTGTCTTTACGTCCGCGGACGCTGCATCGCAATTTATCGCGGAAGATCCGTCCTTGGCGAAAGCGGCCGTCATGCAAGTCGGTGAACAATATTATGTATGGACAGCGGTCGGCTTGCGGGAAAGCGATATTGACCCGAGCGAGAGCGAAGGTACTTTCCGCAAAGCGTTCACTGCTGAACTAGCTACTTGCGGCGCGGATGGTGCCGGTAAATTGTGGGAAGTGTTGAATGGAACAGAATTGAGTCAAATTAAAAATTTGGCGACTGTTCAAGATGGTGAAAGCGATGATGAGAAAGTGCAGGAGTTCAAAAAGAATATTACCGCCATTACGGCGTTTTCGAATGATTTGCATGTGGTGAAACTTCATCTGTTATCCCATTATTCTTCTCCGGACAACTGTGTGAAAATTACATTTTAACGACAGGAAATGTTCTGAATTGAAATTATGGCGATTTCGGAACAATTTTCACATCCCTCTTGTTCCGGTATGATGGAGGAAAGGAGGAATGTAACATGAATTTTAGTAGTGTGAAACCGATCATTTTGGCATCCGCTTCACCGCGTCGGCAAGAATTGCTCCAATTGCTCGGCTTGCCGTTTACGGTTGTGCCAAGTGATGTTTCGGAAGAGATGGAAGTGGAAAACGGCGATTTCGCCGCCTATGCCGAAGCGCTTGCTTTACGAAAAACGGAGGCGGTTGCGCGGCGCTATGAGGGGCATATCGTGATCGGAGCCGATACGATCGTTGTGCACGAAGGGAAAGTATATCCGAAGCCCACCGATCACGAACAAGCGAAGACTTTTTTAAAAACTTTTTCGGGCAAGACCCATCAAGTGATTACGGGTGTCTGTGTCGCTCTCGAAGGGGAATTTCACGGTTTTTCTGCTGAAACGCAAGTGACCTTCCGAACGCTCGATGATCGGCTACTGGATGCCTATATCGCTTCTGGCGATCCGATGGACAAGGCTGGCGCCTATGGTATTCAAACGGCGGGAGCACTGCTTGTCGAACAAATAGAGGGTGATTATTATAACGTGGTCGGCTTGCCGATTGCCAAGCTAACCGAATGGTTGCGTGGACAGGGATGGATTGCATTGGAAGCAGGTGAAGCGTCCGTTGATCACTGAACTTCACTCGAACATGATGATTCGTGATGTCCACATTGCGGACAGGCCGCGTGAAAGATTGATGACGCAAGGTGCGGGAAGCTTATCCAATCAGGAACTGATTGCCATCCTTCTGCGTACTGGGACGAAAGAAGAGTCGGTTCTCGTATTGGCGAACCGTCTCCTTTCTTCGTTCGATAAAATACAAGATTTAAAAGACGCGACGATCGAAGAATTGATGGCCGTTAAAGGGATTGGCAAAGCGAAAGCCGTTCAAATTTTAGCGGCGGTGGAAATCGGTAAGCGGCTCTATCGAAAGAATACATGGGGAAAATATACCATAAGATCTCCGGAAGATGCCGCTGCTTATTTAATGACAGATATGACATCATTGAGCCAAGAACATTTCGTGGTTCTTTTTTTGAATGTCAAAAATGAAGTGCTGCACAAGCAAACGGTTTTTATTGGTAGTTTAAATTCCAGTATTGTCCACCCGAGGGAAATTTTCAGAGAAGCTGTCAAACGCTCAGCCGCCTCCATTGTCGTTGCGCATAATCATCCTTCCGGCAACCCTGCACCATCTCCAGAAGATATTGAAGTGACGAAAAGATTGATAGAAGCGGGCTTGATCATGGGTATCGAGTTATTGGATCATTTGATCATCGGAGATCACAAGTTCATCAGTTTAAAAGAAAAAGGCTACATTTAATATTCTGAAATCATACGTCGAATGGCATGAAAAATAAATGAGTATATAGGTGATACTGTAATTTTGTTCTTCTATCCGTTATACTATGGTGTATGATTTGATGAAGGCCGTAATTGAGCGGTTATGGAGAAAGGAAGAACTATCTTGTTTGGATTTGGATCGAGAGATGTCGGGATTGACCTCGGCACAGCAAATACATTAGTGTTCATTAAAGGGAAGGGCATCGTCCTGAGAGAGCCTTCCGTAGTAGCTAAAAACACACATACGGGCGAAATTGTCGCAGTCGGTAGTGCGGCGAAAAATATGATCGGTCGTACACCAGGTTCGATTGTAGCGACACGACCGATGAAAGATGGTGTCATTGCAGACTTTGAAATCACGACGGCAATGATTGAACATTATATGAAAGAAGCGATGAAAGCGGCTGGCGGTTCATTTAAAAAGCCGAATGTGATGATCTGTGTGCCATACGGCATAACGTCGGTCGAACAACGTGCGGTCACGGATGCATCCCGTCAAGCGGGAGCTAGAGATGCTTTTACAATCGAAGAGCCATTCGCGGCTGCTATCGGTGCAAATCTTCCAGTCTGGGAACCTACCGGGAGCATGGTCGTCGATATAGGTGGGGGTACGACAGAAGTCGCTGTCATTTCACTCGGTGGTATCGTAACAAGCGAATCGATCCGTGTCGGCGGTGACACGATGGATCATGCGATCATTACGTATATTCGCAAAACTTACAATCTCACAATCGGTGAACGGACAGCCGAAGCGATTAAAATTGAAATCGGCTCCGCTAAAGCGACTGCGAAGTCTGAGAAAATGGAAATTCGCGGACGAGATCTATTAACAGGCTTGCCGAAAACGATTGAAATTTCATCGGACGAAATTGTGGATGCTTTACGTGAGTCGATTACACAAATCATCGACGGAGTAAAGAAAACACTTGAAACGACTCCTCCTGAACTGTCTTCTGACGTCATGGAGCGGGGAATCGTCCTAACGGGCGGCGGGGCGTTGCTCCAGAATCTCGATAAAATCATTTCAGATGAAACGAATATGCCTGTTTTCATCGCGGAAGATCCGCTTGATTGCGTGGCAATCGGTACTGGCAAAGCATTGGATAATTTTGATTTGATTAAAAAAATGCAGTCTAGATAATTGAGGGAGGATACGGGCAATGCCGCGATTTTTTTCAAATAAACGTTTGATTTTACTGCTCGTGGGCGTTATCGTTCTCGTTGCATTAATTTCATTCTCTTTCAAGGACCGGCACAATGCCTCGCTTCCCGAACAAATTGTAAAAGATGTCGTCGGCTTCGGCCAATCGTTGTTTTCGAAGCCGGCACATTTCGTGATGGACATCATCGGGAATATAGATGGACTATTGAATACATATGAGGAAAACAAACAATTAAAATCAAGGCTGAGCGAATTTGCCTCTACACAAGCCGAGCTCATCGATGTGAAATCCGAAAATAAGCGCTTGCTTGAAATCATCGGTAAGAAAGAAGATTTACGTGAATACGAACCGATCCAAGCGACGGTCATCTCTCGGAACCCGGATCAGTGGGAAGAGAAGATCATTATCGATAAAGGCGAAGTACATGGCATTGAGCGGAATATGGCGGTTATCACCGCAAATGGCTTAATCGGCAAAGTGGTCCTCGTTACCAAATTCACATCCACGGTCGAACTGCTGTCGACAGAAAATCGCAATTTCCGGGTCGCTTCTGTGATTCCAGAGGAGAACGGAAAGAAAGCGGCCTTCGGTTTGATAGAAGGATATGATCATAAGCGCGGCGAACTGATCATGAAGCGGATCGACTCCAGCATCGATGTGGAAGTCGGGCAGAAAGTCATCTCGTCAGGGCTCGGGGGGATTTTCCCGAGAGGCTTGCTGATTGGAGAAGTGACAGAAGTGTCAACGGATGATTATGGGTTGACGAAGTTGGCCTATATCCGTCCGGCAGCGGACTTTGCTGTGCTGGATCATGTCATGATTGCCAAACGGACTTCGACGCCCGATCGAACAGGGACAGACGGTGACGGGACTTCAGGCACTGAGGGGGAGGGTGGATCATGATCCGATTCATCATCCCTCTTATTGCCGTCATGCTGTTTTTCTTGGAGCCTGCTTTCAGTTTGTTCTCGCCTATTGAAATCGGTGGAGAGCGGTATACGCTTGTTCCGCGTTTTGTCATTGTCTATCTCATTTTCATGGCAATCTATATCAATCGGCGGCAGGCAATCATCTATGGAATCGTACTCGGACTCTTGTATGATATGTTCCACATTGATATTATTGGATTATATGCATTTCTTTACCCATCCATCTGTTTCATCGCAGCATTGATCATTCGTCAAATCCATCGTCATATCGGGACGGCAATGATGCTCGCCTTATTTTTGATCGTCGTGTTAGAGATACTCTCTTACTTTTTTGCGAGTCTACTATCACTGACATCCATCGGTTTTAATGAATTTATTACCGGTAGGCTGGCTCCGACCATGATTGCGAATTCAATATTTGTCGGAATGTTCGGCTGGTTCTTCAAAAATCTGATTTATAAAAGAGTTTTACAGGGACAGGGTGAATCTTTGTGAAAGATAGTGAATTCGGGGTGACGCAAATGACGAAACAGCAATATGTAACAATCAAAGGCACGAAGGATGGTCTTGTTCTTCGGCTCGATGATAAATGCGCCTATTCGGATATGATTGCCGAGCTCCGTAGGAAAGTGGAAGAAGATGGCTTGGAAGGGCTTGCAGAAGTGCAGGTCCAAACGGGCAACCGGTATTGCAGTGAAGAAGAGCTAAAAGAAATTATGAACATCATACACGGTTCACCCAATCTTCGTGTGTCCAAAATTCAAAGCGATGTCATCACGATGGAAGAGTGTAACCGGAAAATACTTGAAAACCAATCCGAAACTTTTATCGGAATCGTCCGATCAGGGCAAGTTGTCAAAGCGGAAGGGGACCTCGTCGTTATCGGCGATGTCAACCCGAATGGCCGCGTCGAGGCGGCGGGCAGCATCTATGTTCTTGGCAGGCTGAAAGGGATTGCGCATGCCGGAGCGAACGGCAATGCAAAAGCGGTGATCGCCGCTTCATGGCTGGAAGCGACGCATCTTATCATTGCAGATAAAATGGAAACGATGACGGATGAATTGACAATTTTGTCAGAACAACCGGAAATGGAATGTGCTTATTTGCATCCGAACGGTTTTATCGCCATTGACCGTTTGCAGGAACTTCGAAATCTACGGCCCGGTCTGTCATCATTCAAAGGAGGAAGCTAGTGTGGGAGAAGCAATTGTAATAACATCTGGCAAAGGTGGTGTCGGCAAAACGACGACATCCGCAAACCTTGGAACTGCATTGGCGCTGCAAGGAAAAAAAGTGTGTCTCGTCGACACTGATATCGGCCTCCGAAACCTTGATGTGATTCTTGGATTAGAAAACCGGATTATTTATGACCTTGTGGATGTCATTGAAGGGCGTTGCAAAGTGCAACAAGCACTCGTGAAAGATAAACGATTTGAAGATGGGCTCTTTTTATTGCCAGCGGCGCAAACGACGGATAAAAACGCCGTCAACGCTGAGCAAATGAAAGCACTGATTTCGGATTTAAAAAGGGATTATGATTATATCCTGATCGATTGTCCTGCGGGAATCGAACAGGGCTATAAAAATGCGATTGCCGGTGCGGACCGTGCCATCGTTGTAACGACGCCTGAGATTTCGGCTGTCCGGGATGCCGACCGGATTATCGGATTGCTCGAAAAGGAAGAAATCGAGCCGCCCAAACTCATCATCAACCGCATTAAAAAGCAGCTGATGGCTTCGGGCGAAGCCCTCGACGTCAACGACATTACAACCCATTTATCGATCGACTTGCTTGGTATTGTATTGGATGATGAAAATGTCATTACCTCATCCAACAAAGGAGAACCCGTCGTTATGGATCCGGCAAATCCAGCATCAATCGGCTATCGGAACATCGCCCGCCGCATCCTCGGTGAGTCCGTTCCGCTCATGTCAGTAGATGCCGGAAAACGAGGTTTCTTTGGAAAGTTAAAATCCATCTTTGTAAAAAGTTAAAAAACGTCTTTATTCAAATAACCCCCAATCCCCAGCGCTGTTATAGTGCGTGGGGATTTTTTTCGTTGGTAACCAGCATCATCAACCTCCAACCGCTCATGGATCTGTTTTAAGTGATTATAGTGAGCTTCAAGTGATCAAAGTCCCCACCGCGCGCTCATAAAGAATTTCAAGTGATCAAAGTCCCTGCCGCGCGCTCATAAAGAATTCCAAGTGATCAAAGTCCCTGCCGCGCGCTCATAAAGAATTCCAAGCGATCAAAGTCCCCACCGCGCGCTCATAAAGGATCCCAAGTGATCAAAGCCCCTGTCACGCGCTCATAAAGGATTCCAAGCGATCAAAACCCCCACCGCGCGCTCATAAAGAATTTCAAGTGATCAAAGTCCCTGCCGCGCGCTCATAAAGGATTCCAAGCGATCAAAGTCCCCACCGCGCGCTCATAAAGAATTCCAAGCGATCAAAGTTTTCACCGCGCGCTCAAAACGAGCTTCACGCGCTCATAACCCACCACCAAACGCCCATACTCCACCCTAAAAACAAATCACATCCCATCTTCCAAACTGACAAAATAAGATGTCCAAAAAATAACGTAGCCCATACTATTCTTTCGTATGCCATCATATACTGAAAAAAATGGGTGGTGTAGCCGGTTGAAGTGGAAAACAAAATGGATAGCGGCGTTTGTAGTGGCGGTGGGTGTTTTTGGTATGGCAAAGTTGGAGCAGACGGGTGTGATTCAGAAGCCCGTAACACAGTACGTTTCGTCCGGAAAGGACTTTGTTGTGATCAAGAAATGGGTGGCTTCGATGATCGGCGATCCGGAAGATGCGCGAATTACCGTGTCGGCTGATCCGCAAGAGGTAGATCCGTTTACGCTGTATGAATCGATGCAGCCTTATAAGAATGGTGTCATCGTTTCGTATGCGGATCCGTTGCCGATTGAAGCGCAAGGTCCAGGTCTCGTTGTCTTTACGGGTTTCACTCGGGAATCCGGCAAAACGATTACGGTGTTGTATGATGATGGGGATGAAGTGACGTATGGGTTTGTTGGTACTTTTACGAAACTGCCGTATACGACTGTGAAAAAAGGGGACACGCTGGCGATGATGGAAGAGGGGGCCATCTATTTGATGGTGAAGCGGGATGGGGTTAATTTGGATGCCTCGTTGCTGCCGACTTATCTTTCGGGTGATGGAGGGGTGGAAACGGCTCGATGAAGTTCAGGCTCCATCCTGTCCTTTTGCCATTCTTCCTGTTTCTGATCGTCGTTGACGGCTTGTCGGTGTATGTCCTCATTTTCCTGTCCCTTCTCATTCACGAGGCCGGACATCTCGTTGCAGCGCGTCTTGCGGGAATGCGTGTCCGGTCTTGTACAATCATGCCCTACGGTGGGGAACTGATCATTCCAAACCGCAATTTGGCCTCGAAAAAAGCACGGATTTTCGTCGCGCTTGGCGGTCCGTTGGCAACAGGTTTACTCCTTCTAAGCGCGATGCTGATCCCATTTCCTGGTGATGCGCACGTCATCCGTATTCAAGTGGCGTTGCTCGTATTAAATTTGCTTCCGATCCTTCCCCTCGATGGGGGACAAGTCCTGTGTGTACTGCTTGAAAAAGGCGGTTCTGCATACAGGACGCGCGAACTTTTCCTTGTCCATTCCATCCTGTTTTTGTTTGTAGCGTGTTTGTTGTTGGCTTTCAGTTTGCCGGCAACGGTTCCCTATATGTTATTAGCACTCTTTCTACTTATCCAAAATATTTCGGCTTTCCGATTTCGAAAATATGAACAAGCCTATGCAGAATTAAAACAAAAACAGTTGACGTAAGCTTTTCTACATGGTAATATTCAACTGTTATTGTTTGTAGCACCCGTGCTACTGCAACCGCACTGAGCAGGTACAAGCATCCGCATGGATCACCTAGGAAGGCGAGTCTGAGTTTATAGAGGAGGTGCAAGTATGTACGCAATCATTGAAACTGGTGGTAAACAAGTCAAAGTCGAAAAAGGCCAAGAAATCTACATCGAGAAAATTACTGGTGAAGCTGACGAGGTCGTCACTTTCGACAAAGTCCTATTCGTAGGCGGAGACGACGTGAAAGTAGGCGCTCCATTCGTGGAAGGTGCTTCTGTAACAGCGAAAGTTGTGAAACAAGGCCGCGCTAAAAAAATCACGGTTTACAAATACAAGCCGAAAAAGAACTACCACAAAAAACAAGGTCATCGTCAGCCATACACGAAAGTCGTTATCGACGGTATCAATCTGTAAGCCGGCATGATCAAAGTCCTCATTGATGAACAACCAACAGGCCGCATCCGATCATTCGAGATGTCAGGCCACGCAAATTTCGCGGAACATGGAAAAGACCTTGTCTGTGCAGGAGCATCCGCAGTGTCCTTCGGGGCTGTCAATGCCATCATTGCACTGACAGGCAAAACGCCTCAAATCGATCAAGGTTCTGACGGCGGTTATTTGAAAGTCACGTTTCCGGAAGCCGACGAAAAAGATCATGACATCCAGCTGATCGTAAAAGCGATGATTGTTTCATTACAGACGATTGAACAAGACTATGGGCAACATATACAACTTATTTTCAAAAAGTAGGAGGTGACATAACATGCTACGTTTGGATCTCCAGTTTTTCGCATCGAAAAAAGGGGTAGGTTCTACTCGGAACGGTCGTGACTCCGAGGCGAAACGTCTTGGCGCAAAACGCGCGGACGGACAATTCGTTTCAGGCGGTTCCATCCTTTATCGTCAGCGCGGAACGAAAATTCACCCAGGTGAAAACGTTGGTCGCGGTGGTGACGATACACTTTTCGCGAAAGTTGACGGCGTCGTACGTTTTGAACGTCTAGGCCGGAACAAAAAGAAAGTCAGCGTTTACCCTGTAGCTCAGGAAGCGTAACATATGACGGGAAAGGACTGCATTGGATATGCAGTCCTTTTTATTATATGCATACATAAAAAGGGCACAACCCTTTCGTAGTGACAGAAGGACATATTTGATCGGATTCGTCCATACGGAAAGTCGTTCGCAGTTGGCGAAGAAAGGTGTCAAAGTGCTATACTGTAAATATGATGAGTTGGCGGTGAAGAGATTGGGAAATGAGTTGCTGACAACGGCAAAAGCACTGAAATTTGCAAGGCATGATTTTTTAAATGAACTTCAGTTAATCTTATTATATATCGATCTCGGCAAGGTTCCTGAAGCAAAGAAGAAAATATTGGACACGACGGATCATATGCGTCAAATGTCCATGTTGGAAAAACTAGGTCTGCCGGAAACGGAAATCTGGTTGACGACCTTTGCTTGGAATTATAACCCTTTCGCGGCAACGATGACATGTGATATCGTGACCGGAATCCGGAAAACGCAAGATGCAACGGTTGTCTCTTATTTAAAGCGCGTGTTCGATCAAGCGGTAAATGCCGTGGATGCGGGCTATGAATATGAAACGAAAATAGAGGTCCAAGCTAGCGCTACGGATTGGTGCATCGCATTTGCGGTAAAGGGTGACATGACCAACATGCAGCCTATTCCGAAAGCGGAAGGGGATCTGATTGTCGAGGAAGCGCTATCGAGTCATCAATGGACGTTCACGATACGTGGACGATAGGAGGAAAATGGATGTTTGTCGATCAAGTGAAAATTTTTGTAAAAGGCGGAGATGGCGGAGACGGGATGGTCGCATTCCGGCGTGAGAAATATATCGCATACGGTGGACCTGCCGGTGGAGATGGCGGAAAAGGGGCCGACGTCGTATTCATTGTTGATGAAGGACTACGGACGCTCATGGACTTCCGCTATCAACGCCACTTCAAGGCGCCGAGGGGAGAACATGGCGGCAGCAAGAACATGCATGGCCGCGGGGCTACGGATATGGTTGTCAAAGTCCCGCCAGGAACCGTCGTGACGGATGCGGAAGATGGGACGATTATCGCGGACCTTGTGGAACATGGACAAAAGGCAGTCGTTGCCAGAGGAGGTCGTGGCGGTCGAGGGAATAGCCGTTTCGCGACGCCACAAAATCCGGCTCCCGAATTATCGGAAAAAGGGGAACCCGGCGTTGCCAGGGAAATCAATTTGGAGCTGAAAGTGCTAGCGGATGCCGGTCTTGTCGGATTTCCGAGTGTCGGAAAATCGACATTGCTGTCGGTCGTTTCCGCAGCTAAACCGAAAATCGCGGATTATCATTTTACGACGCTCGTTCCGAATTTGGGAATGGTGGAAACGGATGATGGCCGCGGATTTGTCTTGGCGGATTTGCCGGGACTTATTGAAGGAGCGCATGAGGGTGTAGGTCTGGGCCATCAGTTTCTTCGCCATATCGAACGGACAAGGGTCATCATTCATGTGATCGACATGTCAGGTTTGGAAGGGCGCGATCCGTACGAAGATTTTGTGACGATCAATGAAGAATTGGAGAAATACAACTTACGCTTGACAGAACGGCCACAAATTATTGTTGCCAACAAAATGGATATGCCTGATGCGGAGGAGAACTTAAAGACATTCAAGGAAAAATTGGATGACGAAAACGCGCGCATCTTCCCAATTTCAGCATTGACGAGAAAAGGGCTCGATGATCTACTTTATGAGGTTGCGGATCTGCTGGAAACGACGCCTGAATTCCCAATGCATGAAATCAAGGAGCAGGACGAGCATTCCGTGCTTTATAAACATGAAGCGGAACCGGAAGACTTTGTCATTACTCGTGATGATGATGGGGCGTTTGTATTATCCGGCTATACGATTGAACGATTGTTCAAAATGACTGACTTCAACTTTGATCAATCCGTCCGTAAATTCTCAAGACAAATGCGGGGAATGGGCGTGGATGATGCACTTCGCGAGCGCGGGGCAAAAGACGGGGATACGGTCCGTATTCTCGACTTCGAATTCGATTTTATCGAGTAAGGAATCTAAACCCGATATTCGCTTCGACTATGATTGCCATGCTGTGCAAGAAAAGAGGAATCTGCTATGAAACAACTGGGGGAAGGGCAGTTTTACCTTGTTAGGGAAGACGTGCTGACAGAATCGATGCTGAAGATGCTGGAGGCGAAGAGGCTTTTGGCGAGTGGAGAAGAATCGACGATACAAGAGGCAACAAGAAGGGTAGGACTATCCCGGAGTGCGTTCTACAAGTATCGGGATACCGTTTTTCCATTTGAATCCATTGCCCGGGAACGAATTCTGACGATTTTCATTCAGATGGAAGATCGGAAAGGGTCGCTTGCAGTTTTGCTGCAAATCATTTCGGATGCAAGATGCAATGTCTTAACGATCCATCAGACGATTCCGGTGCAAGGACGGGCAAATATTACATTATCATTGGATGTGACCGAAATGCCCATCAGAATGGAAGAATTTTTACAAAGATTGAAAGTGCCTGATTTTGTTGAATCTGTCGTTTTGATCAGTTCAGGCGCCATATAAATAGGAGGATTATGAGAATATGCAAAATGAAAAGTTCACGCCGACGGTCGCTTATTTAGGACCGGAGGCATCCTTTACACATGTTGCGGCAACCAAGCTTTTCGGCACTTCCGGGCTGATACCGCAACCGACCATTCCGGATTGTATTGAAGCGGTTGCCAAAGGGCATGTGGCATATGCAATCGTTCCGATGGAAAATGCATTGGAAGGTTCCGTTCCGATGACGATCGATTATTTGTTCCATGAAAGCGACTTGTACATCAATGCTGAAATCTCCATCCCGATCGAACAGCATTTATTGGTCAATCCACAACAAATGTCTAAGTTGGATGAGCTTGAATCCATCAATTCCCATCCACATGCACTTGCGCAATGCCATAAATACTTAAAGTATCATTACCGTCGCGTTCCGCTCATTCAAACGACATCGACAGCTGCCGCTGCAAAATATATTTCTGAGCATCCGGAAGCGAAAATTGCGGCTATCGGGAACCGATTGGCTGCCGAAAGATACGGACTACATATTGCGGAAGAGAATATCCATGACTTCCATTTCAATCATACGCGTTTTATCATTCTTTCGTTGCGCAAAGGAGTTTTGGAACAAGAAGGACACTCTGAAAAACGCAAAACGACTTTAATTGTAAAACTTCCGGAAGACGATCAATCCGGTGTGCTATACCAAGTATTATCGGTATTTGCATGGCGAAAGCTCAATTTGAGTAAAATTGAATCAAGGCCGATGAAAACAGGGCTCGGAAACTATTTTTTCATTATCGATGTATTGGAGTCCGACGAACATCCGATGATGCTTGGTGCCAAAGAGGAATTGGCTGCATTGAATTGTTCGGTCCGCTCCCTTGGCTCTTATTTTACATACTGATCAAAACGCAAGGCCTTTGTTGCTCCTTGCCGAAAATAAACAATATCTCGTTGAACTGCCCCGTACATGTTAGACACCAAACTAACATATACGGGGCGTTTTTGTGAGGGAACGTCCGGAAGCCCCTTCCGTCTGGAACAATCTTTTATTCGAATAAATAGCCTCGTCTCGCATATAAATGGCAAGAGGGGACATCACGTAGAAATGAACGTCACAAAGACGGGCGTTCGTTCATACGATGGATTGACGGAAGGGGGAAATATGGAAGTGGAAGTTCATATTGTTGTAAGAGGGGATACATTATGGAAGATTGCCCGGCAATATGGCGTCCCGTTTGAAGAGCTGAAACGGGCCAACGCACATTTGGCGAATCCGGATTATATCGTACCAGGGATGAAGATATTTGTACCGCGAAAGTCTACGGGTGAACAACATCATGGTTCAAAAGGGGAACATCATGATCACGTCAAGCATCCTGGAAAAGGGAAGGAGCCGGTGAAGCAGGCACCGATGCCAAAACCGACACCAGCACCATCGCCAAAACCAACACCAAAACCAACACCAACACCAACACCAAAACCGACACCAAAACCAACACCAAAACCGACGCCAAAACCGACACCGGCACCTAAGCCAATGCCGACACCAACACCGGTGCAGCCGTTGCCTCCTAGAGAGGAACTGGAAATCCCGCCGATTCCACAAATCCCGGCGCTGCCACCAATACAAACGCAACCAACAATGCCAGCACCACCGATTCCGCATATGCCGGCACCACCGCCAGCTCAGCCGTTTCCAATGCCGACTTTCGTGCAACCTATTTTCAGCGTTCCATGCGGATGGATGCCCATCTTCGATACAGATTGTTATCCATACATGCATTCGGGGCAAATCCAGGCAATGCCACCAGCACCTCAGCCAGCACCGATACGACAGGAAGAACCATTCATGGAAGAATCGCCAGTATTCCAAAGCCGACCGCCGGTAGCACCGCCAGAGCCAAGTCCGGCCATGGAAGGTTGGCAACTGATCGAATCACCGGATATGCATTTTGAAGAATCGCCGATGTTCCACTTTGAGGAATCTGTCCATTGCCCACCGGAGGACGGATATGTACCACAAGCGCTATCGCCTGCCTATCAGATGCCGATGCACCACCAGGGGCAGCAAGGTTGCGGCTGCGGTTGTAGTGGTGGACATCATCCGATCATGATGCCGATGCCGTTTTTCTTCGGGAATCCATGGTCTTGTAATGCACCCACACATGCTCATCCATTCCATATGATGCCTACCCCTTATCAACACACCAATTGGTATGGGTCTTACTAAGGGTGTATGACACTAGATAAAAATCTAGAGAAAATCAAAGAGAATGTGTGGAAATTAGAAAAGGGTGGCAATCATTTTTCGGTGAAACGTTACCATTCGTTGTCAACAGCTTCGAAAGTGAAACAAATTCACGAGGCACTTCACTCGGTGGCGTTTCCGCATATCGTGCAAGTTGTCGCTACGGAAGACCAGTTGTCATTTATCCAGCCATGGCTTGAAGGGGCGAAAGCCGTCAATTTCAAAAAAAGAGCAGATCGGACGGATTCATTGGCGGCCCTTCACGCCCTTCATGCCACAAAGTCACAAATCGACTGGGGATCCAAGTCCTATTTGCATCCGTATCCACTTCTAGGAAAATGGGAAGATCGCATCCTCCGTTTCCGTGAAATGAGTGGGGCGTGCGAGTCGTATATTGGTAAAGGTCGTGTCGATGAAATTTTATTTTATGCGACGAATGCGATGGGGATCTTGAAAAAGAATTATGTGGATCAGTTAGACGGGACCTTGTTGCATGGTGATGTGGTTCATCATAATATTTTGCGTGACAAGAACGGCATCATCCGTTTCATAGACTTCGATCTGGCATGCACGGGACCTCCGGGGACGGAAAATGCGTTATGGGTCCATCGTGTATTGCCGCAGATCGACTATGATATCGATTTTCTGTTTGATGAACAGCCTTCGTTGCAGAAAATGGATGGAGCTGCCAAGACGATGTTGTTATTTCCAAATGAGTTGCTGCGTGAATGGCTTTATCTCTTTACATTATCACCCTCGAACAGGGAAAAGCAGGCGAAACGGCTCATCCCCTTTACGAAGTCCGCGCTCTCACATTGGCCGAAATTATGGTATGATGTAGAGCGGATGATTACTTAGGGGGTAACAACATGGCAGGACATTCCAAGTGGAAAAACATACAGAATCGTAAAGGTGCACAGGACGCGAAGCGTGGGAAAATATTCCAAAAGATGTCGAAGGAAATATTCGTAGCCGCAAAAGCGGGCGGACCCGATGTCGAATCGAACGCCGCGCTCCGTCTTGCGATTGAAAAATCGAAAAGCGCTAACGTTCCCAATGACGTCATTAAACGTGCCATCGATAAAGCGACAGGCGCGGGAGCGGATGAAAATTACGAAGAAGTGATCTATGAGGGATATGGCCCAGGAGGCGTTGCGGTTCTCGTTTACTGTTTGACGGATAACCGAAATCGTACTGCACCCAATATCCGTGTTGCTTTTAACAAAAACGGGGGAAGCCTCGGAGAAAGCGGTTCGGTTGGGTATATGTTCGAACGGAAAGGTCGTCTGTTCATCGAGCGGACGGAAGACACTGACGAAGACGCGGTGATGATGGCGGCCCTCGAGGCGGGTGCGGATGATATCACATCGACTGAGGAAGGCTTTGAAATTGTCACGCAACCATCCGACTTTTTGACTGTAAAGGAAGCGCTCGAAGGAGAAGGGATTGTGTTTATTTCCGCCGAAATCGAAATGGTTCCATCGATGTATACGGAACTTTCTGGAGAAAAACTTGAAAACTTCGAGAAGATGATCGAAGTGCTCGAAGACGACGATGACGTGCAGGATATTTACCATAACGCAGCGGAGTAAGTCCCAAATATCCATCACCCGTTTAAGAATTGATTGAATTCTAACGGATGATGGATATTTATTTTATGATATTGATTTTCTACATACTGCGCTAGAAAAATAGTGTACAATGCATAGGTATGTATACATGGAAAGGAAGTTCCGCTTGTTTGAAACATTACTGCTAAATTTTTTGTTCTTGCTTCTTCCAGTTTTAATATCTGTCATTTTTTTCGAAAATAAATGGAATACCTTTAATAAATTCAGCCTGATCTTCTGGTCATCTGTATCACTTCTTCTTTGTATGGCGTTTCCACTGAAATTAGAGATCGGTTTCATGTTTGATTTAAGATGGATTCCATTCATCGTTGTGGCCCTTTTTGGCGGTTATAAGATGGCTTTACCTCTCTATATTGTTCTGAATGTTTATCGCTACCTTATCGGTGGGGGGGATGGATTCTATCATTCCCTTGCTTTCGCGACCGTCATTTTGCTAGTGATCCCTTTCTTCAGGGAGCAATTCATCGTTCAGACTCCCAATAGGCGTGTGGCTTATGGAATCATTGCCACCCTTTCGATGATGGCACTTTATTTTACATCTCTGGGCTTTTTTTACGAGGAATTGACGGATGAGTTTTGGGAGTTGGTCATTAATTCGCTGCTGACCTATACGGTTGTTATCTTCATTATCATGTCTTTAATCGAGAAAATCATTTCCAACGTCAAGCGACGTGAGATTTATATTCAATCGGAAAGGCTGAAGGATATTAGTGAATTATCGGCGAGCATCGCGCATGAAATACGAAATCCGCTGACCGTCACAAATGGATTTCTGCAACTGTTGAACAGTTCAAAGACGATTACTCCGGAGGAAAAAAGATATATCGATTTTTCGTTGACTGAACTGGAGCGTGCAGAAACGATTGTGAATGATTTTCTTGCTTTTTCAAAGCCTCAATCAATTCATATGGTTTATTCGAATTTTAAAGATGAACTCGAATATGTGAAAAACATCCTTGGTCCCTATGCCACTAAAAATAATGTTGCCATCCATATTGAATGCACAAACAAATTAAAGAAAAGTTATGATGAAAGCCAAGTAAGGCAATGCTTCATCAATCTTATTAAAAACAGCATTGAATCGATGAAAGAAGAAGGCGGCAACATTACAATTGATATATCAGCACAAAATAGCAATATCCTAATCGAAGTCAAAGACAGCGGTATTGGCATGACAAGTGAAGAACTCTCGCAATTAGGCGTGCCTTATTATTCAACAAAAAAAGAAGGGACGGGCCTTGGTATGTTCATGGTGTATCGAACAATCAATAGCTTAAATGGCAAGATTGAAGTGGAAAGTACGCTCGGAAAAGGGACGACCATGCTAATTACTATTCCCGTTTAATTTTCCAGTTAGAATAACGGAAGAGAGGATTTCCCAATCGGGTAGAAAGTGCGTTCGTATGATATAATTGTTTCTATACATATAGGGGGCGAATTTATTGTACGACTATATAAAAGGGCATGTTACGCGTGTGACGCCTGAATATATTACGCTTGAACAAGGTGGAATCGGCTGGCTCATCATGACACCGAATCCCTATGCGTTTCATATGACAGATGAGCTTCAACAAGTGTTCACGCATTTACATGTCAGGGAAGATATCCAAATGTTGCTTGGTTTTAAAACACTTGAACAGCGTGAATTGTTCAAAAAGCTGATCACAGTTTCAGGAATCGGTCCGAAAGGTGCATTGGCAATATTGGCAAGTGGCATTCCATCTCAAGTGATCGGAGCCATTGAACGAGAAGACGAAGCATTCCTCGTTCAATTCCCGGGGGTCGGTAAAAAGACGGCTCGGCAAATGATCTTAGATTTGAAAGGGAAGCTGCATGATTTGTTCAGTGAAATCGACGTGCCGGACGAGGAAACGACTTTATTGACAATGGTTGAAAATGGTGCGCTCGATGAAGCGATGTTGGCTTTGGAAGCATTAGGCTATTCGCAACGTGAATTGACGAAAGTAAAACCGAAACTGGAAAAAGAAGAACTTGATACAGAAGGCTATATGAAATTGGCTCTTCAGTTATTATTGAAACAGAAATAACGGATTCATAATGAGGGAAAGGAGGATGAAGATGGAAGAACGCGTCATATCGGGGGAAGTATCGAATTATGATGAGCGTTTTGAACAATCGCTCAGGCCGCAGTTTCTGAGCCAGTATATCGGGCAAGAAAAAGTGAAGGACAACCTTGGTATTTTCATCGAAGCTGCAAAAGGGCGTAGTGAAAGTTTGGATCATGTCTTGTTGTATGGCCCTCCCGGTCTTGGGAAGACGACGCTTGCGACCGTCATTGCCAATGAGATGGACGTCAATGTTCGTATGACGAGTGGTCCTGCGATTGAACGTCCGGGCGATCTTGCTGCTGTCGTTTCGTCATTGGAACCGGGCGATGTGTTATTTATTGATGAGATACACAGATTGAACCGCTCAATTGAGGAAGTTCTGTATCCTGCAATGGAAGATTTCTGCCTTGATATTGTGGTCGGAAAAGGTCCTTCCGCCCGGTCCATCAGGCTCGACTTGCCTCCCTTCACGTTGATTGGTGCTACGACGCGTGCAGGGGCATTGTCGGCACCGCTACGGGACAGATTCGGTGTTCCGCTGCGTCTTGAATATTATGAAGTCCTGCCGCTGACAGAAATCGTGGTGCGCAGTGCCGGCCTGTTTGAAGTGGAAATCGACGAACGGGCAGCAAGAGAAATCGCTCGTCGTGCCCGTGGAACGCCGCGTATTGCCAACCGCTTGCTGCGACGTGTGCGTGATTACGCGCAAGTGAGAGGAAATGGCAACATTACGTTGGAAATGGCGGAGGAAGCACTTGAAATGTTGCAAGTCGATTCGCATGGACTAGATCATATTGACCATAAATTGTTGACCGGTATGATTGAACGTTTCCGTGGGGGACCTGTTGGCATCGATACGATATCTGCAAGCATTGGTGAGGAATCGGTGACGATTGAAGATGTCTATGAACCGTATCTTCTCCAAATTGGTTTTATCCAACGGACACCGCGCGGACGGATTGCAACACGCCTTGCTTACGATCATTTCGGGTATGTATTTCCCGAGGAGAACACACATTAATCTTAGAATAAAGGGAGATCATATAGCTGATGGATGTAAATGAATTCGATTTTGATTTACCAGAACGGCTCATCGCACAAACACCATTACAAGACCGGACAGCGAGTCGGCTAATGGTGCTTGAAAAAGAGACAGGGCATGTCGAACACCGGCACTTCCCGGACTTGCTCGATGAAGTCGAGGCGGGGGATATCCTCGTACTCAATGATACACGCGTGCTTCCAGCGCGTCTGATGGGTGTGAAAGAAGACACGGGGGCGACAATCGAAGTCCTGCTCTTGAAGGAAACGGGCGAAGATGAGTGGGAAACACTTGTCAAACCGGCGAAACGGATAAAAGTCGGAACGGTCGTCACATTCGGCGATGGCCGTCTGAAAGCGGAATGTACAGGCGTTTTGGAACAAGGCGGTCGTCTGTTCAAGTTTCAGTATGAAGGTATTTTCTATGAGATCTTGGATGCGCTCGGTCAAATGCCGTTGCCGCCTTATATAACAGAAACATTGGACGATCAGGATCGCTATCAGACGGTGTTTGCGAAAGAACGCGGCTCGGCCGCTGCGCCAACAGCTGGGCTCCATTTCACGGAAGAAATCTTGGATCAATTCCGGGAAAAGGGTGTCGACGTCGCCTTCATCACTTTGCATGTCGGCTTAGGGACATTCCGTCCGGTCAGCGTGGATTCTGTTGAAGCGCATACGATGCATGCCGAATATTATTACGTCACGGAACAGACAGCCGCCACCATCAACCAAGCGAAGGAACGAGGTGGAAGGGTGATAGCAGTCGGCACGACTTCCGCGCGGACATTGGAAACGATCGCTTCGGCGAATGAAGGGAAAATGGTCGCTACAAGTGGATGGACGTCGATCTTCATCTATCCGGGCTATACGTTCAGCATCGTGGACGGGCTTTTAACCAATTTTCATTTACCGAAATCGACATTGCTGATGCTTATTTCGGCGCTTTCCAAACGAGAGCATATTCTTGCGGCATACAAACAGGCAGTCGATGAAGAATACCGTTTTTTCAGCTTCGGTGACGCCATGTTCATTAAACCTCAACAAAGAAAGGAATCAAACTAATGGCAGCCATTACTTACGAACATATTAAAACGTGTAAACAGACCGGAGCGCGTCTTGGAATTGTCCATACGCCACATGGCTCTTTCGAGACACCTGCTTTCATGCCGGTCGGGACACAGGCGACGGTCAAGACGATGTCGCCGGAAGATTTGAAAGCGGTCGGGGCAGGCATCATCTTGAGCAATACGTACCACTTATGGTTGCGTCCCGGTCACGAAATTATCAAAGAGGCGGGCGGTTTGCATACATTCATGAATTGGGACCGTCCGATTCTGACCGATTCAGGTGGCTTTCAAGTTTTTTCATTGAGCGATTTCCGGAAGATTGAAGAGGAAGGCGTCCATTTTAGACATCATCTAAACGGAAGCAAACTGTTCCTCAGTCCGGAAAAAGCGATGGAAATCCAAAATGCGCTCGGTCCGGATATTATGATGGCTTTTGACGAATGTCCGCCATTTCCAGCGACCTATGATTATATGAAAGCGAGTGTCGAGCGGACTTCCAGATGGGCCGAACGTTGTCTTACAGCTCATGCACGTCCGAACGATCAAGCCTTATTCGGTATCGTGCAAGGAGGAGAGTTTGAGGAATTGCGCAAGCAAAGTGCAAAAGACCTCGTATCGCTTGACTTCCCGGGTTATGCAATCGGCGGATTATCGGTCGGCGAGCCGAAAGATATCATGAATCGTGTATTGGAATTTACGACACCGCTCCTGCCACAGGACAAACCTCGTTATTTGATGGGGGTCGGTTCACCTGATTCGCTTATTGATGGTGCGATTCGCGGGGTGGACATGTTCGACTGCGTATTGCCGACACGTATTGCACGAAACGGTACATTGATGACGAGTGAAGGGCGCTTAGTTGTCCGCAATGCGAAATTTAAGAATGATTTCCGTCCGCTTGACGAAAACTGTGATTGCTATGCGTGTAAAAACTATAGCCGGGCTTATATCCACCACTTGATCCGTGCAGAGGAGACGTTCGGCATCCGCTTGACGACGTATCATAATCTACATTTCCTTCTTCATTTGATGGAACAAGTGAGGGAAGCGATCCGTCAAGATCGGTTAGGCGATTTCAGGGAAGAGTTTTTCGAAAACTACGGTTTCAACAAACCGAATGCAAAAAACTTTTGAATCTTGTATAATGAATCTTGATTGAAAGGGGGATGAAAAATGGAAGGTTTAGCAGGACTGTTGCCGTTTGTGGCAATGTTCGCTGTAATGTGGTTCTTGCTCATCAGACCGGCGCAAAAGAGACAGAAAGCGACGAAAACGATGCAAAGCGAATTGAAACGCGGAGACAATATCATTACAATCGGTGGACTTCATGGAACAATCGATGCGGTGGATGAAACGTCCGTATTTATTAAAGTTTCAGATGGAACAAGATTACAATTTGAAAGACAAGCAATCGGGCGAGTTGTAGAATAATTGTAAGCACAAGAAAAGGCGATCATCTTGTCAGGATTTTCCTGGTAGGACGACCGCCTTTTTTGGCGTTTCGGAAGTGCTCAAATTTCGCTTGCCTATTGGATTTACAACAAATCGGGTATAGTCCGTAAATGATCAAGGGTATCCTACTTGAAAAAGGGGGATGTAGATGCACGATTTGCTTATTATCGGTTTCCGTACAGTATTACTTTACGTGCTCATCTTGATCATCTTGCGAATTATGGGAAAACGGGAAGTCGGCGAACTTGGGGTGATCGATATTGTTGTTTTTGTCTTTTTAGCGGAGATTGCTGCATTCGCAATTGATTCCCCTGACCAGAAACTCATTCAATCGATTGTTCCGATGTTCGTCTTGCTCGTGATTCAATTGATTTCGTCTTTTTTATCATTGAAGAGTAAGAAATTTAGGGATCTTGTAGACGGTGATCCGACGTTGATTATAAAAAATGGGAAAATACTTGAAAGTGCAATGCGGAAACAGCGTTATAATCTTGATGATCTCTTCCAACAACTTCGTGAGCAGCAAATCGGTTCTGTACATGAGGTGTCCGTGGCTTATTTAGAGCCCTCAGGAAATCTATCTGTATTCAAACATGCCGATGTCCAACCGGCTCTTTCCTTGATTGCGGATGGAAGCGTTCAAAAGCGGCATCTTGAAATTAGTGGGAAAACAGAGCAATGGCTTCTGGAACAACTTCAATCTCAAGGCGTGTATGATGTGAAGACCGTTTTTTACTGTACATTTGAAGAGGGGAAGTTGAGATTCCAATTGAAAGAAGATGCTCAATGATGCTTCATCAATCTTCTGAACAAAAATAGATCGCCTTTTTTCACTTGCCCCGTCAGGATAAGCGCAACGAGGAGGAAGAGCGTTGTAATGACACATTCCGTTAACAAGCCGTAATTTCCGATAGGCAGGAAGATCGGTCGCATAATACATGTTGCGATAAAGGCGGCATAAGGTAAGGCGAACATGGAAAAACCGGTGCCCGTTGATCGGTTTTTCCGAAGCGTCGCGATATGCAGGAACGATGTGACGAGAACCCCGAAACCGATTGCGAGTACAGCGCCCGTTTCCTGAAGTCCGGGCTGGGAAGCAAGGACGAACATGACGCCGAGTTTCGCGATTCCTCCATAGATGGAGTTCATCATCCCGGCTTTGGCATCTCCTGTCGCTTGCAAAATCGAATACAGTGGACTTTGGATATAATAAAAGAAAAAAACAGGGGCCAGCAACGTCATATACGAAGCGCCTTCCGTGACGTGGAAAAGCTTTTCTGCCAACGCCTGTCCGTGGATATAAAAAACCGCCGCGGCAAATGCTCCCGTCAAGGCTGATAATCGAAGCGACAAATGGATCCGTTCCCGCAACTTTTTTATGTTATGCGCAGCTGCAGCCCCACTGACAGCCGGTATAAGGACAACCGACAACGCATATGGGATGAATGATGGAAAGAGCAATAAGGGCACGAGGACGCCCGAGATAACGCCATAGAGCGTAGTGGCCGCAACAGCTGTCACCCCTGACATCGCCAATGCACGCAAAAAGATGATCGGTTCAAGAAACCAGGTGAAGGATCCAAACAAGCGGCTGCCGGAAGCAGGGAGCGCGATGGATAAGATGGGCTCCATCGGATAGCGTGGCTGCTTTTTCTGTTCTTTTGGCACATGCCTTTTCTTCTGCTGGTATTTGAACAGTAGATACAAGACGGAGACCATTTCCGCCAATAATGTGATGGCCATTGCATACGCAGCGCTGAGTGCCGTATTTTCCGCAACGAGTAGTGTGGGCAACAGCCAGGTGATCAATGCGATACGGACAAACTGTTCGATAATTTGAGACCATGCTGTTTCTTCGATACGGGCGATCCCTTGAAAGTAACCCCGGATCAATCCACCGATGGCTGCAACCGGGATAATGGCAATCCCGACATACAATGTTGTGGCAGATGCCGCATTCCCGAGCAGCGTCCCGGATAGATAGGGTACGAAAAGAATTGAGACAGGGATGAAAACAGCCCCGGTCAAAACCGTGATAAACGTGGAAGTTCTCATCACGGAAGGTAGTTTCACGGATTGCCCTTTCGCATCGAGTTCAGCAATCACTTTCGCAACGGCAATCGGCACACCTAATTGGACGAGCGAGAGGAAAAAGATGAACGCCGGGTATGCGGTCATGTAAATTCCTACCGCCTCTTCACCCGCAACCCGCATGAATTGGATACGATAGACGAACCCCAAAAGTTTTGTGAGGAAGACTGCGACCATGAGGACGACCGTTCCGCGAATGAATGAAGACAAAGTTAAACAACTCCTTCCTAAATACAGTCAATTCATATACACTAAACGTATGCTTACGTAATCGTACTTAGGACTGTTCATCTTCAGTCAAATGAAAGGAATGGAAACGATGACACTTCAATTCGAACAACGATTCATCCAAGTGTTGCCAGCGGTTGAAAGTAAAAAGAATGAATTCCATCTATACGGCTATTCTACCGTCACCGAGGAAGAGATTTGGGCGTATTGCATTCGGAAAAAATGGCGGAAAAAAGATGTCGGGTCGATGAAACTTCATGAAATTGTCAATAGTATCTTCCAAATTACTCCAGCAGAATTCATGACGTATACTCAGATTGAAGAACAGCGGGGCTCCGATTGGTTCTCCGACTTGAATAGTGAAGAACTGCAAATTCTTCTCTCACCACAAAAACAGGAAAATAAGTTATGATAAAGAAACGCAAGTTCATTTGACACATGGATGACCGTGTTTCATAATGGACGTATTGCGTTTTTGGCATGTACATAGCTAGTTGTTGTGCCGCTCCACATAAAGAGGGGGAAATAGAATTATGAAAAGAAGAGGACGAATCGTTGCGTTCCTATTATTGCTTGTCGTGTTTGCCGCGACAATCGGGACGACGACCAATCCGATATTGAAAAATGTCAAACTCGGTCTCGATTTACAAGGAGGCTTTGAAGTTCTTTATCAAGTTGAAGAATTGAAGAAAGGACAACCAATAACGGAAGAAGTCGTTGCCGATACAGCAAGTGCGCTGTCCAGACGGGTTGACGCGATCGGGGTCAGTGAACCGATCATCCAAGTCGAGTCCGGAAACCGGATTCGTGTCCAGTTAGCGGGCGTGGAAGACCAGGAATCGGCACGGGAAATGCTGTCCACTCAGGCAAATTTAACGTTCAGAGATGCGGATGATAACATCATTCTGGACGGAAATGACCTGAAAGAAGGCAAGGCGAAGGAAGGGTTCAGTGACACGAATAGCCCTGTCGTTACGCTGGAAATGAAAGACCCGAAAAAATTCGGTCAAGTGACAACGGAAATTTCCAGTAAGCCTGCGCCGGATAATGTGCTCGTCATCTGGCTCGATTTTGAAGAGGGTGTAGACTCCTATAAAGAAGAAATGCTCAAACCGGATCCGAAATTCGTTTCAGCACCACGCGTTCAGTATCCGATCAATTCCTCCAATGTGGAAATTTCAGGTTCATTTACATTGGAAGAAGCGAAAGACCTGGCCGGAATTCTGAATGCGGGTGCATTACCGGTCCATCTTGAAGAAGTATACTCGACTTCTGTCGGTGCACAATTCGGTGAGCAGGCATTGAATAAGACGGTGTATGCGGGGATTATCGGTATCGCCCTCATCTTCCTTTTCATGCTTGTCTATTATAGAATACCTGGATTGGTGGCCGTCATTACGCTATCGGTTTACATCTATCTCATCTTGCTTGTATTCACGCTCATCAATGGCGTCCTGACATTGCCGGGTATTGCGGCATTGGTGCTCGGGGTCGGGATGGCCGTCGATGCAAACATTTTGACATATGAGCGTATCCGAGAAGAATTGCGTGTCGGCAAGTCGGTGAAGGCGGCGTTCCAAGCTGGAGCGAAGCAAGCCTTCACAGCCATATTGGATGCCAACCTGACAACCATTTTGGCAGCAGTCGTCCTCTTCGTTTACGGGACAAGTTCTGTTAGAGGATTTGCACTGATTTTGATTATCAGTATTCTCGCAAGCTTTATAACAGCTGTCTGGGGAACACGTTTGCTGCTCGGTCTTCTCGTCAATAGTGGAATGCTCGATGGGAAACCGGGACTGTTCGGCATTTCGAAAAATAAGGTCCATGCTCCGGAAGAAGGCGTGGAAACATTGGAATTGTCGACGAAATTTGATCGTTTCGATTTCGTTGGTACTCGTAAAAGATTTTACAGTCTGTCGGCGGTTTTACTTGTCGTGGGCATAATTATGCTTGCAGTTTTCAAATTGAATCTAGGTATTGACTTCTCCAGTGGGACACGTGTGGAAGTCTTATCCAACGATCCATTGACTGAAGCGGGACTGCAAGAACAATTAGAGGAAATTGGACATCCTACAAGCGATATCGTCATTTCAGGCGAAACGGGCAATATTGGCGTTGCTCGGTATAAGGAGGAGTTCAGCCAGGCTGAAGTCAATAAAATAAAAGCGGAACTTGCTGCTGTATATGGGGCCGATCCGAATATCTCGACCGTATCATCGACAGTCGGTAAGGAGCTTGCAAAAAATGCATTTTACGCACTCCTTTATGCTGGGCTTGGTATTCTCCTCTATGTAGCATTGCGTTTCGAATGGCGTATGGGTCTGGCGACTGTCATCGGACTTGTCCATGATGTGTTCTTTATGCTGGCGATTTTCAGTATTTTACGGTTGGAAGTGGATATCACCTTCATCGCTGCTGTTCTGACAATTGTCGGTTATTCTATCAACGATACGATTGTCACATTCGACCGGATTCGAGAAAACTTGAATCGTCGGGGTACGATCAATGATGTGGCGGAGCTTGCAGACATTGTCAATAAATCTCTTCGTCAAACGCTTGGTCGTTCCGTCAATACAGTTTTGACGGTCATCTTCGTTGTTGTGGCAATGATCTTAATGGGTGCCGAGGCCATCCGCCCATTCTCAATCGCCTTATTGATCGGATTAATCGCAGGGACTTACTCTTCCATCTTCATTTCAGCTCAAATCTGGTTTGATTTGAAAAAGCGTGAAATGAAAACGAGAGGTACTATTAAAGTGGATCAAGAGAAGAAACAATGGGGTTCAGACGAGCCTGTTGTCTAATAGGTTTGGTATCAGTGTAGAACAGGGTATAGTTATGCTATATCCTGTTCTTTTTCATGATAAGGAGGTCATACGGTGAAATTTCAGTGGAATTTATTATTTGGACTTTTATTTGCGATTGTGATCGCCTTGTTTGCCATCGTCAATGTCGAGGCAGTTAAAGTGAATTATATTTTTGGGGAAGCGCAATGGCCATTGATTCTGGTCGTTTTAGGTTCCGCTTTCCTTGGTGCCATCATTAGCATCTTTGTAGCGATGTTCCGCTCGGTTCAGTCAAAGCATCGGCTGAAAGAACTTCAAAAAGAAATGACGGCAAAGGAATTGACCATTGCGGCGCAACAAAATGAGATTGCGGAATTGCAAAAACAGAATGCCCGTCGTGCCGAAAATACTCCAGTGACAGAAAAACTGGCGGAATGACGCGCAAAACACCTTCTATATACCGATGAAGGTGTTTTTTCTATTGTTGGAGCAATTGGAACTTCTTCTGCCGCTTTCAGATACCGAATTGATTCGTTATAATGAACGTAAGGATGTGAAAGATTTTGATACAATCAATGAAAAGATGGACGGTGGAAAGGCCTGACATGCAAATCGTCGAAGCGTTGACGAAAGATGTTGGCATTTCCACCGTCCAAGCGAAAATACTTGCGGCAAGAGGGATAACGGACCCAATTGAAGCGAAAAATTTCCTATATATGACAGAGTCGGCTATGCATGATCCATTTTTATTTCATGATATGGATAAGGCGGTCAAACTGATTAAACAAGCGATTGCGGCTGATAAGAAAATTGTTGTCTATGGTGATTATGATGCCGACGGTGTGACGAGTGTAACGGTGCTGACGACCGCCTTGGAACGTCTCGGAGCAGATGTATCCTTTGCCATTCCCGATCGTTTTGAACATGGCTATGGTCCGAATAAAGATCTTTTCCAAGAGCTGTATGCCCAAGGCGCGTCTCTCATCATTACAGTTGACAATGGAATTGCCGGTAACGATGAAATCGCATTTGCCAAAACGCTCGGCATGCAAGTGATTGTGACGGATCATCATGAAATCGGAGAAGTGCTGCCGGCTGCGGATGCGATTATCCATCCACGCCATCCTGAAGGGAATTACCCATTTGGAGAACTGGCCGGTGTCGGAGTCGCTTTCAAGCTTGCCAGTGCGCTTTTAGAAGGACCTCCGCAAGACTTGATTGAGGTTGTAGCGATCGGGACAGTCGCCGATCTTGTTCCGTTGCAGGGGGAGAATCGATATTTTGTCAAAGAGGGAATTCGACGGATGCGGATTTCCAAAAGGCCTGCCATTCAAGCACTTACGAAAATCTCCGGGACGGATCAAAGAACACTGGATGAGGAATCGATAGGCTTTATGATCGGGCCCCGTTTGAATGCGGCAGGCCGTCTTGGCGACGCCTCTCCAGCGGTACATCTACTCAAATCGGAAACTATGGAGCAAGCACTTGCACTTGCTTCGGAATTGGATGAGCTGAACAAAGAAAGGCAAGCGCTCGTTTCTGCCATTCATCAGGAAACGGAAGACATCATTGCCACAACCTACGGCACGGACATCCCGCTTGTCTTCGTCATTGCTGCAGAAGGGTGGAATGCAGGCGTGATTGGCATTGTCGCTTCCCGTATCACAGACAAATATCACCGTCCGACTATTGTCCTTTCGATTGACGAAGAGAAAGGGATTGCAAAAGGGTCTGCCCGAAGCATTCCAGGCTTCGATCTGTTCGCAGAATTGTCGAAATGCGCACAGTTGCTTCCGCATTTCGGCGGTCACCAAATGGCGGCAGGCATGTCCCTTGAAGTTTCAAATATCGATTTGCTGCGTCAACAACTGAATACACAGGCGGAAGAAGTATTGACCGATGACATGCTTTCTCCTGAACTGCTCATTGATGTTCCGCTTACGATAGATGAAATTGATGTGGAAGTTCTGGAATCGTTGGAATTATTACGTCCATTTGGCATATCGTTTGAAAAGCCGAATTATCTGTTGGAAGACCTATCCGTTAAATCCTTCCGGAAAATCGGAGCTGCCAAAAATCATTTGAAATTGGAATTGGCAGATGGGGAACTGTCGCTAGATGCCATTGGTTTCGGTATAGGCCATATCGCCGATGAACTGACGCCTGCCATTACATTGTCGGTAGCGGGCGATTTGCAAGTGAATGAGTGGAACGGGCTTAAAAAGCCGCAATTGATGATTGGAGATATCCGGTCGGATGAATGGCAGTTATTCGATTTAAGGGGAGTCCGCGAACCTTCCAGATGGTTGCCATCCATTCCGGTGGAGCATACGTCGTTTGTTGCATTTCACGAGCGGACGGTCACGCAGTTCCAATCTTCATTGAAAGGCATTGCCATCGATATTTACGGACGCCGACCTGTAACAGAAGTGAAAAATCTGGTTCTTTTGGATATTCCGGAGGATGAAAAGGATTTGCAACAATTGGTTCTAGCGGCAGCGCCAGATCGGATTTATGCCCATTTCCATGCACCGGAATCGGTCTATTTCGATGGACTTCCGAGCCGCGAACAATTCGGCTGGTACTACAGTTTCTTGAAAAAGCGCGAAATATTCGATCTGTCAAAGAACGGTGAACTGCTGACGAAGCATAAAGGCTGGAAAAAAGATTCGGTAATTTTCATGTCAAAGGTGTTTTCTGAACTTGGATTTGTTAAGATAGAAGATGGTTTTGTTTCCATTGTGGAAACGACAGGGAAACGGGATCTTTCCGAAGCCCCGTCTTATCAAGCACGCGCACGTCAGATGGAGCTCGAAAAAAATTTGCTCTATACACCCCATTTGGAATTGAAAAGTTGGTTCGACGCAGTCCTTAAGGGCACTGTCGACAGGGAGGAACATCAATGGATTTAAAAAATTATGTGACGATTGTACCGGATTATCCGAAAGAAGGAATTAGTTTTAAAGATATTTCGACGATCATGGATAATGGAAAAGCTTATAAATACGCGACAGATGAAATCGTTAAATACGCAAATGAAGTCGGTACAGATATTATCATCGGTCCCGAAGCGCGCGGATTCATCATCGGTTGCCCGGTGGCGTATGCGCTGGAAGTCGGCTTCGCTCCTGTACGCAAACCAGGGAAACTGCCGAGAGAGACGATTAAAGTCGAGTATGACTTAGAGTATGGCACGGATACGTTGACCATTCACAAAGATGCCATCAAGCCTGGACAGCGTGTACTCATTGTCGATGACCTGCTCGCTACAGGTGGGACGGTCGGCGCTACGATCGAACTGGTCGAGAAACTCGGCGGTGTCGTTGCTGGATGCGCATTCATCATCGAATTGTCCTATTTAAATGGCCGTGAAAAACTAAAAGGCTACGACATGAGAGCATTGATTCAATACTAATGAGAAATAAGTCCTCCGCATTAGAGCGGGGGATTTTTCTCTATCTTACCCCTTTACATCTTTATGCTTTTATACATACAATAGAAGTATTATCATTTTTTTTTGCGGAAAGAGTCGAAAGGAGTAATAACATGGCGAAAAATCGTGACATGACAGCGGAAGAGATATTTTCACTGGTCTCTTCTTATATGAATGCCGAGCATGTCGAATTTATCAAAAAAGCATACGAGTCTGCAAAATCCGCTCATGAAGGCCAGTTCAGAAGCTCAGGTGAGGCTTACATTCTTCATCCTGTCCAAGTTGCGGGTATTCTCGCTCAATTACAAATGGATCCTTCGACGGTGGCTGCGGGTTTTCTGCACGATGTGGTGGAAGACACGGAAGTCAGCAGGGAAGATATCATTCGTGAATTTGGAGAAGAAGTGGCGTTACTTGTCGATGGAGTTACGAAACTTGAAAAGCTGAAATATAAGTCCAAAGAGGAAAAACAAGCGGAAAACCATCGGAAAATGTTCGTGGCCATGGCACAGGATATCCGTGTCATTCTAATAAAATTGGCGGACAGGCTTCATAATATGCGGACTTTGAAACATGTGCCGGAAGAGAAACAGCGTCGTGTCGCAGCTGAAACATTGGAAATATTCGCTCCGCTTGCTCATCGTCTCGGAATCTCCGCCATTAAATGGGAGCTTGAAGATACGGCATTGCGTTATTTGAATCCGCAACAATACTACCGGATCGTCAATATGATGAAACGAAAAAGGGTCGAACGTGAAAATTACTTGGAAAATGTCATGGAGCAAATCAAAGAGGAAATCGGCTCGATGGACATCCAAGCCGATCTCTCAGGCCGCCCCAAACATCTGTATTCCATCTATCGGAAGATGATTCTCCAAAAGAAAGAATTCAACGAGATTTACGATCTTCTCGCTGTGCGGATTCTTGTTTCCAGTATTAAAGATTGCTATGCAGTTCTTGGGATCATCCATACGCTTTGGAAACCGATGCCGGGCAGATTCAAAGACTATATCGCCATGCCGAAACAGAATCTGTATCAGTCATTGCATACAACGGTTGTCGGACCAGCGGGTGATCCGCTTGAAGTGCAAATCCGGACGGAAGAAATGCATAAAATTGCCGAGTTCGGTGTGGCTGCACATTGGGCTTACAAAGAAGGGAAATCGATTTCAGACCGGCCAAGCGATATCGATTCGAAACTGACTTGGTTCAGGGAGATCCTTGAATTCCAAAATGAGTCATCCAATGCGGAAGAATTTATGGAATCATTGAAATTCGATTTGTTTTCGGATATGGTCTACGTCTTTACACCTGACGGGGACGTGCTGGAGCTACCAGCAGGATCGGTCCCGATCGATTTTGCCTACCGTGTCCATTCCGAAGTCGGAAACCGAACCATCGGGGCGAAAGTGAACGGCAAGATGGTCCCGCTTGATGCCGAGTTGGTGACGGGGGACATCATTGAAATCTTGACGTCGAAGCAATCATTCGGACCGAGCCGCGATTGGTTAAAGATTGCTAAGACCTCTCAAGCGAAAAATAAAATTCGTCAATTTTTCAAGAAACAGCTACGTGCGGAAAATATTCAAAAAGGCCGGGAAATGATTGAAAAAGAAGTGAAAGCACAGGAGTATGATCTCAGGGAAGTGCTCACAGCTGAGAACATTAACCGGACGGTCGAGAAATTCAGTTTCACTTCAGAAGAGGACATGTATGCGGCAGTCGGCTTTAGCGGCATCACTGCTCAACAAGTCGTCAACCGCCTTGCAGAAAAAATGAGACGTGAGCGGGAAAAGCAAGATACAATCGACAAAATCGTTTCGGAGATAAATTCCGCCTCTTCCACGAAAATGACGGAGTCGGGCGTCATCGTGAAAGGGATCGAAAATCTGTTGATTCGTTTATCCAAATGTTGCAATCCCGTTCCAGGCGATCAAATTGTTGGATTCATCACGAAAGGGCGCGGTGTGTCCGTTCACAGATCCGACTGCCCGAATATCACTACGTGTGAAAATGAGGAAGATGATCGTCTTATCGATGTGGAATGGGCAGTCGGTCCGTCCACTTCGAAGAAAGAATTTCATGTGGATATCGAAGTGTCCGCATTCGATCGTCAAGGTGTCTTAAATGAAGTGATGATGGTCATTGCTGATATGAAAACGCCGATTGTTGCGGTCAACGGCAAGATGGACCGGGATAAGATTGCCCGCATTCATCTGACGATTAAAATAACAGATATTGCACATTTGCATCGAATTGTCGATCGGATTAAGCAAATTCGTGACATCTATTCCGTGCAGCGTGTGATCAATTAAGTCGGAGGTAGAGTAGATGCGAGTCGTATTGCAAAGATCGGGTCCCGCAGCGGTCCGTGTCAACGGCGAAGTGACAGGGCAGATCGACAAAGGGTATGTGTTACTTGTAGGCATCACACATACGGATACGGAGAAAGATGTGGATTATGTTGCAAAGAAAATCGCTGGTCTCCGTTTGTGGGAAGACGAGGAAGGGAAGATGAACCGCTCCATCGACGAGGTGGGCGGTGACATTTTATCAGTTTCTCAGTTTACGTTGTATGGGGATACGAAGAAAGGTAGACGTCCTAGTTTCATTGAAGCGGCGAGACCGGAGCACGCGGAACCGTTATGGAATTATTTCAACCGTAAATTAGAAGAAGAAGGGTTGGCCGTACAAACGGGCATCTTCGGCGCCATGATGGATGTCGAACTCGTAAATGACGGACCTGTGACAATCATTGTCGAATCAAAATCATGAAAAAGGGCTGTCCAGAAAGTCGATTGTTACTGACTTTCCGGACAGCCTTTTCTTCGTTTCAGATTCACGCTGATCGTGGATAAAGCCTTATTTCAATCTTCCACGTTAAAATAGTTGAGAAGCCCTTGGTAAATGCCGTGGGAGGCTTGTTCGCGGAACATATCCGTCGTCACAGCCCGTTCTTCTACAGAGTTGGATAAAAATCCGAGTTCAATCAAAATAGCGTTTTGTCTGTTTTCACGCAACACTAGGAAATCGCCAGGTTGTGCCCCGCGGTCTCGTAGACTAACAGAGGAGGCTAGTCCATCATTCACGGCTTCAGCCAGTTTCCGCTGACGCGGATGGGTGTAATAGGTTGTAAACCCTGTCACAGATGTATCGGGGTTTGCATCGTAATGTACACTGATGAAGGCATCTGCATTCGCATGATGGCTGACATCCACCCGTTTTCGTAACGGAATATACGTATCCGTTTCTCTTGTCATCACCACGTCCGCGCCGGCAGCTTTTAACTTGGAAGCTAATCGTTCAGAAGTAAGCAACGTGATGTTCTTTTCGTCGGTGCCCCGTGCGCCGGTCGTCCCGCGGTCATTGCCGCCATGGCCGGGATCAATGACGATCGTCAGCCCTTTTAATGTGCCTGGTACCCGCGCTTTTTTTTCTTTCATGACAGGCTCTGTTGTGACCGATGTTTCATCGGTGGAAACGACCCAGTTAGCGACAAAGGCCGAGCGTCCAGATGCCAAAGCGATTTCATACCAATCCCCATGGTCTTCAAGGATCGGGAACCGTTCACCTGCATCTGCACGCGCGACGATTTGTGAAGAAGTCGTCGCTTGTTCTCGGATGTTTGTCCCATCGGTGAGAATCGTCACGTTTCCGTTTTTCGGTTCATCGGTTGCCTGCTGGGAGGCTGTCGATAGAACCCCGTGGAACGTATAGACCCAACCTTGTTGTTTGTTTCCAAATGCAATGCGTACCCAATTGCCATCGATTTCTTGAATAGCATAGGATTCACCCCGATGGATAAGACCGATCCGTTTGGATGATAAGTCCGCTTTTTTCCGGACATTCAGCGCGTCAACCGCAACAGTGAACGTCGCTGCCGATGCTGATTGTTCTTTTGCCGTTGTAGCAACTACTGGACTTTCTGATTGTGAAATATAATCTGTATGTACCCAGCCAGTAATGCCTGCGTATGAAATGGAAGCCCATTCGCCATTCTCGCCGGTCATCGTCGCCTCATCACCGGCATCCATCCGTCCCAAAACCGCGGAACCAACGGAGGGTGCAGACCGGATATTCAATTGGTTGACTTGTGAAACGACGGTCTTCGCTGTACCGGATGTCCGATTGTCAGCAGACGTGAGCCATGAGGCAATCCAGCCATTCTGGATTTTCAACCAATCCCCATCTGTTGCAAGCACTTCGACACGGTCTCCATTTTTCAGCGATCCTGTCACAGCATATGTCAGGCCGGGACCTGAACGGATATGGAGCGAATCCACCTCTACAATAACGGCCTCCGTATTTGCATATGTTTTAGGGATCGCCGGGAAAAGACTTAGTAAAAGAACACAAGCAATTATCCATTTTCCCCACTTCAACAAATAATCCACCTCCATTATCTCCATTGTAAAATTTTTTCGGAGAAAAAACTATAATACATTACGCCTAGGCGCAATTACATCCAAATTTTGAATCGAACTTGAAGTCTACAGGATGTAGATCATATAGAGATGAAAGTCTTTTGCTGAATAAAGATAAATGAAAAAGGTTGACACATTGCGAACGAATCATTAAGATAATGGTTGATTGACATTGTCATTTGCAATTTCGATGAATAAACAACTATGCTGAAGACATGGAAAGTATTTGTAAAGTTGGCTGACAAGAGAGGGACGGACGTGGCTGAAATCCATCCTACAGACAGTTACAAGGAAAAACACCATCGAGGCTCCGTGCTGAACGAAACTCATTCAGTAGGTGCGGACGGAACCGGCCGTTATCCGGGTGTTGAGTGGGCGTATCTATTTGCGCCAATCTGGGTGGAACCGCGGAAGCTACATAGGCTCTCGTCCCTTGCATAGGCAAGGGATGGGAGCCTTTTTTGTTGCTATGGAAAGGAAGGAGAATTGGAATGAAGTTCAAAGTGCCTAGAGGGACACAAGACATTTTGCCATCCGAAACATGGAAATGGCAACAAGTCGAAAAAATCATTGACGAACTATGCGATCTATATCGCTACAAAGAAATCCGTACACCGATCTTTGAGCAGACGGAATTATTCCAGCGTCTCGTAGGGGATACGACAGATGTCGTCCAGAAAGAGATGTACACATTTACGGATAAAGGCGATCGCTCTTTGACATTGCGTCCTGAAGGAACGGCACCTGTCGTCCGTTCGTTCGTGGAAAACAAAATGTTCGGTTATCCGGATCAGCCAGTCAAACTTTATTATACAGGTCCGATGTTCCGCTATGAACGCCAGCAGGCAGGGCGCTATCGCCAATTTGTCCAATTTGGTGCAGAAGCGATCGGCAGTGCAGATCCGGCCATCGATGCTGAAGTGATTGCACTCGCGCTCGATGTGTACAAGCGTGCAGGTTTGAAGCACCTGAAGCTCGTGCTCAATTCTCTCGGGGATACGGAATGCAGAACTGCGCACCGAAAAGCGCTCGTTGCCCATTTCGGACCGCATATCGGCGAATTTTGCACCGACTGCCAATCGAGGTTGGAAAAAAATCCATTGCGCATCCTGGACTGTAAAGTGGATCATGGTCATCCATTAATCGCATCGGCACCGTCACTGGCGGATTATTTGAATGAGGAATCAGCCCGCTATTTTGAAGATGTGAAAAGCTGTCTGGATAACCTCGGCATTGAATATGAAGTCGATGCGAACCTCGTCCGTGGTCTTGATTATTACAATCATACGGCTTTTGAAATCATGAGCACGTCGGACGGATTCGGTGCCATTACGACATTATGCGGCGGTGGCCGTTATAATGGTCTCGCTGAAGAAATCGGGGGACCGTCTGCACCGGGTATCGGCTTTGCCATGAGTATCGAGCGTTTGTTGCTCGCTATGGAAGCGGAAGGGAAGACATTCCAGGAAGAACCGGCCCTAGATGTCTATATTGTGACGCTCGGGGAACAGGCACGCCAGCCAGGCTTCAAACTGCTCGGCGAATTGAGAGCGGCAGGCATCCGGTCGGAAATGGATTATATGGACCGCAAGATGAAAGCGCAAATGAAATCGGCTGACCGACTGCAGGCACAGATGGTGATACTACTTGGGGAAGACGAAGTGGCAGAAGGCGTCGTGCAGTTGAAAAATATGGCGAACGGGGAGCAAGTGAAAGTCCCGGTTGCCGAACTCATCGAAAAAATGAAAGAAACATTGTTAGGATAAAGAGAGGCGGAGAAAAGCAATGCAACGGACACATTATTGCGGCGAATTGACAGAACAAGTAATCGGAGAAACAGTGACACTGAAAGGTTGGGTTCAGAGAAGACGGGACCTTGGCGGCCTTATTTTCGTCGATGTGCGGGATCGTACAGGGATTGTCCAAACGGTTTTCAACCCGGATATTTCACAAGAAGCATTGGAAATTGCGGAAAAACTTCGCAATGAATATGTTGTCGAAATCAACGGGAAAGTGATCGAGCGGGAAGAACAAACGAAAAATCCGAAACTGAAAACGGGAGCTATCGAAATCCAAGTAGCATCCGTTGAAATCATCAATGAGGCGAAAACACCGCCGTTCATGATTGAAGATGAAACGGATGTAGGCGAAGACATCAAATTGAAATACAGATACTTGGATCTCCGCCGTCCACAACTGGCACGGACGTTCAAAATGCGTTCGGATATTACAAAAACAGTCCGAAATTTCCTAGATGACGAAGGATTCCTGGAAGTGGAGACACCGATCTTGACAAAATCGACACCGGAAGGGGCGCGTGATTACCTCGTACCGAGCCGGGTGCATGAAGGTGAGTTTTATGCGTTGCCGCAATCTCCACAATTATTCAAGCAAATGTTGATGGTATCCGGTTTTGACCGTTATTACCAAATCGCTCGTTGTTTCCGTGATGAAGACTTGCGTGCTGATCGTCAGCCGGAATTCACACAAATCGATATGGAAATGAGCTTCATGTCTATGGAGCAGATCATTGAATTGAACGAACGTTTAATGCAAAAAGTGATGAAAGATGTCAAAGGGATCGATGTTGAAGTTCCATTCAAACGAATTCCTTACGACGAAGCGATGGCACGTTTCGGTTCGGATAAACCGGACACGCGTTTTGGCATGGAGCTAATCGATATCTCCGAAATCGCTCAAAACTCTGGCCTCAAAGTATTTACAGGCGCTATCGAAGCTGGCGGACAAGTGAAGTTGCTTAATGTCAAAGGGGCAGCGGACAGCTATACACGGAAAGAAATCGATGGTCTAGCGGAATTCGCGGCCATTTATGGAGCAAAAGGCTTGGCTTGGTTGAAAGTCGATGAAGAGGGCTTGAAAGGTCCAATCGGCAAGTTCTTCCAAGACGAAGCAGGCGAAGCATTGAAAGCGGCGGCAGATGCAGAAACCGGAGACTTATTACTCTTCGCTGCAGATAAGAAATCGGTTGTGGCAGATGTGTTAGGCGCACTTCGTACGAAACTTGGCAAGGACCATAACTTGATTGACGAGTCCAAGTTCAATTTCCTTTGGGTGACAGATTGGCCATTGTTCGAGTACAACGAAGAAGACGGGCGCTATTATGCGGCGCATCACCCGTTCACGATGCCTGCTGATGTCGAGGAATTGGTTACAAGCCCGGAAACGGTCAAAGCACAAGCGTATGACCTCGTTTTGAACGGCTATGAATTGGGTGGCGGTTCCCTTCGAATTTATCAACGTGATGTGCAGGAAAAAATGTTCAAAGCGTTAGGATTCACGGACGAGTCTGCACGTGAGCAATTCGGCTTCCTACTCGACGCGTTCGATTACGGAACACCTCCACATGGCGGGATTGCATTCGGCCTTGACCGGATCGTCATGTTGCTGTCAGGTGCAACCAACTTACGCGATACGATCGCATTCCCGAAAACGGCAAGTGCAAGCTGCTTACTAACAGATGCACCTAGCCAAGTGGATGACCGTCAACTAAAAGAGCTAGGCATTCAAACTTTATTGTAATCATCTATGCGAAGTTGAGAAAAAGGGCCAAGTATGGCGCTGGGAAGCTAGAGTCATGAATGAATTGCTAAGACGTCTAGCGCCCCATCTAAAGGCGCAAACCTCGACTTTGAAAGATTATTCTGAAATTTATTCTAGTAAAATCGTTGAACTGCTCTTTGATTTGTGATAGGATACAGTTAATACAAATCCTGAGGTGTTCGTCATTTGCCAATCAGTTTTGACCGAACATTCTATCGTCGGGAGTCTGCGTTTCGATTTGGATGACATGCCTTTCACAAGGACTTCAAAAGAGTTGAACAGGGCACCCACCTGCTGAATTTGCAGGTTCAAAACGATACTACAAAGACGGCACATTCGGGATTTGTCTTTTAATGGAAAATCACCCCTCTCTCGTATATATACGGAGAGGGTTTTTATTGGGAAAATGGAAGTTATTCAAATGAGGAAGGCGGAGTTAGTTTGTTGCACCAATTTTCACGAAATGAGTTAGCAATTGGTACGGAAGGTGTAAAACGGATGAAAGACACTACCGTCGCCATTCTTGGTGTTGGCGGCGTCGGTTCGTTCGCTGCAGAAGCATGTGCAAGAAGTGGGATCGGACGCATCATCCTTGTGGACAAGGATAATGTCGATATTACGAATGTCAATCGTCAGTTGGTCGCATATTTGTCAACAGTCGGCCGCTCCAAAACGGAAGTTATGCAAGAGCGAATCGCAGATATTAATAAGGACTGTGAAGTCATTTCGCTCCATATGTTTTACACGGAAGAGACTTATGAAGAATTCTTCAGCTATGCGCCGGATTATGTCATTGATGCGTCGGATACGATCAGTTACAAAATTCATTTGATCAAAGAATGCGTGGCTCGTGGCGTTAAAATCATTTCGAGCATGGGTGCTGCCAACAAATTGGATCCGACCCGTTTCCAAATTGCCGACATATCGAAAACGCATACCGATCCAATTGCGAAAGTCATCCGCCTCCGATTAAGGAAAGAAGGCATTCGTAAAGGTGTTCCTGTCGTCTTTTCCGACGAGAGCCCGATCGTTGTTAGGGAAGATGTTGTCGGCACGGTCGGTAAACCGGACGCACAAATCCGGAAGGCCAAAATGCCACCCGCCTCCAATGCATATGTTCCATCCGTTGCTGGCTTAGTATGCGCCAGCTGGGTGATGAATGATATCGTCTCTGATATCCACATCGAACGAGTAAAGGACAAAAAATAACAAAAAACAGTGCACTTCGCGCTCCAATAAAGAAATAGGAAATTAGTAAAAGCTGCCTATCGTTTTCTATAGGCAGCTTTTGTCGATTTTTATTAAGCATGTCCCCAAAAAGCATGTTAAACTAGTTGCATAGATACCTTGCAACTTACTAGCTAAAATAACGTCTTGATGTTGAAGCGGTGTGCAAGATGGATAAGTGGGAAATAGAAAGGAAGTTTCAATGTGAAAAAAGTGTTAAATGGGATGATCATCGGTCTCATCGTACTCCTTCTAGCGGCATGTGGCAGTGCCCAAGCGAATGAGACGTTAACGGCGCAGGATGTCTACGAACGAGCGAAAGAGGCTTCCAGCAAACTGAAACAAGTTCGCACCACTGTCGTTTACGAGGATTTTTGGAGGACGACTGTGCCAGATGAAAGAATGAGTGTGAAATACGAAATGACATCGGATGCTCAACTTCAGCCTGATCTATTCAAACAGCGGGTCAATGTCAATCAGCTCGGTGAAAAATCATGGCAAGCGGATGTCTATAAAATGAATGATCGTCTCTTCATTAAAAAAGACGGGGAATCTGAAATGGAAGAAGCGGTTTCCGGTTCCATGACGGAACTGTTCGGAACGATGATCGCCGCTGTGAACCCAACATTGGATTTTACCATTTTTGAGTCGTTTGCGGATGATTTCGAGCTGGAGAAAATCGACTATGGTTATCGTTTGAAATTGACACTTTCAAGAGAGCAGTATAAAGAATTCAGAAAGCAGATGTTGGCGGAAGTGACGGAAGAGGCATTGGCTGAAATCGAGGATGAATATCCATTGATCAATAAGTTTGAAATGGAAATCAGCATCGATGGTTTGACATATTTCGTCTCCAATTTCAAAATGACGCTGGATACGACAGCCTACTCGACAACCAAAATCGATGGCAATTCCCATCGGGTCAAACAGAAAATAAATGCCGGCTATAGCCGATTCAATGACGTCGAAACCGTTAATCTTCCGGCCGCAGTACAGGAAGCGGCTGTACAATAAAGGAAAAAACCTCCCATTTTGATATGCACCCCGAAAGTTAGAGTCAAAATCTAACTTTTGGGGTGTTTTATTATGGCTAAATATAGTGAATCTTTTAAACTGATGGTTGTACAGGAATACCTTGCCGGTCCGCTTGGCTATAAACTTCTGGCGCGCAAATACAACATAAAATCACATAAACAGATTTTGAATTGGGTGAATGTATACAAGAATCACGGCGAAGACGGCCTTGTCCTGAAGGAGAAAAAAGAAGTTTATTCTGTTCAATTTAAGCTGGATGTACTAAGCTTTATGAAAAGGACAGGCGCTTCGCAGAATGATACGGCCCATCACTTTGGTTTGACCAACCCGCCGATGATTTCTTCATGGAAGAAAAAATTCCTTGAAGGTGGAGCTGAAGCCCTGGACAAACCGAGAGGACGGCCACCCATGACGAATAACGCAGAGAAGAACATTAAGAAACTTCAAAAAGACAGTGAGATGACACGTGAACAAAAACTGGAACGGGAAAACGAACTCCTTCGCTTGGAGGTCGAGTACTTAAAAAAGTTGCGGGCTTTTCAGATGGATCCGGATGCCTATCTCGAAAAGCACAAGCAGCGTTATCATTCGAACTCAAAGAAAAGTTCCAACTGAAGGACATACTGCTGGTCGTTGGCATCCCTGAATCTTCCTATCATTATCATATCAATCGACTGCAGGCAGTTAACCCTGATCAGGAGTTGGAAGAGGAGATTCAATCCATCTTCGAGGAGAACGCTGGAAACTATGGCTACAGACGGATTCAACTAGAGTTAGAGAACCGGGGCATGCGAGTAAATCACAAGAAAGTTCAGCG
>NZ_JAKRNU010000011.1 GCF_022346545.1 Sporosarcina sp. ACRSM | reverse complement strand
GTAGTGAATGAAACCGACTCCTACGAATTCCCGTAAAAAGAACGTGCCACCCACATTCTTTGCTGGAGCATTTCCATTCATTTGGTAGGAAACCCCCACTTCAAAAACGGAACGTTTTAAGCGGGGGAGGTTCATCGACACAGGAGACGGATTTTGATGGGTTCGATGTAGTAGAAGTCCCAGCACTAACTTGGGCAATCTTTTCATCTACAGGTGCGTTTCCGACAATCATGCAAGAGACATGGGGGAAAATAGTTTCGGAGTGGCTGCCTTCTTCCGATTATGAATTAGTGGAGGCACCTGAAATTTCATTTACGGGAGACTTGTCTGACAGCAATAATGTGTATAGTGAAATTTGGATCGCTGTACAAGAGAAAGGATAAATGTACTAAGTAGCTACAAGCAAAGGCCCCCTTTTTCATCAAGGGGGCTTACTTTGTTATTTCCGTAAAATCTTCTCCATCGTTTTGCCTTTTGCCAACTCATCGATCAGCTTATCCAAATAGCGGATTTCCTGCATCGTCGGTTCTTCTATGTCTTCCACTCGGACGCCGCAGACCACGCCTTTAATTAAAGTTCGTGAAGGGTTCAGTTGGGAAGCCTCCGCAAAGAAGGTCTCAAAGTCTGTCTCTTTTGCCAGTTGCGCTTCTAATTCTTCCTGGCTATAACCAGTCAACCAACGGATGATTTCATCGACTTCTGTTTTCGTCCGTCCTTTTTTCTCTGCTTTCGTCACATAATGGGGATAGACACTTGCGAAACTCGTTGTATAAATCCTATGTTTGTTCATGAACCATCCATCCTTTCTATATGTTCAGTACAGATCACATCACATTTTATTCAGTTTATCACAGTGTTCACTGTAGAGATATTTTTAATGGAGTCGATAAAATATATGATTTCAAGCGTGTTGATTAACCAAAATCAGGCAGGCTTGGACAAAATTATCCTGTGAAAAACAAGATACTCTTTTTAGAAGAACGATCATTTCTGATAGCCAATCGATTGGGAGCTCATTGTGCAAGAGCTTTCGGTGAAACTCGGAGAATGAAAGCACATGAAAAATCCTTTTATTTTTCGTATTGTTATAAAGCCATTTGAGGAGGACATAAGCGATCAGTGCGGCAAAAAGTTGGTTGTATACGGCGTTTGGTGTTGTTCCGAACAAAACAGGCACATTGAGATTTTGCTTAATCCAACGAAAGAAGGATTCAATTTTCCAGCGCGCTTTGTACATTTCCGCAATCAATTCGGCTGATACCATCATCAAATTGGTCACGACGCGAATTTCTCTTTTTCGATCATCGAGGAAAAAGACGACACGATGGCGTTTACTTGAGCGGGATTGTGGCGTTCCTAGTTGGCAAGTGATGTCCCTTGTAACGCGAGAACCCTTTTCAGGCGTACGCTTCAGCGATTTAGGCCGGAAAATCTCGACGTTTTCCTTGAGGCGAATGACAAAATCTTGTTTATCCGAAACAAACTGGTCAATTCGCTTGATTTTAAAATAGGCACGGTCCTCAACGAGGACAAAGCGCAGATCCACTAGCATTTCGCCAACAGGTCCATCGTGTTTAAGCCCTGTAGTTTCAATGACGCGTAAGGGCATTTCGCTTTCCGGAGAATAACTGATGTGCAACTTAATTCCCGAGCGTTCACCGTGATAGACCGCCCAAGGGAGACGGGCTTTTCCTACAGTAATTGTGGTGGAATCAATGATTAAAAGCTTATTAGGAATCTTGAGTGTTCGTCAGGTTTCCCGATTACACTTTGACACGATAAGATCAAACAATTTTTTCATCAATTCAAAATCAAGATGTCCTGCTTTTTTGGATAACGTCGAATAATTGACTTCTCTTAGACCGACACCTGGTCCAACATCCGCACAATACCGGAAACTTTTCCACTCGCATGCCGCCGCGGTGACGAGATACTGAATCAATGTCATCACGTCCAACTTGCGCGCTGTATCCTCATAGCCAACGGCTTTCTCCAGCAAATCAAGTTCTTCTGGGGAAACAAATTTTTGAATCAAATTCGGGAATATGGTATTCTTTTTCATAAGAAGCACCTCTTCTTGTATTTGATTGGTCGTACTTTCATTTTACAAGAAGGGTGTTTCTTTTTGTATTATTTTGGATTTTTATGGTTAATCAACACGCCTGATATGATTTATTCAAATACAACTACATAAGAAAATAGAATAGGCCGATGATTCCTTTGCTTAGGAAACATCGGCTTTTTCATGTTGAAATTTACATTCGTTATTCTCTTCTTATTGGCAGGCCCTCAACCTTTACCTTTCAGTTGCCGTATTTCCCATTGCGATAGAAATTCTATTCCAACTGTTGATTTGATTAATGATAAGAACGAGGTCAACATATTGTCTCTCGTCATAATGTTCACGTACACGTTGATAAAGCTCGTCTGGCACACGTTTTGTCGGGATCATAGTTACGTACTCCGTCAACTCAAGAGCTACTTTTTCAGCATCCGTGTAAAATGTACACTCTTTCCAAGCACTAATACAATATAGGCGCTGTTCCGTTTCTTTCATCTTTCTAGCATCAGCTGTATGCATGTCGATACAATATGCACAGCCATTGATTTGAGATGCTCGAATTTTAATCAGTTCACGGAGCTTGCGGTCTATACCTGTAGTTTTTGTATACTTTTCCATTTCCATCATAATGTTAAGTGCGTCTGGTGCAACGTTATAATAATCAATTCTTTGTTTCAATTTAGTATACCCCCTTAAACTAGGTTTACAATTAAGGACTAATTCAATCGACGATTAACAGTGTCTATAATATATGTTATAATTATTTTTGTCAACTGAATTATGAAAGCAGGTGGGTTTATATGGCGTATAGTGTTGGAGTTGAATATGCTTTACATTGTCTGGTTTATTTAATTGATGCTCCTTCAGAGGAAAGTGTTGGGATAAAAGATTTGGCAGAATTCCAAGGACTTTCCGAGACATTTCTTTCAAAAATTTTCGGTAAATTATCTAAGGCCGGTATTGTAAGTTCCATTCCAGGAGTTAAGGGCGGTTATAAACTTGCTAAATCTCCAGAAGATATTTCCTTTTGGGATGTTGTGGAAGCCGTTGAAGGTCCAAAACCTATTTTTCAATGTAAAAATATTAAAGATAATGGTTATTTGTATCGGGAAGGCTGCTGTTCAGCTCCCTCCTTTTGCACCATCAATTTAGTTATGCTCGAAGCGGAAGAAAAAATGCGTAATTATTTAAGGAGTCAAACACTTGCATGGTTAAATGAAGAGCTTGAGCGTACCTTGCCCAAACAAATACGTGAAGATACGCGGAAATATTTTACGAAGAGTAACATGTAAAAAAATCTCATGACATTCCTTGATTAAAAGAAATTTAATTTTGTTCAGCAATCGGACCATATGGTGAAACGACAAAGGAGGCGAAATGATGTCCAATAACGTAAGACCAAGAAAAATAATTTTAGATTTAGCAGTTACTTTAGATGGTTTTATTGAAGGCAAAAATGGAGAAATTGATTGGTGCGTCATGGACTCCGAGATGGGTTTTACTCATTTCCTCAATCAAATTGATACGATTTTGTATGGAAGAAAAAGCTATGATTTATGGGGACAATATACGCCGAAAATGGAAGATACTGATGATGAAAAAGAGATGTGGGAATTAGTTCATAGTAAAGAGAAATATGTATTTTCTAGAACGCAAAAAGGAACTGATCATAAAGCAATATTCATAAATGAAAATATTCCTGAAGAAGTATATAAATTAAAGAACAAACCCGGTAAGGATATCTGGTTATACGGTGGAGCAGATCTTATTACAACTTTTATAAATTTAGGGCTTGTAGATGAATTTAGATTATCAGTTCACCCTGTTGTTTTAGGAGAAGGAAAACCGTTATTCAAAGATATAAAACAGCGGTTAAACTTAAAAATGGTTAACACAAAAACATTCTCTTCCGGTGTTGTACAAATAATCTACCATGCGAATAGTGACGTTAACAGTAATCCTGAAGGTGATGAAGGGCGGTCCCATTAGTGGGACAACCCTTACACATTCTATTATTTACTCAGAATACCATCCATTAAATTTAACTCTTCTTTCGATAATCGAATGTCACTCGCTTGTACATTTTCACGGATGCGTTCTTTCCGTTTTCCACCTGGAATAACTGCATCTACGCCTTCTTGAGCAAGCAACCATGCCAATGCTAAATTAGGCAAAGTTGTCTCTTTACTTATGGCAAACTCCTTTAGTTGCTTCACTTTATCGAGCGTTTGGATAAATTGTTCGCCTTGGAATAACGGAACAGACTGACGCCAATCTCCGGCACCCAATTTAGTTTCTTTGGTGAATCCTCCACCGAGTAAACCGAATGCCAATGGTCCATACGGAATAAAGGAAATATCATTTTCGATGGTATAGGGCAATAATGCCTCTTCAGCTGAGCGATCCAACATGCTGTATGGGGATTGAAGCACTGAAATGTCACCATGGGCATTCGCTTCCTTCAATTGCTCGAGGGACACATTCGAAATCCCGATGGAACGGATTTTACCTTCTTCCTTTAAACGCGCTAATTCACCAATGGATTCGGCAAATGGCGTGACGTTATCAGGGAAGTGTAAATAATACAAGTCAACATAGTCGAGTTGTAGCCTTTGTAAACTCTTTTCCACTGCTTCTCTCAAATATTCTGGACGATTATCTTTTTTCACATCTTCTAAGTTCGTAAAGTTTTGTGATCCCTTCGTGGCAATGACAAGATCATCACGATTAAATTCTTTTACTACTTCTCCAACTAACTCCTCGGAACGGCCAAGGCCATAAATGTCCGCTGTATCAATGAATGTTACCCCGAGATTCAAGGCTTCTCTAACGAAGTCCTTTCCATCCTGTTCATTTACGTTTTGGAATAAATTATGACCGCCAACCGCGTTTGTCCCTAAACCGATTGTAGAGACTTCAAAATTGGATTTCTTTAACTTTGTATAATTCATGCTTTCTCCTCCTTAAGATTAATTAGCTTAAGCATAATTTCTAAACATTGAAAATCCAAATTTCTTGAGCAAAGTTTCATTTAATGGAACTCAAGCGGCTTATTGTGTATAAAAAGGATAGAGCACGTACACTAGTCAGAAAAGCGGGTGATCAAATGTCTCAAAATCAAGTATCTACATTAAAAAGAGGGCTTCTTGTGTTGGAATTTATCAAACAAAGCCGCGGGATCACTTTAGCGGAAGTGATGAAGGAATTTCAATTAAGTAAATCTACCGCGTTTCGCCTGTTAACGACATTAGAAGATATGAATTATATTTATAAAATTCAAACGCAGTATTTCTTCAATCCGAAGAATTTTATTGAAATAGCAGAAAGGCGTTCAATCAGGGATTGGAAATCCTTACAATCCGTTTATCAAGCAGCGCAACATCTGCAAATGGGCACCTACTTAGGAAAAGTGGATGGCACCGATCTTGTCATGACGCAAGTGTTACATGCACCCTTCCGGCATACGGCAGACGAAGAAGTTGGCAATCGTACCAAGTTGCATCAAACTGCTTTAGGGAAAGTGATTTTGGCTAATTTTGATGAGGGGAAGATTGCGTCGATAATGGATAAAATGTCGATGGAACCCGCAACGAAGAATACGTTTCAGGATCCACAACTCTTTCGTTATCATTTAAAGGCCATTCAGGATGACGGCTATGCGTTTGATGATGAGGAACTGACCATCGGCATCCGCTGTGTAGCCGTACCGGTTTTCCGCAATGGGGAAGTGATTGCCGCATTAGCAATTGGAGCACCAGCAGCTCAAATTTCACGCGGCAACATGAGAGAAATTGTCACAAAGCTAAAGGTAGGCAGTAAAGCCATTACGAGAGAAATAGAAAAATTTCATTGATCCCTCCCGTTGTGCGAAAGAAAAGACAGAATTAGAAAGGAGAAACTCCCGCTAATCCTGTCTTTATCTAATAAAGTGAAACTTCAATCAGTGGGGGTTTTCCCCATCCCCCACTGATAGAGGGGAACACAAGCTAAAAGCGTCACGTCCTGTGACAACGCTTGTGTGACCAACATCGTGTTGGCCCGAACCAATCGGGCTTTTACGGGCAGTTGATCTCCCACCTATCCTTATCCATTTACTCAAGTCTTGAGGTGGGAGTCTTACTGCCCGTTAAAGCGGGATAAAAAATTAAGACAATGTTGGAACTTTTGATTGATTGTTGGAATTGTTAGAATCTTTTGGTTGAGTGTTAAAAGCGTTATGATAAGCATTTACTTCTTCGGAGTAGTTTTCTGCAGTGATATCATCCCATAATTCTGCATTTTTAATTCCAATAGTAGATGGAATAAATATTGGATCAATTCCTTTTCTTAGTTGCTTTTCATAGTCTTTAAAAATTAAAACACCCTTTTTGGCAAGAAGTAATATGCAAATCGTGTTAATCATTGCAAGAAAACCACATAATGCGGACCCGAGATTCCATACAAGATCGGCTGAAACAAGTGGACCAACAAAAGCCATAGCTATAATGAAAATATTAAGTGTCAGTATTATTTTGTTATATTTCCTACCTTGAATATTTCCTCTTAACAAGTAGGCAACATTTGATTTAATATAAATTACATAAGCTAGGATTGTTGTAAATGTAAATAAGAACATTGCAATCGTAATAAAGATACCGCCAAAACCGGGAATAAAGTTACTAATTGCGGTTGCGGTAAATTCACCATTCGCTACACCTGGAACATTCTCAAGCAAGAAACCACCTTTTGGATTTTCTACGTTAAAGGTATTTGCAGAGAAAATCATGAATGCTGTTGCAAGACAGATAAAAATAGTGACAATTGTAGAAAATGCTTGTGCAAATCCTGCTTTAGCAGGGTGAGATACTTCCGCAGTACCTGCTACCATTGCCCCTGTCCCTAGCCCAGCCTCATTTGAGAATATTCCACGTTTCACGCCCCAAGAGATTGAACTACCAACTAAACCACCAAAAGCTGCATCAAGACCAAAAGCAGATTTGAAAATCATTGCGAACACATTAATGATTTCAGTATAATTTACGGCAAACATAATAATAGCCAGTAAAATGTAACCTGCTGACATAAATGGAACAATAACTTCAGCAACTTTTCCGATTCGTTTGAAGCCGCCAAATATGACTAACGCTAATAACACAACATAAGCCGTTCCAATAATAATGGGCTGCATATTAAAACTGACACTAGCGACTGATGTGAAGGAGTTTGCCTGTAATGCGGTAAAGATGATCAGGAAAATAATCGCATAGATCGCATAAATAATACCTAAGGGCTTCCACCTTAATCCTTTTTCTATATAGTAAGCTGGACCACCAACATACTCATCATTTACCCTTTCTTTATAAGTTTGTGCCAGTACTGACTCAATAAATGCTGACATAGAGCCGAATAGTGTCATCACGCACATCCAAAATATTGAACCGGGTCCTCCCATAAGAATCGCACCAGCAGTACCTGTGATAGTGCCGGTACCAACACGACCTCCTAGAGCAATCGAAAAACTTTGGAAGGGAGTTAATCCACTTTTAGAGTTTTTCCCTCCAAAAAGATTGGACACCATTTGATCTGTCATTCGAATCTGTGGGAATTTCATTAAAACCGAGAAAATGACACCGCTTACAAGACAAAGAAAAACTAGAACTGGACCCCATGCGAAGTTATCTAACGTTTTCACTATTTCATTAATATCCATCTATTAACCCCCAGTATGAATAAAACAAACGTTACAATCTTTAGGTATTTTACCAATCTTAATATAATCTAATTACTCCCGTCCCTATGTGAATTATGTTAAATCTTTGATCGCCGCAACAATTCTGCTCAGTCCTTCTTCTAGCTGAAATCTTGGACATGCAATGCTTAATCTGAAGTAGCCAAATCCCGGTTCCCCGAAAGTGGCACCGCTTTCGATTAACAAATCATATTTTGAAATTAACGTTTCCAAAAGTTCTTCTTGATCTACATAGGCTCCGAAATTCACCCATGCCAAATAGGTTCCCGCTGGTTTCTTAAAGCCGGTCTTGGGCAAATGCTCTTTTAAGTATTTTTCCATAAAGTCATAATTCTCTTCTATATATTCCGATACTTGTTCCACCCAATATTCACATTGATCATATGCCGCCTTTGATAACACCATATCCAATGGGGGAGCAAAACGAATATAGTGCTTGCCTTTTGTTTCATTCAGCCAAATTTCTCTTAACTCGTGATCATCAATGACAATCGAGGCAATCGGCAATCCGGCAACATTAAAAGTTTTACTAGGGGATACCGCTGTCATAATATTTTTGTAATCTGTAATGGTTTTGATCGGAAAGTGTTGGACATTTTTTCGGATTAAATCACAATGAATTTCGTCGGCAAATATATAGGTGTTTGTTTCTTCACAGATCCTTGCTATTTGTACCAACTCGCTTTTCGTCCAAACGCGTCCAATCGGATTTTGCGGGGAACATAAAAGCAGCATTTTATTATTGGGATCGCTTGCTTTTTCCTTTAAATCAGCGAAGTCGATTTTATAATCCCCATTCTCATTGATCAATGTATTATTGATGATTGTTCTGCCTTGTCCTTTGATGATTTCAGAAAACGGATAGAAGACAGGCGGTTGAATGATTACACCGTCTCCAGGTTGGGTAAGTGCTGAAATTGCAAAACCGATTGCAGGTAAAATCCCTGGGGAATAAAAGATGGATTCCTTATCGATTGTCCAATTAAAACGACGCTGATACCAACCGCATACCGCATCCAAATATTCGTCGCCGGGCATTGACTGTCCGAAAAAACCGTGTTCGACTCTATTTTTCAGTGCATCTACTATTTCATCGGCTATTTTAAATTCCATATCCGATAGCCAAAGGGGCAGGGTCGTTTCGGATGTGCGTTCATCCATAAAGTCCATATGATCCCATTTCACACTATCCGTGTTTCTTCTTTCATAAACTTTGTCCAAATCAAGTAATTTCATTGTCTTATCTCCTCGTATATTAAATTTGCTTACATTTTAATGATCCTGTACATCTTCACCAATTCGTTCAGGATGTAACTAGATTTCTATATGCACCAGGTGAAATACCAATAAAGGTAGTAAAGTAATTTGTGAAATGGCTCTGATCAGAGAAACCCGTTTTAAATGCAGCATCTACAGGCAAAACACCTTGTTCAAGCAACTTTTTTGCATTATTAACCCTTATCGTAATCAGATATCGATAAGGGGTAATCCCTTTTGATTTTGTAAATGCCCTCAAAAGAGTGGACTTGCTCAATTTGGCGTAATGGCATATTTGTTCCAGGGATATATTCTCTGTATAATGACGATTTATAAAATCACAGGCTCTTTCAACTTCTTCCTGACACTTTGGTAAACACTTTTCAAAAGACTGGCTGTATTTTTCTATTAAAACAGTCATCAAAAAGAACAGGCTCTCCTCTTTTTCAATTTCACTAAAGCCATTCATAATCATATGGAAGAGATGACGGAGACAATCATATAATTCCTCATTACGAACCATCGTTTTTGTGAAGCCTGGCAGATCATTCTGCCCCGTAACCTTCAGTGTCAAATCTTCCATAACCTCTGGACGAATGATGAATCCTTGATATAAGAAAGGTTCATCTTTTTTTGGCATAAAAGTATGGTTATCATAGGGATTCAGCAAAATAATATCTCCACTAGAAAACGTATATTCTTGATTTTTGCAGGAAACTAAACATTGTCCCCGTTGGACAAAACCGATAGTATAATGCTCATGAAAATGGTTGGGAAAAGGTTGTACATTACCTTCTAGCTGATAGGCTTCTATCTGTGTATCTTCATCCTTAAAAGCTTTAAAAGTTTCTCTTTTCATTCGCTACACCTCCTTGGTTTTTACTATACTTCAGTACTTTTTTTATGTATTGTAAAATATCTTCATTATTGAGTTAATTAAACTTGATTCAGCAATCCTCACTTCTATAAGTGGTGGGATGAATGTCAGGGTACGTATTAATCAGAGGGAGTTCAAACTTCCTGCTAATTAGAGGAAGTCTGGCTAAGGTCGCCATGTCCTGCGGCAACATGAAAGAAATTGTCACCAAGCTAACGTTAGGTAGTGTCTGATGCCGAGGTTTTACAATAACTGAATAATTCTGTATATTTAATGTTGATAACGAAATAGAGCAAAATAAAAATAGGGAAAAGAGGATGGAAAATGGATGTTAGATACCCAATTGGCAAATTACAAGTTCCCGAAAACGTGACTTTGGAAAGTGTACAAGAGTGGTTAAAGCAAATCGAAACGTACACGACTCGACTAAGAGAAACTGTCGGCTCCTTAAGTGAGGAAGAATTAAGCAAAACTTATCGTGAGGGTAGCTGGACAGTTCGCCAACTCGTTCATCATATCGCTGATTCCCAGTTGAACATGTATCAACGTTTGAAGTTGTCTTTAACAGATGAGAATCCTAGAGTACCAGCTTTTAACGAAGAAAAGTGGGCCATTCAACCGGATACAGAGCTGCCCGTTGAAATTTCTATGAAATTATTGGAAGGTTTAAATGAGCGCATCGTATCTTTAGGTCAGAGTTTAACGGAAGAGCAATTGGATCGGACTTTTGTCCATCAGGAAAATGGGGAAATTACTGTTGCCACAAAGGTTGCAAAATTAGCGTGGCATGAAGAACATCACTTAGCCCATATAAAAATCGCCCTATCGAAATAGTAGCGTACTTCAGGAATTAGGGCTGTCGAATAAGTCTTAATCATAGTTGTTCCAGTTGATGAATCATCCAAAATAAACGCACGGAGAAGATAAGATCATTTCTCTGTGCGTTTTTATTTTTTATCTTTTCCCAATTCGTTTACAGAGTCTTTAAAAAGGGGAAATTGAATAAAATGAGCTTCATTTTTTACGTTAGTGCAAAAAGGCCTCGGACAGCTGCTCGGACGCAGTTTTGGAATATTCAAAAGATACTTATATCGCATAATTCAGATTCTGTAAATAGAATTTACAAAACCTTTACAATAAAGCTTATCAAAATTTACAATTCGACATTATTCTTTACAAAGGGCCATCAATTACGCCTTGGCGTAATTGCGTCCAGATTTTGAATCGAGCTTGCTCGATTGAATCCTTTCAAAATCTGTGACATCCGCCGGAGGCTTTATCTTTATTCAGCGGGTGTTTGAAAATCCGTTGAATAGGCTATAAACAGCATTTAACTCGCCACCTATAGTGATGGGAGTTTTCTGCTGAATAAAGATAAATCATGTTGGAGGTATAGCGATGAAATTTAAAAGGAATGTAGCGAAAGGATTATTGATGATTTCCTTAGCCGTCATACTCACTGCATGCGGCAACAATGTCGAAGGAGGTAGCGGATCCTCAAATGATCATGTTGCTACCATCGCGATTTCCGGGTCTACTTCCGTAGGGCCTTTAGCTGAAAAATTAGCGTTTAACTATGAAGAAAACAATAATGTCAAAATAGAGATTAACCAGATCGGGTCATCCGCCGGGATTACCAATGCCATAAATGGTGTATCTGAAATTGGGATGTCTTCCCGTGATTTGAAACAGGAAGAGATCGATAGCGGATTGAATGAAGTAATCATTGCTTACGACGGTATTGTGCTCGTCACGCATCCGACGAACAAAGTGAAGGATCTCACATTGGAACAAGTGAAGCAAATCTTCACCGGCGAGGTGACCAACTGGAAAGAACTTGGCGGTGAAGATCTGGAGATTGTCGTTGTTTCTCGGGAGGACGGCTCAGGTTCACGTGATGCCTTCCAAGAGATTGTGGACTATTCATCCGGTGAGCTCGTGAGAAGCGCCATCATCGCAAGTGGAAACGGAAATATTAAAACGACGGTTGCCATGAACAAGCATGCGGTAGGTTTCATTTCCTTTGAATATATTGATGACTCCATTTCAACGATTGACATTAATGGAGTGGAAGCAACCGCTGATAATGTTTTGCAGAAAAAATATAAACTGTCACGCCCTTTCTTGTTTGTTAACAAAGAAGAAAGTCTGACGGATGCAGGACAACAATTCATCGACTACATTTTAAGTCCAGAGGGACAAGCTGTTGTTTCTGAAACGGGTGCGATCCCCGTTAAATGATCGATTGAGTCTACGTTTATTTTGTAAAAGCAATGTTGGAGGAATGTAGCCATGACAAGTCCACCTATTGAAAAACAAAACATAGGTAATGGTAAATCGAATAAACGAAAATATTTGTTGGAAAGTTTATCATCTAAGCTTTTCTTATTCTGTGCACTTCTATCCGTGTTCAGTTTGTTGTTGATCGTCGGTTTTGTATTTTATAGAGGGGCCCATCCGTTCATCGCAGAGGGATATAGCTTTTTCGACTTCATCTTCGGAGTGGACTGGGTGCCGAGTGAGGATAAATTCGGGATATTCCCAATGATTGTCGCTTCCCTTTACGCGACAATTGGTGCATTGATTATCGGGGTGCCGATTGGGTTATTTACAGCTATCTTCTTATCAGAAATTGCACCAAAGCGGTTTGCGAAAATCATTTCACCGGCTGTACAGTTGCTTGCCGGGATTCCGTCTGTTCTGTACGGGGTTTTCGGACTGGCGATTATTGTGCCGTTTTTGCAAGACAATCTAGGCTTAGTGAAAGGGCAAAGCTTATTGGCAGTCATTTTGGTATTGGCAATCATGATGCTTCCGACCATTGTGACGGTAGCCGAAACGGCGATCCGGGCGGTTCCGAAAACGTATCGGGAAGGTTCTTTGGCGCTTGGTGCTTCCGAAATCGGCACTATTTTTAAAGTGATCGTACCGGCAGCGAAGTCCGGTATCATGGCAGCTGTTGTTTTAGGTTTAGGGAGAGCAATCGGAGAAACAATGGCGGTCATTTTAGTGGCAGGAAACAGTTTGATCACGCCTACAAGCCTGACAGATAGTGTCCGACCATTGACAACCAATATCGCTTTGGAAATGGGTTATGCTGCGGGCGTGCATCAAGAAATGTTATTTGCAACAGGTATTGTGTTGTTCTCCTTTATCTTGATTTTGAATTTTGTGTTGGCAAAAATCAGTGCAGGAGGTGCTAAATAAAATGAGAAGTTTTAAGGATAACTTGTTGCGCGGGCTGCTATGGTTTTCCGCTTTCGTAACAGTTGCGATTCTTTTGCTAATTGTAGGCTATATTTTTTATAAAGGATTCCGTTTGATCAATTTCGAGTTCATCTTTGGTGATTATTCACCGACAGGCGGCGGAGGGATTTGGCCGATGATTGTGACGACCATCTATACAATCGTCATTTCATTGTTGATCGCCACACCTATTGGTATTTTGGCCGCTGTGTATCTACAAGAGTACGCGAAGCAGGGCCGGCTTGTACGGATCATCCGTTTTGCCACAGAAAGCTTAACAGGCATTCCGTCCATCATCTATGGATTGTTTGGTGCGGTATTCTTTGTGACGACGTTAAAGCTCGGGATGTCGATCATTGCGGCATCACTCACGTTGACCATTATCGTATTACCTGTCGTCATCCGAACGACGGAAGAAGCATTGAAAACAGTGCCCCAGACGTATCGTGAAGGATCTTTAGCTTTAGGGACAACGAAACTCCAAACATTGTTGAAAGTCATTTTGCCAAGCTCGATGCCCGGCATACTATCCGGTATCATTCTTTCCATGGGCCGGATTGTCGGTGAATCGGCTGCGATCTTTTTAACGGCAGGAACGGTGGCAGCGATGCCTTCAAGCATTTTTTCTTCTGCGAGGACATTAACGGTCCACTCCTACTTAGTGACACAGGAGGCAGGGGATATTGAATTGGCGGCGGCGATCGGTATTGTGTTGATCATTATTATTTTGCTTTTAAACTTCTCCGCAACGTATCTATCCAAGAAATTGAATAAAGCGGATTATTAATTTTTACAAATGGAGTAAGACATAGAAGCGAAGGAGGAGTAATTGTCACTTATGAAACAGTTAGAGGAAGCAGCAAAGATTCGTGTAAAAGACTTAAGTTTATTTTATGGAGATAAACAGGCATTGTTTAATGTGTCGCTTGATATTCAAGAAAAGGGAGTGACAGCATTGATCGGGCCGTCAGGTTGCGGAAAGTCGACTTTTCTACGAACGCTAAACCGGATGAACGATCTGATCGATGGTGTCAAAATCAATGGAGATATTGTCATCGATAATGAAGATATCTACAAATCGACTGATGTCATTAAACTTCGTACAAGAGTCGGGATGGTATTTCAAAAACCGAATTTATTTCCGATGAGCATCTATGATAATGTGGCGTACGGACCTCGCGCACAAGGCATTAAAAATAAAAAAGTCTTGAACGAAATTGTGGAGGAAAGCTTACGTGGCGCAGCGATTTGGGATGAAGTGAAAGACCGTCTTAAGTCATCAGCACTGGGCTTGTCAGGTGGTCAACAACAAAGGGTTTGTATTGCCCGTGCCATTGCGATGAAGCCGGACGTGATTCTGATGGACGAGCCAACATCAGCACTGGACCCGATTTCAACATTAAAAGTGGAAGAATTGATTGCACAATTGAAAAAAGACTATACAATTGTAATCGTAACACACAATATGCAGCAGGCTGCCCGCGTGTCCGATAAAACAGCTTTCTTCCTAAATGGCGAGATTATTGAATATGATGTCACGAATAACGTCTTTTCAAATCCAAAAGACCAAAGAACGGAAGACTATGTGACGGGCCGATTTGGTTAACAAGGAGGAATGAAGTTCAATTCCACCTTGTTAAAGGAAGGCAACCTAAATGCGCCGCGTCCTAGAAAATGCCTTAATTTCTGCAAAGGACGCAGAAATACGACAAATCGAACCCTCCGCTGTTCGATTGGCAACGGTTGCATGACCTACATCCTGTAGGCCCACAGATGTTGCAGTTTTAAATGAAGGGGTGACTTTGGTGAACGTTAGGAAAAACTTTGACAAGAACTTGCAAGAATTGCAGAACAAGATGAACGAGATGAACGACCTGACCGTAGCTGCATTTGAGAAAGCTTTCACGGCTTTTAAAACACAAGATGTTGAATTAGCTTTAAGGGTCATTGACGAAGACTCCGCAATCGATAATCTCGACCAGGAAATTAACCAATTTGCTGTGTGGCTGATCGCAAAAGAGCAACCATTTGCAACGGATTTGCGAAGAATCATTGCGTCCTTAAAAATCACTTCCGATATCGAACGCATCGCTGATTTTGCAGTCAATATTGCGAAATCGACGGCTAAAATCGGGATAACCGAATCACTGATTAATATTACAGATTTGGAGCAAATGAAAGAGATTTCCCTGAATATGCTTAAAAAGGCGGTATCTGCATTTATCAATGGCAACATGGTACTTGCTAAGGAAGTCGCTGATTTGGACGACCAAGTCGACAACTACTATGCTAATACTTATAAAAAGATTACCGAATTTTTACGGACACATCCAGAAGACACAACGCAACTTGTCCAATTATTATTCATCAATCGTTACCTTGAACGTACCGCTGACCATATTACCAACATCGCCGAAAGCGCTGCGTATTTGATCAAAGGGCAGATTTATGATTTGAATCAATAACCATTTCGTTAAGGTGAAATCCATTCATAGCTGAAGGATTTCACCTTGATTTTGTTTAGAAACTTGCTCCCTCTCACTAGGAGAACTTGGATGAACGTACATTTCAACAGCTGAACGCATAAGATATTTGTATAACTCGGTGAAGGGATTGAATAGATGTATTTTGTGCCTTGTATGTATCCGGTTCACTGTCCTTATTATATGAATATGCCAACATATGAATTTACGGGACCGCCTGTTTATGGGACTTTTTCGCAAGACATGAATGGGAGGAACGTATACGCCTCTCAATATAATTTCGAATCGGCTGATCGAATTCCGATAAAAGATTATGGTGCACAGCCGTTTGTAGTGAATATTAACGAAGCTGCAAAGCAAAACAATACCTATCGCACCGCTTTATGGACAGGTCCTCATTTACAAGTGACACTGATGAGCATCAATGTAGGCGACGATATCGGATTGGAAGTACATCCTGACAATGATCAATTTTTACGAATCGAACAAGGGCAGGGAGTCGTTCGAATGGGACCGCGACAGGATCGGTTAACGTTTGAAAGACAGGTCATGGACGATTCCGCCATTATGGTGCCAGCCGGGACTTGGCATAATGTGATCAACACGGGGAATGTTCCGCTCAAGCTTTACGCAATCTATGCACCGCCTCATCATCCATTTGGAACTGTTCATGCAACGAAAGAAATTGCTATGGCAGAAGAAGATTGAAATGCGCTAGGACCCATTGAATTTTAAATGGGTACCTGGCGCTTTTATTATTTCTTACATTGCGTTTATCTGACTACTTGAACCCTTTCCATACGCGTTTAGTCTCAACTGAATATTGAAGAGTTTGAAAAAATAGAAATAACAGAGGGTTCGTGGTACAATTTGACTATTAGACTTAAAGTGCAACATATAAACCTAAATGACTATTAAAGGGTGAACTAGGAATGATTCGTTTTGACTTTTGCGTGAGTTTATGACTAGTTGAATTTGAAGGTGATGGTTGCAATTCATTTGATCTTTGTCTAACTAACTAGGCTGATATGGCCTTTACTAGAGAGGGAGGGATGGTTCGTGCATCATCTGCATGGAACGCATGACATTTCTTTAGTTGCGCTCTCATTTGTCATCGCATTTATGGCTGCTTTGACAGCGCTTGATATAGCGAGAAGAGTGAACTTTTCGGAAGGATGGCAAAGGAAATTATGGCTGTTAAGCGGGTCGGCTGCGATGGGTATCGGAATATGGTCGATGCACTTTATTGGGATGCTGGCATTTCAATTGCCTGTGCCGATTACGTATGATGTGACCATCGTGATTCTTTCCATCATTGTTGCAATCATCGCTTCTTTGAATGGGCTTTATTTCATTTGCCAGCCGAATATGAGCACTAAGAAATTAGTCATTGGCGGTATATTTATGGGATTGGGCATTAGCGGGATGCACTATATTGGAATGGCTGCGATGAAAGGCATCCATATTCATTATCAGCCATTCCTTTTTATTCTTTCCATTTTAATTGCAATCGGAGCATCCACTCTTGCGCTTATGTTGGCATTTCAATTTCGTGAAAATCAAACTGGTATTGGCAACAAAGCGAAAATAATTAGTGGGATCATCATGGGTGTGGCAATTACAGGCATGCATTATACGGGAATGGCTGCCACAACATTTACGTCTGATGATCAAGGGATTGTAGAATCTGCCATGATCGATACAAATGCACTGGTAATCTCTGTTGCCATCAGTGCTGTTGTCATCCTCGGTTTTGTCTTGATCACCTCATTTGTTTTAGATCAACGATTAAGTGAAGAAATTGCTTTTACAGGAGCCATTCTTGAATCGGTGTTGGATTGTTTCATTATCATTGATCAAGATGGAACAATTATGGAATGCAACCCGGCGGTGGTCCGTACATTCGGCTTTTCCCGAGACGATTTAATGGGGAAGAATATGGAGAGGACGCTCTTTCCACATACATCGGATGCTATTACTAGGCTACTCGCCTCAAACGATGGACAAGTACGCATGAATGAACGAATCGAAACCATTGGTGTCCGGAAAATAGGAGAGGAATTTCCAGTTGAGATAACGATTACTAAAATCAAAAAAGAAGGGGCCTCTGTCTTTACTGTTTATGCGCGTGATATAACGGAACATAAAAAGACGGAAGAAACGATTAGAAAACTGGCTTATCAAGATCCATTGACAGGTTTACCCAATCGGCGATTTTTTAATGAGCAACTTTCAGCGACATTGAAGGATGCGCAAAAACAACAGGAAAAGGTGGCTATCATTTTTTTAGATTTGGATCATTTTAAAGTAATAAATGATTCCATGGGGCATACATTCGGCGATTTACTGTTATGTAATGTAGCAGAAAGACTACAAAAATGCTTGCAGAACGACCATGTCGTTTCCCGGAACGGCGGAGATGAGTTTACCGTTATTTTGAAAAATATAACTGAAACAGAAGCAGAGCATGCTGCTAAAACGATCATCGCTTCCTTGACCCGACCTTTTTATCTGGAAGCACATGAAGTTTTCATCACGACAAGTATCGGGTTATCGATGTACCCGAAGGATGGGGCAGATCAAGAAACGCTCATCAAAAATGCGGACACAGCGATGTATGAAGCGAAAGAGCAGGGGAGAAATGGCTTTTCATTTTTCCAACCGGGAAATGATTTGAAACTCTCGCAGCGTTTACAAATAGAGAATGAATTGCGAACAGCATTGGAGCGTAACGAATTTGTTGTTTACTTCCAGCCGAGGATCGATATCGAAACCCGAAAAATCATTGGCGTAGAGGCATTGGTTCGTTGGAATCACCCGGAAAGGGGCATCATTCAACCAAATGATTTTATTCCGCAGGCGGAAGAATCGGGGTTAATTGTCCCTATTGGGAATTGGGTGTTGCAAACAGCTGTCAGACAAGGTAAAAGATGGTGTGAACATTTATACCCTATCAAAATGTCTGTGAACTTGTCCGCTTTGCAGTTCAAACAACCCGATATGATAAAGTGGATTTCCGAGACGTTAAAAAACGAGGATTTTGAACCATCCTTGTTAAATCTTGAAATCACGGAAAGTGTGGCACTAGATGTCGAGTACTCCAATCGGATATTAGAGGGTTTGAAAGAGATTGGTGTAAAAATTAGCATGGATGATTTTGGAACCGGATACAGTTCACTTGGATCCCTGAAAAAAATGCCAATCGATTATTTAAAGATCGATCGATCCTTTATCCAAACTATTACTGATAGTCCAGAAGACACCGCCATTGTGAAAGCGATCATTTCAATGGCACAAAGTCTACAGCTTCAAGTTATAGCTGAAGGCGTCGAGAACGAGGAGCAGCTTTTGCTCTTACAAAGTTTACAATGCGATGAGATGCAAGGTTATTTCGTCAGTCCACCTATCCCAGCTCAGGATATGGAAAGAATGCTTGTTAAAACACTTCACCACAATCAGCTTACACTCTAATGATACTAGTAAACTAGTGATGGTCTGTCATGTATACGGTTACTATAGTAAAATGACAACTGAATATATGAAACGCTTATTTTAGCGGTTATGAAGAAAGGGAAGAAGTCATGCTTAAGAAATTATGCTCGGTATTCATGTTCAGTTTCCTATTGGTTGGTTGCACGGATGACAATGCACATGAGGAGACGGTAGATGAAGAGGTAATCGAAAAGAAAACGGTCGAACAGTATGTAGCTGAGTTTGAAGCGACGCCAAATTATCAAGAGCGTATTGAAGGGATAGAAGTCCGTTTTCTGGAACCTGTTGATTTTGAAGGGGATGAAGTGCCGGAAATGGTGCTTGGCACGGATGATACTTTAACCACCAGCAATGTAACTGTTTTTAAACAGGAAAACGATCAATGGATACAAGATACAGCGCTCCATTTTGAGTCAACTATACATATATCTGTGGAGCCAATCGGAAAACTCACCTATGAGGATGGAACGATGAAAGAGGCATTTGCTTTCGGCAGAAGAGAAGCACATGCGACCTCCATGAGCGAAAGTTTTTCGATTTTGAATTATAACGAAGATACGCAAACCATTAAAGAATTGGTAAGCATACCTTTACAATCGACGGAAACGTATCGGGCGAGTTTGGAAGAAAATAAAATCACTGTCATTGCACAAAATGGTTCTACTGTGGATTATCGATTTAAAAATGGAGAAATCGTCGATCAAAACGGGAATCGACTGGGGATCATTATTGACGAAGCGTTAGCCGAACTTGTTGGAACGAATATTAATGACTATGCCATCAGTTTGGCAGATGCTTACTACGTTGCACAAAGTAAAATAAAAGAAGATTTATTGGCGGAAGAATATAATGAAGGTGCAATCTGTTCCTTTTATGAAACGTTTTTCATTTGTGATTATCATAAAGAAAATGGAGGGATGCATGCGTATTATATTACGCCTAAAAAAGAAGTGAAAGCAGCAGAATTGACAAAGATTTTCAACCGGACTGTGGATATTGAAAAGTGGAATAACGAAATGGAAGGCGGCTATTCATACACGGCTGAAGTAATGACAGATTCGGGTATGTATAACCTGCAATTTAATGGAGAATCACCGGATTCAGTGTTAGAATTTATCGCTTATGTACCAAACCAATAATATACATGAATGTGGGGCAGATGATATCTTATACGATTCATCTGCCTTTTTGCAATCCATTCTAAGTTATTAATATCTTTTTTCAGAAAATAGGGTTATTATAGTCTATAAAGCATCGTGGTGAAAATGATTCTCATTATCGATAAGGTTGAAAATTTATATTGTATGGAGGAGGCGTACAGATGAACGAACATTTCATAATACTGGAAACGTTTCAGCATCCGGTCAGATGTTGCTGTCCGGGACAAGGACATGAATACACGGTTGAGTTTAAGCAAGGGGATATTTGGTTTCTCACAAAAGAGCGCAAGTATATCGATTGTCTTGGGTGGTATTTTTTAATGGCTTTCAATAATGAATACCAGTTTTATATTCATGTGGAGGATATTGAAAATCTCTATCGTGAAGGTAGCATTTGCTCCATTTTAGACTTGGAGTTAAAAATTAATTACTTGAATAGTAAGGTGAATGAAGCACTTGACGAACAAGATCGGAAAGCTTTCCTTTCGTACACAGGCGAATTGAATGATGTACAGAGTATTAAGGAAAAAATGAAGTATACACCTGTATACAATTGAAAATAAGCATTTGAGTAAAATATCGTAAATACGGTATTGAGAATCCATAAGAGGAGTGCGTCATGAATTATCCACAACATCTCTATGCTGTAGTCGGCGTAGAAGTGAGTAATCAGCATACTACGATTCCACAAGACCAAGCGATGATTCTCTATGTGGCGGAGGGGGAAGTGGAGGTGGTTGTCGATCGCCGTACATTTCTTGTAGGGAGTGATTCTTTACTCGTTATTCAAGGTCGTAATCCGATCCAAATTAAGGTGCTGCAAGGTGAATATCAGCTTGTCCGTTTCCGCAATTATCATTTAGTCGATGAAGGGGTCCGATTGGTTTACGAGGCGGATCCTTTGCGATTCATCCATGAATTTATTCGGTACGAAGGTGTGACGCAGGCTGTCGTCGATGCTTTTGCAGCTCTTCGGAGAAGTGAAGCCGTCTATGATTTTCAAACATTACTTGTCCATATTCATCACGCATACGAAACGTATGAGCGCAAGGTGAAACAGCATGCGTTCGAGGATGTGATCCGGTATATGAAAAAGTATGCCCATCATTCTTTGACGCGTGAGCTCGTGGCTAAACGATTTGGCTATAATGCGAATTATTTCTCGGAAAGCTTTAAAAAAGAGACGGGTTGGGGATTTAACGAATATTTATCGCATCTCCGATTGGAAAAAGCGAAGATTGAATTGTTAAGTTCCCCGCAAACGATTCAGGAAATTGCCCGACATGTCGGCTATCAAGATAGCTTGTATTTAAGCCGTAAATTCCGTCAGCAAGTCGGATTGGCTCCGAGTAAATTTCGTGATCATGCTCGGATTGAAAATGTGGCAACGCTACAGTTTACAGGCGCATTACTGGCAACCGGCTTGAAGCCAAGTGCAGTTTTGACGGCTTATTACAATGTGCCGGAATTGATTCAACCTCAAGTGGCGCCTGCGATTCAACTTTCAAATAATTGGTTGAAAGAAAACATCGGTTGGGGCGAGCAGCAACCGGATTTAATCATCGCTTCTGTTTTTAAATATCCGGATAAATCGTATGTACGCCGTTTAGAAGAGGTTGCGCCAGTCATCGCTTTGGAGTGGGATACGTATGATCGCTTGGAAGAAGTACGAATGCTTGGGAAATTAGTGGGACGCGAGGAACAAGCCGAGGCATGGATCCATCACTATGAGAACAAAATAGCAGAGGCACAATACGCTTTACGCTCCGTTTTTTCTCCCGAAACGACTGTCGGTGTGTATGAATTACGAAATCATGGCCGAGTTGGAATTTGGCGATCCAGTTCAAGGGGTGCTTATAATATTTATGAAATGTTACGGCTCCAACCGAATGTTGCAATCGAAAAGGAAGTATTGATCCCTAATCGAGGAAAACTGATTGAAGAAAGAGAGCTGCCGCATTATGCAGCCGATGAAATGTTTGTTGTCGTACATAACAAGGAACAGATGCATCGCTTTTTTAATGAAGTATGGCAAAGCCTTCCTGCGATGAAACGGCAAAAAGTTCATCTGTTAAGGCTTGAAGATTTTTGGTCCAGTGAAGGGGTCGCTCTGGAAGCACAGCTAGGGATTCAGATGGACTATTTACTTGGGAATCGAAAATCTGATATTTATCTATGAAGAAGTAATGAGATTTGTCTATAGAAATTGAATAGGGTGCTTGCTATCATTTAATTGATAATGATTCTCGATTTCGGTGATAGAAACGTAAAAAACTACGCTGAAAAATTTGGCGTAGTTTTTTTCATTCGATCAATGATTCTATACTGGAAGTGAAGCGTCCGTTATATAAAAAGAGGAGGTCACAACAATGGTCAGGCAATTTTTTGCTTATTATAAGCCGTATAAATGGCTTTTTATTGCCGATTTCTCATGTGCCATCATCGCGGCATTATTGGAGCTGGCTTTTCCGTTAGCGTTGAATCGCGTCATTGATGATTTATTGCCAACGGGGAACTGGCGGGCGATTCTACTCGCTTGTATTGGGTTATTCGCAATTTATGTATTGAGCGGGATTTTCCATTTTGTCGTCACGTACCATGGCCATAAATTGGGGATTAATATCGAATCGGATATGCGAAAAGAATCATTTAATCATGTCCAGAAGCTATCATTTCGCTTTTTTGATAATAATAAAACCGGTCATCTCGTATCGCGTATGACAAATGATTTAATGGATATTGGTGAAATTGCTCATCATGGTCCTGAAGATTTATTTATCGCGGTTATGACATTGCTAGGCGCATTCGGCTTAATGCTATCGATTAACTGGCAGTTGGCGATTTTGACATTTGTCGTCATTCCGTTTTTGATTTGCTTGTCCATTTACTTCAGCCAAAAAATGTCTGTTGCATTCACTCAAATGTTTAAAGATATCGCAGATTTCAATGCACGTGTTGAAAATAATGTCAGTGGCATACGCGTCGTTCAAGCATTTGCCAATGAAGACCATGAAATCAATCGTTATGCTAAAAATAACGAACGGTTCCGCCAAACAAAATTGAAGACATATCGTGTGATGGCTTGGAATGCTTCGGTCAGCCATATTTTAATGAAAGGTGTATCGATTTTCGTATTAGCTTGCGGGACATGGTTCGTAATCAATCAATCGATGACATTTGGTGAATTCATGGCATTCGTGTTATTATCGAATATTTTCTTAAGCCCAATCCGTCAAATTAACTCGGTCATCGAAACGTATCCAAAAGGTGTAGCAGGCTTTAAGCGTTATCAGGAGCTATTGAATACGCCGCCTGATGTAGATGATCGCGAAAACGCGCAAGCGATTGACAGCGTGGAAGGGACCATCAGCTATCACGATGTACATTTCGCTTATGAGGGCAATGAAGACTTGCTGACGAATATCACTTTTTCAGTGTCACAGGGAGAAACCGTGGCATTAGTCGGTCCATCGGGCGGCGGGAAAACGACGATTTGTAATTTACTTCCGCGCTTCTATGATGTCACAGCCGGCAGTATAACGATCGACGGCATGGATATTCGCGATATGACACTCCAATCACTGCGCCAACATATTGGCATCGTTCAACAAGATGTATTTTTATTTGATGGAACCATTCGTGAAAATATTGCTTATGGCAAGCTCAATGCAACAGAAGAAGAAATTTGGCATGCGGCGCGTCAAGCACAGATGGAAAACTTTATTTTAGAAATGCCGGATGGCTTAGATACGTTCATTGGTGAACGCGGTGTGAAATTGTCTGGTGGGCAAAAACAACGTCTGTCCATTGCACGCATGTTCTTAAAAAATCCGCCGATTTTGATTTTAGACGAAGCAACTTCCGCGTTAGATACAGAAACAGAAGCGGCTATTCAGCAGGCCCTAACGGAGTTATCCGCAGGGCGAACAACACTCGTCATTGCTCATCGACTCGCGACGATTCGAAATGCGGACCGCATTTTAGTCATCTCCAAAGAGGGAGTGGAAGAGCAAGGGACGCATGAGCAACTGTTGGGAAGTGGCGGGACGTACAGTCGATTGCACCAAGCCCAATATGTATAAGGATTGTTACTGTTGAGGGAAATAGGATAGGAAAAGAGGAAAATAGCAAATGAAAAAACGAATTGTATTCATTTTGTCCGCATTACTGTTATTGGGCGCTTGTTCAACGAATGGAAACACGGTGAAGGAAAAAGAGAAAGCAGAAACGGAATCGAAAACGAACGAAACACGCATCGTTATTGATGATGCCGGTCGTGAAGTCGAAGTTCCCTTACATCCGGAGCGGGTCGTGACGGACTGGTATCTTGGACAAGTTTTGGCGGTAGGCATTCAACCGGTAGGAGGCGTCCTGCATAATTTGGACTATGCAGAATTTCTTAAACAGCATTATCAGGAAGGGGAAATTGAAGATATTGGTGACATTACGTCAATCGAAAAAGTGCTAGATCTAAATCCAGATCTCATCGTGACTTGGAGTGAAGAATACGCGGAGAAATACGAAAAAATTGCACCGACCATTGTATTTTCTGAAACGGATTATGCATCCGTTCCAGATGAGATTACGGCCATGGGAAAATTTTTAGGACGTGAAAAAGAAGCGGAAGCCTTTAACAAAGACTTTGAAAAGCGTATAAACGAAGCTCAAAAGAAAATAGCGGACGCGGTACCTGAAGGCTCGACCTTTACGATTTATACACTTTCGTCGAAAGATGTCTATCTTGTATCCGATAATAGTGTCAATGGAGGACGAGCATTATTCACGGTTCTAGGTATGGAACCTGCGCCCAAAGTGAAAGAATTGATGGATGCGGGCGATTTTTCACACGGCAGTTATCAAATATCTTGGGAAACAGTCGGTGATTTTGAAGGGGACTATATTTTTTATATCAAATCGGAAGAAAAAGCAGATGAACAAGTCACTTGGAGAAACTTAGAAGCTGTGAAAAACGGTCGGGCAATTGAAATACCAGTGAACTATTATTTCTCTTCAGACGCACTGTCCGTATTGCACCAAGCGGAAGATATGGCAGAAAAAATTTCTGTACTCGCAAAACAATAACTTCAAAAAGAAAATCGAAAAAATCTGTCACAGGGTCTTTCTGTGGCAGATTTTTCGGTTTTCCTGGGATAATGATGCAAGCCGATTTCGATTGCATGATAACAACTAAAAATCGCATCCTAATTGGAAGAATGTAAATTCAGGAAGACATTTGAATAAATGAGGATTTTGTAATATGGTCATCGATTTACTTAGTGAAATTTTTTGCAACCTCTCACCCCTTTCACTCGTATAAACAACATAGATATTTCAAACCTTTGGGGAAGATCTTGATCCAACTGTGAGAAAGGTTACGAATTCAATTCAAATGAAGGCTGGAGGAAATGATATGGCTGAAATGACAAAGCCCAAAAGAACAAAGAATTTTAAAAGAGCGTCACGTGCGATTGCAGTGATCCTTGGAGCATTTATTACCGCCTATGGACTTGAGGCGATCTTAATCCCGAATAACGTGTCAGACGGAGGTGTAACGGGGCTAAGCATCGTTGGTTCTCAATTATTCGGATTGCCGTTAGGTGTATTAATTGCTGTTCTCAATATACCGTTTGTATTTTTAGGATATAAACAAATAGGAAAAAGCTTCGCGTTGTATTCTGTGCTCGGCATCGCTTCACTCGCCTACGGAACGAGCGTGATGCATCACATCCCTACGATTATTGAAGGGGATACATTGTTAGTAACAGTTGTCGGCGGTATTATTATCGGTTTTGGGATGGGGCTTGCATTGCGAAATGGCGGTGCGTTGGATGGGATTGATATGTTAGCTGTCCTGCTTGCACGAAAATTACCGTTTGGGACGAGTGATCTCATCTTATTTTTAAACTTATTTGTCTTTATTGTCGTCTCTTTCGTCTTTGGTCTGCAAGGGGCTTTCATGTCAGGAATCGCCTATTTTATCGCTTCCAAAGTGATTCATACTGTTGAAGAAGGTTTAAGTGGATCGAAGACGTTTAAAATCATTACAAGTGAACCGGAGATAATGGTGGAAACGATACGGGATCGCTTAGGACGCAGTGCAACGTATAACGTCATTGAAGGAGGCTATTCAAGCGCCACGTTCAAAGAAATTACATGTATTATCAACCGTCTAGAGGATAGCAAAATGAAAGAAATCATTTACGAAATCGATCCGCAAGCTTTTGTGGCGGTGTATGATGTGGCAGAAGTGAAGGGCGGCAACTTTAAGAAGAGGGATATTCATTAAAGGTTTGATAGTTATTGTCTCCAGCGGACGCATAAAAATGCCAGATATCCATTGTCGGATACCTGGCATTTTTCATGTATGCTATTGGAGAATACGGATAATTTCCTCGAAATTTACCGGCTTACTGATGTAATAACCTTGGATCAATTCACAGTTAAAGCGTTCGAGCATTTCAAACTGTTCCTCATGTTCTACACCTTCAGCCACAACTTGTAAGCCGATCGTATGCGCTAATTTAATGATGGTTTCAATAAACTTACGATTTTTCTCTGAGTGGAGCATTTCGTCAACAAAGCTTTTATCGATCTTTACATGATCGATTGGTAGACTGTTTAAATAACTTAAGGAAGAGTAACCCGTTCCAAAATCATCAAGATGAATGGAAATCCCCATTTCCCGCAGTTCTTCTAATTTGAGCTTATTGGAGTCAAAGGAATTCATCATGGACGTTTCCGTGATTTCCAGTTCAAGCCATTCGGGCGAAATGCCGGAGTCTTCCACGATTTGCTTGACGCCAGCTACAAAATCATGTTGCATAATATGAATCGCGGAAATATTAACGGCGACACGCATCGGTTGCTTCATCATGTCATTCATCCTCTGAACTGCATGGCATGCTTCTGCTAATACCCACTTATCGATGTCGACAATTTGTCCTGTCATTTCAGCTGTTTGAATGATTTGGAACGTATTGTATTCAGAAAGAGCCGGTGAATGGTTTCTTAAGAGCGCTTCAACGCTTGTACTTCTCCCTTCAACCGTGTTATACAATGGTTGAAAAAATAACTCGAATTCATGATTGTTCAAGGCTTCACGAATTCCCCGCTCTATTTTCAGTTTTTCCTCAATGTCCCGTTGAATCCCTTCATCAAAGAGCCGGTAGCCATTTTTCCCTAAACTTTTTGCCCGATACATGGCCATATCCGCGGCTTTCAATAATTCTTCTGCCGTTTCACCATGCAGTGGATACAGCGCCACGCCGACGCTGGCGGTCACGTTGAGCAATCGCGATCCGACGGTAATGGGTACGTCAAATAGACGGACGATTTCTTCTGCAACGTTCTCGGCATGCTCGAAGGACTCTACATCATGAAGCAATACGATAAATTCATCTCCACTAATTCGAGCGACCTCCTTCTGTTGAGGGGATAACGAAGTCAGTTTTTGGGACACTTCGACGATTAACTGATCCCCGAATGTGTGGCCCAGTGAATCATTTACCATTTTAAAATTGTCCAAATCCAAGAAAACGACAGCTTTTAGGTGCTCATTTTGTTCGCGCTCAAGTGATGCCGTTAATGTTTCTTGTAAACTTCTTCGATTTAACAATCCCGTGAGTGAATCTCTAGATGCCAACTGTTCGATTTTTTCTTCTCTTGCCTTTAATATTTTTTGAGACTCTTTCAGTTCTACATATTTACCACGTAACTTTTCTTCTGCGGCGATCAGTTCACGATTGGAAATCAAGAGTTCTTGATCACGCTTTTTGATTGCCTGGATCATCGCGTTGAATCCAGCTGAAAGGCGTGCAATTTCGGTGTAATCATTTGCTTTGGCATGGACATCATAATCCCCGTTTTCCACGGAAGCCATGAGCGAGCCGAGATTTTTGAGTGGACGAACCCCTCTTAACGCAACCAAATAGGCAATGAATCCGAATAATAGGAAGCAAAGCAATCCACTCATGACAATAGGCAATTGCTGCATGAAGAGGTTTTGAGCAATTTCTTTCTCACTGATGGCGGCCATAATACTCATGCCATTTTGTCCAATCGTATCGGAACGTAAAAGATAGTCTTTGCCCTGAATGAGATACGGGATATATTCTCTCTGTGACGCTTCCCGTATCGATGCAAATTGTGCACCGAATGGCAACTCACCGATCATATGATGTTCTCGGTTGGCTAAAATGGTGCCATTGCGACTGATTAACATGACCAATCCGTCTTCACCGATTTTGGCGTTACTAATTTGATTACTCAACTCTGCTAGATTCAAGTCGATCGCAACGACACCTTGAACCCCTTCAGGAGTAATGATGGGCTTAGATGCAGTAATGATGATTTCTTGCGTTATAAAATCAAGATACGGTTCTGTCCAAAATACTTCACTAGGGTTTTTAAGTGCGAACTGATACCAATCTTCAGCGACAGGGTTATAACTATCCGGAATTTTATCAACGAATCCTTGATAGACATCTCCATTTTCCAAACCGTATATAATATGTCCATTAACAGGAAAACTTTGTTGCCGTTCTTGGATGAAAGCGGCAATCTCCTCTTTTTCGCTTGGATACTTACTCAGCGCGAGAAGTGATTGCCGAAGTTGTTCTAACGTATCTTCTACAGTGGACAGTCTATGTTCAAAGGATAACAATGTGTGTGTCAAAATCGATTCTGATTCGTTTTTATACATTTTTTCAAGGCTTTCATTCAAATTCTTTTGAGATAAGAACGTGAATAACGACATCGTTGTGGCGCACATTAGCAAAATTAAAATCATCATCCAGAATTTAATGCTTCGTATTTTCAAAAACCCCGCTCACCTCCAAGCGCTTAGAAAGTTTATTCACTTTTTAAGAAATGCTCGTACATATACTCTTTTCCAAGAATGGTTGCTATATTGCGAATAGGATTATAAGACGCACTGTCAACTTCTATGTATTTCTCAATACTTTGATCAAAGCTCTCTAAAACGGTAGGAGCTTCACGATGGATATTCAACATGGCGATCGTAAAATTTTCTTGAATCGATGGGTCTAAATCAGCTCTTGCGACATATGGGGAACCCGGGATGTTCTCGGATTTCCAAATGACATGTAGATTACTCGGATCGATTTTCCCTTCATTTATTAAATTTTGGTATTGGACACTACTAATGGCTCCTGCATCGGTTTGCTGTTGTTGAATATCAAAGAGAATCTGATCATGGGAACCCGCAAAATACGTTTCACTAAAAAAATGCTCATAATCGATATGTCTACTTTTAAATAAGGCATAAGGCAGTACGAATCCTGATGTAGAACCCGAGTCAACAAAGGCAAATTGCTTTCCTTCCAACTCTTCAATCGAGCGGATCCCCCCATTTTTTTGCGTAAGAATAAGAGAATGATAATAGATCCCTGAATCTTTCCTTTGCTGGACGACTAATGGCATCAGCTCCATTTCACTTTCAGCTGCGATATAGGAAAAAGCGCCATACCATCCGATGTCAATTTTCGCATTCTTCATCCCATCGATTAAACTTACATAACTATCAGTGGTGATCACTTCAATTGGAATGCCTAGCCTTTCTTCCAAATACAGCCGAACAGGTTCAAACTCTGCCTCCATTGTAGCCACATCTTTGACAGGGATCATGCCGATGGTCAATGTCTTTGGGGTTCCTTTGCAACTTGCCAGCATAGAACTCAATATGAAGATCATGAATAGGAAAACTACTCTTCTACTAGTCATTGCAGATACACACCCATTCAATAAACTTATAGCTTGTTAGTGACTATTATACTATAAGTTTATTAACCATTTGTTAACTTTTCATATTATCCTCTTATTTCCAAGTGTTCAATTCTCCTTCTGAAATACGGATGCTTCAAGCGAACTGCATCTTTCTAGGTTTCCTATTCATTAACAGGTGAATCAGAATCTTACATCAAATTAGGATTTACTAAAGAATTGTTCAAATGAGTCGAAGTTCTTAGTGACGATGATTATATGAATAGGAGAAATTGCGTTATGCTTAAGTCCATTAAGACCAAAATAATCGTAACGGTTACGCTACTCTTTTTAGTGGGAGTGGCTGCCATGACAAGTATTAGCGGTACCAAAGTGAAACAGGAAACCGAAGATAGCTTGATAGACCAAAGTGTTGTATTGGTTAATGAAATCAGTCATTCCATTCAATACTTTTTTAATCAATATGAGAAAGGGCTTATGCAATTGTCCACTTCTCGTCCTGTCACGGACTTCGTTGTAGAAGGGAATGGGGTGGACGTGGATGAGGCGAAACAGTTACGGGATGCATTGAATGCCGAACTTGGAAATGCATTAGAATTGTATGATGACGCATTAACGGTCTATTATTCCCATCCTGATCGACATGTGAATATGCCTTATAATGATCTTGGTGCCGATTATGATCCGACACAACGTCCTTGGTATCAAAACGCATTGGAAAATCCGGATAAAGTGCATTGGACAAGCCCTTACATAAACGCAGGAAATGGTCAGTTGGTCATTACCGCTTCCAAAGTCGTACATAAAGAAGGGAAGTTTGATGGCGTCATCGCCATTGATATTGAACTTTCTACCCTTATGAACAATGTTTCGCAAACGAAACTTAGCCATGGCGGTTATCCGATGATTTTGGATGCAGATGGAATCGCCATTGTACACCCCACTTCGCCCGGTGAGAGTATGAAGACCTTTTCTTTTATCGAGAACATGTACAGTGGGAACGAAGAGGGCGTCATCCATTATGCACATGAAGGGTTCAATCGAGTGAACATCTTTACGACCATTCCGGAGCTTGGTTGGAAAATTAGCACAGTTTACGATGAAAATAATATTATCGAAACGGCGACAGCTTTACAGAATTCGATGTACCTGATCGCGTTTATTACTCTTGTCCTTTTCTTCATCGTTCTGTATGTGAGCATTAGCCGATTCATGCGGCCATTGCACCTATTAAATGGCCATATGGATGCCGTCGCCGAAGGGGATCTAACCGTGCGTTCCGACATCCATTCAAAAGACGAAATTGGAGCACTTTCAGCCAATTTCAATACGATGATCGAAAGCATGAACAATCTGATCGGTGTCGTCAAAGCGTCCGCATCGGATGTGCGAAACAGTTCAGAAAGCTTGATTGCTGTAGCGGAAGAGACGAATGCATCGAGTGAGGAAGTGGCGCATGCCGTGAACGAAATCGCCCAAGGTGCAGCACGTTCTGCGGAAGATGCCGAAACGGTAACAGAGCGTTCCGACCTTCTTGGGCGACAAATTGGTGATATTAACGAAAAAGCGGTTGTCATGACCGATATTGCGAAAAAAGCGGAAGAAATGAATCACAGCGGTCAACAGCAAATGCAAACCTTGCTGACCTCTTTTGTCGACTCCGTCAACAATATACAAGAGATGACGAAGGTGTTTGCTGCCCTGGAAGAAAAAATCGGGGAGATTGGAAGTGTCATGGATGCCATTACAGGGATTTCAGCCCAAACGAACTTACTCGCATTGAATGCCAGCATTGAAGCCGCAAGAGCTGGCGAACACGGGAAAGGGTTTGCAGTTGTCGCAGAGGAAGTCCGGAAACTCGCCGAACAATCAGCCCGCTCTACAGATGAAGTGCAGGAGACCATCCGTGAGATCCAAGCGGAATCACGACAAGTTTCCGAGGAAATGACAAGTGCAAGTGAAATTTTCGGAAATCAAGCAGCCGTCATTCATGCCACAGATCGGACATTCAATGATATTTCGGCATTGATGGTCGAAATGATGGAGTCCATCGATGCGGTTGCGAATGAAATTGGTGCCGTCGCCGCATTAAAAGAAGACGTTTCCGAAACGATACAGACGATGACCGTTACTTCACAAGAAACAGCCGCGGCCTGTGAAGAAGTCAGCGCCTCAACGGACGAACAATTACACGCCATCCATTCCGTCACGAAAGCTGCAGAAGCATTGACTGCGCTAAGTGAAGAGTTGAACCGAACTGTGGATCAATTTAAGGTGTGATTAAGGGTACCAGGCATCAGGACAATCCAGAAATGTCTTGATGACTGGTACCTTCTTTTATACAGAACAAAGCATCCGATAATTTGAAACTAGCCATTATATACCTCTATCCATTCATCAACGTATCTATTAAAATATAGAAATCAAGAAGGCAAGAGGTGTTCTGGTGAAGAATTGTGCAATTTTAGCATTTGGTTTGTTTGCTTTTATGATGTCAATGTCAGACGCGCGAGCTGCCAGTTGGCAAGAAGGTGACGTTATTACAGGTACTTTTATGGAAAAAGTGGTCGATACATACACGATTACAATTGAAGAAGATGCACGTGTGACGTTTACATTGAAAGATAATGTGGATGAACATGAGTATAGTTTCCTTACAGATTATAACGTTATGTTGTTTGATAGCACTGAGCAGAGAATTGCATTTATATCCACGTATCGTGCCGATGACGATCAAGAAAAAACGGTGTTGCCTGTGAATTTAAAGAAAGGCACATATCGTGTAAAGGTTGCTGGTACGGGGGTTGGCTCTCAAGGTGATTATGCCGTGAGCTATATAACGGGTCCGATTGAAGGAAATGATGCGGAGCCAAACAACGAAAAATCAACGGCTAACTCGTACAATCTCGGTGAAACATACCAAGGGGATTTAAACGGTTCCGTTTTTTCGAATGATTATGACCTATACAAAGTAGAAATCCCGACGTTCGGGAAAATAAAGGTTCAGCTGCAAAAGACAGAGGGTACGTCAGTTAGAAACGCCTATTTTGATATGATTATTGTCGATGAGAAAGATGTTAATAGATTCTCATTAACAAGTTTTTACGGTAATCCTAATGATATCGAGGTATTACTCCAACCAGGCACCTATTATTTCAATATTCGTTTAGGAAACACAATACAAGCCATTGCGAATTACACGTTCTCAACTAATTTTGAACCGCTAAACGAGCAGGATTGGGAAAGTGGACGCAATACGAGTATAGCCAGAGCCGATGTGCTCGAAAATAACAAAACATATAATGGCTTTTGGTACAGTTCGCCTTATGCTCATTCGCAGACGCACGATTACTATAAGTATACATTGGCGAAGGATGCAAAAGTGACGTTTATTGCTGATTCACCGGGAACTTTAGGTGAATTGACTTTTTTAGATGAAAATGGTGTGCAGTTGCCATATCTCGGTTACGCAAACAGTGACACTAGTAAAATCATGACGACAAAAGAGTTGGAAGCCGGGACGTATTATTTGATTTATTACTCGCGTCACGGAGGAAGGAAAGGGTATGAAGGGTACAATCTCACCATACGCATCGAAAGCTTTTCTGACGTTCCGGCGACACATCTGTATTACGAACCAATTGAAGCACTTGCACAATTGGGCATTAATAAAGGATATATGGATGGCACGTTCCATCCGAATGAAGCGATTCTACGAAAACATGTTTTTGCTTTATTAAATCGGATTGAGGGACTGGAATTACCGAAAATACGTACAATGAAAACCTTTAAGGATTTAACTGCTAAACATCCAAATTACCCAGAAATGAAAGCATTTTATGAAGCTGGGATTATTGACGGCAGCGGTTTGTACATGAACCCCGGGTCGAACTTGACACGTGCACAACTAGCAAAAATTTTAGTGAATACGTTTGATTTAAAAATGAATGGCGAAGGGATCGCGTTTAGTGACGTGAATCCAGAAAACGGCTTTTATGAATATATTCAAATTCTAGCAAGCAATGGGATCACATTAGGATCAAACGGCAAATTCATGCCAAACGATCCGGTGACAAGGCAACATTTCTCGGTCTTCTTACAACGATTACTATAAGTAGTACCTGTCCATTCGTTCATTGAACAGGGATCGGAAATCATTACTTTGAGAGGACTTTATCAATAATTACTTTTAAAAACCATTTCAGTGGAATGCCTCACACTGAAATGGTTTTTTTGATGGGCTTCGTATCGAGGTGTGCTCATACATAATACGAAATTAGTGTTTGGGTACCTGGTATTTTTCATCCGCTCGCTCTGGACCGGCTTATTGTTTTTACGAAGTTTCTTCTCCATATCGGCTTCTTGACATTGATTTCCGCGGCAAGCACCCCAAGTAACACAAGGACAGCCCCTACATAACCTTTATATGTAAGGATTTCCCCTATGAAAATAAAGGCGAAGAATGCTGCGAATACGGGCTCTAAGGAAAAGATTAAACCTGTCCGTGTCGGAGATGTATATTTTTGAGCTACCGTTTGACCGATAAAACCGACGGCACTGCACAGGATGCTTAACGCCAAAATCGCCATCCATGACTCGGTGTCATTGGGAAGTTGTGGTTTTTCAAAAATGGATGAGAAGAGAAGTCCCCATGCTCCTGCAAAGCCAAGCTGTAGAACCCCGATTGAAATAGCATCCGCCTTTTGCGTTACTTTCCCTGTAATGATGATGTGAAGGGCATAAAACAAAGCGCCTAAGATGCATAAGAAATCACCGGTATTGATGCTTAATGTCTCGTTTAACGTTAACAGACCGATGCCCGTCATCGAGATACAAACGCTGATCAACAATCTTTTTTCAGGTTTCTTTCGGGAAAAAAGTGCGATTAGTAATGGAACAAAGATGACCGCTAGACTGAATAAAAATCCAGCATTGGAAACGGAAGTCGTTTTTAATCCAATTACGACAACGGAAGTGCTCAAAAATAATAGCGATCCGAGTAGAAATCCGTGGAGAATCGTTTTGCGATCCATTTTGGGAAAGCGTCGATAAAAGACGAGTGTAGCGACAAGAAAAGCAAACCCAAAACGCAAGGCGATTAAATTATATTCTTGAATCGACTGGAGACCCATCTTCATAAACAAATAGGATGCACCCCAGAACATGGTCACCATGACCATCATCAAATCCCCTTTTAGTTGAGTGCTTCTCATAATTGAATTGTCCATTTCTCATCCTCCAGCTCCATTCATTGTGCTATAGAACAACGAAAATAATTGATTTGTTGTTAGTATACAGGTAAAGTTTAGATAATAAAATTGAATGTTTTTAAGCCGTTAGTTGAATAAAATTCAAGTAAAGGAAGTGAAAAAGTTGTCACTTGCGAAGTTTGAAATATTTAGTACGGTTGTCGAATTAGGGAGTCTCAAACAAGCGGCAGAATCACTTAGCTTAACGCAATCAGCCGTGAGTCATGCTATTGCTAGCTTGGAGGCGGAATGGGGCTTTACAATTTTGATAAGAGGACGGGCAGGGATTCAGTTGACGAGTAATGGAGAACGCGTATTGCGGCATATCCATGAAATGTTGAAATGGAATGAACAGATGATACAAGAAATCGCAAATATCAAAGGGCTTGAAATCGGTACTGTCCGCATTGGCACTTTTTCGAGTGTTTCCATCCAATGGCTGCCGGAAATCTTGAAAAGTTTTAATGCAGATCTTCCTGCAATCGACATCAAGTTATTGGAGGGGGATTATGATACCGTTGAGCATTGGATTGCAACGGGGACGGTGGATTTTGGATTTGTTTCGTTACCAACTTCGAAAACGTTTGAAGTGATACATTTAAAAAAAGACCGCATCCTATGTATTCTTCCTGAAGGGCATCGTCTCGCAAACAAACAGAAAGTGAGTTTTGCGGACATTCAAGACGAGATGTTCATCATGACGAAGAAAGGGAGCGATAATGATTTGAAGCGAGTGTTTCAGGAAAATCAAGTAACTCCCCATATTAAATTTGAACTGGCTGACGATCAAGCGATCATTTCCATGGTTCAAAATGGGATGGGAATTAGCATGTTACCTGAAATGGTTTTGCATCGCGTTCCGCAGAACGTTCGTATCCTAAGTTTGGAAGGGGAGCATTACCGCTCCATCGGTATCGCAGCTTCGTCCTTCCGCACGATCTCGCCAGCTGCCCGAAAATTTATTGACTATGTGAAAGCGTGGTTGGATGAATAAAGTGAAACTTCAATCAGTGGGGGTTTTCCCCATCCCCCACTGATTGAGGGGAACACAAGCTAAAAGCGTCACGTCTTGTGACAACGCTTGTGTGACCAACATCGTGTTGGCCCGAACCAATCGGGCTTTTACCTTCCTTTAACGGATGTCCAAACTACCTGCTGAAGGAAGGCAACTTAAGTTCGCTGCATCCTGTTAGTGCCTTAATTTCTGCAAAGAGCGCAAAAATACGGCAAATCGAACCCTTCGCTGTTCGATTGGCAGTTGATCTCCCATCTATCCTTATTGTTTTACTTAAGTCTTGAGGTGGGAGTCTTACTGCCCGTTAATGCGGGATAAAAGGTATAATAATGACTTGATCAAATAAATTCGAAAAGAGTTGAGAAACATTGAATGCAAAAAGAATCACAACAAACAGCGATTTAGAAAGGGCTTTTCATATTCGAAAAGAAGTGTTTGTAGAGGAACAAGGCGTCCCATTGGAGGATGAATTTGATGAATTCGACACACTCGATGGGCGATGTGAGCATGTTCTCGTTTATCATGATGAGGAGGCTGTCGGTACAGGCAGGTTACGAGTTGTCGATGGATCGGGTAAGTTGGAAAGAATCTGTATCCTCAAGCCCTATCGTCAATATGGACTTGGCAAACGAATTATCCAAACATTGGAGGAGATTGCAGCAGAGAAAGGCATTGCCCGTGTCAAATTGCATGGGCAAACACATGCGGAGAACTTTTATAAAAAGCTCGGCTATGAGACCGCCTCAGAGATGTTTATGGAGGATGGAATTCCTCATATTTTAATGACAAAAGAATTGACCAAGCAGTAAATACAGGTGCCAGTTCAGGAACTGGCACTCTTCATACAATCATCTTCTTTTCCTCTTCCCGAAATCATGGGTAGCCAATTTGCTCTTATCTACAATTTTTTTAAACTCCACAAACACATGATAAACGTTTTCCTTTATCTCCAGTACACTGATCACTTTTCCTTTACGGCCTTTGATCTTCACTTCTTCACCGACAGAAGGGACATTTCCTTTGGCCAGTGTCAGTACATAGGTTTTGTTTTCGTAATAATGGATGGCATACATATCCCAATCTCCTTTGCTTTCATCTGACAGGTGGAATCCCTTCATTTTATGATAGGATGGGAGATTTAGAACGGTATGGGTGCCTTGAGCCTATTTATTTTTTGATAAATTGATAAATGTTTCCTGCTAATTGAATATTGAATAGTTGTTGGCTATCCGACAAATCTGTTAAGAGAATCTCTTCAATTCGTTTTAAACGGTAGTTTAACGTGTTGCTATGAATATGTAAAAAAGCCGCTGTTTTCTTGGTGTTTTGATTTTGACTCAAATAAGCAATCAGCGTATGGAGAAGGTCGCCTTTTCGAGCTTGTTCGTATTGAATGAGTGGGCCCAATACTTCTTGCACAAAATCGGCTAACTCTTCCTCGGAATTTTGTAAGATGAATCGTTGAACGCCCAAATCTGTAAAGCAAAGGACATGTTGATCGAAATGATAGTTTTGCAGGAACTTTATGCATTTCGTGGCTTCCTTAAAGGATTCGTGTACAGAAGTAAGTTTGGGCTTCATTCTGCCAATACCGATCGATATCTTCATCTCACTATACAACCTTTGAATTTCCCGCTGTAGATTTGCTGCCAGCTCTTTCATCTCTGCAATGACGTTAGCCGACAATGACGCTGAATGACAGGAGAGTAGCACAACGATTTGATTGCCGTTTCGTACGGCCATGCCTTGCGAATTTCTCTTCAGGAATATTTTGTTTGTTAAATAGAGTAAATTATTGATAGCGCTTTCACTAATAACATCCTTTTGTGCATTATTTTGATCTTCCACATGAATGATAATGGAAATATAGTTCCTGTTCGGGTCAAAATTTAAATTTTTAGCCCGTTGCATGATTGTTTCATCGACTTGTCCGGAAAACAGTTTTGTGACAAACTCCCCCCTTAAGCGCTGCTGTGTGTCAAAAATGGCTTGTTCTTTGACCAACTCAAGGGAAATGACTGTACAAGCATGTTCAAGCGCCGCAATATCCACTTCACTCACTTTAGTTTTGGAAAGGATGATAAGCGCTCCGAGAGATTTTAGTTTAGAGCCCAGTGATAGGACGATTAATTGATATTCCTCGTCATTCAACGTAATATCGGCAACTGTATAGGAATTCTCCAGCGATAGGATGATTTGTTTTGTGTATTGAATGAGATAATTCGTCATGTCATCCGTAAACGATGAATGACAGGCGGATGCCTGTAATTCTCCTAAATCATCGAAAAGAAAAATGTGTTGACCGATCGTTTGATGGATATAGTCTAAAATGGATTGGATACCTTCCTCATTGACGACCAAATTGGCAATGTTCCGGTGCGTTTCAAGGTATCGGGAGAGCTTTTTCACCATTTTTTCCTTCTCGTAGTATAGGCTCGATTTGCCTAACGCGATAGCGGCTTGATAACTGATCGCTTCCAACAGATGAATATCTTCCTGTTTGAAATGTAAGGACTTGTCAAAAGAATCTAAAGTGATGACACCGATACATTTTCCATTATGTAAAATGGGTGAAGAAATGACCGATGTAAAATGAAAGTTATTTGAAATCGATCTATTTAATAAGTCTCGATTGTATGGCGTCAATGTATCCAAGGCCTGTTTAATTTCTTCCTCATTCCAAAAAACAAGGCAATTATTGGCAGCAAAAGCCATGCCAGTCATGGATTCACCCTTTTTAAGTTTAATGGATTTGAAGATATGTGGATAAAATAACCCTTGAGCTGATTTGGCAACTAAACGGTTTTCTTTGTCGTTGAAAATCCAAATAGATCCTCCTCCCGCTGCGTCTACAACAGAAATTGCCTCATTTAAAATCGAATCGAAGATTGTATCAAGATCCAATGTGGAATTAATGACATTTGAAACATGGATTAATGATTGTAACTGACGGTGCGTCAATGTATCTTGCATCCTGCATCATCCTTCCTCATCGAAGTTGTATCATCTGATGTTGTGCATTTGTGTAAAATACACAAGTTTTTTCATAGAAATGAACATAGATTTATATTTCCCAATATTTATAATTATAGTGTAGTTAGAAAAATAATGAAAGTCTGTTAGGTGAGGCATACAGTTTTAGTAATGTTTTTCCAGTATGCATCCTTCTGAGGTAAGAAAGAAATGTAAGTTTGTTCAAAATATCGTTAGCATGAATGGAGGTCGCCAAGAAATGAATTTTGATTTAACGAAAGAACAAGAGATGATACGTCGATTGATTCGTGAATTTTCTGAGGCGGAAGTTGCCCCTGGCGCAGATGAACGGGATCGGACCGGGGAATTCCCAAAAGAGATTTTTGCAAAATTGGCAGAGTTGGGGATCATGGGTCTTCCCTTCCCTGAACAATACAGCGGCGGTGATGCGGATACGATCAGCTTTGCCATTGTCGTTGAAGAGCTAAGCCGTGTTTGTGCATCTACCGGCATTACCTATTCCGCTCATATTTCGTTAGGGGGAGCACCTCTTCATTTGTTTGGCACTGCCGAGCAAAAAGAGAAATACTTAACGCCGATTTGTACTGGCGAGTCATTTGGGGCATTTGGTTTGACGGAACCCAATGCGGGATCTGATGCGGGAGGCACTCAAACGACCGCCGTTCTGGATGGGGATGAATGGGTCATTAACGGCTCTAAATGTTTTATTACCAATGCGAGCTATGCGAAACATCTTGCTGTGACGGCTGTGACAGACCGCTCGAAAGGCATCAATGGCATTAGCGCATTTATCGTTCCCACAGACGCACCAGGATTTACGGTGATCAATAATTACGAAAAAATGGGGCTTCACGCTTCTGATACAACGGAACTCGTCTTAGAAAATGTAAGGGTTTCCAAAGAGAATCTGCTTGGTGTAGAAGGGAATGGATACAAGCAGTTTTTAGCCACTTTGGATGGGGGAAGAGTTGGCATCGGAGCCATGGCTGTCGGAATTGCACAAGGTGCTTATGAAAAATCACTGCAGTATGCAAAGGAAAGAAAACAGTTTGGAAAAAGTCTATCAAACTTCCAGGCAATCCAATTTAAATTGGCCGATATGGCAATGAATATCGAGCTTGCCCGGAATATGGTGTTCAAAGCTGCTTGGTTGAAGGATCAAGGTCGACCATTTAAAAAAGAGGCCGCCTATGCCAAACTATTTGCTTCCGAAATCTGCATGCGCGTATGTGATCAAGCGATCCAAATTCATGGAGGCTATGGATACATGAAGGAATATCAAGTCGAGCGGTTCTTCCGCGATGCCAAGCTTTTGGAAATTGGAGAAGGCACATCTGAAGTGCAACGGATGGTTATTGCAAAACAAATCGGCTGCTAAATACGTTTTTCGAAAAATTGATAAAGGGGTTATAACATGGATATCAATGGAATTTTGCAAGTTGTTTCAAATAGCAAGCTTATTTTTCCAAATGAAGAAAAAGTGCGTTCTACCTCCATTGGAAGCACAGAAGCTTTTCAAAAACTTCTTCGACAATCCCAAGAAGATCCTGCTACCTTTTGGGACAATGCAGCCCGCGACCTTGAATGGTATGAACCGTGGACTGAAACCATTAGTGGACAACTCCCTGATTTTCGTTTTTTTGTGAACGGCATTAGCAACCCGAGCATCAATTTGCTGGACCGGCATGTCGAGAATGGAGCAGGCAACCGGACAGCGCTTATTTGGGAAGGGGAGAATGGGGACTCCAAATTTTACACCTACGATATGCTTCTTGCAGAAGTGAATCGTTTTGCAAATGTTCTCCGATCACTTGGTGTGAAAAAAGGGGATGGTGTCGCTGTTTTCCTGCCTAATCTGGCAGAAGCATTTATTGCCATACTCGCATGTTTTCGCATTGGTGCGATTTACAATGCGGTGTTCTCGGGTTATTCCGAAAAATCATTGGCAGATCGACTCATCAGCTTCGAGCCTAAAGTGGTCGTGACGGCAGATGCAACAGAACGGCGCGGGAAAGTAATTCAATTAAAAGAAAAAGTCGATCACGTTGTCCCGACAATTCCATCCGTTGAAGCGGTTGTTGTTGTCGATCGTTTAGGGTTAGAGGTGGAAATGAAAGAGGGACGTGATTACTGGTGGCACGAGCTGACAAAGAAGGCGAGCATCGTATGTGAACCTGAGCGGATGGAAGCGAATGAAAGCGGGCTTGTGTTCTATACAAGTGGTACGACAGGAAAACCTAAAGGGGTCGTCCATTCCGGTATGGCTTTCGTTATTCAAAATTACATCTATGCCAAATATCATTTGGATCATCACGATGATGATGTTTTCTGGTGTACCGCTGATATCGGTTGGTTAACGATGCATATTTGGGGGATTACAGGTGCTTTAGCGAATGGGGTAACGACTGTTGTCTATGAAGGCGCAGTGGATTATCCAGAAAAGGACCGTTTTTATCAAATCATTGAAAAGTACCGGGTGAATAAATTATTTACCGCCCCGACCGCACTCCGCATGTTAAAAAGCATGGGAGAAAAACCGTTAGCGCAATTCGATTTGTCTTGTCTGGATGTCATCTCGCTGGTGGGAGAACCGTTTGATACGGAAACATGGCATTGGACGTATGATGTGTTAGGAAAGAAAAAGATCTATATCAATAATACGTGGGGGCAAACGGAAACAGCGGGATCTCCGATCGCAGGAGCAGCTTGGCTGACGCCGATGAAACCGGGTTCCTCAGGCACTGCGTTTTTAGGGGCCGTATTTGATGTGGTGGATGAGGAAGGCAATCCGCTTCAACCGGGTCAATTAGGGAACTTGGTGATTAACAAACCGTTTCCGATGCTGTGCCGTACGCTTTGGAAAGAACCGGAACGCTATTACGCCTCGTATTTCAGTCAAGTCGATGGCAGTTATTATGCCAGCGATCTAGCATTGATCGATGAAGACGGCTATATCTGGGTAGTCGGCCGTTCGGATGACGCCTTTAATGTGGCGGGGCATCGGTTAAGTACACTAGAAATGGAAAGTGCTGTACTTGAATGCGAAGGGGTTGCCGAATGCGCGGTCATAGGGGTTCCCGATGAAATTAAAGGGGAAGTGCCTGTCGTATTTGTCCGTCTGGCGGATGGATTTGAAGGTGGCGAAGAGCTAATCCAACGAATTAACGATAATATTGTCCAACAAATTGGAAAGATCGCCAGTCCAAAAGAAGTGATCATTACAAATACGTTACCGAAAACCGTCAGCGGAAAAATTATGCGCCGTTTATTGAAAGAAATTGTGGCGACAGGCAAGGTAGCGGGGGATATTACAGGACTTGAAGATCCATCAACGGTTGAAGATATACAAAATATTGTTGGTGATGGATTAGTAACGAAATAATTTTGCATTCGGACCAGTTGTCTGTTCGGCAAAAGGCTGGCTCCCTTGCATCATTTCCGCTGTATTTATATTCTACAAAGCATTCTTAACGAATGAATGGAAAGGGTGGTAAGCATGTTCAAGAAAGTGTTGATTGCCAATCGTGGAGAGATTGCCGTTCGGGTCATCCGGACATGCAAAGACTTAGGGATTTCGACCGTTGCTGTCTATTCAGAAGCAGATGCGGAGGCTCCTCATGTCAAATTGGCGGATGAAGCCCATTTAATTGGCGGACCGCGTGTTACAGAAAGCTATGTAAATATCGATAAAATTTTGGAGGTTGCCCGTTTAACAAAAGCCGAGGCGGTTCACCCTGGCTATGGATTGCTTTCCGAAAATGCCGAATTTGCCCGACGTTGTGAGGCGGATGGGTTGGTATTCATCGGACCTTCTCCAGATGTGATCTCCAAAATGGGCAGCAAGATTGAATCACGGAAAGCGATGGAAACAGCAGGCGTCCCGGTTGTTCCTGGAATCACCCATCCTTTGGCGGATGCAGAGGAGGCGGTAGAGGTAGCGGATCAGATCGGCTATCCTGTCATGTTAAAAGCTTCCGCTGGTGGAGGCGGAATCGGCATGCAAGTTGTCCATAACGGGGATGAAGTCCGCAAAGCATTTGCAGGGAACCAAAAGCGAGCGACCGATTTCTTTGGCGATGGTGCCATGTACATTGAAAAATTTGTGGAAAACCCTCGACATATTGAGATTCAAATATTGGCAGATGGCTTAGGCAATACCGTTTATTTATGGGAGCGTGAATGTTCGGTTCAGCGTCGCCATCAAAAAGTCGTCGAGGAAGCGCCGTCATCTTTTCTTTCTGAAGCGACCCGCAGCAAAATGGGGGAGGCGGCAGTGAAAGCGGCCACTTCCATCGGCTATAAAAATGCAGGAACGATCGAGTTCTTAGTCGATGAAGAACAAAACTTTTATTTCCTTGAAATGAACACACGTTTGCAAGTAGAGCATCCGGTGACAGAAGAAATTACAGGGTTGGACTTAGTTGAACAACAATTGAAAATTGCGGCAGGTGAAACGCTGACAATTACGCAAGAAGCGGTCAAACGTGAGGGGCATGCTATCGAAGTGAGAATCTACGCTGAAGACCCTAAAACGTTCTTTCCTTCTCCAGGAAAAATCACCAAATTGGAATTGCCGGACGGGCCTGGCATTCGCCATGAATTAGCCGTTCAAGATCAATCTGTCGTGACGCCATTCTATGATCCGATGATTGCCAAGCTGATTGTCAAAGGGAATGATCGCGATGAGGCAATCAATCGAATGCAAGAAGCATTGGCGGGTTACCACATTGAAGGCATTAAAACGAATATACCTATTTTGGAAGAGATCATCGCCCATCCGGCATTCCGGGCAGGAGATACGACAACGGACTTCATTACAAAACATTTGATAACGAAAAAACAAACAACATGAATTAGGAGGAATTCACAATGAGTGGAATCGTAGCAAATATGGCAGGAAGCGTGTGGAAAGTGCTTGTAAAAACGGGCGATCAAGTAGAAGAAGGGCAAGACGTCGTAATTTTAGAATCCATGAAAATGGAAATTCCGATTGCCGCCGAAACGAGTGGGACTGTGAAAGACGTAAAAGTGAACGAGGGCGACTTTGTAAACGAAGGAGACGTCCTTGTAGAAGTTGAATAATCGCTAAAGCCGATGATAAAAAAGTGTGAATGGTACCTCGTTAAGATTGAAATCGTCGAGGTACCATTCATCATTCTTATCCTTGTGTACTACAGACAACTTGCCCTACGGCTTTCGCGGCGACGAGCAATGCCGCTTCATCGATATCGAATTTTGGATGATGGTTGAAATAAGGCTTTTCAACGCCCACCGGTGAACAGGCGATATAGAAGAAGCATGCTGGGAACTTTTCAGCATAATAAGCAAAGTCCTCCGATGGGGGCAGTGCTGGGAATTCGTTTACTTCTTTAATGTGTGGATCGTTGGCATTTTTGAGTGTTTCCGCCACTTTCGCTGTCAATTCAGGATTGTTGTAGAGCGGCGGATAATCCGGTGTATACGTCAGTTCGCATGTGACACCAAACTCTTCTTCAAGCCCTTTGACAAGGCGTTTTATTTCTTTTTCAATGGTTTCTTTTGTTTCCATAGCCATATAACGAATATCGCCTTCCAGTTCCACGCTGTCTTTAATGACATTGAATGTGCCTTTTCCATCAAATGAACCAATGGTAATGACGCCAATTTCGAATGGATTCAATCGGCGACTAATCACTGTTTGGACGGCCGTGACAAAATGAGCGCCTGCAACGATGGCATCATTGGCTAAATGTGGGGAAGAGCCATGTCCGCCTCGACCTTGGATAACCAATTTCATATACGCTCTGCCGTTGAAAGAAAATCCTGCGTGATAGCCGACCAAACCTGCAGGCCCCATAGGGAGTAAGTGAATGCCGTACACTTCATCGACTTCGTCAAGGACGCCAGACTCGACAATACTTTTCGCTCCACCAGGTGGAACCTCCTCGGCATGCTGATGGATAATTTTAAGGGTGCCGGAAAGCTCATCTTTCAATTGGATCAAACAATCCGCCAATACCAATAAGTAAGCGGTATGTCCATCGTGACCACAAGCATGCATTACACCTTCGTTTTTCGATTTGAACGGTACAGGTGTTTCTTCTACAATGGGCAATGCATCAAAATCTGCGCGGAGTCCAATGGTCTTCCCAGGCTTAGCACCTTTGATTGTCACGATGATTCCGTAGCCATTCCCGACGTTGGTTTGGATATCGACATCTTTGCCTTGATAAAAATCAATAATATATTGAGCCGTTTGTTGTTCTTCAAATGAAAGCTCTGGATTTTCGTGTAAATGGCGTCGAATTTGAATGATTTCCTCTTCGCGCTCTTCTAACATCTTCATGAGTTTTTCTTTCATAAAACTTGCCCCCTCCTATCGAACATCGTTTTTCCCGGTATTGTTTGGAACCAAAAATAAAATGGATAGTAATGCAATCACTGCAAAGATGACGTTTGCAATAATTCCACCGGTAGCTGCAACACTCACGCCGCTTGTATGTGAAATCGTTGCATAAACCGTTGCGGATATAGCAACCCCGAATGCTGAACCGAGGGAACTTGCCATTTTGTAAATTCCGGAGGCTGCACCGATTTTATCGTCAGGTGCATTCGATACGGCTGTATCTGTAGAAGGTGTGGCGTAAATGCCCAGCCCTAAGCCGAAAAGAGCAAAGCCGATAAAGACAACGATGGTGTAAGCGAGATCGGGTAAAAACGTTAACCCCATGACACCAACACCGATGAGCGTTAAAGTCGTGCCCCATAGCATCGGTTTTTTCGCACCGACTTTTTGTAAAATCTTTTCTCCGACACGAATCATGGCCAGGACGGCAACTAAATAGCCGATGGACAGCATACCGGATTGGAATGAAGTAAACCCTCTTCCTTCTTGTACATACGTATTGGCAACGACCAATGTTCCAGCAACAGCGTTCAGCAAGAAATTTGATACGGTTGCCCCTGTATAAGGTGCATTTTTAAATAAACCAAAATCAATCAATGCATTGGACTTACCATTTTCCACTTTTACGAAGACGATTGCCCCGATAATGGTGACAGCTGCCAATACGATTGTAATCCAGCTTGTCCATCCAATTTCATCGCCTTGGGTAATGACAATATTCAAGGCCAGCATCGTAATGATAAAAATAATCAAACCGGTACTATCAAATTTAGAATTCCCTGTATCCGCTGCTTTACTTTCAGGCGTGTCCTTAATTAACCACAACGCAAGGAGAGCGAAAATAATGGAAAAGATAAAAATCCATTTCCATCCCATATAAGTGGCAATGGCGCCTCCTAAAAACGAACAGACACCCGATCCACCCCAAGAGCCGATCGACCAGTAACTTAACGCACGTTGACGCTCTTCTCCTTCAAAATAAGCTTTGACCAATGCAATTGTTGCAGGCATAATACAAGCTGCTGATAAACCTTGGATCACTCGACCTAAAACGAGTAAGAGGGCACCGTTTGCCAATACTAAGCAAAGCGAGCCGATAATACTCAAAATGAGGCCAAGATTTGTTATTTTTTTACGTCCGATTTTATCGGCAAGTCCCCCAGCAGCTACGATAAATATTCCCGAAAATAGCGCTGTTAAACTGATGGCGATATTGAGTGTTCCAGCAGAAACACCTAAATCTTCTTGCACGGTAGGCACAATGTTGACCATTGCTTGGGCAAATAACCAGAACGTCAACACGCCGAAGACGATACCTGTAATCATTTTATTTGTTCCTCTATACGCTGTTTCCAAAGAGCACACTCCTTCCATTTTTGTGGGGATTTGAGAATTATTACACAGAATCTATATGGATGTGAATCCGGCAAGACTGTTTGAGACGACATTAAGATGCCCTGTTCTAAACGCATTGAAACCTTTTTGAAAATTGGAATACCAACCAATTATGCTGTAAACTGGAACTACAAAAGGCCAAATTCTCTCTGCATTTTTCAGGGCGTAAACCATAAGTAGATAAAACCGCAGCCTGATTGATAGCCGAAGAATGTTGAGAATGAACTTGGACAGTAAAAGTAGTCCAGTCTTGAACGTACAGCGTTTTATTTCAGTCGAAAGGGGGTAAATATATGTATAGTAAGAGATTGAGTGAATTGGGCATTTCAAGTAAATACGGATGCCATTCTGAACAAGAAATACAGGAACTTGAAGTTGAGATGGGTGTTACATTGCCTAGTGAATACAAGAACTTTCTCCAAAGATTTGGCACATTAGACTTCGATGATCAAGAGATTATTTTTTATCCAGCCAAACATCTTGTTACACATGTAGATATAGAAGCAAGAACGTTTGTGAACTTTTATGGTCTTGAAAATGATGATTATGATGTAAGGGTTTTAAAGGCACGTTACGAAGGACGTTTGCCCGATGAAGTCATACCGATTGCTGAATGTCCAGGCGGTGACCAATTATGTATTGGGGTCAAAAAGGAGACAATTGGGAAAATATATCATTGGGATCATCATCAAGAAACAATGCATGCAAGTTCTGAAAAGGAATTATGGCAAGCGTTGGTGTTGCTTCACAATAACTTTAAAGATTTTATCATGAGTTTTGAAAAGCAGGAGGGGGTTGATCCGTTGGAGGATTCGATGATCGAAGAAATCAAAGTAAGTGATAAATTTCTCTCAAGGCTGAACAGCTCAAGTGCAAATACCCTGCTTTCAAAATCTAAAAAGTTCAGGTGAGAAGTATTTGCTCCTAATCATGAATAGCTTCTGGGGGATGGTTTAACTTGATTCAGCAGAAGTCCCCCACTTCTATAAGTGGTGGGATGAATGCCAGAATGCATTTCAATCAGAGGGAGTACAAACTCCCTGCTGATTCAAGTTAAGCCTCCGGCGGATGTCACAGATTTTGAAAGGAGTTAATTGCGCAAGCGCAATTCAAAATCTGGACGCAATCACGCCGAGGCGTGATTGATACTTTGAAAGGTTGTTTCCAAGTTCCTTCATCCAAGGATTTTTTCTCATTAAACTTTCATTTGCCTCTCATGTTGCTATAATGTGTGAAAGGTATTCTAGTAATACAGAATGACATTGAAAAGTACACAATGATGGAGGCGGTTATTATGTTATCCAAATTTCAAATTAAAAAAGAATTATTTCAAGATCAAACACATGAATGGTTTTCATTTTCGGTCCTTATTCAAGGAAATGAATTTCAAGGACTTTACCACGAAGGGGACATCAACTGGTTCAATCCGCAACCTTGCCATAAATTAGAGGCAGAACAGTTACAACAACTTGAATCCAATGTATCGAATAAAATGCAGCAACTTCTTGCATAATACGCAAAAGCCCAAAAGGGCCGAGAGGAAAATGAATTCCTCCGGTCCTTTTGGGCTTTCATAAAGTACTCTTCGAATTTATCCCGCATTAACGGGCAGTAAGACTCCCATCTCAAGACTTAAGTAAAACGATAAGGAGAGGTGGGAGATCAACTGCCCGTAAAAGCCCGATTGGTTCAACTAACAATCAGTGGAGGATGAGGAACCTCCCACTGATTGAAGTTTCACTTTATTTTTCAACGAAGCGGATATCAAACTTTTCGCACCACTGTTTTAGACGGTCCCTCGTCGCGGTCTTCCATTCATCTTCCATTCTAATTTGGGTTGCTTCATTGGAGCGATGGAGGTGAAATTCAAACATATTGCCATTCGCTCTACAAACCACATAATCGATTTCTCGTGGAAAAAGGCAGTGGGACCCAATATCGACGGTCACTTTTGTAATTGCAACTTGTCTTTTGACAAATTTTGAATAAGGAAACCAAAAGAAAAACGCTATCGAAAGGACAGTGATGAACAGAAAAAATTGGGTCAAGGAGTGCCAACCATGTGAAATGCTAAAAAGAAAGGTTATAAATCCAGAACATAAAATAAGGTAAATCGGGCGCGTACACATATTCAATGAAATGGCTTCGGCAGTGAAATCACTATCTATCTTTTCAGCCTCTTCCGTTATATTTTTCTGCACAACTCTCACCCCTTTCATACGATGATCCTCTCCGTACTAGTGTAAGAAAATATGGGGATTCATGGAAGGTACGAGGTACCCATTGCAGGTAGAGGCGTTTGGGTATGTTGTCATGGGTTCATTCGTTAGAAAGTTGGATTGAAACGAAAAACGTGGTGGAAACGTCTATGTGTATACAATTTTTTTTAGGAGGGGAACAAAGTGAAGAAATTTCTTGGTATAGTTTTACTATTGAGCATTCCATTGTTTGGTTGTACAAATGGAGAAAGTACAGGTCAGCTGCAGGGGAAAGATCAGACAGAGGTAACAAATCCGAGTATAGACGAAGAAAAGAGCGTAGTCGACGTTGTTGAAAAATTTGGCCATAACCTTCAAAACGTTTCATTAATGGGATCGCAAGAAGAAGTGGAAAAAAGTATGCAAGAGCATTATGGGGAAACGGTTTCCCCTCAGCTTGTGGAACAATGGCTGACAGATCCTCTAAAAGCACCGGGTAGATTAACTTCCAGTCCTTGGCCAGATCGGATTGACATCGAAACGACGGAGAAACAGTCTGATCATATCTATGCAATAGAAGGGAAAGTCGTTGAAAGGACAAATGTTGGGCAAACCGTAAACGAGATACCGATCCATCTAGTAGTTGAAAAAATGGGCGAACATTGGTTGATCAACGAGGTTACGCTTGGTGAAGCAAAACAGGGCGATACACTCGTCTATACAAATGAAGAATATGGATTTGAGTTTACGTTACCTGCCACTTGGAAGGATTATTCGATTATGATGGACAAGTGGAAGGGAGAATCAGTGACGGGAGAGGAGATGGAAGAGGGCCCGATGCTTTCGATCCGGCACCCACAGTGGACTTCGGAAAATCCACGCCAAGACATTCCGATCCTGATTTTCACAATCGAGCAATGGGATGCGCTGCAACAGGAAAAATTCCATCTAGGTGCAGCGCCTATTGGACCTAAAGAACTGAATCGCAATGACAAATATGTTTTTGCACTCCCTGCTCGTTATAACTTCGCATTTCCAACAGGGTATGAAGAGGTGGAGCAGATTTTAGAAGGCAACCCGTTACACGTAAATGTCGACTGATCGGTTGGGAATATAAAGAAAAGAACCAGGTACCATGGACTTCTCGCATGTCCGGTACCTGGTTCTTTTCAGTATTTACTTTTAATGAAATCGGCAATCTCTTTCATTTGGTATTCCAAGGCGATCGGATCTTGGAAGTAGAAAGTATTGAGTTCATATTCAAAGATATGGCCGGCTTTCACGGCAGGGAGGTCTTTCCATAGCTGGCTCTTCATAATTTCTTTACTATTTTCAACGCCGTTGTCACGAACGCCTAATAAGATAAAATCTGCCTCTCCGAGATATTCAGGAATCGTCTCTTGGGAGATGCTTGCCCAACCGTCTTTAAAAGCGATGTCCACTACTTTTTGAGGGGCATTCAATTGAAGTTCGTTATAGATCACCTGGCCCCCACGACCGTAGGAGTCCCCAAAGAGGTATAAATCTTTATCCGTCATTTCTAGGATGACAATTTTAGGATCATTTTGAAGGATGGGTTCCAGTTCTTTCTTTTGATCTTCCACTTTTTTATCGAAATCAGCAAGGAATTGCTTTGCTTCTTCCTCTCGATTTAACACGTTGGCAATTTCGAGAAGACGTTCTTTATAATCTGCATACATGCCGAATGGAATGATCACAGTCGGTGCTATTTTGGAAAGTGACTCATATTGTTCTTCGTTATACGTAAGAATGAGATCTGGTTCCAACTCGATTACTTTTTCAATGGAGAACGATGATTTATCCCCGATGCTTTCAACGTCTTTTAGCTGTTCTTCAAAGTATGGTGTTTCAAATGCCCAGCCTGTTGTAGCGATGGGTGTAATGCCGGTTGCTAACACATCCCCGACATAATCTTGATCGATGACGACGACGCGTTCAGGATGCATCGGTAGCTCAACAGGTCCTTTGACACTATCATAAGTTCTCGTCGTAGGTGCTTCTTGTTCCGGTTCATCCGTCGCCGCTTCTGGAGGCGTATTGCTCGTACAACCACTTACAACAAACATGAATAGGAGTACGAAGAAAATGGCAAATCCTTTTTTCTTGAACATTTGATATCCTCATTTCCCTTGAATGATAGTGATAATCATTATCACTTATAGAATGTAACAAGAATAGTAGAAAAGGTCAACTAAAAATCGATTGAATCTACAAAGAAGGACGTTGGAGTGGAAGCATGGAGGGAAGGAGGAGCGCAAAGAGAACGCCCAGTCCGAATACAGTTGCGGACTAGGCGCTTAGATTCACTACATTCAATTTAGTACTTCATAAGTCTCCACAACTTCGATGGAATCAATGACGGATTGTACCATCGAACAGTTTTTCTTCGTTAATTCAAAAACTCTATCCATTTTGGATGCATCAATCGCTTCTCCTTTAATGGTGAAATGGAGGTGCACTTTTTCGACTCGGTTGGCGATTTCCGCATTCCGTTTGACTTCCTTCACCTCAATTGAGATATGTTCGGCTGGCATCCGCATTTTATCCAAAATATTACGCAACACACCGCCGCTGCAAACTGCAATCGATGAAATGAGCAGCTGATAAGGTCTAAATCCATATTCATCATTCCCTGAAATGGTCAGTTGTCCAAAGGATGTCTCTGTTTCAAATGCATTTTCAATCATTTCGAATTTCATAAATGTCTTCCATCCTCTCTCTTTCTTTAATTGAAGTATACCGAATTTTGTATCATTTTGGTAGATGAAGGATTGAAGTTATGAAATGAATCTTACTTGTATCTTCTGCATAGTGTGCGATAAGAGAATCAAAAATCATATTCAGATTGAGGAAAAATATGACGGGTAAAGGGGGATGAAATGGCCTACCGCAGTGAAGTGTTTGTCTTCGATGAAGGGAGACCTGTTCGTGCTGTTGTTCGAAATTATACAAAGGACGATTTTGCAGATATGATTCGCATCCAATCGGAATGTTTTCCGCCGCCATTTCCATCTGACTTATGGTGGAATGAGGAGCAACTGACCAATCATATTACCCTTTTCCCGGAAGGGACCCTTTGTGTGGAAGTGGACGGCAGGTTAGTCGGTTCCTTGACAGGTCTGTGTGTGCAATTCGATCCGGCTCATCCCTCCCATCGATGGGAGGCGATGACGGACAACGGCTATATCCGAAATCACGATCCAAAGGGGAATACGCTTTATATTGTCGATATCGCTGTAAGCCCGAAGTATCGCAAATGGGGGCTTGGCAAGTTGCTTATGCAGGCAATGTACCAAATCGTGATCGAACTGAAATTGGAACGTTTGCTTGGCGGTGGAAGAATGCCTGGTTATCATCTCCATGCGTTCGAAATGACTGCCGATGATTATGTGCAGGCGGTGATCAGTGGAGAGTTCAAAGACCCTGTCATTACATTTTTATTGAGATGCGGAAGAACGCCGGTTGCTGTAGTGGAAAATTATTTAGAGGACGAAGAATCGTTGAATTATGGATTCTTAATGGAATGGAAAAATCCGTTTCACTAACAGCTCGTTAATTGGAATATAAAAACGCCAAGGGAAGCATGTGCTTTCTCTTGGCGCTCGGGTTTGTTATCTAGTTTTATCGGTTCACAATTGTAACGTTACGCAGATCGCGGACGGACGTGAATCCGGATAATGAAATTGTTACTTTCATCTCCTGCAGGATATTGGATAATACTTTTTCAACACCTTGTTGTCCGCCAACTGCTAAGCCGTAAACGAAAGGCCGACCGACTAAAACAGCATCTGCTCCTAACGCCAGCGCTTTGACAACGTCAGAGCCTCTACGGATGCCACTATCGAATAGTACAGGGATTTTTTCTTCAACAGCTTCCACAACGTCTCGAAGCGCATCGATACTTGCGATGACACCGTCTAGTTGGCGCCCGCCGTGGTTGGAAACGATGATGCCATCGATGCCGTTTTCGATCGCCAGCTTCGCGTCTTCTGGATGCAGGATACCTTTTAGAAGGATTGGCAATGAAGTTTTCTTTTTCAGCTCCGCTACCTGTTTCCAGCTAAGGGAAGGGTGATAAATATTGTCCACGATGCCTTGGATGATGGAATCGTCGTCATCATTCGGAAGAGACGCCATGAAGACAGGATCATTGACATAATTCGCTTTTCCAAACCCTTGCATCAAAGGGGAATATTGATTATTGACATCTTCTTCACGCCAGCCGAGCATGACGGTATCGACCGTTAGCACAATTGCTTCATAGCCGGCAGCTTCCGCTCTTTGTACCATGCTGTAGGAAATGTCCGCATTCTGACTTGACCAATAGAGCTGGAACCATTTCGGACTATCACCGGTTACTTCTTTGACTTCTTCGATGGAATAGCTGGACACCGTACTTTGGATGAAAGGAATACCGAGGGAAGCGGCTGCTTGTGCAGTGGCAATTTCCCCGTCTTCATGCGCAATTTTTTGTACGCCAACCGGAGCGACGAATAATGGTGTGGCATATGTACGTCCGAAAAGTTGGACGGAAGTATCCAGTTCTGTTACATCATTTAAAAAACGAGGAACGATAGCGTACTTGGAAAAGGAAGAAACATTTTTTTGCAAAGTTTCTTCACGGCCGGCACCGGAGTGGACATAGCCGAATGCGCCTGTTCCCATTTTTGCCTGCGCTGCTGTTTCCAACTGCTCAAATGAAACCGGGAAGGATTCGGACGGGTCGATATTTTGCAATAATAAGTCGTTATTTCTTGTAGATATCATTGTTGCTCACTCCGTATCAGATGAATTTGTCTACTATAAAAAAACGCTGTTCGTCTCGGTGCTAATAGCCACAAACTTCAATATATGCTTCATTTAGTCTTTTTTAATACGAGCAGCAAGACGATTGCCGAGCGACTGGATCAATTGGACAATAATAATGAGAATCAAGACCGTTGCGTACATGACGTCGACTTCGTATCTCAAATGGCCGAAACGATAGGCCAAGTCACCTAAACCGCCGGCGCCAACAAGCCCAGCCATCGCCGTCGCCCCGATTAGACTGACGGTAGCAATCGTCAATCCCAAAATGATAGATGGACGTGCTTCCCGTAACATAACATGCCAAATAATTTTTCTTGTTTTGATACCCATCGCAGTGTAAGCTTCTACGACACCTTGCTCGACTTCAAGAAGTGCAGATTCCATCAGACGTGCAATATAGGGGGATGTATATAGTACAAGCGGTACGATAACCCCTTTGACGCCGATCGACGTGCCGACAATCAGCTTCGTGAATGGCAAAATGAAAAATAACAAGATGATAAATGGAATGGACCTAATGATGTTGATGATTAAATTTAACGTATGGTATAGCAATTTATTATCAAGCGCTTGTCCTGGTCTTGATAAGACCAATAAAATCCCTAATGGAATCCCGATGATGATGGAAAATAACAGAGCGATTCCGACCATTTGGAATGTCTCGATTGTTGATTGTCCAATGATGGGCAACCACTTTTGGATAAAATCTTCGTATCCGTTCAATTTTGACCCTCCAATTCTTCCGTGCCAACGCCTTGCTCATGTAGGAAAAGCAATGCATTTTCAACTTCTTCTTTTTCACCTGCAACGTGAACAACTAAATTCCCAATCACGCCATTTTTCAGTTCAATAATATTAGCTGCTAAAATGTTAGGCACAACGGCAAATCGTTTACTCATTTCCGCTAACAATGGTTCTCCCGCAATGTCGCCAGTAAACGTCAATCGTTGAACAGAACCTGTTAAATTTAATTGTGAAATGAGGGACGGGGATAAATTCCGTTGAGCGATGGTGCCCAAAAATTTAGTAGTCGTTGGTTTTTGAGGGTTTGAAAACAAGTCAATCGTTGTACCGTGTTCTACGATTTTTCCGCTTTCCAAAACGTAGACATAATCGCAAATTTTTTGTATAACATTCATTTCATGTGTAATCAGTAATATTGTTATGCCGAACTCTTCGTTGATTTTCAACAGGAGATCGAGGATAGATTCCGTTGTTTCAGGGTCAAGTGCACTCGTTGCCTCATCGCTAAGTAAAATCTCAGGCTCTTGCGCCAATGCCCTCGCAATTGCGACACGTTGCTTTTGTCCCCCGGACAATTGGGACGGGAAGCTTTGATGTTTATCGGCTAAACCGACGATTTCCAAATACTTTTCAGTACGTGCTTTTACTTCCGCCTTATCAATCCCGATCAATTTAAGAGGAATGGCGATATTGTCGTAGACCGTTGCCGTCTTTAGCAAGTTAAAGCCTTGGAAAATCATCCCGATTTTGCGACGTGCATTGTCTAGTTTATGAGGAGGGAGAGAAGTGAGTTCTTCCCCGTTAATATAGATTTTTCCACTTGTCGGTCGTTCCAGCAAGTTCACGCAACGGATCAACGTACTTTTCCCGGCACCACTATAGCCGATAACGCCATGGATCTCGCCTTTTTTCACATGAATATTTGCTTTATCGACGGCTGTTACTTCATTGTTTTTCGCAGGGAAAACTTTCGAAACATTTTCCAATACAATCACTGTTTAATCTCCTTTTGAAAGAAAACGTTACCTTGAGCGGTAACGTTCCCTGAACTAATTATTCATTCCAGTTTGGAATGATGGAATTTCAAACATTCGTTTTCATTACCAAGAAGGAATGAGAGATCCATCAAATCGTTCTTCGATAAATTGTTTCACTTCTTCAGAACGATATAAATCGACAAATTGCTGAATCACTTCATCATCTTTTGATTCGGCTCTGACAGCGATAATGTTGACGAACGGAGAATCTTTCGGCTCGATGAAAATGGAATCTTCCGCTGGCGATAGACCCGCATCGATGGCGAAGTTCGTGTTGATGGCTGCCGCGTCAAGTTCGATCAATTGACGAGGGATTTGTGCCGCATCCAATTCAATAAATTGGAATTGTTTTGGGTTGTCGACGATATCATTGACCGTCGCATTGGAATCTAGACCTTCTTCGATTGTAATCATGCCCGCACTTTCAAAGAGCATCAGTGCGCGTCCACCTTGAGTCGGATCGTTCGGTAAGCCGATTTTCGCACCTTCAGGCAGTTCGCTTACATCTTTTACTTCGTTAGAGTAAATACCCATTGGGAAAGTGACTGTTTCACCTACAGAAACGAGATCCAAGTTCCGGTCTTTTTTCATTTGTTCAAAGAAAGGAATCGTTTGGAAGATATTCATATCAATCTCACTCTCGGCTAACGCAACGTTTGGCATTACGTAATCAGAAAATGGTTGTATTTTAATTTCAAGACCATCTTTTGCCGCCAGTTCTTTCACTTTTTCAACGATTTCTTCGTGTGGACCAGCAGTGACACCAACGGTTAGAACTCCATCACTTAATAAACTTTCTGTTGCTTCTTCGGACTTGTCCTTGCCACCGCATGCAGCAAGTGCTGTTAAAACTAAAATGAGTAATGCTGTAAATAGTAACTTTTTCATAACACTTCTCCAATCTATTGTTTTTCTTGATGCTTGGTAAACTAAAAAGCTTGAACAGTGGATTACCGACAACTTAGTAGAAAATAATAAAAAAACCTCTCGAAATGAGAGGTTCATAAGCATTGTAATAAACGCAGACGTCCTCTCTCATTTTTCAAAACAATTTTGTTTTGCAGGATTTAGCACCTTTCCACACTCGATAGTATGGTTGGTTGCCGAGCTTCAATGGGCCAGTCCCTCAGCTTCTCTTCATGAGAGATATATGTTATGTCAATAATACTGTTGTGAAATACTATACTGCATCTGAGTGGCTTCGTCAATCAGTACCGAGAAAAAATGTTGTTTGAATTAGAAAAATGTCGAAAATTGGCGTATGAAAGATAATGGGGTCTAATACGATGGTAAATCATGCCTAAACTTGGTTCTCGCCGTTTGTTTTTAGTCGCTTGTTTTCGGATAAACTAGAAAAGGTATAGCTGTTAGAGATGACGAATTATAAAAAGAATAACTTCGAAAAAAAGGAGCTGAAAAGATGGATGCGAATCATTCGGGAATAACAGTTGAAACGATTGTGCATGCCACAGTGGAGAATGTATGGGGATTTTGGACAGTGCCCGAACATATTACGAAGTGGAGCAATGCCTCTGATGATTGGCATACGCCATACGCTGAAAATGATTTAAGAACTGGCGGAAAGTTTGTTACCAGGATGGAAGCGAAAGATGGAAGCTTCGGTTTTGACTTTGGCGGCATCTATGACGAAGTGCGTGTTCACGATTTCATTTCTTATACCTTAGAAGATGGAAGAAAGGTTGAAATCTCCTTTATTCCCCAAGGAAATGATACGAAGGTGATCGAAATATTTGAACCCGAAACAACGAATCCGATTGATATGCAACAAGAAGGCTGGCAAGCGATTTTAAACAATTTTAAAAAGTATGCGGAGCAACAGTAATATGTGTAGTTACAAAAGATGCAAAATACAAACACCAATGTGCCTCGCATCTTTCATGAAGATTAATACGTATTTTATCTGGATGATTAAACGTGAACAGTCAGTAAATTGGACAAGGAAAACGCTGATCACTACAATTGTGAGGAAACACTACTAAGGAGTGATTGGGTATGTATCGTAAAGTAGAAGACTTTTTAGAGGATTGGACAGTGTCGTCTGAAGGAACTGCTAACGTGATGAAAGCGATGACAGATGAAAAACTTGGTCAGGCAATTGTAGAAGGTCATAGCTCGCTTGGCTGGTTGTCGTGGCATTTGGTTGGCGCAGCGGGGGCTTTCGGCCATTTTGCTGGTTTTCAAGTTCAAGGGCCTGGTCAACAGGATCCTCAACCAACAAGTGCGCAAGAAATTGTTGAGAGGTATGAAACACTCGCTCAAGCGATTAAGGAAGAAGCAACGAAACTGACTGATGAAGACCTACTCGGGGAAGTTACCGGTTTCACAGGTCCAACTAAACGCGGGAAATTATTAAGCATGCTTATCAGCCACGAAACACATCATCGTGGACAAATGACTGTTCTCCTTCGCCAGGCGGGGTTAACTGTCCCACCTATCATGGGTCCGACAAAAGAAATGCAAGGTTAATGAAATAGGCGCCAACTTCCAAATCTAAACAAGATTGGAAGTTAGCGCCTTCGATTTATTGTTCTAAACTCAAACGTTCCAATACAGATTCCAACGAAGGCATGCCATTCTGGGCTCCTTTTTTCTCCACGGAGAGGGATGCACTTGCATTGGCAAACTTTATCGCCTCTTCTATTCTCTTTCCCTCCGCAACAGCAACGGCGAAGCTGCCGTTAAATGTATCGCCGGCACCGGTTGTATCGACCGGTGTCGTTTGGAATCCTTGGATGAAATGATGCTGTTCTCCATCAAAGAAACGAGCACCTTTATCACCTAATGTAATAATTAATTTATTTGGATATTGTTCCAATGCTTTTTCAATATTCTCACCGAAGATTTGTCTACATTCCGATTCATTCGGCGTCAAATAAGTGGCTAAATCGATGAACTCCTGTTGGAAATGATCGACAGGTGCCGGATTTAAGACGACAGGGATCTGATGTTCCTGACAAATTTCTAGCGCTGCCTGGACGGTCTCCGTCGGTATTTCCAGCTGGATGACGACGAGTTCACTGCCGATGATCTCCTGTTTCACTTGTTCGATATGATCAGGTGTTAGGCGGTTATTTGCACCGGGAACGACGATAATCCGGTTATCGGCCTCTGAAACAATGATGGAAGCGATGCCTGTCGATTCGTCAGGGATTGCAAAGACATGATCCGTTTTCACGTTTTCTTGTTGTAAGGAGGCTAATGCCATTTCACCGTACTGATCGGTACCACAAGCACCAATCATTTGCGCTGCCTTTCCTAAACGTGCGATGGAGACAACTTGGTTTGCCCCTTTTCCGCCAAAAAATGTTGAAAAAGTCTTGCCTAACGTCGTTTCCCCTTTTTCAGGTACATAGTCCGTTTCCACGACCAAATCCATATTAATGCTTCCGATTACGGTAATCATATTTTCACCTCACTTAAAGGGTATACGAACGCCCTTAATTTGAGTACTTCTTAAGCGCCTCGATCATCAATTTCCAAAAACCATCTACATCAAGTTCCACACCGAACTTCGCATTCACTTCTCTGCCTGTGACTCCGTGCAGGTCCACTAACGTCGTTCCCGCAGTAAATTCGCCTTTCGTTTCCACGGCAATGTTGACATCCTTCATCGTAAATAATTCCGGTGCGACCAAATAGGCAACAGTGAGGACATCGTGGACCGGTGCGCCGTCAAAATCGAACATTTCTTTATAAGTCGATGCAAAGAAGACCAATAGTTCACCGACGATGTTCGCGACACGATTGTCGATTTGATTCACTTGCTCGATCACTTCTTTTGTCGCCAACGCTTGGTGTGTAATATCAAGTCCCATTACGACAGTCGGAATGCCGCTTTCGAACACTTTTCTCGCCGCTTCCGGATCCGCCCAAATATTAAACTCGGCAGACGGTGTCCAGTTACCGAATGTGCCGCCACCCATCAGGACGATTTCTTCGATGTTTTCTTTAATTTCTGGTGCCTTTGTAAGCGCCAATGCAACGTTTGTCAACGGTCCAGTCGGAAGAATCGTCACAGGTTCGTTTGATTCTTTGACCAATCGGATGATCGTATCCGCCCCGTGTTCCTCACTCCAGCTGCGGGATGGTGCTGGCAGTTCCGGACCATCCAAACCTGAATCTCCGTGGATGCCCGGCGCCGTTTCACGTAATCGGACCAATGGCTCGCTTGCCCCTTTAGAGACGATGACGTCCGTTAAAGAAACCAAGTCACAAATTTTTAATGCATTATCCGTTGTTTTTTCAATTTCGGCATTGCCAGATACGGTTGTTATTGCTAAAATATCCAATTCAGGCTGCGCTGCTGCTAAAATGATCGCAATCGCGTCATCATGTCCTGGATCACAATCCATAATAATTTTTCTTGTAGTCATCGTACTTCCCCCTTACATAATGAGTCCAATCATGGTTCCTGAAATGACGGAAGCGAGTGTCGCTCCCAATAACAGTTTTAACGCGAATTTTGAAACATAATTTCCTTGTTTTTCACTGATCGATTTGATGGAACCTGAAACGATGCCCACCGTTCCAAAGTTCGCGAAGCTCACGAGGTAGACGGATACGATGGCAATCGTTTTGTCGGAAAGATTCGAAGAAATCTCACCGAAATTCAACATCGCTACGAATTCATTCGTAATGAGTTTGGTCGCCATAATACCCCCTGCTTGTACTGCTTCTCCCCAAGGAACCCCCATGAGGAAGGCGATCGGTGCAAAAATATAGCCGATCATTGTCTGGAAGGAAATTTGGAAGATTCCTTCGAACATCACATTCACCAATTCCATTAAGGCGATAAATCCTAAGAGCATCGCGGCAACGACGATGACAACTTTAAAGCCATCCATGACGCTATCGCCAATCATTTGGAAGAAAGGAACTCGTTTCGTTTCTTCAATTTGCATGAGGTCTTCTTTTTCGTCTAGATCATACGGGTTAATAATGTTCGCAACAATCAGCGCACTGAAGATATTGAGCACAACAGCTGTCACGACAAATTTCGGCTCCAGCATCGTCATATAAGCTCCAGCCATCGCCATACTGATAGCGCTCATCGCGGACGTACAAATGGTATATAGTCTTTTTTGCGTTAATAGTGGAATCTGTTTAGTGATCGTTAAGAATACTTCAGGTTGTCCAAGGACAGACGTGGAAACGGCAAAATAGCTCTCCAGTTTACCCATTCCTGTAATTTTGCTTAAAAACAAACCTAAATATTTGATGATGAATGGCAATACTTTAATGTAATTCAAAATACCGATCAACACGGCCATGAACACCAATGGTAATAGTGCTACAAAGAAAAACGTTGTAGCCCCTTCATTGACCATACCACCAAAAACAAATTGAATACCTGCATCTGCAATCGCCATTAGGTTTTCAAAAAATACACCTATTTTGGTAATCGCAATGAGGCCGATATTCGTGTTCATCATGAGAAACACTAATACAATTTGGATTGCTAACATGAGCAAAATACGTTTATATTTTATTTTTTTACGATCATTACTAACTAGAAAGGCAATACCAAATACGAGCAAGACTCCAGTGAGTAAGAAAAGAATGTTCAAGTGAATCCTCCTTTTTCGTCAGCGCTTACATTCTTTACGGGTTACCGAATTTTAGACGGTCGAGTTATAAAAAAATCTTTTCGATAGGGGAGCCTCCTAGAACAAAGTACAGATGAACTTTCTTTATTTTTTGACAATAGTTTTCTTTTTAAAACACATGTTTCAGTATACGCTTTCACCTATAATTGTCAATGTCTATACAAAGAGTCAGACGAGTGGGAATATAAAAATGCCTCATCCGTATTAAGTTCCCGAACAAGGCGTTTTCAAACATTATTGCAGACGTTTTGTCTTGGAGAAATGGGGCGAACTCGGGAAATTATAAATACGATAAATGAAAAGGATGCATTTTTGAAAAGAAGGGGAATAAATATAAAGACTGACAGTGATGGAGGAATTGCGATGAATGTATTAATTGAATGGATATACAGATCACCGAAGGGTGTGGAGACTACGTTTCGATCGGAAGAAATGGCAGCGGCACAAGCATTAGTGATCGCCGAAGATTTGGAGAAGACCGGTCGTGCAAAAAATATGCAGTTCATCGATCGGTTTGACAGTTCGTGGACGGTTAAAGAACTGAAAAGTTATTTGAAAGGTATTGAAACGGAGCCGCATAATATTACGGTATATTTTGATGGCGGTTTTGATCAGACGACAAAGGCAGCGGGCTTAGGATGCGTTATCCATTATGACCAGAGCGGAAAATCATATAGGTTGAGACGGAACGCATCGGTCACGGGGCTCACGTCAAATAACGAAGCGGAATACGCGGCGCTCCATCTATGCTTGCAAGAGCTTGAATTATTGGAAGCCCATCATTTGCCGGTCAAGTTTTTCGGTGATTCTCGAGTCGTCATTCATCATCTGAGCGAAGAATGGCCGGTCATTGAACAGACATTATCCAACTGGGCAGACCGAATCGAAGCAAAAATGAAAGCGCTGGGCATTGATCCGGAATATGAGCTCGTGTCGAGAAAAGCGAATACAGAAGCGGATCGGCTCGCTACGCAGGCATTGAAGGGCATTGAAATTACCGCGACGATTGAACGATAATTGAAAGGAGAAAGGGGATTACAGCATGGCGAAATCAGAGAAAACATTAAGGGTTTGCGACAATGGGCATGAATATGAGAAGAGCAGTGATTGCCCGACATGCCCGATTTGCGAGCAAGAACGGAAACCTGAAAGCGGGTTTCTTTCAACTCTTTCGGCACCAGCTCGACGCGCGTTGGAGAGTAATGGAATCACTTCTTTGGAACAACTCTCCAACTATAGTGAAAAAGAGATTTTGACATTTCATGGCATGGGACCTGCTTCTTTGCCCAAACTGAGGGCTGCTTTAGAGGTAGAAGGATTAAGTTTTCAAAAATGAAAAATAGCTACCTGACCTTAACATCAAGCCGAATTGGTTGGGATCGGGTAGCTTACATTCAAAACAACAAGTCAATCTGTTCTCGGTCATAATCCAATATCCACTCATTGCATTCCTTATATAGTGGACGTAAATCTTCTTTATTTGCTGCGATGACATCGCAACCCCGGTCGTCATAAAGATGATAAATCATTTTCCTCGTTACATTGACAAAATAGATATCGTACCCCGCAGCCATATTTCGCCTCAAGATTTGTGTTGGATGTGGAAAGTCCTCATAGCTGATGGCTACTAATAGTTGGAGGTACCGTATGTCGCTTTTTGTGCAGGGGAGAATGAACCGATGTGTGTCTAGCTCATCGTAATCACCATCGTCTTCTTCCTCGAATATATGCGGCAATACGCTATGTTGTAATTTCTTTAGTAAGTCTTTGTTCTTCACATATTTCCGATAGACATTTATCGGCCTTTTTCGCAAAAAGGTATTGTATTTTTCACAAGAGATGTCTGTTATGAACAATACCTCATCTGTATCTTGAAAGACTTGATTAAAAATTCCAGTGCTTCTGTCTTTGATTTGTTGAAGATTGCTGTTGTCTTCATGTTCAGTCCCAGGCATGGAAATTTCAAAACGAATGCCATATTTCCAGGAATAAAATAGAGGTGGCCTTAGGATCAGGTTGTTAAAATGTTCTTTCATAAAATGTTTGACGCTAGCAGTCATAATCATCCTCCCTTTCATTTGTAAACTATTAACAGAATTCTTGACAGTTACATTAGTTCACCTTTTCTTCTAAAAGAAGTTGCCGAAGTGAATAAGGCATCCTCCCTATTGGTGTTAACTTCATTCTGTTTGATGGCAAGGCAGAATCGCTTGGAGCCTTGTTCCTGAAATGAATGACATCAAATTCTACTGATAATGCGTTAAGAAAACAACATCCCCGTTTTTCTTCACATCAAAAATAGCATGGTCTTCGACACGTAGAATTGATGCATTCTCTGTGTGATCTGTACCGTTGAAGTAGAAGCCAAACTTATTATTTTCAGGATAGCCATAAAGATAACAAACGACTTTTCCATCTTTCATAAAAACAATTTGATTCATTCCCTCACTGACCGTTTCGCTAATGTTGTCCCATTTATATCCTATCGTTTCATAGATGGATTCTTTTGGAACATAGGGATTAAAAGAATAGACGTGATCCCATTCAAATGGTGTAAAAGTTGAAAGGTTCACTTTGTCGTCAATCTCTTTTTCCGAGAGTATTTTATTTTTAAGTAATACTAAATTTGAATCCCATATGTCTTTCTTAAATGGGTTTATTACTAGTAAACTTACACAACCTAATATTAGTATAAAGGCTACTATATTTTTTCGTTTCATATTTTAGCTAATCCTCCTCAATTTTTAAGAGCTTCTATAGATTTATAATGCGGATTGAAAATTATGTTAATTATTCGGCGTTAGTTTGACGAATAGCAGTATGAAAGGTTTCAACTAGAACCCACTGGCCCTCATCTTCCCATAGAGACGGCTTTTATCGGCTCAAACGCAGTTAAGTTAAGGGGTAATTGATTTTTTGAAAAATTACTTGTATTTGCTGAAATGTTCGTTTATACTGGCACTGAAGCAAAAAACTAAACCGATTTAGTCCTTAGAAGAACGAGAGATAAAGAGAGAAGAAATACCAGTAAGGGAGTCGGTTTATCTTCATTCAGCAGAAGACTCCCACCTCTATAGGTGGCGGGATGAATGCCGGTTTTGTTTCCTGTTCAGTGGGTGTCCAAACGCCCGCTGAAAGAAGATAAAGCCTCCGGCGGATGTCACAGATTTTGAAAGGAGTGAATTGAGCTTTGCTCAATTCAAAATCTGGACGCAATTACGCCGAGGCGTAATTGATTTTTTATAGATTCGAACTAAACCGGTTTATGAAACCGATTGCAACTAGAGAATGAAAGCGTCAAGAAAAGGAGGAAATAAGTTGTCACCACAATTTGCTGTCTTAACAATCGGTGATGGTCTTATTACGTTGAATCCACACGAAAACGGCCCACTTCGATTTGTATCTGGCTTTTCCCGTAAAGTGGGAGGGGCGGAACTGAATTTTGCGATTGGATGCGCACGCTTAGGGCTTCAATCGAAATGGGTGAGCCGATTAGGAAATGACGAGTTTGGCCGTGTTATCTATAACTTTGCACGCGGAGAAGGCATCGATGTGTCGAATGTCGAGTTTGTAGAAGGGTATCCCACTTCACTGAACTTTAAAGAAATTCGGGAAGATGGTTCCGGGAAGACATTTTATTATCGCCAGCAATCTCCAATTCTTACATTGAAACCGGAAGATATGACAAAAGAGTTGCTTGAAGGCATTAATATGCTTCATCTTTCAGGTGTTTTCCTATCGATAGATCCAGGGAATAGAAAGATTATTGAACGTGTGCTGAAACTGGCGAAGGAAATGGGCATTCCTGTTTCGTTCGATCCGAATCTGCGGTTGAAGATGTGGACCATCGAAGAAGCGAGAACCACATTTGAAGAAGTTTTTCCTTATGTCGATATTTTACTGACAGGTCTGGATGAGATTGAACTGATTTTAGGGGAATCATCGGAAGAGGCGTTAGTGGAATGCGCGGAGCGTTTTAATATTGGTCAGTTTGTTATAAAAGACGGTGCCAATGGAGCGAGGGCGTATATAGACGGCAACTGGTACGAAAAAGAGGCGTTTGTCGTCAAACCGATTGATACCGTTGGGGCAGGTGACGGGTTTGATGCCGGGTATATTTATGCCTATTTGAACGGTTATTTACCGGAAGAAAGATTAGAGTTGGCCAACGGAGTGGGCGCTTTGGTCACGACCGTTTCCGGAGACAATGAAGGTCTGCCTTATTTGGATGAGGTATTGCCTTTTATCCATAAAGAAATCGTCATTGAAAGATGAACCTGTTTACCAGTTGAAATCGGAGGAGATCGGATCATGTCGAAGTATGTTGTGCATGCACAAATAGAAAAGTCCAAAGTCGTAGCGGTCATTCGTGGTCGCGATGCGGAAGAAGCCATTCAACTGTCCAAGGCAGCGGTGGATGGAGGCATCCATGTCATTGAATTGACTTATACAACACCAGGCATTCAAAAGGTGTTTGAAGAACTTCAACAGACAGACGCTCTTTTGGGGGCCGGAAGTGTCCTTGATGCGGAAACAGCAAGGCATGCCATTCTGGCCGGTGCAAAGTTTGTCGTCAGTCCACATTTTAATGCGGATACGGCACGTATTTGCAATCGATACGGCATTCCTTATTTTCCAGGATGTATGACTATCCGTGAAATGGTGGAAGCGCTTGAAGCGGGTTGTGATGTACTGAAACTGTTCCCGGCAAATAACTTTACACCTTCTTTCATCGGATCGGTGAACGGACCATTGCCGCAAGTGAGCATTATGCCGACAGGTGGCATCAATTTGGATAATATCAATGAGTGGCTAGCTGCAGGAGCAGTAGCTGTTGGAATTGGTAGCGATTTGAATAAGGCATTCAAATCCGGTGGTTATGATGCAGTCGTAGAGTTGGCTCGACAATATATGAACAAAATTTCATGAAGAGGAGTGGCATGATGAATATCACATTTCGTTGGTACGGTAAGGATAATGATACGGTCACACTTGAACAAGTGAAACAGATTCCAGGTACAAAAGGCATTGTTTGGGCTTTACATCAGAAGCCGGTCGGTGAAGTTTGGGAGAAAGAAGAAATTAAAAAGGAAATCGATTATATTCAATCATTCGGCTTCCATACGGATGTCGTTGAAAGTGTGAACGTCCATGAATCAATCAAATTGGGCAACGAAGACCGTTACCGGTATATCGAAAATTACAAAGAGACAATCCGCAATTTAGCCGAATTTGGCGTAAAAGTCATCTGTTATAATTTCATGCCGATTTTTGACTGGACGCGTACAGAAATGTTCCATCCACTTGAAGATGGCTCAACGGCCCTATTTTTTGAAAAAGCGAAAGTACATGGACTCGATCCACAAGAGTTGATCCGAACAGTTAGTGAAGCATCCGATCTGACGTTGCCTGGCTGGGAACCAGAGAAAATGGAACGCATCACAGAACTGTTTGAAGCGTATAAAGAAGTCGACGAAGAACAATTATGGACGAATCTAGAGGTGTTTTTGAAGGAAATCCTCCCGGTGGCAGAAGCTTGCGGCATTAAAATGGCGATCCATCCGGATGATCCGCCTTGGTCTATCTTTGGTCTTCCACGCATTATTACGGGCGAAGAAAGTTATGAAAGACTCATTGCCATTTCTGACTCACCTTCCAATGCATTTACGATGTGCACAGGTTCGATGGGTGCTAATCCAAATAATGATATGGTCCAAGTAGCAAGGAAATACGCTTCCCGCGCACCATTTTCACATATCCGTAATGTGAGAATCTACGATAATGGGGATTTTGTGGAAACATCGCATTATACACAAGATGGTTCTATCGATATTAAAGGTGTTGTCGAGGAATTGCATCGTCAAAATTATGATGGATATGTCAGACCGGACCATGGCCGTCATCTCTGGGGAGAAGTGTGCCGTCCAGGTTACGGATTATACGATCGGGCGTTAGGGATCATGTATTTACTCGGATTATGGGATGGCTATGAGACGAAGAAAAAGGATAGTGCTTAATGATACCGATCCATGAAAACTTAAAAGAACGTGTTGCCGTCATAACGGGTGGAAGTGGTGTACTCTGTTCTGCAATGGCGCATGAACTGGCACGCCAAGGCGTCAAAGTGGCGATCTTAAACAGAACCGCCGAAAAAGGGCAACAAATTGTCCAGCAAATTCAAGAAGACGGAGGGACAGCAATCGCTATCACCACCGACGTCTTGGACAGGGGATCCTTAGAGCGGGCGAGAAATGAAATTGTTGCGCAATTCGGACGCATAGATGTACTCATCAATGGCGCGGGAGGAAATCATCCAGATGCCATTACGGACCCTGAAGTTTTTGGCGAACAGGAAACGACAAAATCATTTTTCGATTTGGACGAAAACGGATTTGAAAATGTGTTTTCAACGAATTTCACAGGCACTTTTTTAGCAACGCAAGTATTCGGAAAAGAATTGCTGAAGGCTGAAGCACCAAATATTATTAATTTGTCTTCCATGAGCTCGTACACGCCGTTGACAAAAGTGCCGGCTTATAGTGCAGCCAAAGCAGCCATCAATAATTTCACGATGTGGATGGCAGTTCATTTTGCGGAGACTGGATTACGAGTGAACGCGATTGCACCTGGATTCTTCCTGACCACACAAAATCGGGATTTGCTTTTGGATCAAGAAGGAAACTTAACGCCGCGTTCAAACAAGATCATTACGGCTACACCGATGAAACGATTCGGAAAACCGGAAGATTTGCTCGGTACTTTGCTTTTCCTCATCGACGAAACGTGTTCGGGCTTTGTGACAGGGACAACGATTCCCGTAGATGGAGGGTTCATGGCTTATTCGGGTGTATGAATCCCGATTAGTTGGAATTTCGCTTTTTTCCCTATCAAACTGGTGAAGAATGTCTCTCTTGATTATGATAGGGAAAGAAGTTGAAATGGAGATGAATCGTATGAAAAAAATAACAATCGGCGATGTAGCCAAGCATGCGAATGTATCTAAAAGTACTGTTTCCCAGTATTTGAATAAAAGATATGAATATATGAGTGAGCGGACACGTGAACGGGTTGCAGCATCGATAGAAGAATTGGATTACCGACCGAATATCGTCGCCCGAAGCTTAAAGCAAAAATCGACCTTTACAATTGGCGTGATTGTGGCCAATATTTTACACTCATTTTCGACTCAGATCATTCGTGCGATTGAAAATAAGTTCCATGAACAAGGGTTTCATATCATTGTTTGTAACGCGGATGACGAACCAGATAAGGAAAAAGACTATATTGAAATGCTGATGGCAAAACAGGTGGATGGCATTATCATTTTTCCAACGGGAGGTAATGTCAGCCTGTACGAACAGATGAAGAAATCTGCATTTCCAATTGTGTTCATGGACCGGACAATTGAAGATATCGCAATTGAAACTGTCGTGCTCGATAATGACCGGGCTGCGCAACTGGCTATCGACCAGTTTGTGGAAAACGGTTACAGAAAGATTGCCATTGTCACAACGTCAATCATCAGAAATATCAGTCCGCGATTAGAGCGAATTCAAGGCTACAAAAATGCATTGGAACGTCATCAAATACAGGTCAATCCGGCGTATATCAAAACTGCAGAACCCGATATGCTCTATCAATCACTGGAAGAGCTTTTCGTAAGTGAAGAGCCACCTCAAGCTATTTTGGCAGCAAATGATATTGTGCTGATGGAAGTGTTGAAGTATATCAAAAAACACGATATGAAAATTCCGGAAGACATCGCGGTTATAGGGATTGACGAAGTTCCATTTGCCAGCTTTTATACGCCTTCACTGACAACGATTTCACAACCGACGATTGAAATGGCTCATTTGGCTGTTAAATTACTGACCAATCAAATTAACAAAGAAGAAACGGGGAAGCCGAGCGTATACCGGTTACAGCCGACATTGATCCAAAGAGGATCCTGTTAAAAGAAAAGTGCCTGAGAGGGGATAGAGGTAAAATGAAAGTTGTTCAAGTAAGGAAAGCGTACGATCTCGTCATCAATGAAGTCGAACAACCGCAACTTGTTTCTGCAACGGATGTGCTCGTGAAAACGAAACGGATAGGTATTTGTGGGTCAGATATGCATATCTATCATGGAACGAATCCTCTTGCGACATTGCCACGTGTTGTAGGACATGAAGTAACAGGAGAAGTGGTGGAGATTGGATCTGGCGTTACGAGACTTAAAGTCGGGGACCATGTCGTCGTGGAACCAATTAGTTACTGCGGCGAATGTTATGCTTGTCGCAAAGGACGTCCGAATGTCTGTGAAAAACTATCTGTATTCGGTGTACATGAGGATGGTGGAATGAGGGAATATTTCGTTCTCCCTGAAAAGCAACTCTATGCAGTCGATGCGACGCTTGATTGGAATGAAGCTGTTATGGCGGAACCTTACACGATTGGCGCGCAGGCGACTTGGAGAGGTCAGGTCGAGCAAGGCGATACCGTTCTTATTCAAGGAGCCGGACCAATCGGAATCTGTATTTTGAAATTTGCCAAACTCCAAGGTGCTTCCGTCATGATGACTGATTTAAGCGAAGAACGATTGGCATTTGCACGTGAAAATGGAGCGGATGTGACTGTTCAAGCAGGGGTAGAGAATGTACAAGAGAGAGTGAAAGAGTGGACGCAAGGCGAAGGGGCTAATGTCGTGATTGACGCGGTCTGTCTACCGTCGACTTTCGAACTGGGAATTGAAGTTGTTTCCCCGGCTGGAACGGTTGTTGTACTTGGATTTGATGAAAGGCCTGCTCAAATTCCACAGTTACTTATTACAAAAAAAGAAATAACCATTGCTGGATCAAGATTGCAAACGAACCAAATGCCAAAAGTTGTGGAATTGTTGAACGCGGGGAGAATCCGTCATGAAGGATTGATAACGCATACATTTGCACTTGAAGATGTGCAAGAAGCATTCACTTTTGTTGAAAACAATCCAGATAAAGTTCGAAAAGCTGTTATCGTATTCGACTGAGGGGATCTACAACAATTTGGATTCTACACGGGTGTATGATCATTCCGTTTTAAGCCAGTCTTTCTTTGAGATAAGCGACTAAATTATAACAAAAACTGTAGGGGACTATTAAAAAATTCACTAGTTTAGAGGGGGAGAAAGTTGTGCCATTAGTGATTGTCGCTTTGGGGATTATTGTTCTACTCATTTTAATTATGAAATTTAATGTAAATACATTTATTTCATTAGTGGTTGTGTCATTCTTAATCGCTTTAGCTTTAGGTATGCCGATCAATGAAATTGTAAAATCAATTGAAAGTGGTATGGGTGGAACGTTAGGTAGTATCTCGTTAGTTTTTGGATTGGGGGCAATCCTTGGTAAACTCATTGCCGATTCAGGTGGTGCCCAACGAATTGCGATGACGTTAATTGATAAATTTGGCTTGAAGTATATTCAGTGGGCTGTAGTGGTGGCTTCCTTTATTCTTGGAATCGCCTTGTTCTTTGAAGTAGGTCTTGTCTTATTAATTCCAATCGTCTATCAAATTGCTAAACAAATTAAAGTATCCTTCTTACATTTAGGTCTTCCAATGGCGGCTGCGTTGTCTGTTACGCATGGCTTTTTACCGCCACATCCTGGTCCGACTGTAATTGCCAATGAATTCGGTGCAAATGTAGGTTTGGTTTTACTTTATGGATTTATTGTCGCTATTCCAACTGTCATTATTGCAGGTCCGGTATTTACGAAATTTGCGAGAAAATTTGCACCAAAGGCTTTTGATAAAGAAAGTACTAGCGGTAGTATCGCTTCGATCGGCGAGACAAAACAATTTAAATTGGAAGATACACCGGGGTTTGGGATCAGTGCATTCACAGCATTATTCCCGGTACTCTTAATGGCATTTTCAACGATCATTAAATTGGTTGATGACGGATCGGGAAGTGTATTTTTCGATGTAGTAACCATGATTGGGGCACCGACTACAGTTATGCTACTATCTGTGTTGCTAGCAATTTATACAATGGGAATCGCACGGAAGATTCCGATGAAACAGCTGATGGAGTCTGCGGAAAGTGCGGTTCGAGCAATCGGTATGATGTTACTGATTTTGGGTGCCGGAGGAGCGCTGAAGCAAGTCTTGATCAACGGAGGAGTGGGTGATTATGTCGCTGCCATTTTCGAAGGTAGTTCAATTTCACCGCTAGTTTTGACTTGGCTGATTGCTGCGGTCATACGGATTGCGCAAGGTTCCGCAACAGTTGCCGCACTAACAACAGCTGGACTCGTCATTCCGATGATGGCGGGTACAGATGTCAATTTTGAACTGATGGTATTAGCAACAGGCGCAGGTAGTATCATAGCATCGCACGTGAATGATACTGGTTTCTGGATTGTTAAAGAGTCCTTCGGCTTAACGATGAAAGAAACATTTGCAACTTGGACAGTACTTGAAACGATCATATCAGTGGCTGGACTTGGTTTCGTATTAATTCTAAGCCTCTTCGTTTAATTAGCATAAAAGGATGACCTGTAGAAAGTAAAATATCTGCAGGTCTTTTTATGTAGACATCTAGAATTATGTGTACAATAAATACGTATGAAAGGATGGGAGTAACAAAGATGACAAACTATATGTTAGGTGTAGATATTGGCACGACAAGTACGAAAGCAGTTTTGTTTTCTGAACAAGGTGAAATTATCCGGCAAGAGAATATCGGTTATCCGCTTCATACGCCAGATCCTTCTACAGCGGAACAGAACCCAGAGGAAATATATCAAGCTGTATTACAAGCCGTTTCTGCTATTATGAACCACTCCCAAATCGCACCGGAAGAGCTATTGTTCATTTCTTTTAGTAGTGCGATGCATAGCGTCATTGCGATGGATGAAAATGATCATCCGTTAACACCATGTATTACTTGGGCAGACAATCGGAGTGAAGCTTGGACGCGTAAAATAAAGGAAGAGTTGAATGGTCATGAAGTGTACAAACGAACGGGAACACCGCTCCATCCGATGTCCCCATTAAGCAAAATTGCTTGGATCGTACATGACCGGTCTGAAATTGCGATAAAGACAAGAAAATATATTGGTATTAAAGAATATATCTTTAAAAAGTTCTTTGACCGATATGTTGTGGACTATTCCTTGGCCTCCGCAATGGGCATGATGAATTTGAAAGAACTGGATTGGGATGAGGAAGCATTGGCAATCGCGGGCGTTACGCGGGAGCAATTATCTGAACTTGTGCCGACAACCGAGTTGTTTACAAATTGTGATCCGGGAATTGCCAAAAAGCTCGGTATTCATGCACAAACTCCATTTGTCATTGGCGCGAGCGATGGCGTGCTTTCGAATATAGGGGTGAATGCGATTGGTAAGGGAGAAGTAGCCGTAACGATTGGTACGAGCGGCGCCATAAGGACAGTCATTGATCGGCCTCAAACAGATGAAAAAGGACGAATATTTTGCTATGCATTAACTGAAAAACATTGGGTGATTGGTGGACCTGTAAACAATGGTGGAATGGTCCTTCGTTGGATTCGGGATGAATTTGCATCAGCAGAAGTGGAAACAGCGAAAAGATTGGGTATAGATCCTTATGAAGTTTTAACAAAGATTGCTGAACGTGTTAGACCGGGATCAGATGGCTTGTTATTTCATCCTTATCTAGCAGGTGAACGCGCTCCTTTATGGAATCCGGATGTTCGTGGAACGTTTTTTGGTTTAACGCTATCGCATAAGAAAGAGCATATGATTCGAGCAGCTCTTGAAGGTGTAATTTACAATCTTTACACAGTGTTTTTGGCTTTATTAGAAGTGATGGATGAACCTGTAACTCGCATTCAAGCAACAGGAGGGTTCGCAAGGTCCGCCATATGGCGCCAAATGATGGCAGATATCTTCGATTTGGAAGTGACTGTTCCAGAAAGTTATGAAAGCTCATGTCTGGGCGCTTGTATCTTGGGGTTATTTGCTATTGGAAAAGTCGAATCATTTGATGTGGTGTCGGACATGATAGGCAGTACGTATAAACACACACCTGTAGAGTCCGCTGTGGAGGAGTATGTAAAACTGCTACCGATATTCATCAATGTGTCTAGAGTTTTGGGGCATGAATATGAAAGTATCGCTACCTATCAAAGAAGCTTAACACAATACAAGCAAAAGGGGGACAAAAACTATGAGTAATACGATTGGGGTTATAGGGCTAGGGGTAATGGGCAGTAGCATTGCATTAAATATGGCAAGTAAAGGTGAAAAAGTAGCAGTCTATAATTACACAAGAGATTTAACAGATTTACTTTTACAAAAAAGTGAAGACAAACAGATTACTCCCTATTATGAGATACAACAGTTTGTACAGTCTTTACAGTCACCGAGAAAAATTTTTCTTATGGTGACAGCTGGCGAAGTTGTCGATACAGTGATTCATTCACTACTCCCTTATCTTGAGCAAGGGGACATCATCATGGATGGCGGCAATTCCAATTACAAAGACACTGCACGGAGATTTGACGAACTGAAGTCCAAAGGAATCGATTATTTAGGAATTGGCGTTTCAGGCGGGGAAGAAGGCGCTTTAAAGGGTCCGTCAATTATGCCGGGCGGTGATAAAGAAGTGTATGCAAAAGTGGCACCTATTTTAACAAAAATAGCCGCTCAAGTTGAAGGGGATCCTTGCTGTGTTTATATCGGTCCGAAAGGTGCAGGTCATTTTGTGAAAATGGTGCACAATGGGATCGAGTACGCAGATATGCAGTTGATTGCGGAAGCATATACTTTTCTAAGAACGCGATTACAGCTTCCTTTGGATGAAATTGCGGATATTTTTGAAACGTGGAATCAGGGAGAATTGAAAAGTTATTTAATTGAAATCACTGCTGATATATTAAGAAAGCAGGATGATAAAACTGGATTGCCACTTATCGATGTAATCCTCGATCAAACAGGTCAAAATGGTACCGGCAAGTGGACGAGCATCCAAGCAATCGACAATGGTGTCCCAGTGTCTATTATTACGGAATCGTTATTTGCACGTTACCTCTCCCATTTAAAAGGAGAACGGGTCCATGCGGCAAGTATATTAACAGGACCAGTAGGTAAGGGTGAAGAGTTAGATCAAGACATATGGATTGAAACTGTAAGGCAAGCCTTATATATGGGGAAAATTTGTGCATACGCACAAGGGTTTACTCAATATAAAAAGACTTCAGAACTGAATGATTGGGATTTGCCATTAAAAGACATCGCTCTTATATTCCGCGGTGGTTGTATCATACGGGCAGAATTTCTAAACACGATTAGTGAAGCTTATGATGGACAAGCAAACATTGCGAATTTGTTGGTTGCACCTTATTTTGTAGAAAAAGCGAATGAATACCAGAGCAGTTTAAGAAAAGTTGTAGTCGAAAGTGTGATATCTGGTATGTCGTTTCCAGCCATGAGTGCATCACTTACGTATTATGATAGTTACCGTACAGCCGAATCCAGTGCGAACCTATTGCAAGCACAGCGTGACTATTTTGGTGCGCATACGTATGAACGTACAGATATGGAAGGAACGTTCCATACGAATTGGAAGTAAAGGATAAGGCGCTATTCTTTACGCGACCAGAGATGGTTGGACAGTATGGGACCTAGTTCCTATACAAGCCATTTTGCTTCAATTATACTTTGAATTAGTTAGCGTAATGATCGTAATTGAGGAGGCAATCATAATGGAAATTGGCGTAACAACGTTTGTTGAAACGACACCGGATGTCGAAACAGGGAAAGTGACGAGCCATGCGGAACGGATACGGGAAGTGGTGGAGGAAATCGTCTTAGCGGATCAGGTTGGATTGGACGTATTTGGAGTAGGTGAGCATCATCGTGCGGATTATGCTTGTTCTTCACCGGCTGTTTTGCTTGCTGCGGCAGCGGCACAGACGAAACAGATTAAACTGACGAGTGCTGTATCTGTCCTTTCATCAGATGATCCGGTCCGTTTGTATCAACAATTTGCAACAGTCGATGCTATTTCGAATGGGCGTGCAGAAATCATGGCTGGGCGTGGTTCATTTATCGAATCGTTTCCCCTTTTCGGTTATGACTTACAAGATTATGATGAATTATTTGATGAGAAATTGGAGTTATTACTGAAAATTAACGAATCGGAAAAAGTGACATGGAATGGAAATCACCGTCCTTCCATTCCTAATCTCGGTGTTTATCCTCGACCGGATCATGACCGTTTACCGATTTGGATTGCCAGCGGCGGCACCCCACAATCCGCTGTACGTGCAGGGATTCTTGGCTTGCCACTCGTGCTTGCAATTATCGGAGGGAGTCCGCTGCAGTTTGCACGGGTCGTCGAGTTATATAAGCAAGCCGCAAAACAGGCGGGTCATGACGTTTCAAAACTGAAGGTTGCTTCCCATTCGCACGGTTTCGTAGGGGAAACAACTGCCGAGGCAAAAGACAAGTTTTTCCCATCCACCGCACAAGCGATGAATGTGTTAGGGAGAGAACGTGGTTGGGGACCTTATACGCGTAACACTTTCGAGGCGGCCAGCAGTTTGGAAGGCGCTTTGTATGTCGGTGATGCGGAAACTGTCGCGGAAAAAATTATCTTCCTGCGTAAAAATGTCGGTGTTGAACGTTTCATGCTCCACGTACCTGTCGGTTCCATGCCGCATGATGAAGTGTTGCGGGCGATTGAACTGTTAGGAACAGAAGTGGCGCCGATTGTAAAAGCGGAAATCGGGCGTTGGGAGGAAGAAACGGAAAATACACGAGGTTAAAAAGTACGTTTTTGTAATGAAAAAAGCCCTTCGACCGAAAATCGAAGGGCTTTTAGGATATGGCTCACTAAGCTGACAGAATGGAATGAGTGACTCAGACGGTCACTTTATTTCCAATTCTGGATTGATGGCTTCAAGCTCATCTTCATACTCAATTTCAAACAGTTTTTCAAGCTCATCCGATGTAATGACATCCGCAGCATTCGGAATGCCTATTGCGAATGGTACATTCCCGTTGATGTTAGATTTTGATTGAGTTGACGAGATTTTAATGCCGAACGTTTCCTCATCTACTGTAATATCGAGATCCAGATTCATCAAATCATAGGCGATGAAGTCATTTTGATCGATGACGACATATTGTTCAAACGTATTGATTGATACTACCTGATTGATTTGTTGAACAATTTCCTCGATGTTAGCGCTGATTTCTTTAATGCCTTCTTGAGCTGCTTGAATGTCTTCAATAGTTAATCCAAGTGCGTCCATATATTGAGGGTCTTGGACCAATTCAAAGAACTGTGGTAAAAAGCCTGTCATTAATCGTTCAACAAATGGCTGTAAACTCTCATTTGTTAATTCAAATTTAACAACCTGTTTGACATCGATCTCATTAGGTACTGTAAGTGCGTCACTTTCAACAGCGTTGTAAAAGTCATCTGCAAACTGATCTACGAATAATTGATTGATTGCGAGTGCAAGTTCCGTTTGCAAATCGATATCCAACGAACCGGCTGGTTGACCTTCAAGTTCTTGTAATTCCTTCAAGTCAAACTCAATATACTTTCCAACCAATTCCTCAGGTAGAGGAGCAAGTGGTGTGTTTGGAAGTTTAAACCACATCGTATCTTCCGTCATCACAATCGGCATACTGATCGTTGTTTGCATATCACCTGAAAGTGTAAGCGCGACATTTGCTTCCAACATCATAGGATCTTTTTGATATGCTCCAGTAACGTCAATCTTGATATCTTTTAGCATATCCATAATCATACCAGTTTCTGGTGAGTTTAATGTTTCTGGTAGCGTAAGGCCGAACTTGACATTTCCATCGAACTCATAAGCGTCAATCGTTTGCTCATTTGCATAAGCTTTTTTCAACAACGCGGAAACAGATGGACGTTGATCGATCGAACGTGACAGAAATGTAACGAATTGTGCCCGTGTCGTCGGCTGACCTGGTTTAAATGTTTGGTCTTGATAACCTGTCGTTACTTGATTGGCAAAAATTGCATCAATGGCAGCGTAGGCAGAATGTTCTTTAGGAACATCTTTAAATGCTGCAGTTTTGTTGCCTTTTAATTCAAAAGCATTTGTTAAGATTGTCGCCATTTGCGCGCGGGTAAGTGGATCATTCGGTTTGAAGTTCCCGTTATTACCCTGCATAATCCCTGCATTTGTAATGGCTGCAATGGCGTTATACGAAGAATAGCTTTTCTTAATATCCTTATAATCGATTGGCGGTAAGTTTTCCGTTTCTAATTGAAGAACCCTTGTTAGAATACTTGCAGCTTGCGCGCGAGTAATGTGTTGATTGGGACGAAATGTCCCATCTTCATAGCCGCGGATTACACCTTTATCAGTAAACTGATAAATTTGTTCTGCTGCCCAGAAATCTTGAGATACATCTTTAAACTTTGTTGCAGCATCTGCTTTCGTGGGAATTAGTAAAGCGAATAGGATAAAAATAGATGCTAATACTTTAACGAATCTCATGCTTTTCCTCCTCAGTTTCTTTCTCTCACACGCTAGTAGTTTTTCGTTTTCAACTAGCATACGAGTTAGAAAAATATAGTTGTCTACGAGGATTATAGCATTGTTTGGAAAAATATGAAATAAACGATAGTACCAGATTGCACATAAATGAATGTTCCGTTTGAATTAATGAATATTCAGAATACTAGTACTTATTTCCCTTGATAATCTTATACGGTAGGCACTCTTTTCCTTTCCGGATGGTAGCAGAACCGTCAGTCGTCGTATAAGGCGGTGTTTCAGGAAAAATATTCATGACTAATAGCCTGATCGAATAATCGTTATAAAAGATTTCTTCAAATGAAGGGATCAAGGTAGGGGCTGTATTTTCGGCTATCCTTTGTTTTAATTCAGGGATGTCCACATCGAATGGAACTCCTTTTAACACATTTGCTAACCCTTGTATTCGATCGGCTACACCAAAAACTACACTACCTCCACCGCCATTTGCCATGCAAACTGCATACCGGATCATCTTTTTCACATTTTCTTCCCTACATCTATCATTCCATTGCTTGAAATCCAAATCTTGTGCCTCGAAATCATCGGCAATATGATCTTCCAACTGGCGGATGATCTCCATAATTTCACTTTTGCTTTTCAATTGCTTAACCTCCTTTCCGCGCTAAACTCATCTATTTCATACGAGTGTACTGACAACTACGGCAATAGAAAATAAAGCTTCTAGCCTGTAAGACTTAACAGATTGGATAGAACGACTTGTTCTATTTATATGTGAGCGGAATTGTTACAGTACCATTCCTGTCCCTATCCGATGACTCAATCTGCGTGAGGGGATGGCAGACTTTATGAAATAGTGCATAATAGAGAGAGTATTCGCGGAAAGGGAAGTGAAGAGAAAATGAAACCCAAAATCTATGTAACGTATCCGATACAAGCCGAGGTGGAGGCGTTTTTGCGTGAGCATTGCGATATCCGTCAATGGCAAGGCGATGGACGGGTGCCGAGAGAAACGCTATTAAACGAAGTTGCTAATATAGAAGGATTATATACAGGGGGCAGTACGATCGTCGGTCGAATCGATGAGGAGCTACTTGCGCGTGCGCCACAGTTAAAAGTCGTGAGCAATGTATCGGTCGGCTATAATAATTTTGACGTGGAAGCGATGGAAAAACATCAAGTCATTGGAACGAATACACCTCATGTGTTGGATGAAACGGTTGCCGATTTGGCATTTGGTCTCATTTTATCTACTGCGAGACGTATGGTTGAATTGGATCGGTTTGTGAAAGAAGGAAAATGGGACCGGACGACAGATTACCGAGAGTTGTTTGGCAAAGATGTCAATGGAACGACGATCGGAATCATTGGAATGGGGAGAATCGGTGAAGCAATCGCAAGACGCGCAAAATTTGGTTTCAATATGGATGTCCTTTACTATAACCGGAATCGAAAACCGGAGGCAGAAGCGAAATACAGTGCAACGTATTGTGACTTGGAAACTCTATTAACGCAAGCAGATTATGTCGTGCTGATGACACCACTCACGCCTGAGACGTATCACTTAATCGGGGAAGAACAATTTAAATTGATGAAAAAATCAGCCGTTTTTGTTAATATATCCCGTGGCCAGACTGTGGATGAGGTAGCCCTTATTCGAGCTTTGGAAAATGGAGATATCCATGCGGCAGGATTGGACGTATTCGAGCAGGAACCGGTGGATCCACAGAATCCATTGCTCAGCATGCCGAATGTCGTCACGGTTCCGCATATCGGATCAGCGACAGCTCAAACGGAAATCGCCATGGCGATGCGGGCAGCGAAAAATCTCGTAGCAGTTCTAACGGGGAAAGCCCCGCTCGATCCTGTAGGAAAATAAGGACATACATATGCGGGGAGGCATCCTGTAGCAACAGGCTGAGGGAATGCTTAATTTATAGTTTATCTTCATTCAGCAGAAGACTCCCACCTCTATAGGTGGCGGGATGAATGCCGGTTTTGTTTCCTGTTCAGTGGGTGTCCAAACGCTCGCTGAAAGAATAATGGAGGGCAGTCTAAGTGCGCGACGTCCTGTCGCAACGACTGCATGACCTACATCCTGTAGGCCCGCGGATGTCACAGATTTTGAAAGGAGTTAATTGAGCTTTGCTCAATTCAAAATCTGGACGCAATTACGCCGAGGCGTAATTGATACACCAACAGCGTGTAGACAAAGCCGAAAATAACTTTGTCCACACGCTGTTGGTCTAGATATGCCGATACCTAGCCTGGGTACAATTTCAGCTTATTTTAGTGGTTTCAAAGAACACTTTTCATTCTTTTTATATTATGGTATTGTTAAATTACATGCTTTTCGGAATGGTCTGAAAGAACTGGATTATTCGGTTTTCAATTGACGGAATGATCAAAAGGGGCGGAATACCAAGATTACTAGTGGAGTCAACTTAATATGCATTCCGAAAACATTTTTACGAAACAGACAAGGGGGAATTTGTATGAAAAAGACAATGTTATTTATACTACTCGTTTTTGGCTTTGCTTTCGCTATGGCGGCCTGTGGTGCAGAAAAACCTTCTTCAGAAGGCGATTCTTCTTCCGCACCGGATTCAACTTCTGATGGAGAGAAATTGGTTGTACAGGTGGGGACAAGTCCTACGTATCCACCATTTGAATCTGAGAAACAAGGGGAGCTTGTTGGTTTTGACATCGCATTGATTGAAAAAATTGCGGAAGTGGAAGATTTTGAAGTTGAATTTTCGACGATGCAATTCGATGGACTGGTTCCTGCTCTGAAATCCGGCCAATTAGACGTCGTTGTGGGGGCGCTTTCAATTACGGATAAACGAATGGAAAGTGTTGACTTCTCGAATGCGTACTATGAATCCGGTCTTTCTATTCTTACAAAACCAGACTCGGGTATTACAAGTTTCGATGATTTACAAGGAAAGTTGATCGGTGTTCAAAAAGGTACTTCTTCTTATAACTATATGGTAGCTAATGGTATTAAAGATCAGGATATTAAGCAATACGCTGATATTAGTACAGCTTATAATACGATGGAAAATGGCGGGGTCGACGCGATTCTCTATGACAACCCGTCCAATATCAATTATTTAAATGAACAAGAAACAGACGCAGCAATTGTTGGCGACATTTTAGCCGGTGAATTTTATGGAATTGCTGTCAATAAAGACAAAAAAGAATTGCTTGAAAAAATAAATGACGGACTTGCAAAGCTTCAAGAAGACGGTACGTATGAACAATTATTTGATGAATATTTAAGAGGCGAAAAGAATGGGCTTATTGAAGGTGTCGTAAAACCCGAAGAGGTTGTTATAACTGCCGAGTGAAGATAAAGGTCGACCGCCGAATTCTCTTATTAACAAGCTGATCTTTATAGAATACGAAGAAGGGGGCGGTGGAGTTGCAAGTTGTTCTGGATAATCTTCCGCAAATACTGGAAGGTCTTAAGTTAACAATCAATTATTCGATTGCGGCGATACTATTGGCCGTTGTTTTCGGTTTGATTAGTGCCTTGATGAAGTTATCTAAATCGAAAATGTTACGCGGTGTTTCGACCGTATACATTGAGGTTTTTCGTTCGACGCCATTATTGGTGCAATTATTTTTTATCGTCTTTGGATTGGCGGGCGTGTTGCCGGTAAACGAATGGTTTGGACAACGCTCCTATCCAATTATCGCTGCAACGCTAACGCTCGCCTTACATGAAGGGGCCTATATTTCCGAAATTATTCGGGCCGGTATACTTGGGGTTGATCGCGGGCAAAAAGAAGCGGCCGCCAGCATAGGCATGACGGAATTTAAAATGATGCGTTATATTGTTTTGCCGCAAGCTTTTAAAAGAATGATTCCACCGCTTGTGAATCAGTCGGCACAAACGATCAAAGATACATCCCTTCTTGCACCGATTGGCATTATCGAATTAGTTTACAGAGGTCAAATTATTATTTCATCCACTTTTGAGCCATTTGCGATTTGGGTCGTCGTCGGTATTTTGTATTTTATCATCATCTTTAGTGTGTCCCAATTTGCTGGTTATCTCGAAAGGAAGATGCAACTTGATAAACGTTGAAAACTTACACAAGTCATTCGGCGAGCTGGAAATTTTGAAAGGGATTAGCACGCAAATCGCTAACAAAGAAGTCGTGGTTGTGATTGGACCCTCTGGTAGTGGGAAAAGTACCTTTCTTCGCTGTTTAAATGGTCTGGAAGAAGCAACGAGTGGAAAAATTGAAATCGCTGGGATGGAATTGACTTCGCCTAAAACGAATATTTATGAGTTAAGGCAGCATGTCGGGATGTGTTTCCAACAATTTAATTTGTTTAAACATTTAACGATACTGGACAATATTACGATTGGTCCAATGAAAGTATTGAAGAAAAGTAAAGAGGAAAGTGAAAAGTTAGCGCGTGAATTGTTGAACAAAGTAGGGTTGCAAGAGAAGGAAAAGAATTACCCGGACGAACTATCTGGAGGTCAGCAACAACGCGTTGCCATTGCACGTGCGTTAGCGATGAAACCGAAAGTGATGTTATTCGACGAACCGACATCCGCATTAGACCCCGAGATGGTCGGAGAAGTGTTGAATGTCATGCGCGAACTTGCAGAAGAAGGGATGACGATGGTCGTCGTCACACATGAAATGGGCTTCGCACGTGAAGTAGGAAATCGTGTCCTCTTTCTTGATGGTGGTTATCTTGTGGAAGAAGGGACACCGGCTGAAATTTTCGGCAATCCGAAAGAACAACGCACTCAAAACTTTTTATCAAAAGTATTATAAGCGATGCCCCGTTCCAAATTTCTTTGGAGTGGGGCATTTTATCGTTTGTAGCCAAAGATGCCGGGATTCCAAGCGATTTAGGCTCGCTTGTGATCCCGGCATCTTCATTGATATTAGAGCATACTCAATTCCCGGTCCTTTAGGTCGCTGATGAACATATGGCCTGGTGCATGGGTAATCATAATGGAAGGTTTACTTTCCATGGCGACCGCTTGAGGCGTTACGCCACACGCCCAAAATACAGGAACTTCGCCTTCTTTTATCGTTACGGCATCGCCAAAATTGGGTTTGGAAATGTCTTGAATGCCAATCTGACTCGGATCGCCGATATGGATCGGGGCTCCGTGGACGCCTGGCAAATTAGTTGTAATTTGGATGGCCCGAATCGCATCTTCAGGCGACATTGGCCGCATGCTGACAACGGTCGGCCCTTCGAACATCCCCGCTTTTTCACATTGGATATTCGTTTTATACATCGGAACATTGCAGTTTTCCTCGATATGCCGGATCGGAATGCCGTTTTCCAGCATCGGTGTTTCAAAGGTGAAGCTACAGCCGAGTAAGAAACCGACCATATCGTCCTCCCAGTACTCCGTAATATCCGTCACTTCCTCTGTATAGACACCATCTTTGTAAATACGATATTTCGGGATATCTTTTCGGATATCAGCGTCCTGAGCAATTTTGCTTGGATGGAAAGAGCCGGGCTCCGTGACATCGAGCAATGGGCAAGGCTTTGGGTTCCGTTGGCAAAATAAGAGAAAATCAAAAGCATGCTCTTTTTTCAAAATGACTAAATTGGCCTGCGCAAAACCTTTGGACATCCCGGCAGTCGGCCCGGTGATTTCTTGTTTTCGAATCAATTCCCTAATTTCAACAGGGGAGATCATTGCATAATCTTTCATCTTCGGACAGCTCCTTAGCAATTTCGTTTAGGTTATTTAAATAGCAATGGAATTTGCTCAATCAGCGTCATAATTCCCAAAACGCCCATGACAACAGTGACAATTCCGCCTCCGATTGTTAACCAAATTGGATGCTTGTAATCCCCGACAATATTTTTCTTATACGCTGCGATGAGCAATGTACCTAACGCAAGCGGCAAAATTAGCGCATTCAAAGCACCGACTAGAAGAAGTACCGTCACAGGGCGTCCGACAAATGCAAATGTCAACGTTGAGATAACGATAAATAGGATGATGATCCAATTATGATATTTTTCGATGACTGGACTGAACGAACGGATAAACGAAACGGATGTATAGGCAGCTCCTACAACGGAAGTAATGGCCGCGGCCCACATGATGACGCCAAACATTCGATAGCCGATATCGCCAGCAGCAAGCTGAAAGACGGATGCAGGCGGATTATCGGGATCGATGGCCAGACCTTGTGACACAACTCCGAGTACTGCTAAAAATAAAGCGACTCGCATAATGCCTGTCACTAAAATGCCTGTTACCGAACTCTTGGTGACTTCCGGTAAGGATTCGACGCCTTTTACGCCTGCATCCAACAATCTGTGACCACCGGCAAAAGTGATATAGCCGCCAACGGTTCCGCCGACGAGTGTCACAATGGCAAAAATACTGATCTGTTCCGGTTTAAAGGTATTGACAATTGCTTCACCAACAGGTGGAGACGTACTGATGGCGACATACATCATTAACAGCATCATGACGAAACCGGCAATTTGCGCAACCCGGTCCATCGCTTTCCCCGCTTCTTTTACAACGAAAATAAAAATGGCAAATAATGCACTAATGATGGCTCCCTTGATCGGATCCAATCCGAGCATCGCATTTAAGCCGAGCCCCGCCCCTGCGACATTCCCGATGTTAAACGCCAGGCCGCCCATGACGATCAGAATGGCGAGTACGACACCAAGCCCGGGGATAACTTTGTTGGCGATTTCTTGCCCGCGCAACCCGGAAACGGCAATGATCCGCCACACATTCACTTGCGCGAAAATATCCAAGATGAGTGAGATTAAAATGACGAAACCAAAACTTGCCGCCAATTGTTGCGTGAATACTGTTGTTTGTGTTAGAAAGCCTGGCCCGATTGAAGAAGTCGCCATAAGGAAGGCTGCACCTAGCAAGACACTTCTTGTCGTCTTCTGTTTGACCTCGGACACCCCTAATTTATTTTCTCCCATTGTGAAAACCCCTTCTTAGCTGTAAATGGCTGTTACAGAAATATTTTTACTCGTTAATGTTTCATTAATATATTTGGCAAACTCAACCGCATGAACGCCGTCCCCGTGAATGCAAATTGTATCCGCTTGCAAGGAAACTTCTGTTTGTTGCTGGGAAGTCACTTTTCCTTCCGTCACCATTTTGATCACTTGTGAAACGGAGTGTTCCTGATCGGTAATCAATGCATCCGCTTGGGCACGCGAAGTCAATGAGCCATCCGCTTGATATGTGCGATCGGCAAATACTTCATGCGCTGTACGTAAACCTATTCTTTCCCCGGCTCTCGTCAATTCACTGCCGGAAAGCCCGAATAAGACAAGTGAAGGGGAGACATCATAAACCGCCTGGGCGATCGCTTCCGCTAGTTCCCGATCTTTAGAGGCCATCTGGTACAATGCCCCGTGAGGTTTGACATGTTGCATGGTTTCGTTATGGATGGTTAAAAATGCTTGAAGGGCTCCGATTTGGTAGACGACCATATCATATCCTTCTTGTGGTGTGATGCTCATATTGCGTCGACCGAATCCATTCAGATCGGGTAAACCGGGATGAGCGCCAATTTTCACACCCTGATTGATGGCGAGCTTAACAGTTTCCCGCATGACTGTCGGATCACCTGCATGAAATCCACAAGCAACGTTTGCTGAAGTGACGTATTTTAATATTTCTTGTTGTTCCCCAAGTTGATAACGACCAAAACTTTCACCTAAATCACAATTCAAATCTACTTGATACATTTCTCATCCCTCCATTTATCATTGAAAAAATGCGTAAGCGTTTACAATCATGAGGTTCCGAAATACGGAACTTTAGTTTTAAAACGTTAATTCATTCTAGCATAGATTAATTTATTTGAAAACCTTATAATTTTAATGAATTAAAATATTGTTATTTGAAAGAATTCAACCTTGTTTTTTGCTTTTCACTCTTTATAATGAGTATATAATCCATTTAGTAGAATTTGATTTCCAAATTTCGGAACTAAGGAGTGATGAAGATGCAAGTGACGATGAAACCGCTAGGGGATTCCGCACTGATGGTCCAGCTCGGGGAGGGGATGGATCCTTCGATACATGCAAAGGTAAGGAATTTATCGGCATTATTGCAAGCGCAACCATTTGAAGGTTTTATCGAAACGGTACCTGCTTACAATAATGTTACCATCCATTACAACCCATATACCGTCCGTCTTGCCCGATTTGGAGAAGAAGGGCTTACTTCATATCAAAAAGTGAGCGCTTACACGGAAAGTTTAATCCAACAAATGGGAGGAGAACAGTCTTTTGAAGAAAGGACAATTACGATTCCTGTCTATTATGGAGATGAGTTCGGTCCGGATTTGGCCTATGTGGCAGAGGCTAATGGTTTGTCCATTGAAGATGTGATCCGTATCCATTCTGAAAATGAGTATTTAGTGTATATGATCGGTTTTGCACCTGGTTTTCCGTTCATGGGCGGGATGAATGAAGCCATTGCAACGCCAAGAAGGGAAACCCCAAGGCTATCAATCCCTTCTGGGTCAGTTGGAATCGCTGGAAAACAAACAGGTGTCTACCCAATGGAAACGCCTGGAGGGTGGCAAATTATCGGGCGTACACCAAAGAAACTGTTTCTTCCTGACCTATCACCGCCGTCATTGTTGCAATCGGGAGATAAAATCAAGTTTGTGCCGATCACGTTAGAAGAATATCGAAACATGGAGGAGGCGATGGAATGACTGTAAAAATACTTCAGCCCGGTCTGTTGACGTCCATTCAGGATTTAGGGAGATTTGGCTCGCAACAATATGGAGTCATTGTCAGTGGTGCGATGGATCCGTATTCTCTCCGGATCGCCAATCTGCTTGTCGGTAATGATCAAGGAGAAGGGGCGCTTGAAATCACGTTGATGGGACCATCCTTGCAGTTTCAGTCGGATCAGTTGATCGCCATTACGGGCGGGAATTTACAGGCGACCATTAATGGAGAACATGCACCTCTCTGGCGTCCGATTGTTGTGAAAAGAGGGTCTGTTTTACAGTTCAAGTATGCTGTGCAGGGGTGCAGGGCGTATATTGCTTTTGCAGGAGGTATCGATGTACCGGAAGTGATGGGGAGCAAAAGTACATATATGCGCGCGGGTATTGGCGGGTACAAAGGGAGGGCGCTGCAAAAAGAGGATGTCTTCAGCTGTAGGGAGATGGGTGAACAGAGTCGTTTATTGGTCCGTGAATTGGAAGACTTGGGGGAACATTTGACATGGACTGTCAATTACAATGCGCTTGTTAATCTCGAACAAACACAAACCGTCCATGTGCTGAAAGGAACCGAATTTGACCGTTTCGATCGAGCCAGTCAACAAGCGCTTTTTGACGGGACGTACACATTGACGTCAAGTTCGGATCGGATGGGTTCCCGGTTGGAAGGTCCGGTTTTGTCTTTGAGTGAGACATTTGAGCTGCTTTCTGAAGGAGTGACGTATGGCACCATTCAAATACCGCCGAATGGCCAACCGATTATTTTAATGGCAGATCGTCAAACAACAGGCGGCTATCCAAAAATCGGACAAGTGATCACCGCTGATTTGGCAAGCTTAGCACAATTGCGACCTGGCGCAAAGATCCGTTTTCAAGAAGTCTCACTCGAACAAGCCGAAAACGAGTATATGAACAAAGAAAGGGTCATTCAAAAAATAAAGACGGGAGTCCATTTAAAAGGAATGGCGAACTAATGGATCCTATTAGAATGAAAAAAACATCCTCAAGCCGCTGATTTAAAAGCGCATAGAGGATGTTTTTTTGATGTTAATAGCCTAATCGTTTTGAAATTTCGCGGGCGGCTGTCATGACCTTATCTGCAAGATAGGCAATGCGATCGTTTTGATAATTGGCTTCGATTCCAGCAATACTGATTCCGGCAATGACGTAGCCTTGGTGGTCAAAAATAGGTGCAGCAATGGAGGAAGTATGGTTCTCCAATTCGGAATGGCTCACCGTGTAGCCATTTTCTCTAGCTTGATGAATCGTTTCCATTAAGTGATCTTTCTCTATAATCGTCCCACTCGCAAAAGGTTTGAACTCAGTAGAAGCAATATATTTGCCAATCTCGTCATCTGGTAAATGGGACAAAATGATACGGGAACAAGCCCCTGCATATAAGGGACTTCTTCTGCCGATTGCTGTATACAATCGAACTTTTTGGTACGTATCAATTTTTTCGATATAGATGGCTTCGTCTCCCTGTTGGATAATCAGGTTGACCGCTTCTTTTACGTCGTTATGCAAGTCTTTCATAATGGGGTAAGCCACTTGCCGGATGTCCAGCCTTCTGGATACGAGATCGCCGAACTTCAGAAAAAGCAGACCTAGCCGATACTTGGAATCTTCCCCTTTTTCAACAAAGCCCATCTCCTCGATAGTCATCAGCATTCGATAAACCGAAGTTTTGGGGATGCCCGACAAATCAATGATTTCTTGGAAAGTTAGCTCTTCATGGTCGATAAATAAATTTAAAATATCTAAAGAACGGACAACTGTTTTGTTTTTAGTAGTCATACTATCTCCTTATTTTCCTTCACTTTATGACTATAGGATAAGAAGTTGTGGAGTCTTTTACCTCTATAGTTAACAAAATAGATACTGATGCCGACTAACAAAAGCCCAACGAAAAGCATATAGGTCATCGGTTCGTCTAAAAAAATAGTGCCGATCAGCACTGAAATGATGGGGACGAGGAAAGTGAAAGAGCCGACTTTGCTCGCCTCACCAGCGTTGACAAGAGAATAATAGATGCTATAAGCGACCGGAATGCCGACTGTCGCTCCGAATAAGACACCGAAAATAAAGATCCCGTTCCACTCGATGGCAGCCCAACTTTCAAAGATGCTTCCGGTACCTACGAGAAAAGCCCCGCCAATTGTAAATTGCATGCCGACCATCCAATAGGCATTCACTTCCTGATTCACTTTCTTTACATAAATGACGCCAATTGCCCAACCAAGTGCTGTGAGCAATCCTAAAATGACCCCGATGGCGGAGATATGCACGGTCAATCCATCCATGCTGACAATGATGATCCCGATAAATCCAATGACAAGACCTGTAATTTTAAGCGGTGTCATTCGTTCGCCTAGCCACATCCAGGCAAAGAGGCCAAGTAAAACAGGTTGAAAATAGACAAGGACTGAAAACAATCCGCCTGGCAAATAGATTAGGCCAAATGTTTGCAAACCGAAAAAAAGAATGACATTAAAAAATGAGGAAATGCAGTACTTTGCCCAGTTTTCACGCCATCTAATTTCACTTCTTGTTTTGAACAAGACAGCAAACAATAAAAGCCCGCCAATTAAGGCACGGAGCCCAGCGAATAATAAAGGGGGCGTATACGGGACGGCCTGCTTATAAATTGGCCAACTGACTCCCCACATGCAAATTAAACAGAAGAGTAATAGTGTAGACTTCGTAAAAAATTTCCCCAATTGAACGTCTCCCTCTCCCAATACAAACTGATAGTCTTATTATACACAACAAAATCAGACTTGGGAGAGGATTCAAACAACATAGTGGTTTTTATGGAAATGAATTTCAAGTGTAGAAGGACATGGAGAACCACTTTTGCTTCATTACTTTTAATCTTTAGCTATGAAAAAGTCCAGAACTCTTTTACAAAGTAGATGATGAACTATACTATACTGAAAAAAATAAGCGGAAAATGAATCGGAATAGGTGCGGGATACGTCAGTAGGGGGAAAGTGGGTGGATTCGTATTGAACATCGAGGAAATCATCGAGGCACATGGCGATTATTTATTGCGTGTCGCTTATTTATACGTGAAAAATCGAGCGACGGCAGAGGATATTGTGCAGGATGTGTTCATTTCTTTTTATGAAAAACACGAGCAGTTCAGAGCGGAGGCATCTCTTCGAACTTATTTGGTAAAGATGACGGTCAATCGAAGCCATGATCATCTGCGAAGTTGGAAAGCGAAGCGGCTAATGTTATTCGAAAAAGTGAGGGGGAAGGGGTCAAACGATACTCCGGAGCGTGCCATGCTTGAGAAAGCAGAAAAGCGTGAATTGGTAGAAGCCCTTTTGACCTTATCGTTAATCTATCGTGAAGTGCTCATTCTGTACTATTTTGAGGAAATGACGACGGTGGAAATCGCCAAGTTAGTGGATTGTCCAGAAGCCACGGTCAGAACAAGGCTTCAGCGTGCTCGCAAACAACTTGCACATCGGATAAAGGATTATGAATGGGAGGAACTGCGTCATGAATCAATTCAAGAATGATTTATATCATGAGCTCCAGTCGATATCATTATCAAAAGAACAAAAACAGCGCATGGTTCTGAAGGCAAAATCGAAAGCCTATCGTCAAAAACGACGACTCCATTGGCAATATCGTTTTGTACTTGCGACGTTCACGGTTTTTGCGCTTGGCTTCGGTTATTTGCTTTGGCAACAGAATGACTTTTCCAGTAAAACATCAAATGCAGCATCGCCTGAAACTGGCACGGTGATGAGCTGGTCGATCCTAAATAGTGATTTTGGGAAAGCGATTCTTATCATAGTCTTCTTTCTTGGACTGCGGTTGTTTTTAAAAAGACGGCTTCAAAAAAAGGGGATAAGTTTACCGGTTTGTGTGAGTTGCTGTGAAGAATGGTCACATAAAGAGGCATTGAAGCAGAGTATGAAAAATAGAGAAATGACCTGTCCGCACTGTGGTCAAAAACAATATCGAACTAAAAAGTCGGCATTGAGAGGCGGAATGCTAAACTTATTCATTCCATTTTTCATTATCATGCCCCAATTATTTGAGCATATCTTCATCGGTTTATTTGTTTACATTGCTTGTGTCGCCTATCTCCAAATCAGTTTGAGTCCTTATTATATAGAACTTCAGGAGAAAGATCCGATCAATGACCCGTTGTGGTGATGGAAAGGTTAGGGTGCCTGGTCAAGGCACCTCTAAAACTTTAGAATCTACTGGTGAACCATTTTTGCAGGCGCATATAATTGTACAGGACACGGGCGTGTCTTCCTTTTTGTGTGCACGGATCGATTTTTGGACGAAGACAGTCTAGAAATTCTTGGTCGCATTCGCATGGATGGCGACCTTGACGATAACATTCATCATGCGCTTTGCACGCTGCGTCCACATCATTGATCGGCGCACCGGGTCCATTGCAGCCCGGTCCACACCAATTATAACCAGGAAAAACACAAAGCCGGAATCTTCTATTTCTCCTATATGACAACATATCCCCCTCCTCTTTTTTTATTCCTAGATTAAAACAATTGACGACCCTGACAGGGAGCTATGAACAGATGTCAGGGTCTTCCCTTATGCAGTGGAAAATTCAATGGAAGGCTCTAATTTAATCTAGCTCATTTTTTTTCCTTCTATAAGATATTCCATTCCCCATAAAGCTGTATGAGCAGTTTTGATTGCCGCTATCGTTGTAGGTATAGGATATTTCCGTTTTCTGAAAAGGGGAAATGGTGCCATATTTTTCTTGTATAATTAATGAATATGTAAAATGTTCGTCGATTTATTGAACGTTTTGTGTCCGATTAAACATTGTTAAATGAACGTTTTGTGACTTATTTTGTGTATTTCTCATGAAGTTTTTGTGAAATTGATTTTCTGATATTGTTTTTGCGATTTTATTATATTAAGATGAATTTCATGTTAGGGGAATCACCCATCCCTATACTTTTTTTTCAGAAATTTTCACTGTATATCAAATAAAAGAAAGGGGTCTCTTCATGCGAATGAAATGGACTTTTCTAGCTGCCATCTTAACGATGATTGCATTGTTGGCGGGGTGTGAACCGCTAATGGTTTTGGATCCGAAAGGACCGCAAGCCGAGACGACAGCCAATGTCATCTGGATATCGATTGCGACGATGGCAATTGTAGTGATTGCTGTTTTCGCCCTCATGGCATACGTCGTTTTTAAATACCGCGCTTCGAAACAAAGCGAGGATTATGAACCCCCACATATCGAAGGGAATCATATTGTTGAATCGATCATCGTAGGGATTCCAGTGATCATCATCATTTTCCTTTCCATTGTCACGGTCAAATCCAACTATGCAGTTGAGGCGACACCGAAAGGATATGAAGATCAAAAACCGTTAGTCGTGTATGCTTCTTCTTCTGATTGGAAATGGCATTTCAGTTATCCGGAAGAAAATATAGAAACGGTAAACTATTTGTATATCCCGACGGATCGGGCATTGGAATTTAGACTTTACTCATATGGCCCAATCACAAGCTTCTGGATTCCGCAATTGGGTGGACAGAAGTATGCGATGTCAGACATGGTAACCACATTACACTTGGCCGCAGAGGTTCCTGGTGAATATATGGGTAGAAATGCGAACTTCAGTGGGAAAGGTTTCGCGGAGAATATCTTCCACGTGGAAGCGATGCCTGAAGCGGAGTTCAATGAGTGGGTAGCAGATGTGAAAGCGACGGCTGAACCTCTTACTGAAGAAAAATTCAATGAGTTACTAGAACCGGGTCATCTTGGCCAGCTAACGTTTAGTGGCACGCACTTGGAATTTTTGCCGCCGCCTGAAGGTCATCACCATGGATCAAGTCATTCCGATGAGGATGAACATGATTCCGACGACGCACAGGGTGCACATGACGAACATTCGAATCATTAATAAACTGAGCGGTGCCAGCTGCTACCACAGAGTCCTGGCACCCATAACCGGACATTAACTGTCACGAATTAAATTTCCGAAAGGAGTACAAAAAGTATGGACTACTTTGATCGATTTGCCATACCTCATCCAAGTCCTGCCATTTACGCATCAATGGTTGCCATTGGGCTGACTGTGATTGCGATTCTCATAGGCTTAACTTATTTTAAAAAATGGGGTTACTTATGGCGCGAATGGTTGACAACGGTTGACCATAAACGGATCGGTATCATGTATCTCATCTCCGCATTGCTCATGCTTTTCCGAGGTGGGGTAGACGCGTTGATGATGCGGGCACAAACGGCTGTTCCTGATAATAAGTTGCTAGATGCCCAGCATTACAATGAAGTATTTACGACGCACGGGGTTGTCATGATCATCTTCATGGCGATGCCATTTATATATGCATTGATGAACCTTGTTGTACCATTGCAAATTGGTGCACGGGATGTTGCATTCCCTCGTTTGAACGCACTTAGTTTCTGGTTGTTCTTCATGGGAGCAATGTTATTCAATATCTCATTCGTCATCGGCGGATCTCCTGACGCAGGTTGGACTTCGTATTTCCCACTTGCAGGAAATGATTTCAGCCAATCAGTAGGAACAAACTATTACCTATTATCAATTCAGATTGCAGGTATTGGTACGCTAATTTCGGGTATCAACTTCATGACGACAATCTTTAAGATGAGAGCACCTGGTATGACATTGATGAAAATGCCAATGTTCACATGGACAGCACTTATCACGAATGCGATTGTAGTTTTCGCATTCCCAGTCCTGACCGTTACACTTTTGTTAGGGACAATGGACCGTCTGTTTGGTACCCATATCTTCTCGATGACAAATGGCGGGATGGATATGCTCTGGGCGAACCTATTCTGGGTTTGGGGGCATCCGGAAGTCTATATCCTCATTTTGCCGGCATTCGGTATTTATAGTGAGGTTGTATCTACCTTCTCTCAACGTAACCTTTATGGTTATAAATCGATGGTCGCTTCGATTGTGATCATTTCATTTTTCTCATTCTTGGTTTGGACGCACCATTTCTTTACGATGGGGCAAGGGCCATTAACCAATAGTATTTTCTCGATTACGACAATGGCGATTGCGATTCCGACCGGGATCAAAATCTTTAACTGGCTGTTGACGATGCGGAAAGGGAAAATTGTATTTACAGTTCCGATGCTCTATTCAGTAGGGTTCATACCGATTTTCACAATCGGTGGGGTAACGGGGGTCATGCTCGGTATGGCGAGTGCCGATTATCAATACCATAATACAATGTTCCTCGTTGCGCATTTCCATTACACGATCATTCCGGGAGTTGTCTTCGCGATGCTGGCCGGTCTCACGTACTGGTGGCCGAAAATGTTCGGCTTTATGTTAAACGAACGAATCGGAAAATGGGCATTCTGGTTTATCATGATTGGTTTCAACGTCACATTCTTCCCGATGTTCTTCACGGGCTTGGATGGGCAAGCACGCCGGATGTACACGTATTCTGAAGCGACCGGTTTTGGTGCATTGAACATGCTTTCCTTTGTAGGGGCAGTTGCTTTGGCGATTGGTTTTGCGATCATCGTCTATAACGTCTATTATAGTACGCGCTATGCTTCACGGGATATCGGTTCCGATCCGTGGAATGCACGTACGCTTGAATGGGCTACACAGAGTCCAGTACAATCGTATAACTTCGCGCGGACACCTCATGTGAATTCCATTGAAGCGTTCTGGGATCACAAGAAAAAAGGTCAGCCGCTATTCAAAGGCGAAATCGAGAAGATTCATATGCCGAATAACAGCGGAGTGCCGTTTATCATGAGTTGCATATTCTTCGTATGGGGCTTCTCGTTCATATTCAGCATGTGGATCCCAGTAATCATTACGACAATTGCAATCTTTGCCTGCATGGCTCACCGTTCATTTGAAAAAGACGACGGTCATTACATTTCCGTCAAAGAAATTGAAGCAACAGAAAAAGATAGCGAGGTGTTAGCAGATGAAAGTAGATAACTCGCTTCCACTCGAATATGGCACAGAACAAAATAAGTTGAACATATTAGGTTTCTGGATCTTCCTTGGAGCCGAAGTGATGCTTTTTGCAACGCTTTTTGCAACCTATTTCACATTGGAACATCGGACAGGGAATGGCCCGTCCGGAGCGGAGATTTTTGAAATCACGCCAGTGCTCATTGAAACGATTTTGCTGTTAACAAGTAGTTTCACAATCGGTCTTGGTATCCATGCCATGCGAATCGGACGGAAAAATGCGATGATCACATTCTTTGCGATCACATTGCTTCTCGGTCTGGCCTTCTTAGGGGTGGAAATCTATGAGTTCACTCATTACGCACATATTGGAGCAGGCCTTCAAGTGAGTGCATTCACAGGCGTTCTGTTGACAACATTAGGAACGCACGGTGCGCACGTGACACTCGGTCTCTTCTGGGGACTATTCATTATCCTGCAAGTGAAAAAACGTGGCTTGACGCCAGCGACGGCGAATAAGGCCTTTATCTTCTCACTTTACTGGCATTTCCTAGATGTTGTTTGGATCTTCATTTTCAGCTTCATCTACTTGAAAGGAATGATGTAATATGAGCGAATTATTCCCGCGTAAACAAGTGATGGGCTTCGTCTTTTCAATGGTTCTGACGGTAGCTGCACTGACGGTCTATTTTTTAGATATGTCATTTGCAATGGGGATGACCGTCCTGCTTGTGACGGCATTCGTGCAGGCTGGCATACAGCTGGTCGGCTTTATGCATGCTGGTGAGTCGGAAGACAAAGTGGCGATTTACGCAAATATCTATTATGGAATCGCCATAGCCCTCGTAACCATCTTTGGAACATTGTTAATCTTGGTTTGGGATATGTAAAAGTACAAAAGCCTAGACGGAAAAACTTTAAAGAAAAGGAGCACCTCAACAGGTGCTCCTTTTCGTATTTATTGAACAATCCGCATCCCTTTATCCGCTTTTTCATGCATTTCTTCCGTTGCTACAAAGAAGACCCCCATCAGGAAGATAAAAATCGCTCCCATTACCGTACCAATCCCGATGCCTGTAACGGAACTGTAATCGCTTACAAAAAATCCGTATAAGAAAATGGAGATTCCGATGGCGAGTACCGTCAGGCCGACAACTTTAACCGCGTTCAACATTTTTAACTTAGTTTCCATTTGTCAACACCCCTTTATATATATATTATTTACCATGTTCACAAAGTTGTCAAACTTTTTATTTTTGTAATAGTAAGGAAATTGATGGTGACGAGAATAATATGGGGCAGAAAGGGTATAACATGGTGAGAATCTTATTGTATGTACGAGTACTTGCTTTTGTTTACTATGGATAAAAAATAATGATTAAATTGTATATTTCGCACAGTGACTTTTACGGCTGAATTTCTTATAATCGACAGTACATAGAATATTCATTAAAATCAATCACAGGAAGAATGGTTTTAATGAGGTACGTTTTTGAAATTCTCTGTAGTCTATGAAGAAAGGAAGTTTTATTATGCTAAGAGAACTAAATCCTTCAATACGAACGTTAATGACACCCGGACCCGTCGAGGCAGAACCGCGGGTGCTTCGTGCAATGAGTATTCCGATCATCGGGCAATTTGATCCGGAGTTTTTAGCGATTATGGACGAAACGATGGAGTTATTGAGAAAGACATTTCAAACGAAAAACCATTGGGCCTATCCGATTGACGGTACGTCACGCTCCGGGTTGGAGGCGGTGCTCAATGCGATTATTGAACCCGGAGACAATGTTCTCGTTCCTATATTCGGACGGTTTGGTCACTTGTTAGCGGAGATTGCTTATCGTTCGGGTGCAAATGTCACGACGATGGAATGCGAATGGGGAACAGCTTTTGACCAAGAGGAGATTATCGCTGAGATTGAGCGCGTGAATCCGAAAGTTGTCGCCCTGGTCCATGGTGAAACGTCAACAGGCATCATGCAACCGTTTGAAAAAATTGGGAAGTTCTGTCGGGAAAATGACGTTTTATTTGTAGTAGATGCTGTTGCCACATTAGGTGGAACAGAGTTTAAAACAGATGAGTGGTTTGTGGACGCTGTCATTAGCGGTACGCAAAAATGCTTAGGCGTACCGACGGGTATGGCTCCGATCACGTATAATGATCGAGTTGAAAAGATTATCCTTGAGCGTAGAAAGATCGAACAAGGATTGGATCGTACTTCTGAAAATCCAAGAAGAATTCAAACGAACTATTTTGACTTAAGCCAGATTCAAGAATATTGGAGCCCGAAACGCCTGAACCACCATACAGAAGCGACTTCTATGCTATACGCATTGAGGGAAGGGTTACGCATTATTCAAGAAGAAGGTTTACAAGAGCGATTTGAAAGACATCAATACCATGAGAAGGCACTTGTAGCTGGACTTGAAGCAATGGGGCTTACATTATTCGGTGATGCCCGTTATAAAATGCCGGTTGTCACTTGTATCAATATCCCGGAAGGTGTCAACGGTGATGAAGTCCGTTTTACAATGGCAAAAGAGTTTGGTGTGGAAATCGCAAGCACATTCGGATCACTCGCGGGAAAAATCTGGCGTATCGGTTCTATGGGCTTCAGTTGCCGCAAAGAAAATATTTTGCATGTATTGGCGGCGTTGGAAGCATCTGTCCTTCGCCACGGTGGTAAGGTTCATGCAGGCGAAGCGCTTCAAGCAGCATTGGATGTATACGCAGAGAAAACGGCTACTCTTTCCAACCAGTAATAAATAAGTAAATAAATAAGATGATCGGCTGACTCTTTCGGATTAAAAACAGGATCTGGAAGAGTCGGCTTTTTGTTGTAGGAAAACATCAATCATCCTAATTTATGGATAACTTGGCGCCTGAGCTTTTTATTTTATAGCGTTCTACTTATTTAAAAAAGATTGAATTGAAATAATTCAATGGCAACAACGTACAATGGATTGTGCAATACTCACAAATTATAAAAACCTCTTGTCTAACTTCTACAATCAAGCCGATTGTTTTTAGTTATAGGGTCTAACGACTCAAGCGAAATAAGTTTGTATAATAAGCAGTGTAACAAGTGAAAGCGTAAACAATTACGGCCATTGTTTTTCAATTGGCCATTGGAGGTGCCATATGGAAAAGGAAAAAAATATCAAAAAGAAGAAGTTTCAACTTCCGCATATTTATGTCATTCTATTTATATTCAGTGCGCTCGCAGCCATTTCGACTTATTTTATTCCAGCAGGTGAGTTTGAACGTGTGCCAGGCCCTGACGGAAGAACGTCGATTGATCCGAACTCATTTACATTAGTGGAATCCGCACCAATCGGGATAGCCGATTTTCTAACTGTCATTCCGCGGGGACTGATTGATGCCGGGGAAATTGTATTTTTCACGTTTATTATCGGCGGTATGTTTATGGTGCTGAAGACAACCGGAATCATTGAAGTTGTTGTGGATAGGCTGGCCAACCGTTTTGCAAAAAGAAGTATTTTGCTAATCCCGATTTTAACAACAGTATTTGCGATTGGAGCAACGCTAATCGGGACCCCTGAACTTTCACTCGTTTATATCCCAGTCATTATGCCATTAATCATTGCCTTAGGGTATGATTCCATTGTTGCTGCTGCGATTGCCCTGATCGGTACGGTTGTCGGGTTTACTGCCGGCGTTTTAAACCCGATTAACGTTGGATTATCGCAAAAAATTGTAGGAATCCCGGTTTTTTCAGGATTAGGATTGCGCCTACTACTTTTTGTTGTCTGTGTATCTGTCGGAATTTATTTCATTATGCGCTATGCCAAAAAGGTACAGCGGGATCCTTTAAACAGCTATGTGTATGAAGATGACCAAGAAAAAAGAGCGCTTTACAAGAAGAAAGAAAAAATTGAAGCGAAAAGCATGAACACAAGACAAAAATATGCTTCAGTTGCGGCTTTCATTTTCCTTGGCATATTAGTGTATGGTGTGCTTAAGCTCGGTTGGTTCATGGTAGAGATGGCAGGTCTGTTCATCTTTATGGGAATCGTTGTTGGCCTGATTGCCGGGCTGAACGCAACCCAAATATCTAATGCTTTTACGGAAGGATTCCGTGATGTGCTCATGGGGGCCATTATTATTGGTCTTGCTCGATCTGTTGCTGTTGTACTTGAAGATGGTCGAATTATGGATACGATCGTTTATAGCCTCGGTTCGCTAGTAGGAGAGTTGCCACCTGTCCTTGGTGCAGTTGGCATGTATCTCGTACAGTTGACCATTAACTTCATTATCCCGTCCGGAAGTGGACAGGCTTTAGTAACAATGCCGATTATGGGACCGCTTGCAGATATTATCGGCGTTACGAGACAAACAGCTGTGCTTGCGTTCCAGTTCGGAGACGGATTTGCCCATATTCTATTCCCAACTTCTGGTTACTTTATGGCTGCACTCGTTATTGCTGGTGTCTCCTGGCAAAAATGGATCCGTTTCTATTTGCCGGTATTCCTTGTGTTTTCAGGAATCGGGATTGTCACGTTAGTGATTGCTCAGATGATTCAATATACAGGGTGAGGACATTTTAGAAGACTCTATTTAAAATGGACGATATTTGAAAGAAATGGAAGCATCTATCCGTCGCCATGTTGAAAAGGTCTATGTAGCTGAAGCACTGCAAGCAGTACTCGATGTATACGCAGAGATAGCGGCTGCTCTCTCCGGTAAGTAAAGAATAGAAGATGGGAGAGGCTGACTCTTCTAGCTCATGAAAAGTGATCTAGAAGAGTCAGTTTTTGTTGTTTGGAAAATGAGGTGGAATTTCATGGGTTCTATGGCAATGATGCACAACTAGTTGTACGTTTGTGACAAAACGGAAAATGTTATTAGCCGTCATTAACAATTAGCCTGAAAACTTTTAGCTACTCGGCCTAACGGCTCCAAGGAAAAAAGCTTGTATAATAATAATTGTTAACAGCTGGTAACGCTTCATGTTGAAAGTTACAAATAGACAAGCAATCACAAGCTAATGTAGGAGGATAAACGAATTTATAATAAGAGTTAGATTGTTTATTGGCTAGTTTGCGTTAAATATTTGTAATATTCGATTATATTAAAAGGAAATTCAAGGAGGTACGGATATGAATAATCAATCACAGTCGTTACCAAAAAAGAAAAAGTGGAAAGTTCGTTACTCTGTTTTGGCCGTGTTATGGTTGGCTTGGTTATTTTCTTTTCTGGATCGCATGGTAATTACCATTGCCCTGCCATTTATCGGTGAAGATCTTGCATTAGATGCAACGGCTCAAGGATTGCTCTTAAGTATATTCTTTGCCGGTTATGCGCTGTTCCAGATTCCGGGAGGCATGTTATCGGATAAGTTCGGTTTTCGCCGTGTCGTCAGTATAGCGATCATTTGGTGGTCAATTTTCACAAGTGTAACGGGAATGATTTTCTCTTATCCACTACTGTTATTGCTTCGTTTTGTCTTTGGGATTGGGGAAGCTGCTTTGCCGGGTGGGTCCTACAAAGCAATTGCTACCTACTTTCCAACTAAGCAACGTGGAACAGCAACGGGGATTCAATCGACAGTAAACACACTTGGACCGGCTATCGCTGCGGTTGTCGCGGCTGCCATTATTGGCTTATATGGTTGGCGTGTGGTTTTCATCGTCATGGGGATACCTGGAATCGCAATCGGGCTTTACATCTGGTTTAAATTTAAGGATAACCCAAAAGATCATCCGAAAATCACAAAAGAGGAACTTGCGGAATTAGAGGAGGACGAGAAGGATAGTATTTCTGACAAAAAACAATCCGGTGGTGGGTTCAAAGAACTTCTAAAGAAACCGATTTTATGGCAAATGGCACTTATTTGGTTTTTCTTTGATATTACATTTTGGGGCTTTACGTCATGGCTGCCTTCCTATCTGATTAAAGAAAAAGGTCTTTCCCTTATGAATACAGGTATTTTCAGTGCATTGCCTTATTTAGTGGGGACTATAGCCATTGTCTTCGGAGGGGTTGTGTCGGATAAAATCAAGGGGAATCGTAAATGGGCGTTTATCCCGGGCTCTATAGCCGGCGGCATCGCGTTATTCTTTATGTTCCAAACATCTTCTTTAACGATGGTGATCATCTGGCAATGTCTTGCAGCGTTCTTTATGTTCTTTGCGCAAGGTGCTTTCTGGGGATTGGTTGTCGCCACTCTTCCAGCCAAAATTATGGCATCTGGTTCGGCGACCGTTAACTGTTTTGGTTCCATTGCAGGTTTTATCTCTCCATTCCTCATGGGATATATGATTCAAACAAGTGGCTCGTTTGACACATCCTTCGTGATGATGATTGTGGCCCTCGTCATAGCGGCTATTATTGCATTGACGATCAATGAAAAGCCGAAGAAAGGTCATTCAGTCAAAACAAATGTTGCAGAAGGTAGCGGCGAGGTAGCTGTTCAGTAAAGGCAATCATGTCCTTTTTGTAAAAAGGGCATGACCTTTATAGCTAAATTAAATACAAAAACAAAGGACTGTGGAGAATTTTTCTCCCGGTCCTATTTTTATTTTTATTAAGGAAAAGGTCGAAAGAATACGGAGAGAAAAAATACATTCGTCTATAATGCATAAAAAAGAATATAATTTTTGTTCAATTATGATAATGACTAATAGACAGAAAACATATACAATCGAATGTGTAGTGGTACAGTTTTTGATTTTGTTAACTGTATTAGTTATGTGAAGACGAATCGTAAAGCGGATATACCAAAACTAAAAGGGGTGTTTAGGAATGGTGAAGAAAGCGACGTGTACAAATATTGAGGAGATTATGAAGGAAAGAGTCTTCGAAATTGATAAGATTGCCAAATTTGACCCAGACGAACCTCAAAAGAACTATTTCTATGAAACGGATAAAACGGTAGGTGCAGTTTGGTGCCTGGAACCTGGGCAAGATGTCTATATACACTCCCATTCTGACGTCGATGATATGTGGGTGTGCATCGAGGGGGAAGGGACCTATTTTCCAGATCTGGAGAACGAAATTCCCATTCGACAGGGAATGGTATTGTTGGCGAAGCCAAATCAAATTCACGGCATGCGCAATACAGGGAAAGGTAGATTCATGTTTGTCGGCTTTGCTGCCGGAACATTACCAATGGATATAACAAGATACTAGAAGAAACTTCTATATTGGGAGGATGGAAGAAATGACGAACTATGTAAAGATAGGGAACATTCAAGTTGCTCAATGCCTATATGATTTCATTAATATGGAAGCACTACCGGAGACTGAAGTGGAACAAGAGAAATTCTGGGCGGGTATCGATGAGATTATCCATGAACTGACCCCGGAAAACCGGCAACTATTAACGGAGCGAGCTCGCTTACAAGAAGCGATTCATCAGTGGCATAAAGAACATAAAGAGAGATTCGACTTTGATGAATATAAATCGTTTTTAAAAGAGATCGGCTATCTTGAACCGAAAGTAGAAGATTTTAAGGTGTCTACAGAAGGCGTGGATGCAGAAGTTGCTTCTCAGGCCGGCCCGCAGTTAGTCGTACCGGTGAATAATGCCCGCTATGCGTTGAACGCCGCCAATGCAAGATGGGGAAGCCTGTACGATGCGCTTTACGGAACAGATGCCATCAGTGAGGGCAATGGAGCGGAAATCGGGGAAGGCTATAATCCGGTGCGCGGTGAAAAAGTGGTCGCCTTCGCGAAACGATTCTTAGACGACGCGATTGCTTTAGATGGAGCAACCCATACGGAAGTAAAGAAATATGCCATCGTTGACGGTCAATTCGTCGCAATATTGAATAACGGGCAAACGGCAGAACTAAAAGACACAGGAAAATGGGTCGGCTACCAAGGAAAAGCTCAAGAACCGACTGCGATCTTGTTTGTCAATAATGGAATGCATATCGAAGTGCAAATCGACCGCCAACATCCGATTGGGAAAACAGACAGCGCCGGTGTGAAAGATGTGTACTTGGAATCAGCGCTTTCGACCATTATGGACTGCGAGGATTCAATTGCTGCGGTGGATGCGGAAGATAAAGTGCTCGTTTACCGCAACTGGTTAGGTCTTATGAAAGGAGATCTATCCGAAACCTTTGAAAAAGGCGGTAAAATGGTGACCCGTACGTTGAACCGTGACCGCACATACACATCTACAGATGGCGGAACGATTACTTTGCCAGGCCGCTCACTCATGTTCGTTCGGAACGTCGGTCATTTAATGACAAACAGTGCTGTTTTGGACAAAGCGGGAGAAGAGGTTCCGGAAGGGATTCTTGACGGCGTTATTACAGCGTTAATTGCAAAACATAATTTACTGACGGATAACGGCTTTAAAAATTCCGATCATGGATCTGTCTACATTGTTAAACCGAAAATGCATGGATCGAAAGAAGTGGCCTTTGCGAATAAGTTGCTTGATCGTGTGGAAGATCTATTAGGCTTACAACGTTATACCTTGAAAATTGGTGTGATGGACGAAGAGCGTCGCACATCACTCAACTTGAAAGCTTGTATTCGCGAAGTGAAAGAAAGAATTGGTTTCATCAATACCGGATTTCTAGATCGTACGGGTGACGAAATCCACACGTCCATGGAAGCAGGCGTGATGATCCGTAAAAATGATATGAAAAAGACGCCTTGGTTACAAGCATATGAAACGTCAAACGTAGCGGTTGGAATCGATTGTGGATTGCCGGGGCATGCGCAGATCGGTAAGGGAATGTGGGCGATGCCAGACCAAATGTCGGCGATGTTGGAACAAAAAATCGCGCATCCTCAATCGGGGGCAAATACGGCGTGGGTACCGTCGCCGACAGCGGCGACCTTGCATGCACTACATTATCATCAAGTAGATGTAAGTGACATTCAAAAAGGGATTTCCGGTTCGCAGGATCTGCAAGATGCCATTTTGCAAGTGCCCATCACCGACACGCCGAACTGGACTCCAGAAGAAATTCAAAATGAACTGGATAATAATGCACAAGGCATTCTAGGTTATGTTGTGCGTTGGATTGACCAAGGTGTCGGTTGCTCGAAAGTGCCGGATATTAACAACGTTGGTCTGATGGAGGATCGAGCGACCTTGCGGATTTCCAGCCAGCATATTGCAAACTGGTTACACCAAGGCATTTGTACAGAAGAGCAAGTAGAAGAAACGATGAAGCGTATGGCAAAAGTCGTTGACGGACAAAATGCAGGGGATGCAAACTATCGTCCGATGGCGCCTAACTTTGACGATTCGGTCGCGTTTGCAGCGGCTTGTGACCTGGTTTTCAAGGGGAAAGACCAGCCAAACGGCTACACAGAGCCGATTTTACACAAGCGCCGCATTGAAGCGAAAGCGAAGGATGGGGCAGCGGTTGCTGAGGTTTTAAAACGCTGAGACATTAGCGCTATAGGGTTCAAACAAAAGGGGATTAAAAATAAAGCATGCCAAGTGTCCGCACAACAAATTGTTGTGCGGATGCTTGGCATTTTTTCTTAAACCGTTTCGAATCTCGCTTTTGTTAAGCTAATCTGAAAAGTTTCCTTGAAGCATTCGCGTGGTAAGATGAGAGGGTCTATTCTACTAAACTCATAAACTATGTGAAAGGATTTTTAAATTGAAAAACATCTTTAATTGGAACAGTTTAAACAAAAAACTGTTGGCCCTATTTCTGACGATGACAATCATTCCACTGACGGTTACCGCGCTTACAATCTATTATGCGACGGAGCAAGGGTTTACGAAGCTGATGACGAATCAGCAAGAAGAGATGGAGCATACCGTACAAACACAGTTCAATAAAGTATCTGAACAGCTACTTGCCATTACCACAAGGTATGCAACGGACTCTGAATTGATCGAAGTATTTGAGTCGGAAAATCGGAAGGCGTTAACGCAACGAGTGGCGCAACTCTATCCACGTCTCCAAGCGGAACATCAAATCGGCGTGCTTGAATTTGGAAACGCGGAAGGGGTGGTTATGCTACGTGGTCATAACCCACAGCAGCACGGAGATGATAAAAGTGGATTGCATGCAATTCAATCAGCCTTGGAAGGGAATGCGATTTCCGGCTTTGAATTCGGCTCAAGTGGTCTTTCAGTTCGCGCGTTCGCTCCGATAACTTCTAATCATGAAGTGATCGGCACATTGCAGACAAGTGTCGATGATACCTTTTTAAAGGAATTGAGCAATATGCTGCAAAACGTGACCATCGATTTGTACGACCAAGATGGAACGGTCGTCGTATCTTCAGATGAAACAAAGGTCGGCGAAGCGATTGAAAATTCTTCGATTGTATCCGCCATTCAGAACGGGGAAACGTTGTCCCGTAATAATGAAGAAAGTTTAGCATCCTATCTACCGATGTATGATCCGACTCACAGTGAAATTATCGGAACAATTGGTATTCATCAAGATTTATCGGTTATCCAAGAGACGAAACAGCAGATTGTTCATATCGTCTTACTCCTCGCTAGTATAACAATCGTTGTTGTCCTTCTTGTATCCATTCTATTCAGTAGAAAAATAGCAAAACCGATTCAAATGATTGCCACGGGGATGGGAGAACTTGCAAAAGGTGACTTATCCATTCCGATCCAAAGTAGCGACCGGAAAGACGAAGTCGGCCAATTGACCAATGCGATGCAAACGATGAAAAATACGTTGCATGACACGATTGAAAAGGTCGCGGAAGCTTCTTCCAGTGTGATGTCACAAAGTGAAGAATTGACACAATCTGCACATGAAGTGAAATCGGGTTCTGAACAAATCGCCATGACTATGGAGGAAATTGCGTTTGGAACAGAAAAACAAGCGGATAGTGCGAGTGAACTAGCCCATACGATGGGGATGTTCGATACAAAAGTCCATGATACGAGTGAAAGAGGTGAACAAATCCAACGTTCTTCAACAGCTGTGCTGACGATGACAGCGGAAGGGAGGCAATTAATGGATTCCTCTTCGCAACAGATGATGAAAATTGATGAAATTGTACAAGAAGCAGTCGAAAAGATGGCGAATTTCAATAGGCAGACGCAAGAAATTTCTAAGCTCGTTTCAGTGATTGAAGCAATTGCTACGCAAACGAATCTTTTGGCATTGAATGCAGCGATTGAAGCGGCAAGAGCCGGTGAAGCAGGGAAAGGCTTTGCCGTAGTGGCAGATGAAGTGAGGAAACTTGCAGAGCAAGTTTCGAACTCGGTTACAGATATCACAGGAATTGTTACCGATATTCAAGTGGAGTCAACCAACGTGACTGAATCCCTGCAAAATGGCTATAAGGAAGTTGAACAAGGGACGCGCCATATCCAAACAACAAGTGCCACCTTCAATAGTATTGATGAGGCGGTTACAGGGATGGTAGATACGATTAACGGGATTGCCAACAATCTTGCAGATCTTGCAACAAACAGTCAGACATTGAATCATTCAATCGGTGAAATTGCCGCGATATCCCAAGAGTCGGCGGCAGGCATTGAAGAAACAGCAGCAACAAGCCAACAATCGAGCAGCTCGATGGAAGAAGTGGCAGGCGGAGCTGAAAATCTCGCTAAATTAGCGGATGAGTTGAATAGTCTAGTCCGTCAATTCAAGCTGTAATCATCCTCTAAAAAGAGACAAGTCCGCCAATCCTATCCAAAAGACATTTAGGGGTTTTCAATTTGGTATAATCGTGCTATAGTATTAATGCGTTAGCACGCTAAAGTATTAAAGCTTTTGAAGAATTGAAAGGGGATAGGGATACAATGAAACGTTTCGCAACGATTTTCCTCATGATGGCTGCGCTAGTCGCACTTCTAGTAGGATGCGGTACATCAGGGGAACAGAATAATAATGCAACAACAGATGAAGAAAATAACAATGCATCTACTGATAATACAGATAGCAAAACAGAAGTGGTCATCGGGATCGATGATAAATTTGCACCGATGGGATTCCGGGACGAAAACAACGAAATTGTCGGTTTTGACATTGATTTAGCTAGTGCAGCCGCTGAAAAGATGGGAATGACAGCTAAATTCCAACCAATCGATTGGAAAACGAAAGAAACCGAGTTGAGCAGTGGGCGGATTGATTTGATTTGGAACGGATATACGATTACAGACGAGCGTAAAGAAAAAGTACTTTTCACGAAGCCTTACTTAAGTAACGCTCAAGTCGTTGCCACTTTGGCTGATTCAGAAATTGCGAGTCTTGATGATTTAGAGGGCAAAGTAGTCGGACTGCAAGCACTTTCTTCGGCAGCGGATGCGCTAAGCGCCAATCCAGTCGAATCAAAAATTAAAACGATCACGGAGTTTGCTGATAATGTCCTTGCGCTAACAGACTTGAAAACCGGTCGTCTTGATGCGGTTGTCATTGATGAAGTGGTCATCGATTATTACATGTCCAAAGAAGAAGGCACTTTTAAAGTGTTGGATGAATCATTGGCACCTGAAGAATACGGTGTTGGTGTGAAAAAAGGCAATGAAGAATTGCTGGAGAAACTTCAAGCAGCACTTGATGAAATGAACGAAGATGGTACAGCTGCTGAAATTTCTACAAAATGGTTTGGCGAAGACAAGGTGTTAAAATAAGTAGACTGAACAAATAGGTGACAAAACAGGATTTCACTTGTGAAACCCTGTTTTGTTTTTGGAGGAATCCTTTCATGTCTTTAGATTATATTATTTCTATACTTAAACCGATGTTGGAAGGGGCACAAATAACAGTCCTCCTGTTTATCATTGCGATTATTGCATCGATTCCGCTTGGTTTTGTGCTGACGCTTGCTGTCAGAAGCAAATTCAAACCGTTATCCTGGTTGGCCAACGCTTATATTTACTTGATGCGCGGCACACCGCTCTTATTGCAATTGCTCGTTATCGTTTTCGGGTTGCCTTTACTTCCTGTCGTCGGAGAATATCTGGTGTTAGACCGATTTGTGGCGGCTTGTATCGGCTTTATCTTGAATTATGCCGCGTATTTCGCAGAAATTTTCCGTGGTGGCTTGTTGGCGATCGATAAAGGACAATATGAAGCGGCACAAGTGCTTGGCTTAAATCGTTGGCAAACGATGACACGGGTCGTTTTGCCGCAAATGTTCCGCATTGCACTGCCTGCAGTCGCGAATGAGTCCGTGACATTGGTCAAGGATACGGCGCTACTCTATGCCGTGGCTGTTCCGGAGCTGTTGCATTTTGCGCAAACGGCAGTCAACCGTGATTTTACAATTGTCCCATTCTTTTTCGCTGGGATCATTTATTTACTAATCACGCTTGTCATGACCTTCTTCTTTAAGTGGCTTGAACGGCGATTCAAATTTGACTAAGAAGGAGTGGGGAACGTGGCAATCATTGAAGTATCCGAACTGAAAAAATCATTTGGCGATCTTGAAGTGCTGAAACAAATTACATTTGACGTTCAAAAAAACGATGTAGTGGCGGTCATTGGTCCATCCGGATCCGGAAAAAGTACGATGCTCCGTAGCCTTGTCCATCTAGAGGAAATCAACGGGGGGAGCATCCGGATATCCGGGGACTATCTCGTCAAGGACGGTGTCTATCCAAAGCCTCAGGAGATCAAGCAAGTGACATCCAGAATGGGCATGGTGTTCCAACACTTTGAACTCTTCCCTCACTTGACGGTCAAAGAAAACTTGGAATTGGCGCCTAAAATGACGAAGCGAGAGCCAACTGATGCGATACGACGTCGAAGTGCAGAGCTGCTGGAAAAAGTCGGGCTGTCGGATAAAGCGAATGTTTATCCATCGAAGCTTTCCGGAGGTCAAAAGCAACGGGTAGCGATTGCACGCGCGCTGATGATGAACCCGGAAATCCTCTTGTTCGACGAGCCGACATCCGCCTTGGACCCTGAATTGACAGGGGAAGTATTAGCCGTGATGAAGGACCTGGCTGAAGAACATATGACGATGATCGTGGTGACACATGAAATGGGCTTCGCCCAAGAAGTCGCCAACCGGGTCATCTTCATGGACAAAGGGGAAATCGTCGAATCGGGCAATCCAGTCGAAGTATTGACCAATCCACAACACGAACGGACGAAAGCGTTTTTGAATCGGAATTTAAAATAACCAAAAGCGAAGGACGTCTGGCGCCCGGAGTCTAGACGGAAATAACCATATCGAAAAAAGTGCCATGTTTCAGAATCCTTTTCATAGGATCCGATCCATGGCACTTTTTTCGGCTATAAACAATAGTAGACTGTCGTCGTTTATTTGCTGTTAGACTTTTCTTCCTCAATTGCAGCGGAGGCCAGCCTTTTGATGGTCATGTCATCCATTGGGGGATTATGCAAGCCCGCTCGAACGTCGCGGTAGTATCTTTGCAATGGATTGCCGCGTTGGAGACTTTTGGCGCCGACGATCCGCATCGCTTTGTCGACAATTGTGATGGCGGAGTTGGTTACGGTATGTTTGACGACTGCGACTTCATTGGTGAGCTGGGCTCTCCGGGATTCATCGTCATACATTTCTGCAACACTATAGATGAGATGCCTCGCCTGTATGAGCGCCAAGTCGATTTCGCCTAGTAATTGTTGGACATTCGGCAATTGGCTAATCGGTCCGTTCAGGCTGTTTGGTGTATGCGTATTGGCAAAATGGACGGCATAATCCCGCGCGGCTTGGGCAACTCCGAGATAGCAGGCAGGGATATGTAGAAGCCATCCACTAAAAGCTGTACCACGTGGTTTGTCAGGAAGTTCAACAAGTTTGGAAGCATCCACTGTCACTTGGTCCAGAACAAGGTCATGGCTCGCTGTTCCTCGCATTGAAACGACGTCCCATGTTTCATCGATCGATAACCCATCCAAATCCTTATGCAATAGGAAGAAACCGATTTTCTGCTGATCCTCGACCCATGCGGAGGTCAGGAAATAAGTGAGGGCAGGAGAAGCGGTCGTGAAGGTTTTCCGGCCTGTCAGCACCCAGGAGTCTCCCTTTTTCACCGCAGTTGTACCAGGCCGGCCGCCTCGTGTCGGGCTCCCTGTTTGTGCCTCGCTAGCGGAGCGGTTGACCAAGGCGCCATTTAACACTTCTTTGGCGAAAAAATCCAAGTTTTCATCCGTCCATAATTTCTTTTCAAAAAGCTCACCGATGACGCCGAAATTCCAGCCGATGGAAAGAGCTGTGTTGGCGTCAAAACGGGCAAGCGTCTCTTGAAAAAGGACCATTTCATACACTTGTAAACCTGCCCCACCATATGCAGTTGGCAACGCCACACTTGTATAGCCCATATCCACTAGCGTTTGGATATTGTCCATTGGAAAAAGGGCGTCCTCATCAATTCTTGCGGATGACTGTGGAAAAGCTGCTCCTTTTTCACGTAGTTTTTCCAGCCAAGATTTTTGAACCTCTGTTTTGACAAATAAATCGATCATACAACTCACCTCATATTAGAATCATTTCTAACAAGTTATGTAATACAATTCGAATCTACTTAATCGGAATAATATACAAATGAAAAGTCTGTTTCTATTACTTCGTTATTGCCCTCACTTTAGGCGATGCTATCCACTTTGTCAAGATTCGCATGCATCGAGTTTTAAGTGAAATATTTACGAATATAGGAGATTCATATAAAAAGAATTGACAACCTACTTTACCTCCCTCACGATGGTAGAGGAAGTTTCCAGCATAAAGGATTGGAAAGCATTGAAAGAAGGTGCTTCAAATGGCGAACATAAAACGTAAAATGCTGCTGAATGATTTTTGGCGCATTGGAGAATATGAAAGTTGGTTTGCCGATATGGCGAAGGATGGTTGGCATTTACAAAAAGTCGGCAAGCTTTTTGCATATTTTCAACAAGGCGAACCATTAGACACACGATACAGGATTGCTACGTCATCTAATAAGAATATGTCATCGGAGGAAAAGCTAGAGTACAAGGAAGCTGGTTGGAACCATATTACACGCTTCGGCGAATTCAATGTGTTTGCTTCACCTGTTAAATGTCAGGCACCCGAGCTCTATGCGAATCCCTCGGAACAAGCCGAGACATTAAGAAGTAATTATAAAAAAATGCGGCTAAGTGTCATCCTCATATCCGTGTTGTTGTTGCTATCCATTATATTCTATTCAATGCTCTGGTCCAATGAGCAGACACCGATGCTAGAACTCGTTGAGGGGGATGCAATTTCGCAAATCACTCTATTGTTCATCCAACTGATTTTTATCCTAGTTACGACCCGGTCAATGGTTCTGATCCGTAAAACGAAAAAAAGGCTGTTGGAAGGGAAGGAGATTGACTATCATGTCCCTTGGAGGAAATCACGTACCATCAATCTAGCGATTATCACTTTGACAGCTATGATAACTGTACCGTTAGCCTCGCTGATTTGGATACAAGTGCTGAATCAGGAGACGGTGAATTTGCCAATGAAACATACAGAGCTTCCGCTTGTAGCGCTTGCAGCTATTGAACAGACATCCCATTTGGAACGCGATGAGCAGGCGGATGACCGGCAATTTGACTGGAATAATCATTACACAAAGAAAACCAGTTTTTTCGCGCCTCAACAATACGAATCCACGGAACAGGGAATTGTCACTGAGGAAGAATGGGCAGATGGCAGTGGTCCCTATTCTCCAAGCATTTACATACAGGCATACAAAGTACGCTTCTCCTTTATGGCGAAGCATCTGATGAATGACTTGTTATTTAACTATGATAGACGAGATTACAGGGATGAACATTTTACAGTGTTGGACCGCAAAGGCTTCGATGCCCTTACCATCCGTGAAATCGATGAATTAAAAGAAATCTTTGCCGTAAAAGGAAAAGGCGTCATCTATGTACGTTACTTGGGTCATGCAGATATGGAGCGCCTATTGGCAAGTGTGGAAGAGAAAATGACTTTCATTGATCGATAAATAAATGTTCTCCTTCAAGTTTTTGAAGGAGATTTTCTGTAACAGTTATCAATCATCCTATGGGCACCCCGTCATTCATAGACGTAAGAATACTACAATACAAAAGGAGTCATTTACATATGAAAATCCCTATATTATTCGAAGATAATCATTTATTAGTCGTTGAAAAGCCTGTCAATATCCCCGTGCAAGAAGATGATAGCCGGGATCGTGATATGCTTTCGATTTTAAAAGAAGATATAAAAATCCGTTATCAGAAGCCTGGAAACGTCTATTTAGGGCTTGTTCATCGATTGGATCGGCCCGTCGGCGGCGTCATGGTATTTGCCAAAACGTCCAAAGCCGCTTCCCGCTTATCGGATGTCCTGCGCAAAAGGGAAATGGACAGGACGTATTTGGCAGTCGTGAGAGGGACACCTGAAAAGAAGAAGGGTTTATTGGAGCATTATCTCTACAAAGATACGAAGAAAAATAAAGTGCATACAGTGCCAGCCAATCATGCGCAAGCTAAAAAAGCGGTGCTTGAATATGAGGTGATACGCAGTTCGGAACAGTTGAGCCTTCTATCCGTCCGCCTTCACACCGGTCGCTCCCACCAAATCCGTGTTCAACTTTCCGCATCCGGATGGCCGCTCTATGGCGATCAAAAATATGGCCAGCATGTGAATCAGCCGGGACAGCAAATCGCCTTATGGGCGCATACGCTTGCATTTCCGCATCCGACAACGAAAGAGCCTGTGAAAATCCACTCACAACCGCCCAACGAATATCCATGGAATCTTTTCTGAGTTGATTCAACAAATGTTTTTGTACTGAACGTGCCTTAACTTCTCCAAAAACGCAGAAATACGTCAAATCGAACCCTTCGCTGTTCGACTTATCATGGGCTGACGACAGTCTCCGTTACAGTGAGCGTTTGATTGAACGTATTCATATTTAACGTCGCACCAATCGGAATCGTTGCTTTATAGATACCGTGTGCGGTGGCAAGATTCGTCATGAGCGGTTTTCCTAAAGGGACCAGAAATTCTCGGATGACGTCTTCGTACGTTTTTCCATAAGCCGCCACACAATTTGTACATTCGCCCATGATGATCCCGCTACAAACCTCAAACTTTTTCGCTAAATAGAGGTGGTTCAAATATCTATAAACGGTATTGATCGGTTCGTGGGTTTCTTCCAAGACGATGATTTTGTCTTCTGTATTGATTTCAAAAGAGGTGCCTAATGACCCGACAAACGACGTGAGATTGCCACCGACTACCTGGCCTGTCACATTTCCTTGAACCAAACTGATAAGCGGCATGCCAGGTGGATTTCGGATTTCCCAAGGAGCGGTTACCGTGGAAGTCGCTGTGAAAAACTGATTGAAGTTATACGGTGGCGTCTGTGCATTGAAATCGAGCAGGAGAAGGCTTTGAAACGTAATCAGATCTGCATACTCATAAAGTGTATTCAGTAAAATGGTGATATCGCTATAACCGGAAACGATTTTAGGATTCGCAGCGATAATGGAAAAGTCGAGGAAGGGAAGGATACTGGCAACGCCGACACCTCCTCTTGTCGGTAAAATCCATTTTACCTCCTTATTTTGAAACATCTTCATCAAATCCGATGCCATTTGCTGAGGCGTCGCAGCAAGAAAGCCATTCGCCGCATAGACATGTTCACCAACAAGAACGTTATAGCCCATATTACGTAAAGTGGCGATTCCTTCATTGATTCGGCTTGCCGCCAAAGGACTGCCCAATGTCACAATTCCGACCGTATCCCCCGGCAGTAAACGAGGTGGTTTCGTGGCCATGTTTTACAGCTCCTTTCACTTATGCTCCATTGTATGGAGAAAAGGAAAACCTCATTCACTAATAAAGAAGACCTTTGAAAGCTTGTCGATCAGATAGGAGTCTAGGAAATCGCACCTATCTTCCGGGAGGCATTGCTCCGCTTTCTTGACAATGAAAAAGCGGTACCCTACACTTAGCAGTAGTAAAAACAGTTGGAGGACCAAATGACAAATCATCCATTCATCCCTATCATTGTGGGAACAGATATGAACGCCTATAATATGGCTATTTCATTCCACGAACAGTATGGGATCAAACCAATATTAGTCGGAAAAGAACCATTATCCTTTACCACTTTAAGCAGCATCACCGAAACAATAGAATTGAACCCCAATCTACCGGACAAGCAAGTATTTGTCAGCTTTTTAAAAGAGATTGCAGAAAAGTACGCACAGTCTGGGAAAAAGATGTTGTTAATCGGGACGAACGATCTTTACGTCCGGATGATTATTGAAAATGCAGACGCGTTAAAAAGCCATTACGTCTTCAATTATATTTCTGAAGAGCTCATGAACAATCTGCTAGTCAAATCGAACTTCTATAAGCTATGTGCGGAACATGGCATTGATACACCCGCAACCTATTATTATTCGTGCAAGGATGACCAGCCGTTCATGGAAGAAGTCATGTTCCCGGTCATCATCAAGCCGAGTAACGGTGTCATGTATTATAAAAACCCATTCCCGGGAATGCAAAAAGTGTATAAAGTTGATTCGTATGAAGAAATTCACAAAGTCATCGACACAATCAAAGCGAGCGGCTATCAAGAAGAATTGATCATTCAAGATTTCATACCGGGTGACGATACATATATGTGGGATTCCGTATTCTATATGAATAGCCATGGAAAAGCAGAACTCATTACATTTGCTCAAGTTGTATTGCAAGAGCATACCGTTACTGCCATCGGGAATTATACAGCACTGATCACAAGGTATAATGAAGAGATGATGATGAAGCTGAAAGGGTTCCTTGAAGCGGTAAATTATGTCGGCTATGCCAACTTCGATTTGAAATATGACGAACGGGACGGGAAATTCAAAGTATTTGAAGTGAATATCCGTCAAGGCAGATCCAGCTATTACATTACATCTTGCGGACATAATATGGCGAAGTACTTTGTGGATGACCTCGTATATGGCGAACAAAAACCACTCACCTTGTTGAACGAGAAATTCCTATTCACCGTCGTTCCAAAAATCGTGTTGAAGAAATTCGTCAACAATCCTGAAGTCCTTCGGGATGTGAAAGCATTGTTACGAGCGGGCAAATACGGCAATCCATTATTCTACAAAAAAGATCGCCACTTCAAACGCAAGTTCTATTTATTCGCACGTCAAATCAATTACTATCGCAAATATAAAAATAATCAATGGTAAAAATCAATTACGCCTCGGCGTAATTGCGTCCAGATTTTGAATTGAGCAGAGCTCAATTAACTCCTCTCAAAATCTGCGACATCCGCGGGCCTACAGGATGTAGGTCATGCAGTCGTTGCGACAGGACGTCGCGAACTTAGACTGCCTTCCATTATTCGTTCGGCGGATGTTTTTTCCGCTGAATGAAGATAAAATTCCTCTATGTGTGTTGCATAGGGGAATTTTGTCTTGCTATCAATAGTATGGTAGACATACTATAGAAGTAAGAAATTTTATTCACATAATTATTGAAAAACTTACCGAAAAAAGTTTCGCATAAAGAATTGAGGGGTTTTACAAATGGGGGAGTGGAGAACGAAAGGGTATTGGCTATGGATTGGACTAGTGGGGACTTGTCTGGTCTTGCTTGTCGGGTTCAATGGACAACGGCTGCAACAAGTTGAACTGAATGGAATTATGAGTATCGCACATCGTGGGGCTTCCAGTTATGCGCCTGAAAATACACGATCCGCTTTTCGGAAAGGGTTAGATCTTGGAGCGGATTTTCTGGAATGTGATGTGCATCTATCTAAAGATGGCGTGCTGATCATCATACATGATGAGACAGTGGATCGGACAACGGACGGTAAAGGATTTATCAAGGATATGACGCTTGAAGAATTGAAAAGACTAGATGCGGGGCGCAAGTTCGGTGATGCCTTTGAAGGGGAAAAAATCATTACTTTGGACGAATTTCTCGATGAATTTTACGGGAAAATTGGACTGATCATTGAAATCAAGAAACCGAAACTGTATCCAGGAATCGAGGAGCAGGTCGTTACGTTATTGGAGAAATATGATGACTTGAGCAATATTATCATCCAATCATTCGATGTAGAATCGATGAGGAAGATGCATGTTCTTCTTCCGGATGTTCAAATTGCGGTCCTCATGAAACCGAGTGCCCTTTTACTATCCACGAAGAGAATTGAGGATTTGACATCTTTCGCCACTTACATAAATTTCAACATCTCGTATACAAATAAATGGCTTGTGGATCAAGTTCATAAGTATGATGGGAAAGTCCTCGTTTGGTCCAAAAAAGATCATTTGCTCATTGCGAAGGCCTATCAATACGGGGTGGATGGCATCATTACGGATTTTTCGAAATGGCCGGCAAATGATCCGAATCTCCTTGTCCAAGAATGATACCTTCGATGCAAATAGGCTAGAACATGTTTGGAACCATGGAATACGGGAAAAATAGTTCATGGATTCAGCAGCAAGGAGGTTCTTCATTCATCATGAAAAAGCAAGAAGAAACACCAATGGAAGTCAAAAAGGAAAAAATCATTCAGAAACTTGTCAATAAAGGGGTCTATAAGCTTGAAGGGAAACAGCTCTATGAACTCCCTCTCTATTCTCTCATGAAAGCTTATACGATAAGGATGGAGTAGGTGGAACGAATACCGGTGTGGGATAAGCCCTTCACCGGTATTTTTTGTCTTATTGGAAGAAAAATGAGGTACACTAACAGAGAGAATCATGGCGGGGGGATGGCAATGCTAGATGGAAGACTGAAGCGATTACGGGAAGAATGGTTAGACGAAGCAACCATTCTCGATATGCAAAATAAAATGGAAACGGGCGAGTTGACCGCGGAAGAACTAGTATCCATGTATTTGGCGACGATTTCCGAACGCAATCAAAACGTCAACGCCGTACTGGAACTGAATCCGCAAGCCTTGCAAATGGCCAAGGCACTCGATGTGGAACGTCGTGAACAAGGCATCCGGTCGTTTTTACATGGCATCCCGATTTTATTAAAAGATAATATGGGCACGGCAGATCAAATGCATACGAGCTGTGGCTCACTTGCGTTAAAGGATTTTTATGCCGAGGAAGATGCTTTTCTCGTCAAGAAATTACGCGCGGTGGGTGCCGTAATTTTGGGGAAAACGAATATGACGGAATGGGCGAATTTCATGTCTGAACATATGACGAATGGCTGGAGTTCTAGAGGGGGACAAGTGAATCATCCGTATGGACTGTTCGACGTTGGGGGATCAAGCTCCGGCGCGGGTGTGGCGGTTGCGATGAATATGGCTGCGCTTGCGATCGGCACGGAAACAACGGGCTCCATTTTAAATCCATCCGCCCAGAACTCCATCGTCGGTATTAAACCGACTGTCGGGACGATTAGCCGTTCTGGGATCATTCCCCTTTCATATACACAAGATACACCGGGACCGATGGCGCGTACCGTGGAAGATGCCGCCCTGGCATTTGGTATGTTGATCGGTTATGACAGCGCCGATCCGGTGACGGAAGTGGCATCCGAGCTGGAGGATATCAATTGGCTGGCAACGCTCGACAAACAAGCCTTGAAAGGAGTTCGACTCGGCGTCGCCAGATCGATCTTTGAAAAGGAAGCGCCGACGGAACGAATCGAACTTTTTAATAGGGCGCTTGAACAATTGCAAGAGGTTGGTGCAATCATCGTAGACCCGATCGACTTGGGTGTGATGGAAAATGATCTAGGCTACAGCGTATTGCTCTATGAATTTAAATCAGCGTTAAATGCCTATTTAGGGAAAACGCCGATGACCAATCCGATCCGTACGTTGTCAGACGTCATTGCGTTTAACAATGCCCATCCGGAAGAAACGTTGAAATATGGGCAGGTCATGTTGGAAAGAGTGAACAGGATAAGCGGAAACTTGACGGAACGAGCTTATATCGAAGCGCTATTGCGGAACCGCTATTTAGCTGGCACACTCGCTCTCGGCGAAGCCTTGGACAAGCATGACGTAAGTGCCCTCGTGTTTCCCCAAGACCATGGCTGCAGCTTTGGCGCAGCAGCAGGGTATCCTTCCGTCACCGTGCCTGCTGCCTATTCCAAAGCCGGCGAACCATTCGGCATCACGTTCTCAGGAAAAGCATTCACAGAGCCACAGTTAATCGGCTATGCCTACGCATTCGAACAACACGTCAAAGCAAGAAAGAAACCTTAAATCTTACGCGCGCGAGGGAGGGTTCATAATCTCTCGCGCTTAAATTGTTTTCCAAGTGCTTAAAGATAGCTCCTCGCGCTCAAAGAGTGATTCAAGTGATCAAAGACCTGCCCCCGCGCTCAAAGCGTGATTCAAATGATCAAAGATAGCTCCTCGCGCTCAAAGAGTGATTCAAGTGATCAAAGATAGCTTCTCGCGCTCAAAGAGTGATTCAAGTGATCAAAGATAGCTTCTCGCGCTCAAAGAGTGATTCAAGTGATCAAAGATAGCTCCTCGCGCTCAAAGAGTGATTCAAGTGATTAAAGATTGCCCCCGCGCTCAAAGAGTGATTCAAGTGATCAAAGATAGCTCCTCGCGCTTAAAGAGTGATTCAAGTGATCAAAGATTGCTTCTCACGCTCAAAGAGTGATTCAAGTGATCAAAGTTCTGCCCCCGCGCTCAAAGCGCCCTCCAAGTGATCAAAGATTGCCTCTCGCGCTCAAAGTGCTTTCCAAGTGATCAAAGAACTTCCCCCCGCGCCCAAAGCGTCCCTCAAGCGCTCAAAACACTCCTCCCACGCCCAGACTCCCATCCAATTTGATTCAGTTTAGTCTGAAATGACGTGTAATGAAGCGGCTTATGCTAAAATAGAGGCAACTGAGTGAAAGTGGGGATGACAATGTCCTTTGTGGAAAAGATGGACGATGTGTTTAGAAAAAAGTGGAAATTTGAGCAGGAGATGCCGATCCAAACGAAGATGATTCCGGAAATGTTGGCCGGAAAAGATATCGTTGCGGAATCGCCGACTGGTTCCGGGAAGACATTGGCCTATGTATTGCCGATTTTACAGTTGGTGGATGGGGATAAAAAGCAGACGCAAGCGCTCATTATGACGCCTTCCCAAGAGCTTTCCATGCAAATCGTCAATGTGATCCGAGAGTGGGTGGAAGGAACATCCATCACGGTGACACAACTAATTGGCGGCGCTAATATGCAACGGCAAATTGAACGGTTGAAAAAGAAGCCGACGATCGTTGTCGGGACTCCCGGTAGACTCGCGGAGCTGGTCAACTCGAAAAAATTGAAAATGCATGATATCCGGCAGGTTGTACTGGATGAAGGGGATCAGCTCTTGTCACGCGAGCATCGGGTCATCGTCAAAAATTTGATAGAAGCAGCGAATCCAGACAGACAAGTGACAGTTGTTTCCGCCACCATCACGGAGGAGATCGAAATTGTTGCGAAAAGGTTAATGATTGATCCAATCCGCATTCAGGTGATGCAGGAAGAGTTACCGAAATCCGGTAAAGTGGTCCATTCTTACGTGAAGACAGAAGTACGGGATAAAACGGATCTTCTACGAGGTCTTTCACATTTGGAAGGGATTCGTGCATTAGCATTCATCAACAATGTTGATCAGCTTCGCATGAAGGAAATGAAATTACAGTATAACGAAGCGCCGGTAGCCGTTCTTTATTCGGATATGAAGAAGTTTGAACGTCAACAGACGTTGGAAGCCTTCCGCAAAGGAGAGTCCCGAATTCTGATTGCTACTGATTTAGCGGCTCGTGGACTCGATATCGAAGGGTTGACGCATGTCATTCATGTGGACGTGCCTCATACAATCGAACAGTATTTACACCGTTCAGGAAGAACCGGACGAGCGGGGAATGACGGTGAAGTGCTCACTTTATTGTCCTATGCAGAAGAACGCGATTACCGCAAGCTGACAAAGGGCATGAAACCGGTCCAAAAAATGTGGTACAAAGGCAAGCTGATGGAAGGGAACTCAAAAACGGTCGCCAAACAGAAGCGGAAATAAAAAGACTGTCCTGGAATCCGAGTGAATCGGATTTCTAGGGCAGTCTTTTTTAAAGGTGTAAGGTCATGAATCGCCAATAACACCAGTTCATGCGCCAATAAATGCCGGATGAACGCCAATAACTCATTCAAGAAAGATGATTCTTACCGTGCGATCAGATTTCCGTCAAGATGATCGGCTCGCCTTTTGTCACGATGATCGTATGTTCAATTTGTGCAACATGGGAATTATCGGGGGTGATAAATGTCCAACCGTCGCCGGATTCGATGATATGCTCGGCTTTTTCGGAGATGAACGGCTCAACAGCAAGGACCATCCCTTCTTTTAACAGCGTTTTATCCCAAGCATCATAATAATTTAAAATATGTTGGGGCTCTTCGTGTAAAGATGTTCCGATTCCGTGGCCTGTTAAGTTTTTAATGACTGCGAGACCGTGACTTTTCGCTTCACGTTCGACCGCTTTTCCGATTTGGTTCAAGCTGGAACCGGCTTTCACTTTGGTCATGGCACGATCGAATGCGCTTTTCGCAACATCGCATAATTGTTGTTTTTTAGGGTCTGGTGTACCAACGACGAACGAAATGCCTGTATCGGCAAAATAACCGCCATGTGACCCAGAGACGTCGATGTTCACGAGGTCGCCGTCTTTGATGACGCGGGAGCCCGGGATACCGTGTGCGACTTCATTGTTGACGCTAATGCACGTATAGCCCGGAAAATCGTATTGGTCGATAGGAGCGGAAACGGCATCTTTCTCTTCAAAAAGCCGTCCGGCAAGTTCATCGATTTCTTTCGTTGTAATTCCAGGGACTGTCGCCTCTTTCAAAGCTTCCCGAATTTCCGCCACAATTTTACCGATCTTTTGTAAAGCTTGGATTTCCTGCTCAGTTTTTGCAATCATAAATGCACAAATCCTTTCTTCCGTTCATTCTTTTTCATACCATACTATATCATAATGAAGGCAAAAAAAAGCCTGCAAACATTTTAGTGCGTTTGCAGGTTTTTTGTCATTTTCGGGAAACTGCCTTTCTGCTTCCTTTTTTTTCCTCCATCACTTTCCGAACGATCGGATAAACGATAGGTGCTAATTTAATGGCTGTTTTCACTACTTTACCCAATTTCATTGTATTCCTCTCCTATGACAAGCATTTGTTGATTTTTTCCCTATAAGTTTCGGGAGTAAACATTCATTTTACAAGTTTGACACCTTGAATGATGTTCCAAACGACGATCACTAGGAAAAGGAGACCGTAGATGAGCGTGAATAGAACGGGTGCCCATTGCCAAAAATTGAATCGGTTATTGTGCAGAAGCAATTCATCCATCGGGGATGCCATCGATAACATGGAAAAAGTATAAATGATGAAACCGGTGATAAGCAGGATGACAGGAACAAGATGAGACACGAGCGAACGTTTTGCATGGTGTTTCACTTCTCGATCGTCGGTAATGAAGTACACAATCCCGGGAAGTAAAAAAGGGGCAAAAAAGACACTGAAATAACATAAGGCCGCTAATAGTTTATGGTTCGTCAATATAATCCCTCCAGTTGGCACTGACGCTATTGGAAACGGAACGTCTACTATTCATCTTGATTATATAGAGGCAGTCTTATACAATGAGACTGTAATTGAATATTGGAACCACAAGGGGTGCCGAGTTGGCTGAGATTGGACGGGATGTCCTGACCCTTCGAACCTGTAAGATCATTCTTGCGTAGGGATGTGGATGGAAACAGACATGATCGATGTCCCGTTCTATCCGGGAGATCGTTTTTTTATTTTTTAGAAATACTTAAATGCTTGTATTTTTCCACTATCACATTCCTGCCAAAACAGTAGGGAGGAAGTTATATGGATCGTCAAAAACTTCAGCTATTGCTAGAAGTGGCGATTTTAGGTGCAGTATCATTTGTGCTTGATAAAATCGGCTTTTCGTTGCCGCAGGGAGGATCGATTACGCTGTCGATGCTACCGATTGTCGTCATGGCATTTCGCTGGGGGATGGTTGGTGGAATGTTGACAGGGTTTGTAAGCGGCCTATTACAATTGGCGATGGGCGGCTATGTATTCAATGCGATCCAAGCGGCTCTTGATTATTTTGTTGCCTATACGCTCGTGGGTGTTGCAGCTGTTACACTCGGTTGGCTGTTTTATAGTAAGGAAAATGGCCATAAAGGCTCGATGGTAACTGCAATTGTTATCGGTACAGTGATCGGTGGGGCACTTCGTTATTTGATCCATTTTATTGGCGGGATGGTATTCTTCGGATCCTACGCTCCAGAAGGGCAGCCCGTATGGATTTATTCACTTGTGTATAACGGAAGTTATATGGTTCCTGCCACTATATTAACAGCCATTATCGCCTCATTATTATTTACCTCAGCGCCGCGTCTGTTGGAGCGTAAATGAAAAAACGCCGTTCTCCCACTTGGAGGAACGGCGTTTTTTTATAACTGCTTGCTTTTCGCTTTTCTTACGAGGAAGCAACCGGTTCCGATCACAGCTGTTAGGAAAAGGGCGGCGGCTGAAACAAATAACTCATTTATTCCATTTTTCACAGCAATACCAATAAATGCCCACATGAAAACAAGGTTCAAGGCGATATCAGCATGATGATAAAGGAAATGGAGTGCAATAGCGGTCGCGAATGTCAAGTAAAGGACCGTCCACAACGGATCGCTTAAGCCCCAGCCAGACCATTCATGCAAAGTGAGGATATAGCTGATGTTCGCAATGGTAGCCACAAAAATCCATCCTAGGTAGACCGCAATTGGTAATCTTCCCAAAAATTGTTGATCCTTTTTCGGATACGTAAAGTAAAGCGCAAGAAGTGTTAGCAGAAGACTTATCATAATGACAATTGTCCAATCGAAATAACGGAAATGCCATAATAGGATCCAAGCGATATTGAACAGACAACTGATGCTGAATAATATCCCTCTAAGATTAAGTGCCACTCGATTGGCATCGTCCCGGTTTCGATTAAAACCAACTAACCAGCAGGCCAGTAATACGTAAATAACAGCCCAAATGATAAAGACATATCCAGCAGGGATGAAAAGCACTGGCAATTGGTTAGCGATTTCACCGGTGGTTCTACCGTTGAGTGGCAGTATATTTGCTACTGCATTCATAAGTACGACTGCAATGAGAGAAAGGGTCATGACGATCATTCTAAACATATTCAAATCCTCCTATTGAATAGTATACAGAGGAAAGATGATGAAGGCGAAAGAAAATATGAAGTTTCCGTCACAATTGCATTATTTCGTCTGTAGAATATTCATGCTATACTGGATATATGTTTTCGGAAAATTTGGAACTGTGTTAAAGGAATGGCAAGCTCGATGAAGGGTCGTTGACATTTCCTTGCTTAGGCAAAGAGAATATCCATCATGGCAGATCAGTCGGCACGCGAATGCGGAAGATTTTACTTGGTTGGTCATCGCAGGATATGATGGAATAGTAATTGGGAAGTTATGAGAATTTATTGCGCAAAAGGGTGAATGGACATTGATTTTGCTTGAAGGACAAACATGTTATTTACGCATCTTAACAGAAGATGATGCAGCGATCTTTACGGAAATGCTAACTGCCAATAAAGAGTATTGGTCTATTTTTGAGCCGCGTCATGACAATAGTTATTTCACGGTAGCTGTTCAAAGGGAAAAAATCAGAGAATCGCTCTATCAAATGAGGGACCGGCGGGAATATAATTTCGGTGTTTTTGACTCGGCAACGAGCCGGTTAATCGGACATATTTCACTTTACAGCATTAAAAGATTGCCCTTTTCGAGTGGATTTATCGGGTATTCGATTGATGAACGGGAAATAGGGAGGGGACTGGCGACAGAAGTGGTTCGCCTTGTAACGAAGTTCGCAATCGAAAAAGTGTCCTTACATAGGGTAGAGGCCTATGTCTCACCGCGCAATACGGGGTCGGTAAAAGTGCTGGAAAAAGCCGGTTATACGCAAGAAGGATTATTGCGGAAACTCTTGTATATCAATGGTGTGTGGGAAGATCATTATCTCTATACCATGTTGGAGGATGAATATTGAAAGGGTAAGGCCGCATGGCGGAAACTTACTGCAAAAATAAGAAGCCGGTTCCTCTGAAAGGGGAATCGGCTTCTGTCTAGACTTCGAGCGTCTGGCGCCCTACGCTTTTCTTTTGTCTATTTCCCGGGAAATATGTCAATGCATTATTTCCTCTTTTGCATAGCCATCGACAATGATATCCAGTTTGCCGGTATCCGGATGCACGACCAGCCCATGAATCGGTACGTTTCGATCCATTAACGGGTGATTTTGAACCGCATCGACACTCGCTTTGACGCTTTTTGTGACATCATTAAAGCCATGAAGCCACTGTCTCATATCGACACCGGAATATTTTAGCGTTTTAAACAGGCTCTTATCAATTCCGCGGTCCACCATTTTTCCAATGATCGACTCCGTGTCGATGGAACTCATCCCACAATCATGGTGGCCGACAATATAGACCTCGTCAGCTTGGAGTTCGTAAATTGCGATAAGAATACTTCTCATGATCCCGCCAAAAGGATGCGTGACAACGGCTCCGGCACTTTTAATAATTTTAGCGTCCCCATTCTTCAGATTCATCGCTTTGGGCAATAACTCGGTCAATCTCGTATCCATGCACGTCACGATGACGATACGCTTATTAGGAAATTTTGTTGTCGCATACTGTTCATACTCTTTTTCGTTTACAAAGTTTTCATTGAACGTAAGAATTTCAGATAAGATTGTCATAGACTCTCTCCTATCATCAAATATTTTCCACTTATCATACAGGAAGATAAGGAAAAAGAAAAGAGTTGCCAATCGGCAACTCTTAGAACTTATTCTCTGGTTTTGGATCAATTCTTACCGAGTCGGCAGTAGGAAGAGCTTTTGCTAGGTAATGCATGATAAATCCGCCTACCAAACCAAGGCATACTGTATATCCAATGACTGTCGAAAACATTAAGCCCATGTTTAAGACCCCTCTCTCCAATGGTTGTTTGATACTGTCTCTATTATACAGCATCCAACCTTATTATTTAAGAGGAACTTGAAATGTTTTTATTAATTGTGACATATCTTAGAATGCCCAGTTGCCATTACGGAAGATCGGCTCTGTAGAACCGTCATCTAGTATACCGTCAATATCCATTTCGGCAGAACCGATCATGAAGTCGACATGTGTAATACTTTGATTGAGCCCACGTTGTTCCAATTCCTCGCGGGACATCTTTTTCCCGCCTTCGATGCAAAATGCATAAGCACTCCCGAGAGCAAGATGATTGGAGGCGTTTTCGTCAAATAGCGTATTGTAGAACAGTAGTCCAGATTGGGAAATCGGTGACGTATGTGGAACGAGCGCGACTTCGCCTAAGTATTTTGCCCCCTCATCCGTATCGATCAACTGTTGCAACACTTCTTCTCCTTGTTCGGCAGATACGTCAATAACACGTCCGCCTTGGAAGGTTATCTTGAAGTGATCGATGATATTCCCGCCGTAGCTTAACGGTTTCGTACTGGAGACGACTCCATCGACCCCTGTCTTCAAAGGCACAGTAAATACTTCTTCGGTTGGCATATTTGCCATAAATGCATGCCCTTTTTCGTTGACACTTCCCGCACCACACCATAAATGCCCTTCCGGTAATTCGATCGTAAGGTCGGTACCAGGCGCCGTGTAATGGAGTTTACGATAACGCTTCTGATTTAAATAATCGACTTTTTCATGCAATCGATTGTCGTGTTCAATCCATTCTTGTACGGGGTTTTCCTGATCTGCACGGACCGATTGGAAAATGGCGTTCCAAAGAGCCGGTACACGCTCTTCAACCGGAAGTTCGGGAAATACTTTTGCGGCCCAAGCGTCGGATGGAGCGGCAATGACGGTCCAGCTGATTTTATCGGATTGTACATATTGGCGATATTTATCAAGTGCTTGTCCGGAAGCTTTTTGGAAGTCCGCGATACGTGATGGGTCGATTCCTTTTAATAAGTCAGGACTTTGAGAAATGATACTCATAAATGCTGCACCTTTTTCCGCTAGTTGTTCGCGTTCCATCACTTTCCATTGTGGGAACTCGGCAAACGAATCAGAAGGTGCTTTTTCATAGCGGAGACGAGTCACGACATCATCGATCCAGTCTACAAATACTTGGCGTGCACCGGCATCATACGCTTTTTCCGTGACAAGGCGGACAAACTCCACCGTTTCCGTGGATGCGCTGATGTACAGATATTGATTGGGTTGAATATTCACCCCTACTTGCACAGCGAGATCTGCATAGTGGGCGATCTGTTGTTCGAAAGTGGACATAAAGCATTGCTCCTTTCCTAATCCTCTTCATAGTAACAATTTAAGCTCCATGGGTGCAATGTAGAACCGATTAGGGATATGCCTAATTTGAAAAATAACAGCGGTTTATTACAATGGAGCATCTAAAGAATTTGAGATAAATGCCGAAATAAGAAGAAGTATGGAATATTTGGAGGTTCAACCTATGGATTTATCAACAGTGTTCGGGCTTGTTCTTGGGTTTGTCGCTCTTTTTGTAGGAATGGCCATGAAGGGAGTCACACCAGATAACCTGTTAAACTTTGCAGCGATTCTGATTATCATTGTCGGGACAGTTGCAGCTGTCGTCATCGCTTTTCCGATGAGCGAGTTGAAGCGTGTCCCAAAACTTTTTGGCGTTTTATTTAAAGAGCAGAAACTGGCGGCTGATTCCGACATTATCCGCATGTTTTCCAATTGGGCGGATATTGCAAGACGTGAAGGGCTATTGTCACTGGAAGCAAAGGCAGATGAAATCGAAGACCCATTTTTGAAAAATGGGCTTGGTTTAGCAATTGATGGACAAAATGCAGATTATATCCGGGATGTTTTAACAGAGGAAGTCGAAGCGATGGAAGAGCGTCACTCGGCTGGATCGCAGATTTTTTCACAAGCCGGGACGTATGCTCCAACGTTGGGCGTTCTCGGTGCGGTCGTTGGTCTCGTTGCGGCCCTCAAGGATATGAATGATATCAATGCTTTAGGAACGGCTATTTCCGCAGCATTCATTGCAACACTCCTTGGGATCTTCACAGGATACGTGCTTTGGCACCCATTTGCCAATAAATTAAAACGGAAATCCAATGAGGAAGTCAGACAGAAAAAAATGATGATTGAAGGAATTCTTTCTGTCCTGGAAGGGGAAGCGCCACGTGTGATTGAACAGAAACTGTCATCCTATCTATCTGTAGAAGAGCGACGAAAACTTGCTGTGAAAAACAGGGATGATAAGGAGGCGGGACAGCTTGCCGAAGAGACGTAAGCGCAAAAAGGAAGATCATGAAGTGAATGAATCCTGGCTGTTACCGTATGCGGACCTCCTCACTTTGTTGCTAGCGGTGTTCATTGTGCTGTTTGCATCGAGCTCGCTTGATGAGGCGAAATTTAGTCAAATTTCGTCTGTCTTCAGCGAAATTTTCGAGGGAGGCCATGGTGTTATGGATAATGCGTCTCCGACAGCCGTTCCTGTTCCAAAAGATTCGGTTGGAACAGAGAGTGAAAACTCGTCGTTTTTAGAGGACCGTCGTTCGTTAGGTGAAATCCAAGATCGGGTGGATGAATATATAGCAGTGCATGAGTTGGAAAACCAGTTTGAAACGAAGTTGACTGACGAAGGATTGCTCATTACGATTCGGGATAGTATTCTTTTCAATACAGGGAGTGCAGAGATTGCCCCACAATATGAAAGTTTTGCATCGGATATTGCGGAACTATTAAAATTCGACCCGCCACGTCAAGTTGTAGTGACGGGCCATACGGATAATATTCCAATTCACACTGCCCAATTCGCTTCCAACTGGGAGCTGAGCGTCAAGCGTGCTGTGAATTTTCTAACGATCCTTGTCGATAACGAAGGGATCGATCCGTTATTGTTCAGTGCGAAAGGATACGGAGAATTCCAGCCGATCGCATCCAATGATACAGCAGAAGGCCGGAGTAAAAACCGGCGCGTAGAAGTGTTGGTCCAACCGCTTGTACTAGAAGACGGCAGAGCATTCGAATGAAATCCATTTTAGGCAAATAAAAAGATTCACGGGAGTCGATTCCGTGAATCTTTTTATGTAGATACCAGTCAATTCGTTGAACACTGGCGCTGTTAATTTCTGAGTGAGCCGAGTTCTGCGACGATCGCTTGCATCTCATTTGGTGTGATCGTTTCACGTTTCATCACCATATTGTACATATAGTGCAGGTCTTCGTATTGCGATGTATTGAAATTTTCTGCTTTTAATGCATCTACGTTGACCATGCGGAGTTTTTCTTTGATCTGCTCAATCATGTAGGTGACATTTTCCGGTGTAGGGTTAGATAGATCCATGAGTCTTATCCGCCTTTCGTTAGCATCGGACTTTATCCCGCATTAACGGGCAGTAAGACTCCCACCTCAAGAGTTAAGTAAAACGAAAAGGATAGGTGGGAGATCAACTGCTCGTAAAAGCCCGATTGTTTCAACTAACAATCAGTAGGGATGGGAAAACCCCCCACTGATTGAAGTTTCTCTTTATCATTTCATTAATCTAGCTTACTGTCAACCGGATCTGCAAGTTTCCCGGCTTTCGCTGCTGCCTTTTCCTCATCGATTTTCTTTTGGAATCGCTTCGTTTCATAGACGATGACACCGGACAATCCGAGAAGACCAATCAAGTTCGGAATGGCCATCAAACCGTTCAACACGTCCGCAAGGGCCCAAACGACGTCGAGTGAAGCGATTGCCCCAACAAAGATGAATAGGACGAAAATCACGCGATATCCAAGGACTGCTGTTCGATTTGGGAACAAGTATTGGAAACATTTTTCTCCGTAATAGCTCCACCCTAAAATCGTTGACGTGGCAAAGAAGATCAAACCGATAGCCACGACAATCGGACCTGCTGAACCAAGGAATGTACCAAACGCTTCAGCAGTCAGTGCACCAGCATCAATGTCTTTGTTATGCCATTGACCGGACATAACGATCGTCACGCCTGTAATCGAACAGATGATAAGTGTATCGAATAACACCTGGGTCATCGAGATCAATGCTTGACGGCCGGGCATATCCGTTCTGGCTGCTGCTGCAGCGATCGGAGCGGAACCAAGCCCTGCTTCATTGGAGAATAGACCACGAGCGACCCCGAATCGGATGGCAGCCCCGATTGCTCCGCCGACCGCCGCTTCTCCAGTGAAGGCGAATGTAAAGATTGTCTTAAAAGCTTCTGGAATTAGACCAACATTCGTGACCAATACGATAAGGCCGGCAATGAAATAGAACAAGGCCATGATTGGTACGAAGAAAGCCGTCACTCGACCGATTGATTTAATACCGCCTAGGATGACCAATGCCCCGAAAATGACAAGCGCAATTCCTGTAATCCAGTGTGAAACTCCAAATGTGTTATGGACGACATCCGCAACCGCTTTTGATTGTGTTCCATTTCCGATGCCAAACGCTGCAAAAGCACCGAAGATAGCGAACAGGACGCCGAGCCAACGTTGTTTCAAACCATGTTCAAGATAATACATCGGTCCGCCCGCCATTTGACCGTTGGAGTCTTTGACGCGGTATTTAACAGCAAGGATCGCTTCTCCATATTTTGTCGCCATTCCGAAGAAACCTGCGACCCACATCCAAAAAACCGCTCCAGGTCCACCCATGTAAACAGCTGTTGCAACCCCGACGATGTTACCTACCCCGACGGTGGCCGCCATTGCGGTCATCAGTGCTTGGAATTGTGAAATATCGCCATCCACTTTTTTGTCATGCTTTCGTGAAAAAACTTGTTTTAAAGAATATGGTAATAATCGTACTTGAATAAATGCAAGTCTAGCCGTTAAAAAAATACCAGTACCGACAAGAAGAACGAGAAGCGGCGGTCCCCAGATAACGCCACCTATTTTATTCAAAAAAATTGAAATCGCTTCCATTTCCCTTACCCCCTTTGTTAATATAAAGTCGCTTTGAATAGTAGATTAGTCTTATTTAGCGATGGGTCACCTCTCTCCTATTTCTCTAGTATATTTTTTGTTAATACTAATATTCCGAAATTTCATGTTCCTCGTCAAGTGTTATTTTTGTAAATGGGTTAGATTGTTTGCATTCCCATTGTTGAGGGTATAATGGAAAAAGTATATTCGACATCAAATGGAGGGTTTAAAATGGGTAAAAACAAATTCGGAAAATATGTCCTTTTTGGAGCACTTCTAGGTGCTGCAGTCAGTTTCTTTGATCGCCATACACGTGAACAAGTAACCAGAAAATCCAATGCGGTCTTAACGGAAATCGGTTTTTATTCCAAAAATCCGGATATTTTAAAATGGAAATTGAAAGAGAAAAAAGAAAAATATCAATCCGTTTTTGATCAGCTAACGGAAGATGTTACATACATTAAACAGCAAGTGGAGGAGTTGAAAACATTAACCCCTCAAGTAAAGGATCTTGTTGTGAATACGAAGGATGCCTTTGTCGAATCCAAAGACGAATACAAATCGATCGTCAATGAGACCCCTTTACCACAGGACAGCGATACAAAAAAGTAAATGGCAATGAAAGGAGTGAAGCGAATGTGAGAAATGATCGACCAACTCCAATATGGACAGATACGGAAAAAACACCCGTCAATAAAAAGCGGGAAGATGAAAAAGAGGGAATTTTGCACAATTCCTCTATTACGAAATTTATCGACGATGTAAAGGATGGGGATTTGGAACAATTTGATGTGACGACGATGCACGGTTTTGGGAAAGAACTGCTTGTCAGGATCAAGAAAGTCGATGTTACGGGGCTTGGCTCCCAACTCGCCTTCTTTTTCCTTTTGTCATTATTCCCTCTACTAATCTTCATCATGACACTGTTACCCTTTTTGAATTTGGATCAGGCGCAGATTTTCCTCTTCATACGCGATTACGCTCCTGAAAATGTCGGGATTCTCATTGAACAGACATTAAGGGAAGTGTTGGAGAATCGAAATGGAGGTTTATTATCTATCGGTGTCTTGGCGACAATCTGGTCTGCATCCAAAGGGATGAATGCATTGACGAAAGCTTTGAACCGCTCTTATTTTACAGAGGAGACCCGTTCTTTCATCGTGGCACGGGGAATGTCGGTAGCTTTTACCATCATGCTGATTGCCGTGTTCATCGTTGCGCTCGTTTTACCGATATTCGGTGAGCAAATAGGGGTCATTGCATTTTCAGCTTTTGGAATGGAAGATGATTTCCTAACTCTATGGAATAATTTGCGCTGGACGATACCGCCGATTTTAATTTTCTGCGTTTTTACAGTCATTTACTGGATTGTACCCGATATAAAGGTCCGATTTAAAAGCGCATTGCCGGGAGCAGTGTTTGCGACAATCGGGTGGATTGTGACATCTCTTGGATTCTCATTTTATGTTAGTAGTTTTGCCAACTATTCAAAGACATACGGAAGTATCGGAACGATTATCGTTCTAATGATGTGGCTTTATTTTTCGGCGATCATCTTGATGCTTGGCGGCCAGTTAAATGCGGTCATGACGGAAAGAGCCGAAGCAAAAAAAGCCAAACGAAAAAGCAATGCGGTCATGTAAATGACCGCATTGCTTTTTTTGTGCAGTTATTTAATAGGGTTCAGCATTCGTAAGCCGTTTAAGATGACGAGAATGGTGCTTCCTTCATGGCCGATGACGCCAAGTGGAAGATCGACGACTTGCATGAAATTCGAAATGACGAGAATGATGATGATTGCGATGGAAAAGATGACATTCTGTTTGACGATCCGCTGCATTTTCCGTGATAGTTTGATCGCATAAGGGAGGCGGGATAAATCATTTTTCATGAGCACAATATCCGCCGTTTCAAGTGCGACATCCGTCCCTTCTCCCATAGCGATTCCGGATGTTGCAGTAGCGAGGGCGGGTGCATCATTGACGCCGTCTCCAACCATCCCGACTGTCCGTTTGGTGGTCAATACGTGTTTTAATCGATCGACTTTCGTTTCAGGCGTGCATTCTGCTACAAAGGTATCCAGTCCGGCTGCGCTGGCGATGGCTGCGGCTGTTTTTTCATTATCACCCGTCAGCATCATTGTCTGGATGTTTGCGCGTTTCAATTGGCGGATGGTCTGTACCGCTTCGTCTCGTAATGTATCTTGAAGCGCGACTGCAGCTAAAATGCCTTTTTTGTCCTTTAAGAAAATAACTGTTTTCCCATCTTCAATAAGTTGGAAGGCAAAGCCGTTTTTAAAATACTCAGCTTCCTTTTGCCCGACAAAGCGAGGATTGCCGACAAGCCATTCGGAATCAGCCGAAAATGCGCGGACTCCGTAACCTGGGACGTCTTCGAGATGGCCTGTCGGTTTAACTAGAATCCCTTCGTCTTTTGCATACATCACAATCGCTGCAGCAAGCGGGTGATTTGAATGTGCTTCGATACCTGCTAGCAAGGCCAATGTTTCGCCGGGATTCGCGTCGTCACGGACAAGGAAATCCGTGACGATCGGTTTACCGTTTGTCAGTGTTCCGGTTTTGTCGAAAGCGATCGCTTGGATGGTAGCCAGATGCTCCAGATGGACACCGCCTTTGAATAAAATGCCATGTTTTGCCGCTTGGGAAATGGTCGCAAGTGTTGCGGGCATGATGGACGCGACAAGGGCACAAGGAGATGCGACAACAAGCAGCACGATAGCGCGATAGAGTGTTGTCGTCCAATCCCAGCCCAACAGGTAATGGGGCAGGACCATCATGACGAGGACGGCGATGATGACGGCCTTAACATAAGTCCCTTCAAACTTTTCGATGAATTGCTGAGAAGGGGATTTTTCACTTTGTGCGCTTTGAACAAGTGTGATGATTTTTTGAAAAAGTGTTTCAGAGCTCGGTTTTGTCATTTGGATATGGAGAACACCGTTTAGATTGACGGTCCCTGCAAATAGCTCATCCCCTACACCTTTGGAAACGGGGATCGATTCGCCATTAATGGCGGACATGTCTATTGTAGAGCGCCCATAAGTGATGAGCCCATCGACTGGTATTCTTTCTCCCGGTTTCACAAGAAGAAGTGAACCGACCGGTAAAGAGCTCGTAGGCACTTTGATTTCGGTTCCGTCTTCATGGATCAGCCAAGCTTCTTCAGGCTGTAATTCCATAAGAGAAGAAATTTCTCGATGGCTTTTATTGAGCGTGTACGTTTCAAGTGCGCCACTGACTGCAAAAATGAAGATTAGAATCGCCCCTTCTGTCCAGTAACCGATGATGGCCGAACCGACAGCAGCGAAAATCATGAGCATTTCAACATTTAACTGCCGGTTGTTAATTGTTTCCTCGATTCCCTCTTTCGCTTTGGCAAACCCGCCAATGAGGAAAGCAACAATATAAAGAGCGACTGTCAGTGTGCTATTTTCATCCCTTCCAATGAGCCAAGCTGCGGCGATCAGAATGCCGGAAAGAAGGGCAGCGATTAATTCTAAATGCTTCTGCCATGAAAATTGAGTCATGGATAGTTTTTCCGTAAGAACAGTCATGAGACTACCTCCTAATTGAGAATTGTTTTCAATATCATTCTGTTACTTAAGCAATTTTTCACTTGTTTTACCTGGTCTGTATCCAGAGTTTGATATTAATTACTTAATAATAATAATTATAATCTATAGTATATCAACTGTGAAAACAAAATGACACTAGTTTGCTTGAAAAAGTGTCGGAAGGGTAGGAGGAAGAATCAGGGTGGTTTGACAGGGAGGAATAAAAAAGCCTTGGGTTCGGCTTTCAACCGAATCCAAGACGTTTTGTAGTATTAGCTATATACCTTTTCTTTGAATTGTGCCAATTTCTCGAGAGAAGATTTGTCGACGTCTGCGTGTAGGCTATTGCCATGGGAGTCCATTGTGACGACTGCTGTGAAATCTTCTACGCGTAAATGCCACATCGCTTCAGGGATTCCGAATTCAAGCAGATCGACACCTTCGACGGCTTTGATACAATCGGCATAATATTGAGCTGCACCACCGATTGCGTTCAAGTAGACGCCACCGTGTTCTTCGAGAGCTGCGAGCGTTTTCGGCCCCATACCGCCTTTTCCGATGACAGCGCGGACACCGAATTTTTTCATGATATCACCTTGGTATGGTTCTTCACGTGCGGATGTCGTCGGCCCGGCAGCTTTGATTTCATAATTGCCGTCTTCGTCTTTCGCAACAACAGGACCGCAATGATAGATGATTTGTCCGTCCAAGTCCACTGGTGAGTCATTTTCCATCAAATGCTTATGAATCGCGTCTCGACCTGTGTAAATCCGTCCGCTAATTTTGACGACATCGCCGACTTTCAGATCACGGATTTGCTCTTCTGTGATAGGAGCCTTCAATTCCACTGTGCGGGATGTTGACTTCTTTTCGTCCTGCTGTTCAGCTTGCTGTGCGAAGGCGATTTTTTCGCCATCATTATAATGCCAGTTTGTAATTTCGCCAGTTTTTGCGTCAATATCTACCGCCATCCGACGGTATGCCCAGCAATTGTACGCTACAGACACATAGAAACTTGCCGGAATGCGATGCATGACCCCTACTTTACAGCCGAGGAGGGTTGCTTCGCCGCCGAAGCCCATCGTTCCGATGCCAAGTTTGTTTGCCGTATCTAAAATATAGTCTTCCAGCTCCGCCAGTTGTGCGTGTGGGTTGACATCATCCACTTCACGGAAGAGTTGCTCTTTTGCCAGATCATATCCGGAAGAACGGTCTCCGCCGATGCCTACGCCGATGAATCCTGCCGAGCACCCTTGTCCTTGTGCTTGGTAGACAGAATGCAAAATACATTTACGGATGCCATCGAGGTCACGGCCGGCACGTCCGAGGCCTTCCAGTTCAGTTGGCAAGCTGTATTGGATATTTTTATTTTCGCAGCCGCCGCCTTTTAAAATCAATTTGACTTCGATATGATCTTGTTCCCACTGTTCAAATTTAACAACAGGTACACCTTCTCCAAGATTGTCTCCGCTATTGTCTCCGGTCAATGAATCGACGGAGTTCGGGCGAAGTTTGGCGTCTTTTGTTGCCTGTACGATGGCTCGTTTGATCGCAGCTTTGATTTCCAGTTGGTTGACGCCTACTGGTGTTTTGATTTTAAATGTCGGCAGACCCGTATCTTGACAAATCGGGGAGATTTTCTCGTCCGCCATATTGATGTTTTGCGCAATGGTATCGAGGCTCATTGCTGCACGGGTACCGGCATCTTCTTGCTCTTTGGCAGCCCGGATTTTCCGCCGTACATCTTTAGGTAGATTTGTTGAGGTTTCGCAAATGAGTTCATAAAGACTTTTTTCAATTTGTTCTATGTACATTCCCAAATTTCCCCCAATAGTTTAGTTATCTGTTTTTATTTTATCCATTTGTTCTTCGAGTTCATCGATCATGCTGATGAGATGATCGATGTCTTGCAAATCAGCTGTTTCTGGTTCAATCGAATCCAATGTCTCAAGGAATTGATGCAATCTTGACTTCAAACTTTCAATCGTGCTGTTTGTTTGTGGTTTATCCATCTGTACACCTTCCTTCTTTCATCCTACGTTATCGTAAACGAAAAAACAGAAATTATCAATGAAGTGTGACGGGACTTTCGTATGAATTGTAAATAATTATTAACAGAATCTTTACAATAGGTTGATAATGTGATAAGCTACAAGTAATTAAATGAAAAGGAGGGCGTAGTGAAAAACGTATCGAATCCTGATATTGAAGGAGGGGATCCGTAAACGTTCGATAGCCTTACGCTTGGAAACGACTACGAATTATGCAAATGAAAATGGAAAATGAAGATAGCGAACATAAGTAAAGGCCCAGCCGTATTCTGACAATCAGATATGGACTGGGCCTTTACATTATCTAAAGAAAGAATGGATATTTTCGTGTTCCATTACAAGGTCATCCAGTGTATGGAATGTATAGCCGGCTTTTTTTGCGTCTTGGATAAAGGAAGGCAGGGCTTGTGCGTTATCAGGTGAGACGGTATGCATTAAAATGACTGCACCGGGATGGAGCTGGGTCATCAATTCGTTATAGGCATAATCACGGCCGCGTGGTTTATCTTTGTGCCAGTCGATGAAAGCGATGGACCAAAAAATATGCCGGTAACCGAGCTCATTTCCTTTGGCGAGTACTTTTTCATTGAAAACGCCCTCAGGGGGTCTTGTATAGACAGTTCGTTTAACGCCAGTTAGCTCATGCAATAATTTGTCGAATCTTGTCCATTCTTCTTCCATTCGCTTGACGGAAACAGTTGTCAAATTCGGATGGTCGTACGTATGGTTACCGATGCCGTGCCCTTCTTTAATCATCCGTTTGACAAGGGGGGTAGCGCTTTTCAAGTAATGGCCTGTCAGGAAAAAGGTTGCCGGTACTTCCTCTTTTTTTAACGTATCTAAAATGCTTTCCGTATAGCCGTTCTCATAACCATTATCAAAGGTTAAATAAACAATTTTCTCATCTGGCTTCCCTTTATAAATTGCCCCATAATCATCCAATAAAGTATTCAATGCGGCTCCCGCATCAGGTGGTTCGCCATTAGTCGCTTTTTTGAAGCCCCAATGGAATTCCTCCGCTCCCGCAGTGAAAGGATTGAATAGGAAACCAGCCAGTATGATGGCAAGAGCCAATACAATACCGGAAACATGTTGTTTGAACATCCAAAACGCACCCTTCTTTTTACTCGTAGGATGCGTCAAAATGGGTACACTATGCAAAGGTTACAATAAATTTTTTAGGGCGGCTTCCAATGTCGGATATTGAAATTCGAAACCGTTGTCGAGCAATTTTTGGGGCACTACATGCTGTCCTTCGAGAACAAGCGCACTTTTTTTACCGAGAGCTATCTTCATCATAAGGGAAGGGACGGGGAGCCAATGGGGACGATGCAATATCGCACCGATCGTCTTGCCGAAATACGCCATCCTTTTCGGAAAGGGGGCTGTCACATTGACGGGACCCTGTATATTCTCATTTTGAATGGCAAACGAAACGGCACGCGCCACATCCTGTATATGGACCCATGAAATCCACTGTCGGCCTGTCCCGACTGTTCCTCCTGCAAATAATTTATAGGGCAAGATCATGGGCGGAAGCGCACCGGCATCTTTCCCAAGAATGACACCGAATCGCATGAAGACTGTCCTAACCGAATCCTTTTCCGCTTGTGCCGCTTTCTTTTCCCAGTCCGCCACTGTCTTTGCAAGAAAATCCGAAGCTAAATCCATCGAATCCTCCGTATAGACGATGTCATCAGAAACGGGATAAATCCCAATAGCACTGGCATTGATAAGGACAGACGGCTTCGTTTCCAAAGTAGCGATGATCCGTAATAATTCCTCCGTCGCTGTCATCCGACTATCGTAAATTTGCTGTTGGTGCTCATGATTCCAGCGCCCGGCATTGATGGAAATGCCGGCAAGATTGATGAATACATCCGCAGACTGGATTGCTTTTTCAGGAGCTACCCCTGCTTGAAGCCATTGGACATAGGAAATGTTGCGAACTCTTTTGGATGCGCCTCTGGTTAAAATGATGAGTTCATGTCCTTCTTCCAATAATAATGTGGTTAACTCCCGCCCGACGAAACCGGAACCGCCGGCAATAACGATTTTCATAGTTTCCACCTCCAATAGATGACCTTTTGAAAAACTGGACGATAAAGCTGAATGTGATGGATAGAACATGTATACTGAATAGAAGAAGCAGGGAGGTTTTATGCGAATTGCCTGTCATTACGAAAATAACACAACAGAAAAAAGATAGCGAACGATACAATATTTTTTTAGATGAAAAATATGCTTTCAGTGTGGATGAAGCGATCCTCGTAAAATTTGGACTTACCAAAGGGATGACGTTGGAGGACTGGTCGATTGATGACATGGTCTATGAAGATGAAATCCGAAAAGCATTCAATCGTGCTCTCCATTACCTTGGATTCAGGATGCGGAGCGAGCATGAGGTGAAGAAAAAGCTGCTGGATGTAGGGTTTGGTGAAGCGGTTGTTCGGGAAGCGATGGTGAAATTGAGGAATCTCGGTTTCTTGAATGATGAGACATTTTCGGAAGCCCTTCTTCAAACGCAGAAAAATGCATCTAGTAAAGGCCCAAGGGCGATTCGCCAAGAATTGCAAAAAAAAGGAATCGGGAAGGAGCTGCAAGCCCAAGTGCTCGAATCTTATTCGGAAGATGAACAGCTTCAAATCGCTACAAAACTGGCAGAGAAAGCAGCCAATGCGAACCGCACTATTGCACCTGCGCAACTGAAACAGAAAATCCAAAATGCGTTGCTCCGTAAAGGGTATTCATTTGATATTATTAAACAAGCGCTTGAAGGCATTGACTTTGATCGAGAAGAAGATGAATGGGCCGGGATAACCGACTCGGTCGGAGAGAAGGCTTGGCGTCGCTATAGCTCGAAATTCAGTGGACGGAATTTGAATAATCGTGTGAAACAGGCGATGTATCAAAAGGGTATCCCGTTTGACCGGATTGATGCGTTTATTGCAAAGAAGGAGAATGAAGAAGATGGAGATTGAAAAAAAATATAGTGAAATGACTGAACATGAATTACGTACTGAAATCGGCAGACTGATGGAGAAGGCACGGAAGGCAGAGCAGCTCGGCATCGTCAATGAGTATGCGGTCTACCAGCGGAAAGCGGTCATGGCGCAGTCATTTCTAGTCGATCCTAAAACGATCGAACCGGGTGAAATTTACCGAATCGATGGGGATGAAGGCGTCTTTTTCCATGTCGATTATTTGAAAGGACGCTTTGCATGGGGCTATCGACTTGGTGGTGAGCGCGCCGAGGAAGCGTTGCCGATCGCGATGCTCAAATCGGTGAAAACGGGTAAATAACACAACAACGGCTAAGGCTACAGACGCAGATTCATGTCTATAGCCAATCGAACAGCGAAGGGTTCGATTTGCCTTAATTTCTGCGTTCTTTGCAGAAATTAAGGCACCAGCCATTAGCAAGCGCAATTCAAAATCTGGACGCAATTACGCCGAGGCGTAATTGATTAGACAGGCGCCCTGCGCTTTTGTTATCGTCTAGACTCCAGCCCCTGATCAGGCGCCTTCGCTTTTGTTATGAATTCGGCATGAATTTTAGCTTTTTCCGCAGTTTGTCTTCGGAAAAAATCCAACCCGTGTAGGAGTTGAGAATATTCAAGTCCTTATCTACGTGGGCGACGGCAACGAACGGATAATAGCCTTTACTTCGGTAGCGTAGGTCGATGAGGCGCACTTCACATAAGTCGCCGATATACGAAATGGACCATCTGTAAATCGGAGAAAAAGATGTAAATGCTTGTATATTATGATCACTCATCGCCACTTCGATCTGGGGCGATGTCGGCATCGGCTCTCGTTCGAAGCGGTCGTAAATATTGACGGAGCGGCCATAGGCACGTCCGACATAATGACAATTTTCCGAAGAAGCGGCAATCCGCCATTGTAAGAAGCGCATCGTCGGAGCGATAATGATTTCAGTTGCATCGGGTATTGTAAAATGGACCGCTTTTTTCACGGCTGCTTTAATGATAAAACGGAGTACATAGTAAAAGAATATGACGATGTACAGGGTGATGATTGTATAGACAGGATCAGCACCGATTCCCCAGATGATCAACGCGATTGCATGCAAGATGAAAATGACAGGGTCGAACGTATTGATGACCCCGATAGCGACCCATTTGTTGGAAAAAGGACGAAGCGCCTGCGTCCCGTATGAATTGAAAATATCAACGAATACATGTAGGAAAACGGCAAGAAATGTCCATGCCCATAAATGGATGAAATTCGCCTCGGGAGCAATGAGCGAAAATAATAGCGTAATGAGTAGCGGCCATAATAATACCGCAGGAATAGAATGGGTGATCCCTCGGTGATGCCTAATGTAGACCGCATTATTCCTCAGTTTTAGAATGGTATCGATGTCCGGGATAAGGGATCCGACAATGACACCAGCAACGACTGTGCTCATTGTTGCCGGCTCGGATGCGACAACCGGATCCACCATGGCCAGACCGCCGAGTGCAATCCCCATGACAATATGTGTTCCAGTATCCAAACAATCACTCCTTAAACCTGAAGTCCAATCAAGGCGCTGGAAAATTCAATAATCACTTTCCTATACCCGTTTCCGATCAACAATAAGCATATGTGATAAGGAGGAAAACATGCAAATTTTAGAACATCAAGACGAATTCCGCGAATCCCTCCTATCTTGGTACCGACGAGAAAAAAGGGATCTGCCATGGAGACGCACTTCAAACCCGTACTATATTTGGATTTCAGAAGTGATGCTCCAACAGACAAGAGTCGACACAGTCATCCCTTATTATGAGCGATTTATCAAAAAATTTCCTACGATGTCGGCACTTGCCGAGGCAGAGGAAGAGGAACTATTGAAACAGTGGGAGGGGCTTGGCTACTATTCCCGCGCGAGGAATTTACAAGCAGGTGTCCGTGAAGTGGTGGAGAATTATGGCGGCAGTGTGCCTGCAAACCGCAAAGAAATTTCTGCGCTAAAAGGTGTCGGTCCCTATACGGCGGGGGCGGTACTCAGCATTGCATACGGCATCCCGGAGCATGCCGTCGATGGTAATGTCATGCGTGTCCTATCACGTTTATTAATTATAGAAGAAGATATCGCAATTCCCAAAACGAAAAAGATATTTGAACAAGTGGTCATGGACTTGATTGATAAAGAAGATCCCTCTTCTTTCAATCAAGGCCTGATGGAACTGGGCGCTACGATTTGTACGCCGAAGCCGAGATGTCTGCTGTGCCCCGTGCGCGACTTTTGCGCGGCGTTCCTAGAAGGACGGCAAGAGGAATTGCCAGTGAAAACAAAGAAAACGAAGATGAAAATCACCCCGGTCGTCTCTGTTGCCATTCGGAACGAGCAAGGACAATGGTTGCTGCGTCAACGTCCTGCCAAAGGGCTCTTGGCAAACTTATGGGAATTCCCGATGATTGAGTTGACAGGTGAAGAACGACTGCAAGATAAAATGCGTGAGCAATTTGGCATTGAACTACATCATTGCAAGGCGTTACTCGACTTTAAACATGTTTTTTCCCACATCACATGGGAAATGCAAAGTTATTTGGCAGAGCTGTCATCAATGACACAAATACCCGATGATGCTCAATTCTTTACGGAGGAAGAAGTAGAAGCATTGCCGAAACCCGTGCCTGTTATTAAAATTTGGAATGAAATCAAAGGAACTACATAATTAATTTACAGGAATTGTAAATATTTTATTAAAAAATTTCCAGTGGCATAAATTTTGGAACAGTGGACATGATAATTAGCACGGAGGTGAAAATCCATGGCTAATAAAAACAGCGACCCAAGTAAAACAAACGCGAGGCAAGTTCGTCAGCAGAACCAACTTTCTCAACAAGGAATGACTGAGGAATTCGGTTCTGAAACGGACGTGAACGAAGTAAGACGACAAAACCAACAATCTGAAGCAAACAAAAACAATGCTTCCGGTCCGCGCGCGAATCGTTACGAAAACGGGACCAAATAAGTGGATGGACATCACCGGCCGGCAGAGGAATGAACTTCTGCCGGTTTTTTTATTGTCTTGAGGAAGAAAACCGCTGAGGTAACTTGAAACGTTTCAAATCCTCGAGGGTTCTTGGTATAATAGGGAAATCATATTGGCTTCCAAATTTTCCGGCAACTAAAAGGTAGGTGTACGTATGGCAATTGCTACAGAAGGAGATAGGATTCAGATACATAGCTACAAGCATGATGGAAGCATCCACCGTGTTTGGCAGGAAACAGTGGTGTTGAAAGGAACCCGCAATATTGTGATCGGGGCGAATGAGCGGACACTTGTGACAGAAGCGGATGGGCGTACATGGCTTACGCGCGAACCTTCCATTTGTTATTTCCATGCAGAATATTGGTTCAACATTATTTGTATGTTGAGGGAAGACGGCGTTTATTATTACATTAACATGAGCTCACCATTTGTCTATGACAATCAGTCGTTGAAATATATCGATTATGATCTTGATGTGAAAGTGTTTCCTGATATGAGTTATATGATTTTGGATGAGGATGAATATGCCGAACATAAAAAACAAATGGGATATCCTGAAGTGATCGATCAAATTTTGCATCGGAATTTGGATACGCTGCTCGGATGGATCAAGCAACGAAGAGGTCCGTTTGCCCCAGACTTCATCGATGTGTGGACATCCAGATATGAATTCTATAAATAAGGTGAAAAATCAGTGGGAAAACCTGACCGCCGAATGGGCTGCGGCAGGTTTTTTGATATCTGGGAGGTGGAGCTGATGGGAGATAGCATGAAACGGTATTTACAATTTGTCAAACCGTATACTTGGCAAATCATCTTGACGATTTTAATCGGCATCGTCAAATTTGCGATTCCGTTATTCATTCCGCTTCTTATGAAAATTGTCATTGACGATATCATCGGCTCGGATGTGCTGACAAAAGAAGAAATGACGCGTCAATTATTTTATTGGCTAGGCGGGACGGTGTTGCTCTTTTTCATTATCAGACCGCCAGTTGAATATTACAGGCAATACTATGCGCAGTACGTCAGCAATAAAGTTTTGTACGATATCCGTGAGGAATTGTACGCGCATTTGCAAAAGCTGAGTCTTCGTTATTACTCGAATACACGTGCAGGCGAAATCATTTCGCGCGTCATCAATGACGTGGAACAAACAAAAAACTTCGTGATGATCGGGTTGATGAACGTCTGGCTGGATTTGGCAACCATCATCATCGCCGTCTGCATCATGTTGACAATGGACATTCCATTAACGCTTGTGACACTTCTTGCATTTCCGTTTTACGCATACAGTGTGAAACATTTCTTCGGGAAATTGCGTGAGTTGACAAGGAAGCGTTCACAAGCGCTAGCGGATGTCCAAAGTTATTTACACGAACGGGTGGCGGGTGTCAGCGTCATTAAAAGTTTTGCGTTGGAAGAGAAGGAGCAGCGCCTTTTTGAAAAGACCAATGGAAATTTTTTAGACAAGGCTATTGATCATACACGTTGGAACGCGAAGGCGTTTGCTGTCGTCAATACGATTACGGATGTTGCGCCGCTTCTGGTGCTTGCTTATGCCGGCTACCAAGTCATCCATGGGCATTTATCAGTCGGGACGATGGTCGCGTTCATTGCGTATATTGACCGTTTGTACAATCCGCTTCGCCGTCTTGTCAATGCATCGACTTCGCTTACACAATCATTTGCGTCGATGGATCGTGTCTTCGATTTGATGGAGGAACAGTATGAGATTACGGATAAGCAACAGGCAGTTGCACTTCCGGCCATTCGGGGCGAAGTTGAGTTCAAAAACGTTAGCTTTGCTTATGAGGAAGAAGGGGAAATGGTCCTGGACGGGATTAATTTGACCGTGCAGCCTGGAGAGACAGTCGCTTTCGTCGGTATGAGCGGTGGAGGGAAATCGACAATTGTCAGCCTTATTCCGAGGTTCCATGATGTCACAGAAGGCAGTGTCCGCATCGATGGATATGACCTGCGGGATGTGCAAGTGAAAACTTTACGAAGTCAGATCGGAATGGTTTTGCAGGATAATATTCTGTTCAGTGATTCTGTCAAAAGTAATATCCTGATGGGGAAACCCGATGCGACAGATGAAGAAGTGATCGCAGCGGCCAAAGCTGCGAATGCACATGACTTTATCGAATCATTACCACAAGGTTACGAGACGAAAGTCGGGGAGCGAGGTGTGAAGTTATCAGGTGGACAGAAACAGCGGGTCGCCATCGCCCGGGTTTTCTTGAAAAATCCGCCGCTTCTCGTCTTGGACGAAGCGACATCAGCACTCGATCTCGAAAGTGAAGCGCTCATTCAGGAATCGCTGGACCGTTTGGCGTCCAATCGCACAACATTTATCGTTGCACATAGACTTTCTACCATTACGCATGCGGACAAGATTGTCGTGATTGATGCCGGTAAATTGAAAGAAATGGGGACACATGAGCAGCTGATGGAACAGCAAGGCATCTATTATAGTTTGTTCCAAGTACAAAGGCTTGGAACATGAGCTGTCGTCATCACACCACTGATATTCTTTATTCAGTGGTGTGGTATTGATTTTTATATTATGATTAGAGCATTGCCTTAATAAGAGTGAAGTAGAGATATAAAACAGTTGGAGGAGTCAGCGTGGGAAAAATCAAAATGTGGTTATTGCTTTTTGTTCTCTCGATAGTGCTTGCAGCTTGTTCGTCAGACGCGGGCGATGCAAACAATGAGACGGAAAGTGGTAAAATTGTACAAACTATACTTGTATTTGGACGAGGTGAAGATTCGACTTCACTCGACCCGGCGAGTGCAACAGATGACGAGACGTTTAAAGTGACGAAGAATCTTTATGAAACATTATTGAAATCCGATGAACAGGATGCGATGATCGTTGAAGGTCTAGCGAAAGAATGGAAGACAAGTGACGATGGGTTGACGTATACATTTACACTGCGAGAAGGGGTTAAATTCCATGACGGAACGGACTTCAATGCAGAAGCGGTCGTTAAAAACTTCGAGCGTTGGGCTAAAGGGAGCGCGGAAAAATTCCCGAATTATCATGCCGTGTTTGGTGGTTTCAAAGGGGAAGAAGGCCATGTTATCGAATCGGTGACAGCGGATGGCGATGATACGGTCATTATCAAATTGACGCGCCCGCAAGCATCATTCTTGGAAGACATCACAATGGATTCGTTCGCGATCGCCAGTCCGACCGCATTTGAAGAAGGGGACGATGAATTCGAAGAGAATCCTGTCGGTACAGGACCATTCAAATTTGTAGGATGGGAACCCGAGGGAACAATTACGATTGACAAATTCGATGAGTATTGGCAGGAAGGTTTACCGAAACTGAAAAAAGTCATCTTCCGTTCGATTCCGAATGACACTGCACGTCTGAATGCATTACTTGCCGGCGATATCGATCTCGCAGATGGCATCAATCCAGCTGACGGCGCAGTGATTGAAGGCTATGAAGATCTTCAGTTATTTGAACAGCCTTCCGTAAATAGCGCAGTCAAGCCACTCCTTGCTGGCGATAAGCTTATAATCGGTTACCTTCCGTATGCAACTGGTCCGGATATGCTTTCTAACCTAGAATTTACAGAAGATGAAGATGCAGAATCTGCAAAATAAAGTTCATCCATCAAGTGCACCTAATAAATCCAATGAAAAATCCCGGAAGTCAATGAAATGTTGACTTCCGGGATTTTTTAATAGATCTCTTCTTTCAATTCCGCGTTCACTTCATTATTGTGATGTTTTTGAAATGATACGATGAGCTTGTCGAGATGTTCAAGCTGTTCTTCGTAATTCAAAATGGCTGATAGGATGTGTAGAAGATGGTAGGCGGAAAATTCCTCTTCTTCCTTTGTCAGCGCTATTTCCTTCACGAAAATTTCCATCACTTCATGACGCTGGATATAATCCTCGTTGGCGTTCATCGTCTCTTTGTCGGATTTCAGTTGGCCGGTAAACTTCAGGTGGAGCTGTTCGTGATAATTGAGCAGGGAATCCAAGCGTTCCTGCACCATCATCCGAAAATGCTCAGGCAGATTGATCAGCTCATTTTCAAATTGGTGAAGCCGTTTCAACACGTCGTAGCTGCTTCTTGACGTGGCGATCATCTGCCGATAAATGACAAGTTTTCTCGTTTTGGCACGGGAGCTCTTTTTGAAATAGCTCCGTTCTTCTCTAAAGAGGCTGTACAATTGATCGACCTGTGAAAGCCGTTCTTTCAATTTGTTCAGCGATTTTTTCGTTGCCACATGTTCGGATGCCTGTCTGCCGGCGAGCCGGGTCCACCGGATGATTTCATCTTGGGCAGAGTGGATCGATTGAAACAGCTTCGTTTCATATTTTGGAGGCACGAACAATAAATTCACTGAAAATGCCGCCAACACACCGATGATGAGCGTCAGGAAACGGAGCAATGCATAGGAGAGGAAATCGTCTCCTTTAATCTCCATAATGGCAATCATCATGACGAGTGCTAAAGAGATGGATTTTTCAAGTCCTAATTTCAGCATGATTAAAATGATGATGACGGCTGCCAACCCGATGACCACTAACTGATGACCGAATAGAAGGACGAACGAAATCCCGATCACCGCACCGATGACATTCCCTTGAATCTGTTCAACGATCGTCAAATACGATCGATAGATGGAAGGTTGGATGGCGAAGATCGCTGCGATTCCTGCAAATACAGGATGGGGCAATTGCAAAATGTCTGCCAGGAACAATGCGAATACAATTGCAATGCCCGTTTTAAAGATGCGGGCACCAAGTTTCATGCAGTAATTCCTTTCTTATATTGCTATTTTTAAGTCACTTGAAAAGGGTTAATCCTTGAGGAGTGTAGCGAGTTCCTGGAAGGATTTATTGACCGCAACCAAAGTATCTTCAATATCTTTCTCAGTATGTGCAGTCGTCAAGAACCATGCTTCATATTTGGAAGGCGCAAGATTGATGCCGTTTTTGAGCATCAGTTTAAAGAACTTCGCAAATACTTCCCCGTCCGTCGCTTCAGCTTGCGCATAGTTTTCCACTTTGACATCGGTGAAAAAGAGCGTCAGCGCACCGCCTAATCGGTTGGTCGTTAACGTAATGCCATGTTCTTTTGCGGATTTCAAAATCCCTTCTTCCAATAGCGCGCCAAGGCGATCCATTTCTTCATAGATGCCCGGTTGTTGGAGCACTTCCAAACAAGCGATTCCCGCCAGCATAGATGCCGGATTTCCTGCCATCGTCCCCGCTTGATAAGCCGGACCCAGTGGAGCGACTTGTTCCATGATTTCTTTCTTGCCGCCGTAAGCCCCGATTGGTAAGCCACCGCCGATAATTTTTCCAAATGCAGTGAGGTCAGGCGTCAAACCGAGCAAGTTCTGTGCGCCGCCATAGTGGAAGCGGAATGCTGTTATGACTTCATCGTAGACGATCAATGCCCCTTTTTCAGCTGCGAGTTCATGGACAAGCGGTAGGAAGCCTTCGTTCGGCTCGACGATCCCGAAATTACCGACAATCGGCTCGACAAGAACACAGGCAATTTCGTCTCCCCATTTGGCCATTGCTTCTTTATAGGATTCCGGGTCGTTAAACGGGATTGTAATAACTTCTTCAGCGATCGTTTTCGGAACGCCGGCAGAATCCGGAGTGCCAAGCGTTGCAGGACCTGATCCAGCTGCGACGAGTACGAGATCGGAATGGCCATGGTAACAACCGGCAAATTTCATGATTTTTGTGCGGCCGGTAAATGCACGGGCTACACGGATTGTTGTCATGACAGCTTCAGTTCCAGAATTGACGAAACGGACCTTATCCATGCCTGGCATGGCTTCTTTCAACATTTTCGCGAATTTCACTTCATGTTTCGTCGGTGTACCGTAGAGGACACCTGTTTGTGCAGCTTTCACGATAGCTTCAGTAATATGTGGATGCGCATGTCCGGTAATGATCGGACCATAGGCAGCTAGATAATCGATGTATTTATTGCCATCGACATCCCAAAAGTAGGCGCCTTCTGCCCGTTCCATAACGGTAGGTGCACCGCCGCCAACCGCACGATAACCGCGTGAAGGGCTATTTACCCCACCTACTATATGTTCGCAAGCCTGCGCATAGATCTGTTCCGAATTTGTTCTGTTCATAAATAATTCCTCCGTTCCCTTCTTTACATCTTCTATTCTAAACAAAACACGCCCATTACGCCAAAGAAATTGAAAGTGTCCAGCTTGTTCGGTACGATGAAGAAAGGAGAAAGCTCTGAACAAGGAGCCTAAACAAAAAGAAAAGCGTAGGGTGCCTGCTTAGATGCGACAGGCATAAGGCGGGGCGGCGAAGAGGCGCTTTTAGCCTCACAGCCGGAACGACTTATGACCCAAGCATCTGGCGCCCGGAGCCTAAACAAAAAAAGATATTGGAGGAATGGAACATGACAAAGCTGGAAGGATTGCAAGCACCGGAATTTTCATTGCCGAACGAAAAAGGGGAAACGATCTCACTGAAAGACTTTGCAGGTGAAAAATATGTCATCCTTTATTTTTATCCAAAAGATTCGACACCGGGATGCACAACGCAAGCATGCGATTTCCGCGATGCATATGAAGATTTTAGTAAACTAAATGCCGTTGTACTTGGGGTAAGCCCGGACAGTGAAGCTTCACATGAAAAGTTTATTGGCAAACACGGCTTGCCCTTTTCCTTACTCGTCGATGCAGACCACGCGGTTGCAGAAAAATATGACGTATGGAAACTGAAAAAGATGTTCGGGAAAGAGTATATGGGTATTGAGAGGTCGACATTCCTCATCGATCCGACGGGGACGGTTGTGAAGGAATGGCGCAAGGTGAAAGTGAAAGGCCATATCGAAGAAGCACTTGCTACACTGGAACAACTGACGCAATCATAAGGGGTTTGGGGGAAAAGAGAATGGAAGTACTGTTCACGATAAAATTAAAACCGTTTCAAGAGGAAAGATTGGTGACAAAGTTTCCGGACGTAACCTTTCATTTCGATAAAACAGCGGACGACAAAGAGATTGAAACAGCAGCTGCAATCGTCAGCTATGGTAGCAACATCAATGTCACTCTGCTGGAAAAGACGAAGTCATTAAAGTGGCTCATGGTCGCCTCTGCAGGTATTGATACAATGCCGCTTGCGGAAATTGCGGAAAAGCACATTATGGTCACGAATGTTCGTGGCATCCATAAGACACCGATGGCCGAATCGGTGTTAGCGCATATTTTGGCGCTAAAGCGCTCCTTGCCGTTCATGTACAAAAATCAGGAAGCGAAAGAATGGAACCGGCGAGTCCGTTCGTCGGAGTTGAAGGGGTCAACTGCACTGATTCTAGGACCTGGTGCGATTGGTTCTGAAATCGGTAGATTACTTCAAGCTTTCGGTGTTCGGACGATCGGGTGCAACCGTTCCGGGAATGCAAATCCATTAATGGATGAAATGATCCGATTTGATGGGCTACTCGATCGCTTGCCCGAAGCGGACTACGTCATATCGGTATTGCCGAGTACGCAAGAGACAAGAGGATTGCTGACAGAAGAACATTTCCAAGCGATGAAAGATACGAGTGTTTTCATGAACTTTGGTCGTGGCGATCTAGTTGCTGAATCCGTTCTGATCAAGGCGTTGAAAAATGAAATGATCGGTCATGCGGTACTGGATGTCTTTGAAACCGAACCGCTCCCGGTCGAAAATGAATTTTGGACATTGCCGAACTGTACGGTATCTCCTCATGTCTCCAGCCTTTCCGGCAAATATGTTGAGAGGTCTCTTATCATATTTGAAAAGAATCTGGAGAAATGGTTGAAAGGCGACCATACATTTGACAATCTGGTCGACTTGAAGAAAGGTTATTGAGAATGACACTTACATATAAACACGTCCTCCGTGGGGACGACAGCACATCTGTTGACAATAGCACCTCCATTCAGTAAACTAATTATAATGATTATAAAGAAAGAATCTTTTCGAATTGAGGTGCATGAGCGATGTCTGAAGTCCAATTAAAAGACGCGCTGGACGCATTGAAAACAAGTGGTGTAAGAATTACTCCACAAAGGCATGCGATATTAGAATTTCTGATATCTTCTGACACACATCCAACGGCTGATGAGATCTATAAAGCACTAGCGGATGACTTTCCAAATATGAGTGTTGCGACAGTATATAATAACTTACGTGTATTTCGAAATGCCGGGCTCGTCAAGGAGCTCACATATGGGGATTCCTCCAGTCGTTTTGATTTTGTGACACATGATCATTATCATATTATTTGTGATGAATGTGGAACAATTGTAGATTTTCATCATCCTGGCCTTGAGGAAGTGGAACATTTAGCTTCTCATGTGACTGGATTTAAAGTGAATTCACACCGTTTGGAAGTATACGGAACATGTCCTACTTGCGCCGCGCGCGTTGCGGATACGAAATGAAAAAGCGTCTGCGATCCTTCTATATGAAAAGGATCCAGACGCTTTTTTTCTGTCTTGGTACAAGTGCTAGGATGTTCTGTACTTTTATGAGTTGTTTTCTTGTTGTGTTTTTTCTGATTTTGATTTTGGACGGGATCGGTTATAAGATTCGTCAAATTCCTTACCTTCCAACGTAGGATCGAGTGTTAGCGGCTCACGGCAATGTCCGCACATATCGACACGTCCAAGCATCTTTGTATGTCTTCCGCAGGTCGGACATTGAATCTGCACTGCCCGTGTGGAAAGCGAACCGATCCAAGCATACACAACCGTACTGGCAATAATCGCAAGAACACCGAGTACCATAAAGCTGAGCATGACGATCTCGTTATTCCGGAAGAAAATGCCGATATACATAATGACAACCCCGATGAAGATTAAAGAAAGGGCAAAAGAACGTATTCGGTTTATCTTATTTTTATAGGGTTTCATCTTATGGACCTCCTTGAACTATCTTCAATTACTATAGCATAAATTTCAAACTGTCACTTTGAATAAAGGATAATTTGATAGCTTTGTCGAAAAGAATCGGCATGGAGGTGTGGAAGTGGAACAAGTTTTAAGACCGATTTATCAGGAACGGGCAAGTTTTCCGGAAACGTTAGGAGTCATCATTGTAGAAAAGAGAGGAAAAGGGGATCCGACAACCGATACTTTTGATGCAATCCTCCTTATTATTACTGCTGACGAAGATCCCCCTATCTTTACAAAACATTACACAGACGGAAATGAAAAAGCCGCCATGCATATCATTAGTGAAAAACAATTGCGGAAATGGTTATTGCAGGGATCGAAGCGGAAAGTGGTAGATTGGTTATTCTATGGAAAGGTCTATTTCGATCGGAATGAATTCGTGGAACGATTAAAAACAGAGTTTCAAGAATATCCGTTCCATGGTCGAAATATTAAAATGGGACTCGAGTTTTCACAACTAGTCAGAGACTATATGGAAGGGAAAACTTTTTTTGAACAAGGAAATGGCATGGACGCGTATCACCACGTCGTCAAATCACTCCATCATTTAGCGAGACTGGCGGTAATTGAAAATGGATTAGTTCCGGAAGTGACAGTATGGTCCCAAGTGAAGAAAATTGATCCGGCTATTTATAAATTGTACAAAGAACTGATTATGAGTGAAGAGCCACTGGAAAAAAGATTAGAACTATTATTTCTAGCCAGTGAATTTTTCATCCATAATCGGACGATTGACGGAGCCCGCCACTTGATGGATGTGCTGGCTGAAAAAGAGCAATGGACCATTCAAGAGTTACATGAGCATGAGGAGGCAAGATTATATTCAATCGATCTTGAAGTGTTTATCGAATTTTTGATTGAAAAAGGAATCATTAAAGTGGTGCAAAGTGACTCGAAAAACGAGTTCATCTTTCATAGAGATTACAGAGTAGAGTGATGGGAATGCGGTGTTGGAGCGATTTTTAAAATTGCTCCAATATTTTTGTTGACAGTGGAATATGAACCGTGCTAACATAGTAAACGTCGCTGAGGGAGTTAAGCAAAACGCCCGAGAGACAAACGGTTTACTTTTTGAAAAAAAGAAATTAAAAAAGTTGTTGACACGAAGAAGACAACTTGATATGATATAAGAGTTGCTGCTGAAACGCAGTAACGATATGAACCTTGAAAACTGAACAGCAAAACGTTAACAAATACAGTTTGTTGAACCAACTCTGTTGGGGTACAAACACAAACGAATCTTCGGATTCAAAGTCAGCAAGAAATGAGCTATTCATTTTCTTCTTTTATGGAGAGTTTGATCCTGGCTCAGGACGAACGCTGGCGGCGTGCCTAATACATGCAA
>NZ_JAKRNU010000010.1 GCF_022346545.1 Sporosarcina sp. ACRSM | reverse complement strand
AATAGCTCATTTCTTGCTGACTTTGAATCCGAAGATTCGTTTGTGTTTGTGTCCCCAACAGAGTTGGTTCAACAAACTGTATTTGTTAACGTTTTGCTGTTCAGTTTTCAAGGTTCATATCGCCGCATTCGGCAACAACTTTTCCAGTATAACATTTCCATTCCTGGTTGTCAATACTTTTTTAAGAAAAGTAATTATGGAGCGGGTGAAGGGAATCGAACCCTCATCATCAGCTTGGAAGGCTGAGGTTTTACCACTAAACTACACCCGCATTAAATTTCGATGTTTTTTAAAAATAATGGCGCGCCCGACAGGAGTCGAACCCATAACCTTCTGATCCGTAGTCAGACGCTCTATCCAATTGAGCTACGGGCGCATTATAATGAAGTATGTTTTGGTGCGGTAAAGAGGACTTGAACCTCCACGGGGTTAACCCCCACTAGGCCCTCAACCTAGCGCGTCTGCCATTCCGCCACTACCGCGTCATTTAACGACAAGATTCATTTTATATCATCTCTGATCATTTGTCAACACTTTTCTTGATGGAAAGTGGTGAGCCATGCAGGATTCGAACCTGCGACCCTCTGATTAAAAGTCAGATGCTCTACCGACTGAGCTAATGGCTCTTTGTTGTATAGAATGAAACGATTTAGTTGCATTCGTTTTTTGCTCAAACTGCCTTCGGCACTTTTTGCTTTTTAAAGATATGGCTGGGGTAGCTGGATTCGAACCAACGAATGACGGAGTCAAAGTCCGTTGCCTTACCGCTTGGCTATACCCCATTATCATGTTATCCAAACTACATTACTTAGAGTAAATGTAAATGGTGACCCCTACGGGATTCGAACCCGTGTTACCGCCGTGAAAGGGCGGTGTCTTAACCGCTTGACCAAGGGGCCGTTTAAAGTAATTCGTTTTGTCGATTGCTGTCATTCCCTAATCGACTTTTCCTATTATAGATCCTCGTTTGTATTTCGTCAACACTTTTCCTTCATTTATTTTAAAAAACATTTAAAACGTTGTCAGACCGCACTTTAGACGGTCTGACCCATCGGCAATCGATTCAATTTTTCATACTTCAGCGATCGAACCTTTACAGATGCCGCATCTATATTTTTGCACATCCATTCGTCTCTTCCGTTTATATTCGACTCCGCATGACGTACATCGGTAAAAACGAAAGACTCGTGGAGATTGATTTTTTTGTGCGAGTGGCCTGCAAAATCTAGGCGATGCTGTTTGTTGCAGCAGCTTTTTAAAATCCGCATCACGGTGACGATACCCTTTTCCTTCTATATGAAGATGATAATGACACAGTTCGTGTTTTATGACACCGACCAACTCTTCCATGCCGTAGATTTCGACCACTAATGGATTAATTTCGATAGAGTGATCAGCGAGCATATAGCGGCCGCCAGTCGTTCTTAATCTTCCATTGAAGCGTGCTTCGTGGAGAAACGGCTTTCCAAAGTACTCAAGCGAAGTCTTTTCAATTAACCTCTTCAATTCTTCATCCGTCAACTTTAGCACCTCTTCACCTGATTCATCATTTGGTGTTAGGCGGTAACATCGTCAGTGAGATCCTACCTTTTTTTCGATCAACACTTTCAACCCAAACCGTTACAATATCTCCGGACGCAACAACATCAAGAGGGTGTTTAACGTATCCTTTTTTCAATTTGGAAATATGGACAAGTCCATCTTCCGAAACTCCAATATCGACAAATGCCCCAAAGTCCACAACGTTCCGGACGGTTCCTTGCATTTCCATTCCTTCATATAAGTCCTTGATATCCAGTACATCCGCCTTTAATAACGGTTGCGGATAATCATCCCGAGGATCTCGATTTGGTCTTTGTAAAGTTTCCACAATATCTTTGAGTGTCACTTCTCCGACATCCCATTTTCCTGAGAGAGCTTTGATGTCTAGCTTCTCTAAAGCTTCCGATGCTTCTTTACTACCGATAGATGTTTTTGCCACTCCAGCTTCACCGAGTAATTGCTTGGCTAATGCATAACTTTCCGGGTGAATCCCCGTAGAATCGAATGGATCCGCTGCATCCGGTACACGAAGGAATCCGATTGCCTGTTCATAAGTCTTCGCTCCAAGGCGCGGCACTTTTTTCAGTTCCGTCCGCTTCGTAAATAGACCGCTCTCTTCACGACTTTTCACGATATTTTCCGCAACCGTTTTCGAAAGTCCCGCGACATACTGAAGGAGAGAGGAGGATGCTGTATTCACGTTTACACCTACTCGGTTTACGGCAGTTTCAACAACAAACGTAAGGGATTCGGACAATCGTTTTTTGGCGACGTCGTGTTGGTATTGACCGACTCCAACCGAACCGGGATCGATTTTTACGAGCTCCGACAAAGGATCCTGTAGTCGTCTAGCAATGGACACCGCGCTCCGCTGCTCAACTTGGAGATCCGGAAATTCCTCTCGCGCCTGTGCAGATGCCGAATAAACACTCGCCCCTGCTTCGTTAACAATGACATATGAAATGCCGCTCGGCGCTTCTTTCAAACAATCCGCGATAAATAGTTCCGTCTCACGGGAGGCCGTCCCATTTCCAATCGCGATAATGGCAATCGGGTACTTTTTCAACAAGTCTAAAATAAGTCGCTTTGATTTCTCTTTTTCAGGTTTGGGCGGATGCGGGTAAATGACAGATATCTCAAGTAATTTTCCCGTCTCATCCACGACCGCTAGCTTACAGCCTGTTCGGAATGCAGGGTCTACCCCCAGGACAACTCTCCCTTTCAAAGGAGGTTGTAACAAAAGACTTTTCAAGTTTTCCGAGAAAACATGGATTGCTTGTTCCTCTGCCTTTTCAGTTAAGGCAGCTCTTATTTCCCGCTCGATTGACGGGGCTAGCAATCGTTTAAACGCATCCTCTATCGCCTCTTTTATATGCGCGGCGGAAGGAGAATGCGGTTTTTGTATCAACTGACGTTCGAGTCCTCCGATAATGCGTTCTGACGGGAAGGAAACCCCCACACGTAGGATCTCTTCTTTTTCGCCGCGGTTCAAGGCAAGCACCCGGTGCGGGACGATTTTTTTTAAAGGCTCTTCATATTCATAGTAATTTCCATACACACTGCGCTCGTCTTCCGCCCCTTTTCGAATTGCCGAAACGACTGTTCCTTCAGCCCACGTTTTTTTCCGGATATCCTCACGAAGTGCAGCGTCATCAGCAAATCGCTCAGCAATGATATCTCGTGCTCCAGCAAGTGCATCTTCCACCGAGTGAACATTGGCTTCTTCATTCACAAAAGGCTTGGCTAATTCTTCAGGTACACTAGGTGAAAACTTTAATAGTTCGTTCGCAAGCGGCTCAAGACCACTTTCAATTGCAACCATAGCTCTCGTCCGCCTTTTTTGTTTAAACGGTCGATAGAGATCTTCAATCCTTTGAAGTACTGTTGCACTTTCAATCGCTTTTTTCAATTCGTCATCGAGCTTTCCTTGCTCGTCAATCAGGCGAATGACTTCTTCTTTCCGCTGTTCTAGACCCTTTACATAACTATACGCATCTTCAACTGCTTTAATTTGCACCTCATCTAGTGAACCTGTCTCTTCTTTTCGATAGCGAGCAATGAAGGGGACCGTGTTCCCCTGATCTAAGAGCGCAATCACTTTTTCTGTTTGCTGTTTGCTAATTTCCGCTCTGCCCGCAACGGCTTCAACGATATGGTCTGTCAATTGAATCACCCTTTCTCTACTGTTTACATTTTAACATAGGCGCAGAAAATGCCTGCTTGCAACAAAAAAATAGTTAATTATGTCCAAATAAAAAAACCCACTTCATTTTACAGAAGTAGGCTACCGGCGATGAAAGTCGCGTCATCGCCGCGTTCTAGCGTTTCCAGTACTTTTTTATATAACTCATATGGACCGCAACTATTCGTCAATGAAGCTTTAGGACTTCTCAATGTAACTCCGTCGGAATGAAGAAAAAACAGATCACCTTTCCGATAAGGATACTCCTGCGTTTTCAATCTCTGTGGTCTACCGGACAGATAACCCATTACTGGTAAGGGATACACCATCTTCCCTCCGTTTTGAAGGAGATAAAAACGGACATTCCCTACGCAGCTATATTGTATCGTTTTTCGCTTGTAATCCACTTTCACAATTGCAACTGCCGCTCCCCGTTTTTGAACCATATGTTCGTTGCAACGACTGAGTAATTCATCGAGCGTTTCATCATGATACTCCGCCAATACTTTCGGGACAATCTGGGCAGATTGCCGTGCAATCGGTCCGTTGCCCAAACCGTCCGCTATGGCGCAGATGAAATAATCTTCTGCAGTATACATGAAATACGTGTCTCCGGACTCTCTATTCCCTTGTTTCGCTTCCTGATGAACGTATACCTCAATATGCTCATTTATGATTGAATTCACTATGATACACCACCGGCCGCCAAAATCACTTGCTGCAATTTCTTAATCGCTTTACGTTGTAATCTTGAAACATGCATTTGAGAGATTCCTAATCTCTCTCCCGCTTCCTTTTGGCTCAACTGTTCGATATATGTATATTGAATGATCTGCTTTTCCCGTTCTGATAGTACGTTGAGCGCTTCCGCCACAAGCATGCGCTGATCAGTCTTCTCAAAGCCATCATCCGTGTTACCGATAATATCAAACAATGTGACCGTTCCACCTTCTGAGTCAGCTTCCAATGTATGATCCATAGATAGGGCTTGGTAACTTCTCCCCATCTCCATCGATTCAAGGACCAGTTCTTCGTCCACTTCCAAGAATTCGGCGATCTCGCTAACCATTGGGGAACGTTCCAACTCGGTCGTCAATGTTTCAACGGCTGTTTTGATTTTTGGTCCCAGTTCTTTAATACGTCTCGGCACATGGACAGCCCATGTTTTATCACGAAGAAAGCGTTTGATTTCCCCGATGATCGTCGGCACAGCAAACGCTTCAAAACTTCTCCCAAATTCGGGATTATAGCGACGGATCGCTCCAAGCAAGCCGAGCATGCCGACTTGCACAATATCTTCATGATATGGTTTGCCGTTTGAATATTTTCTCGCAATCGACTGGACAAGCCGCTCATAGTGGAGCACTAAATTGGTTTGCGCTTCCTCATCATTCGTTTCCTGATACTGCTTAATCCATTGGAGAACTTGTTCTTTCGTCCCCGATTCACGATGAGATTGTTCTCTCGACATCCTCATCCCCTCGCTCTCCGCCGAGATATTTGGTCATAAAGACCGTTACGCCCTCCTCATGATGAACTTTCACATCATCCATCAGTGTCTCCATTAAATAAAGACCTAAACCACCCTCCCTTAGAAAACGAGCTTCTTCTTTTTCGTTATAAGGGCCGACACTCTTCTTCGTCTCCTCAAAATCAAAGCTTTTTCCATGATCTGCAACCATGATTTCCAAGCGATCTTCGTAAAGTGCACAACCGACTATCACTTCACCTTGTTCGTCCTCTTTATAAGCATGTTGGACCGCATTGGTGATCGCTTCACTTGAAGCGATCTTCAAGTCTTCAATTTCATCATAAGTAAACCCGAGACGGCTTGCGAGTCCTGAAATCGTTAGCCGTGCAACGCCAATGTACTGCGCTTTCGCGGGAACCTTGATTTCAATGTAGTCATACAGTTGCATCATTGTCCCCACCTTCACCTGTTTCTATATCCATGACCTCGTCCAAACCTGTGATCTCAAAAAGCCTTTTCAGTCGCTTATTGACTCCTGTAATTTTCAATTGACCTCCATTTGACTTGATCGTTTTGTAAAAGCCGACGAAAATACCAAGCCCTGTACTATCCATATAATCGACTTCCGAGAGATCCAATTCCGCCGTCAAGCCATGCTCCTGTCCCGCAGATGCGAGACGTTCCTTTAAAACCGGTGCCGTAAATGCATCGATTTCTCCGACAATCTTAAAGCGTCTGATGCTATTTTCTTCCAATAACTGTACTTGTATATTCATATTCTCACACCCCGAATTTTTCTAATTTCAAAAACGTGCTAATAGGATATATACCCGCTACTTGAAATGTAAAACCTATTTTTCCTCTTTTTTAAAGATGACGATTGTAAAGTCATCTCGCAGTTGAAAATCTTGCAGTTGAGAAAGTCGATTGTATACCGCTTCTGCAATCGTTTGGGCGGAGCGGTCCTTTACTTCCAGCATGATGGACTGGATGATTTCCTCATCGATGAAACCTTGTTCTGTACGGATTTCCGTGACGCCATCTGTCATCATCGCAATAAAGTCGCCTTCTTCTAGAATGACAGATTTCTCTTCATATTCAACGTCCTTGTGAACACCAAGCAGCAATCCTTTCGCACTCAACTCGACAAACTTGCCTTCTGAAGCTTTATAATGGAGGGCTGGTTCATGCCCTGCAGAAGCATAGGAAAAACTGGCATCTCTTGCATCATACTTCCCATAGAACATAGAAATGAACATCGAATCGTCGACACTTTTCTCTACAATTCTGTTTAGAATAGCTAGCGCATTGCACGGACTTGTATTTTCATTTCGCAAGCTATCCATCCCGTACTTGATCATAGACATGCATAATGCCGCCGGAATCCCCTTGCCCATCACGTCTGCCACAGCTACGCTCGCTTCGCTGCAATTATCATTCAAAAAATAGATATAGTCTCCACTTATTTTTTTAGCTGGCTCGGTGACAAACCCGATATCCAACTCTTTAAAGTCGGGTTTCTTTGTTTTCAATAGCGTATCTTGCACTTTTGCCGCCACATTCATTTCCATTTGCATCTCTTCCTGTTTACGGATTAAGCTTTGATGTTCTCTTAGCGCAAGACCGTAATGGATCATCATCTCGATTAAGAAATCAAATGAATGTAGTACTTTATCGGGCACTTCTGGAAATACGTCAACCAATGCATTTTTATGAATGCTGATCACTTCTTCGGGAGAGATCTCTTTTTCGATGAACTCCCTGCTGAACTGCTGGCCAAAATAAAGATTTTCCTCATTTTGGCTGGTTATATATCTCTTTAATAAATCTCTATACTCTTTGCCCACAATTCGAGGCATCCTCTCACATCCCCTTAACGGAGCCATTTCGTGGCGGTAATGATCGTTCCAACCCCGGCTTCCGTGTCCACTTTGAATTCGTCCATCAACCTTTTTACACCTGGCATCCCAGCACCCAACCCGCCGGACGTCGAAAACCCGTCTTCCATTACTTTACGAATATCCGGGATTCCTGGGCCACTGTCCGATGCGATGATCGTAATTCCTCTTAAGCCATTTCCGGTATGCCTTTCAATCTCTATCTTTCCTTTGCCCGCATATAAGTATATATTACGGGCCAATTCACTGATCGCTGTTGTAATACGTGCCTGATCGACTGTTCCGAAGCCCGATTTCTTCGCTTCGTTCCTCCCAAGTTGTCGCGCAGCAACAATATCCCATTCCGAGTGAATATCTACAGAAGACCGGTACTCCATATTCAGGCCTCCAATTCTTGTTGAAGTTTGTCCAACCCGTTTTCGAGATCGAGCGCTGTCAAAACATCCTCCAGACGGATTCCAAGTTCAATAAGTGTAATTGCAACTGCTGGCTGTATACCGGTAATGACCACTTTCGCCCCCATCAATCGGGACATGCTAATCACATCCCCTAATACTTTGGCAATAAATGAGTCGATGAAATCGATTGGCGTTAAATCAATTAGAACACCTCGCGCATTCGTTTCATGCATTTTCTTCAAAAGATCCTCTTGGAATTGGAGTGCAGTTTGATCATCCAATTCCCACTGAATGGATACGATTAACGTTTCTTTTAGTTTTAAAATTGGAATTCTTAAACTCATTGCTATTCAACCTCCACTATGGTTCGGTTCGTTAGCCCCAGTGCTTCCTGCATTCCCCGTTGCAACGTACTCGTTGTTGTGAAGTCACTTAAGTTGATACCCAATGTAACAATGGTTTGGGCAATTTCCGGACGGATACCGACAAGCATACATTTTGCTCCGACAAGCCGGACTGCATCCGCTGCTTGGATAATATGATGGGCAACCATCGTATCGACGACCGGCACTCCGGTAATATCGAGCAACACGACTTCAGCGCGTTGTTTAACCACACCTTCCAGTAAATTTTCCATGATCAATTTCGCTCGTTCCGTATCGATCGTACCGACAAGCGGCATAATCGAAATCTTATCAACGACGGGGATCAAAGAAGCGGAAAGTTCCTGCAAAGCAATTTTCTGCAAGTTTACCGTCCGATCCCACTCCATCGCGTATGCTTCTATAATACTTTCACGAAGGGGAAGAATCCAATTATCGAAAGCCGTCATATAGCTTCGTAAATTGCTTTGATCAATAAATCCTTTTTCCTCCAGCAATTCAAAAGCGATCTTCGAGAAGTGATCGATCGCCTTATTGACAAATTTAATGGACCAACCGAAGCGGACGACTTTTTCTGCGAAATCATTGAGTTGTGCTGTATTAATATCATCTGTTTCTGAAATGTTCGAGGTCATAAGAGAAGCAAATTCATTGCTTGTCTTTTCCACGAGTGGTTCGGGCATGAATTGAAAAAACTTCTCTCCCTTTTCTTCTTTCATACGGGCTCCCCATCGCTCTATAATTGTAGGAAGATTATTATTTATACTTTCTGCCATTCGAATATTCATGATTGTTCCGATGAGCCTCCTTAAGTATTAATACTTTTCTTGTTCTCATTGTAACGAAAAAAAGGATATTACACACTATTTTTGTCGAATAATTGAAAAACACCACAATACAGGCTGTGGTGTTTTTCGAATATGTATGCTCAGAATTTGACGAGTCCGAAGCTCACTTCAAGTGCTTCGTCGACTTTTTCCATCAAATATTCGTCTAGATGTGTGATTTTATCTGTAAGCCTCGACTTGTCAATCGTGCGGACTTGTTCGAGCAGGATAACCGAATCCCGCTCGAAGCCATAGCGCGCCGCATCAATTTCAACATGTGTAGGCAATTTCGCTTTTTGTATTTGTGCGGTGATTGCCGCAATGATCACTGTTGGGCTAAACCGATTTCCAATATCATTTTGAATGACAAGAACCGGTCTTGTGCCCCCCTGTTCTGAACCGACAACAGGTGACAGATCTGCAAAAAAGACGTCTCCACGTTTTATTGCCAAATTTTCATCCTCCGCTTACGAGACGTTCCACCGTATGCTGGGCTTCAATATCTACATGCAAGCATTCCATGGCGATTTTCAAATTGATTTGCGACATTTCGATATAACCTTTCATCATTTCTTCTCGAATGTTATTCGACTCATAATCGGTTACGTATCGCTTTGTCGAAATGTATACGAATTCGCCACGTTCCGGCTCCTGATGGACGACCGTGTGTTCATTTTCATTCAGCATCCGTTTCGGAATTTTAACAATGACTTCCTTCATATTCTTATTTGCACGCAACGTCAGCACCTCCGACAAACCCGTTCCCTCATTTCAATACATGTTCATCTTACCATTGAATGTGTGCAATGAGAAGACATAGAAGGGATATTATTGACAGGTTTCTGCAATATTGCAACTGTTTTTGTCGAAAGTGCGGATATTATGTGTGCTGTCGTTCTTTTCCCGTATATATTCTCGGAATTCGCCTCCCGATCGAGACGGCAATTTCATATGGAATTGTGTCAAGGCGCTTCGCCCACTCTTCCAAACGTATTTCTTCTTCTCCTTGACGACCGATTAACACCACCTTTTCTCCGATATTCATTTCACGAGGTAGCCTCACCATGCACTGATCCATGCAAATGGTTCCAACGATCGGCATCCTTTCGCCGCCAATAAGCACTTCCTGGCCGCGCAATCCACGTTTCAAACCATCAGCATAGCCGATCGGGATTGTCCCGATCCATTCGGCAGCTTTCGTTTCATACGTCCCGCCATAACTGATTGCAGTATTCGCTTCCACCTTTTTCACAAATGCAAGCTCACTTTCAATCGACATCGCTTTTTCAAGGCGGAGCGGCAACTGCCCTTCTACAAACTCAGAGGGGGCTATGCCATAAAGCCCGATTCCAAACCGGACCGCGTCCAGTTGATACTCCGGGTATAGGAGGGTTGCCGCACTGTTTGATGCATGAACAAGCCTCGGTTTTTCAGGCAACTTCTGAACAAGTTCCATAAACCGCTTGAACTGTTCTTCTGTTTTATCGGGCCTGTCTTCATCTGCGCAAGAGAAATGGGTGAAAATACCATCCAACACGAACTGATCCGAACATTCGACAAGTGAAATGAGGGCTTGAAGTGCGCCTGCATCCCTTAGTCCAATTCTACCCATTCCACTGTCAATCTTTACATGAATTTTCAACTGTTTTTCAAAGTCCGCACTCTCGTCCAGAACGTGTCGGAACCATTCTACATCCGCTACCATGAGCGTAATCCCTAGTTCGGCAGCTTTCTTCGCAAAAGTGATTGGGGATGGCCCCATGACCAGGATATCTCCACTGATCCCATTCGTTCGAAGCCATACTGCCTCGTCCGGTGTCGCAACGGACACCATCATGGCACCCGCTTCTAAAGCGGCGGCGGCTACTTCGACATCTCCATGTCCATAGCCATCCGCCTTCACGACTGCAATCACTCCACCAGAAACGATTCCATATTTTTTTAAATTCCGGACATTACTCCGGATTGCATCCAAATCAATATTTACTTGCGTTGGACGATAATGAGTACTCTGCTCCATATTCACGCCTCATTTGTTAGAGTATTTCCTCTATTATCATTCCCTTCCTACCTTTCGTCAATCCATTTATTTCATTTCCGCTTCTGTCATTGATGCAGCCACTTCGATCATCTCATCTTGCGACAATGTATCGGAAGCGATGAAAAAGGAGACGCCTGCACTTTCCCAACGTAAGGAGTTTTCCGTTAACGCCCCGATTGCAAAGCCAAGGTCAACCGGGTCGCCTTCAACTGAAACCGGTACTTTGTTTTCAGGTCTCACGGCAGGTTCTTGAATGATGACAAATTCCTTTTCCCCATCTCCTACGCTATATGTCATGAATGAACGTGTTCCGTTTTCCGTCGTCATCTCTTGTTCATCCAGCACTGTGAGACCTTCGATTGATGGATAATGTGTGTTCAACCCTGTCTCAGTATCCCCTTCTGTTTTTGGCTCATTCCCTGTATTCGAACCTTCCATTTCCACATTATACTCTGCCGCTTTCCGTTCTTTTCCGAGCGTGATCTGTTTGAATGAAATCCGGATCTTCTCTTCATTATTTTCATCTAGAACAGAAACATGTTTAGGCAACAAGGATTTTTTGTCGATATGAATCCTTTGGGTCGGAAGCACTTTCTTATGATTATTTTGCGTGGCGGTTTCAAAAATATACTCTTTGTCTTCTTCAATCATTGTCGCGTTTTCGTCTGCCTTGATATCGTCATGCAAAGCACCGATCAAATACCCCTGACTGTTTTGTGCAGGCCAATCACTTTGGAACTTATACGTTTTACCGAGCGATGGCGTAATGACAAAAACCCCTTCATCATTGCGTACGATCATCTGTGAATCTTCACTACCCGCTTGCGAAACATTGACGCGATAAAATTGAGGCTTCGTATGCCAGACTTCAACATCGTACATGCGCGGTTCTGCACCTGTCTTGATCTCCATTGTGGCGGTCAGCTCATACCCTTTCGTATCATTCCATTTTCCACTGAGTTTCTTCATGACATCCTCTTTCGTTGGTGCTCCACAAGCTGCGAGGATTACCATGACTGCAACTAACATAAAAGCAATTATCCGGCTACGCATACAGTTCATCCTTTCTCATTTCAATCAGGTAGGTCATCATATGAGAATGGACGAACAATTATGCAAGGAGGATTACTTGAGCTGCCGCAACCGTCCTCGTATGCGTGATGGAGATATGCCCCATTACTTCTACGCCTTTGAAGTAGAGGAGCGGCTTCCCACTCTCCGCCGGCAAAATGCTGATATCTATAAAATTACAATCCGCACCGATGCCTGTTCCTTTCGCTTTGGCGAAAGCCTCTTTCCCCGCGAAACGTCCCGCAAGGAATTCAATCCTGCGCTGTGGTGAAAGTGCGTCATAAATTTTAAGTTCTTCATCAGTGAGCGTTCTGAAACGGAATTTCGGTGATCTACTATCCAATTTGGCGATACGATTCAATTCCACAATATCGAGTCCAATTCCTGCTATCAATTTGCATCTTCCTTTCCAAATAAACAAAAGCGCAAGCGCCTGTTCAGGGGCGACAGGCATAAGGCGGGTGGATGAAGGTAGGCAGTCTAAGATCGCCGCGTCCTGAAAGAAAGTGCCTTAATTTCTGCAAAGGATGCAGAAATACGGCAAATCGAACCCTCCGCTGTTCGATTGGCAACGACTGCATGACCTACATCCTGTAGGCCCAAGTGGCGTTCTTTGCCACATAGTCGACTTGACTTATGACCCGAGCCCCTAGGCGCTGGAGCCTAGACGGAAACTATCCCTGTTATAACCTATCCACAGTTCCGATTTTATAGTTTCCTTAGCCACGAAAAAAAATGTATAATGGGCTTAACAGATTGAGGTGAAAAAATGTTTAGCCGCACAGAAAACTTTTCGCAATATATCCGTCTTTACCCAGTTGTCACATTTTTCCTAGCGTTGAATATTCTCATCTTTGTATTGACCTACATCCCCTTCATCGGAAATCAAATCTATTTTGCCGGTATGGGCATCAACTACTTGATATCGAATGGGGAATGGTGGCGGTTGTTCACGCCGATGTTTTTACATGCTGGGATCATGCATTTACTGTTCAATATGTTCTCCTTATTCCTCTTCGGGCCAGAGCTTGAGAAAATTGCAGGTAAAGCGCGCTTTCTCACCATTTATTTGCTCGCCGGGATTTTCGGCAACATCGCGACGTTTTTCCTACGCGGACCTGAATATGCGAGCGTCGGCGCAAGTGGAGCCATTTTCGGGATTCTAGGGGCATTCGGTGCGCTTGTTTATTACACAAAACATATCCTGCCCCAGCTCAGACAAATCATCGTCCCGATCATCATTGTCAGCATCATTATGACCTACTTACAACCGAACATTAACACGACTGCACACATCGTCGGAATGATTGTCGGATTTCTGATTGGACTTAGCTATTTCCATCCGAAGCGGATTGTCAGTTGGCGTAAACCAAAAGGTACTAAATGAAAAAGGATAGGACAGAAGGGAGAATCCCCTCTGTCCTTTTAAATGTCCTCAAATGTACTGTCGTTCACATTTTTCCCATACCATGTCAAAATCTTTTCAGCTTCCATTTCATCCATATGGGGAATCTGCGCTTCAAATACCCCCATCCCGGATTTAACACTGGCAGCTATTGTTGCAACTTTTTTTCGTTTTTGGAAATAATTCCGTTTCATCTTCATCGATTGAATTCTTTTTTTCGTCAAGTAAGCGGTTTGCAAACTGAACCCCCTAAAACGCATTGTCAATTGGTTCCCACTCAAATCGAATGCGGCGGAGCGATGTTGCCACAACCCAAAAAGGATGATGAACGGGATGATCAATAAAGAAAACAGACCGTATGGGAAGAAAAAGTAAATCAAAGCCCCGATCGCTGGAGTCATCCAAAGGAAATCGATCCGATAGAAGAAATGTTTGCCTCGTGACGGGAGCTTGTTGGTAGGCTTATCTAAAATCAGCTCTGGAAATATCTCTTTCAACGGAGCGTCGATGCGTTTCTTTTTCACAAGCGGAAAAAGAATAATTTTCGCCCCTTCAGCACCTCCACTCCCTGCACTGTCGATGGCCACAGTTGCATAGCCGAACAATTGCCTGAACGGATTTTCGATAATACGTACACTTTGCACCCGGTTCAGCGGTACGGTCATCCGTTTCTTTTCAAGCAGGCCGCGTGTAATAATAATATCTTGTTCGACTAACGAGACGGCGAAGCCATAATAAGAGAGGAACGTCATCGCAACCGACAGTCCCCATACGAGGACGAATCCGAGAAAGACGAATATCGCAATGAGCAATACCCCGAATCGGATGAAGGATGATACTTCTTCATACATCCACTCAAACGGAATCAGCTCCGCAAATTGTGATAAGAAAACCCCTGCCCCCGAAAGGATGATGCCGATCCCTCCCGAAGTTGTCGCTAATAGGATCAAGTCTTTCGGCGTCATTTTAAAAACCGGTTTTGCCTGTGACTCTTCCTCCATCACACCTTCAACGTCGAAAGCCCCTTCCTCAGACGACACAGCTTTTTTTCTATTTTTCGCTTCAGCCAATTCATATTCGATCCGATTTGCAGCTTCTTTTGTAATGGCAGTCAGTTCCGCCTCCGCTTTCTTGGAAGTGGAACCGCCCGCTGTTTCCACTTTCACTTTCACAAGCTTGAAAGGACGATGTAAAATGCCTTCCGTATAATCAAGGCTTTGGATTCGATCGAATGGTATGTAACGTTTCTTTTTCACGAACAAGCCATATTCAATCCGAAGCTCATCTTCTTCAAACCAGTATTCAAAACGTCTCCACTTAATGATGCCTGAGATGAAAAGTACGATCATCAAAATACCAAAAATCATAAATGTCAAATAATCCAAATACCATTTCCCTGTATCATTGAATCCGTTCGCAAATAGAAGAACGACTAGTGGGATAATCGCTTCCTTCGCTGTTTTCAGCACTTCGATCAATGCGGTGATCCAATGCAATTGATAACGCGTCTTAGACATCATCTTCCGCCACCCTTGCAAGTACCGAAATGCGACTTCTCATATTATCCGCTTCCTCCGATACGAGTGCTGGGATCGTATGTGTCGTTGCAGCGGTTGAAATGGTGATTTCAGAAAGATCATATTTGCGAAGGATCGGACCTTGCGCCGTATCAACATGTTGGACACGCACCATCGGAATCAATGTCCGTGTCACGATAAACAGTCCATGTTGCAATTCGATTTCCGATTCGCGCACTTCATAACGCCAGCGCATCCATCTCACTTTTGGAAATAAATAAATGAAAAAATACGCAAATAAAATGACAACTGCCGAAGCAATCGCATAAATCCACCAAGGCCAATCAAAAATATAAGTCAACACACCAGCGCCTATCGCTAACAACAGAATGACAGCCGTTTGTATACTTCCATATAATCTCCAAACCTTCAGTCCTTTTTCCGATATCCGGTTCAATGGTTCCGCTCTCATCCAAACACCTCTTTCCATTTCCTCTATTCTATACGATTCAGCTAAAGAAATGTTTCAACTTTTTTGGACAAAGAAAAAAGTCGGGCACCATCACCCGACTTTTTTGTAATGCTTATTTTTCTGATCTGCTATAGCGTGAACGACCGCCATCTCTTCTTGAACCGTCACGTCCACCGCTGCGGCGTGATCCGCCGCCTCCGTGGCCACGTCCGCCTCCGTAGGAGCGACCGCCGCTACGGTTTCCTTTGTAGCCGCCACCGCTACGTGAAGAACTTCTGCGTGCCGGCAATGGACGCTCTTCCGTAATCGTGACTGGTGTATCATCTGGCTCATGTGTCAATGAACGGATGGCTGCCGCCACCAAGTCCGTCGCCTCATATTTTTCAAGCAATTCACTTGCAAACTGTTTGTAATCGCTCAATTCGTTTTTGCCCATGATTTCCACAAGCTGTTCAACTGCTAAGCGTTGCTGACCTAGCAATGCTTCATCCGAAGATGGTGGATTCATCGGTGTCATGCGCTTTTTCGTTGTTTCTTCAACAATGCGCAAGTATCCCATCTCACGTGGTGTGACAAATGTAACTGCCATACCGCTTTTTCCAGCACGACCAGTTCGACCGATACGGTGAACATAGCTTTCAGGATCTTGCGGAATATCGAAGTTATACACATGTGTGACACCTGAAATATCGAGTCCACGTGCAGCAACGTCTGTTGCAACAAGAATATCGATTTTATTTTCCTTGAACTGGCGAAGTACGGACATCCGTTTCGCTTGTGTCAAGTCACCATGGATTCCTTCTGCAATGTATCCGCGGATGCTGAGTGCATGGGAAAGTTCGTCGACCCGGCGTTTTGTACGACCGAATACGATTGCTAGTTCAGGCTGGTGCACATTCAAAATGCGTGAAAGGATATCGAATTTCTCGCGCTCATGCGCTTTGATGAAATACTGGTCAATATTTTCAACAGTCATTTCTTTTGACTTAATTTTAACGATTTCTGGATTTTGCATGAACGTTTCCGCGATTTTACGGATTGGTCCAGGCATTGTCGCTGAAAATAGAAGTGTTTGACGCTCTGCTGGAACGCTTGCCATGATTGTGTTGATGTCTTCGATGAAGCCCATGTTCAACATTTCATCTGCTTCGTCCAGAACAAGTGTCTGTACGCCATCCAATTTCAGTGTTCTGCGTTTAATATGGTCAAGAATACGTCCCGGTGTTCCGACAACAATTTGCGGGTTGTTACGCAATGCGCGGATCTGACGTCCGATTTCCTGTCCGCCATAAACGGAAAGGATACGTGCGCGTTTATCATAACCGATACGGTAAATCTCTTCTGAAACTTGGATTGCCAATTCGCGCGTCGGTGCAATGATCAGCGCTTGAACCGCTGGATTTTTTGTGTCGATTTTTTCGATGATCGGAATACCGAACGCCGCCGTTTTCCCTGTACCCGTCTGCGCTTGACCGATAATATCACGGCCTTCCATTCCAAACCTAACCGTACCTTCCTGGATAGGTGTCGCTTCCTCAAACCCCATACGGCTTAAAGAACGCTGTGTTGATTCACTGATATTCAATTCTGAAAAATTAGTCAAACTGTTCAATCTCCTTTGTTTTTTCATTTGACAATTGGTTACATTTGCAAATGAAGGCGCGGCAAATTCGAGCCTGTTGTGTAAATGAGGGAACGTTTCCGATATTTTGCATTCTCTAAAAGTAGAGGTTATGGTTGAAAAGGAAAGCCCGGTCTTTGCCGAGCGGTTCGGTCAACGGATCAAATCAGATGATCAAACCGGTAGATTCAAAAAAAAGTACCCTTCAATAATTGAAGAGTTCCCGTGTAAATGTATCCAATGCTCATCACAGTGTACCATGCCCAGAATAAGTCTGCAATCAATCCGCTTAAGTAGTAATAATCAGTTTTCTTGCATAAACGCTAACACTTCATCGAACCAATTGTCACAATCGTCGCTATAACAAATATGATGCTTCCCAAATGGTGATTTTATGAATACCTTTTTTTCGGAACCGAGCTTTTTGTAAAGATATTCGGCTGCGGAAAATGGCACGATGCCGTCCTTCATTCCTTGGACAATACATACGGGCGCTTGAATCCGTTCATAATAGGGTTCTACGGTTTTGACGATGCGCAAAAATTCAAGCGTGGCGCGGAATGGCGTATGGGTCAATTTATAATCATACAAATGATAAAACGTATTCGGAGGATACTTTTTCTGGATTGATCCGGTCCATAGGATGCCAAGATCCCGCAAAAGAATGCGGGGGCTAATGTACTTAGCAGCTGCACTTAACAGGACGAGCTTATCGACTTTATAGCGTAATGCAAGGTACATCGCAATCAGTCCGCCCATCGAAAAGCCGACCACGATGACGCGGTCGACTTGTTGTGCCAGCTTTCGAATAGCAAGTTCTGCCTCCATCAGCCATGTGTTCGCTGAAGCTTTGCGAAGCTCCAGCTTCACACCATGACCTGGAAGCGTCGGAACGGAAACCAACCAATCCGTTTTACTCCTTACATAATTGACAAGCGGGCGTACTTCGAATGGACCGCCTGTAAATCCGTGGATGAACAGCACACCGGTTTTCATCCTTTATCATCCTCGCCTGTGAATGCATGCAACACATGCTCAAGCGCCATCCCTCTGGAACCTTTTAACAAGACAATTGAATCTTCGCCTGCATATGTGTGCAACTCTTTTACAAGCGGGCTATAGTCGTTCTCCGACCAAACCAGACAGGCAACCGTTCCTCGTTTCTGCAGCTCATCATACAGCCATTTCATGCGGGAGCCATAGAGGAGGATCCCCTTCAAGTCCATCGGCAAAATTCGCTCAGCCAGCTCCACATGGTACCGCTGTTCGTCTTCTCCGAGCTCAAGCATATCGCCGAGGACAAGCCATTTTTCCTTGCGCAATTGTGTATGGTCTATGAAATCGAGCGCCGCACGCATCGAAGTCGGTGCCGCGTTGTAGGCATCATTGATAAATAACGAACCATTTGCTGCCACAACCGGTTGCATGCGCATATCCGTCAACCTCGCGCCGCGAAGAGCTGAACAAATCGACTCTTCCGAAATGGCAACTTCCTTTGCCAACAATAGGGCGACGAGCGCATTTTTCACTTGGTGTGTCCCGTATACCGGGATTGAATAGTCCCCTGTCAGCAAGCCGGTCACTGTGAAACGGCTTCCTTCATCGCCTGTTTCGATCGCTTCCAGCACGAGGTCATTCCCTTTGCCATAACCGAATGCGATTGCCTGCAAACCGGGCTTTTGCTCCACAAGTGCACGGAGCAATGGTTCGTCCCCGTCGTAGTACAATTTTCCGCCTTGCTGCAAGCCGTCGATAATTTCAAACTTCGCTTTGGCGATCCCTTCGCGTGATCCGAGGTCTTGCATATGGGCTTCCCCGATATTCGTGATGACAACGTAATGCGGTTTTGCTAATTCGGATAAAAAGGAGATTTCGCCAAAACCGCTCATGCCCATTTCCAGCACAGCAAACTCCGTCTCTTCTTCAAGCGACAATACTGTTAGCGGCAAGCCGAGTTCATTATTAAAGTTCCCTTCCGTTTTCCGCACGTTGAAAGAAGGACCAAGGACACTAGCTACCAAATCCTTCGTTGATGTCTTCCCGTTAGATCCGGTAATCCCGATAATTTTACATTGCAATTCGTCCCGATAGGCACGCGCCATCGACTGGAGAGCCAACTCGGAATCTTCTACAAAAAGAAGCGGCACATCAGCAGGTGGGTTCGGCTCATCTGCCAGCCAAAGGGATGCGACTGCACCATTGGCAATCGCACGTTCCACATACTGATGTCCGTTCACTTGCTCACCTCGAAACGGGATGAACAAGTCGCCATCCTTCACTGTACGGGAATCGATCGACACGCCCGTCACCGTCACATCTTCCATTCGCTGCCCTTTTGCTTGTAGCCACCCGGCGATTTTCGTTAACTTCCGCTTCACTTCAAACCACTCTCAATCCATTGTATATTGTAAACGTTGTTTTTCCGTATGACGCTCCATCGCCAACTCAATCAATTGATCGATCAACTGAGGATACGTCACACCTGTCTTCTGCCAAAGAAGCGGAAACATGCTCACCGGCGTAAAGCCCGGCATCGTATTCACTTCGTTGATCAATACTTCATTGTCGGCGGTCACAAAAAAGTCTGCACGGACCAGTCCTGAACAATCGAGCACTTTGAATGCGCGGATTGCTGCGTCTTCCATCTTTTCCGTCACTTCATCCGTCACCTCTGCTGGAATAACCAGAGCCGTATTGCCGTCTTTATACTTTGCTTCATAATCATAAAATGCAGCGACAGGTTTAATTTCACCTGAGACCGAACATTTCGGCTCATCATTTCCGAGAACGCCCAATTCAATTTCCCGTGCCGTCACGCCTTGTTCTACAATGATTTTCCTGTCAAACTTCAATGCCAGTTCTACCGCTTCGATTAAGCTTTCCCGATCCGTTGCTTGACTGATCCCTACACTCGATCCAAGATTGGCAGGTTTCACGAACATCGGCCAGCCGAGCTCCTGCTCCATCTTCTCCACAAGTTGCACTTTTTCACGTTCCCATGCAGTCCGGATAAAATGCACATACGGCACTTGTTTCAATCCAGCTTGTGCAAACAATTGCTTCATGACCACTTTATCCATCCCTGCAGACGAAGCGAGTACACCGTTTCCGACATAAGGAACATTCATCACTTCAAATAATCCTTGAACGGTACCGTCCTCCCCGTTCGTGCCGTGTAGTAACGGAAATACGATATCAGGGGTCTCGCCGTTCAAAAAACCATGCATACTATCCGGCTGACTCGTACCGTCTCCAGCTAAGCGTAATTCCTCGATCGTTTTTGCGGGATGTTCAAGCGGCTTGCCTTTCCGCCATTCTCCTTCATACGTGATGTATACCGGAATCACTTCATATTTCCCGAAGTCCACCGCTTGTGTCACTGCGCGTGCAGTCGACAAGGAAACTTCATGCTCCGCGGATTTCCCCCCGTATACCAAAGCAAGTTTTTTTCTCATTTTTTCTCCCTCACGATCCATAAGTTTTCGATACCTCAGTTTAGCACGCACAACTTTTCAAGGGCAACCTCACAGTTCACAATGCGTCCAATAGAAGGATATGCAACTATAACTTCTATGCGTTATACTGATAGTGATTGTATTATATGAAACATAGGTGAATGAAAGTGAAATTGACAAATAGGCCTGCCGACCGATTCGATTGGACGCTAGCCTTTATATTATTGCTCTTTTGCATCGTTAGCTTATTTGCAATCGCCTCTGCACAAACATCCGGCCAATATCCGATCAACTTCGTTCCGCTTCAGATCAGATGGTATATCATCGGAGCCTTCATTATTGCGATGACCATGTACTTTGAACCAGAACACTATAAAAAGATGGCTTGGATTTTGTATGGTTTTGGGATTCTACTCCTTTTCTTTCTGATGATCGCGCCCGGCGGCCAGGGACAAATCGCTGAAATCCGCCTAGGTGCCAAAAGATGGCTTAACTTACCTGTGATCGGTCGAATTCAACCTTCCGAGTTCATTAAGACTTTTTTCATCTTAGGCATGGCACGAATGGTAAGCAAACATAATGAGAGGTTCTTCAACCGATCGATAAAGACGGATTTTATCCTTCTTGGGAAAATAATGCTTGTTCTTTTCGTTCCACTTGCTTTCATCGTCAAACAACCAGATCTCGGAACTGCGCTAGTTTTCATTGCGATTACCGCTGCAATCATCGTGGTAGCCGGCATTTCATGGAAAATACTGCTTCCCCTTTTTACAGGGGCGGCTGCACTCGGTGCAACATTATTATCGATGGCTCTCTATGCACAAGATTTCATGGAAGAGAAACTCGGTTTTTCCCGTTACCAGTTTAAAAGGGTCTACTCGTGGCTTGATCCACATTCCTATCCTTCAGACGAAGGATATAACCTTCTGACGTCTATGACGGCAATCGGTTCAGGAGGGATGGCTGGAAAAGGTTTTCAAAGCCGCGAAGTCTATATACCTGAAAATCACACAGACTTTATCTTCAGTGTGATTGGGGAAGAGTACGGCTTTCTAGGTGCAAGCATCGTCATCACCTTATTTTTCATCCTGATTTATCATTTGACGAAAGTGGCACTGGAACTGAAGGATCCATTCAGCATCTATGTATGTACAGGGATTATTGCCATGCTGACATTCCATGTCTTTGAAAATATCGGCATGACAATCCAATTGCTTCCAATCACAGGGATTCCCCTCCCTTTCGTCAGTTACGGAGGCAGTTCTCTCTTCAGTAATATGCTTGCGATCGGACTGGTGTTCAGCATGAGATTTCATCATCGGACCTATTTGTTCGAGGCCGATGAGGACAACGATCTATGATTCTGCAATCCTTTAATGGATGAGGATAATGCCCCTCAACCTTATTTATTCTGGAACAAAGGTGACTATAAATGAAAATAGATAATAAGCAAAAGGAACGCTTCGATTGGACACTTGCTTTCATGTTGTTGCTATTTTGTCTGATCAGCCTGTTTGCAATTGCATCGGCACAGACGACCGGCCAATACAAAGACATGTTCGGAATGCCCATCAACTTCGTTCCATCCCAAATCCAGTGGTATATCGTGGGCGCAATCATCATTGCCATTACGATGTACTTAGAACCCGACCAATATAAAAAAGCCGCTTGGATCATTTACGGCGGCGGAATTTTCCTACTAGCCATGTTGTATATTCTTCCCGATAGTCTAGCGCTAGTCGCAAAAAGAAATGGTGCCAAAAGCTGGTTCCATATCCCTGGACTCGGTAGCATTCAGCCGGCAGAGTTCATGAAAACATTCTTCATCATCGGTATGGCGCGGATGATTACCAAACATCATGAAAAATTCATCGAAAAAACATTGAAAACGGATTTTTTATTGCTCGGGAAAATGATGGGTGTACTATTCATCCCTTTGTTGTTCATCATGCTACAGCCAGACCTTGGGACAGGACTCGTTTTCATGGCGATCACAGCAGCATTGATCGTCGTGGCAGGGATTACATGGCGCATCATTGTCCCGATTTTTGCAGGAACCGCAACTATCGGAGTCACCTTACTGTGGATGGCGTTATACGCCCAGCAATTCCTGCAGGATAAACTCGGCTTTTCGCCTTATCAAGCGGCAAGGATCTACTCTTGGCTCGATCCGTATACGTATTCGTCCGATGAGGGGCGGCATCTGATCACGTCACTCAATGCGATCGGTTCCGGCCAAACATTCGGTAAAGGATACCAAGGACGTGAAGTGTATGTAGCGGAAAGCCATACTGACTTTATCTTTACGACGATCTCTGAAGACTGGGGCTTCATCGGCGCAAGTATTGTTATTTGTATGTATTTCTTTCTAATTTACCATTTGACGAAAATCACGCTGGAATTGAAAGATCCGTTCAGTACGTATATTTGTGCAGGAATCATCGCAATGATCACGTTCCACGTCTTTGAAAATATCGGGATGACCATACAACTCTTGCCGATCACTGGAATTCCACTGCCTTTCATCAGCTACGGAGGCAGTTCTCTCATGGGGAATATGCTTGCCATCGGACTCGTATTCAGCATGAAATTCCATCATCGGACGTACCTATTCAGCTCAGACGAGGAAGACTAACGAAAAGCGGAAGCGGCTGGTCAGCCTCGACAAGCGCTGGAAGGCTTGAAGATCAAGGCACCCTTTGCCTTGATCAGCAAGACTGAAGCGACTCGAGAGGCTAGCCGCTGGAGTCTGGACAAAGAAAAGCGAAGGGCGCCGCTTAGATGCGACAGGCATAAGGCGAGTCGACGGCGTGGCGCTCTTTGCCACAGAGTCGGCTTGACTTATGACCCGAGCATCTGGCGCCCGGAGTCTAGACAAAGAAAAGCGCAGGGCGCCTGAACAGTGAAAAAGCTCCGCTTGGGAACGGTTCCCCAGCGGAGCTTTTCGTATAATTTTATTGTGACTGTGGATGCGGGTCTTGTGCAGGTGGCGCGAGGGCTTTCAGCATTTCCAGACGGGATTTCGTTAGCGTAGCCGAAACACCCAACTTCGCCAAGTTGGAGATGATCTTTTTCAAATCAACTTCTTGAGCCATCTTTTCCACCTCGACCTTTCTACATGGTATGGACGTATTGGAAAACCATAAAGTTTCTTTTGAAAACACTATAGAGATTCTTCTAATGAATGAAAATTGTTCCATTTCGCTGTTACTCCAATCATACCACTCCCGCCCTCATTTGAATCTTTCATTTCTGTTACAATTTCACCGAATTGTAAAGGTTTCATACGTCAAAATAAAAATCAATTTTGTCCCTTGTAGACAAGGTAAATCTTTACTAAATGAAATTAAACAGAAAATTGACGTACCCCTAACAGGTACAATAAGATAAGAATAGTGAGGGAGGCGTAATCTTGACAAATGACCTTATAATGGATGAACATTCGGAAGAGTCATCTGGGCTCTCATGCAGAAAGAGCCATCATCCGGAAAAAGTGAAAACGAATTTAATCCACCGTCTGAACCGGGTGGAAGGACAAATCAGAGGGATTAAAGGCATGATTGAAAAAGATGTCTATTGCGATGATATTATTACACAATTATCGGCTACCCAGTCTGCGCTTAACAGTGTAGCGAAAGTATTGCTCGACGGCCATTTGAAAGGCTGCGTCAAAGAACGACTCGCTGAAGGCGATGATGAGATACTAGACGAACTGCTTGTCACCATTACAAAACTAATGCGAAAATGAACCTCGAATCAAACAATATCGGAATTGCTTATGAATGCGATTGAATCAATGTTCAACAATAATGTAGACTGTCACTGCGGCATGCCGCAGTGCTTTTTTGTGATTATATACCCTCCTAGGTAAAGGATTACTGGTACCCTTATAGAATTAGAGAGTGAGAAGGTTTCCACTCAGTCGATGTCTTTCGTCGAAATGGGACTAGGAGGTGTATTCGAATGAGCGAAAAGAAAACAGACATTGTGATTACCGGCATGACTTGTGCCGCTTGTTCAGCGCGGATCGAAAAAGGTTTAGCCCGTATGGAAGGCGTACATGAGGCAACTGTCAATCTTGCCCTTGAAACGGGAAAAGTGACGTATGATCCAAGCGTCTTAAGTTCGCAAGATCTATTATCCAAAATTAAAAATCTGGGCTATGACGCGGAATTGAGAGGAGAAATTTCAGAAGAGCATGAAGATCACCGTCAAGTGGAAATACGGCATAAGACCCAGCTATTCTTCATTTCTGCACTCTTATCCTTTCCGCTGCTATGGACGATGGTTTCCCATTTTTCCTTCACGGCTTGGATGTATGTGCCGGACTATATTCTCGATCCGTATACACAATGGGCATTGGCGACACCTGTCCAATTTGCGATTGGTTGGACGTTTTACAGAGGAGCCTATTTCTCACTCCGGAACGGCAGTGCCAATATGGACGTACTCGTTGCCCTTGGGACCTCCGCAGCCTATTTCTATTCCGTCTATCTCGTCTTAAGCGGGTCGGATCACGGCCTTTATTTTGAAACGAGTGCAGTGCTCATCACGCTTATCCTTCTTGGCAAAGTGTTTGAAGCGAGAGCGAAAGGACGCTCTTCCAACGCCATTAAAAAGCTGATGGGGCTGCAACCTTCAATGGCGATTGTTGAAAGAGATGGGTTCACCAACGAAATTCCGATTGCAGACGTCCAAGTCGGGGACATTCTTGTCATCCGTCCAGGGGCCTCGGTTCCGGTCGACGCTGAAGTCATCTCGGGTAGATCCGCCGTTGACGAATCGATGTTGACCGGGGAAAGTTTACCGGTCGATAAAAAGCAAGGCGATGCTGTTTATGCAGCGACGGTCAATGCGAATGGCTCATTGCGGGTGCGTGCCCAAAATATCGGAAAAGATACGGTCCTTTCCAACATCATCCAGGTCGTCGAAGAAGCCCAAGGATCGAAAGCACCAATCCAGCGGCTAGCCGATCGGATTTCCGGAATCTTTGTGCCGATCGTCGTCGGCATCGCTGTCGTGACTTTCCTTGCATGGTACTTGATGATCGAGCCCGGCAACTTTGCAGAAGCTCTCGTGAACACGATTGCCGTTCTAGTCATTGCCTGTCCTTGTGCATTAGGTCTTGCCACACCGACTTCGATCATGGCAGGTTCGGGACGCGCCGCGGAGCAAGGGGTTTTATTCAAAACAGCGGAAGCAATGGAAAACACGAAAGCGATCGATACAGTCGTACTCGATAAAACCGGCACGATCACACAAGGTGCCCCCGCAGTGACCGACTTCAAAATCGCTTTCGGCTTTGTGAGAGACCGGGTCATCGCACTGGCAGCAGCCGCTGAAAATAATTCGGAACACCCCGTTGCCAAAGCGATTATTTCTTATGGGCTTGCAGACAATACTACATTACCCAAAGTCGATCATTTTGAAGCCATTCCCGGGCAGGGAATTTCGTGCACCGTTGACGGAAGCACCGTGCTGATGGGGACACGTCAATTGTTGGTCAATCACGCCATCCCGCTCGATCCAATGCTCGCGGATATAGAAATACTGGAAAACGAAGGCAGGACCGTCATGTATATGGCGATCGATCGTACACATGCGGCAACGATTGCCGTTGCCGATACGTTGAAGGTAACATCAAAACAAGCGATTGCGGAACTGCATGAGCTTAGACTCGACGTCATCATGCTCACCGGCGACCAGGAAAGAACAGCCCGTGCCATTGCATATGATGCCGGAATCGACCATGTCATCGCCGGCGTCTTGCCGCAACGAAAAGCGGAAGTGATCGCTTCCCTGCAAGCCGACGGGAAAAAGGTCGCCATGGTCGGTGACGGCATTAACGATGCCCCAGCATTGGCCGTAGCGGATATCGGAATAGCTATGGGCACAGGCACCGCGGTCGCCATGGAAGCCGCCGATGTCACAATCATGCACGGCGACTTGTTACGTGTAACCGACACCATCAAAATGAGCCGATTGACCGTGCAGAATATTAGACAGAATCTGTTTTGGGCCCTGGCCTACAACTCCATCGGCATCCCGATCGCGGCGGCCGGTTTGCTCGCCCCTTGGGTAGCCGGGGCTGCCATGGCCTTTAGCTCCGTATCGGTCGTGTTGAATGCTTTGCGGTTACAGAGGGTGAAATTGAGAGATTAGATTGGTTGGGGAACACCGCGAAATTTTTGCGGTGTTTTTCTTTTGGCGGCATTTTGGTTACTTTACGAAAAATGTTGCCTTGTTCCATAATTCGATGGTTTTCTTTTAGAAATGCGTTGTTTCCTGCCTTATATCGCTTCCTCCCCTTCTTTTCCGTTGTTCGAATGGACTTTGTAAGGTTAGAATGGAGATATCGATTTGGTAGAAAGCAGGTATTTATATGAAAAAAGTGATTCTTCTTCTGATGTCTGTTCAGTTTTTTGTATATCTCGGTTTTGGTATTATTATCCCCATTCTGCCTGAGGTCGTTGTACAACAAGGTTTTTCTGAAGTGCATGTCGGCGGGTTGCTGACAGTCTATGCACTTGCTTCTTTTTTCACCGCGCCACTTTGGGGATCATTGTCAGATCGCACGGGAAGGAAAAAGCTGATTCTGCTAGGACTTGCCGGATTTAGTTTGAGTTTCTTTTTGTTTGCGTTATTCATTGAGAATCTGCCGCTGCTGTATGTATCACGTGTAGTCGGCGGAGTGTTTTCTGGAGCACTCTATACGGCCGTGACCGGTTTTGTTGCGGATCTAACGGATGAAGAAAATCGAAACAAGTATATGGGCCTTCTCGGTATGTCGATCGGGCTCGGTTTCATCTTCGGACCGGCTATCGGGGGCGTGCTCGGTCACTCTAGTCTTCAATTGCCTTTCATCGGTTCAGGTGTATTGACTTTGTTGTTGATCGTCTATGCGTCGATCATTTTGAAAGAACCAGAACGTCGCGGCATGGCGAACAAACGCGCACTGCTTCCAAAAGGCGGGACCGTGCTGTGGCAATATCGAATTCGTTATCTATTCCTGTTTTCATTCATGGTGACCTTCCTACTTGCAGGTCTTGAGTCGACATTTCAACTGTTCCAAATGTCGAAAATTGAAATCACACCCCTCCAGATCGGTTACCTATTCATGGCAAGCGGTTTTGTCGATGCCGTCATTCAAGGCGGTGTCGTCCGACGTGTGAAAAACGGCTCGGAAACGAAGTGGATCATCGGGGCGCAAATCGTCACGGCTTTGGGACTCCTGCTCATTCCATTCACTTCGAGTCTTTTATGGGCCGGATTTGCGTTAAGCGTCTTCACCGCCGGGAATGCACTCGCTCGAACCGTATTGGTTTCATTGACCACAAAAGAATCCGGTGGGAAATACGGAACAGCGGCAGGGATGACTTATTCCATGGATAATATGGGACGCATTATCGGTCCACTACTGTTCACATGGATTTTCACACAACAAGCAGGCAATATGTATTTCATCTCCTCCATCCTTGCAGTCATTTCCATCGGGCTCATCTTGGCGTTCAGGAAAACAGCCAAATCACTCCGCAGTTTGGAGACTGTTTCAGAATGAAAAATGAACCGCTGGGAGCATCTTGCTTCCAGCGGTTCATTTTACACCGTAGAACGAATCTCCGGCGGTATGTTTAAGCTCAAATTCGATTAGACTTCCACCGTCTGCTTTTCGAGTGGTTCGTTGTAGATCTTTTTATCGAGTTCACCCGTCACGCGCGCTGTCGTCACACCCGCTGTCATCGAACCACTGACGTTCAATGCGGTACGACCCATGTCGATCAGCGGTTCGACGGAAATGAGCAACCCTGCCAACACAACGGGTAGGTTCATGGCTGATAGGACGAGGATCGCTGCAAATGTCGCTCCCCCACCAACACCCGCAACACCGAATGAGCTAATCGCTACAATGGCAATCAATGTAAGCAGGAATGTTGGTTCCAACGGATTTTGCCCGACTGAAGGTGCAATCATCACCGCAAGCATCGCAGGGTAAATGCCTGCACAGCCATTTTGGCCAATCGACAGTCCGAATGATCCAGCAAAGTTGGCCACGCCATCAGGTACACCGAGACGCTTTGTCTGCGTATCAATGTTCAGCGGCAATGTACCGGCACTTGACCGTGAAGTGAAAGCGAAAATCAATGCCTCTCCAGCTTTTTTCACGTAGGTGATTGGGTTTAATCCGGATAGGGTAATAATAAGTAGATGCACACCGAACATGACCAAGATCGCCGCATAAGATGCCAACACAAATTTACCGAGACTGTAAATGGCCGCAAAGTCGGATGTTGCGACTGTTCTTGCGATAATTGCCAAGATTCCATAAGGCGTCAGACGCAAGACAATCTTTACTACTCCCATGATCAGTGAATAAATGGCATCGATCCCTTTTTTTACTGTAGCTGCATTTTTCTCATCCCTTTTCGAAAGGGTCAAATACGCAAAACCTAGAAATGCGGCAAATATGACCACGCCGATTGTAGATGTCGGACGTGCCCCTGTGAAATCGAGAAATGGATTCGCGGGCAATAGGTCGATGAGTTGTTCAGGCAATGCGCGGTCCGCAACACCGACAGAGCGCTCTTCAATCGCGGCACCTCGAGCTGTTTCCGCTTCCCCTTGAACAATTTCAGAGGCGTCCAAACCGAACAATAGTGTAGCTGCTATTCCGATGGTTGCGGCAATCGCCGTCGTACCAACAAGTATTCCTAAGATCATTCCCGCCATTTTCCCGAAGTTTTTACCGATTGTCACTTTTGTAAAGGCAGCCAAAATCGAAATGAAAACGAGTGGCATGACAATCATCTGAAGCAACTTGACATATCCAGTACCAATCAAGTTAAACCAAGGCATCGAATCATTCAACACTGCGGAATCCGCCCCGTAAGCGAAGTGTAAAATGAGTCCATAAGCAATTCCAAGACCAAGTCCCGTAAATACGCGTTTCGAAAATGAAACCTTTTTACGGTGCATTCCATATAATATACCGACAAGCAGAAGCAACCCTGCTATATTCAACAAAAGAAAGAATGTATCCAAATTAGTGTTCCTCCCAGCTTCTTAAGTCAACCTAGTATAGATATTATATCTTAAATACCAATCAGTCAAGTAGGCTTTACCATCAATAAATAGATTATCATTTTTTTCCATACAATAATTAGGTATACTAATAGAGAAGTACGTTTTGTAAGGGAGGATGCTTATGACCCCATTGATCAATCTTATTGTGATCGTCATTCTAATTTCGAATATCGGCTTGGCCATCGCACTTATTTTCCTTGAAAGAAGAGACCCTACTGCTACATGGGCTTGGCTCCTCGTACTCTTTTTCATCCCTATATTTGGTTTCTTCATCTACCTTCTTCTCGGCAGGCAGCTTAGAGAAAAACATCTTTTCCGTTGGGAAGGACGACATAAAATCGGTATCGACCAATTGATCGATTACCAGATTGAAGCGATTGAACAAGGTACATTCGATTTCAGATTGGATGACACGGCCCATTACCAAGATATGATTTACCTTCATCTCAGAAATAACCACGCTGTATTGACCCAAGACAATGATATCCAAATTTTCAATGATGGCACAGCGAAGTTTGATGCGCTGATCAATGACCTTGAACAGGCTAAAGATCATATCCATTTCCAATATTATATTTTGCGACTCGATCAGCTCGGAAAAAGAATCTATGAAGTATTAATCCGGAAGGCGAAACAAGGGGTTAAAGTCCGCGTCCTATTTGATGATATCGGTTCCCGCGGCTTACACAAAAGACATTTGAAGGAGCTCGTCGCGCACGGAGGAGAAGTTGAAGCATTTTTCCCGGCCACCCTCCCTCTGATCAATCCGCGCCTGAACTATCGAAATCACCGGAAAATCGTCGTTATCGATGGGCGGATCGGCTATGTCGGAGGCTTTAACGTAGGAGATGAATACCTCGGTCTGAACAGGAGATTCGGCTATTGGCGCGACACACATCTTCGCATCGAAGGGAGTTCGGTGCACCCGTTACAGACCCGGTTCATCCTTGACTGGAACCAGGCATCTGAGAAAAATGATATTGAATACGCAGAACGTTATTTTCCAATTATTCCCCGAAAAGGTTCAGTCGGTGTACAAATCGTTTCCAGCGGGCCTGATGAGCAATGGGAACAAATTAAAGACGGCTATTTAAAAATGATCTTCATCGCGAAGAAATATATCTATATCCAAACACCGTACTTTATTCCAGATGTGAGCTTTTTAGATGCATTGCGTATCGCTTGCCTGTCCGGTATCGATGTGCGCATCATGATTCCAAATAAACCTGATCACATGTTCGTCTATTGGGCGACCTATTCCAACGTCGGCCTCTTATTGAAGGCTGGTGCCAAAGTTTATATTTACGAGAACGGCTTTTTGCACACAAAACAGATTGTCGTCGATGACGAATTGTCCACAGTCGGCACTGCCAATATCGATGTTCGCAGCTTTAAGCTCAACTTTGAAATTAACGCCTTCATCTATGATCGCGAAACATCCCATGAGCTAGCGGAATTATTTGAACAAGATATGCTCTTATCAACGGAGCTGACGTACGACATGTATTTGGAACGTACCCGGATGATCAAAATAAAAGAATCCATCTCACGATTGCTGTCGCCGATTTTATAATGACAAACAAAAGCATAAGCGCCTTGGTCAAGGGCGACAGGCATAAGACGGATTAGGGAAGGCAGTCTAAGTTCGCCGCGTCCTGCGGCAACGACTGCATGACCCACATCCTATGGGCCCAAGAGGCGCTTTTTTCCTCACAGTCAGGCTGGCGAAGCCTAGACGAGGACAAAAGCGCAGGGCGCCTGCCTAGACGCTCGGAGGCTAGACGATGAAAAAGGGACATACCGCTCACCTGGTATGCCCCTTTTTCGTTTTTGCAGTTTGTATCGTTTTACTTGACGTCCAAGTATTCTTCCAATGTAATGTCACGGTTGTAAATGTCAGTCGCCATCTCGACACCTACATATCTGTAATGCCAAGATTCATGCATATAACCGGTAATATCTTCTTTCCCTTCTGGATAGCGCAATATAAAGCCAAAGCGGTGTGCATTGGCAGCTAGCCATTTCCCGGCTTCCGTTTCTCCGAACGAGGAGGAGGCCCAATGCTTTTCGAAATTCACTTCCCCAATATCAAAAGCGAGTCCTGTTTGATGCTCGGAATAGCCCGGACGTGCACTATACGTATCCGCCGCTTCTTTACCATCACGCTCCACATAGCGATCATAAAGCGTCTTTTGATACTCAAACGATCGGTACGTACTAAAAGCGGTAAGATTAAAACCAGAAAGTTTAGCTTCCGCCGCCATTTTGTCAAACGCTTCGCGTGCCGCTGGATCCTCTCCTGGAGCGAACGTCGACGGCAGCGGGTATTTCTTATTGGCGAGTAGAACTTGATTGATATAGGTCGGTTCTTCAGGCAACTGCTGGTCGATTATATAACCGCCGGCATCGACAGTCATCTCCCGCCGCTCACTGCCAGCATCCCCACCTTGTTCTGTAACATCTCCGGAGGTTTTCTCTATCTGCTCATCCGTCTTCCCATCTTCCACATCCAGTTTGCTCCCTGCCTGCTCGCTCGGCGCATGAGATAGACCAAAGAACGTTTGAACCGACTGAGTACTTTTTTCAACATCCCACCCATTGAATCCAAGAATCGCTACCAAACCGCATCCAACCAAAGCCGTCACCAATAAAGTGATGGTCAATCCTTTCCCCGTTTTCTTCTTTTTCACGTATTTGTTTTTACGTTTCATGAATGATCATTCCTTCTCAAAATCTATCTCTAGTCTACCATTATTTCGGCCCAACAGTATTCGTTTATTGGCCAAATAAAAAACAGGATTCTTATCAAAAAGGACGCTCCACGGATTATTCAGTTCCCGCGAACGTCCACCTGTCACATGATTACATTAATGATGAACAACAGGATACAGGCTACTGCGAAAAAGATCGACATCCATCGCATCCATTTCGACTCACGTTCCATCCCCTGCTCTTTAAAAGATTTTGCACGGCTGCCATTCGTCAGGGCGAACAAAGCCGTCAAGGCAATCACCGCATGATTCAAATCCAATTTGATAATGAAATATAGAGAAGCAGCCGCTGCCGCAACCATTCCGATTCCAACTAACCATTTGCCTTGCACGATTGTAGCCTCCTAAGAAAAAGACCGAAGAATGCTCTCCGGTCTACTTTCACTTACCATCTTTTCCTTTTTTGTCGTCTTCTACAATTTCAGCTTTGTCAGCCGGCGCTGCTTCTGGAGCAGGTTTGTAGTAAAGTTTGCGTCCCAAATATGTTTGGAAGATGAGGAGAATCCCACCGACTGCCCAGTAAAGCGGCAATGCTGCCATCGCTTTAAAGGAAATGAACATAATCATGATCGGTGACATATAGATGAACATTTTCATTTGTTGTTGTTGCTGTTCAGGCATCGTCCAAAGCGAAATACGCGCCTGTACAAAATAGACAGCACCCGCTAGAAGCATCATCAGAATATCGGGTTCCCCTAAGTTAAACCAAAGGAACTGGTGTGATTTTACTTCCGGTGAATAGAGAATTGCAAAGTAAAGACCCATAATGATCGGCATTTGAATGATCAGCGGCAGACAACCCATATTGAGCGGGTTCACCCCATGCTTCGAATAAAGACCCATCATCTCTTGCTGAAGCTTCATCTGCTCTTCTTTACTTCCACTTTCCTTTGCTTCTTTCAACCTTTTTTGAATGTCTTCCATTTCAGGACGAAGCGCATCCATTTTCACTTTCATATCCTGCTGTGCCCGATAATTTTTCAACATGAACGGCATGAGAATCAAGCGAATCAATACAGTAATCAGAATAATCGCCAAACCATAACTTCCGTTGAACAGGTCGCTAAAGAACGTCAGTAACCAATCCATCGGCTTAACAAAAACATTGTAAAATGTACCTTCTTTGTTCTCAACACCGGCGCAACCACTTAGAAAGGCAGCGGTTATCAGTAACATCGTCACTAATCCAATTCTTTTTTTCAATAGATTCACCTTCACTAATTCAAACTAATGAAAAGTATACCTCAAACCGTCATTGGATTACAACGAATGTCTGCTTTTGCACTGAAGCTGGTCAGAGGAAACATCCCCTAACTCTCTTTCACCGGAAAACTGAAATGGAAGTAGCTTACAGAAAGATTGCTTCTAAATTCCCTCGGCGTCTGCCCAGCATACTTCTTGAATAAGCGCGTGAAATAACTTTGGTTGCAAAAGTGATACTGATCGGAAATATCGGATATTTTTCGATTTGTAAAACGCAAAGCATACTGGGATTCTTCAACTTTGCGGATATTGATATATTCAACAAGCGTCACACCTGTATGTTCCCGGAATACACGGGAAAGATGACTCGTACTAATATTGAACTCCTTAGCGATCTCCTCCACCGTGATAGGTGACTCCAAGTGACAGGAAATATATAAAATGACATTATTCACGATTTGGTTCGAAAGGGGCGGCAAGTCCTTATTTTTAAGCGTATACATATAAAACTCAAGCAGTTCATCCACGAATTCAAAGGTATTCTCTTCATTCAATTTCGTTTCGATTAAGACCATACATGCGTTATTGAAAGCAAATGCTTTTGCCGGCATATGGGATGTTCTCTCCAATTGTCTCGCAACCATTGAGGAGAGACTGATTAAGTAATATTTGATCGTTTCAAATGGCCTCATCCCCGCATAGCGTATCTTATATTCAAAAAGAAATTTGATCTCTTTTCGTGCTTGCTCTTTTTCCAAGCAAAGAATATGAGTCAACAACTTTCTTTCCGTTATGTAATACGTCTCGATTCCTTTGTAACGCCCATTTGACTCACCCTCATATTCTTGATTCCTTACCAACATAGATCGTCTTATCCTCATCGTCTTCTGCATGTTCACAAGCTCCACTCATTTCACTTTTTCTTCTAAACGGTTTGTTAGTTTTATGATTTATTAGATACCCATAAAAATAATTTTCTAACATCTTTTTAAAATTAAAGTGAATTCAATGGGGTCAAATTAAAAAAAGGTAGACAAAATAAACTTTGTCTACCCCCGTCTTATTGGTTCGATGATTCCTTTTCCAACTCTGACTGTTCTTTTTTATGGTAAAGTCCATCTGTATTTTCGTTAGCATCTTTATCTTCTACTTCTTGGTTGTAGTAATGAACGCTCGTTTGGGCGCCTTCACTTACCATCTTATTATCCTGTAAATCATATGGGTCCGAATGACCGACTTTCGTGTCGGAATCACGATTCATTTTTTGCGTGTTGATGAACGACTCCACTTTGGTTTTCATATTATTGAATGCGACCTGTGCCTTATCCCGATTTTCTTTTTTGCTAAAATAGGCATACGCTCCAACAGCCATTGTTGCAAGCAAAAAATTGTTATTTCGTTTACGTCCCATGTTTAACATTCCTCCCACTTTGTTTAAATATCGAAATATGGTATGAGTATACCCTGATTTGTTGCATTAGAAACTTTTGCTTATCCATTGCGTGACAGGAAGATGCTTTCCGAACCATCGGAATCCCGCATCATTTCGGTATATTTCCCTTATATGTCATTTTGATTACAGCTGTAGTTTTTAACCTTCACATTTGTTATGATAACAAAAAGAGATGCAGAGGTGACAGTGCAATGATCCGACTCATGACAACCAGGGATTGCGTGCACGTTCAACAAATCGCCCGTAAAACTTGGAGTACAACGTATCAAGATATTATTCCAGATGAAATTCAAAAACAGTTTATCGATCGTTTCTATTCTCACGCGATGATGGAAAAGCGTATGGAAAAGACAAACGTTCTCATCGCTGAAGTTCGTGGTTTACCGATCGGCTTTGCCAACTTCACAAGAAAAGACGAGGATGGCGATTCCGAGCTGACAGCAATGTACATTTTACCTGAATACCAACAAGCCGGTTACGGGGAGCAACTCTTCAAGTCCACTCTCTCCATGTTGCAGGACGCCCAACAACTATTTGTTTATGTGGATGCACGTAATACCATCGGAAGAGCCTTCTATGAAAAACAAGGATTTGAATTACTCGATGTTTTCGAAGAAGATTTCCAAGGACATCCTGTTCTAACCGCGCAATACGTCTACTATATACAAGCTCCAGTACTTGTCTAACTTACTATTCAAAAACGCTTTCCACCTGTTAGGAAAGCGTTTTTTCTTTTTGACTTATAAAGGTCGCATCGTTCCGCCATTTCCATCATCTACGTAAGCATTTTCGTTCGTAAGTGGCGGCTTCTTTGTAAAACAGAGAATGCCTGCAATATAGAGAAGGATGGATGTTAAGTTAATAATCCCAGCCAATACACCCGCAATGATAAACATAATCCCTGCGAGCTTCGGGTTTTTGTTTTTCCAGATGTTCACAATGCCGATAATGGTCAAGATCAAACTAATAATAAGAAGAATGACAATCAACCAAATCAAACCACCAAGGAAATTAAACATGCCATAGATCCACTCAAGATCTTCCGGATTAATCGTCGGATCTGCCAACATCTCCGCTTCAAATTCTTTTTGGATCATCGGATCAGACTTTAAAAAGTTATAAAATACCATCATAACGACGGTGGAGATGATTCCAAGTACCGTAAAAACGGCACTGATGATGGCTAATACTTTTTCCGCCGTGCGGTTTATCATATTTTACGCACCCTTTCTTTTAATCTTATAATGATTATACGCTTCTTCATAGAAATGGTTTCACTTTTTCTACCTTTTCTTTGTGATCAAGCATTCATTTTTCTAAATCGGAACCGCCCATTCCACATCAAACGAAAAAGACAATCCGGCGGCATATTCTTGCTACGGATTGTCTTTTACTTTCAGTCCATTATACTTTCACATCTTCATAATCTTTATAGCGTTCGAATGCCGTGACAACATATGAGCAGACAGGTTCCATCTTTAGCTCATGTTCACGTGCATAGGCTGCCGCGCGGTCCAATAATTTCTTCGCTACTCCTTGCCCGCGTAAATCCGTAGAAACAAATGTATGATCCATCACCATGACGTCTCCAAGAATCGTCCATGTAATTTCCGCGAGCAATTTTCCATCCTGCTCATTTCGAAATGCAAATGCGTCGCCACCTAGTTCCACAAATTCAAATTCCATCTACATGACCCCTTTTCTTGCAATGTAAGATTGATGATCAATGCTCCATGCCTTGAATTTAAGCTAGTATCAGTTTAACACCTAGTGGCAAGCTAGACAATCGTTTCCTTTCGAAAAAGTCTCTCTATTCTTAATTTCTGTCGCTTTATTTGAACCAGGATTGAATGGATTCAAACAGTTTGGCAAAGAATTCTTTGACACTTTCCCAAAAGCCTGGATCAATTTCACCGATTTTCTCTTTAATTGTCGCCGTCATATCGGAGAGTTGCTCGGAAAACTTATTGAAATCGATATCCAAGTTGCGGATGCGATCCATCAAATCAATTAATAACTGTCGATCTGCTTCACTTAACTCGATATTCAATTTGCTCAATTGTTCTGTCACGATTTTCTCGACTTCTTCTTTCGTAGCCGGATTTTTCTCTGCAATTTGTTTTTTGATTTCCGTCAGCAGTTCCGAAACTTTGTCGCTATCCACACCCGCTTCTTTTGAAAACTTGGTCGCCAAGTTCAATTCATCATTGGCAACGTCCGTCCGTTCGGTATCGAGTGTCTCGCCGGTCACTTCATACGCTTTGTAAATGCCGACAAGGGCGGAGTGGCCAGTCACTTTTTTCGGCGCTGCCACTTCGACAATCGCATCTTCAATCCCCGCTGTTAACATGGCGTTGGCATACATTTCCGATGTGACTTGTGTGATATTGTCTTCTGTCACGATGGAGATGACCAAGCCTTTCCCCGCTTCCTGCCGTGTAATCTTAGCCGATGAATACATTCTCGCCTTATCGTTACCATCTTTAATATACTTGACTAGGTCGCTTCCGGAGACCATAATCTCCTCGACTTCCGCCTCTTCTGCAACGTTTAAGCTTTTCTTAACACTCTCTTTTTCGGTCTCCGATAAATCAGCTCCGTAGACGACAATCGGGACACCAAATCTTTCGTCAACTACCCCGTCCTCAGCTTGAGCCGTCAACGGACTTGCTATGCCTATTACAAGCAACAGAACCGTTATCATGCTTAAAAATCGCTTCATGTCAATTCCCCCTTCTTATACGATTAGTACGCTTCGTAGTTTGAAAAGTTCCCTTCGATCACTTCAGCGATGTCCAACCATCATTTTGGACGATTTTGCCTTCTTTCATCAGCTTGCCTAATGCACGTTTGAATGCCGCCTTGCTCAAGTCGAACATTTCCTTGATTTCTTCGGGTGTCGATTTATCTGTAAAAGGCATCCGGCCGCCGACTTCGGTTAAATAGCGGAAAACCGTTTCGGCATCGTCTCCCAAACGCTCCTCTTTCCTCGGCAACAGGGAACCATTCAATGTTCCATCGTCCCGGATACCAACAATCCGAACTTCGACTTCCTGTCCAAGACGCGGCTCTTTCTCCTGTTGTGAGTTATGGATGAAGATCCGGTAATTTTCCGGTACGCTCAGCATGAAAGAGCCTACGGGTAGCAAACGGTAAGCCCTCGCTTTTACATTTTGATTATGCAAGGAAGTCGGGGCTTCGATCAATTGCTCCTGGACCTTTTCTTCCGTTGCCAATCGCCCGAAAATATTGCCGCCTAAATCCGTTCGGAGTGTCATATACAAGGCATCATCCACTTGCGGCCATAAAGACCGGATGCGTGGCATATCCGCCCGGTTGACGAGCACTTCAAAGGAGGAACCGATATCGACATAGACCCCTTCTCGATCGTCCACGCGAATCACACGCGCCCATCCGAACGTTTCACTTGTCATGTTCGGCATCCGCATCGTCGCAGTCAGTTGGCCCCGGCGGTTTGTGTATAAGAAAACTTGCACGTTATCTCCTTCTTGCAACGCCTCATCTGCATCGGAGACGTTCATCATAATCGGGTCCTCATCGCCCTCTAACACCCAGCGTGATCCTTCACGCCCTACTACTTTTAAATTGGCTGTAAAGCCGGATTTCAATTGTGCCATTAGCAATCCACCTCTTCCTCTCGATTCTGTACACGTAGTTTTTCCACAAACTCGGCATCTTGTTTCATCGCCTCGACAAGATCTGTAATCCGGTCCATGGCATTCCAACTAAGGTGATGTTCAATCCCTTCCACATCACCGTATATATTTTGTTCTTCAACACCGATGATTCTAAGAAACTGTTCGAGCAGTTCATGCCGCCTGACCAACTTCTTACCAAACTTATACCCTTTTTCCGTCAACTCTAGCCCTTTGTAGCGCTCGTAGACAAGATACCCTTCCCGATCAAGCCGCTGTGCCATTTTCGTTACAGAAGAAGGCAGGACTGCCAATGCTTCCGCGACATCCGAAACACGTGCAACCCCTTTCGCTTCAATATGCAAATAAATTTGTTCGAGGTAATCTTCCATACCTGGTGTTGCCATTCGTACCACCTCCAGTATGTATTAGCCTGCACAAGGCAGGTGACGCAACCGTCGCGACCAGACATCGCGTTATTAACTGCATTTCTTCGTTCCCACGCTTACTCCTTTCCCTAGCGAATTGTTTAGACACTCTACTTGCAGGGTATTTTCTGAGTACATAACTATAGGGGGGATATACATGGGCCGAATTCTTTGGCTAATCATTGTAGCATTAATTGTCATTTGGTTACTAGGTGTAGTATTGAAAATTGGTGGAGGACTCATTCATTTTCTCCTCGTCGTCGCCGGTATAATCTTTATCATCCAACTGGTGACAGGAAGAAGAACTTTGTAACGAAAGGGATGTCGACATATGTCGGCATCCCTTTTTTGATCCCTGCTCATCCTATTTTCGCATAAATACATGTATTCCGTAAAACATTTCCATCAGGCGATAAGGAATCTTGATGAAGGATCCCTTCAAGTGTAAAGCCTGCACGTTCCGCAACGCTTCTGCTCTTCATATTGCTTTCATCACAACGGATTTCCACCCGATGTGCACCGAGCTGCTCGAACGCAAAGTGTTCAATCCGTTGCACGGCCTCCGTCATATAGCCATACCCTTCAAATTCCGAAGAGAGCCAATAGCCGATTTCAAATTTCGGGATTGACCAATCAATGCGATGGAGGCCGCATGCACCAACGAAAGCACCCGTCTCTTTATGGTAAAGATGAAACCGCAAATCCTCGCGTGTGATAAATTGGGCGACAGCTTTTCTTAAACTTTCCTTCGTCGTTTCCAATTCGGGTTCAGGCTGTGCCCACGGCATCCATTTGCGAAGGATTGTCAAGGATTTACGCGTCGCTTCCCATACTTCCTCCGCGTCCTCAAGCTTTGGTGCCCGGATCAGCAGTCGTTCCGATTCAAGCGAACTAGGGAAGTCCGCAATTCGTCGAACCTTTACTGAACTCCTTGACTTCTCCCCATCTTCCCAGATGACAGGTGTCGTTGTTCCTTCCGTGAAATCCTCCCGTGTAATGCCATAGGTCACCGCATCGTAATAAGCATATTCCTTCGGTGAAAACCATGCATTCCGCAAATGGGCTTCCTTCACGAAACCGGCCCGTTCAAATGTTTTCCGCATGGCAAGATTATCTTGTCGCGTATGGCCTTCCAAACGGATTTTCTTGTCCGGAAGGCTGAATACATATTCCGCTACGAGCCGAAGCGCTTTCGGCCCGTAGCCATTTCCTCTCGACATATCTGCAATCCGAAGATCGAACATCGGGATTTTATCCGCTAGATCATAAATCTTCACAATCCCGACTTTTTCCCGGGCATCATTCTCCACCCAGAACGTTTTCACTTCATCCGACTGGTAACCGCCTTCTTCAATAGCCTTTTCAATCAATTCGCGACCCGGATGGGAATTGCCGTGATAAGGCCATGTGTTTGTTGTCATAAAATGGATGAGCTGTTCTTGCTCCTCCATCGTCCATTCTTGTAAATGCATTAGAATCCGCCTCCATGCAAGCCTACTTCGTTACTTATGAACTCGCAATAAGCGAAGCGAGTTCAGTACGACGAGAAGCGTCGCCCCCATATCCGCGAAAATGGCAATCCACAACGTCAGCCATCCCGGAATGATAAGAAGTAGTGCAACTATTTTTAAGCCTAATGCAAACATAATGTTTTCTTTAATAATTCGCAACGTTTTTCTACTTAATTTAATGGAATAAGGTAGTTTTCCTAAGTCATCGGCCATTAACGCAATATCCGCCGTTTCCAATGCCGCGTCCGTTCCGGCACCACCCATCGCAATCCCAACAGATGCCGCCGCTAAAGCGGGCGCGTCATTGATGCCATCTCCGACCATTGCGACACGTCCATATTGTTCGTTTAATTGTTTGATGTACACTAGCTTATCTTCCGGCATGAGTCCGGCACGCACATCCGTTACACCCAATTTTTCTGCAATGGCTTTTGCTGTCGTCGGATGATCTCCTGTTAACATGACTGTATGCCGGATGCCGATTTCCTTCAATTCTTTCAACACTTCGCCACTTTCCGCACGGATCGGATCCGCAACAGCTAGCAAGGCACTATATTCACCATCTAAGACAACCGCCATGACAGACTTCCCTTCCTGTTGCAAGGCAGCTGCTTGTTGCAGTACCTCCTCCGGTACCGAGGCAAGTTCTTGTATCCAACTCAAACTGCCGATATAGACCGTTTGATGGGCAATCTTTGCGTAAGCCCCTTTTCCGGTGACCGATTGGAATCCGGTTGCTTCCAGCCTTTCCGCCCCTTGCTGATCAGCGTAATTGACAATCGCTTTCGCGAGCGGATGCTGGGACAAAGATTCTACAGCTGCGATGGAGCACAGAAGCGATTGTCGATCCATCCCTTGGCGGACAATAAATTCCGTTACTTCCGGATACCCTTTTGTCAATGTGCCTGTTTTATCAAAAGCGATCGCCGTCAAATGCCCCGTTTCTTCCAGGTGAACGCCGCCTTTAATTAAGACCCCTTGACGCGCAGCATTTCCGATTGCCGTGACGATCGCAACAGGAGTGGATACAACGAGCGCACAAGGGCATCCTACAACGAGTACGGCCAGCCCTTGGTAAATCCATGCATGCCACTCTCCACCAAGCAGTGGCGGTACGATAGCGACAAGGAATGCAACGACGATAATGGCTGGAGTATAGTATTTTGCAAAACGATCGACAAATTTTTGGGAAGGTGCTTTCTCCGCTTGTGCTTCTTCAACAAGATGGATGATTTTCGCAATTGTCGTATCTCCGACCAATTTCGTTACAGTCACTTCAAGCGCGCCTTCTTCGTTAAGGGTACCTGCGAATACATCGTCGCCTGTCTTCTTCAGGACAGGCACCGCTTCACCCGTGATCGCCGCTTGGTTGACGGTGGAAGTGCCTTTCAAAACAGTACCATCCATCGCAATCTTTTGACCGGGTTTGACGATTAAGATATCGCCGACTACAATGTCTTCCGTTTCCAATTCCACCACTTCATTGCCACGTCTTACAAAGGCGGAAGACGGTGCAATATCCATTAACTGGCGAATCGACTGGCGCGCTTTGTTCATCGAATAAGCCTCTAGCGCTTCACTGATGGCGAATAAAAACACAACGACCGCACCTTCACGCCATTCTCCGATAATAGCCGCCCCGATAATGGCAATCGTCATGAGCGTTTTCATATCAAAATCGAAACGGATTAAATTGCGAAGCCCAGTTTTAAACATATTCGCTCCGCCAACCACGATGGAGATCGCAAATAAGCCGATGGCGGCAGGGTGCGTCTCCGCATAGCGGAACGAAAGAATTGTACCCGCAAGTAGGAATAGGAATGACAGGATTGTCACCACGTTTTCCTTACGCGCAAAAAACGGCTGTTTCGGCTCCGTTTGTCTTTGTTGGATCGGAACGACCTTGATACCATCAAAAGCACCCGCTGCCTCTAAATCTTTAATTGTGGCATTACCGCTGAACGATAATTTAGAGGCGCCGAAGTTCACTTGGGCATCTTCAACGGTCGGTAAATTTTTGATATTATTTTCGAATTTCATCGCACAGCTCGCACAGGATAAGTTTTCGAGTCGATATTCTTTTTTGTCAACTACCGCCATCTTTTTCACCCTCTGCCGCATGCTCATGCGCAATTTTCACGAGTTGATGAACGTGATTATCCGCGAGCGAATAGTACACCATTTTTCCTTTTCTTTGTGATTTTGCAAGCGCCTGCTCACGTAAATAACGCAAATGATGCGATGCGGTTGCCACGGAAGAACCGATGACCGCCGCAACATCACAGACACACAGCTCTTTTTCCAACGTCAAGGAATAGGCGATTTTCAATCTTGTTTCATCTGCCAATGCTTTAAAAATCTGAACCGCCGCTCCCAATTCAGGTAGTGAATTCTGCACGCGTGTCACGACTTCTTCATGGACCGTTGTCACTTCACATACTTCTTTTGTCGTCATGATGTCACCTCATTCAAATAATCGTTTGATTGACTTTATTATATGTAAATTTCTGATAACATGCAAGGTTATTCAAACAGGTATTTGATTGTCATACTCTTTTCGCCCATTCTTGATTTCGATAAAAACAAAAAAGCACGGGGACCAGGGGTCGTTCTCATGTTTTCAAACGTCGTTCTTAGGGAATGGGTTGTACTAATACCGATACGGTTCTGGCGGCCATTATAATGCTTGCTTGAACGTCTTTTTATTCCTTATATTAAATAACGGGGTGATTCGATGTATAATAGAATTCTTGTTGCAGTCGACGGTTCAGAAAACTCACGACGGGCCGCTGAACACGCTGCCATGCTGGCTGCTTTAAGTCCCGATACCTCTGTTGAAATTCTCTATGTACTCGACTTTGAGCGTGCCCGTACGGATGCTCTGCATTATACGAGCAGCGACGATCTCCATACCGATCGTAAAAAGAAGCTCGCGCCAATTGAAGGTGCATTTGAACAACGGAAAATCGAATACCAGCTCGTCATCAAGCACGGCGAACCTGGACCGACCATTGTCAGCTTTGCCAATCGGGGCGGCTTCGACCTTGTTGTCATCGGCAGTCGCGGACTGAATTCCTTTCAGGAGATGGTACTCGGCAGCGTTAGTCATAAAGTGGCCAAGCGTGTAACAGCTCCCGTATTAATCGTTAAATAACAGTAGCAGACAAGCTCTTTTCTCTTTTTAAGAGGAAAGGGCTTTTTTGATCTTATATAATTTCTAAGTAAATATGAGAGATAATTTTTTTCGGTACGTTGTATAAGATGTAAAAGCTTTTACAACAAATGAAGGGGAATCATTAGATGAAGTCGAACGAGAGGAATTTTGTGAAACGATTACAGAAACAAAAAGAAGATGCCTTGGAATTTGTCGTCGATGCGTATTTGCCCATCATTAAAGGAATCACACATAAAGTGCTTATTCCGCTTCACGATCCAGGCGTCATCGATGAATGCATCAACGATATTTTTCTATCCATCTGGGACAACTCGAAGAAGTTCAAGGGAGATGCGACCGATTTCCGAAAATGGATTTGTACCATCGCCAAGTTTAAAGCGATCGATTATTACAGGAAAGCAAAGAAAGAGGTTGAGTTTTCGTCAGATTATATGGATATGAATGCGGATTTGTCTGCTGAAGACGAAGTCATTTTATTGGAGGATCAAAGTGAATTGGTGAAGCTCATCAACCAACTGGATCCAGTGGAACGTGACATATTTATCATGAAATATTTTCTCGGTTTTAAAACAGAGGAAATTGCAAAGAAGCTTGGTTTGACGAATGCTTCCATCGACAATCGCGTCTATCGTGGGAAAAAGAAGCTAAATCAAAAGGTGACAAGCCTTGAGTTAGGAGAGAACAGAATATGAAGGACATTTACGAATTATTGAATGATGCTAAAATAGACGACCAAGATATTGAAGAAATGCCTGTTACTGAATTGGAAAAAGCAAAAGTGAAAAACGCCCTTAAACAATCGATCTCGAAGAAGAAAAAACGAAAGGGCTGGAAAACGAATGTTGTAGCTGCTGCCGCTGTAATCGGCCTGACCATTACAACCGTCGGATTAACATTCCCCGCTTATGCAGGCAATATCCCGATTATCGGGGACATTTTCAGATTCCTAGATAACGACAAAACAGGTATGTATGATAACTACAAGGAATTTTCCACTGAAATGAATCTGACACAAGAAAGCAACGGCATTAAAATAACGGTGAATGATGCGGTTTTCGATGGCGAGACAGTTGCGATCACCTATTCCATCGACAGTGACCATGATTTAGGGGAGGAACTGACGATCGACATGGCTGATATTAAAGGTTCCAACGGGAGAGCTGGAACCTCCAAAATCACAAAAATAGACGACAATCACTATGTCGGCTTAGATCGAATTACACCTATTGGCTTAACTTCGGAGACTGTTCATATAAAGTGGAACATAAACAATTTATATCTTATGGACACTGGGAACGAGGTAAAGGGAAAATGGAAATTTGCCTTTTCTCTCCAAGCAACAGATAGTCAAGTCCAATTAACGAACCAAACGATCGAGCAAAATGGCGTCACCGTCAATATCGAGAAAATCGCGGTTACACCGATGTCCTTTATTATTCACTACAACCAAGCAGCGACACAACAAGTCCAAGACAAATGGCATGAAGCTTCCATTAAGCTCCATGTAACGGATGATCTAGGGAATACCTACTCCGGAGAAGGCAACGGAGGATCCGGACCGGACGCTTATACAATAAGTTGGAGCGATACATTCGAAAAACTGGATCCGAACGCAACAAAACTGATCATCACGCCCCATATCACCTTCCGAATCCATGATGCGTCCAATTTCAGCAGCGTTGAAATCACAGAAGATGGGAAGGAAAGAGTACTCCCTATTCCGCCAAAGACCGGCGTCGGAAAAGAAGAATTTGTCATGGAGGATATTGTGATTGAATTGGAAAAATAAATGGCGACTTGCTTTGAGCGTGGGTGACTCCGCTTTGAGCGCGAGCGACTCCACTTTGAGCACGAGCGGCTCCGCTTTGAGCGCGGGCTACTCCGCTTTGGGCGCGAGCGACTCCACTTTGAGCGCGGGCGGCTTCACCTTGAGCGCGGGCGGCTCCGCTTTGAGCGCGAGCGGCTTCGCTTTGAGCGCGAGCGGCTTCGCTTTGAGCGCCAGCTTCTCCGCTTTGAGCGCGGGCGACTCGCTTTGAGCACGATGAGTAATCCCCCATTTTAATCATTTAAAAAAAGGAGCCGGCTGTTACTTGCCGGCTCCTTCCTTTTTCTCTTTTTCATCCTTTTCCTTATGCAATACATCATATAATTCATCCGCAACCGAAATATCCGCCAACTTCACTTTCGATCGATAGGCCGCTCGGATGATCAGATGCCCGGCAACTGGTGCCGTCAAAAAGACGAAGACAATCCCCAAAAGAACACGGACGCTAATAAACTGCTCGTGGAACCAAAAATAAAGAAATGTTCCGGACAATGTGAGTAACACTGCCAACGTTGAACTTTTTGTCGCCGCATGGGATCTCGTATAGACGTCCGGCAAGCGAATGAGTCCAAAGACGCTAATGACACTCGCAATACCGCCTGTCAAAATGAGTAGTGCCCCTATGAATTCACCGATCTCGTTTACGCTCAACGATAACCCCCCTCTCCGTAAATTTGGAGAAGGCAATCGTACCGATAAACGACAAAATCCCTAATATCAGTATGACTTCTAAAAAGGCTTTTGTTTTCAGTAAGATGGAAATGACCGCAATGGAAGCAATTAAATTCACACCGATCATATCCAACGCAATCACCCGATCCGGCATGGAAGGTCCGAGGATAATCCGGATGACTGCAATGGCGATTGTCGTGGCAAACAAGATAACCGAAATCGTAAGCATCGTCTCAATCATCATCGGGTCACCTCCATAATCGCTTTTTCAAAATTCCCCAACTGACTTAACAACGAATCCTTTGACTGCTCCACATCCATCGCATGAATGTAGAGGACATTCCCTTCAGGTGACACTTCCATCACGACCGACCCAGGCGTCAATGTTAACAAAAGGGAGAGCATCGTCACTTCTACATCACTTCTTAAAACCGTCTCATATTTAAAAATGCCTGGTTTTATTTTCAGTTTCGGGCTTAAAATCTGTTTTAACACAATAACACTCGACAGCGTCAGCTCCCAGATAAAGATGAAGAGCAACTTAATGGTCGCATACAATCTCCGTAAGTAAAATTGTGTTCCAAGAAATCGGTGCATGAAAAAGATGATTCCGATCCCTACGAGGAAACCTGCGAAAAACGTCGTAAATCTTAACTCATCCTCATCCATCAACGTCATCCAAAGAAAAGCGATGAATAAATTCAACAATAATTGGGCTGGCACTCGCACTCACCTCTTCTTTCCGCTCGATGTACAGGACTGCATCCGATCAGCGATTGCCATTCATCACAGCCTCTATATAGATATCGGGATTCATGAGCGTATGAGCGGCATCGCTCACATAGACTGCAATCCCTTCTGCCCCTAGCCCAAGCGCAACTGTCAAAAGACCAAACAACACACAAGGGATTAGCATCCCTTTCGGAAGCGGTACATCATCGTCTTCGTTAATAATTGTTTCGCCCCAGAAGCAATTCATAAAAATACGCAGCAAGGAGTATAAGACAAATATACTAGACAGGAATGCAAGCCCCAGCAACACGAACGCCCCTGCTTCAACCGCTCCTTGTCCAACATACACTTTTCCTATGAAGCCACTCAAAGGCGGAATTCCAGTCAATGACAACATCGTGATGAAAAATAACCAACCAAGGATTGGATAGTTTCGGATTAATCCACTCATCCGCTCAATTCTCGCTGTGCCCGTCAAATAGATCATCGTCCCGGCAAGGAGAAATAATAACGCTTTAATGATCATGTCATGTATTAAATAATAGATGGACCCTTGAATGGCCGCCTCAGTTGAAACAGCAAGACCAACCAATATGAACCCAACAGCTATGACGACATTATAGGAAACAACTTGGCGGACATCGTTATAAGCGATGGCTCCGATCCCCCCGCCAATCATCGTTAACGCCGCCATCACACCGATCATCGTGTGTGTAATTTCCGGTTCGTGGTAAAAAATGAGTGTGAATACCCGGAACAACGCATAGATTCCGACCTTTGTCAGCAGAGCGCCGAACAATGCCGCGACTGCTGTCGGCGGTGCGCTATAAGATCCCGGCAGCCAGAAGTAAAGTAACAATCCCGCTTTCAAACTAAAGACGAGCAAGAATATGATCCCGATAACAGTCAGCAAAGGATCTTGGCCCGCTTCAGCAACCCGCATGGATAAATGCGCCATGTTAAGCGTTCCGACCGTACCGTATAAATACGCAATCGCCAACAGGAAAAACCAAGAAGATAATACGTTAATGGATACGTATTTAATGGATTCGACAAGCTGCACTTTCCTGCCCCCAAGTGTAATCAATACATAAGAGGCAAGAAGCATCACTTCAAAACAAACGAATAAGTTAAACAGATCCCCTGTTAAAAACGATCCGTTCACGCCTGCCACTAGAAAAAAGACGACAGGATAAAAGAACATATTTTCATGCGCTTTGCCGATTGAGGAAAATGCATAGAGCAGCAAAATACCTGTGACAACCATAGTCGTCACGACAAGTAACGCAGAAAATGAATCCGCCACAAACAAAATTCCATAAGGCGGCAACCAACCACCGAAGTCAAGCTTTAAAATACCTTCCGTTTGGATACGATTCAATATGTAAACGGCTACCCCTAACGTACCCAATACGGATAGAAGGCTCACAATACGTTGAATTCTTACATAAGGCCGCAAGAAAACAAGGAAAACCCCCGTCAACAACGGGATGACCATTGGCATCACTAGTAAATTATTCATCTTTGACCCCTCTCAATGCATCGAGATCGTCCGACCCGGTCTCCTTAAAAGTCCGATAGGCAAGAACAAGCAAAAAGGCGGTAACAGCAAAACTGATGACAATTGCCGTCAAAATCAGGGCTTGCGGTAAAGCATCCGTATAACTTTCCGCATTCTCCCCCAGTAACGGCACACTGCCTTTTTTCAACCCACCCATTGTCATCAATAACAAATGCACGGCATGGGACAATATAGCAGTTCCCAAAATGACCCGGATCAGATTACGGGACAGCAGCAAATAGACGGCAACGGTCACAAGCACCCCGACGAGTATCGTTATTAACGTTTCCATCCGCTACACATCCTCACTAATACTTAAAATAATCGTTACAACTACCCCCACCACGGTAAGTGCTACCCCTGCTTCAAAAAGAAGGATGGTCGACAATTCGGTACTTCCGAATACAGGCAAATCGAAGTGGCTGGCCGTCTGCGTCAAAAATTCTGCGCCAAACAATACTGACCCGACACCTGTCCCTACCGCAAGAAAGACGCCAAGTGCTGCAATTTTTTTATAATCCCATGGAATCCCTTTTTGAACCGTTTCGATATCATGGACCAAATACAGTAAAACAAAAGCGGAGGAAAGGACAAGCCCGCCAATGAACCCTCCACCAGGATTATGATGTCCCGCTAGAAATAGCTCCACCCCGAACGTCAAAATAATGAACACGACAATCTTGGTCACAGTTCGTAAAATGACATCATTGATCTTCAACGTCTTGTCCCCCCTTTCTTGCCTTCAATTTAATGAGCGTGAATACACCAAGCCCTGCGATGAAAAGTACAACCACTTCAAGCATCGTATCGAACGCCCTGAAATCACCCAATATCGTATTAACTATATTTTTACCCCCTGCAAGTGCATAGGAGTCTTCAAAATACACCGAAATCGATTCAAACAGTTTGTTCCCCTGTACCGTCAAAGCAAGAATCGTAACAATTGCACCGACCGCAATGGCGATCACAGCATTGATAATTTTCGTTGACCTTGAAGCAATTTCCCTTTTCCAATCCGGCAAGAAATAGAAACAGAGCAAAAATAGCGCCGTTGTGACAGTTTCCACAATAATTTGGGTCAGCGCTAAATCAGGAGCACGGAAGACAATAAAGAATAGAGCAACCGCATACCCGAGTACGCTATTTAAAATGATCGCTGTCATGCGGGACTTCACAAATAAGATGGAAATACCTGCCCCGATCATGACGAATACGAGGACATATTCATTGATTGTAATCGGCGCATCATTCGAAAAGTCGAATGCAAAAGAACCGGTTAATACAAGTCCCCCCCCGACAACTAAGATGAAAAAAGTAAAAATATAAACGAGATAATCGCGCAGATGACCCGTCATATAAAAACGCGTCAGCACCGTCGTAAACCGTTCCGTCTGGAGCAATAAACCATTATATAGCCCGTCCAGACTCCAGCGCATCGGCGCAATCGTATAAACACCACGCCAATACCGTAGGGACAGGTACAATAGTACTCCGACGACGATCACCCCAAGAGTCAATTGCAAAGGTGCATAATTAAAGCCATGCCATGCGGAGATATGCGGAACCATTCCTTCCGCTCCAGCAAACGGCGGATAGACAGCCGCCATCGCAGGCTGCAATACATAATGGCCAACCATGTTCGGAAAAAAGAAAATACCGACAACTAGCAATCCAAGAATTGACGGTGCGATGAGCATTCCTATCGGAGCTTCATGCACTGGTCGATCAAGCCGATCAGGTTGGTGTTCTCCCAGAAACGTTTTGAAGACGATAATCATGCTGTAAACAAACGTGAACACACTTGCGATCCAAGCGATGACTGGGAACAGAGCACCCCAAGATCCCATCGAAAACAGGTCCAGCTCACGGATGATCAACATTGACTCGAAAAACATTTCCTTACTCAAAAAACCGTTGAACGGCGGCAAACCCGCCATTGAAAAACTTCCGATCAAAGCGATTGTAAACGTTACAGGCATCAGTGACATTAACCCTCCAAGGCGCCGGATATCCCGTGTTCCGGCCTCGTGGTCAACAATTCCGACCACCATGAAAAGAGCACCTTTAAACGTTGAATGATTAACGAGGTGGAAAAGTGCGGCAAAAGTCGCCTGTGTATAAATGACTGAATCTGCACTGTATCCACCATTTAGTGCCGCAGACCCCAAACCGAAAAGGCTCATAATCAGCCCAAGCTGACTAACGGTAGAATAGGCGAGCAACGCTTTCAGATCCGTCTGTTTCACTGCATTGAACGAACCCCAGAACAATGTGAAGAGCCCTACACAACTAACGGCGTAAAACCAGACAGCCTCCCCACCGAATACAGGCGTGAAACGTGCAACAAGGTAGATCCCTGCCTTGACCATTGTCGCAGAGTGTAAATACGCACTGACCGGTGTAGGGGCCTCCATTGCATCCGGAAGCCAAATATGAAACGGGAACTGCGCAGACTTCGTAAATGCCCCGAGAAGAACGAGCAGCATCGCCAGCAAAAACAGTGTGTCATCCGTATACTGGCCGATGGTTGCGATCACTTCGCGCACACTGAACGAACCCGTCAACGTTTGCAGCATGATAAAGCCCGCGAGCATGGCAACCCCGCCGGACACCGTGATGAGCATCGACTTTTGTGCCCCATATCTGGACTGTTTACGATGGTACCAAAAAGCGATGAGCAAGAAAGAAGAAATACTCGTCAATTCCCAAAACACGTATAGTACCATCATATTATCTGAAAAGACGACACCTAGCATCGCACCCATGAACATGAGTAAATAAACGTAAAAACGCCCTAACGCTTCCCGTTCAGATAAATAGTATATGGAATAGAGGATAACGAGGGTCCCCACCCCTGTAATTAAAAGTCCAAAAATCATACTTAGACCGTCCAAGTATGTCGTGAAATTGATCCCTGCCGAATCGATCCACCTCATCGTGTGGATATACGTTCCACCCTTTGCCACGGAAGGGATAAAACTCGCAAGAATGATGAATAATGTCAAAGGAACAAATAAGACAAACCACCCGATTTTCCGGCTCGGCATCCACTTATAAATGAATGGCACTAAAATGGCGGCTAAAAACGGGATGAAAATGGCGATTGTAATAAACAATTGGAAACCTCCGATACTAAAGGAATACACCATATGGAATGGGGCTGAAAAGGATAGCACAGGCTACCTAACCAGGAAGGTACGCAGTGAAAGTTTCTCATAAAAAGGGAGTTACGAAGCAACTACCCACTGCTTGACTTACATTGGGCGAACCTCACGCATAAACCGACCGGTGTCAAGGTGAAGTTCACCCGAGGTCTAGTCACCGGTATAGAAGGAACGAAATATACCTGAAATATCATGATTCGAACTAAATAGGGCCATGCTAAATACGGTCAAAAGAAGTAGAAAACCACATTTTCTTCATTTATACGATGACCTACTTGACGCGGAGCATAACTGGAAGGATAATAGGTAGCTACAAGTACCAAATACGAGGAAAAAATCCATTATGCCATGGTGTACTGATATCCAGGTTTCGATTTACGCTTGTGGCTTTTAGAATGGAACAAGTTACATGTATACACCAAAAAATTATACACTAAAATAACGTGTGACGCACTTTTTCAACTTTCGTATCTTATTATCTTGCCAAGCGATACATTTTCATATATAATAACTTGGTTTTCAATCGAGACTCGACTTCAGAGGGATATATATCTTCACAAAAATAATGTAAGAGGTGACAACCGGCATGGGCAAAGTAAAAGGTCGTATGGACGAGAGCATTCTCGTTTGTGTCTACTACGGTCCAAATGGTGAACGTCTCATTCGACGCGGACATAAAATGGCTTCAATCATGGATTGTCCACTATATATTTTAACGGTGGATCCGCTTCCGTACGATGAATTTGACGCGGAAAAATCAGAATATGTCGAGCGATGGAAAGAGCTTGCTGAGGAACTGGATGTAGAAACATTCATTATCCGCGATAATGAAAAGCGACCTTCCGCGAAAGTGATCAAGGAAGTGGCACATAATTTTAACATCACCCAAATTATCATCGGACAAACTGCTCAAAGCAGATGGGAAGAAATTACGAAAGGTTCGTTTATGAATGTCCTGTTACGCGAAATCCCATTCGTCGACTTTCATGTCGTTTCGGTCGATCGCTCGATCAAAGACGAGATCGATGGGATGTTTGAAAAAGGTGTCCGTGCTTATTTAGTGGAAGATGGCGACGGTTTCCGCATCAACTTCACACTTTCCAAAGAAGCGCGTTATGAAGGGATTTTCTTCAAAGAAATCGGCACCGATTTCAATAATGGGATTTTCAAGTTTATGAGTAATAATAAAATGTGCCAAGTGCATATTACGGACGATTTAGTAACCGATCCTTCCATATTCCACTGCAAAACGGCTCAATAATATAGAATATAGATAAACGCGGATAGCCCTTTCACGGGATATCCGCGTTTTTGCATTTGCCGAATTGCATCTAAACGACGCCCTTCGCTTTTCTTTATTGTCTAGTCTCCGGGCGTCAGATGCTCGGGTCATAAGCCGACTTGGCTATGAGGCACAGGACGCCTCTTCGCCAAGCAGTCTTATGCCTATCGCATCTAAACGACGCCCTTCGCTTTTCTTTATTCTTCTCCTACGATTTTCACTTCGAGTTCTAAATCGACTCCGAATTGCTTTTTCACTTCCGCCTTGACCATATTGATCGTCTGGATATAGTCAGAGGCCGTTGCATTGTTTTTATTGATGATGAACCCCGCATGTTTCAAGGATACTTCTGCACCGCCATGCCCTTTCCCTTGCAAGCCGCAATCTTGGATCAGCTTTCCAGCAAAGTAACCGGGTGGTCGTTTAAAGACACTACCCGCAGAAGGGTATTCCAGCGGTTGCTTCGATTCACGCTGGAAAGTCAGATCCGCCACTTTTGCGTCAATCGCTTCCTGATCCCCTACCGCAAGCTGAAAATCAGCCGAGAGCACATAATACCCTTCTTTCGCGATGATACTTTGGCGATAGCCGAGTTCCAATTCTTCCTTTGACAGCACAAGCCGCTCGCCCGACTGCGTGAGCACCGTTGCCTGAATGATGATATCCTTAATCTCCCCGCCATAGGCACCGGCATTCATCGCCATCGCTCCGCCGATCGAGCCCGGGATTCCACAGGCAAATTCAATACCAGTTAATGATGCAGCAGCCGCCTGTTTTGAGACATCAATAATGAGTGCTCCCGCTTCCGCATGTACTTTTGTCCCTTCGATCCGGATGGTATCCAATTTAGCCAGATGTAGGACAATCCCTCTAACCCCGCCGTCCCTGACGACCATATTGGACCCATTGCCAAGCAATAGCAAAGGAATCTCACGTTCATGTGCATAACGGACAGTCGCTTCCGTCTCCTCCGTTGTACCGGGAATCACGAGAAGATCCGCGACACCTCCAAGTTTTGTCATTGTATATTTACAGAGTGGCTCATCTACTTTTAACGTTCCAATTGTAATTACTTTTTGAAGCTCGTCAAACCATTGATGTTTCGACATCAACATTCAATCCTTTCAATTTCTAATACCTTTTGGCATCTTACGCCCAAATGAATAAATGAAGAACAAATACGTCTCTTTAACAATCAACATTTATAATTCATCCTTAATAGTATGCGTGGATTCTTTTCTTTTGACAAGGAATTCTTATCGATTGAAATCAGCATTTTATTCGTGTTATTCTGACAATATGAACCTAGCGAATTTAACACCAATCTATTATCTTGACTTCGAGATAATTTTAAAATATAGTTAGACCATAACCTATTTTAGAAAGGATGTTTTGTAAAGATGGCTAAATGGACAGTAGATGCATCACACACGAGTGTTGGGTTTTCAGTGAAGCACATGATGGTATCGAAAGTAAAAGGCAGCTTTGGAGCAGTAGAAGGTTCACTGGACGGCAATCCGGAAGATTTAACAGAAGCAAAAATCGATTTCAAAATCGATGCTGCTTCCATCAATACCAATAATACAGACCGTGATAACCATCTGCGTTCTGGCGATTTCTTCGATACAGAAACGTATCCGAACATCACATTCATTTCAACGGAAATTGTTAAAAAAGACAGTGACGAATATAAAATTACAGGCGATATGACGATTAAAGACGTGACGAAAAAAGTGACATTTGAAGTAGAATACGAAGGTAAAGGAACAAATCCTTGGGGCGTAGAAGTCGCAGCGTTCGAAGTCAAAGGGAAAATCTCCAGAAAAGAATTCGGACTGACATGGAACCAAACACTTGAAGCTGGCGGCGTTCTTGTCGGCGACGACATTAAAATTTCCATCGATCTACAACTGAATCCAGCACAATAAACAAAAGCGGAGGACGCCTGCTTAGACGCGACAGGCATAAGGCGAGTCGACTCTGTGGCGTACTTTGCCACAGAGTCGAATTGACTATCAAGGAACGCAGTCTAAGTTCGCCGCGTCCTGCGGCAATGACTGCGTAACTCACATCCTGTGAGCCTCCGAGCGTCTGGCGTCCGGAGTCTAGACGTAAACAAAAGCGGAGGGCGTCAGGCGTCCTCCGCTTTTCTTATTCTTCAGCTGCCACTTTGCGGAGTGCTTCTGCAAATGTTTCGGCGGGTTGGGCACCAGAGATTGCATACTTCCGATTAATAACGAAAAAAGGGACTCCCCGGACACCGATCTGCCCGGCCTCTGTAATGTCATGGCGGACTTCTTCTGTAAATGCATCACTCTCCAGTACTTCCTTCACTCGATCACGGTCTAGACCGACCTCTTCAGCAAGAGCAAGCAGAACATCATTCGTACCAATTTTTTGCCCCTCAATAAAATAAGCCCTTAAAAGCCGTTCCGATAATTCCGCTCCGATCCCTTCCTGTTCGGCCAACTTCGCTAAACGATGCGCACGGAATGTATTGGCTGGGGTCATCTTATCGAAATCATAATTCAAACCGACCGTCTTCGCTTGAACTTCCACATTGTCCGTCATCTTCTTTGCTTCCTCCATGCTCATGCCATATTTCTTGGCGAGCACTGCTTGCATCGGCTCATCGGATGTATCCGGTGAGTTCGGATCGAGTTCATATGCTTTAAACACGACTTCCGTTTTTTCTTTAAGTCCCGTTTCTACCAGTGCCTCTTCTAACCGCCGCTTCCCGATATAACAAAATGGACATACATAATCCGACCACACTTCAATCTTCATCATCCACACACCTTTCTTCTTTTGATTTTAAAACCAATCAAAGAAGGCAACAATGAATATGCTTACTACGTTTTCAAGAAGACTTGACGGAGGTTATTCGATGTTCAACTCATTATGGCTACAAACCGCATATCCACTTGATCCCTATCCAACACTCGATCAAGATGTCAGTTGCGATATTTGCATTATCGGTGGAGGATTAGCTGGAATTGCAAACGCCTATTACCTAGCCAAAGAAGGCAAAGACGTAATTCTTCTAGAGAAAGATACCATTTTGGCAGGGGCTACCGGTAATTCCACAGGGAAATTGACCGCCCAACATGATTTAGTCTATGCCAAATTATTAAAGCAGTTCGGGCATGATCAGGCCAAATTGTATTATGACGTCAATGAACAAGCCATTGAATTCGCCCGGTCCTTTGCAAAAGAGGGAGAAATCAAGACAGCAGATTCCATTCTCTATTCCCAAACGAAACACGGTACTGAACTGTTGCGCCACGAAATGCGTGCTTATGAAGCACTTGGCATTCCCGGAGAGCTGGGTAAAAACTCAGAATTACCAATTCAGATCGACGCAACCCTTACAATGCCAAACGAATGCCAAATTCATCCCGTCCGTTTCGGACAGCACCTCGCCCAGCTTGCAGTCGAAGCCGGAGCTCGGATCTACGAACATTCAGATGTCGTGCTCATGGATTTGAAAAAACGACTACTTGCCATGAAATCGGAACATGAAATCCAATTCACTGAACTTATTTTATGTACCCATTATCCGATTGAAGCATTGCGCGGTCTCCAAGTAATGAAATTGGCTGTTGACCGTTCTTATATTGTAGCCGCTGAAGGAAATATGCCTTTACAAGGGCAATATATTTCCGTCGATTCGCCAAAAAGGTCCATTCGCACCGCCCAATTTGATGACAAGACGTTCTTCCTCCTATCTGGTGAAAGTCATACAGCCGGGATGGAAAGCAACACCGAAGTGCATTACAAGCGTTTGAATACGGATGTACAAGAGTTGTATCATCTGGATACCTTGACCAACAGATGGTCGGCGCAGGATCCGCAAACACCGGATCTGATCCCTTATGCGGGCATCATTTCCTCCAGTATGCCTTACGTCTATTTGAGCACAGGCAATCGGAAATGGGGATTATCGAATTCTTTGGCAAGTGCTCGGATCATTAGCGATCTGATTGTGGGGCGAGATAACAATGCTTCTCAACTGTATGCACCGGACCGGACCGGATTCGGCTCGTTTTTATTGCAAGCATTGAAAATTTCCGGACTCGTTGTCACCGAATTCACAGGCGGGCATCTGACACGAACGAATGCCCCAATCTGTACACATATGGGCTGTCGGACAAGATGGAATGAGGGCGATGAAACTTGGGATTGCCCATGTCATGGCTCCCGCTTCCGAAAAGACGGATCCGTGCTGGAAGGTCCTGCAACAAAACCCTTGAATTTGAAATAAAAGAGGATATCCATTCATGTAGCGGACTTGTAATCCTCTCCACCTTCATAATGGCATACAAAAAGGCCGCGCCCTCTTTTCAGGGGCACAGCCTTTTTGTAGTCGTCTAGACTCCGGACGCCAGGCGCCCTCCGCTTTTGTAGTATTATTTCAACGCTTCCGTCAAAACCGGAACAATCTGCTTCTTCCGGGATACGACACCTGTCAATTTCGCCGTATTGTTATCGAGCGCTACGTTGAAGGCAGCACTTGCACGTTCCGCCTCTTTCCCTAGAACAAGAACGACCGAGTCATTGTTCAATATATCCGTCACAGCGAACAGGAACAAGTCTAAACCTTTCTCCTCAATAACGCCATTCAACAATGCCTCTAGCTCCGCCTGACGGTTCATGACATCATTTACGTCAATCGCATTCACTTGGGCAATTTCAACTTTTGCATTGCCCATCACGAATTCTTTCGCATCCAAAGCAACTAGATCTTCAAGCGACTTATCGCTTAGGTCGGCACCGGCTTTCAACATCGCCAATCCATACTCTTGCGCATCGACATCCGCAATGGCTGCCAATTCTTCTGCAGCCCGTCGATCCTCTTCCGTAAACGTCGGCGATTTGAACAGCAGTGAGTCCGAAACAATCGCAGACAGCATAAGACCTGCAATATTCTTGGGAATCTCGACGCCGTTTTCCTTGTAAAGTTTATTCAAAATTGTAGCCGTACAACCAACCGGCTCCGCACGATAGTAAAGTGGATCATTCGTTTCAAAGTTGGCGATCCGGTGATGGTCGATCACTTCAATGACTTGTACATCGCTCAAATCATCCACACTTTGCTGTTTTTCATTATGATCGACAAGAATCACTTGTGCCGCTTCTGGGGCCGCCTTTTCAATAAGACGTGGTGCTTCAAAACCGAAATGCTCCAACGCATACGCCGTCTCATTTGAAACAGTACCTAGTCGTACCGCCTCCGCGTCCATCCCCAATTGCTGTTTCAGATACGCATAGCTGATCGCCGATGTAATCGTATCAGTATCGGGGTTCTTATGACCAAACACTAAAACTTTTCCCATGAATAACTGCCTCCCACTTTTTCTTTTCTCTTCATTTTTAGTTTATCATAAAGGCCTGTTCAACAAAATCGAAGCCAGGCCTTTATTGTCCACGACAAAATCGGCAAGTGTATAACTGTCCAATACTTTCAAGTAAGCTTCCAGCGCCTCATGCAGCACACCTTTCAACTTACATACCGGTGTGATGACACATCGGTTCGTTGCACAATTGAAACACTCGACGAGATGGAAATCATCTTCCGTTTTCCGTACCACTTCACCGATATTGATCAGGCTTGGATCGATGTGCAGGCGAATCCCGCCGCCACGACCCCGAATCGTTTCGATCAACCCCATCTTCCCGAGCTCGTGTGTCACTTTCGTCAGATGGTTTTTCGAGATGCCATACGCCTCCGAAATTTCCTGTACAGTCGATAGCTGCTCCGGACCTTTTACGCCAAGAAACAACAACACCCGCAATGAAAAATCCGTATACATTGTCAGACGCATAATTTCACCGCACTTTCCAATACTATTATAGCCTTTGTGGCAATTGCGTGAAAGAAATGTGGCTATTTTTTTAACGTTCCTTAAAGTTATATTTTATATATAGCTTTAAAACGATTTTTAGTTTATTGTTGAATTAACAAAACAGAAAGGTCGTGTTTTACATGCTTTCTCAAGAAACAATCGACATTATCAAATCGACAGTACCTGTATTGGAGCAACACGGAAAAACGATTACAACAGTATTTTACAAAAACATGTTCGAAGCACATCCGGAACTATTAAATGTTTTTAACCATGCGAATCAGTCTCAAGGACGCCAGCAAACAGCTCTTGCGAACGCAGTATACGCTGCTGCTGCCAACATCGACAATCTTGGCGCCATCATCCCGGCAGTTGTCCAAATTGCCCACAAACACAAATCACTCGGCATTACACCCGAACAATATCCGATTGTCGGTTATCACCTATTAGGCGCCATCAAAGAAGTGCTCGGTGATGCGGCAACTCCGGAAATCATCGGCGCATGGGGCGAAGCTTACCAAGTGATCGCAGATGCATTCATCGGTATCGAAAAAGAGATGTATGACAAAGCGGAACAGATGGACGGCGGCTGGAGAACATTTAAAGAATTTACGATTGCCGACAAAGTCGTGGAAAGTGATGTCATCACTTCCTTCTATTTGAAACCGATCGACGGACAACCGTTACCGACTTACAAACCAGGTCAATACATTACGATCCGCGTGACAATTCCGGGCGAAACATATACTTTGAATCGCCAATATAGCTTGTCACAAGCAACAACAGACGATACATTCCGAATCTCCGTCAAACGCGAAGATGAATGCAACCCGAACGGTAAAGTATCCGTGTTCCTACATCGTGGCATGAATGTCGGCGATACACTTGAAGTGAGTGCACCTGCCGGAGACTTCCACTTGGATACAGACAGCGATGCACCCGTTACATTTATTAGCGGCGGTGTCGGAATTACGCCGATGATGAGCATGTACGAATACATCGCGAAAAACACGCCGGAACGCCAAGTTGCCTTTTTACACTCTGCACGCACGCGCAAACACCAAGCGTTCAATGATAAGCTTACAGAATTGAATGCCTCATTGCCTGCTTCCAAGTACGCGGTTCTTTATTCTGAAGAAGGCGATGGCTTCATCAACCGCGACTTCCTTGCAAGCAACGTAATCGAAGGTAGCGATATCTATGTCTGCGGACCGATGGCGTTTATGCAAGCCGTCATCAAAGAATTGTACGCGCTTGGCATCCCTGAAGAAAAAGTTCACTACGAATTCTTCGGACCTGCCGTACAACTTGAACTGGCACATGTGTAATGCAAAAAACGCCGCCATCCAAATTGGATGGCGGCGTTTTTTGTAGTTTTTGTATTCGGGTTCTACTTTTAACGCGCGACCTTTTTCGCCATTCTGAACGGTGCAATAATAAGTGCTACTATGAGGAACAAGCCCATGTAGCCTATAAACGGGTATAAATGAGCAACAAGATTGGTAAATCCAACAAAACTCAAGGCAAATCCGATCACCAATGTGAAGAGCACAAACATTTTAAAGCCTTTGGTTCCAATCGGGACAAATCGTGCACCGAATGCATAAAACATACCGACCGCCGTATTGAAAATCATACCATACAGCACAAATGCCATAAGAATGGCAAGGATAGGCGAAATGTCGTTAATGATGGCCAACATCGGCAATTCAGCGTCCGCAACCGACTCAATTTTGGAGAAGATCGCCAAATGACTGAGCAGGATGAGAATTCCTAATCCTAGACCACCTACTAATCCGCCCCATTTTGCGATTCTTTCATCTTTCTCTGCCCCTCCCATGACAAGCGTCATCGAAGCACCCGTTGCAATATTGAACGATACATAGTTAATACTTGAGATAAACCAATTCGGCAACGTTGTTTTTACATCGCGTGCAATTGGATCGAGTATCGAAAACGTGGTGTCGATTGTCATCAAGCAATAGATTGAGACTAGAACAACCGCGGCAATCAAAAATGGCGTGATGCTGCCAATAACACCAACAACTTTATCCACATTCAACAGTACAGTTAAAAAGACAAGCACAACCATCAAAAGACTACCCATATAAGAAGGCAAACCAAACTGCTGATTCAAGTTGGACCCTGCCCCGGCAATCATAACAACCCCAACGCTAAACAATGTAATAATAATGACGGTATCTACAATAATGCCTAAGTAACGCCCACTAATTTTGTAAATGGCTTCTTTATGCGAAGTAGTCCGCATCCGACTCCCAATCCTCGTTAGCGTCATTCCCAAATAAGCGAACAACGCTGTTGAAACAATCGCCCCGGCAACCCCAAGAAGTCCGAAGCTTGTAAAATATTGAAGGATCTCTTGACCGGATGCAAATCCTGCTCCAACAATGATCCCGATGAAAGCGCTACCCATTTTTAGTATTTTTCCCATAATGTCCCCCTACTCAGTTGCACGACAGAAAAAGACGTCTCTTATTTCCGAAAAATCAGAATCCACTAAGTCCTCCGTGTACTTTCTTTCAAATTTATCATTCTTTCGAGAAGTTGACAACCTACCAAATACCTTTCGAGGGACAAGCCGTTCTATAGCCATTTTTACTATTAGCCTAATAACGTCAAAAAAGGCCCTGCTCCAGGCCTTTTTTATCCGCTATTTTTTTGTATCCTTTTAGCTTTCAAGAAGTTTCAACGATTCCCGATTGAATGCTGGGATGTCATCCGGTGTCCGGCTCGTCACAAGCTGCTTTTGACAGACGACCACTTCTTGATCTGCATATTTCGCTCCGGCATATTCCATATCGACTTTTATCGATTTATAACCCGTGGCATCTCTACCTTCAAGCGTCTTAGCCGTGATGAGCAGCTGTGGTCCGTGACAGATTGCAAATACCGGCTTTTTCGCATCCATGAAAGCTTTGGCAAATTGAACAAAACGATCATCCGCCCGCAACAAATCCGGAGAAAAGCCACCAGGGATGAAGAGAGCATCAAAATCTTCTGGTTTGACATCGTCAATCCCTTTATCAATTTTAACGGTCGCTACCCCTTGCTTCCCTTTCACTTCATTGCCTGCTTCTTTCTCAATTGTCACGACTTCATGGCCAACGTCTTGATAGGCTTTTGCCGGCTCTGTGTATTCCGAGTCCTCAAACATGTCTGTTAGTAACGTTGCAATTCTAGCCATTACAAACACTCCTTTTAGTTTGTCCACTCTTACTATTCCACTGCTATTACCGACTAAACTTATGGACGGTATTTTGAGACAAAAGGATTATCTTTTTCATAAAATCGCCATGGATAATGGACCGCTTCCCCTGTGTTGCCGATACCGACACGTGGCCCCACTTCAATTGCCGCCGGTTTCGGTCCTTCAGCGATGAAGAGCGGTTCATGCGTCCAATGATGGCCGTAATAATCCATTGTAATCCCCAGTGCCTTTGTCAATTTCCCAGGACCATTCGTCCAATCTTTCATTTTCAACTGACTTCCACGATTTTCTTTCATCTGTTCTAGTCCTTCAACTGGTTCCACAGCCCGGATTAGAATCGCATGCGGCGTACCAATCGGACCGCTGACGACATTAATTAACGTATGGGTGTGCATTTGATATGTGTAGACAAGCCCCGCTTCGCCGAACATGACATCCGTCCGCTTCGTCCGCCGATTCCCAAAACTATGCGCAGCGCGATCTTCCGGTCCACGGTACGCCTCCGTCTCCACAATTCGCGCGACGAGCCGCCCTTCCGGTTGTTCGTGGACAATATACTGTCCGAGTAGTTGCGGTGCAAGTTCAAGGACTGGAGCTTCAAAAAATGATGGATTAATCGGTTTATACAAGATCAGACCTCCAATCTCCTCATTAATCTCTCTTCATTTAGAAGAAATCATACCGTCTACTAAATCGAATTCATCCGTCCCTCAAAATACGCCCGATTTCCAACCAATCCGCATCAAGCGACGGTCGATGGGACGGTCGATAAAAGACAGATGCCGGATGAAATGTTGGCACAATCCGATAGGTCTCTTGCGTCCAGTTGAACGTCGTATCCTCAAGTTCATTCAAATATTGAATGGGACGTTCCAATAATTGCCCATGGAGCTCCGTTACTTTCGCCTCTTTTCCTAGCAGCCGTTGCAACCCGACATTACCGAGCGTAACGATGAGTTTTGGCTCAAGATTTGCCAATTCATAATCGAGCACGGGGGCATGCGCTAAAATCTCTTTCTGTATCGGTGGACGGTTGTATTTGCGCTCCGTCGTCGTTCCATCGCGCTCCTTTTTTGTCCCCCATCGATACGGTCTGCTACGGACCGCGCTGGTAATATAAACATCCTCACGCGTCAACCCGATGGTGGCAAGGGACTTCATCAATTCCTTCCCGGCTCGTCCGATGAATGGGATGCCATCGACCAATTCAAACTCACCCGGCGCTTCCCCGATTAGCATCAGTTCCGGCTTTTGTGGCCCTTCCCCGTAGACGAACCCTTCCACTGGAAAACCCTTTATCCGCTCTTTGCCAAGTTCTGCAATCGATTCAGGAATTCGAAACATCGGAGCACCCCTTTCAGTTTTGTTCATTCTAACAAAAGAAACCTTCCTGCTAAAGGAAAGGCTCTTATTCTATAGCTATGTAGTGTCGGTGGTGTTGCTTAGTTATTGTAGAACGCTGGTTATTTTTATGGGGATGTTGCTTACTTGATGCAGAGCGTTAATTTCTTCGGCGAGAGCGTTGGGAACTAAGTTAACCTTCATTCGCCTCCAATTATATACGGCCTCAATGCATGCTCTACACTGTTCGCAAAGTTATTGCCTGCGCCCCAGTCAAAGCGAAAGAAAACGCCTTCCGAACCGCCCGCTGCAACGGCATGCACTTTTGTTTTACCGTCAAAATTATCAATCGTGACCGTCAACGAAGCCCGATTACTCGAACGCATGTAATATTTCTCCAAAATGACAACATAGACTTCATGTTCGCCGATCCGTCTTACGTGCTGATCGACGAGTGTGCCACTTATGCTTCCCTTGACTACATAATTCTCAATCGCATCCATCGCTTCTTTCGGTGAAACATTAACGATAAATTCACGTACTGCCATGTCCTCAACCCCTTTTTATTCTTAACTTCTTTACGGCTGAATAGTCATGGAAGTTTCGTCTTTTTCCGAATACAAGAACAACGGCTGACTCCCTGCCCTGCCTGATTGCATTCGTGAGGTGTTTGATTGCAAGCAAAGATTTTTGAACCAATCAAGGGCTACACTTCAATACTTCCCAAAATAAAAATAAACTCCACCTAAGTGGAGTTCTCATATTACTTCCTTGGGGGAAGTGGATAATAGCTGCTTTGTGGGGGCCGTTCTTTTTTCATGACCATCCAGGCGATTTTCTGCATAATACTATTGCCGTCATGGAATTGATTCGTGTGTTGCGTTGAAGTTTTCAGTTCTACATTCGGTTCGAGCATCGTCAATATACAATCTCCCCTTTTCGATTGAATCCTTCTTTCACATTCTTATCTTAACGTAACAATATAAAGTGGATATGGATGTATTGTAAGGAGTTTGTAAAGAATCCAAATCGGAGAAGCGTGATTACTTACAACTCATAAATGATTGGTGTATCATTATTTTTCAAGTGAGGGCTTAGAATTTGAAAGAGGAGTGATTTTGTTGACAAGCGAAATACTATTAAATGACACTGTCATTCATTTGAATCGTTACGAAGAAGAAAAAGTGAACGGCTACTATAAAATTTCAGTTGAGTTTGACGTCACAAGTGAAGATTACCATGACATCACGACGCTGCTTTACAAGGGAACATTTGACGTGAAGGTTCCTGAACGCAACATCGCGTTTAGAGGCACCATTCAGGAATACTCCACTTCCATTACGAATTTGTATGTAAAGGGGCAAGTCGGTCAGTATAAATTAACCTTAATAGAAACAGAAAAGGACTGAACTGCAATGAGGTTAGGCATATTAGACCAAGCCCCGATCTCTTCACATCAAACTGCCCGTGCCGCATTGTTGGAGTCGATGCAATTAGCACAAGCCGGAGAAGCTTTCGGTTACACAAGGTATTGGATTGCCGAACACCACGATTTACCCGGACTTGCCTGTTCCGCACCCGAAGTGATGTTAAGCTATATTGGTGCGAATACGAAGCGCATTCGGATTGGCTCCGGGGCTGTTTTATTGCCTCATTATCGTCCCTACAAAGTGGCAGAAGTATTCAATATGCTGGCAACGCTATTTCCAAATCGCATCGATATTGGAATCGGACGAGCGCCAGGCGGATCAGCTGAAGCGACGAACGCTTTGTCCGAAAACTTTTTGCAAAAAGTTTGGGCGTTACCTGCGTTAGTGAAAGATTTACTCCATTTTCTAGACGATGATTTTCCAGCAGACCACGAGTATTCGAAAGTATCTGCATCACCCATTCCCGAACAGCCGCCTGTCCCTTGGCTTCTCGGTACGAGTGAAAAAAGTGCGCGGCTTGCAGCAGAAAACGGCATGCCCTATACGTTCGGCCATTTTATGAGCGACAATGATGGAGCCTCGATCATCCAGACTTATCGAGATCATTTTCAACCGAGAAAAGACATCCAAACCCCACAAGTCATCGTAACAGTTTCGGCCATTTGTGGAGAAACAACGGAGCAAGCAGAAGAACTCGCAACAAGTCAACTCGTCTGGTCTTTACAAAAAGAAAAAGGAGAAGGACTTCAAGGCATTCCTTCCATTGAAGAAGCGAAGCAATACAAGCTAACTGACAAAGAACAGGTTACGTTCAACAACATGAGACAGAACATGATCATCGGCAATCCTTATGAAGTGAAACAGCAGTTAGTCGAGTTACAAACGAACTATCAAGCCGATGAAATCATGATCAACACCATCACCCACTCGCCGAAAGATCGAATTCGATCCTATGAGCTTATCGCAAGAGAGTTAATGTAAAAAGGTGCCGGTTCTAAAAAAGCTTAGAACTTGGCACCTTTTATGCTATGAGGCATCGTTATTCTGACAGCCATTTCGACGATCGGCTTCGAAAAAGCACTCGGGATCATGGGACTTGGCAATTCCCGCGTATAATTGACAAGTCCAAAAGAGGCTTCTTCTATTTGAATCCACTCTAATTCATCCACCCCCTGAATATTTCCGACAAAATGATAATCGGCTGTATATGTATCAAAACCATTTTCATTTGAGATGGCTCTCCAAACTTCCGCTTCTTTTGTCGGATCGATGCCAAACTGATGAAAGAATGCCAACACTTTAGCACTTGCTTGTCCAATTTGCTTCACATAAAGCCGACAATCCATACAACCGCAATGGGAACTCTCGGCGATACCCGGTAGTTTTTGATACAATTCGATCGTTTTTTCCCTGTCCACTTTCACGATATGATCACGTAAAGAGATTTCTTCCGTAAAATACCCCTCCATCACCACGTTTCCTCCTTTCGAAATTCATTAATCTATATATGTCATTTGCATCCCATAATTCCCTTTCAGGAGAACATTATCAATTTAAAACTTGATTCCTTTACAACTTAATTTTCACACAAATCCTAGCCACTGTCACCGTAATCCCTCTTGCGGTTTTCCGAAATGCCTTTGCGGTATTCACAGGACTTTAGACATATTCATTTAGAATTCACCGATTCAATCGTGTTAAATATTTGATTATAAACGATTTCGATATTTGATTTACTCTCTTGATCATCTTTCAAATGATATCTCCATGTCCGCTCGTTAAAGCCTTCATCAGCTGCTGTGCTAAGAAAGCCCGTTGCATAACTCGAAGCATCCACATCCGGAAAACTGGCATAGTCCACCCCGTCGTTCGTAAAGGGAACATGGGCTTTCGTAGATTGCATGAAGAATACCGGGATTGTCAAATTACGATAGACAGCGACATATTGCTCTTGATCCGCTTCAGTGAGCGATTCTTTCATAATCAGAATTGCATCTAGATGCTGCCGTTTTTCCATTTCATCCAGAGTTATTTGTTCAAAAACTACATTCTTTTCTTTAATGGAAGGAACTGAACCAATGACCCCTATTGTTAAATCTCTCCCCTGATAGGTCTCTTCCGCTGGATGCGCACTGCAACCAGCTAAGAAGAGACCAATAAATAATAGATAAACTTTTCTCATCTTCGCTAAAACCACCTTTTTTTATAAACGAAGTAGAAAACACCCTCCATGTATGAACGGGTGTTTCCGAAGTGTTCTTATGTATCCCTCACCTGCATAGATAACAATCCATATTCCCTTGCCTTGAGCAAGGCTTCTGTTCTTGAACTTACGCCCAGTTTCGAGAAAATCTTCGTTAAACGGTGCTCAATCGTTCGTTGACTAACTGATAGGTTCAAGGCAATGGCTTTATTCGTTAACCCTTTGGCCACTTCCTCTAAGATTTCTTGTTCTTGACTGGAAAGTGCGATCCCTCCCAAATTCTCTTCTCCTTCCTCCGTTGAAGGTCCATTATTCACCCTCCTAAGCTGTTTGAGCAATTGGAGCGGAATGACAACCTCTTCTCTTAATGCACATCTGATACCGGTGATCAATTGCTCTTGGGTGGCGGTTTTACTCATAAACCCTGAAATGCCCGCCTCAATTAGTAAGTTATAATGCGACACTAAATCAAAGCCCGTATAGATGAGAACCTTTGCATCCGGGTCCACTTGTAAAATCATTTTCGTCAAATCTACGCCATTGATTTTGGGCATATATAAGTCAATTAAATAGATGTCGTAGGCATTTTCTTCAAGATGTACCAACACTTCTTCCGCATCTGAAAGAACAGTTGCCTTCATATCCTCTTCTTGATCGATCATCGCCCGCGTGCCTTCGCCGACAGCCGGATGATCATCCACAATTAATACATGGATCACGCCGAATCCCCTCCCGTTTGTATGCGGATCTGAACTTGCATCCCATCTCCCGGAGCAGAGTGGATGTCAATGGTGCCGCCTATACTTCTGATGCGCTCTTTCATCCCGAATATGCCCATCGTTTTAAAAGAGTCATTCAACTTCAACATATCAATTCCTATGCCATCATCGCAATAGGATAAAGAAAGGGAGTGATCGTTATTGCTTAATGCGATCTGAACTTCGGTTGCTAAAGAATGTTTCATAGCATTGTTCAATAGTTCTTGGACTACACGATAAAGGACCAATTCATATTCCGGATCCAATGTTCGAATCGATGGATCCAATTCGGATTTTAATATGAAGTTACTCCGAAGCTTTGTCTGGTCAACTAAATTTTGTAAGGATTGAATGATCCCTAATTCATTTAAAAACGGTGGTCGGAGTTCATTGCACGTTTCACGTATTAAATGGATGTTGTCAAGCATTCTTTCTTTCAAATCCACTAAATCATGTTTTATCGAGTGATCGTTCACTTTACCTGATATTTTTTCCACTTCTCTTAACAGCTGCAATTGATCCTGAAGGACTGAATCATGTAAGTCAATGGAAAGATTAGCTCTTTCTTTCTCTGCCAAGGAAAACAGCAATCTCGATAGCCAGAAAGGATAATGCTGTTTTTCTGCGTCATTATCTTTCACCTTGTAATTTTCAATTTCCTCGATGAGATCTTCAATCAATTGCAAGTTTTCAAATAGAATACTTGAAATATGCGCCAAGGTTTCCAACCAGATTCTTTCTTGTATATTGAAGTTGGTCTTCTGTTTTTTCATACCTAAAAAGAATATTTTTTTAGTATGATTGTCCCCACCAATCACAAGCAGGAAGCCATTCATCACTTCTATTATCGTACCGATACGATAATGATCCCAATTCACTTTCGCAATTTCTTGCGCCAACGAAGCGGGAAATTCATGCTTTTCTTTCAGTGTCCAAGCTCCCTGGACTCCTTCTCGAAAGACCTCGGCGTAGATCACTTTTTTCACCAATAAGACATCTCTGATTTCCTGTTCCAGCTTCGTCACCAAACTGGATACTTTTGTTTCGTACTTCGTTTTTTGGAAAAATGTATATAATCCCATACCAAAATCGCCTTTTTGGGAAAATAAATGATGGCGCAATTTATAATCCAAATACTCTTTCACATAGATGAATATGAGTGTACAGATGAACAAAACAATGAAAACCATTGCCGTCATGCTGGTCGGTAATTGAATACCCACTGCAAATCGTAACAGTAAAATGATCAAGATCGTGAACAGTAAAGAATTGAACGAGTAATAACGAAGCCTGTCCAAGAAAAACTCAATATCAAACAACTTTTCTGCGACTTGTAAATAGACAATTGCAATAGGTATGATGATTAAGGCAATCATTGTGATCTCTGACGGTAAGAACGCTTTGTGAAAAAGAATGGTAGGCACTGCATAGAAAAAAGAAAATGGACCAAAAGCCAGAAATACAGTGGCCCCTAGAATTTTTAGAATCGCTTTCCCTTCAGAATTTTTATATTTCATATAAAATCGGATCAGATAAAAAAGAAAATAAAATACGAGTGAAGAGAAAAACAACAATTTAAACTCGCTTATATACTTATTGATCACTGGGAAAAATTGATTGGCAGCTATGATAAATAAAAAAAACAAATAGACCATATAGAGTCGAACTAATGAAGTAGTTTTGATAAACACTAAACCGTATTTTGAAAAATATCTATTTAGAAATTGCATAAACAGAATAATGGTACCTGGCAGCGTAATGATCGTTAAAACTCTCCCCACTACATCCCCTCTGCCGGACGTGAAAGCCCCTATATAGCTAAGCCCTAACGAAACTAAAAAATAAATTAAAATGATGGCAGACCGATCATTCTTCATTTTCACATAAAGGAATATGCTTAACGAAATCGTTACAGCAGCGAATAACAACGGAAATAGTAAATAAAACATTTCTTTCGAAGCCATATCCCCATAAGAAATAGGGTAAGTATGGCTTTTTAAATCTTGATCTATAATTGTTACGGATTCAGCCATCTCAACCCTGGCAAACCGTCTAACAGTCGGATGCTTGTCTGTTTGCTCACCATTGACAAGTTCCACGATGTTCCCTTCTTCAATCGGTTGACTCGAAGCCCATCCAGATTCATGTATTTGGGCAACAATCCAATGTTGATCTTCTTGCTTCACCTTCATACCGACAAGTGGAAACTGTAAAATCGTCAGCGTGAAATAGCCCGTTAATCCCAATACCATTAAAAACAGCAGTGCATGTATAATATTCGTTTTAAGATTCGCTTTCATTTTATCACCTTAAAAAAGCCGGAGAAAAATTCCTCCGGCTTTGAATACTTATTCCCATATATAGACCTTTGGAGCGATTTGTTCGTTAAAGAACACTTCCAAGATTGCTTTAACTTCTTCTCCAGTCACACCTACTAAACTGGCTGTCCCTTCTTTCACTTTCTCTACTACTTCGACATTTTCGGTTAAAAATTGGATGATTTCTTGCATGGTTTTCATCTCCTAATCTTTATTGTATGTATGTCACAAGTCGATCCATATACTGTTGATCGATCTGCAGTTTCTTCACTTCGTTCAACGCCCGATTTTGATGCATCTTCTTTATCACTTCGGTATATGTAATGGCTCCTGTTTCTACAAACTTCCGACTGATCAATTCCCGATTCTGTCTGATTTCATCAGCACTTAACTTATTATTATAGTAATCTCGAACCAATTGCAAATCTTCATCAGGATGATTGAGTAAATAAATGATTGGAAGGGTATATTTCTTATTCAATAGATCATTTTTTTCATTCCATGTTGTGATATCTTTTAAATCATTGGAGATCTGTCCAACTAAACCGATCAGTTCAGCGTAAGTCTCAATCTCCTCCGGATAATCATCCGTTGCCAAAACAGTACCAATTAAACAAGCAAGAGCAGTCAAGGATCCGGATTTCTCAATCGTCATCTCGATATAGTCCTTTTCATTTCTACTGCTATTTAAAAGATCCTGATGTTGACCATTTATGGACCGAAGCGCATAGCGGATTAGAATGTCCATCGCTCGATCCTTATTCGGAAAATCGGTAGTCCGGATTGCATCTACACTTAAGAAAAGGAGGGCAGTTGTTGAATTTAACGCCAAATTAGTCTGGGTTGACCACGGCTTGTCGATACAGTCCTCATCTTCAAAATCATCTAACATATCAAAGGATAATATCAAGATTTCAACAGCGGCTGCAACTGCGTAAATATCATCAGTTGCAATTCCATTGAATTGGTTATAGTGCAAAACGAGCAATTCCCCAAAAGGAAATCCTAGTTTTGCGTGATAACCGGCATATCCTAAAAGCTGTTCTTTTAATTGTTGTTGCTTGACCTGTGTGTGTACAGCTTGTTCGATTGATTTTTTGATCAAAATGGACTGTGGCGTATCCAACTACTTTCCCCCTCCCAAAAGCGTAGTTTATTTGACCTACTACAACTGTAGCATATTTCCTCTACAGAAACACCGCAATGTTGATTGCGGTTTTCCGAAATAGGCATTGCGGTATTTCTAATTTCAGGAAATTAAAACAATGTTTTTATACCCATTTTGTTCAATCTAAACAAAAAGTTCTCTTTCAGAAGAAAGCAATGCTATAGTTTAAAGGACCCATTCCTAATACGATTTAGATTCGTGTCAGAAACAGGTCTTTTCTAATACATGATGTCACTCAATAGCACCTCTCTTTTAATTCATAAATATGATAGAGATATGAAGGTATACATTGTGCATATCAAGACTGCCGCTCGTCCTAACGACATTATGTATGATGCTTTTTACTTTGTCAGTACGGAGAGTGGAGAAATTATCATTACAAATGACTAAAAGCGGTTCCGAAAAAATCCGGCACCTTTTTTTATCGCAGTGCCGCAGTGATTATGTTGCTACATTTAGCGAGGAAATTTATATTCAGCCCGCCGAGTTGGTGTTTTTTTTTCAGACAGAGAACCATGGTTATGGAAAACATGGACTGTCACAGTAACACTTCCCATTGGTCGGAATCCGATAATCTCTCTAGCATACTGTTCACTGCATTACTGGCAAGAACAGTTCTTAATATGGATTCTTTTTTCACCATATAATAGGTAGGTACGTAATTAGTCGGAAGATCGATCATCCCTTTAAAATCATCTCCTAAGTAAGGTTCCACAACTGCTATGTCAAACGATTCGTCCACTCGATAGATCTTTTCTATGTTTTTAAAAGCTTTACGAATAAGGGATTTTTCTTTATCTGACTCCCCTTTATTTCGATAAAAGTTTGCCAATTCAAGGCAATTATCAACATACGTGCCATTACTCTCAACAGACTTTTTCAAAAAGGTATGATATTGCTCTTCATCAATTCCGTAACTCCAAGATTTCGCTAAATAGATAAGTGATGTCGAAAGCGAATCCATTTCTACGTTCGTAAGTAAATTGTCCAGTACCATCAATGTGCTTGAGTTAACATATCCTCGATTGAAGTATTGAAGCCATGATAGGAATATCGCTGCCTCTATATTCGTTTTGTCATAAGTAAGGATTTTTTCCGTACATTCTATGCTCTGAATAAAATCGACCTCTGGTTCTTCTAATACCACTACAGCTAATTGGAAATAGAGCTCTGTATTTGTTGTCTCTATGTCTAGTTTTTCAGTTAATATTTTTTCTGCATGTAAAATTTTTTGTAATTTTGTTAGTGTAGTTGACATGAAGATTTCCTTTAATGTCAAGTCGATGTTATTCACGAAAAATCCCCTCATTCATTATTATTTGGAGCCAAACACAATTATATTTGGGAAGCCACACCCTTTTCTCAATTGTTGCATACTTCAAACTCAAGTTCACCGAAATTCGTTTGCGGCTTTCCGAAATGGCCCTTGCGGTACCACAGTCATACCTTCTGCAACATCAAAAAGACCTGCCCTTTAATAAGGCAGGCCTCACATTCATTCCAATTCTAATTGTTTTGTTTCCGTTCCTAAAAACACCACTGCAAGCACGCCGATGATAATCGCTCCGCAGAAAATGCCGAAAATCGTCCCAAAACCGGTTCCTGCAGCTAACAAGGAGCCGACGAGGAGCGGTCCGAAAATCCCGCCGATCCGTCCGACTGCAGCGGCCATCCCGGAACCCGTCGCGCGAACCGCTGTCGGATATTGCTCCGGAGAATAGGCGTACAAAGCACCCCATGCCCCCAAATTGAAAAACGATAGCAATGCTCCGAAAATGAGAAGTGGCGTTAGGGTTTCTGCGTTTCCAAAAAGTAATGCGCTTGCCGCGGTACCTAGCAGATACGTTGCCAATACAAACTTTCGGCCCGCCCTCTCAATTAACCATGCAGCCGTGAAGTAGCCCGGCAATTGAGCAAGTGTCATGATGAGTACATATTTAAAACTATGAATTAAATCAAAACCTTTCATCACCATTACACTTGGCAGCCATAAGAACATGCCGTAATACGAAAACACGACCATAAACCAAACAATCCACAACATCAATGTCCGCCGCGCATATTTTTTCGTCCAAATCAGTTTCAGTTTTGCAAACGCGGACTCTTTTGGTTTGCCTGCCGCCTCGAATTTAGGTGAATCCGGCAATTTTCTTCGTAAATAAATGGCATAAAATGCAGGAAGCGCCGTGATAATCAGTGCGATTCTCCAGCCATAATGTGGGATGACAAAGTAAGCGATTAATGCAGCAATCAACCAGCCAGCAGCCCAGAAACTTTCCAGTAGCACGACGACGCGTCCACGTTCTTTCGCTTCCACACTTTCTGATACTAAAGTAGATGCGACCGGCAACTCTCCTCCAAGTCCCGCCCCTACTAGGAAGCGTAAAATAAGGAATGCAATCAGCGTAGTCGTCAATGCGGATAATCCGCTCGCAAGTGAAAATAAGACGAGTGTCATCATAAACACATTTTTCCGACCAATGCGGTCCGCTAAAAGACCAAAACCAAATGCGCCGACAGCCATCCCGATGGAATTAACACTCCCGATCCAACCCATTTCGGACGGCGTCAAATGCCAATCCACTGCAAGCGCGGCAATGACAAAGGACAAAATGCCCACATCCATTGCATCGAACATCCAGCCTGTCCCAGCAAGCGCTAGTAATTTATTGCGTGAGATTCCTTGCTTGTTATTTTTCACAGCGTTTTCCCCTCGATGTCTATTTGGTTGTCATGACACCTGTAATTATACTATACAGGTGTCATGAGCACAAACAGTATTTTATGCATTTTCACCGAATTGACAGATCGTTATACCCTTAGATTTGTATACAAGATTTTTCTTTTGGGGAAGGGAGGTTTGCTTTGAGCGCGAGCAGATTCACTTTGAGCGCGAGAACTTCGCTTTGAGCCCGTGCACCTTCGCTTTGAGCGCGAGCGACTTCACTTTATCCACGAGGACATCCCATCAAAAAAGCCCCCAAGCATGATTCATACTTGGAAGCTTTCTAGCATTACACGACAAGTACAAGGCTGATTGCCATGACGGCCATTCCTGCCATCATGCCGTAGACGGAGAGGTGTGCTTCATCATACTCCCTTGCTGCGGGCAGCAATTCATCGATGGAGATGAATACCATGATTCCGGCTACCGCTGCAAAAATGATGCCGAACATGATGCCATTCAAAAACGGCATTAAAATGAGAAAAGCAACAATCGCACCAACCGGTTCGGCCAAGCCCGATAGGAAGGATAATTTAAAAGCTTGCTTACGGTTTCCTGTCGCAAAGAAAATTGGAACAGCAACCGCAATCCCTTCTGGTATATTGTGAATCGCTACGGCAATCGCGATGGCCACACCGAGAGTCGGATCTTGTAACGCGGATGTAAATGTGGCGATGCCCTCCGGAAAGTTGTGGATTGCGATGGCCAAGGCCGTGAACATCCCCATTTTCTTCAGCCTCGCATATTCATCATTCGTTGGTCCGGTGTTTACGTCTTCCACACTTTTCACTTCATGTGGATTTCCCATTTCCGGGATGAAATGATCAATCAAGGCGATCAGTAACATCCCGCCAAAAAAGCCGGCAATGGTCACCCAATAGCCATTATTCAATCCAAGTTCCAGCACAAGCTCATCTTTTGCTTTCACAAATATTTCAATCAATGAAACGTAAATCATAACACCTGCTGAAAAGCCAAGTGCAATTGACAAAAATTTTGTATTGGTCCTCTTCGTAAAAAAAGCGAGCAAGCTGCCAATTCCTGTTGCCAGTCCTGCGAACAAGGTTAATCCAAATGCAAATAGGATATTTCCGTCCATGTACACATCTTCTTTCTATAGCTCTAATTATTGCTATTGTATGCTACTTGTTTCCCTAGGACAACAAGTTCGCAATATAATTTTCCGAGAAATGCCTAGACGAGGTAAAGATTCCTTTATAAAGACCGTTTCAACCACCAAAAAAGAACCCATCCACTTTTTCAGTGAATCGGTTCTTTTTCGGTTTATTATAATGCTGTTTCTACTTCTGCCACCATCTCTTGCACGGATTGAAGTCCGCCACCAGATAGGTACCAGTATCCTGGATCTAGGTAAATGATTTTCCCATTTTTATAAGCGTTTGTTTTCATGACCAATTCGTTTTCGATTGCATCTTTTGCACTTGCGTCACCGCCGACTGCTTTATCACGGTCAATGACGAATAAAATATCCGGATTTGTTTCAAGGATATATTCGAAGGATACGCTTTGACCATGTGTAGATACTTCAATTTTTTCATCAGCTGGTTTAAAACCGAATACGTCATGGATAATACCGAAACGTGAGCTTGGACCATATGCACTTACTTTTCCTTCGTTACCAAGAACGACCAATGTTTTTGCATCGCTTGCTGTCACTTTTTCATTAATTGCAGCAATTTTTTCATCGATTTCCGCTAGTTTCGTTTTCATTTCCTCTTCTTTACCAAAGAGTTCAGCTACCATTTCCATGTTCGATTTGAAAGATTCCATATAGTTCGTTGTATCAACACCCACAAAGACTGTTGGAGCAATTTCACTTAGTTCCTCGTACATAGCCGCTTGACGTCCAGAGATGAAGATAACATCCGGTTGCATCGCATGGATTGCTTCGAAGTCTGGCTCTTTCAGGCTACCGATATTCTCGTACTTTTCATCCTGATATTTTGACAAGTATGCAGGGACATTCTTTTGTGCAACACCTGCTACTTCAATACCAAGTTCGTCTAAAGTATCAAGCATACCAAAGTCGAATACAACTATTTTTTCAGGGTTTTTCTCAAGCGTCACTTCGCCCAATTCTTGTGTAATTGTCATTGTTTCCGGCTCAGCTGTTTCAGCTTCTTGTTTTGTGTTATCAGCTGTTGTTTGATCTTCTGCTGCGCCATCGTCTTTGCCGCCACAAGCGACAAGTAGAGCCATTAATGCAAACATCATGAATGCAATTGTAAGTTTCTTCATCCAAACCATCCTTTTATGTTGTATTTATAAATTTTACACCGCACATCCTGCGCATTCCCTTATTAGGAATTGAAATACACACATATACGGCAATTGCTCAATTGTTTGATGGGTATTTCCATATCGTAAATTTCTTTCAACGCGTCGGAATTGATAATGTCATTGGTCGGACCGTCTTTGACGACACGGCCATTTTTCAATGCGACAATCCGATCTGAGTAGACGGACGCAAAGTTAATATCATGCAAAACGATGACAACTGTTTTCCCTAGTTCATCCACTAGCCTTCTCAAAATCTTCATGATTTGAACAGAGTGCTTCATATCCAGATTGTTCAGCGGCTCATCCAGAAGGATGTAATCTGTATCTTGAGCGATGACCATCGCGATGAATGCCCGTTGGCGTTGTCCACCCGATAATTCATCTAAGTATTGATGTTGCATATCCATCAGATCCATATAGTCCATCGCCTGATCCACGATCCGCACATCCTCAGCGGTTAATCTCCCTCTGGAGTGTGGGAATCTTCCAAACGAAACAAGTTCACGGATCGTCAAACGGACATTCATGAAATTCGATTGTTTTAAAATCGAAACCCTTTTGGAAAACTCATTCGATTTCATGTGCCTCACTTGATCGTTATCAACAAGCACTTCGCCAGTATCCGCATCTAACAAACGGCTCACCATTGAAAGAAGCGTCGATTTCCCTGCACCATTCGGCCCGATAAAAGAAGTGATTTGTCCGCGATGAATATTGACATTCACCTTTTCAACAACCGCTTTTTTACCGTAAAACTTCGTTAGCTCACGAACCTGGATCATGTAGATCGACTCTCCTTTAGTAGTAGATAAATGAAGTACACACCGCCGATGAAGTTGATAATGACACTAAGCGTCGTCGAAAACGTGAAGATCCGTTCGACAACCCATTGCCCACCGACAAGGGCAATCACACTCATGATGGAAGCACCGACAATCAAAATAGAATGCTTATACGTTTTGAAATACTGATAGGACAAATTCGCGACGATCAAACCAAAAAATGTAATCGGCCCAACAAGCGCGGTGGATACTGCGATCAGGACTGAAGATAAGACCAACATCGTCTTGACAATTTTATCGTAAGATACACCCAAGTTGATGGCCGTATCTCTACCGAGTGATAAGACGTCAAGCTCGGAAAAGTATCGCCAACCGATCAGTAAGGTAATCGCAATGAACCCAAGCGCCCACCAGACAAGGTCTCCACTGACGTTATTAAAACTCGCAAACATCTTATCCTGCACATTCATAAACTCATTCGGATCAATGAGCACTTGCAGGAATGTCGTAATGCTTCCGAAAAAAGTTCCGATAATAATACCGACAAGCAGTAAAAAGTAAATCGGTCGCTTTCCTCCTCGGAATAGAAACCGGTAGAGGAGAAGGGCAAATACGATCATCGCACTAACAGACAATATGAAATTCACTTGTTTGTTGACGATAGTCACATGATTCGAACCAAGAAAGAAAATAACGGTCGTCTGTAACAGTAAATACAGGGAATCCAGCCCCATAATACTCGGTGTTAAAATCCGGTTATGTGTAATCGTCTGGAAGATGACTGTTGAATAAGCGACAGCGACACCTGTTAAAATCATCGCCATCACTTTAATGCCACGACGCGGCAGCGCATAGTCAAAGCTTCCATTCAATCCTTGGAAAAGATAGAGCCCACAGAAGATAGCAGCAAGCACAGTAAGAATAATGAGTTTCGTCGAATTACGCATAGGCTTTCCTCCTAAATAGCAAGTAGAGGAAAATTCCGCTGCCGATGACGCCAACCATCAGACTAATCGAAATCTCATAAGGATAAATGAGTATTCTTCCCAAAATATCACAAATGAGTAAGAAAATCGCACCAAGTAATGCTGTATGTGGCAATGTCTTCTCCAAATGATCTCCTTTAAAGATGGAGACGATATTCGGAATGATCAATCCAAGGAATGGGATCATTCCAACCGTCAATACAACAGTGGTTGTAATCAGAGCTACTAATATAAGCCCGATATTGACGATCCGTTTATAAGCAAGTCCTAGATTTTTTGAGAAATCCTCACCCATTCCGGCGACCGTGAATCGGTTCGCATAGAGATAAGTGATGATGAGTACCGGGATACTTATGTATAGAAGTTCATAACGTCCTTTCATGATCATCGAAAAATCACCTTGAAGCCATGCCGACATATTTTGGATGACATCCGCTCTGTAAGCGAAGAACGTCGTAATAGATGACAAGATGTTCCCGAACATCAATCCAACAAGTGGAATGAAAATCGCATCCTTGAACTTAATCCGATCAAGTATTTGCATAAACAAAAGCGTCCCCGCAAGTGCAAAAACAAAGGCGACAATCATCTTCTCAATCGTGGAAGCATTCGTAAACAACAACATCGAAACGAGAATTCCAAGTCTCGTCGCATCCAAAGTCCCTGCTGTCGTCGGGGAAACAAACTTGTTTCTGCTCAGCTGCTGCATAATAAGTCCTGCGATACTCATCCCAGCTCCTGCAAGGAGAATAGCAAGAAGTCGCGGCAGTCTACTAATGAGAAAAATTTCTGTTTCTTCCGATTTGAAATCTAGCAGATCCATCGGTGTAATATGGCTCACTCCCACAAATAACGAAAGGAATGAAAGTAAGATAACTGCGACAATCAAATAACGTTTCTTCATTGTGATCCCCGATACCGATTATTTGCGTGCCATTGAGAATCATAGAGTGAAAACGATTATCAATTGACTGCAAATTCAATTATAGCATGTTTGAATTTGCTGTCAATGCTTCAATGAAAATGATTATCAGCAATAACAGGATTGACTGAAAAATCATATCACTGTAGCCCAATACAATTAAGATTATCCATCCTTTTCAGCGAAAACCGTGTCTATCAAGATACAAAAAAGCGCCGGTATCTAACCGGCGCTCATGTCTTATTCTTGTACTGGTTCCATTTCTCCCATCGCTTCGTTAATATCGACTGCGTTATCTATTACGTCTTGTGGGATTTCGATTTTTTCGATTTCATTGATTTTGCTAATATCTGCTTTCACTTTTTGGACAATATTCATCTCTTGGCCTTCAACAACCATATTCATGTCCATGTCCATATTAAATGCATTCGTATAGAATGTCTCTTTGTCGATGAAGATTTCAAATTCCAGTGCGTTCACTTTCATGTTTTCCATGAGTTCCATTTCTTCCTCACCCATCTCAACACCGGCTGGAATATTATCTTTTGCAATTTCTTTCAATAACTCTGTAAATTTATCACCTGAAGCAGAGAGAGTCAGAATGTATGCATCATCCGTCTGTTCAAATTTGAAATCGTTGACAAACTCTTTAAACATTTCCATATCGAGGGTCGGGTCCGCGCCGCCGCCCATTTCACCAATCATATCTTCATACATCTCATTCGGCAATTTTACCCATTGACCCGATTCCGGATCATTCATGTAGAAGCCTTCTCCTGTCATGTACATTTCGATGTCCATCGAACCTTCGTCACCCAAGTCCATTGTCATCTTTTGGTACATCTCGACCGGATCGATGACCATGTCCATATCCATCTTAATCTTGCTATTCATCTCAAATTCTTCACTTGGGACCTTGATCAATTGATCGACGTCCATTTTAGCATGCATGCTCTTTTGCTCTTCCGATACTTCCATCGCTTTTTGGTAAACTTCTTGAGCCGTCATCGTGCTCTCTTTTTCAACTTCTTCTGGCTTTCCTGTTTCCGGATCCTCTTTCGGTGCAGCCGTTTCGTTACAAGCGGCAAGTCCGAAAGCGAGAACGCCAATCGCAATGCCCTTCATCCAATTTTTCATCGTATTCGCTTCCTTTCATTTTCCATTTGTAGCACGTCTAATTATACGGCAAAATATAGAAACGGTTCCGTTTTTTGAGGCTGAATTTTAAATTGAGCACTCCTTCCCAGCATTCCACATCCTACGATATGCTTAGATCCCCTTTCAATGACCACCATTTTATAGATAAAGTTTATAAAGTCGTTTTCTATAACAATATCCGCTATACTATCCTTTATTAAAAGAAGGAGGCTTATATTCAGCATGCTAAAGAAATTCTTTTCTTACTATAAACCGCATAAGCGGCTCTTTATCATCGACTTTTCCAGTGCTATTTTTGTCGCGTTGCTGGATCTTGCATTTCCTGTGGCCGTTCAATGGTTCATCGACGATCTGCTACCGGAAGGGAGTTGGGGTAAAATTGTTTTAGTCAGTATTGCACTGTTAGCAGTCTATTTGCTCAGTACGTTCCTGCAATATGTCGTCAGCTACTTAGGTCACAAACTCGGCATCAATATCGAAACCGATATGCGTCAGCAACTGTTCAATCACGTCCAGCGGCAATCATTCCGTTTTTTCGATAACACCAAAACTGGACATGTGATGAGTCGAATTACCAATGATTTATTCGACATCGGGGAACTTGCCCACCATGGGCCCGAAGATGTATTCATCGCCATTATGACGATCATCGGCGCATTCGCCATCATGTACTCAATCAATCCTGAATTGGCGATTATCGCCATCGTCATGGTCCCTTTCCTCGCCATTCTCGTTACATTTTGCAATATCAAAATGAATGCAGCTTGGCGGAATATGTATGGAAAAATTGCAGATGTCAATGCGCGTGTCGAAGATTCCGTCTCTGGATCCCGCGTTGTGAAATCATTCACGAACGAAGAATTTGAAATCGCTCGTTTCAAAAAAGACAATGGTAACTTCAGAACGGCAAAACTCGTCGCATACAAAGTGATGGCTTGGACCCATTCAAGCATGTTTATGATGACCCGACTTGTCACACTGCTTGTCCTTGTGGTCGGTTCTTGGTTTTCCTTTAACGGCAAATTATCGTACGGGGAACTAGTCAGTTTCGTGTTATTCGTCAACGTGCTCATTAAACCGGTAGACAAGATTAGCGCTTTGCTCGAACTCTATCCGAAAGGTATGGCCGGATTCCGGAGATTCCGGGATTTAATCGAGCAGGAGCCAGATATTCAAGATGCACCCGATGCAATCGCTGTGCCGCATTTGAATGGGGACATCGTTTTTGACAATGTCCATTTCCAGTACGATGACAACAAAGCCGTGTTGCAGGGAATCGATTTATCCATTCATGCAGGTCAAACCGTTGCATTTGTCGGGCCATCAGGCGCTGGAAAAACAACGATTTGTTCGTTAATTCCCCGTTTTTATGATGTCAACGAAGGTTCCATTGCCATCGACGGGCTGGATATTCGGAGAATGACGCAACATTCCTTGCGTTCCCAAATCGGAATCGTTCAACAGGACGTCTTTTTATTCACAGGGACGATTAAAGAAAACATCGCTTACGGAAAATTGGATGCCACAGATGAAGAGGTGTTTGAAGCAGCCCAAAAAGCCCATCTCGAAGACTTCATCGCTTCACTGCCAGACGGGTATGAAACGCAAATCGGGGAACGTGGACTTAAACTTTCAGGCGGTCAGAAACAGCGACTTGCCATCGCTCGTATGTTTTTGAAAAATCCGCCCATCCTCATTTTGGATGAAGCAACTTCCGCCCTTGATACGGAAACAGAGCGCATTATTCAACAATCGCTCAATGAACTCGCCGAAAATCGGACGACGCTCGTCATCGCCCACCGATTGGCTACAATCCGCGATGCAGACCGCGTCATCGTCGTTACAGAAGACGGGATTGCGGAAGATGGAAAATACGAAGAACTGGTCAACCATGGCGGAATTTTTGCCCGGTTGCATAATATTCAATTTCAAGAGGTTTAACTTTCAGCTGAGGGGATATACTAAGAACATCCCACCCCCCTTTCTCTTAGATAGAAACGAAAAAGACCGCATTACATGACAACCCTACTCATGTGATGCGGGCTTTTTTGTTTGCGTTCTTTAATGACTGATGATGAATGCTTCGAACTTCGGACGCTCCGTTACATCCATCTCTACCGTCATCAGCGTTCCATTCTCTTCATAGGAAGTATTTTTCACGCTTGTCTTATCGTTCAAATAAGAGACGAGATCTCCCCGATCAAACGGGATGAGCAGTTTACAGGTAATGTACTGGCCAAAAATTTTCGTTTTAATCAGTTCAATGAGTTCATCCAGCCCTTTTCCCTCTTTTGCAGAGAGCCAAATGCTGTCGTCGTTCACTTCCGGATAACGGATACCGGCGAGATCCGCCTTATTGTACACATTGAGCGTAGCCACGTTCTCAACCCCGACATCCTGCAAAGTATCATTCGTCACTTCCATCATATATCCGTGTTCCGGATTCGACACATCGACAACATGTAATAGCAAATCTGCATCACGCGCCTCTTCCAATGTCGAGCGGAAAGCTTTGACGAGATGATGGGGTAGTTTCGAGACGAACCCGACCGTATCCGTTAAGATAAATTGCTTATTGTCACTTAATTTCACTTTCCGGACCGATGTATCGAGCGTCGCAAACAGCATGTCTTCTTCATAAACATGTTTGGTATGGTCCGCGTCCATCTTCGCCAACACTTGGTTCATCAGCGTCGATTTTCCCGCATTCGTGTAACCGACAATGGAGACGACCGGTACTCCGCTTTTCTTCCTTTGTTTACGCTGTGTTTCGCGTTGCTCCTTCACATGTTCGAGATCACGGCGCAATTTGGCAATCTGATCCTCAATTTTCCGACGGTCGAGTTCGAGTTTCGTTTCACCCGCTCCTTTGTTCTGGAATCCGCCACCTGTCCCGCCGCCTTGTCTGCTAAGGGAAGCGCGCAATCCAACAAGCCTTGGCAACGTATATTGCAGTTGCGCCAACTCAACTTGCATACGGGATTCATTCGTTCTAGCCCTCCTCGCAAATATATCAAGAATGAGCATTGTACGATCAATCACCTTACATTCAAGTTCCTGCTCCATATTACGGATTTGGGAGGGCGAAAGTTCATCATTAAAGATGACAAGATTGGCATCCAATTCTTCATAAAAGTTCCGGATCTCTTCAATTTTTCCTTTGCCGACGTAATGGGATGGATTGCGCCTTTCCAATTTTTGTGTCACTTCTCCAAGCACTTCAACATCAATCGCTTCGGCGAGATTTTTCAATTCTTCCATTGCATATTCGAAATGCTCATCATTTTGTTCATGCACGCCAACGAGAACCGCACGTTCAACTAATACTTCCATCATCTAAAACCCCTTCCGGACCAAGCTATCAGTGTGACCATTTTAACATACACTCAGATTTTCTAAAAAACGATGTGACAGACAAGGCTACACCCATCCAATCAAGCCTTTCACCGCTCAGCTTGTCCAATGACCACATCCACCAATCTGTCTTTCTTCCCCTGATGCTCTACAAATTTCAAAATGACATTCGGCAAAGCGATTTGATGGGCATCCCCAACCTTTTGCGACAGTAAGATAGCCCATTCCGCTGTCTCTTTCAACGGATCTTCGACATGAAAAATGCACTCTCGAATCGCTAAGCTTTCATTCTCGGGCGATAGGGACCCTTCTGCTTTTAAGCGTGCCGTCCGTGTCTCCTCCGCTTCTTCCCATTCGATGAAAAATGGATAAGGCAATTCAGCGGATATCGGCTGCTCAACAAATAGCAACTTCCATTTCAATAATTGCCCATCGACGGTTCTACGTTGTGCAGCCAACACACCCGATGTCCGGAATCCTTTGTTTTCAATTTCCTCGTTAAAACGCTCAATCCCTTCAACCGATAGGCAGATGGTGCCCCAACCTTCCCCTTCTTGAATGTCCGATAACAAAAGGTCGATCAGTGGAAGATGCGCTTCCTCGGCTATCTCCAAATGTTCCACAGCCAACCACTCCACATATGCATTTTTCATATACAGAAGTGCATTATGCGTTCCCCAGTTTTCATGGCGACCGCCGATTATAGCTTGACGCCCTTCTCTACGCTGCCCTTCGACAATTTGGCTCAGATCTTTTTCTGTAAAATAAACGACATGATCCAGTTTCATAACGCTACCCCTTCTTTCTATCATTCATTTCCTTTGTCAGAAAAGCCTGCGGTTCAACCGCAGGCTTGAAATGGTTCATCGATCTCTTTTCAATAATTCCAGTGTATCCGTAAATTCCTGATCAATTTCAGCATTTGGTCTATAAGTGGCGAGACTCACAACAACCGCTACTATGAGACAAATGACGAAGCCTGGAACAATTTCATACAAGGTGTCTGTTAACACCTTCACATTTCCCCAAACCATTACCGTAATCGCTCCAGCCACCATTCCCCAAAGGGCTCCTGCCGCTGTAATCTTGCGCCAATAAAGGGTCAGTAGAATAATCGGGCCAAACGAAGCACCAAAACCTGCCCAGGCAAACGATACGATACTTAAGATGGATTCGTTATTTGGCCAAGCGAGTACCATCGCAATCACGGAAACAAGCAGCACGGCCATCCTGCCTAAAAACACATATTGCTTATCCGTGCCATCCGTTTTAATGACCGCTTTGTATAAGTCTTCCACCAATGCCGAAGATGTGACAATAAGCTGTGAGGAGATCGTACTCATCACGGCAGCCAATACGGCGGCCAACATAATTCCAGCGATAAACGGATGGAATATGATTTGCCCGAGCACAATGAACACCGTTTCCTCATCGGCAAGCGCAGCCCCATTTTGATAGTAATAAGCGATTCCGACAAGCGCAGTCGCAATTGCCCCAAAGAGACTGAGGAACATCCAACCGATTCCGATACGACGGGCCTTCTTTGCTTCTTTGACAGAACCGAGCGCCATAAATCGGACGATAATATGTGGTTGACCAAAATATCCAAGTCCCCATGCGATGGCCGAAACGATTCCAAGGACTGACGCTCCGGATACAAAATTCAATAATTGAGGATTGACAGCCTGAATACTTTGCGTCGTTTCCGCAAAGCCTCCCGTGATAAAGATCCCGACGATTGGAACGAGAAGAAGCGCAAAAAACATGATGAGCCCCTGCACGACATCCGTATAACTGACCGCTAAAAACCCTCCGAACAAAGTGTAGAAAATCACGACACCCGACACAATAAGTAAGCCCACATGATAATCCAATCCAAATGAACTTAAAAAGAATTTCCCGCCTGCAACCATTCCTGAAGAGACATAGAACGTAAAGAAAATAAGAATGATAATACCAGAAGCAACCCGTAAAAGACGCGACTTATCTTTCAGACGACTTTCTAAATAACTTGGAATTGTAATGGAGTCATTCGATACTTGCGTATAGACACGCAAACGCGGTGCAACGAGCACCCAGTTTAAATACGCACCAATCGTCAATCCGATGGCAATCCACGACTCAACGAGACCGCTCACATAGATTGCACCGGGAAGCCCCATCAACAACCAGCCTGACATATCCGCAGCGCCTGCACTCAGGGCCGTCACCATTGGTCCGAGCGAACGACCACCTAGCATATAGTCCGTTAAGTTCGATGTACGTTTGAACGCATACCAGCCAATGAAAACCATCGCCGCCATGTACAGAATAATTGCAATCAATCGATACATTTCATCGGACATCTGAATCCCTCCTTTTATAAATTCTATTCATCATAACATCCTTTATTATACTAAATTGAATTTTTTACACTTTCAAGTTGAAATGATAAGTATGATAGACAGTGAGCGACATCCCTATCTTTATTCCCCTAAATTTCCCGGGAAATAACTTGGATTCGACAAGGCGGTCTTTGAGTAGACATATGAAAAACGGCTTTCCTAAATAATCAACATAGTCATCCAAAATGCTAAATGGGAAATCAGTTTTTTCTGCATACCTACCCCACTCCAAGCTTTCACAGTAGTTCACCCTCGTGGCAGTCTGTTAAGCTACTATTGGGAAAACTATTTCAGGAGGGATTTTATGGTCATCGAATTGTTAACTTCACATGCATCTGTTCGAAATTATAAAGATGCGCCGTTATCAAAAGAAATTGTACACGAACTGATCCAAGCAGGTCAGCATGCAGCCTCTTCCCACTTCGTCCAAGCTTATTCTGTCATTCATGTGACGGACAATGCCAAGCGGGAGAAGCTTGCTGAACTCACCAAAAATCCACGGCAACTCTTGTCAGCAGGTGCCGTTCTCATTTTCTGCATGGATTTTCATCGTCTCGAAAAAAGCGCGGAACTACTTGGGAGGAATATCGACTTTTCCTATGCGGAGAATTTGCTCGTAGGGGTGACGGATGTCGCTTTATTCGCCCAAAACGTCGCCATCGCTGCCGAGTCAAAAGGGTATGGCATCTGTTATATCGGCGGGGCTCGTAATGCACCCCATGAGATTAGCGATCTGCTCGGGTTGCCTCAAGGTGTCGCTCCGATGTTCGCCATGTCGATCGGTGTGCCAGATGAGGCAAACGAAGTGAAACCTAGACTGCCTGTTGAAGCGATTATCCACGAAAACAATTATGATTCAGGAAAGTATGAGACACTCATTCCTGCATACGATGATATCCTGAACGCCTATTATTTAAGTCGCGGCTCCAACCAAAAAGACGCCAACTGGTCTAACTCCATGGCGGATTTCTTGGAGAAACCTAGACGAACTCATATGAAAGAATTTCTGAACAAACAAGGTTTTAAATTCAACTGACAATAAGAAAAGGTTTGGTCTATGTAGGGAGTTGGCTTTTGCCGACTCCTTTTTGTTATTCTATAGGCAGAAGTGACTTGCAACCTAGGAGCGATGAAAATGCAATTTGAAGAATTACTCGACGAACTAACGCGGCGGATGATCAGCGGTTCGTTCATTAGCGGAACGATCAGCCAATCTCGTACAAAAACGGACGAGTTAAAACGGGTAAAAATGAAACCGGTGGAAATAAAAGGACAATTCCATATCCAATTTGAATACCAGTTTGAGCGTATTCTAAAGCATGAAAATGTAACACCTGACGCCTTGCGTGAACAATTACAGCAACTGCTGGAACGTTTCAAACAAGTGCATGCCGAATTTTCAGATGAAAAAATTCATGTGCAACTCTCTAAAAAGTTCAAAGTGATGTGGAAATCGGATCAGACCCAATCCGGTAGAGTCGCTGATTTATCACATAACCGAAAGAAAAATTATTTGCTAGATGAAAATACACCATATCCATTTCTCGTCCGCCTCGGCGTCCAAACAGACGACGGCAAAGTGAAAAAGCAGAAGCATGACAAATTCAGACAAATTAACCGATTCATCGAATTCATCGATGATTCCCTTGCTCATTTACCGAAGGACCGTACCATTCGTATTCTCGATTTCGGTTCCGGAAAATCGTATTTGACGTTTGCATTGTATCATTATTTGCGCATCGAAAAGGGGCTCGACATTCAAGTGACGGGGCTTGATTTGAAGAAAGAAGTGATCGAGGAATGCAGCCGGATCGCGCAAGACCTCGGTTATGGACAGCTCGAGTTTCTAGTCGGCGATATCAACGACTATAATGACGAAACGTCTGTGGACATGGTCGTCACCTTGCATGCCTGCGACGTCGCCACCGATATGGCGCTTGCCCGTGCCGTGAAATGGGGAGCGAAAGTCATCTTAAGCGTTCCTTGCTGTCAGCACGAATTATTTTCGCAAGTCCATTCACCAGCGCTCGATGTCATGTTGCAACACGGACTTATCAAAGAACGATTCGCGGCACTTGCCACCGACTCGATCCGCGCGGAATTATTGTCGCTCGTCGGCTACGAAACACAGCTGTTGGAATTTATCGACATGGAGCATACGCCGAAAAATGTATTGATTAGGGCTTATCATACCGGACGCAAACCCACTGAAGCTGACTCTAAACGCTACCAGGAATTCAGAAAACTATTGAATGCCGATCCGTTTTTGGAGAGGGAATTGGGCGATTTACTACTTAAATAAGATTTCTGCAGTGACAGGTACGTTCGTTTCGGCGCCTGTCACCCTTTTTATTCCAACGCAACATCCAAAAACACATAACCTTCCCGTTCATGCTGCCCTGAAAACACGACAGGGACACGCCCGCTAAAAATCGGACCATCTACAACAACGGTATGGAACTCCCCGGATTCCCCACACGAATCAATGCCGAGTGCATCCAACTCGTCCATCAATTCAATTGTAAATTTTCGACCGATGAAATGAGCCGGCATCATTTTTGTATTCACCACAATAACATAAGCCTCGAATCCTATATTCACGAACTCTTCCAGCATCTTACGCCGCGACTCCATCCACAAGGGGTGCACAGCTTCCATGCCAACTTTTGCACATGTTTTCTGCACCCACTCCAAATGATCGACCAGATCGATATCCCCGAATACCCCATGGTCGATGCCCCCCTCTTTACATTCATTCATCGCGTCCAAAAACTGGGCTTCATATCCTTTCCAATCCGCCCCCCGAATCATGAAAGGAACACCCATCTTCTCGGCTTGCGCTTTTACCACTTCAAAAGGCAGTGCGTGGGATTTCGATCGTTCTTCATTTTCCTCAAACATCGTCCACACTCGTTTCGGGATGCCTCCCGCTTTCACCGCCCGATAATAAGCCATCGCAGAATCTTTCCCACCACTCCACGATGCTACAAATGGGTATCCTATCATCTCATCCTCTCCCTCATTCAAATACGAAAGAATTTGTCTATCTTAGCAGAGATTTTATCATAAAGCGTCATGAGTTTTCTGAAAAAATGGTCCTTTCCCTTTATAAATGTATATCAAAACTTTTCAAGTAGATAGCCCGTCAAATTTAATAAGACGTGATCGCGACGCGTCGTAAACTAGAGAAGGTGAGCTTTGTCATGACAAAAGAGGAGAAATTCGAACTCGTAGAAAATTTCATAGTGGAGAATCAGGAAGCTTACTACCGTCTTGCCTATAGCTATGTCCGAAATAAGGAAAATGCACTCGATATTGTCCAAGACGCCATCTTGAAGGCCCTTCATTCCATCGATCGATTAAAAGAGCTTTCTTATTTGAAAACATGGTTTTACCGGATCGTCGTCAATACGTCGATTGACTACATACGCAAACATCAAAGGGTATCTATCATGGATGGAGACATTCTTGCCCTCCATTTGCCAAAGTCGGAAGACGAAATGACCGATTTCGATCTGCTAGAGGCGATCGATCAACTGCCACCGAAGTATAAAACCATTATTATTCTTCGATTCTTCGAGGAGTTGAAGATTGACGAAATTGCAGAAATTACGGGCGACAATGCCAATACGATCAAAACGAGACTCTATACTGCATTAAAAAAATTGCGTCTTGAAATAGGAGAGGAGTTCAGCATATGAACAGATTGGACAAATTGAAAAAAGACTATGAACAGACGGAGATTCCACCCGAATTGAAGGATGTCGTAAACGCATCCATCCGCCAGGCGAAAGCGTCACGTAAGAAAAGGCCTGTTCTGAAGCAATGGACAATCGGTGCCGCCGCTGCCGCCGCCCTTTTTGTCGGTAGCATCAATCTCAGCCCATCTTTTGCGCAAGCGATGGCAAACGTACCCGGCTTAGGTACAATTGTAGATGTCTTTACAGTACAGCAATTTGCGATCGATGAAGAAAATTACCACGCAGACGTCAAGATACCAGAAATTGATGGATTGGCTGATGAAGGCCTGCAAGCATCCTTGAATGAAAAATACATTGCTGAATCGGAAAAAAGATTTAATGCGTTCCAACAAGAAATGGAAACATTGAAAGCAGAAGGCGGAGGCCACTTCAGTATCGATTCTGGTTATCAAGTACTAACCGACACAGACCAGCTGTTCACGCTTGCCCGTTATAACACGGAGATTCAAGCGTCGGGTTATGAAACAGTCCGATACGATACCATCGACAAAGTGAATGGTGTGCTGCTTTCGCTCCCGGCATTGTTTAAAGACGACAGCTATATTGAAACGCTCAATGCCTATCTGACAGATGAAATGCGCCGCCAAATGGACGAGGATTCGATGAAATCCTATTTCATCGATGAGGAATTCGATTCTTCCTTCCAAACGATTGACCCTGAACAGCAGTTTTACATTACGGCGGACAACAAACTGGTTCTGTCGTTCGACGAATATGAAATCGCCCCTGGCTATATGGGCGTCGTCACGTTTGAAATCCCAACAGACGTCATAAAAGACCAATTGGTTGGAAATATGTATATTAAATGAGTGAACAACAAAAGCGTAGGGCGCCCGTTTAGATGCGACAGGCATAAGGCTAGTCGACGACGTGGCGTTCATTGCCACAGAGGCGAAACGGCATTCAGGGAACACAGTCTAAGTTCGCCGCGTCCTGAAAGTGCCTTAATTTCTGCAAAGAACGCAGAAATACGGCAAATCGAACCCTTCGCTGTTCGATTGGCAACGACTGCGTAACTCACATCCTGTGAGCCTCCGAGCATCTGGCGCCTGAAGCCTAGACGACGAAAAAGCAGACACGATGGTGTCTGCTTCAGATTGTAGACAAAAGGGTTGGAAATCATTTGGATTTCCAACCCTTTTGTTATTAATACAGGTTAATTCTGCGGAAAAGCGCCATTAGGGTTAGCCACTGTGGTTCTTATTACGCCCTGATGGGCGTATTCCATGTCCAGCTGGCCAGCTTCTTAAGATTTATGGCAGCAAAAGTTAGCATCGCCTGCATGGACAATTTTTTAAGACCCTTTAGGGTTGTCCATCGCATACCATGCTTTTCTTTGGCATCGGCAAAGACACGCTCGATCGTCTCTTTACGCTTCCCGTATATTTCTTTAATTTCATAGTTATGGCGCAAGTCCTCAGCTACATCCAAATAGTCTTGCCAGATATGACGTTGAATCATTTTTTGGTGATTCTTACTTTGAGTGCATTGGTCAATCACTGGACATTTAGCACAAATAGAAGGAGTTGAGGCATACTGGCGATAACCTTCTTTTGTAGTTGTTCGGTATTTAAGAACCTGTCCTTCGGGACAGAGATAGCAGTCAAAATGTTCGTCATAGACATACTCGTGTTTTTTAAAGAAGCCTTCTTTTGTCATTGGTCGTTTGTACGGAAGTGCAGGAAGGACATGATTCTCTAAAAGGAAATTCGCAATGGCTGGTGTCTTGTAGGCCGCATCAGCGGCAACGACCACTGGGCGTCCCACCTGGTCGATGACCTTCTGGACTAGTGGTTCAAGCATATGGCTGTCGTGAACATTTCCTGGAGTGACAATGTTTGCAAGCACAAAACCCTTCTCATCCGTGGCTGCGTGAAAAGAATAAGCAAACTGCTTTGTACGTTCATCTTTTACGTAATAACCACTCTCGGGATCTGTTGTCGACTCCTTAATTTCCTTGTACTCTTCCTTTTCAAACTTTTCCGGAGGGAATGGTTTCTTCCCATTCTTTTCCCTGTCGAGGTTAAGCTCCTCCTGGAGCTTCTTCTCATATGCCCTTGTTTCTTTACGAACAACCTTCTTCTCAAACTTTCTCTTGTTTGCGCTAGCTTTTACATGAGTTGAATCAATAAAAACATGATCAGGGCTGAGAAGCCCACGGTTTGCCACCTTGTTTAGAACCTTATAGAAGATCTGCTCGAATAGATCAGTATCCGCGAAACGTCGGACATAGTTTTTCCCGAAAGTGGAGAAATGGGGAACCTCTGTATGAAAACCAAATCCGAGAAACCAACGGTATGCCATATTTGTTTCAATCTCTTTGATGGTCTGACGCATAGATCGTATGCCGAAGGTGTACTGAATGAATGTCATCTTGATCAATACAACAGGATCTATGCTGGGTCTTCCAATGGTTGAGTAAAGATCTTCGACTAATGGATAGATAAAGGAGAAATCAATCGCAGCATCCAATTTACGAACCAGATGGTCTTTTGGAACTAACTGCTCTATAGTCAGCATTTCCAACTGTTCGCGTTCATTGATTTGATTCTTCGTCATCATATCCATCACCTCATTTATTTTATAAAAGACACCGTAGCGGAAATCAACTTTAGTTTTAACACCATTTTAATAGAAAAAAGACTGTAGGCAAACACCAAAATTCATGGTGTTTGTCTACAGTCTGAAGCAGACACGATGGTGTCTGCTTTTTCGTCGTCTAGCTATGCCGGCATCGGTGTATCGGTCGGTGCCGCATAGCCTTCGTTATACGTTTCGTCGATAAACTCCCGTATTTCCTTCAACGACTTGCCTTCCTGCGTCATTTGGACAGATTTCACCGCAATCTCCAAGCATACAAGACAGCGTGTACCATGATCGTCCCAAACAACAGATCCGTCTTCACGGATTTCATCGATGAAGCAGTTTGTGTTACTGCGGTGTCCTGCGCTATCGCCACACCCGCAATAACACGGCATATAGTCAAGAATTCCCGTTGCAGTACCGGCTACTTGATAAACAAGGCGCATATCTTCCGGTTTATCATCGAGGAATGAAGGCAAAATATCCGCCGATGCCGTCACTTCCTGCAAATCGCCATTCGGCAACTGTTTCTGCTCGCCATGGGCCAGATCATGTGCTCCATGATCTGTATCCGCTTTTTGTCCGCACGCAGACAGGACAAGCAATGCCGCAAACATTATGAACATCATTCGTTTTTTCATCTCATGTCCACTCCTTATTAGACAGCTGTCCTCTCATCATAACGGATTCGAATGTCTCTATGGGTTACAGATTTGTGGACGCTGCAAGAAGTCTTTTATTTTCCGATCATTTTGGACGGAACGACATACTCATCGAACTGTTCTTCTGTCAGCAAGCCGGTTTTCAAGGCTGCCTCTTTTAGTGTCGTACCTTCCGCATGAGCCGTTTTCGCGATTTTTGCCGCATTTTCATAGCCGATATACGGGTTCAGTGCCGTCACAAGCATCAGTGAGTTCTGCACTTTGCGATCAATCTCTTCACGGTTCGGTTCGATACCGACTGCACAATTGTCATTGAAGCTAATCATCGCATCAGACAGCAATGAGACTGATTGTAGGAAATTGTAAATGATGACCGGCTTGAAGACGTTCAATTCGAAATTTCCTTGGCTCGCTGCAAAACCGATTGTCGCATCGTTCCCCATCACTTGGGCAACGACCATTGTAAGTGCCTCACTTTGGGTCGGATTCACTTTCCCTGGCATGATGGAGCTACCTGGCTCATTTTCAGGAATCGTTATTTCTCCGATGCCCGAACGTGGCCCACTTGCCAACCAACGCACGTCATTGGCAATTTTCATGAGGTCTGCCGCAAGCGCTTTGATGGCGCCATGTGTGTAAACGACTTCATCATAACTAGTCAACGAATGGAATTTATTTTGCGCGGAAGTAAATTCAATGCCGACTGCCTTTGAAATTTCTTCTGCAACACGATCGCCAAATCCGGCTGGTGCATTTAAGCCTGTCCCGACCGCTGTACCGCCGATAGCCAGTTCTTTCATCGATTGAACACTGTCCACGATCATTTTTTCCGTTTTCTCCAACATGCGGTGCCAGCCGCTAATTTCCTGGCCTAATGTCAACGGTGTCGCATCTTGCAAATGCGTACGTCCGATTTTAATGATATCCATGAATTCTTCGGATTTCTTGGCAAATGTATCTTTCAGCTTCCCAAGTGCAGGTACCAGTTGCTCTTCAACTGCTAGGACACCTGCTACATGCAATGCAGTCGGGAAAGTGTCGTTAGAGCTTTGTGATTTATTGACATCATCATTCGGATGAAGGCGTTCTTCTTCGCCCCATTCTTCAAGGAATTGGTTGCCGCGTCGTGCCAGCACCTCGTTCATATTCATATTGGACTGCGTGCCGCTGCCTGTTTGCCAGACGACAAGCGGGAAATGGTCATCCAGCTTGCCAGCAATCACTTCGTCGGCCGCTGCAGAAATAGCTTTCATTTTTGCTTCAGAAATATTTCCATGCGCATGGCTTGCAATCGCCGCTGATTTTTTCAAATGGGCAAATGCGCGCACGACGCCGATCGGCATTTTTTCTCCACCAATTTTAAAGTTCTGTTTACTGCGCTGTGTTTGTGCGCCCCATAATTTGTCTGCGGGTACTTGAATTTCTCCAAACGTGTCATGTTCAATACGATAGTCCATCCTTCATCCGCCTTTCAATTTGGTAAAGTCTACTCTACTACTTCATCATGCCTCATACTTTTGATTATTTGAAATAAAAAGCACCAGATCTAATAGATTTTTCTGAAAGAAACTTGTTAAAACTCGTAGCCATTCGCAATATTTCTCTTAACGATAAACAAGAAGATACTAAGAGCAGCAATGCTACACGCAAAGATGATGATGGCCATAGGAACTGCCGTTTGATCCCCCATCATGCCGACGACCGGTGAGATGACAGCACCGCCGATATACGATAGCAAACCGAGAAATGCAGACGCACTGCCCGCCGCTTTCGCCTGGCTTTGCATCCCGAGCGAGAAAGAAGTGGTCGACACCATCCCGATACTAGACACAGCGAGAAAAAGAGCGATGAGCAATAGCGGTAAGGGTAGATTAAAGAGTATCGTCAACAACAGCAAAGTACTACCTGTAAGCGATATGAAAATACCTATATTCAGCAATCGCACATCCCCGACTGCACTCGATAATCTCCCTGTCATTTGTGCCGCCACGATAATCCCAAAGCCATTGACTGCGAAAAACAGAGCGAATTGTTGCGGTGTGAAGCCATAAATATTTTGCAACACAAAAGGAGAACCGGATATGTATGCAAACATGCTCGCCATGATAAATGCCTGCGTACCGGCGATTCCCATGAACACGCGATTCTTCAATAAGTTGCCAAACGTTTTCACGACGGCTAATACACTGCCTTCCGATCGATTTTGAATCGGCAACGTTTCCGGTAAAAAGAATGTCACTACAAAAAATAAGATAAGACCGATGACACTCAGTAAGATGAAAATCGTATTCCAAGAAGCATAGTTTAAAATAACGCCTCCTGAAACAGGCGCCAGTATAGGTGCGACACCATTGACTAAAGATAATAACGCCATAAACTTCGTTAAATCAGCCCCGGAATATAAATCACGCGCCGCTGCACGGGCGATCACTATCCCCGCTGCTCCCGTCAATCCTTGAACAAAACGCAAGCCGATGAAAAACCAAATGGATGTGCTAAATGCACATAAGAGGGACGCAACCGCGTAAATGAGGAGCGTATAGATAAGCGGTTTCCTTCTCCCTCTAATGTCGCTTAACGGTCCAAATATAAGCTGGCCACTGGCAAGCCCCAGTAAACAGGCAGTCAAACTCATCTGGGTAAGCGAAGTCGTCGTCTGCAAATCTTCCGCCACAACAGGAAGCGCAGGTAAGTACATATCCATCGATAACGGTCCAAAGGAGATAAGCGAACCGAGTATGAGAACAAACCATACCGTGCTAAGTGACTTCGAATTTGTTGAATCACTTTCTACCATTTTCATTTCATACAACTTCTTTCTATAAGTACTTGGTGATTTTATTGACTATTCTTTCTTTCACTTCGACTTTCATTATAGCATTCTCTGAATGAAACAAAAGCGTAAGGCGCTTGGTACCTAGACAACAAAAAACAACCACCTGGGAAAGAAGGTGGTTGCCTGTTGCCTGTTTAAAGTTCTTGACGCAATGCTTGGATCACATCGATTTTTGTTGCCTTCCGAGCTGGACGCCACCCGGAAATCATTGCCACTCCGATACTAATCGTAGAAGCAATCACGACAAGTTGCCAAGGAATGATTGAAAACGTCACATCCATGCCACCGAGATCCTCTTCGCCAAGAGCCGCTGAAACGATAATAGGTAAAATATAATTTGACACAACACTGACTCCGTATGAAATCACGATAGCAAGCACCGTTCCAATTACCCCAATCCACGCACTTTCCATTAAAAATAGCCGCTGAATCAATTTCGGATCCGCTCCGATCGCTTTCATCACACCGATCTCACGTGTCCGCTCGGTTACAGCCATTGTCATCGTATTGAAAATTCCGATCGATGCAATCAAAATAGCAATTGTTCCTACGAATATCAGCCCCGCTTTTAACGCCAAGAAAAAGACATCGAGTTGCTCCAGCTCGTCCGCAATGGAATACACACTATACCCGTCATCCTTCAATTCCTTCGATAAGGCTTTCACATTTTCCAAGTGATCGGCATGTACGCTAACATTGCCATAAAATAATGATTGCTCGTCCTTATCCTGTTCTACTTCTGCAAAATAGATTTGTTCGATCGCAGGGATTATCAAAGCATCTCCATAAATATTCTGGTCCTGATCCCAATCCTTCGCTGGCTTCTTGCCGACCCCGACAATGGTCAGCTGCAATTCCTTGCCAATCGGATTTCCTTCAAAGTCCTGCAATTGGTAGGATATATGTTTGCCAATCAAGTCGCCGTCGTAGCCTTTGACTTCCGACTCCCCTTCCAACTCTTCTTCACTCATTAAATATTGTCCAAAATGACTGCCGACAATAACTTCCTCTGCCGTTTTAGGTAAACGGCCTTCCGCAAGGGAGAAGTTCGCTTTCCCTTCTTCCACGAAGTCTGTCACAGTCATTCTGCTGGTACTTGTCAGATCCCCGAGTTTCACTTGCTGTTCAGCATTGACGAACTGGCGATAAACAACCGCTTTGACATGGTCTCGTTTCTTCAACTCATCCACTTTTTCCTGATTCATTTCACTGCTATATACCTCAAGCTCGGTCACTTTCCGATTCGATAAAATACTATCACGAATAGTTTCGTGAAGACCGAACCCTACGGATGCCAAGACGATGAGGAAAGCCGTCCCCATTGTCGCAGCCAGCACAGTCATAAAAACACGCATCTTATTTTTCGTGATATGTTGCCTCACAAAATCAATTTGGTCCTTAAATTGCATGGGGTCTCCCCCCTTCCGTCAATTCTCCATCATGCATCCGATAGACTCGGTCTGCTGTGTGCGCCACTTCATCATCATGCGTAATAATGACGAATGTGATTCCTCTTGCTTTGTTAAGCGACTGGATGAGCAACAGTACATCCTGCTCCGTTTCCGAATCCAAACTTCCTGTCGGCTCGTCCGCGAAGATGACAGGCGGATCTGTAATCAACGCTCGCGCAATACTGACGCGCTGTTGCTGTCCGCCGGATAATTCATTCGGGTAATGGTCTTGCACTTCAGTCAGACCGATACTTTGCATGAGTTCCTTCACTTTCTTCCGCCGTTCGCTTTTGCCAATCCCTTTTAACTTCAGTGGAAGTTCAACATTTTCAAACGCCGTCAAACCGGGCATCAGCTGAAAGTTTTGGAAAACGAAACCGAAATGATTCAACCGAAATTTTGCATTTTCCGCTTCACTGAATGAAGATGTCTTGGTCCCCTTCACACGGATTTCCCCACTATCTGGCGTTAAAAAACCCGCCATGATATGTAGCAATGTCGACTTGCCGGATCCACTCTTACCAACGATGGATACAATTTCACCGTCCGCCACATCAAACGTCAAACCTTTCAGAACAGGTACTTCCCTCTCTTTCCCTTTCTTTCCAATCTTGAATGAATGATTTAAATTCCTGACACTGATCAATTAGGAACCCCTCCAACTTTCTTTGCTGATTTCATTGTAGGTGGAGATTCTTAAGGAGGATGAAGGATAAAAATGAAGATTTTCTTAAGGTTTTTAGTTGTTATAGGGGAGAGAGGGTGGGTGCGCGAAGGTTTTTCTGAGCGTACTTGGACATACTAGAGCACGGTGGTTCTTGCTTTGAGCGCGTGGAGGGGTTTTTGAGCGTGACGGTGCCCACTTTGAGCGCGAAGCGACTTTCTTGAGCGCGACGGGGCTCGCTTTGAGCGCGAAGCAACTTTCTTGAGCGCGGCGGGGCTCGCTTTGAGCGCGAAGCAACTTTCTTGAGCGCGGCGGGGCTCGCTTTGAGCGCGAAGCAACTTTCTTGAGCGCGACGGGGCTCGCTTTGAGCGCGAAGCGAATTTCTTGAGCGCGGCGGGGCTCGCTTTGAGCGCGAAGCAACTTTCTTGAGCGCGGCGGGGCTCGCTTTGAGCGCGAAGCGACTTTCTTGAGCGTGAGAGCAATCACTTTGAGCACGCTCAGGCTGTTAGAAGCGCTTGGGGTGATTAAAAAATCCAGCACGCGGCACGCGTGCTGGATTCCTTTTACTATCGTTTATTCCGCTTCGTCGGCTGCCATTTCTTGTGCAACGCGTGGTTGTGCGGGTTGCTTTTCGTTGGCAGCTTTCACTTCGTTTGCCAAGTGGTCGATGCTTGGGCGGATATTATTCTTACCAGAATAGTTTTCGAGCATTTCTTTTACATCAATACCTGATGAGGCTTTCAATGATTCTTGCAACGTCGACATTAAGTTGGTTGCATACGATGTCACTTTATTGGCACCGCCGCCTTCGCCACTACCCGTGTCAACAACTGTAATTTTATCGATATTCGAAAGTGGACTCGCGATTTGTTTCGCATATTCAGGAACCATGCGGACGATCATATCCAACACGGCAGCTTCGCCATAATGTTCGAATGCCTCAGCGATTTTTCGTTTCGCTTCCGCTTCGGCAAGACCTTTCAGGCGGATGATTTCCGCTTCAGTTTCCCCTTGCGCGCGTTCGGAGTCGGCTTTCGCCAAACCATCTAAGCGGATTTTTTCAGCTTCCGCTTTCGCCCTTGCTTCAATGCGGTATTTCTCTGCATCTGCTTCCGCAAGCTGGCGGGATTTGTCGGCCGCGGCGTTTTGCTCGACGGCGTAACGATCCGCGTCCGCTTTTTTCTTCACTTCAGAGTCATATTGTCTTTCACGACGTAAAATTTCTTTCTCTTCAAGTTCAATTTGCTTTTGCCGTTCAATGATCTGGATTTGCATCTCTTGTTCCATAACTTCCTGTTTGGAACGGGCGGATTGCAACTCGTACGCTTGGTCGGCACGCGCTTTTGCGACGTCCTGCTCTAGGCGGAATTCCGCAATTTTCAGCTGGTTTTCTTTTTCAGCTTCTGCAATTTCCGTTGCGCGCTCAATTTCAGCTTTCTGTGCTTCTTTTGATGCCTCTGCGTTTTTAATACGTGTTTCCTTCTCTGCTTCAGCTGTTGCGATGTCCGCATCACGTCTCACTTGGGCGATACGCGGTTTCCCGAGTGAATCAAGATATCCATTTTTGTCACGGACGTCTTTGATTGTAAATGAAACAATGACAAGCCCCATTTTCGCAAGGTCCTGAGAAGCGACACGCTGCACTTCCTGTGAAAACTTATCACGGTTTTTGTAAATCTCTTCAACCGTCATCGAACCGAGGATAGAACGCAAATGCCCTTCTAATACTTCCTTCGCTTCGTTTTCCCGATCTTCTTTCGACTTTCCTAAAAACTGCTCAGCAGCCGTGGCGATTTCAGAAATCGAACCGCCGATTTTAATGATTGCGGTCCCATCTGCCATGACCGGCACACCTTGTTCCGTATACACTTCCGGCGTTGTGACTTCAAGCTTGCTTGATAATAAGCTCAATGGTTCCGATTGTTGGAACACCGGGAAGACGAATGTCCCGCCACCGCGAATGATTTTAATGCGGTTGCCCGATTCATCCGTATGTACATTTTTCGATCCTAAATAACTTCCTGTAACAATCAATGCTTCGTCCGGTCCGACTGTCTTATATTTCGACACATAGACGAGGATGATCGCCAACAACACAAAAGCAACAATTCCAATTGCAATCCAAATACCCATCTTTTTTCCCCCTTTACATTATTTAAAGCGGAATGGTTCATACTCTTTGACGATGAATGTCCCATCCTTCACTTCGATCACCAATACTTCTTTTCCATACTCAATGGCCGTATTCTCGTATCCCGCCGCCCTTTTCGAAATGAGGCCGTTCACTGTTTCGATAACGATTTCACCGAACCCATCAACCGGCACAGGGACAATCACTTTCCCAACTTGCCCTTGCAACGACTCATCTGTATAAGCGAGCGACACTTCCGCCGATCTTAGCGGAAGAAGAACAAAGAAATAAAGTAGTAAATCAAGTACAAACGCGGCGATTAGCGAGAGAAGTAGTATGATTCCGCTGTTCCAAGCCGTGACAAGTTCCAAAATATAACCGCCTGCCGCCAAAAATGTTATGAATGGAAGAATAACCGCCGGATCTAAAAATGGACTAGCCTCTCCTATTCCTTCCGTCATATCGCTGAAGAAAAGATATAATAACGTCGCAAGGCCTGCAATGATCAACACGATTAAATAGATTTGCACAATCGGCATCCCGAACAGTTCCATTTCATCACCTCCACTTTCACCTTTTCACCTCACTTATTTATACGGACGACGCCTGCATTGGTTTCAAATTATTCAAAAGTTTTTTAGGCATCGCGATCTGCTCCAATTGTTCTTCACGTTAACCAAAGGAAGAAAAAGGGTATACAGTAGTCAACGCTTTATATAAGAACGATGCGTCATGAAATCACCGTTTTAGGTAACAATACTGGTGACTAGCTGGCATTGGTTCACGCACGCCATTTTCGCACTAATCATATTATTGTTGAGCCACTATAGGACGTTTGTAAAGTTTGTGTAAATTTTTCACGAACTCCGTCGAAATTTGTTCGTTTATCAAATTGTTTTTGCTATGATATAGGAATGCAAAATATTATCTCCCTTAACGGGTTGGAGGCGCGACAATGTTTAATAAAAAAAAAGCAGATCCTTTTTTCGCAGCACTATTGGCAATTGCTGAAAATGTAAAAGAAGCAGTCCATTATGCAGATAATTTCAAAGTGTCCAATGTAGCTGATCTGAAAGAGGTAAGCATTAAACTCAAAAAATATGAGACAGAGGGTGATGACCTCATCCATGATCTTATTTCGAAGCTAAACAAATCATTCATGACGCCGATTGAACGGGAAGACATTTTACAATTGGCCATTAAAATGGATGACATTCTAGATGGCATTGAAAGTTTCGCTGCGCATCTTGAAATGTTCTCCCTCACTGAAATTGACGAATACGTTCAGAAATTCATGGAAAACATTGTGAAAAGTACAGACGAAATTGTCAAAGCGATGGAGTTACTTTCACGGAAGAAACTCGAAGCGATGCGCGAACATGCTGTGCTCATCAAAGAATACGAACGCATTTGCGATGAAGTGCAGCGTACATCCATCAAACAACTTTTCATCACTGAAAAAGATCCAATTCGTATCATCCAATTCAAAGACATCTATGAGCAACTCGAAGAAATCGCGGATTACTGCCAAGATGTTGCCAACACAATCGAAACCATCATTATGCGTAACGCGTAAGGAGGAGACCAATGGATACAATACTTCTCCTAACGATACTCGTTGTCGTTTTTGCACTTGCTTTCGATTTCATCAATGGTTTCCATGATACAGCAAATGCCATCGCGACTTCCGTATCTACACGTGCGCTAAAACCGCGCACCGCAGTTTTGATGGCGGCTGTTATGAACTTTGTCGGTGCATTGACATTTACAGGCGTCGCCAAAACCATTTCAAAAGATATTGTCGATCCTTTTGTACTTGATAATGGATCGCTCGTTATTTTAGCGGCTTTGACTGCAGCGATCGCATGGAATCTCATTACTTGGTACTACGGGATTCCATCCAGTTCATCGCATGCTTTGATCGGATCGATCGCTGGCGCGGCTATTTCTGCAGCCGGTTTCGGCATTTTGAATTACACCGGCTTTTTGAAAATCTTGCAGGCGCTTATCATTTCTCCTTTTATCGCTCTTGCTGGTGGATTCTTGATGATGTCACTGTTCAAGGTGTTATTTAAAAACAGAAACTTGTTCAAGGCCAATAAACGATTCCGCTATATGCAGATCGGTACCGCCGCACTACAATCCTTCACCCACGGTACGAACGATGCACAAAAGGCAATGGGGATTATTACGATGGCTCTTATCGCTGCGGAAATGCAAGCAGGAGACGACATCCAGCTTTGGGTCCGGATTGCTGCAGCAACTGCGATGGGGCTTGGAACGTCAATCGGTGGTTACAAAATCATCAAGACGGTTGGCGGTAAGATCATGAAGATCCGTCCTGTGAATGGAGCCGCGGCAGACTTATCATCCGCAATCATCATTTTCGGAGCGACACTGATTCACTTACCTGTCAGTACGACGCATGTTATTTCTTCCGCTATCATGGGAGTAGGGTCTGCACAGCGTGTGAAAGGCGTTAAATGGGGCGTCGCTCAGAAGATTGTCATGACATGGGTCATTACATTGCCGATTTCAGCATTAATTGCCGCACTCGTTTACCAAGTTTTAAATTTGTTTTTCTAACTTCATGTATTTAGCTTGCATTGTCATTTAGGCTCTGTTATGATAAAGAAGAATTATTTTTGTTCGGCGCGATGGTCTCGAGTACATCTTGACCGCTTCAAGACTTGAGCAAGGATAGTAACACAATGTGTGCACAAAGCACACGAGGAGGAAACAAACATGGAACAAGGTAAAGTAAAATGGTTTAACGCAGAAAAAGGTTTTGGATTCATCGAACGTGAAGATGGCGACGACGTATTCGTACACTTCTCCGCTATCCAAGGCGAAGGCTTCAAGTCTCTTGAAGAAGGCCAAGACGTAACGTTTGAAATCGAGCAAGGCCAACGCGGTCTTCAAGCTACAAACGTAGTTAAAAACTAATTTGAATTTAACCATTCAAAAGCCATTCCCTTTAGGGAATGGCTTTTTTCTTGCAAAAAATCTCGCAGTTTGCAACCATGGTCAGCATTAAGAAAAGCACTCGAATTTGAGTGCTCTTAATACGGGACTTTAAAGGCGAGATCCCGCCCTTTGAATAGTCTTTTGTCACTGCCTCCGAAAGGACCGAATGTCAAGACGGGCGAATCGATTTGCTCCAATTCTTCTGCTGTCAATAAAAAGACGTGAAATTTTTCACCCGATTCCCCCGGTTCAAGGATTCGAATCTGATCTGGCTCCAGCATGCCTTCCCGTCGATACCGGTTTCCATTTGCATCAGAAAGCGTGGAGTAAATAGCACCTAACTCCAATGTTTCCTCTGAATTATTTTCGATTCGGAATTTGGCCGTCAACGCGTAAACGGCATCGCTTTCCTCGAATCTGTAGAACTTATCCATTTGCGCAGGCGACACATCGACTTCCGTATATTCAACGCCATCGAATTCGACATCGACACCCCCAAGGCTCAATAATTGCCCAATTCCCTTCTTCTCAAAGAGCATCGTTTTTGTGCCTAAGTTCTGATTGACGATCTCGTCTTGGTAAAATACAGGAGACGTGAGAAATTCTTTTTCAGATGCATCACTATAAGGGAATTCGAAAACGGCATCCCCGTACTTCCGCGAATAATCGTCTTTCTTTTCCCTCGCATTTCCTTGAATGACGATTTTAGGATGTGTGTTCTCCATCTTCGCATATTGTTCTTCCGTCAAGACAAATGATTGAAACCCTTGCTTTTTATATCCCGGTGAATAAAGATCCATTTCTTCAGGATGATCGGAACGCAACATTTCATCTTGTGGAACAAAATAATACGTATTGCCCGTCACGCGATCTTGACGATCTTCCAAGATAATGGATGCGTAATTTGAATAGTAGACAGGCGCTTTCCGATTATTTTCAATCCGCATCAGTGCCGTAACGACATAGCCTCCAGTTTCCTCTTTGAAAATGCTCTCACTTAGGCGGTTAACATCGGACACTTTTGAAACCTGGTATTTATCGATCGACACTAAAAAACCGTCCATATCATGGAGCATCACCGGTTTTTCATTCGTATAGAGAATTTCCACTTCCCCTTCCGTCATGACGGCTAAGTTCGGATTGAGGCTGCCATCTCCAGAAGGGCGTTTTTTTGCTGCTTGCTCTGTATCTCCCCCCTCATTCAATTCATCTCTCAATTCTGCTAACGCGCTTTCCGCATCAAGCTCAGGCAATTCTTCCTCCGCTTGCTCTTCTTTCGTACACGCTCCCAGCAATGAAACAGCCATCCCTAAAGCAAAAAACCTCATCCAACCCTTCTTCACTAAACGACCACTCCTTCAGATTGAAAAAGTGCATCGGGGAAATAAAAACCCAGACGCACTTCTTTCCTATTATCTTGGCAATTTAAATACGAGATCGCGTCCTTTGAACAACTTTTTCCCATCGTCTGCAGAGAATGGCCCGAAGATGAGCTCAAATTTCTCATGGCGATCGAACTGGTATTTATCCATCAGGAACACATGCAGCTTTTCGCCCGACTCACCCGGCTCCAGCTTTCTAGACGTATCCGGCTCAAGCGATCCTTGGTGCAAATACCTGAAATCATTGTCATCCACGCTTAAGATCGAGCCGATGCCATCCAACCGGACTGTTTCCTTGGATTGGTTATCGACATTCAACTTCACAGTGAGCGCGACAATGCCATCATCCGCAAAGTTACGGAACGTGCTTTTGTATTGTTCTGTCGGCTCGATTTCTGTGTATTGGACACCTTCAAGGGTCACTTTTACCCCATCAAGCTCCAGCTGTTGGCCGATATCCGTCTTTTCGAAAACCATCGTTTTATTGGCAATGTTTTGATTTGTTAAATCATCACGGTAGAAGGCTGGGCCCGTTGCAACCGCTTCTTCACTTTCCCCACTGTAGAGAAAATCGAAAACGGCTTCTTCCCGGAAGGATTCCCGCATATCTTCCCGTTCTGAAGCACCTCCATCAATAATCAGTTTAGGATTCGTTGTTGCCAGCTTGTCATATTGTTCATTCGTCATGACAAATGATAGAAAGCCTTGCTTCTTAAAACCTGGAGGATACTTATTGACACTCGCTGGATCATCCGATACCAACGCCGTTTCACGCGGGATGAGTTTATATTTATCGCCATAGACAACGTCATAACGATCATCCATGAGCAAGGTCATGAATCCGGCATAATAGACTGGATTGCTGCGTGTATTCTCATAAGTGGTCAAAGCTGTCACTACATAACCTTCAAGATTCCCTTTGAATAAAGACTCGGAATCCCGGTTGACATCGGACACTTTCGTAATTTGGTATTCATCAATGGTGATAATGAAACCATCCATATCATGCTTATAGTTGGGTGCTTTGTTCGTATACAGAACTTCCACATCCCCTTCCGTCATTTCAGCGATGCTCGGATTGAGGAGTTCTGAGTCGTTTACTGTAACCGGTTCATCTGTTTGTTCCCGGTCTTCCAGTGCTGCACGCAACTCTGCCAATGCATCATCGGCTTCTGATGTGGCGCTCGCCACGTCAGATTCATCCAGCTTCACTTCTTCTGCTTTTCCTTCCTCTTCCACTTCTGGTGTTTTCTTATCTTCACTGCATGCCGCTAATAAAAGTGCGCTTGCGCCTAGTGCAAACAATATTTTTCCATACTTCATATTTCCATTCCCCTCCATTTTAAGAAGCTCCATCCCTTAATTAACCATAGTGAGACAGCTATGAAAATAGGAAAAACGGAAAATTGAGGAAAATGGTTAAGAAGAACCTGTTCGTTGAGAGAACAGTCATTTACTTTCACCTATATGCATTCGTTCTTTGTAACTAGTGAATCCATAAAAATAGACGGGGTTTTCACCCCGCCGATTACTCTTCTTCATTGATTCCAATACCCGGTTCTATCTGACGTTCATCGTTATTGAACGTTGCCATCATCGAAAAATAGATAGCCGCTACAACAGCAATGACAAATAAGACAAGTCCGATGACGAGGTGTTGGCCTTTCATCGCGCATCACCTTGCACCTGTTTGAACCGCTCTTCCTTCAGATAGGCGACCGCTTCTTCATAATCGCCGAAGCTGTCTTCCAGATTCAAACCATGATAGATGTTCCATGCATCGAGCTCTTCTTTTAACACAAGCTTTTCTCCGTCGCCATTCACCCATGTCTGTTCGACAGGTTCTCTTTCAGTCTGTTCTTCCGACAAAGCTTGAATGGAATCTGCAACGGCTTGTCGCAACTCCGCTTCTGTCGCTTCGCGGATATTGACCAAACCGCGCTCGTCCACTTCATAACCTGAGATTCCCGCTACATAGACGAAGCCATTGCCGTTTGGATGCAAATGTTGGACGACGATCGTCTTGTCATACAAACTTTCTTCATAATGATAGTTGACCCGTTTCATCGACACGTCTTTCCGGGTCAGTTCCGGGAAAGATTCAATAATTGCCTGCTTCTGTTCAAATGTCAACATAGATGTCCACTCTTTTCCACTCGTTTTTCGTTTAGTATACCATCATTCTTCTTTCACGGATAACCCAAGGACACGGGCGAACCCGAGCGCCTGCTCCTTGGAAACGATACAGCCGGCGAGTTTCGGTAATGTCACTTCAATCCGCTCATACGTGCTATCCGATAAGTCAATACCCTTCAATTCCGTCTCGGAAAAATTGATATTGTCGATCTTGCATTTTTGAAATCGAACGACCTTGAACTTACACTCATAAAAATCGGCATCCGCCAGATGACATTCGGAAAACTCGACTTCTTTCATGCCTGTAAAGCTAAAATTACTATAACGGCCGTCACACTCCTTTAGCAAAGTATGACCGATTTGCGCGTTCGCAAAGTCCGTCCCCGTCAATTTGGAGTGGACAATTTCACAACGATGGAATGTAGCATGTTGAAAGTTCGCGTTGGAAAAATCACATGTATCAAAGACAACGTCCACGAACTCTACAGATGTAAAATCTCCACCTGCAAACATGACATCTTTGAAACGCACATCATCGAAGGTCAAGCGTTCTCCTTCCGCACCTGAGAAAACGCCTCCTTCAAACCGAGCTTTTTCAACATAGCCATCCTGATCCCAAATGGCCTCTATCCGCATCTCCGGATGTTCCATGGACAACTTGGGCTTTTGCCTCTTGTCCACCTTCTTGACATTCACACATAAAACCTCCCTTTAACGCGTCTTCCATTCAATAAATATAACGAGCAATACAATGACTGCGATGGCAATAATGTAAAATGCAATTGGCGTACTGCTGATTCCTCCAAACAACTGCCTCAGCCCCTTCCTTCAACCGTTCCGCTTCATGCCCGACATGACCGTGAAATCGATGGTGATTTCCGACAATCCCAGTTGTAGCGCTTCGCTTACCTTCTCTTCGCTGGCCCCCCAGGTGAGCGGCGTCATGCGGATGAGCGGCGCGAGAAGATGTTCAGCTAACGGAAACGTATACATCACCCGTTCTGTTTGGACCGCATCGAAATGTTCTGCGAAGCGTCCCACAGGATCGGTGTCTTCTTTCTGTACATTCTCTTCATAGAAGATGGCACGCAGCTCTTTCAAATAAGCCGCTTCCGGAACGGCTTTCACGCACAAACCGTCTTTTTTTAGGAGGCGCGTAAATTCCGCATAATTTGCGGGTGATAAAATATTTAAAATAGCATCGAATTTTTCATCTTGAAATGGGCAGTTTGCAAGATCCGCCACACTCCAAACGGCGCCTGGATGTTCTTTTGCAGCCGCGGCAATGCCTTCTTTCGCCAGATCGATACCGATTCCGCTCGCCTTTCCCGCCAATCGGGAAACGATGGCCGCTAAATGCGATCCTTCGCCACAGCCAGCGTCCAATAGAACTGGTGACCCATTGCTCTCTGCCTGGATAATCCGCGTGATCACTTCCAAAATCGGATCAAAAAAACCGCTGTTCATCACCGTTGTTCTCGCTTCAAAAAGCGATTTATCGTACTTAGTGACATGCGCTTGCGGTGCCAAATTGACATAGCCGCTTTTCGATAAGTCAAAGGAGTGATTGGTCGAACAGACGAGCCGTGAATGCTCCACCATTTCCATTTCCGCCGTGCATATCGGGCAACGAAAAAGATCCATCTGTTGCTCCATCGCTTGTATATTCCTCATTTTTTTCGATAAAGTCATACGCTTTTAACTCCGTTCATCCGTTGTTCTACCAGTATACCGTTTTTTCATGCGGACTGGAAATGAGCGAGCGGGTATTTGCAAGAAATCATCCCGTTTCGAAAGGTCTCGCTGTATTCTAGCCATAGAGAGGGGGTACAATAGAAGGAAGGAGGGAAGATCCTATGAAACGATTATTTCTATTTATTCTTTTCATCCTATTACTTTACAGCGCCAAACCATACTGGGAAGGTCCAGCCTCCCGCTATGTCAATCTCTCCTTCCTCGAACCAGTGGATGAAAAGATTGATACGCTATTAACAAGTGAATCCATCCATACTGCAATCCGTTTCGTAACGGATGCGACAGATAAAGCAATCCTCTTCCTCACTTCCCAACTGTCAAATGAGGAAGAAACGGTACCGACCGAGGAAAAACCGAAATTGGCTAAACCGGTACATACCCAACTTTCCATCCACAATATCGAATTAGGCAGCACTGAAGAGCAAGTCGTTGCGGAACTGGGTGAACCGAAAAACCATTCCTTGAACGAATATGGGACGGTTTGGTATACGTATCACGATCATTATCACAATTTCGTCATGTTATCTTTCGATGAAAAAGGGATCGTCAACGCCCTCTATACGAATGATGACCTTATTTCTTCTACAAGCGGCATCCGATACGGATCTTCGAAAGCCGAAGTACGTAAAACATTCGGCGAACCGATCACCGAAATTCAGAAAGGTTTGAACATCTACCTTCTGCAGGAAAATGAAGGATTTGATGTCTTTCAATCCCGGGACGCTTACACCTATGTTTTTTATGATCTCCATCAACAGGACAAGGTGACGGCCGTCCAACTGATTGCCAGGTCATTAGAGGAGAAAAGAAACGGCATCTACGCCGCTGGAGATGCGGCTTTGCGCAGTGGATTCGAACGCCAGCTATTCGATTTGACGAATGCCGCGCGGGTCCGCCACGGATTATCCGCTTTACAATGGGAGGGGAAAGTTGCTGAAACAGCACGCTCTCACAGCATCGACATGGCCGACCATGATTACTTCAGCCATGAAAATCTGCAAGGAAAGTCCCCTTTTGATCGGATGAAAGACGACGGCATCTCCTTTCGCAGTGCCGGTGAAAACTTAGCATACGGCCAATCGAGCAGCATCTTTGCCCATGAGGGTCTGATGAATTCAGAAGGACATCGGGAGAATATTTTACTCGATACTTACAGCCATCTCGGCATAGGCGTCGCGTTTAATGAAAAATCACAACCGTATTACACAGAAAACTTCTTGCTGAAGTGAAGATCAATTACGCCTTGGCGTAATTGCGTCCAGATTTTGAATCGAGCTTGCTCGATTAACTCCTTTCAAAATCTGTGACATCCGCCGGAGGCTTTATCTTCGTTCAGCAGGCGTTTGAACACCCGCTGAACAGGAAACCAAAACCGCATTCATCTCGCCACCTACAGAGGTGGGAGTCTTCTGCTGAATGAAGATAAAAACAATGACCTTACAAACGCAAATCCCCTTCAATGAAGGGGATTTGTCGTTCAATTCTATTTGTCCGAATGGCGTTTAGATCAGTCTACCAACAATGGATAGACACCTTTTTCGTCATGCGTTTCGTTGCCCGTGAGTGGCGGGTTAAAGACGCAAATGAGTCGCATATCCGTCGTGCCGCCACGGAGATAATGCTCGTCATGTTGATCTAAAGCATACATAGTGCCGTCTTTAATGGGATATACTTTCCCATCCGCAACGGTTTCGATTTCCCCGTCACCACCGACACAGTAGACCGCCTCCAAATGATTTTGGTAATGGATATGTGTTTCCGTACCCGCGTAAATGATCGTTTCACTATACGAAAAACCCATTCCATCTTTCTTTAAAAGAAAACGGCGGCTGGACCACGTTTCCGCTTTTGTTTCATTTTCTGTCCCAATAATTTCATCTATCGTTCGAACAATCATTTTTATAACTTCCTCTCTATACCAATTATTTGTTGAGTACTTCTTGAATGGCTTTTTCTAAAATATCGAACCCTTTATTCAATCCTTCTTCATCAATCGTCAAGGAACCTAAAAACTTCACGACTTCGCTATCCGGACCGGACGTTTCAATAATCAGCCCTTTTTCGAATGCTTTTGCACAAATTTCACTGCCGTACGTTTCCTTCCCCTTTCCGCATGCAATCCCTTGCATAAAACCTCGCCCTCGCGTAGTCGCCTGCAGCTCAGGGTAATTTTCCACGATTTTTTCCATGCGCGCTTTAATCATTTTCGATTTCTCTTGAACAGACTTAGCGAACACATCCGTTTCCCAGTAGGATAAAACTTCCGTTGCCGCAAGTATCGCCATATTGTTTCCACGAAACGTTCCGTTATGTTCACCCGGTTCCCAAATATCATAGTCCGGTTTGATCAACGTGATAGCCATCGGTAAACCATAGCCACTGATCGATTTTGACAAACAGACGATATCAGGCGTAATGCCTGCCGGTTCGAAACTAAAGAATGTCCCTGTACGGCCGCAGCCCGCTTGCACATCATCGATGATCAGCAACATGTCATATCGATGACACAACTTTTCAATCGCCTGTAACCATTCGAAACTGGCTGCATTGATGCCACCTTCTCCTTGAACGGTTTCCAAAATAATCGCAGCGGGCAGATCAACGCCACTTCCCGCATCTTCTAGAAATCGTTCCAAGTATTCAATCGAATGATGGTCTTGCATAAACGTATCATACGGCATTGCAACCGTGTTCGTTAGCGGCACACCAGCACCTTGCCGTACTGTCGAATTCCCCGTTATCGATAGCGAACCTAACGTCATACCGTGAAATGCGTTTGTAAAGCTAATAATCGTTTGGCGCCCTGTTACTTTTCGGGCGATCTTCAACGCACTTTCCACCGTATTCGTTCCTGTGGGTCCCGGAAACATCACTTTGTAATTCAAATTTCGCGGCTGTAGGATGACCTCGGTAAATCGTTCAAGAAATTTCGCGCGCACTACAGTTCCCATATCTAAACTATGGGCAATTCCGTCTTCCTGAATATATTCGATAATTTTCTTCTTCACTTTTTCATTATTATGGCCGTAGTTTAAAGCACCCGCTCCTGCGAAGAAATCAATGTATTCCTTCCCCGTTGTATCCCACATTTTGTAGCCTTTCGCTTTTTCAAATACAGTTGGGAAACTGCGGCTATAGCTCCTCACTTGTGACTCATGGTTTTCGAAAATCTCCATTGCCTTTCGTTCCATCGTCAGTACCATTGGTTGACATTCCTCCATTTTTTTAGTTTCACAATCATTTTTCAGTCTGAAGTGGACCAATTGTGAATAAATGTTCTGCTTCATGTCCCTTTCCGGGAAATTGCTCTTCCGTAAAACAGTTCGTCACCTTGCAGTCTGTCTCAAAGTCTCTTGCCAGTTTGCGAAATAATGCTTGCGAGGCCTTATTTGAAGGACTAACCGTCGCCTCCAAATACCGAATATTCCGACATGTATAGCTATGCAAGATCGCTTGAAGCATGCGAGTGGCTAGACCTTTCGCTCGCTGCGAAGCATCCACTGCTACTTGCCAGACAAACAGCGTATCCGGTGCCTTCGGTTGGATAAACCCCGATATAAAACCGACTAACTGCCCATTCGATTCTACAACGACACTCGTATCACCAAAGTATTTCGTCCATAGCAAATAGCTATAAGAAGAATTTAAATCGAGTGTTCCCGCATCTTTAATGAGCCGCCAAATCTGTTTGCCATCTTCCACTACCGGCGTCCGGAATAGGAAGTTGTCGCTTCGTTCCAATAGTGCAACTGGATGCTGCTCTTCCTTTGACAAAAATCGTTCCCTCCAAGTCTTGGCGTTCATCTCCTAGATTGAACGTTTTTCTTGGTAACCGATCTGCTATTCTCTAAGCTGTCTGGAAAAGCCATTTACCCTTCTGCCGAGCTCGAAGCATTTTTTGCAAACCAAAATAAGTGATTTAGTAGATTGAGGTTGGTAAAGACCAAGATCCGTCAGTGAGATTGACGCCATCCTGGCATATTATTCGCGGTATTCCATGTGGATATAGCAAGGAAACTTACGTAGATATCACCCAATGCTGGTGCAATTGGTGATGGCAATATCGGGCTAACTTTCTGCCTTGCAGTATGAAGAGCAAAAAAGAGCGCCTTATCAAAAGGTGTTGGAGTCCTTTTGTTCATTACAAAAACAGCTTTATAGTAAACATGATTCGCTGATATGAAAGACACTTTCGATATCTTGAATTTCACTAACATACTCGTTCATCCACCCGCACAACTTATTAGGTTGGCAATGTGTATTCATTCGTCTTGGCGAAGAAGTAAACGAAATTTTCCGTACCATCCCTGGCACTTAGTTGACAACTATAGAGGAACATCATACTGCTGTCAACCGATTCTAAGTTATTAAACAGAAAAAATAGGCAAATCCAATATTTCGAAAATGCTTGCATTCCCCATCCTTATGAGGTTAAAAACATTTTTTGCAGCCACTATAAATTTTCGAAAAATAAAATTAAAGTTTACGTGTGACTATTGTTTATTCCCGCAATCTACGGTTTCCACTCTCACAAATGAAGCGTCTCGTTGAATGAAGTGATGGTTAGAAAATCCTTAAGTGGGAAAACTAATGATGAATGTGTAGAAGGAGGAATTCCATGAAAGCAGTTACGTACCAAGGTCCCAAAGATATTAAAGTGAAAAAAGTAGATGCCCCGAAGATTGAAGAGAAGGACGATATTATCATTAAAGTGACTTCCACTGCGATATGTGGCTCCGATTTGCACATCTATTTAGGTGCGTTACCAACACATAAGGACTATGTCATCGGTCATGAGCCGATGGGCATTGTCGAGGAAGTCGGACCCGCCGTCACGAAAGTGAAAAAAGGGGATCGCGTCGTCATTCCGTTCAATCTGGCATGTGGACATTGTTTTTATTGTGAGCATGAAATGGAGAGCCAATGCGACAACTCGAATCGGAATCCCCATGTGGATACAGGCGGATTCCTCGGGTTTACGGAACGGTACGGGAATTACCCCGGTGGTCAAGCGGAATATTTGCGTGTCCCATATGGAAACTTCACCCCATTCGTCATTCCCGAATCATGCGAACTTCCCGATGAAGCACTGCTCTTCATGTCTGACGTTTTGCCGACAGCCTATTGGAGCGTGGAACATGCAGGGGTCAAAAAAGGAGATACCGTTGCTGTCCTCGGATGCGGACCGGTCGGGCTCATGGCGCAAAAATTTGCCTGGATGAAAGGTGCAAAACGGGTATTGGCCATTGATCATGTACCTTACAGGTTGAATCATGCCGTTCGCATGAATAAGGTGGAAGCCTTGAATTTCGAGGACTTTGACGATATCGGCGGCCACATTAAAGAATTGACCAGCGGTGGTGTCGATATTGTCATCGATTGCGTTGGAATGGATGGAAAAAAGAATATAGCCGAAAAAGCCGGACAGAAATTGAAGTTGCAAGGCGGAACTTTAAGCGCCATCCATATTGCCCAAGACGCGGTGCGAAAATTTGGAACGGTCCAGTTAACAGGCGTTTACGGTTCACTTTATAATATGTTTCCACTTGGAAATCTGTGGGAGCGTAATATTACGTTAAAAATGGGACAAGCGCCCGTCATCCATTACATGCCTATGCTGTTCGACAAAATCACAAAAGATGAATTCGACCCGACGGAAATCATCTCCCATGTTGTGCCGCTCGAAGAAGCAGCAATCGCCTACCAACGCTTTCATGATCATGAAGATGAATGTATCAAGGTGGTACTAAAACCGTAAGAAGATAAACCGGTCCATGCAGTACGGACCGGTCTTTGCGCTCTATTCACTTCCTTGTAATGGCTGCACAAGCGATGCGGTCACCTGAATTGCCCGCCGGATCGGTTTTGTAGTCATCTTCTTTTTCATGAATGACAAGTGCACTGCCATCCTGATCTAGAATGGAATTTTGAGCAGTCGTTTTCAATGTAAGTTCAGCGGTGGTCACTTTCACAGAAACTTTACCGTCCTCACCCACTTCAATATTCGGTAGATCGCCTAAATGGAACCCTTTGGGATTTTCAAAGCCATGCTCTTTATGCGTCGGGTTGAAGTGAGCACCAGCCGAGGTAAAATCAGGTGGTGTGCAGACACCTGTTTCATGGATATGTAGCCCATGCACGCCAGCCGGAATATTTTCAGCTTGAATACTGATCGTCAAACCATCTCCCGCCTCTACAAAACTGGCCTCACCGATCTCCTCGCCCTTCGTATTCACAATCGGTGCCGCCACCGATTTGACGTTCTCTCCACTTACCGGCAACGCCTTCCCTTTACTCGCGCAGCCTCCCACAACGAGCAACGCTAACAAGCTCATAACCAATATGGTATTATGCTTCAATTTGCATCCTCCTCTTCTGCCAGCAGGATGCCCATTATGCGATAGATTAATTCTGGAAAATTATTCCTATTCGTTGCAAAACAAAACCCGCTATCCATTCCATTTTCGGAATGAACAGCGGGTTGTCATTTACGCTAGTACCAATTTCTCAAGATCCATCGGCGGGATATACGTACCGTCTTTGTAAACGCGCATATTGCCACCGGAAATTTCGTCAATTAGCATGACATCCCCTGTGGCCCCGTCACGGCCGAATTCAAGTTTGATGTCGTACAGCTCAAGACCTTTTGCCGCGAGTTCTTCTTTCACCACATCAGAAATTTGTTTCGTCAACGCTTCAAGCGTATCGTATTCCTCTTTCGTCAAGATGTCGAGTTGCGCAAGCCCGTCCTTCGAAATCGGCGGGTCCTTGCGATCATCATCTTTCAGTGTCACTTCGACGAATGCATCCAACGGTTGTCCCTCTTCGCAATAGGCACCATATCTGCGCAAGAAACTGCCGACTGCACGGTATCTGCAAATGACTTCAAGACCTTTGCCAAACATTGTCGCGGCTTTCACTTCCATTGTCACCTCGTCGATATTCGCATCGACATAATGTGTTGGAATCCCTTTCTCCGCTAGTTTTTCAAAGAAATACTTTGTCATCCGGAGACCTGACTTTCCTGCTCCCTCGATCGTCAAACCAACCGTATTGGCACCTGGATCGAAAACACCGTCTTCTCCAGTTACATCATCTTTAAATTTTAATAGCACATTGCCGCCTTCTAATTTGTATACATCTTTCGTCTTGCCTTGATAAATAAGTTCCATGTCCACGTTTCCTTTCCATAAGAAAATGGATTGCTTTTTTATTATAAGCTAATTTCACATGTGAATCAATTTCATAATTGTCTTTTTTAACCCCAAATACGAACCTTCATGATGCCAAACAAATTAACATTCGTAAATATAGCATTCTATTTTCGTCTATTGGAACAAAAATCAACTTCGTTCGGATTTCACTACTTGCTTCTTCAGAAACTGAAACCACCCATCGCCCATTTTTTTGAAGTTCCCACTCGTCATCCTGCGATTTGCTGTTGTATAATTATTGAAGTAATACTAACCGAGAGCGAAAGAGAGTGGTCCCCTATGGGTCGTAAATGGAATAACATCAAGGAAAAGAAAGCCTCAAAGGATGCCAATACAAGCCGGATTTACGCAAAGTTTGGCCGTGAAATTTATGTGGCTGCAAGACAAGGCGAGCCCGATCCCGAGTTGAATCAAGCCCTTAAAATCGTTGTGGAGCGCGCCAAAACATATAGTGTACCAAAAGCCATCATTGACCGTGCCATCGAAAAAGCAAAAGGCGGAGCGGATGAAAACTTCGACGAACTTCGTTACGAAGGCTTCGGTCCCAACGGTTCAATGGTTATTGTCGATACATTGACCAATAATGTGAATCGTACTGCTTCGGAAGTACGGGCAGCCTTCGGGAAAAACGGCGGCAATATGGGTGTCAGCGGATCCGTTTCGTACATGTTCGACGCCACAGCGGTTTTTGCTCTAGAAGGCAAAACAGCTGATGAAGTGCTGGAATTATTAATGGACGCAGATATCGAAGTGCGGGATATTTTAGAGGAAGAGGAAGCCGTCATCGTCTACGCGGAGCCTGACCAATTCCATGCTGTACAAGAAGCGTTTAAAAGTGTCGGCATCACAGAGTTCTCCGTCGCCGAGCTGACAATGCTTGCACAAAATGATGTGCAACTCGATCCCGATGCACAAGCGCAATTCGAAAAAATGATCGATGCACTCGATGATTTGGAAGATGTGCAACAAGTTTACCATAACGTCGATTTGGACGATTGATTGCTACAATTCAGAAAACATGTTATGCTAAGGACAGATTGATAATTTCATAATCAATTCGACCATTAGGGGAATCCTTTTAAAGGACTGAGAGACGAGTGTTACTCCGATACCCTTATTACCTGAACAGGTTCGTACCTGCGGAGGGAAGTGGCGCGTCGTCTTTTTCAAGTGCATCCTTATGTAAATGACAGACCACTTTCCATACCCGGAAAGTGGTCTTTTTATCTTCATTCAGCAGGTTTTCAACCTTCTGCTGAATGAAGATAAAGCCTCCGGCGGATGTCACAGATTTTGAAAGGAGAGAAGGAAGGCAACCTAAGTTCGCCGCGTCCTGAAAGAAAGTGCCTTAATTTCTGCAAAGGACGCAGAAATACGGCAAATCGAACCCTTCGTTGTTCGATTGGCAACGGTTGCATGACCAACGTCCTTTTGGCCTCAAGCTCGATTCAAAATCTGGACGCAATTACGCCGAGGCGTAATTGATGTGAAAAAGGAGGTATTTAATGAAGTTAATTGCCGTAACAAATGACCGAATACCCAATGAACAACTGATTGGCACACTACTTGAAATCGAACAAGTCATCGATGCCGTCATTTTACGAGAGAAGTCGAAAACCGATGCTGAAGTAATCGATTTGATCCAGACATTAAAAGCATCTGGGTTTGACTCAGCCAAAATCATTGTCCATGGACGGGCGGATATCGCCGCCATGACCGGGATTGAAAAAGTACAGCTACCCGGACATGGAGCACCCCTCCCCTTGGCCAAACAGCAATTCCCTTCGCTGTCCTTCGGGCGATCCACCCACTCCTTCGAGGAAGCGGAAGCCGCCTATACAGCTGGGGCTGATTGGCTGCTCTATGGACATCTATTTGCAACGGACTCAAAAGAAGGTTTGTCTCCACGAGGGACGGAAGAACTTTTTCAAATCGTTGAGTCACTTTCCATCCCTGTTTATGCGATTGGTGGGATCCAACCTAAACACCTCCCGGCATTGAAGCAATCCGGCGTGGCAGGCGTCGCCGTCATGTCTTCCATTTTTGGTAATGACAACCCTCGGAAGGCAGCGGACGGTTATCGGGAGGTGCAAAATGTCGCAAAAGGTTGATGTCATCATAATCGGTGGCGGGATCATCGGGTGCAGTGTCGCTTATTACACGGCGAAAGCTGGGTTATCCGTTCACCTTGTGGAGCGCGGTTCCATCGCCCAAGCAACGACGCGGGCGGCTGCGGGCATGCTCGGCGCCCACTCCGAATACTTGAACGAGACATTCTATTCATTCGCACGCGAAAGCCAGGCACTCTATCAAGCATTCTGTAATCATTCCGAGATTGACTTCGGCTATACAGCAGGCGGGATCTTACAATTGGCTCGAACTGAAGAAGAGCGGCTGGCATTATCGCGCTGGCACGAGGCCACTCATCTATCACCCGAACAAGTTTGTGAACGGATGCCTGACATTGTCCCACCTCCATTTGGCGCCTCCATTTTCGAGGATGACGTACATGTTCATCCGGAAAAGGCAGCCCTCGCCTTTTGGAAAGCTGCGGAAAAACTCGGCGCCACCCTGTCAGAACACGTTCACGTAACAAAAGTGGAAACGGTCGATGCAGGTTATCGAATAGCCGATTGGACTGCAACACATATCGTCATCGCGGGTGGTGCGGCAAGTGCCAAGCTGTTGCCGGGACTGCAAATGACAACTGTCAAAGGACAATGCATGCAGCTCGATGCGATGGGAATCGACTTGCCCTATACGTTATTCCATCAAGGTTGCTATGTTGTGCCGCGTTTGGATGGCACACTCGTCGTCGGAGCGACCATGGAGCCGGATGAATCAGATTTACAGACGAACATTGCAGGAAATTTTGCGTTGAATGCTATTGCGGAACGTTTCATCCCGGGACTTTCCCGCTTCCCTGTCCTGAAACGCTGGGCAGGTTTCCGTCCGAAAACGGTTGATGAGCTACCTTATATCGGGCAGATACCCGGGAAAGAAAATATGTATATCGCTGCAGGTCATTTTCGCAACGGGATTTTATTAGCACCGGCAACAGCTTGTATGATCAGGGATCTAATTGTAGGACATGAAGTGCATACAGAACGGATTGAGACATTCGATCCGAAAAGGGGGATTTTTCATGGAGCGAACAATCGAACTAAACGGCAACCGGTTTGACGTACCCGCAGAAGTCGGAAATGTACAGGAATTGCTTAGTCATCTGGAGCTGGCGGAGCGGATCGTCATTGTGGAAATGAACAGGGATATTCTTGCGAAAGACGCATATGACCAACCCATCAACGACCGAGACCAAATCGAAATCATTCACTTTGTAGGAGGCGGATAACCATGTTAACCATTGGCAATAAAACATTTAACTCCAGGCTGCTGTTAGGAACAGGGAAATACCCATCATTTGAAGTGCAAAAAGAAGCGGTGCGTGTATCAGAATCCGAAATTTTGACATTTGCGGTCAGAAGGATGAATATTTTCGAACCGACGCAACCGAACTTCCTGGAACAGCTCGATCTTTCGAAATACACATTGTTGCCGAATACAGCCGGCGCGAAAACAGCAGAAGAAGCGGTGCGCATTGCGAAATTGGCAAAAGCATCCGGTCTTTGCGATATGGTGAAAGTGGAAATTATCGGTTGTGACCGTTCCCTGCTTCCTGATCCCGTGGAAACATTACGGGCGACGGAAATGCTATTAGATGAAGGCTTTATCGTCCTACCTTATACATCCGATGACGTCGTGCTCGCACGCAAGCTTTGTGAATTGGGCGTCCATGCCATCATGCCGGGCGCTTCCCCGATCGGCTCGGGACGTGGCATTTTGAATCCGCTCAATTTATCGTTCATCATCGAGCAATCGGAAGTGCCAGTCATTATTGACGCAGGAATCGGCTCACCAAAAGATGCAGCTTATGCGATGGAACTCGGCGCGGACGGAGTTTTATTGAACACGGCAGTATCGGAAGCCGGAGATCCTGTGAAAATGTCACAAGCGATGAAACTTGCAATCGAGGCAGGAAGACTGGGCTATGAAGCGGGGCGAATGCCCGAACGGGATTATGCCGTGGCGAGCAGCCCAATGGAAGGACTTGTGCCGAATTGAGCAGCAAATATTCACGGCAGGAACTGTTCGCACCGATTGGCGAAGCTGGACAAAAATGTATTCGCGAGGCGAGCGTTTTCGTTTTGGGCGCAGGAGCGCTCGGTTCCTCTGGTGCTGAAATGCTGGTCCGCGCTGGGGTCGGTCGTGTTACCATCGTCGATCGGGATATTATTGAATGGACAAATTTGCATCGGCAACAATTGTACACAGAGCAGGATGTGCTTGATCAGTTGCCGAAAGCGGTGGCGGCAGAGAAACGGTTGCGAGCTATTAACGGTGACGTCCATGTAACCGGAGTTGTCGCCGATGTGACGCCTCAAAATGTCCTTGATTTGATTGGTGGACATGATGTCGTTTTGGATGCGACGGACAATATTGAAACGAGACTACTCGCCAATGATGCGGCGTTGAAGTTGGGCATCCCTTTCTTCATGGGCGCCTGTGTCGGCAGTTACGGGCTGACATTTCCAATCGGTGTGCAGGATGGTCAGCCATGCCTCCATTGTTTGTTGGAAACATTGCCCTCGCAAACAATGACATGCGATACCGTTGGCGTCATCAGCCCGATCGTTGTGACGACAGCTGCCCGGCAAGTGGCGGATGTGTTGAAATATTTGACCGGGACGCAGTTTGATCCGAAACTTGAATCCACTGATTTGTGGACAGGAGATCGCGCTTCAATCGGTGTCGCTAGCATGAAAAAAGCCGGCTGCCCGAGCTGCTCGGAAAACGCGGTGTATCCATTCCTTTCAACACGTGAATCAATGCGGACAGCGGTACTTTGCGGACGCGAAACCGTCCAGTTGTCCTTTCCGGAGAGTCGAAAGTTTGAGCTTGTCTCTTTCGCAGAATCCATTCAAGGAACCGTCTCAAAATTGATCCACAACCCTCATCTCGTTGCCTGTGAATACAACGGACACCGGATTGTCCTGTTCCGCGACGGTCGGATGCTGGTGCATGGCACGAAAGATGTTGTGGCGGCGAAAAAGATTGCGGCGGGGTTGCTTGGGTGAAATATTGGCGTTTTGGTCTTTGTTATTGGCGTTCGCCGGTCGTTTATTGGCACTAACAAGCGACTTCTTGGCGTTCCCCAACACGTTATTGGCGCTTATCATTGACTAATTGGTGAATCAAGACTTTACTACCATCACAAAAGGAGAATCCAATCATGCTGGATTCTCCCTCTTCAGCTTCAATCATCGCCAATCCGGTTTCCTTCTTCATCATAATACATATAGTCAAACCGATAGCTTTTTTCATTTGTTCCCGGTATTTCCACCCACGCTACATCCATTGTATGCGGAGTGATTTCTGTTTCCAGTACTTCGTCATTCACAATTACTTGGATTTTCGCGACTTCGTTTTCCCCGTTTGCGACGAATAACATCACCGGAGCGTCATCTTCCCCCCTGATTCTATTAACCATAAATTGTGCAAGAGATACTTCACCACTTTTTTCTACATACACCCATCGATAATTCCCCATTGAATTTTTTATAAAATGAGCATATGCAGGCATATTATCGTACAGAAAACTGACAACCCGATTTTCCTCAATATCTTTTATTTCCACTATGTCAATGTTTGCCGTTGGTACTGTATAGCCTTCAATCGACCGAATCACCTTGACAATGGATTCCTCGTCGTTGCCATAAAGCGTCCGTGGGATAGCGAAATAAAGGACCGCTCCCATCACAAGAAGGACAAAGACCAGTAATTTCTTATTCTTCAACAGCTTCACCGCAATCTTTAAGATGTTTTTTATGGAACAATGAAATGAATAATAAGCTCATAAAAAAAGAGTCTATGATTCTGACTACAGCTATTCCGTAACTTGAAACAGAAATATAGTCTATTATATACCAAAAACATACAATTGCTGCTGATAAAAGAAAAAGCGAGGTCCAAAACATCAGTTTACGTTGCGTGGACACTGTTGTATTTTTTTGTCTATACAGGAGCGCCCTGACATACAAATAACCAACTATCAAAGCGATCCCCACTACTGTACTGCCATGTTGTAAAAACTTATACAAAGGTATATCAAACCCATAGATGTTATAAGTGTTGGTAAGTAATGCAGGAAATCTCAGAACCATATATCCATTGATATGTGTAAAAGAATCCCACACTACATGTGTAAGCATGCCAAACAAGGTGGAATAAATAAAAACGACTACCTTCAACCAAGCACTAGTTTCTACCCTATTTGTAGAAGCATCTTGTAGAAAAACCGGTAAGTGGTTGAACAACGTTTGATGGATAAAGAAATGATAAATAAAATAAATGACAGCAACTAAAGGTAGATTAAAATAGACAAATCCTGCAAAGGTATGACCGATTTCCCCCATAGGGCGACCTCTTAAAAAGTATTCAAAATCAGGCGCCATACTTCCTAAAAACATGGCGGAAAAATTGATATATTTACTTTTTCTGGAGAATGGCAATACGGCAGCCGGATGTGCAAAAGTTAAGGGCATTGTTGTGGACTCCTATATGTTTTTCATGACTGATGTTTTATAAAAAAAGAAACCCATTCCTCATGGATTCCTTACTCCGTCACTTCTTTACTCATTTCAAACACGTCAAAAATATCTTGTTGGAACACAAGTGAGATGACTTTTCCTTCTTTTTCATAAAAACGAGCATGATCGGAACGTCTTTCTTCCGACTCTGTCCAGCCCCATTTCTCAATTTCCTCCAAGTAATGGGGTGGGGGTTCGCCTTGCTCTCCGCCAATCCCTTTCAACTTATACTTCGCCGATTTCGCAATTTCCGTCGTACACGCTTCAGGCTTTATTTCACTTGCGTTTTTCGGAACTGGAAAACCATGATTGATGATCGCCATGCGATAGCCCTCTTCTTCACTATATACATTCGCACAACCCGCCAGCACGCTGATCAGTAGTAGAAGCAACAGACCTTTTTTCATCGCAACAACCCCTCACAAAATTTCCCAACTTGTTATGCTTAGCGTACTAAGAAAACCAGTATTTGTCTCCCGACGGATTTGTGACAATCCCAATTGTGAAGCTATCACCCTATATTCCCAATCAATCGGATCGCCATATAGACAGCAACTCCCCAGACGACGAGTGCAGAAATCTTATTCAACAACGCCATCAGCTTCCCGCTCGAATCCAGATTGCCGAAATAGCGTCCAGCCACCGCCAGTCCTAAAAACCATAGCCATGAAACAATGATCGTCGTCAACGTGAACGCCACCCGGACATCCCCCGCATAATTCAAGGAGTTCGATCCGATCACGCCAATCGTGTCAAGAATGGCATGCGGATTCAGCAATGAAACAGATGCCGCGAAAATGATTTGCTTCTTCATCGAAAACCGTTCGCCATCCACTTGCATCGATGCCGCATCACTCCGCCAAAGCGTCCACCCTATGTATACTAAAAATAATAGCCCAACGCCGAAAATGATATTTTCCAGCCAAGCGAACGTCAGCACAAGAAGCGAAACGCCTGACACCGCCGCCACAATCAAAATCGTGTCACAAATCCCCGCTGTCACAACAACCGGAAGCGCTCGTGTCAATGTCGGCTGCAACGCCCCCTGATTAAAAACGAATACATTTTGAACCCCTAACGGCACAATCAGCCCGAACGCAAGAATCATGCCATGTATAATTGCTTCAGTCACAGTCTCTCTCCTTCTCCCCTAATCTATCAAAATGCTTTAACTTCTTTCCTAAAAAACGAAGCCGTACCAGTTGAACACTGGCTCGGCTTCGTTTTTTTATTTCAACTTCTGCAAAATAACAACCTTCAAATAGTTAAACTCCGGATAATCGCGATTCGTTCGGAAATCCTTCGGCAACGAAGACTCTTCAAGAATTTTATATTTCGATCCAGCTTCGTTGAATGCTTGCTCAATGAACGTTTTGAATTTCTTCATGCCGAAACTCGAATTGTTCGTTGAAGCAACAATCACACCGTTTTTCTCCGTAATGGCGATCGCATCTTTCAGCAATGCAGGATAATCCTTCGCCGTGCTAAACGTATACTTCTTAGAACGTGCAAAGCTTGGAGGATCTAGCACAACAAGATCGAATTTCAATTCATGCCGTTTCGCATAACGGAAATAATCGAAGACATCCATCACTTTAATATCTTGCTGTTCGTAATCGATGCCATTCACACTGAACTGCTCGATTGTCTTCGCCAAACTGCGCTTCGCCAGATCAACACTCGTCGTCTTCATCGCCCCGCCAAGTGCTGCCGCAACCGAAAACGCACCTGTATAGGAAAACGTATTTAACACATTTTTCCCTTTGGCATAGTGGTCACGAATCGCCTTGCGCACATCCCGCTGATCCAAGAAAATGCCGGTCATGGCGCCATCATTCAAATTGACCGCGAAGTTCATGCCGTTTTCTTTGACGATGATCGGAAACTCGCCTTGCTCTCCTTTGACGAAGTCATCTTGCTCAATGTATTGCCCTTTCGTGTCAAAACGCTTCTTCTCATACACACCTTTGTAATCAACGATTTTATCCAACACACCATACACATGATGCTTCAGCGAATAAATCCCTTCACTGTACCAACTCACCATATAAAAGCCGTCGAAATAATCGATTGTCAACCCGCCGATGCCGTCGCCTTCCCCGTTGAACACACGGAACGCCGTCGTCTCCGGGTCTGCGAATAAAGCTTCCCGCCGTGCAAGCGCCGCCGCAATTTTGGATTCGAAGAAATCAAAATCAATCTCTTCATCCTCTTTTCGCGTCAACACCCAGCCAATCCCTTTGTTTTGATTGCCATAATAGCCTTTCGCCACGAATTGCCGATTTCGGTCGAGGAGTCGAATGATGCTTCCTTCTTCACGAAGTGCATCCGGATTGATGATTGCTTCTTTCAAAATCAGTGGATAACCTTTTTTAATATCTGCAATATTTTTTGCATTCACTTGTACATCGATTGTTTTTGTCATACTGTCATCCTGTCTTCGTCTTTTTTCTTATTATCGCATGTTTACACCGGAATTGCGAAATTGACAAAGTACTTTTATGATTCCGCCCGCAACATCCGTAAATCAGCAGCCCGTCGCATAATCATCGCAATCGTTGCCAATGTAAAAAATATCGTTGTAAATAGAATGCCTGAACTCGTCGCCAACATCCCATCCTCCACTATGACAAACACGCCGCTCCAAATCGATTGACCAATCACAAACCAGTTAAACAGGACAACCAATCCAAACATTGGAATATACACATTTGGGTTCTTCACTTTTTTACTCGTATAGGCTCCTTTCCAAATCATCGCCGCTGTCAAATAGGTCAATGGGATATACATCAACACCAACATTTCCATCAAAGGTTCCGCCCATATATAATTCATTTTTATGATTCCATTCGCAACAATGAGTGCTATCGTCAAAAAGAATGCTTGAAAACCAAGTCGATGCCTTTTCGCAATTTGGAATTCGTCATAACGATCTTGTTTCATCTTTATTCCTCCCAAAATAATTCATCCAATGTTTTATCGAGCACTTTACATACCGCAATGCATAATTTCAGGGATGGATTATAGTCGCCGTTTTCAATCGCATTCATTGTCTGTCTCGTAATACCGATTGCCTCGGCCACTTCTTTTTGCGACATATCCTTCGCTGCACGCGCAGCCTTGATCCGTAAATTCTTCGCCATCGGAAACCTCCTGTTGAAGAAATTATACGCAAAATCAGCATTTAATGTCAAATATATCTGACACAAAGTAAACTATATCATTACTTTATTCCAACAAAAAAAGCAGTAGAATCTCTCCCACTACTTCTCTTCCTTCAATAAGGTTCGCGAATAAGCCAAACCAACAACTCCGACAATCGTAAATAAGATCGCCCGTACCAAAATCGAAATACTAGCCAGATCAATGATAAAGAGCTTCAACACACATACAACAATCAGCCCTGCACCGATGAATTTAACCGGCTTCCACTGCAACTTGCCACCCGCGCTAATGGATAAGAAAGCAAAAGCAAACAGCAGAAATGTGTGAACAAATAAAATGTACTCTAATTCCCACGCATACACTTTGGCAATAGCGAAAAACCATTTATTCAAGAAAATAAAATAAATGATTTGCATCAGAACCGCTAACCCCGAGATACCAACCTTCAACTTTTCCTGTGTGACATAAAACCGATCCTTCACAATCGCGCCGATCAAAGCAGTGAGCACTGCCACATAAGCAAACTGGACAATTAAATTGAACAAAAACTCGCAGTGGCGATTAGACGCGCCCACGCCCCACAGCACTACCCCGAAAACTGTGACTAGAAACAACAGGACTGCCCCATGCGCTATATACAATCCCCTTTGCCACCTATGCAAAACATACATCGCGCATAGTACCACCAGTAACACAAACCATTGAACATGCAGCTCCGTAGTAAACGACAAAGAAGTACTTGCCAACCACAATCTCGTTAATTTATTGACATAGATCAACACAAACACTTGACCAATGATTAAACTTCTATCGATCACGACCGTTTTTCCGACTAAAAATCTAGGCGTATATCGATAGACCGTGTAAAATAACCAACCAACTGAAGCAAGAAAAACCAGCCAGACAATATGCTCCAGCGACCAAAACGTCTCAAAATACATTCCCGTTAACACGTTAGGAATCGTAAATAGATAAATGACCGAACCCGTCACAACCGTCCGCACGGTCCGATAACGTAAACCGATCCATATACCCATGGTCCCATTTAAAATTAGTAGCAGCAAAATAACCCGTTCATCCTGCAAATCGAAGGCGAGGATGAACACACAAACCGCAAATAGCGCGACAGCAGACAACACGCCCCGCAGCGCACTGTCCTTCTTCCAAAACGAATAGATTGCAAGTGCACTATACAGTAAGGCAAACAAGCCATAAACCGTCACTTCCGGCACATGATCCAGCATCTTCACCCAACCGATTGTCATCACAAAATTCGTATACAACAGCGCTTCCGAAAAAACACTTTTAGAAATACTGCCTCTCAAATAGAAGAAAAGAAGTATACTATGTTGAATTAACACCGTCCCAACCAGTATCCACTCTTCCCCATACACACCATCCAGAACCGCGTAAAAGAACAAGGTGAAGTGAAATAATAAGAACATCACATAGAAAGTAATCTTATGCTTTTGACTAATCGACACATAAAACAGCGATAGAAATAATAGTAGAATATACAAACAAAATTGAACCGCAGTAGCTCCTGTCCCCTCCAATAAAAAGGGCAGTAAAAACCCCGCAATTCCCGAAAAGATTGTCAACGTTTCAGATTGTGTCTTTCTCGACAACAGCAAGCCCGCAATAATGTATGCTACGCCTATAACAAAGGCAGCCATAAAACTCAAATAGCCATACAGATGATGCGCCGCAAACGTCGTCAAAATCCCAAGCCCGATAAAACCGCCCAACAACGTCAACCCAAACCCTTTTTTGCCACTCGTATAATAGCGCATCCCTAAGTAGTAAAGTAGAATCGTCCCTGCATAACCCAATGCTACCCGCACAGCAGTCGTAATAAAACCATGATCCATGCCAACTTTCAGTCCCCACAATACACCCAACAGAAGGATAAACATGAAAACACGCGGCAACCAAGTACTCAACACTTTTTCTAGATCAAACTCTTTCTTCACGGTTGGTTGACTAGGAATCTCCCGTTCAGGCTCTCGCTTCGCAATAACCGGCTTATCAGGAAATTGCTTCGTTTTCGCTACCTGAATCGTGGGTGCAGGCTCTTTCATAGGATTTGACGCCACCCCTTGCCGAGCCAATTGCTGCTTTAACAACGCCACTTCCTTTTCTAAATCGGACACTCTTTCCAGGACTTTCTGCAACTCTTCATCCAACATACTCACCCCTTTACCAGTTGCTTTTCCAAAATCATAGCATACTATCAAAATATACTGACAACCACAACAAAAAAATGAACCATTCTTCCCTGTCTAGAAAAATGGCTCTCTTATCGTATGAATGACTTAAGCTAGCAATCGGACCACTAAACTTTTCCATAACCCCATCCGGACTGGCTGTCGTTCTTGCTTCCCTCGGACTTTCGTTAGGTATGATTGCAATTTCCCTTCAAACACTTGCGTTAAGCAAGGCACGTTTGTAAAATGATGCGGTTGGACGAGATTTGGCTTAATCGTAAACATCGGTACTCCGCCTTCATTCACAATAGTTGCCACAAATTGCGAACAGAAAAATGCATGTTCACGTTGAATTTTAACGTTAAAGGCTACGCCAAATAAACCGATAAAATTATATTTATAACGATCTTTATTTTGCTCGATAAAACGAATTTTCTGGCGCATCTTTTCATATTCCCCATCACTGACAGGACATCTGAACACTGCGCAATTCGCATCCCTAAATATACCTTCCGAAACATTTTCCTGAACAAATCCACCAATAAAAGGATTATGTGGTTGTTTGCGTCCGAAACTGTACATCTCTGTCAATCCCTCATCAAAAGCGATTGACGCATGATTCAAATCTTTTCGGGTGTACATGCCGATCGCTTTTGACAGCAACGTGCCCGTATCCGTTAAGACAATATAAATTGTTTTTCCCATGGCGATCGCCCCCTCACGCTCTCTTACCGTTACACCCATTATGTACTTTCCAACCATTATGCTAAACCGGCTGCGGATGGAAACTGTCTAAGCCCCAGGTCTTAGTTCGTGATACGGGGATTCCAGACAGTTGCTGGTAATCTTCTCACTTAATTATACGTTTGCGTGTAGGGCTAAGTTTCATATTCTCCACTTAATTCGGAACTAATTAAAACGCAGAGCGTATAATCTCGCTTACTCTGCGGATTTGTATTAACTTTATATCAAAAAAGGAGAACAACTTAGCTCTCCCCTGATTATTACTCACTTTTTTAGATGATTTCGTCTCGCATACTCCCCCATAGCCCCACACATAAACTCCGCCAGCCCCTCCCCAAACTGATCAATATTTTTGGTAAACCGCTCATCGGCAACATACATTTCGCCGAGTCCTTTAAATGCCTCTAACGAATATTCACCCATCTTATTCAAAAACTCAAACCACTTTGCAATCCCCGCTTGTGCTTCATCCGAAGCCGGATCAAGGTGTCTCAAGCTCGCCAAGTTAAAATAAATACGGTTCATCTCTTCCCCTAATTCCGGTCCAAACTGCCCCGCCTTTTTATTCGCCTTATCTACTGCCTTATCACCCCAGCGATCTCTCGCCTCTTTTTCATATGGATTATGGCTAAAATCGAACCCTTTAAATTTCTCTTCGTTCGTCATGATGATCTCTCCTTTTTCATGTTGAATGGTCTTCTCAATTGTCTCGATGACCCGATCCAGCCTCTCGCGCTCCTCAATCAGCATTCTGCGTTGCATTTCCAATGCTTCTTGACGGTCAAATGAAGGACTATCCAACAATTCTTTGATTTTCTTCAAAGAGAAGCCGAGTTCACGAAAGAATAATATTTGCTGCAACGTCGCCAGATTATCGTCGGAATAAAGCCGGTACCCTGCTTCTGTCGTATCATCCGGCGTGAGCAATCCGATGTCATCATAATGATGGAGTGTGCGCACACTGACACCGGTTAACTGTGCTACTTCTTTCACTTTCATCGTTCGTGGCCTCCCTTCAAAAACAACTATAGAGCATGACGTAACGTAAGGGTCAACATGAAAAAGAAGATATTTATACTCTTTTCCACTGGTTATTGATTCAACAACTCATATATCATTTTTGCCGAACTTTTTGATAGCGTGTAGATCGTATGCGTATCATTTGTATTCATAATCGTTCCATGTTCTTCACCCATCCATAGAAAGTAGGCCTCGTCTCCAAATTCCACTCTATAATCCGGATCTGCCATATCAACGATACCTGGTACTCTTTCAGCGCTATGGAATGCCTCCGCAAAAGTATTCTCAACTTTAGTATCTGTAAAGGTAATCAATGAATTTTTACGAATTTCCGCAAAGCTTTTCATCTCGTAAATACTTACTTTTTCATCCTCCATACTTGCCCCTGCCGAACATCCACTCATGAAAAGAACGCCCATGATCAGTCCTAAAAACAACTTCCTCATTCAAAACACCTCCGTTAACTAATTAGTCCCCTCCAATCAAATTAAGTTTCATAATTGTTCTTACTTCAACCACAAATAGAAAATCATCGCATACGCCAGTTTTTCATCGTCTGAAATATGTATGCCCAATCGCATATGTTCATGATGCGCTGTGCTTTGAAATGCCGGTTTCATCGCATGTGGAAACACGCCAAAGCGGTATGACGCGGTCATGCTGCCTTCTTCATCTTTCACATCGATGTCGCCCGCCATGTTTTTGGCTTCTAGTTCTCGCCAGACTGAACCGTCTGTGTGATAGAGGACCCCACGATTTTTGAGCGCGGATTTGGATAGGTGTTGGATATAGGTACCGATTCGCGTTCCATCCGGTTTCATTAATGTGAGTTCGGACCGTTTCAAATTATCTTTGATAGTAAACGTTGCGATCGGTTGTCCTTCCATATCGGAAATGGCGTAGTGCACGGGAATGACAAACCCTTTTTCAAACAGGTCAAAAACCGTCAGCCACTTCGACATATTGTCTGCTGATGTCTCTATTTTAAATACAGGTTCGCCATTGGCATCCACATTGTAAACCTTCGGCAAAAATGAGGGGACCCGCTGAAAAATCAATTCGTTTAGACTTTCCAAGTTCAACCTGCTTTCCCCTGGACTACTTGTATCATTGCTCAGTTTTTCATATGCATTTTTGAAATAAAACCCGGCGCCAATGGAAATCACTGCAAATAGGAAAGCGTACCCTAAAATATCGCCATTTGTTGCAAAGTCCTTATAACCGAAGAAGTAAAAAATGATTCCGAAAATCGCGGCACCAATGCCACCAATAAAACTGACTTTCGATGTTTTCTTATAAATTTCTTTCATTTCCCTTTGTCACCGTCCCTTTCCTCTATATTGCCTTATTTGCTTGCATCCTTGAAGTGTTTGATTGCATTCAAACTGTATTTGGTTGCACTCATGTCTGTTTTACTTACACTCATCGGCAAGTTGGTTGCATTCCGGGACTTTAGCACCCCGAAACTACAACTAAGGGATTGTCCTTTCCAATGCCACAAAAAAAGTGAACCCCGAAGAGTCCACTTTTTCCACTTATTCAACGATGACATCCGTCTCGATTTTATCTCTTCTATTGTGCTTCGCTTTCACAAAGAATAATACTGTCAAAATAGCGGTCAATACGATTCCGACAATGAAGGAAACGTTCAAGTCCAAATTGAATCCAATCTTCTGATTCAGGATATAGACGAATACCATATAGCTAATGAATAGCGCAGGTATTAATGAAACAAAATAATTTTTCCCTTTAACATATAAATACATGGTTGCGATCCACAAGGCAATGGCCGCCGTTGCTTGGTTGGCCCAGGAGAAATATCTCCATAGAATATTGAAATCAATTTGCGTCAATAGGGCCGATACTACAAATAATGGAACAGCGATCATCAATCGTTTCGCAATTTTTTTCTGATCGATCTTCAAGTAATCTGCAATAATCGAACGTGCCGCACGGAATGCTGTATCCCCAGAAGTAATCGGAAGGACAATCGCACCTAATACTGCGATCGTACCGCCAATAGCACCCAATAACGTCATGGATACTTCATTGACAACTGCTGAAGGTGTACCTGTCGCAATGAATTCGCTCAATGTTTGTCCATCCAACATACTCATCGCCGCAGCAGCCCAAATCATCGCAATCACCGCTTCGGCAATCATCATGCCGTAAAATACATAACGTCCTTGTGATTCTTTTTCCACCGTTCTGGAGATAATCGGTGATTGTGTGGCATGGAAACCGGATAAGGCTCCACATGTTATCGTAAAGAATAGAATTGGAATAATCGGCACGTTATCCGGATGTAAGTTCACCAATGTTAATTCCGGAATTGTATAATCCGAGAATAATAACGCCACGCCAACGCCGAGTGTTCCGATTAAAAGAACAGCACCGAAGTACGGATAAAGACGTCCGATGATCTTATCGATCGGAAGAATCGTAGATAGGAAATAGTAAATGAAAATAACCATAATCAGTATCCACAAAGCGATTTTCCCATCCACTAATATACTTAATAAAGAGGCTGGTGTCGTCACAAATACCGTCCCGACCAACAGTAGGAGCAACAAGGCAAACAGATTGACAATATGCTTGGAAACCGTACCCAAAAACTTTCCAGCTAGTTCTGGAATATGTGCCCCCTTGTTTCGAATGGAAATCATACCCGTCAAATAGTCATGTACAGCCCCCGCAAAAATAGCACCAAAAACAATCCACAAAAAGGCGACCGGACCAAAGAGAGCTCCCATAATCGGTCCAAAAATAGGACCTGTCCCTGCTATATTCAGTAGTTGAATCAGCGCATTTTTATGTTTGTTCATCGGCAAATAGTCTACACCGTCGGCATTTGCATAAGCCGGTGTTTTTCTGGAATCAGTCGTACCAAAAAGCTTTTCGATAAATTTTCCATACGTAAAATAACCGATTACTAACAGTAAAATCGAAAGAAAAAACGTAACCATCCTAACACCCCTATTTCCCCAAAATTGCATGTATGCGTATACAGTCAGTTTAGGGGAAATGTTCTAAATAAGGGGATTTTCGTCGCAACATGTAAGATTAGAAGGTTAACAAGTCGATAGGCGGAATTAACATGCAGGCATCCCTTCATAATTCCAGCCGTTGCCGCAAATCCTTGACATAATTTCTGCTGACGGAAAGCTTTGTATCAAGACCTTCTAGTTCAAGCTGATAAGCCCCATTAAACCATGGTGTTAATCGGCTAACATACATTAAGTTGACGAGATAACCTTTATGGATCCGAAAAAAAGAAAAAGGTTCCAATCGACTTTCAAGCTCTTTTAATGTGGTCCGCACTTCATATTCTTGTGTATGGGTTATGATTTTGGTCACTTTCTCATCTCGATACATATATAATATTTCTTGTGGAAGGAGGTAATTGATTTCTCCGTCTGCTTCCACTGCCAATTTTCCAAGCATTCCAGACGAATCGACGGGCATAGCCGGAAAAAGGACCTTCTCAATTCTGTCAATAGTTTGCTTAAGCTGTTCCTCATCATAAGGCTTTACTAAGTAATCGACGGCATTGATCCGAAAAGCTTCAGCCGCAAATTGCGGATAGGCAGTGGCAAAAATGATCAGCGGCACTTTTTTTAGCTCGACCAATGATTTAGCTACTTCTAACCCGTTCATTTTAGGCATCTCCACATCCAAGAACACCACATCAGGCTGTAACTGCAATGTTTTTAAAACGGCAGCTTCTCCGTTCTCCGCTTCTCCTACGAGTTGTATGCTCGAAAACTTCCCCAACAAATACGCTAATTCTTCACGGGCGTAGCGCTCATCATCGACGATCAATGTCCTGACTGTTCGCATCGATCTCTCACCTCCATTTTAGGTATTCGGAAAGATAGGGTTGTCCCTTCGTTTCGTTCGCTAGTGATGGACAAAGCGGCTTGGTCTCCAAATGTCATCATTAGGCGACGATTGATGTTGTAAATGCCCATCCCGGTTCCGGTTTCGGAATCGACTTTGTCCGATCCGATCATCGCAATCCGTTCAGGCGAGATTCCTTTTCCGTTGTCCTCGATCCGGATTTCGATTTCCTGATCGACACTTTGGATGGATATTTTAATTATACAGCCATGCTCCATATCTCGAATTCCATGATGAATTGCATTTTCTACAAGCGGTTGTAAAGTAAAGGGAGGAATCTGTTCAGCCAATAATCGATCATCCACATCGTACAGGATGGTCAGCCTATCGATGAATCGTGCTTCTATAATTTCCAAATAGGCTCTCACATGCGATAATTCCTGTTTTAAAGATATTTTTGAAACGGTCGTCCCTGTCACATTTTGCCGTAAAAAATAAGACAGGGAATTAAGCAATTTACGTGCCTGATCGGGATCCGTACGAATCAATGACACAATTATATTCATTGAATTAAATAGAAAGTGCGGATTGATTTGTGCTTGTAATGCTTTGATTTCGGCTTCCTTCGCCAATTGGTACGCATGATCAGTCTCCGCAATTTCAAGTTGGTTACTTAATAATGAACTTAACCCATCTATTAATTCCATAGTGACGTCTGTGATGACTTTTTCGGATGGATAATAGAGCTTTAATGTACCGACCGTTTCGCCACGTTGAACAAGCGGTGCAATGACAGCCGCTCCCAACGGGCAGTCTGCATAATCACAATGGATGGTACCGTCATTTACGACAATAAGCTCTCCACGTTGAATGACTTCTTTCGTTTTCTCTGTTCTGATTGGACTATTGATTTGATGATGATCGCTGGCGATGCCGATATGCGCCAGTATATGTGTTTTATTTGTAATGGCAACCGCACTCGGCTCCAGTTCACGATAGAGGATCGTACAAACTGCTTGAGCCGTATCGTTGCTCATGCCCTTTCGTAAATAGCCCAGCGTCTGATTGGCGATACGCAATGTTTTTTGCGCCTGAAGAGCTGTCACTTTCTCTTGTTCATGCATAACGTTATGGACAATTAGCAGAAAAAGAGCCGTCCCCACACCATTGGCCAAAATCATCGGTATGCCAATCACTTCAACCAATGCAAATGCTTTGTCAAAGGGTTTGGACAGCAGCAGAATGACACTCATTTGCATCGCCTCAGCCAATGCTCCGATGCCGAACACAGTCAGCGGCGTAAGGTCTTTTCGTTTCCGGTAAACAACGCCAGCCAGTATTCCTGCAACAATTGTAGAAAGGCCGCAAGAAACTGCTGTAAACCCGCCCAAGGTCATGCGATGAATACCCGCGATCAATCCGGCGCCAATCCCTAAACGGTACCCTCCTAACAAACCTGCGACAACCACGCCAATCACCCTAGAATTGGCGATGGCTTCTTCCTTTGCCAATTCCATTTCTACACTATTGAAATGGAAGGTATTCGTATTAAATGCAACGCCAAAATACGTGCCAGCAATGCCAAAAAAACCGAAAAACAAGATCGCTATGAATTCCTGTTTTCGGCTCAGCTTAACGTGATGAACCATATCTTTGAAAAAAGGAACGCGCGTCAAAATGAAAGCGACCGCAATAATCAATCCGACTCTTTCCAACATCACGACCAGTAAATCGAGCAATGCAATCCCTCTTCCCGATATATCTATTTCCCCACTCTTTAACATATAACAACAAATCAATACGGTATGGAGTTCATTCTCACGATTGAATATGCTTTTCAAAGCCTCTCCATTTTAACACTATACGTTTTACTACCGGAAGGATTCTAATCGTTTTTTCCAACTGACGCGAGGGCGAACTACTGTCACAATAAAAAAGTGAACCCCGAAGAGTCCACTTTTCTCCCTAGTTAAACACTAACATCGGTTTCGATTTTCTGTTGTTTATTACGCTTTGCCCTGACAAAGAACATCATTGCCAAAATGGCAGTCAGTACGATTCCGACAATGAAGGAAACGTTCAAATCCAAATTGAACCCGATCTTCTGATTCAGAATATAAACGAATACCATATACGTAATAAACAACGCTGGGATTAGCGAGACAAAATAATTTTTCCCTTTGACAAATAAATACATCGTCGCAATCCACAAGGCGATGGCCGCTGTCGCTTGGTTCGCCCAAGAGAAATATCTCCACAAAATATTGAAGTCCATTTGTGTTAATACTGCGGAAATCGCGAACAAAGGAAGCGCGATCATTAAACGTCTTACAATCTTTTTCTGGTCCATCTTCAAGTAATCCGCAATGATCGAACGTGCCGCACGGAATGCCGTGTCGCCTGATGTGATTGGCAGGACAATGGCACCCAATACCGCAATTGTTCCACCGACCGCACCTAATAACGTCATAGATACATGTTCGACGACGGAAGAAGGCGTTCCCGTTGCGATGAATTCACTCAATGTTTGCCCATCCAGCATACTCATCGCTGCCGCAGCCCAGATCATCGCAATGATTGCTTCGGCAATCATCATGCCGTAAAACACATAACGGCCTTCCGATTCTTTTTTAACTGTCCTTGAAATAATCGGGGATTGCGTCGCGTGGAAACCGGACAGTGCCCCGCATGTAATTGTAAAGAATAGAATTGGGAAGATCGGCAAGTTATCCGGATGCATATTCGTAAGGGTCAATTCCGGAATTGTGTAATCGGAGAACAGTAAAGCCCCTCCGACACCTACTGTTCCCACCAACAATAGCGCCCCGAAATACGGATAGAACCTACCGATGATTTTGTCAATCGGAAGTATAGTCGATAAGAAATAATAAATAAAAATAGCAAGAATTAAGATCCAAATGGCCACTTTCCCATTAAATACAATACCTAATAGCGCAGCCGGCGTTGTGACAAAGACTGTTCCTACTAATAATAAAAGCAGTAAAGCAAAGAGATTGACGATATGTTTCGATACATTCCCTAAAAACTTCCCAGCCAATTCCGGAATATGGGCGCCTCTATTCCGGATGGAGATCATCCCTGTTAAATAGTCATGTACCGCCCCAGCAAAAATTGCTCCGAACACAATCCATAAAAACGCGACCGGGCCAAACAAAGCCCCCATAATCGGACCGAAAATCGGACCGGTTCCCGCAATATTCAAAAGCTGGATCAATGCATTTTTTTGCTTGCCCATCGGCACATAGTCTACACCGTCCGCATTCGCATAAGCGGGCGTTTTTCGCGATTCGATCGGACCAAACAGCTTTTCAATGAATTTTCCATACGTGAAATAAGCGGCAACTAACAAAACGATGGCGAGGAAAAACGTAATCATACGAACACCCCTATTCCGCTAGTATTGTTCCCGTACTTCAATCGTCACAAGTGTCCTCTTCCAATTAGAAGTATGAATGACTTTACTGTTTGAAATCATCCTTTCCCAATCCATTCATATACCTTTAGTCTATGACAGATTTTCGAAAGTAGAAGTCGGGGAATCCATCCACATATGAACACGGTGAAGCATTAAAATAAAGTTTGACCATTTGGAATAAGGTCAGATAATTTATTGAAAAGTTTGATACAATTGCATTGACAAGATGGATTATGACAATTCAACAAACGGGCCATATTGTTGAAGTTTAAAAAGTATTTGAGAAAGAAAACAGGAAGCTAGTCGTTTAATAAATTACATTTATTTTTCATGCTAACCTTAGTCTTTTAGAAGATTTTCAATGCTGACACACGTATAAGGGAGAAAATATGAACGCTATTTTGAAACAATTAACTGAAATTGAAGCCGACTTAAAAAAGCCATTTCCTACTAGAGATATTAATAAAATATGTGAAGACTTACGAACAGAATTTTTGAATTTATCCCGTGAGGTGGATTTCTATGAAGATTTTCGTTATTACTGTGTGAACATAGCTGGAACGTTAAGTTATGTTTTAGGAGATAAGACAAATCAAATTCCACAAGGACAAATAGACATGCTATATAAATCTTTTTTTGAATACCATTATCAATATGAATTTTTTGAAGACCGAATAGCAAACTATAACCATTTCTTTCAGGAGTATAAAACCTTTGAGCAAGCAAGAAAATTGTTATTACAACTGTTGTCCAATGACTATTTCCCATTAAATCGACCGCAAAAAACATTTTTCATTTCGGAACTTCTACCAATTGATTCGGAGTCAAATTTATTACCTGAATTACATACAAACGGAAAACGTAGCAATTAGCGAAGAAAATATAACAATAATGAGAGAGACTAACGGAGAAGTTTGTAAAGGATACAAACAATCTTAAAAGTACAGTTGCTTTATAAGTTTGTGAAAAAATGCACTTCAATAAACCGGCGCGATTGTTTAAGATCAACAGTAGAAATGATCAAACTTTATTATAAAAATTGCATAGTATTTCACACAGAATTAACCCGTTTTGATCAATCACTTTTCAAAACGGGTTCTTATCGTTTAACTTAAAATGCGGATTTTTGAGATATTTCTTATCAAACTTTATTCCAAACCAACACAAGGAACTTTTCTGTTGCCCATTCGCATAAAAAAACGTTTGCGAACATACCGTACGCAAACGACTTTTCACTTGATAAATTCTATAAAATCCGATACGCCTGCCTTACTAAATCTTTTATTTTTTTGGACGAGCCATAGATTTCTCGTCATTTTTATCCCAGCAATCTCGACTTGGTGCAAGAAACCTTGTTCCAATTCCCTAGTCACCGTCAGCTTAGGTAAGATACTGATTCCCAGCCCAGCCTCTACGGCACTTTTGATCGCTTGTGTACTTCCGATCTCCATATAGCTTTCGATCTTTTCTAAGATTCCGTACTCCCTTAACGTGTTTTCCACAATCAGGCGTGTCCCTGAAATGGCTTCACGCCAGATCATCCGCTCATTTGCCAGTTCTTGAATTTGGATTTCTTTTCTGTCTTTCCACGGGTGATCGGATGGACAAACAAGCACCAATTCATCTTCGGCAAACTTCTCCACCTTAAAAGCATTGTCCTCCACCAAGCCTTCAACCAAAGCCAGATCAATCACATCATTCGATAACTCCTCCAAAACGCGAGGGGTATTATTAATGGATAACGTCACTCTTATATCCGGCTTCTGCTTCTTAAATCTACCTAATAAGCTTGGCAGAAAATACTCGCCAATGGTCAATGATGCACCGACTGTGAGATGGATATTTGACTCTCCTGTTAGTTGCTGAATGACTTCTTTTGAATGGTTAAAGTCATTGACAATCGCTTTGGCAAAGTGATATAAAATCTTTCCCGTTTCAGTCACTCTCAATTTCCCTTCCGAACGGTCGAACAACAAAGTTCCATAAAAATCTTCCAATTGATGAATCTTTCTTGTGATCGCAGGCTGAGAAACAAAGCTCAACCTTGCTACTTGGCTTATACTTCCCTCATCCACAACTAGACAAAATATCTTGAGATTTTCGATGTTCAAGTGAATGACCTCCGAGACTTTTTACACCTCTTCATTATACATGATGGGAACAAATACGGGATATCATGGTACACTAGTATTTATCAAAGCGATTATGGAGGAAGATTCATTGACTACTACACAAACGATGTCGATCCACCGTGCTTTAACTGAATTAAAGACCTTGAATGAGCGGATACCAAAAACGATCTATGAAGCTGATTTTATTGCAACAGATCGCAAATCGGCACAGAAAATCAAAGGCATGTCCATCGAGGACTATGAAAAAACAATCCAATCCGCTTTTGACAAAGCCTCCGCATTGATTGAACGGCGTATTCAAATTAAAGACGCTATTGTCCAATCGAACGCGATTACAGAAGTCGTCGTAGCTGGTGAAACGATGACGGTCGCTAAAGCGATCGAGCGCAAGGTTTCCATTGAACATGAAGAAAGACTATTGGCTTCCATGATTGAATCGCGTAGAACAGCGATCAATAAACTGACAAAAGAAAATGATTCCCTTCCTAAACGGTTGGAAGAATATTTAACAGCTATTTTAGGGAATAAAGAACATGCCAAAAAAGAGGAAGTAGAGCTGCATACAAAGTCATTTATGGAGCGCAACGAATACGTTTTAATCGACCCGTTGAAAATCGATAAACGCATCGAAGAGCTCGAAGAAAAAATTTCAAGCTTCAAATCGGAAGTCGACGCAGTCCTCTCCGAATCAAATGCAATCACGAAAATCACGGTTTAACGAACAATCCATCAATTGCATGCGTATTCGAAAACGATATCCACAAGACCCTTCTTTCGTTGGCATTTCTTTGGGTGAATAAGTAAAGCCAACACTCAACTTACAATCTAATGGTGTACTAATTGACGATAAAAGCTCAAGGCTTAACGCTCAAAGTTGTAAAACTTACGCCTTAAAGTTCTTTACTGTTTAAAGTTTACCGTTCAGCGTTCAAAACTCTTTCAAATCTTGGGTTACCAGTTACGGGATTCTTGTGTTCGCCCATCGTCATCTGCCAAGCTGAATACTTCGTGCAATTCGTACATAAAGTGAAAATCGGTAAGGGAGATAATCCTTTACCGATTTTTTATCTACGTAGTAAGCTCCGCCTCATTACCGCGGAAAAATCCGTTCTCCACGGTTATGCAATTCAAATGACTCCTCGGCATCATCCCATTTTACATGTACTTGGATGATCTCATCTTCCCCTACTTTTGCTCCTGTTGAACGTCCACGACTTGTAAAGACAATCTCAGTCAGGGGTTCATCGAATTCCATATCGCTTAACCCACTACTTGTGTTTGTTTCATAGGAATATCCAAGTGTTTTTACAGAGGCTAGTTCCTCCAAGGTTCCTTTGTATTTTAACGTAAAGATATGGTTACCTTCATTCGAATAGGTGACAATATCATTCTTTTTTCCCCATTTCTCTGTTCCTTGCACGAAGTATTCTGCTATCCAATGCTCACTTTCTCCTGTAAAAGAATAGTCATAGTCGCTAACTTCTTGATTGGAACAAGCCGTTAGAAATAAAACTGTCAGCAAAGCTGTCAGCATTTTTCTCAACAGAACCCCTCCCTCAGTGTCTTCTTAGTGTATGAGCCTTGATTGGATATAGTTTCTGACTTCATCCACGTGATTGATTTCCCGCTTCGGGAGAATATAGGCACTGACTGAGCTATTGTACAAATAGATGTATCCGTCATCTTCTTTGAAACCGGTTATCCCGGACCAAGTCACTTTTGTTTCCCTCTGTGAAGAAGTATCGGCGATTCCTTCCTCCGTCATTTTCATGCAATGCTCGCCTAATAGTCCTTCATTCTTCCCTTCTTTGATCATTTTCTTCGCATTACGGGTAATGAGATTATAAAAATACTTTGGATAGAAAACGATCCATAGAATGCTCATAATGAAAAATGTGATAAACAACGGTAAAAAGGGCATGTCACTTATCGCCGAGTAAATATAGGCGATGAGAATAAAGAATAAGGGCGATAAAAACCGCTGCCATGTCAAAGCTTGTTTCCCTGTCTTTGAATTTTTGACATGGTATAAATTGAAGTGTATATAATCTTCTTCTGTTAAATTGTAGTTTATTTCCATTTCAATCTCCTATTTTGATAGTGTCTTTGTTGTTGAACTGCTTTCATTTCGAGCGGCGAGATGGTTACTGTCGTTTTTTTTGCACAAAGGAATAAATGAAAATAAGCAATGCAATGACCAGCCCCAAGCCCATGATTATGATGGAAATAAAACCATACGCCATACCAGCCCACTGACCAATGATGAAGATGCTGATGACCAGCAGCGTAATGCCCAATTGAAAGATGAGATACGGAACAAAATAACGTTTGTGTTTCCTGTGAAAAGATCTAAAATAAGCCCATCCGAAAATACACAAAGCGATGCTACCTATCCAAATGAGATACACCAATCCCATTATTTAACCTCCTTGGAAAAGACATTTGTTGCTGAGGAATTGCTAAAGATCAATTACGCCTCGGCGTAATTGCGTCGGGATTTTGAATTGCGAATCGAACAGCGAAGGGTTCGATTTGCCATATTTCTGCGTTTTGGCAGAAATTAAGGCACCTAGATAAGCGCAATTGATTCCTTTCAAAATCCCTGACATCCGCCGGAGGCTTAACTTGATTCAGCAGGGAGTTTAAACCACTCTGATTGAAATACATTCTGGCATTCATCTCGCGACTTATGGAAGTATAGGACTTCTGCTGAAGCAAGTTAAAGACTTCCAACTCCAACGTATCATACTTCTATTTCCTGAGCCAACTAACCTTCTAACATTGCTAAATAAGGAATCTCCCTCTAATGGTTTGATAAATGGACAGCAAATTATGGATTTGTTATAATTATGGTATCAATAGGATATAGTAAAAAGACCGCAACGGTGTTAGCGCATCGTCGCGGTACTTATAATAGCGGGTTCCCGTATGGGGGTCAGCGTCCACAGAGGAAATAATCCACCTGGAGCAGCCAACTCAAGGGTGGATTATTTCTTTTTTGACATGGAATACGCAAGTGCAAGCATCGCAACGATTAATGTTGAGAAGCTAATTGTAATCACCAGCGATTCAAATATAGTCAACATTGCAGCACCCCCTTTCAGTCATGGAATATACCGTGACCGGAACAAGTAACGGGGCGCTGACCACCCTTGAAGACCCTATTCTATTATTCCCCCATTATACCACACATGTGTTCTTATTAATACTCGACTAGGTAAAAACCGGTGCCTGTCACCACAAATCACTAGTACTCAACACTTCAAAATAATAAAAGCACAACCAAAAAAACAAACACGTTCTTTCAAACAGACTTGCTTGTTTGAAAGAACGTGTTTGACTGAGTCAGCTCCCATAAAAATGAAGCCAAGCCTCGTGGATGCCTTTCGCACAGTTCTTCTGTGCATGGTAGAGACGGGGATGGGGTTCAATCGTAGTCAACTCGGGTTGGGCATTTCCGACAATAACGGCCGGATAACCGAGGGTGAGCATGTCGAGGTCATTGCCTGAATCACCAGCGACGAGGACTTGGACGTCTTTGGGAGCGTACCTTTCAATTACATAGTTCAGTGCATTCCCTTTCCCGCTTTTTTCAGGTAACACATCGACGTCCCGATTGGAACTGATGATCATTTTATGAGGGATGCGGGCTTGGGCAAGCGCTTCTTCAAAGTCATGTACAGCGCCATCATTAGGTGAAAAAGTGAATGAAATGCGGCGATTATCTGGTAACGACTGTCTATGCAGTGCCGGGAAAGCTGAAGCCATTTCAACAATCCGTTTCGGCTGCCATCCGGCCTGCATTTGCCGCTTCCATTCTACATCCTCCGCTAGCTGTGCATCTCGGTAAATTGCCGTCCCGACATCTGTGATGAGGATGTCCGGCTGCGGCAAATCTTCTGCCTCAATAAGCGAAAGGGCGGACGCCAGATGTCTACCGGTCACATAGACAAATGCCACGTCATAAGGCAGTTCATCGTAATACAGCAACAGTGCCCGTAGCGCCTCCTGATCGCCCACCAACGTACCGTCTAGATCCGTCGCCAACATATGCGTTTTTCTTTTCATTCAACGTCACCTCATACAATTTATTTATTTTTCTCGAGAGCGCAGGCCATCTGTACTCTCTGTTGGCAAAGGCTGCCGCTGTCATGCCGAGCCGTTTGGCATATGTTTGATTGGTCAGTAATGTTTTCATGGCGGATGCCAGACTTTGCACGTCATTTTTTTCGATATGCAAACCGGTCATCCGGTTTTTCACTACTTCCTTCAGACCCCCTACATTCGATGCGATGACCGGGCATCCACAGGCTTGGGCTTCAGCTGCCACCATCCCGAAGGATTCATATTGGGAGGGAACAACGGTACCTGTCGCCCCGTTGAAAAGGGAAGCTAGCTCATTTGGTGATTGTCCTCCGATGAAATCGATCCGATTTTCCAGCCCCTCGATGGTGGCTCGTAATGCTTGATGTTTCGGTAATTTCTTGACAGTATCGACACTATTCGCATCTCCGCCTGCGATGAGAAGCTTGGCTGAATGGGGAACTTCATCTCGTTCAACAAGTCGGCGGAAAGCATGTAAGAGCGTATAAATCCCTTTTGTCTTTTCAAGTCTGCCGGCAAATGCAAAGTACGGGTTGCCGGCTACTTCTTTTTGCTTTTGCAAAGGTCGGAATGCATCGTCCACTCCGATGGCAACGACCGACATAGGAGCCGGATGGTTGACGAAGCTACGTATGAGATCAACCTCATTTTCCGTTGTCGTGATAATCTGATCCGCCGTGCTTAAAATCAGCTTTTCCGCAGACAATCGAGTCGGCTCTTGCACACCAGTGACCTGTTCTTTCGCTATACCTAGTGAATGGTTGGTATGAATCCATGGCATCGGATACTCCTTCTTCACAATCGAACCTAGTAGACCGGACAACCAATAATGGGTGTGCACAAGATCATAGGAGGCAAGCTGAATGGTATTTTTCATTTCGGCATAGAAATCGGGCAAAAGATTGAACATCTCATTTTTAGGTACATATTCTTTGCGGCCCGCCGCAATCCGGATAACACGGCAGGAATCGCCGAATACTTCTATTCTCGAATCAGCGGGATCTGCCCAATGGGTGACGACATCCACTCGGTTCCCCTCTTTTTCAAGCGCTAGCGCCAGCTGTTTGACATAATTATTTTGCCCGCCTGCTTGTTCGCTGCCTAAAGGTGCTAACGGATCGCCGTGATCTGAGATGAACAAAATTTTCTTCTGCAATTTACAAATCCCCTTTTCGTTTATGTTAATGGTAAATTGAATTTCGTTACTCATTCTGCAGGTTGGAAATCCTTTCATTTCGCATAAAGGTCCAATCAATTACGCCTCGGCGTAACTGCGTCCAGATTTTGAATCGAGCTTGAGGCCTGCAGGAAGCAGGTCATGCAGTCGTTGCGAATCGAACAACGAAGGGTTCGATTTGCCGTATTTCTGCGATCTTTGCAGAAATTAAGGCACTTTCCTTTTAGGACGTCGCGCACTTAGACTGCCTTCTTTAATCCTTTCAAAATCTGTGACATCCGCCGGAGGCTTTATCTTCGTTCAGCGGGCGTTTGGACACCCGCTGAACAGATAACAAAACCGGCATTCATCTCACCACCTATAGAGTTGGGAGTCTTCTGTAGCTGACGCTTCGCTTTCAGTACAAAAACATTTGCTGAATGAAGATAAAAAACAACCCCCAACACACTTCAATGTTGTGCTGGGGGTTGGTTTGTAGCTGTTGAATGTGTCGGTTAAACTACATTATTAGTCGTTGTCATGGCTGCGTTTGCCGCCTTTGCGACCTGCTTCGGAGCGGCTCATTTTACCTTTTCCGTTATTATCGTCATCATCGTTGTCGTTATCATTGTCATTTTGTCGAGCACGCGCTTCTCCGCCCTTTTGACCGATTTCTTCATAGAATTCTCGGTCATGATTCTTGGCAGTCGCCTCTCCGCCTTTTTTACCGATCTTTTCATAGAAGTCGCGGTCATGGTTTTCAGCTGTCGCTTCTCCACCTTTTCTACCGATCTCTTCGTAGAACTCCCGATCGTGGTTTTCAGCTGTCGCTTCTCCGCCTTTTCTACCGATTTCCTCGTAGAATTCTCTACCGTGATTCTTTGCCGTGGCTTCTCCGCCTTTACGACCTGCTTCCTCTACGGTCATTCCATTTTGGTTGTTGTTGCGATCGTTATCGTTTTTAGCCATTGCTGAATCTCTCCTTTAAAAAGTTTTGATCTAACACTCTCTTATATAGCCTAATCCGCACACCTAAAACGTTTATGACAGACTTGTAAGAATTGCAAAACACTTGTCATAATGTTATCGAAATATAATGTTTAAAGTGAAAGGGAGAGGGAATATTGATAAGGTTGCAGAAAAAGAAAAAGACTACAGTTCAACGATTCCGCCTGGTTCGTTGCACTGTAATCTCTATCGATCAAGTGATTTCTTCTATTTCTTTCTTTTTAAAAAAACTAAACTTTGTTTCCGAGAGTAGGATCGCCCCCAGAATGAGAACAGCCCCAATGATCATTTTCGTCGTCAATACTTCACTTAAAATGACAACCGAAAAGGCCATGCCCCAAAACGATTCGGTCGATAGAATGATGGCCGCTTTCGTTTCGGTAATGAATTTCTGTGCCACAGTCTGCAGTAAATAAGCAATGGTCGTTGAAAAAACACCAAGATACAGCAGTGGCAACAATCCTGCCGATTCGAGCGTAAACGATGTTTCCCCTTTGAAACCGACAACAGCCCATCCGATGACCGCCGCTGTGAACATTTGAATGATCGTGAGCAATACAGCATCTTCGTCTTTGACAAATTTAGCCGTGTAAAAGATATGGAACGCAAAGCCGACTGCACAGCAAAGCGTCAGTACATCCCCGATATTGATGACCGAAGATAATTTTAGCGACAGCACAGCAACGCCAATCAATGCGAGAATGGCCCCGCCCAATTCAAACAGATCGATTTTCCGTTTGTACAATAAAAAACCGATAAATGGGACAATGACAACATTGACCGCTGTTAAAAATGCATTTTTAGAAGGGGTCGTATATTGCAATCCCACGGTTTGAAGTGCAAAAGCAACATATAAAAAGAGACCCAATACGGTCCCTTTAAGGAGCGTGCTTTTCTTGATATGCTTTAATTTCCTATGGAACACCAAACAAAGGATAAGCATGCCGATTAAAAACCTACCCGCCAATATTTGATAAGGTGTGTAATGTTCCAAAGACACCGCGCTTGCTACAAATCCGCTCCCCCAAATAACGGCTGTAATCATCAGCCCGATTTCACCCATATATTTCTTCATCGATTCCCACCGCCATTTTTTCTTCAATAGTCCTATTATAGCGGATGAATGAGTTGTGTGAGTATTTCTTTTATTGTTCCTTTTTTACTTAAATGGACACTTTCTCCCGCCCATAGCGATAGAAAATCTCGTTTTCCTTGCTGCGCCGCCGCTTTGCGAATTTCTTTCGTCAAATCATTTTGATAAGGGTACGGCGCAATGATCGCTTCTTTCATCTGAAGGATGAATTGGTTGCGAATGCCGCGCGCTGTTTTACCCGAAAAAGCTTTGGTGAATACGGTGCATCCTTCATCCGCCTCCAAAACGGCTTGCTTATACACAGAATGGGCGCCACTTTCTTCAGCCGCAAGCAAGGCGGTCCCAATCTGAACCGCTTGTGCACCTGCTGCCAGTGCGCGGTCCATTCCTTCTCTATTCGCGATGCCGCCCGCTGCGATAACAGGAATCTGGACGGATGCGACAATAGCTGTAAGCAATTCGTATAGTGGGATGAACGTTAATTCCCCGGAAAACGATCCCCGGTGCCCACCTGCTTCGCTCCCTTGTGCGACAATGGCATCCATGCCCGCTTGTTCTGCCAGCTTCGCTTCTTCCACAGTCGTTGCTGTCCCAATAAGATACACATCATGCTCTTTCAGCAATCGAACCGTCTTTTCATCTGGCAAGCCGAATGTGAACGAACAAATCTTCACACCCTCTTCTACAACTACTCGGATTTGTTCATCAAATTCAGGTTCCGACAGCGGCGCTTTCCAAAATGGCATGCCAAGGTGCTTACCAATCGGTTGCAACGCCTCATAAGCTTCCCGTAAATAAGGCTGGTCCATCTTGACATTCTCCGGCACAAACAAATTGACCGCAAACGGCTTCTCCGTCCGCTCTTTCACTTCGCGAATAAACTGCCGTGTGTCCTCCGCCGTGAGATAACCCGCACCAATCGAACCGAGCATCCCCGCTTCTGCAGCCGCCGTCACAAATTCCGGCGTCGTCACCCCTGCCATTGGGGCTTGAATGATTGGGTATTTGATTGCTAGTAAAGTTGTGATCTGATTATCCATTTCCAATTCCCCCTGTCTGGTTCTCCCCTTCATGCTTTCAATGCATCATCATTATAAAAAACAAAGACAAAAAAATGATAAGAAATGTGTAAAATCCTCCCGCTATCTTCTGACTACGGTAATACCTGCCATCCTTCATCTTTTGCAGCAAGGTTACAAGATTTAAAAACCATAAGATACCGATGACTGGCGTAAGAATCCATAAAAACTCCAACAAGGCTACTCATCCCTTTTTCAAATGTATCTCAACTAACAAAACCTTCTGAAATTACCTCACAGTCAAGTATACCTGATTGCTAGCGGACTCGTCACTATCTCCGATAGTCCATACATCCCTATGCACAACGGGTTGATCAAAACATATATGACATAATTAGATGTTCCAATTATTATATCAGCACTTGAACTGGATTTATCGGCGATTACAAGACATATATCGGCGCCAAACCAGCACATATCAGCGAAACAGGACTATGGCCCCTCCTACTTTCATGCAAAAAAACCATAACCTTGTTGGCCGCGACATATTATTGAATCGATACATACCCCGTCTTCTCCACAATCTCTTGCCCTTGTTCCGACAAAACCCACTCGATGAACGCATCGATATGCGGGTTGTCACTCCCTGCAGTGACAGCATAAAATTCACTCGTAATCGGATAGTCACCGGAACGGATCGTTTCTTTTGTCGGTTCGACACCATTGACGGCCAATAAACGAATTTTATCGTTTTGGACCATTTCAGTGGAGTAAAATCGGAATGTAAAACCAATCGCATTGTTATAGTTTGTATAGGCTGACACTTGGTCGATGATTCCTCCCATAAGGTCAATCACATTGTCAACTGGAGGATCCATGATCGGTACATCCCCCATCAGTTTTTGAAGCGCTGTCTGACTACCGCTATCTTGGGGTCGTTGAAATGCGCGAATGGCTTTATTTTTACCGCCGACTTCTTTCCAATTTGTTAATTCCCCCGAGTAAATGCCTCTGATTTCATCCATCGTCAGATTTTCCACTTTATTTTTTGAGTTGACGAAAAAGACAAACGCTTCTTTACCAATAGGGGTCAATTTCAATTCTTTCCCGGCGCGTTTTGCTGCCGCCACCTGATCTTCGGAAGGTCCTGCTACAAAAATTAAGTCCACCTCGCCATTAATCAAATTTTCATAAGCGACATGCGTCATATTGGACATCACTTCACTGTCATACAAAGGATACGCATTCTCCGGATAGACCGCCTGCGCGAATGCTGCGTACATCGGATACAATGCAGTGGCGCCATCTAAAATCGGCAAATCCGCTTCCAATGCCAAAGTCGCGGGCTCATCCAACTTAACTGCTTTCGTCCCTTCCTCAAATGGCATATACTGATGCAAATCCACTTCTGCATCCCCGACACGATCTAATGATTGCTTGTACCAGTCCGACATCGCAAAGGATAAACCGACGACTGCAATAACCGCTGTCCCCCCGTAAAAAGCTTTCTTGCCGGATACGTGCCTAAACCAGCCAAACACTTTGAAGGTAAGCAGATAAACTAAAAAAACATAGAGCGCGATAATCAACGGAATGATATACATCATCCACGGAATGAATAAAAAAGAGCCAATCAACATCGCAAATGCCAAAATAAACGCTAGAATAATGATTACTGCAATATTCCCGATAACCGACAATATTTTCAAATGAACCCCTCCTATTCAAGTTATAAGTATGTAGATTTCCAGTTAGACCATCAATGTCTCCGATAATCATAGACCTCTTTCCGCACATCAAGTTGAACACCGTTGATCAATACCGTGTGTTGATCTATCCAAATAACATCGGCTGTCTCTTCGCGGTATTGCCAATAAATATTTTTCCGTTTATCTTTCTTTTTATGATAAACCACTTCCCCTTTAACAGCGTATGATACCGTCGCACCACCATTTGCTAAATAAGTGTTCACGGTATACTCACCATTCGGAGAAACCGTTTCGGTTAGCAACTCTCCCTTTGGTAAATGATTGAGACTCACAAAGAAATAGTAATAGAGACAAAAAAGAAAGACAGCACCCCCTGCCAATAACGCCAATCAATTACGCCTCGGCGTAATTGCGTCCAGATTTTGAATCGAGCTTGCTCGATTAACTCCTTTCAAAATCTGTGATATCCGCCGGAGGCTTTATCTTCGTTCAGCTGGCGTTTGAACACCCGCTAACAGGAAACAAAACCGCATTCATCTCGCCACCTAGAGAGATGGGAGACTTCTGCTGAATGAAGATAAAATCTTCAGCCCTTTACTGACCTTCATCGTCACACCCCCATGACATACAAGACGCCAAGCGTCATACAAATGTTTCCAATTCATATACCGATGCTGCCCCCATATCATTCATGTGCTACTAATAGTTGACTAATCAACCAATAGATCTATATAATTGACTAAGCAACTATTTAGAAAAGGAGCTAGTTCCATGCACGATCAAGTTTTTCATGATTATCTTCAGCTTTCAAGGCTGTTAGTCAATAAAATGAATGAACAGCTAACAGAAAATGAGTTTTACCATTCTCAATGGCTCGTCTTAAACTATTTAAAAAACTACGGGGCTTCTACACTCGTTGATATTTCCGACTACCTGCATGTGGAAAAATCAGCCATTACAAGAACGGTTAACCGATTGGAGCAAAATCAGCTCATCATGCAAATCCCCTCCGAAGACAAACGTCAACGAAAAATGCAGCTAACGGAGGAAGGCGAGGAAAAATTTGCATTAGGCCGTAAAACGGTGGAAGCAATTGAATCACAGGCCTTGCATGGCATATCGCAAGAAGAACAAAAACATTTTTTTGAGACGCTTTCTAAAATTAAATACAATCTTAACAATGGAGGATCATCCATTGAAAAACAATAAAATGATAAAAGATATCGTCAAATTCGTATTCGGCTTGTTTGCGATGGGACTCGGTGTGGCCTTGGTCACCAAGTCTCAATTAGGAACTTCCTCCATTACGAGTGTCCCCTATGTCATTAGTATGATATCTCCATTATCCCTCGGGCTATTAGTTCTTCTAACTTGTGCATTCTTTCTACTCATTCAAATTGTCATCTTAAAGAAGGATTTTCAAAAGAAACAATATCTCCAACTCATTGTCGGACCAATATTTGGACTTTTCGTCGATTTAGGGATGTATCTATTCAACTTTGTTAATCCAACGAGCTATATTGTGAAAGTTATTGCTTTGTTGCTAGGTTGTATTGTGCTCGCCTATGGAATCTATTTGCAGATTTCGGCAAAAGTGATTATCAATCCAGCTGAAGGTCTAGTCATTGTCATCGCTCAAAAACTCGGGAAGGAATTTGGCATCGTCAAGATCATCTTCGACTTCACTTTAATTTTCATCGCACTAGCCATTTCACTCTATTCGCTCGGCTCTGTACAAGGTGTCCGTGAAGGAACTATCATTTCTGCATTTCTTGTCGGTTATATCATTCGTATTTTTAATCGCATTGCACAACATGTCCGCAATAAAAAATTGGAGGTTCAGGAAGCGATCACTTCCTGAACCTTTCTGTTCACATCACTTATCGAATCGACACATACCCTGTCTTTTCTACAATTTCCTGCCCTTGATCCGACAAAACCCATTCAATAAACGCATCGATATGCGGGTTGTCACTCCCTGCAGTGATCGCATACAATTCGTTCGTAATTGGATAGTCGCCGGAACGGATCGTTTCTTTTATCGGTTCGACGCCATTAACAGCCAGTAAACGGATGCTATTGTTTTGCGTCATTTCCGTTGAATAGTATCTGAACGTATACCCGATCGCATTATTATAGTTTTTATAATCGGCTACTTGATCGATGATGGTGCCCATCATCGACGCAATGTCCTCGACAGGTGGATCCACGATGGGTACGTCTCCCATGAACTGCTGAAGCGCTGTTTGGCTGCCGCTATCTTCTGGGCGTTGGAAGGCGCGGATTTTCTTTCGCTTCCCACCGACTTCTTTCCAATTCGTGATTTTCCCGGCATAAATGCCTTTGATTTCATCGACTGTCAGGCTTTTGACAGGATTTTTTTCATTGACAAAGAACACGAACGCTTCTTTTCCAATCGGTGTCAGTTTCAGTTCTTTTCCCAAACGTTCCGCCTCCGCCAACTGATTGGCAGACGGGGCTAACGCGAAAATGAGATCGACCCGCCCATTGATCAAATTATCGTAAGCCTCTCCCGTCCGGTTCGACATCACTTCACTCTTATACGGATAATACTCCCCCTCCGGATAAATCGCTTGTGCAAATGCCGAGTATACAGGATAAAGAGCAGTGGCACCGTCTATAATGGGGAGATTGTCATCAATCTTCAAGGTCGCCTTCCCATCGAGCGTCACCGCTTTCGATGTTTCTGTGAAAGGAGCATATTCGAATAGATCTACATAGCCATCTCGGACAACCGGCCTTGTCTTATCATAAATACCGGGAATCATATACACCACAGAAAGCACGACTGCTCCAACGAGTACTCGGTAGATGACCTTTTCATACTTCCTCTGATTGAACCCCCGGATGACCATCAGAACCCCTAGCGACACATACAACACTGCAAGAAGCGGCAATACAAACAACAGCCCTGCAAGCCACAAAAAAATGGCGCCACCCAGCACAAATGGCAATAACAAACCCATAATGACAATGACGTAAACCACATCTCCCGCTTTCGCCAACTTATTTTTCTCTTTCTGCAAGACACTTCCCCCTGTCCACCCAGTTTCGCTGCTACTAGTATACATGAAGGATAGGAATATTCCGGAATCTCTTTCGCTTATGCGATGAACAAAACACATTCAATAGCTCAGTATGATCCATCCACTCGAAACCATTATTTGTGATTCGCTCTTTATTTGATTTACAATATAGGTTGGTGTGAAAATCGCTCGTATTGGAGGATGCAGAATGAGTGGCTATGTCTTATTAAGTATTGCCATACTGGCTGAAGTGTTTGGCAGTTCGATGTTGAAGCTGACAGAAGGCTTTAAGAAAATCGTACCGACCATCGGCGTGGTCGTTGGCTATGTGGTCGCCTTTTATACATTATCCTTGTCGCTTCAGACATTACCCCTTGGCCTTGCGTATGCGATTTGGGCAGGCGTTGGGACAGCGTTGACCGCATTGGTTGGTGTCGTCTTCTATAAAGAAGAAATGAATCTAAAGAAATCGGTGGGCATCTTGCTTATTATTGGCGGCGTTGCGCTACTGAATAGTGGACTTTAGGAGGTACTGATGAAAGGATATCTTTATTTAAGCATCGCGATTTTCACAGAAATCATTGCAACCATGTTCTTAAAACTTTCCGAAGGTTTCACAGTGCTGATCCCTTCCATTATTGTGATCATCGGATACGGCGTTTCTTTCTATTGTCTTGGGAAAACATTAGCTTTCTTGCCACTTAGTTTGGCCTATGCGATTTGGTCCGGCCTGGGTACCGCATTCACCGCAGCGCTTGGCGTTTTATTGTTTGATGATCCGCTTAGCATTGGATTGGTTTTCGGCATTACACTTATTATTGGCGGCGTTGTTTTGCTCAATGCACCTTCCGGTAGTAAAGAAGATAAAGAACCAACATAGATACAGAAGAAGAAAAGTATCTCCTTTTCTCCTTCTGTCCATTTTCACCCAAGTATGTCGCACACCCGCCCGACCTGCCCATCTTCAAGGCGCACTTTGATGCCATGCGGGTGAAAGCTGGAATTCGTCAATAAGTCTTTCACAACCCCTTCCGTCTTCACACCTGTCCGCTGGTCTTTCTTTAAAATGACAGCCACTTTCAGTCCTGGTTTGATATCTGCACGATTTTGTCCATTCATTGGTTAGTCCTCCTCTCTTTTCTGAAATATGCTTTGAACGACATGTGGTAAGCCTGTATGCAGGCGTCCCTCCTTACGATTGACTTCCCGATATGGAAGTGTTTCACGAAATAGCCATCGAGCTCACTCTTGGATTTTCTCGGTTTCCCCTATTTCGCCCGCTACGGACCTTTGCGCAACAATCACGCCCACCACTCCCCCAATAAATGCGAATAAAAAGCCGGTCCAATTGAATAGCAGTCCCGAAAGAAGAATGATGATAAAAGAATTTAGGAATGATGGTCGCCAAAGCAGAAAAATACCAAGCAGTACGATCACTACGCCAACGATGCGCGCGGCATCATAGATTAAGACAATCGGGCTTAAGAACTTTAGAATATCCCTGTAAATCGGATAACGTTGGGCATTCGCCAATGATTCGTCGAACTCCCGAATTTCTGTGACCATCGTCAGTATTGTAATAATTCCACCTATGATCACCAACAATCCTGGTACCCACTTGAATACCTTCTTCATCTAATGAACATCTCCTATCACATCGAGAATATCATTTTCCAAAGATTTATACGCTTCCCCTACTATACATCACTTCACCCGCGACAACAGTCATCACAACGTTTGCATTTACAATCTCTTCCTCATCCACTGTAAATAAGTCCTTATCAAGCACTGTGAAATCAGCGTCAAATCCGACTGCAAGTTTACCACGGATATCCGCTTTACCGATCGTGGCTGCACTTCCAGTTGTGAATAAACCGACTGCTTCAAAGTGGCTCAGTTTTCCATTCGGCAAATAGCCCGCATGAGTTTCGCCCGGTTTACGCCGGGTTACCGCCGCATAGATGCCAAGCAATGGATCTACCTCTTCAATTGGGGCATCAGATCCGCCACCGCAAATGAAACCTCGGTCGAGCAAACTTCTCCATGCATATGCCCAATCAAGACGGTCTTCCCCAAGTCGATCCATCACCCAGGGGAAATCGGACGATACGAATACAGGCTGCACATCTAGAATGACCGGTAGTTTCTCCATCCGTTCAACAAGGTCATCGCGTAGCACATTGACATGAATCAGTCGATCACGCTTTCCTTCCGGAACCGGATATTTCTCTATGGCATCCAGCGCTTTCTCCAATGCTGCATCCCCTATGACATGAACAGCAATCGCTTCCCCATGCTTTCTTGCTAGCGCCACAAGCGCATCAATTTCTTCATCCGCCAAGACGGTGATCCCTGATGTCTCTGGGGTGTCTGCATAAGGTTTGCTCAATAATGCCGTTTTTCCACCCAAGGCACCGTCTATGAAAAACTTCATCTCCCCTAACTCAATCCAAGGATTTTCTGACGTCACCTCGTCTTCCATCATCTGTTCGAAAACAGTCGCCCTCCGTAACAAATGCGCACGAAATTTTTTCTCCGGACCAATCACGTTTTTAAAGGCTTGTAGCGGATTGGTGTAGTCGCCATAATAGCCGAGATCATCCGTCACCGCCCCCGTTAAACCAAGTGCCAATAAGTCATCAACCGATTTCCGTAATGCATGGGTCACTGACTCTTGCGTTGACTGCGGCATGAGCTTCAAGACGAAGTCCATCGCGCCTTCTTTTAAATAGCCATTCGGCACACCATTGTCATCCCGCACTATGACGCCATCTTCTGGGTCCAGGGTCTCTTTCGTAATACCTGCGAGGGCAAGGGCCTTCGAATTGACGAGCGCTGCATGCCAACAAGTCCGTTTCAGAATCATCGGTGAATCCGTCACCTGATCCAGTTCATAGCGCGTGAAAATCTTTTGATCCGGGAAATTGTTTTCATTCCAACCTTCCCCGATGAACCACTCGTCCGCTTTCAACCCTTTATGCGCCCCAAGTAGCATATCCATCATCTGCTCAGCGGAAGTCGCTTTCGACAGATCAAGGCTGAGCAATTTATCTCCATGCCCAATCATATGCATATGACTGTCGATGAACCCTGGGTAAAGAACTGCCCCTTTGAGATCGACTTCCTCATCAGCTTGTCCTTTCAATGCTTCGTATGTTCCGATTGCAATGATCTTGCCGTTTTCTGTGAGTAGCGCTTCGATCTGTTCACCTTCTTGCGCCATCGTATACATCGTACCGTTATGCCAAACTGTTCTCATTCAAACGCCCCCTATCCCTACTCTTATTCTAAACTTTCCGCCAACGTTCTGCTACAATGGAGCTGAGTATAGAGGAGGGATTGAAGTATGAGACTGACCGTTTACTTAGCTGGGGAAATCCATAGTTCATGGCGTGAAGAAGTGAAGTTGAAAGTGGCGGCACTGAATTTGCCGATCGATTTTGTCGGTCCGATGGAAGACCATGATCGTTCCGATAATATCGGGGAAGAAATTTTAGGCGAACAACCGGATGCGATTTTCAAAGACGCCGCAGCATCCAGCTTCAATAATTTACGAACGGAACTATTAATGAAGAAAGCTGATCTGGTCATCGCCCTATTCGGTGAAAAGTATAAGCAATGGAATACGGCAATGGACGCCAGCAGCGCCGTTGCATACGGCAAGCCGCTTATCCTTATACGGAAAGAAGAGCATCACCATGCACTGAAAGAACTATCCCGCAAAGCACACGCCACCGTCGAAACAGTTGACCAAGCCGTAAAAGCATTGCACTATATCTTTGAATGAACCTAAAGACTCTCTCTATGGGAGTCTTTTTTCATTTACGAAATCTTTACACGCCATTCATACTCCCTCAACATTCCCTCGGTATGATTAAACATGCAATAACTACGACAACTATTCATACACGTCACTATAGATTCCAACATCATTTAGGAGGATACTCATGACCTTACAATTAGAACGTAAAGAGGATGTCCAATTTCGTGTGATGAAAAACACGAAATGGAACAAACCCGTCTACGAAACAAACGGCTTGAATCTTTGGTACGGTTCCACACATGCCTTGAAAAATATCGATCTGTCCATTAATGAAAAAGAAGTCACAGCGATTATCGGCCCTTCCGGTTGCGGTAAATCCACTTACTTAAAAACATTGAACCGAATGGTAGAATTAGTGTCCGATGTCTCCATTTCCGGAAATCTCACCTTCAAAGGCAAGAACATTCTAGGCAAGTCGGTGCCCGTCGAATTATTACGTTCCAAAGTAGGTATGGTCTTCCAAAAACCAAATCCTTTTCCAAAATCCATTTATGAAAATGTAGCTTTCGGTCCAAAAATCCACGGCATTCGCAACAAAGCGATGCTCGATATGATTGTTGAAGACAGCTTACGCAAAGCTGCACTGTGGGATGAAGTGAAAGACCGTCTCCACTCAAGTGCATATGGACTTTCCGGCGGCCAGCAACAACGACTTTGTATCGCCCGCTGTCTGGCAGTCGATCCAGAAGTCATTTTAATGGACGAACCGACTTCCGCACTTGACCCGGTATCGACGCATAAAGTGGAAGAACTCATCGACTCGATCAAAAACGATGTGACGATCGCCATCGTAACGCATAATATGCAACAAGCTTCCAGGATTTCCGATCGCACAGCTTTCTTCTTAAACGGGGAAATCATTGAAGTCGATCGCACATCCGTCATCTTTAGCAATCCGACTGATCCTTTAACAGAAGACTACATCAACGGACGCTTTGGTTAATTACACAAAAGCGCAGGACGCCTGCATAGACGCGACAGGCACAAGTCAATCCTGCGAAGTGGCGTTCTTTGCCACACAGCAGGATTGACTTGTGACCCGAGCGTCTGGCGTCCGGAGTCTAGACGGTAATAATCGAAAGACATCTAGAAACGAGTATGTTGAAAGACTCGTTTCTAGATGTCTTTTTTGTTACTTTTAGTCTATTTTACAATACATTTACATTACTATCATACTCACTTTACATTCAACTACTATACTTACATTTGTAAGAGATCATACGTGATCATCTTTCAAATAAAAAGATCCGTTCTAGGGGAGGACAATTCAAATGAAGCTCAACAAGTTTTTGTTGTTCCTAATGTTGGCTGCACTTATGGCAATCGTTGCAGCATGTGGGGCAGATTCAAATGAAGAAACACCGGACAACGCAGATTCATCATCATCATCAGACACTGAAGCGAATGGCGAAGCAGCTGCTTTAGAAGGTAGCGTAGTCATCGATGGTTCTGGTACTGTTTATCCGTTAATGGCAAAAATTGCAGAAGAATATATGTTGAATGAACAAGAAAATGTTTCCGTTGAAGTGAGCCGTGCTGGAACATCTGCAGGTTTCAAAAAATTCCTAGTCGAAAACGGAACAGACTTTAACGATGCGTCCCGTAACATCAAAGACGAAGAACAAGCTGAAGCAGATAAACTCGGTATTGAGGTGAAAGAATTGAAAGTTGCTCTTGATGGACTCACTTTTGTCATTAACAAAGACAATGACTGGGCGACAGAAATGACACCTGAACAACTGATCAGCATCTTCAAAGCTGACGGTGGCGTACAAAAATGGTCAGATATCAATCCGGACTGGCCTGCTGAAGACATCAAACCAATGGGTCCAAACGAAAACCACGGAACCTATGAATTCTTCTATGAAAGCATTCTCGATGAACAGGATCTAGTCAGCACTGTCAACCTGCAACAAGACTACTCAACACTCGTAAACCTTGTTTCTGAAGATAAAAACGGTATTGCGTTCTTCGGCTTCGGTTACTATGTAAACAACCAAGACAAGCTTGCTGCTGTAAATGTAGATTTCGGTAATGGCGCTGTTGAACCGTCACTTGATACGATTGCAGAAGATGGCGATTATGCTGATTTCACACGTCCGGTATTCACTTACCTGAACGTCAACCATGCAAAAGACAAGCCACAAGTTCTTGACTTTGCAATCTATGCAATGAACAACGTCAACACGTTCGCTGGCGAAACAGGGTTTGCACCAATCCCTGATGCAGAAGCAAAAGAGAACGTAGATTTCTTAAATAGCTTGAAATAAAGTAAAACTTCACTCAGTGGGGATTTTCCTCATCCCCACTGAGTGTTAGTTGAACCAATCGGGCATTAACGGGCAATTGATCTCCCACCTCTCCTTATCGCTTTACTTAAGCCTTGAGGTGGGAGTCTTACTGCCCGTTAATGCGGGATAATCACATGGTGAAGGGGATGCTCCCTTCACCTTTCGCCCTGTTTTCCCCTAATTTTTAGTTATATTATCCAATCTATCAATTACGCCTTGGCGTAATTGCGTCCAGATTTTGAATTGCGCTTGCGCAATTAACTCCCTTCAAAATCTGTGACATCCGCCGGAGGCTTAACTTGAATCAGCAAGGAGTTTAGACTCCCTCTGATTGAGTTGCTTTCTGGCATTCCTCCCGCCACTTATGGAAGTGTGGGAAATCTGCTGAAGCAAGTTAAACAAGTTTAGAAGGAGTGCCTTGCACAATGTCCATTAACAGCAATCCGGCGAAAGAGAAAGACATGAATATCCGGGATTTGATCGAGCAAAAAAGGCAATCGAGAAATGTTAAAGATCTTTTCGAAAAGTCGATCCCAGTCATTCTTTTCTTAATTGCTTCTGTTTCCATTTTAACGACGATCGGGATCATTTACACATTGCTATCCGAAACGATCGAATTTTTCAAGCGGGTGCCGATTGTCGATTTCTTCACAGGCACTGTGTTGAAACCCCTTAGCCAAACGCCTGAATTTGGCGTGCTTCCACTGATTATGGGAACCGTGACCTCTTCCCTCATCGCGATGGTCGTTGCGGTACCTATCGGTTTGATGACCGCTATCTATTTGAGTGAATATGCGGCTGACAGTGTAAGAAGAGTGTTTAAACCGCTGTTGGAGATTCTTGCAGGGATCCCGACAATCGTTTACGGTTTTTTCGCTTTCACTTTCGTCACGCCATTGTTGCGGGAATTCATTCCTAGTCTACAAGCTACGAATATTTTAAGTCCCGGCATTGTCATGGGGATCATGATCATTCCGATGATCGCTTCCTTATCGGAAGATGCCATGCGTTCTGTTCCAAATGCGATGCGTGAAGGTGCGCTTGGTTTAGGGGCAACGAAATTGGAAGTGACTAGAAAAGTGGTCATTCCGGCTGCATTATCTGGGATCATCGCTTCATTCGTGCTTGGAATTTCACGGGCCATCGGTGAGACGATGATTGTGACCATTGCGAGTGGTAGTACGAAAAATTTCACATTTGACATTACACAATCCATGCAGACCATGACGGCTTATATTGTAGAAGTTACAGGTGGAGATGCACCAGCCGGGTCGACAATCTACTACAGTCTCTATGCTGTAGCGATGACATTGTTTGTGTTTACACTGATCATGAATGTCATTGCACGATATGTTTCGCGTAAATTTAGGGAGGAATATTAAGATGGTAGAAGTGAAACCGAGTGTTGTTATGAGAAAAATGAATATGCGCTTACGATTGAATTCGCTGTCCAAATTCATTTTCCTACTCGCTACACTTTTAGGACTCGTTGTCCTTGCTGTATTGATTTATCGCGTCGTCTCTGAAGGTATCAGTTGGATCAACATGGATTTCTTGACCGGAAAACTGTCTACACAACCTGAACGCGCCGGCATTATGGGCGCAATTCTCGGCACCTTTTGGTTAATGCTTGTCGTCGCTCCTGTTACGATGTTTTTGGGCGTCGGCACAGCCATCTATTTGGAACTGTACGCAAAAAAAGGGCGGCTACAAGCATTGATTCAAACGAATATCGCCAATCTGGCAGGTGTTCCCTCCATTGTCTATGGAATTTTAGGGATGACTGTTTTTGTCAGAGCTTTAGACTTCGGCAATGTCGTATTGGCTGGTGGCTTAACGATGTCCCTACTCATCCTTCCCATCGTCATCGTTGCAAGCCAAGAAGCCATTCGAGCAGTACCTAACCCGCTAAGCGAAGCATCTTACGGAATGGGTGCGACGAAATGGCAAACGATTAAAAACATCATTTTGCCAGTTGCCCTTCCCGGCATTCTAACAGGCGCGATTTTATCACTCTCGCGCGCAATCGGAGAAACAGCTCCATTAGTCGTGATCGGTATACCAGCGCTCCTCCTGCCTTTCCCTGGAGGCATTCTCGACAAATTCACAGTACTGCCGATGCAAATCTACTACTGGACACTCGATTCTTCATTAGTTGCAGAATATGCAAACTTGGCTGCAGCAACTATTCTTGTATTGCTCATTGCTTTACTCATTCTCAACTCAACAGCCATCTTCATTCGCAACAAGTTCCAAAAAAGCTACTGATCGAAACCGCCAAGCTGAATCGCTTGGCGGTGTTTTTTTAGTTTGCTGGCGGATATTAGATATGTGATTGAGCGCTGCTAGCATGGGTCTGAGCGTTGTCTAAGTGGTTTTGAGCGCTTGAAGCATGCTTTGATCACTCGCTAGTCGCTTTGAGCGCTTGATTCAACCTTTGATCACTTGCTAGCCGCTTTGAGCGCTTGATTCAACCTTTGATCACCTACAAGCCGCTTTGAGCGCTTGACTCACGCTTTGATCACCTACAAGCCGCTTTGAGCGCTTGATTCAACCTTTGATCACTTGCTAGCCGCTTTGAGCACTTGATTCAACCTTTGATCACCTACAAGCCGCTTTGAGCGCTTGAAGCATGCTTTGATCACTCGCTAGCCGCTTTGAGCACTTGATTCAACCTTTGATCACCTACAAGCCACTTTGAGCGCTTGACTCACGCTTTGATCACCTACAAGCCGCTTTGAGCGCTTGATTCAACCTTTGATCACCTACAAGCCGCTTTGAGCGCTTGAAGCATGCTTTGATCACCTGCTAGCCGCTTTGAGCGCTTGATTCAACCTTTGATCACCTACAAGCCACTTTGAGCGCTTGAAGCATGCTTTGATCACCTACAAGCCGCTTTGAGCGCTTGACTCACGCTTTGAGCGCCTGATACATAGTTTGAGCGCCTAAGCTTTAGCCTACAAAAAAACCGAAGATCCCCTATTAAAGGGTTTCTTCGGTCATTTCTTATTCCAATCCCATTTCTTCTTTTACGACAGCGGCGATGCGTTCAACATGGCGTTGGCATTCTTCTTCTGTCGGTGCTTCTACCATGACGCGGACGAGTGGTTCTGTTCCGGATGGTCGAACGAGCACGCGTCCGTTGCCTGCCATTTCTTGTTCCACTTCGGCAATGACTGCTGCAACGCGGCTATTATCGGTTACTGCGTGTTTATCCGATACGCGGACATTGATCAGTTGTTGCGGGTACACGATCATCTCCGCAGCCAATTCGGACAGTTTACGTCCTGTTTGCTTCATGATATTGACGAGTTGGAGACCCGTTAGCAGTCCGTCTCCCGTTGTATTATAGTCTAGGAAGACGATATGGCCGGATTGTTCGCCGCCTAGATTGTAATTGTTTTTCCGCATCTCTTCTACGACATAACGATCGCCGACAGCTGTTTTGACACTACTCATGCCATGTTCGGAAAGTGCTTTGTAAAAGCCTAGATTACTCATGATTGTTGAAACGATCGTGCCTGTTTTCAAACGGCCTTCCGCATGCAGATGGCGGCCGATGATGAACATGATCTGGTCACCATCCACCACGTTCCCGTTTTCATCGACAGCGATGAGACGATCTCCATCACCATCGAATGCTAAACCGATATCAGCGCCTTTTTCGACGACTAGCTTACTTAAACCTTCCGGATGAGTGGAGCCGACACCTTCATTGATATTCAAGCCATTCGGTGATGCCCCCATCGTCGTCAAGTCTGCGTCTAGATCCGCAAATACATGCGTCGCCAATGACGAAGTTGCGCCATGCGCACAATCCAGCGCAACATGGATATTCGTAAAATCTTCATCGACTGTTTGTTTCAAGTATTGAATGTACTTATGGCCGCCTTCAAAATATTCGGTGACCGAACCGACAGCAGCTCCAACCGGACGTGGGAGCGTATCTTCATCGGCATTGAGCAATTGTTCAATTTCATCTTCCTGCTCATCCGTCAATTTGTAACCATCTGCTCCAAAGAATTTGATGCCATTGTCTTCGACAGGATTATGCGAAGCCGATATCATCACGCCCGCATGTGCATTCATGACCCTTGTCAAATAAGCGACACCTGGTGTGCTGATGACACCGAGCGTCATCACTTCAACACCGGTTGATAAAAGGCCAGCAATCAGTGCATTTTCTAACATATGACCGGAAATACGTGTATCCCGACCTACGAGGATTTGTGCTTTCCCTTCCGATTCTTTCGTTAAGACATGCCCACCAATTCTGCCTAGCTTAAAAGCGAGTTCTGGTGTCAATTCCTTATTTGCAACTCCACGGACGCCATCCGTCCCGAAATACTTTGTCATTTCCATTCTCCTTTTCAAACCTGCACATTCAGTCGAATATCAGGCAAGTTCAATATGCATTATCGCCTCATTATCAGTGATTTTCCAACTGACATTTTGGGGTCCTTCTACTGAAATCGGGAGATTTTGTTCTCCTTCTTCCGTTACGCCGGATGCATCGACATAGATCACGAAATCCGATTTTTCCAGCTTATCGAGCATGTTCTGTTCTGCTGTAACCGTCAAATCGGTCATGCCCTCTTCCGGTTTCTGAAATGAACTTTTAAACTTTTCGTCCAGCCCATTCACTCTCACTGGAACATCTAGAAACTTTTTCGTCGCCACTTGCTCTTCTTTTTCTGGTTCTTTTGGTTCCTCAGGGGCGACAACTTCCTCCATGTCCTCTTCGGACTGGGATGCGTTTACCTGCACTTTTATTTTATCGAGGGACATCTTGGTGATGCCTTTCGGTTTCTTCAATGCGACTTCCAAGGTCTTCTCTTGCTCTTTCACTTGCGAAAGATCTACATCGACTTCCAATTCTTTTATCTGATCCAACACTTTCTTCGGACCGAATAAAGTGATCACTCCCTCTTTGGTCGATACAGAATCAATTGTGACATTCGATGTCGGGGCACCACTCTTCTTTAGAACAATGGGTACCTCCTTATTGTATTCAGCAACCTCCACTTTGACGTTCACTTGCTCAGGGACAATGGTCACATTTAGCTTATTCAAGTCGCGATCAAGGACCCTTACGCGTGCCTGTTGTTCAAATGTTTGATCGATCCCTTGTTCACCTGTTGCGGAAGCTTTTACAAAGCTGATTGATTCGACGATACTTTTCGCGCCCGTCACTTCGATTGTGGAAGGCGTAACATCCATTTTGACGATATGAAAATCTTCTGCTAGCAATCGTTCATTGATTTCCGGATCGACGCGGAAGGAGCGTGTAATTTTCTCTTCAATCATGACGTCGATGGTCGCCGGGTCAATCCTTACATGTAATTTCTCCGATATGTTTTCGGTTTGGAGACGGACCGTATGTTGTCCCAACGTCAAGTTCGATAAATCCGCCCGTACAGTGAAGTCTTTCAACAGCTTCGTTGATTGGACAAGATTCGTCGGCCCTTCAATGGTAATATTCACGGTCTCCGGAACGCCGGTGACAACGAGGTTTTCATTATCATAATAGACGTCTACAGGAACATTACTAATGGCATCCACCGTGTCTCCGACGGCCTTTCCGACCAGTTTCTCATCCTCCGCTTTCACGGAGAAAAAAAGGATAAGCGCGAGAAATAGGGCGGTGAACCGAAGAAACCATGGGCTATCCATAAACTTATCCATTCTTTCTCCACCCCCACTTCCAAATCGAAGAATTCAACTGTTCAGGCGAAGAACCGAACCACACCTTGCGCAACCGTACTTCGAATTCTTCCATGCTCAAGTCCCGATGAATATCCCCATTTACAGTAATGCTGACTGCACCCGTTTCTTCCGACACGACAATGGTAATGGCATCCGTCACCTCGCTGAGTCCAATAGCCGCCCGATGCCGCGTTCCGAGCTCCTTCGAGATAAATGCACTCTCAGAAAGAGGTAAATAACAGCCTGCTGCAGCAATTCGGTTTTTCTGGATAATGACAGCTCCATCATGAAGTGGCGTATTTGGAATGAAGATATTGATGAGCAACTCCGATGTAATCGTGGAATCCATTGGCGTCCCCGTTTCAATGTATTCACTCAATCCGGTTTCTTTTTCAAGCGAGATCAGTGCCCCAATACGGCGTTTAGCCATATAACTGACCGATTTTGTAAAGGCTTCAATCAGCCGATCCCTTTGCTCTTCTTCCTGCATCGTCGAGCGGGCAAACAAACGGCCTCTTCCCAATTGCTCTAGCGCACGCCGCAACTCTGGCTGAAAGATGATAATAATGGCTAGGAAACCGAATGTCAGCACTTGGTCCATCATCCAGAGCAGCGTCTTAAAACCGAAAAATCCGGTCAGGACGCGGGCGATAATGAGGACAAATATCCCTTTTAACAGCTGAACCGCTTTTGTCCCTTTAATAATCGTAATCAGCTTATAGAGAACAAACCAGACGAGAAGCACATCCACAATATTTACAAGCGCCTCGACCGGACTGAAATCAACAAAGTCTCCCCATTTGGGCATGTGCCTCGCCTACCTTCATCCATGAATTCTTACGTAATAGTATAACATAAAAGCGACCCGCATCCGCAATTAGCAGATGCGACGGTCGCTCCATTCACTCATCCTCTTTCTTAGGTGAAGAGAAGATGTTCTTTGCCGTGCTTTTCATCTTATACCAGATCCAATCAAAGACCTCATCAATTTCTTCCGTCTTTCCGGTCACGATCGCCGTCGATGCCATATACTTTTCCCCGTGAATGACGGTGACATCGCCATTTACTTCTCCTTCAATCCGAAGTATCCCATTTTTAACGACAATATCCCCTTCAACTGTTTCACCGGCAGGTACAAGCACTGTTTGCCCTTCAACTACCAAATTGGGTTGCTTCGACACTGAAAACTGCTGATCGTTTCCATAGCTCGAAAAAAATGTTGCACTCATTAAAATCAAAAACATTGCCGCAGCCGAAAGAAGTGGATGGCGCCGCAACCAACGTTGTATACCTGCTTGAGATTTTTCTTTTGGAAGACGGGCCATGACGCCTTCGACAAGGCTCGGAGGTGCTGTCACCGGCGCTGCACTTCCGATGAACGTAATAGCCTCCGTCAGCCCATTCATGATTTCCTTACATTGCCCGCAACTGTCTAAATGCTTTTTCAACTCACGCTCTTCTTCTAGGCTAATATCGCCATCCAAATAGGCATGCATATAGTGAATAATTTGTTCCGGACACGTATTCATACTTCTTTCCCTCCTACAAACTACCCATCTGTTTTCGTAATGCTTCCCGACCACGATGGACCCGGGTCTTTACGGTCCCCAGCGGTAATTCCAAAATATCACCGATTTCTTGTAAAGGCAATTCTTCGATATACCTGAGAATAATGACAGAACGATACTTATCCGGGAGCCGGCCGATTTCGTATTGAATTCGTTCCTGCACTTCCATTCGTTCGACTTCCTCTTCCGGCAATTCACCGGCATCAGCAATTTGCGAGTACATATTCAGCCCTTCCGTACCCGGTACTTCCGCATCAAGGTAATAGTCAGGTTTCTTCTTTCGAATCCGATCAATACAGAGATTCGTCGCAATCCGGAATAACCAAGTTGAAAACTTCCGTTTCTGATCGAAAGTGTGAATATTGATATATGCACGGACAAAGGCTTCCTGTGCAATATCCTCCGCCTCCTGTGCATTGCTAAGCATCCTGTAGCAAACTTGGTACAGACGATGCTGAAAGAGGGTAACTATTTCTTCAAATGCATCCTGATTCCCTTTCAGGACTTCATTTATTCGTTTATTGACCAAATCATCCAATGCATTTCACCCTCCGCTCTTATGCGGCTGTCCCTTCTATACGTTTGAAGGCATCGACAGGTTTCATTTTTTTCGTTGATTTTATTTTAGCAGATTTGGAAGATGATTTCCTCCATCTATTTGGAATCTTTTATCAAAAAACGCCAAGCGGACAATGAATTCCCGCTTGGCGTTTCTAAATGTGTATAGAATAGACTCAAATCAATTTTTCCCCGAACAATGAGCCCATTAAACCGACAGCTACATCTGCTGTTTTATTTTTTTCGTCCAAGATCGGGTTGACTTCCACAAATTCGGCCGATGTAATCAGACCGGAGTCTTCCAACATCTCCATTGCCAAGTGGCTTTCCCTATAGCTGATCCCACCTGGTACGGGCGTCCCGACGCCAGGCGTATATAACGGGTCCAATCCATCAAGGTCTAACGATAAGTGCACACCATCCACAGCACGTAATTGTAAATAGGCGATCGCTTCCTCCATGACCGCTGTCATGCCATAGCGATCAATCTCATGCATTGTGAACACTTTAATGCCTTTTTCCCGAATCAATTGCCGCTCCCCCGGATCCACGGAACGCGCTCCGATAATAACGATATTCTCAGGTTTCAATTTGACTGTAGCACTATGTAAATGGACCAGCCGCTCATCTCCCATACCGATACTGACCGCAAGCGGCATGCCATGGATATTGCCAGAAGGTGATGTTTCGGCTGTATTCAGATCCGCATGTGCATCATACCAAATCACACCTAAATTACTGTAATGATCCGCCAAGCCGGCCAGCGTACCGATCGCGATGCTATGATCTCCTCCCAGAACAAGCGGAAAACGGCCTTCCTTGACAACTTCCGACACTTTATGCGCAAGCGCCTTATTCGCTTTGATAACTTCATTCAAATTTTTCAACTTTGAATCGTCATGATCACGGTTTTCTGCCGCATCGATTCGAATATCTCCTTCGTCCAAAACACGATGTCCAATCGTTTCAAGTCTGCCGACAACACCTGCATATCGAATGGCGCTCGGCCCCATATCTACACCCCTACGGTTTTGCCCCAAATCGAGCGGTACACCGATCATTGAAATTTGCATGTCTCCCATAAGCCCCTACCTCCCGTTTCTATGACTCTATTGTATGTCTACGAGAGCGTTTGACTCAACTCAACAAATTTCTGAATATTTATTCGTCGGCCTTTCTTTTTTCCATAAATTTTTCGCAGTTTGTAGCCGAGGTCGGTTTACTGAAATAATAGCCTTGTCCTTCCCGGCATCCCAATTCATTCAAAACCTTCGCTTGCTCTTCATACTCGACCCCTTCCGCAATGACATTCAGTCCAATCGTATTCGCCAACGTCACAATCGCTTTGATGATGGCATGGCTTTCCTCGTTCACATGAATGTCGTTCACAAAAGCCCTGTCAATTTTCACTGTGTCAACCGGTAATTCCTTAATATAGCTAAACGTACTATACCCCGTTCCAAAATCATCAATGGATACGGTCACACCCATCTCCCTCATTTTCCGGACCATTTCCTGCAGTTCGTCCCGATCCGCAAATGCGCTCTCTGTCAATTCAATTTCGATGCGATTTGGTGAAACGTCCGTTTCTTGCAAAATCTCTTTCATTTTGTCTAAGATTGTCGGTTCTTCCAACTGGACGGCAGACATATTAATCGCGACCCGGGGTGTTATATAACCACTTTCTCGCCATTGTTTCGCCTGTCGACACGCCTCCCGCAATACCCATTCGCCGAGCGCCACGATGTTTTTCGTCTCTTCCGCCATCGGGATGAATTTATCCGGAGGAATCATGCCCAAATCAGGATGATTCCATCGAACGAGCGCTTCAACACCGGTTAATTTTCCCGTATTTAAATTGAACTTCGGTTGGTATTCGAGATTAAAATGACCTTGCTGTATACTTTTCTTTAATTCATTTTCCAATAAAATGCGTTCCAACGTTTTCGATGCGGATCCACGGCGATACATCTCATACCCTCCACCGCCATGCGCCTTCGCCTCAGAAAGAGCTGTTTCCGCTTTCATCGATAACTCGGAATAATTTCTTGCATGCTCCGGAAAAAGCGCGATGCCTATACTAAACGATAACGTATGCAACTGTCCCATCACCTTTATCGGTTCCTCAAGGTAATGCTGGATCGCCTCTATCAACTCTTTGACATGTGGTTCGTCGCGAATATTTTTTAACAGAATCGCAAATTCATCGCCCGAAAGCCTGGCAATGACATGCTGGCCTTTCAAAAATTCCTTCAATCTTTTCGCAACCACAGATAAGATGAAGTCACCCGCCTCATAGCCAAGTGTATCGTTTACAAAATGAAGCCTGTCGATATTCAAATAGGTCAGTGCGAGATTTTCACCGTGTACATACGCATTCTCGATTTCACTATGCAATTTTTCACGGAAAGATAAACGGTTCGGCAGCTGTGTCAATTGATCGTTGTATGCAAGGTCGCGAATCATCCGCTCGGATTCCTTCCGTTCCGTAACATCATACCGAATTGAAATATATTGATAAGGTTTTCCTTTCGCATTCAAAAAGGGAACGATCGTCGTATCTACCCAATAACGCGATCCATCCTTGGCCCGATTGCAAATTTCACCTCGCCACGTCTTTCCACGTCCAATCGTTGCCCACATCTCTTTGAAAAACTCGGGCGGATGTTGACCTGAATTTACAATACTATGGGTAGCCCCTATCAGTTCCTCTGCACTGTACTGGGAAATGGTCGTAAACAACTGATTCACATAGAAAATCTTCCCTTTTTGATCTGTGATCGCCACAATTGCAGATTGATCCAATGCAAAAACGACATCTTTCAACATTTTCTCTGGATTATAGACACCCTGATTCCGGGCCAATTCCTCTATCATTCTATGATCTTCCTGCATACGATCATCTCTTTTCCAATAAATTATGTATATCGTATCGACAAAAAATGTTTTTATCTTGAAAGTAAAATAGCGGCTGTTCAAGGCGTTTCAAAGACTGGATACAAGCGAAATTAATCTGCGCCAATCAATACTAGTGTACAACAATAAGCATTGGACAACTATTCCAAATTAAATTTTAAGCAGAAAAAAACCCTTTTCAAGAAAAGGGTTTTGTCGAACTTATAGGTAAATTAACATGGTTTGGTAAAGCAAATGCAGAAAATGGCTGGGGTAGCTGGATTCGAACCAACGAATGACGGAGTCAAAGTCCGTTGCCTTACCGCTTGGCTATACCCCAATAATAAAATACGCTAAATGCTCATGAACATAAATCAATATGAAGTAAAAAAGTTATTGTAAAATGTAGTGATAATGTTAAAGGGATAAAAAGAAATGATTTTTCCAATTCGATCAGAGAAAAAATAAGGGAACTTCATCAAAACAAATCGGTTTTGATTCAGCTATGCGGATATTTCTTCAAAACGGTTGACGTTTCGAATGAAACATGATGGAAAATAAAATAAATGGTGGGGGACGGATTCGAACCGCCGAACCCGGAGGGAGCGGATTTACAGTCCGCCGCGTTTAGCCACTTCGCTACCCCACCAAGATAAAATAAGTATATAATATTTTTCACCGAAAACTTTTTCTCATAATCGGTTTAAAATAAAATGGTGACCCCTACGGGATTCGAACCCGTGTTACCGCCGTGAAAGGGCGGTGTCTTAACCGCTTGACCAAGGGGCCATTATTAAAATTGCGATAAGCGGCGCATTACTGCGTCAACTTCGCTTGCTCAGTCAGTCACGTACCTGAGTACGCTCCTTCCTTCTCTCAATCGTTTCCTTGTCCTGCTTGTTTCTCCCAATTTTAACGGGAGTACAGTCTCTGGAGCTTCCAGCCGGGCTCGAACCGGCGACCTCTTCCTTACCATGGAAGCACTCTACCTAGCTGAGCTATGGAAGCAAATGGCTCCGCAGGTAGGATTCGAACCTACGACCGATCGGTTAACAGCCGATTGCTCTACCACTGAGCTACTGCGGAATAATACTTAACTGACAGTGTTGTCGTTTGATGACAAATATTATTATAACAAGAAAAAAATCTTTTTCAACTCTTTTTTTAAAAAAGTTTTTCGCTCGCAATAACAACTTCCTGACAGCAACTTTTACATAGTAACATGCCCTATGCATATTCGTCAACACTTTTTCATAAAGTACTATAGATTGTGTACAAGGGGGACAATAAATGCGTATCCGATTTGTCATCATTTTCATCATTTGCTGTGTGCTCTTCGTTCTCTTTCCCCCATTGCCCAAGCAAAATCCGCTCACCGCCGTCTTCCGTATTACCGAGGATCCGGCAGTCATCATACGCGGGACAAATGGATCGGCACTAACGGTGAATATTTCATTTGGTGATGTGGAGGTCGAGCAGTGGATCCAAGATTTAGCCAAGCCCTATCCATTATTATTTGTGGATATGGAATGGGCTGAACGCTTTCCCGAAACCGTTGAACTGATCAAAGATAAAAAAATACCAGTTGGACTCCTCGGAAACGAAGGAAAGGATTACGAACAAAATACCCCATTATTCGTCAATCAAATTGAACGTTTTGAACAAACTTTTGGCATGATGCCACTTTGGTTTCGAACAAAGGACGAAGTTTTCCCCCTTGCATTACATACAATGCTTTGGGAAGCCGAAATCAATGCCCTAGGTTCCTCCGTCACATGGCAAGGCGGTAACATTCCACCTGTCCAAGAAGGGGAAATCCTGTCCATCCCTCATCACCGGGAAAATCGAATTGAATTTACGGAGTTAAAAAAACTGTACGACAGCCGTACCTTCATCACTGTGGAAGAGATGTTGTTCCAACCAAAAGTGAAATTGAAGAAAATCCCTGAATAAAAAAACAACAAACCGGGCATCTGTATACAGAGCCCGGTTTGTTGTTTTTATTTTGCCTTTGCAGTGGCCGTTGTCTTTTTCCGCGCTTTTTTTCGCGCATCCAACTTCGCCTTATCTTCATCCGACTGCCGATTGTATTTCGGCAACATTAAAATTTGATAAGCATTGACAGCAAGTAATGGGTAAAGCAAAATCGTCACCCATGAATCAATATTGCCAGAACGCACCATCAATGCAGGTAACCACTCCAGCGTCGTAATGACAATCATAAAAAACAAAGCCGAAATCAGCGTATGTTTTTTAGTCCATTTCGCTTTGAAATAAGCGGTGATTATCCCTACACCGACAAGTGAGACAAGAAGTAATAAATACAATAATGTGCGACCTGTATCCCCCGAAGTCAGGCGGAATCTAAAGAAAATCAAATCAAATAATACAAGTGTAATGATCAGCAGTTGAACCCAATTCCACAAAGTAAGTGTTTTAAACAAGTTAACGCCGAATTGATGGACTGTTAAATACGCAAAGAAGCCCATTTGTGCCACGACACTCATGGTAAATCCAAGGAATATCATCCAAAGAAGCGCACCAATAAATTGCCAAATTTCGCCACCCGATACATATTGAGAAAAGAACTCCCAACGAACAATCAAACCGACGATGGCTGTCGTAAGTCCTCCGATTAGCAGGGCATTAAAAAAGAATTTTATCCAATTTCGTATTGTCACGACGATAATCCTCCATCTTCTATTCCTCTCATTAGTGTAACAACGTTTTTGCAAAAAATCTATTTCATTCCTCGTTCGATGCATATTCTGCGCGATAATGTGAACAATAAATGAAAATGCTTATGGAAAGGAATCGGGTTTCCATGAAAAAAAAATGGTTGCACATATTGCTCCTTGTTTTTATTGTATCCGGTTGCGCACCGCAGCAATCCAATCCGACATATGATGAAACCAAAAAAATGATGACCGACGCATTGCAGACCGAAGAAGGAAAAAAAGCGATTCGACAAATGTTTGCAGATCCCGAATTCAAGGAAATGCTCATTTTGGAACAACCCGAAGTGAAAAAGTCGATTGAAGATACGTTGCTGTCAGACAAAGGCGAGGACTTTTGGAAAAAGACGTTTGAAGACCCGAAATTTACGGAATCCATTGCAAAAAGCATGAAAGAGCAACAACAAGAAATCATGAAACAGTTGATGGAGGATTCTTCCTTCCAAAAAAAATTGGAGGAATTTTTCAGTCAACCTGATATGCAAAAACAGATGGAAACCGTTATGCAATCCGCCAACATGAAAGAGCATCTGGAAAAAGTAGTGGAAGAAACGATCAGCAGCCCTTTACTGCAAACGAAATGGCAAGAGCTTATTTTAAAAGCTGGAAATGTTAAACCTGCTGAGGGCGGCGGTGGTGGCGAAAGCGGTAGTAAGTCAGGCGATGAGGGCGGCGGAGGATCTGGCGGGGGATCTGATGGTGGTGGTGGAGGTGGAAAAAGCGGAGGTGGCTAATCCCACTCCGCTTTTCTTCTGTCTAGACTTCGGGCGCCAGACGCTTTTCTCAGTTTGTTTTTTTAATGATATTTTTAGCAATGTCCGTGTAAATCTGACCGATTGGATGGTCTTCTGCATAGACAGACGGTGCAAAGTCCTCTTCATTCCAGTCCGGTTGCCCGAGTGGAATCTGTCCAAGCAAATCTGTTCTCAATTCTTGAGCGAGCTTCACGCCGCCGCCTTGACCGAATACGAACTCGCGCTCACCAGTCGTTTTCGCTTCGAACCAAGACATGTTTTCAATCACACCGAGCAACGCATGATCTGTTTGCAACGCCATCGCTCCAGCCCGTGCTGCTACGAAAGCCGCTGTCGGATGTGGTGTCGTGACAACAATTTCTTTCGACATCGGAATCATCTGATGAATATCAAGTGCAACGTCTCCTGTTCCCGGCGGTAAGTCAAGAAACAGATAGTCGAGATCCCCCCACTCTACATCGCGGAAAAATTGATCTAGTGCTTTTCCGAGCATTGGACCACGCCACACAACCGGTGCATTGTCCTCCACGAAAAAGCCCATGGAAATCACTTTGACGCCAAAGCGTTCAACTGGGATAATCCGATCGCCGCGAATGACCGGCAATTCCGTAACCCCCATCATATCCGGTACACTGAATCCGTAAATATCCGCGTCAATCAAACCAACTTTCTTCCCAAGTCGAGCAAGCGCAACAGCCAAGTTCACCGAAACCGTCGATTTGCCGACGCCGCCCTTACCGGATGCAATCGAGATGAATTCCACTTTGTTCAACGGTGACAAAATGTCCTGTGCTTCAGCTTCCGTAGCCGTGCCGCGGAATTGTTCCAACACTTCTTTCGGCAATTCTTCGAAACGGATCCCAACAGAATCCGCCCCCGCTGCCTTCAACTGTTCAACCACTTTCATCTGTAACGCCATTTGTTCAGCTGTATTTACTTTAGCGATGGCCAGCTTTACGCTTACGTGATTTTTCTCTTCTTTAATCGAAACTTCGGAAATGCCACTCGTTTCTGCAAGCGTTTTATGTAAAAACGGATCTTTCAACTGACCTAGTATTTCTCGTACTGTTTGTTCATTGATCAATGTAGACACTCCTCGGAGGTATATTCATTCACCCCCAAGTATACCATACTGAACATTCAGCGAATGCCTGAATGCTCTCACTTTTCTTCCGATGTATGAAAATTAGTAATACCTTCCAATATGGCATCCGCTACTTTTCCGTGATAAGCGGGATCCGTCAATAGGGCACGCTCTTCTGGATTCGAGATAAAGCCCGTTTCCACGAGTACAGCCGGCGTTGGCACTTTCTTCAAAAGGTATACACCTTTGATGGCCATCGCTACCCGATCAGTATTTTGCAAATTTCCCCGGAAAGATTCCTGTATGGACTTCGCCAAAAACTCACCATTCGGATCTCCCTCCGCATGATAAAATACTTGCGCCCCCCGCCATTTATCTTGTGGGATCGAGTTGACATGCACGCTAATAAACATATCCGGCTCCTCATCAATGGCGATGGTTTCCCGTAATTTCAAATCGGCCATTTTCCGTTCACGCGTCGTTCTGAATGTTTCCTTCGGCGCGTGTTCGGCCAACGCATCCCCTTCCTTCGTGCGCGTCATAATAACCGTTGCCCCTTTTTTCTCTAGCCGCTTTCTCAGTTCATGCGAAATGCTCAACGTAATATCCCGCTCAACTACCTCCCCTGCCGAAGCCCCTCCGTCTAAGCCCCCATGCCCCGGATCAATGACGATTTTCACGCCCCCTAACTCCTCCGGCATGAAAAAGGCCCGGTCCGATGCATTCACACCGTACATGACGATCCCTAATGAACATATAAAAAGTACGCAGATCACTAACCAACGTTTCACTTGGACACCCCTTTTTCAATCACTATACGCAAAAAAGCAAAAAGATATGTCCTACTTGAAAATAAGATTGTTCGAGGGTTGATTGCTTGGGAGTGAGGGTGAGCACTTGATACGATAGGCATCGTTTTGAGCGCTAGGGAGTCGTTTTGATCGTTTGATACGGGGTTTGAGCGCTTGGAAGTCGTGTTGATCACTTGGCGCGAGGTTTGAGCGCTTGGAAGTCACTTTGATCACTTGATGCGATCTTTGAGCGCTCAGAAGTCACTTTGATCACTTGGGACGATCTTTGAGCGCTCAGAAGTCACTTTGATCACTTGATGCGATCTTTGAGCGCTCGGAAGTCACTTTGATCACTTGATGCGATCTTTGAGCGCTCGG